>NZ_MTQN01000006.1 GCF_001984195.1 Kribbella sp. ALI-6-A
TGCTCCTTAGAAAGGAGGTGATCCAGCCGCACCTTCCGGTACGGCTACCTTGTTACGACTTCGTCCTAATCGCCAGCCCCACCTTCGACGGCTCCCTCCACAAGGGTTAGGCCACCGGCTTCGGGTGTTGCCGACTTTCATGACGTGACGGGCGGTGTGTACAAGGCCCGGGAACGTATTCACCGCAGCGTTGCTGATCTGCGATTACTAGCGACTCCGACTTCATGGGGTCGAGTTGCAGACCCCAATCCGAACTGAGACCGGCTTTTTGGGATTCGCTCCACTTTGCAGTTTCGCAGCCCTTTGTACCGGCCATTGTAGCATGCGTGAAGCCCTGGACATAAGGGGCATGATGACTTGACGTCATCCCCACCTTCCTCCGAGTTGACCCCGGCAGTCTCCTATGAGTCCCCACCATAACGTGCTGGCAACATAGGACGAGGGTTGCGCTCGTTGCGGGACTTAACCCAACATCTCACGACACGAGCTGACGACAGCCATGCACCACCTGTATAGGACCCTTACGGACCCCCCATCTCTGGAGGATTTCCCTATATGTCAAACCCAGGTAAGGTTCTTCGCGTTGCATCGAATTAATCCGCATGCTCCGCCGCTTGTGCGGGCCCCCGTCAATTCCTTTGAGTTTTAGCCTTGCGGCCGTACTCCCCAGGCGGGGCGCTTAATGCGTTAGCTGCGGCACGGAGGACGTGGAATGTCCCCCACACCTAGCGCCCAACGTTTACGGCGTGGACTACCAGGGTATCTAATCCTGTTCGCTACCCACGCTTTCGCTCCTCAGCGTCAGGTAAGGCCCAGAGAGCCGCCTTCGCCACCGGTGTTCTTCCTGATATCTGCGCATTCCACCGCTACACCAGGAGTTCCGCTCTCCCCTGCCTACCTCTAGTCTGCCCGTATCGGAAGCAGGCTCGGAGTTAAGCTCCGAGTTTTCACTCCCGACGTGACGAACCGCCTACGAGCCCTTTACGCCCAATAATTCCGGACAACGCTCGGACCCTACGTATTACCGCGGCTGCTGGCACGTAGTTGGCCGGTCCTTCTTCTGCAGGTACCGTCACTCTCGCTTCGTCCCTGCTGAAAGAGGTTTACAACCCGAAGGCCGTCATCCCTCACGCGGCGTTGCTGCGTCAGGCTTTCGCCCATTGCGCAATATTCCCCACTGCTGCCTCCCGTAGGAGTCTGGGCCGTGTCTCAGTCCCAGTGTGGCCGGTCGCCCTCTCAGGCCGGCTACCCGTCGACGCCTTGGTAGGCCATTACCCCACCAACAAGCTGATAGGCCGCGAGCCCATCCCCAACCGCCAGAACTTTCAACCCCAAACCATGAAGTCCGAAGTGATATCCGGTATTAGACCCCGTTTCCGAGGCTTATCCCGAAGTTGAGGGTAGGTTGCTCACGTGTTACTCACCCGTTCGCCGCTCGTGTACCCCCGAAGGGGCCTTACCGCTCGACTTGCATGTGTTAAGCACGCCGCCAGCGTTCGTCCTGAGCCAGGATCAAACTCTCCGTTGAAATCTATATATCCACCACAACCCCAAAAGGCCATGGAGAACAGACTACTTTGAGTGATCCTTTGAATCAGAAACAAATCAAACTGACTTGAATCCAGAAATTACATTCAAAGGAATCCGCGACAGAACAACAGACGACCCACCACCCAAAATCTCGAAGAGACCAGGGTAGAAGACACATCCGAAGCCTGTGCACGGGGTTAATGCATATTTCGGCATTGACTTTCGGCACGCTGTTGAGTTCTCAAGAATCGGGCGCACACCGCGCTCCACACTTCCGCGTGAAGCTCCGGGGCAACTCGACCAACCTTACCGATTCGCTCAAGCCCGGTCAAATCCGGCCTTTCGAACCAGTCCCCCTGCGTGTCTCAGCGACCCAAACCCGCTTACGCGTGTTCCGGCTCTAAGGACCTTCAGGGAGTTTGCCGGAGCGACCGGCCGCTTCCGCGTCCCGCACTCGCTCCAACAAGAAGAACATTACTGACATTCACGGTGAAGATGCAAATCGAGCTCCGGCCCTTCGTCAGGACCTGTACTGCGCACTGCTCGACCGCATCGGCGCGATGCCTAACGTCCCTCTGGTCACATCTGTCACCCGCGTCTCCGCGGGGCCGGCCCTCACGTCTCCGCGAGGTCCACCATCCATAGTGCCGCACCCGTTCAAGTCCGGCTCTTCAGATGGTGACGGGTGGGCGACGATCGCTCGTCACCCACCCATCGAGTACCGCACCGCCCAGCAGACGCCTCTCGGCGAGTGGCCGCTCGTAGCGGCTGAGTGTGAGGCCCGGGGGTCATGTACCAGGTGGCATCAGGTGTAACCGGTCCCCCACTCGACCTATTCCCGGCACGGAGTGACCCCTCAGCCGATACGCGAGCAGAGGGTCTGCGTGCCGTTCTGCTCGAACGCCAGCCCGTCCTCGCGCAGCCGCAGCCGAGCACTCACCATCGAGCTGGCGAACACCGTGCCGTCGATCGGCATGAACGTCATCGGCGCCTGGTGATCGAAGGTCACCTCGATCCCGCCACCCAAGCGATCGACCGTGAAGCCGAACCCGTCGCGCAGCCGATAGCTCCCGACCAGCCCGTCAAGCGCGGCATCCGTCGGGAGGTCCCAGTCGTCCAGCGGCTCGTCGTACCCACTCCACCCGTACGCCGACGCCAGTGCGGCGAATGCTCGCTGCACCACCCACATGCCGTTGGCGCCGTTCGTCATCACCGCGGCACCATGTCCGGAGTCCCGATCAGCGAGTAGATGGCACTTGAACCCCTCGTTCCCACCGCTGTGCCCGAACCGCGTCGCCTCCGCTCCGAGGAACCAGCCGAGCCCGAGGTGGTCCAGTCCTCCCAGCCGATCACTAGAGCGAATCTGCGGCGTCAACATCTCTCGCGCGAGTTCAGGTGAGAGCAACGCGCCGTCAGCACCGCCGTACGCCGCCCGCACGGCCAGCGCGAACCTGCAGAGATCGCTCGGTGTCGTCCACAACCCCGCGGCCGCCAGCTCGGGATAGCTGTGCCAGCGTCCCGGGACTACCTGCCCCTGCTCGTCGTGAGCGCTCGCCGCGCGGCCATGGAGATCCTCGGGCAGCGGCTGCGCGTAGTCGCTGGCGGCCATCCCCAACGGCTCGAGCACGAGCTCACGCATCAACTCCCGGAACGGCGTACCGGTGACGTCTTCGAGCAGTTGCTGCATCACCAGGGTCCCGCCGCCGGAGTACCGGAACTGTGCTCCGGGCACCGTGTCGACGCGGACTCCGAAGGTGTTGGCCGGCTGCAAGCCGTCGAGGACCTGGATCGTAGTCGGCAGCGGCTCGCCGTACGGGTAACCGGGGAAGCCGTGCACTGTCAGGCCGGCGCTGTGGCTGGCCAGTTGGCGCAGCGTCACGACGGGTTGCCAGTTGCCCGTCGGTGGAACGCGCCACGACGTCAACCGGCGATTCACGTCCTCGTCGAGATCGAGCAGTCCGCGGTCCACGAGCCGGAGCATCGCGAAGACGGTGACCGGCTTGCTGATCGAACATGCTTGGAAGAGCGTTTCCGACGACACCGCGTCGACGGCCCCGGCATCCACGAGCCCCGCAGCTCCGGTCCCCACGATGCCGCCACTGCCGATCACCGCCCAACTGATCCCCGGGACCGGGAAGCGTTCCAGCTCCTTGGCGATCTGCTCACCCAGCACGTCGGTCTCTGTTTCCACCCCTGCTCCTCACGGTTGTCGCTTCGGAGCCTAGGCGCGCGCGGACCCGCGTGCCTCGACACGCGCTGCACTCCACACGGCAGCACCGAACCTAGCTGGGCAAGCTCCGGCCACGGATGCCGATGCATCCGTGGCCGGGACGTGCTGGCGGTGTCGCTGAACTCGTTTACTTGGAAGGCTGCGGGGCTTCGCAGTCCACCTTCGGGTTGGCGCCGATGTAGTTCAGCGGTCCGGCGACGATGGTGACCAAGGTCGTCCCCACCTTCGCGCAGGTGGCGTCGGAACCTCCGAAGTAGTTTCGCTGCGCGGCGGCCGCAAGGCCGATCAGCAGCCAAACCACGACAACGATCGTGATGACGCGAGAACCGGTCGTAGAGGCTCTACGAGTGCGCATGTCCACCTCCTGAATGAGCACCCCCGTGGATCCACCTTCTGGTGCCCTCCGGTGACATCGCGAAAACCCCAGCCTCGTTGCCGCACGCGCGGTCATCGTTCAGAGCTGCCGGACGTCCCGCCGTCGCACCTCCGGAAGCGCGGCGTCACACCTCCCGGAAGTCGTGGTGCGGCTTGATCCGGGTGTTGATGAATCTGCCGATGCTGTCGGCTCGCACCAATCCGGCGTACGTGAACTCGGAGACGCCGTAGTACTGGTAGACGTCGCCACCCACGAACTCCACCTCGAGCGTCCCGTCGTCCCACCCGATCGATCGCACACTCGACGAGTCCACCGGCCTTCGCCGCATTGTCAGCTCCTCACCTGTAGGCCGTCCGGATCGTAGTCAGTGTGCCGAAGGCTGTTGCAGCGCGCCCAACTCGATTCGGGCCAGCAGCCGGGCCAGGTCGGTGACCGCGGCGTTGAGCTGCCCGATCGACGTTTGATCCAAGGCGATCCGTTGGTCCGGCAGACCGAGATTGGCCGTGAATCGGGTGAGTACGTCGACCGGCGCCTGCGCCAGCTCGGTGTCGAGGGCGTCCTGCAGGTAGGGGCTCGGCACCATCTCCGGCCGCTCCTTCCACTTCGTGATCGTCCGCGGTGCGACCCCGAGGCGTCCGGCGAACGACTCGTTGGTCAACCGCAGCGCCTCTCTCAGGGCATGCGCGTGCCGGCCGGTCCACTTCTCGATGACTGCCATCGCCCACTCCTTCGCTGTGTCGGTCTGTCTGCCAAGGAATGTACGAGGATCGAGCGCTCTCGGAGTGCGCAAAAAGTGCCCTGTGGATACCGGTTCAGTTCATGGTCCGCCCGGTTCGCGAAGCGTTCACTTGATCCATGACCAGCTTCCCCACCACCCGCCGCCGGCAACTCAGCCGCGCCACCAGAAACCCACCGCGCCGCTTCCACCTCGTGCGCCACGTCGACATCTCCGGGGTCAGCGGCACCGGAATCGTCGCCGAGGGCGTCGAGTGGTCCGACAGCACCGTCACCCTCCGCTGGACCGGCGACTACCCCACTACCACCGTCTGGCAAGACGGCATCCCGGCCCTCCTCGCCGTCCACGGCCACCAAGGCGCCACCGCCATCCACTGGCTCGACCCCTGACGCCCCTGATCGCGGTGTGGCCGGCGAGTTCCCCTGCACGCTGCGCCGGCCACACCGCCCGTCATCACTCCAACGAGTCGGTAGTCACGGATGTCTGGCCGTTGTGGTGGACGTCGACAACCTCGCTCAGTCTCTCGACGTGAAACTTCCGACGGATCAGACCAGCGTCCTTCGCGCAGCCGATCTCCTCGAGGATGGAAGCCACCTGTTCAGCCTTGTGCCGTCGCCCCGGCGGATCGACCAGCTCCAGAGCCTCCACGAGCCCGGCGCCAACCTTCTCGTCGGACCCCGCAGTGGCACGGCCGGTCGCGAGATCGGACAGGCGAGTCAGGACGTCGGACAACTCGACCGCGTGCTGGACGCCACTCTCGTTCCGGGAGAGCCACCAGACGATCGCGGCTTCAGGAGTGCTCAGAGCATCGTTTCTCAGATAGGACCTCACCTTGCGTTCGCGCTCGATCGTCAGTTCCCAGAGCTCGATCTCTCTGATCGCGGCCTGCTTCAGTTCCAGGTGCTTCAGGTCGGTCTTGGACAGCTCCAACCGGACGTCGGTGACACAACCCGAACCGGATCGGTGCCCGTCCAGGCGGATACGTGACAGTTCGACCGCCAGATGATGCTGGGCAGTGCCTACCTGATCCGGGCGCCAGGAGACGCTGAGACCCGCCGCCCGCCGGAGTACCGCATCGCGTGCCGCGGCCGCGCTGATCTGCCGATCATGCCATCGAACCACCGCGCAGAACCTGAAGCTCGTTCCCGTTTCGGCTGAAGGAATCTCTACGTCCGTGATTTCCGCTACCACGCTTTCACCTCTGCCCAGCCAAGCCGGCGCTTCCTTCAGGGATCGGAAAGCAAGGACGCCGACGGCGATGGCAGCGGTCTCCAGCACCAGTCCGACCCATCCGAGTCCGGCGGCCAGCCAGACGACGACAACGATCACCGGCGGCCCGAACAGAGCGAAGTATGCTGCCTTGCTGGTCGACGATGTCATCGGGAAGCCTTTCGGGGCGAGGTATCTGTCGATCTGGCGATCTCACGGATGGTCTGCTCGACCAGGATCGCTGTCCGAAGTCTGCGTTGGAGCACCTCCGCGTCAGCGGCAGCGTCGATCCATTCGCGGTTCGTGGTGAAGAGCGTGTCCAACCGAGTCGAGGCTCCTCGGCAGACTGCCGCCAGACGCCGAAGAAGCCGCTCGGCGTCGTGGGCTCGGCCCTCGTCCAAGAGATCCGCATGACAGTCCAGCCAAGCCACCAGGAAACGACCGGCCGGCCCCGCGTCGGATGCGTCAAGGACTCGCTGCCACCCGCGAACGGCGGTCGACATGCTGCCATCGTCCGTCGTCGGCAGAGTGGTCGCCACGATCGGCGGGACGACCGATGCGAAGGTCTGAGCTCGGAACCGACTGCCCTCGAGCAGCAACTGCAGCACTTCGTCGCGACGATCTTCGCGTTCAGCAAGCTTTTTCAGGGCGTCGCGGGCCTGGTACCGCACCGAGCCGTTCTCGTGCTGGGCGAGCCAACTCAATCGCACCACCGCCTGATCGAGGTACATCTCGGCCAGCACTTCAACACAAGCCGCGATGACGATCGAGGAGAGCCGTGGTGACAGCTGCCGATCCCGTGACCACCAGTAGAGGTGGTGTCGGGTCGGGGCGGCGGTCCGTTCGTCCGACAGCAAGCGGCCGAGCAGCTGATACCCCGCCGATCTCACCTCCAAGGAGCTGTGGTCGGCCCACTCTCGGGCAAGCCGTACCGCCAGTTCGGATTGCCGATTCCGAATGCATTGGTCGGCCACGCGATCCGCGATCAGTGTCAGGTCGCTGGTCCGGAGTGAAACGTCCGCGACAACCGATGTCAGCCAGTCGGCGAGTGCATTCCTCAGCCAAGGCAGCTCGTCCCAGAAGTACTCCACGATCCTCGGCGCCAGCTCCTCGTCCTCGAAGTGGACGCGGCCCCTGGGGTCGACACCGACCGACAGGTCCAGATCGGTCAGTGCCGGCACGACTCCGTCGAGTTCTATCAACGTCCGGCGGGGTTCGGACTCGTAGTCGAGATTCTTCAGCAGAAGCTGCTGGGCTGAGAAGACAGCTTCCGCGGTACCGCCTTCCAGAGTGGCGGCGGCCAGAGCGAGCGCACGACTTGGCGCATCCACTCGCCCGGCCAGGAATCGTTCGATCTGCTCGCGTCGCTGCTCATCGGCACGAAAGCCGGTCACCAGCCACCGCTCGAACGATCCCCGCGGGTCCCGTGCCCGCGCGTCCATGATCCGTTCCGCCAGCCGCTCGACGGCCGCCATACTTGCCGAGCGCAACTTCTCCCGATGGGTGATCAGATGCTCCCGCTCGCCCCGCAGGCCCGCAGACTCCAGATGGCGGGCCAGAACGCTGATCGGATCAGGGCTCCCGATTCTGACGAGGTAAGGCCGGTAGTCGGGTCTCAAGGAATCCTCGTGCTCGGCCGCCAGTACGACGACGAGCTTCGCCCGCTGATCGGCGACCGCAGGCTGCAGAGACGGCAGGAAGTCCTGCAACTCCCTGAATGCCTCGGTCCCGACCTCGGACAGGTCGAGAAGGAGCCGCTCTCCGGGCTGTACGTCGTCGCCGTTGTAGGCCCTTCGATCCGCCTCGACCGCCTGCGCCTCGAGTTCGGCAGGGAGCAGCCGGACCACGTTGCCGGCTCCGGGCTCAGGACAAAGCAACATGTGCGCCGCCGTACGCCTGCCGATGCCGGACGAACCGACCAGAAGGACCACTCCCGTCGGTTGTGCCAGCTGGTCGGCGGCTGCCAAGAAGTTGGCCGGCGCGACAAAGCGATCCCGAAGCCATTCGACTCGGAACGAGGTCACCCGTTGATCGCGGAACCGGCGTTGGCGGCCGGGCATCTCGAAGTACAGCTTGTAGTCGTTGTCCTGGCCGCCCATCGCGAACTGCGACCCGGTGCCGGTGTTCATCGGGCCACCGGCACCGATGGCGACCGTGCCGACACCCCCGTGATTCACATCCATGTGGGCCGGCGTAGCGGCAGCCACGATGTCGTCTACTGCTGCGGTCGGCTCCGTCACCGCTTCGGTGGTCATCGCCACCGTCCGTCGGTCGGCGGTCCGACGTACTGGTTGCCGCTGCCCGTGTTCAGCGGTCCATTGGAGCCATTGACCACGGTACCGACGCCACCCGTGATGCTGCTGATCCCGCCGGCGCCCGGGTCGCGCCCCTCCGCGCCCGGTCCGGCTGTTCGGCGTTCGCCGGACGCATTCTTCGGCCGGACAGCCGGCTCTTCGGGAACGAATCCCCGGATCAGGAGGTCACCCGAGGGTTTCGGAACGCGCAAGTAGGCATTGCCCTCGAAGCTCTTCACCTTGATCGGCACAGGCACGTACAGGCTGGTGGCCTCCTCCGCGTACTTCGACAGCACCGCGTCCTCGTAGGCCCGTGGTGAGACGATCCCTGCGACGTGGGTCACCTCGCTGTCCGAGCCGGCCAGCAGCTGGCGAACCGGCTGGCTGTCGAGCAGCCGGTGCAGCTCCACTCGCGCCGCGCCACTGCCGTCGCCGCTGCTGTTCGTTCCGGAGTCGTGCACCGGCCCGACGTGGATGCTGACGCGAAATCGGATCGACTGGTGACCATGACGCCGGACGCGGTTGCGGTCCTCGAGCTCGGCCTGCAGCAGTCCAAGGTACGGGTTGAGCAGCAGTGGCAGGATCTCGGCCGGCAGACCGACTGCGTATCCGTCACCCGTCGTGTTGTGGAACGTCTTCTGGGACCAGACCGATGCCAGCCCGGCTCGTTTGAAGGTCGCCTTCAGGATCTTGGGGATCTGCTGGGTCAGCTCGGTCTGGTACCGGCCGGGACTACCGCTGTAGTCCTTCATGTCGACGACCAGGAGCGATCGGTACGGCGGAAGTGCGGACACTCCGGCGAAGCCGGGATCTTGAGGGGTGGTCATGGCGTCTCCTTCTGGTGGCTGGGTGGTGCAACCAGGGTTTCGGGAGCGGGACCGAGCCGCTGTCCGGAATCGGACAAGACGGGCCGTGAAGTGGGCCACCTCTCAGGAATCGGCCCATTCGGTGAGTCGGCTCAGGTCACTGACGACCAACTGAGGGCCTGGAGCCAAGGCACCGGACCGTCGAAGCGTGGTGAGTTGGTCCGTCACTGTGCTGCGAGCCATACCCAACGCAGTGGCCAACTCTTCCTGAGTGAAGGGAATGTGCCGCGGATCCGGCAGGCCGTCAGGGGCGAACCTGACCAGATCGAGAAACAACCGCGCGATGCGCCGCACGGCCCGGCGGTGGGCCAGGTCGACCTGCCGGCCGACGGCCTGCTGAAACTTTCCGGCGATGTAGCGGTGGAACGCGCCGTGCAGGTCGTGACGGCCGAGGAACCGGTCGAATTCATACTGGGGAAGGAATCGCGCGGTGCACCGGTCGATGGTAACGACGTCCGCCGTGCGGGCGCCGTCGCTGTCGCCGGCGAGCTCGCCGAGGAGGTGGCCTCCGCCGCGGATGGTGAGGACCAGTTGAGCACCGTCCTCGGCGCTCGCGAGGAGTTTGACTCGGCCTGACTCGAGGACGAAGAGGAAGCCGCCGGGGTCACCTTGTCTGAGGATCGTTCGGCCCGGCGGAAAGCTACGGAGAGTGCCAGCGGCCAGCAACAGCCGCCAGGTCTCGGACCCGATCAACGCCTCGAAAGTCCCGTCAGTCGCCATCGATCATCTCCGCGCCTCACGTCCGCCAGAGCCACCGAAAGCTTCACACGATTCACAGAACGTAGCGGGCGGGCGCGTGTCGTCGGATCAGGGCTGATCGGGGTGATGCGGCTTTTCGGCGAAGAACTGTTCTCGGTAGTTGGTGGGGCGGGGGTCTTCGGAGTGATTCAGGGCGGTGGCGAGTTCGGCGATGGATTGGTCGGCGGCGGTGAGAGAGGGGTTGGGATGGCGGGACGGGAGTTCGTCGGTGTTGGCGACCGCGGAGAGTTGGGCGAGGGTTTCGAGGATGTCGACGGCTTGCTCGACCTTGCCCGGGTTGTTGACCAGCCACCAGACGGCGGCCGACCCCGGGGTGGCGAGGACCTCGTCGCGGAGGTAGGCGCGTTCGTCGCGTTCCATGCGGCGTTCGAGCAGGGTGGTTTGTTCGCGGCGATGGAGGGCGGCGAGGACCTGGAGGTGTTTGCTGTCGGCGTCGGGAAGGCGGAGCCGGACCTCGGTGGCCCAGGTGCGGACCTGGCCGCGGTCGTCCAGGTCCGGCTCGCCGAGCAGGGCGGCGAGGCGGTGCTGGTTGAGGGCTTCCTCGGTGGGTTGCTGGCCGGCGGTGAGGGCCTTCGCGCGGTTCAGCAAGGCGTCGACGGCCACGCTGCCGAGGTCGGCGTGGCGGGAGCCGGACAGCACCGTCGACCAGTGGACGACGGCGGAGAAGCTGAACTGGAAGTCGGGCGACGCGGACGGGAGCCGTACGTCGGCGATCGTGCGCGTCGGGGGGAGGGAGAAGACCGGGTCGAGGTCGTGGCTCGCGTGCGGGCTCGGGGCCGGCGGCGCGACCGGGGTCTGCACGGTGATCGGGGCCGGCTTGGCGACGGGCTCCTTGGAGAGCACGGCGACAGCGAGCAGCAGGACCACGGCGAGCATCACGGCGACCCAGCCGGGCAGCCCTACGACCAGAGCAAGGAGGTACAGGAAAACGACCACCGCGGCGGACAGCAGGAGGGTGTTCTTGTCGAGCTTCATCAGGGATTCCTTCAACGCAAGTACCGGCCGGCGTGCCCGGCTGGAGGAGTCCCCGCTGTTGGTCCTGGGCAGTCGGTCAGAGGCACAGAAAGTCTCACATGGTCGACGCACGGTAGCGACCGGTCTGCGTGTCGCTTCCGCTCCGTGAGAAACGAGGCGTCAACCGGTGAGGGAGCGCAGTGCGCGACGCGACGGAGTGAGCAGCACCGGCTTGTACGGGCAGCGGGCGTCGGTCAGGGTCTCGTAGGCGCTGATCGCGCGGTTGGCGGCGTCCCAGCCCTGCTCGGCGGGGCTCTTGCCGAGGCCGCGGTTGCGGATCAGGGCACCGTAGAAGGCCGAGCAGAACACCGTCGCCTCGTACCAGCCGACGACCGTGCTGGTGCCGATGTAGGTGATGTCGTCCTGCAAGCAGTCGCGGATCGCGCGCTGCCACTTGCCGATGCCGGTCTTGCAGCCGTCGGCGATCACCACGCCGCTGGAAATGCCCCACTGCCGATCCAGGAACCAGTCGGCCAGCGCGCTCAGCGAGACCTGGGTCTGCCCGTCGGTGGACAGGAACGACGGCTCCTCGCTGTGGTCCCCGTGCGCCATCACGTGCAGCACGGTCGAGGGGGTGGTCAACGCGGAGAACGCTGTCTCGTGGTCGCGGGTGCGGACGAAGTTCACGTCGATCACGGGCGCGTTCCAGCCGGCATTGACGTTGCCGACCACGCCCTGGACGAATGTCATCGACGCGTCGAAGGAGCTGTCCAGACCAAGATCCACCAGCGTGATCAGCCGGTTCCTCATCCCCAACCCCCTCGCTCCCAGGGCCTGCCTCGGTGGCCCGGAATCATCATGACCCAGGATCCCGACAGTTTGGCCGTGGGGTCCGCGGATACCGTGAGCCGAGACCGGCCAGCCGAGGAGAAGCCCGATGAGTGCTGCCCCGACCGTCACGTTGCGTCACGGCACCGCGCTGCCGCGGCTCGGCCTTGGGACGTCGCCGATGAACGACGACGAGGCCGAGCGCGCGGTCGCCACGGCGCTCGAGCTCGGGTACCGGCTGATCGACACCGCGGAGAACTACCGCAACGAGGTGGGCGTCGGCCGTGCGCTGAAGGGTGCTCCGCGCGACGAGCTGTTCGTGACCTCGAAGTTCAACAAGCGCTGGCACAGCGTCGAGGGCGCGCGGACGGCGTTCGAGGCGAGCGCGGACAAGCTCGGGCTGGACTACCTCGACCTCTTGCTCATCCATTGGCCCAATCCGGACCAGGACCAGTACGTCGACGCCTGGCGCGGGCTGATCGAGCTGCGCGAGGCCGGCCTGGTCCGCGCGATCGGTACGTCGAACTTCAAGCCGTCGCACCTGCAGCGGCTGATCGACGAGACCGGCGAGGCCCCCGAAGTGAACCAGATCCAGCTGAGCCCGATCTGGGCCAAGCAGGACAGCCGGGACTTCCATGCCGCGCATGGGATCGTCACCGAAGCGTGGAGCCCGCTGGGCAAGGGCAGCGATCTGCTGGAGCGGCCGGACGTCGTACAGCTCGCCGAGAAGCACGGGAAGACGCCAGGGCAGGTCGTGCTGCGGTGGGAGGTGCAGCTGGACGTCGTACCGATTCCCAAGTCGGCGAACCGGGAGCGGCTCGCGCAGAACCTCGACGTGTTCGACTTCGAGCTGACCGACGAGGAGATGGCCAAGCTGTCCGCGCTGGACGGGTCCGGGTCAACACCGGCCGACTCGGATCGCACAGGACACTGACCGAACGGCCGGCCCGCCCTGGAAGGGGCGGACCGGCGGTCAGTCAAAGCCCGGCAGCGTCGGACAGCCGCGATGCCGGCCGGTCGGCGCTGTGGTCAGGCGAAGCCGCCCGGTCAGCGGTGGGTGGTTGTGTGCAAGCCCCAGCCGAAGGGGTAGAGCGGGTTGTAGTTGCGGTCGCCGATGTTGATGGGTTCCTGGTCGGCGCTGCGCGGCCAGGTGTGCGACAGCTTGCCGGTGAACGGGCGCTTGCCGAACAGCACGTCCGCGACTCCCTCACCCTGCGAACCGGGCAGCCACGACGCCACCAGCGCGTCGATCGTGCCGAGCTGGGCCGGCGGGATCACCTGCGGCCGCCCGGACACCACGAGCACGACGCACTTGGCGACGGCGCCGCACACCTTGTCCACCACGGCCCTGTCCCCCGGCTGCAGGTCGAGGCTCTTCGGCTCGCGCGGTACGCCGGCGTCCTCGGGGTCCCAGGCCCACGACGGACCGCCGACATCACCGAAGCCTTCGGCGTACGGGGTCTCGCCGATTGCGACGACGGCGACGTCGCTGCCGGCCGTCGGGGCGGAACCGTCCCTGCTGTAGGTGATTTGGGCCTCCGGGGCGACCTGCCGGATGCCTTCCAGGATGGTGTTGCCGGGCAACCGGTCGCGGCCCGAAGCGCCCTGCCAGCTGAGGGTCCAGCCGCCGGCCTGGTTGCCGATGTCGTCGGCGTTGCGGCCCGCGACGTACACCTTGGCGTTCTTCTTCAGCGGCAGCAGACCGCCCGAGTTCTTCAGCAACACCTGCGACTTGGCGACCGCCTCCCGCGCCAGCGCGCGGTGCTCGGCCGATCCCACTTCGGCCAGGTGCGTCCGGTCGGTGTAGGGCCGCTCGAACAAGCCGAGCTGGAATTTCTTGGTCAGGATCCGCCGGACCGCGTCGTCGATGCGCGCCTGCGAGACCCGGCCGGCCCGGACCTCCTCGAGCAAGGTCGTGACGAAGGCGGGCGACGAGTTCGGCTCCATGAACATGTCGATCCCGGCGTTCACCCCGGTCCGCACCTGCGTCGGCCAGTCCCCCGGCAACTGGTGGATTCCTTCCCAGTCGGAGATCACGAAGCCGTCGAAACCGAGCTTGCCCTTGAGCACGCCGGTGATCAGTTCCCGATTCGCATGCATCTTGATCGGGTTGCCGATCCCGTCCTCGGTCCAGTCGACGCTGGAGAACGACGGCATCACGGTGCCGGTGTCGTACCGGCGTACGGAGGGCACGTACGGCGCCAGGTTGATCCGGGCGAAGTCGCGCCGGTTCGTCACGGTCACGCCCTGGTCGATCGTGTAGTCGCCGGCAGCCGAGCCGAACTCGGTGTCCCCGTCGCCCGCGTAGTGCTTCGCGCTCGCCAGCACACGGTCGCGGTTGTCCAGATCGCTGGTGCGCTTGCCCTGGAAGCCCTCGATGCTGGAGGCGTACCGCGTCACCAGGCCGGGGTGTTCGGAGAAGCTCTCGTACGTGCGGCCCCAACGGGTGTCGCGGGCCACGCAGACGCAGGGCGCGAAGTTCCACTGCGGACCGGTGGCGCGTGTCTCCTCGGCAACGACGTGCGCGATCCGCTCGACCAGCCGGGGATCCCAGGTCGAGCCGAGGCCGATGTTGTGCGGGAAAACTGTTGCCCCGAGCAAGTTCGCGTGGCCGTGCACCGCGTCGACGCCGTACAGGATCGGGATCTGCAGGCGAGTCTGAAGGGCGTACGACTGGAAGCGGTCGACCATGTCGGCCCACGCCTGCGGGGTGTTGGGGGTCGGGACCGAGCCGCCGCCCGACAGCAGCGACCCGAGCCGCAAACTGGTGATCAGCGAGGGGTTGTCGGTGACGGCGGCGCGCTCGGCCTGCGTCATCTGGCCGACCTTCTCCTCCAGCGTCATCCGGCGCAGCAGGTCCTCGACGCGGTGCCTCACGGGCAGTCGGTGGTTCAGGTAGGCCTGGCCGGTGTTGCGGAACAGAGTCCGGCCCGCGTGGTCAGTTGGGTACGACGCAGTCGCGGCGCTGTCGGCCGCGGTCGGAACTCCGCTGGAGTTGGTCGGCGCGACGGTCAGCACCAGGGTGACCGGAACGGCGGCGAGCAACGCGCGGCGGGCCCAACTGCGACGAGGGGATTCACTCCAACGCATGGTGTGCTCCTCGGGCGATTAGGAGATGGAGCGGTCTCCGTCACCCTCCGGCGATCCCTACCAGAGGTCAAGATTTCGTCCGGTCTGCTGCGCCCAACGGCAGAGCCACTTGCGGACAGACAGAAACTGCGGTGTGGGCGGCAGCAGCACGACAGTGCCTGTTGCCGGCCTGGCGACGCGGGCGAACGTCAGCCCATGAGGGCATTGCCACAAGGTGCAAAAAGCTTCCGCTGCCGTGGACGACGGCCGCAGACTCCTTGCGACCCACCAACAACTCCAAGGAGTACACGTGCGACGACTTGCTGCGACTGGTGTTGGCCTGGTAGCCGCTCTGGGGACGATCGGAGTTGCCGCGCCCGCCCAGGCGGCCGAAACGGCCGCGAAACCCTTCAACCTGACCTATGGTGCCAGCTACTACTCGGGCAGCGTCACCTTCTCCAGCCGTTCGGTCACGGCCACGGGCGTGCTGCACTCGGTCGCCGGAAGCGGTTGCCGATGGGTCTCAGTGGTTCCCTACGCGGGGACCACGGCGTACCCAGGCACATTGCACAACGTAGGCCAGTGCAACGGCGCGACCGGCACGGCGACCGTCGGTGCCACGATAGACCTGCCCGGTGGTCCTTCCAGTGTCGTGGTCGGCCTCTGGACCTCCAACAGCGATGGTTCGAACCTCACGCTCGTCAGGACGACGAGCCACATCGCCCGCTGAGACGCCCGCAAGAGGTCCTCTCCCGTGTCGGAGTGGACCTCTTGCGACTCATCCACCGACCACTCGTTTGCGGCCGGCGACCGCGTTCTGACAGACATCCTGATCCCCTGTGCACACAGGGGATTTCTCGTGCCCAGGCTGGTGATCACCCGCTCAGCGGCTGAGCCCAAGCCCTGGTGTCGGCTCTCACGAACGGAGCCACAGAGCCGGGTCCGATCCAGTTCGTGGCCGCCGCGGGCCGCGCCCCCGGGCTTGTCACGGTGTGCCCGGTGGCGACCCAGGTCTGCCCCAGGTGTCGGTGACACAGCAGCCTCCTCCAGCCGCCGGCTCGTGGACCGCGCCTTTGCGCGCGTGGTCGATCGCGAGCGGATGGTCATCGAGCAGGTTCCAGCAGTGGCCGGGCTGGCCGCCATGATGCCGGACTGGGGCCGGTGTCAGTCGGTGGTGACCGTGGTGCCGCCCCACTCTTCAGGGGCGATGTCCCCGAGGGGCTGGGTGAACGTCCAGCGGTGACCCGTCAGGTCTTCGGCGTTGTACTGGCGTTCGCCGTACGGCAAGGCGGTCGGTTCGGTGGTGATGCGGCGCCGTGGCGGCGGGACTGTTCGCAGTGGGCGTGGGCATCGTCGACGCGGACCATGATCGAGTGCGACGTCTCGCCGGGGCGCGGCGAATGGTGGTTGTTGTGCTCCTCCGCGATGTCGGGATAGATCAGCACCGGTACGACGGTTGCGGCCGGAATGGAGGGGTTGGGCTGCATGGGGAGCCGCCGTCTTCGCGATGTTTTTGCCGCGACTGTACGGGAGGGCGGCGAGCAGTCAGCGTACGACGGTCGCCGGTTCAGGGGATGGTGAACAGCTGAACTCTGCAACGGCTCTGGACGCGCTGCGGCCCCCGGGGAAAGTGGGAAGTTCCCGGGGGCCGCGGCGCTTTCAACCAGGTCGGGCGGCGGCAGATCTGCCGTCACCTGAGGTGGGGTCGGCTGCGGCGGACAGTGCCGCCGCAGCCTGGGTGGTGCGTCAGCTGCAGCCCGACGTGCTGCCGCAGCCTTCGCAGACGTAGCAGGAACCGCTGGGGCGCATCTTGGTGCCGCAGGTGAAGCAGAGGGGGGCGTCGACCGAGGTGCCGGTGATCAGTTCGAACATTTCGGCGGTGGTGCGGACCTCGGAGGAGACCGGCTTCGCGGCGGCGGCGTCGACCGACGCGTCCTCGACGGCGGCGGGCTTCTCGGCGACCGGCTCGACGGCCTTCAGGGACTCGGCTTCGGAGACCTCGACCGGCGCCGGCTCGTAGGAGCCGGTGTCGAGCTGGCGGGAGCGCTCGTCGGCGGAGTAGATGCCGAGGGCGGCCCGGTCCTCGAAGGGCAGGTAGTCCAGCGCCAGGCGGCGGAAGATGTAGTCCATGATCGACTGCGCCATCCGCACGTCCGGGTCGTCGGTCAGACCGGCCGGCTCGAACTTCAGGTTGGTGAACTTCTGGACGTAGGTCTCCAGCGGCACACCGTGCTGCAGCGCGATCGAGATCGCGATCGAGAAGGCGTCCATCACGCCGGCCAGGGTCGAGCCCTGCTTGCCCATCTTGAGGAAGACCTCACCCAGACCGTCGTCGGGGTAGGAGCCGGCCGTCATGTACCCCTCGGCACCGCCGACGCTGAACGACGTGGTGCGCGACGGACGCGACTTCGGCAGGCGCTTGCGGGTCGGCCGGTACTCGATGACCTTCTCGACGACCTTCTCCGCGGCGGCCTCGGTCGACGCGGTGGCCTTCTTGGCCTTGGAGTCCGACAGCGGCTGGCCGACCTTGCAGTTGTCCCGGTAGACCGCGAGCGCCTTCAGGCCGAGCTTCCAGCCCTGGAAGTAGACGTCGGCGATCTCCTCGACCGTCGCGGTCTCGGGCAGGTTCACCGTCTTGGAGATCGCGCCGGACAGGAACGGCTGTGCCGCGGCCATCATCCGGACGTGGCCCATCGGCTTGATCGCGCGCTCACCCATCGCGGTGTCGAAGATCTCGTAGTGCTCGGGCTTCAGGCCCGGGGCGTCGACCACGTGACCGTGCTCGGAGATGTACTCGACGATCGCCTCGATCGTCTCCTCGGTGTAGCCGTGCAGCCGCAGCGCGCGCGGCACCGTCTGGTTGACGATCTGCATCGAACCGCCGCCGACCAGCTTCTTGAACTTGACCAGCGAGAAGTCCGGCTCGATGCCGGTGGTGTCGCAGTCCATCATGAAACCGATCGTGCCGGTCGGCGCGAGCACCGAGGCCTGCGCGTTGCGCCAGCCGTTCTTCGCGCCGATCTTCAGCACGCCCTCCCACGCCGCGGTGGCGTGCTTCTGGACGTCCTTGTCGATCTCGTGGATGGTGCGGATCGCGTCGTTGGCCGCGGCGTGCTTGCGCATCACCCGGGTGTGCGCGTCCTTGTTGCGCTCGAAGCCGTCGTACGGGCCGACGATGCCGGCCAGCTCCGCGGACCGCTTGTACGACGTACCGGTCATCAGCGAGGTGATGGCACCCGCCAGCGCACGACCACCGTCGGAGTCGTAGGCGTGGCCGGTCGCCATCAGCAGGGCGCCGAGGTTGGCGTAGCCGATGCCGAGCTGCCGGTAGGCGCGGGTGGTGTCACCGATCGCCTCGGTCGGGAAGTCGGCGAAGCAGATCGAGATGTCCATCGCGGTGATGATCAGCTCGACGGCCTTGACGAACTTCTCGGAGTCGAACAGGTCGTCGTCGCGCAGGAACTTCATCAGGTTCAGCGAGGCCAGGTTGCACGAGGAGTTGTCCAGGTGCATGTACTCCGAGCACGGGTTCGACGCGGTGATCCGGCCGGTCTCGGGCGTGGTGTGCCAGTCGTTGATCGTGTCGTCGTACTGGATGCCGGGGTCGGCGCAGGCCCAGGCAGCGTGGCTGATCTTGTCGAACAACTCGCGAGCGTCGACGGTCTCGATGATCGAGTTGTCGATCCGGGCGCGCAGGCCGAACTCGGTCTTCTCCTCGACCGCGCGCATGAACTCGTCGGTGACCCGGACGGAGTTGTTCGCGTTCTGGTACTGCACCGAGGTGATGTCGCGGCCGCCGAGGTCCATGTCGTAACCGGCGTCGCGCAGGACACGGATCTTGTCCTCCTCGCGCATCTTGGTCTCGACGAACTCCTCGATGTCGGGGTGGTCGACGTCGAGCACGACCATCTTGGCCGCGCGCCGGGTGGCGCCGCCGGACTTGATCGTGCCCGCGGACGCGTCCGCGCCGCGCATGAAGGAGACCGGGCCGGAGGCCGTACCGCCGCTGGACTGCAGCAGCTCCTTGGACGACCGGATCCGGGACAGGTTCAGACCGGCACCGGAGCCGCCCTTGAAGATCAGGCCCTCCTCCTTGTACCAGTTCAGGATCGAGTCCATCGAGTCGTCGACGGCGAGGATGAAGCAGGCCGACACCTGCTGCGGGGACGAGGTGCCGACGTTGAACCAGACCGGCGAGTTGAAGCTGAAGTACTGGTGCAGCAGCATCCAGGTGATCTCGTGCTCGAACACCTCCGCGTCGGCGGCGGTGGCGAAGTACCCGTGCTCCTCGCCGGCCTTGCGGTAGGTCTTCACGACCCGGTCGAGCAGCTGCTTGAGGCTCCACTCCCGGTTGTCGTGGCCGACGGCACCGCGGAAGTACTTGGTGGTGACGATGGTCGAGGCGTTCACGCTCCAGAAGTCGGGGAACTCCACCCCGCGCTGCTCGAAGACCGTCTCACCGGTCTTCCAGTTCTGCTGCACGACGTCGCGGCGCTCCCACGTCACCTCGTCGTAGGGGTGCACGCCCTCGGTCGTGAAGATGCGCTCGATAGTGAGTCCCGCCGGCGCGTTCTTGCGCCCGCGGAACCCGGCCGCCGACCTCTTGGTCGACCCCGAGTGGCCGGTCACCGTCTCTGTCATGGTTGCTCCTCGCCCTGTGTCTGCCGCGGTCTGTCGGGACCGCCCCGTTGGTACTTCGTGGTGCCTGTACGGCGTACTGCCGGTGGTGCTGGTGATACCGAATCCCCGTTACGTCTGTGGAGCCACGCCCTTGGGCGCGGGCTCGGTGCCCTGCGGATCCTTCTCGGCCCGCAGCAGCGCGATCTCGGTCTCGAAGTCGTCGGCCGACTCGAACTGCCGGTAGACGCTGGCGAACCGCAGGTAGGCCACCTCGTCGAGCTCGCGCAGCGGCCCGAGAATGGCCAGGCCGACCTCGTGGGCCGGCACCTCCGGCGAGCCGCCGCCCTTCAGCGTGTCCTCGACCGTCTGCCCCAGCCGGGCCAGCGCGTCGTCGTCCACCGGCCGGCCCTTGCAGGCCTTGCCGACGCCGCGGATGACCTTCTCCCGGCTGAACGGCTCGGTCGCGCCGGAGCGCTTCACGACCGTCAGCTGCATCTGCTCGACGGTGGTGAACCGCTTCTCGCAGACCGGGCACTGACGCCGGCGGCGGATCGCTCCGCCGTCCTCGGCGACCCGGCTGTCGACGACCCGGGAATCGCTGTGCCGGCAGTACGGACAGTGCACGGCGAATCACTCCTCCCGTGGGGCGCCGAGCGACGACGCTGTGGATCGAGCTGGGGACAACCTGTGTACGACTTGTGGGTAACCAACCACTACCTGTGGAAAATTACACCCGTGTAACCACTACATCTAGGGATGCTACGTCGCTGCTCCGACAGTTTGCAAGAACGCCCAGATCCCGCGCGCGTCTCTTTGTTCCAACACTCGCGCGGGCCCGTGTAGTCCCGCGTGGCGCCGTAGCAGAGGCCCTCCGGAGGCGCAAAATACGGCCTCCGGAGGGCCTGGGAAGACACCTGCGGGCCTGGCGAGTTCGCGCCGGGCCCGGGGCGGATCAGAGACGGCAGAAGTCGAAGTCGCAGCCCTCGTCGGCGCCCAGCACATGCTCGTGGAACAACCGCCGGTACCCGGTCGCCGGGGCGGGCGGTGGCGGCGGCACGCCGGCCTTGGCGAGCTTGCCCGGGATCGGCAGGTACCCGGCCTCCGGCATCCCGGCGCCGATCGGCCCCGCGTTCTGCAGCACCAGCACATCGGACGCCGTCACGTCGAGCTCCGGGTCGTCGATCCGCTCCGCCAGGTCGGCCAGCGAGCTGAACACCACCGCCCGCCCGGTCGTCTCGAACAACGCCGGGTCGGCCGCGGACCGCTTGATCAGTGCACCGGCCGGCGCCAGTGATCCCTGCAGCCAGACCAGACCGCCCTCGGGACGTGATGGCGAGTCCAGCGGCCTGACGACCTCGCGGTCGACCCAGACCGGACCGCTGCCCAGCCGCTCCCCCAGCGTCTCGCCGGTCACGGTCAGCGCGGACAGGTCGAGCAGGTCCCGCAACTCATGCAGCACAGCGGGCAGCTCACCCGACGCGTGCAGGTCCTCCATGTAGTGCGCCCCGGTCGGCTTCAGCTCGACCAGGACCGGCGTGGTCGAGCTGATCGAGTACGGCCCGGAGAACTAGCCGGCCGGACGCCCCTGGGGAGCGTCCGGCCGGGATGGGTGTGGTTCGGCGAGATCAGCCGGCCGCGAGCGCTCGCGCCTCGGCGATGATCTGCGCCCGCTGGGCCGCGGTCAGGCCCGACGCGGCGGGCGTTCCGGCGTACACCGCGAGGACGCCGTACTGACGCCGGCCGAGCAGGGTCGTCATGGTGGAGACGGCCGGCCGCGAGGCGTTCGACGTCAGGATCAGGCCGGCCAGCCCGGTCGGCGTCGCGACGATTTGGAAGCGGGACTCGGTGAACTGCTGCCCGACCTGGGCCTTGATGACGTGCTCACCAGCAGCCAGTACGGCGGTGTCGAGCGCGCTGCCGTTCTCGACCGGCTTGCCGTCGAGAGTGATGTCGGCCGGCTCGGCGGAGGTCACCGCGATCCGAAGCTGCTGGGCGCGGTCGACCTTCTGCCCGGCAGCGGGACTGAGCACAGCGGGCTTGCCGCGCTGGAGGAACGCGGCGTTCCAGCCGTAGAGCTCGGCCGGGCGGTTGGTGATGATGCCGTCCACG
The DNA here is from genome assembly GCF_001984195.1 of Kribbella sp. ALI-6-A. GTDB lineage: Bacteria > Actinomycetota > Actinomycetes > Propionibacteriales > Kribbellaceae > Kribbella. The sequence continues at coordinate 21,581 of NZ_MTQN01000006.1, forward strand.
CCGGCCTTCTCCAGCGCGTTCCAGCGCGTGGCGTCGTCGACCGTCCAGACGTTCACCGCGACACCTTGCGCGTGCAGCTCGGCGACGATGCCCGGGCGGGTCCGGAACGCGGCGTCCGACGGGTTGTACGCCGACAGCTCGAGGTCCTTGGCGATCGCGACCGGGTCGGGGTCGAGCGTGCTGCGCAGCAGGCCGAGCGGGAGCTCCGGGGCCAGTTCGCGCATCCAGCGCAGGTGCTGCGGCTCGAAGCTCTGGATGAAGACCCGGCCGGTCATCGATCGGTTGCGGATCTCGGCGACGATCCGGGCGACGGAGTCCTTGGTGTGCGCGCCCTTGACCTCGAGCAGCAGATTGCCGCCGCGGGTCTTCAGACCGTCCAGCTGCTCGCCGAGGGTGGGAACCCGCTGGCCGGCGAAGGCCGGGGCGAACCACGACCCGGCGTCCAGACCGGCGACCTGGGCCGCGGTCAGGCTGCGAATCGCGCCGGTGCCGTCGGTGGTCCGGTCAACCGTGTCGTCGTGCAGGATCACCGGTACGCCGTCCTTGGTCGGCTGGACGTCGTTCTCGATCCACTCCGCGCGGGCCCGGCGGGCGACCTCGTCGGAGGCCGCCGTGTTCTCCGGGGCGGCGCTCGATCCGCCGCGGTGCGCCCAGACCCGCAGCGGGTCGCCGGGCTTGCGGACGAAGGACTCCTTGCCGAGCGGAGTCACCTTGAGGTCGTCGAAGGAGACGGTCGCGCCGTTGACCAGCAGCGCCTGGACGCCGGTCGCGCTGCGGTTCACCATCGTCGTGCGCAGCGCCTCACGGCCGTCGACGAACCAAGTCGCGCGGGAGCCGCGGACCTCGACGGCGACGGCGACCTGGCGGCCGACGCCGACCGCGATCGGGGCGGCCCCGGTGTCGGTGACGTTCCAGGTGTTCGACGCGGTGCGCTGCGCGAACTCGAGGCCGTTGGCGGCGGTCGATCCGCTGCGCAGGGTCGCGATCGACCACGGAACCGTCCCGGCCGGGGCCAGGTCGAGACCGAACGCGACCCAGCGGGCGGCGTCCAGGGCGGACTCGAAGCGCAGGTGGCTCTCGATCCGGAAGTCTGTGAGCGGGGTGCCGAAGGTGATCCGGCTCTGCTGGGCGGACGTGGCCGACGTCCCGGTGAGACGGCCGTTCTGGACCTTCCAGGTGCCGTCGACGACGGTCCAGCCGGTCGGGAGGGTGGTGCCGTCGAAGGTCTCGTCGACGGTCGGTTCGGGAGCGGCCGTTCGGGTGACGGCGTGGTCGGTGGCCGGCTCGGCGACGGCGTACGGAGCGCTCAGGACGGCGGTGACAGTGGCGCTTGCGGCCAGGGCGGCCAGCACTGCACGAGGGCGGCGTGAAGTGAGCTTCATGGGCACCGACCGTAGGAAACCCACACGAACAGGACCAGAGCCAGTGATGAATTGCCTGCCAACGCGCGATGGCTCGGCCGATGGGTGAGGATGGCGGGATGAAGCCGGTCATTCTCGACGTCGACACCGGGCTCGACGACGCCTGCGCCCTGCTGCTCGCCGCCCGCCACCCGGAGCTCGATCTCAAGGCGGTCACCTGTGTCGGCGGCAACGTCGGCCTGGACGAGGTCGTGGTCAACACCTTGACCGTGCTCGACGCGGCCGGGCGCTCCGACGTACCGGTGGCTCGGGGTGCGACACTCCCCCTGCTGCAGCCCGTACGTGCGGCACCGCACGTGCACGGCAAGGACGGCCTCGGCGACCTGGACTGGCCGAAGTCGACCCGTACGCCGGACGGCCGGCACGCGGTCGAGCTGCTGCGCGCCGTCCTGCTCGAGGCGGCGGCGACGGGTGAGCTGATCACGCTGGTACCGCTGGCGCCGATGACGAACATCGCCCTGCTGCTGCGCACCTACCCGGAGGCGGCGCGGGGATTGCGCGAGATCGTGTTCATGGGCGGCGCGGCAGGCATCGGCAACGCGACCGCGTCGGCGGAGTTCAACATCTGGACCGACCCGGAGGCGGCGGCGATCGTGCTCGCCGCGGCCGGGGAGCTCGGGGTGCCGGTGACGATGTACGGGCTCGACGTGTTCTACGGCGTACCGATCACGCTGGCCGAGGCCGGCGCGCTCGGCGGGTCGCCGTCGGCGGAGCTGGCGCGACGGCTGATCCAGAAGCGCAGCGAGCTGTACCGGGCCGAGCAGGCGAGCATCGGTGACGGCGGCGCGGTGTGCGCGGTGATCGAGCCCGACGGGCTGACCACGCAGGAGTTTCCGTTGCGGGTGGAGCTGTCCGGCAGCTGGTCACGCGGCCGGACGATCGTCGACACCCGGGACTGGACCGGCGATCTCACCTCGGACCCGCACGGCGCCTCGCCGACGGTCGTCCGGGTGGCGACCGCCGTGGACGGCCGTCGGTACGCCGATCTCTGGCTGTCGGCCGTGCGCTAGCGGCTGTCAGCGCAGCGGGACCTCGAGTGTCTGGCCGGGGACCACGTCGGCGGCGGTGCGCAGGTTGTTCAGGTCGGCGATCTGCTCGACGACGGCGGCGGTGTTGCTCGACGGGTTCGTGCTCTGGGCGATCGACCACAGCGTGTCGCCCGCGCCGACCTGCACCTGCACCGTGCGGGTGAACTGGGGCTCGGGCTCGAGCGCTCCGGCGACGCGCAGTCCCAGCACGGCGATCGCCGCACCGAAGATCAGCACCGAGAGCGTCGTCAGCACCGCACGTCCCCGACGGGTCAGCTGCAGCGCCGACGGCTCGATCTCCGCGTCCTGCCGGCGACCCGCCGGCTGGTGGACCCGCGGCGTGGGCTGCACCCGGGGCTCGAGATCGGGGCCGGCGCAGGCCCGCACGGTCAGCCGGTCGGTCGTCGTACCGGCGATCCGGTGCCGGCGCGGCGCGACGGGCACGACGGGAGGGGCGCCCGCTTCCGGCGTAGCTGCGGTGGCCAGTGCCGTTGTGCTCATCGGATCCTCCAGACCCTCGTCCAGACCTCGTCGTGCGCTCTACCTTGTGTCTACCGGTCGCCGCCGACAGTTTTCGATCCGGCGGCGTCCGAACACCTGTTCGATCGAACGTCTGTACGAATGATTAACCGCAGCACGCCCGATCCGCAACTGTTCCAACCAGGACACGCCGGGGAAATTCCCGCTCTATAACCCGACACACGAACAAACGTGCGAACCGACACGCCTTCGAACAGATGTTTGAAGAATCTCAGGATTCGGTCTAACGTCGTGCTCAGTCGACCACGCAAGGCCGGGCCGAGTGACACCCAGGCGCCGGCCCCGACCCGAGGAGTTACCACCGATGGCCAGGACGAGCGGTTCCAGCAAGGGCAGCGGTTCGAGCAAGGCCAGTGGTTCCGCGCGCGGTGCCGCCGAGCCGACCGTGACCGAGCTGCCCGACGGCCCGGCCGACGCGACCGGACTCACCCCGCGCCAGCGCCGGGTGCTGGACGTCATCCGCGACTCGGTGGACAGCCGGGGCTACCCGCCCTCGATGCGCGAGATCGGCGAGAAGGTCGGCCTGACCAGCTCGTCATCGGTCTCCCATCAACTCCGCGTGCTGGAGCAGAAGGGCCTGCTGCGCCGCGACCCGAACCGGCCGCGCGCGATCGAGGTCCGCTATCCGGGCGAAGTCGCCGACGCGGCGCGGCGCGGCTCGGTGGGCTCGGTCCGCCAGACGTCGTACGACGAGACCGGGGCCGGCGACGCGCACCCGGCCGCGGCGTACGTGCCGGTGGTCGGCCGGATCGCCGCCGGTGGACCGATCCTGGCCGAGCAGGACATCGAGGAGGTCTTCCCGTTGCCCAAGGCAATGGTCGGGGAGGGCACCTTGTTCATGCTGCGGGTCAAGGGAGAATCGATGATCGAGGCGGCCATCTGCGACGGCGACTGGGTGGTGGTCCGCCAGCAGCCGACCGCGGAGAACGGTGACATCGTCGCTGCGATGATCGACGGCGAGGCGACCGTGAAGACGTTCAAGAAGACCAGCAACGAGGTTTGGCTGCTGCCGCACAACCCGGCCTTCGAGCCGATCGACGGCCACGACGCGACCATTCTCGGAAAGGTCGTAACAGTTCTGCGCCGAGTCTGACATCTCAGACGGCGCGCGAAGTCGGGCGTGTCGTGTCAGCATTGAACCATGACGACTGTCTATGACTTCAGCGCCAAACGGATCGAAGGCAATGAACAGTCTCTTGCCGACTTCCGCGACCAGGTGCTCCTGGTGGTGAACACGGCGTCGCAGTGCAGCCAGACCCCGCAGTACACGGGCCTGCAGAAGCTCTACAAGAGTTACCGGAAACAAGGATTTTCGGTCCTCGGCTTCCCCTGCGACCAGTTCGGCCACCAGGAGCCCGGCGACGAGAACGAGATCGCGAATTTCTGCTCGACGATCTATCACGTCACGTTCCCGATGTTCGCCAAGATCGACGTGAACGGTTCCAAGACCCTGCCGCTGTACAACTGGCTCAAGCGTGAGGCCGGTGGGCTGCTGGGCGGGCGGATCAAATGGAACTTCACCAAGTTCCTGATCGGCCGGGACGGAAACGTGATCGCTCGGTACGCCCCGACCAATCCGCCGGAGAAACTGGCCGACAAGATCGAGGCCGCGCTCGCCGTGCCGGCCCCGAGCACGCGGGACTCCGGCGACTGATCAGCCGTCGATGCAGGGGATCGAAGACTCGGTGGATTCGATTCCCTTCGACACCGAACGGCTCAATGTCGCAGGGTTTGCTGCTTCAGCGAACAACTGATTCAGGGTCGATGTCGAGCCGCAGACCTCGCCAGACCGGATGGCGCAGGCGGCCGTCGGCGGCCCAGCCGGAGTAGGTGACCTCGGCGACCAGCAACGGGTCGAGCCAGTGCGCGGCCCGGCGGTCGCCGCCCGGGATGCTGGAGGCGTCGAACGGCGGCCGGTCGATCTCCAGGCCGGCCAGTTCGGCGCCGAGCAGGTCGAGCATCGCGAAGTCGAGGCCGGATCCGACCTTGCCGATCAGCACCAACTCGCCACCCGGTTCGTCGTACGCGCCGCAGTAGAGCGAGCCGATCCGGCCCTGCCGGTTGCCCTCCCCCGGATGCCAGCCGCACAAAATCACGTCGCGGGTCTGGACCGGCTTCACCTTGATCCAGTCCGCACTGCGCTTGCCCGGCAGGTAGCGCGACTTGCGGCGCTTGGCCACCACGCCTTCCAGCCCGGTCGACGCGGACAGGTCAAGCGCTTGCTCGCCGTCGTCGTAGGCCGCCGGGACCTCCCAGAACGGATCGCCGATGTCGAGCGACTCCAGCAGCGCGCGGCGGTCGTCATATGTTGCCTCTAGCAAGGACTTTCCGTCGAACCGGAGCACGTCGAAGACCCGGACCGAGACCGGTACCTGGACGATCAGTTGCGTCAGCTGGCGCGGGTTGCGGACGTGCATGCGGCGTTGCAGCAGGCCGAACGACGGTGCGCCGTTCTCGTCCAGGGTGACGATCTCACCGTCCAGTACGGCGGGCAGCTGCAGCCCCGGCGCCTCGGCCAGGCCGACCAGCTCGGGATACCCGGCGGACACGTCGCGGCTGTTGCGCGACCAGAGCCGGCACCCGTCCGCGTCCACCTCGGCGATCACGCGGATGCCGTCCCACTTCAGCTCGTAGGCCCAGTCGGGTCCGGTCGGCAGCGTGCCGAGCGCGGCCATCATCGGCAGCACCGGCGGACCCCCGGCCGGACTCATGAGTCCTGCAGTCGCTTCAACGCACCGAGCACCTTCTCACGATCGGCCGTCGGCCACATCGGTGGCAAGGAGGCGCGCAGGAACCCGCCGTACCGGGCGGTGACGATCCGGGGGTCGAGCACCGCGACGACCCCGCGGTCACTGGTCCGGCGGATCAGCCGACCGGTGCCCTGGGCAAGCAACAGGGCGGCGTGCGTGGCGGCGACGGCCATGAATCCGTTGCCGCCGGCCTCGTCCACAGCACGCTGACGGGCCGCCATCAGCGGCTCGTCCGGGCGTGGGAACGGGATTCTGTCGATGATCACCAGATTGCAGGTCGAGCCGGGCACGTCGAGGCCCTGCCACAGCGACAGCGTGCCGAACAGCGACGTCTCGGGGTCCTCGATGAACTCCCGGGACAGCTCGTTGAGGTGTGCGTCGCCCTGGCAGAGGATCTTCAGGTCGGTCGCCTCGCGAACCGCCGCGGTCGCCGCCTCGGCCGCGCGGCGCGACGAGAACAGCCCGAGCGTGCGCCCTCCGGCGGCGGTGACCAGGTCGACGATCTCCTCGAACTGCTTCGGTCCGAGCCCGTCGCGGTGCGGCGGCGGCAGGTGTTTGGCGACGTACAGGATCGCCTGCTTCTCGTACTCGAACGGGGAACCGACGTCGAGCCCGCGCCACGGCAGCGGACCGGTGTCGGACTCGTCGTCGAGCTCCGGCATCTCGTCGCCGTCGGCCAGCTTGTCGGCCGGGCGCAGACCGACCTGCCGGGCGATCGCGTCGAAATCGCCGCCGAGCGTGAGCGTCGCCGAGGTCAGGATGGCGGTGCGGTCCTTCAGCACCAGCTCGCGCAGCAGACCGGCCACGGTGAGCGGCGCGATCCGCAGCTCCTTGCCGAAGCGGTCGCGGTCGATCAGCCAGACGACGTCCAGGTCGTTCAGCGCGGCGACGCGTTCGGCGACGTCGAAGATCTCCTTCACCGCGCCCTTGGCCTGCCGCTTCGCGCCGTCGGGGTCGTCGTCCTTGTCGTCGGACTTCTTGCCGAGGTCGGAGTAGACGCCGCGGGCCGCGTCGCGAACCATCGCCGCCGCTTCCAAGACGGCGCCGTGCGCGGCTTCGATCCGGCCCTCACGAGTCTGGTCGAGCGCGGCGCGCAGCGCGTCGGAGGCGTCGATCAGGTCGTCGGCGTGGTCGTCGTCGACGAACCGCCGGGCCCGCTTCGCCGCCCGCTCGACCATCTGCGGGGACAGCTCGTCGCCGGCCGCGCCGGTCACCCGGGCGGGCAGCTCGTGCGCCTCGTCGACGATCACCACGTCGTGCTCGGGCAGCACGGTCCGGTTCTCGAACGCGTCGATCGACAGCAGCGCGTGGTTGGTGATCACGATGTCGGCCTTGCGCGCCTCTTCCTTGGCCCGCTCGGCGAAGCACTCCTCGCCGTACGGGCACTTCTGCGCGCCGAGGCACTCGCGGGCAGCGATCGCGACCTGCTGCCAGGCCTGGTACTGGTGGGAGGGCGCGTGGTCGCGATCGCCGGCCTCGCCGTCGAGCAGCTGCTGCTCGGCCCACTCGCGCAGCTCGACCACCTGCTGGCCGATCGGGCCGGACGGCGGGACGTCGACCAGCATGCCGTCGTCGTCCGGCGCGCCTTCGCGAATGCGGTGCAGGCAGGCGTAGTTGTTGCGGCCCTTCTGGATCGCGTACGTCGGCCGGCGCGGGAGCAGCTTCTCGGTGGCGTCGAGCAGCGCGGGCACGTCGCGGTCGACGAGCTGCGACTGGAGCGCGAGCGTCGCGGTCGACACCACGACGCGGCGGTTCTCCACCGCGTGCACCAGCGCGGGCACGAGGTAGCCGAGCGACTTGCCGGTGCCCGTTCCCGCCTGGATCAGCAGGTGGGACCCGTCGTGCATGGCCTCGTTCACCGCCTCGGCCATCGCGACCTGCCCTGGCCGGGTCTGCCCGTTCACCCCGGAGACCGCGGCCTCCAGCAACTCGTGCACATCAACACCCACCGCAACACCCTAGCCGGGGTCGCGGACAGATTTCGCCATCGGTGTGGAGGGCTGTGGACGAGGGAGAAGGACGGGAGCTGCCACCGCAGGTGGGCGGCGATGCGGCCGGAGAGGCCGCGGGGGCTGAGGTCCGCTGCGGCCGGAAAAGACTTGGAGTGGGTCACAGGATGGTGGGGCTAGGGCTGGCGGACCCAGGCAATGAGCTGGCGGCGGAGGCGGCGGAGCAGCAGGAGTCCGGGCACGACCTCCGCCGGGCGGTCGAGGGGCGGCGCGGAGAGCGGTCGCGGACCTGCGCCGGGGGGTCGAGGGGCGGCGCGGAGAGCGGTCGCGGACCTGCGCCGGGCGGTCGAGGGGCGGCGCGGAGAGCGGTCGCGGACCTGCGCCGGGGGCGCGAGGGGCGGCGCGGAGAGCGGTCGCGGACCTGCGCCGGGGGGTCGAGGGCGGCGCGGAGAGCGGTCGCGGACCTGCGCCGGCACGATCCCGCGCCGGTCCGAGCTCGGCGTGGACCTGACGCCCGAGCAAACTGGCCGCGCCCGGCATGACACCGCCCCCGGCGGGATGCCGGGGGCGGTGGAGGCGACCTCGCGCGGCTCGGGCTCGTGGCCGGCGGCGCGGCGCATCGTGGGTCAGACGACGGCGCCGCGGTCTGGTTCGGTGTCTCGGTCTCGCTGGACTCGCTTGGGGCGAGGCGGCGGGGCCGGGAAGCGCTTTTCGAGTTCGACCAGGAGGGGGGCGGCGGTGAGGTTGGAGGAGTAGGTGCCGACCAGGATGCCCAGCAGGAGGGCGAGGGCGAAGTCGGCCAGGGAGTCGCCGCCGAGGAAGAGCAGGGCGGCGAGGATGAACAACGTCGAGATACCGGTGTTGATGGTTCTGGGCAGGACGTTGACGATCGCGGTGTCGACGACCGGGCCGAGCGCTTCGGTGGAGCGGGCGTTGCGGGTCTCCCGGATCCGGTCGAAGACGACGACCGAGTCGTTCACCGTGTAACCGATGATCGTCAGCATCGCGGCCAGGAAGATGCCGTCGACGGGTTTGCCGGTCCAGGCGAAGACGCCGACGACGACCGCGACGTTCTGCAGCAGCGCGAGCACGGCGCCCGCGCCGAACGTCCAGCGGAACCGCGCGGCCAGGTAGATCAGCTGGGCCAGCAACGCCACCCCGAGAGCGATCAGCGCCTTGTTGCGCAGCTCGCTACCGAGCGACGGGCCGATGTTCTCGTTGCGGATCAGCTCGGTCCCGCCGCCGATCCGGGAGATCGACTCGCGGATCTTCTCCGCCTCGTCGTTGCTGATGGTCACCGTCCGCACGGTGATGTCGTCGGTGCCGGACGCCTGGACGACGGCGTTCGGGTAGCCGGCCTCGGCGACCGCCGCGCGGGCCTGGTCGGGCGTGATCTGCTGAGCCGTGCTGACCTCCAGCAGCCGCCCGCCGGTGAACTCGATGCCGAGGTTCAGCCCGCGGATCGCCACGCCGGCGACGCTCACGATGATCGCGGCCACGGTGATCAGCAGCCACCGGCGGCTGTGCTTCATCAGCGCCGGCCGTTTCGCCTCCAGCCAGGTGCGGACCCGGCCGTGCCCGGCGATGCCGCTCAGTGCGGGCCGGTCCAGCACGAATTTGCGCGACACCACGAACTCCGCGAACACCCGGGTGACGACCAGCGCCGACAGCATCGAGGCGATCACACCGATGCTCAGCGTGACACCGAAGCCACGCACCGGTCCGGCGGCCAGGAAGAACAGCAGGCCTGCCGCGAGCAGCGTGGTGATGTTGGAGTCCGCGATCGCCGACAGCGCGTTCTGGAAACCGCTGCGCAACGAGCGCCGCAGTCCGTCGGTGCGACCGCCGATGTAGTCCTCGCGAGCCCGTTCGAAGACCAGGACGTTCGCGTCGACGGCCATACCGATCGCGAGCACGAAGCCCGCCAGGCCGGGCAGGGTCAGGGTGGCGCCGATCGCCGTCAGCGCGGCGTACGACATGCCGGCGTAGGTGATCAGGCCGATGACGGCCATCAGGCCGACCAGCCGGTAGACCACGACGATGAACAGGGCGGTCAGCGTGACGCCGATGATGCCGGCCAGCGCGCTGGCCTGGATCGCGTCCTTGCCGAGCGAGGGCCCGACGGTCCGCTGGTCGATCACCTCGACCGGCAGCGGCAGCGCGCCACCGGAGATCAGCGCGGACAGGTCCTTGGCCTCTTCCTCGCCGAAGTTGCCGGTGATCGTGCTGTTGTTCTCGGGCAGGCCGATGTTGCACAGCTGGTTGCCGCCGGTCGGGTCGACCTGCGGCGCGGTGAGCACCTCGTTGTCGAGCACGATCGCGATCAGACGCCCCGGCGTACCGACCGGCTGGCAGGCGGCCTTGCCGGTGATCTGGGACCAGATCTTGCCGCCGCCGTCCTTGAAGTTCAGCTGGACGATCCACCCGGCGGCGACCTGGTTCGGGTCGAGCACCGCCTCGGCGCCGCCGACCTTCTCACCGGTCATCGCCGGCTTGGCCAGCTTCAGCACACCGCCGTCCTGGCTCGGCAGGTAGAGGTCTCCGGCCGCGGGCTTGGCCGGCTTCTCCGCGACCTGCTCGAGCACCTCGTGGAAGCTCAGCTGCGCGGTCTTGCCGATCACCGCGGCGGCCTCGCGCGGGTCCTGGACGCCGGGCAACTCGACGATGATCCGCCGCTCGCCCTGCCGGGTCACGCTCGGCTCGGACACCCCGAGGGCGTCGATCCGCCGGCGCAGTACCTCCAGCGCCTTGTCGGTGTTCTCCGCGTTCGCCTTGGCCGTCGGGGAGTCGCTCGTCTCCAGCAGGATCTGCGTGCCACCTCGCAGGTCCAGGCCGAGCTCCGGCTTCGCGGTCAGGACGGTGTACGTCGACGCCGCGAGAACAAGGAACGCGAACAGCGCGCGGACCAGGGACGACCGGTTCACTACAAGCCTCCGGGAGATGGGCACCCGGGGTACGGGTGTCGTGACGCAGTGCAGACCACGAGCGTCGTGGAACGCACAGTGTACGGAGACCGGCAAGTCACCGGCCAGAAAACATCGAGACCCGATCAAACGTTCGGCTGGACGGCAGCGCAGTGCCATGGCATCAGCGAGCACCAGAACTGATTGACGCCTCAGCTGAGTTCGCCCTAACTTCTCCTCTCACTCGCTCCGTGACCACGTCAGGACCGAGTGTGATCACCCCTCCGCCCGGTGGGTGACCGAGTTCCCCGAGGAGGAACACGTGCGTCGAATCCGCCTTGCCCTGACCGCTGCCGTCGTGCCGGCGATCGTTCTCACCACCGCCGGCCCGGCCGGTGCCGCTCCGGCTCCCGACCCCGGTGACCGGATCATCCTCGTCCAGCGTGCCGCCGCCTCCCCCGGCGTCAGCGCGGTGAAGGACACCTACATCGTCGAGCTCAAGCAGGGCGTCAAGCTGAAGAGCTCGCTCGGCATCAAGCCGACCCGGCAGTACAGCAGCGCGGTCAACGGCTTCACCGCCAAGCTCACCGCGGCGCAGCTGGCGGCCCTGCAGAAGAGCCCGGAGGTGGTCGCCATCTCCGAGGACGTGTACGTCGAGAACGTGCTCGACACCACCCAGACCAACCCGCCGTCGTGGGGCATCGACCGGATCGACCAGCGCAACCTGCCGCTGTCGCGGTCCTACACCTACACCCGGACCGGGACCGGCGTGCACGCCTACATCATCGACTCCGGCGTCGACCCGAGTCACCCGAACTTCGGCGGCCGGGCGACCTTCGACTTCAACGGCCTGGACAGCAACAACACCGACTGCAACGGGCACGGCACGCACGTCGCCGGCACCATCGGCTCCACGTCGTACGGCGTGGCCAAGAACGTCCGGCTGCACGGCGTCAAGTGGCTGAACTGCAGCGGCGGCGGCACGGCGTCCGCCGCGATCGCCGCCGTCGACTGGGTCACCCGCAACGCGGTCAAGCCGGCCGTGGCCAACACCTCGTGGAACTTCCAGGCCAACACCACGCTGGAGAACTCGCTGCGCCGGATGATCAGCTCCGGCGTCTTCCTGGCCACCTCGGCCGGCAACACCGGCGCGAACTCCTGCCACCTGCTGCCGCGCAAGATCGAGACCGCCCTGGTCACCGCGGCCAGCACCAGCACCGACGCGCGGGCGTCGTACTCGAGCACGGGGTCCTGCGTCGACGTGTACGCACCGGGCTCGGCGATCGTGTCCACGCTGCCGGGCAACACCACCGGCTCCTACAACGGCACCTCGATGGCCACGCCGCACGTCGCCGGCGTCGCCGCGCTCTACCTGCAGACCAGCCCCGCGGCCACCCCGGCCACGGTGAAGTCCTACATCGAGAACTCCGCGACGCCGAACGTCGTCAGCGGAGGCACCACCGGCGGAACGGTGAACCGCCTGCTGTTCTCGAACGGCCTGTAGAAACCCACTGAGTCAGCCGCCGTACCGGACTTCCACCAGAGCCGGTACGGCGGCCTCAGGCGTCAGGCGCCGTCGTCGATGCCGTTCTCGATCGCGTAGCGGACCAGCTCGGCCCGGTTGTGCAACTGCAGCTTGCGCAGCGTGTTCTGCACGTGGTTCTCCACCGTCCGGTGCGACAGCACGAGCCGGGTCGCGATCTGCTTGGCGGTCAGCCCTCGCGCGACCAGGCGCAACACCTCGGTCTCCCGCTCGGTCAGCTGCGGAACCTCCGGACCGGCCCCGAGCCGCCGGTACTCCCCCAGCAGCAACCCGGCCAGCCCGGCCGAGAACACCGCGTCCCCTTCCGCAGTACGCCGTACCGCCGCGTCGAACTCGTCCAGGGACGCCGACTTCACCAGATAGCCAGAGGCGCCGTTCTTCACCGCAGCCAGTACGTCGCTCTGCTCGGCGCTGGCCGACAGCACCAGCACCCGGGTGTCCGGCAGCGCGTTGGTGATCTCCCGCGTCGCATCCACCCCCGAGCCGTCGCCGAGCTGCAGATCCATCACCACCACGTCGGGCCGGGTCGCCAGCGCGATCCGAACTCCACCGGCCACGTCGGAGGCCGTCGCGCACACGTCGTACCCGCGGCTCTCCAGATCGCGGGCGACGCCCTCGCGCCACATCGGGTGGTCATCGACGATCATCACGCGGGTACTCAAGATCTCGTCACCGTCATCTCCCACTCGGTTCCTTCACCGGGCGCCGTCCGGACCGTCACGCTGCCGCCGAGATCGGTGATCCGGCCCCGGATCGACTGGCTGACCCCCAGGTGCCCGTCCGCGCGGGCCGCGTCGAGCCGGTCGGGGGTGGTGCCGGCTCCATCGTCGCGGACCGACACCACGACGTCGGCACCGAGGTCCTCCACCACCACCCAGGACCGGGCGTCCGGACCGGCGTGCTTGGTCACGTTGGTCAGGGCCTCCTTGACCGCGGCCACGAGTTCGTTGACCACACCGACCGGCAGCACGACCGGGCCCGCCGGTACGACGACGTCCACGCGGGTCGTGGCCAACGGCAACAAAGCGCTGCACAGGTCGACCTGGCCGCGCAGCTCCGGCACCGGCCGGGACGCCATCAACGACCGCAACGCGACCTCCTGCTCGGCGGCCAGCGCGGCGAGCTCGACGGCCTCGCCACCGATCGCCGTACCGCGCCGCTGCACCTGCGCGAGCACCTGCAGTACGCCGTCGTGGATCGACCGGCTGAGCCGCAGCCGTTCCGCAGTCGCGCTCTCCGCGGCGATTGCCTCGCGCAACCTCACGTTGGCGCGGCGCATCGCGGTCGCGGCGTACCCGACGACCAGACCGGCGACCAGCAGCAGCTGCACGTTGCTGAGGATCTTGGACACGTTCTCGACGCCACGCAACGAAAGCAGAGCGAGACTGACCGTGATCGCGCCGACCAGTCCGCCGTCCCGGCCGCGTGAAATCGCGAGCGCGATCACCGGTCCGGCCGCCCAGACCGAAGTCAGCACCGATGCTCCCGCCCGGATGTCGAGCAACGGCTGGGCGAACAGCGTCGCGTACATGCAGCCGACGGTGACGACCAGGTCCGCGACCGCGAGCCGGGTGTTGCGGCGGCCCCAATGGCGGCTGTAGCCGATCGAGGCGATCACCGTCCACACACCCATCACGGCCAGCTGCAGGACGGCGCCGGACGGGCGGTGGATGCCGTCCCACCGCGTCCACACCCCGAAGCAGGCGAAGCCGAAGGTGATCACCCGGAACACGACCAGCGCCCGCCACAACGGCAGCAGCAGGTCCGCGGTGTCGCCGTGGCGCCGGTCGGGGTCCATCCCGACAGTCTGCCAAGGTGACGGGCCGCGACGCTGCGTCGTCGTACTCCAGTGGGTTGAGTGGTATTACCCCTTGCCCGGACGGAGGATTCCCCGCCTTTGTCGAAGGATTTGATCAGAACTACTTCAGCATCAGCGATTTTCCCCGTACTCTCGCGCAGAAGTTCCACGCTCGGGGGAGCACGTGGTCACGCTGCGTCAAGTCACAAGCCGCGCGTAGCGGACCTTTCACACGCAGGAGGGGAATCGTGCGCAAAGTATCTGCCGGGCTGTTCAGCCTGGCTCTGGCGGCGACGATCGGACTGAGCTCTGCCTCGTCCGGTACCGCCGCACCGCCGCAGGCGGGTCCGGCCGTCACCGGCAACGAGCAGTCGACGTCCGACGAGCTGCCCAGCCCGCTCGAGGACAAGCGCCGCGAGCTGCGCCAGGAAGCACTCACCAAGGTGCTGAACGGGTCGGCCAAGCCCGAGAAGCGTGGCGCCAGCACGGTCGTCAAGCTGGGCAAGAAGACCGCGGCCGCGAAGGGTCAGCGGACCGCCAAGGCCAAGGTCGACCAGTACGTCGAGCTGTCGCGGGAGAAGACCGACCGGATCTTCGTCGTGCTCGCCGAGTTCGGCAACGAGCGGCACCCGAGCTACCCCGACCAGGACACGGCACCGAACGTGCCCGGCCCGGCGACGTTCGAGGGGCCGCTGCACAACGCGATCCCCGCGCCGGACCGCTCGGTCGACAACTCGACGGTGTGGCAGGCCGACTACAACCGCAAGCACTACGAGGACATGTACTTCGGCTCCGGCAACTCGGTGAAGAAGTACTACGAGAAGCAGTCCTCGGGCCGCTACTCGGTCTCCGGCACGGTCACCGACTGGGTCAAGGTCCAGTACAACGAGGCCCGCTACGGCCGGTCCAACGGCTACCCGTGCACCGGCAACGTCTGCAACAACACCTGGGCGCTGGTCCGGGACGCGGTGAACCAGTGGGTCGCCGACCAGAAGGCGGCCGGCCGCACGACGGCGCAGATCACCGCCGAGCTGAAGACGTTCGACCAGTGGGACCGTTACGACTTCGACGGTGACGGCAACTTCAACGAGCCCGACGGCTATCTCGACCACTTCCAGATCGTGCACTCCGGTGGCGACCAGGCCGACGGTGACCCGCACCAGGGCGAGGACGCGATCTGGTCGCACCGCTGGTACGTCGGTCTGGCCGGTGGCCCGGCCAACAACCCGGCCGGCGGCGCGCAGCTGGGTGACACCGGCCTGTGGGTCGGCGACTACACGATCCAGCCGGAGAACGGCGGGATCAGCGTCTTCGCGCACGAGTACGGCCACGACCTCGGTCTGCCGGACCACTACGACACCTCCGGGCCGGCGATCGAGAACCACGTCAACTGGTGGACGATCATGGCGCAGAGCCGGGTCGGCAAGCCGTCCGACGGCGGTATCGGCGAGCAGGCCGCGGACCTCGGTGCGTGGGACAAGCTGCAGCTGGGCTGGCTGGACTACGAGATCGTGAACGCCGGCCAGAACCGGACAGTCGAGCTCGGCCCGCACGAGTACAACTCGGCCAAGGCCCAGGCGCTCGTGGTTCCGCTGCCGAAGAAGTCGGTGACGTCGCAGCTGCGGCCCCCGGCCGTGGGCAGCAAGTCGTGGTGGAGCGGCGAGGGTGACGAGTTCACCCGGACGATGAACCGCCAGGTGACCCTGCCGGCCGGTGCCGCGACCCTGACGTTCCAGGCGAACTGGGACATCGAGGACTGTGGCACCACCGCCTGCGACTACGCCTACGTCGAGGTGAACGACGGCACCGGCTACAAGCCGATCGCCGGCAACATCACCCAGGCCGGCGAGGGCAACGGCATCGACGGCAAGAGCAACGGCTGGGTGCCGGCCACCTTCGACCTGTCCGCCTACGCGGGCAAGACGATCGGCCTGCAGTTCCGCTACACCACCGACGCCAACACCGGTGGCTTCGGCTTCCACGCCGACGCGATCAAGCTGACGTCGGGCGCCACCACGGTGTTCGAGTCGGGTGCCGAGACCAGCCCCGAGGGCTGGACGCTGAACGGCTTCAGCTCTGTCGGCGCGACGCAGACGACGCTGCACGACAACTACTACCTCGCATCGCACATCAACTACATCTCCTACGACAAGCACCTCCGGACCGGGCCGTACAACTTCGGCTGGGCCTCTTCGCTGCCGGACAAGGTGGAGCACTTCCCGTACCAGGACGGTCTGCTGCTCTGGTACTGGGACACCTCGCAGCGCGACAACAACACCAACGTGCACCCCGGTGAGGGCCTGGTCCTGCCGATCGACTCCCACCCGGTGCCGATCAACCGGATCGACGGCCAGCTCTGGCGGCCGCGCGTGTCCGGGTACGACGCTCCGTTCGGGCTGGAGAAGGCCGACTCGTTCACGCTGCACGTGAACGGCCAGCCGAGCTACATCCGCGGCCAGGACGGCGTGCGGACGTTCAACGACAGCAAGACCTACTGGTACCCCGAGCAGCCGATGGCCGGCGTCAAGGTGCCGAACAACAAGGTCAACATCAGCGTGGTCTCCCGGACCGGGACCACCATGAAGGTGAAGGTGTCGAGCCGTAACTGATCGGCCGGCAACGCCGAAGGGCCCCCGAGGAGCGATCCTCGGGGGCCCTTCGTTCGTACGTCGTCAGGTCGCGGTGCGTCAGTTCGCCGCGGCCACCTGGTACGGCGCCAGCTCGCCGGCCAGCTGCGGGTGCACCCGGGCGGTCAGCCTGGTCCCGTCGCCGGTGTGCTCCAGCGAGTCGACCGAGCCTTCGGAGTGGACCCGGGAGACCAGGTCGCCCCGGTCGTAGGGCAGCAGGGCCTCGACCGCGACGTCCGGCTGCGGCAGCGCCGCCTCGACCTGCGCCTTCAGCTTGTCGATGCCCTCGCCGGTCCGGGCCGAGACCACGATCGCGCCGGTTTCGCGGTGCAGGATCGGGGCCAGCGCCATCGGGTCGGCCACGTCGCCCTTGTTGATCACGATGATCTCCGGAACGTCGACCGCGCCGATCTCGCCGAGCACCTCGCGCACCGCCTGGATCTGGGCCATCGGGTCCGGGTGGGACCCGTCGACCACGTGCAGCAGCAGGTCGGCGTCGGCGACCTCCTCCAGCGTCGAGCGGAACGCCTCGACGATGTCGTGCGGCAGGTGCCGGACGAACCCGACGGTGTCGGTGAAGGTGTAGACCCGGCCGTCGGACGTGGTGGTCCGCCGGGTGGTCGGGTCCAGGGTCGCGAACAGCGCGTTCTCGACCAGCACGCCCGCGCCGGTGATCGCGTTCAGCAGCGAGGACTTGCCGGCGTTGGTGTAGCCGGCGATCGCCACCGACGGCACCGAGTGCCGGCGGCGCTCCTGGCGCAGCGTGACGCGGGTGCCCTTCATGTCCTTGAGCTCGCGGCGCAGCTTGGAGATCTTGGTGTTGATCCGGCGCCGGTCGGTCTCGATCTTGGTCTCACCGGGACCACGGCCACCGATACCGCCACCGGCCGCACCGACCCGGCCACCGGCCTGGCGGGACAGATTGCCACCCCAACCACGCAGCCGCTGCTTCATGTACTGCAGCTGGGCCAGCTCGACCTGGGCCTTGCCTTCCTTGCTCTTCGCGTGCTGGGCGAAGATGTCCAGGATCAGCGCGGTCCGGTCGACCACCTTCACCTTGAGCCGGTCCTCCAGGTTGCGCAGCTGCGCGGGGGCCAGCTCACCGTCGGCGATCACCGTGTCGGCACCCAGCGACGCGACCAGGTTGCGCAGGTCGGCCACCTTGCCGGAACCGATGAACGTCGCCGGGTCGGGCTTCTTGCGACGCTGGATCACGCCGTCCAGCACCTCCGAGCCCGCGGTCTCGGCGAGCAGCTTCAGCTCGGCGAGCGAGTTCTCGGCGTCCTCGGCGCTGCCCTCGGTCCACACCCCGACCAGGAGCACCCGCTCCAGCAGCAGCTTGCGGTACTCGACCTCGCTGATGTCGGTCAGCTCGGTCGACATACCCACCACGCGCCGCAGCGCCTGGCGTTCCTCGAGCTCGAGGCCTTCCAGGCCCGGGCTCTCGCGGTCGTAACCCGTCGACGAAGTCTCCTCGTCGTCGAGCGCGTCGTCCTGGATCAGGTCGAGGTCGACGTCTTCGGTCTCTTCGTATGCGTTCGAGTGGGTCGTCATATACCTTCCATCGTGGCACGCCTCACCCGTACGGGCGAGCCGATTTCAGTGTTCAACGACGTGGCCCGGCGCTGAATTCCCGTTCAGGCGGGCAGCCAGCCCCGGTCGAACTCCCCGCGGGCGTGCACCACGGCGGGTCCGCGCAGCTCCAAGTGGTTGTCCGCGCGCCAGGTCACCGACACCTCACCGCCCGGTACGCCGACCCGGTACGTGACCGGTCGCTGCTGCCGCGCGGCCAGCGCGGAGGCCACCGTGACGGCGCAGGTCCCGGTGCCGCAGGACCGGGTCTCCCCCGCGCCGCGCTCGTGCACCCGCATCTCGACGTCGTACGGGCCGTTGCGGACGACGAACTCGACGTTCACGCCGGCCGGGAAAGCGTCTTCCGGCGACCAGCCCGGCTGGTCGACCAGGTGCCCCGGCTCGCGCAGGTCGTCGACGAAGGCGACCGCGTGCGGATTGCCCATGTCGACGTGCGTCGCGGGCCACTGGTGCCCGTTCGCCTCGACGACGATGCCGGCCGGGCCGGGCAGCCTGGGCTCACCCAGGTCGGCGGTGATCGTGCCGTCGTCGTGCAGCACGACCTCCTTGACCCCGGCCCGGGTCCCGATCCGCACCGGCTTGGCCGCGGTCAGCCCCTCGTCGACCAGGTACCGGACGAAGACCCGGATCCCGTTGCCGCACATCTCCGCGGTCGAGCCGTCGGCGTTGCGGTAGTCCATGAACCACTCGCCGCCGTCCTCGACATAGCTCTGCTTCGATCCCTCGATCACCCGCAGCACCCCGTCGGCCCCGATCCCGGCGTGCCGGTCGCACAGGAACCGCACCACCGCCGGGTCGAGCTCCCCGTGGATCGAACCGTCGGGGTCGGGCAGCAGCACGAAGTCGTTCTCGGTGCCGTGCCCCTTCAGCCAGGCGAAGGTGCTCATGGGGCAATCGTAGAGCTAACGGACCGGGTAACAGGTGCGGATCACTTCGGTCCACACCTCCTTCGGCCAGCCCTTGGCCCCGGGCGGCGGCACCTCGATGGTCGCCGTCGGCGCGAAGTCCCGCGGCTGCGACATGGGCCACCCGAACCACATCCCCGGGACAGACTCCCCATCCACCGCCGGCTCCGTCTGCCGGGGGAAGTCCCCCAGCCGCAGCCCAATGCCGTCCGCGTTGTGCTCGCCTGGCTGCGGCTCGTGCTTGGTTCGCTCGATGCGGTGATCCGTGACCAGCTGCGCACAGGTCGTCGGGCCCGTGGACGGTCCCGCCCCAGCGGCCACCGGGGTATCGCCGGCCGACGGCAATCCGAGGGCCCACCCGCCGGCACCGACAGCCACCACGGCCGTCGCGGCCGCCACGGTCAGCCCCCGACGTCGCCGGCTCCGCCGTCCGAGGATCACGGCCCTGGACAAGTACGCGTCGGTCAAGGGCAGCTCAGGCCCAGCGGCTTCGTCGAGCATCTTCTTCAGGTCGGTCATCGCACACGCTCCAAGTTGTCCAGCGGGTCGTCGATGAGATCGCGGAGCTTGCCCAACGCACGAGCCGTCTGGCTCTTGACCGTGCCCTCGCTGCACTCCATCACCATGGCCACGGTCGCCACGTCCAGGTCGCGGAAGTAGCGCAGCACAACGACCGCCCGCTGCCTGCGGGGCAACCGGGTCAGGGCGTCGAGCACGGTCAGCCGGTCCGCGTGGTCAGGACCGCTGACCGGTGTGGCGTCGAGCAGCTCGGCCGTGGCCGTCTCCCTGCGCCGCCAGAACCGCCGGCGCTCGTCGATGAAGACGTTGATCAGGATCCGGTCGGCGTACGACGCGGCCCCATCGCCCTGACGGACCTTGCCCCAATGCACGTACAGCTTGGTGCACGCGCTCTGGACCAGGTCCTCGGCCCAGTGCACGTCGCCTCCGGTCAGCAGGCGCGCTGTGCGCAGCATCCGGCCGTAGTGACCGCGCAGGTACTCCGCGTACTCGTCGTCCCGGCTCATCGATCTCCCACTCCGTCGTGATCTCACCCTGAACTACAGGCCGAGCCACCGATCGGTTGCACGTAGATTTGCTCTCATGGAGATCGCGTACTTCTGGGAGCGCGAGGACGCCGAGGCGGTCGCCGAGCGGCTCGAGGGCGATGTGCGGCGGGGACGGTTCCACGGGGAGGACGACGACGAGGACCACCCGTGGATGGTCGTGCTGCCCGCCGGCGCGGACCCCCGTGTCGTGGACGAGTACGACGGGTGGCTGGAGCCGGTCGCGGACGAGCCGGCTCCAGCGCCACCGCCGTTGCCTACGGCGCCGAAGCGGTTGAAGAAGGGTTAGGGCGCGTTAGCGCGGCCAGAGCTGGTGGACGGTGGCCGCCGATCCGCCGCCGCGGCGTTTCGGTTCGGCCGCGGCCAGGTAGCCGCCGCCGGGCAGGACCTCGAGCGCGGCGACCGCGCCGATCTCCGCGGCCGAGGTGAGCGCGTCACCGGCGAGCACCAGCTTGTGCCCGTACGGCGTGAGGTCGTCCTCGTACGCCTCGATGAAGGCCGGTTCGGCGGTCACGTTCGCCGTGTTGCGCTGCGACGCCCGCGGGGCGGCGACCGCCCGCGGCAGCGTCATGCCGCGGTCCAGCCGGTTGGTCAGCGTCTGCAGGACCGTGGTGATGATGGTCGAACCGCCCGGCGAGCCGAGCGCGAGGAACGGCTTGCCGTGCCGGAGCACGATCGTCGGCGACATCGACGAGCGCGGCCGCTTGTTCGGCTCGATCCGGTTCGGGTCGGCCGGGTCCGGGACGGCGCTGAAGTCGGTCAGCTCGTTGTTCAGCAGGAAGCCGCGGCCCGGAACGGTGATGCCGGAGCCACCGGTCTGCTCGATCGTCAGCGTGTAGGACACCACGTTGCCCCACCGGTCGGCGGCGACCAGGTGAGTCGTCGACAGGCCTTCGGTGTCCGGCCGCTCGGTCGTGGCCACGCCCGGCGCGCAGGGCGTGTACGAGCCGTCGGGCGAACCGGGCTTCACCGGCTTGACCGCGGCCGTGTCCGGGTCGATCTGGCAGGACCGCTCGGCGCCGAACCCCTTCGACAGCAGCTCCTCGGTCGGTACGTCGACGAACGCCGGGTCACCGACGTAGGCGTTCCGGTCGGCGAACGCCAACGCCGACGCCTCGAGGTAGTTGTGCAGCGCGTCCGGGGTCGACAGCTTCGACAGCTTCTTCGGCGTCAGGATGTTCAGCGCCTCACCGACCGTCGTACCGCCGGAAGACGACGGCGCCATGCCGTAGACCTCCAGGCCGTCGTACCGGACCTTGGTCGGGTCCTGCTTCAGCACCTTGTACTTCGCCAGGTCGCCCGGGGTCAGGTATCCGGGGAACATCGGCAGCGTCGCGCCGGGGGCCTTCGGCGGGTTCTTCACCACCGCCGCCATCTCGGCCGCGAGCGGGCCGCGGTAGAACGCCGAGGGGCCCTGCTTCCCGATCAGGTCGTACGTACGGGCCAGCTCCCTGTTCCTGAAGACCGTGCCGACTTGCGGTGCGTCGCCACCGGGCAGGAACAGCTTGGCCGTCGGCGTGACCTGCGCGAACCGGGCCTTGTTGTCCAGCGTCTGGCTGCGGAAGGTCTGGTCGACGACGAAGCCCCGGTCGGCCAGCTCGGCCGCCGGCTTGATCGCTTTCCTCAGCGACAGCGAGCCCCACGACTTCAGCGCCGAGTCCCAGGTCGCCAGCGTCCCCGGTACGCCGACCGACAGGCCCGAGGTGACCAGCTGGGCGAAGGGATGCGGCTGGCCGGTGGCGTCGTTCATGAACGCGTCACCGGGCATCGCCGCCGGCGCGGTCTCGCGGCCGTCGATCGTGTGCACCTTGCGGGTCTTCGCGTCGTAGTAGACGAAGTAGCCGCCGCCACCGATCCCGGCCGAGTACGGCTCGGTGACGCCGAGCGCGGCGGCGGTCGCGACGGCAGCGTCGACGGCGTTGCCGCCACGGCGGAGCACGCCGATGCCGACGTTGGTGGCCTCGGGATCGACCGAGGCGACGGCACCGCCGTACCCGATCGCGGTCGGGTTCTTCGCCGGTGGTCGCGGGGCGTGGGGCCGCGACTCGGTGGTCGCCTGGGCGGGGACTCCCCCGGCCGTCAGGCCGGTCAGGACGAGCGCACTCGCCGTCAGCGTTGCGGCCAGCTTCTTCGGTGTCACCGTGGTCCTCCGCAGGGGTCGGCGTACAGGGACAGCCCCTGCCTACCCGACCCGGGCGGTGCACGCCAGTCTTGGCGCGTCAGGAAACCGTGCAGGAATCCAGGAAGCGGCGGACCAGGTCGTCGTTCCAGTCCTGGTGCTCGATCGGCAACCGGGCGATCAGCCAGCTCCCGCCGAGCTCGACCTGACCGACCGCGCGGCCGTCGACATTGCCCAGGTGGAAGACCTTGCCGCCGGACTCGACCGCGCGGACCCCGCTCAACGACTGCGGCGCGTCGGCCGCGAACAGTTCCAGCTGTGCGGCCGCTTCGGCCGTGCGCGCGCTCGGCGGGGTCAGGACGACCCGTTTGCCGTCGGTCCGCGGGGAGGCAGTCCAGCCCCGCGGACTGAGGGTGCAGGCGATCGAGTTCCAGGGCTCCGGGTTGCTGACCAGTTGAACCCCCGCCTTCGAGAACGTCGTGACCTTGCCGCCGTCGGTCGCCGTCGAGGGTGCCGCCGAGCCCGCCGTCGCGGCACTGGGCTTCGGCGGCGGCGTGGTGGCATCGGTGGCGACCTCCGTCTCGCCACCGCCCCACCACTGCGTCTGGTCACCGGCCACCAGGACGGCGGTGGTCGCCGCGGCCACGCACAGCACACCGGTGACCCGGCGGCGCGCCTTGATCCGGCGCAACGCCCGGCGCCCGCGGGCCACGTCCGCGTCCACGTCCGCCGGGGGCAGGCCGTCGGCCGTTCGGTCGGCGAACTGCTCCAGCAGCCTCTTCACGTCGTCCACGTCAACTACTCCCCGTCGCAGGGTCCGAGGCCTGGTCGTCGGCCATCAGTTCCCTCAGTCTCTTCAGCGCTTTCGCGGTCTGGCTCTTCACGGTGCCCTCGGTGCACTCCAGGATCCGTGCGCAGGTCGCCACGTCGAGATCCTGGAAGTAGCGCAGCACCAGCACCGCACGCTGCCGTGGCGCCAGGTCCAGCAGCGCGCTCCGGACCGCCAGCAGGTCCGTGTGATCGGTGACGTCGGACTCCCGCGGCTCGAACGGCTCGGCCGTCATCACCTCGGGATGGCGCCCACTGCGCCGGCGTTCGTCCAGGAACGCGTTCACCAGGATCCGGTGCGCATACGGCCCGGCGCCCTCGTGCCGGATCCGGTGCCAGTGCACGTACACCCGGGTGCACGCGGTCTGTACCAGGTCCTCGGCGGTGTGCACATCCCCCGCGGTGAGCAGCAACGCCGTTCGCAACAGTCTGGTGCGGTCCGCGAGCACGTACTCACGGAACTCGGCCTCGCGGTCACCCCCTCGCATCCACAGCCCCCAGGCTTTCTTCCATCCCGTCTACGTCCTGGGTGCCCTTTTGGTTGCCTTCGAGGGCACGAATTGCCCGATCGACCAGATCGGGGGCGTCGTACGGGAGCCAGATGATCCTCGGGTCCTTGCGGAACCACGAGTCCTGCCGGCGGGCGAAGCGGCGGGTCGCCTGGGCGGTCTGCTCGCGGGCCTCGGTTTCGGACAGCTCGCCGCGCAGCAGAGCGATCACCTGCGGGTAGCCCAGCGCGCGGTTCGCCGTACGGCCGTCGAGCAGGCCCTGGTCGATCAGCCCGCGCACCTCGTCGACGAAGCCCTGCTCGAACATCCGGTCCACCCGCCGGCCGATCCGCTCGTCGAGCTCGGGGCGCGGCACGTCGAGCCCGAGTTGGACCGCGCCCGGATAGATCGAGGTGTGCCCGGGCAGCGTCGCGGCGTACGGCGCTCCGGTGATCTCGATGACCTCCAGCGCGCGGACGATCCGGCGGCCGTTGCTCGGCAGGATCTGCGCGGCGGCCGCGGGATCGCGCTCGGCCAGCCGCTGGTGCAGTACGCCGGAGCCGTGCTCGGCGAGCTCCTGCTCGAGCCGGGCCCGGAGCTCCGGATCGGTGCCGGGGAACTCGAACTCGTCGAGGATCGCGCGGACGTACAGCGCCGAACCGCCGGCCAGGACCGGCACCACCTGACGGCGCAGGCAGTCGTCGATCGCCGACCGGGCCAGCTGCTGGAACTCCGCGACCGTCGCGGTCTGCGTGACGTCCAGGACGTCGAGCAGATGATGCGGTACGCCGGCCCGCTCGGCCGGGGTGATCTTGGCCGTGCCGATGTCCATCCCGCGGTAGACCTGGTAGGCGTCGGCGCTGACCACCTCACCGCCCAGGTGCTTGCACAGAGCAACGGACAGGTCGGACTTGCCGGCCGCGGTGGGACCGACGACGGCGACGACGAGTGGTGCGGCCATCGGTCCAGTGTGACAGTGCGCGGGCCGGTGCCGCCCGCACGGCGTGAACTCTGGGACAAGAGCGACGGGTGGGGGTTGTGGAGAACCGGTTCGTTCGGTAGGAACAGGAGCAGTTCAGACCACCAACCGGGAGGGAATTCGCAGTGACGAACCAGTTCGAGGAAGAGACCGCGGCGGCCAAGGACGCGCTGGACAACGGCCCGCAGCTGAGCGGCGGTGACGTGGAACTGAAGGGCACCAAGGGCGGTGACTCCGGTGGTGACCTCGAGAGCGGTGGCGACGTCGAGAGCGGTGGGGACGTCGAGAGCGGCGGCGACGTGGAAAGCGGCGGCGGGAACTGAAGCACCTCCCACAGGTTCGGCCTCGCAGGTGCGATGATCCCGCTAGCTGTCTGTAAGCAGTTCACTACGCTAGGAACGGGAACCCAGATGGGCATCTTCGACAAGTTCAAGGGCAAGGCCGAGGACCTGAAGGACAAGGCGACCGACCTGGTCGATCAGCACGGCGACAAGGTCGGCGGCGGACTCGACAAGGCCGGCGACTTCGTTGACGACAAGACCGGTGGCAAGTACGGCGACAAGATCGACCAGGGTGTCGACGTCGCCAAGGACCGTCTCGACGGTCTGGACGGTCAGGACGACGACATCACCAACAGCCCGAAGCCGGCCTGATCCCGGGAGCAGACGAAGGGCCGCAGGAGTTTCCTGCGGCCCTTCGGCACGTTTCGGGTGCCCTGGGCAAGCATCGGTCCGGGCCGCGCGGACCGGACTGTCGCCGGTGACGTCTAGGGTTCTCGACGTGGAGCGATTTCAGGTGGTTCCGGCGGCGTACGTCGTCCTGCGGCGCGGTGACGAGGTGCTGATGCTGCTGCGGGCCAACACCGGCTACATGGACGGCTACTGGGCCGTCCCCGCCGGGCACGTCGAGCGAGGCGAGTCGGTGCTGGCCGCGGCAAGGCGCGAGGTGCTCGAGGAGGTCGGGGTCGACATCGATCCCGCCGACCTGCTCCCGCTCACCGCGATGCACCGCACCGGCGGCAACGGCGACCCGATCGACGAGCGGGTCGACTTCTTCTTCACCGCCACCCGCTGGACCGGCGAGCCGACCTCGATGGAGCCCGGCAAGGCCGATGCGCTCGGCTGGTACCGGCTCGACCAGCTGCCCGACCCCGTCGTCCCGCACGAGGCGCGCGTCCTGGAGGGGCTGCGCACGGGCGATCTCCCTGCGGTGATCGCCGAGGGCTTCGCCGACTGATCCACCCGCCCCCGCCGGTTCGCCCGCTGTTCACCGGGCCGGAGGCAACCACCTCTACAGTTCCTGCGTTGTCAGTGAACTCGTGGAGGCATCGATGGACCAGCAGTACGACGGAACCAGCCGCAGGCGGATCCTGCAGGCGGGCGCGCTTGGCGCCGGCGCAGCATTGATTCCCGGGGTCGCCGCGGCCGAGCCCTCGGTCGGCGCGACCGACTCAGCGGCCGGGGGCCGGGGTGCCGATCCGGACAACCCGCGGTTCACGCTGGCCGTCGTACCGGACACGCAGTATCTGTTCGATCTCGACCGGGGCGACGCCGCGCCGCTGACCGCCAGCTTCCGGTACCTGGTCGAGCACCGCGCGGCCGAGAACGTCGTGTTCACCGCCCACCTCGGCGACGTGGTCGAGAACGCGCAGGCCTCGGAGTTCGCACAGGCCGACCCGGTCTTCGGCGTTCTCGACCGGGCCCGGCTGCCCTACAGCGTGCTGGCCGGCAACCACGACATCGACGCCTCGAAGGACGACCAGCGCGGCGATTCGCCGTACCTGCACGTGTTCGGTCCGCGGCGCTTCCGCCGGATGAGCACGTACGGCGGCTCGACGCCGGACGGCTACAACTCGTACCACGTCTTCCGCGCGGGTGGCCGGCAGTGGCTGCTGCTCGCGATGGACTGGCGCCCGTCCGACGCCGGCTTCGCGTGGGCCCGCCGGGTGATCGCGGACCACCCGCGGCTGCCGGTCATCCTGACCACCCACGACATGGTGTACGCCGACGCCGGTGACCCGGTCGCGAAGTTCTCCGCCCACGGCAACCGGGTCTGGGATCAGCTGGTGAAGGACAACGACCAGATCTTCCTCACGCTGAACGGTCACTACTGGCCGTCCGGCCGGGTGGTCCGGCAGAACGCGGCCGGCCACGACGTGCACCTGCACATCACGAACTACCAGGACCGCTACTACGGCGGCAGCGGGATGATCCGGCTCTACCACTTCGACCTGGCCCGCAACGTGATCGACGTCGAGACGCTGTCGCCGTGGGTCCTCGCGCAGGACCCGGCCCGGCGCAGTCTGCTGGCCGAGGACGAGATCGAGCTGACCGACGACACGAACCGTTTCAGTGTGCCGATCGACTTCGCCGAGCGGTTCGCCGGGTTCGCGCCGGTACCGGTCCGTCCGGCGCGGCCCGCGTCGAAGCTGGTGATCCCGGGCACGGTCGCGTACTGGCGGTTCGACGGGCCGGTGCAGTCGCGGGTGACGGACCACTCCGGACGCGGCAACCACCTGACCACGGCGTACCTGCCGGGCAGTCCGGCCGGCAGCCTGCGCGCTTCGGACGAGCACCACCCCGAGCAGCCCGGGCACGCCAGCTGGTTGTTTGCCGGAGGCAAGAAGCCGGCGCGTGGTGGTTACCTGGCGACGGCCGCCGACGCACCGCTCAACCGGCAAACCTTCCGCGGCGGCTACACGATCGAGGCGTTCGTGAAGCTGCTCGACGACGGCGCCGACCACTCGTGGATGGGATTGCTCAGCCGGATGGGCACCGGCACGGACGCGGGCAAGACCGGCAGCGACCCGTCCGAGCCGGTGGTCAACCTCGCCTTCTCCGGCGGGCGTCAGGTGCAGTGGGCGGTCTACCCGCTCGACCGCAACGACACCTTCACCAACTGGGGCCACGAGCAGGTCGCCGGGACGTGGTTCCACCTCGCGGTGGTGAACGACGGCCGCCACACCACCCTGTACGTCGACTCGTCGCCGCTGCTCCGCAACCCGTCGACCCGCTCCAACGGCCTGGCCACCGCCAACCTGCCCTGGCTGCTCGGCGCCAACCACTACGACAACACGATCGAGCAGGCCTTCGCCGGGCACATCGGCGAACTGCGCATCGTCGAGCGAGCGCTGCAGCCGCGGGAGTTCCTGACCGCCTAGAGCAACGAACGGATGAGCTGGTCCTGCTGCGGCAGCAGGGCCAGCTCTTCGGGGGTGAGCGTGACGTTGCGGCCGCGCGAGGCCAGCGCCGCCGGGAGCTGCGGGGTCGGGTCGATCGAGTTGCCGAGGTAGCTGCTGAGCGCCGCACGCAGCAAGGGAGAGAGCTCGGCGAAGGCCGGGGCGAGCGCGACCTGGGCGAAGATGATCGCGGTCATCGCCACGTCGAACTCCGGCGGGCCTTCCGCGGCGTTGCGCCAGTCGATCACCACTGGGCCGTCGGCTGTCAGCAGCACGTTCTCCGGGTGCAGATCGCCGTGCATCACGACCCGGCCCGCCGCACCACTCGGCGCGGGGATGGCGTGCAGGCGCCGATGCAACTCGGCGTGCAGCTCACCGACCTCCACCGGGCCAACCTCCCCCGCGACCGCCGCGGCTGCCAGCGTCGGCCCTTCGAGCCGCTGGATCACCATGTCGGCACCGTCGACCCGATCCACCGCCGGCACCGGATACCCGTGCCGGCCGACCCACCGCATGAACTCGGCCTCGTCCCGCACGGGATGCCCGTTGCGGTACCGGCGCAGGACCCAGTTGTCGTCGATCGCGTAGACGTCGGCGTCCCGCCCGGAGGCGAACGGCTCGGCCTCCGGGGACGACATCAGTTGACCTGGCAGCCACCGGTGACGGGCGCGAGCGGCGCGGGCTGACCGATGGTGGGCAGACCGAGCATGACCCCAGGAGCAGCCGAGGCCGGCGTCTCCTGCGCGCGCTCCCACGCGTCGCCGGCCCGCGTACGGCGTACCGAACCGAAGACGTCGGCGACCAGGTGGTGCGGGGCTCCGTAGGTGACCTCGACGGTGGCCATGTCGCCCGGGCGCGGACGCTCGACGCCCTCGGGCAGCGCGAAGTGCACCAGGCGGTTGTCGCGGGCGCGGCCGGACAGCCGGTGGGTGGTGGCGTCCTTGCGCCCCTCGCCCTCCGCGACCAGGACCTCCAGCGACCGGCCGACCAGGGCCTTGTTCTCGGTCCAGGCCATCTCGTCCTGCAGCGCGACCAGCCGCTCGTAGCGCTCCTGGACGACCTCGCGCGGGACCTGGTTGTCCATCGACTCCGCCGGAGTGCCCGGGCGCTTGGAGTACTGGAACGTGAACGCCCCGGCGAACCGCGCCTGCCGGACCACGTCGAGCGTCCCCTGGAAGTCCTCCTCGGTCTCCCCGGGGAAGCCGACGATGATGTCGGTGGTGATCGCCGCGTCCGGCATCGCCGCGCGAACGTCGGAGATGATCTTCAGGTAGCGGTCCCGCCGGTACGAGCGCCGCATCGTCTTCAGGATCTGGTCCGAGCCCGACTGCAGCGGCATGTGCAGCGAGGGCATCACGTTCGGCGTCTGCGCCATCGCCTCGATCACGTCGGCGGTGAAGTCGCGCGGGTGCGGCGAGGTGAAGCGGACCCGCTCCAGCCCGTCGATCTGCCCGCAGGCGCGCAGCAGCTTCGAGAACGCGTACCGGTCGCCGAACTCGACGCCGTAGGAGTTCACGTTCTGGCCGAGCAACGTCACCTCGAGCACGCCCTCGGCGACCAGCGCCTCGACCTCGGCCAGCACGTCACCCGGCCGGCGGTCCTTCTCCCGGCCGCGCAGCGCGGGCACGATGCAGAACGTGCAGGTGTTGTTGCACCCGACGCTGACCGAGACCCACGCCGAGTACGGCGACTCGCGGCGGGTCGGCAGCGTCGACGGGAAGACGTCCAGGGACTCCAGGATCTCGACCTGGGACTCCTCGGCGATCCGGGCCCGCTCCAGCAGCACCGGCAGGGAGCCGATGTTGTGGGTGCCGAACACGACGTCCACCCAGGGCGCCTTCTTCGTGATGGTGGCCTTGTCCTTCTGCGCCAGGCAGCCGCCGACGGCGATCTGCATGCCCGGCTTCTTGGCCTTCACCGGCGCCAGGTGACCGAGGTTGCCGTACAACTTGTTGTCGGCGTTCTCCCGGACCGCGCAGGTGTTGAAGACGACCACGTCGGCCTGGTCGCCCTCGGGCGCGCGGACGTAGCCGGCGTCCTCCAGCAGCCCGCGCAGGCGCTCGGAGTCGTGCACGTTCATCTGGCACCCGTAGGTGCGGACCTCATAGGTACGCATAACAGCCACCAAGCGTACGTCCCGGGGTGGACATTTCCCTACCTGGGCTGGCTGCCTGCACCCCCTGACCCGGATGCTCCGGGCCGGGACAGTGAGAGGCATGAACAGCTCTCGCCGTCAGTTCCTCGCCCGTTCCGCTGCCGGAGCCGCCGCCGTCGTCGCCGGCGGCACCTTCACCGCCTCCTCCCCCGCCGCCGCGCTGGTCGCCCCGCTGGCCACCGTCGGGACCAACCGGATCACCGCCCTCACCGGTGTTACCGTGATCGACGTCGCCACCGGGCACCGCGCCCGCCGGCAGACCGTGCTGATCAGTGGCGACCGGATCATCGGCGTCGGCCGTATCCCGGTGCCGCGCGGCGCCACCGAGCTCGACCTGACCGGGAAGTTCGTCGTCCCCGGCCTGGCCGACATGCACGTGCACAGCCTCGGCGACGAGCACGTCTCGCCGCCGCTGTACCTGGCCAACGGCGTGACCACCGTTCGCGAGATGGCCGTGACGGATCCGGTGCTGTACGGCTGGCGCGACCGGATCGACGCCGGCACGTTGCTCGGGCCGCGGATGGTCGTGGCCAGCCAGATCGTCGACGGCGACCCGACGCTGTGGGACCCGAACCTGCTGCACGTCCTGGTGGTGAACGACGAGGCGGGCGCGCGGGCCGCCGTACGGCGGGTGAAGGCGGAGGGCGCCGACTTCGTCAAGGTGTACTCGCGGCTGGGGCCGGCGGCGTACCGGGCGATTCTGGACGAGGCGCGGCGGGTGGGGCTGACCGTGCACGGCCACGCGCCGGACCAGGTCTCGATCCAGGAGGTCAGCTCCGGCGGCCAGCGCAGCATCGAGCACATCCACGCGCTGGCCCTCTCGGTCTCCAGCCGCGCGGCCGAGGTCCGCCGGATGCAGCGCGCCATCACGATCAGAACCGGCGACTACAACAGCTGGTTCCGCCAGGTGCATCCGATCGAGTGGATCGCCGCGAACTCCTTCAGCCCGGCCCGGGCCGCCGAGGTCTTCGGGCTGCTGCGCCGCAACCGAACCCGGATCACGCCGACGCTGACCATGCACAACGTGCTGGACCGGCCCGACTTCACCGGGCTCGACCGGCCGTCGCCAAGTACCTGAGCGCGGACTCGATCGCCACGTACGAGTACGTGCTGGCCGAGCTCTACACCGCCAACCGCCCAGCGGAGGAGATCGCCCGGCAACAGCGGATGTGGAACTACCGGCAACGCTTCGTCGGCCAACTGTTCGCCCACGGCGTGCCCGTCCTGACCGGCACCGACACCGGCACGCCGTGGACGGTGCCCGGCTTCGCCCTGCACGACGAACTCGAGCTGCTGGTCGGCTCCGGGGCCACCCCGCGCCAGGCCCTGTACGCCGCGACCGTCGAGCCGGCCCGGTTCCTCGGCCTGAGCGACGATCTGGGATCGGTTGCCCCACGCAAGCTCGCCGACCTGGTCGTGCTGGACGCCGATCCGCTGCTCGACATCCGCAACACCCGCCGGATCCACACGGTGGTCACCCGCGGCCGGGTGATCTCCCCCGCGGCCCGCGCGCGGATGCTGACCGACGTCGAGGCCGCCGTACAGGCTCCGCCGGCCGGACGGGCGCTCGCGGCGGGCGGGTGCTGCGGCGGGCACCGACCCGAGCGGTGAGACCGAATCCGGACAGCAAGTCCTGACATCGAGCGACAACGCGCGGACTGTGACCACCGCGTCACAGTCCGCGCTCACCGTCGCAGATCGTTACCTCCGTGGAATCGGGGGGCCGTGCGAGGCAACCCCCGCCTCGGCTAGGTTCACGCCATGAACGATTCCGTCACCTCGACGAACACCGTTCCGGTGAAGACCGGCCTGGTGTCCCTGACCGGCGTCAACAAGCACTTCGGGGACCTGCACGTGCTGAAGGACATCAACCTGTCCATCGGCAAGGGCGAGGTCGTCGTCGTGATCGGTCCGTCCGGGTCCGGCAAGTCGACGCTGTGCCGCGCGATCAACCGGCTGGAGCCGATCGACACCGGCACGATCACACTGGACGGCCAGCCGCTGCCCAGCGAGGGCAAGGCGCTGGCCAAGCTGCGCGCCGACGTCGGCATGGTCTTCCAGTCGTTCAACCTGTTCGCGCACAAGACGATCCTGCAGAACGTCACGCTCGGCCCGACCAAGGTCCGCGGCCAGTCCCGGGCGGAGGCCGAGAAGAACGCTCGGGCCCTGCTCGAGCGGGTCGGCGTCGCCAGCCAGGCCGACAAGTATCCGGCCCAGCTGTCCGGTGGCCAGCAGCAACGAGTCGCGATCGCCCGCGCGCTGGCGATGGACCCGAAGGTGATGCTGTTCGACGAGCCGACCTCGGCGCTGGACCCGGAGATGATCAACGAGGTCCTCGACGTGATGGTCGGACTCGCCAAGCAGAACATGACGATGGTCGTGGTCACCCACGAGATGGGCTTCGCCCGGCGGGCCGCCGACCGGGTCGTCTTCATGGCCGACGGACAGATCGTCGAGGAAGCCGAGCCGGAGAAGTTCTTCACCGACCCGCAGACCCAGCGGGCGCAGGACTTCCTGTCCAAGATCCTCACCCACTGACCGCCGCCCGCAGTTCCCGAGCAGTATCGAAACACTGGAGGAGAACCACCATGCGACAGCGGATCATCGCTGCCCTCGGCATCACGGTCCTGGCCGCGACCAGCCTCACCGCGTGCGGTGACGACACCGGCGCCGGTGGCTCCGGGTCGAGTGGTGACAAGATCACCATCGGCATCAAGTACGACCAGCCCGGCCTCGGTCTGAAGGAGGGGTCGAACTACACCGGCCTCGACGTCGACGTGGCCAAGTACGTCGCCAAGGAGATGGGCTTCGAGGAAGGCAACATCGAGTTCAAGGAAGCGCCCTCGCCGCAGCGCGAGACGCTGCTCGGCAACGGCCAGGTGAAGATGATCTTCGCCACCTACTCGATCACCGACAGCCGCAAGGAGAAGGTCTCCTTCGCCGGCCCGTACCTGGTCGCCGGGCAGGACCTGCTGGTGAAGGCCGACGAGACCTCGATCACCGGACCCGAGACGCTGAACGGCAAGAAGCTGTGCTCGGTCACCGGATCGACCTCGGCGCAGAAGGTCGCCGACCAGTTCGCCAAGACGGTGCAGCTGCAGAAGTACGACACGTACTCCAAGTGCGTGGAGGCGCTGGCCAGTGGCGCGATCGACGCCGTCACCACCGACAACACGATTCTGGCCGGCTACGCCGCCCAGGCCGCGAACGCCGGCAAGTTCAAGGTGGTCGGCAAGACCTTCTCCACCGAGCGCTACGGTGTCGGTCTGAAGAAGGGCGACACCGAGACCTGCACCAAGGTCAACGACGCGCTCAAGAAGATGATCGACTCCGGCGAGTGGCAGAAGGCGGTCGACAAGAACCTCGGCCCGGCCGGGCTGAAGCTCGACCCGGCGACGAACCCGGCGAAGACCTTCGAAACCTGCGCCTGACCTGACGATCCGGTGGGGAGGGACCGGCGACGGTTCCTCCCCACCGGCGGGTCTCGACCTCGATCCCCAGCGGGAGCACCATGGATGTGATCTCCGAGTTCTTCTCCGAGTACGACGGCCTCGGAGCCTTCAGGCAGACGATCTACCTGACGTTGGTGTCGGCGCTGCTGGCGCTCGTCATCGGCACCGTCGTGGCGGTGATGCGGGTCTCGCCGATCCGCGTGCTGCAACTGATCGGCACCGCCTACGTCAACATCGTCCGCAACACCCCGCTCACGTTGGTGATCGTGTTCTGCAACCTGGGCCTGTTCCTGCAACTCGGGATCTCGCTGGCCGACCAGAACTCCCCGACGTCGATCGACGACAACAACTTCCGCCTCGCCGTGCTCGGACTGTCGGTGTACCACGCCGCGTTCGTCGCCGAGGCGATCCGTAGCGGGGTCAACACAGTCCCGCTCGGCCAGGCCGAGGCGGCCCGTGCGATCGGACTGCCGTTCCTCAAGACCTTGCGGTACGTCGTGCTGCCGCAGGCCTTCCGGGGGGCGATCGCGCCGCTCGGCAACGTCCTGATCGCGCTGACCAAGAACTCGACGGTCGCCTCCGTCATCGGTGTCACCGAGGCGTCGGCGGTGATGAAGGTGATGATGGAGAACCGGCCCGACGTGATCTTCGTGGTGTTCGGCATCTTCGCCGTCGGCTTCGTCATCCTCACCCTGCCGGTCGGCATCTTGTTCACCTCGTTGTCCAAGCGGTTGGCGGTGAAGCGATGAGCTCCAGTGTCCTGTTCGACGCACCGGGCCCGCGGGCGCGCCGGCGGTACGCGGTGATCGGCGTCGCCAGCATCGTCGGCCTGCTGCTGGTGCTGTGGTTCGTGATCGACAAACTGAACGAGAAAGGCCAGCTCACCGCGGCGAAGTGGGAACCCTTCCTGACCGGGGAGATCTGGACCGAGTACCTGATCCCCGGCCTGGTCGGCACGCTCACCGCCGCGGCCATCGCGATGGTGCTGGCCTTGACACTGGGCGGGCTCCTGGGCGTCGGCCGGCTGTCCTCGGCAGCCTGGATCCGCTGGCCCTGCAGCATCGTGGTGGAGTTCTTCCGCGCCGTTCCGGTGCTGCTGATGATGCTGTTCACCTACGCGCTGTTCGCTTTCTACGAGACGTTCCCGCCGGACCGGCTGGCGCTGGCCGCGGTCATCACCGGCCTCACCCTGTACAACGGATCGGTCGTGGCCGAACTGGTGCGCTCCGGGGTGCACTCGTTGCCGAAGGGCCAGAACGAGGCGGCGCTGGCGGTCGGCCTGACGACGGGCAAGACGATGCGGCTGGTTCTGCTGCCGCAGGCGGTCACAGCGATGCTGCCGGCGATCGTCGGCCAGCTGGTGGTCGTGCTCAAGGACACCGCCTTGGGCTACATCATCACCTACGAGGAACTGCTCCGTAAGGCCGAGCAGATCGGCAACTACAAGAGCAACCTGCTGCCGGCCCTGATCGTGGTCGGCGCGATCTTCGTGCTCGTCAACTGGATGCTCGGCTCCCTCGCCGTCCGCGTCGAGCAGCGCACCCGCCGCCGCGGCCGCTCGGCCGGCGGCCCGATCGCCCCGGACCAGGTCGACCAGGGCACGGCGGCGAACGCCGCCGCCGCGGCGGTGCCCACCACACCAGGGCACGTCTGACCGGATCCACAGCTTTGTCACAGGCACCCGTACGTCAGGTACGGGTGCCTGTTGCGTTTTCGTCTCGGCCGTTGTGACAATCTGCCACTTCCTGCAATCACGGCGGCGCCGCGTGGACAGCTTTAGTTGCCTATGACAACACTGAGCGGATCAGTCCCGACCGAGAGGACGAAACGCATGCGAGCACGAGCTGTGCTGTCCGCGGCCGCCGCACTGGCGCTGGTACCCGTCGCCACGGCCCCACCGGCCCAGGCGACCCCGGAGCTGTCCTGGCGTTGCGGTGAGATCAGCGTCCACTACACCTTCGACAACGATCAGACCGGCGGCTGGTGGGTTGTCAACACGTCGATGAACTGCACCCCGGACAAGTGGCCGAAGCGGTACACCAACGAGATCAGCCCCCGCCCGTTCGAAGGCAAGTACCTGCTGTTCGAGCACACCGGGTACGTCAACCAGGGCTACGACAAGACCATCATCATCGACGCGACGCCGGCCGCGGCGAAGAAGTCGGTCTGTGTGAAGGCGAAGTCGATCCTCTACTTCCCCGACAACAAGAACGAGGCGGCGTCGAAGGACAAGAACTCCTGTTTCAAGACCGCCGCACCGTAACCATCACAGCTCGGGGAGATCGACATGCACACGACAGCCAAAACCTTCGTCTCGACACTGACCGGTCTGGCGATGCTGGTGCTCGCACCAGGGATCGCCCCGGCCAACGCCGCCAGCGCCGGCTGGGACTTCTGCGGAACGACCGGAGCGGACTGGAGCACGTCGACCCAGGGCCGCAGCGGCACCGTGACCGTAACCGGTGACTGCGCCATCAAGGCGAACTGGCGGATCGACGTCTACGTCAACGGCGAGTACTGGGCCACCTCCAGCGGCTCGGTGAACGTCAGCGAGGGCCACCAGTTGCGCACCTCCGTCCCGACCATGCCGAAGCCCAACGACAAGCGCGGCAACTACACCTACGCGAAGATCACCTACTCGGCCGGTCAGACCTGGAAGAACGTCCACGAGGAGGACCTCGGATACCTCCCGTGCAAGGGCTGTACGACCTAGCGGATCCGGCAGCTCCCTTCGGGTGGGTGCTCACGGCCGCGTCGTGGGTGCCCACCCCGGGAGTGAGCGAAGGTCCCGGAAACTGCGTTGCGTGCTGCTGGGCGGGCCGTGAGACTTTTCGGATGACTTCTGTGGACGGGCGAGGCGGGATCGACGCCGGGCTGGTGAAGCGGCTGGTGAAGGCCCAGTTTCCGCAGTGGGCCGAGCTGCCGGTGGAGCCGGTGAAGGTGGACGGGTGGGACAACCGGACCTACCGGCTGGGTGACTCGATGACGGTGCGGCTGCCGAGTGCCGCGGCGTACGCGCCGGCGGTGGACAAAGAGGAAGAGTGGCTTCCGCGGTTGGCGCCGTTCCTGCCGGTGCCGGTGCCTGAGTTGCTGGGCCGAGGCATGCCGGGTGAGGGCTATCCCTTCCACTGGTCGATCCGGCGGTGGATCGACGGAGAGACCTCGTCGCTCGAGCGCATCTCGGATCTGACCGAGTTCGCCGAGGCCGTGGCGGAGTTCATCCTGGCGCTGCAGGCGTGCGACGCGACCGGCGGGCCCCTGCCAGGACCGCACAACTTCCATCGCGGTGGGCCACCGGCGTACTACGACGACCAGACGCGTGCGGCGCTGGTCACGCTGGCCGGACAGGTCGAGGTGGAGGCCGCCACGGAGGTCTGGGAGGCGGCGCTGGCGAGCCGGTTCGACGGGCCGCCGGTGTGGTTCCACGGAGACATTGCCAGCGGCAACCTTCTGGTCCAGGACGGGCGACTGTCGGCCGTCATCGACTTCGGTACGTCGGGTGTCGGCGACCCGGCCTGCGATCTGGTGATCGCCTGGACGATGTTGTCCGGCGAGAGCCGCGAGGCTTTTCGCCGTACGGTCGATCAGGACGCGGAGACGTGGGCGCGGGCCCGTGGCTGGGCGTTGTGGAAGGCGCTGATCGTGATGGCGGACGGTGAGAGCGTCGACGTGAACCGGCTGGTGATCGACGAGGTGCTCGCCGACCACCAGCGGTACGCCGGCTAACGCAGGGTGTTGAACGACTCCCGGAGGATCTCGATCGCCTCGGTGGTCTCCGGCTCGGTCAGCGTCATCGGCGGCGCCATCCGCAGCACGTTGCCGTAGAGGCCGCCCTTGCCGATCAGCAGGCCGCGGTTCTTCGCCTCCTGCTGGAGCTTGGCCGTCGTCGCGGCGTCCGGCGCCTGGTCGTCGGGCCTGACGATCTCGGCGGCCAGCATCAGCCCCTTGCCACGCACGTCGCCCAGCTCCGGGAACTCGTCGGCGATGCCGCGCAGCCCGTCGGCCAGCTGCGCACCCCGCTTGGCGGCGTTGGCCTGCAGGTCGTGATCGAGCAGGTACTCGATCGTCGCCTTGGCCGCACTGGTCGAGATCGGGTTGCCGCCGAACGTCGACAGCGAGTTCGCGCTCAGGCTGTCCATCAGCTCCGGCGTCGCGACCACTCCCCCGATGGCGAAGCCGTTGCCGAGGCCCTTCGCGAACGTCATCGCGTCCGGTACGACGCCGTGCGCCTGGATGCCCCAGAAGTGCTCACCGGTCCGGCCCCACCCGGTCTGCACCTCGTCGGAGATCAGCAGGATGCCGTACTCGTCGAGCACCTCCTTGAACGCGCCGTACAGGCCGTCCGGCGGCGAGGAGAACCCGCCGACGCCCTGGATCGGTTCGACGATCAAGCAGGCGACGTCGCCCGCGGTGGTCGTCGCGATCACCTCGCGCAGGTCGTCGACGCACCGCTCGACGTACGCGGCGTCGGGCAGGTCGCGGAACGGGCTGCGGTAGCGGTACGCGCCCTGCAGGTACTGCACGTTCACCGGCGACAGGCTGCTCGCCGACCAGCCGCGGTTGCCGGTCACCGCGACCGTGCCGAAGCCGCGCCCGTGGTAGGAGTTGCGCATCGCGAGCACCTGGTTGGAGCGGCGCTTCTGGGTCGCGAGCAGCAGCGCGGCCTCGTTCGCCTCGGTGCCGGAGTTGGTGAAGAAGACCTTCGCGTCCTTGATCCCGGACAGCTCGGAGATCTTCTCGGCCAGCTCGATCTGGCGGCGGATCAGGTACACCGTGGAGGTGTGCGCGACACCGCTGGCCAGCTGCTCGCGGACCGCCTCGGAGATCTCGGCGACGTCGTACCCGATCGCGTTGGTCAGGATGCCGGCGAAGAAGTCCAGGTACTGCTTGCCCTCCCCGTCGGTGACCCGGCGCCCGGAGCCGCTGACGATCTCGATCGGCTCCTCGTAGTACAACGCGAGCCAGTCCGGCATGACGGCCTGGTGACGCTCCCACAGCTCCGCATGTGTCATGTCTTAGCAATACCTCATCTCGGTGCTGACTGACAGCCCTCTCCTATTAGGGTGCACGGGTGACCCAGCCGAGCATCCCGCACGTGGACATCGAGTCCCTCGCCCACTTCGACGAGATTTTGGCCGCCGGAGCGACCTCGATGGCGGGCTGGCGGGTCCAGTCGGTCGACCTGTCCGGCCGTACGGCGGCGCTGCTCGGTCTGGCCCCGACGGGCTCGCTGTTCCTCGGCTGCACGCTCGACGACCAGGCCGAGGCCTGGATCCGTGGCGGTGGCGGCCTGGTCTTCCCGGCCATCCCGGAACTGCCGTTCGACCCGTACCGCGGCGTCCTGTACGACGCCGACGAGCTGTACGCCGGGCTCGACGCCGGCTACGAGGCGACGCCGGACGCCCGGATCTACGCCTGGTCCCGGCAGCACGACGAGAAGGGCGACACCAGCCGGACGCTGGCGGCCGCGCTGCACGACCACTCGATCGCCGACGCGCTGCACGAGATGCCCGACGGGCGGCCCTGGATCGGCGTGATGGGCGGGCACGGGATCAAGCGCGGCGACCCGACGTACCGGTCGGCGGTGCTGCTCGGCCGCTCGTTGTCCCGCGCCGGCCTGACCGTCGCCACCGGCGGCGGCCCGGGCGCGATGGAAGCCGCGAACCTGGGCTCCAGCCTCGCCGCGTACGACGACGCCGCGCTCGACACGGCCCTCGACCTGCTTGCCGCAGCCCCGTCCTTCCGCCCGTCGATCGGCGCCTGGGCCGGGGCGGGCATGGCGGTCCGCCGTCAGTTCCCCGGCGACGGCGGCGTGTCGATCCCGACCTGGTTCTACGGCCACGAGCCGCCGAACGTCTTCGCGTCGTCGATCGCCAAGTACTTCTCCAACGCCCAGCGCGAGGACGTCCTGCTCGGCCGCGCCCGCGGCGGCATCATCTACCTGCCCGGCGCCGCCGGCACGGTCCAGGAGATCTTCCAGGCCGTCACGCCGAACTATTACGGCGACCCCGCGACCCAGATCCCGATCATCTTGGTGGGCGTGGACTACTGGTCGATGACGCTGCCGGTCTGGCCGCTGCTGCAGACGCTCGCCGCCAATCGCGCGATGGCCAGGTCGGTCCACCTGGTCGACACCGTCGACGAGGCCGCCGCACTGGTGGGCCAGTCGCTGCCCACGGGCGGTCGCTGACTGGCTCAGGCCACGCGCTCAGGCGTGAACTGCATCCGCGGGTGCGCGTAGGCCTCCTGCGACTCGACGAGCTGCAACTCGCGCTCCCCCGACTCGTGGGTGCGCGCGAGCAGGTCGAAGACGCTCGAGGTGGTCCGAGCCAGCGCGTCCGCGAGATCACCGGTCCGGCGGTAATGCGCCGTGAACAGCGCGGCCGTCACGTCGCCCGAGCCGTTCGCCTTCATCGGGATGTACGGCGTCCGCACGAGCCACGCGCCGCTGTCGTCGACGGCCAGCATCTCGATCGTGCCCTCCTCGCGGTCGGGGCGCTCGACACTGGTGACGAGCACCGTGCGTGGGCCGGTCGCCCGGACCAGGTCGACCGAGGCCAGCGTGGACTCCAGCGTGTCCGGCTCGGTGCCGGTCAGGAAGCCCAGCTCGAACTGGTTGGGCGTGATGATGTCGGCGGCCGGCACCACCCGGTCGCGCAGCAGCACGGGGATGGCCGGCGCCACGAAGCAGCCGGACTTCGCGTTGCCCATCACCGGGTCGCAGGAGTACACCGCCGAGGGGTTGGCCGCCTTCACCCGCTTGACCGCCTCGAGGATCACATCCGCGATCCCCTCGCCGCCCTGGTAGCCCGAGAGCACGACGTCGATCTGCGGGAACACTCCGCGGTCCTCGATGCCCTGCAGCACCTCGCGGACGTCGTCCGGGCTGATCAGCGGCCCGCGCCACGCGCCGTACCCGGTGTGGTTGGAGAAGTTCACCGTGTACACCGGCAGCACCTCCACCCCGATGCGCTGGAGCGGGAACACGGCGGCGGAGTTGCCCACGTGCCCGAAGGCGACCGCGGACTGGATCGAGAGGATTTTCACCGCTCGATCATGCCACTTCGGCTCCGGGCGGCCTGAGCCGGAACTGTCGGAGGGGCTGTCTACGGTGGCGGCCATGGTGAATTTCGTGCTGGTTCCGGGGGCGTGGCTGGGTGCGTGGGCCTGGGACGAGGTCGGTGAGCTGCTGCGAGCCGAGGGGCACGAGGTCTATCCGGTGACCCTGACCGGCCTGGCCGAGCGGCACCAGCCGGACTCGGCTCAGACTTCTCAGGCGCGGCACGTGACCGACATCGTGGACGTGGCCGGCAGGCTGCCGGAGGTCGTGGTGGTCGGGCACAGCTACTCCGGCATCCCCGCCGGCCAGGCCGCCGCCGCGATCGGCGACCGGCTGCGCCACGTGGTGTACGTCGACTCGAACATCCCGCTCGACGGCCAGTCCTTCGCCGACGGCTGGTCTCCCGAGGGCCGCGCCTGGCTGGCCGGTCAGCTCGCCGAGTCGGGCGGCTTCTGGCCTCCGCTGACCGCCGAGGACTACGCCGGGCAGGACCTGACGGCGGTGCAGATCGCGACGATCCTGGAGCGGTCGACGCCGCATCCCGGCCGTGCGCTCATCGAGCCGGCTGAGCTGACGCGGCCGATCGCCGAGCTGCCTTCGACGTACGTGAAGTGCCTGATGGACGGGCCGACGCCCAGCGCTGTCGTGCAGGAACATCTCACGTCCCCGCACTGGACACTGGCCGAGCTCGACACCGGTCACTGGCCGATGTTCTCGCGCCCGGCCGAGCTTGCCGAGGTGCTGCTTTCGGTGGCAAAGAACTAAGCGCCGCCGAGCCGGCCCTCGGCCTCTTCGAGGAGCAGGTCGACCTCTTGGACGTCGTAGCCCTCGCTCAGGCGCACCGGGCTGACCTCGTCGCGGTCGTAGCGCTCGCCTTTCCGGCGGACGGTGAACTCGAGGCGGATAACGCGGTCAGCTGCCGGCGGCGGCGAGCTGGCCGCAGGCGCCGTCGATCTCCTGGCCGCGGGTGTCGCGCACGGTGGTGGGAATGCCGCCGGCCTGCAGACGGCGGACGAACTCGCGCTCGTCGGCCGGGTCGGAAGCGGTCCACTTCGAGCCCGGCGTCGGGTTCAGCGGGATCAGGTTGACGTGCACCCAGCCCCAGTCGCCGCGGGCGGCCAGCTTCTCGGCCAGCAGGTCCGCGCGCCAGGCGTGGTCGTTGATGTCGCGGATCATCGCGTACTCGATCGAGACCCGGCGCTTGGTCTTCTCGGCGTAGCCCCAGGCGGCGTCGAGCACCTCGTCGACCTTCCACCGGTTGTTGATCGGGACCAGCTCGTCGCGCAGCTCGTCGTCCGGCGCGTGCAGCGACAGTGCGAGCGTGACCGGGATGCCCTCGGTCGCGAGCTGATTGATCCGCGGCACCAGGCCGACGGTCGAGACGGTGATGCCACGGGCCGAGATGCCCAGGCCCTCCGGCGACGGATCGGTGAACCGGCGGACGGCGCCGATCACGGCCTTGTAGTTGGCCATCGGCTCGCCCATGCCCATGAAGACGATGTTGTTGACCCGGCCCGGCCCGCCCGCGATCTCGCCGCGGGACAGCGCGCGGGCGCCGTCGACGACCTGCTCGACGATCTCCGCGGTGGTCATGTTCCGGGTCAGGCCGGCCTGGCCGGTGGCGCAGAACGGGCAGGCCATGCCGCAGCCGGCCTGGGACGAGACGCACATCGTGGTCCGGTCGGTGTAGCGCATCAGCACGGACTCGACCAGCGAGCCGTCGAGCAGCTTCCACAGCGACTTGCGGGTCTGCCCGTTGTCGCACTCCAGGTCACGGACCTTGGTGAGCAGCGGCGGCAGCAGGTCGGCCGCCAGCTTGTCGCGGGTGGCGGCCGGCAGGTCGGTCATCTCGGCCGGGTCGGAGACCAGCCGGGAGAAGTAGTGGTTGGACAGCTGCTTGGCCCGGAATCCCGGCTCGCCGAGCGCCGTCACCGCCGCCTTGCGCTCCTCCCCGCTGAGGTCGGCCAGGTGCCGCGGCGGCTTCTTGGCACGGCGCGGTTCGTCGAAAACGAGCGGGAGAGAGGTAGTCATCGCCCTCGATTGTCCCTCGCCGCCGACCGCTTTCACAAATTCACGTCCGGTGTCCCCGCTCACTATCCGGCCGCGGCGAGATCCTCCGCGGCCGCCAGTCCGGCGATGGCCTGCAGTACGGCGGGCAGCACCGGCGAGGTGTTCTGCGGCAACCAGACCATCTCGGTCAGCACCGTCTCGCCGGTCAGCGGCACGAACACCACGCCGGTCCGCCGCAGGCTGGACGCCGACCGGGCCAACCGGGTCACGCCCACTCCGGCCGCGACCATGCCGAGCAGCACCTGGACGCTCGGATCCCGGTGCACCACCTTCGGCTCGAACCCGGCCGCGCGGAACTGCGCGTCGTACCGGTCGTGCCAGGGTTCCCACGCGCTGCGTGGGGTGAGCAGCCAGGGCTCGTCGGCCAACTCCTCGAGCGTGAGCTGGTCGCGCCCGGCCAGCGGATGTCCCTCGGGCAGTACGGCGCAGACGTCCTCGGTGACGAGCGTTCGGGTCGCCAGGTCGTCGACCAGCGGCGGGCGGCTGAACGCCACGTCGTACCGGCCACTTCGGAGGCCTTCGACGAGCAGGGCGATCGCGGTCTCCTCGGTCGCCAGCTCCAGGTCCGGGAAACGCTCGCGGACGGCGCGCACGACCGGCGGCAGCAAGTAGTTCGCCGTGGTCGCCAGGAAGGCCATTCGGAGCAGGCCGATCTCGCCGCGAACGGCACGGCCGACCACGCCCATCGCCTGCTCTGCTCGATCCAGTACAGCGCGGGCCTCCGGCAGGAAGACCGTACCGACCTCAGTCAGCGCAGTCCCCCGGCTGTCGCGGTCGAACAACTTCGCGCCGACCATGCGCTCCAGCAGCGTGATCTGCTGCGACAGGGACTGCTGGGCGATCGTCAGCCGGGCAGCGGCCCGGGTGAAACTCAACTCCTCCGCCACCGCGACGAAGTAGCGCAGCTGTCGCAGCTCGGGGGTCACAGGCACAGGCTACTGCTGCACCAGGTAGCTGGTGTTGGCCCCATCCGGGGGTCCGGACGAAGACTCGAAGCATGGAAAACAACAACACCAAGGTATGGCTGATCACCGGTTGCTCCACCGGCTTCGGACGCGAGCTGGTGCTCGCCGCACTGGCCGCCGGCGATCGGGTGATGGCGACCGCACGTCGGCCCGAGACGCTGGCCGATCTGGCCGAGCGCGGAGCGAGCACCGCCGCCCTGGACGTCACCGACCCGGCGTCCGTCGACGCCGCGGTCCAGGCGACGCTGGCGGTGTTCGGCCGGATCGACGTCCTGGTCAACAACGCCGGCTCGCTGGTGATGGGGGCCATCGAGGAGGTCGGCGTGCAGCGGCTGCGCGAGCAGTTCGACGTCGTGTTCTTCGGCGCCGCCCAGGCCACCCAGGCGGTGCTGCCGGTCCTGCGCGCGCAGGGATCGGGAACGATCGTGCAGATGAGCTCGCTCGGCGGACTGAAGACCTACCCCGGCTACGGCGTCTACAACTCGGCCAAGCACGCTCTGGAGGGGTACTCCGAGGCGCTGGCCGCAGAGGTCGCTCCCCTGGGCATCCGCGTCCTGATCGTCGAACCCGGCGCCTTCCGTACGCCGTTCAACGGCAACAAGGT
The DNA here is from genome assembly GCF_001984195.1 of Kribbella sp. ALI-6-A. Taxonomy (GTDB): domain Bacteria; phylum Actinomycetota; class Actinomycetes; order Propionibacteriales; family Kribbellaceae; genus Kribbella. Next base: position 65,600 of record NZ_MTQN01000006.1, read on the forward strand.
GACCACCGAAGAGCTGGACATCTACCGCGAGACCGCCGGAGCCACCCGAGTGAACACCGCTGCGCTGCTCGGCAACGAGCCGAACGACCCGGTGAAGGGCGTCGCAGCCATCATGAAGGCGCTCGACAGCGGCAAACCGCCGCTCCGCCTCCTGCTGGGCAACGACGCCGTCGACGGCCTCCGCGAGCACCACGAGGCGCTGCTGGCGTCAGTCACCGAGTGGGAGGAGCTCAGCCGCTCGACGGCGATCTGACCGGAGCTCACCGGTCGGCAGTGGATTCGCTGCCGACTGGTCAGCTCGCCCGCAAGCTCGGCCCACCCCGAACCGCCGGCCCGAGCCGTTCACCATCGACGTCGCCCAGGACGTGCGTTCCGGCTAGTCCGCGTTCTGCTCGACCGACGGCTCAGCGGCCGGTTCCTTCCGGTCCGAGTGCCCGAGCTTCCGGTCGGGCGCGATCCGGTCTCGCACCAGCTGCTTCAGCGTCGGAATCTCGGCGAACCCGCCCTCGGCCTTCCGCGACCACAGCGTCTCCCCGTCCAGCCGGATGTCGAACACCCCTCCGGTCGCCGGCACCAGCGCGACCTCCCCCAGCTCCTTGGGGAACGTCGTCAGCAGTTCCTGCGCCGTCCAGGCCGCCCGCATCAACCACCGGCACTGGGTGCAGTACTCGATCTCCAACCGCGGTTGCCTCGTCACGCCGCCAAGTATCCCTGGCGATCGGGGAATGGCCGCCGCCGACGGAGTCGTTGAACCAAAGACCATGACTTCCTCGCTCAGCGGTGTCCCCCTGTCGGTGCTGGACCGCTCGCGGACTCGGGTGGGCGAGTCCGAGGCGGAGACCTTGCGCGGCACCGTCCGGCTGGCCCAGCAGGTCGAGGAGCTCGGCTACCACCGCTTCTGGGTGTCGGAGCATCACAGCGTTCCTGGAGTGGTCGGCTCTGCACCGACCGTTCTGGCCGCAGCGGTCGCAGCCGCCACTGAGCGGATCCGGGTCGGGACCGGCGGGGTGATGCTGCCCAACCACCAGCCGCTGGTGGTCGCGGAGCAGTTCGGCGTACTGGAGTCGCTGTATCCGGGGCGCATCGACATGGGCCTCGGCCGCTCGGTCGGCTTCACCGGCGGGATCCGCCGGGCGCTCGGCGTCGAGAAGGACGCGGCCGAGGACTTCACGGACCAGGTTCGCGAGCTGCTCGGGTACTTCACCGGCACGCAGCGGAACCACCCGCAGGTCCACGCGCGACCCGGCGAAGGGCTGCGGGTGCCGGCGTACGTGCTGGCGATCGGCGAAGGTGCGCAACTCGCGGCATCACTCGGCCTGCCGCTGGTTATCGCCGGCGCCCGTGGCGAGGCGGCGCTGCTCGACTCGCTGCAGCGCTATCGCTCCGGCTTCGTCCCCTCGGGCTGGGCCGAGCGCCCGTACGTCGTACTGGCGGCTACCGCGGCCGTCGCGGAGACGACTGAGGCGGCTCGGCGGCTCCTGTTGCCCGAGGCGTGGTCCAGCGCCTACTCCCGGACCCGTGGAGTGTTCCCGCCCCTGGAGCCGGTCGACGCGCAGCGCGAGATGACCGACAAGGAACGCGGGTTCTTCGAGCAGGCGCTGCAGGGGCAGATCTACGGCACACCGGACGAGGTCGACGCGGCGCTGGGTGGACTGGTCGAGCGGACCGGCGCCGACGAGGTGCTGATCACTACCAACACCTACGACCGGGACGACCTGCTGGAGAACTATCGCCTCCTGGGCGAACTGGCCGGCCTCCGCGTCAGCCGCTGATCCGGGCGAGCAGACCCTTCCGTACCTCGGGCCACTCGTCGGCCAGGATCGAGAACACCACCGTGTCCCGCCACGAGCCGTCCGGCTGCTTGATGTGCCGGCGCAGCACGCCCTCGCGGGTCGCACCGAGCTTGGCGATCGCGGCCTGCGACCGCGTGTTCACCAGGCTGGTCTGGATCTTCACCCGGTTGAACCCGCAGTCCTCGAACGCGTGCTGGAGCATCAGGAACTTGCACGACGGGTTGACCAGCGTGCCCCAGACCGACGGCGCGTAGCCGGTCCAGCCCAGGTGGACCCGCTCGTTGGCCAGATCCACGTCGCCGAGGCTCGTCGTACCGACAACGGTGCCCTCGGCCCCCAGTTCGCTGTCGCGAGCGAGCCGGACGACGTACGCGACCCGTTGCGGGGCCGACTTCGTCCAGCGCTCACGCATCTGCTCGCCGGTTGCCGGGCGACCGGCGGGACCGCCGCCGAACCCCGCGGCGTACACCCGCTCGTCGTCGATCGCGGCGAACAACTGATCGATGTCGTCGGCAACAAAACGGTCGAGGCGGACGACGTCGCCGACCAAGGGGCGGCCGTCCGGAGCGATGGTCATGACACCAGCCAAGCGCGCGGACGGCGGCCGGGTCAAACGAGTAAGTGCAGCAGCAGCCAGACGGCCGGAGCCGTGGCCAGCAGGGAGTCCAGACGGTCCATCACCCCGCCGTGGCCGGGCAGCAGGTTCGACATGTCCTTGATGCCCAGGTCACGCTTGATCATCGACTCACCGAGATCGCCGACCGTTGCCGTCAGCACCGCCACTGCGCCGACGATCGCACCCGCCCACCAGTCGCCGTCGAGCAGCCAGACGACCGAGCCGATCCCGGCCCCGATGCAGGCCAGGGTCGAGCCGGCGAAGCCCTCCCAGGACTTCTTGGGGCTGATCGTCGGCGCCATCGGGTGCTTGCCGAACAGCACGCCCACGGCGTACCCGCCGACGTCGCTGGCCACGACGACCAGGAAGAAGGTCACCACCCGCTGGGGGCCGTCGCTGTCCGGCTGCACCAGCAACACTGCGAAACCGGCCAGCAGCGGCACGTAGCCGAGCAGGAACACACCGGCGGTCACGTCCCGGACGAAGCCGATCGATCCGCCGGGCATCCGCCAGAAGATCGTCGCCAGCGCGGTCAGCGCCAGCCCGACCAGCAGCGCCATCGGGCCACCGAAGTACGCCGCGACCAGCATCGCCGTCGTGCCGGCCAGCACCGGGACGCGCGGAATCTCGGCGCCACTGGTCCGCAGCGCCTTGATCATCTCGTCCACGGCGAGCAGCACCGCGGCGAGCACCACGAAGATGAACAGCACCTTCTGCCAGAACAGCGATCCGAGGATCACCGCGCCGAGACCGACACCGACCGCGATCGCGGCGGGCAGGTTGCGCCCGGCGCGGCTCGGCGCGGGCGTGCTCTGGTCGAGGCCCATCACACCTCGAGCAGTTCGGCTTCCTTGTGCTTGAGCAGCTGGTCGATCGAGTCGACGTACTTCTTCGTCAGCCCGTCGAGTCGCTTCTCAGCACTCTTGCCCTCGTCCTCGCCGGCTTCGCCGTCCTTGACCGACTTGTCGATCTGGTCCTTGGCGTGCCGGCGGATGGTACGGATCGAGATCTTGGCGTCCTCGCCCTTGGTCTTGGCGACCTTGATGTACTCCTTGCGCCGCTCCTCGGTGAGCTGCGGCATGTTGACCCGGATCACCGAGCCGTCGTTGCCGGGGTTCACGCCCAGGTCGGAGTCGCGGATCGCCTTCTCGATTGCCGCCATCGCACCCTTGTCGTACGGCGAGATGAGAACGGTCCGGGGATCGGGGACCTGGAAGCCGGCCAGCTGCTGCAGCGGCGTCGGCGAACCGTAGTAGTCCGCCACGATGTTGGAGAACATCGACGGGTGGGCCCGGCCGGTGCGGATCGCGGCGAAGTCGTCCTTGGCGACCTCCACGGCCTTCGCCATCTTCTGCTCGGCTTCGCGGAGTGCTTCGTCGATCACGACATTCCTCGCTTCCTCGGGGCCGCTTCGGTGCGGCCGCTCAAACCCTACGAACGCTGGTCTACCAGACTACGGACCTCGGTCCGCGTGTCGGTGATCCTAGTACCGGTTCACTGCCCCGGGGAGACGACCGTGCCGATCTTCTCGCCACGCACGACCCGGGCGATGTTGCCGTCCTGGAGACCGAAGATGACGATCGGCAGCGCGTTGTCGCGGGACAGGCTGATCGCCGTGGCGTCGGCGACCCGCAGCCCGCGGGCCAGGAAGTCGTCGTACGAGAGCTGGTCGAACTTCACCGCGTCCGGGTTCGTCTTGGGGTCGGAGTCGTAGACACCGTCCACACCCTGCTTGCCCATCAGCAGCGCCTCGGCACCGATCTCCAGCGCCCGCTGGGCGGCGACGGTGTCGGTGGAGAAGTACGGCATCCCGGAGCCGGCGCCGAAGATCACGACCCGGCCCTTGGCCAGGTGCCGGTCGGCCTTGCGCGGGATGTACGGCTCGGCGACCTGGCCCATCGTGATCGCGGTCTGGACCCGGGTCTCGACGCCCAGCTTCTCCAGGAAGTCCTGCAGCGCCAGGCAGTTCATCACGGTGCCGAGCATGCCCATGTAGTCGGCGCGGTTGCGTTCCATCCCGCGCTGCTGCAGTTCGGCGCCGCGGAAGAAGTTGCCGCCGCCGACCACGACGGCGACCTGTACGCCGGCCCGGACCACCTCGGCGATCTGCTTGGCGATCGAGTTCACCACGTCGGGGTCGACGCCGAGCTTGCCGCCGCCGAACACCTCACCCGACAGCTTGAGCAGCACCCGGTGATAGGCCGGTTCGACCGGCGAAGAGGCCGGACTCGTCTCGGTACCCAGGGTTTCCGTCACGATTCCGGCCTCCTCGTCGATGATGTTTTTCCTGTGTCTGCGAGCGGCAGACGGTCAGGCGCCGACCTCGAAGCGGGCGAACCGCTTCACGGTCACGCCGGCCTCGTCGAGCACGGCCTTGACGGTCTTCTTGCTCTCCTGGACCGACGCCTGCTCGAGCAGCACGACCTCCTTGAAGAAGCCGTTCACCCGGCCCTCGACGATCTTCGGCAGGGCGCCCTCGGGCTTGCCCTCCTCGCGCGCGGTCGCCTCGGCGATCCGGCGCTCGTTCTCGACCGTCTCGGCCGGGACCTCGTCGCGGGTGGTGTAGAGCGGACGCATCGCGGCGGCCTGCATCGCGGCACCGCGAGCGGCGTCGATGTCGTCACCCTCGAACTCGACCAGCACGCCCACCTGGGCCGGCAGGTCGGCCGCACGCTTGTGCATGTACGCCGCGACCTTGCCCTCGAACACGGCGACCTTGCCCAGCTCGAGCTTCTCGCCGATCACCGCGGCCAGCGCCTCGATGTTCTCGGCGACGCTCTTGCCGTCGGCCAGCTTCTCGTTCAGCAGGCCCTCGACGTCGCCGACCTTGCTGGCGGCGGCGTGCGCGACGATGTCGGCCGCGAGCTGCTGGAACTGCTCGTTCTTGGCGACGAAGTCGGTCTCACAGTTCAGCTGGACCAGCGCGTTCTCCGCGGCGGCGATCAGCCCGTTGGTGGCGGACCGCTCGGCGCCCCGCTTGGCGGCCTTGGCGGCGCCGTGGATGCGCAGCTCCTCGATAGCCTTCTCGAAGTCGCCGTCGGTGGTCTCGAGCGCCTTCTTCGCGTCCATCATGCCCGCGCCGGTGGCGTCGCGGAGCTTCTTCACGTCAGCGGCGGTGTAGTTCGCCATTCCTCGTTCTCTCGATCTAGTCGGTGCGATCAGCTGGGTGGGTCGCCGCCCGAGGCCGGAGCGCCACCAATGCGGTGACGTTCGTCTGCCGGGCGATCGGGGTTCGGCGGGCCTGACCCTTTGGGGGGATCGGGTGCGAACCTTGTCGATCCTGTGAAGCCTTGCCGGACCTCGAGGCCGGCGGTCCTGAGCTCTCGCCCGCTGGGCCGCCGTGCCCCTTCACGTCTGAATCCGTGGATCCGCGACCTTCCGGTCCAGGCCTTCGGCCGGAGCCTTGCCTGGTCCGGGCCACCGTTTCCTGTACGCCGCCCACGGAACCCTCACGGGTCTCGGAGGCGGAGGCCAGGCGGTCGGCGACCCGGAACCGGATCAGGCCTCGGTCTTCGGCGCCTCGGTGCCCTCGACCGGGGTGTCGTCGGCCTTGGCGATCGTCTCGGCGACGGCACCGGACTCGGCGACCGGGGCAGCCTCCTCGGCCGGAGCCTCGGGAGTCGCGTCGGCAGCCGGGGTCGCGTCGGCGGCCGGAGCCGCGTCGGTGGTGGCCGGAGCGGCGGCAGCGGCGTTCTGGCTCTCCAGCAGCTCACGCTCCCAGGCGGCCATCGGCTCGTCAGCGCCGAGCTCCTCGCCGGCGGCGGCAGCACCCTGGCCCGAGCGGGCCTTGAGGCCGTCGGCCACGGCGTCGGCGACCACGCGGGTCAGCAGACCGACGGAGCGGATCGCGTCGTCGTTGCCCGGGATCGGGAAGTCGACCTCGTCGGGGTCGCAGTTGGTGTCCAGGATGCCGATGATCGGCAGCTTGAGCTTGCGCGCCTCGTCGACCGCGAGGTGCTCCTTCTTGGTGTCGACGATCCAGACCGCGGACGGGACGCGGCCCATGTCGCGGATACCGCCGAGGGTCTTGAGCAGCTTGTCGTGCTCGCGACGCTTCTGCAGCAGCTCCTTCTTGGTGACACCGGAACCGGCGACGTCGTCGAAGTCGATCAGCTCCAGCTCCTTGAGCCGCTGGAGCCGCTTGTTGACGGTCTGGAAGTTGGTGAGCATGCCGCCCAGCCAGCGCTGGTTCACGTAGGGCATGCCGACCCGGGTCGCCTGCTCGGCGATCGCTTCCTGCGCCTGCTTCTTGGTACCGACGAACAGCACCGCCCCGCCGGACGCGACCGTGCTGCGCACGAACTCGTAGGCGCGGTCGATGTAGGACAGCGACTGCTGCAGGTCGATGATGTAGATGCCGTTGCGCTCGGTGAGGATGAAGCGCTTCATCTTCGGGTTCCAGCGCCGGGTCTGGTGCCCGAAGTGGACGCCACTCTCGAGCATCTGCTTCATGGTCACGACGGCCATGAGGTGTTCCTCCTGTCGCGCCGGCCGGGGTCGCTCGTCCGGTGGCGCTGTCTCGGTTGTCCCGCGGCGGACCCGGTTGGTCCGTCGCGCCTGACGCCCGCGCGAACCCCTCCCCGGCGGACCGGGACCAAGAGGGTTCGGGTGTGTGCAGGCGTGCGAAGTCGCCCCACCGAGGTGGGACGCCGCCAGAAGTCTACGCGACAAGCCCACCCGGGTCGAACCGGCCCCCGGTCCGTCCACAGGCCCGGATACGTCGCGCCGAAAACACCCTTTCACCTGCACCTTTTCAGCATGAGCCCACTGCTGCTGATGCCCATCGTTCCCCCGCCCCCGGACGCCGTCTGGCCACTCGACCCGCGACCACGGATCGTGCGCTCCTACGTCCCACCACCCAAGCCCTGGCTCCCCGGCCATCGGGGCGTCGATCTGGCCGGCTCGCCGGGTCAACCGGTCCTCTCCGCGACCCCCGGCACGATCACGTTCGCCGGTCCGGTGGCGGGCCGCAGCGTCGTGGTCGTCGCCCGAGGGCCGCTGCGTACGACGTACGAGCCGGTGATTCCGTCACTTCCTGCCGGGACTGAGGTCCGCCGGGCTCAGCCCATCGGCCGGTTGTCGGCCGCGGCCTCGCACTGCGCTCCGGCGACGTGTCTGCACTGGGGTCTGCTCGAGGGCGAGACGTATCTCAACCCCTTGAAGCTGCTCGCCGCTCAGCCGGTCCGGCTGCTGCCGACGGTCCCGCCGCCGGATGAATTCCCGGCGCCGAAGGTTTCCCCATCACCTGCGTCGCCACCACCTCGAAGTCCCGCTGCCCGCGAGTCCAGCGCACTGGCACCGACCGCGGTGGTCACTCTCGGCGCGCTGGTCACTCTCGGCGCCGCCGTGCTGGTCAGAAACCACTGACCCGTGCGCTCAACTCCCCGGAACCCGCGCCTGCCACGCGTCCTCGTCCTTCGACCGCCGCTCGACCCCGGCCGGAAGCTTGCCCTTGGCAAGGTCCGTCAGCGTGGTGTGCTCGAGCACGTCCCGCAGGCTCGCCCGCGCCGCGATCCAGACCCGCTGCAGCACCACGGCCCGCTCGTTGTAGGCGACGCTCTCCGGCCGGACGCCCGAGATGCTTACGATCGGCCCGTCCACCGCGCGCATCACGTCGGCCACGGAGATCTCGTTCGGGTCGACCGCGAGCTTCCACCCGCCGGACTGCCCCCGCTGGCTGGTCAGCACGCCCGCCCGCCGAAGGTCAGCCAGGATTCCCTGCAGGAACCCGTGCGGAATCCCCTGCGCCCGGCTGAGCTCCTCCGCCGACACCACCGAGGGATCGTTGGCCACCCAGCGCTGGGTGATCTCGATCAACGCCCGCAACGCATAGTCAGATTTTGCCGAAACCCGCATGGCCCGCAGTCTGCCCCATCCACCCGCCGCCCGCCCATCACCCCGCCGGGCCCGGCCCCGGGATCAGGCCCGCGGATGCGCCTGCTGGTACGCCGCTCGCAGCCGCTCGCTCGACACGTGGGTGTAGACCTGCGTCGTCGCCAGGGATGCGTGCCCGAGCAGTTCCTGCACGCTACGCAGGTCGGCGCCGCCTTCGAGCAGATGCGTCGCCGCCGTGTGCCGCAAGCCGTGCGGCGACAGGTCCGGCGCCGAGACGGCGTCGATTCGCGCGTGCACCACCCGGCGTACGGTCCGCTGATCGATCCGGCCACCACGCGCTCCGAGGAAGAGCGCCGGCCCGCTTCCGTCCCTGACCAGTTGCGGGCGGACCGCGAGCCACGACTCCAACGCCTCGGCCGCCGGTACGCCGTACGGGACCGATCTCTCTTTCCGTCCCTTGCCGAAAACGCGGACCACGCGTCGGGTCCGGTCCAGCTCGTCGAGGTCCAGCGCGCACAGTTCGCCGACCCGGATCCCGGTCGCGTACAGCAGTTCCATGATCGCGAGGTCCCGCCGCCCGAGCGGGCTTCCGTCGTCCGCGGCGACCGCGGCGGCGTCCAGCACAGCTCGCGTATCGGCCTGTCCCAGCACGCCTGGAAGGGTTTTGTGTGCCTTCGGACTGGCCAGCAACGCGCCCGGATCGGTCGCGATCCGCCCGGTCCGCTGGGCCCACGCGGTGAAGACCCGCGCCGCGGTGGCCCGTCGCGCCATCGTGCTGCGTGCCTTGCCGAGGCTTTGCTGCTTGGCCAGCCAGGACCGCAGACCGCGGATGTCGAGTGCGCTCAGATCATCGTGACCAAGCCGAGTCAAATGATCGATTAAATCCGCGACATCACCGATGTACGCTCGGACCGAATGTTCGCTGAGGCCTCTTTCCGCCGTCAGATGCCGTTCGTAGTCAGCCAGTAACGCAGCGAATTCCTCCGGTAGGGAGGGCTCTGGGCTGACGTCGTCCGGTGCCATGTCCTGACCATGCGGGAGCGGCGTCGGCATCGCAAGGCACCGCGCGGCGGCGACACGAAGGAGGTCTGGCCCGTAGCCCATAGGTCGACTACTGTTCGGCCCGATTGCCCTAGTAGCAACGGAGGCACCCCTGACCATGGCCCCCTCAGCGAACGGACAGACCGTAGGCCGGCGCCTGCCGGTCGAGTCGGCGTTCACTCGAGTCGAGGAGGCGCGGCACCGACTACCGCGTCTGTTCGGCCGTCGCGACCTTGTCGTGCTCGGCCTCGGTGTGATGATCGGTTCCGGCATCTTCAGCCTGAGCGGCAAACAAGCCGCGAACGTGGCCGGCCCTGCCGTGATCCTGTCGTTCGTGGTCGCGGCTTTTGTCTGCCTGCTGGCCGCCGCGTGCTACGCCGAGCTGTCCTCCACCATTCCCGTGTCCGGCAGCGCCTACACCTTCAGCTACGTCACCTTCGGTGAGATGTGGGCGTGGCTGGTCGGCTGGGCACTCGTGCTCGAGCTCGTCACCGCGGCCGCGATCGTCGCCCGCGTCTGGTCGGCGTACTTCCTGGCCACGTTGACCGGCTTCGGCGTCACGATGCCCGACGGTCTGGCCCAGTTCTTCGGGCCCGACGCCAAGGTGAACCTGGTCGCCCCGCTGCTCCTGCTGCTGCTGACCGCGATGATCGTCACCGGTACCAAGCTGTCGTCCCGCGTCCTGACCGTCGTGGTGGCGGCCAAGGTCGCGGTGATCCTGCTGGTCGTGGTGGTCGGCGCGACGCACATCAAGATGGACAACTTCAAGCCGTTCGTCCCGATGGAGCGCCCCGCCCCCGCGACCGCGGATCCGACCCTGCTGGGCTGGATGCTGGACTCCTCGTTCGGTTCGTTCGGCCTGATGGGCATTTTCACCGCGGCCAGCGCGATCGTGTTCGCCTTCATCGGTTTCGACCTGATCGCGACCGCGTCCGAGGACGCCCGCAACCCCCGCAAGACGGTCCCGCAGGGCATGCTGCTCGGCGTCGTCGTCGTCACGGTCCTGTACGTCGCGATGGCGGTCGTGCTGGTCGGCCTGCGGCCGTACGGGCAGCTCGGCGGTGCCGCACCGGTCTCGGAGGCGCTGGAAGCGGTCGGGGTCGGCTGGGCCGCGGACGTGGTCAATCTCGGTGCGCTGCTGGCGTTGATGACGGTGATCATGGTGGTGCTGATCGCCCAGAGCCGCGTGCTGTTCAACATGGGTCGTGACGGCCTGCTGCCGAAGAGCCTGGGCCGGGTCAGCCGGGTCTACTCGTCGCCGGCCCGCGCGGCGACCGCGGCCGGTATGGCCGCCCTGGTGCTCACGCTCTACCCGAAGGTGCTCGAGCTCGAGGAACTGCTCGTCATCGGCGCCTTGTTCTGCTTCGCCTTCTGCGCGGTCGGCGTACTGCGTCTGCGCCGTACGGAGCCTGACCTCGAGCGTGGCTTCCGGGTTCCGCTGGTGCCGTTGATTCCGCTGCTGTCGCTGGCGGCGACGCTGTGGCTGATGCTCAACCTGAAGACGAGCACCTGGACCAAGTTCGGCATCTGGATGCTGCTCGGTCTGGCGATCTACGGTCTCTACGGCCGTTGGCACAGCCGCTTGGCCAACGAGGAGAGCTGGGACTACGACACCGACACCGATCCCGGCTCAGGTGCCCTGCAGCCGGTTCGCCACGACACGCCGTCCGGCGAGCTGAAGGCCGTGCGTACTCCCCCGAAGTCCAACCGCGGCAAACACATGCGCAACTGAGCACCGCATCTCACCGCCGGTCGTCCCCGCTGGGACGGCCGGCGGTTTTCTTTGTCCACAAGCCCCGAAGTCGCCCTCGAATCGGCCACGAATCCCGGCATGTTCTTGTCGGAGGTGGTCATCGATGCGGACCCAGGATGCAGTCGGGCAGTACGGCGAACAACTCGCCGCGGAACATCTCAGCCAGCAGGGATTCGCGATCCTCGCGCGCAACTGGCGCTGCGAGCAAGGCGAGATCGACATCGTCGCCCGGGACGGGCGCGCACTCGTGGTCTGCGAGGTGAAGACCCGGCGCGGCGTCGGCTACGGGAGCCCGCTGGAGTCCATCACCTATCGCAAACTCAGCACGTTGCGGCGCCTGGTCGGCCGCTGGCTGCAGGAGCACGATCTCCACCCACCGGAGATCCGGATCGACGTGATCGCCGTGCTGGTCCCACCCGGCGGTGGTCAGCCCACGATCGAGCACCTGAGGAGCGTCGGCTGATGTCGCTCGCCCAGGCGTGGTCCGTCGCCCTCGTCGGGCTGGAGGGCCATCTCGTCGAGGTCGAGGCCGACATCGCCCAAGGCCTGCCGAAGACCACGCTGATCGGCCTGCCCGACGCGTCGTTGTCAGAGGCAAGGGATCGTGTTCGCGCGGCGGTGGTCAACAGCGGCGAGCGGTTCCCCGACCGCAAAGTCACCATCGGCCTCTCGCCCGCGACCCTGCCGAAGACCGGTTCTCACTACGACGTCACCATCGCGTGCGCTCTGCTCGCGGCCAGCGGCGTGCTGCCGATCGGCGAGCTGAGGCACTGCGCGATCATCGGAGAGCTCGGCCTCGACGGCCGCATCCGCGAGGTGCGCGGCGCCCTCGCGATGACGCTGGCCGCCGCCAGAGCCGGCTTCACCCGCATCATCGTTCCCGAGCTCAACGCAAGCGAAGCCCGACTCGTCCCCGACATCAGCGTGTACGGCGTGCGCTCGCTACGGCAGGTTCTGGCGATGATCCGCGGTGAGGAGATCCCCGACGAGGAGCCGCCACGCGCCGAGCCCCGGCTGATGTCGGAGTCGCTGACCCGGGTCCCCGAGGTCGACCTCGACGACGTCCTGGGCCAGCGCGAAGGCCGCCGCGCCATCGAGGCCGCAGCCGCGGGCGGGCATCACCTGTACCTCTACGGCCCACCAGGATCCGGCAAAACCATGCTCGCCGAACGCCTCGCGGGCCTGATGCCCGATCTGGAGACCGACGACGCACTGGAAGTCTCCGCCGTGCATTCGCTGGCCGGTCTGCTCACAAACGACGCGGAGCTCGTCAGCCGTCCACCGTTCATCGCGCCACACCACACGGCGTCCCTGGTCAGTCTGGTCGGCGGAGGCTCCGGCGTCCCCCGCCCCGGCGCGATCAGCTGCGCCCACCGAGGAATCCTCTTCATCGACGAGGCACCCGAGATGCACCCCCTGACCCTGGACACCTTGCGCCAGCCGCTCGAGTCCGGCTACGTCGAGGTGCACCGCGCAGCCGCCGTCGCGAAGTTCCCGGCCCGCTTCCTGCTGGTCCTGGCCGCAAACCCCTGTCCCTGCGGTCAGTCCGGCACTCCCACCGGCATCTGCAACTGCACGCCCCAGATCCTCACCCGCTACCGGCAACGCATCAGCGGCCCGATCAAGGACCGGATGGACATCCAGCGTCAGATCCTGCCCGCCGCCCGAGGCGTCGGCACCGGCGACCCGCCCGAGTCCACCGCCGACGTCGCCACCCGGGTCCGCGCCGCCCGCGACCGCCAAGCCCACCGCTACCAACACACGGCTTGGCGCCTGAACAGCGAGATCCCCGGCCCGGTCCTCCGCCGCGACTTCCCCCTCGACGACACCAGCCAGTCCATCCTCGAAACCCACTACGCCGAAGGCCGCCTGACCGCCCGAGGCCTCGACCGAGTCGTCCGGCTCGCCTGGACCCTCACCGACCTGGCCGGCCTGTCCCGGCCAACCCCCGCCCTGACCCACGAAGCCTTCCAACTCCGCTCCGGCGCGCCCCTCACTCCCCTGGAAGACACCCGCCCCCTCAGAGAGCACCCATGACCAACGACCCTCACCAGTCGACCGACGCAACCACCGATCCGCAGGCGACTTTCATCCCCGCCGATTCCGGAGCCACACCGCTCCGTCCCCAGGACATCCACACCTCACCCGTCAACTCCGACGCCGCGCCGCCTCAATCCAGGGAGATCCGCGTCGCCCGATTCGACCGGGCAACCGCACCCAGCTCCAGCCTTCTTGACCGGGCGACCTTGCGCACCTCCAGCCCATCCGACCGAGCACCCTCGCCCACCTCCGGTCCTCTTGACCGAGCAAGCTCGCCCACCACCAGCCCTCCCGACCATGCAACCTCACCCACCTCCAGCCCATCCGACCGGACGACCCCACCCAGCTCAAGCCTGATGGTTGCCATCGGCAACGCCTCCTCCACAGCTCTCGACAGCGCGACCGCCTCCGACGCGGACCGGATGGCGAGAGCGGCGCTGTCCCGCGTGATCGAACCAGGCGACCCCGCCACCCTGAAGACCTTCGCCGACCTGACACCGCTGGAGATCTGGGAGCTCCTCCAAACCAACGCCCCCGGCCTCGAGCGCTGGTCCACCCGGCTCCCCCACGTCAACCCCGAACGCGACCTCGAGAAAGCCCGCAAAGCCGGCGCCCGCTTCGTCATCCCCGGCGACGACGAGTGGCCCGACCAGATCGACGTACTCGCCGAGGCCGGCCAGCAAAGCCGCCGCGGCGGCGTCCCCTACGGCCTCTGGGTCAAAGGCAGCCCCAACCTGCGCCAGCTGCTCCAGTCCTCGGTAGCCATGGTCGGCGCAAGAGCCTGCTCCTCGTACGGCGAACACGCCGCCGCAGAACTGGCCGCCGCCCTCGGCGACCACGGCACCACGATCGTCTCCGGCGGCGCCTACGGCATCGACGCCGCCGCCCACCGCGGCGCTCTGGCCAGCACAGGTACCACCATCGCCGTCCTGGCTTGCGGCGTCGACGTCAGCTACCCCAGGAGCAACTCAGCCCTCTTCGACCGAATTGCCGGCGAAGGCCTCCTGGTCAGCGAGCTGCCACCCGGCTGCGCCCCCACCAAGCTCCGCTTCCTCGCCCGCAACCGCCTGATCGCCGCCGCCACCCAAGGCACCGTCGTCATCGAAGCCGCCATCCGCAGCGGAGCCCTCAACACCGCCGGCTGGTCCGAACAGTGCGGCCGCCCGGTCCTCGCAGTCCCCGGACCGATCACGTCCCGCATGTCCGAAGGCACCCACCTCCTGATCCGCGAACGCAACGCCACTCTCGCCACCTCGGTAGCCGACATCCTCGAAGCCATCTCCCCACTCGGCGAGCACCTGACCTCGTACCCCCACTCCCCCGCCACCCCCATCGACGCCCTGGACCACGACCTCCGCCGAACCCTCGACGCCGTCCCCGTCCTCCGCCCTTCCCCCTCCACCCGCATAGCCACCGTCGCCGGCCTCGACCACGACACCGTCCAGGAATGCCTCGAAACCCTCGCCCAAGCCGACCTGGTCACCTACGAAGACTCCGGCTGGCTCCTCTCCACCACCCACCGCCGCGCACCCTGATCCCAGTGACGAAGGAGACCACACGCCGTTCACCTCCGCCGCAGGATCAGACCCCTGCGCAGCCTCAGAAGCCAGAATGGTCGCAAGCTTCCTCGCCGCGGAACTGAGCTCCACCACGGTGCAAGACGACCCTCACCCGCGTACTGGCTGACCTCGGCGAATCAGAAACACTCCACCAACCCGAACCTCGGACCCCGCACAGAACGAACTGCGCCGTCGTGTACTAGGCAAGTACAGGGGGCTACCGCCAGAACCGCGAACTGTTCACCGCCTTCCCAACGAGGTCACCTGACACGCCGCGCTGCTCTCCCCGCCGGGACTCCTGGCCGTGCGCCACATCAACTCCAGCTACCGACCGCGGTCACCGCCGGCACCCGCCCGCCCGACCGACGCCGCTCAGTTCATCCGCCGCGGCGACCGGGTCGTCAGCAGCATGTCCACCGAGCACTTCCTGGCCGTCGCCGAGTACCTGCGACAGGGCACCACGTGGGAGCCGGTCATCTGCGTCCGCGCAGACGGATAAGACGCCCTCGTCGTCCCGGAAGGCCACCCGCCTCACCGCCATCGCGTTCGCTCCCGGGCATCTCCCGGACGAGACACAATCCTCCTCGGCACGTCGCCCTCGATGACGAACTTGCCGGCTACTGACCACTTCGCCACCTACCGACGACTCACCCGGCGGAGTACGTTCACAGCTGCGGTCGGACGCTACGCCGCCACGCTGACGCCATGTTCCGTCCCGCCGCCTGAGTGGCGCCGCGGCATCCGCTGCCTGTAGCGCATCATCTGCAGCAGTCCTCTGGGCGCGATGCTGTTGCGCCACAGGGTTTCCTGGCCGCCGGACGGCGAACAGCAACGCGTCGGCCGACTCGCCGACCAGCAGTGGGCGTCGTCGACCAGGCACACCACCGAGAACCAGGCCTGAGCCGGGCGCCGTCGACAGCCCGGGCGTGCCTGGTGAGCGACGCACGCCCGCGGCCGGCGCCTGGCCCCCTCCCCGCCTCGTGAGTGGGCGCCTGGCCCGTCCCCGCAGATGCCCGGGCGCCTTGTTCGTCCTTCGCCGCTGATTGCCACACCTAGGTACGGATGGCGGCCGACGTTGCAACTGGACGACCCGACCGCCCAGTCGGGTGCAGTACGCCGTATCAGAGGCGAACCGGTGGGCGGGCATGCTGGTGGGGTGGCGGACGAGACGCTGGTGGGTGGGCGCAACAACGCCGGAGTGAGTCGGCGCGGAGAGACGGTGCGGCGGAAGATGTCTGCTCGCTCGCCCTTTGTGCATGCCTATTTGCCGCACCTCGAGGAGGCGGGGTTCGAGGGTGCGCCTCGGGTGCTGCGAGTGGATTCGGGGGTGGAGGTCCTCAGCTATCTGGCGGGTGAGGTGCCTGCGGATCCTGAGTGGGTTCCCGGGAAGGGGAATCCGTTGACGGCGGGGATGCGGTCGGATGAGGCGTTGGTAGCGCTTGGTGAGCTGCTGCGGGAGCTGCATTCGGCGAGTGCGGGGTTCCGGCCGCCGGGGGTGGTGTTGGAGGACGGCGAGATCATGCCGCACGGGGATCTTGGGCCTTGGAACACCGTTTACCGCGACGGGCGGCCGGTGGCGTTCATCGACTGGGATGCTTGTGGGCCTACCACTCCGCTGCTGGATGTCGCGGCGGCCGCGTGGGGGTTTGTGCCGTTGGAGAGTGATCGGCAGTTGAGGGAGACGGGGTTCGAGGTGTTGCCTGATCTCGGGGCTCGGCTGCGGTTGTTCGCGGATGCTTATGGGTTGGAGGACCGGCGGGGGCTGGTGCCAGCTTTGGTGCAGGCCAAGCTTCGGCAGGCTGGGCAGGTCAGCCGGTGGGGTCTCGGCGCGCGGGACTCGGCGGTTTCGCTGGAGTTCTTCGCAGATGAGCTTCGATGGCTGGCGACGCGGACCGACGACTTCGAGCGCGCGCTGAGCTGAGCCCAGGCTGGGGAAGAGGGAACTGCCGGCGGGCGACATGACCAGGAACCGGCGCCTGGTTCAGGCGCCGGTTCCTAGGTTTCAGAGCAAGTACGCCGGGTCAGCGGCCGAAGTCGGAGTCCTTGGGGACCTCTAGGTCGGTTTTGGCCAGTTCCTCGATGTTGACGTCGCGGAACGTGACGACCTTGGCGTTCTTCACGAAGCGGGCCGAGCGGTAGACGTCCCAGACCCAGGCGTCGGCCATCGTCACTTCGAAGTAGACGTCGCCGCCTTCGGTGCGGACTTTCAGGTCGACGGCGTTGCACAGGTAGAAGCGCCGTTCGGTCTCCACGACGTACTTGAAGATCCCGACGACGTCCTTGTACTCCCGATAGAGCTGCAGCTCCATATCGGTCTCGTACTTCTCGAGGTCGTCAGCACTCATCGGCTCTCCACTCCGGTGGGACTGGTCACATTCTGTCCCATATCGGGCCGCAGACTGCGGCGGACATTCTCGAATCGGCGTCGATGTTGTGGACACGGGCCGTATTTGTCCAGTGCCGCCTGGTGCTCGGGCGTGCAGTACCCCTTGTGGACCGCGAAGTCGTACTCGGGGTAGACCGTGTGCCAGTGCTCCATGATCCGGTCGCGGGTGACCTTGGCGATCACCGACGCGGCGGCGATGCAGGCCGCGACCCGGTCGCCCTTCCAGATCGCCAGGCCCGGTACGCCGAGGCCGTCGACGCCGAAACCGTCGGTCAGCACGTACGACGGGCGCACGTCGAGGCGGAACAAGGCCCGGCGCAGCGCCTGGACGTTCGCGACGTGCATGCCGAGGCGGTCGCACTCGTCGGCCTCGATCGAGACGACCGACCAGGCGAGCGCGCGGTCGCGGATCTGGTCGTAGCAGCGTTCGCGGGCCTTCGCGGTGAGCAGCTTGGAGTCGGCCAGTTCAGGGATCTGGCCGCGCTTGCCCTCGGGCAGGATCACTGCCGCGGCAACCAGCGGGCCGGCGCAGGGTCCGCGGCCGGCCTCGTCCACGCCCGCGATCGGGTCGAGACCGACCCGGCGCAGGGCGCGTTCGTAGCCGTACAGGCCGGCGTCGCGGCGGATGGTGCTGCCGCGAGGCAGAGCGCTCATCCGACCCTCCCCACACGGCACGGGCGAACACCACCACAGGACGAGGTGCGAAGGCCGGCGGCTGAGCTGGTCACCGTCCGAGAAGCCCGGATCGTGAAGGCGAGGACCGAACCCGCGCGGAAGGCGAAGTCCGAGCCGTGGGTCGGCGCGGCGCCAAGCGCGTGAGCTGGGCTCGCCTTCACCGGCGAATCGGCGCGAAGGGCGAAAGTGGGCGGGTGTGCGGTGAGGGGCACGGGGGCTCCGCTTACTTCGGGGGTGCGGTCAGCGAGATCGACGGCTTCGCGGGCGGGGGCTCGACCGCGGGCGGGATCGCCTTGAACGTGTCGGGCACGCCGAGTTCGGAGAAGTTGCTGGCCGGCCACACCACCAGGATCGCGCGACCGGTGACCTTGTCCAACGGGACGAACGCGGCGTCGCCGGGGTTGCCACCCTCGGGACCGACATCGCTGAGGTGGACGCGGGAGTCGCCGGACTCCGAGCGGTGGTCGCCCATCACGAAGACCTTGCCGGCCGGGACGGTGACCTGGAACTCCATCGCCGACGGCGCGTCGCCCGGGTACAGGTACTGCGACTCCTCGAGCGGCTGGCCGTTGACCATCAACCGGCCCTTCGCGTCGCAGCAGGCGACCTTGTCGCCCGGCATGCCGATCAGGCGCTTGATCAGGTGACCGTGGCTGGAGTCCGGGAGCAGGCCGACGACCTCGAAGAACCGGCCGACCGAGCCGCGCTTCTGACCGCTCTCCTCGGTGCCCAGCCAGCCGCCCGGGTCCTCGAAGACGACCACGTCACCGCGCTCGACGTCGGTCAGCTTCTCCACCACCACCCGGTCACCGACCAGCAGGGTGTTCTGCATCGACTCGCTCGGGATGATGAACATCTGCCCGACGAAGGCCCGCAGGATCGACGAGACGATCAGCGCTCCGACCACGATCAGCACGAACTCGCGGGCGGCGGCGGCCAGCCCCGAGCGGTGGGCGGGTTTGTCGGGCGTCGCCTCGGTCGATGTATCGGTCACTTCTTCAGCCCCGGCTTCTTGAAGGTTTCCGGAGGACGCAGCATCGTCATCCGGTCAGACGGCCAGATTACGCAACAGGCCCGGCCAACCACGTTCTCCACCGGCACGAACCCGCCACCGGGACCGCCCATGTGGGCGCGGGAGTCGGCCGACTCGGCCCGGTTGTCCCCCATCACCCACAGGTGCCCAGGCGGTACGACGACGTCGAACGGCTGGATGGACGGCTTGGCGTCCTTCAGCAGGTACTCCTGCTCGTCGAGCGGGATCTTGTTGACCAGGATCCGGCCCGAGCGGTCGCAGCAGAACACCCGGTCACCCGCGACGCCGATCACCCGCTTGACCAGGTGACCCTCGCCGCTGCGCGGCAGGATGCCGACGAACTCACCGAGTTGGCGCAGGGTACCGGGGGTCTCCTGCTCCTCGTTCAGCCAGTTGCCGGGGTCCTTGAAGACGACGATGTCGCCCCGGTCGACGTCCCGGTGCAGGTAGCTGACCTTCTCGGCCAGGATGCGGTCGTTCGTCGTGAGCGTGTCGTACATCGACTCCGAGGGCACGTAGAACGCCTCGGCGACAAAAAGCCTCAAGACGACCGTGATGACCAGGGCGAGCACCGTCACCGTGGTCATCTCGATCAGCAGGCTCAGCAGCGGGTTCCGCTGCTTGAGCCTGCGATGCCGTCCTTTACTGCGACGTGCCCTCTTGGCTACCGGGCGAGCGCGAGTCGCAGTGCTCGGCGCCATACCTGACCGTCGTCGCTAGGGACTCAGGCGTCCCGCTTCTCCTTGATCTTGGCCGCCTTGCCGCGCAGCTCGCGCAGGTAGTACAGCTTGGCGCGACGCACGTCACCGCGGGTGACGACCTCGATCTTCTCGACGATCGGGGTGTGGATCGGGAAGGTGCGCTCGACGCCGACGCCGAAGCTGACCTTGCGGACCGTGAAGGTCTCCTGCAGGCCACCACCCTGGCGACGGATCACGACGCCCTTGAACACCTGGACGCGGGACCGGGTGCCCTCGACGACCTTGACGTGCACGTTGACGGTGTCACCGGCGCGGAAGGCCGGGATGTCGTCACGCTTGCTCGCGTTGTCGAGCTCGTTCAGGAGGTTGCTCATCAGGTGTTCGCTTTCTCGCGCGTGCCACAGGTCACCCACGAATTAGGTGGTGAGAAGCTGAAGGATGTCGCCGGTGTGGTGGTCACCCCCTGTGGCAGGAGCACCGCACGGCAACAGCGACCAAGTTTGCCACACGGCGACGGTCGCAGCGAAATCAGCGTTTCCGCCGCCGCTTGGCCAGCAGCACCAGGTCGACCTTCGCGGTGTGTGGATCACGCCGGACCTCTCGGTAACCGGCCCGGCGGTAGAGCCGCAGGTTGTCCTCACTCTCCGCACCGGTGAACAGCTCGTACGACGTGACCTCGGCCGGCGCGGTCTGCTCGGCCAGCTTCAGCAGCCTCGTCCCGACCCCGCGGCCCTGCCAGTCCGGCGCGACCATCAGCCGGCCGATCCGGCCCACCGAGCCGTCGACGGCCAGGTGCACGGATCCGACGATGCGAGTCCCCGCCACGGCCTTCCAGACCTGACCCTGCCGGATCCGCTCGACTGTGCCTTCCAGCGGCTCGAGCAACGGCGGGATCGTGAAGTCGTCGTAGGCCAGCGCCTCGGACAGGTACGCGGCGCGCTGCAGCGTGAGCAACTCCCCCGCGTCGCTCTCCACAGCAGGCAGTACGTCGACCAGCGCCGCCGCGTCGTCCTTGCCCGCGACAGCGCCGCCCCACGCGGCGAGCAGGTCCGGCCGGCGCTCCGCAGTACGCCGTACGGCCTGCTCGTGGCGCCATTGGGCGATCAGGGCGTGGTTCCCGGACAGCAGGATCTCCGGTACGTCGTACCCGCGCCAGGAGGTCGGCTTCGTGTAGACGGGATACTCCAGCAGGCCGTCGCCGGAATGCGACTCCTCCGCGAGCGACTCCGGGTTGCCGATCACGCCGGGCAGCAGCCGGGCCACCGCCTCGACCATGACCAGGACGGCGACCTCCCCGCCGTTCAGCACGTAGTCGCCGATGGAGATCTCGTCGACGCGCATCCGCTCACCGGCGTACGCCGCAACCCGCGCGTCGATCCCCTCGTACCGGCCGCAGGCGAAGGCCAGCCACGGCTCGGCGGCCAGCTCGTAGGCCAGCTCCTGGCTGAACGGCCGGCCGGCGGGCGTCGGCACGATCAGCCGCGGCTGCGCCGGGCCGTCGGCCGGGGCCACGGCGTCCAGCGCCTCGCCCCACGGCTCCGGCTTCATCACCATGCCGGCGCCACCGCCCGACGGGGTGTCGTCGACCGTGCGGTGCCGGTCGTGGGTCCAGTCGCGCAGGTCGTGCACCCGGACGTCCAGCAGCCCGCTCTTCGCCGCCTTGCCGACCAGACTGAGGTCCAGGGCGGCCAGGTACTCCGGGAAGATCGAGAAGACGTCCAGCCTCATCAGCTGGCGCCAGGGTCGGTCGGGGCCACTTCAGCGCCCGCCGGGTCGAGCAGGCCGGGCCGGTCGGCCACCAGCACGTAGCCCTCGTCCAGGCTGATCTCGGGGACCAGCTCCTCGACCAGCGGCACCAGTACGGCGCTGCCGCCCGGACGGCGGATCTCCAGCAGGTCCTGCGACGGCAGGTGGACCACGTCGATCACCTCGCCGGCCTGCTCGCCGTCGGTGGTGCGGACGGCCAGGCCGATCAGCTCACGGTCGTAGTACTCGTCGGGGTCCTCCGGGCGCTCGTCCTCGGGGATGTCGGCCTGCAGCACGAGGTTGCGCAGGTTCTCCGCGGCGGTCCGGTCCTTCGCCTCGGCGAACTTCACCAGCAGGCGGCCGCTGTGCCAGCGGCTGGACTCGACGGTCAACGTCCGAGCCGTCTTGGAGTCCGTGACCAGGGTCGCGCCGTCGGCGAACCGCCGGTCCGGCTCGTCGGTCTGCACGATCAGCCCGACCTCGCCCTTGATCCCGTGTGCCCGGCCGATCCGGCCGACGGTCACCAACACCCGTGTGTCCCTCTCTGCTCACCGCCGGCCCTGGCCGGGCCGGACGCCGTACTGCCGAAGATAAGGCGAAGGGCCGCACCCAGCGGGTACGGCCCTCCAGAAACTGCAACCGGTCAGCGGCGCGAGCGCCGGTTGACCTCGTCGACGAAGTCGATCCGGACCGACGACTCGGAGCTGAGCGCCCCGACCACGGTGCGGATCGCGGTCGCCGTCCGGCCGTTGCGGCCGATCACCTTGCCGATGTCGTCGGGGTGCACGTGCACCTCGAGCGTGCGTCCGCGCCGCAGGTTGCGGGCCCGGACGTTGACGTCGTCAGGGTTGTCCACGATGCCTCGGACCAGGTGCTCGAGCGCCTCGGTCTCCATCATGGTCAGGCCTTGGCGTCGTCGGCCGGCGCGGCCTCGGCGGCCGGAGCGTCGGCGGCGGCCTCAGTGGCCTCGGCCTTCGGCTCGTCGGTCTTCGCGTCGTCCTTGGCCGGCTCGTCCTTCTTGTCGGCCTTCTTCGCGGCGGTCTTCTTGGTGGTGACGGCCTCGGTCTTCAGCGTGCCGTGCGCCTCGGCGAGGGCCTCGTTGAAGATCTCCAGCTTGTCCCGCTTCGGCTCCTTGACCCGCAGCGGCGCCGGGGCCTCGAGACCCTTGAACTTCTGCCAGTCACCGCTGGCCTTGAAGATCGCCTGCACGGCCTCGGTCGGCTGCGCGCCGACGCTCAGCCAGTACTGCGCCCGGTCCGACTCGACGTGGATGAACGACGGCTCGGCCTTCGGGTTGTACTTGCCGATCTCCTCGATCGCGCGGCCGTCGCGCTTGGCGCGGGCGTCCATCACGACGATGCGGTAGTGCGGCGCACGCTTCTTGCCGATGCGCTTCAAACGGATCTTGACTGCCACGTTTGTGGGGTCTCCCTCGGGAATTACAGGTGGGTGAGCGGCGCGCCGTCGTGGGGACAACGGATGACCACTCGAATGGGCCGGCCGGCGCGTGGAGTTAGAGGGCTGCACAGCATCCGGACGGACTCAGCCTGACATTCTGCCAGATCCGGCCCTCACCAACCAATTCCGGTCAGTCGCGGAAGGCGGCCAGCTCGGGCAGGTGCGCGACGTACCCGTCGAGCAGCTTGCCCGCGGTGTTCACCGAGTCGATCAGCGGGTGCCAGGCGAACGCACGCAGGGCGGTCGCGCGGGAGCCCGACGCGGCGGCCTCGATCGTGGACCGCTCGACCGCCTTCACCGCGCTGACCAGACCGGCCTGGTGGTCGGTGAGCTGGGAGACGGTGAGCGGCCGGGCGCCGTTCGCGTCGACCGTGCAGGGGATCTCCACGACCGCGTCGTCGTCCAGGTGCTTCAGCGTGCCGCGGTTGCGGACGTTGAGGATCAGCGAGGCCCGCTCGTTGTGGGCGATCGCGCGCATCAGCGACAGCGCGACCTGCTCGTAGCCGCCGGCCGACATGTCCCGCTCGTCACGTTCGCCGGCGTCGGCGATCTCCCGGCTCTCCACCATGTACGTCGACTCGCGCTCGGCGCGGGTCTTCTGCCACAACTCGAGCGCGTCGCCGGGGCGGCGGGCGGTCTCGGCGTAGAAATCGGACTGCTGCTCGAGCAGGAACGTGCCGCGGGTCTTCTCGACCGACTGGACGGCAGCGAGGGTCTCGCGGGCGAAGTAGTAGTAGTGCAGGTACTCGTTCGGGATCGAGCCCAGCGAGCGCAGCCACTCGACGCCGAACAGGCGCCCCTCCTCGAAGTCGCCGAGCGCGGAGGGGTTCGCGAGCAGCGCGGGGAGGTGGTCGACACCGCCGTACTGGAGACCGCGGAGCCAGCCGAGGTGGTTCAGGCCGGCGTAGTCGTAGAAGGTCTTCGAGGCGTCCAGCCCGAGGGCCAGTGCGGCGCGACGGCCGAGCCCGGACGGCGAGTCGCAGATGCCGATCACCCGGTCGCCCAGGTACGGCAGCATCGCCTCGGTCACCATGCCGGCCGGGTTGGTGAAGTTGATGACCCACGCCTCCGGAGCCAGTACGGCGATCCGCTGCGCGATGGCGGTCGCCACCGGCAGGGTGCGCAGCCCGTACGCGATTCCGCCGGCGCCAACGGTCTCCTGCCCGAGTACGCCGAGGTCGAGCGCCACCCGCTCGTCGATGGTGCGGCCCTCGAGCCCACCCACCCGAATGGCGGAGAAGACGAAGTCGGCACCCCGCAGCGCCTCGTCGAGATCGGTGGTCGGGGTCACCGCCGGAGCATCAGGAAAGGAAAGAGCCTGCTGCTTCAGTACGGCGGTGATCGCGTTCAGCCGGGTCTGGTCGGTGTCGTACAGCGTGACTGCCGTGATCCGGCCTTCGCCGCGGTCGGACAGCAGCGCCTGGTAGACGAGCGGGACGCGGAAGCCCCCGCCGCCGAGGATGGTCAGTTTCACGCCAGCACCACCTGTACTCCTGCTTCGGTCAGTTGGGCCCGGGTGTGCTCGTCGGCGCTCGCCTCGGTCACCACGGTGGTCAGTTCGGACGGGTCGCAGACCTTGGCGACGCCGTGGCCGGGGAACTTGGTCGCGTCGGCCAGCAGCACCACCCGGTCGGCGGCCTGGATCATCGCGCGTTTCACCGGCACCTCGATCATCGTGCTGTCCATCACCCGGCCGTCGGGCCGGACGCCGCTGGTGCCGAGGAACAACGTGTCGACATGAATCTGCCGCAGGCTCTCCTCGGTCAGGTAGCCGACCAGTGACCGGTAGCTGCGGCGCAGAAACCCGCCCAGCACGATCAGTTCGATCTGCTCGTCGTTCTGCAACTCCTCGAGGACCGCGAGGTTGCTGGTGACAACGGTCAGCGAGCGGCCGTGCAACTGCTGCGCCAGCCGCAGCGCGGTGGTCCCGATGTCGAGCAGCACCGACTCGCCGTCCTCGATCAGCTCGGCGGCCGCGCGGGCGATCCGGTTCTTCTCGTCGGCGCGCACCTCGCTCACCTCGGCGAACGGCTCGTCGCCGCCGTCGACGGCCAGCGCACCGCCGTACACCCTGGTCAGCCGGCCCTGCGCGTGCAACTGCTCGAGGTCGCGGCGGATGGTCGCCTCGCTGACCCCCAGCTGCGCGGCCAGCACTTTGACGCCCCCGGCCCCGTCGGCCCGGAGCGCGCGGACGATCTGGTCCTGACGCTGCTTCGGCAACACGGAGAGACCGTATCACGCAAACTCCGTCACACTCACGCAGATATCTGCACGGGTATTGCGCGGTTTGCTCGAAAGGACCACACTGTCTGCACGAGTTTGAGCGACCGTGCAGGAGTGTGGACCGATGAGCGAGCTGGATGTCGTAGTCTCCGGCCTGGTCTTCCACGACCTCGTGCTCGGCCTGCCCACTGCTCCGCGCCCCGGCACCGAGGTCTGGGCGACCGACTCGGCCGAGAGCCCGGGCGGAATCGCGAACTTCGCGGTCGCCCTGGCCCGGCTCGGTCTGCGCACCGGCCTGGCCGCGGTCTTCGGCGCCGACGATCTCGGCGACCGGGTCCGCGACCGGCTCACCCACCACGAGGGCGTCGACCTGACGCTCTCCCGCAGGCTCGACGGCTGGCAGACCCCCCTCACGGTGGCTCTTGCCTATGACAACGACCGGGCACTGGTCACCAGGGGTACCCCTCCCCCACTGTCGGCCGACGAGCTGATCACCACGCCGCCGGCCGCCCGCGCGGTCGCCGCCCACATCGGTCCCTGGCCGAACGAGTGGCTGGCGAAGTCGAAGGCGGCCGGCAGCGTGGTGTTCGCCGACGTCGGCTGGGACCCGTCGGAGCGCTGGGACCCCCAGGTCCTGGACCAGCTCCAGCACTGCGACGTGTTCCTGCCGAACGCCGGTGAGGCGATGAGCTACACCCGGACCGACACCCCGGACCAGGCGCTCACCAAGCTCGCCGAGAAGGTCCCGCTGGTGGTCGTGTCCAACGGGGACCAGGGCGCGCTCGCGCTCGACGCCGGCACCGGCGAACGGATCGCCGTACCGGCCCACCAGGTTCCGGCGGTGGACAGCACCGGGGCGGGTGACGTGTTCGCCGCCGGATTCATCGCGGCCACGCTGTGGGGTCTGCCGCTGGCCGAGCGGGTCCGGTTCGGCGCGCTGACCGCGGCCATCTCGGTCACCCGGTACGGCGGCGCGGACGCGGCACCGACCTGGGCCGATCTCGCCGCCTGGCAGCACGACCACCCCGAAGACCAATCCCTTGCCGCGCTGGTGGCCGACCACGGCCCCGGCGCACCCATCGGAAGCGCGACTCCGCGCGACCAGTCAGGAAGGTAGAACCATGGAGCTCTCCCGTCGCACGCTGCTCGCTGGGAGCTTCGCCGCGGTCGCCGCCGCGGCCACCGGCTGCTCGTCGAGCATGGACGCCGGCGCCGGCAAGAAGAACACGACCGGCAACCTCGCGCTGTGGTGCTGGCCCGGCGGCCTGGGCAAGTCCGTGGTCGACGACACGGTCGCGCACTTCCCCGACCAGCACATCAAGTACACCGAGATCGGCGGCGACTTCAAGCAGAAGCTGCTGACCACGATCAACGGCGGCACCGGCATCCCGGACGTCACCGGCATCAAGGGCGAGGACATCGCCTCGCTGCTGCCGCAGGCCGAGCGGTTCGTCGACCTGAAGTCGGTCGGCGCGGACTCCGTGCTCGGCGACTACCTGGAGTGGAAGGTCAAGCAGGCCACCACGCTGGACGGCAAGGTGATCGGGCTGCCGATCGACATCGGCCCGACCGCGCTGTTCTATCGCGAGGACGTCTTCGCCAAGGCCGGCCTGCCGAGCGACCCGGCGAAGGTCGGCGCGCAGCTGAAGACCTGGGAGGACCTGCTGGCCGCCGGGCTCGAGCTGCGTAAGGCCAACCCGAAGGCACCGATCGTCGCCGACGCGACCGACATGTTCGGCACGATCGTCAACCAGGGCACCGAGCGCTACATCGACAAGGACAACAAGTTCATCGGCGACCAGGACCACATCCGCCGGGCCTGGGACCTGGCGGTGAAGGCGATCACCACCAAGGTCGAGGGCCGCACCCCGGGCGGTACGCCGGACTGGAACGCCGGCCTCGACCAGGGCACGGTGCCGACCGTGACCGGCGCCGCCTGGGTCGCGCTCGACATCAAGGCCGCCTGCAAGACCAGCATCGGCAAGTGGCGGGTCGCCCCGACGCCCGGCGGCCCGGCGAACTTCGGCGGGTCGTTCCTGACCATCACCAAGAGCGCCGCGGACCCGGCGGCCGCCTTCGAGGTGATCAAGTACCTGCTCAGCCCGGACAACCAGGCCAAGGCGTTCGCCGACGCGCAGATCTTCCCGGCCACGCCGGCCGCGTACGACAAGCCGCAGCTCAAGGCGGCCGACCCCTTCTTCGGTGGCCAGGCGACGATCGACGTGTTCGGCCCGGCCGCGAAGAACATCCCGATCGCGTACGAGGCGCCGCTGGACGCCGCGGTCGCCGCGCCGTACACGGCCGCGCTGAAGTCGGTCCAGGCCGGCAGCAAGTCGTCCGAGGTGGCCTGGCAGCAGGCGGTCTCGCAGGCGAAGCAGATCGGCAAGCGTCAGGGCGTGCAGTGACGCTGACCGCGACCGCCCCGCCCCGGTCCACCGGTACGCCGGCACCGGGGCGGCCGCGCAAGAGCATCTGGTCGTACTGGCGGTTCTACCTCGCGCTGTCGCCGTTCTATGTCCTGTTCGCGGTGTTCGGGCTGTACCCGGTCGCCTCGACGATCCTGCTGGCCTTCCAGAAGTGGGACGGCCTGGGACCACGGCAGATGGTCGGTCTGCAGAACTTCCGGTTCCTGATCGAGGACAGCACGTTCTGGCTGTCGTTGTGGAACACGCTGGTGCTGTTCGTCATGTCGACCGCGCCGACGCTGACCATCGCGCTGGTGCTGGCGGTGATGCTGAACTCGGCGATCCGGTTCAAGGGCGTCTACCGGATCGCGTACTTCATCCCGAACATCACCTCGCTGGTCGCGGCGGCGATCTTCTTCGCCGCCGTGTTCAGCACCAACTTCGGGCTGATCAACTCCGGGCTGCGCGCGCTCGGGCTGCCGACCGAGGACTGGCTCGGGCAGCCGTGGGGCATCAAGATCGCGATCTCGACCATGATCGTGTGGCAGTGGACCGGTTACAACACGATCATCTACCTGGCCGGGCTGCAGGCGATCCCGACCGAGCAGTACGAGGCGGCCAAGGTGGACGGCGCCGGCCCGTTCCGGACGTTCTTCTCGATCACGCTGCCGCAACTGCGGCCGGTGGTGCTGTTCACCGTGATCATCTCCACGATCGGCGGGCTGCAGACGTTCACCGAGCCGCAGGTGATGGTCGGTGAGACCGGTGGCGCCGACCAGAGCGGCCTGACCACCGTTCTGTACTTCTACAACACCGCCTTCCGGGCCAACGACTACGGCTACGCCGGCGCGATCGCGGTCAGCATCTTCTTGCTGGTGCTGCTGTTCACGGCGATCAACTGGCGGTTGTTCCGGGGAAGGAGCACCGAATGAACCGGGGTCGCGGGATCCTGCTGCACGTCCTGCTGACGATCGCCGGACTGCTGTGCCTGTTCCCGTTCTTCTGGACGCTGGTGATGGCGACCAACACGACGTCCGACATCTACCGGTACCCGCCGAAGTTCACCTTCGGCTCGCAGTTCGACGACAACGTGCGGCACGTGCTCGAGAACGTCGCGTTCTTCTCCTCGATGGCCAACACCGCGATCGTCGCGATCAGTACGACGCTGCTGGTGCTGTTCTTCGACTCGCTGGCGGCGTTCACGTTCGCCAAGTTCCGGTTCCCCGGGCGCAAGACGCTGTTCGTCGTACTGCTGGCGACGATGCTGCTGCCCGCGCAGCTGTCGGTGGTCCCGCAGTTCCAGACCATGGTCGCGTTCGGCTGGGTCGGATCGCTGAAGGCGCTGGTGATCCCGGCGGCCGCGAACGCGTTCGGCATCTTCTGGCTGCGGCAGTACTTCCAGAACTCGGTGCACGACGAGCTGATCGAGGCGGCCACGCTGGACGGCTGCGGCTTCCTCGGGGTGTACCGGCACGTCGCGCTGCCGTCGGCCAGGCCGGCACTGGCGTTCCTCGGCATCTTCACGTTCGTGGCGTCCTGGAACGACTACTTCTGGCCGCTGATCGTGCTGACCGATCCCGACCACCTCACCCTCCAGGTGGCGCTGTCGTCGCTGAACAAGGCGCACGGGGTCGACTACAGCATGGTGATGACCGGCGCGCTGCTGGCGATGGTGCCGCTGGTCATCGTCTTCATCGTGTTCGCCCGGCAGTTCATCAAGGGCGCGACCGAAGGCGCCATCCGCGGCTGATCCCAGCTGTCCGGCGACCGCGGCTGTCCCGAGCCGCGGTCGCCGGCGATCACAGCCGGGAGGCGAGCAGGTCGGCTCCCGGACCGGTGAGCTCGGACCGCTCGACCTCGCGCCCGTTGAGCAGCCGCAGCACCGCCTCCCCCGACGCGCTGACCTCGGGGCCGTCGCCGTACGACCAGTCGTAGCCCTCGGCAACGAGGCGGACACCCGCGATCCGCTTGCGCGCGTTGCCGCCGACCACCAAGGTCAACGGCCAGCGCACCCCCAGCGACGTACCGGCCGCGGACCGGAAGGCTTCGGCCGAGATCGACGCCGGCAAGCCCAGCGGACGTCTGATGTCGATGGCATGCACCAACGCCTCGACCAGTCCCGCAGCCACCGGTACACCTGCCGGCAGTGCGCCGGTCCGGGCGTTGTCGCGCAGCTGCGCGAGGATCTCGTCGGTCCCGCGCCGCGCCAGGCTCCGGGTCAGCTCCGCACTCGCCTTGTTGATCCGGAAGCCCGCTTTGACCAGGTGCGTCATGGTCTGCGTCATCGGCGCGACCGGCGCCCACGCGAGATGCGCGGCGACGTCCTGAACCGTCCATCCGCCGCACAGCGACGGCGTGGCCCACTGCGCCGGCGTCAGCGTGGCCAGCAGTTCGATCAGGTCCAATCGCTCGGCGCGAATCAGTTCCCGCAACTCCCCCATGAACGGCAGTGTGGCACTCGCCGCAGCGACCCGGAAGAGGATCGGCCGGGCGATAGGGTGCGGGAACTGGAACGGTCCGGACTGCGTCGGAAGGTACGTCATGGTGGGGAAGCGGGGACGCGTGATCGGGCGGGTCGGGCCGGGAATCGTCGGCGAGGTGATGTTGCCGGTCCGCGGTGCCACCGAGGCCTTCTACGCTTACCCCGCGACCGACGAGGTGATCGAGGTCGGTACGCCGGTGGTGGTGGTCGACTTCGATCCGCCGCGCACGGTCTACGTCGCTCGCGCCTTCTGATTCATCGTTCCCTGGAGGGGAAATGCTCTGGACCTACGTCATCGTCGGCGCGATCGCCCTGGTGGCGCTCCTGATCCTGTTCCGGATGGTCTGGCGGGTCGCCGAACCGAACGAAGCGCTGATCATCTCCGGCCTCGGTGCGCACTCCAGCCACGAGCAGGTCAACGAGACGCTCGGCTTCAAGATCGTCGTCGGCCGCGGCACCGCGGTGCTCCCGGGCTTCCAGACCGTACGCCGCCTGCCGCTGGACATCCGGGCCACGCCGCTGACCGTGACGTGCGTGTCCAGCCAGGGCATCCCGCTGCACATCAAGGGCGTCACGGCGTACAAGGTCGGTGACGACTACGGCTCGATCGCGAACGCGGCCCGGCGGTTCCTGGAGCAGAGCGACGAGCAGGTGATGGGCACCATCCACGAGCTGTTCGCGGGTCACCTGCGGGCGATCGTCGGCTCGACCACGGTCGAGGAGATGCTGCACGACCGGGAGACGCTGACCACGAACATCCGCGGCTCGCTGGCCGGCGACATGGAAAAGCTCGGCCTGGTGGTCGACTCGCTGCAGATCCAGGAGATCGACGACGAGTCCGGCTACATCAAGAACCTCGGCCGCCCGCAGGCCGCCGCGGTCGAGGCCGCGGCCCGGATCGCGCAGGCCGAGCGGGACCGGGAGGCCACCGAGCGCGAGCAGGTCGCCGCCGCCGCGAAGGCCGCCGCCGTCCGGCAGAGCTCGATCGCCCAGGCCGGCTACCAGGCCGAGGTCGACCAGGCGAACTCGAAGGCGTCGCAGTCCGGCCCGCTGGCCGAGGCGCTGGCCCGCCAGGAGGTCGTGGTCGCCGAGACCGAGACCGCGAAGCTGAATGCGTCGCTGGCCGAGAAGCAGCTGGAGTCCAGCGTGCTGAAGCCGGCCGACGCCGAGGCGTACAAGCAGCGCACGCTGGCCGCGGCCGCGCGCGACGCGCAGATCGCCGCCGCCGAGGCGCAGGCCCGCGAGGTCACCCTGCGCGGTGAGGCGGAGGCGAAGGCCACCGAACTGACCGGTAAGGCCGAAGCGGCCGCCGTCCAGGCCAAGGCGATGGCCGAGGCGGCCGGTATCAAGGCGCGCGCCGAGGCGCTGGCCACGAACACCGACGCGGTCGTCGCCCAGCAGCTGGCCGAGGCCTACCCCGAGATCGTCCGGGCCGCGGCGTCGTCGTTCGAGAAGGTCGGCAACATGGTCGTGCTGAACGGTGCCCAGGGCATCGAGGACACCCTGGTCAAGACGATCACGATGGGCGGTTCGGGCTTCGCCCTGGCCAAGCAGCTGATCGACTCGCTCGGCACCAAGCCGGCCGACGGCCAGCCGACGCTGGAGCCGGTGAAGGACGAAACAGCCTGACGGTTCCGCCCGTGCGTTAACCAGTAACTGCACCAGAATCGAATCCGTTCCTCCCTGACCAGCGATGCGTTAGCTTGAGCCATCACTCCAGGCGTCACGGACATCACCGCCCGTGACCGGTCGCTTGAGGGGACTGATTCTCGTGCTCAGACGGACTCTCGCTGTTCTGGCCTCGCTCCTGGTCGGTGCCGCCACGCTGGTGGCGGTACCGACCGAGGCGCAGGCCGCTCCCAACTTCAAGGCCCCGTTCCCCTGTGGTCAGCGCTGGACCTACAGCCACCACTCGGCCGAGGTCCGCCGCGCTCTCGACTTCGTCCGCGCCGACGGCGGGGTCACGAGCGGAACCCCGGTGCTCGCTTCGGCGGCCGGTGTCGCCACCCGCTACTCCCAGCCCACCGGGGCCGGCAACTACATCGCCATCGACCACGGCGGCGGCTGGAAGACCTACTACTTCCACCTCGCCGCGTACTCCGTACCCAGCGGGGCGCAGGTCGCGCAGGGCCAGCAGATCGGGACCACCGGTAGTACGGGCAACTCCTCCGGCCCGCACATCCACTACGAACAGCTGTACAACGGCGTCGGTCAGAACATCGTGATCAACGGTTCGGGCCTGGCCTACCCCGGCTCGTACAACCAGTACTTCCTGACCAGCGACAACGGCTGTGGAGGTGGCGGTGGCGCCTTCATGACCTGGGGCTCCGGCATCCGCGTCCGTGCGGACGCCCGGCTGAGCGCACCGGTGGTGAACACCCTCGCCGGACCGACCTCGGTCTGGGTGACCTGCCAGAAGCAGGGCGACACGGTGACCGCCGACGGCTACACGAACAACTGGTGGTCCAAGCTGCGCGACCAGGGCGGCTTCATCACCAACATTTACATCGACCATCCCGCCGCCCAGCTTCCCGGCGTACCGATCTGCTGAACCCCTTCCGTTGCGTCCGAAGAAGCGT
The DNA here is from genome assembly GCF_001984195.1 of Kribbella sp. ALI-6-A. Taxonomy (GTDB): domain Bacteria; phylum Actinomycetota; class Actinomycetes; order Propionibacteriales; family Kribbellaceae; genus Kribbella. The sequence continues at coordinate 97,925 of NZ_MTQN01000006.1, forward strand.
TCGCTGCTTCGGACGCAACGGTCTGTGGTCAGGCGGTGTGCAGGGTCAGGCCGTAGGCGCCGAGGATCTCGTTGACCGGCTGGAACCAGGTCTCGCCGCCGCTGGAGCAGTTGCCCCAGCCACCGGACGTGACGCCCTGGGCCTGGTCACCGGTGATGAACGAGCCACCCGAGTCACCGCCCTCGGCACAGACGCTGGTCTTGGTGGCGCCGTAGAAGAGCTGGCCGTTGCCGTAGTTCACGGTCTCGTTCTTGGCCAGGATCGTGCCGCAGTGCCAGTGGGTGGTCGAGCCGCTGCGGCAGACCGACGTACCGACGGGAGCCTCCCAGGAGCCGCGGACCAGGTGGTCGCTGACCTGGCCCCAGCCGAGCACGACCGGCACGGTCCACCAGCCGCTGTCGATCTGCACCCAGGCGTAGTCGTTGCCGGGGAACGACGATCCGCGGAAGACACCCTGAGCCGAACCGTCCCAGCCTCGCGTCCTGGCGCCCGCGCCCGAGCAGTGGCCGGCCGTCACGAAGCCGCCGTGGACTGAGAAGCCGATCGAGCAGCGCACGTTGCCGGTGTAGTACGGGTCGCCTCCGACGGTTCCGGCCGCGAAGGTCCGGGGCGCCTGCGCTGCGACCTCCCGGACACTCACCGCGCCGGCCTTGGCGACTTTGTTGACGAAGGCATCGACCGCCGCGGAACGCTTGCCTGCCTGGACGTTCACGACAACCGTGCCGGACTTGGCGTCGGTCGACCATCCGCTCACGGCCGCGGGCACGTTCTTCCCGGCCAGCTTGTCGACGGCCGCCTTCCGCTGGTCGAGCACCGCCGCGGGCACCTTGACCAGAGCGGTCTCGGCGCCAGTACGACGTATGGCGTCGGCCGCGGCCGGACTCGTCACGCCGACGACGAGCTTCTCGCGGGCAGCGTCGTACCAGACTCCGCCGAACGCCGAGCCGGCCGCGCGCTGGGCGGCGGGCACGAGCTTGGTGGCGACGGACTCGGCCTGCAGGCGCTCACGAACCTGCTGCTCGGTCAGACCGAGGTCCTTCTGCATGGCGACGGCCTGCCTCGGCACGGCCAGCGGTTGCTCGGCCGCGGCCGCTTGGACCGGCACGGCCAGCACAGTGGCGACCAGGGCTGTGGTCACGAAGATCTTCACGGGGACTCTCCTCACCTCGGGGCGGTTGGGGTGCGGTGAGAGCGCTCTCGCGACTCAGCGTCCTGGATCAGGCACGAACCGTCAAGAGGTGAAGACCTACGTTGTCAGGGCAAGCGTTTACAAGCCCAGATGGGCCAGCACGGCGAGCACGCGACGGTGACCGGAGTCGGTCGGCGGCAGGTCGAGCTTGAGAAACACGTTGCCGACGTGCTTGTGCACGGCCCCTTCGCTGATCACCAGCTTCTCCGCGATCGCGGCGTTGCCGAGCCCTTCGGCCATCAGCGCGAGCACCTCGCGCTCGCGCGGCGTGAGCCGGTCCAGCGGGTCGTTGCGCTTGACCATCAGCTGGCTGACCACCTCGGGGTCGAGCACAGTGCCCCCGTCGGCGACCCGGTGCAGCGCCTCGAGGAACTCGTCGACCCGCGACACGCGGTCCTTGAGCAGGTAGCCGATGCCCTCGCTGCCGGAGGCCAGCAGTTCCGCGGCGTACACCTCCTCGACGTACTGGGAGAAGACCAGGACCGGGAGTCCCGGCCGGAGCCGGCGGGCCTCGATCGCGGCGCGCAAGCCCTCGTCGGTGAAGGTGGGTGGCAGCCGGACGTCCACGACCGCGATGTCCGGTGGATCCGTCGCCATCAGCGTGGCGAACTCGGTCGCGTCCCCGGCCACCCCGATCACCTCGAAGCCGGAGTTGCCCAGCAGCAGGCCGAGGCCCTCGGCCAGGATCGGGTTGTCCTCCAGGATCACGACCCGCACGGCAGCACCACCTCGACCGTCGTCGGCCCACCGATCGGGCTGGTCAGTTCCATCCGTCCGTCGATCGCTTCCACCCGATGAACCATGCCACGCAGGCCGCTCCCCCGCCCGAGCTGGTCCGGTCCGTCGCCGGCGCGGGCTCCGCCGATGCCGTCGTCGGTGATCGCCAGGTACAGGTCCGGGCCGCGCCGCTCGAGCAGCAGGTCGACGTGGCCGGCCGCGGAGTGCTTGGAGATGTTGGTCAGCGACTCGGCCACGACGAAGTACGCCGCCGCCTCGACCGCGGCCGGCACCTGGCCGAGCTCACCGACCCGCAGCTCGACCGGGATCGGGCTGCGCGCCGACAACGCCGACACCGCTCCGGCCAGGCCCCGGTCCTGCAGGATCGGCGGGTACATCGTCCGCAGTACTCCGCGCAGCTCGGTCATCGCCTGCTCGGCGCCGTCCCTGGCGTCGTCCAGCAGCTTGGCGGCCTGCTCCGGGTTGTCGGCCATCATCTGCTTGGCCACACCGATCCGCATCGCCAGCGAGACCAGCTGGGCCTGGGTCCCGTCGTGCAGGTCGCGCTCGATCCGGCGCAGCTCGGCGCCGTGCGAGTCGACTGCTCCGGCGCGGGTTCGGGTGAGCTCCTCGACCCGCTGGGCCAGCAGGGCGGTCTCCAGCTCGGCAGAGCTCGGCGCGAGCGTCCGTCGAAGAGCACGGGCGTAGCCGGTCGCCGCGGCCGGAGCCAGCCAGGCCATGAACGCCAGTCCGACCAGGATCTGCGCCGGCCCGAGCAGGAGCGCGTCGAGCCAGCTGTTGACCGGGACGCCGAGCAGGGTGAACTCTCCCGGGTCCAGCTTCCAGAGCACCATGCCGATCAGCCCGCCGGGTGCGGCGAAAAGGGAGCTGATGGCAACGAACAGGCCGGGAATCGTCAGCAGCGACAGCGGGATGACCAGCAGGCTGCGCCAGAACGACCGGTCCTTCACCAGCGTGACCACGTCGCCCGGTCCGCGTTCGACCGCTTCCGGCATCGGTGCTTCGTCAGGGAGTCCCAGGTACTTCGTCGCGGCGGCCCGCTCGGCGTTGGCGAACCGGACCAAACCGGCGGTGATGCCCGGAATCGCCCAGCCGAGCAGCAGCCCGATCGGCGTCGCCGCAATGGCGGTGATGCCGACCAGGTACCGCACCAGCAGGTACCGGCAGGCAGGCCAGCCCCGCGCCAGGATCTTCGTGAGCATCGTGTGCCTCCATCGTCGTCAGCACCGATCCTCCGCCAACGGACCCGTCCCCGTCGGTACAGCTGGCTCTACTCTTCGCCGGGTAGTCCACTGGATAGTACCGACCCGACGGGCCCGGCGGCGCGCATTCCCCCGGGCCCATCGGGCGTGTCAGCAGACCGGTACGCCGGGCAGCTTGGCGTCCGGGTGGTCGATGTAGATGTTGGTCATGTAGCCACCCTGGTCGCGCAGCTTGGACCACCAGTTGTTGGAGGTGCCTTCGGCGGTGACCGTGTCACCCTGCTTCTGGCAGGTGACGAAGACCTGCGTCGGGCCGGCCAGCGTGGTCACGATCGACGCGGACAACCGCGCGTCCGAGCGGACCCGGACGCCGCTGCCGTAGGTGGTGAAGTTGTAGGTCGGCGGGTTCGGGTTCACGCCGTTCACCAGCTGCATGTAGTAGGTCCAGTTCCAGTTCGGGCCCGGGTCGGTGTGGTCGTTGTCCGGCAGTTCGTTGTGACCACGAATGTGCGCCCGGTCCTTCGGGATGCCGCGCCGGTCGGCGATGCTGCGGGTCAGCGCCGCCGACGAGCGGTACATCGCGTCGGTGAACCACGACGGCTGGTCGACCCAGCCCTCGTGCTCGATGCCGACCGTGTATGGGTTGGCGCTGCGGGCGTGCCAGGCGGTGTCCTTCTCGGCCACCATCTGGGTGACCTGGCCGTCGCTGGACCGGATCACGTAGTGCGCGCTGACCTGCGCCGCCGGGTTCTTGAACCAGCTGATCGCGCCGGCGTACGAGCCCTGGGTGACGTGGATGACGATCGTGCTGATCGCCGCGGTCCGGCCGACGCGGTAGTTGCTGGTGCTGGCCGCGTTCCAGATCGCGCCCGGGTAGTCCACCGCCGCGATCGAGGTCGGCGTCCGGGTGCCGAGCGGGGCGACGTTCGCGTACTTGCCGCGGTCCGGGCTCACCTTGACCGGCGCGGTCGAGACGCCCGCGGCGCCGACGCCGAGGCCGATGATCCGGTAGACCTCGTCGGCGTAGAGCCTGGCGGTCGGGCCGTCGGCGGAGTGCGAGTACTGCGCGACGACCGCGTACCACTTGCCGAGGTCGTTGCGCTCGGCCCCTTGCAGACCGGCCTTGTCGGCGTAGGCGTCCAGGACGGCGGCCGCGCCGCGCACGTTCGCGCCCGGATCCTTGGCGAGCTTCTCGACCGGAAGCCCGGTGAGCTTGGCGGCCTCGGACATCGTCGGGTTGGCCGGGTTGCTCGCCAGGTGCATCACGCCGTACCCATTGGCCTGGCTGGGCAGGCCGTCGTGGCCGTCGAGGTGTGACTCGGCGTACCCGATGCCGACGAGCAGTTCACGCGGTACGTCGTACTGGGTCGCGGCGGTCTTGAACGCCTCGGCCAGTCTGGAGGTGGCGCCGGTCTCGACCGGCTCGGCGGCGTTGCTGGGCAGCGCACTCAACGCGAGTGCGCCGGCCGCCGCCGTGGCGAGCACGGCGGTCAGTCTGCGGACGCGGGCAGTGTGGAACATGGGCGGAATCCTTCCGAGGGGCGTCGAAGGTTTCCCTCACGGTAGGGCAATATCTTCCGGCCAGACCAGTAGTTGAGTGAACTTTTTGCGGTCACTCGGTGAAATCACTCGACCACGGCAGGATACGGCCGATTCAGCCCTTCACGACGCGGCCACGCAGCACGATCAGCCGCGGCCGGTCGAGCACTCGCGGATCCTGACGTGGGTCCTCGTCGTAGACGACGAGGTCGGCCGGCGCACCCGGCGTCAGCTCCCCCGGTACGCCGAGCCATTCGCGCGCGGCCCACGATCCGGCCGCGAGCGCCTGCTCGCCGGACATGCCGATCTCGGTCAGCGCCCGGATCTCGTCGGCGACCAGCCCGTGACCGAGCACGCCGCCGGCGTCGGTCCCGGCGTACACCGGGACTCCGGCCTCGACCGCGTTCCGCAGCGTCTCGTGGCGGCGGGCGAACAGGTCGCGCATGTGGGCGGCGTACTGGGGGAACTTCGCCTCGGCCTGGTCGGCGTACATCGGGAAGTTCTCCAGCTGGATGATCGTCGGTACGACGGCGACGCCGCGCCGGGCCATCTCGTCGAGCATCTCCGGCCGCAGCCCGGTCGCGTGCTCGAGGCAGTCGATGCCCGCGGCCAGCAGGTCCGGCAGCGCGTGCTCCCCAAAGACGTGCGCGGTGACACGCGCGCCGAGCTCGTGCGCGCGGGCGATCGCCGCGTCGAGCACGTCGGCCGGCCAGCACGGGGTCAGGTCGCCGGCGTCCCGGTCGATCCAGTCGCCGACCAGCTTGACCCAGCCGTCACCGCGACGGGCCTCCTGCTCGACGTACGCGACCAGCTCGGACGGCTCGATCTCCCAGCCGTAGTTGCGGATGTAGCGCTTCGAGCGGGCGATGTGCCGGCCGGCCCGGATGATCTTCGGCAGGTCCTCGCGGTCGTCGATCCACCGGGTGTCGGCGGCCGAACCGGCGTCGCGGACCAACAGCGCGCCGGCGTCCCGGTCGGCGATCGCCTGCTCCACCTGGGTCGCCTCGTCGACCGCGCCGCGCTGGTCCAGGCCGATGTGGCAGTGCGCGTCGACCAGGCCCGGCACGATCCAGCCGTCGGTGCTCAGCGTGCTGACGTCAGCAGTGGCGGGCCGGTCGACGACCAGCCCGCCACTGAGGTGGATCTCCTGCCGCTCGCCGGCCGGCAGCACCGTGCCGGCGAGTCTGAGTACCCCGGATCCGGTCGTCGTCATACCGCCGACCGTAACCGGGAACGTGTCAGCCGTGCGAGCCGCTGCCCTGCGTGCAGGGTGTGGGGTTGCCCTCAGTCGCGCACGGCGAACCGGTCGGCGACTCCGACGGCGTCGTGGACGGCGTGGGCGTCGGGGTGGGCGTCGGATCCGGGGTCGGCGTCGGCGTCGGCGTCGGGGTGTCCTCGGTCGGCGTCGGCGTCGGCCGTTCTGACGGCGGCCTGGTCGGCTTGCTGGTCGGCCGGGTCGGCCGGTCGGTCACCGGCGGCGTCGGGTCGACCGGCCGCGGGACCGAGGTCTCGACCGGCGTGCTCGGCAGCGGCTTCGGCGTCGCCGTTGCCTTGGTGTCGTCCGGCACGTCCGGGACGTCGCGCGGATCCACCTTGCGCTCGGCGTTGCCGGTCGGCTTCGGGGTGGACAGGTTGCCCTTCGCGTTCGGGATCAGGACGGCGCTCTTGCTGTACACGCGCATCCAGCGCAGCACGGTGGCGACGAAGTCCTTCGAGTGCTGGTAGCGCAGCAGCGCCGCGACCAGGTCACGCGGGCGCTTCAGGTCGTCGCCCTCGGAGCACAGGTAGACCGCGACCGTGGTGACCGCGTCGTACACGTTGTTGGGATTGCGGAAGCTGTCACCGTTGCCGTCGGCGCCGAACTCGCTCCAGACGCCCGGAACGATCTGCATCGGGCCGACCGCGCGGTCCCAGACCCGGTCGGCGTCGTACCGGCCGCGGTCGGTGTCAGGGATCTTGCCCAGGCCGGCGCGACCGTTCAGCACCGGGCCGAGCAGCCTGCCGCGGGTCGTGCCGGCCACGTCGACCCGGCCGCCGCTGGCGTGGTTGGACTCGACCTTGCCGATCCCGGCCAGCAGGGGCCAGGTGAGACCGCAGTTCGGCCGGACCACGGCGAGATTCGCGGTGGCGCGGCGGTAGGCGGGGAAAACCCCGCGCGGGATGCCGTTCACGGCGTTCGGGCGGCCCGGCCGGACGACCGAGCGGCCGTCGGTCGCGCCCTGCACGGGCACGTCGGCGCGGGCGGGCTTGTCCGATCCGATCCGGCCGTCCACTCCGGGACGCTGCGGCACGATCATCGTCAGTTCGTCGAATTCACCGCTGTTCAGCCCGGCCCCAGGCGATGGGGCGACCGGGCTGTCCGCCGCGAGCTGGCCGGAGGCACCGGCTCCGCCCGAGGCGACCGTGACGATGGCTCCCACCAGGAGGGGGGCCGTGCACAGTGAAGCGATGATGATTTTGACCCGACGGTTTCCACTACGGGTTAGGCGCATAGTCCGATCAACGAACGACGCGCCACAAAGTTATCGAGATCTGACGGAAAGTTAACGTTGCCGGGAGCCCGCTGGGAAACGGGGCGCTGGCACCGGTGAACCGCCGGGGAGGGCGGGTGGCTCGGTCGTTGTTCCGGGTACCGTACCGGGTCGGTGGGCGGGGTGCACATCGGGGCGTCTTCGGCGCCGACGGGGCGGTTCTGCGTCCCGGGCGTGTTCAGGCCGCCGATGCCGAGTCCGGTCAGGGCCTCGAGCCGGCCACATCCATGCCGGGGGCCCCGATCGATGTCCGGGCCTTGGGCCCCGATCAGGAGGCCGACGGCTTCGGAGGAGCGGTCTGGGTGCCTTGACCCTCGGCGCCGTTCGGCGTGTCACCGTCGGGGGTGCAGGTCGGTGCCGGGGTCGGCGTCGCCGTCGGGGTCGCGGTCGGCGTCACGCACGGGTCCGGCGCGGGCGTCGGGGTCGGCGTGGTGGTGTCCGGCGTGTTCGTCGGCGTCGGCGTCGTGGTGGTCGGCGTGTCCGTCGGCGTCGGCGTCGTCGTGGTCGGCGTCGTCGTGGTCGGCGTCGTGGTGGTCGGCGTCGAGGTCTCGCTGTCCGTCGGCGAGGGCGTGAGCGTCGGCGGCGAGGGCTTCGTCGGCGGCTTCGGCGTGTTCGTCCACGGCGGCTTCGAGGACGGCCGCGGGGTCGGCAGCGGCGTCGTCGGCTGCGACGTGGGGACCAGCGTCGGCGACTTGGTCGGCTGAGTGGTCTGAGTCGGCTGCGTCGACTGGCTGGGCTGGGTCGGCTGGGTCGTCGTCGTACTGGTGGTCGCCGACGGCCGCGGCGTGGTGTCGTCGTCGCCCGGGATCTGGGTCGGGTCGTCGTCCTTCTGCACATTGCCGTCGTCGTTGCCCGGCGGGGTGATCACGCCGTCGTCGTCCGGGGTGGTGATGGTCGTGTTGCTGTACGACTTCATCCAGCGCAGCACGGTGGACACGTAGTCCATCGAGTGGTTGTAGCGCAGCACAGCCTCGACCAAGCCCTGCGGATCGCTCAGGTCGGCGTTCGCCGAGCAGAGGTAGTCGCCGGCCGCCCGCGCCGCGTCGAACACGTTGTGCGGGTCCTTCACGCCGTCGTTGTTGCCGTCGGCGCCGAATCCCTTCCAGGTGCCCGGGATGAACTGCATCGGGCCGACCGCGCGGTCCCACTGGGTGTTGCCGTCGAACTGACCGCCGTCGGTGTCACCGATCGCGGCCATGCCCGGCCCGCCGTCGAGCACCGGCCCGAGGATCTGCCCCCGGGTCTTGCCGGCCGCGTCGACGCGGCCGCCGCTGGCGTGCGCGGACTCGACCTTGCCGATCCCGGCCAGCAGCGGCCAGGTGATGTGGCAGTTCGGCTTGGCGACGGCGAGGTCGTTCGCGGCCTTCTGGTACGCCGCGAGCACGGTGCCGGGAATGCCCGAGACCGCTCCGCTCGGGCCGATCACCGGCTGCTGCTTGCTGTCCGTGGCGCCGGTCACCGGGACCTCGATCGAGGACCGCTTCTCCGAGCCGATGCTGCCGTCGACGCCGGGCACCTTCGGCACGTTCTCGACCAACTCGTCGAACACCGAGTCCTGGCGCGGCTGGCTGAGCGCGTGCGCGTCGACCACGAACGTGTTCGACGGGACGCCGCCGGCGACGAACACGGCGACCATCGCGGCGGGCGGCGCAAGACAGATCCACGTCGCGGTCAACTTGCCCCGCCACGTGTCGAGATCCCTGAACTGCCGCCTCATCCGAACCCGTCTCCTCGACGTATTCCGCAGTTACCCCCGTGCTCCGGGCGCAGGCACGATCTTAACGGGTGAGCGGTCAGGGACAACCGGTCACGGTGAGTCCCCCGGTTCGGACAACCAGTTTCAGCGCTCGTACGACGTCCTGGCGTCCGTCGTACCGCCCACTCCCCCGCGGGGCTCGCGCCTCGCTTCCCTCACCGTACGCGCAGGCCCCGCGGACGTCATCCTCCCGAGGAGGAATTCACTGCTTGTTCTTGTCGTCCCCGTCGATCAGGTTCTTGAAGGCGTCCGGCAGCTCGAAGTTGCTGTTGCCGAGCTGACCGCCGAACGCGGCCGGCAGCTCGCCCGGCGCGGGCTCGGCCGGCTGCGAGGGACCCTGGTTGGCCCGCTTGGCCGGGTTGCCCGAGCCGCGCTTGGACTTGCCCTTCTTCGCCTGCTGCTTGCCCTTCTTGCCGCCGCCCATGCCCGGCATTCCGGGCATTCCCGGCATCCCTGGCATGCCCGGCATGCCCTTGCCGCTGGCCATCGCCGACATCATCTTGCGGGCCTCGAAGAACCGCTCGACCAGGCCGCTGACGGTGGCCACCTCGGTGCCCGAACCCTTCGCGATCCGGGCCCGGCGGGAGCCGTTGATGATGTGCGGATCGGCCCGCTCGGCCGGCGTCATCGAGTGGATGACCGCCTCGATCCGGTCGATCTCGCGCTCGTCGAAGTTCTCCAGCTGGTCCTTGAACTGGGCCGCGCCGGGCAGCATGCCGAAGATCTTGGTCAGCGGGCCCATCTTGCGCACCGACTGCATCTGGGCGAGGAAGTCGTCCAGGGTGAAGTCCTTGCCGCCCTTCTTCTGCAGCTTGGCGGCGGTCTTGGCGGCCTGGTCGGCGTCGAAGGTCCGCTCGGCCTGCTCGATCAGGCTCATCACGTCGCCCATGCCGAGGATGCGAGACGCCATCCGGTCGGGGTGGAAGACGTCGAAGTCCTCGAGCTTCTCGCCGTTCGAGGCGAACATCACCTGGCGGCCGGTGACCTGCGCGATCGACAGCGCGGCACCACCGCGGGCGTCGCCGTCCAGCTTGGACAGCACCACGCCGTCGAAGCCGACGCCGTCCAGGAAGGCCTGCGCGGTGACCACCGCGTCCTGACCGATCATCGCGTCGACGACGAACAGGATCTCGTCCGGCGTCACCGCGTCCCGGATGTCCGCGGCCTGCTGCATCAGCTCGGCGTCGACACCCAGCCGGCCGGCCGTGTCGACGATCACGACGCTGTACTGCTTGGTCCGCGCCTCGTCCATCGCCTGCTTGGCGACCTGCACCGGGTCACCGACACCGTTGCCCGGCTCCGGCGCGAACACCGGTACGCCGGCCCGGTCACCGACCACCTGCAGCTGCGTCACGGCGTTCGGACGCTGCAGGTCGGCCGCGACCAGCATCGGCGTCTGGTGCCGCGTCTCCTTCAGCCACTTCGCCAGCTTGCCCGCGAGCGTCGTCTTACCGGCACCCTGCAGACCCGCCAGCATGATCACCGTCGGCGGCCGCTTGGCCATCCGCAGCTCACGCGTCTCGCCACCGAGGATCTTGACCAGTTCCTCGTTGACGATCTTGATCACCTGCTGCGCCGGGTTCAGCCCACCCCGCACCTCGGCCCCACTGGCCCGCTCCTTGACGGCAGCGATGAACTCCTTCACCACCGGCAACGCGACATCGGCCTCCAGCAACGCGATCCGGATCTCCCGGGCGGTCGCGTCGATGTCGGCGTCGGTCAGCCTGCCCTTCCCCCGCAAGTTCTTGAACGCAGCGGAAAGCCGATCGGAAAGCGTGTCGAACACAGCAAAGTCCGTTTCTTCAGTCGAACCCAGACAACTCGACGAGTCTACCGGGCGCCCGCACCCGCCCGGACCCCGCTGACCGATGAGGGCCGGCGCGAGGACTCTCGCCCTCGAGTCAGCCGTCGACAGGCGGCCGAGACCGACGCGACGCCCTCACCCGAAGCTGTGGACAATGTCGGCGGTCCGATCGCGGATTCGGATACTTTGCCTACGTCAGGCGACGCCGTCACGGAGGAGGGCCAGGTCGAATGCCACTCGACGCCCATGAATTCACCTTGGCTCTCGCGCACGCGAAAGAGCATCTCGAGCAGGACCCGACCGTCGATGTCGCCGCCGAGCAGGATCGATTGAGAGCGCTGGTTCCGGCCGACGCCTCCGAGGACGACAAGCGCTGGACGACGATCCTGATCGATCGTCTGGCCGAGCCGCCGCCGGCACCACCTCAGCGGAGCGCGCTCTACGATCAGGCCGCTGAGATCCACGCGGCCGCGTTCGCAGCCGAGGGAAGCATCGACGAGCAGATCGCCACCGCTCGCGAAGCCCGCCGACGCATCTTCGCACTCGCCGAGCAGGCAGATGAGGACGAGGCAGCCGACATCCGGGCGATGACCAGACCGCTCGAGCACTGGGAGAACGAACTGCGCGACCCTCCGTGGCCGATCGAGGGATCGCGCGGACAGGGCAGCTGAGCGATGGGCGGCAGCGACTCGATTGTCTCCCCCGGGTCCGCCACCTATCGCGAATTCGTTCGGCTGTACGCCGTAGCGTCTCGGATCGCACCGACTCCGGTCGACCGTTGGAGCGGGGTGCTCCGTGCGTTGCACACGCCGCCGGGCGAGCCGGAGCGGTGGGGCGCCTTCGACCCGAGATCGGGCGACATCAGCCTGTCGGCCGAGCTCGTCCTGCCCCATCTCACTGGCCCGGCCCCTGGTGTCGCCGGTCCCGCGCAGGGACAGGCGCTCGCAACCGTTCTCCACGAAGCGACCCATGCCCGGATGGAGACCGATGCGCCGCATGAGCCGAACGCAGTCCGCACGAACGAGTCTCTGGGACTGATCGAGGCGTTCGCCGAGTACCGCGCCGTTCAGCAGTTCGAGACGTTCGCTGTCGCCGCCGGATACCCGGACGTCTACCTGACCACACCGCAGTACCCGGGGTGGTACGCCGCGATGGACGATCTGGTCCGCCAGGTCTCCGGTCCGGTCAAGAGCCGCGCGGCGTTCCTCGACGAGGCGATCCGCGGTCCCGGCGCCATGCACTTCGACCAACTCGCCGACAGCGTCGTCAAGAACCGGCTGACGCACGACGTTCCGGCCGGCGAGAAGGACCAGCGCGCAGCCCGGGCGGCTCTGATCCCAGCGATGGCTCACCGCCTGTGGCCGTCGCTGCGAGCCCGACCGGCTGAATCGGGCTTGATGGTCGCCAACGAGATCCGGCAGCACCTCGACGCGCAGGTGGACAAGATCCGTCACTACTACCGCGGCAGCCCGGGCCAGCCGTATCCGGCGGAAGCGCCCAACCCGACTGCCATACAGCTGTCTCCCGATAACGGCTTAGCAATGAGCGATCCGAAAGGTCGCACGGAGCCTGCGGCTGGTGTCGACCTGCGATTCCTGAGCGGCCAGGCGCCCGCATCCGGCGCCACGGCAAGGAGACCGTCGCTGGGTCAGGGAGCCCGCGGCTCGGGAGGACCGGTCCGGCGAGACCCGCACCGCGGCACGGATCGCGACCGGAGCTGACTTCTCCCGCACTTGTGGATAAGTCCGGTCGCACATCGTGCCGAACAGCTAGCGTTTCACCGACGACCCACCGAAGGAGCTTCTGTGCCCCTGGACATCGCGAAGTTCAACACCGCGTTCAACCGGGCCCGGGATCGAGTTCGGAGCGATGGGGCCGCTCAGGTCGCGGTCGAGCAGGCGGAGTTGCGCGCGTTGGTGCCGGACGACGCGTCGGAGCACGACAAAAAGTGGACCGCCGAACTGATCGACGCACTGGCCGCGCCGCCGGAGCCCGAGCGACAGTGGAGCGAGCTCTACCACGAGGCGGGCCGAATCCACGTCGCCGCTTACCCGGTCGAGGGCACCGTCGACGAGCAGATCGCCGCCCTCAACGCGGCCCGCCGGAGGATCTGGGAGATCGCGGATCGTGCCGCCGAGGACGAAGCGCCCCACATCCGCGCCATGACGCGGGTCCTCGAGCACGTCGAGCACCTCGAGCAAGAGTTGCGCAATCCGGCCTGCCTGACTGACGCCGGCGGCTTGGTTGTGCCGCGGGACGCGCGACGGCCCGACCGAACGTAACGCCGTGCGCTCGCGAATCTGGACTGCCGGAATGGGGGACTGGTAGAGCTCCCGGACTTCGAGCTGTACGCCGCGGCCGCGGGCTATCCCGGTCTTGTCGTCGCCCGTCCGCAGTACGCCGGAGCCTTCGCCGCCATGGATGATCTCGTCGGCCAGGTCACCGGTCCGGCGCTCGATCGGCACGCCTTTCTCGAAGACGCCGTCCGCGGACCCGGCGCCATGCACTTCGACCAACTGGCGAACGCCGCTGTCCGGAATCGTCTCGCGGAGGTCGTTCCACCAAACGCCGACGATCAGCTCCGGGTCAGGGCGGCGTTGATCGCAACGATGACCCATCCGCTCTGGGTGACACTGCTGCACGATCGACCACCGGACGTCGGACGCATGGTCGCGCACGAGATCCGACAGAGCTTGAACCAGAAGATCGACGAGATCCGCCAGCACTATCGCGCCCAGCCGGGGCAGCCGTTCCCAGCGGAAGGACCGAACGCAAAGGCCGCGCGGGTTGCTGAAGGCAACAGGTTGGCGGCGTTGCCGGCGCCGAATAGAAGTGATCGGGTCGACAGGTCCGCACCCGATTCGGGCGGGCGGGTCGATGAGCCGTCGCCGGGCGACGGTGACCGGGTCGACGGAGCGGTGCGGGGCGGGCGGACGCCTGCGGAGGGGCGCGGCTCGGAGCTGCGGTTCCCGGACGGGGTGGCTCCTGCCGCTGGAGCGACGGCACGGCGACCTTCGCTGGGGCAGGGGGCGCGGGGCAGCGCGGGAAGGGCCGGCGACCGGAGTCAGGGGTGGAGCGGGTGTAACCGTTTGACGGCCAGCGGTGGGCGCGCAACAGCGGGCTGACGCGCGCCTGGGTGCCGGGCTCGGGTCCAGGGGTCTGCGACGCGAGACGGAGCCCGATCGGGAGGTTGCTGGCTCCACCCTGCGATGACCTGTGGATATCTCCGGTCGGCCAGTACTGTCTGCCGCTAGCGTTTCACCTACAGTCCGGACCGAAGGAGATCCCGTGCCCCTGGACATCGCGAAGTTCAACTCGGCGTACACCGACGCGCGGGATCGGGTGGAACGTGAGCAGGCCGACGTGGCGACTCAGCAGACTCACCTGCGGACCCTCGTTCCGGAGGACGCGACCCAAGAGCATCGTGATTGGGCCGAGTACCTGATCGCCTCGCTGGCCCGACCGCCCGCGCCGCCCAGGCAGTGGAGTGAGCTCTACCACGAAGCGGGACGGATTCAGGTCGCTGCGTACCAGGCCGAAGGAACCGTCGAGGAACAGATTGCGGCGCTGCGGGAGGCTCGGCGACGGATCTGGGAGATCGCAGATCGCGCGGCGGAGGACGAGGCGCCGCACATCAGAGCCATGACTCGGTCGATGGAGCACATCGAAGACGGGCTGCGGAACCCGTTGTGGCCGCAGGACGACTGACGCGTGCAGAGCGGCTTGCCCCTCGTACCGCGCGAAGCCGCGGTCTACCGGGAGTTCGAGCGGCTGTACCACCTCGCCCGCACGCTGCGTCCGACGGCCACGGATCGCTGGACCGGTGACCTCGTCGCGGGTGGAACGGAAAGCTGGGGAAGCGTCGACAGGAAGTCCGGCGCGATCACTCTGTCCGCCCAGCACGTGCTCCGCCATCTCCGCGGCTCGGATTCCCGGGGCGGTGCGGACCAGCAGGCACAGGCACTCGCCACGATCCTGCACGAAGCGACGCACGCGGGGATGGCTCTGGAAGCACCGACGGCGGCCAACGCCGTTCACAGGAACCTGATGTGGAACGTCATGGAGGGCGTCGCGGAAGTGAGGGCTATGGCCGACATTCCGGCCTTCGCGGTGCTCGCCGGATACGGCGAACTCCCAGTGCCGCCGCCTCAGTACCCCGCGCCGTACTCAGCGATCGATGGACTCTTGAAGCAGGCGTCAGGTCCTCGCCGAGGACGCGGTTCTCTGCTTGACGCACTGTCCCGCGGTCCGGGCGCGCTGCACCTCGACGAACTGGCGGACGGCGTGCTGCAGAACCGGCTGGCCGACGTCGTCCCTGTGGGTGACCAGCAGGCCGTCCGGGCGGCACTGATCGAGCCGATGCTGCATCCTGCGTGGGGTCATATCGGCAAGATGGCGAGCGGCATCGGCGAGAGTGTCGCGCGCGATATCCAGATCAAGCTGAACTCCACCGTCGACGAGATCCGCCAGCACTATCGCGCCCAGCCCGGGCAGCCGTTCCCGGCGGAAGGACCGAACGCCGAGGCAGCGGGGATTGCTGATGGCAACAGGTTGGCGGTGTTGCCGGCGCCGAATGCGAGTGATCGGGTCGACAGGTCCGCCCCGGCTGCGGGCGGGCGGCCTGATGGGTCGTCGCCGGAAATCGGCGATCAAGTCGACGGGGCGGGCCGCGGCGGGCGGACACCTGCGGAGGGGCGCGGCTCGGAGATGCGGTTTCTGGACGGGGTGGCGCCTGCCGCTGGAGCGACGGCACGGCGGCCTTCGCTGGGGCAGGGAACTCGAGGCGCGGCGCAGCGCGCGAAGGGCCGGCGACCGGAGTCAGGGGTGGAGCGCGAGTAACCGTCGGACGGTCAGCGGAGAGCCCGCCACCAGTTGGCTGAGCTCCGCCTAGGTGCCGGGCCCGGGAGCGCCGATCCAGGGACTCGCGACGTGAGACGAGGCCCGATCAGGAGGTCGCTGACTCCGTCCTGTGATGACCTGTGGATGACGGCGGTCGCCCAACGCGCCGAACGGCTAGCGTTTCACCAGACATCTCAACCGAAGGAGAAGCCGTGCCTCTGGACATCGCGAAGTTCAACTCGGTGTACACCGACGCGCGGGGTCGCGTGCGGCGGGAGGGCGCGGACGTGGCCGCAGAGCAGGCTCGGTTGCTGGAGCTGATACCGGACGACGCCGCCGATGACGACCTTCGTTGGGCCAAGACGCTGATCGCCTCGTTGGCCGAGCCGCCTGCTCCACCGCGTGAGTACAGCGAGCTGTACCACGAGGCCGGGCGGATCCAGGCCGCTGCGTACCAGGTCCAGGGCACGGTCGAGGAGCAGATCGAGGCGCTCGCCACGGCGCGGCGGAAGATCTGGGAGATCGCCGATCGCGCCGACCGTGACGAGGCGCCGGACATCAGGGCGATGACGCGATCGATGGAGCACGTGGAGGACGGGCTGCGCAACCCGTTGTGGCCGGCAGACGATCAGCCAGGACAGAACAGCTGATCTGGTGGACACTCGCGCGCACCTCGTACCGCGCGGAACCCCCGTCTACAAGGAGTTCGAGCGGCTTTACCACCTGGCGCGGGCCTTGCGTCCGACCACCACGGACCGTTGGAACCGCGAACTCCTCGCCGGGGGAAGCGGGAACTGGGGCAGCGTCGACAGACAGTCGGGTGCGATCACCTTGTCCGACCAGCACGTGCTGCGTCATCTGCGCGGCTCGGGCTTCTCGAGTATGGCCTCTGAGCAGGCCCAGGCGTTGGCGACGATCCTGCACGAAGCCACTCACGCGGGGATGGAACTCGACGCCCCGCAAGCCCGTAATGCGGTCCGGAGCAATCTCATCTGGAACATCATGGAGGGTGTCGCCGAGGTGCGAGCGATGGCCGACCTCGAGGCCTTCGCGGATCGGGCCGGGTACGGCGGCCTACCCGTTCCGAAACCTCAATACCCCGCCCCGTACGCCGCGATCGAGGGGCTGATCGTTCAGGCTTCCGGACCACGGAAGGGCGATGGTGCGTTGCTCGACGAGCTGTCCCGCGGACCTGGCGTGCTCCACCTGGACTGCCTGGCCGACGGCGTTCTGCAGAATCGCCTGGCCGATGTCGTACCTGCGGGCGACCACCAGGCGGTTCGAGCGGCACTGATCAGGCCCATGCTGCACCCGGCCTGGACCGAGATCCGGCATATGGGCAGCAGCATCGGGGCAAGCGTGGCACAGGACATCGCCGTCAAGGTCAACTCAGCGGTCGACGCGATCCGCGGGCACTACGCGTCCGGACGGAACGGTCCGTTCCCGGGCGACGTCTTCGATCCAGCAGCGCGGGAACGAGGCGGCGGGGCGTCATCGGATCCGAACCGTCGAACGAACGGGTTGGCCCGTGGTGCTGGGATGCCCTCGACGGCGGCGCAGAACGAGGTCCCGGAGATTCGGTTCTTGAACGGGGTGGCACCCGCGGCGGGGGCTACGAGCAGGCGGCCGTCGTTGGGGCAGGGAGCGCGGGGAGCGGGTAGGCCGATGCCGCCGAATCCGGAGCGTACGACGGAGCGTGACCGCTAGTGGAAGCACCCCAGATGGCCTAGGGTTAACCACTCAGGCATCCACTAGTGGTTAGGGGCGGCGACGGTGGCGAAGCGGCGGGTTGTGGTGGACGGGCCTTCGAACTTGGGGTTGCGGCCGCCGAAGGACGGGACTGTGCCGGGGTGTTACAAGTTGGCGGGGGCGGTCAGGGATCAAGGGTTCGTCCGGCGGATCGGAGCGTCGGACGGTGGGTATGTGACGCCGCCACGGTACGACCGCGGGGATTGGAAGCCAGGGGACGGCGTGTTCAACGCGGCGGGGATCGCGTCGTACAGCCTGAAGGTGGCCGAGCGGGTGGGGAAGTTGGTTGATGAGGGCAACCTTGTGGTGTTGCTGGGTGGGGAGTGCAGCAACTTGCTCGGGCCGGCGGTGGCGTTGCGGCGGCGGGGGCGGTTCGGGGTGGTGTACCTGGACGGGCACTCGGATTTTCGGACGGTGGAGAACTCGCCGTACGTCGGGGCGGCGGGTGGGGAGGCACTGGCGTTGGTGACCGGGCGGGGCCAGGACGATCTGGTCGATCTCGACGGGTTGAAGCCGTATGTGCGGGACGAGGACGCGGTGCTGCTGGGGATCCGGGATGACGACGAGTACGCGGGCGACGTGCGGGCGGCGGGGATCGGCACGTGGCCGGCGGCGGAGATCGGGGACGGGACGGCCGGCGAGGTGCTCCAGCAACTGGAGGAACTCGACGGGTTCTGGGTGCATCTGGACGTCGACATCCTCGACGCGGCGGTGATGCCCGCGGTCGACAGTCCGGATCCGGGTGGGATCCAGCACGAGCAGCTGCGGACGCTGTTGAAGCCGTTGCTCGCGTCGGAGAAGTGCGTGGGGATCGACGTCGGGATCTTCGACCCGGATCTCGATCCCGACGGCACGTACGCCCGTGAGCTGACCGACACGCTGGTTGCCGCGTTCGACAGCTGAGGTCTACTCCCAGACCGCAGGCAAGCCATGCGGCGCCGCATGGCCGAGGATCCGCCGTACGCCGCCCGGCCACGTCTGCAGCACCACCAGGAACTCGTACGGCGCCTCCGGCGTGCGGCGCATCGGTTCGAGGCACAGGCGGGCCAGCGGAGCTGACGCGGTGGCCCGCTCCCCCAACGCGGCGATCGCCTCGTCGGCGGCGGTCTGGTCGGCGCGCGTGAGGTACTGCCACATCACCGAGTGCCAGACGACCGTGACGTGTCCCTCGGACAGTTCCAGATTGCGCAGGAACGACACCGCGTCCTCACGCCGTACGTCGGCCGGCACCGCACGCGCGACCTCCAGGGCGCCGCGGAGCCGCTCGAGGCGTTCGGTCATGTCCGGCCACACGTACGACGTGAGCGTGAGCGCGCCGTCCTCGCTCAGCGGGTTGACCGGGTTGATGTCGCTGCCGACCCGTTCGGCGATGCGTAGCCCGGGCGCGGGGATGATCGGCCGGCCGGTCCAGGCGTCGGCGAAGACCACTGGGCTGTCGGCGGCACCGAAGGACTGGTCGGCCACCTGGTAGCGAAAGCAGTCGGCGCGTAGGTTCAGCCCACCGCTTGCCCCGATCTCGAACAGCCGGACCGGCAGCGGCACCGCTTCGAAGAGTCGCAGGAGTCCGCCGTACAGGGCCGTCGAGCGGCCGACCTCGTTGGTCTGCGGCGGCTGCGTCAGCAGGTTCTGCAGCTCGGGTCCGCGCGCCTGCAGTACCTGCTCGAACGCCGTCCAGCCCAGGACCGGATCCCACTCGCCTCCGACGCTCGGGTAGAACACGCCGAGCTCCGGCGCCTCACCGGCCAGCACCAGCCGGTGCACCGAGCCGAGCAGCCGCAGTGCGAGCGCGGACGGCCCTGGGTCCTGCTCGTGCCCAGCCAGCACCCGGGTGCTGATGCCGCCGAGCTCGTAGTCGTCCACGAGCCGGCGGAGCAGATCGGCGTACAGCGGCGAGCCCAGCTCTTCACACGCCGCCGCCTGGAGCTGAAAGGCCTCTACGACATCCACAACAGATGACCCTAAGAGGTCAGGCGATCCAGAACAGTTTTCGCCGTCACTCGCGCGTCCTCGTCCTCCAGCGGCGAGCCGTGGGGATCCGTCAGGTAGAACACGTCGACACACTCCGCACCCAGCGTGCTCACATGAGCCGACCGGATGTCAGCACCCGTCGCCGCGATCGCCGCCGTCACGTCGTACAGCAACCCTGGCCGGTCGTGTGCCCGGACCTGCAGCACCGTTGCCGTTTCCGACGCCTCAGGCAACAAGTCGACTCGAGCAGCAGGGCCCTTGCGCGACACCGACGAGTCCCGCGCCGCCAACCGGCGTACGAGGTCGCTGTTGTCGCGCAGAGCCACGGCCAGCCGGTCCCGGAGCCGCACCGGATCAGGTGCGGCTCCGGCGACCGTCCACGACGAGATACCGAGTCCTTCCACCGATGTGATCACCGCAGAGCGCACAGCGAGCCGCTCCACAGCCAGTACGGCCGCCACTGTGGACAGCGTCCCGACCTGGTCGGGCACGGCCACGTTGACCCGCAGGTCTCCGTGGTGCTCCGACACCGTCACGCCCAGCCGGCCGACCCCGACTACCTGGTGCAGCTCGGGCATCGGCAGAGGCGGAGCCTCGTGCCAGAGAGTCGAGCCTCCTCCCGACAGCTCGCCGCGCACACGTCGAGCCAGCTCCCCCACCAGCCGCAGCCGCCACGGTGACGACGCCGCAGGGCCGGCAGCCCGCGCGTCGGCGTACGTGAGCGCCTCCAGCAAGTCCAGCGTCTCCGTGTCGCCGACGATGCCCGCGACAAGGTCCACCGTCATCGGGTCGTCCAGATCCCGCCGGGTCGCGACCTGCGCGAGCGTCAGGTGCTGACGGACCAGCAGGGTGATCGTGTCGGCGTCGGCCTCGCTGAAGCCCAGCCGGCGCGCTATCACCGCCGCGATCGCCGCACCGGTCACGCTGTGGTCGCCCTCGACCGCCTTGCCCAGGTCGTGGATCAGCGCGGCGACCAGAAGCAGATCCGGCCGCCGTACGTCGCGGACCATGGACGACGCCTCGACGCAGGTCTCCAGCAGGTGCCGGTCGACCGTGTAGCGGTGGATGGCCGACTGCGGCGGCCGGAAGCGCACGCTGTCCCACTCGGGCAGCAGCCGCGAGATGTAGCCGGTCTGGTCCATCGTCTCCCAGACCTCGAGCAGTCCCTGACCAGCACCGAGCAGCGCGCAGAACAGCCGCCGCGCCTCCCCCGGCCAAGGCTCCGGCAGCTCGGCAGCCGTCGCAGCGAGCCGTGCGGCGACAGGAGGCGACAGCACCAGCTCCCTGTCCGCAGCAACAGCAGCTGCCCGCAGGCCGAGCGCCGGGTCTCGCTCCGGCCGCGCGTCCGGCATCAGCACGACCTCACCCTCGTGTTGCCCGACCCCCTCGTCCAGCGCGAGCAGCAACGGCCCACCGGTACGGCGGCGCCGCGAGCGAGGCGGTCTGGCCACCAGGCTCTCGATCCGCCGCCAGGACACGTCGCACACGTGGGCCAGCGTGCGCCCGGTCGAGTACACGTGGCGCAGCAGCGCATCGCGGCCCGGAAGTCCGAGCCCGGCGGCGACATCGCCGGTGACATCGGCAACCAACCGGTCGGTTGCCCGCCCGGCAACAGCATGCAGTTCATCGCGGACGTCCAGCAGATCAAGCCGGGCCCGCTCCAGCACCGGATGCGGCACGTCGACCAGCCATGACGCGACCAGCGCACGCAGCACCACCGCGTCCCGCAGCCCGCCGTACGCCTCCTTCAGGTCCGGTTCGGCCAGATGCGCCAGCTCGCCGACCGACGACGCCCGGTCACGACAAGCCTGCGCCAAAGCAGGCAACCGATCCTTGGCCGTACGACGCCAGTCGGCCATCAGCACAGACCGCAGCTGCAGCGTGAGGTGCGAGTCCCCCGCGACATGCCGCGCGTCCAGCAGCCCCAGCGCGACCCGTACGTCGTCCGCCGCCGCCTGACGCGCCTGCTCCAAGGTCCGCACGCTGTGGTCCAGCCTGGTCCGCGAGTCCCACAGCGGGTACCAGATCTGCGCGGCCAGCTCGTCCACCCGTGGGTACCCCTCGACGTGCACGAGCATCACGTCGAGATCGCTGTACGGCGACAGCTCCTCCCGGCCGTAGCCGCCGACGGCGACCAGCGCGACGCCCTCGGTGGGCACACCGAGGGCGTCGCAGGCTTTCGAGAGGAGCAGGTACAGCAGCGCGTCGGCCTCCTCGGCCCGTGCGCGCCGCTGTGCTGCCCGGTCCACCATCTAGAGAGCGTCTCCGTCGACTTCGCCGGTGCGGACCCGGACGATCGTCTCGACCGGGGTCACCCAGACCTTGCCGTCGCCGATCTTGCCGGTCTGCGCGGCCTTCACGATCACGTCGAGCACGTCGGCGGCGTCACCTTCCTCGACCACCACCTCGAGCCGGACCTTCGGGACCAGGTCCACCTCGTACTCGGCGCCGCGGTAGACCTCGGTGTGGCCCTTCTGCCGGCCGTAGCCGCTGGCCTCGGTGACCGTCATCCCGGTCACGCCGAACGTCTCCAGCGCGGTCCGGACGTCCTCGAGCTTGTGCGGCTTGACCACCGCGGTGATCAGCTTCATGCGTTCGCACCTTCCTTCTCAGCAGAGTCCTTCGTGTCCGGTGCGTCGTCCTGGACCACCGGGGCCGGCGTGCGGACCACCGTGGCCGGGCCGCGCAGGCCGGAGCCCGCCGCCAGGAAGTCGTACGCCGTCTCCGCGTGCTCGACCTGGTCGACACCGGTGAGCTCGTCGTCCTCCTTGATCCGGAAGCCGATGGTCAGGTCGATCAGCTTCGCCAGGACGAACGCGACCACGAAGGAGTAGACGCCGACGATCAGGTTCGCCAGTGCCTGCCGGCCGAGCTGACCGGCACCGCCACCGTAGAACAGACCGTCCACCGCGGACGGCGCCGCGGCCGTGCCGAGGAAGCCGATCGCCAGCGAGCCGACCAGACCGCCGACCAGGTGCACGCCGACGACGTCGAGCGAGTCGTCGAAGCCGAGCTTGTACTTGAGCGAGACCGCGAAGGCGCAGATGCCACCGGCAACGACACCGAGGATCAGCGAGCCGACCGGGGTGAGCGCGCCACAGGCCGGGGTGATCGCGACCAGACCGGCGACCGCGCCGGAGGCCATACCCAGCGTGGTGGCCTTGCCGTGCCGGATCCGCTCCACGATCAGCCAGCCGATCACGGCGGCCGCGGTGGCGACCTGGGTGTTCACGAAGGTGACGGCGGCCGTCGTACCGGCGGTCAGGGCGGAGCCCGCGTTGAAGCCGAACCAGCCGAACCACAGCAGCCCGGCCCCGAGCACGACCAGCGGCAGGCTGTGCGGCCGCATCGGGTCCTTGCGCCAGCCGACCCGCTTGCCGAGCACGATCGCCAGCGCCAGCGCCGCCGCACCGGCGTTCACGTGCACCGCCGTACCGCCGGCGAAGTCGATCGCCTTGATGCCGGTGCCGATGAAGCCGCCGCCGCCCTCGCCGTCGAGGTACCAGACCGAGTGCGCGACCGGGAAGTAGACCAGGCAGGTCCACAGCGCCACGAACACGATCCAGCCGCGGAACGACGCCCGGTCGGCGATCGCACCCGAGATCAGTGCCGGGGTGATGATCGCGAACATCAATTGGAACCCGACGTAGGCCAGGGTCGGGATGGTGCCGGTGACCGCGTCGGGCGCGATCAGGCCGCTCAGCCCGGCCAGTGAGAAGTCGCCGATCACCCCACCGTTGTCACCGCCGAAGGTGAGTGAGTAGCCGACCACCACCCACAGCACGGTGACGACACCGATGGTGATGGCACTCATCATCATCATGTTCAGCACGCTCTTGACGCGCACCATGCCGCCGTAGAAGAAAGCCAGGCCCGGTGTCATCAAGAACACCAGGGCGGCACTGACCAAGACCCAGGCGGTATCGCCGGCGTTGATCTCCATCAACGTCATCCCTTCCATCGATCTGGGGGTGGCCCGCGTCCTCATCGAGGAGTTCTCCACAACGCCGGGAAGCCCACGCGTGGCCACACCGCAAACGGTGTCGGCGCGCCGTTTCAGCCGATCGGTCGTGATGTTTCGGGAGTGTGACAAAGCAGGCGGTCAGGTGACATCCAGGTGACATCGGCCCCGGTGTGGCAGTCTGGCCTGACCACACGGCTCGCAGCCGCGCCACTGCGACCGTCCGAGCTGGGGAACACATCGATGGGAACGAACAGCGGGGAAAGACCACGCCGGGGCCGGCCACGGGACCCGGAGGCGGAGCCGAGAATCCGGCGGTACGCCGTCCAGCTGCTGCTGGAGCGAGGGTTCGACGGCATGACGGTGGACGACGTCGCCGAGGCGGCCGGCGTCGGCAAGGCGACCATCTACCGGCGCTGGGCCAGCAAGGACCAGCTGGCCAACGACGCGCTGGCCGATCTTTTCGACATCGAGATCCCGGACGCCGACACCGGTTCGATCGCGGGCGACCTGCGCCAGGTCTACCGCGACGCGCTGGCGCTGGTGAACACCGCCGAGGGTCTCGCGATGATCCGGCTCGCCGTCTCGGAGATGAACCGCGACGAGCAGGTCGCCGTCTTCTACCGCAACTTCCTGGACCGCCGGGTCGACCACACCGCGGCCGCCCTGGAGCGTGCCCGCGGGCGGGGCGAACCCGTCCGGGCCGACGCCGACCCGGTGCTGATGGTGCAGTGGCTCGCCGGTGTCCTGGTCATCCGCGCGCTGACCGGACAGGCGATGCCGAGCGTCGAGGACGCCGACCACCTGGTGCAGATGACCCTGCGCTGCATCCTGGAGTAGCTCAGCTCGGGATCAGCCGCGCAATCCGGGGCCCAGCGCAACCATCGGCACCTCCAGCTCGGCGACCCGGCGGACCTGACCGGACTCCAGACTCCACGCCAGGATCCAGCCCGTCACCTGGAACAGGACCGTCTCGCTGTCGTACCAGCCGAGCACAGCGCAGCAGTCGCGCTCCCGGACCGCCACGGGTGCCTGCGGCCCGGATGGCGCAGGTGTGGCCGGCGGCGTCTCCCCCAGGACCAGCAGCCGGCTCGGCACGCTGTCCACCGCCGAGATGGCAGCGACCACCTGCGGGCGCGACGCGACTGTCTCCACCTGCGGCAGCTCATCGGCCACGAACACCCGAGCCGCCACGTTCCCGCTGGTGAACGTCTGTCCGGCCCAGCTGCCTACCGGCAGCTCCACCGGGCGGTCCGCTGTCCAGCCGCGCGGAGTGGAGCGCATCAGCACCACCTGACCCGTAACTCCGTCCAGTCGGTACGGCGCGGTGGCGGCGGCCGGGTCGACGCTCGCCTGGATCGGGGTGCTCGTCGCCTCCTCGACCGACACGCGGTAGGTGCTGCGAAGGCCGCTCACCAGCAACTGGGCGCTGTCGCCCAGCCAGGAGACGCTGCGGACATCCCGGTCCGGCACCGTGATCCGCCGTACCAAGGCCTGCGTGGAGTCGACCACCACCACCGCGCCCGGCTGGGGAAAGGCGACCAATCGTCCGGTAGGAGCGACCGAACCGGCACTGAGAGGTGCACCGGTGGCGATCGCGGCCAGGTCGACCTCGACCTCGGACCAGCCCGCCGTACTCGCCAGCAGTAGTGGCCGGAAGGTGTCGCCGTCGCGTGCCAGCACCACGGCGGCGATCTCCTCGACCGGCTGCTCCTTCAGTGGCGCGGGGTCCTTCGGGTAGTCCAGCTCGCCTCCGATCGGCGTGACCATCCGGTTGAGGTACGGCTCGCTGCCGCCGCGGGGTGCGATCCAGAAGTCCATCCCGGCGATCTGCCCCGCCGGCGGCACGAATCCCGGCGGGTGACTCGGCACCTCTTCCGGCGGCGTCAGACCGAACGGAGGCCCGTTGACCGCGACCACGACGCTGGTCACCGCCAGCATCAGCACGACGAGGATCGTCACGACCACGCCGGTACGGCGCCTGCTCCGCCGAACCGACAGACCGCTGGCCCAGGCGGAGTCGGCCAGGTCCGGGTCCGGCAGGTCCTGGACCGCCCGCGCCAGCAGGGGTCGGACGTCCTCGCGTCTCATCGCTGCGCCGCCGGGTTCCGCCAGTCACCCAGGCCCAGCTCGCTACGGAAGCGGCTGAGCGCGGTCTGGCCGTGACCGTGGACCGCCGGCTGCGACAGGCTGAGCAGGTCGGCGATCTCGAACTCGGTCAGCTCCTCGTAGTACAGCAGGACGAAGACGGTTCGCTGGACGGCCGACAGTGCGGCCAGCGCCGTGAGCGTGGTGTCGTCGGTGGGCACGGCCTTCAACCGCCGTCGGCGCGACAGAGCCGGTTGGTAGAGCAGGCGCTGGACGAACACGTCCGGGTCGTCCTGCCGTTCCCAGACCAGCGCCAGGCGGCTGAAGGCGTGCAGCAGTTGTACCTCTGCCCTCGTCCGGTCGCCGTAGACGAGAGTCGCGGTCCGGAGCCACCTGCCCTGTCGCGCATCGACGTACGAGGCGAAATCGGGGTCGATCGTGTCGCGCATCCACCCTCCCGCCTCCATTCAACTCCTCAACTACTGCGTGCGGCCACCGCCAGTCGAGTGTCTTCGCCGACCAGTTCGCCGTTGATCCCGGCTCCGGCCGCGAGGCCGGCCGCCGCCGAGGTGATCACCTGGGCCATCGGATCGGTCACGTTGCCCGCGACCCAGACCCCCGGCACGCTGGTCGTCCCGGCCGGTCCGGCGTCGACGGCGACCCCCACGGTGACGCCGCGCATCTCCCGCTCGCCCGGCTTCAGGCCCAGCTCGTCCAGGAACTCCGCCCGCGCCCGCAGGTAGGTCTGCACGACCAGAGCCTGCCGCGGGATCACTCGGCCACCCGCCAGCCGTACGCCGGTCAGCCGGTCGTCGGTGACCTCGACCTGCTCGACAACGCCTTGCACCACAGAGATCCCGCGCGCGGCCAGCTCCTCCCACTGCTGCTCGGTCGGCTCGGGTCCGGTGTGCAGGAACAGCGTCAGGTCGTCGGTCAGCTGCCGGAACATCATCGCCTGGTGGATCGCCATCGGCCCGGTCGCCAGTACGCCGATCGCCTGATCCCGGACCTCCCAGCCGTGGCAGAACGGGCAGTGCAGCACGTCCCGCCCGAACCGCTCGACCAACCCCGGTACGTCGGGCAGTTGGTCGGTCACCCCGGTCGTCACCAGCAGCCGCCGCGCCTCGAACGACCGGCCGTCGGCCGTCTCCACCACGAACCCGATCTCCGGGCCGCTCGTCGCCCGGGCCGAGGTGACGGTGCCGGTGATCACCTCACCGCCGTACCCGATCACCTCCTGGCGGCCGATCGCCGTCAGCTCCAGCGGCGGGATGCCGTCGCGGCTCAGGTAGTTGTGCACCCCGTCGGCGGGAGCGTTGCGTGGGTCGCCCTGGTCGATCACCAGCACCGACCGGCGGGACCGGACCAGCGCCAGCGCCCCGCTCAGTCCCGCCGCTCCGCCGCCGACCACGATCACGTCGTACATCTCGTTCTCCTTTGCTCGATCTGCTCCGAGCATCGGCAGTGTTCTCGAAAACGACAAACATCTTTGCCAAGATGGCAATATGAACGACTTCGACGACGTCCTGGAAGCGGTCGGCCCGCGGTTGCGCCGGCTGCGCCAGGAGCGCGGGACCACCCTGACCGACCTGGCGACCTCCACCGGTATCTCGATCAGCACCCTGTCCCGCCTGGAGTCCGGCCAGCGGCGGCCGACGCTGGAACTGCTGCTGCCGCTGGCCAGGGCACACCAGGTCCAGCTGGACGAGCTGGTGGACGCTCCGCCGACCGGTGACCCGCGGATCCACGCCAAGCCGATCAAGCGTCACCACGGCGCCGTGGCGATCCCGCTGAGCCGGCGGCCCGGTGGGCTGCAGGCGTTCAAGCAGATCGCGCCGCCGGGCTGGCCGGGCAGTGAGGTCAACCAGCAGACCCACGAGGGCTACGACTGGGTCTACGTACTGTCCGGGCAGCTCCGGCTGGTGCTGGACGACCAGGACTTCATCCTGAAGGAAGGTGAGGTCGCGGAGTTCGACACCCGCGTCCCGCACTGGTTCGGCAACCCCGGACCGGAGCCGGTCGAGATGCTCTGCCTGTTCGGTCCGCAGGGTGAACGACTGCACGTGCGCGCCAGGTCGCGGTAGGTAGTAGCCTTCGGCCGCTGGTTGTGACGAACGAGAGGAACCTGCCCGTGAGCGTCGCGCTCTTCACCCTCGGCGGCACCATTTCCGTGGCCGGAGCCACCAACCGGTTGACCGGGGCCGAGCTGACCGCGGCGGTGCCGGGTCTGGCCGAGCTGGGGCTGCCTCTGGAGGTGCAGGACGTCGAGGCCGTGTCCAGCGGCAACCTCACGCTGGCGCGGATGCTCGACGTGGTGGACGCCGCGTCCAAGGCGGTCGGCGCCGGTGCGTCCGGCGTCGTGGTCACCCAGGGCACGGACACGCTGGAGGAGACCGCGTTCCTGGTCGACCAGGTGTGGCCGCACCCGCACCCGTTCGTCCTGACCGGCGCCATGCGCAACCCCACCCTGGCGGGCCCGGACGGCCCGGCCAACCTGCTGGGCGCCGCCCGCGTCGCCTGCTCCCCCGCCGCGCGGGACCTGGGCGCGCTGGTGGTCTTCAACGACCAGATCCACGCCGCCCGCTGGGTCCGCAAGACACACAGCACCAGTACGGCGACCTTCGCGTCTCCCAACGCCGGACCGATCGGCCACCTGGTCGAGGACCAGGTCCGCATCTTGGCCCGGCCTGCGCGTCAGGACGGCGTACCGGGGCGGGCTGAGGCTGGTGACCTGGACGCGGCCCGTGTCGCGCTCTACACCGTCACGCTGGACGACGACGGCCTGCTGCTCGAGGGACTGGCCGACACTCATCAGGGGCTGGTCGTCGCGGGCTACGGCGTCGGCCATGTCCCGGCCGCGCTCGCACCGGTGCTGGGTGCGTTGGCCGAGCGCATCCCCGTCGTACTGACTTCGCGGACCGGTGGTGGTTCAGTCCTGCGGAGCACCTACAAGACCGCGGGCTCCGAGTCCGACCTGCTCGCCCGCGGGCTGATCGACGGCGGCTTCCTCGATCCGTACAAGGCACGGGTGCTGCTGAGGTTGCTGCTGGCCACCGGTGAGGGCCGCGACGAGATCAGCGCGGCTTTCGCGCAGCATCACTGATCGCGGCGGCCTTCAGCGTCAGGTAGTCGCGTTCGGGCAAGCTCGTCGTACGCCGGGCCGCCGCGCGGAAGTGTTCCGCGGCGGCCTCGACGTCACCCCGCATCTCGTGCAGGTGCCCGCGGACGGCGTCCAGCCGGTAGTGACCGGCCAGCGGCTCGTCGAGCGGCTCCAGCAGCGCCAGCCCGGCGTCCGGGCCGTCGACCATGGCCGCGGCGATCGCCCGGTTGAGCGTGACCATCGGATTGCCGGACAGCTTCTCCAGCAGGCCGTACAGCGCGAGCACCTGCGGCCAGTCGGTCTCCTCGGGCTTGTCCACCTCGTCGTGCAGCGCCGCGATCGCCGCCTGCAGCTGGTACTCGCCGAGCGGAGGCCGGCTGAACGCGTCGACCGCCAGCGCGACCCCTTCGGTGATGAGCTCCTGGTTCCACAGCGACCGGTCCTGCTCGGCCAGCGGGATCAGCTCACCTGCCGAGCCGGTCCGCGCTTCCCGGCGGGCGTCGGTCAACAGCATCAGGGCGAGCAGTCCGGTCACCTGGCCGCAGGCCGGCAGCAGCGCGTGCACCATGCGGGTCAGCCGGATCGCCTCGGCCGCCAGGTCGCTGCGGTGCAGCTCAGGGCCACTGCTGGACGTGTAGCCCTCGTTGAAGATCAGGTAGAGCACGTGCAGCACGTTGCGCAGCCGGTCGTCGTCCGGCGCGAGCTCGAAGCTCGCCCCCTTGATCTTCTGCTTGGCCCGGCTGATCCGCTGCGCCATCGTCGCCTCGGGCACGAGGTAGGCCTGCGCGATCTCCGCGGTGGTCAGACCGCCGACCGCCCGCAGCGTCAGGGCGATCGCGGAGGCGGCGGTCAGGTCCGGGTGGCAGCACATGAACAGCAGCCGCAGCGTGTCGTCGGCGTCCTCGACGTCGTCGGCCGGTACGTCGCGCTGCGCGGCCAGCTCCTCCCGGCGCCGCCGCGCCTGCTCCTGGCGGATCTCGTCGATCACCCGCCGGTGGGCGGTCTGGATCAGCCAGGCCCGTGGATTGTCCGGTACGCCGTCACGCGGCCAGGTGCGGGCCGCGGCCAGCAGAGCCTCCTGCACGGCGTCCTCGGCCGCGGTGAAGTCACCGGTCCGCCGGACCACGGCACCGACCACTTTCGGCGTGAGGTCGCGCAGCAGGTTCTCCAGCTCCATGGCCGTGAAACCTACCGGCTACGGATGGCGCCGCACCCGCTCCGGGCTGGCGGTCTCCAGCGGGACGTCGACGGCCGGGATCAGGCCGAGGTTGGTGCTCTGCCGGGACAGCGTCGCGTCGAACAGCCATTCGGTCGCCGTACGGATGCGGTTGCCGGGCATCGAGAGCAGGTGGTAGCCGCGGGTCACCACCTTCGCCGGGAGACCGGCCAGCGGGACCTGCAGCGGGTTGGCCGCCGCGTCCGTCCCGCCCAGGTCCACCACGAAGCCCAGGTCCTTGTGGATGTAGGGCTTGCGCTCACCGCTGCCGAACGACGCGGCGACGTTGTGAGCCGCGCGCCGCCCCTGGCGCTCGGCGTGCTGCGCGGTCATCGGCGTCACCTCGCCGGGCCGGGTCAGGTCGGGTACGGCGGCCGCGTCCCCGCAGGCGAAGACGTCCGGGTGGCCCGGAACGTTCAGGTACTCGTCGACGACCAGGCGGCCCTTCTCGGTCTTCAGGCCGAGCCCTTCGACCACCGGGTCGGGGCGCACGCCCACGCACCAGATCAGCGAGTTCGTCGGGACCTCGGTCTGGTCGGTCAGCCGCACGCAGTCGTGCTTGGCCTCCTCGACCGACAAGCCCATCCGGACCTCGACGCCGCGCTTGCGCAGCACCTTGTCCGCCGTACGGGACAGGCGCTGGTCCAGCTCGGGCAGCACGCGGTCCGCGATGTCCAGCAGCATCCAGCGCATCCGCTGGTCGCGCAGCCGGGGCCGGCGCTTCTTGAGCAGCTCGGTGTAGAGCACGCCGTGCGCGGCGACCTCCGTCCCGGTGTAGCCGGCTCCGACCACGACGAAGGTGCAGAGCGCGTCCCGCTCGGCCTGGTCGTCGGTGGCGTCGGCCAGCTCGATCTGCTGGGTCAGGTGGTCGCGCAGGAAGACCGCCTCCGGGATCCCGCGGAAGCCGTGCGCGTGCTCGGCCACGCCGGGGATCGGCAGCAGCTTGTTGACGCTGCCGGCGGCGATCACCAGCCGGTCGTAGTGCAGCGCGCCGGCCTTGCCCGCCGGGTCCTCGTACGAGACCCTGCGGGCCTCCAGGTCCAGTCCGTCGACCTCACCGAGCACCAGCTGGACCTCCGGCAGCGCGTCCGCGAGGGACACGGTCAGCCGGCGCGGCTCCAGGATGCCGGTCGCCACCTCGGGCAGCAGCGGCACGTACAGGAAGTAGTCGGTCGGGTTGACCACGACGATCTCGGCCCGGCCCTTGCTGACCCGGCACAGCGTCTTGGCAGCGTGGAACCCGGCGAACCCGGCGCCCACGACGACGATCCTCGGTCGGCTCATGACTCTTGATACCAGATCGGGCCGAACCCGAACGAGGTGAAACCGCGTCGAGCGGCAACTGTGAAGCCGGTCAGTCGAGCAGCGCGTCGACGAACTGCTCGGGGTCGAACGGCGCCAGGTCGTCGGCCCCCTCGCCGAGCCCGACCAGCTTCACCGGTACGCCGAGCTCGCGCTGGACGGCGATCACGATGCCGCCCTTCGCCGTACCGTCGAGCTTGGTCAGCACCAGGCCGGTCACGTTGATCACCTCGGCGAACACCCGGGCCTGGGTCAGCCCGTTCTGCCCGGTGGTGGCGTCGATGACCAGCAGCACCTCGTCCACCTCGGCGGTCTTCTCGATCACGCGCCGGACCTTGCCCAGCTCGTCCATCAGACCGGTCTTGGTGTGCAGCCGGCCGGCGGTGTCGATCAGCACGACGTCGGCCTTCTCCTCGATGCCCTGCTTGACCGCGTCGAACGCGATGCTGGCCGGGTCACCGCCCTCAGCGCCCCGCACGGTCCGGGCGCCGACCCGCTCGCCCCACGTCTGCAGCTGGTCCGCGGCGGCCGCCCGGAAGGTGTCGGCCGCGCCCAGCAGGACCTTCTTGTCCTCGGCGACCAGCACGCGGGCCAGCCGGCCGACGGTGGTGGTCTTGCCGGTGCCGTTGACGCCGACCATCAGGATCACGGCGGGCTGGTCGTCCTTGCGGTCGACCTTGAGCGACCGGTCCAGCGTCGGGTCGACCAGCGTGATCAGCTCCTCGCGCAGGATCGCGCGGGTCTGGTCGCCGGACACGCCCTCCACGCGGACCCGGGTGCGCAGCCGCTCGACCAGCTCCTGGGTCGGCGCGACGCCGACGTCCGCGGTGATCAGCGTGGTCTCGATGTCCTCCCACGCCTCGTCGTCCAGCTTGTCGCGGGACAGCAGCGCGAGCAGCCCCTTGCCGAGCGAGCCCTGCGACCGGGCCAGCCGGGCACGTAGGCGGACCAGCCGGCCCTGCGCGGACTCCGGCTTCTCCAGCGTCGGCAGCTCGGTGTCCTCGAGCGTGCGGGTCGGCGTGTCCCGCGGTTCCTCGGCGTCCTCGCCGACCGTCGGCTCGGCGGTCTCGATCGGCGCCGGCGGCGTCGTGGTCGGCAGCTCACGGGTCCGGCGGCCGCGGGTGACGACGAGTCCGGCGGTACCGGCAACCAGGACGACCACCACGGCGATGATGGCGATCAGGGCGGCGTCGGCGAGCATGGGGACAAGCTGAGGAGTCAACACGATTCCCCATCTTGGCAGATGCTCATGCCAGATCGATGATCGGTCGCGTTGGGTCAGGCGCCAGTTCCGGGCGGTGAGTGAGCAGTACGACGGTCCGGTGCCCCGCGGCGCGGAACAGGTCGCTCAGCAGGTTCTGCGCCGTCTCCTCGTCCAGGTGTTCGGTCGGCTCGTCCAGCACGAGCACGTCGTGGTCGGCCAGCAGCAGCCGGGCGAACGCGAGCCGCTGCCGCTCGCCACCGGACAGACGGGCACCGTGCTCCCCCACCATCGTGTCGAGCCCGCGCGGCAGGCCGTGCACGAAGTCGCCGAGCCGGGCCCGGTAGAGCGCGTTCCACAGCTGCAGGTCGCTGGCACCGGGCTTGGCGAGCAGGAGGTTCTCCCGAATGCTCGTGTCGAACACGTAGCTCTCCTGGGTCAGCAGCCCGATCCTCGAGCGCACCTGGTCGCCGTCGAGCCGCCGTACGTCGGTGCCGTCGAGAAGCACCTCACCGGCTCGCGGCTCCAGGAAGCGCAGCAGCACGGCGGCCAAGGTGCTCTTGCCCGAGCCGCTCGGACCGGTGATCACGACGCGACTGCCGGCGGGCAGATCCAGGTCCAGCCCGCGCAGCACGTCGTCCGGCCCGTAGCCGACCCGCAGGCCGTGGATCTGCAGCGCGCTGCCTTCCGGTAGCGGCAGCGCGTTCTCCGGCTCGGCAACCGGCACCGGCGTACTCAGCAAGTCCTCGACGCGTTGCAGCGACCCTCGGACCCGAATGGCGAGCTGTGCGGCGACCGGGATGCCACCCAGTACGTCGGCCAGCGCCAACGGCGTCAGCACCAGCACGGCGTAGACCGGCCCCGACTCCCCAGTGCCGAGAACCAGCCCGGCGATGCACGCCGCTCCCACGCAGATCACCAGCAGCGCACCGCCTAGTCCCGCGCTCCAAGCAGACTGCCGCTGCGCCGCGGCCAGCCGTCGGTCGGCCGCCTCGAACGTCGCCAGCACGTCGTCCACCGCATCGAACGCCAGTACGTCGGCCGCCGTCTGCAGGTTCTCGGTTGCGGCAGCCGCCACGTCCCCGCGAGCTCCTGCCATCATCCGCTCGGCCCGCCGCGCACTGGCGGCGGTCAGCCACGGCACGACCGTGCAGGCGACCACCACCGCGACAGCAACCGCGGCACCCGCCACGGGCAGCAGCAGTACGAGCAGTCCAACCGTCGCCGCACCCGTCACCGCCGCGACCAGGACCGGCAGCAGTACCCGCAGCCACAGGTCGAGCACCGCGTCGATGTCCAGCACCAGCCGCGCCAGGAGATCCCCGCTCCGGGTCGACGCCAGCCCGGCCGGCGCCAGGGGCTCCAGCCGCTCGGTGATCCGCGCCCGCGTGTCCCCCAGCACCCGGTACGCCGCGTCGTGGCCGGCCAGTCGTTCGACGTACCGGAAGACGCCGCGGCCGACTCCGAAGGCGCGCACGGCCACGATCGCCACCAGGAGCGTGAGCACCGGCGGCTCGGCGGACGCCTTCGTGATCAGCCATGCGGAGGTGGCCAGCAGGCCGACCGCCGTACCCGACGCCAGCACTCCAGCCAGTACGGCGAGCAGCAGCCGTGGCCGCACCCCTCGTTGCGGCATCACCAGCGCGAGGACGCTCATACCGTCACCAACTTTCTGGACACCGAGACCACTCGATCAGCCGCGTCCATCAGCGCCGGCCGGTGAGCGACCAGCAGGACCGTCTTCCCAGTCGCCCGCAGCCCGGCGACCACCGCTGCCTCGGCCACCGGATCCAGCCCCGCGGTGGGCTCGTCCAGCAGCAGCACCGGCGCATCGGTGACCAGCGCCCGCGCCAACGCGACCCGCCGGCGCTGTCCGCCCGACAGCAACTGGCCCTGCTCTCCCACCGGCGTCTCCAACTCCAGCTCCGCAGCGCCGGCTGTGTCCAACGCTTTGCGGACCTCCTGGTCCGTCGCATCAGGACGCCCGAGCCGCACGTTCTCCGCGATGCTGCCCACCCGCAGTCCCGGCCGCTGCGGCACCCAGCCGAACTGCCGACGCCACAGCCCGGCGTCGAACTCGTCCGCCGCACTGCCACCAGCGACGACCACCCCGGACTCCGGTACGACGAACCCGAGGATCACCGCCAGCACAGTGGACTTGCCGGCTCCACTGGGCCCGGTCAGAGCGACCACCTCCCCAGGCCAGACATCCAGGTCGAACCCGTCGAGCGCAGCCTGCTCGCGATCCGGGTAGCGCACGGTCACGTCGTGCAGGTGCAGCCCGGTCGACCGCAGATCCGGTACGTCGGTCCGCTCGCCCTGCGCCGGCAGCGGCGTCTCCAGCACCCGGAAGACCTCTTCGCTCGCCGCGACGCCGTCCGCACTGGCGTGGAACTGCGCCCCGACCTGCCGCAACGGCAGGTACGCCTCCGGCGCCAGGATCAGCACCAGCAATGCGGTCTCCAGCCCCATCCGGCCCTCCACCAGCCGCAGTCCGACTCCGACCGCGACCAGCGCGACCGAGATGCTCGCCAGCAGCTCCAGCACGAACGACGAGAGGAAGGCCAGCCGCAGACTCGCCATCGACGCGACCCGGTGCTCCTCGGTCACCCGGCGTACCGACTCGGCCTGGCCTTTGGCGCGACCGAAGAGCTTGAGCGTGGCCAGCCCGGACACCACGTCCGAGAAGTGGTGAGCCAGTACGGCGAGCGCCCGCTGCCGCCGCCGACTGTAGGCCTGCGTGGCCCAGCCGACCAGCGCCATGAACAACGGGATCAGCGGCAGCGTCACCACCACGGTCGCCGCGGCGATCAGGTCACCGGTCGCCATCCAGCCGACGACTCCGGCCGGCACAGTTGCCGCCAGCACCAACTGCGGCAGGTATCGCGCGAAGTACGGGTCGAGGTCGTCGAGTCCCTTGGTCAGCAGGGTGGTCAGCTGGCTGCTCCGCTCGCTACTCAGCCAGGCAGGCCCCAGTTTGAGCGAGTGCTCCAGCACCTGCCGCCGCAGCGTCGACTTCACCGCAGCTGCCGCCCGCTGGGCGACAACCTCCTGCAGCCACGCCAGTGCGGCACGAGCGGCCACCACCGCCGCGAGCAACCAGGCAATGGTCCCGACGCCCGCACCCCGCAGTACGACGTCCGAAATCCCGCGAGCGAGCAGCACGGCCTGGACGATCACCAGCGCACCGGTGGCCACGCCGATCGCCACCGACCCGGCCAGGAACCACCGGGCCGCTTCGGCCCGGCGCAGCAACCGCGGGTCGAGCGGCTTCATGAGCCGGCGCCGGACGGGACAGCGACCGGAGGCTCGACCATGACCCGCTTGCGGAACACCCAGTACGTCCAGCCCTGGTAGAGCATCACCAGTGGCGTGAAGATCGCCGCGATCACCGTCAGGATCTTCAACGTGTACGGCGTGGACGCCGCCGCCACGGTGGTCAGCGTCGACTCCGGGTCGAGCGTCGACGGCATCACCGCGGGGAACATGGCGACGAACAGCGACGTCACCGCCAGAGCGATCGCCAGTGCCGTCCCCGCAAAGGCCCAGCCTTCCCGGCGGAACCTGTTGGCCACCAGTCCACCCAGCAGCGACAGCACGGCCAGTCCGGCGATCAGCAGCGACCACCTGTCTCCGCGGATCTGCTGGGCCCACGCCAGGAACCCGCCGGCGAGTATGGCCGCCACCAGCCCGCTCAACCCAGCCATCCGGTTGGCCCGGTCGCGCAGCTCGTCCGTCGTCCGCAGCGCCAGGAAGATCGCGCCGTGGGCGACGAAGACAGCCGTGAACGTCAGACCGCCCAGCAACGCGAAGGGACTCAGCAGGTCGCCCAGACTGCCGACGTACTCGTACGATGCGTCGAGCGGGACGCCGCGGAGCAGGTTGGCGAAGGTGATGCCCCACAGCAGCGCGGGCAGCAGCGACCCGACGGCGATCATCGTGTCCATCCGGGACCGCCAGGGCAGGTCGTCGCGCTTGCCCCGGTACTCCAGCGCGACCCCGCGCACGATCAGCGCGACCAGGATCGCGAACAGCGGCAGGTAGAACCCGCTGAACAGCGTCGCGTACCACTCCGGGAAGGCCGCGAAGGTCGCCCCGGCGGCCACGATCAGCCAGACCTCGTTGCCGTCCCAGACCGGCCCGATGGTCGTCACCAGCGCCCGCCGCTCGGGCTCGTCGCGGCCGAGCACCCGCAGCAGGATGCCGACCCCGAAGTCGAAGCCCTCCAGCACGAAGTACCCGATCCACAGGAACGCGATCAGCACGAACCAGACCGTTGTCAGCTCCATCGTCATTCCCCTCAGTACGCGAACGACAGCGGCTTGGCGTCGGCCTCGGCCTCGGCCGAGCCGTCGTCGCCGGAGTCCGGCCGGGTCGGATCACCCGGCGTCCCGGCGGCCCCGGGCAGTCCCGCGCGGATCGACTTGAACATCAGCTTCACCTCGACCACCGCCAGTACGCCGTACAGGAGGGTGAAGCCGAGCAGACTGGTCAGCACCTCGCCGCTGGTCGTCCCCGGCGAGACACCGGCCGACGTCGGTAGCAGCCCGAACACCAGCCACGGCTGCCGGCCGGTCTCGGTGAACACCCAGCCGAAGACGTTTGCGACCAGGGGCAGCAGGGGCAGCGGCAAGGCCAGCCAGATCAGCAGCCGGTGCGGCTCCCGGCCACGCCTGGTCAGCCACAGCAGCAGGACCGCGAGGCCCACCGCCGCCATGCCCACGCCGATCATCAGCCGGAAGGTCCAGTAGGTCAGCGGGACGTTCGGGTTGTAGGAGCCGGGTCCGTAGAGCTTCTCGTAGGCCTGCTGCAGGTTGTTGATGCCCTGCACCTCGCTGTCGAAATGTCCGGTGGCCAGGAAGGACAGCAGATAGGGCACCTTCACCGAGAAGATCTCCCGCGACCCGTCCAGCGTGCCGATCGTGAACACCGAGAACGACGCCGGCTTCTCCGACTCGTACAGCGCCTCGGCCGCCGCCATCTTCATCGGCTGCACCTCGGTCATCACCTTGCCCTGCTGGTCACCGCTCAGCGCCACCCCGGCCCCGGCGACGACCACGATCACCGCGCCCAGCCGCAGCGCGGTCCGGAACGCGCCGGTGTCGACGCCCGGCCGGCGAACCAGGTGCCAGATCGCGACCCCGGCGACGAACGCGCCACCGACCATGAAGGCGGCGAAGATCGTGTGCGGGAAGGTGACCAGCACGACCTTGTTGGTCAGCACCGCCCAGATGTCGGTCAGCTCGGCCCGCCCGCGCTCGGCGTTGTAGCGAAAGCCGACCGGGTTCTGCATCCAGGAGTTGGCCGCCAGGATGAAGTACGCCGACAGTTGCGTGCCGAGCACGACCATCCAGATGCAGGCCAGGTGCACCTTCTTCGGCAACCGGTCCCAGCCGAAGATCCACAGCCCGATGAACGTCGACTCGACGAAAAACGCGAGCAAACCCTCCAGCGCCAGCGGAGCACCGAACACGTCCCCGACGAAGCGCGAGTAGTCGCTCCAGTTCATCCCGAACTGGAACTCCTGGACCAGCCCGGTGACCACACCCATCGCGATGTTGATCAGGAAGAGCTTGCCGTAGAACTTCGTCAGCCGCAGGTACTTGTCCTTGCCGGTCCGGTACCACGCGGTCTGCAGGCCGGCCGTGATCGCGACCAGCGAGATCGTCACCGGCACGAAGAAGAAGTGGTAGACGGTGGTGATCGCGAACTGCCAGCGGGCCAGATCGAGCGTGTCCATCAGCCCTCCCGGGCGATCTACGACGTTACGTAGTAGATGCTAGCGCAGATCTACGACGCGGCGTAGTAGATACCGCCGGAGATCTACTACAAGCTGTAGTTATACTGGTCACGTGACCACCGACCCGAAGGCAGCGCGACCGCTCGGCGAGCTCGAGCGCGTGGTGATGGAGCAGCTCTGGGCGGCCGACGCGGCACTCACCGTGCGGGAGGTCCACGAGCGGCTGTCGCTGACCCGCGAGCTGGCCTACACGACCGTGATGACGGTGCTCGACCGGCTGGCCAAGAAGAAGCTGACCGAGCGCGAGCGCGACGGCAAGGCCTGGCGCTACCGGGCCGCCGCACCGCGCGCCGACCTCGCCGCCGACCTGATGCGCGACGCCCTCGACCAGGCGGGCGACCGTCGCGAGGCGCTGGTCCGGTTCGTCGGCCAGGTCTCCACCGAGGAGGCGGCGCTGCTCCGCGAAGCCCTGAGCAGGCTCGAGGCGCTGGACGGGTGATCACGCCGATCCTGCTCGCGGCACTGGCTCTGGTGCTGACCGGGCCGGCACCGGCTCTGCTGGCTCGCTCCAGCTGGCCTTACCGCATCCCGCGGGCAGCAGTCGCGCTCTGGCAGGCCCTGGCGATCGCCGCCATCCTGGCCGCGCTCGGCGCGGGCATCTCCCTGTCGTACTCGACCGCAGGACAGCCTGGCGAACCACGCTTCGACCCGTCGTCACCACGCGACCTGGCCGCGGCGGCAGTCCTTGCACTGACGGCACTGGTCGCCATCAGACTCCTGTACGCCGCCGGCCGCGTCGCCGTTGGCACGCGGGCTCGCCGCAAGCGCCACCGCGACCTGGTCGACGTCCTGGCCACACCGGACGGCCTGATTCCTGGCCTGCGCGTCCTGGCCGAGGAGACTCCGCTCGCCTACTGCCTCCCGGCGATCCGCGGTGCCCGGGTCGTCGTCTCGGTGGGCGCACTCGACCGGCTCGACGACAGCGAACTGCGCGCCGTACTCGCGCATGAGCAAGCGCACCTCCGCGCCAGGCACGACCTGGTACTGGAGGCGTTCACGGCGTTGCACATGGCTTTCCCGCGCTGGGTCCGCAGCGACGTGGCACTGGAGCAGGCACGCACGCTGGTCGAGCTGCTCGCCGACGACGACGCCCGTCGCCGCAACGGTCCGCTGCCACTGGCCCGCGCGCTGGTCGCTCTGGCCGGTTCACCGGCTCCTGCGGCAGGTCTGGCCGCGGCCAAGTCGTCCACGGTGCTCAGGGTCCAGCGCCTGGCCGATCCCGAACCGCGCCACCCCGTGCTCTCGGCGGCCACCTACACGGCGGCCGTCGCACTGCTCGTCCTGCCCACCATCACCGTCGCCGCACCCGTTCTGAAGGCACTGGCCGACGCCCTGCAGTGAACCGGGGCCGTTGCTCGAAGCAACGACCCCGCTCCCCCGACTACCCGAAGTGCCGACCCTCACCGCGCGCGACAGCGAGCAGTACGAGGCCCGAAAGAACCAGCAAGATGACCATGGTGAACACGAACGTCAGCACGTGACGACTACTCTCCCCGCCTTGATACGAACAACCTCACAGGTGATACGCCCTCAGTCTCCCAGAAGTTCCCCGAAAGCCTTGGCCACCTCGTCGACCGGCCAGGCCAACGTGTCGGGAGTCACCACCAGCTCCGTCCACGACCAGCCCGGGACGTCGGCCGGCCGCCAGGCGTAGGTCAGCGACTCGCGGGTCGCCTCCATCCGGCGAACGGCCGCGCGCTCCATCTTGCCGGCCGGTCGCGGCGCGTAGAGCCGGAACGAATTCGTGTGCGGCGGCTCGGGGAACACCCGATATCCCGCGGCCTGCAGCGCGACGGCCAGCTCGACCGCGCGGTCGTGCAAGTCGCCCATCAGCGGCAGGACCGAGCGCAGGCCTTCGCGCGCCGCGACGGCGTACGGGAAGAGGGTGTAGGGGTTGGCGCCGAGCCGGCGTTGCCAGCGGCGTACCTCGGCGATCACGTCGGCCGGTCCGGCGACCGCGGCTCCACTCAGACCGCCCAGACCCTTGTAGAACGAGACGTAGACCGTCGAAGCCAGCGCAGCCACCTCGGCCAGGCTGTGCCCGAGGTACGGCGTGCTCTCCCACAACCGGGCACCGTCGAGGTGGAGCGGTACGCCGCGTGCCGCGCAGGCCTCGGTGAAGATGACCAGCTCGTCCCACGTCGGCAGGACGAAGCCGCCGTCGCGCAACGGCAGCTCCAGCGTTACGGCTGCCAGCGAGCCCGGGATGGCGGCCAGCTCGTCCGGCCGCGGCTGCCGCGGCTCGGAGGTGAGCCGCTCGATCCGCAGCCGGTGCACCTCTTCCAGCGCGTTGAGCTCGTGCAACAAGAGGTGCGACAGCCCGTGGACGGCGACCCGTTGCGTCCCGGCCCGGTCGGCGAAGACCCGCAACACACTCTGCTGCGCGGCGATCCCGGTCGGCATGAACACCGCCGCCGGCTTGCCCAGCAGCTCCGCGACCTCCGACTCCAGCTGCGCGACCTCGCCGCCTTCGCCGTAGCCGTCACGCTGTTCGTCGGTCGCCAAGTCGGCCAGCCTGCGGAGCGTGTCCGCCACGGACGGCCGGCGGCCGGTCAGCCAGCGAGTGGACTCGGCAGCAGCGGCCTTGCGGCGTGCCTTCAGGTCGTCGGAGGAATCAGCCACGCGTCCATCCTCTCCCGTCCGGCAACCGGGTTTCAGAGCTGGGTGGTGACGACGCGCTCCCCCTGCACTGTCCGGATCTCCACCGAACCCACCCGGTCCGGCGGCACCAGCACTCCCCCGCTGAACCGGGCCCCGTCCCGAGCGGCTCTCTCCGACACGACCCAGCTCCCGGCGACCCAGGTCTTGCCCGAGGTGTCAGTGACGAGCAACTGGCACTCGGCACCCGTCTTCAGGCCTTTCAGGTCGACCACGACCCAGCTCCAGCTGCCCCGTGGCTGCACGGTCGTCGCCATCGTCGTACCGGTGACCGCATCCGTCGCGGTGGCCTGCTTCGATCCGGCCGGCGTCTCTTCGTAGACCGCCTGGTCGACAGACTGACGTCCGATCACCACGCCACCACCGAGCGCTCCGGCGACGACCACCGCCGCCGCGGCGGCCAGCAGCCATCGCGACCTGCGCGGAGGCATCGACGCAGCCGGGGCGACGGTCGCCGGCTCCACAGCAGCCTCACGAGCCGCGCGCAGCGTCCGCTGCAGCAACAGGTCGCCGTCGGCCGGCGGACCGTCCAGGAACGCCTCCGGTGGGATCTCGTCGAGGAACTGCTTCATCTCCTCGAGCTCGGCCACCTCCGTGCGGCACTCGGCGCAGCCGGCCAGGTGCAGCTCGACCTCGCGGGCCTCGTCCGGCTCCAGCGCGCCCAGCGCGTACGCACCCAGCTGGGAGCGGTCGTGCCCAGCGTCGTTCGTACTCATCGGGCCACCTCCGCTCCGGCTCCGCCCAGCACGCTTCGCAGCGCTCGGAGGGCGTAATACGATCTCGACTTCACGGTACCGGGCGGGAGCCCCAGCTCCTGGGCGGCCTCGGTGACGGTTCTGCCCCGGTAGTACAGCTCCACCAGGACCTCACGATGCTCCGGAGTCACCTGGTCCAGCGCGTCCAGGACGACCATGCTGTTCACGACCGAGTCGGAGTGATCCCGCTCGACCGGTGGGTGGTCCTCGACCTCACCGACCTCGGCGGGCCGGACAGCGCGCGCCCGGGCCCGGTCGGTGACGATGTTGCGCGCCACGGTCAGCAGCCAGCCCCGGACCGATCCCTTGCCCTCGACCAGATCGCCGGCGTGCTTCCAGGCCCGCAGCAGGGTCTCCTGGACGACGTCCTCGGCTGCGGTCTGGTCGCCGGTCAGCCGGGTGGCGTACGCGAGCAGGCTGCGGCCGTGCTCGGCGTACAGGGAACGGACCAGCGCCTCGGCACTGCGGTCCGGCTCGCTCACCGCAGTCCTCCCGGCCTCGACGCTCGCGGTCGTTCGTACGATAGGCGATCCGGCCCGCTCGGCGGACGCAGCAGCCACGGCGACGGGGTTATCGTCACGTCATGAGCAACGACATCCCGACCGCCGTCCGGCGCGCGCTGGACGCCATCGACCAGCTCGACGCCGACGCCTTCGTCGCGGCCTTCGCGCCCGAGGGCTACGTCGACGACTGGGGCCGCAAGTTCCAGGGTCCGGACCGGATCCGCTCCTGGAGCGACGCGGAGTTCATCGGCAAGAACGTCACCTTCACCGGTACGACGGTCGCCACGCCGGGCAACCCGATCACCCTGCGCACCCAGGTCGGCGGCGACGGCTTCAACGGCCCGTCCCACTTCACCTTCGACGTCCAGGGCGACCAGGTCGCCTCGATGACCATCACGGCCTGAACAGCACCTTGCCCGACCGGCCGGCCTGCTGGGCGTGCTGCCACGCCTTCCGGTAGTCGGCCAGCGGGTACGTCGCGGCCACCTCCACACTGAGCACTCCGGCAGCGATCAGCCCGGCCAGCTCGGTGTAGGTCTTCTCCTGCTCGGCCCGCGGAGCGTTGGTCAGCCAATTGACGATCCACAGACCCCGCAGGGAGAGCTGCCGGTAGACGTAGTCGCCCAGCCCGACGGCCGGCGGCTGCCCGGTCACACTGGAGTAGCTGGCCACCGTGCCGCCGTACTCGACGGCCTGCGCGAGCGCACCGATCGTGGAGTCGCCGGTGCCGTCCAGCGCCAGCTTCAGTTCGGCGCCGTCCAGCGCCTGCTTGATCCGGCCGGCCAGGTCGTCACCGTCGACGACCACCAGATCGGCGCCGAGCTCATGGAGCCTGGCGGCCGCCTCCTCCCGCCGTACGACGCTGACCGTCTTCAGGCCGAGGTGCTTGGCCAGACCGATCACGTACTGGCCGACGGCGGAGTTGCCGAGGTTCTGACCGATCCAGTCACCCGGCCGGAGGTCGACGAACTCGGTCAGCAGCAGGTGCGCTGTCAGCGGGTTGACGCCGAGCATCGCCAGCTGGAGCGGATCGCCCTCGTCGGGCAGCGCGATCAGGTTCGACGCCTTGACCACCACCTCGTCGGCCCAGGTGCCCTGCTGGTAGTTCGGCAGGATCAGCACCCGGCGGCCGATCAGCTCCGCGCCGACCGAGTCGCCGGTTCGAACGACACGACCGACTCCCTCGGTGCCCAGCGCGAACGGGACCTGCGCCTGGTAGCCGTACGTACCGGCCGCGAGCATGAAGTCGACCGGGTTGATCGCGGCCGCCTCGATGCGGACCAGCGCCTCGTCGGCCCCCACGCTCAGGTCGGGTGAGTCGACCAGTTCCACGTTCGCCTCGATGGTGCCGATCGCCTTCAGAATCAACTGGCTCATGACGCAAAACCCCTTTTATCGGTTGGTGGTGAGGACCATGCGGAACCGCGCGTCGCCGGACAGCATCCGCTGGTACGCCGCGGCGGCCTGCTCGAGCGGCGCCGTCTCGACCATCGGCCGGACGTCGTGCGCGAGGCTGAAGGCGAGGCTCTCCTCGTTCTGGCTCGGGGTGCCGGTCAGCGATCCCTGAACGGTCAGATCCGAGAAGATCACCGACCTGCCGATCTCGATCGGGTCGCTGGTGGCGCCCAGCACGATCAGCCGGCCGTGCAACGCCAGCCCGCCGAGCAGATTGCTGATCGCCGCGCCGCTGGTGCCGGTCGCGACGACCACCCGGGCGCCACCGAGCTTCTGCAGCGCCTCGGCGGGGTCGACCGTCGTGCTGTCGATGTACTCGTCCGCGCCGAGCTTCAGTGCCAGCTCGCGCTTGGACTCGCCGCGGGCGATCGCGACCACCCGCAGCCCGAGCTTGGCGGCGTACTGGATGGCCAGGTGACCGAGCCCGCCGATCCCCTGCACCGCGACCAGGTCGCCCGGACGGGCATTGCCCTTGCGCAGCCCGTTGAACACGGTGATGCCCGCGCAGAGCAGCGGCGCGGCCTCAGCCGCGGAGATGCCGTCCGGTACGGCGACCAGCCCGCTCGACCGGGTGGTCATGTACTCGGCGTACCCGCCGTCGATGCTGACGCCGGCGATCGGCTGGTCGGTGCAGAAGACGAAGTCGCCGCGCCGGCAGTTCGCGCAGACCCCGCACGGGCCGGCGTGGAAGCCGACGCCGACCCGGTCGCCGACCTGCCACCCGGTGACATCTTCGCCCAGGGCGTCCACCCGGCCGACCACCTCGTGGCCCGGCACGATCGGCGTCCCCGGCGGCAAGACACCCATCAGGTTGTGCACACCGGCTTCGTCACTGTGGCAGATCCCGCACGCCTCGACAGCGATCCGGACCTGCCCGGCGCCGGGCTCGGTGAGCGGTTTGTCGACGAGGGTGAACACGCCGTCAAGCGCCTCCACGGCGCGATAGCTTTTAAGACGGTCGGTCATCTTACTCCAGTCAAAAGGAAGCCCCTCCTCGCTGGAGGGGCGGGGAAGTGCTGGGTCAGGTCTTGAGCAGGCTGTCGAAGGTCAGCGCGAAGAACACCTCGAAGGCGGCCTGCGACTTGTCCGCGCGCGCCTGGATCAGCGTGCCCTCCCAGGCGCTCAGCAGGTAGCGCGCAGCCGGGTCGGCCGGCAGGTCTTCGCGGATCTCACCGGCTTTCTGCCCCTCGGCGATCGCGCCGGCCAGCAGGCCGCTCCAGTACTCGAGACCTTCGTGCACGGCGGTCCGGATCGGGTCGCTGTGGTCGACGATCTCGGTCCCGAAGTTGCCCAGCAGG
This sequence comes from Kribbella sp. ALI-6-A, assembly GCF_001984195.1. GTDB lineage: Bacteria > Actinomycetota > Actinomycetes > Propionibacteriales > Kribbellaceae > Kribbella. The sequence goes on from NZ_MTQN01000006.1 coordinate 142,577, forward strand.
CAGCCGCGGGTGATGTCGTGATCGAGCACGTCGTCGCGCAGGAACTCGAAGTGCTTGCGGATCCGCTCCACCGGCGGCACCCCGGGATCGGCCAGGTCGGTCAGCCTCCGCTGCTCGCCGTACCGCTCGAGCGCCACGATCGCGAGCGCTTCCTTGCTCGGGAAGTGGTTGTAGAACGACCCCTTCGGCACCCCCGCCCGATCGGTGATGTCCTTGACCGCCGCCGCGTTGAACCCCTTCTCGTGGAACTGGGCCAACGCCGCGTCGACGATCTCCTCACGCATGCTCCGTCGCGCCATAGGTTAAATATGACCGGTCGTCTCAACCAAGTCAACCTCGCCGGCCGTCGCCCCCGTACAGTCGTCGCCATGGGACGTCCCCTGCCGGCACCGCCGAAGCTCGCTGTGGCTGAGGCCGGTCTCCTGCACGAGTCCCGCGCAGAACTACGGCACACCGCCGGTACGCTGGTTGAGCTGCACCGTCTCGGCGCACTGCGCATCGAGGACCCTATCCGTGCACCCCAACGGCTCGTGCTGCTGGATCCCGCCGCGGTGACGCACGGCCACCATCGAGCCCTACTCGAGGGGTTGTTCCCGGTCCCCCGGCCCGGCGAGACCCGGCAGCTGAGTGGCGAAGGGTCCGAGACCCGGCACCTGCAGGCTGCGCACGCGGCGATGCGGCAGACGCTGTTCGAGCAAGTCGCCAGCTACAGCTGGTACGCGCGACTGCCCGCGAGGCGCCTCTGGCGCTGGTCGGACGGGATGCTGACTACCGAGGGCCACCGGCAAGCCGAGCAGGTACAGAGCTTCGCCCAGTACGTCGGCTCAGCATCAACCGACGATCTCACCCGCAATGACCTGATCCGGCTACTGCCCTGGGCGCTGGTCTTCGGACTCGGCGAGCGGTGGCAGGAGCTGGTGCACGGGCCCACCGGCGACGATCCGGCGTGGTGGACCGAGGCGGGGATGTTCGGCATCGGCCGGTTCCGTCGCGGTCTGGCCGGCTTCGTCAGGGACACGCGGGTCGGCGGGTCCGACGGGCCGGCCGGTGACGGGCTCGGTGGGGAGTAGGGATCAGGCCGGTTCGGGCTCGCGGATGCGTTGGGAGATGACGGCCGAGACGCCGTCGCCGCGCATCGTGACGCCGTACAGGGCGTCGGCGACCTCCATCGTGCGCTTCTGGTGGGTGATCACCAGGAGCTGGCTGTTCTCGCGCAGCTCCTCGTAGATCTCCAGCAGGCGGCCGAGGTTGGTGTCGTCGAGCGCCGCCTCGACCTCGTCGAGGATGTAGAACGGCGACGGGCGGGCCTTGAACAGGGCGACCAGGAACGCGACCGCGACCAGCGAGCGCTCGCCACCGGACAGCAGCGACAGCCGCTTGACCTTCTTGCCCGGCGGGCGCGCCTCGACATCGATGCCGGTGCTCAGCATGTCGCTGGGATCGGTCAGCACCAGCCGGCCCTCACCGCCGGGGAACAGCCGGCTGAAGACGTGCTCGAAGGCGACCTCGACGTCGCGGTAGGCCTCGGTGAAAACCTGCTCGACCCGGTCGTCGACCTCCTTGACGATGTCCATCAGGTCGCGGCGGGACTTCTTCAGGTCGTCCAGCTGCTCGGACAGGAACCGGTGCCGCTCCTCCATCGCCTCGAACTCCTCGAGCGCGAGCGGGTTGATCCGGCCGAGCTGGTTCAGCGCGCGCTCGGCCTGCTTGAGCCGCTTCTCGACCTTGGCCCGGTCGAACGGCTCGCCCTCCTGATCCGGGTCCGGCTCGGAGCCGTCCTTCGGCGGCAGCGGCGGGACCAACTGGTCCGGCCCGTACTCCGCGATCAGCGGCTCGACCTCCGTGCCCAGCTCGCTGAGCGCCTTCTCGTACAGCTGCTCCAGCTTCATCTTCTGCTGAGCGCGGGCCAGCGCGTCCCGGTGCACGGTGTTGGTCAGCTGCTCCAGGTCGGAGCTCAGGTTGCGGGTGGCGGACCTGGCCTGGGCCAGCGCCTGCTCGCGGTCGGCACGCTGCGCCTGGATGGCTGACCGCTCGGTGGCGGCCAGCTGCAGCGAGTGCTCCAGGCGGGCCAGCACGTGCCCGGCCGCCAGGTGAACCGCCTGGGCCGCCTCGGACTGCCGTGCACGACGGGTCGCCCGCGCAGCCGCCCGGGCCCGCGCCTCGCGCTCCTGCCGCGCCGCGCGCTCCAGCGAGTCGGCCCGGCCGGACAGCGCCCGGGCCCGCTCCTCGGTGGTCCGCAGCGCCAGCCGCGCCTCCATCTCGGCCGCCCGGCCGGCCTTGGCCGCTTCGGCCAGCCGGTCGCGCTCGGTCGGGTCGGGCTCGTCTCCGCCGTCGTCGTCGTACATCTCGGCGTCGTTGAGCCGCTGCTCGAGCTCGGCCAGGCCGGACAGGTTCCGGTCGCGCTCCTCCTCAGCGGCCGCGATCGCTTCGGCCATCCGCTGCGCCTCGCCACGGGAAGCCTTCGCCAGCGAGCCGAACTGGGCCAATTGCTCGGCCACCGCCGCCATCGCCGCGTCCGACTCGTGCAGCCGGGCCAGCGTGATCTCGACGTGCTCCTTCTGCTGGGCCCGCTCCTGCTCCAGCGCCGCCAGCTCGAACCGGAGCCGCTCGCTGCGAGCAGTCGCCTCGACCAGCTTTTCGGCGGCCTCGTCGACAGCTGACTGGACCTCGATCAGGCTGGGCGCCGCGTCGGAGCCGCCGTACGCGAAGTGGGCGCCGAGCACGTCGCCGGCCCGCGTCGTCGCGGTCACGTCCGGCAAGTGCTGGACCAGGGACTGCGCGGCGGCGACGTCGTCCACCACCGCGACCTTGCGCAGGATCCGGTGCAACGCCGGACGCAGCTGCTCCGGGCAGTCGACCACCTCGACCGCGTACGTCGCGCCGGACGGCAGCGGCGGCCAGGACTCGTAGTCACCGGCCGGGGCGTCGCCCAGCAGCATCCCGGCGCGGCCGAGATCGTGTTCCTTCAGGTGCCCGACCGCGTCGACCGCGGCGGCGGTGTGGGTCACGGCCACCGCGTCGGCGGCCTCGCCCAGGGCGGCGGCGATCGCGGTCTCGTAACCGGCGCGCACGCTCAGCAGCGCGGCCACGGACCCCATCAGCCCGGTCACCTGCTCGGAGGCGGCCAGCAGCGCGCCGGCGCCGTCCTTGCGGTTCAGACCGAGCTCCAGCGCCTCCTTGCGGGCGGCCAGACCGGTCCGCTCCCGCTCGGCGTCGCGCTCCTCGGCCCGCAGCTTGGTGAGCCGCTCGTCCATCTCGTCCAGGACGCTCTGGGCTGCTTCGTACTGGTCGTCCAGACCCTTCTCACCGGCGTCGAGGCCGGCCACCTGGGTCTCCAGTGCGGTGAAGTCGTGCTGCGCCTTCGCGGCGCGCTGCTCGGCCTCACGCTGGTTGGCCGCGAGCCGGCCGATCTCGGACTCGGCGGCGGCCGCGCGGCTCTTCAGCGCGTTCACCTGGCCGGTCAGCCGGGCCAGACCCTCGCGGCGGTCGGCGGACGCCCGGATCAGCGCCGCGATCCGGCGCTCCTCCTCGGCGTGCTCGGCCTCCAGCTGCTGGCGGCGCTCGATCGCCTCGGCGAGCAGCTCGGAGTGTGCCTCGACCTCGGCCTCGATCTGCGCCTCGGTCTCGCGGACCCGGGCCGCCTCGAGTTCGAGCTCCTCGGGGTCCCGGCCGGCCCGCGGCTCCTCGGCCTCGTCGTTGAGCGACCGGATCCGGTCCGCGGCGATCCGCGCGGTGCCCTTGATCCGCTCGCTGAACTGGGACAGCTGGTACCAGGTGTCCTGCGCGGCCTGCAGCGCCGGCGCGTCCTCGCGCAGCGCCTCCTCGAGCTCGGCCTCCAGCTCGCGGGCCTCGCGCAACTGGGCCTCGATCTCGGCCCGGCGCTGGGTCATCGCGGCCTCGTCCTTGAGCTCGGCCTCGAGCGCGGACTGGGCCTGGACGATGTCGTCGGCGAGCAGCCGGGACCGGCCGTCGCGCACCTCGGCCTGGATCGTGACGGCCCGGCGCGCCACCTCCGCCTGGCGCCCGAGCGGCTTGAGCTGGCGGCGGATCTCGGTGATCAGGTCGCCGAGGCGGTGCACGTTGCCCTCGGTCGACTCCAGCTTGCGCAGCGCCTTCTCCTTGCGCTTGCGGTGCTTCAGTACGCCGGCCGCCTCCTCGACGAAACCCCGCCGGCCCTCGGGCGTGGCGCGCAGGATCGAGTCCAGCTGCCCCTGGCCGACGATGACGTGCATCTCGCGGCCGATCCCGGAGTCGCTGAGCAGTTCCTGGACGTCGAGCAGCCGGCAGTTCTGGCCGTTGATCTGGTAGTCGGAGCCGCCGTTGCGGAACATCGTCCGGGAGATCGTCACCTCGGCGAACTCGATCGGCAGCGCGCCGTCGGTGTTGTCGATGGTGAGCACCACCTCGGCGCGGCCCAGCGGGCTGCGGCCGGAGGTGCCGGCGAAGATGACGTCCTCCATCTTGCCGCCGCGCAGCGACTTCGCGCCCTGCTCGCCCATCACCCACGCGAGCGCGTCGACGACGTTGGACTTGCCGGAGCCGTTCGGGCCGACGATGCAGGTGATCCCTGGTTCGAAGTTCATCGTCGTCGCCGAGGCGAACGACTTGAAACCCCGGAGCGTCATGCTCTTCAGGTACAAAGCCTTGCTCCCAACCCGTGAAAGGACAGACGGTATCCGTTGGAACCGTCGTAACTGCCGGTGACGCTGCCGCTACCCGGGGGAAGGTGTTCCGCTCCTGAGTCTACGTCGCGCGGACATGAAACCGGCGGAGGCCCACACGGGGCCGCCGCCGTTGGTGGTGCGGACGGTGCAATGCTTCCCGGGGCCGACGGCCCCGGGTCAGCTGGACTGCCCAGTTGTCGCGCTGGTCAGACCGTGGCCGGCGTGTTCAGCGCCTCGTCCACGGTGAGCAGCCGACCGTCGTGGACGGCTGCGACCAGGTGGTCGTTCTCTGCCTGCAGCCGCATCACGTGCGCCTCCAGGTCCGCGACGCGCCGGTTGAGCAGACGAACCTGCTCGAGCAGACGCGGGTCAGTGCCTCCAAGATGCCCTAAAAGAGCCTTGGCCATTGTGCTGTCCTCCGGAAGGGTTTTTCGGCCGGTAGCGCCCCCGGTCCGAGGAGCGCTTCTCACAAGATGTGCCGTCTTTCAGGGTGACACCCACTACGCCAAGGGTCAACCTGGGCCCCCGTTATTCACGGAATCCTGCTCACCACCGGGCGTGTCGCGGTGCCGGCTGGCACTTCGGGCAGCGGAACGAGGAACGGTTCATGAACGGTTCGCGGCGGATCGGGCGGCCGTCGCGGGGGCACGGCGAACCCTCCTGGCCGTAGACCGCCAGACCGCGCTCGAAGTAGCCCGATTCCCCGTTCACGTTGACGTACAAGGCGTCGAAGCTGGTCCCGCCGACGTCCAGCGCCTCGGCCATCACCGCCCGGGCGTGACCGAGAATCTCCTTCGCCTGTTGGGGTTTCAGCGTTTCGGTGGCCTTGGCGTAGTGCAGCTTGGCCCGCCACAACGCCTCGTCGGCGTAGATGTTGCCGATCCCGGAAACCAGTGTCTGGTCGAGCAACGCGCGCTTCAGACCGGTCTTGCGGCGCCGGATCCCGGCCACGAACGCGTCCAGGTCGAACAGCGGGTCGAACGGGTCGCGGGCGATGTGCGCGATCTCCGCGGGCAGCTCGGCGCCGCCCTCGGCGTACGACAGGCCGCCGAACATCCGCTGGTCCAGAAAACGGACCTCTCCGCCGTCGTCGGCGAACCGGAACCGGATCCGCAGGTGCTTCTCGTCCGGCGTACCGATCGGCTGGACGCGGAACTGGCCGCTCATCCCGAGATGGGCCAGCACGGCGTCGCCCGACTCCAGCGGGAGCCACAGGTACTTGCCGCGCCGGGCCGGCGTACGGAAGGTCTGGCCCTTGAGCTTGGCGACGAAGTCGTCCGCACCGGCCAGATGCCGGCGAACCGGCCGCGGGTGCAGCACCTCGACGGCGTCGATCGTCCGCCCGGTGGTGAAATCCGCGAGTCCGCGGCGGACGACCTCTACCTCAGGAAGCTCAGGCACCTCAGGGCTGTTGCGACGGGTCGATGCTGTCGGGATGGGCCGCGCGCAGTGCCTTCCAGGCCGTTTCGGCGGCCTGCTGCTCGGCTTCCTTTTTGCTCCGGCCGATGCCGTGCCCGTAGGTGTCGGCGCCGATCCGGACCCGTGCCTCGAAGGTCTTGGCGTGGTCGGGACCGGACTCGGCGATCACGTACTCCGGGACGCCGACGCCGAGCTGGGCGACCAGCTCCTGCAGCGACGTCTTCCAGTCCAGGCCCGCGCCGAGCCGCGCCGACGACTCCATCAGCTCGTCGAACAGCGTGTGCACGACCGCGCCGGCCACCTCGAACCCACGGTCCAGGTAGACGGCACCGATCAGCGCCTCGACGCAGTCGGCCAGGATCGACGACTTGTCCCGGCCGCCGGTGGCCTCCTCGCCACGCCCCAGGCGCAGGTACTTGCCGAGCTTGAGGTCGCGGGCGACCCCGGCGAGCGCGCGCATGTTGACCACCGCGGCCCGCAGCTTGGCCAGGCGACCCTCGGACAGGTCCGGATGGTTGCGGAACAGCGACTCCGTGACGATGACCCCGAGCACGGAGTCCCCGAGGAACTCCAGCCGCTCGTTCGTCGGCAACCCACCGTTCTCGTAGGCGTACGAACGGTGGGTGAAGGCGTGCTCCAGTAGTTCGTCAGCCAGCGATACGCCGAGCCGCTGGTTCAGCTCGGCGTAGAGCCCCGTCTCGTTGACCGAATTCACTGACTGGTGCCGTTTAGCTCTCGACGACCTGGCGACGCTCGCCCTTCGCGCCGTACTGGCCGCAGGTCGGGCAAACGGTGTGCTGCAGGTGCTTCGCGCGGCAGGCGGGGTTCACGCAGGTGACGAGCGACGGGGCAGTGGTCTTCCACTGGGCCCGGCGGCTGCGGGTGTTGCTGCGCGACATCTTCCGCTTCGGAACGGCCACGGTTATGACTCCTCGGTTCGGCCGGAGGCACGAGACCCGGCCGGCTTGGTGTGCGGTTGCTGTGTGGTTGTCCTGCGCCCGTACCGGAGTACGAGAGGTACGAGGTTACTTGTCCTGCGGTCGTTCGTCCTGCGCGAGCAGGCCGCCGAGCGCGGACCAGCGGGGATCGACTGCGTCCTCGTGCTTGTGATCCGGCTCGTCGTCCAGCCGGACCCCACACTCGGGGCACAGGCCGGCACAGTCGTCCGAACACAAGGGCGTGAACGGCAGTGCGAGCACCACCTGGTCCCTCAGCGCCGGCTCGAGGTCGATCAGATCGCCCTCCATCCGGCTGGCCTCGTCGGGCTCGGCGTCGCTCTCGGGGTAGACGTACAGCTCCTGGACGTCGGCGAGGAACTCGTCCTCGATCTCGGTCAGGCACCGCGCACACTCCCCGACCAGCCGGCCCTGGGCCGACCCGGTCACGAGCACCCCCTCGACAACCGCTTCCAGTCGCAGGTCGAACTGGATCGGATCACCTTCGGGGACGCCGATCACGTCGATCCCGAGATCGGCCGGTGCCGGTGCCGTGAAGGAGACTTCGCGCTGGGACCCGGCGCGGCGTGACAGCTCGTGGGTGTCGATCACGAGTGGGGACCGCGGGTCCAAGGCGCTCAGAACATCCCTTTCAGGCGTGGGCAGGCAAAATCTCGGTCTCGTCGAGACCGATGGACAACATTACCAAGTCCATCCGTCTCAGCCCAATCCGGGGTGGTTCTAGAGTTTCGCGGCCAGCCGGGTGTGCACGGCCGGCGGCAGGAAGCCGTCCACCGGGCCGCCCAGCTTCGCGATCTCCTTGACCAGGCTGGACGAGACGTAGCCGTGCTCCGGCGCGGTCGGCATGAACAGCGTGTCGAGCCCGGTCAGCCGCCGGTTCATCTGGGCCATCCGCAGCTCGTAGTCGTAGTCGCTGCCCGAGCGCAGGCCCTTGACGACCACCTGCGCGTCGACCGAGCGGCAGTAGTCGACCAGCAACCCGTCGAACGTGTCCACCGTCACGTTGCCGTACGGCGCGGCGATCTCGGTCAGCATCGCGACCCGTTCGTCGGCGTCGAACATGCGCTGCTTGGCCGGATTCACCCCGGCCGCGACGATCACCTCGGTGAACGCCGCCGACGCCCGCGCGATCACGTCCAGGTGGCCGTTCGTCGGTGGGTCGAAGGTCCCTGGGAAGACCGCTCTACTCATGGCGGTGACCGTACCAAAGCCGCGCCTCGCCGTACTTGCGGTCGCGCAGCGCCTCGAACCCGGCCGGCCACTCCCACGGCTCCCGCTTGCCCCGCTCGACCACCACCACCGCGTCCTCGGCCAGCCAGCCGTGCTCGGCCAGCGCCACCAGCACCTCCTGCAGCACCGCCGTCTCCAGCTTGTACGGCGGGTCGGCGAACACCAGGTCGAAGACCTCACCGGTGTTGGTGCCCTGGGCAACCTTCTCGACCGGCCGGGTGAGCAACGTCGCACCCGGCAGCCCGACCGCGCGGATGTTCGCCGCGATCACCTCGGCGGCCTTGCGATCCTGCTCGACCAGCACCACCCGGCTCGCACCCCGCGACAGCGCCTCCAACCCGATCGCGCCCGACCCGGCGTACAGGTCGAGCACGGCGAGATCGAGCAACCCGCCACCGCCGAACTCGGTCTCCACCGAGGCGAACATCGCCTCCCGCACCCGGTCCGCCGTCGGCCGCGTCCCGTTCCCGGGCGGAACGCTGATCCGCCGGCCACCTGCCGATCCGCCAATGATCCGGGTCACGTTTTCTCCAGGTATTCGGCGGCCTCAGACGCCAGAGCCTCGGCGACGAAGGCCTTCAACGCCGGGTAGCCGGTCAGTTCGGCATCGACGGACACGATCGAGTTCGCCACGTGCCTCGCGGCGTAGATGACCTCCTCGTCGCGCAGCACGCTGAGCAGCTTCAAACTCGTCCGCCGCCCGGACTGCGCCACGCCCAGTACGTCGCCCTCGCGCCGGTTCTCCAGGTCGATCCGGGACAGCTCGAAGCCGTCCGTCGTCGAGGCCACCGCGTCCAGCCGCTCCCGCGACTTCGACCCCGGCCAGCCGTCGGTGACCAGCAGGCACAGCCCCGGCACCTTGCCCCGCCCGACCCGGCCGCGCAGCTGGTGCAGCTGGGAGATGCCGAACCGGTCGGCGTCCATCACCACCATCGTCGAGGCGTTCGGCACGTCGACGCCGACCTCGATCACGGTGGTCGCGATCAGCACGTCGATCTCCCCCGCGGCGAACTTCGACATCACCGCGTCCTTCTCGTCGGCCGGGAGGCGGCCGTGCAGCACCGCCTGCCGCAGGTCGGGCAGCACCTCGGCGAGCACCTCGGCGACCTGCAGCACCGAGATCGCCGGCCGCGGCTTCGCCTTGGTCTCGGCTTCCTCCTCGGCGCCGGAGGCGAACTCGCCTTCCTCGTCGGTGGCGTTTTTCACGTCGTCGCCGATCCGCGGGCACACGACGTACGCCTGATGGCCCTTCTGGACCTCCTCGCGGACCCGCTCCCAGGCGCGCTCCAGCCAGGCCGGCTTCTCCTTGGCCGGGACCACCGACGACTTGATCGGCGACCGCCCGGCCGGCAGCTCGGTCAGCGTCGACACCGCCAGGTCGCCGAACACCGTCATCGCGACGGTGCGCGGGATCGGCGTCGCGGTCATCACCAGCACGTGCGGGGTGTTCTCGCCCGACTTCGTGCTCAGCGCGGCCCGCTGCTCGACGCCGAACCGGTGCTGCTCGTCGACCACGACCAGGCCGAGATCGGCGAACTGGACCTTGTCCTCCAGCAGCGCGTGCGTGCCGACGACGATCCCCGCGGCTCCACTCGCCGCGTCCAGCATCGCCGTACGCCGGGCTGCCGCGTTCAGCGAGCCGGTCAGCAGGCCGACCCGCGTGGCCCGGTCGGCGCCGCCGAGCATGCCCTGCTCGGCCAGCTCGCCGAGCATCTTGGTCAGCGTCTTGTGGTGCTGGGTGGCGAGCACCTCGGTCGGCGCGAGCAGGACGGCCTGGCCGCCGGCGTCGACCACCGACAGCATCGCCCGCAGCGCGACCACCGTCTTGCCGGAGCCGACCTCACCCTGGAGCAACCGGTGCATCGGATGCGGCCGGGCCAGGTCGGCGAAGATCTCCTCGCAGACCTCGGTCTGCCCCTCGGTGAGCTGGAACGGCAGCCGCGCGTCGAAGTCGTCCAGCAGCCCACCGGCGGTCCGCTCCCGCGGGATCGCCTTCAGCGCGTCGGTGACCGCCCGGCGCTGGGCCAGGATCGTCTGCATCACCAGGGCTTCCTCGAACCGGAACCGCTTCTGCGCCTCGGCGATGTCCTTCTCGGTCTCCGGCAGGTGGATCTTCTGCAGCGCGTCGCGCAGGCCGAGCAGCTGCTCGTTGTTCAGCACCAGCTCCGGGATTGGGTCCTCGACCTCCTCGAGGTTGTCCAGGACGATCTTCAGGCTGCGCTCGATGGTGGCCGTGGGCAACTTCGCGGTGGCCGGGTAGAGCGGCCGGAACGGCTTGGCCCGGCGTTCGATCTCGGCCTCGCTGAGATCCTCCTCGTCGAGGATCTCGGTGCCCGGGCCCTTCAGCTGGAGAGTCTCGCGGAACTTGGTCACCTCGCCCCAGAACAGCGCCGCCGTTCCGGGGGTGAGCTTGTTGGCCAGCCAGGGCTGGTTGAAGAACGCCAGCTCCAGGTCGTTGCGGCCGTCGGTGACGACCACCTTGGTGATCGTCCGGTGCCGGCGGAACTTGTTCACCTCGTCCGGCCGGATCTCCTGCTTGGAGTCCAGCGAACGCACGGTGACCTTCTTCACCCGGCCGTTGACGGTCGCCTGGTCGCCGACCTCGAGCTCGTCGAACGGCGTCAGCTCGCCTTTCTTCAGGTAACGCCGCGGGTAGTGCCGCAGCAGTTCGCCGACGGTCTCGATCCCGAGCACCTCGGCGAACGTCTTCGCCGTCCGGGCGCCGACGAAGTCGCGCAGCTTGCGGTCGATGTCTGTCTTCATTCCACCCCGATCAGCAACGGGTACCGCTCCTGCCCACCGTCGTACACCATGACATCGACATCCTTGCGGTACCGGCGGACGTGCCGCACCACCGCGTCGACCAGGGCGGGATCGGCGTCGCGGCCGCTGACCACTGTCAGCAGCTCGCCACCGCCGCCGAGCAGCCGGTCCACCACCCCGGTCGCGGCGGTGACCAGGTCCTCGGTGATCAGCGTGAAGTCGCCGTCCACGACCCCGAGCGCGTCGCCGATCCGGCAGGTGCCGGCCATCGTCCAGGCGTCCTTGACGGCGATGGTGACCGCGCCGTGGCGGGTCTGACCGGCGGCCGCGGACAGGTGCACGACGTCGTCGTCGAAGCTGCGCTCCGGATCGTGCACCGCGATGGCCGCCAGTCCCTGAACCTGTGCGCGGGTCGGGATCACCGCCACCCGTACGCCGGCCTGCCGCGCGGCCGTCGCCGCGGCCTCGGCGACCGCGATGGAGTCCTTGTCGTTCGGCAGCAGCACGATCTCCGGCGCGTTGGACTGCTCGATCGCCCGCAGCAGCTCACCGGTCGAGCACCGCCGCCCAGGTCCTCCGCGAACGACGATCGCCCCGGCCTGGCCGAAGAGTTCCGCAAGCCCGTCCCCGGCCGCCACCGCGATCACCGCCCGCCCGGCCACCGGCGCGTGCGGCGGCAGATCCGCGAAGTGCGTCACCCGGATCCGATGCGGCCGGCCGATGCCGATCCCCCGCTCGATCACGGCGCCGACGTCGTCGGTGTGCACGTGCACGTTCCAGAGCCCGTCGCCACCGACCACGACGACGGAGTCACCCAGCTCGGTCAATTCCCGGCGGAACTCGCCGATGGCGTCGTCGTCTGCATCCAGCAGGTACATCACCTCGTACGCCGGCCCGTCGGGCGGTAGCTCGGCGCCATCTGTTCCTGGGGCTCCGGCTTCGCCGGAGCCGGGAAGGGCGACGGCGCCGCAGGCGACGGGGGTGGTGAGGTCGCCGGAGGCGGTGAGGTCGCCGGAGGCGGAAGCGTCGCCAGAGGCGGGGGCGCCGGAGGCGGGCGGCATCGGGGGCCGGCGGGGCGGGACGGACCAGTCGCCGCCGGGTGCCCGGCCGGACAGGACCGACTCCATCGCGCCCAGGATCACCACCAGGCCCGCTCCCCCGGCGTCCACGACTCCGGCTCGCCGGAGGACGTCCAGCTGCTCGGTCGTCTTGGTCAGTGCCAGGCGTGCGGCCGCGACGGAGGTCAGGCAGACCTCGGCCAGGTTCTTGCCCTCGTTCGCGGCGGCAAGAGCCGCGTCAGCGGCGGCGCGGGCGACGGTGAGCATGGTGCCCTCGACGGGCTGCGCCACCGCCCCGTACGCCGCGTCGGCCGCGAAGACGAGCGCGTCGGCGAACGCAACCGGCTCGCTCATCCGGGGATCGGCCAGCCGCGCCACCGGACCGGCGGGCCGGGGAGCGGCGTCGGCGGGCTCAGTGGCGGCGCCGGCGCGCTCGGCGGGCGGCGCCGGCTCAACCGGTGGCAGGTTCTCCGCGAGTCGCAGCCCGCAGGCACGCACGAGCTGCGAGGTGATCACCCCGGAGTTGCCCCGGGCACCGAGCAGCGCGCCTCGCCCGAAGGCCTGGACCGCCTCCGCGAACGTCAGCTCGCCCTCCGGCAGCGCGTCGCAGGCCGCCTCCCAGGTCAGGTACAGGTTGGTCCCGGTGTCGCCGTCCGGTACCGGGTAGACGTTCAGGTCGTCGATCTCCGACCGGGCCCGCCCGAGCTCGACGAGCGCGACACGAGCCCAGCTCCGCAGCACCCCGACCGTCAGCTCTTCCACGCCGGGAAGGTTAACGTCTGGCCCGAAGCGATGCGCTGACCAGACCGATCACGGGTCCCACCGCCAGCAGTACGGCGAGCGCGGCGTACCCGTGAGCGAGGGTGGCGGCCGTGGCAACCCCGGCAACCAGCAGCGGCCCTCCGGCGTCTCCCAGCTCGCGGCCGACCTCGGCCGCACCCATCGTCTGCCCCAGCCGCTCCTGCGGAGTCGACGACGCCAACGCCACGAAGCCCAGCGGGGTGATCAGACCCGTGCCGCAGCCGATCAGGACCGCGGCAGCCAGCAGCCCGGCCACACCGGACAGAGTCGCGCTGAGCAGCCCGGCCGCCGCCAGGAGCAGCCCGACGGTCAGTCCGGTCCGCGTACTGAGCTGCCCAGCATCCAGCGCACGACCAGCGCGCGGCTGCACGAGGGCGGCCGTCGCAGCGAGCACCGAGACCGCTGCACCCGTGGCGATCGGTCCCAGCCCAGCAGCAGCGCCCGTGACCGGCAGGAAGCCGACACCCACGGACAACGCCGCAGTCGCCGCGGCCAGCGCAGCAGTAGGCCGGAGGAACGCCGGATCACTGATGCGCCTAGCCAGGTCCAGCACCGTCTGCCGAGTGCGCGGCAGAGGCGGTACGACTGGCACCGCGAAGAGCGCCCAGACCGCCACCACCAACCCCAGTACGGCGGTCACCGCGAACAGCAGCCGCAGACCACCCGCCCACACCAATCCGCCGCCGAGCAACGGGCCCAGCGTGTAGCCGAGGCTCTTCGCGAACCCGTAGCTGCCGAAGGCCCGCCCGTGCTTGGCCGCCGGGTTCAGCCGCGCCACGAGCGCCGACGCCGCCGGCGAGAAGGCCGAGGCCGCAGCCCCCTGCCCGAGGCGCGCCACCCACAGCCAGCCCGGGCTGTCCACCACCGCGTACGCCGCCGACGCGGCCGCGAAGCCGACCAGCCCCGCCAGCAGCACCGGCCGAGCGCCGACCCGGTCCGCGACCCAGCCGAACAGCGGCTTCAGCAGCACTTCGGCGCCGTCGTACAAGGCCAGTAGGAGGCCGAGCGTGAGCAAGGACTTGACCGCGTCGTCGGAGAAGCCGCCGAGGTTGGCGGCCACCGCGTGCGCGCCGAAGGCGGTGGTGAACCCGGCCGCCCACAGTGGACCCATCGAGCGTCTCGCTGCACCACTGTCGCCGGCCGTCACGGCTGCGAATGTAGCGGGCGGTCGGGCGACGCTTACCATGTGCTGTGCCTGCCTTGCTGTTCTCGGTCTCCCCCGACAGCTACGACCTGGCCGTCCGGGAGCTCCGCGAGGAGTTCGGCCGCGACGTCGAGGTCGAGCGGGTCAGCGGCGACCTCGGCCGGATCACCGGCAACGCCCCGGCGGTCGGCGACCTGGCCGCGGCCTGCGACGACGGGCGGATCGTTTTCGTCCGGCACCTGACCGTCGAGATCGCGAGCTTCCCGCCGGACGACGTACCGCCTTCGCACGAACTGGCCGATCTCGTACTCGCCGAGCTGCCGCGCCATCCGGCCACGCTCGCCGTCCAGACCTGGACCGACGGCGCCGGGACCGGCGGCACGTTCTACCACCTGCTCGACGAGGCGCTCGGCGCCCGCGGGATCGAGGTCTCCCGCTCGGGCCAGGACCTCGTGGTCTCCTGCTTCGTCTCCCAGCGCGCGGTCCTCGTCGGGCTCAACCGGCTCGCCGACAGCCTCACCGACTGGCCGGGCGGACGGATGCGGCTGGCCCGCTCCGACGAACGGGTCTCGCGCTCGGAGTTCAAGCTCGAGGAAGCGATCCGCACCTTCCACCTCGACCTCGAGCCCGGCGGCAAGGCGCTAGACCTCGGCGCCAGCCCGGGCGGCTGGACGCGCATCCTGCGCCAGTACGACCAGGAAGTCTGGTCGGTCGATCCCGGTGCCCTCGACCCGCGCCTGGACGGCGACCGCCGGATCCACCACATCGGGACGACGGCCGGCGAGTTCTTCCGCCGCAACCAGCTCCGCTTCGACGTGGTGGTCAACGACATGCGGATGGACCAGGTGATGAGCGCCCGGGTGATGCTCGACGCCGCTCCGCACCTGCGCCGCGGCGCGCTCGCCGTCGTCACGCTCAAGGGCGGCGGCCGCAACCCGCTCGACGCGGCCCGGCGCGGAATGGATGTCCTGAGCAAGGAGTACGACGTCCTGCACGCCCGCCAGCTGCACCACAACCGCCGCGAGATCACCGTCGTGGCCCGCGCACGCTGACCACCGGAAATCCCCGGGATTCCCTCCGCCGGCGCGGCTAGGGTGCCGCCATGTCCCCGGCGACCATGACCCTGCTCATCGGCCTGCCCGGCTCGGGTAAAACCACCCTGGCCAGGCGACTGGAAACCGAGCGGCACGCGCTGAGGCTGACGCCCGACGAATGGATGAGCTCGCTGTTCGGCACCAACGAGCACGAAGGCAAACGCTGGGTGCTGGAGTCCGAGCTGCTGTGGAGCGTCGCCGCCAGGACGCTGACGCTGGGCAACAACGTGATCCTCGACTACGGCTGCTGGAGCCGCGAGGAGCGGGAGCTGTTCCGGAAGCGGTCCGAAGAACTCGGCGCGCGGACCGAGCTGATCGTGCTCGACCTCCCGCTGGAGGTGATCTGGCAGCGGCTGGACGCCCGGAACGCGGTCCTGCCGGCTGCCACCTTCAAGGTCACCCAGCAGGAGTTGAGGGCGTGGGACCAGCTCTTCCAACGGCCCACCGCCGACGAGCTCGCCGGCTACGACGCGGCCGTCGTACAACAGCAGTAGGCGCCCGGGTGATCCCGGACGCCTACGAGGCCCTGCACGGAGACCGGCTCATCGGGGAGCCGGAAGAGTACTAGCCGACGACGCGCTGAACCTTGCCCGCCTTGATGCAGGAGGTGCAGACCTTCAGCTTGGTCGGGGTGCCCTTGATGACCGCCAGGAACGGCTGAATGTTGGGGTTGAACCGCCGCGGCGTACGCGCCTTGACCCGGCGGATCATCGCGCCCTTACCCAGACGGGCAACACTGTTGCCGAACGTCGGCTGCTTGCCGCAAACATCGCACTTCTTAGACATGATTCTCCGTGGTCAAGGGTGTTCAGGGTCGTACGCCGACAGACCATGTTACACAGCGTCTGGAGGCGCGACCAATTCGGTCCAGCGGCCGTGATCCAGGCCACTGGCAGTCTCAGCGGGCCGTCGAAGCTCGCACCACGAGCTCGGGCCTGATCAGGATCTTACGCGGTCGTTCGGAACCGCGGTCACGGATCCGGCGCAGCAGCAGCTCGACCGCCGTCGTACCGACCTCCGCGACCGGCAGCCGGACTGTCGTCAACGGGGTCTGCAGATAGCCGGCGTACGGGTGGTCGCCGTACCCGGTGACCGCGACATCCCCCGGTACGCCGAGGCCGAGCTCGGCCAGCGCCCGCAGCAGTCCCAGCGCGAAGTAGTCGTTCCCGGTGACGATGCCGTCGGGCCGATCGCCCTCGGCCAGCACCTCCGACGCCACCCGGTAGGCCTCCTCCGGCTGCCACGGCAACGCCAGTGAGTCGTACCGCTTCGTCGGTACGGCGCGCACGCTGCCGTCCGACACCTCCAGTCCGGCGTCGGCCATCGCCCGCCGGAACCCCGCGACCCGGTCGGCCGTGGTGGTGATCGGCAGGTCCTCCTCCAGCACCAGCAGGTTCCGCGCGCCACCGGCGATCAGGTGCGCGGTCGCCTCGTAGTTACCGCGCTCGTTGTCGACCCCGACCATGTCGTTGTCCAGCTCGGGCACGTCGCGGTTGACGAACACCATCGGGATGCCGGAGTCCCGCACCCGCCGCCAGTGGTCCCACTCGTCCTGCACCGGTACGACGATCGCGCCGTCGACCGCCGACCGCAGCAGCGCCTCGGTCGCGCGCTGCTCGTTCTCCGCGCTCTCGTCGGTGACCAGCAGCAGCAACGAGTACCCCTGGGCACGGACGCCGAGCTCGATGCTGCTGATCAGCTGGGCGTAGAACGGGTTGGACGGGTTGGTGATGACCAGGCCCAGCGTCATCGCCGAGCCGAGCACGAGCGACCGGGCCAGCGAGTTCGGCACGTAGCCGATCCGGGTCGCCTCGGCCCGGACCGCGGCCCGCGTCGCCGCGCTGACGCTGTCCTTGTCGGCCAGCGCGCGGGAGACCGTGTTGACCGACAGCCCGAGCGCACCGGCGATGTCGCGCAGCGTCGCCCGCCGAGCCTCCGTCATCGAACCTCTCCGTCCCACCCCATCAGGCTGGAAAGACTAAGCCTTGATCGCCAGGTGGATCCGCACGCGCACCGTGCCGTCGACCACCGCGCGCAGCCGGAGCCAGTGGCCGAAGCCCTGCGCCGGCCAGGAGACCAGCGCGCCCGGCTCGACCATGTGCTCGGCGCCGTCCAGGTCGCACCAGGTGATGCCGTCCGGCGAGACCTGGGTGACGTAGCGCGCGGTCCCGTCCCCGTCGACGTGCTGGACGAACCAGCGCGCCTCACCGGCCCAGGCCACCTCGTACGGCTCGGTGTCGAAATCCTTCACGAACTCGGTGTCCCGCTCGAGCACCGCGGTCATGGACTGTCGCATGTCGTCGCCTACCAATCGACCGAGATGAGCACGGAGTCGAGGAACAGGAAGTTGCGCACGTCTGCGTGGGTGCGCACCGAGAAGTAGAAGTTCAGCAGGTTCTCCAGCGTCTCGTAGCGTTCCTCGTACGGCGGGACCGGGACGTCGCGCATGTCCATCACCCGGTCGTTGACCTGCAGCTCGACGTTGCGACGCGCGTCGGTGTCGACCAGCCAGCGCAGGTAGTGCCAGTTCACCTTGGTCGGGACCTCGTTGTAGCAGAGCTCCTGCGGCTCGCCGAAGGCCTGCCAGTCCTCGGGGTTCGGCGCGGTGAAGTCGGCGGCGTACTCCAGCTTCACCTTGCCCTCGAAGTGCTCGCGCGGAGTCGGCTCGGGCACGGTCGGCGCCATCCAGCGCCGGGTGAAGTGGTTGTCCAGATCGGTGTTCTGGTAGCGCGCGACGGTGTGGTAGCGCAGGCCGCCGTCGCCGCACAGGTCGGTGGCCACGGTGAACGCGCCGAACTGCGCCTCGGACGGGTGCGTGTTGCCGTCCCACTGGACGTCGCCGAAGCTGTCCAGCTCGGCGCCGCCGCCGAGAGTGGCCTCGGACTTGAACGCGAAGTAGGTCTCCAGCTGAACCAGGCCACGGCCGCTCATCGTGAGCCGGCGGATCGCCACCGCGGTGTGGCCCTTGTACGGCCGGGTCGCCAGCTTGAGCGCGTACGTGCCGCTCAGCGCGCCGTGCGTGCCGATGTCGAAGAAGTTGCAGGCCGACAGCTGCGGCGGCCGGAAGTCGCGCATGTGGGCGTCGACCGTGCTCAGGTCGCCACGGCCGTTGTAGTTGCCGAGCAGCTCGCACCAGCCGTGCGTGCCGCTGTCGAAGTCGTCGAAGGCCAGGATCCGGGGCAGCGGCGAGAACTTGGACAGCCGCGGGTCGGCGGCGAGCAGGGCGGACCGGACGTCGGACCGGGAGTCGGACAGGGTCACGCGGGCCTCCTTCAGAAGGCGTGGGGTGAGTGGGAATTGAAGTTAACGTTCACGGGAATTTGCCGTCAATCGACGGTTGCACCCTCCGGAACGCCGGTCTCTTGACACTCAAATATCACGCTTCTACGGTGCATTAACGCTACCGTTAACGTTCATGTAGCGACCCCCGCATCCGTCTGAATCGAGGTCGCCATGCAGTCGCTGAGCCGAGCGCTCACCGTGCTCGCCGAACTGAACCGCCAGGACCGCCCGTACGGCGTGACCGAGCTGGCCGTCACGGTCGGCCTGCACAAGAGCACGGTGCACCGGATCCTGGCGACGTTCTGCGCCCACGGCCTGGCCCGCCGCGTCGACGACCACCTCTACTGCGCGACCGACGGCCTGTCCTCGCTGCGCCGCACCACGACTCCCCACCCGGACCTGCTCGCCGAAGCCGCCACCCACCTGAACTGCCTGGTCGTCCTGGCCAGACCGCTCCCCCGCACGGGCGGAACGGTGCTGGAGATCGCAGCAGTTGCCTGGCCGGCTCCTGCCGGCCGCCCTGCGGGCACCGGTCGAGCGGCGGCCTCACCCGGGGACGCGGTGCCCTTGCGGGCGAGCGCTCTGGGCCGGGCCTACCTGGCAGGCCTTCCACCGGCAGAGGTCGAAGGCGGCGCCGAGCTGCTGGACACGTTGCGGCGGGTGCGCGAAGTCGGCTTCGCACACAACGCTCGCCCGGTCGCGGCCTTGCCGCGGATGGTGGCGGTGCCGGTGCCGGACGGCGCCGGAGGATGCGCGGGAGCACTGGGTGCCGAGCTCGCGCACCCGGCGTCGCTCGCCGAGATCCGTCGCTACGCCCCGATGCTCCACCGGGCAGCGGCACGCCTCGGTCCCGGCCAGGCCGATCGCCGTCCAGCCCCCGCGGCGGCGGCCTCCGCACGGCGGCAGGGCGCCTGATGGGGGCCTACGTCGTCCGGCGCCTCTTCTTCTCGGTGTTCGTGCTGTGGGGTGCGGTGACGATCATCTTCGTCGTACTCCGGCTGGTCCCGGGCGATCCGGCGTACATCATGCTCGGGCCGGACGCCGACCAGGCGCAGGTGGACGCGCTCAGAGCACAACTGGGGCTCGACCATTCGCTCGCCCAGCAGTACGTGACCTACCTGACCAACGTCGTGCATCTCGACTTCGGCCAGTCGTTCCGGCTCAGCACCGACTCGATGACCCTGGTGATGCAGCGAGTCCCCGCCACCATCCAGCTGGCCAGTACGGCGTTGCTGCTGTCGCTGCTGATCGGCCTTCCGCTGGGCGTGATCGCCGCCCTCAAGGCCAACACCTGGCTCGACCGCACGATCTCCGTGTTCTCCCTGCTCGGCCAGTCCACCCCGTCGTTCTGGCTCGGCATCGTGATGATCCTGGTGTTCGCCCGCAACCTGCAGGTCCTGCCGAGCTCCGGCTCCGGCAGCTGGGCCCATCTCGTCCTGCCGACGGTCACCCTCGCGCTGCCGTTCCTCGCGATCCTCGTCCGCCTCACCCGCAGCGGCCTGCTGGAAGTCGTGCACGAGGGCTACGTACAGACAGCACGCGCCAAGGGGCTCGCCGAAGGAGGAGTGATCCTCGTCCACGCCCTGCGCAACGCGCTGATCCCGATCGTCACCGTCGTCGGTCTCCAGTTCGGCGCGCTGCTCGGCGGCACCGTGATCGTCGAGACCGTCTTCGCCTGGCCGGGCGTCGGGCGCCTGCTGATCGACTCGATCAGCCGCCGCGACTACGGCGTCGTCCAGGCCGCCATCTTGCTGGTGGCCACCATCTTCGTCCTGATCAATCTGCTCGTGGACCTGCTCTACGGCTTCCTGGACCCGCGCGTCCGCCTGGCTGGTGACCGATGACCTCCACCGAACTCGATCTGACCACCACCACTCCGCTCGCCACACCGGTCACCGCGCGCAAGTCCCGCGCCGGCACCGCCCGGATCCGCTTCGGCCTGATCGTCATCGCCGTGTACGTCGTGGCCGCCGCGATCGGCCCCTGGCTGATCGACTTCGACTCGGTCGCGACCCGGACGGCGGACCGGCTGAAACCTCCCGGCAGCCGGCTGTCCGACGGCTCGCTCGCCATCTTCGGCACCGACCAGGTCGGCCAGGACCTGCTCGCGCAGATGTTGCAGGGGGCAAGGATCTCGATCGCGGTCGGGCTGGCCACCCTGCTGCTGGCCGGCACGATCGGTGTGACCGTCGGGATCGCGGCCGGCTACTTCGGCGGCTGGCTGGACGGCGTCCTGATGCGCCTGGCCGACATCCAGCTCGCCTTCCCCTCGATCCTGCTGGCGATCTTCATCGCCGCCCTGCTCGGCCCGAGCGTCGTCAACGTCGTGATCGTGCTGGCGGTGTCCAACTGGGTCACCTTCGCCCGGGTCGCCCGCGGTCAGGCCCTGGCCACCCGGCGGCGCGAGTTCGTCGACGCGTCCCGCACGCTCGGTGCCGGGACCTGGCGGCTGATCCGCCGCTGCGTGCTGCCGGCGTCGGTCGCCCCGGTGCTCGTGGTCGCGACGGTCGAGATCGGTCACGTGATCCTGGCCGAGGCGTCGCTCAGCTTCCTCGGTCTCGGCACCCCGGCCAGTACGCCGAGCTGGGGCGTCACGATCGCGAACGGCCGCAACTACCTGGCCGACGCCTGGTGGATCTCGACCGTGCCCGGGATCGCACTGGCCTTCCTGGTGATCTCGCTCGGCGTCCTCGGTGACGCCCTCCGCGACCGCTACGACCCGCGCCTGAGGAGCCTGTGATGACCGCGACCGACGACCCCACGGTGATCCCGGCCGGACAGTCGCCCGCCGCCGCGCTGCTCGATGTCCGCGACCTCCGCGTCGAGTTCTCCACCTCGGCCGGCCCGGTCACGGCGGTCGACGGCGCCTCCTTCGAGGTCCGCCCCGGCGAGACCGTCGCCCTGCTCGGCGAGTCCGGCAGCGGCAAGAGCGTCACCGCGCAGGCGATTCTCGGCATCGTGCCGAAGCCCGCCGGCCGGGTCACCGGCGGCAGCATCGAGTACGCCGGCCGCGACCTGCTCGCCCCCGGTACGGCGGGCAGCCTGCGCGGCCGGGAGATCGCGATGGTCTTCCAGGACCCGCTCAGCTCGCTCAACCCGGTCTTCCGGGTCGGCGCCCAGATCGGCGAGATGTTCCGCAAGCACCGCGGCGCGTCCCGCAAGCAGGCCCGGGCCGAGGCGCTGGACCTGATGCGCCGCGTCGGCATCCCGGCGGCCGAGAAGCGCCTCGACGACTACCCGCACCAGTTCTCCGGCGGCATGCGGCAGCGGGTGATGATCGCGATGGCGCTCGCGCTGTCGCCGAAGCTGCTGATCGCCGACGAGCCGACCACCGCGCTCGACGTCACCGTCCAGGCGCAGATCATGCAGTTGCTCGCCCGCTTGCAAGCCGAAGAGGGCATGTCACTCGTCCTGATCACCCACGACCTCGGCGTCGTCGCGGACGTCGCCGACCGGGTCGTGATGATGTACGCCGGCCGCGTGGTCGAGACCGGCCCGATCCGCGAGGTCTACGACCACAGCGCCCATCCCTACACCGCGGGCCTGATGGGCTCGGTCCCGGTGATCGACGGCCCGCGCCAGCGCCTGACGCCGATCCAGGGCTCACCGCCCGACCTGCTCCACCTGCCGTCCGGCTGCTCCTTCCGTCCCCGCTGCCAGTACGCCGGCACCATCTGCGCCGAGCAGGAGCCCCCACTCCTCCCCGCGCCCGGCCGGATGCCCGGCCACCAGTCGGCCTGCCACCACGCCGACCAGGTCCTCAGCCAGGGAGCACCGCATGTCTGACACTCCACTGCTGTCCGTGCGCGACCTGCACACCAGCTTTCCGCTGCGGTCGTCCGTACTGCGGCGAACAGTCGGCCACATCCAGGCCGTCGCGGGCGTCTCCTTCGACGTCATGCCAGGCGGCACCCTCGGGCTGGTCGGCGAGTCCGGGTCGGGCAAGTCCACCGTCGCCCGGACGATCGTCGGCCTGGAGCAGGCCCGCTCCGGCAGCATCGTGTTCGACGGCGAGGAACTCACTTCGTTGCCCAAAGCATCGATGCGCCGGGTCCGCCGGCAGCTGCAGATGATCTTCCAGGACCCGTACGCCTCGCTGAACCCGCGGGCCACGGTCGAGCAGATCATCACCGAGGCCTGGGAGATCCACCCGGACGTCGTACCGCGCAACCGGCACCACGCCGAGGCCCGCGAGCTGCTCGAACGGGTCGGGCTCAACCCCGACCACGCCCGCCGCTACCCGCACCAGTTCTCCGGGGGCCAGCGGCAACGAATCGGCATCGCTCGCGCGCTCGCCCTGCGGCCGAAGCTGGTGATCTGCGACGAGGCGGTGTCGGCGCTGGACGTCTCGGTGCAGGCCCAGGTGCTCAACCTGCTGGCCGATCTGCGCAGCGATCTCGGACTGGCGTACCTGTTCATCGCGCACGACCTGTCCGTCGTCCGGCACATCTCCGACCAGGTCGCGGTGATGTACCTCGGCCGGATCGTCGAGACGGCGCCGCAGGAGGAGTTGTTCACCCGGCCGATCCATCCGTACACGCAGGCGCTGCTGTCCGCCGTACCGGATCCGAAGCCGTGGACGCGGCCGCCGCGCGAGCAGATCATCATCGGCGGGGACGTCCCGTCACCGGCCGATCCGCCGTCGGGCTGCCGGTTCCGGACCCGGTGCTGGAAGGCCGAGGACGTGTGCGCGACCACCGAGCCGGCGCTCGAGATCCGCCTCGACCAGCATCCGGCCGCCTGCCACTTCGCCGCGGATCTCGCCGGAGCCGGCCGATGACCGTAGAGCTCGTCCTCCTCCGCCACGGCGAGTCCCGGTGGAACGCCGAAGACCGCTACCAGGGCCAGCAGGGCACGGGACTCAGCCCGCTCGGCCACCACCAGGCGAAGCTCGCCGCGGAATACCTGGCCGACGCACCGTTCGACGCCGTCGTCGCCAGCGACCTCCAGCGCGTCACCGAGACCCTTCGCCCGTACCTCGACAGCGTCCGAAGAATCGAGCGCTACAGCGCTCGGTTCTTCGGACGCAACGAACAGGGTGTACGGATCGATCCGCGCTGGCGGGAGATCGACGTCGGGACCTGGGGTGGGCGGACCTTCGCCGAGGTGCTGGCCGAGGAACCCGACGTCGTCGCCGCGTTCGCCCGTGGTGAGGACGTTGCCCGGGGCGGTGGCGAGACCTTCGCGCAACTGCGGGCCCGGGTGTGGGAGGCGGTGCGGGACATCGCGGCCAGTGGCGCGCGGCGGGTGCTGGTCGGGACGCACGGCGGCCCGATCCGGGTCGCGGCCGCGTCGGCGTTGCAGTTGCCGCCGGGTGGTCAGGTGCTGCTGGATCCACCGGTCAACTGCTCGCTCACCACGATCCGCGTGACCGAAGGCGCGAGCAGCCTCACGGCGTACAACGTGCCTACCTCGACCGTCACCGAGCCCGCCGAGGAGCAGCCGGCATGACCGCCACCCTGAGCACCTTCAGCTTCGTCGCGATGACCTACAACCTGTGGGCCGACTTCCACCTCGACGACCGGCGCGACGCGCTCACCGGCCTGTTCGAGACCAGACCGCCCGACCTGCTCGCGGTCCAGGAGCTGCGCGGTGTCACCAGAGACCTGCTCGACAAGGCGCTGCCCGACCATGACCGGGTCGACGGCGACGCCGGCTG
Source organism: Kribbella sp. ALI-6-A (assembly GCF_001984195.1). Lineage (GTDB taxonomy): Bacteria > Actinomycetota > Actinomycetes > Propionibacteriales > Kribbellaceae > Kribbella. The sequence continues at coordinate 166,647 of NZ_MTQN01000006.1, forward strand.
GGAGACGCAGAGCAACTTGTGGTGGCGCCGCGACCTGTTCACGCCGCTGGAGCACGGCGCCGAGGACGTCGGCATCCTGTCCCCGGGCGCGCGGTTGTTCTGGGTCCGCCTCCGTCCGGCCGACGGCTCCCCCGACCTGCTGTTCAGTACGGCGCACCTGACCTGGCCCGGGCATCCGGACGAACGATCCGACCTGGAGAACCGCCGGGTCCGTCAGGCCCGCGCGATCGGCGAGACTCTCGATCGGCTGGCCGGCAGCGGCGCGTGCCTGTTCACCGTCGACATCAACGACATCGGCCCGCCTCAGTGGGAGCTGGGCAACGCCGGCTTCCTGGACAGCTTCACCGCGCTCGGCCGCCACTCCCCCGTCACCCATCCGGTGGTGCCGACCGTCGCTCCCGGCCCGATCGGGACCCGGTTGTCACCGCTGGCGTCGCCGCCGAAGGCGATCGACTGGATCTTCTCCCGCGGGCCGCTCGCGGTCCGCTGCAGCGAGGTCGTCGAGTTCTTCCAGGCCGGCCGCGCGCCCTCGGACCACTACCCGGTCGCCGCCACCTACACGTTCACGCGCCCGCCGTCGCAGGCCCGTGGCCCAGCCCCTGCAAAGGAGAACGACAAGTGATGAGGAAGCGAAAGCTGGTGGTGGCCGCGCTGGTCGCCGTGACCACACTGGCGACCGGGCTGAGTGCCTGCTCGCCGGCCGGCGAGCCGGGCTCCGGCGACCAGGTGCTGCGCTACGCGCCGGCGATGTTCCCGGTCTCCCTGGACACCCACAAGTACGCCGGGGAGGAGGCGGTGCAGACCGCGATCCAGCAGATCCTGGAGCCGCTGGTCCGGGTCGACAACGGCAAGATCGTCCCGGTCCTGGCCGCTTCCTGGCAGAACCCCGACCCGAACACCTGGGTGTTCACGCTGCGCGAGGGCGTGAAGTTCAGCGACGGTACGCCGTTCACCGCGAAGGACGTCGTCGCGTCGTACCAGCGGCACCAGAAGCTGGAAGGCCCGCTGGTCCCGCTGTACGCGAGTGTGAAGACGTTCGAGGCGACCGACGACCTGACGCTGACGGTCAAGACCAGCAAGCCGCTCGGCACGTTGCTCAGTTCGCTGACGCTGCTGTTCATCGGTCCGGCCGGCAAGATCGACGCCGAGGGCTTCTTCGCCAAACCGATCGGCACCGGGCCCTTCACGGTGACGTCGTTCCAGCCCGACGAGAAGCTGGAGCTGGCCGCCAACCCGTCGTACTGGGACGGGGCGCCGGAGCTGGCGAAGCTGGAATTCGTCAACATCCCGGAGGTCGCCGGGCGGATCACCGGGCTGGAGAACGGCGAGGTCGACGTGCTCACCCAGATCCCGCCCGACCAGGTCGCGGAGGTGAAGGACAGCCAGGGCATCACGTACGCGACGACGCCGAGCTGGACGTACTACTTCGACTGGTTCAACCACAAGCGCAAGCCGTTCGACGACCCGCGGGTCCGGCAGGCGATGTGGCACGCGCTGAATCTCCAGGGCACGGTCAAGGACCTGTTCGGCGATCTCGCGACGGTCGCGCAGGCACCGCTGGCCCAAGGCGTGATCGGCGCGCCGAAGCTGGCGCCGTACGCCTATGACCCGGCGAAGGCGAAGCAGCTGCTGGCCCAGGCCGGGCTGCCGAACGGGTTCACCACGTCGATGCAGTGGCCACTGGAAGGCGGCCCGAACATCCGGGCGCTGGCGCAGGCGATGATCTCGGACTGGGCCAAGATCGGCGTCAAGGTGCAGCCGCTGGAGAAGGAGCGGGCGCAGTGGCTGGAGGACTTCGGCAAGCTGAACTGGGACATGAACCTGCAGACCAACGTGAGTGGCACTGGTGACGCCGACTACACGCTGGCCCGGCTCTACATCTGTTCGGCCAAGCGCAACGGCTACTGCAACCCGGCGCTGGACAAGTTGTTGCTCGACGCCCGGACGTCGATCGACCAGGCGGCCCGGGCCAAGCTGTACGCCGACGCCGGCCAGATCATCTGGAAGGATGCCGTCGGCATCTTCCCGGCCGACCTGGCCAGCAACAGCGCGCATCGGGACCGGGTCCGGAACTTCGTGATGCCGCCGAGCGGACGCCCCCTGTTCGCGAAGGTCACCGTCGCGGCAAGCTGAGAACGCGCCGGGCCGGCCTGCTCTCCGCGGGCCGGCCCGGTCGCGTCAGTTCGCGGTCAGGTAGGCGAACTCCTCGTCGGTGAGGCTCACCGACAGACCCGGCAGAGAGGTCCGGGTCTCGGAGATCTGGCGCGGACCGATCAGCGGGAACACCGGGTACGGCTGGTGCAGCAGCCAGGCCAGCGCGATCGCGGTCGGCTCGACGCCCTTCGCCGCGGCCAGCTCCCGGGCCCGGTCCAGCCGCCGGAAGTTCTCGTCGGAGTAGAAGCAGCGCACGAGCTCCTCGTCGGAGGTGTCCTCCGGCTTCGCCCGCCCGGTGAAGAACCCGCGGGCCTGGCTCGACCACGGGAACAGCGCGACCTGCCGCTCCCGCAACCACGCCTGCGACTCGTCGTCGCTGACGTGCCGGCAACCCTGCCACGGGACGTCGTAGGCCCGGGCGAGGCTGAGGTGGTTGCTCAGCAGCGTGAACGGCTGCTTGCCGTTCGCTTCGGCGTACGCGTTGGCCTCGTCGAAGCGGGTGGTGGTCCAGTTCGACCCGCCGTACGCCTTGATCCGGCCGGCGCGGAAGTGCTCGTCCAGGACGTCGACGAACTCGCCGACCGGAATCTCCTCGTTGTCACGGTGCATCAGGTAGAGGTCGACGTGGTCGGTCTGCAGCCGCTCGAGACTCTCGTGCAGCTGCCGGGTGATCGACTCCGGATCGCAGTGCGGCGTGTGCGCGCCCTTGCCGATGACAACCACCTCGTCCCGGTTGCCACGGGACCGCATCCACTGCCCGAGCAGCTTCTCACCCCGGCCGCCGCCGTAGATGTAGGCCGTGTCGAACGTCGTCCCACCGCGCTCCACGAAGTCGTCGAAGATCGTCGCGGCGTGCGGCAGCGTGTTCTGGTTGTCGACGCCCATCACCAGCCGGGACACCTGCTTGTCCAGGCCGGCCACGGTGCCGTAGGTCATCGGGGCGTCGTCGCGCCGGGCCAGCGGGCGGCCGGTCGCGGTCGGGATCACCGCGTCGTCGCGCTCACCGGCGTACTGCTGGCCGATCAGCTTGCGCCACTCGTCCTGGACCTCGAGGTTGCCCAGCGTGTCCGCCCAGGACATCTCCGGCGCCTGCCGCTGCTCGATCGCGGCGGCGACCGCGTCCGCCTCGGCGGCGTAGATGAAGGCCGGTTCCGCGGCGATGTCCCGCGGCTCCTGACCCACCTTGTGCACGGTCACGTGGGTCGGCTTGCCGTCGCCGCCGAACCACGGGTCCTCGATCACGAGGTAGCCCTCGCTGCCGTAGACCTTGACCAGCGGCTCGTCCTTCAGCCGGACGCCGGTGTTGACGTGCGCGGTCAGCCCGCTGTCGAAGAACAGCGTCGCGACCGCCCACTCGTCGGCGCCGGTCTCGCCGACCGTGCCCGCGGCGGTGACGGCGGCCGGGTCGGCGAACGGCTTGCCGACCGCGGCACCCGCGATCAGCCGGGCCATCGAGACCGGGTAGCCGCCGACGTCGAGAATGCCGCCGCCGGCCAGCTCGTCGGCGTACAGGCGGTGGCCGGCGTTGAACTGCGACTGGAACGCGAACGACGCCTGGATCTGGTGCACGGCGCCGATCTCGCCGTCGCGGATCAGCTGCGCGACCAGCTTGGTCTGCGGCAGGCACCGGTACATGTACGCCTCCATCAAGAAGACGTCGTGGCGGACCGCGGCCTCGATCATCGCCGCGGCCCACGACCGGTTGATCGCCAGCGGTTTCTCGCACAGCACGTGCTTGCCGGCCTCGGCCGCCTTGATCGCCCACTGCGGGTGCAGCGGGTGCGGCGTGGCGATGTAGACCGCGTCGACGGTGTCGTCGGCCAGCAGCGCCTCGTACGACGCGTGCCGGTGCGGGATCGCGAACTGGTCCCCGAACGCGTCGGCCGAGGCCTGGCTGCGGCTGCCGACCGCGGCCAGCACGCCGGTGGTCGAGGACGGGAGCTGACTGGCGAACCGGGAGGCGATGTTGCCGGTTCCCAGGACTCCCCAGCGGATCTTGTCGAGTTGCACGTAGGCCCCTAAAGACGGTGGACGATCAGAATTTCATGGCGCCGGCGGCGATGTCGGCGATGAAGTGACGGCCGCCGATGATGAACACCCCGATCAAGGGGATCACGCTCATCAGGGCGCCCGCCATCACCATGCTGTAATCGGTGCCGTAGACACCGTTCAGCTGCTGGAGGGCGACCTGGAGGGTGAGCCGGTTGGGGTCGGTCATCACGATCAGCGGCCACAGATAGTCGTTCCAGACGTTGATGAAGGTGAAGATGCCGAGAAAGGCCAGGCCGGGCCGCAGCACCGGCAGGCCGACGGTGAGGTACTGCCGGAAGAAGCCGGCGCCGTCGACCTTGGCGGCCGAGATCAGTTCGTCGGGGATCGCGCCCTTGGCGTACTGGCGCATCCAGAAGATCCCGAACGCGTTCGCCGCGCCCGGGATGATCAGCGCCTTCAGCGACCCGATCCAGCCGAATTCGGCCAGCGTGACGAACTGCGGCACCAGCGCCAGCTGGGACGGGATCATGAAGGTGACCAGCAGGATCCCGAACAGCAGGTTCCGGCCGGGGAACTCGTACTTGGCGAACGCGAACGCGGCCAGCGAGTCGAAGAACAGCACCAGCACGGTGACTCCCAGCGAGGCGAGCAGCGTGAGCAGCATCGCGCCGAAGAAGTCGATGTTGTCCAGCACGTTGCCCATGTTCTCCCACAGGTGCGACCCCAGCACCAGCTTCGGTGGGTAGGTGAAGATGTCCGGCGTAGTGTTCGAGGCCATCACCAGCATCCAGTAGAACGGGAACAGCGAGACCAGTACGCCGAGCATCAGCACGACGTGGCTGACCACCTCACGGACTCGTTCAGTGCGCATCGGTGGACTCCTTCCCGGCGGTGCCGGCCGCGGTCTGCTCCGCGGCGATCTTGCGCTGCACCCGGCGGGCGGCCCGCTTGGTCAGCCGTTCGTCGTCGCTGCCGCCGATCAGCCGCCAGTTGATGATCGAGAACAGCACGATCAGCACGAACAGCGCCCAGCCGATCGCCGCGCCGTAGCCGAACTGGTTGGAGCCGAAGGCGTTGTCGTACAGGTAGGACACGATGGTCAGACCGCCGTCGCCGGGGCCGCCGATCGCGCCGCTGCTGCCGAACAGGACCTGCGACTCGGTGAAGATCTGCAGGCCGCCGATGGTCGAGGTGACCGTGGTGAACAGGATCACCGGGCGCAGCAGCGGCACGGTGATCTGCCAGAACTGCTGCCGCGGCGACGCGCCGTCGACCTTGGCGGCCTCGTAGATGTCGGACGAGATCGCCTGCAGGCCGGCCAGGAAGATGATCGCGTTGTAGCCGGTCCAGCGCCAGGCCACGATGGTCGCGATCGCGACCTTGATCCCCCACGGCTGGCTGAGCCACTCGATCTTGTCCAGCCCGACCGAGGTCATGAACGCGTTGAGCAGGCCGAAGTTGTTGCTGAAGATCGAGCCGAACACCATCGTCACCGCGACCACCGAGGTGATGTTGGGGATGAAGTACGCGATCCGGTAGAAGCTGCGGAACCGGGTCGCGTTGTGCAGCGCGTTGGCGATGATCAGGGCCAGCAGCAGCATCGGGACGGTCGAGATCACCCAGATGATCAGCGTGTTGGTGATCGACTTCCAGAACGTCGGGTCGGTGAGCAGGTAGCTGTACTGCTCCAGGCCGACCCACGTCATCTGGCCGATGCCGTCCCAGGAGTGGAACGACAGCCAGATCGAGAAGAACACCGGAAACGCGCCGAAGATCGCGAACAGCACGAAGAACGGCGACACCGCGGCGTACTGCGGGAGCGCTTGCCGGAACCTGTTCGGCCGCTTGCTCGGGTCGGTGTCCTGGGTCGTGCTGACGGTGGCGGTGGGACGGAGTGCGTCGCTGACGGCCATCTCAGATCGCCCCCACTCTGGTCAGCTCGCGGTCGACCAGTTTCTGTGCGTCCCGCCAGGCCTGCTCCGAGGTCTTGCTGCCGATCTCGATGTTGACCAGCTCGGCCTTGATCGGGTCGCCGATGATCGAGTCGTACGGGCTGAAGTAGGTGCCCGGATACTTCTTCGCGGAGTCGGCGAACACGTCGACGATCCGCTGGCCGCCGAAGAACGGATCGGGACCGGTCATCCTCGGGTCGTCGTAGCTGGCCGGCGTGGAGGGGAACAGGACCGGGTCGAGGAACGACTGGGCCTGGTTCTTGGCCGACTCCAGCCAGGTGATGAACGCGAACGCGGCCTCGGGATCCTTGCAGTACTTGGTGATCGCGAGGAACGAGCCACCGCGGTTGCCGGGGCCGCCGGGCGCCGGGGTCACCCGCCACAGGCCCTTGGTCTTCGGCGCCGCGTTCTTCGGGCCGAGCTGGGCCCACCAGACCGCGCCGACGAAGGCGACCAGCCGGCCGTTGGTGACGACGGCGTTGGCGTCGGTGCTGCCGTCCTGCGCGTTCGCGGACAGCCCTTCCTTGACCACCCGCACGGCCAGGTCCCAGGCCTGCTTGATGTGGTCACCGTCGCCGATGTACGCGCCGTCCGGCGTCATGTAGCGCTTGGGCAGCTGGGCCAGCGCGTACTGGTAGAGCGACGTGATGTTGTCGGTGATCGCCGAGCCGGGCACCGCCTGCTTGAGCTTCTTGCCGAGCGCGATGAAGTCGTCCCACTCGGGTGCGGCGGCGGCCACGTCAGCGGGCTCGGTCGGCAGGCCGGCCTTCTCGAAGACGTCGCGGCGGTAGAACAACGCGGTCGGGCCGGTGTCCATCGGGTAGGCCATCATCCGGTTCTCGGGGGTGATGCCGAGCTTCCACTTCCACTCCAGGAAGTCGCCCTTGAACTTGTCCGCGCCGAGCTCGTGCAGGTCGAGGAACTGATCGGCGTTCGGGAAGTAGGTGGCCACGTCGTCGTTCAGGCCGACGATGTCGGGGACCAGGGACTTGCCGGCCAGGGAGGTCAGCAGCTTGGTCTTGTAGTCGCCGCCGATCCGGGTCAGCGAGATCTTCTTGCCGGGCGCGCCCGGGATGCCTTGGGCCGCCTGGGCGACCAGGTCGTCGTTCACCGATCCGGTCCATGCCCACAGGCTCAGCTCGTCGGGCGCGCCGAGTGAGCTCCGGGAACCGCAGCCGGTGAGGCCCGAGGCCGCGGCGGCACCGCCCGCGGTCAGGGCCAGGAACTTCCGTCGGGTCAGAGTCATGCGCCTCACCGGGCTCTCTGTGTTCGATAACGCCAGAAGTTGTTCGCCAGTGTTCAGGTGGCGTCAAGGTAAGCGCATACCAACTGAACCGGTCAAGGGGTCGTCCCGGCCGCGCCGCCCATCGTCCGGAACCGGCCGCGCCTCAGCCAGGCCGCCGCGCCCGGCGTACCCGGCGGCCTGGTTGGATGGCGGTATGAGCATCGAAGCCGTGCTGTTCGACGCCGACGGCGTGATCCAGCTGCCGACCGTCGACTGGCAAGCCACGCTGGCGACCTTCATCCGCCCGGACCAGTCGGCCGACGAGTTCGTGCTCGATCTGATGGCCTCGGAGGGCCCGTCACTGGCCGGCAAGGGCGACTTCCGCGAGGCGATGGCCGAGGTGCTGGCCCGCTGGCAGGTGACGACGCCGCTGGAGGAGCTGCTGGTGCTCTGGGAGCAGTTCGCCGCCGTACCGGAGGCGATCGAGGTCGTCCAGGAGCTGCGGGCGGCCGGCGTACCGAGTCATCTGGCGACCAACCAGCAGCCGTACCGGCGGGCGATCATGAACGACCAGCGTGACTACGGGCAGTGGTTCGACCAGTCGTTCTACTCCTGCGACCTGGGCGTCGCGAAGCCGGATCCGGCGTACTTCAAGACGATTCTGACCGCGATCGACCAGCCGCCGGCGGCGGTGCTGTTCGTCGACGACAACCCGGGCAACGTCGCCGGAGCGCGGGAGGCCGGGTTGCACGCCGAGGTGTTCCACCTGTCGGCCGGCGTACCGGCGCTACGCGGGCTCCTTCACGGGTACGGGCTTCCGGTCGCGGCTGATGGCCCAGAGCAGGGCGAGCAGGGGTAGCGGGATCAGGAAGGCGGTCCGCAGGTCGAGCCAGCCGGCCAGCGCGGCCAGGAAGCTGGGGGCCAGCAGGATCGCCGTACCGGAGGCCAGGGCGCCGAGTGCTGCGAGGCGGGCGGGGTTGATGCCGGGGATGGCGACCAGCGCGGCGATGGTGAGTGGGTAGAGCGGCGCTACGCCGAGTCCGGCGAGGACCAGTCCGGCGGTGACGGCTGCTGGTGCGTCGAAGAGGCTGACGAGCAGCGTGCCCGCGGTGGCGAGCAAACCGGCCGGGATCATCGGTGACCAGCCACGCCAGTGCAGCGGACCGATCGCCCGGCCGACTGCCATGCCGATCGGGAAGGCGCTACCGAGCAGGGCCGCACCAGCCATCGGTACGCCGGTCGCCGCGAGCCGGGCCACTGCCCAGACGACGAAGCAGAACTCGACAGCCACGGCCAGTACGACCCGCACCCAGCCTTTGAAGACATGCGATCCGGGAGCCCGCTGGCTCGAGTCATGGGGACTGGGTCCGTCGCCGGGACCAGCCAGAGCAGCCAGCAAAAGCAGCGGCGGTACGGCGGCCAGCAGGGCGAGCCGACCTGTTGCACCGAGCGAGTCGACCCCACCGATCGCCAGCGGAGCGAAGATGCCCGTCGCGCTGGCCACTGCGTTCACTCTGGTCAGCCGCGCGGCGGCCGTCGGGCCATGCAGGAGCAGCGGCGCGACCAGCACGAGCAGTGCGCCGCCGATTCCGATCAGCAGCCCGCCGGTGACCGCCAGGACGAAGCCGTGGGCCAGTGCGAGCGAGGCGGCACCGACTGCGCAGACGAGGGAGCCGGCGCGCAGGACCGTTCCGATGTGCAGCGTGCGCAGCAGGAGCGGGCCGGCGACCGCGACGATCAGCAGCCCGATCGCGAAGGCCGACGAGAGCACGGCCAGCTCGTCGGTCCGCTTGTCGAGGTCTCTGGCCAGCAGCGCCACCGACGCCCCGAGTCCGGCCAGCAGGAAGCCGAGAGCCGACAGGGCCAGACCGATCCGGAAGTCGACGCGGTTGGTCATAGGAGCGCGGCGAGCTGGTGCAGGTCCGTCAGCTCGACGTCACCTTTCAGTCCTTTGAGAGCAGCCGTCTGGGCCCCGGCCGCTCGACCGGCGGCCAGGCCGACCTCCGCGTCCTCGACGACCAGACAGCGCTCCGCCGGTACGCCGAGCAGCTCGGCACCGCGCAGGTAGCCCTCCGGGTCCGGCTTGCCGTGGGTGATGTCCTCGATGGTGACCAGCACCCGCGGCTCGATCCCGGCCACCGCCAGGCGCACCTTGGCGAGCCGCTGGTCCGCGCTGGTGACGACCGCCCACGGCAGACCACGCTCCTCCAGGAGGTCGAGCAGCTCGCGCGCACCGGGCGTCGCCGTGACGTCGGAGAGATCGTCGTACTGCAGTTCGTGCTGGCGAGCGGCGGCGGCCGCCCGAGCCGTCGGGTCGAGATCGGGCAGCACCCGTGCGACCACGGACTCGGCCGGGCTGCCGTGCGCGACGGCGAGCACGGCCAGCGGGTCGACGCCGTACTCGGCCGACCAGGTCCTCCACGCCCGCTCGACGGCGCCGTCGGAGTCGACCAGGGTGCCGTCCATGTCGAACAGGACCGCGCGGATGTCCCGCAGTGGCATGATCGCCTCCATTAAGCTCGTTCTCCGAGGATAACCTTGTTAAGCCTGGGGACGGCAAGCGCTTGACCAGGGTGTGGGAGGGTCCGGGCATGAGCAGGCGAGGGCGGTGGCAGACCGCGGCCGAGGTGCTGGGTCTGCTGGGCCGCCGGCCGGGCATCACCCGGGCCGCGGTCGCCAAGGAGCTGCGGCTCAGCACCGGCTCGGCCACCGAGGTCACCACCCGGCTGCGCGACCTCCAGTTGCTCAGTGAGCTCCCCGCACCGATCCAGGGCCGCGGGCGACCGACCACCGTGCTCGCGGCGCACCCGCTCGGTCCGATCGTGCTCGCCCTGGAGATCCGGCAGGGCGGCTGGCGAAGCGGTGTGGTCTCGCTGGACGGTTCGCTGGAGCAGCTCCCGCCGCGCCGCCACCACAGCCGTCGCCCGGGCACCGTGCTGTCCGCACTGCGCGAGGTCGTCGCCGCGACTCAAGCGCAGTACGGCGATCGCCTGCGAGCCGTCGCTCTCGCCGTGCCCGGCACTGTGCGAGGTCTGGTCCTGCTGCAGGCGTCGACGCTCGACTGGACCGACGTCGACCTCACCCCTGTCGTGCGCGACACCGGGTTGTTCCTGCTGACCGGCAACGACGCCACGCTCGCCGGAGTGGCCGAGGCGAGGACAGGCGCAGCCGCGGGAGCCGGGACCGCGCTTCACCTGATCGTGGAGGTGGGCATCGGCGGCACGCTCCTGCTGGACGGCGTACCGGTGGGTGGGGCGAACGGTACGGCCGGGGAGTACGGGCACACCCCGTACGGCGATCGCTCGGTCCGCTGTCCGTGCGGGGCGCGTGGCTGCTGGGACCTGGAGATCGACGGTCGTGCCCTGGCCCGCCATCTGGGCGAGCGGGAACCTGACGACCCGTACAGCTACGCCGACGAGCTGCTGCGACAGCCTTCAGTCCGGACCCGCCAGGCGATCGAGACCGTGGCGGGGGCCCTGGGCGCCGGGATCGCCGGCCTGGTCAACGCGCACGATCCGGCGGTGATCACACTCGGCGGGCTGGCGGTCCCTCTGCGAGCTGCCGCGCCGGATGCGTTCGCGGCGGCGTACTCGGACAACCTGATGGCGTTCCATCGGTCCGCTCCCCCGCCGGTGCTGGACGCGGCGCACCCGACGGACGGCGTACTGCGGGGTGCCGGTGCGCTGGGACTGGACCACCTGACGTCCGAGGCGTCACTGACCGCCTGGGCCGACGCTCTCAGTAGGAGCTGACTGCTCCTCCACCGCCTGGTCGCCCTCCACCGTTTCCTCGACGACCGGCTTCGGGGCCGGGACGATCGGCGGCTCGACCTTGGCCAGGATCTCGATGATGTCGTGCCGGTGGTGCTGGATCTCGTGAGCCGTGTGCCGGATGATCCAGCTCAGCGTGCGCGGCGCCCGGACCGGGTAGTTGTAGAGCCCGAGCCGGCCGAGCTCCTGCGGCGTGAGCACCCGCGCGGCCGCGCCGAACTCCCGCGCGAAGCGCATCACCGCGGCCCCGACCTCGACCGGGTTCTGGAACTCGTACTTGTCCTGCTTGACCCGGCCGGTCCGGTCCATCGGCGCGTACACCGGCCGGTCCTCGGCCAGGCACTGCGCGATCCGCTGGCGCTGCACCTCGAGCACGTCGCGGATGTGGCAGGCGTACTCGATCGCGGACCACACGTCCGGCTCGGGCCGCAGCCGGACGACGTCGGGGTCCGGGCCGGCGGCGGCCTTGGTCAGCGCCATCGCCGACTCGGCCGCCTGCCGGATCAGCAACGTCACCGTGCCCTGCAGGTCACCCGTGCCGTAGTTGAACCCGCACTGTTCACACAGCCCGTCGACCGGCGGCTGCTGCTTGCTCACTGACCACTTCCCTTGCGCTGTGCACTCTCGTGGTGGCGCCACGCGTGATCCACCGGCCCGATGCCACCACCCAGGGCGAACCCGTTCGCGATCGCACCGGTGACGTACTCCTTCGCCGCCCCTACTGCCGACGGTACGTCGTAGCCGCGGGCCAGGTACGACGCGATGGTGCTGGCCAGCGTGCAGCCGGTGCCGTGCGTGTGCCGGTTGTCCGCCCGCGGCGCACTGAACTCCTGCCGTACGCCGGGGCCGTGCAGGACGTCGACAGCGGTGTCGCCGGAGTCGTGGCCGCCCTTGACGAGCACCCACTGCGCGCCGGCGTCCAGCAACGTCTTCGCGGCCAGCTCACGGTCGTCCGGCGTCCGCAGCTCCACACCGGCCACCGGACCGAGCTCGGTGAGGTTCGGCGTGAGTACGGTCGCCAGCGGGACCACCTCGGACCGCACGGCCTCCATCGCCTCGGCACCGAGCAGGGCGTCACCGTGCTTCGACACCGCGACCGGGTCGATCACGATCGGCACCTCCGGCGGCAGCGTGCGCAGCAGCGCGGCAACCACCCGGACCATGCCGGCCGACGCGAGCATGCCGGTCTTCACCGCGTCGACGCCGATGTCGTCGACCACACTGCGGAACTGGGCCTCGACCTGCTCGGCCGGCAACTCCCAGGCGCCCTGGACGCCGAGGCTGTTCTGCGCGGTGATCGCCGTGAGCACGCTCATGCCGTGCACGCCGTTGGCCAGCATCGCCTTCAGGTCGGCCTGGATCCCGGCGCCACCGCCGGAGTCGGATCCGGCGACGGTGAGCACTCTGGGCGGGGCGGACGTCATCTCTGCTCCTCGACTCTGTCGGTTCGTGCGGCGGTCACCGGATCGCGCCGTTCAGCTGGTGAAGTGGGAGTGCCCGGCGGTCGCCGCGAACAGCTCGCCGTCCACGGTCACCGTCCCGCCCGGCACGATTTGGTTGCCTTCAGCAACCGTGCCGATCACGGTCCAGCCGTCGGGCACGTCGGCCGGCTCGAAGGTCCCGACCAGCGCGTGGTCCTCGCCACCGGTCAGCACGAAGGACAACGCGTCGAGACCGGTGGCCGCGGCGACCGCCTGCAGCGGTTCGGGGATCGTCAGCGCCCGGGTCCGGACGTCGATCACGACCTGGCTCGCCTCGGCGAGGTGACGCAGGTCGGCGATCAGGCCGTCGCTGACGTCGCACATCGACGAAGCGCCGGCGATCGCGGCCCGCGGGCCTTCGGCGTACGGGGGCTGGGGACGGCGGTGGGCGTCGACGACCGAGCGGGGCGAGCGGAAGCCGCGGGTGAGGACGGCGTACCCGGCCTCGGCCCAGCCCAGCCGGCCCGCGAACGCCAACTCGTCACCAGGCCGCGCGCCGGAGCGCAGCACGGGCTGGCGGCCGTCGAGCGAACCGAAGGCGGTCACCGAGACGAGGATCTTGTCCGACTGCACGGTGTCGCCGCCGACGATGCTCGCGCCGACCAGGTCGGCCTCGTCGGCCAGCCCCTGGTTGAGCTCGACCGCCCACGCCGTCGCCAGGTCCGCGGGTCCGCCGAAGCCGACCACGAGCGCGGTCGGCCGCGCCCCCATCGCCGCCACGTCGGCCAGGTTCTGCGCGGCGGCCTTGCGGCCCACGTCGTACGCCGAGGACCAGTCCTGCCGGAAGTGCCGGCCTTCGACCAGCAGATCGGTGGTGATCACCATCCGCCCGTCCGGCACCGCCACCACGGCCGCGTCGTCCCCCGGCCCGACCAGGACGTCCTCACCTCGGGACAGCCCCCGGGTGACGGCCTCGATCAAGCCGAACTCCCCGGTACTGCCCAACGTCTCTGTCACGTCAGTAGACCTCCCATATCGCCGACGCGAGTCTAGGCGGTACGGTGACGTGGCAACGACGAGTACGCCCGGCCGCTCTGCAGTACTGTGGCCGGTGCCCGCTGAGGACGACTGAGTGGAGAACGACGTGGTGGTCCAGGCCTACATTTTGATCCAGACCGAGGTCGGCAAGGCCGCCGACGTCGCAGCGCAGATCGCCGAGGTCCAGGGCGTCACCCTGGCCGAGGACGTCACCGGCCCGTACGACGTGATCGTGCGCGCCGAGGCCCGCAACGTCGACGAACTCGGCAAGCTGGTCGTGGCCCGGGTCCAGAACGTTCCCGGCATCACCCGCACGCTGACCTGCCCCGTCGTCCACATCTGACCATCGACCGGCCTGTCCCGACCCGCCGTGGGCGCGCACTCGGTGCTGCCTCCACGGCGGTCGTGCTGCTCACCGTCGTGGCCGGCTGCGGCTCCGATCCGGTGCCGGTCGCCGTACCGCAGCCGGCTCCCGAGGTCGTCGAGGCCTGCACGCCGCTGGTGAAGGCGCTGCCGGCCAAAATCCTCGACGCCGAACGTCGCGAGACCGATCCGCCGAGCCCGCTCACCACGGCGTACGGCGACCCGCCGATCGAGATCACCTGCGGCGTGTCTCCGCCGGCCGGTATGGCGCAGGCGCAGTCGCAGTGCTTCGAGGTGAACGGCGTCGGCTGGTTCGCCAACGAGGCCGGCAACGGCGTCATCTTCACCACGATCGGCCGCAGGCTCTACGTCGAGATCGCCGTGCCGGCCAAGTACGCGCCCGAGGCCAACGCCCTGACCGACGTCTCGGACGCCGTCAAGGCGCACAACACCCTCATCACGCCCTGCACCTGACCGCTGATGGCAGCACCCGGGCCTACGATCGGGCCATGACCTCGACCGGCCGCACCGACCGGTGGCTGCGGGCCCATCCGGTCGTACCGGACGCCCTTCTGGCTCTCGCGATCGCCGCGGTCGCCGGACCGCTGTCGCTGGAGATCCTGCGCGCGGCCACGTCGCCTGCCTGGGTGCTGTGGACGGCCGGAGTCTGCGGGGTCGTGGTGCTGGCCGCCGTGGCGCTGCGGCGGATCGCCGCGGAAGCCGCGTTCGTGCTTGCCACGCTGGCGATGGCGGTGACCGTTGCCTTGCCGAACACGACGATCCGCACCGCCGGGCTGGGACTGGCCGACGCGGGCGCGGCGATGGAGATCCCGCTCTTCTTCCTTCCCTCGTCGGCGGTCTACCTGGTGCTCCTGTACGCCGTCGCCACGCAGAGCACCCCGGCCAAGAGCCTGCTGGCCCTCGGTATCAGCCTGACCGGAGCCGTGCTGTGCACCGCGCGAACGGCCACGGCGTACGGCGCTCTCCCTGCGGGCTGGCTCACGCTGCTGCTGGCTCTCCTCGCCCTGGTCGCGGCTGTCGCCGGTACTTGGTCCGTGGGCCGTTCCCACTTCGACCGGCGGCAACGGCAGGCCGAAGAAGCTGCCGAAGCCGCCGAGCGCGCGGTGACCGGCGAACGTCAGCGCATCGCCCGGGACATGCACGACATCGTGGCGCATTCGTTGGCGGTCATCGTGCGTCAGGCCGAAGGTGGCGCCGCCATCGCCGCCAAGTCGCCGGACCGCGCGGCCCAGGCGCTGTCCGTCATCGCCGGCACCGCGCGGGAGGCGCTGACCGACATGCGCGGCACGCTGCAGGTCCTGCGGGAGGCCGCTCCACAGGAGACCGTGCAGCCGTCGCTCGCCGCGATCCCGGCCTTGGTGGAGCGGGTCCGCGCAACCGGTGTCGACGTCCGCCTGACCGAGCGGGGCACGCCCGTCGCCATGACGCCGGGCGCGGCGACCGCGGCGTACCGGGTGGTGCAGGAAGCGCTGACCAACAGCGTCAAACACGCGGGCTCGAACCCGACGGTCACCGTCACGGTCGAGCATTCACCGCGGAGGTCGGCCGTCACCGTCGCCGACGACGGTGGAAACGCCGACGACCGCCCGGCGATGCCCGGGGCCGGCGCCGGTCTGCGCGGTGCGGAGGAACGAGTGCACGCGGCGGGCGGTACGTTCGAGGCCGGTCCGGCCGACGGCGGCTTCAGAGTGCGGGCGGAGTTCGGCGCTCGCGACAGGCAGGGGTGAGATGACGATCAGAGTCGCGCTGGTCGACGACCAGGAACTGATCCGGGTCGGCCTGGCCATGGTGGTCGACGCCACCGACGACATCCGGATCGTCCTGCAGGCCGCCGATGGCGTGGAGGCGGTCGCGCGGCTCGACGAGACCCAGGTCGACGTCGTGCTGATGGACGTCCAGATGCCGCGGCTGAACGGCGTCGAGGCCACCAGACTGGTGACGGCTCGCGAGAACCCGCCGAAGGTGATCCTG
This sequence comes from Kribbella sp. ALI-6-A, assembly GCF_001984195.1. GTDB lineage: Bacteria > Actinomycetota > Actinomycetes > Propionibacteriales > Kribbellaceae > Kribbella. The sequence goes on from NZ_MTQN01000006.1 coordinate 182,554, forward strand.
CTGACGACGTTCGATCTCGACGAGTACGCGTTCGACGGCCTGCGCGCCGGAGCGAGTGGGTTCCTGCTCAAGGACGCCTCGGCCGACGAGGTGCTGCACGCGATTCGCGCCGTGCACGCCGGTGATTCCGTGATCGCACCGTCCACGACCCGCCGCATGCTGGAGCATCTGGCGACCGTCCGGGACGGCCGCGGGGCCTCTCCGCTGCTGGACCGGCTGACCGCCCGCGAGCGCGACGTGTTGCTGGAGATCGCCCGAGGCCACTCGAACGCCGAGACCGCGCAGCGGCTGTTCCTGTCCGAGGCGACGGTGAAGACCCACGTCGCCCACGTGCTGGCCAAGCTCGAGGTCCGGGACCGGGTCCAGGCGGTGATCTTCGCCTACGAGAACGGGCTCGTCCGTCCGGGCTAGGCCGATCTCATCACTTCGGCGGAGCGGGTCACGCCCTGCGGTGGACGTCTCCGGCCAGCCCGGCGCACAGGCTGGTGCCATGGCATTCATCGACACGACTTCCACCCCGTCGACCTCGCGCGTCTGGTGGCGCGATCTGTCCGCTGCCGGCGGGCTGCTCGCGATCGGCGGCGGCGTCTTCCACACCGTTGTCTCCGCGGTGATGCGCCGCGACGTCTGGGCGCAGATCGCCGACGACGGATTCTTCAAGACCATCAGTCTGAACCCGTCGGCCGACCAGCTCGCCGCGGCGGAGGCCTTCTGGTTCAGTCCCGGCAGCTTCGGCGTGCCGTTGCTCCTGCTCGGGTCGCTCGTGACGTGGCTGACCCGGCGCGGCCACCGCGTGCCCGGGTGGCTGGGCGGCGGCCTGGTCGCGTGGGCTCTGCTGATCGGGTTGCTGAGTGGCTTCGACGGTGGAACGTTCGCCCTGCTGACCGTCGGCGGGCTGCTCGCGGCCGGCGGCTGGACCAGCCGCCGCCGGTTGGAGCGCTGAGCCTCGGCCCAGGTTTCTCGCAAAGGCGTGTCCGGTTCGGTGCGGGAGCGTCGACGTTCCCGACGAGAGGCACCACAGTGGTGTTACTCCACACCGACGGGAGACCGAGATGAAGTACATGATCCTGACCTACGCCTCGCAGCAGGACTACGACGGCATGGCCGGGCAGGACTCCGGCAAGCCCGCCTGGAGCGAGGACGACTTCGCCGCGATGGGCGCGTTCATGGAGAAGTTCAACGCCGATCTCGCCGAGTCCGGTGAACTGGTCGAGACCCGCGGCCTGGCCGCGCCCGCGCTGACCCGCCGGATCGGCTCGAAGAACGGCGAGCCGGTGGTCACCGACGGCCCGTACGCCGAAACGCAGGAAGTCCTGGCCGGTTACTGGATCGTGGAGTGCGACTCCTTCGACCGCGCGGTCGAGATCGCCGCGCGGCTCGGCGACACCCCGGCTCCGGAGTTCGTCCGCGCCACGGCGTACGCGGATATCCGGCCGATCGTGGAGGGCGGCGAGGACCTGGCCGGCTGATGGACCGCACGCTCGAGGACCTGCTGCGCGAACTCGCGCCTCAGGTCCTCGGCGCGCTGGTCCGGCGGTACGGGCACTTCGACACCGCCGAGGACGCGGTCCAGGAGGCCCTGCTCGCCGCCGCCCGGCAGTGGCCGGACGAGGGGTGCCCGGACAACCCGCGCGGCTGGCTGATCACGGTGGCCTCGCGCCGGCTGACCGATCTGCTCCGCAGTGAGCAGGCCCGGCAGCGGCGTGAGAACCAGGTCGCGCAATGGTCGGTGGTGCCGCACGAGCCGATCACCGACTCCGACGACACGCTCATCCTGCTGTTCCTGTGCTGCCATCCATCGCTGTCGCCGGCGTCGCAGGTCGCGCTCACCCTGCGCGCCGTCGGCGGTCTCACCACCACCGAGCTCGCCCGCGCGTTCCTGGTGCCGGAGGCAACGATGACCCGGCGGATCACCCGGGCCAAGCAGTCGGTCAAGTCGAGCGGCGCCCGCTTCTCATTGCCGCCGGACCACGCCGACCGGCTCGACGCCGTCCTCAAGGTGATCTACCTGATCTTCACCGAGGGCTACGCCAGTACAACGGGCCCGCAGCTGCACCGCGTCGAGCTGGCCGGCGAGGCGATCCGTCTCGGCCGGTTGATCCACGAGCTGCTGCCCGACGATCCCGAGGTGACCGGCCTGCTGGCCCTCATGCTGCTCACCGACGCCCGGCGCCCGGCCCGGACCGGGCCGTCGGGCGAGCTGATCCCCATGCACGAGCAGGACCGCTCCCGCTGGATCCGCTCGTCGATCGACGAAGGCGTCGCTCTGATCACCGCCGCACTCCCCCGCGGACCCATCGGCCCGTACCAGCTGCAGGCCGCGATCGCCGCCGTGCACGACGAAGCGCCCTCCGCCGAGCAGACCGACTGGCCGCAGATCGCCGCCCTGTACGGCGTACTGCTGCGGCTGACCGACAATCCGATCGTCGCCCTGAACCACGTCGTGGCGGTCGCGATGGCCCAGGGTCCCGCGATCGGCCTCAAGCTCCTGGCCACCATTGACACCGATCCCCGCCTCACCCACGACCACCGGCTGCACGCCGTCCGGGGCCATCTCCTGGAGATGTCGGGCGACCCGGAGGCCGCCCGGGCCGCGTACGAACAGGCCGCCTCGCTCGCCACGAGCCTTCCCCAGCGCCGGTACCTGAACAAGAAGCTCGCCGGGCTCTGACTGCCCAATAACCCTTTGACAGTCGAGCGGGCCGGCGGCACCATACTGCCCAAGACTTCTTGGGGAGTGGGTGCGTGATGGCCGACGACGGCATCAAGGAACTGCGGGCGGCGGCTCATCCGGTGCGGTTGCGCATCCTCTCGCTGCTGACCGGGTCGGCGATGAGCGCCGCCGAGGTGGCTCGCGAGCTCGGCCTGACGCATGCGAACGCGTCGTACCATCTGCGGCTCCTGCTGCAGTCGGGCACGATCGTCGAGGCCGGCGAGGAGCGGATCCGTGGCGGCGTCGCCAAGCGGTACCGCTATCCCCACGAGGACCGCGGACAGCGCCGGCAGATCGTGACCACGCAGAGCCGGATCGCCGAACTGCGGGCCCTCGCGCGCGAGCTCGAGCGGCGGCTACAGCAGCGCAAGCGGCGGACGCGCGGCCATTTCAGCGACATCGACGCCTGGGTGGCGCCGGAGGCCTACGACCGCGTTCGCGAGCTGCTGGCGGAGGCGTCGGCGCTGATGCACGACCACAACCAGCCACCCCGTACGCCGGGGACCGTGCACGTCAGTGCCACCTCGTGGATCTTCGAGATGACCCGGAAGGCCCGCTGATGAGCAACGCGCTCGCCCCGCTCAAAGAGGCGAACTTCCGCTACTACTGGCTGGCCCGGCTGATCGACCGGGCCGGCACCACGATGGCCGGCGTCGCGCTCGCCTTCGCGGTGCTGCACGTGAGCGACTCGCCCGGCGCCCTCGGCACGGTCCTGGCCGCGCACAGCATCCCGATGGTCGTGTTCCTGCTGGCGGGCGGCGTGCTGGCCGACCGGTTCGGCCGGACGTTGGTGATCCAGGCAACGAACGTCGCGTCAGGTCTCAGTCAGCTCGCGATCGCGGGGCTGGTGATCACCGGCACCGCCGAGATCTGGCACCTGGTGATTCTCACCGCGATCAACGGCACGGCCACCGCGGCGCGGATGCCGGCACTGGCGGGCGTGCTGCCGCAGCTGGTTCCGCGCGAGCTGTTCAAGCCGGCGAACCTCGTGATCGCCGTACCGGAGAACGCGCTGATGGTGCTCGGCCCGGCCGTGAGCGGCGTACTCGTGGTCGTGATCGGACCGGGGTGGGCGCTGGCCGTGGACGGCCTGACGTACCTGCTGGCCGCGCTGATCCTGACGCGAGTCCGCATTCCTCGTCCGGCCGAGGTCAGCAAGGGAGTGATCGCCGACCTGCGCGAAGGCTGGTCCTACTTCCGCGCCACCACGTGGCTGTGGGTGGTGGTCGCCTCGTTCTCGTTGCTCAACGCCATCGTCAGCGGGGCGTTCAACACCCTCGGCCCGGTGCTCGCGACCCAGACCGACCTCGGCGAAGCCGGTTGGGGCCTGATCCGCTCAGCCCAGGCGGTCGGCTTCCTGGTGTGCTCGCTGATCCTGATCCGCATCTCGTTCCACCGCCCGCTGCGCTGGGGCATGGCGGCCGTCGCCCTCCAGGGCCTGCCGATGCTGGTCCTCGGCTTCGAGCCGGTACTCGCGGCCGGCATGGTCGCGGCCTTCCTGGCCGGCCTCGGCGTCCAGGTCTTCGGCCTCGGCTGGGATCTCGCCATGCAGGAGCACGTGCCCGACGAAATGCTGTCCCGCGCCTACTCCTACGACATGCTCGGTTCGTTCGTGGCGATCCCCCTCGGCCAACTCGCCTTCGGCCCTCTGGGCCTGGCCTTCGGCATCCAGCCGGTGATGATCGTGGCCGGCATCGCGTACGTCGTGATCGCGCTGGTCCCGCTGGTGTCACGATCGGTGCGCGATCTCCCGCGCGCGACGGTTCCGGCCGCCGAAACCCACTGAGCCCGCGGCTCGGCCGAGGTCGAGTCCCCTGACGAGTGGACACCTGATCCCGGTCGCTGCACGGTGGATGCAGGTTCCCGCGTCCTGGAGGAGGAATGGCGAGCTGGCGTCAGCGCGTACTGGGACCGATCCTTGACGGGCACCGCGACCGTGACCTGGCCCGAACACCGCCTCTGGGTCCGTTGGCGTGGCAAGCCGCTGCGGCTGTCGCCGTGGCGCTGGCCGGCGCGGTCGGGTTGTACCTGTTGCTGGCCTGGCTGCTCGGCGTCGACCCGCGGTCCGATCCGGCGGAACCTGCAGCCGATCAGCAGAGGTTGCTTGCGGAGCTGGTGAAAATCGCCCTTGGCCTGGCGGCCGGCGTGGGAGCGTCCGTCGCGCTGATCATCGGATACCGGCGCGCGCGGGTCGAGGAGGCCGGCAGTCACCGCGACGACCGGCGGCTGTTCAGCAGCCGGTACCAGGACGCCGCCGACCTGCTCGGCCACGACAAGGCCGCCGTACGGCTGGCCGGTGTCTACGCGATGTCCCGGCTCGCGGACGACTGGAACGAGCAACGGCAGCAGTGCATCGACGTGCTCTGCGCGTACCTGCGTCTGCCCTACGATCCAGCGAGCGGCGACGGCGGCGAACGCGAGGTCCGCCTCACCGTCGTCCGGCTCATCGGTGCCCATCTGCAGCCGTCGGCCACCCGGCCCTGGCACGGCCACGACCTCGACTTCACCGGAGCGGTCTTCGACGGCGGCGACTTCAGCGGTGCGGTGTTCTCCGGTGGCGTGCGCTTCACCGGCGCGGTGTTCGTGGGGAGACCTGTGGACTTCAGCGGCGCAGAGTTCGCGGACGGCACCGCCGACTTCACCGGAGCGCGGTTCACCGAGGGCAGCGTCAACTTCGGCACCGCTCGGTTCACCGGCAGCACCGTCCGATTCACCGAGGCCCAGTTCGCCGGCGGGTCGCTCAGCTTCGGGCGCGCGCAGTTCGCCGCCGGCACCGTCAGCTTCAGCGGTCGACCGGTTGTCGTCGACAGGAGCCGCGACACGACGTTCTCCGGAAGCCACGTCAACTTCTCCCGCGCGAACTTCACCGGTGGACGGGTTGATTTCAAGCACACGAAGTTCGCTTCCGGACGCCTGGGATTCATGGGCGCCACGTTCTGCGGCAGCACCGTCGACTTCACCGGCGCGGTGTTCGCCGGCGGCACCGTCAGCTTCCACAGCGCTCGGTTCACCGGTGGCGAGGTGAATCTCTCCGCGGCGAAGCTCGCGGCCAAAGGCAAGCCGCCCCAGGATCTGCCCGCCACGGCGAACAGATTCCTGAGACTGCCCGACTGGCTCGCCCAATAGAGTCGGCTACGCCGAACCAGCCGGCTCGAAGCTGGCGAGCATCTGTTCCAGCGCGTGCTGGTCGGGGCCGACGAAGGGGTCGGAGCCCGGCGCGGCGGTGAGCATGTCGAGGAACTCCGCCGTCTGTCCGGCGGCGGGTGGCAGGTGCGTGCTGAGGATGACGGCCGGGTCCATCGCGCGCAGCGGCTCGACGGTGTCCGCGTACCGGTCCGGATCGACGGCGTGGACCCAAGGACTGTCGAGAGTGGCCCACAGCAACTGTCCGGCCCGCAGGTCGTCCCGCGGAACGTCGCGGACCTCGCTGCTGCCGGCGAGTTCGCTGGTCGGCATCGGTGCGCCGAAGCAGTCGGAACTGAAGCAGATTCCCGACTTGTCGTCGTAGAAGCCCACCGTCGCGGGACTGTCGAACAGCGGCGGCCGGAAGGCACGCAGGGTGCGGTCGCCCACGTCGAGTGACTGACCGGGGTTGAGCAGGTACACCCGGTCCATCGGCAGCGGCCGCTCGGTGGACATGATGCCCGCGCCGATGAAGGTGGTGATCACCTTGGCCCGCGGTGCCAGGTCGAGCAGGTCGAACAGCGCACCGGTGTGGTCCCGGTCGGGATGCGTCAGCCAGATCCAGCGCACGTCGCGCGGATCGATCACCGTGCCGAGTGCGTTCAGGAACCCCCGGTCGGGAAGGCTGAGCCCGGTGTCGACCACCACCGGTTCGGTTGCCTGCAGCACGAAAGCGTTCACGGCCAGGAAGCCGATGCCCGGGACCGGGAGTTGGTCGTTCAGCACGCTGACGTCGGATCCGATGCGATGTATTTCCATGATTGCCCCCTTACAGCGGATGGTCTGCCTGCCCGGCCGGTCAGTCAACCCTTCGACGTGGACCACCGACGGTGCTCGGGAGCTCACGAAAAATCACCCGGCAGGGGCCGGCTTCGGGGTCAAGCAGGCTGCGGCTGGGAAGCGTTCACCGCTGCTCGAACAGCATCGCCGTGGTGCCGGCGTCCACGAAGAGCTCGACGCCGGTGACGGACCGGGACTCCGGCGAGACCAGGAAGGCGACCGCGTTGCCGATGTCGATCGCCTCGACCGCGGTCGGCAGCATCTGCTTGCCGGCCACGAAGTCGGCCAGCAGGTGTTCGTTGCCGCGGGCCTCGACCGCGCCGGGATGGACGATGTTGCAGCGGATGTTGTGCCGGCCGTAGTCCCGCGCGATACCCCGGGTCAGCCCGGCCAGCGCCGCCTTCGTCGCGGCGTACAAGGTGAAGGTCTCGGCGGCTCCCGCGGCGTGCACCGACCCGATGTTGACGATCGCGCCGCCGCCGTTGTCCACCATGATCGGCACCACCTCGCGGATGCACGTCCACGGCCCGCGGTAGTTGATCGCGTGCAGCCGGTCGAACTCCTCCGGCGTCGCCTCCGCGCCGTGCTTGCGCAGCCCGACGCCCGCACTGTTGACCAAGGCATCGAGTCGCCCGTACGCCGCAACGGTCGCCGCCACGACCTCTCGTACCGACTCGGCATCGGTGACGTCCAACCGCATCGCTACGGCGGTCCCACCCGACGCGCGGAGTTCCTCGACCACCGCCTCCGCCGCGGCGAAATCCTGGTCCGCGACCACCACGGTCCATCCCTTGCCCGCCAGCGCCCGGCAGATCCCGCTGCCGATCCGCACCCCGCCTCCGCCCGTCACGACGCACACCCGCATCCCCGTACACCTTCCGTCGTTGTCGATGGTCGCCCCGATTCCATCAGACCCCGCATCGTTGTGCTGCGCCGCCGGGGGAAACTCCGAGGGTCGGCTGCTCAGGTGACCAGGCCGCGGCGGTAGGCGTACACGACCGCCTGGACCCGGTCACGCAGGCCGAGTTTGGCGAGGATGCGCGACACATAGGTCTTGACGGTCTCGTGGCTGATCACCAGCGTGGCGGCGATTTCGCTGTTGGACAGGCCGTCCGCGATCAGCATCAGCACCTCCAGTTCGCGCGGGGTCAGCGGGATGCTGTCCGGTGCGTCCTCCGCGGGCCGGATCCGCGCGGCGTACCGGCCGACGAGCTGGCGCGTCACCTCGGGAGCCAGCAGGGCGGCGCCGCTCGCGACGGTCCGGATGCCGTGCAGCAGCTGAGCCGGCGGTGCGTCCTTGAGCAGGAAGCCGCTGGCGCCCGCGCGCAGCGCCTCGTACACGTACTCGTCCAGGTTGAACGTCGTCACCACGAGCACCTTGGCCGGCCGGGCGACGTCCTCGCCGGCGAGCAGCCGGGTCGCCTCGATGCCGTCGAGGACGGGCATCCTGACGTCCATCACCACCACGTCCGGCTCCAGCCGGCCGGCCAGCTCGACCGCGGACCGGCCGTCCCCGCACTCGCCGACCACTTCGAGGTCGGGCTGCGCGTCGATGATCGTCGCGAACCCGGTCCGGATCAGCGCCTGGTCGTCGCAGACCAGCACCCGTACCGGTGCGGTCACGACGGGCTCCCGGCCGGAATGCACGCCCGGACGACGAAGCCACCGTCCCGGCGTACGGCGCTGAACTCACCGCCGAGCATGGTCACCCGCTCCCGCAGCCCGGCCAGACCGCGACCGCTGCCACCCGGAGACGCCGGGTGTGTCCCCGGACCGTCGGTGCGGATCTCCACGATGATCTCCCGTTCGCCGTGACGTACGTGGACGCTGGTGTGGTTGCCATAGGCATGCTTGAGCGCGTTGGTCAGCGCCTCCTGCACAACCCGGTACGCCGTGACGCCGGCGCTGCCGGCGGCCGCCATCGGTTCACCCTCCTCGGTGAGCTCGACCGGTTGGCCGGCCCGGCGCGTCTGCTCCACCAGGGCGGTCAGCTCGCCGAGGGACGGTGTTCGCGGTTCGGCGCTGTGATCCGGGTTGAGCAGGCCGAGCAGCTGCCTCAGATCGGTGACGGCCTGTCGGCCGGTGTCGGTGATGGCTGTCAGCGTCTGGTCGAGGCGTTCCGGAGAGGTGGTCAGATAGCGCGCGGCTTCGGCCTGCACCACCATCGCGGTGACGTGGTGGGTCACGACGTCGTGCAGTTCGCGAGCGACGCGCGTGCGTTCCGTCGTCAGGGTGGTCTCGGCGACGTGGCGCCGACGCTCGGCCTCGGCCGCCCGCGACAGCCGGAGCCACGCACCGATGCCCCAGGCAAGCGCCAGCGCGAGGTAGAAGGTCGCGTAGTCCGCGACGCCTTCGGTTGAACCCTGCCGGTCCAGTGCGACGACCAGCGGTACGTACGCGGCCGACGCCACGACCATCGTCGTACGCCGGTACCGGGCCAGGTGAGCGGCCGCGCTCAGCAGTGCGATGGGAAGCGCCGTACCAGCGGCGGTGTGGTAGCCGAGAAGCTGGTCGGCGGCGAAGCCGAGCGACACCAACGCGAGGCAGACGAGCGGCCACTTCCGGCGTACGGCGAGCGGAGCGCATTCGAGCGCGATCACCGCGAACGCCAGCGCGTCCATCGGCCGGGTCGGCAGGTCTCCGAGCTGAGTCCCGTTGCTGCGCAGCGGCGGGAGGAGCGAGGCGAAAACGAGCACCAGCCCCAACGACGCGTCCCGGACGGTGACGTCGAACCGGCGCCACAGGTCCGGGACCCGCCGGAGGTCGATCACGGGACGAGAGTAGCGGCCGGGGTGTCACGGCGAGGGCGAGCCACCAGGGTGCCGCGGCGGCGAGCCAGCCACAGGAACACGACGGTCAGCACCAGGCCGGCCACGACCGCGGCGATGCTCGCTTCCGGTCCGAACTCCCCGCCGCTGAGCGCGACCGATCCCGACGTCACGCCGTCCAGCAAGCCCTGCGGGGCGCTCGTGCCGGAGACGTCGGTGCCGAAGATGGCGGACTCGGCGAAGTTCCACCCGAAGTGCACGCCGATCGGGACCCACAGCGTGCGGGTCGCCGCGTAGGCGGCGCCGAGCATGCCGCCGGCCTGGATCGCGATGGCGATCGTGCTCCACAGGGTCGCGTGCGGGTTGAACAGATGCGACAGCCCGAACAGCAGGCTGGTCAGGGCCAACGCCAGGCCGGTGCCGAGGCGGCCTTCGACGATCCTGAACAGGATGCCGCGGAAGATCAGTTCCTCCGTCACCGCGGCCGCCGCCACGAAGCCGAACAGTGCCACCGCGCCCGCCCCCGACCCCCAGCCGGCCACCTCGTAGCCGCCGAGCGCGGCGATGGTCGCGATCACCACCGCGAACATGCCGACGCCGATCAAGAACCCACGCCCGGCTTTCGCCGCGGCTCCGCCCAGCGCCACCTCCACCGGCGTACGGCGTTCTGTCCGGCGCACGATCCATCGGTAGGCGAGCAGCGACAGGACCGCCGTCGCGACGCCGAGGACGAGGGTCAGCGGCGTGTTCCACCCCACCGCGCCGACGGCCAAGCTGCCGCCGAAGGCCACCACTGCCACGACCACCAGTTGCTGCACCAAGCGCATGTCCACTCCTTCGCGAGATTCCCGCGAACCAGCGCCGCGGACACCTGCAACGCTATGGACCCTTCGCGCCGGAATCGTCACCGCGCAGTGGACACCTGCGGGTAGCTCGCACGGGGGACGAACGGACCGCGCGACACCTTCGGCGGGAGTGCTTGGACGACCGGGACAGACGAGCAAAACTGGAAGCCGAGTCGAGCAGACCCGTGGGAGGAGCGACCATGCAGACCGGCAGCCGGGACCGTTCCGACGCCGCCACCACCGAGGCGACTGTGCACGCCGAAGCCCTCGCCGACGACCCGCCGGCCGAGCCCGCGCATCCCTTCTGGACCGCCGCCGCCGCGACGACGACCGGCGCCTGGCTCGGCATGATCGTCTCCGTCCTCGGCTGGTTCGACGAACCACTCGAGATCTGGTTCCAGATCAGCAAGCTCGCCACCGCCGTAGGAGCCTGCACCGGCCTCGGCCTGGCCGCCACCCTCACCGCCGTCCGAGCCCACCACCGCCGCACGAACCAATCCAGCGCCCGGCTCACGCCGTACGACGTGTTCTCCCCTCAACGCGGCTGACCGCCACCTGTCCGTGGGACATCTACGTCACCGACCCGATCGGCAACCAGAAGTTCGTCCCGAAGGGCGCGGTCGACCCCGCCGACCAGCCGCTGACCCACCGACAACAGGGGCCGTAGGCAACCATGTCGCAACTCCAGCGGTCGTCCACCACACCCCAGCGACCGGCTGCTCGCGTAGGATCTGTTGATCGTGACCTCATCGCGACCGCGCAAGCTTCGCAAGGATGCGGCGGAGAACGCTGAGCGGCTGATCGCGGCCGCGGTGCGCGCGGGGCTGGCCGAGGGCAAGTTCGTTCCGATGGAGCAGATCGCGGCCGAGGCCGGGGTCGGGGTCGGGACGCTGTATCGCCGCTACCCGAATCGGGAGGCGTTGCTCGAGGCGATGGCGGTTCGGGCGTACCGCCTGATTCTGGCCGAGGCGGAGGACGCGCTGGAATCGGGCGAGACCGGGCACGACGCGATCAGCCGGTTCCTGCATCGCACGTTCGAGCGCCGGGACGAGCTGGTGCTTCCGCTGCACGGAGCGCCGATGACCGAAGGCACGGAGTCGGCGGAACTGCGGGCGCGGATGCGGCAGACGATGTCCGCCATCGTCGAGCGCGGCCATCGGGACGGTTCGGTCCGCGCGGAGGTGAACGCGGGCACGGTGGTGCGCTTCGGCGCGATGCTGGCGCAGCCGATGTCGAACGTGCCGGACTGGCCGAGTGCGGCCGCGGAGCAGCGCGCCGTCTTTCTCCGCGGCATCGCACCCGATCCGAACTAGGCCGAAGCCCGTACGCCGGACAGCGCGGTCACCCACGACGCGAAGTCCCGCACCTCGGGCACGAGCCGGCGCGTCAGGCCGAAGTCCGCCTGGTACGCCGGAACGGTTCCGAACCACCGGAACATCGCCCGCAGATCCTCGTCGTCGCCCAGCACCTCCAGCGGCAACTCCTCGTACCGCGTCGGCCGGCCGAGGATCTCCGCCGTACGCTCGGCCACCTGCGTGAGCGTGAGCTCGTCGCCGCCGAGCTCGACCGCGTCACCGTCGATCGCGCCCGGGTCGATCACAAGACGCGCTGCCGCGGCACCGACGTCGCGGACGGCGATCATCTGCAGCGGGACGTCACCGGCAACCGGCAGCCGAAGCACCAACTCGCCACTGCCCGCATCGGCGAGCTGCGGCGCGAGGTTCTCCATGAAAAACGTCGGCCGGACGAACTTCACCGGTACGACGTCACTCAGCCGCCGCTCGACCTCGTACTTGCTCTCGAAGTGCGGGATGCCCGTCGCGCGCTCGGCGCCACCGACGGACGAGTACACGACGTGCGGCACTCCCGCCCGCGCCGCGGCGTCCGCGACGGTCAGACCACGGCGTACTTCGCCCTCGGTGCCGTCCGATCCCGCGAACGTCGTCATGAAAAACAGCGCCGAGACGTCGATGAGTCCGCGCTGCAGGGACCCGCCGTCTTCCTGATCGGCGGCGACGACCTCGACGCCGCGGGCCGTCAGGGCCCGCGCACCGGCGGACTCCGGATCACGGACAAGTGCGCGCACCGCCCGCTGCTGTTCGAGCAAGGCCTCGATCACGCTGCTGCCCTGCTGACCGGTCGCGCCGATGACGGCGATGGGGTGCTGACGATCGTTCATGGTCATCCAATCTGAGTAGGTACCGGTCTAAGCGGAAGAAATCGTCCGTTTATTCCCGTAGCCTGGGCGCATGCTTCTCGATCAGCAAGCCGACGGCTACGCCGCCGCGACCCAGCCCCACAACTCCTCCGTCGAGCAGCGACCCGCGCGAGTCGCCGTCATCTCCCGTCCCGAAGACCTCGCGCCCGCGCTCGAAGCCGTGGACGCTCTCGCGCAGTCCTCGGGCGCCGCACTCGAAGTCGTCCCGCAGGCCACCGGCCACGGCGCCGGCGCACCAGTCGGCGACGGAGCGGTCCTCTTCGACACCGCGCGCCTCAACCACATCGCCATCGATCCGCAAACGCGCGTCGCCACGGTCGGCGCCGGCGCGACCTGGTCCGCGATCAACGCCGCCGCCGAGCAGCACGGCCTGCTCGGGCTGGCGGGTTCCGCTCCGAGCGTGTCCGTGTCCGGCTACACCTTCGGCGGCGGCATCGGCTGGCTCGTCCGGCGGAACGGGCTCGCGAGTGGCGCCCTCCGAGCTGTGCACTACGTCGACGGCGAAGGTCGCTATCGGGTCGCCGCGGACGACGCCGCCGAGGAGATCGATCGCGAGGCGATCTGGGCGTTCCGTGGAGCGGGTGGCGTCGGGATCGCACACACGCTGGAGTTCGACCTCGTACCGGCTCCGGACCTGCACGCCGGCGCACTGCTTTGGGACGCCGAGGCGCTACCGGAACTGATGGCCGCCTGGTCGAGCCGGATCGCGAGTCTCGGCACCAGCGTCTCCTCCAGCATCGGAGTGCTGCACGTTCCGCCCCTGCCGCCGTTCCCGGAGGAACTCCACGGCAAGGTCGCGGTCCACCTGGCGATCGCCGATCCCGATGGTCCCGCCACGGCAGCCCCGCTGCTCGAGGCCATGCGAGCGGCGGCGACGCCCGTGTCCGACACCTGGGGCCCGACCGACGCGGCGGGACTCTCGCGGATCCACCTCGACCCACCCACGGCGACCCCGGCCATCGGCGACGCCCGCTGGCTCGACGCATCCACTCCGGAAGTCGCCGCGGCACTGCTCGCGACGGCCGCCGGAGACGACGCTCCGATCGTGATGATGGAGATCCGGCACGTCGCCGGAGCGCCGACCGGCCGTGCCGGAGCCGTCGTGACGCCGCCGGGCCAGTTCATCTACCACGCCGTCGCACCCCTCGGACGGTTCCCCCGCGAGCGGATCGAAGCCGGCTTCGCACGGGCACGATCCGTCTGGTCGACGGCCGACGCGGGTTCCACGCCGGGCTCGTGGATCGAGGGCGCCGCGACGGTCCCCGACGCCCTGCCGAAGGAGATCCGGGACCGCGCCCGCGCGATCGCGGAGGCCGTCGATCCCAGGGCCCGCATCCGCCGCTCCCGCCTGCTCGGCTGAGCGCCCACCCCTTTCGAAAGCTCCCACCCCAGAGCCTCCGGCCGAGCCGCGCCACTCTCCCGCGCCAGACCCCAATAGCCCGGGCAGCCCACAACGTTTGCTTCGAATTCGAAGCAGTGCTACCGTCGACAACAAGCGCTTCGAATTCGAAGCAAAGTCACTCCAGCGAAAGAAGCTCCCCATGAAGGCAGTGCGTTTCCACCAGTACGGCGACCCGGACGTCCTCCGCTACGAAGACGTCGACGTCCCCGTCCCCGCCGCCGGCCAGGTCCGGATCAAGGTCGCCGCGACGTCGTTCAACCCGGTCGACGCCGGGATCCGCAGCGGCGGTCTCCAGGGCCCGTTCCCGGTCGCCCTGCCGCACACCCCCGGCATCGACGTCGCCGGCACGATCGACGCGATCGGCGACGAGGTCGGCAACCTCGCGATCGGCGACAAGGTCATCGGCTTCCTGCCCATGGCCGGCGCCGGCGCGGCCGCCGAGTACGTCATCGCTCCCGCCGAGGTCCTCACCTCCGCGCCGAGCAGCGTGCCGCTCGCCGACGCGGCGGCCTTGCCGAGTGTCGGGCTGACCGCCCGGCAGGCCCTGTTCGAGCTCGGTCAGCTCACCGCCGGTCAGCGCGTTCTCGTCACGGGAGCCGGCGGCGCCGTGGGTGCGTACGCCGTCCAGCTCGCGAAGAACGCCGGCGCGTACGTCGTCGCGACCGCGAGCCCGCGCAGCGAAGACCGCGTCCGGGCCGCAGGCGCCGATGAGATCCTCGACCACACCACAACTGACATCGTCGCCGCGGTGACCGAGCCGGTCGACCTCCTGCTCAACCTCGCACCGATCGACCCGGAGCAGTTCGCCAAGCAAGCGACCCTCGTCCGCAACGGCGGAACCGTGGTCAACACGACGGTGTGGATGCAAGCCCCGAGCGACGAGGCGCGCGGCATCCGTGGGCTGAACGTCTTCGTCCGCAGCGACGCCGGTCAGCTCGCCGAACTCGTCGCCGCCGTCGACCAGGGCGAAGTGCGGATCGACATCAGCCGCCGCATCCAGCTCGAGGACCTCCCGGCCCTGCACACCGAAGCCGCCAACGGCGGCGTGTCCGGCAAGGTCGTCGTCCTCACCCCGAACGCCTGACCCACTCCCCCACCGAACTCGAACCGAAACGGAAGAACCATGTCGTTCACCCTCGATCCCGAAGTTGCCCGGGCGATGGCCCCGATGGGCGAAGCGATGGCCGGTACGACGCCGCCCGCCGTCGGTGACGTCGACGGGCGGCGCGCCCTCTGGGAGCCGATCCTGGACGCCGCCGGCAAGGCGCAGCCGATACCGGACGACGTCACCACGCACGACTACGTCGCCACCACCGACGACGGCGCCCAGCTCACGATGCGCTGGTACACCAAGAGCGGCAGCACGCCTGGCTCGGCCGTCCTGTTCTTCCACGGCGGCGGCTACCTGTTCGGCCACATCGAGCACTTCGACGGGCCGGTCAGCCGCTACGTCTCGGCCAGCGGCGTACCCATGCTGTCCGTCGAATACCGCCGCGCGCCGGAGCACCCGCACCCGGCACCGGTCGAGGACGCCTACACCGCCCTCACCTGGCTCGACGCACACGCCTCCGAACTCGGCGTCGACCGCGAACGGATCGGCGTCATGGGCGACAGCGCCGGCGGTGGGCTGGCCGCCGCACTGTCGCTCCTCAGCCGCGAACGCGGCGGCCCGCACATCGCCCGGCAGATCCTGCTGATGCCGATGCTGGACGACCGCAACACCAACCCCGATCCGCATGTCGCACCGCTCGCCATCTGGTCGTACGACGACAGCCGCACCGCGTGGCCCGCACTGCTCGGCGATGCCGCCGGCGGACCAGGCGTTCCCGTCACCGCGGCCCCCGCTCGTCTCGAGGACGCGACCGGCCTGCCGCCGGCGTACCTCGAGATCGGGCAGATCGACGCCTTTCGCGACGAGACCGCCGCCTACGCGATCACGCTCAGCCGCGCCGGGGTGCCGGTCGAGTTCCACCTGCATCCCGGCGTACCGCACGAGTTCGACTCGATCGCGTTCGAGGCGGACGTCTCCCGCCGGGCGATCGCCGACCGCATCAGGGTGCTGAAGTCGATCTGACCTCCGAGTTCTCCTCGGCCCGGTCGACGACGGCGGCCTGAGGACCACGGGCGAGTACGTAGACGAACAGCACGGCCATCACGGCGGCCCCGGCCCACATGGCGTGTTGCCAGCCGTCGACGAACGACTCCTGGGCGGCTCGCACCACTGCCTGTGCCTGAGGACCGGCGCTGCCGGCGGCCGCGACGGCGTTCGCGACGCCCTCGCGAGCGGTGTCGGCCAGGCCGGTCGGTACGCCGTCGAGTTTGGCGTCGATCGAGCCCTGGTAGCCGGCGGACAGGACGGCGCCGAGCAGGGCGATGCCGAGGGCGGTGCCGAACTCGCGGGTCACGTCGTTGAGCGCCGAGGCGACACCTTGCCGCTCGCGTGGCAGCGAACTGGTGATCGACTCGGTCGACGGCGTCATGGACAGGCCCATCCCCAGGCCCATCACCAGCATGCCGGGAAGAACGGAGAGAAAGCCTCGGTCGAGGGAGACGAAAGCCGCCATCAAGGCCAGCCCGATCCCGCCGAGCAGGACGCCGGTCGCCATCGTGGAGCGCCTGCCGATCTTGACGGCGACCCGTGGGGCGAAGGCGGAGGCGAACATCATCAGCAGCGCCATCGGCATCAGCGCCAGGGTCGCGCTCAACGCGGACCAGCCGAGCACGGCCTGCAGGAACGGGAAGAACACCACGAAGATCCCGGCCTGGACCCCGAACACCGCGAGCAGGGTCACCGATCCACTGGCCAGACCGCGTTGACCGAAGAGCCGGAGGTCGAGCAGCGGCGCGACCTGGCGCAGTTCCCACACCACGAAGCCGGTCGCGGCGGCAAGACCGGCGACGAGCGCGGCGAGCGTCGCGGGCTCGGTCCAGCCGTGCACCGGGCCCTCGTGCAGCACGAAGATCAGACCGACGACCGCGACGACGGAGGTGATCGAGCCGACGATGTCGAAGCGGTGTGCGGTGTGCTCGCGGGAGTTGGGCACCGACCGCAGGATCAGCGCGGCCGACCCGAGCACGAGCGCGATCGGCAGCACGAAGAGCCAGCGCCAGGTGGCGACGTCGACGAGCAGCGCCGACAGGTACATCCCGAGGATGCCGCCGCCTCCGGCGACCGCGGTCCAGACGCCGATTCCCTTCGAACGTTCGGCTTCGGGAAAGGTCGAGGTGATCACGGCGAGCGTGACCGGCATGATCATCGCGGCCCCCACCCCGGCCAGGAGCCGGGAAGCCAGCATCATCTCCGAGGAGACGGCCAACCCGCCGGCGACGTTCGCGGCACCGAAGACGACCAGCCCGGCCAGCAGGACGGGTTTGCGTCCCCACCGGTCGCCGAGCGCCCCGAGCGGCAGCAGCAGTGCGGCGAGGCTGATCGTGTAGAGGTTGATGAACCACAGGACCTCGGACTGGGAGGCGCCGAACTCGACGGCGAGCTGTGGCTGGGCGACGTTGAGGCCGGTGACCGAGGCGACGACGGCCATCAGCGCGACGCACACCGCGATCAGCACCGTACGCCGCTGACGCGCGTCGTGAATGGTCGTGCCGGACGCGTCGGCCACGACCGGGACTGGTTTCGTACTCACAGGGGTCCTTTCGAGAGGGCAGGGCGAAGCGGCGCCAGGAGCCGCTGAGGCCCGGCGCTGGTCGGTCGGTGAGGTCAGTGGCGGCGGGAGGCCCTGACGACGACGTCGTGCAGCACGACCTCGCGGCCGCCGTGAGCGGACATGGTCCGGTCCACCTCCTCAGCGGTCACGACCTCCCACACCGCCGGGTCGAGACGCGTCGTGATGGCGTCCGCGGTCGCGGAAGCCTCGGCCGGCGGCCCGTCGCCGCCGTGCCCGTGACCGTGGCCATCGGCGCCGTCGTGGTGCAGGTGACCGACGATCAGGAGGCTGCCTCCAGGAGCAACCCACGAAGCGATGCGGTCGTAGAACTCCAACTGCGGCATCGCCGGGTGGGCATAGTGCGTAGTGACCAGGTCGAACTGTGCCTCCGGCTCCCACGTGGACAGGTCCGCTTGGACCCACTGCACCCGCTCAGCAACTCCGCTCTCGGTGGCCCGTGCGGCCGCGCGGGCAAGCGCTTCCGCGGCGATGTCCGCCGCGGTGACCCGCCAGCCGCGCGTGGCGAGCCAGATCGCCTCGGCTCCGGCTCCGCACCCCGCGTCGAGTGCGGACCCGGGCGGCAGGTCGCCGAGTTCCCGCGCCAGATACGGGTTCGGCGAAGCGGTGCTCATGGACGCTCCGCTGTCTCCCTGCCAGATCTGGTCCCAGTACGCCTGGTCGAACGAGTGCGTCATCGGCGGTTCTCCTCATCGGTACGGCGTCGGCCGGCGCGGCACGACCACGCTTCCGATGGTGGCCGTCGGCAATCGCTCTCGCAAACCTTCTTGCCGAATGGCAAACTGACATCATGGACGAAGCCACCGATCGCACCCTCGACGCGGTAGGACCGCGACTCAAGCAGCTGCGCCGGCGCCGCGACATCACCTTGAGCGATCTCGCCGGGCAGACCGGCATCTCGGTGAGCACGCTGTCCCGGCTCGAAGCGGGCCTGCGTCGTCCCACCCTCGAACAACTGCTGCCGCTGGCTCGCGCGTACGGCGTCACGCTCGACGAACTGGTCGACGCACCGCCGACCGGTGATCCGCGGATCAACCTGCGACCGATCGTGACCGGCGACGGCCGGAAGATCCTGCCGCTGAGCCGCCGGCCCGGGGGCATCCAGGCCTACAAGTTCGTGCTGCCGGCCGGACGCGACGACGCCGAACCGGACCTTCGGACCCACGAAGGCTACGACTGGGCCTTCGTGCTCAACGGGCGGCTCCGGCTGGTGCTCGGTGAGCACGACCTCATCCTCGAGCCCGGCGAGGCCGCGGAGTTCGACACCCGCACCCCGCACTGGTTCGGAGCGACCAGCTCAGGACCTGTGGAGTTCCTCAGTCTGATCGGCAAACAGGGCGAACGCGCGCACGTCCGCGCCGCCCCCAAGCAGCGCGGAGCGCAGTAGCATCGCGCCGGCCGGTTGGCAGGCGGCGTCGGACTGCCGAGCGGCGGATCACGTGCCGTTCGGCGTGGCTCAGCGCAGGCCGGTGGGCCGGGTCTGAGCGAGCGTCAGCAAGCGCTCGACCAGGCTCGGGTAGTCCAGGCCGGAGGCCGCCCACAGGCGCGGGAACATGCTGGTCGGCGTGAAGCCGGGCATGGTGTTGATCTCGTTGATGACGACGCGGCCGTCGGAGTCGAGGAAGAAGTCGACCCGGGCCAGGCCCTCGGCTTCGATCGCGTCGAAGGCGGTGATCGCCTTGGCGCGGATCTCGGCCTCGATCTCGGCCGGCAGCTCGGCAGGCACCGACAGCGCGGTGTACTGCTCGCCCTCCGGCAGGTACTTGGTCTCGAAGTCGTAGAAGGCGTGACCGCCGCCGGAGACCGCGATCTCACCGCACACGCTGGCCTCGGCCGGGCCACCGTTCAGGCCGCCCAGGACGCCGACCTCGATCTCGCGCGGGTTCTTCACCGACGCCTCGACGATCACCTTCGGGTCGTGCGCGCGGGCCTCCGCGATCGCGTCGTCCAGCTCGTCGAGCGTGTCGACCTTGCTGATCCCCAGGCTCGAGCCGCCGCGGGCCGGCTTCACGAAGACCGGGAAGCCGAGCTGCTCGACGGCCGTCCGGCAGGCCTGCGGGTCGCGCAGCCAGTCGCGGTCGCGGATCACGACGTACGGGCCGACCTCGAGGCCGGCGGCCGCGAAGACGACCTTCATGTAGTGCTTGTCCATGCCGACCGCGCTGGACAGGACGCCGGACCCGACGTACCGGATGTCCGACATCTCCAGCAGGCCCTGCAGCGTGCCGTCCTCGCCCCACGGGCCGTGCAGCAGCGGGAACACGACGTCGACCTCACCGAGCGTGCTCGGCACCTGATCGGGCTCGGAGACGACCAGCTCGCGGTCGGCGCCGAACAGCACCGGCGCCGCGGTGACGTCCACCTCGGGCAGCTTGCCGTCGGTGATCGACAGCCGGTCCGGGTCGCCGCTCTCCAGCACCCAGTGCCCGCTGGTGGTGATGCCGACCGGCACCACGTCGTACTTGTCGCGGTCGATCGCCTGCAGCACGTTGGCCGCGGTGACGCAGGAGATGGCGTGCTCGCTCGACCGGCCACCGAAAACGACAGCGACGCGGGGCTTGCTTCTTTCGTCCCTCGAGAACTCACTCACCGGCTCGACGATAGCGCTAGCCCCGGCGCATCCTGACCGGGGTTTGGTAAAGATGTCTTCAGATTGCTGTCAGTAGCGCCCGTGCGGCCCGTAGCTCACGCGGCATGTTCCAGCCCAGAACGGCGGTCACCCGGCCGTCGGACACGTAGTGCGCGAGGAACTTCCGCGCCGCCGGATCACCCTGGACGACGACCAGGCGCGCGTCCGGCGCGATCACGCCGTACACCTGGATCCGGGCGTCGTACTGGTCGGTCCAGAAGTACGGCACCGGGTCGAAGTCGACCTCCTGCCCGAGGATGCGCCGCGCGGCGCAGACCGCCTGCTCGGTTGCGTTGAACCGGTGTTCCAGCCGCAGTGAGGTGCCGAAGCGTGAGCTAATCCACCGCGCCACGTCTCCAGCGGCGTGCACTCCGTCGGGCGCCTCGTCGCACAGCACGCCGTCCCGGCAGGGCAAGCCCGAGGCATCCAACCAGTTGGTTGCCGGGCGGGAGCCCACGGCAACAAGCACGGCGTCCGCCTTGACGACCGAGCCGTCGGCCAGCTCAACGCCCTCCACTGCCGACTCCCCGACCAGACCGGTCACCGCCGTCCCGCCCACAACCCGTACGCCGTTCGCCGCGTGCAGCTCGGAGATCATCCAGCCCAGCTCGGCTCCCAGCTGCACTGCCATCGGAGCCGGAGCCACGTCAACCAACGTCACTTCGCAGCCGAGCTGACGAGCCGCCGCAGCCGTCTCCGATCCCAGGAACCCGGCCCCGACCACCACGACGGACTCCGCGTCCACCAGCGACTTCCGCAGCGCTACCGCATCGTCCAGCGTCCTCAGCACGTGCACGCCGTCCAGGTGGTGCCCTGCACTCAGCCGCACAGGCTGCACCCCGGTCGCCACGACTAGGTGGTCCCAGCCCACCTCCTCCCCGGTCGAGAGCTCCACGACCCGCCTGTCCAGGTCCAGCCCGGCAGCACGGACTCCGAGCCGCAAGTCGATGCCCTGCTCGGCGTACGTCGTACTGGCGCCGAAGCTGGTCCGCTCGACCGGCCAGGTGCCGAGCAGCACCTGCTTGGACAGCGGCGGGCGGTCGTACGGCAGATGCGGCTCGTCACCGATCACCGTGACCGCTCCGGCGAAGCCCTCGCGGCGCAGTGTTTGCGCGGTCGTGGACCCCGCGGCCGAGGCACCGACGACGACTACTCGCTCCATCACTCGCTCAGCAGGATCGCCCGGGCCGGGCAGAGCAACGCCGCCTCGCGGGTGGCGTCGTACTCGTCGGCCAGCGGCTTGCGGAGCAGTACGGCGACGCCGTCCTCGTCGCGCTGGTCGAAGACCTCCGGGGCGGCCAGCACGCACTGCCCGGCGGCGACACAGCTTTCCTGGTCGATCTCGACGTCCATCACTTCGCCTCCACCGCGTCCCAGGTCACCGGCAGCTCGACCAGTCCGTACACCAGCGCGTCGTGCTTGAACCGCAGCTCCTCGAACGGCACCGCGAGCCGCAGCGTCGGGATCCGCCGGAACAGCCGGGTGTAGACCTCGATCAGCTCGACCCGCGCCAGTTGTTGCCCAAGGCACTGATGCGGGCCGAAGCCGAAGGCCAGGTGCGCGGACGCCTTGCGGGTCAGGTCGATCCGGTCCGGCTCGGGAAAGACGCGGGTGTCCCGGTTCCCGGCGCTGATCGCGGCGATCAGGTACTCCCCCGCCTTCACCGTCTCGGCACCGATCGGGATGTCGTCGAGCACGTGCCGGAACAGGCCGAACTGCACGACCGTCAGGTAGCGCAGCATCTCCTCGACCGCGCTGGGCGCGATCTCCGGGTGCTCGCGCAATTGCTGGAGCTGGTCGGGGTTGCGCAGCAGAGCGAGCGTGCTGAGCCCGATCATGTTCGCCGTCGTCTCGTGGCCGGCGATCAGCAAGGTGATGCCGATCGTCACCAGCTCCGGCACGCTCAGCGGCGTGCCCTGGTCCTCGGCCCGGGTGATCAGCCGGGTCAGCAGGTCGTCGGCCGACCGGTCCTCCTGCTTCGACATGACCAGCTCGGCCATGTACTGCTGGAGCTCCTCGCTCGTTGCCAGTTGCTCCTGCTGGGTGCGCTTCACCGAGAGCAGCAGGGCCGACCAGTGCTGGAACTGGTCGCGGTCGGCGTACGGGACGCCGAGCAGCTCGCAGATCACCAGCGACGGAATCGGCAGCGCGAACTGCTCGACCAGGTCGACCGGTCCGCCGGTCGCCAGCATCGCGTCGAGGTGCTGCTCGACCAGGTCGACGATGCGCGGCCGCAGCGCCTGCACGCGCTTGACGGTGAACTCCGCGGTGAGCAGGCGGCGCAGGTGGGCGTGCCGCTCGCCGTCGTTCTGCAGGATCGAGCCCGACTCCACCTCGCGCTGCAGGTCCGCGTGCGGCGACATGTGGGCCGACGGGGCCGACCGGGAGCTCAGGTTCGGGTTGCTCAGCACCGTGCGGACGTCGTCGTACCGGCTGACGACCCAGGCGTCGACGCCGAGCGGGGTGGAGACCTTGGCGGGCTGCTCGCCGGCCTGCAGTTCGGCGTACCCGGTGGCGGGGTCGAACGGGCAGCCGCTCGGCCGGGTGCTCGGGAAACCCGGTTGGGTCTCGGTCATCAGAACCCCCAGGACTCTGGTCGCGAAATCTGGAAGTAACTACCATATGACTGTGAGTGCTGTAATTTCAAAACCCGCACGAAGTAAGTTGGAGAAATGGGACTGCGCGAGCTGAAGCGGGAGCGGACCCGCCGGCTGATCTCGGACAAGGCTTTCGAGCTGTTCACCGATCACGGATTCGGCCGGACGACGGTCGAGCAGATCGCCGCGGCGGCCGAGGTCGGCCCGAGCACGCTCTACCGGTACTTCCCGACCAAGGAGACGCTGGTTCTCGAGTTCGTCGAGCAGAGCTTGTTCGACGCGATCGACTGGTTGCGTGAGCAGCCCGCCGCGCTGGAGCTGCCGGTCGCGCTGGAGCAGGTGATCGACCGGGTGCTCGACCGGATGGAGAGCAACCCCGACCGCGTCCGCGCCGTCTACGACCTGGCCGAGCAGACCCCGTCCCTGGGCGCCCACCTGACCGACGCGATCTGGCGCTGGCGCAAGGACCTCAGCGCCGAGCTGGTACGCCGCTCCGCCGCGACCGAGCTGACCGCCAAGCTCGCCGCCGGCACCACGATGAACATCCTCGAGATCGTCGTGGAGACCTGGGTCCGCGACCCGGCCGGCCCGTCGATCAAGGAACTGGCCCGGCAGACCCTCCAGCTGTTCCGCGACGGAGCGATCCCACTCCCCCGCGCTCGCCGGTAGTCCCGGTTGGCACAATCCCCGGTATGACCTCTGACCTCGATCCGTCCACCGTCGTCGTGCATGCCGGGCGCCCCGAGCGGGTGCCGAACGCGCCGCTGGGTGAGTCCCCGGTGTTCAGCTCCACCTACATCGCCGGTGGGGACCGCGGTTACGGGCGGTTCGGCAACGACGCCTGGGACGCGTTCGAGCAGACGCTCGGTGAACTCGAAGGCGGTCGTGGCCTCACCTTCGCCTCCGGTATGGCGGCCGCCGCGGCGCTGCTCGACCTCGTACCGGTCGGCGGTCTGGTGGTCGCGCCGCAGCACGCCTACAGCGGCGTACTCGGTCTGCTCGACCAGCAGGTCGCGACCGGCCGGGTGAAGCTCCGGCGCGTCGACATCGCCGACACGGACCAGGTCACCGCGGCGGTCGCCGGCGCCGACCTGCTGTGGGTCGAGTCGCCGACCAACCCGGCCATGGAGGTCGCCGACCTGCCCGCTCTCACGGCAGCCGGCCGTGCGGCCGGTGCGACCGTTGTCGTCGACAACACCTTCGCCACTCCGCTGCTGCAGCGCCCGCTGGACTTCGGGGCCGACGTGGTGATGCACTCCGCGACCAAGTTCATCGCCGGGCACTCCGACGTCGTGCTGGGCGCGATCATCACCGCGAACAACGACCTGTGGACCGCCCTGGAGTCCAAGCGCCGCAACCTCGGCGCCGTCCCCGGCCCGATGGAGGCCTGGCTGGGACTGCGCGGACTCCGCACCCTCGCGCTCCGGCTGGAGCGCGCCCAGTCGAACGCGGCGTTCCTGGCCAACCGCCTGCTCGGGCACCCGCGCGTCAGCCGAGTCCGATACCCCGGTCTGCCGGACGATCCCGGCCACGCCCGTGCCAAGGCGCAGATGTCCGGCTTCGGCGCGATCCTGGCGGTCGAGCTCGGCGGGGACGCGGAGGGCGCTCAGCGGGTCTGCGAGTCCACCAAGCTCTGGGTGCACGCGACCAGCCTCGGCGGCGTCGAGTCCATGCTGGAGCGCCGCCGTCGCTGGCCCGCCGAGGTCCCCACCATCCCCGCCGACCTGATCCGCCTGTCGGTGGGCATCGAGCACCCCGACGACCTCTGGTCCGACCTGAAGCAGGCCCTCAAGGCCTAGTCGGTACGCCGGGCCGGCGGAGCTACCTCCGCCGGCTCGCGCGACCGCAGGACCGGCGCGCCCAGGACAGTCAGCACACACAGGACGACCGGCAGCAGGAAGGCGATGTTCAGCGGCATCCAGTGCGCGAGCCCGCCGATCAGCGCCGGGCCGGCGAGCAGTCCGACGTACCCGAGACCCACGACGCGGGCCATCAGCGCGCCGGACGCCCTCGGGTCCAGGTTGCCCGCAGCGGTGAACAACTGCGGCACGCCCCCGGCCAATCCGAGCCCGAACAGCGCCCAGCCGACCAGCCCCACCGGGACCCACGGGCTCACGATCACGATCATCAGCCCTACCGCGGCGAGCGCGGCGCCGTACCGGACGATCGCCATCGCGCCGATCACCGCGGCCACCCGGTCGGTGGCGAACCGCCCGACCGTCATCGCGACCGCGAACGCGCCGTACGCGTAGGCCGCCGTACTGGTCGAGGTGCCGAGCACGTCCCGGAACTGCAGCGCGGCCCAGTCGTTCGCCACACCCTCGGCCAGCATCAGCCCGAAAGCCAGTCCGCCGAGCGCCCACACCAGCTTGGCCGGCGGCTTGGCCCGCGGCTCCTCGGATTCGTCCGACTCCTCCGGTACGTCGGCCTCGATCAGGTAGCGACTGGTCGCCAGCGACACCACGACGAGCAGCACTCCACACGCCCCGAGCGTCACCTCTGTCGGTACGCCGGCCCGCAGCGTCATCGCGCCGATCAGCGCCGCGATGGCCCCGCCGATCGACCACATCGCGTGGAAGGCGGCCATGATCGGCCGCGGGTAGGCCCGCTCGACCACCACGGCGTGCGCGTTCATCCCGACGTCGAGTGAGCCATTGGCGAAGCCGAGCACGATCAAGGTCAGGCCCAGCGTCCACCAGGTGTTCGTGAGGCCGGGACCGAACAGCGACAACCCGAGCAGCGCGCCGGCGGCCGGCACCAGCCGGCGCTGACCGACCCGATCGGCGAGCGGACCGGCGACCTGCATGCCCAGGAACGCGGCACCGCCGAGGACCAGCAGCAGGAGGCCCAGCGTGCTGTGGGTGATGCCGGTCGCGTGCTCGATGTTCGGGATGTGCACGACCCACAGGCCGATGGCGAAGCCGTTGATCCCGAAGTACACCCAGGTCGCGATCCGGGCCGCCCGCGGTGGGGCGGCGACGAGCGTGCTCAAGAGAGGTTGTCCTTTCCGGACTCGCCGGCCACCTGGACGAGGACGCCGCGCTCAGCCAGCGCGGCGCGTTCGTCCTCGGGGGCGGACGGGTCGGTGATGATCAGGTCGGGTCGTTCGGCCGGGCAGATGTAGGCCAGCGCGGCGCGGTCCCACTTCGCGCCGTCGACCAGCGCGATCGAGCGGGTGGCGACGGCCATCGCCTGCAGCTTCACCTCGGCGTCGCCCAGATCGAAAGCGGTCAGCCCGCTCTCCAGGCTGAACGCGCACGGGCTGAGCACCGCGACGTCGAAGCGCAGCGCCCGCAGCGAGGCGAGGGTCAGCGGTCCGACCAGCGACTGCTCGCCTTTGCGCGGCTCGCCACCGGGCATCAGCAGCCGGATCCCGGGTTCGTCGACGAGCTCCTGAGCGACCTGCATCGACAACGGCATCACCGTCATCGTCCGGCCCCGCAACTGCCTGGCCACCTCGAGCGCCGTCGTACCGCTGTCGAGAATGACCGCCTCGCCGTCGCGCAGCTGGTCGACAGCAGCCGCGGCGATCGCCCGCTTCGCCTCGACTGCGACCGTAGACCGCGCCGCGAACGGCGGTTCGACCCCGGCCGGCATCGCCGAGACCGCGCCGCCGTGGACGCGCTTGAGCACGCCCTGGGCGGCCAGGAAGTCCAGATCTCGCCGCACCGTCATGTCGGACGCACCGGTCAGCTCGACCAGCTCGGTGACCGCGACCCGGGACGTGCCGCGCAGCCGCTCTACGATGACTCGCTGACGTTCGGCGCTCTTCACGACACCGAATCTAACATCTTCTGCTGTTCGTTCAAACATTCCGTCTGTTGATATGGACTTCTCTGTGACGATCGACGAGGTACGTCGCGCCCGCGTGGCGGTGGCCATCGTGTTCTGCGTGCACGGCGCGGTGACCGGCTCCTTCGCGACCCGGGTGCCCTGGATCCAGGACCACGCCGGAGTGAGTCCGGGCCAGCTCGGCCTGGCACTCGCGTTCCCGGCGCTCGGCGCGGCGATCGCGATGCCGCTGGCCGCCCGGATCAGCCACCGCTTCGGCTCCCGGACCGCGTTGCGCGGCCTGCTCGCGCTGTGGACGCTGGCGCTGATCCTGCCGTCGCTCGCGCCGAACCTGCTCGCGCTGTGCGCCGCCCTGCTCGTGTACGGCGCGACCGCGGGCATGGCCGACGTCGCGATGAACGCGCTCGGCGTCGAGGTCGAGCACCGGATGGAGAAGTCGATCATGTCCGGCCTGCACGGGATGTGGAGCGTCGGGGCGCTGGCCGGCTCGAGCATCGGAACGGTCGCGGCGCACCTCGAGATCAACGCGCAGCTGCACCACCTGGTGATGGCCGTCGTGCTGACGGTGCTCGGGGCGATCGCCTGCCAGTCCGTGCTCAACCTGCACCCGACCGAGGACGAGGTCGCGCCGCCGCGGTTCGCCCTGCCACCGAAGTCGGCGTACCTGATCGGCGCGGTCGGCTTCTGCGCGGTGTTCGCCGAGGGTGCCAGCCTCGACTGGTCGGCGGTCTATCTGGAGGACGTGCTCACCACCTCGGCCGGCGTCGCCGCCGCGGCCACCACCGGCTTCGCGCTCACGATGGCCGTCGCGCGGCTGGTCGGCGACGCGGTGGTCGACCGCTTCGGCGCCGTCCCCACCGTCCGCGTCTCCGGCGTCGTGGCCACCCTGGGCGGGCTGCTCGTCGTACTGGCTCCGCATCCGGTCGTCGCGATGGCCGGGTTCGGCCTGCTCGGGCTCGGCATCGCCGTCGTCGTCCCGCTGGCCTTCGCCGCCGCCGCCAAGTCGGGCCCCAACGCCAGCCAGGCCATCGCCGGCGTCGCCACCGTCACCTACGCGTCCGGTCTGGTCGCTCCTTCGATCATCGGAGGCATCGCGCAGGCGAGCAGCTTGACGCTGTCGTTCGTGGTCGTGACCGTGCTCGCTGTCGGCCTGGCTCTCTTCGCGCCGGTCCTCTCGCCCCGCCCGGTCACCGAGTCTGCTTGACGGTCTCGATCAGCGCGTACGACACCCGCCCGGCCTCCTCCGGATCGCCGGCCCGAATGGCCTCGAACACCGCGAGGTGCGACTGCAGCAACAGCGGATCCTCCGGGAACGACGCGGTTCGGTGGATGGACTCGGTGAGCACCTCCGCGATCGCGTCGTACAGGCGCAGCAGCAAGTGGTTGCCGGACGCCTCGACGACGCCACGGTGGAACGCGGTGTCGGCCGCCACGAACGCCTCGAGGTCGGCAGCGTCGTGCGCGGCGGCGCGGGAGTCGAGGGCGGCCGTCAGCCGCTCGAGTCCGCTGGGGTCCGGTCGCCGGGCGGCCAGTCGCGCGGCGGCCGCTTCGATCCCGGCCCTGGCGTCGAGCACCTGGTCGAGGGACGACAGGTCGTCGCGGACCAGGACACCGGTGATCTCGTTGGTGGCACGGACGTAGGTGCCGTCGCCGACGCGCGGTTCGAGCAGACCGGTCAGGCTCAAGGAGCGCAGGGCTTCCCGGACCGTCCCACGGCTGACTCCGAGCTCGGCGGCGAGTTGGTTCTCCCCCGGGATCCGGGACCCCCTGGGCCACTGCCCGGACTCGATCAGCGCGCGAAAACGCTCCGAGACCTGCAGCACGAGCGGCACCTGACGTACCGGTCCGTCCAGTGACACGGTGGCGACCTCCGATCCGGTGAGGCGTACCGTGTAAATGTAGGACATTTCCGCAGCGAAGGGCGTTTTCGTGTCACTGTCCGCCGAACCGATCCGGCTGCGTGGGCCGCTGATCGCCGCGACCGCCTTCGTCGTCGCCCTCACGCTGCGGCCCGCCTTGACGGCCGTCGGTCCGGTGCTGCCGCGGATCGGAGCCGATCAGCACCTCGGTGAGGCCGCGCTCGGCCTGCTGGGGACCTTGCCACTGCTCGCCTTCGCGGCCGCTTCACCACTCATCCACTTCGCCTCCCGGCGCTTCGGGATGGAGCGGACGGTGTTCTGGTCGCTCCTGGTCCTGGCGGCCGGCAGCGTGCTGCGGTCGTACACCGGAACGGCCGGCCTGTGGATCGGGACCGTCGTGATCGGCGCCGCGATCGCGGTCGGCAACGTGCTGGTGCCGGTGATCATCAAGCGCGACTACGCCAACCACGTGTCCCGCGCGACCGGCGTCTACACCGCCTTCATCACCGGCGGCGCGGCGATCGCGTCACTGGTCGCGGTGCCGATCGCGGACGCGGCCGACTGGCGGCTCTCGCTGGCGATCTGGGGCGGCCTCACCCTGGTCGTCGCCGTCGTCTGGCTGCCGCGGGCGATGCAGCCGGTCTCCGTCCCGCCGCCGAGCACGGCGTACGACACACCACTGGCGAGCGTCTGGCGACAGCCGATGGCCTGGCTCGTCACCGGGTTCATGGGCCTGCAGTCGACCAGCTTCTACCTGCTCGTCACCTGGCTGCCCACGATCGAGATGTCGCACGGGGTCTCCGAGCACGCCACCGGAGTCCACCTCTTCCTGTTCCAGGTCTGCGGCCTGATCGGCGGCCTCAGCATCCCCAGGCTGCTGCGCGACCCGGCCAGTCAACGCGCCGGAACCGTCACCGCGAGCGTCCCCATCCTGGTCGCCCTGCTCGGACTCCTTCTGGTCCCGGACCTGGCGCTCGGCTGGGCGATGATCGCCGGACTGGGTCAGGGCGCGGCGCTGGTCGCCGCACTCTCGCTGATCAGCATCCGTGGCCGCACGCACCACGAGACGACCCAGCTGTCTGGGATGGCGCAGTCGGTCGGCTATCTGCTGGCTGCGGCCGGTCCGGTCGTGGCCGGTTTCCTCACCGAGCGGACCGGCGGCTGGGACGTCACGCTGATCGTGTTCTCGGCACTCGCCGCGGTCCAGCTGGCCATCGGCGTCGCCGCCGGTCGCGACACCCGCGTCGAGCGGGCGTCGCGACCGTAGGCGGTCTGCTTACTTGTCGGTGGCGAACGCCGCGTCGAAGGCGGCTTCCGGCTTGTCGAAGGCCAGGTTGCGAATGACGTTGACCGCCTCGGCGGCGCCGACCTTGCGCTCCATGCCGGCGTCCTCCCACTCGACCGAGATCGGGCCGGTGTAGCCGATCGAGTTGAGCACCCGGAAGCAGTCCTCCCAGTTCACGTCGCCGTGACCGGTGGAGTAGAAGTCCCAGCCGCGCCGCGGGTCGCCCCACGGCAGGTGCGAGCCGAGCCGGCCGTTGCGGCCGCCGCCGACGCGCATCCGGGTGTCCTTGCAGTCCACGTGGTAGATCCGGTCCTTGAAGTCCCACAGGAACGCGACCGGGTCGATGTCCTGCCAGACCATGTGGCTGGGATCCCAGTTCAGGCCGAACGCCTCCCGGTGCCCGATCGCCTCCAGGGCCAGCGTCGTGGTCCAGTAGTCGTAGGCGATCTCCGACGGGTGCACCTCGTGCGCGAACCGCACGCCCTCGGCGTCGAACACGTCGAGGATCGGGTTCCACCGGTCGGCGAAGTCCTGGTAACCGGCGTCGATCCGCTCGGCCGGCACCGGCGGGAACATCGCGACGTACTGCCAGATCGACGACCCGGTGAAGCCGATGACGGTGTCGACGCCGAGCTTGGCCGCGGCCCGCGCGGTGTTCTTCAGGTCCTCGGCCGCGCGCTGCCGCACGCCCTCGGCGTCCCCGTCGCCCCAGACCCGGCCCGGCACGATCGCCTGGTGCCGGAAGTCGATCGGGTCGTCGCAGACCGCCTGGCCGACCAGGTGGTTCGAGATCGCCCAGACCTTCAGGTTGTACTTGTCCAGGATGTCCTTGCGGGTCTGGACGTAGTTCGGGTCGTCGATCGCCTGCTGGACGTCGAAGTGGTCACCGGAGCAGGCGATCTCGACGCCGTCGTAACCCGCCGACGACGCGAACTCGCAGACCTCTTCGAACGGCAGGTCGGCCCACTGGCCGGTGAACAAGGTGATCGGGCGTGGCATCCGCGGTGCTCCTCAAGCTGAAAGTGATGATCCGGTACGGCGTACGACGTGCTAGTCCTCGACCTCGACCCAGGCCGAGCCGTCGGCGGCCGAGCGCAGGACGGCGTCGACCAGGCGGGCCGACCGTGCGCCGGCGGCGAAGTCCGGAAGTCCGTCCGGACGGTCGCCACCGCGCACGGCCGCGTAGGTGTCCGCGACGAACGAGTCGAACGCGTCCTGGTAGCCCTGGGCGTGACCGGCGGGCAGCCGGTTCACCCGGGCCGCGGGCGGGCTCAGGGTCTCGGGGTCGCGGGTGAGCAGCTGGCTGGCGGCCCGGTGGCCGACCCACAGCCGGTCCGGGTCCTCCTGGTCGAAGCCGAAGCTCGACTCGGCGCCGGAGACCTCCAGGTAGAGCCGGTTCTTGCGCCCGGCCGCGACCTGGCTGACCACGACGGTGCCGACGACACCGGACTCGGTACGGAACTGCGCCGTCGCCAGGTCCTCGGTCCGTACGTCGACGCCGCCGCGCCGCGACCGCACGGTCCGGGTCTGCGCGCTGACGGCGGCGATCCGGTCACCGGTGACGAACTCGGTCAGGTCGCACCAGTGCGAGCCGATGTCGGCGAAGGTCCGCGACGGTCCGCCGGCCGCGTCGTCCACGCGCCAGTTGTCGTCGTCGGCACCGGCCAGCCAGTCCTGCAGGTAGCTGCCGTGCAGGCTGGTGATCATGCCCGCGTCGCCGGCGGCGATCCGGGTCCGCAGCTCGCGGACCATCGGGTGGTAGCGGTAGACGAACGGCACGGTGGCGACCAGTCCGGCCTCCTGCGCGGCCGCGAGCAGTCCGGCGGCGTCCTTGGCGTTCGTCGCGAGGGGCTTCTCGCAGATGACGTGCTTGCCGGCTTCGAGCGCCTTCAAGGTCACCGGGAGGTGCGTGCTGTTCGGCGTACAGACGTGCACGAGGTCGATGTCCGCGGCGAGCAGGTCGTCGAGCGTCGCGAAGCCCTGCTCCGCGCCGGTGGCCTCGGCCGCGGCGTCCGCGCGCTCCGGGCTCGACCCGATCGCGCCGACGATCCGCGCGCCGCCGACCAGTGCCGAGCGGCCGTGCACCCGGCCCATGAAGCCGCCACCGATGATTCCGACCTTGAGCTTGTCTGTGGACACGCTCGGGACGCTATGTGACACTTTTGAATCCTGTCAAGCAAAAGTCCGCCGACCGTCCGACGAAAGTGCGTTCGCCCGATGACCGATCTCAGCACCACCGCCGCCGAGGCGGGTCCGCTGCTGCGGTTGCTGCTCGACGGACAACCGCGCACCCGCGCCGAACTGATCGACCTGAGCGGCCTGGCCCGGTCGACGGTGACCGGCAGGATCGAGGCGCTGCTGGCCAGCGGACTCGTCGTACCGTCCGGTGAGGCGGCGTCGACAGGTGGTCGTCCCCCGGCCCGGTTCCGGTTCAATCCGGCGGCGCGGCTGGTGCTCGCGGCCGACGTCGGCGCGACGCATCTCTCGGTCGCGCTGACCGATCTGACCGGCGAGCTGATCGGCAGCAGCACGCTGCGGCTCAACATCGCCGAGGGCCCTGAGGTGGTGCTCGGCGCGATCGTCGACACCGGTCGTGAACTGCTGGCGACGGCCGGCCGCTCCCCTGCCGACCTGGCCGGCACCGGTGTCGGCCTGCCCGGCCCGGTCGAGCACCGCACCGGCCGCCCGAACCATCCGCCGATCATGCCCGGCTGGGACTCGTACGACGTCGTCGCCCGGCTGGCCGCCGACCTGCCCGGCCCGGTCCTGGTCGACAACGACGTGAACATCATGGCGCTGGGCGAACACAGCACGGCGTACGCGGACGTCGAGCACCTGCTGTTCGTGAAGGTTGCCACCGGCATCGGCGCGGGCGTGATCAGCGGCGGCCGGCTGCACCGCGGTGCTCAGGGCGCGGCCGGCGACATCGGCCACGTCCAGACGCCTGGCCACACGACACCCTGCCGTTGCGGCAACCGTGGCTGTCTGGAGGCCGTCGCCTCCGGTACGGCGATCGCCGCGCGGCTGGCGTCGTCCGGTATCCCCGCGGTGTCGAGCCGGGACGTCGTCGAACTGGTCCGCTCCGGCAACCCCGTCGCGACTCGAGCGGTCCGCCAGGCAGGGCGGGAAATCGGCTCGGTCCTGGCGACCTGCGTGAGTCTGCTCAACCCGTCGGTGATCGTCGTCGGCGGATCGCTCTCGCTGGCCGGCGACAGCCTGCTCGCGGGGATCCGAGAGGCCATCTACGCCCGGTCGTTGCCCCTGGCCACCACCGAGCTGCAGGTTGTCGCCTCCCGCACCGGCCCCGACGCCGCGCTCCACGGCGCCGCGGCGCTGGTGCTGCAGCACACCCTCATCGCCAACTGACGGCCAACTCGTCCACGAAGGCGACGAGCTGCTTCAGCGTCGCCCCACCCCGAGCCACCGAGAACCCAGTCCTGCGCCCCCAGTACGCCGCCTGCACCAACTGCAGCTGTACCCAGCGCCGCACCCGTTCACGATCGAGCTCCGCGGCCTCGGCGAACACGTCCATCTCGCGACGAAGCGCCTCGAGCACATCGCCACGGCCGCGCAGCGCGTACGCCCGGGGCTTGAACAACGTGCCGCCGTCGTAGGCCGGATCGCCCACCCATCCCGTCGGATCGACCGCCAGCCACGGTTCGCGATCGCCGCGCAGGATGTTGCGAGGATGAAGGTCCCCGTGCACCAGGAGATCCGGCTGCCGCCGTCCCAGTTCGTCCACGACCGCCAGGGCCGAATCCACGACCGAGGCCGGCAGCATCCCGGGAAACTCCCGGGCACCGGCTCGGACATGGTCTGCCCAGCCGTCTGCCAGGTCCGCCAGCCGGGGCAAGCCCTCCGGTGCGGGGACGGACAACCGATGGCACAGCTGTCCCGCCACCGTAGCGATCTCGTCGCCGTCGTCGAGGTCCACCAGTCGCGACGGCCGCGCCCGCTCAAGCAAGATCGCGCACCGCTCGTCGTCCTGCTCGTACAGCAACGCCGCACCGCGTCCGCCCCACGTCGCCAACGCCTTCGCCTCGTGTGCGCTGCTCCGATGCGGGAACGAAACCTTGAGCACCGCAGGACCAGCAGCACCGCGCACCGGGACCACCAGACCGACGTGGCCGTGCGTCGGCGGACCGTCGACCACACAGTCCCAGCGAATCAGCAGGTCGTCGACGATCGCGGGAAGTGCGGCCAGCCAGGCCGCGCCCGCCTCCCCCTCGCGCTCGATCGTGGACCGGGCCAAGGGGGCCGGGATCATCCCCACCGCTCCGATTTCGCCGAGCGGGAGATCAGGCTGAACAGCATGTCCTTCGGCGTCATCTCGCCGGCCACCACCTTCGTCACGTGTTCCACGATCGGCATCTCGACATCGTGGTGGTGGGCGAGCTCGGTGATCGACGAGCACGACTTCACGCCCTCGGCGACCTGCCGGGTCGCGCCGGCGATCTCCGCGACCGTCATGCCCTGGCCGAGCTTCTCGCCGAACGTCCGGTTGCGGGACAACGGCGACGAACAGGTCGCGACCAGATCGCCCAGCCCGGCGAGGCCGGAGAACGTGTGCTCGTCCGCGCCCAGCGCCGTACCCAGTCGTGCCGTCTCGACCAGACCACGGGTGATCACCGACGCGCGCGCGTTGTCGCCGAACCCGAGGCCGACCGCCATGCCGACCGCGAGGGCGATGACGTTCTTGGTCGCGCCGCCGAGCTCGCAGCCGATCACGTCGGTGTTCGTGTACGGGCGGAACGTCGGCGAGTGGCAGAGCTTCTGCAGCCGGGTCGCGGTGCCCTCGTCGGCGCAGGCGACCACCGCCGCGGCCGGTTGTCCCTCGGCGATCTCGCGCGCCAGGTTCGGGCCGGAGACGACGGCGATGCGTTCAGGACCGGCGCCGGTGAGCTCGGCGATCACCTCCGACATGCGCTTCGTCGTACCGACCTCGACGCCCTTCATCAGGCTGACCAGCGGCACCGCCGACGGCAGTACGCCGGCCCAGTCGCGCAGGTTGTCCCGCAACGACTGGCTCGGCACCGCCAGCACGATCGCCTCGGCACCGTCGGCCGCGGCGGCCGGGTCGTGCGTCGCGGTGATCGCGTCGGGCAGCCGCAGTCCGGGCAGGTAGTCCGGGTTCTCGTGCCGGGTGTTGATCGCCTCGCACAACGACTCCCGGCGGCCCCACACCGACACCTGGTTCCCCGCGTTGGCCAGCACCGTGGCGAACGCCGTACCCCAGGATCCCGCGCCGAACACCGCTACTTTGGTCATGCGTTCTCCTCGTTGGCGCGTCGCTCGTCCTCGGCCTTGGCCTTGCGGAGGTCGAACAGTTCCTTCGGCGGCGTCTCACCACGCAGCTCACCGAGCCCGTCGGCGACCGCCCGCATGATCACCTCGGTTGCCTCGTGCAACAGCTCGGCGGTGATCGGCTTGCCGCGGAACGCGTCCAGGTCAACCGGCGGCCCGGCCTTCACCTTCATCGTCTTGCGCGGCAGCAGCCCGATCCGGAACTTGCTGTTGTAGGAGTGGAAGACCTCCTGCGCGCCCCAGTTCGCGATCGGGATCACCGGGCACCCGGTCATCAGCGCGATCCGGGCCGCGCCGGTCTTGCCGGTCATCGGCCACAGGTCGGGGTCGCGGGTGATCGTGCCCTCGGGATAGACCCCGACGCACTCGCCCCGCTCGACCGCGGCGACCGCGTCCCGGAACGCGTCGGCGGCCTGCGCCGACTCGCGGTACACCGGGATCTGCCCGGCCGCGGAGATGATTCGCCCGGCGATCGGCAGCTTGAACACCGACGCCTTGCCGAGCAGCCGCGGGATCCGCCGGCACTCCCAGATGTAGAAACCGATCACGAACGGGTCGAAGTGCGAGATGTGGTTGGTCACGAACACCACCCCGCCGGTCCGTGGCATGTTCTCGCGGCCCTGAAAGTCCGGCTTGGTGAACACCAGCATGAACGGCTTGACCAGCGCCACCACCAGGCCGAACCAGAACCCACGGGGTGGGCGAGGGTCGTGTGCCGGGCTGTTCACTGTGCCTCCTGCTGGTCGTCGCGGCCGTGCGTCATGGGAGAATCCTGCCTGATGGAAGACGTACAGGTCGCTGCCTGGATCCTCGTGGTCCCGGTGAAGCGTACGGCGATCGCGAAGAGCCGGCTTGCTGCGGCCTACCCTCAGCACCG
This sequence comes from Kribbella sp. ALI-6-A, assembly GCF_001984195.1. Classification (GTDB taxonomy): domain Bacteria; phylum Actinomycetota; class Actinomycetes; order Propionibacteriales; family Kribbellaceae; genus Kribbella. The sequence continues at coordinate 218,486 of NZ_MTQN01000006.1, forward strand.
TCCGGAGCTGGCGCGCGCCTTTGCGGCCGACACCATCTCCGCCGCGCTGGCCTCACCGCTGGTCCGTGCCGTCCTGGTCGTCACCGACGATCCGCAGGTCGCCGCGGACGTCGCCGCGGCGGGCGCCCGCGTCGTACCGGACCTGCCGGCGGCCGACACACAGCTCGGACCCGACTCGCCAGCGGCGCCGGCGTACCTCGGCCCCGGCCAACCGGTGGGCGGTCTCAACGAGGCGCTCGTGCACGGCGCGGCTTTGGCCGCCGCCGAGTTCCCCGGTGCCGGCGTTGCCGCGCTGTCGGCGGACCTGCCCGCTTTGCGCACCGACGAGCTGACCGCCGCCCTCACCGCGTGCGTCTCCGACCGCTCGTTCGTCATCGACCAGCCCGGGACCGGCACGACACTGCTCGCCGCTCGCCCGGGCGTCGCCCTCGATCCTCGCTTCGGCGTCGGTTCAGCCTTGGCCCACCAGGCCTCGGGCGCCGTTCCGCTGGACCTGCCGATTCCTTCGGTACGGCGTGATGTCGACACCGCCGCGGATCTCGCGGACGCCGTCCAGCTGGGAGTCGGCCCGCGAACCGCCGAGGTGCTGGCGATCGTGTTCGGCGCCGTGGCGGGCTCCGACGGGCTGGCCTGCTAGTCCCGTCTCCCCGTCAGTGCAGGGTGATGAAGTGGACCGCGGTGATCGCGATCCCTTGGCCTGATCCGCTGGTCTCGATCCGCACCCGCTGACCCACGCGCAGGAAGCGCACCGGCGTACCGGCCAGCTCGTCGGCGCTGAACGGCAACTCCACGCCGGTGTCGGTCAGCACCGCACCGGACCTGGACGCCTCGTCGTAACGGCTCACGGTCGCCTGCATGGTGCCACGCTAGGGCATGCCCGGCCGGGGCGCAGCCGGAGGTTGCCGAAGACACCTTCTCCGGGCAGGGCGCCTCGCCGCGTGGGGCCGGACATGGCGAAGGCCGGTCGCCCCTGGAGTGGGGAGACCGGCCTTCGCTGGTACAGCGGTGCCGCAGTGCCGAAGGTCAGCGAGCCGAAGCCTTCTTGGCCGGCGCCTTCTTGGCGGGGGCCTTCTTGGCCGGCGCCTTCTTGGCCACGGTGGCCTTCTTGACCGGGGCCTTCTTCGCCACGGTCTTGGCCGGAGCCTTCTTCGCCGGAGCCTTCTTGGCGACCGTCTTGGTGGCAGCGGCCTTGGCCGGCGCCTTCTTGGCGGCGGTCTTGGTCGCGGCGGCCTTGGCCGGCGTGGCCTTCTTGGCCGTCGTGGCCTTCTTGGCCGGAGCGGCAGCCTTGGTGGCGGTCGCGGCCGGCTTCGGCGTCACCAGCTTCGGCAGCTTCTTGGCACCGGAGACAACGGCCTTCAGCTCCGCACCCGCACGGAACTTCGGAACCACGGTCTTCTTGGCACGCTTGGTCTCGCCGGTCCGCGGGTTGCGGACCATGCGGGCACCACGCTCGATGGCCTCGAAGGCACCGAACCCGGTGATGGCGACCTTGCCGCCCTTCTTGGTCAGCTCGCGCTGGACGGTGTCGATCACCGACTCCAGGGCGTGCTGGGCCGAACGGCGATTTCCGTCGAAGTGCACTGCGAGCGCTTCGACCAACTGGCTCTTGTTCACTGCTTCCCTCCGTGAACGTAGGCGTCGAGCACAGCGCTCGATCTCACGTGAACGTTATGGACTCAACAGGCCGTTCACAAACACCAACGCGGCAATTCGGCCTTGTTTTGGGCGATTTGCCCCTGTTTTGGCCCCGAATCGCCCTTCCGGGGCCCTCGGATTCCCTTCTGAGCAACGATCCGGCGACCAACGGTGACCCCCGCCACAGCCCGTCCGGGACTCTTCAGCGACGCTTTCCGCGTAACGATCGCAGTCCCGACCGGGCGGTGTCGAGACCTCGCGTCACCGAGCTGTCGCCTTTACGGGCCCGCAACGTCTGGCTCACCTTGCCCAGCAACCAGTCCACCAGTGGCACCGCGATCGCCAGCACCACCCACATGATCAGCCGCCGGCGCAGGAACAACCACATCTTTGCCTCCAGGTTCTCGGGTCTGTGCAGTCCCAGTGCCCGCGACGGAAACCGAAGATGTGTGTCAGAGCCAGCCGCGGCGCTTGAAGACCTGGTGCAGACTGCCACAGACCAACGCCATCAGGCCGATCGCGAACGGATAGCCCCACCGCCAGTGCAGTTCCGGCATCACGTCGAAGTTCATCCCGTACACGGTCCCGATCAGGGTCGGCGCGAACAGGATCGCCGCCCACGCGGAGATCCGCTTCACCTCTTCGTTCTGCGCGTTGCTGGCCACGGTGAGGGACTTCATCTCCTCGTTCTGCTGCTGGGCCACCAGGGTCGCGTTCACGGTCAGGATGTCGCGCAGCAGTTCACGGAAACCGTCCACCCGCTCCACCACCTGGGTGACGTGGTCGGCGACGTCGCGCAACGACCGCTGCAGCTCCTGGTCCACGCCGTACTTGTCGAAACCGGCCCGCAACGAGTCCAGCATCCCGATCAGCGGCCGGGTCGCGCGCTGGAACTCGATCACCTCACGGGACAACTCGTAGATGCGCCGCGACACCTTCGGGTCGCCGCGGAACACCTCGGTCTCGATCTCGTCGATGTCGTTCTCCAGCCCCGCGACCACCGGCGCGTACCCGTCGACGACCTTGTCCATGATCGCGTAGAGCACCGCTTCGGTCCCCTGCCGCAACAGCTCCGGATCACGCTCGACGCGACGCCGTACGGCCGCCAGGTTGGGCGCTTCGGCGTGCCGGACCGTCACCACGAAGTCCGGTCCCACGAACACGTGCACCTCGCCGAACTCGACCTCCTCGGTCACGTCCCGGTACCGCGCGGCCTTCAGTACGACGAACAACGTGTCGCCGTACCGCTCCAGCTTCGGCCGCTGGTGCGCCTGGATCGCGTCCTCGATCGCCAACTCGTGCAGGTCGAACTCCTGCGCCAGCGACATCAGCTCCCGCCGGTCCGGCCGGTACAACCCGATCCACGCCAAACTGCGCGGCGCTTCGTGCAGCACCTGGTAGGTGTCGGCCAACGACTCCGGCGACGCGACCCGGCGCCCGTCGCAGTAGATCGCACTGTCGACAACGCTGTGCCCTTTGGGCTTGGTGTGCACCGGGTGCTCGACGACCGGCTCGATCGCGGCGGGCGGAGTGGTCGCGAGGCCACCGGCGTACCGGCGGGCGGCGGCACGCAACGACGGCGTACGGCCGAAAGCACGAAGGGTGCGCAGGCGCAGGTCGGACATGAGTCCTCCAGGAGATGCAGACGGAATTCGTACCGGCACGACGTCTGCCCGACCTCCGCGGCCGCAGCCACGCACCACAGCACACCCCGCACGAGCTCGCGCCGGGGTGGCTGACCTGGAAGAGGAAGCTAGTTGCCTCGAGGCCGAGCGAGATCGGTATGTCTGGAGGGGTCACTGGTCATCAGCGCCTCACCTCCTCGATCTCGCAACCTGGTCAGGACAACTCCGCAAGACTAACACCGAAGTTATCGTCCAAGATGTGCAATCCGTTACGCGCAGGTTTACACCCCACGCGGGCTCCTCCGTTCGCTGGCGCTCACTACGGTGCCTGCTCCCGCCCACCCTTTGCTCAGTTTGCGTGCTGTCGCCCGATTCAAGTGCGGCGCTACCGCGCCGAGCACGCGTGCTGTCGCTCGCTTGAATCCACGCTGCCGCGCGGGATGCGCGTGCTGTCGCTCGCTTCAGTCGCGCTGGCGCGGGTGCCTCTGCTGTCGCGTTCAGATACGCGCTGGCGCACGGTGAAACATCCGCCGCGCGCACATGCGGCACTGGCGCGCGAGTGGGCGCGCGGGCAGCAGCCCACACCGAGCGGCGCCACCGAGTCGAAGCAATCGCGTCGCCGTGAGATGTGGTTCCCGCAACCTCACACCGCTCGCTCACCCCGGTCCGCCAACCATGTCCGCAGGGCTGTGTTCTGGTGGTTGTCCTCAGCAACCGAATCAACGGCTGCACGACCACCAGCAGGGTCTACCGCGGTCGCAGCATCGGTCGGCCGTCGGAAGCGCATCCCCGGTGGTCTACGACGGCGAAGGCATTGAAGTCGACCACCCGGCTCAGGTCCTCCGGGCCGAAGCTGGATTCAATCTCGACCGACGCGAAGAAGTAGCAGGCGAACCGACGTCGCCGATTCCCCGATCGAGCCGAGGAGACTTCTGGCACTCCTCGTCGGCAACCACCAGAGGTCTCGACCCGGTCGTCGCTCATCGGCAGCAGCCAATCGGCATGAGGGTCATCGGCGAAAACGGCTGGACACTCCTGATGGGAGGGACACATGCCGAAAGTCGTCCTGATCACCGGCATGCAGGCCGCCGGCAAATCCACCGTCGCGCCCCTGCTCGCCGCCCGGATGGGTCCACCGGCCGCGACCCTGGACGGCGACGTCTTCTACCACGCGGTGGTCGCCGGCGCCGTCTCCATGTCGCCCGATCCGGACCCAGAAGCGGTCCGCCAGCTGGAACTGCGGTACGCCGCCACCGCGAAGATCGCGCAGCACTACGCCGACGCGGGCTTCGACTTCACCTGTTCCGACATCATCCTCGGCGAACACGTCGAACGCTGGTTCGCCAACCTGCACGACGTCGAGCCGCACCTCGTCGTGCTGGTCCCTTCGGTGGAGTCGATCGTCGAGCGCGAGCTGGGCCGCGGCTCCTCGTCGTACCGGCACTGGCTTCGTCCCGGCGGAACCCTCGCGGACGCCGTCCGCCTGCTCCAGTCCGGCCTGGAGCACATCCCCCGCCGCGGCCTCTGGCTCGACACCACCGGCCAAACGCCTGAGCAGTCCGTCGAAACCATCCTGGCCGACAACTTCACAACCACCCGCTGGTGACGCGGGACGGGCCGGACCAGTGCCCGCGACCGCCAACCGGTTCTCTACGCCCTGGTCACAGCGTCCCCTGCGGCACGCCACATCGGCGGACTTGTCGACCTGGCCCGGTACTCGAGCACCCGTGGCTGCCTCAGGACCTCAAGACCATCTGAGTCCGGCCGCCCCAAGCCGGCGAACACACCAATCGGGTGGGCTCGCGCTCGGATCTCGACCTACCTACCCTGCGGCGACGCGAGCCATCACCGTGCCCGCCGGACGTCCGTCAGCGCACCTCTGAAACGCGACAGCGCGCACGAGAAGCGGGCGCCAGCACGCGCACTCAGCGCAAGCTGAAACGCGCGGCAGCGCACACCTCAAGCGGGCGACAGCACGCGCACCCGAACCCAGGGTGGGCGGGAGCACGCACCGTAGCGAGCGCCAGCGAGCGGAGGAGCGTGCGTGGGAAGAAAAACCCTTAGGCCTTCGCAGGCAAAGTAGCCGGCTTGAACGCCGGCCGCGTCGCCTCGTACGCCTCGATGTCGTCCGCGTGCGACAGCGTGATGCCCACGTCGTCCAGCCCGTTCAGCAGCCGGTAGCGCGTGTAGTCGTCGATCTCGAACGGCGCGGACAGCGCGCCGGCGGAGATTGTCTTGGCCTCGAGGTCGACCGTCACCTTCGTGCCCGGGTCGTTCTCGATCGTCGTCCACAGCTGCTCGACGACATCTTCGGTGACAAGCGCCGCGAGCAACCCCGCCTTGCCCGAGTTGCCCCGGAAGATGTCGCCGAACCGCGACGAGATGACGACGCGGAACCCGAAGTCCATCAGTGCCCACACCGCGTGCTCGCGCGACGAGCCGGTGCCGAAGTCGGGGCCGGCGACGAGCACCGACACCCCCTCGTACTCGGGCTGGTTGAGGACGAAGGCCGGGTCGTTGCGCCAGGCCGCGAACAGCCCGTCCTCGAACCCGGTCCGGGTGACCCGCTTCAGGTAGACCGCGGGGATGATCTGGTCGGTGTCGACGTTGCTGCGGCGCAGCGGGGCCGCGGTGCCGATGTGCTGGGTGAAGGCGTCCATGATTCCTTTGTCCTCAGACGTTCTCGGGTACGGCGACTGCGGAAGTGTCACCGACCGGCGGCAGGTCAGCCGGCGCGGCCAGGGTTCCGGTGACGGCGGTGGCGGCGGCGACCAGCGGCGACACCAGGTGCGTGCGCCCGCCCTTGCCCTGCCGGCCTTCGAAGTTGCGGTTCGACGTCGACGCGCTGCGCTCGCCCGGCGCCAGCTGGTCGGGGTTCATCCCGAGGCACATCGAGCAGCCCGCGCCACGCCACTCGGCGCCGGCGTCCTTGAAGATGACGTCCAGCCCTTCGGACTCGGCCTGCAGCCGGACCCGCCCGGACCCCGGTACGACGAGCATCCGGGTGCCGTCGGCAACCTTCCGCCCGGCCAGTACGCCGGCGGCGGCGCGCAGGTCCTCGATCCGCCCGTTGGTGCAGGAGCCGAGGAAGACCGTGTCGACCTTGATCTCGCGCAGCGGCGTACCGGCGGTCAGGCCCATGTACTCCAGCGCCCGCTCGGCCGCGATCCGGTCGGTCTCGGACTCGAAGTCGTCCGGCGACGGCACGTTGGCCGACAGCGGCAGGCCCTGACCGGGGTTGGTGCCCCAGGTGACGAACGGCGCGATGTCCTCGGCCCGCAGCACGACCTCGCGGTCGAAGCTGGCGTCGTCGTCGGTGGCCAGGCTCTTCCAGTACTCGACCGCGGCTTCCCAGTCCGCACCCTGCGGGGCGTGCGGCTTGTCCTTCAGGTACGCGAAGGTGGTCTCGTCCGGCGCGATCATGCCGGCCTTGGCGCCCCACTCGATCGACATGTTGCAGATCGTCATCCGGGCTTCCATGCTCAGCGCGCGGATCGCCTCGCCGCGGTACTCCACGATGTAGCCCTGGCCGCCGCCGGTGCCGACCTGCGCGATCAGCGCGAGCACCAGGTCCTTGGCGGTGACACCGTCGGGCAGTACGCCGTCGACGGTGACCGCCATCGTCTTGGGCCGGGCCTGCATCAGGGTCTGGGTGGCGAGCACGTGCTCGACCTCGCTGGTCCCGATGCCGAAGGCGATCGCGCCGAACGCGCCGTGCGTCGAGGTGTGGCTGTCACCGCAGACCACGGTCATGCCGGGCTGGGTCAGGCCGAGCTGCGGCCCGATCACGTGCACGACGCCCTGGTCGGGGTCGCCCAGGGTGTGGATCCGGATGCCGAACTCCTCGGCGTTGCGGCGCAGCGTCTCGACCTGGGTGCGCGACACCGGGTCGGCGATCGGCTTGTCCACGTCGAACGTCGGGACGTTGTGGTCCTCGGTCGCGATGGTCAGGTCCGGGCGGCGGACCTTGCGGCCGGCCAGCCGGAGTCCGTCGAAGGCCTGCGGACTGGTCACCTCGTGGACGAGGTGGAGGTCGATGTAGAGGAGGTCGGGTTCCCCGTCGGCGTGACGCACGACATGTGCGTCCCAGACCTTTTCCGACAACGTCCTGCCCATCAGACTTCTCCTTCGGGTGGTGTACTGAGGTGCGCTCTCGCTCACAGTGCGCCGAGAAGGGGCGTACAAGCGACTTGCGTTCCACGATTCGAGACGGCAATATCGTCCCATGGACAACTCTAGCGGAGTCGGCGTTCTCGACAAAGCAGCTCTCGTTCTGTCCGCGCTCGAGTCCGGACCGGCGACCCTGGCCGGACTGGTGGCGGCGACAGGGCTGGCCCGGCCGACGGCGCACCGGCTGGCCGTCGCGCTCGAGCACCACCGTCTGGTGGGGCGTGACATGCAGGGCCGCTTCGTGCTCGGCCCCCGCCTGAGCGAGCTCGCCTCCGCTGCCGGTGAGGACCGCCTGCTGGCGACCGCCGGTCCCGTCCTGGCCCGGCTGCGTGACATCACCGGTGAGTCGGCACAGCTCTTCCGCCGCCAAGGTGAGTACAGAGTGTGTGTCGCCGCCGCCGAGCGCCCGTCCGGCCTCCGCGACACCGTCCCGGTCGGCAGCCAGCTGACGATGGCCGCCGGGTCGGCCGCGCAAATACTGCTGGCCTGGGAGGACCCGGAGCGCATGCACCGCGGCCTCCACAACGCGACCTTCAACGCCGCCGCCCTGGCCGGCGTACGGCGGCGTGGCTGGGCGCACTCCGTCGGCGAACGCGAGCAGGGCGTCGCCTCGGTCTCCGCCCCGGTCCGCTCCCCCTCCGGCAAGGTGATCGCCGCCGTCTCGGTCTCCGGCCCGATCGAGCGCCTCTCCCGCCAGCCCGGCCGCATGCACGCCCCCGCCGTGATGGCCGCCGCCGAACGTCTCTCCGAAGCTCTGCGCCGCGCCTCGGAGTGAGCACGGACACACAGAAGGCCTGACCGCACACCCTCGCGGTCAGGCCTTCTTCTTTTGGTCCTCCGGAAGAACTGCTCCGGAAACCAGAAGCGCCTCTCACCTGGAGGTGAGAGGCGCTTTCTCTGGTAGCCCCGACGGGATTCGAACCCGCGCTACCGCCTTGAGAGGGCGGCGTGCTAGGCCGCTACACAACGGGGCCAGAGGGTTGTTGCGCGGTCCTTGCGGACCTGGCAACGAGGAAGGACTCTACCGATTTTCATCGGCCGGGTCCAATCGCTCGCTGGGGTACTAGGACTCGAACCTAGACTAACTGAACCAGAATCAGACGGGCTGCCAATTACCCCATACCCCAAAGGCATTTCACCGGTTTCGTGAGCTTGTTTCCGCCCTCACGACCTGGCTCAGAGAGCATACCGAAGTCCGGGCCCAGACACCAAAACGAGTCCCCGCCGGAGCAGATGTCACTCCCGTCACACCAGTCTCCGGCCCGGTCCGCCCACCACCGGCGCCTGCACCAGCGGGAGATCACACGTGGTCGCCAGGTTCTGCTTGCGCGCCAGCAGCACCGCCACAGCCCCGAACAGGACGAACTTCGACACGTCCACCGCCACCAGCCCCCAACCCGCGTCGGAGGCGTTCAGGCTGGCGCTCACGCTGTTCGTCAGAGCGGCGTAGATGAACGTCACCACGTTGTTCGCCGCGTGCGCCGCGATCGACGCCTCAAGGCCACCGGTCCGCACCGCCAGGAACCCGGCCACCAGCCCGAAGGCGAAGCGGTCCAGGAACAACGCCGGGCTCTCCCACGGCCACACGCCGTGCGCCATCGTGAACAGCACGGTCGTGACCACCACGGCGACCACGGAACTGCGGACGAACGAACCGACCGCCTGCAGCAGGTAGCCGCGGAAGAAGTACTCCTCCCCCGCCGCCTGCAGCGACGAGGTGAGCAGCACCACAGCGATCACGCCCGCGGCGTCAGCGGCCGCGCCGTCGCCTCCGGCGATCAGCTCGACCCCACCGACCTTGATCACCCCGAGCATCAGCAGCTCGACCACCACGGCGGCCAGCCCGAACCACAGCATCGGCCGCCATCGGATCCGGCCGACCACCGACGACAGCAGTCCGGGCGTCTGGTGGTTCAGCCGGGTCGCGACGACCATCGCCAGCGGGATCAGCACGATCAGCGTGAGGTTCGTCGTCAGCAGCCCGAACCACGAGATGGTTCCCTCGGGATCCTTGCGGATGCCGAACGAGATCAGCTGGATCACCAGGCTGAGGAACATCCAGCCGGCCAGGATCGCGAACGCGCCGAGCGCCACGGTCCAGCCGGCCGTCGCCGGGTTGCGCAGCAGCCGGTGGTACGGCTGCGGCCCCGCGTCCCGGGGATCCACGGTGGACCCGGGACGCGGCGTCGCGTCGTACGCCATCAGCTCAGTCCGCCGGCAGCAGGGTGCGCGCCTGCTCGAGCCGGTGCAACGACCGGTCCCGGCCGAGCAGCTCGAGCGACTCGAACAGCGGCGGCGAGATCCGCCGGCCGGAGATCGCCACCCGGACCGGGCCGAACGCGTTCTTCGGTTTCAGTCCCAGGCCCTCGATCAGCGACGAACGCAGCGCGGCCTCGATCGCCTCGGTGGTCCAGTCGGACAGATCCGACAGAGCCTTCACCGACGCCTCCAGTACGGCGCCCGCGTCGCCGGTCAGCACCTTGGCGGCCGCATCGGGGTCGACCGTGAACGCCTCGTCCGGGACGAACAGGAAGGCGAGCATGTCGACCGACTCCGACAGCGAGTTCATCCGCTCCTGCACCAGCGGTACGGCGGCGGTCAGCAACCGCTGCTGCTCCTCGGTCGGCTCGGCCGGCAGCACGCCCGCCTTGGCCAGGAACGGCACCACGCGGCGGCCGAACTCGGCCGGCTCGAGCAGCCGCATGTGGGAGGCGTTGATCGCCTCGCACTTCTTCGGGTCGAACCGGGCCGCGTTCGAGTTCACCTTGCGGATGTCGAAGGCCTCGATCATCTCGGCCATCGTGAACACGTCACGGTCCTCGGCGATCGACCAGCCGAGCAGGGCCAGGTAGTTCAGCAGGCCCTCGGGCAGGAAGCCGCGCTCCATGTACTCGCCCAGACCGGCGCCCGGGTCGCGCTTGGACAGCTTCTTGTTGCCCTCGCCCATCACGAACGGCAAGTGCCCGAACCGCGGCGTGCGGCCGGTGCCGACACCGATCTCGGCCAGCGCCTCGTAGAGCGCGATCTGCCGCGGCGTCGACGGCAGCAGGTCCTCGCCGCGCAGCACGTGGGTGATCTGCATCAGCGCGTCGTCGACCGGGTTCACCAGCGGGTACAGCGGGAAGCCGTTGGCCCGCACCAGCACGTAGTCGCCAAGGTTCTCGGGCAGGAAGGTGATCTCGCCGCGGACCAGGTCGGTGAAGGTGATCGGCCGGTCCGGCATCCGCAGCCGGACAACGGGCCGCCGGCCCTCGTCGACGTACGCCTTGACCTGCTCCTCGGTCAGCGTGCGGCAGTGACCGTCGTACCCGCTGTGCTGGCCGGCCGAGCGAGCCGCCTCGCGGCGCTGGTCGAGCTCCTCCTGCGAGCAGTAGCAGTGGTAGGCCTTGCCGGCCTCCAGCAGCTTGGCGACGACGTCGGCGTAGATGTCCATCCGCTGGGTCTGCTGGTACGGACCGAAGTCGCCGCCGACCTCGGGGCCCTCGTCCCAGTCGATGCTCAGCCAGCGCAGCGAGTCCAGCGTGTACTGCAGCGCCTCGGGGGTGTTGCGGGCCGCGTCGGTGTCCTCGATCCGCAGCACCAGCTTGCCGCCGTAGTGGCGGGCGAAGGCCCAGGCGAACAACGCCGTGCGGATGTTGCCGACGGTCAGCAGACCGGTCGGGGAGGGAGCGAAACGCAGGCGGACCTGGTTGGGCTCGAGGCCGCCGAGGACGTCGTCGTCTGTGGATGCAGCGGCTGCCTGGTCAGTCACGCACGATCACCTTGTTCGTCAGAGTTCCGATTCCTTCGACGCTGACCGCGACCTCGTCGCCGGGCAGCATCGGGCCGACACCCGCGGGGGTGCCGGTGAGCACCACGTCGCCGGGCAGCAGCGTGGTGAAGGAGGTGATGTAGGCCAGCACCTCCGGGATGTCGAAGATGAACTGCGAGGTCCGCCCGTCCTGCTTCGGTTCGCCGTTCACCTGCGTGCTGACCCGGACGTCGGAGACGTCCAGGTCGGTGGTGATCCAAGGGCCGAGCGGGCAGAACGTGTCGTAGCCCTTGGCCCGGGCCCACTGACCGTCGGTCTTCTGCAGGTCGCGGGCAGTCACGTCGTTCGCGATCGTGTAGCCGAAGATCACTTCCTCGGCCCGCTCGCGCGGCAGGTCGCGGCAGATCCGGCCGATCACGATCGCCAGCTCACCCTCGAAGTGCAGGTTGTTGGTCTGCTCGGGATAGACGATGCCGTCGCGCGGGCCGATCACCGACGTGTTCGGCTTGAAGAAGATCATCGGCTCGGCCGGTACGTCGTTGCCGAGCTCGGCGGCGTGGTCGGCGTAGTTGCGCCCGACACAGACCACCTTGCTGCGCGGGATCACCGGCGCGAGCAGCCGGACGTCGGCCAACTGCAGGGTCTCGCCGGTGAGCTTGACCGGCCGGTAGAGCGGGTCGGAGTCGAGCACCGCGACGGTGCCGACGAGGCCCTCGGGGTCGTCGGTCTCGACAAGCCCGTACTTCGGTTCGTCGTCGACGGAGAATCTGGCGATACGCACGGCTGGCCTTCAGTCGGTGGGATGAACGGCCCGAGCCTACCGCCGCACCGGCGTGACCCCGCGACAACGGCGGCTTTTCCGGGTGCGCGCGCGGAGTGAGACAGTGGTCGGGTGACGACCGACCCCACCGCGCCGGACGCAGCAGCCCGTCCGGTCACGATCCGCCTGGCCGCGCCCGACGAGTACGCCGCTGTCGGCGAGCTGACCGCCGAGGCGTACGCCAACGACGGTTTCATCCCCGCGGGCTCGGACTACGGCGACACCCTGCGTGCCGCGGCGGACCGCGCCGAACGGGCCGAGCTGTGGGTCGCCACCGACGGCACCGATCTGCTGGGCACTGTCACCTACTGCGGTGCGGGGTCGTTCTACCGGGAGATCGGCCAAGACCACGAGGGCGAGTTCCGGATGCTCGGCGTCTCCGCGAAGGCCCGCGGTCTGGGCGTCGGCACCGCGCTGACCGAGCACTGCATCACCCGCTCGCGCGAACTCGGCTTCAGCCACCTGGTCCTGTCGAGCGCCGACTACATGGTCCCCGCGCATCGGATCTACCAGCGCCTCGGCTTCGTCCGGGTCCCCGCGCGCGACTGGTCCCCTCGTCCTGGCGTCAACCTGTACGTCTTCTCGCTCGAGCTGTGACCACTGTCCTTTCTCCCGCCGAGTGGGAACCGCTGGCTGCCGCGCACGCCGCTCGCGTCGACGAACTCGTCGCCGGCCACCTTGCGCGGAAGAGCCGCCGCGAACCACATCCGGTCGAGGACTTCCTCTTCACCTACTACCCCACCCGCCCCAACCAGCTTCGGGTCTGGCACCCCGGCCCCGGCGTCACGCTGCTCGGCGCCACGGCGTACGAAGGTCGCAAGGGCTACCTGTACGCCGACGGCGCCGCCCGCCTCGATCCTGAGCAGATCGAGCGCCGTGCCGACTCCATCAGCTGGATCCGGCGCCTGCTCGCGCTCACGCTCGACCGGCAGCCGCAGTTCGGCTGCTTCGGCCTGCACGAGTGGGCGATGGTCTATCGCCTGCAACCCGGCGAGGTCCGGCACGAGAAGTGGCCGCTGCGACTAGGTGCCGAGGGCACCGACCAGGTCGTCGACTCGCACAAGATCGCGTGCTCGCACTTCGACGCCTTCCGCTTCTTCACCGAGCCGGCCCGCCCGCGCAACGCCCTGCAGCCGACCCGCGACCTCCAGCCGCAGCTGGAACAGGGCGGCTGCCTGCACGCCAACATGGACCTCTACAAATGGGCCACCAAGCTGATGCCCTTCGCCCCGAGCTCGTTGCTGCTCGCCTGCTTCGAACTCGCCCGCGACATCCGCACCCTCGACATGCGCGCGTCGCCGTACGACCTGGCGCCGCTGGGCTACACCCCGGTCCCGATCGAAACCCCTGCCGGCAAGGCCGAGTACGCCGCAGCTCAACGTGCCTTCGCCACTCGCGCGAGGCCGCTGCGCGAACAGCTCGTCTCCCTGTGCGACGAGCTGATCAGACCTTCGTAGCTTTCAGCGCGAACAGCAGCGGGATCCGTGGCGCTTCGTCGGGCAGGCGCCACCAGCCTTCGGGAGTCTGGATCATCGAGGGCCAGCGCGGCCACTGCAGGACCTCGGATTCGCGCAGGCTGTCGATCCGGAGACCCGCGGCCGCGAGCGTGGTGACGAGCTCACCGAGGCCGTGCATCCACTCGTAGCTGGTGTTGCGGCCGGGGACCTCGTCGCCGGTATAGGTGACGGTCGACTCGTGGGCGATCGCGCCGCGGCCTTCCAGGTAGTCGTTGCGCAGCACGAGGTCGTCGGACTCCCCCGGCAGGCCGACCGGGCGCAGCGAGTTCAGCAGTGGGTGGAACTCGACCACGTAGACGAACCCGCCGGGCTTGAGCAGCCGCGAGACGACCTCCGCCCACTTCGGTAGGTCGGGCAGGTAGCACAGCGCGCCTTTCCCGGTGTAGACGACGTCGAACTGCCGTCCCCCGAGCGCCTCGACCGCGTCATACACGTTGGCATGCACGTAGTCGATTCCGACGTCGGCCACCCTCGCGATCCGTCGAGCCTCGTCGAGCGACCGGGCCGACAGATCCAGGCCGGTCGTCCGCGCACCTCGCCGAGCGAACGCGATCGTCTCCGTCCCGAGGTGACACTGCAGATGGACGACGTCACGCCCGTCCAGCTCCCCCAGGTCGTCCCACTCGTAGTCCGCGAACCAGAACTCCGCCGGCCGCTCGTAGAACGAACTCGCCGCATGCAACGGCGCCCGCGCGTCCCAGTCCGCCTCGTTGGCCGCCACTTGCGCCAACTCGTCCACGCCCAACCCCATCGAGTGCTCCTTCCGCCGCCTGCTCTGGTCCTCCTCCCAGTCTCGCCAGGCCCAGGTCCACACGTCACCACTCAAGCTCATCATCGAATCCGCTCACCCTGCGTCACGCAACAGACGGCTACAGCGATCGACGGCGGGCAGGTCTCTGCCCCACGGTGTGCCACGAGTTTCCCCCTCGGAAACGATCCCGCGAGCGCACGTCACGCCACCGGTCCGCCCCGGAAGCGTCTCCCCCGCCCTGCTCACTGAGCGTGACTCTACTCTGGTCGGCCACGCTGAGTAATCACGATTCGGTCTCACTCCGCACCAGCTCCCCTGGTCGCGCCGCATTAGCAGTCGAACACCGGGAGGTCCAGCACCGACACGCTGTGCTGATTGACTTCGCGGCGTTCGCTCGACCACAATTCGAACACATGTTCGAGGCAAGGCCAAATGCACGGGAATCGGGGAGCGTGAGGATCTGTGATGCCGGAACCGTTCGACTGGAACATCCTGGAGCGACCGTCGGCGATGGCGATGGTGCGGGGCCAGCTCGGTTTCAGCTGGATGGTGCTGGCCGGGCGGCTGGCGACACTGACCGACGACGAGTACTTCTGGCGGCCGAGCTCGGACGCGCTCACCGTCGTCCGCCGCCGGTACGCCGGCCGCTTCCGCGCGCTCGGGTCGGGCGAGTGGGTGGCGCAGTGGCCGGACGAGCCGGACCATCGCGGGCCGCGCACGATCGCCTGGCTGATCGCACATCTGACCGAGACGTTCTTCGAGCGCTGGGAGTGGACCTTCGGCGAGAAACTCCAGGGCCGCAGCGACATCACCCTGCACGGCAACGCCCGCGACGCGGTCGCCTGGCTGACCCATTGGGTCAACGCCTGGCAGGAGTCGATCGCCGGACTGGAGGAGGACCAGGTGATGACGGTCGGCCTCAGCCAGGCCTCCGAGCTGGACGCCGCCGAGCCGTTCGGCCACGTCGTCCTGCGCCTCAACCGCGAGCTGATCCATCACGGCTCGGAGATCATGACGCTCCAGGATCTGCATGCTCTCGCGGCGTGAAACCACAACATGTGCGACACGCGGCGCGTCGCTGCACTACATGTGGGGGTTGGGCGCTAGTGTTCCCCGTGCTGGTGGTTCTGCCCGGACGACGCGACCAAGGTCGGCCGGGCGGAGGCAAGAGGGGAATCCGGTGCGAGTCCGGAGCTGCCCCGCAACGGTGAGCGGACACGGTGTCCGCGAGTCCGAGTACCTGCCACCGGTACGCGTACCGCCGGTACGCGTCGGTCCGAGACCTCGTGGGTGGGTCGACGGGCGAGCAGGCAGCCGTACTCGCCGTGCTGCCTCTCGTCGTGCGCGCTGCCACGGGTCACGGTCCCCCGAGATTCGCGTGGAGAGAGCGCCTGTGACCATCGTTTCGTCTTCGTCGCCGACCGCGACGGGCACCCCGCCCGCCGCGCCGGCCTCCCATCTCACCGTCGTCCGCCGCGACGGCGGCACCGCGCCGCTCGACGTCGGCCGGCTGCGGCTGATCATCGCCGAGGCCGCCGCCGGCCTGGACGCCGTCGACACCGAGCAGATCCTCGGCGAGACACTCGGCTCCTGCTACGACGGCATGCCCGAGCACGAGGTCGAGCTCGCCCTGGTGATGGCGGCCCGCTCGTACGTCGAGACCGAACCGCAGTACAGCCAGGCCGCCGCGCGCCTGCTGCTCGACCAGATCCGCCGCGAGGCGCTCGGCCGCGTGCACGGCGAGCCCCGGCAGGCGAGTCAGGCCGACATGAGCACGGCGTACGCCGAATACTTCCCCCGCTACGTCGCCACCGGGATCGCGGCCGGTCTGCTCGCCCCTGAGCTGGCCACCTTCGACCTGGACCGGCTGGCCAAGGCGATCAAGCCCGAGCGCGACCTGGACTTCGCGTTCCTCGGCCTGCAGACCCTCTACGACCGCTACCTGCTGCACATCGACAAGGTCCGCTTCGAACTGCCGCAGGCCTTCTTCCTGCGCGTCGCGATGGGCATGGCCCTGAACGAGGACGACCGCGAGGCCCGCGCGCTGCAGTTCTACGACTTGCTCAGTTCGTTCCGCTTCATGTCGTCGACACCGACCCTGTTCAACTCCGGCACCACCCGGCCGCAACTGTCGTCGTGCTTCCTGACCACGGTCGACGACGACCTGGCCGGCATCTTCACCGGCATCCGCAACAACGCCCTGCTGGCCAAGTACTCCGGCGGCCTCGGCAACGACTGGACCCCGGTCCGCGGCATCGGCGCGAAGATCCGCGGCACCAACGGCGAGTCCCAGGGCATCGTCCCGTTCCTGAAGATCGCCAACGACACCGCCGTGGCCGTGAATCAAGGCGGAAAACGCAAGGGCGCGGTCTGTGCCTACCTCGAGACCTGGCACATCGACGTCGAGGAGTTTCTCGACCTGCGTAAGAACACCGGTGACGAGCGGCGCCGGACGCACGACATGAACACCGCGAACTGGGTGCCCGACCTGTTCCTGCAGCGGGTCGAGGCCGACGGGGACTGGACGCTGTTCTCGCCCGACGAGGTGCCGGACCTGCACGACCTGTACGGCGCGGCGTTCGCGGCGGCGTACGAGAGGTACGAGGCGGCGGCCGCGCGGGGTGAGATCCGGGTGTTCCGCCGGGTCAGGGCGGTCGAGCTGTGGCGGCGGATGCTGACCGTGCTGTTCGAGACCGGGCATCCCTGGATCACCTTCAAGGACGCGTGCAACCTGCGGTCGCCGCAGCAGCACGACGGCGTGGTGCACTCCTCCAACCTGTGCACGGAGATCACGCTCAACACCACCGTCGACGAGACCGCCGTGTGCAACCTCGGCTCGGTCAACCTGGCCGCGCATCTGACCAACGGTGCCGACGGGCCGGTCCTGGACGGCGAGCTGCTGCGCGACACGGTGAAGACCGCGGTCCGGATGCTCGACAACGTGATCGACGTGAACCTCTACACCACGCCCGAGTCCGAGCGCGCCAACCAGCGGCATCGCCCGGTCGGCCTCGGCCTGATGGGCTTCGCCGACGCGCTGTTCACGCTGCGCATCCCGTACGCCTCCGACGCGGCCGTCGAGTTCGCCGATCGCTCGATGGAGCAGATCAGCTACCACGCGATCGAGGCGTCGGCCGATCTCGCCGCCGAGCGCGGCACCTACCAGTCGTACGACGGATCGCTGTGGAGCCGGGGCATCCTGCCGATCGACTCGCTCGAGCTGTTGCGCGAGGCCCGCAACGGCGACGTCCGGCTGGACACCATGCAGCGCCTCGACTGGAACGCCGTGCGCGCCAAGGTGCTCCAGCACGGCATGCGCAACTCCAACGTGCTGGCGATCGCGCCGACCGCGACGATCTCCAACATCTGCGGCGTCAGCCAGTCGATCGAGCCGACGTACAGCAACCTGTTCGTGAAGTCGAACATGTCCGGTGAGTTCACCGTCGCGAACCCGTACCTGGTCGCCGACCTGAAGGCCCACGGACTCTGGGACCGCACGATGGTCTCGGACCTGAAGCTGCACGACGGTGTCCTGGCCGATATCGAGCGGATCCCGGCCGAGCTGCGCGCGCTGTACGCGACGGCGTTCGAGATCGAGCCGTCCTGGCTGGTCAAAGCGGCGGCCCGGCGGCAGAAGTGGATCGACCAGGCACAATCGCTCAACCTCTACGTGGCGGCACCGTCGGGCAAGGCACTCGACGAGCTCTACCGATCGGCCTGGCGGCACGGCCTGAAGACGACCTACTACCTGCGGTCGCAGTCCGCGACGCATGTGGAGAAGTCGACACTGCAAGGCACGGACGGCCGCTTGAACGCGGTGCCGGTCACACACCCCGAGCCCGACGGCGCCTTCTGCCGCATCGACGACCCCGATTGTGAGGCCTGCCAGTGACCGCCACCGGACTGGGTGAGATCTCCGTCGGCGCCGGCCGCGTCGAGGTCGCGGACAAGGCGATGATCAACGCCCGCGCCGACGTCAACCAGCTGCTGCCGCTGAAGTACCAGTGGGCCTGGGACAAGTACCTTGCCGCCTGCAACAACCACTGGATGCCGACCGAGGTCTCGATGCAGGCCGACATCGCGCTGTGGCGGCGCCCGCCGGGAGCGCGCGACGGCCTGACCGACGACGAACGCCTGATGCTCAAGCGCAACCTCGGCTTCTTCGCCACCGCGGAGTCCCTGGTCGCGAACAACATCGTGCTCGCGGTCTACCGCCGGCTGACCAATCCCGAGTGCCGGCAGTACCTCCTGCGCCAGGCGTTCGAGGAGGCCGTGCACACGCACACCTTCCAGTACATCTGCACCTCGCTCGGCCTGGACGAGGGCGAGCTGTTCAACATGTACCGCGAGGTCCCGTCGATCGCCGACAAGGACGCCTGGGCGCTGAAGTACACCCGGCACCTCGACGACGGCGACTTCGAGACCGGTACACCGCAGGCCGATACCGACTTCCTGCGCGACCTGATCGCGTTCTACGTGGTGTTCGAGGGAATGTGGTTCTACACCGGCTTCGCGCAGATCCTCTCGCTGGGCCGGCGCAACAAGATGGTCGGCATCGCCGAGCAGTACCAGTACATCCTGCGCGACGAGTCGATCCACCTGAACTTCGGCATCGACTGCATCAACCAGATCAAGCTGGAGAACCCGCACCTGTGGACGCCCGAGTTCCAGGCCGAGGTCCGCAAGATGCTGACCGAAGCCTGCGAGCTCGAAGTCGCCTACGGCCGCGCCACGCTGCCCAACGGCATGCTCGGCCTGACCGCCGAGCTGTGCGAGCAGTACATGCACTTCATCACCGACCGCCGCGCCGAACAGCTCGGCCTCGCCCCGATCTTCGGCGAGACCCGCAACCCGTTCGGCTGGATGTCGGAAGTGATGGACCTGAACAAGGAGAAGAACTTCTTCGAGACCCGCGTGATCGAGTACCAGTCGGCCTCGGGCCTGAGCTGGGACTGATCGCATCGAACGGCGAGCCGTCCTAGGCCTCGCACAGTTCGGCAGGGTCCACTCGACCTGGACGGCGCCGGCGAACCCTGGTTCGCCGGCGCCGGCGCCGGCGTCGTACCGGAGCTAACAGGCCCCGGCCAGCCGAGCATCGACCGCCGCGGGCGAGTAGACCTCGTTCACGACCAGCCGCGCCATCCCGTCCAGCGCGGCGTGATCCGCGAGCTGTCCGGTGGCGACCGTCAGATGACGAGTCGCCCGCGGCAGCGTCGCCTGGTACAGCACCTCGTGCACCCCGGCGACAAAATCCGTGTGCGCCAAATCCCCCGCGATCATCAGCACGCCAGGGTTGATCACGCTGACCACCGTCGCCAGCACCTCTCCCACCCGGCGGCCGGCCTCCCGTGCGAGCCGCAGGGCATCCGGCTGCCCCGACTGCAGCAACGCCCGTACGTCGGCGCCGGACCGTGCAGGCACTCCGAGCTCGGTCAGCGCCGTCGCGATCGCGCGACCACTGGCGACCGCCGCGAGGCACCCGATCGACCCGCACTGGCACTTCGCGTCACCGGCGTCCCGGACCCGGATGTGCCCGATGTCCCCGGCGCCACCGTCGATCCCGCGGAACACCGAGTCGCCGATCACGACCCCGGCGCCGATCCCGGTCGAAACCTTGACCAGCACGAACGCCGGGCAGTCCGGATGACCCGCCGACTGCTCGCCGAGCGCCATCGCGTTCGCGTCGTTGTCGACCAGCACCGGTACGTCGTACCGGCGGCGCAGGTGGTCGCGGATCGGGTACTCGTCCCAGCCGGGCATGATCGGCGGCCGCATCACCAGGCCGGTCTCGAACTCGACCGGTCCCGGCACGGAGATGCCGATCCCGGCCAGCTCGTCCGCGGACCGGCCGGCCTTCGTGAGCAGCGCCTCGAACCAGTCGGACAACGTGTCGAGCACGACTTCGGGGCCGTCGGCAATGACCAGCTCCGCGGAGTGCTCGGCCAGGACGCCGCCGGCCAGGTCCATCAGCGCGGCCCGGGCGTGCCGGGTGTCGAGGTCGGCGGTGAGCACGACCGCGTGCTGCTCGTCGAAGCGCAGCACGACCGGCGGGCGGCCGCCGGTCGAGGCGGTGGAACCCCGCCTCGACCAGCCAGCCGTTGCTCAGCAGCGGTTCGAGCCGCTGGCCGAGCGTCGAGCGGGACAGGCCGGACAGCTCCTGCAGCTCACCCCGGGTCCCGGCCTGGCCGGTCCGGACAAGATGCAGCAGCCGTCCTGCCGACGTCGTCGCGTCAGCCCTTGTCAGCCCCACTCGTCAGCCCCTCCGTCAGCAACCGTTCAGCACCGTAGAACATCAGTACCACCGGCAGTGTCAGTACAACCGATCCTGCCATCAGCACGGTCTTCGGCACCTCGACACCGTTGGCCAGCTGCTGCAGGCCGAGGGACACCGTCCAGTGGTCCGGCTCGGCGGCCAGGAACAGCAGCGCGAACAGGAACTCGTTCCAGGCGATCATGAACACGTACAGTGCGGTCGCCATCACCGACGGCGCCGCCAGCGGCAGCACCACCTTGCGCAGGATCTGGAACCGCGAGCAGCCGTCGAGCGCGGCGGCCTCCTCGATGCTGACCGGCACCGTGCTGAAGTAGCTGCGCAGCATGTAGATCGCCACCGGCACGGTCTGCGCGATGTAGACCACGATCAGCCCGAACAGACTGCCCTGCAGACCGACCTTGGCGAACATCACGAACAGCGGCACCGCGAGCAGCGTCGCCGGGAACAGGTAGACGCCGAGGAACAGCGCGCCGACCTTGCGGTGCCCGGTGAAGCGCAGCCGGCTGACGGCGTACGCGCCGGGGATCGCGACCAGCAGGGTCAGCAGCATCGCGCCGATCGAGACGATCGCGGAGTTGCGCAGCATCAGCGGGAAGCCCTGCCCGCCGTTCTCCACCGAGGTCAGCACCGACCGGTACGAGTCGAGGCTGAACTCCTTGGCCGACACCCAGATCCGCCCGGGGTCGAGCAGCAGCTCGTCGATCGGCTTCACCGACAGCAGCACCATGTAGTAGAAGGGGAACACCGTGGCGACCACCAGCACGGCGATCACCACCCACCGCATGATCCCGAAGAACCGGATCTGGAAACCGTCCCTGGTCATGGGGCCTCCTGGCCTGGACTGAGGAGTGGAGGGAGCGAAGCGACCGGAGCGACGAGGGAAGGCCAGGAGTTGAAGCCCCATGACCCGCCGAGCCGGAGGCGAGGCATCAGTAGAGTCATGCCTGCTCCTCCTGGACCTTGCGGCCGAAGAACCTGAAGTACAGCCCCAGCAGCACGATCAGTACGACGGCCAGCACGACCGCCTGCGCGGAAGCCAGCCCGACGTCGAACCGCGCCGTCAGGAACCGGTACACCCGGACCGCGACCACGTCCGTGCCCGCGCCACCACCGGTGAGCAGGTACACGTCGTCGAACTTGTTGAACGTGAAGATGAACCGCAGCACCGTCAGCAGCGCGACGACCGGCATCAGCTGCGGCAGCAGGATGAAACGGAACCGCTGCCACGGCGTGGTCCCGTCGACCACGGCCGCTTCCTCGAGCACCGGCGGAACGGCCTGCATCCGGGCGATCAGGAACAGGAACGCGAACGGGAAGTACCGCCACGTCTCGAACGCGATCACCGTGAACAGCGCCATCGGCACCGGGACACCCAGCACCTCGTACGAGCGCTGGGTCAGGAAGGCGATCGGCCGGTCCCAGCCCAGCCACTCGACACCCCAGTGGTTCACCACGCCGAGGTCAGGGCTGAGCAGCACCTGCCAGACGAACGCGACGGCCACCACCGGAGCGACGTACGGGAGCAGCATCGCGCCGCGGATCAGGGCCCGGCCGCGGAACGGCTTGCGCAGCGCGAGCGCCGCGATCAGGCCGACCACGATCGAGCCGAGCGTCGAGCCGATCGTGTAGACCAGCGTGGTCCACAGCGACGACCAGAAACCGGGCGAGCTGAAGACGCGTTCGAGGTTGCGCAGGGTCCAGTGACCCCACAGGCCCTGGCTCTGGATGTCGACCAGGCGGACGTTCTGGAACGCCAGCATCACCGTCCACAGGATCGGCAGCACGACGACGACCAGCACGATCACCAGGGTCGGCGAGACCAGCGTCAGGCCGGCCCGGTTCTCCTCCCGGCGCAACGGGCTCTTCGAGCGGCGCCGCTTCGGCGTCGGAGCCGGGTCGGCGGCAGGGGGTCTTTCGGTCACGGTTGTCATCTCTGCCTCACCCGAGCGAGTCCTGGATCGCGGCGACGTCGTCGGTCGCCTGCTTGGCGGCCTCGTCGGCGTCCACCTGCCCACTGGCCAGCGCACTGATTGCCTTCGGCACCGGGAGTTCACCGAGCGTGGCGCCCACCAGCGCGCCCTGTCCCTCGGTGATGCCCCAGCGCTGCATCTTGCCGACGCCGTCGCGCAGTTCGTCGATCACCGGAGCCGGGTAGATCGCGGCCAGCGGTTTGCGCGTGTCGACGCCGATGTCGGCCTTGTCCCAGGCCTGGTCGAACTTGTCCGGATCGGCCGCCGTCCCGTGCCGAACCGGGAACTTGCCCTCGGCCGCCATCCCGAACCAGTCCTCGTAGCCCTGGTCGAGCATGTACTGGACCAGCTGCTTGGACGCGTCGGCCTTCGCCGTCTTGGTCACCGTCCAGCCGGTCACCTCGCCGAACTGCGCGGGCTCCGCGCCGTCCGGGCCCTGGACCGCGGTCACCACACCGGTGTTGCGGGCCAGCCAGCCCTTGTCCTTGGCGCACGGCTCGCAGCTCGGCAGCGCGTCCTCGCGCAGGCCGGCCAGCTCGTCGAGCAGGAACGACGACCAGACCACCATCGCCGACTTGCCGGCGAAGTACGAGGCGCGGGTGGAGTCGACGGTCTGGGTCCCGGCGGCGGAGTACTTGGTCGCCAGGTCGCCGTAGAAGCGGAACGCCTCCTGGCAGGCCGGACTGTCGAGGGTGATCTTGCCGCCACCGTCGACGAGCTGGCAGTTGTTCGCCAGCGCGAAGTACTCGAAGCTCTGCTGGGTGAACGGGTCGGCGGGATCGGTGGCCACCGAGATGCCCTCGGTGTCGCCCTTGTTCAGGGTCTGCGCGGCCTTCTCGATCGCCGCGTACGTCGTGGGCTCGGCCAGGCCGGCCGCGGCGAACAGGTCCTTGCGGTAGTAGAGCAGCTGGGTCCAGCTGTCCGACGGTACGGCGAGCTGCCGGTCACCGTCGCGGGTCAGGTCGAGCGCGCGCTGGTCGAAGGTCTTCGGACCGAGCTCGTCGACGACCTGGCCGGCGGCGTCCGGGTTGAGCAGGCCGTTGCTGGACAGCTGCTGGATCGCGGCCAGGGGCACCGCGCCGATCACGTCGGGCAGCTTGCCGGCCGCCGCGGCGGACATCACCAGCTGGCTCAGTTGTGGCTCGTCGACCCCGACCAGCTTCACCTGGATGCCGGTCTCGGCGGTGAAGCGCTGGAAGATCGCGCGGGTGGTCTCCAGCCGCCCGGAGACGTTCTCCAGCGACCAGACGGTGATGCTGCGGTCGTCACCGGCGGTGGAATCGTTGCCGCAGGACGTGAGCACTCCGGCCGCGAGCAGGAGCGCACTCGCCGTCGAGAGCGCCCTGGTGAAGCGTGACATACATCCTCCTCAGGGGAGCTGACATACGCATAACATCAGGACTATTGTCTTTTGACAAGACCTAAGTCTGGTGCTTGTCTCGTCTTGGCCCTTGTTTTCGTCGCTGGAGGTTCCCGTGGCTCGCGTCGTGCAGTTCTCCGCTCCCCGCCTGGCCGAGGTGGTGGACTTCGATCCGCCGCCGCTGCCGCCCGGGCACGTCCGGGTCCGGACGGCGTTCTCCGGCATCTCGGCCGGCACCGAGCTCACGGCGTACCGGGGCACCAACCCGTATCTGACCCGCTCGTGGGACGCCGACGCGCGGATCTTCCGCGACAGCGAGGCCGGAGTCGCGTTCCCGGTCGTCGGCTGGGGCTACTCGGAGTCCGGTGAGGTCGTCGAGGTCGCCTCCGACGTCACCGCGCTGTCGGTCGGCGACCAGGTCTGGGGTATCTGGGGCCACCGCAGCGAGGCCGTCCTCCCGGTCGAGAAGCTCGCCGGACACCAGCTCCCGCCCGGCGTCTCGCTGGCGGCGGCGTCCTTCACCCGCGTCGGCGCGATCGCCTACAACGCGATCCTGTCGGCCCGGATCACGCTCGGCGACCTCGTCGCCATCTACGGCCAGGGCGTCATCGGCCTGCTCGCCACCCGCCTGGCCACCCTCTCGGGCGCCCAGGTCCTCACCGTCGACGGCGTGGAGTCGCGCCGGGCGGAGTCGCTCAAGTACGGCGCTCTGGAGTCCTTCGCCCCCGGTACGGCGGCCGAGCAGATCCGCGCCTTCGGCCGGCACGGCGCCGCCGACACGGCGATCGAGCTGTCCGGCGTCTACCCCGCTCTGCACGAGGCGATCCGTTCCGTCGGCGTCGGCGGCCGCGTGGTTGCCTCCGGCTTCTACCAGGGCGACGGCAACGGGCTCCGGCTCGGCGAGGAGTTCCACCACAACCGGGTTGAGCTGATCAGCTCGCAGATCGGCGGGGTCCCCGCCGAGCTGGCCGGCCGCTGGACCGTGGATCGCCTGCAGACCGGCTTCCTCGACCTGGTCGGGCGCGGCGCGATCGACCCCGAACCGCTGATCACCCACCGCGTCCCGGTCGAAGAAGCCGCCGACGCCTACACCCTGCTCGACACGCGTCCCGGTGACGCCCTGCAAGTAGTACTGGAGTTCTGATGAAGATCGCATGCCAGGAGCAACTGTTGCCAGGGGCGACGTTGCAGGAGAAGTGGGAGTTCGCCACCGCCGCCGGGTACGACGGGATCGAGCTGCGCGGCAAGGGCGACCGGAGCTTCCGCGACCGGCTGCCGGAGCTGCGTCAGGCCAAGGCCGACGGCGTCGTGATGCCGACGGTCTGTGTCGACATGCTGCACTTCTTCGGCGCCTTCGACCCCGACCAGCGCGCCGACGCGATCGTCCAGATGAAGGACGAGCTGTCGGTGATCGGCGAGCTCGGCGGCCTCGGTGCGCAGACGCCGGCGTCGTACGGGATGTTCTCGCGCCGGCTGCCTCCGTTCGAGCCGCCGCGCGACGAGGCCGGTGACCGCGAGGTGCTGCTCGACGGGCTGCGTCAGCTCGGCGAGCACGCGGCCGCCGAGGGCGTCGAGCTGTTCCTCGAGCCGCTGAACCGCTACGAGGACCACATGGTCAACCGGCTCGACCAGGCCGCCGAGCTGATCCAGGCGGTCGGCCTGGACTCGGTCCGGATCGGGATCGACAGTTACCACATGAACATCGAGGAGACCGACCCGTCCGCCTCGATCGTCGCCCAGGCGGCGTACATCGGGCACGTGCAGCTCAGCGACTCCAACCGGTTCCAGCCCGGCGCCGGTCACCTCGACTGGGCCGCGTTCCTCGGCGCCCTCGACGCCATCGGCTACGACCGCTACCTGGCCGTCGAGTGCCGCCTCACCGGCGACCCGGTCGAGGCCGTCCGCTCGATCCCGGCCGTCGTCAGGCGGTACGTGTGACGACGTCCCCCCAGCCAAACCTCCGGCAGGCCGCCGAGCGCGTGCTGCTCGGCAACTGGATCGGCCATTCGACGGTCCCGTCGCGCTCGCTCTACCCGCACCAGTGGAGCTGGGACTCGGCCTTCATCGCCATCGGCCTGCGGCACCTGTCCCCGCGCCGGGCACAGGTCGAGCTGGAGTCGCTGCTCGGTTCGCAGTGGGCCGACGGGCGGATCCCGCACATCAGCTTCTCCCCCGCCGTGGCCCGGGACGCCTACTTCCCGGGCCCGGACTTCTGGCAGGCGAGCACGGCCGGCGGCGTCGAGACCTCCGGCATCATCCAGCCGCCGGTGCACGCACTGGCGGCCTGGCTCACCCACCGGGCCGACGAAGCCGAGTCGGTACGCCGTGGCTTCCTGGCCCGGATCTACCCGAAACTCGTTGCCTGGCACACCTACTTGCGCACCCGCCGGGACCTCGGCGGCCGAGGACTCGTGGCGATCGTGCACCCGTGGGAGTCGGGCATGGACAACAGCCCGGCCTGGGACGCGGCGCTGGCCCGAGTCACTCCCGCGCCGCTCGACTCGTTCACCCGGCGGGACACCGACCACGCCAGCACCACCGATCGCCCCACCGACCTGGACTACGGGCGCTACGTGCAACTGGCCGCGACGTACCGGGACCACGGCTACGACGACTCCCGGACTCCGTTCGAGTTCGCCCTCGAGGACCCGGCGTTCAACGCGCTGCTGATCACCTCCGAGCACGCGCTCGCCGACATCGCGGAGGCGCTCGGGCTTGATCCGGCACACCACCTGAAGGCCGCCGAGGAACTCACCGGCGCTCTCGGCGCACTCTTCAGCGAAGGTCTCTTCCACGCCCGCGACCTGCGGGGAGAGGGCTTGGTCGACGCGGGCACGATCTCGGGGCTCATCCCGCTCATCGTCCCGGAGTTGCCGCAGGCAACCGAGTTGCTGGCGACCGCGCGGGGCGAGCGGTTCGGGCTGGGACGGGTTCACCTGGTGCCGAGCTACGACCTGACCGGGCCGGAATTCGAGCGCAAGCGCTACTGGCGCGGGCCGAGCTGGTTCAATACCGCCTGGCTGATCCATCGCGGCCTGGTCTGCCGAGGGGAGCAGGAACTGGCGGACAAGCTTCGCGCCGACCTGCTGGAACTCGCCGGCAGCACCGACTTCGCCGAGTACGTCGACCCGTACGACGGATCGCCGCGCGGCGCCCAGACGTTCAGCTGGACAGCCGCGCTGGCGCTGGACCTGCTCAGCTGCAGCTGATCTGCCCGCCTGCAGCCGACTTGCTCAGCTGTAAGTGACGTCCAGCACGCCGACGATCTTGTCCAGCCGCGCGGCGACCCGGCCGACGTCGAACCCGTTGCCCTCGACGACGATCCGGAGCTCGCCGCGGTCCAGGCAGAGGCTGAGCTCCCGGACGTCGTACGGGTTGAGCAGGACGGCGATCCGGGCCAGCAGACCGCGGGTCTCGACCACCTCGGCGGTGAACACGGTCTGCACCCGGTCGACCAGCGCGGGCGCGGCGTACTCGGCGACGGCGGTCATCGCGCGACCTCCTTGTGGCGCAGCAGGCCGAAGGTGACGCCGTCGACCAGCGCCTCCCAGGATGCCTCGACGATGTTGTGCCCGACGCCGACCGTCACCCACGAGCCTTCGCCGTCAGCGGTCTGGATCAGCACTCTGATTACGGCGTCGGTGCCGTGCCCCTGGTCGAGGATCCGCACCTTGTAGTCGACCAGGTCGAACTTGTTCACCACCGGGTAGGCCCGCTCGATCGCGGCCCGCAGCGCGTGGTCCAGGGCGTTGACCGGGCCGTTGCCCTCCCCGGTCACGATCTCCCGCTCACCACCGGCGACCAGCTTCACCGTCGCCTCCGAGACCGCCTCGCCCTCGGCGCGCGACTCGGTGATCACCCGCCACGACTCGACGTCGAAGAAGCTCGCCCGCTCCCCGGTGACCTCCTCGGTCAGCAGCAGCTCGAACGACGCGTCGGCCGACTCGAACGTGTAGCCGCGGGCCTCCATCTTCTTGACCCGCTCGGTGACCCGCCCGACCAGTTCCTTGTCGTTGCCGAGGTCGAAGCCGAGCTCGCGGCCCTTCAGCTCGACGCTGGCCCGGCCGGCCATCTCGGAGACCAGCATCCGCATGTCGTTGCCGACCAGCGCCGGATCCGTGTGCTGGTAGAGATCCGGGTCCACCTTGATCGCGCTGGCGTGCAGCCCCGCCTTGTGCGCGAACGCCGACAGGCCGACGTACGGCTGGCGGGCGGACGGCGGCACGTTGGTCACCTCGGCGATCGCGTGCGCGATCCGGAACGACTCGGCCAGCCGGCCCGGCGGCAGCAGCTCCATGCCGCGCTTGAGTTCGAGGTTCGCGACGACGGCGAGCAGGTCGGCGTTGCCGGTGCGTTCGCCGTACCCGTTGATCGTGCCCTGGACGTGCGTCGCGCCGGCCTCGACCGCGGCGATCGAGTTCGCCACCGCGCAGCCGCCGTCGTTGTGCGCGTGGATGCCGAGCCGCGCGCCGGTCGTCTCGAGGACGTCGCGCACGACGTCCTGCAGCTCGCGCGGCAGCGTGCCGCCGTTGGTGTCGCAGAGCGCGACCACGTCGGAGCCGGCCTCGGCCGCGACCCGAACCACCTCGAGTGCGTACGCCTTGTTGGCCCGGTAGCCGTCGAAGAAGTGCTCGGTGTCGAGAAAGACCCGCTGGCCGTGCTCGCGCAGGTGCCGGACGGTGTCGGCCACCATGCGCAGGTTTTCGTCCAGCGTCGTGCGCAGCGCCCGCTCGACGTGCGCGTCGTGGCTCTTGGCCACCAACGTGACGACGTCCGCGCCGGACTCCCGCAGCGCCGCGACCTGCGGGTCGTCGGCAGCGGCCGCGCCCGGCTTGCAGGTCGCCCCGAACGCCGCGAAGGTCGCGTGGCGCAGGTGCAGCTCGGTCCGTGCCCGCGCGAAGAACTCCGTGTCCTTCGGTACGGCGCCCGGCCAGCCGCCCTCGATGAATCCGACGCCCAGGTCGTCCAGGTGCTGCGCGATGGCGATCTTGTCGGCCACGGACAGCGCCAGACCCTCCTGCTGCGCACCGTCGCGCAGGGTGGTGTCGTAGACGTGGAACTCGTCGGATCTGCTCACGGGAGTCGCCTTCCGGTGGATGGGGGCATCAGGCAAACAAAAAACCTCTCGCAAGGTGCGAGAGGTCTGCGCGCTCAGGTACTGCTTGCTGAGCGCGCCTAGCCAATAATGACCCGGAAGTTCTTCATGACATTTTTCAGTCTGCCACAGCGAGCCGTGAGCAGAGCTGAACGTCTCGAAAAGCGAACATCCAGTACGCCGATCAGTACTACGGCGTGCGCCGCAGTTCAGTTCTCAGGCGGTGAGCGACCATTCCGGGGTGTCCCAGGCGGCGTAGAAGTCGTCGCGCTCCAGCGGCCGCAGGCCCCACTGCTCACGGTCCAGCGCCTGGTCGGTCAGCCGGCCGTGCTCGTCCTCCATCCGCTGCCACCAGTACCGGGTGATGGTCCCGTCCTCGGTGACGTGCAGCTCGCGCACCACGACCCACTCGCGCTCGTGCCAGACGGCCTCGAACAACCGGTCCGTCCCGTCGTCGTCGGCCCGCGCCCCGAAGGTCCGCGCCGCGGTCCCGCGATCCAGGTCGCGGATCAGCTCGACCGAAGCCCGAAAAGCCTGCTGCGTCTCCGCACTCCACTCTCGCTCCCGCGCGAGCTGTGCGTAGTACGCCTCGACGTCGTCCGGAAAGCCGTTCATGGCGGTGACCCTACCGAAGCCGGCTGAGAGCTTGCTGTGAAAACGACTGTCCTGATCGTGCCACCGAGGCCACCACAGGTTCGCCGCGCAGCACACTGGCCGCGCCCACCCCTTGTCACCGAGAGGCTGACCGATGAGACTACTCGCCCTCCTGGCCGTCGTCCCGCTGATCGCCGGCGCGACCACCGCCGCTCCGGCGACCGCTGCCGGTACCGAGATCACCCCACCTGCCGCCTCCGTCACGGCCGATACCAGCGACGACAACATCGCGGCGAACGTCGTCGACAACGACTACTCGACCCGCTGGTCGGGCAACGGCGACGGCGCGACCCTGCAGCTCGACCTCGGTGGCGTGCGGACGGTGTCGCAGCTGAAGGTTGCCGTCTACCACGGCGACGAGCGGCGCAACGACTTCGAGCTCCAGCTCTGGAACGGCACGAGCTGGGTCACCGTCTTCGACGGCCTCAGCAGCGGGACCACCACCGGCTTGCAGACCTTCGACTTCGCCGACCGGCCCGCGTCGAAGGTCCGGTACATCGGCCACGGCCACCAGCTGAAGGACGGCGGAACCGGGACCTGGAACAGCCTCACCGAGATCGAGGTCTGGGGCACCGGCGGCAGTTCTGGCGGCGGCGTACCGGCTGACGTGCTCGATCTGCGGAACTGGAAGATCACCCTGCCGATCGGAGCGGAAGGCAAGCCGACCGAGGTGAAGCAACCGGCGCTGGCGACGTACTCCCACGACAGCTACTTCACCGTCGTCGGCGACGCGGTGCGGTTCCGGGCGCCGGTCAACGGCGTCACCACCAGTGGATCGAGCTACCCGCGGTCCGAACTTCGGGAAATGACCAGCAACGGCACCGCCAACGCGGCCTGGTCGTCGACCTCGGGAACCCACACGCTGACCGTGCGTGAGTCGTTCGACCGGTTGCCCGCGGACAAGCCGCACCTGGTCGGCGCGCAGATCCACGACGGCGAGGACGACGTCACGGTCTTCCGGCTCGAGGGCAGCAAGCTGTACGTGACGAACGGCGACAACGCCCATCACAAGCTGGTCACCAGTTCGTACCGGCTGGGCACGGTCTTCGAGGCGAAGTTCGTGGTCAGTGGCGGCCAGGTCAAGGCGTACTACAACGGGACCCTGCAGACCACTCTCGGCAAGAGCTTCTCCGGCGCCTACTTCAAGGCCGGCGCGTACACCCAGGCCAACTGCTCGAACTCCTCGCCGTGTGCCGGCACGAACGTCGGCGAAACCACCATTCACTCGCTGAACGTCACGCACAGCTGAAACAGCGCTGCGCCCGGGGATGCTGGGATCTCCGGGCGCAGCGGGCCGATCAGCAGATGCGGGTCATCCAGCCGTGGGTGTCCTTGGCCCGGCCGTACTGCAGGTCGAGCAGGGCGCTGCGGACGGCCGCGGTGATCGGGCCACCGTTGCCGTCGGCGACCTGGACCTCGCCGCCGTTCCACTTCAGGGACGCCACCGGGGTGATCACTGCCGCCGTACCGCAGGCGAAGACCTCACGGATCCGGCCGGACGCCGCGCCCTCGCGCCACTCGTCGATCGAGATCTTGCGCTCGGTGACGGTGTGGCCGAGGTCGGTGACCAGCTTCAGGATCGAGTCCCGGGTGACGCCCTCGAGGATCGTGCCGGACAGTTCCGGGGTGATCACGGAGTTGTCGTCGAGCACGAAGTACAGGTTCATCCCGCCGAGCTCTTCGATCCACTTCTTCTCGACCGCGTCCAGGAAGGCGACCTGGTCACAGCCCTGCTCGATCGCCTCGGCCTGGGCCAGCAGCGACGAGGCGTAGTTGCCGCCGGTCTTGGCCGCGCCGGTCCCGCCGGGCGCCGCGCGGGTGTACTCCTCGCTGAGCCAGATCCGGACCGGCTTGACGCCGTTCGCGAAGTAGGAGCCGGCCGGGGACGCGATCACGCAGTACGTCACCTGGGCCGACGGCCGGACGCCGAGGAACGGGTCGGAGCCGAACATGAACGGCCGCAGGTACAGCGAGGTCTCCCCCCCGCTGGGCACCCACGCCTTGTCGATCTCGACCAGCTTGGTCAGCGAGTCCAGGAACGCCGCCTCGGGCAGCTCCGGCAGCGCGAGCCGCCGGGCGGACCGGTTGAACCGGGCCGCGTTGGCGTCCGGGCGGAAGGTGTGGATCGAGTCGTCGGGATGCCGGTAGGCCTTCATCCCCTCGAAGATGGTCTGGGCGTAGTGGAACACCGAGGTCGCCGGAGACAGCTCCAGCGGTCCGAAGGCGGTGATCCTCGCGTCGTGCCAGCCGTCTTCCCGGTTCCAGGTGGCGATCGCCATGTGGTCGGTGAAGTGTTGCCCGAATCCCGGGTTCGCCAGGATCGTGGCGCGCTGGTCGTCGCTGGCCGGCTGGGTGTTGGGCTCAACGGTGAACTGCAGATCGGCGCTCATGAGCGCACCGTACCTCTCTGCCCAGTGGTCAGGCGAGCGCGTGAGCGACCGCCTGAGGCCGGTGTCCGGCAGGCGAGCGAAGCCATCTCATCACCCGGCCGCGCGCTTGGCGATCGCGTCACCGATCTCCGCGGTGCTGCGGCTGCCACCGGCGGTGCGCTCCTCGATGTCCGCGGTCACCGCGGCCTCGATCGCGGCCGCCGCCTCGGTCAGCCCGAGGTGGTCGCACAGCAGCGCCGCCGACAGGATCGCCGCGGTCGGGTCGGCCTTCTGCTGACCGGCGATGTCCGGCGCCGACCCGTGCACCGGCTCGAACATGCTCGGCGCGGTGCGGTCCGGGTTGATGTTGCCGCTCGCGGCCAGCCCGATGCCGCCGGTGACCGCGGCCGCCAGGTCGGTGATGATGTCGCCGAACAGGTTGTCGGTGACGATCACGTCGAACCGGGCCGGGTCGGTGACCAGGAAGATCGTCGCCGCGTCCACGTGCAGGTAGTCGACGGCGATCTCGGGGAACTCGGTCGCGACCGCGTCGACGGTCCGCTTCCACAGGTGGCCGGCGTGCACGAGCACGTTGTTCTTGTGCACCAGCGTCAGCTTCTTGCGCGGCCGGGCCTGGGCCCGCGCGAACGCGTCCCGGACGACCCGCTCCACGCCGTACGCCGTGTTGACCGACACCTCGGTGGCGATCTCGGCCGGGGTGCCGACGCGCAGGGCGCCGCCGTTGCCGACGTACGGGCCCTCGGTGCCCTCGCGGACGACGACGAAGTCGACCTCGCCGGGGTTGGCCAGCGGGGATCCGACCGAGGGGTAGATCTTCGACGGCCGCAGGTTCACGTAGTGGTCGAGGGCGAACCGCAGCTTGAGCAGCAGACCACGCTCGAGCACGCCGGACGGCACCGTCGGGTCGCCGACCGCGCCGAGCAGGATCGCGTCGTGACCGCGAATCGCCTCGAGCTCGGCGTCCGGCAGCGTGTCGCCGGTCGCGTGCCAGCGCTTGGCGCCCAGGTCGTACTCGGTCCGCTCGAAGGTCACGCCGTGGACCGCGCTGACCGCGTCGAGCACCTTGAGTGCCTCGGTGGTCACCTCGGGCCCGATTCCGTCACCGGGGACGACGGCCAGCGTGAACTTCTTCTTCTCGGTCACTTCTTGGGTTCTCCCCCGTTGTCGCGGCGGTTCATGGCCTCTTGGACAGCCCGGGCCTCGGACGCGGTCTCGCTCGCCGGGCGGACCGGGCGACGGCGCCGGGCCGCCTTCCGTTCCCGGCCGTCGATCGCGGGCCAGTTGGCTGGATACATGTCGTACATGCTGCTCCTTGCGAAAAAGGGTCTCGCGGGCGGCAGGGTGAAGCCGAATTTACTCTGGCGTCCGACTATTTCACCACTATGCGGGCATCCTGTCCCGAAATGTGAGATGCCGGTGACGCCGCTGGACCGAAGCTGTGCAACTCTCACCGAGTGAGCGCTCCTCCAGAACTGCCCCCGCTGGTCTCGGCGGCCCTCAGCCTGTCCGGCCGGCGCGGATTCGTCAGCTCGACCCGTAACGAGACCGGCCGGCTGCTCGCGACGCTGGCGGCGTCGCGCACCGGCATGCTCGGCGAACTCGGCACCGGCTGCGGAGTCGGATCGGCTTGGCTGCGCAGCGGCGCGGCCGAGGGAACCCGGATCGTCACCGCCGAAAGCGATCCCGAACTGGCCAAGGCGGTGGCCGAACTGTTCGCCGACGACGAGCGGATCGAGGTCGTCGAGGCGGACTGGACCGCGCTGATCGAGCGCGGCCCGTTCTCGTTGCTGTTCGTCGACGCGCGCGAGGCGAAGCTGTCGGCCCGCGACGTCGTCGCCGAAGCGGTCGAGCCCGGTGGTTTCGTAGTGCTCGACGACTTCACGCCGTCCGCGGTCTGGCCGCCGATGTACGAGGGCCGGGTCGACACCCTGCGCCAGGAGTGGCTGCAGGACAAGCGCTTCACCACCGTCGAGGTGATGGTCGCCCCCGACGCCTCCGTCCTGCTGGCCACTCGCCGCTGATCCCCTCCGCATTTGGCCGGTTGACCCGCGGGATGGTGGGTTCTACCGCTGCATGCCGCCATCGAACCCACCATTTGATGGGTCAACCCGTGAACTGGCCCGTCGGCCCACCTGAATCCGGGTGGCCAACGGGCCATTTCGTGGGTTGACCCACGAAATGCACCTCGGGCGGCGGGCGGGGTGGGGCGGTTGTGGTGGAGCAAAAACAGGTGGGCCCGAGCCACAGCTCCCGGGTGGGAGGGGCTCGGGCCCTGGCCGGCCGCCATGCGCCTGCGGGCGGCAGGCCGGTCCTGCTCTACCAGTGTGACATTCCCGGCGTCAGTACGCCGCCCGGAAGGTCACACTCAGGCTCAGGCCTCCAGGTCGACCGTCCGCGCGGTGTCGGCCTGTACGGCGGAAGCGATGTCGTCCAGCTTGGCCGGCGGGATCGAGGAGTCGACGCTCAGCGCGACCAGCGCCTTGCCGCCCTTGCGGTCCCGGCTGACCTGCATGCCGGCGATGTTGATGTCGGCCTCGCCGAGGATCCGGCCGACCGCGCCGACGATGCCCGGGCGGTCCTCGTAGCTGAGGAACGCCAGGTGCGCGGACAGCTCGATCTCCAGGTCGAACCCGTCGATCTCGACCAGCCGCTCGGACTGCTTGACGCCGACCAGCGTGCCGGACACCGACACCTGACCGCCGTCGGCCAGCGTGCCGCGCAGCGTGATCAGGTTGCGGTGCTCGGGGCTGTCGTGGTCGGTGACGAGCCGGACCTCGAGGCCCCGCTCGGCCGCGAGCAGCGGCGCGTTCACGTACGACACGTTGTCCTCGACGACGTCCGCGAAGACACCCTTCAGCGCGGCCAGCTCGAGCACCTTCACGTCGTACTGAGTGATCTCGCCGCGGACCTCGACGTCGAGCTGCTGCGCGACGCCACCGGCCAGCGCGGTGAAGATCCGGCCCAGCTTCTCGGTCAGCTGGATGCCCGGGCGGACGTCCTCGGCGATCACGCCACCCTGGACGTTGACCGCGTCCGGAACCAGCTCGCCGGACAGCGCGAGGCGGACGGACTTGGCGACCGCGATGCCGGCCTTCTCCTGCGCCTCGTCGGTGGACGCGCCCAGGTGCGGGGTGGCCACGACGTTCTCGAACTCGAACAGCGGGGAGTCGGTGCACGGCTCCTTGGCGAACACGTCCAGCCCGGCGGCCGCGACCCGGCCCTCCTTCAGCGCGGAGTACAGCGCCTGCTCGTCGACGATGCCGCCGCGGGCCGCGTTGACGATGATCACCTCGGGCTTGACCTTGTGCAGCTGCTCGTCGCCGATCAGGCCGATCGTCTCCGGCGTCTTCGGCAGGTGCACGGAGATGAAGTCGGACGCGGCCAGCAGCTCGTCGAGCGAGGCGAGCCGCACGCCCATCTGCGCGGCCCGGCCGGCCTGTACGTACGGGTCGTAGGCGATTACGTTCATGCCGAAGGCGGCCAGCCGCTGGGCGACCAGGACACCGATCTTGCCCAGGCCGACGATGCCGACGGTCTTCTCGAACAGCTCGACACCGGAGTACTTGCTGCGCTTCCACTCGCCGTTCTTCAGCGACTGGTCGGCGGCCGGGACCCGGCGGGCCGCGGCCAGCAGCAGCGCGACCGCGAGCTCGGCGGCGCTGACGATGTTCGAGGTCGGGGCGTTCACGACCATCACGCCGGCCTGGGTGGCGGCCTTGACGTCGACGTTGTCCAGGCCGACCCCGGCCCGGGCGACGACCTTCAGCTTCTTCGCCGCGGCCAGCGCCTCGGCGTCGACCTTGGTGGCGCTGCGGATCAGGATGGCGTCGACGTCGGCGATCGCGGGGATCAGCTCGGCGCGGTCGGCGCCGTTGGCGTGCCGGATCTCGAAGTCCGGCCCGAGGGCCTCGACGGTGGCGGGAGACAGCTCTTCGGCGATCAGAACGACGGGTCGGCTGGCGGCTGCTGTGTCAGGCATGACAGACAACTCCTGCAGAAGCGGTAGGGGGCTCGATGGAACAGAGCACCGCGCTGTGCCCGCTGGACCCGATGCTACCAGTCGCTCGGTGTGACGTTCAGTCGGTATCACACCCAGACTTGTTCTCGGCGGTGAAGGCACTGTCGATCCGCAGCCGCTGCTGCTCGCGGACCAGGTGGTAGCGGATCTTCAGCCGCCCGCAGGTCTTGCGGTTCGCGCCGGCGCTGTCCGGCGAGAACAGCACGGTGAAGCTCAGCAGGGCGTCCGCGTCGTTGTCGGGCCCGGCCGAGGCGACCGACTCGATCACCGGGCGGAACGCGTACGACGTACCGTGCTTCTTCGCGTCCTCGGCCGGGTCGCTGCGCGCCCGCAGCCGGCTGGAGTAGGTGGCTTGCATCGCGGCGAAGTCGTGCTTGTTGAGCGTTTGCAGGTACTCCGCGAGGGCCTGCCGGACCTCGCCGGCCAGCGGAGTGTTGGCGACCGCGAGTTCGGGCTCGACCGGGCTCTGCGGCCCGCGGGCATTGCGGCAGGCGCCGATCGGCTCCGGCGTCAGGGGCGGCGAGCCGCCCGCGAAGTCGCGCAGCTCGTCCAGGCTGATGATCCTGCTCCCGGCCATGGTCTCGCCGGTGAGCAAGCCGATCACCCGCCCGTGCTTGTCGACCAGCGGCGCGCCGAGCAGGCCGGTGTCGTCGATCTCGCTGAGTTCGCGGGGCTGCTGCGTCGTACCGATCGGGAGCGAGACCTGCTCGCCGTCCAGGCGGTGGCCGACCAGACCCCGTTCGGCAGCGGGTTCGGGCAATTCGTGCGCGAGCGTGGCCGTCGGCAGGCCGGCCCAGCCCGGCATCCCCAGGACGGCGATGCCGTTGGCGTTCACGCCGCGGACCTCGACCCGGCGGACCTTGCCGTCCTGGGTGACCACGGCGGCCGAGATCGGCTCGCGGATCGCGGACGCGGCGGTCAGCACGACCCCGCCCGGCAGCAGTACGCCGGTCGCCTGGCCGGTGCCCGCGCACGTCGTCGCCAGCACCTGGACGACGGCCGGCCCCGCTTTGTCCATCACCTCGTCGGTGTCCAGGCTCAGCCGATCCGCCCGCACCAGCCAGCCGGCCGCCGCCCCGAGCACCAGCACGAAGACGACCAGCGGCCAGACGAAGCGCAGCCGGAACTTCGGCGGCAACGCCCCCGGACCGTCGTACCGGGTTGCGCCGGACGACTCGCCCGGTGTCCGGCGGCGCGGCTCGATCGTGGTCCGCGGACCGCTCGGCGCGCGGGCGTCGTCGTGCTCGACGGCCCAGCTCGGGATGCGGCGGGGCGGGCGCGGCAGCTCGCTGCGGCCCTGCTCAGCCATCCCAGCCCTCCCCTGTCCGGTCCAGTCCGATTCTGTCAGACAACGCGGCGGCGCCCAGGCTCCACACGATCACAGCGTGGGGCCTGGGCGCCGGTACGGCGTACAGCGGGACTCAGCGAGCGGCGGTGCCCTCGACGTAGTCCTCGTCGTGCGACTTGACCCACGCCATCAGCGCGCGCAGGTCCTTGCCGACGGCCTCGATCGGGTGCGACTCGCTGGCCTTGCGGAACTCCGCGAACTCCGGCGCGCCGGCGTCCTGGTCGGCGATGAAGCGGGCCGCGAAGGTGCCGTCGGTGATGTCGTTCAGCACGTCCTTCATCCGGGCCTTGACCGACGCGTCGATGATCCGCGGGCCGGACACGTAGTCGCCGTACTCGGCGGTGTCGGAGACCGACCAGCGCTGCTTGGCGATGCCGCCCTCGTACATCAGGTCGACGATCAGCTTGAGCTCGTGCAGGCACTCGAAGTACGCGACCTCCGGCTGGTAGCCGGCCTCGGTCAGCGTCTCGAAGCCGGCCTGGACCAGCGCGGAGACACCACCGCAGAGCACGGCCTGCTCACCGAACAGGTCGGTCTCGGTCTCCTCGGTGAAGGTGGTCTTGATGCCGCCGGCACGCAGGCCGCCGATGCCCTTGGCGTAGGCCAGCGCGAGGTCCCAGGCCTTGCCGGTCGCGTCCTGCTCGACCGCGACCAGGACCGGAACGCCCCGGCCCTCGGTGTACTCGCGACGGACCAGGTGACCCGGGCCCTTCGGCGCGACCATGAAGACGTCGACACCGGCCGGGGGCTTGATGTAACCGAACCGGATGTTGAAGCCGTGCCCGAACACGAGCGCGTCGCCGTCGACCAGGTTGGGCTCGATCGCCTCGGTGTAGAGCTTGCGCTGGGCCGGGTCCGGCGCCAGCACGACGATCACGTCGGCCTCCTCGCAGGCCTCGGCCGGGGTGACCACCCGCAGGCCCTGCGCCTCGGCCTTGGCCCGGCTCTTGGAGCCTTCCGGCAGGCCGACCCGGACGTCGACGCCGGAGTCGCGCAGCGACAGCGCGTGGGCGTGGCCCTGGGAGCCGTAGCCGAGAACGGCCACGTGCCGGCCCTGGATCACGCTCAGGTCGGCGTTGTCGTCGTAGAACATTTCTGCTGCCACTGGGAGCTCGTCTCCTAATTTCTGGGTGAGGGGGTCGGCGGGTGCCGGCCGAGTTTCGGGGGTGGTCCGCTCAGCCGTGCCGGGCCGGCGCGGCGGGACGGGTACCCGGCGGCGGCGCCGGCACCGGGTGGGACTGGGTGGCGGCCGGACCGCCGGGGGTGGGCGCGGACTGGCCGGCCGGGCGGGCCTGCAGCGCCGGAGCGCCGGAGGCCACGTGCGGCGGCGGGACCGGCACCGGACGCAGCGAGCGGTCCGAGATGGACCGGCCACCGCGGCCGATCGCGACCATGCCGGACTGGACCAGCTCGCGGACGCCGAACGGCTCCAGCACCCGCATCATCGCCTCGAGCTTGTCCGGGTTGCCGGTCGCCTCGATGGTGATCGCGTCCGGAGCCACGTCCACCACCTTCGCACGGAACAGCTGGACGGTCTCCAGCACCTGCCCGCGGGTCAGGGTGTCGGCCTTGACCTTGACCAGCACCAGCTCGCGCTGCACAGTCTGGGTCGGCTCGAGCTCGACGATCTTGATCACGTTCACCAGCTTGTTCAGCTGCTTGGTGATCTGCTCCAGCGGCTGTTCGTCGACGCTGACCGCGATCGTCATCCGGGAGATCTCCGGGTGCTCGGTCGGGCCGACCGCGAGCGAGTCGATGTTGAAGCCGCGGCGCGAGATCAGCGCGGCCACCCGGGCCAGCACGCCGTGCTTGTTCTCGACCAGGATCGACAGTGTGTGCTTGCTCATCACAGCTCCTCGGAGTCCCAGTTCGGCGCCATGTCGCGGGCGATCTGGATGTCGTCGTTACTGGTGCCGGCGGCAACCATCGGCCAGACCATCGCGTCGCGGTGCACGACGAAGTCGACCACCACCGGCGCGTCGGTGACCGCCATCGCCTTCTCGATCGTCGCGTCGACCGACTCACGGTCGGAGCAGCGCAGCCCGACGCCGCCCATCGCCTCGGCCAGCTTGGCGAAGTCCGGGATCCGGGCCGAGTGCAGGTCGGTGTTGGAGTAGCGCTTGTCGTAGAACAGCGTCTGCCACTGCCGGACCATGCCGAGCGACTGGTTGTTGATCACCGCGACCTTGATCGGGATGCCCTCCAGCGCGCAGGTGACCAGCTCCTGGTTGGTCATCTGGAAGCAGCCGTCGCCGTCGATCGCCCAGACCGTCGCGTCCGGCCGGGCCACCTTGGCGCCCATCGCGGCCGGCACCGAGTAGCCCATCGTGCCCAGGCCGCCGGAGTTCAGCCAGTTCAGCGGCTTCTCGAACGGCAGGTAGTGCGCGGCCCACATCTGATGCTGGCCGACGCCGCTGGTGTAGATCGCGTCCGGTCCGGCGATCTGGCCGATCCGCTGGATCACGTACTGCGGGGACAGGCTGCCGTCCTCCGGCTCGTCGTACCCGACCGGGTACTTGGCCTTGACCGAGTCCAGCAGGCCACGCCACGCGGAGTAGTCCGGGGTCTTGCCGTTGCCGGCGATCTCGGTCTTCAGCGCGCCGATCAGGTCGCCGATGACCTCCTTGCAGTCGCCCACGATCGGCACGTCGGCGTGCCGGTTCTTGCCGATCTCGGCCGGGTCGATGTCGGCGTGGATCACCTTGGCGTCCGGGGCGAACGAGGACAGCTTGCCGGTCACCCGGTCGTCGAACCGCGCGCCGAGGGCGATCAGCAGGTCGGACCGCTGCAGCGCACCGACGGCCGAGACCGAGCCGTGCATGCCCGGCATGCCGAAGTGCAGTTCGTGGGTGTCGGGCAGCGCGCCGCGGGCCATCAGCGTGGTGACCACCGGGATGCCGAGCAGCTCGGCGAGCTCCTTGAGCTCGGCCGACGCCTTGGCCCGGATCACGCCGCCACCGACGTACAGGACCGGCTTCTCGGCGGCGGCGATCAGCCGGGCCGCCTCGCGCACCTGCTTGGGGTGCGGGCGGGTCACCGGGCGGTAGCCGGGCAGCGAGAGCTCGGTCGGCCACTGGAAGTCCACCGTGGCCTGCATCGCGTCCTTGGTCACGTCCACCAGCACCGGGCCGGGCCGGCCGGTGGAGGCGATGTGGAACGCCTCGGCGATCGTCGAGGCGATGTCGTTCGGGTCGTTGACCAGGAAGTTGTGCTTGGTGATCGGCATCGTGATGCCGCGGATGTCGGCTTCCTGGAAGGCGTCGGTGCCGATCGAGGCGCTGGCCACCTGGCCGGTGATCGCGACCATCGGGACCGAGTCCATGTAGGCGTCGGCGATCGGGGTGACCAGGTTGGTCGCGCCCGGGCCCGAGGTCGCCATGCAGACCCCGACCTTGCCGGTGGTCGAGGCGTAGCCCTGGGCCGCGTGGCCGGCGCCCTGCTCGTGACGTACCAGGATGTGGCGGATCTGGGTCGAGTCGAGCATCGGGTCGTACGCCGGGAGGATCGCGCCGCCCGGAATGCCGAAGACGGTGTCCACTCCGGCGTGTTCCAGTGCGCGGATCAGAGCCTGTGCCCCGGTCAGCTGCTCACTCATGAGTGCCTTCCCTTGTCCAGTCACGATGTTTGGCTTCTCAGCGACCGATCCATCCTCGCTCGTGGTCGTCGTCAGGTGGCGTCCGGGTCGCGGACCGTCGCCCTGGCAACAAAAACGCCCCTCCTGCCGGGTTGGCTGAAGGGGCGCGCTCGACTCGGTGGTCGCGTCAGTCGGCGCGCCGCACAAGTACGAGGAGAATCGATCGCATGCAGGTAACAGTCCCCGACCGGCGACGGCCGGTCAAGTTTCAGGACGGTCTATCTCATTTACTGAGATCCCCGTCTTAGATATCACCGGCTCAGATGCAGACGGCGCCTTCGGAGGCCGAACGCACCAACCGGGTGTACTTGCCGAGCACTCCGCGGGTGATGGCCGGCTCCTTCGGCGTCCAGCCCTGCCGGCGGCGCTCCAGCTCGTCGGGCTCGACGTGCAGCTCGAGCGTCCGGTTCTTCACGTCCAGCGTGATCCGGTCGCCGTCGCGCACGAACGCGATCGGCCCGCCGTCGACGGCCTCGGGCGCGACGTGGCCGACGCAGAGTCCCGTCGTACCGCCGGAGAAGCGTCCGTCGGTGAGCAGCAGCACGTCCTTGCCCAGGCCCGCGCCCTTGATCGCGCCGGTGACGGCGAGCATCTCGCGCATGCCGGGACCGCCCTTCGGGCCTTCGTACCGGATCACCACGACGTCGCCGGCCTGCAGCGAGCCGTCCTCGAGCGCGTCCATCGCGCCGCGCTCGCCGTCGAAGACCCGAGCGGTGCCCTCGAACACGTCGGAGTCGAAGCCCGCGCTCTTCACCACCGCACCCTCGGGCGCCAGCGAACCGTGCAGGATGGTGATCCCGCCGGTGCCGTGGATCGGCCGGTCGAGGGCCCGGATGATCACGCCGTCGACGTCCGGCGGCGCGATGTCGGCCAGGTTCTCGGCCATCGTCTTGCCGGTGACGGTCAGGCAGTCGCCGTGCAGCAGGCCGGCGTCCAGCAGCGCCCGCATCACCACCGGGATGCCGCCGACCCGGTCGACGTCGGTCATCACGTACCGGCCGAACGGCTTGAGATCGCCCAGGTGCGGGACCTTGTCGCCGATCCGGTTGAAGTCGGCCAGCGTCAGGTCGACCTCGGCCTCGCGGGCGATCGCGAGCAGGTGCAGTACGGCGTTGGTCGAGCCGCCGAGCGCCATCACCACGGCGATCGCGTTCTCGAACGCCTCCTTGGTCAGGATCTGCCGGGCGGTGATGCCCTGCTGCAGCAGGCCGACGACCGCCTCGCCGGACTTGCGGGCGTAGCCGTCACGCCGCCGGTCCACCGCGGGCGGCGCGGCCGAGCCGGGCAGGGACATTCCGAGCGCCTCGGCGGCCGACGCCATCGTGTTCGCGGTGTACATGCCGCCGCAGGCGCCCTCGCCCGGGCAGATCGCGCGCTCGACGGCGTCGACCTCCTCGCGCGTGATCAGGCCCCGCGCGCAGGCGCCGACCGCCTCGAACGCGTCGATGATCGTCACGTCCTTGTCGCCGAGCCGGCCGGGCATGATCGACCCGGCGTACAGGAAGACGCTGGCCAGGTCGAGTCGCGCGGCGGCCATCAGCATGCCGGGCAGCGACTTGTCACAGCCGGCCAGCAGGACCGAACCGTCCAGCCGCTCGGCCTCCATCACGGTCTCGACCGAGTCGGCGATGATCTCGCGGCTGACCAGCGAGTAGTGCATGCCGACGTGGCCCATCGAGATGCCGTCGGAGACGCTGATCGTGCCGAACTCCAGCGGGTACCCGCTGGCCGCGTGCACGCCGTCCTTGACCGCCTTCGCGAGACGGTCCAGGGACAGGTTGCACGGGGTGATCTCGTTCCAGCTGGACGCGACGCCGATCTGCGGTTTGGCCCAGTCGTCGTCACCCATCCCGACCGCGCGGAGCATCCCGCGCGACGCGGTCGCCTCCAGCCCGTCGGTCACCGTCCGGCTGCGCGGCTTGATGTCAGGAGTGCTGTTCATGCTCCTGACTGTATAGATCTCAGCGCCGGTACTTCTCGGCGAAGGCCTCGAGCGGGTCGCCGCTGTAGGCCCACGGCAGCGTGCTGACCCGGTTGAACATCGCGTCCGCCGACGCCTGGCCCTCCCCGCTGTGGACGTTCTTCAGCAGGTAGGCGTAGTAGTTGTGGGCGTCCAGATCCGGCGCCTCCGGGGCCCGGCCGGGCTGCAACCACTTCTGTCGCGAGGCGAGCAGCGGGTCGGCCCACTTGTTGGTCAGCTTGGTGGCCGCGGCGACCTTCTTGACGGCATTGGCGTCGGTGAAGGAGAAGACGTGCAGCCGCGCCTCGGCCACCGCCTTGGCCAGGACGGCGCTCAGCACGCTGCCCGGCGCCGCCCGGTCGGCGGTCTCGGCCGCGAAGGCGAGCATCTCGTCGAGGCTGGTCCCGTACCACTTCGGCGCGATCGCGTGCACCTTGTTGCCGTGCGCCGCGTAGCTGGCCGGATGCCGCGCGATCGCCTCCTGGAACAGCGCCTCGTGCGTCTCCAGGTCGGCACCGAGCCCGATCGCCACCCACTGGTAGACCGTCCACGGCGTCGCGTCGTCCGGCGCCGTCTCGATCGCCAGCCCCACCACCTCGTACGCCGTACGCAAGATGTCGTGGAACGTCGCGAACTGCTGCTCGGACACGTACTTGGCCTGCTGACCGCTGCGGATCCGCCAGCCTTCGAGGACCAGCGTCTGGGCGAGCCACAGCAGCAGGTCGGGGTCGCGGCCGCCGAGCTCCTCCAGCCTGGCCTCGAGCTGCTCCGAGCGACCGATCGCCGCCTCTGCCAGCCCGCCGTTCCAGACCGCGCGCCGGTCGCCGGTCTGCGCCTTGAATCCGGCGAGCGCCGTGTCGAAGTCCCCCACCTCGACGGCGGCCACGGCGGCGTCGAGGTCGCGATCGGACCAGGTCCGGTCGAGCACCAGACCGTCGGTCCGCGGAAGGCGGCTCTTCCGCGTGAAGATTCCCATCGGGAAAGGGTAGGTCCGCTTCTCGGGGCCGACCGCGGTTTTGCAGGTTGCTGCGAACGGCCTTGACACGTTGGGGTTCAGGCCAGCCGGTACTGCTGCGACGCGACGGCCTTGCGAACCTCGGCCGCGGTCCGCTCCGGGTCCAGCGCGCTCGTGTCGATCACGTGCCGCTCCAGCTCGCCGAGATCGGCCAGCGCCTGGTACATCCCGGTGACCGCCTCGACGTCCTTCAGTTCACTGTCGGCTCTGTTCACGGCACGCGCGAGCGTCGTGTCCAGATCGGGCCGCAGTACGACGTACGACATCGTGACGCCGTCCCGGCGCGCGGCGGCGCGGAACGGGTCCAGGAACCACGGCCCGATGATCCCGTCCACGACGACGTCGTAGCCACCCCGCGCGTACGTCGTGGTGGTCGCGACGATCGCCTCGACCACCACCTCGTTCTGCCGCTGCGCGCCCGGCAGGTACGGCGGGACGAAGCCGGTCCGGATCGCGCGGT
Source organism: Kribbella sp. ALI-6-A (assembly GCF_001984195.1). Lineage (GTDB taxonomy): Bacteria > Actinomycetota > Actinomycetes > Propionibacteriales > Kribbellaceae > Kribbella. Next base: position 262,933 of record NZ_MTQN01000006.1, read on the forward strand.
AGTACAGGTCGGTCGTCAGGTGCACGGTGGGGCCGGCCGCGCCGGACGCGACCAGCTCGGCCACCGTCGTCTTGCCCGCGCCGGGCGGGCCGGTCAGCAGGATCACTTCACCGGTCATGCCCGCGAGGCTATCCAGGCACCTCCTCGAACGACACTGCTTTCTTTCGCATCATCAGCCGCCCGCGACACTCGGCAGGACCAGCAACTCGCACCCGTCGGGCAACTGGGTCTCCAGGCCGTCGAGGTCGCGAATGTTGTCGTTGCCGAGATAGACGTTCACGTGCCGCCGCAGCGCGCCCTGCTCGTCGGTCAGCCGTCGCCGCAGCGCCGGATGCTGTTGCTCCAGCGTCGCGAACACCGCGCCGACCGTCCTCTCGCCCGGTGTCTCGACCGCGACCTTCTCGGCGCCGCCGGCGAACGGCCGCAACACTGTCGGCAGCTTCACCTGGACCGGCATGGGGTCACCTCGTCTCTCGGTCCGCGGCTCAGCCGACGACCGCGGCGCGAACGGTCAGCACGTCCGGCAGGTGCCGGGCGACCTCGGTCCACGAGTCGCCCGCATCGGCGCTCGCGTACACACAGCCGTCCCGCGTCCCGACGTACACGCCCGCAGGAGTCCCGGCGTCCGTGCAGAGCGCGTCGCGCAGCACCGGCGCGTACGACGGTACGTCGGGCAGCCCCTTGGTCAGCGGCTCCCAGGTCGCGCCGGCGTCGCGCGACCGGTAGACCCGGCACTTCGCGTCCGTCGGAATCCGGTTGCCGTCGGCCACCAACGGGAACACATACACGGTCTCCGGCTCGTGCGGGTGCACCACGATCGGGAAGCCGAAGTCCGACGGGAGTCCGTCCGCGATCGATTTCCAGATCGCGCCACCGTCGTCGGAGCGGTAGACGCCGTGATGGTTCTGCGCGAACAGCCGCTCCGGTACGGCGGGATGCCCGGCCAGCTTGTGCACGCACTGCCCGAACTCCGGATCCGGGTCGGGCAGGAAGTAGGCCTTGATGCCGTGGTTGGCCGGACTCCAGGTCTGCCCACCGTCCGCGGTCTGGTAGACGCCACCGGTCGACATGGCGACGCTGACCCGGTCCGGATCGGTCGGATGCGGCAGCACGGTGTGGATCGCCTGACCACCGAACCCGGCGCCCCAGTCCTTGCGGTGCGGGTGGTCCCACAGGCCGCGGACCAGCTCGAAGGTCACGCCGCCGTCGGTCGACTTCCACAGCGAGGACGGCTGCGCGCCGGCGTACACGACGCCGGGCTGGTCCTGCGGTGCGGGCTGGATCTGCCAGACGCGCTCGAGCGAGGCTTCGGCGTCCTTGGGGAAGCCGATCGACCCCTCCGGCGGCTCGGCCCAGCTCTGGCCGAGGTCGTCGGAGTGGAAGACCGCCGGACCCCAGTGCTCGCTCGTGCCACCGGCGAACAGGCGCGGACGGTCGCCGCGGGTGTCGACACCGACGGAGTAGATCCCCTGCATCTCGAAGTGCGGCCCGTCGAGCGTCCATTGCCGGCGCTCGGCGTCGCTGCGCCCGATCCAGAGCCCTTTCTTGGTACCGATCAGCAGTACTGCTTCGGACATCGTTGTCCTCCAGTTGTCAGCGTGGCGGCCCCGCCACCACATTGATCAGGGGTTCGCCGGTCACGTAGCGCTCCAGCTGGGCCCGGACGAGCCGTGCCACCCGCGGCGGGAACGCCGTCGAGGCACCACCGCGGTGCGGGTTGACCAGCACGTTCGGCGCCGACCAGAGCGGGTGCCCGGCGGGCAGCGGCTCGGGATCGGTCACGTCGAGCGCGGCGCGAATCCGGCCCTTGCCGAGCTCGGCGACCAGGTCGCCGGTGTTCACCACGACGCCGCGGGCCACGTTGACCAGCAGGGCGCCGTCCTTCATCCGGCCCAGGAACTCCGCGTCCACCAGGCCCTTCGTCTCTTCGGTCGCCGGCGTCAGCAGGACGACGACGTCGGCGCGCGGCAGCAACGCCGGCAGCTCGGTGATCGGCGCGACGCCGTCCCGGGCCCTGCGGGCGACCCGGATGATGTCGCACTCGAACCCGGCCAGCCGCCGCTCCAGCGCCTCGCCGATCGAGCCGTACCCGAGGATCAGCACGGTCCGGTCGGCCAGCGAGTCGTCGATGCCTGGATCGGCCGGCCAGACACCCTGCTGCTGGTTGGCGACCGCGGTCGGGATCCGCCGGTACGACGCCAGGATCAGCGCGACCGCGAGCTCGGCGGTCGACGCGTCGTGCACGCCGCGCGCGTTGCACAGCGTGACGCCGTCCGGCAGGTAGGGCAGCACGTTCTCGAACCCGGCGGTCTGGGTCTGCACGACCTTGAGGTTCGGCATCTCGGCGATCACTTCGACGACCCGCGAACTGCCCATGTAACTCGGCACGTAGAACTCGACCTGGTCAGGGTCCTGGTCGAGCTCTCCACCCGCGTAGTACGTCGTCCGGACACGCTCGGGAAGCCCGCCGAGAAAGCTCTGCGGGTCCTTCCAGGGCAGCCATGTGTTCACCGAATCAGCCATGCGCTGAACCTACTCGCCACCACCGACACCAGGCGACCGCCCGGTGATGCCGACCACTCGATCGAGCAGACTCGCGTCGTCGGGTACAGCGACCGGCGGACCCCACATTCCGGGGACCGGCGGCGCGGTCAGGAGCCCGGCGACGTGCTCGTAGCAACTCCGTACCGTCTCGTCCGGTAGCTCGAGCTGCTGGCCCGTCGCCCGGGCCAGGTCCCACCCGTGGACCACGAACTCGGTCAGCGCGATCCGGCCCCACTCGGCGTTGCTGAACTCGAGCCCGGCCAGCTCCGACGAACCTTCCCAGGCCGCCGGATCGGCCCAGGCCACCCCGACCCGCTCCACCCGGCTGGTCAGCGTCGCTCGCCAGGTCGGGGAATTCAGGTCGAGTGCCTCAGCGCTGCTCTCCCCGCCGAACGCCCGTGCGCCTTCGTCCACGTGCGCGAGCAACTCCCCCACCGAGTACTTCTCACACGGCGTCGGTCGGCCGAGATCGTCCGGCCCGATCTGCGCCACCACCGCGCTCAGCGCGCGGCCGGCCGGCTTCAGGTCGATCATCTGGTTCCTCCTCGTCTTTACCGCGACGTCGGAGCCGCCGACACCGTCTCGACATTCAGTCGCAGAAAAATCTTCGGCACTTCGCCCGGCGGCCGTCGTACTCTGATCAGGTGCCTTCGACATCGGGTTCGACTTCGACTGTGGAACACGATCAGGCGGTCGGGCGTCTCCGAGCGTCCTACCAGCGCATTCCCCCGGGCGATCCCGTCCGGCTGGCGAAGCGCAGCTCGAACCTGTTCCGCCCCCGAACCGCCCTCGACACCCCCGGCCTGGACGTCTCCGGCCTGACCGGTGTCGTCTCGGTCGACCCCGACGCCCGGACCGCCGACGTCCAGGGCATGTGCACGTACGAGGATCTGGTCGCCGCCACCCTGCCGTACGGGCTGACCCCCATGGTCGTCCCGCAGCTCAAGACGATCACCCTCGGCGGCGCTGTCACCGGTCTCGGCATCGAGTCGTCGTCGTTCCGGGCCGGGCTGCCGCACGAGTCCGTGCTCGAGCTCGACATCCTGACCGGGGCCGGTGAGCTGGTCACGGCACGACCGACCGGCGAGCACGCCGACTTGTTCCGCACCTTCCCGAACTCCTACGGCACCCTCGGCTACGCCACCCGGCTGCGGATCGAGCTCGACCGCATCTCGCCGTACATCGCCGTGCGGCATGTTCGTCTGGGCCTCGACGAGCTGGCCCCGGCGATCGAGGGCATCGTTGCCGACGGCACGTACGACGACGAGCCGGTGCATTTCGTCGACGGAGTCGCGTTCAGCCCGAGCGAGGCGTACCTGACGCTGGGCCGCAACAGCGACGCCGCCGTGCGGACCAGCGACTACACCGGTCAGCAGATCTACTACCGCTCGATCCAGCAGCGCCCGACCGACTTCCTGACCGCGCACGACTACCTGTGGCGCTGGGACACCGACTGGTTCTGGTGCTCGGCCGCGTTCGGCGCGCAGAACCGCTGGGTCCGCCGGGTCTGGCCTTCCAAGCTGCGGCGCAGCGATGTCTACCACCGCCTGGTCGGGCTGGAGAACCGCTACCAAGTTGCCGCTCGCATCAATCGGCGGCGCGGGCTGCCCGACCGTGAGCGAGTGGTCCAGGACGTCGAGATCCCGGTCGACCAGCTGGCCGGCTTCCTGCGCTGGTTCGACGCCGAGGTCGGGATGCGGCCGGTCTGGCTGTGCCCGCTGCGGCTGCGCGGCTCCGAGACCTGGCCGCTCTACCCACTGGCGCCTTCCACGACGTACGTCAACGTCGGTTTCTGGGGCACCGTCGCCATCGCGCCCGGCGCCGCGGACGGCGACGTGAACCGCCGGATCGAGGCCGCGGTCGCCGACTTCGGCGGCCACAAGTCGCTGTACTCCGACGCCTACTACGACCGGGACACCTTCGACCGGCTCTACAACGTCCCGGCCCTCACCGAAGTCAAGCAACGCTACGACCCCGACGCCCGCCTCACCGGGCTCTACGAGAAGGCGGTGACTCGCCGATGACGACAGTGGCGACCCAGATCTCGATCGCCGACGCCCTGACCACGGTGACCCCCGGCGGCCTGCCGTTCCGCTTCACCGCCTACGACGGCAGCGCGGCCGGCCCCGAGGACTCCCCGATCCACATGCATCTGGCCACCGAGCGCGGGCTCTCCTATGTTTTGACCGCTCCGGGCGACCTCGGCCTCGTCCGCGCCTACGTCCAGGGTGACCTGGAGATCGAGGGTATCCACCCCGGGAACCCGTACGGCCTGATGCGGATGATGCTCAACCACCTGCACTTCGAGCGCCCGACGCCGTCCGAGGCTTTGCGGATCGTCCGAGGCCTGGGCTGGTCGCACCTGAAGCCTCCGCCTCCGCCGCCGCAGGAACACCTGCCCAAGTGGCGCCGCACCTTCGAGGGCCTGCGCCACTCCCGCACCCGCGACAAGGCCGCGATCCACCACCACTACGACGTCTCGAACACGTTCTACGAGTACATCCTCGGCCCGTCGATGACGTACACCTGCGCGGTCTTCCCGACCGAGTCGTCGACTCTGGAAGAAGCCCAGTTCGAGAAGTACGACCTGGTGGCCCGCAAGCTGGACCTGAAGCCCGGCCAGCGCCTCCTCGACGTCGGCTGCGGCTGGGGCGGCATGGTCCGCCACGCCGCCCGCGAGTACGGCGTACAGGCTCTTGGCGTCACCCTGTCGGCCGCGCAGGCGGAGTGGGCCACCGAGGCGATCAAACGAGAAGGCCTCGAACACCTCGCCGAAGTCCGCTTCCTCGACTACCGCGACGTGACCGAGACCGACTTCGACGCGATCAGCTCCATCGGCCTCACCGAACACATCGGCGTCCGCAACTACCCGGCGTACTTCGGCTTCCTGCTGGACCACCTGAAGCCCGGCGGCCGGTTGCTGAACCACACCATCACCCGCCCCGACAACCGCTACCGCTCCACCGGCGCCTTCATCGACCGCTACATCTTCCCCGACGGCGAACTCATCGGCTCCGGCCGCATCATCGCCGAGGCGCAAGACGCCGGCTTCGAGGTCCGCCACGAGGAAAACCTCCGCGAGCACTACGCGCTCACTCTCGCGGGTTGGTCCGAGAACCTGGAAACCCACTGGGACGAGGCGGTCGCCGAGGTCGGCTACCCCACCGCCAAGATCTGGGGCCTGTACCTAGCGGCCTGCCGAGTCGGCTTCGAACGCAACAACACCCAACTCCACCAGATCCTCGCGGTGAAACTGGACGACGACGCCAACGCGCACTTCCCGTTGCGTCCTACTTGGGGCAGCTGAGCCCAGCAGACAGAAGATCGCCGGGGCGGCCGCCCCTGGCTACTGGCTGATCCGGAGGTCGACCGTGGTGGCGTCGCTCGGGTTACCGGCCCGGTCGTGGCTCCACGCTGACAACGGGATCGGACCGGCGAAGGGCAGGACGAGTTTCGCCGTGGTGACACCGGCGGGCAGGCTGGTCGTCTCGCTGCCGAAGAAGCCGTAGCCGTACCTGACGACATCACTCGATCCGCCGTCGCTGAACTGCAGGGTGATCTCCTGGCCGACCCTGTACGGGCCTTCGGGAGTGACAGTCAGCCCGGGCGGATTGGGCCGGTCGATGTCGACGGTGAACTCGCACCTTCTGGACCAGTCCGAGTACGTCGTACCGTCGAAGACCCGGGCCTGCCAGCTGTAACTTCTGCCACTGGTGAGCTCGGGAAGCGGCGTTTCGGGCTCGAACCAGACACCGGTGACCATCGTCGGGCTGCTCGCGGTGAAAACCCGTTGGCCGCTGGCGAGGTCGACCATCCGGAACTGAACGCTCACCGATGGCGGGTTCTCGCCAGCCGGCACGAAAGCCCGCAGGCGTGGGGTCGTGCCGGCCAGAGACGGACGAGCCTCACCGCGGACACAGGTGCTCGCCGGGTCGATGGTCGCCAGCTGGTCGACCGTCGGTCTCGGGAACGTGGCGTGCGCCACGCTGGTCCCACCCAAACCACTCATGACCAACCCGAGAGCAGCAGTCAGTAGACGTTTACGCATGAAATCCTCACGGCAGAAGGCGGTCCCCGAGCACGAGGAGGTTATGTGCGGTCACCAGAGGCGGCAACCGTCAAAAGCTGCAATGGGGCGCGCGACAGGTCGTCACTGCCTCGAAGGAGCGGGACCGGCGTGGCTTTCGGGTGGTTTTCGGGGGTCGTGCGGGACAGTCGGGTGGGTACCGTGGCGGGGACTTGTCGACTCGGAGGAGATGGCGTGCGTACTGCGGCTCTGGTGGTGGCGGTCGGGTTGTTGGCTGCTGGGTGCTCGGACGGGGAGGGCCAGGCGGCGCCGACTCCTTCGGCGTCGGTGGGGAGCAGTGGGACGCCGTCGACGACGCCTGCGCCGTCTGCGCCATCGAGTAGTAGTGCCGCGCCTCAGGGGCCGGTGAAACTGCAGGTGGCGGGGACCGTGGCTACCGGGATCGAGGTGCCGTGGGGGCTGGCGTTTCTGCCGGACCGGAGTGCGTTGGTGACTGAGCGGGACTCGGGGAAGGTGAAGCGGGTCGCAGGTGGGCGGGCGACCGAGGTGGGGTCGGTGGATGGCGTGGATGCCTCGTCCGAGGGCGGGCTGCTCGGGATCGCGGTGGATCCGCAGTACCCGACGCGGCCGTATGTCTATGTCTACTACTCGACCGGCGACGACAACCGGATCGCCCGGATGACGTACCAGGGCGGCCGGCTGTCCGGGCAGCAGACCATCCTCGACGGGATCCCGATGGCCGCGGTGCACAACGGTGGCCGGTTGGAGTTCGGGCCCGACGGCTTCCTGTACGCCGGGACGGGCGACGGCGGGGATCGGCCGAACTCTCAGGACGACAACTCGCTCGGCGGCAAGATCCTGCGGATCACCACCGACGGGAAGGCCGCGCCGGGCAACCCGGGCGGGAAGCCGTGGTTCTCCAAGGGCCACCGCAACGTACAAGGTCTCGCGTTCGACGGAAGTCAGCTCTACGCCGCGGAGTTCGGCCAGGACACCTGGGACGAGTTGAACGCGATCGACAACGGCGCCAACTACGGATGGCCGGCCGCCGAGGGGGTCAGCCGGCTGGACGGCATGGTGGATCCGATCGCGCAGTGGAACACCGACGACGCGTCGCCGTCGGGGATCGCCGCAGCCCAGGGACACGTGTTCATGGCCGGGCTGCGCGGCGCCCGGCTGTGGGCGATTCCCGTTGCCGACGGCAAGCGTGTGGGTGAGCCGGTGGCGTTTTTCACCAACGAGTACGGGCGGTTGCGGACCGTCGAGGCGGCGCCGGACGGCTCGTTGTGGGTGACGACGTCGAACACCGACGGGCGCGGCGACGTGCGTGACGGCGACGACCGGATTCTTCGCGTGACGATTACTCGCTGACGACGCATGCAATTACCCCGCACCTGGTACTAGTGGAACCACACCACACACTCAGGGAGGGGAGACGTCGTGCCTCACCAGGCGCCACTGGACACCAGCGTGATCACGTCGACGCAGCAGTACGAGGACGCGTTGCGGACCGTCGAACAGCTGAGGGCCTACGGAATGACCGGGCTCGAGATCACCGGAGCCGGGTTGCGGATGGTGGACAGACGGACCGGGGACGTCGCGCGGGCCAGTGGGCTCAGCGCGCTGACCGGTGCCGCGCTGGGGCTGGCGCTCGGGGTCTTCGTCACACTGGTGGCCGAGACCAGCATGACCGGGCTGGCGGTGGTCTTCTGGGGTCTCGTGTACGGCGCGATCCTGGGCGCGCTGGTCGGCTTCTTCAAGGCGCTGGTGCGCAACCGCCCGGAGGCGGCGACGACCGAGGTGCACCCGACGGAGTACGAGGTGCGCTGCGCGCCGGCCGACGTGGTGGTGGCGAAGAAGCTGCTCGCCACTCCCCCGGACCTGCACCACCAGCAAGCCGCCTGACCCCGAACGACGAAGGCCCCAGGGAGACAATCCCTGGGGCCTACAGCCGAGCCGTCGTACGGACTAGATGCCGAGCTTCGCGTTCAGCAGCTCGCGGACCTTCGCCGCGTCGCCCTGGCCACGCAGGTCCTTCATCACGGCGCCGATCAGCGCGCCCGCCGCGGCGGGCTTGCCGGAGTTGACCTTCTCCACGACATCCGGGTTCGCCGCGATGGCGCGGTCGATGGCTTCGATCAGCGCCGAGTCGTCGGAGACCAGCGCGAGCCCGCGCGACTCGATGATCTCGTCGATGCTGCCTTCGCCCTTGAGCAGACCGTCGAAGACCTGACGGGCCAGCTTGTCGTTCAGCTCGCCCTTGTCGACCCGCTGCTGCACGTTGGAGACGTCGACCGGTCCGACCCCGAGGTCGGCCAGGTCCTTGCCGGACTCGTTCGCGGCCCGGGCCAGCTCGCCCAGCCACCACTTCTTCGCCGCGGCCGGGCTGACGCCGAGCTCGACGGTCTTCACGATCGGTTCCAGCGCGTTGCCGTTGATGACGTCGCGCATCTCCAGGTCGGTGAAGCCCCACTCCTCCTGCAGCCGGACGCGCCGCGTCGACGGCGCCTCGGGCAGCGTTGCGCGCAGCTCCTCGACCCACTCACGCGACGGTGCGACCGGGACCAGGTCAGGCTCGGGGAAGTACCGGTAGTCGTCGGCGTCCGACTTCTCCCGGCCCGAGGTGGTGACGCCGGTGTCCTCGTGCCAGTGCCGGGTCTCCTGCAGGACCTTGCCCCCCGACGCCAGTACGGCGGCCTGCCGGGTGATCTCGTAGGTCACCGCGCGCTCGACCGAGCGGAACGAGTTCACGTTCTTCGTCTCGGTCCGCGTGCCGAGCACCTTCGAGCCGCGCGGCTTGAGCGACACGTTCGCGTCGCAGCGCAGCGAGCCCTGGTCCATCCGGACGTCGGAGACGTCCAGCGCGAGCAGCAGGTCACGCAGCATGCTCACGTACGCGCGGGCGACCGCCGCGGCCTTGTCCGGCGCGACCTCGATCGTCTTGGTGACGATCTCGATCAGCGGGATGCCGGCCCGGTTGTAGTCGACCAGCGAGTGCGACGCACCGTGGATCCGGCCGGTCGCGCCACCCACGTGGGTCGACTTGCCGGTGTCCTCCTCCATGTGCGCGCGCTCGATCTCGATCCGGTACGTCTCACCGTCGACGACGACCTCGGTCCAGCCGTTGAACGCGATCGGTTCGTCGTACTGGGAGGTCTGGAAGTTCTTCGGCATGTCCGGGTAGAAGTAGTTCTTCCGGGCGAACCGGCACCACTCGGCGATCTCGCAGTTCAGCGCGAGACCGATCTTGATCGCCGACTCGACCGCCCGGGCGTTGACGACCGGCAGCGCGCCGGGCAGGCCGAGGCAGACCGGGCAGGTCTGCGTGTTCGGCGGGGCGCCGAACTCGGTCGGGCAGCCGCAGAACATCTTCGACTTCGTGTTCAGCTCGACGTGCACCTCGAGGCCCAGCACCGGGTCGTACTGCGCCAGCGCGTCCTCGATCGCGAAAACCTCAGCCGTCATCGGGACACCTCCAGCTCCGGAGCCTTGGACATCAGTACGCCGCCCCACTGCTCGGCCAGCGCGGCCTCGAGCGCGCCGCCCACCTGGTAGAGCAGGTCGTCGCGCATCACCGGGGCCATCACGTGGAAGCCGACCGGCAGGCCGTCCTCGTCGGCCAGGCCGCACGGGAACGACGCGGCCGCGTTGCCGGCCAGGTTGGACGGGATCGTGCACAGGTCGTTCTTGTACATCGCGATCGGGTCGTTCACCCGGTCGCCGATCGCGAACGCGGTCGTCGGCGTGGCCGGCGAGACCAGCACGTCGACCTGCTCGTAGGCCTTGGTGAAGTCCCGCGCGATCAGCGTGCGGACCTTCTGCGCCTGGCCGTAGTACGCGTCGTAGTAACCGCTCGACAGCGCGTGCGTGCCGAGCATGATCCGGCGCTTCACCTCGGCGCCGAAGCCGGCCTCGCGGGTCAGGTTCATCACCTTCTCCGCGCTGTTCTCGCCGTCGTCACCGACCCGCAGGCCGTAGCGCATCGCGTCGAACTTCGCCAGGTTGGACGAGGCCTCGCTCGGCAGGATCAGGTAGTACGCCGGCAGCGCGTACTCGAAGTGCGGGCAGGAGACCTCGACCACTTCGGCGCCGAGCTTGGTCAACAGCTCGACCGCCTCGTGGAAGCGGGCCTCGACGCCCGGCTGGTACCCCTCGCCGCCGAGCTCCTTGACGACACCGATCCGCAGACCGGCCACGTCGGCGCGACGGGCCGCGTCGACCACCGCCGGGACCGGCTGGTTGATCGAGGTCGAGTCCATCGGGTCGTGCCCGGCGATGACCTCGTGCAGCAGCGCCGCGTCGAGCGTCGTACGCGCACACGGACCAGGCGTGTCCAGGCTGGAGGCCAGCGCGATCAGCCCGTACCGCGAGGTGCCGCCGTACGTCGGCTTGACGCCGACCGTGCCGGTGAACGCACCGGGCTGCCGGATCGAGCCACCGGTGTCGGTGCCGATCGCCAGCGGCGCTTCGTACGCCGCGAGGGCCGCCGACGAACCACCGCCGGAGCCGCCGGGGATCCGGTTCAGGTCCCACGGGTTGTGCGTCGTCCCGTACGCCGAGTTCTCGGTGGACGAACCCATCGCGAACTCGTCCATGTTGGTCTTGCCGAGGATCACCACGCCGGCCGCCTTCAACCGCTGCACCACGGTCGCGTCGTACGGCGGCTTCCAGCCCTCGAGCATCTTCGAACCGGCGGTGGTCGGCACGCCGTCCTGGGTCAGCACGTCCTTCAGCGCCAGCGGTACGCCGGCCAGCGGGCCGAGCTTCTCGCCGGCGGCACGCTTCTGGTCGACGGCGGCGGCCTGCGCCAGCGCGCCCTCGGTGTCGACGTGCAGGAACGCGTGCACGGCACCGTCGACGGCACCGATCCGGTCCAGGTGCGCCTGGGTGATCTCCACCGCGCTGGCCTCACCGGACGCCATCAGCTCCGACAGCTCGACCGCCGTCTTGCGGATCAGGTCACTCATCACGCCTCCTCGTCCAGGATCCGCGGCACCCGGAATCGCTGCTCCTCCGCGGCCGGCGCGCCGGACAGGGCCTGCTCCGGCGTCAGGCACGGCACGTTCACGTCCTCGCGCATCACGTTGGTGATCGGCAGGGCGTGCGAGGTCGGCGGGATGTCGTCCGCGGCCACCTCGCTGACCTGCCCGACCAGAGCGATGATCTGGTCCAGCTGCGGTGCGAGGTGGTCGAGCTCCTCGTCGGAGAGCTCGATCCGCGCCAGTCGCGCAAGGTGCGCGACCTCTTCGCGGGTAATCGATGGCATGAAGGGCATCCAATGTGTGCGGTTACTGACCAGCACCACCCAAAGGTTTTGAGTGGCACCTGAGCCATCCTAGAGGTCCGCTGTGACAGCTGTGTTGCCTGCTGCCCGACGCTGTGGACACAGCGAAAGCGGCACCGGATCGAAGCCGCTGGCGTGTCACTTTGTGCCGCTCTGTAACATGGGCGGCGACAGGGCGTGACTTGCCGTCCACCAACGCAGTTTTGGGGCTGGGAGATGATCGTTCGGTGTTCCTGCTGCGACTGATCCTCCCGGACCGCCCCGGTTCGCTCGGCACCGTGGCGACCGCCCTCGGCGAGGTCGACGCCGACATCCACGCGATCGAAATCGTCGAGCACCGCCGCGAGAACGGCACGGCCGTCGACGACGTCGTGGTCGACCTTCCGCCGGGCGTGCTGCCCGACCGGCTGGTCTCGGCCTGCAACGGCGTGGACGGCGTCGAGGTGATCTGGTTCTCCCGGTACGGCGCCGGCGGTGGCCTGCACATGGACCTCGAGGCCGTCGAGCAGATGACCTCCGCTCCGGCCGAGGCGATCGACATCCTGGTCGAGCAGGCGCCTTCGGTGCTGCACGCCGACTGGGCCGCGCTGCTGGACGGCACGGGCAGCGAGGTGAAGGTCGCGCTGGAGACCAGTGCGACGCCGGAGTTCGGCGACCTGGTCGAGAAGTGGCTTCCGCTGGAGAAGGCGACCACGCTGGCCGCGCCGGACCACAAGGGCCTGGTGGAGTCGGTGCTGGTCGCGGCGCCGCTGGAGTCCGACCGCCGGGTGCTGGTGATCGGCCGCCGCGGCGGGCCGGAGTTCCTCGGCTCCGAGGTCGCCCGGCTCAGCTACCTGGCCAACCTCGCCGTCACCATCCGCGCGACCGCGTAGAAGCCCCACCGGACAAGACGAAACCTCCTCCCCCGCACAGCGGGTGAGGAGGTTTCGTTCGTGCAGGTCAGCGGAGCTCGAAGTACGCCAGCGCTCCCAGGCCGACGATGGCCAGCAGGACGAGCCCACCGGCCAGCGCGGTCAGCAGGATCGCGACGGTGTTCTTGCCGTCCCGGGCCGGGAGTTCGAACTGGGTCGGCCCCCAGGCGCCGCCACCGTCGATGCGCTGGACCGCCTCGGGCGGTGGCTTGACCACCGCCCGCTGCTCACGCTTCTCGGGCTGGAACTTCACCTGGTCCTCACGAAGGTCGATCGGTCAGACGTAGAACGACTCGTAGGTGAACTCGACCGTCTGCGAGCCGTAGCTCTCCCTGGTGTCGGTGAGGATCTCGACCCGCCAGCCGGACACGTAGCCAGTGTACGACTTGCCGTCGTTGCGAGCCTGGACGAACGCCTTCAGCGCGGCCACGTCCGGACCCTGCAGCACCGCCAGCCCGTCGGCGACCACGGCCGCGGAGCCGGCCTTCAGGTCCGCGGTGTCACCCGAGGCCCGCATCTGGAACGAGCGCAGCCCGCCGCCCTGCGAGGCGAAGCCGTAGATCGACTGCGACCCGTACTTGCCGAGCGTCTTGCGGCAGGTGATGCCGTTGCGGCAGTCGTACTTCTTCGCCTTCAGCCCGGCCACCATCGCGGCCTGGGTGGTCTGGAACTCCTTGCGCGGCAGGTCGAGCTCGTCCGCGCCGGACTTCTTGCCACCGACCTGGATGTTGTCGCCGTTGTTGCGCAGGGAGAACTCGCCCCAGGTGCTGCCGACCTTCTGCGACTTCTGCCCGTTCTTCACCGCCTGCTGCACCTTGGCGACCTCGGAACCACCGAAGGTGTCGTTGCCGATCGCCTGCAGCGCGGCGTCGAAGGTGACCGCGGCGTTGTTGACGTTGTCGTCGTTGGACGACTTGATCAGCACCGCCAGGATCGTGCCGTCGGGCTGGAACTGGAAGACCGTCTCGGCCTCGCTCGCACCGTCGAGCTTGAAACAGCCGCGGTGTGCACCCTGCGCCCCGTTGAACAGGTCGCTGCACTGGTACCCGTCGGCCTGGAGCTTGTCGGTCGCGGTCTTGGCCTGTCCGGTCGCGTTGCCCAGCTCACCGGCCGGCGGCGCGCCGGTCGGGTCACCGGTCGGGTCGCCGTTCGGAGACTCGGGGCCGGTGGTCGGCTCCGTGGACGTCGTGGTCGTCGGCTGCGTGGTCGGCTCGTCGTCACCGCCGAGCGCCTTGATCCCGACGAACACCAGCAGACCGATCAGCAGGATGCCGACGATACCGCCACCGATGAACAGCGGCATCTTGTCCTTGCCGCCGCCCGAGCCACCCGGACCGTTGGGCTGCCAGGGCTGCTGACCGCCCTGCTGCTGGTGCCAGCCGGCCTGCTGCTGGGGCTTCTGTCCCCACGGCTGCTGCTGGTACCCACCAGTCTGCGGCGGAGTCTGCTGACCCCAGCCGGTCTGACCCGGCTGCTGCGGCGGCTGCCCGGGCTGCTGTCCCCAGCCACCACCCTGCGGCGGCGTGCCTTGAGGAGGTTGACCCTGCGGGGGCTGGCCCTGCTGCGGCGGCCGCTGACCCCAGCCACCACCCTGGCCGGGTTGCTGTTGTCCCCAGCCACCCTGGTTTTCCCCGTTCGGCCCGCCCGGCTGGCCCCCCGGCTGCCCAGGACTCCACGGTCCTTGTGGCGGCGTCGTCATAGTCGCTCCTTAGAAACCCACGTGTGGACGTGCAAAGTTAACAGTCGGACGGGCCAGCTCCCGCCACGGATCCATTCGGTAAGAAACTCGTGCGCCGAACCGCTCGTACGCCGTACCGAGCTAGGCCGGAATCCCTTGTGCCACGGCCGATCTACGCCTGATCGGGCTCGGGCCTGGTCGCCACTTCGGCCGCCGCGTCGGCGCCGGAGTCGAGCAGCACCTGGAAACCGGCCGCGTCCAGAATCGGTACGCCGAGCTGCACCGCCTTGTCGTACTTCGACCCCGGAGAGTCACCGACCACCACGAACGACGTCTTCTTCGACACCGAACTGGCCGCCTTGCCGCCACGCGACACGATCGCCTCGGTCGCCTCGTCGCGGCTGAAGCCCTCGATCGTGCCGGTCACCACGATCGACAGCCCGGTCAGCGTCTGCTCGACGGTCGGTCCGGTCCGCTCCTGGCGCAACTGGACGCCGGCTGCCTTCCACTTGCGCACGATCTCCTGGTGCCAGTCGACCTGGAACCACTCGATCACCGCGTGCGCGATGGTCGGCCCGACGCCCTCGAGCTGCGCCAGCTCCTCCTCGCTCGCCGCCTGCACCTCGTCGATGTCCTCGTACGCCGCCGCCAGCGCGGCCGCCGCGGTCGGACCGACGTGCCGGATCGACAGCGCGACCAGTCCTCGCGACAGCTGCTGGGTCTTGGCCGCCTCGAGGTTCGCGAGCAGTTTCTGCGCGTTCGCCGACAGTGCTCCGGCCTTGGTGGTGAAGAAGGAGCTTTGCGCCAGCGCCTCCTCGGTCAGCGAGAACAGGTCGCCCTCGTCCGCGATCAGCTCGCTGCCGATCAGCGCGTCGGCGGCCTTGAAGCCGAGCACCTCGATGTCGAACGCCGACCGCCCGGCCAGGTGGAACAGCCGCTCGCGCAGCTGCGCCGGGCAGGTCCGGGAGTTCGGGCAGCGGATGTCGACGTCGCCCTCCTTCATCGGGCGCAATGTCGTGCCGCAGGACGGGCACTCGGTCGGCATCCGGAACGGGTGCGCGTCGTCCGGGCGCAGCTCGATCACCGGACCGAGGATTTCCGGGATCACGTCGCCGGCCTTGCGCAGCACGACGGTGTCGCCGATCCAGACGCCCTTGCGCTCGACCTCCTGGCTGTTGTGCAGCGTCGCGAACTCGACCGTCGAGCCGGCCACCCGGACCGGCTCCATCACCCCGTACGGCGTCACGCGCCCGGTGCGGCCGACGTTGACCTTGATGTCGAGCAGCTTGGTGGTGACCTCCTCCGGCGGGTACTTGAACGCGATCGCCCAGCGCGGCGCGCTCGAGGTCGAGCCCAGCGCGCGCTGCAGATCGACCTCGTCCACCTTCACCACCACACCGTCGATCTCGTGGTCGACCGAGTGCCGGTTCTCCCCGTAGTACGCGATGAACTCGTTCACCTCGGCGAGCGTCTCGACCTTGCGGGCGCGGTCGCTGACCGGCAGGCCCCAGGCCTTCAGCTGGTCGTAGGCCTCGGACAGCCGGCCGATGTGGAAGCCGTCGACCCGCCCCAGGCCGTGCACGACGAACCGCAGCGGGCGTTGCGCAGAGACCCGCGGGTCCTTCTGCCGCAGCGATCCGGCGGCGCCGTTGCGCGGGTTGGAGAACGGGGCCTTGCCGGCCTCGACGAGCTGCGCGTTCAGCTGCTCGAAGTCCTCGACCCGGAAGTAGACCTCCCCGCGGACCTCCAGGAAGGCCGGCAGGTCGCCGCCGTCCAGCTCGTTCGGGATGCTGTCGATGGTGCGCACGTTGAGCGTGACGTCCTCACCGATCCGGCCGTCGCCGCGCGTGGCGCCGGTGACGAGGCGGCCGTTCTCGTAGACCAGGTCGAGGGCGAGGCCGTCGACCTTGAGCTCGCAGAGGAATCCGCTGTCGTGAATCTGCTGGACGGTGACCTCGCGCTCCAGCCGCTTGGCCCAGGCCTCCATCTGCTCGGCGGAGAACGCGTTGGCCAGGCTCTCCATCCGGGTCGGGTGGGTGACCGGCTCGAACAGCGTCGAGATCGGTACGCCGACCTTCTGCGTCGGCGAGTCGGGCGTGCGCAGCTCCTGGTACTGCTCCTCGATGTCCTGCAGCTCGTGCATCAGCGCGTCGAAGTCGGCGTCGGAGATCGTCGAGGTCGCCATGTAGTAGCGGAACCGGTGCTCCTCGATCTCGCGGCTCAGCGCGGCGTGCCGCTCGCGCACCTTCGGCGGCGCGGCAGGCTGGTCGGCGGCGGTCGTCTCGGGGATCTCCGTGCTCATGAGGAGAACTTACCGTCCGCCACCGACGTTTCCGGGGTTATCCACGACCCCGTCCGGCTCACGCTTCGGCGGCTTCTCCGAGCGCGTCCACGACGCCCCGCAGCCGGTCCAGACGAGCCCGGGCGTCGGCCGGCGACGGAGCGGAAGCGAGTCCGCACGCAGGGGTGACGACGACCTGCTTCATCAGCTCCGGGTCCAGTCCGAGGTTGCGCCACGTGCGCACCAGCGGCGCGGCGGCCTGCTCCGGGTCGGGGACAGGCCCGGTGGTGGCGATCAGTCCGGCGTACAGGGTGGTCTTGGCCTCGACTGCCAGAGCGATCTGTTCCCAGGCCGGCTCAGTGAGCAGCGACACGTCTACTGCCACTCCCCCAGCACCTGCCCGGGTGAACACCTCGATAGGCGGCCGAGCCGCACAGCAGTGCACCAGCGTCGTTGCAGGATCAGCAGCGTCGAGCACTCGAGCCAGGAGCTCCACAGCACCCGGGCCGTCGACCGAACGGTGCTTGCTCCACCCACTGGCCGTCGGAACCGCGCCAGCCAGTACGGCGGGCAGCGCGGGCTCGTCCAACTGCACCAGCAAGTCCACGCCCGGCAGCCGGCGCCGTACCTCGGCCACCTGTGCGTTCAGCCCGTGCGCCAGCGCGTCAGCCAAGTCCCGCCGGGCTCCGTGGTCAGCGAGCACCTTGTCCCCGCGCGGCAGCTCCACCGTCGCGGCCAGCGTCCACGGCCCGGTGAACTGGAGCTTGAGCGGCCCGGTGTACCCGTCGCCGAACTCCTCCAGCACGTCCAGGTCCTCGTGCAGCAGCGACCGAGCCCGGCGCTGGTCCAGGCTCGATTGCGGATCGGAACCACCCGTCAGCCGCCACCCCGCGGGCTGGAGATCAGCCGACAGCTCAGCCAGTACGGCGATCGCGCGGCTGAGCATGTCGCCGTACGGGCGCGCCGGGAGCTCCGGCAGGAACGGGATGTCGACCGCGTCGAGCACCACCTTGGTCCACTCGCGGATGTCCTCGCCGGGCACCGACCCGAGCCCGGTCGTGGTCATCTGCGGTTCCTTTGCAGGTAGCGGGTCAGGCGACCCGGAGTACGGCTGACGATCTGTGCGGCACCCGTGGTCCGCCGGGGCCGGCCAACCAGTTCACCGCCGCAGTTGGGGCAGACAGCATTCATAGCATCCGTGCAGGACGGGCAGAACGTGCACTCGTAGCTGCAGATCATCGCCTCACCGGACGGCTGGAGCCTGCCGGCGCACCGCTCGCAGGTGTCCTTCATGCGGAGCACCGCGGGTCAGACCCTCGCCGTGGCCCGCTGGACGGTGTCGATGGTCGCCGAGCCGACGACCCGCGTCCCGTCGTACAGGACGACGGCCTGGCCCGGCGCGACCGCGGCGGTCGGCTCGTCGAACTCCACGAAGACCTGGTCGCCCTCGACGCGAGCGGTGACGGCCACCTCGTCGCCGTGGGCCCGCAGCTGCGCCTTGACGTGCAGCGTGCCGGTCGGGACCGGCCCGCACCAGCGCGGCTTGGACGCGACCAGGCTCTCCACCGCCAGCTCCTCGCGGGAGCCGACGGTGACCGTGCGATCGACCGGGCTGATGTCCAGCACGAACCGCGGCTTGCCGTCGGCCGCCGGGGTCCCGATCCGCAGACCCTTGCGCTGCCCGACGGTGAACCCGTGCGTGCCCTTGTGCTCGCCGAGCTTGGTGCCGCTGCTGTCCACGATGTCGCCGGGCGCCTCGCCCAGCTGCTTGGACAGGAAGCCAGGGGTGTTGCCGTCGGCAATGAAGCAGATGTCGTGGCTGTCCGGCTTGGCCGCGACCGACAGCCCGCGCCGCTCGGCCTCGGCCCGGATCTCGGTCTTGGGGGTGTCGCCGAGCGGGAAGAAGGCGTGCCGCAACTGCTCCTGGGTGAGCACGCCGAGCACGTACGACTGGTCCTTGGCCGGGTCGACCGCGCGGTGCAGCTCCCGGCCCTCCGGCGTCTCGACGATCTGCGCGTAGTGCCCGGTGGCGACCGCGTCGAAGTCGAGCGCGAGCGCGCGCTCCAGGACGGCGCTGAACTTCACCTTCTCGTTGCAGCGCAGGCAGGGGTTCGGCGTCCGACCGGCGGCGTACTCGGCGACGAAGTCCTCGACCACGTCGGCGTGGAAGCGCTCGGCCAGGTCCCAGACGTAGAACGGGATGCCGATCACGTCGGCGGCCCGGCGGGCGTCACGGGAGTCCTCGACCGTGCAGCAGCCGCGGGCGCCGCTGCGGTACGACTGCGGGTTGCGGCTGAGCGCAAGGTGCACACCGACCACGTCGTGCCCGGCCTCGGCCATCCGCGCCGCCGCGACGGCGGAGTCGACCCCGCCGGACATGGCTGCGAGTACCCGCATCAGTTGTTCCTTCCCACGTTCTGCAGTCCGGCGGACATCGCCCGCTCCACCACTGGCCCGATGTTGTCCAGCACCGCGTCGACGTCCGCGTCGGTGCTGGTGTGTCCGAGGGTGAACCGCAGCGAGCCGCGGGCCCGCTGGTCGTCGTACCCCATCGCGAGCAGCACGTGACTCGGCTCCGCGACTCCCGCGTTGCACGCCGAGCCGGTCGAGACCTCGATGCCGCGCGCATCCAGCAGGAGCAGCAGCGAGTCACCCTCGCAGTCCTTGAACGACAAGTGTGCGTTACCGGGCAAGCGGCTCACCGGGTCCCCCGACAGCAACGCGCCGGGGACCGTGCTCGTGATGCCCTCGACCAGCCGGTCACGGAGCCCGCTCAGGCGCTGCGACTCGTCGGCCTGGTGCTTGACGGCGTGGGCGGCCGCGACTGCGAACCCAGCCGTCGCCGGGGTGTCCAGCGTGCCGGACCGTACGTCGCGCTCCTGGCCGCCGCCGTGCACGATCGGCACCAGCTGGGTCTCCTTGTGCACCACCAGCGCACCGATCCCGTACGGGCCGCCGATCTTGTGCGCCGACACGGTCATCGCGTCCACACCGAGCGCGGCGAAGTCCACCGGGATCTGTCCGACCGCCTGCACGGCGTCGGTGTGCACCGGGATCCCGTACTCGGCCGCGATCGCCGCGACCTGCTGGATCGGCTGCAGCGTGCCGACCTCGTTGTTGGCCATCATCAGCGTCACGAACGAGACCGACGCCGGATCCTGCTCGATCGCCACCCGCACCTCGTCGGGCTGCACCCGCCCGAGGGCGTCGACCGGCAGCCACTCGAGCTCGGCGCCCTCGTGCTGCGCCAGCCAGACGGCCGGGTCCAGGACCGCGTGGTGCTCGATCCCGCTCAGCAGGATGCGCCGCCGGCGCGGATCCTCCTTGAGCCGGGCCCACCACAGCCCCTTCAGGGCCAGGTTGTCCGCCTCGGTCCCGCCGGAGGTGAAAACCACCTCGCTCGGCAGCGCGCCGAGCGCCTCCGCGATCGTCTCGCGGGACTCCTCCACGGTCCGCCGGGCCGCCCGTCCCGATCCGTGCAGCGACGAGGCGTTGCCGGTGCGCCCGAGGTGAGAGGCCATCGCCTCGATCGCCGCGGGCAGCATCGGAGTCGTCGCGGCGTGATCGAGGTAGACCGTACGACGGCCGGAAGAGGTCATAACACCCTCAAGGGTAAGTCCTCGGCCGATGTTCCCGTCAGGCGTACCAGCTCAGCGGACGCCGAGCTGCTCCACAGGGCTTCGTCCGGGCGGACGAAATCGGCCCACTCCGTTGTCGCCTGCGACGAATACGCGCCGCTCGGAGCGTCCTAACGTCGGCCCATGGCGACCCTGAGCGAGATCGAGACGTGGCTGCACGACCAGTTGCCGACCCTGCTGTCCGAGCACGAGGTGCCCGGCGCGGCGGTCGGCGTCCTGTACGGCGGCGAGGTGGTCGATCACGCCGCCGGACTGCTCAGCAAGGCGACCGGCGTGGAGGCGACCGTCGACTCGGTCTTCCAGATCGGCTCGATCACCAAGGTCTGGACCACCACGCTGGTGATGCAGCTCGCCGACGAGGGCACGGTCGAGCTGGACCGGCCGGTACGGACCTACCTGCCGGAGTTCGTGCTCGGCGACGACGGCGCCGCCGCGAAGATCACCGTCCGGCAGTTGCTGAGCCACACCGCCGGATTCGAGGGCGACATCTTCAATGACACCGGGAAGGGCGACGACGCGGTCGAGAAGTTCCTGCCCACGCTGGCCGAGGTGGGTCAGCTGTTCGGACCGGGTGAGATGTTCTCGTACAACAACGCGGCGTTCGCGGTGCTGGGCCGGCTGGTCGAGGTACTGCGCGGCAAGCCGTACGACACCGTCCTGCGCGAGCACCTGTTCACCCCGCTCGGCCTGACGCACGCGGCCGGTGACCCGTACGAGGCGATCCTGCACCGGGCCGCGGTCGGGCACATCCGACCCGCGCCGACCGAAGCACCGGTCCCAGCGCCGGTCTGGGCGCTGACGCGGTCCATGGCTGCCGCCGGGTCGATGCTCGCGATGCGTCCCCGGGACCTGCTCACCTTCGCCCGCCTGCACCTGGACTCCGGTACGACGGCCGACGGGACCGCCGTACTGAGTGCGGCGAGTGTCGAGGCGATGCAGGAGCCGCAGGTCAAGCTGCCCGCGCTCGGCATGATGGGCGACTCGTGGGGTCTCGGCTGGGAGCTGTTCGACTGGAACGGGACCACGGTGATCGGCCACGACGGCGGAACGATCGGCCAGGGTGCGTTCCTGCGCGTCGTACCCGAGCACGGTCTGGCAATCACTCTGCTGACCAACGGCGGCGACATGATCGAGCTGTACCGCGCTGTCTTCGGCCACGTGCTCAAGGAGCTGGCCGGACTCGACCTGCCCGCCATGCCCACTCCCCCGGCTGCGGCCGTGCCCGTGAACGTCGAGCGCTTCCTCGGCACCTACACCTGCGAGGTGGCCGACATCACCATCCGGCAGGACGACAACGGCCGGCTCTGGCTCGACCAGGTGCCGAAGCGCATCTTCAGCGAGCTCGGCCCGGCACCCGAGCCGGTCGAACTGGTCGGCCGTGACGAGCACAGCCTGATCGCGGTCAAGGCCGCCGACGGCCTGCACACCCCGCACGTGTTCCTCGGCGACGACGGCACCGGTCGCGCCCTCTACCTGCACAGCGGGCGGGCTCTGCGCCGCGCTGCCGTCTGATTCCCCGGAGGCATCCATGAGATCCGTACTCGCTGCCGCAGTGGCCGGCGTCCTCGCGTTGTCCGCCTGCAGCTCAGGAGGCGAACCGACCACGGCCGGCGGCGGCCAGCCGGTCACCGGCGGGACGCTGACGATGGCCGTCGGCGGCGACCCCGGCAACCTCGACCCGCAGTTCACCTCGCTGTCGGTCACCATGCAGGTCGACTGGTTCCTGTACGACGCGCTGGTCAACATCGACTCCAGCGGCAAGCAGGTGGCCGGGCTGGCCGAGAAGTGGGAAGGCACGACGACCAGCGCGAAGTACACGCTGCGCAAGGGCGTCACCTGCGCCGACGGCACACCACTGACCGCCAGTACGGTCGCGCAGAACATCAACTTCGTCGGCAATCCGGCCAACAAGTCGACCCGGATCGGCGTTTTCGTCCCGGCCGGCGCCAAGGCGACCGCCGACGACGCGGCCGGCACGGTGACCGTGACCGCGGCGGCGCCCGACGCCTTTCTGGTCCGCAACGTCGGCGGCCTGCACATCGTCTGCGGCAAGGGCATGAAGGACCGCAGCATCCTCAAGCAGAGCTCGGACGGCACCGGGATGTACACGGTCGCCGAAGCGGTGCCCGGCGACCACTACACGCTGACCCGGCGCAAGGATTACGCCTGGGGCCCGGGTGACTTCAAGGCCGATCAAGCCGGTCTGCCGGACAAGGTCGTGATCAAGGTCGTCGCCAACGAGACCACTTCGGCGAACCTGTTGACCGCCGGACAGGTCAACATCGTCGCCATCGCCGGTCCGGACAAGCAGCGCCTGGCCGCCCAGCAACTGTTCAAGCGGGAGGCCGGTGCGCCACTGGGCCAGCTCTGGTTCAACCAGAAGGCGGGAATGCCCACCGCAGACCTCGCCGTACGGCGTGCGCTGACGCAGGGCCTCGACCTGACCCAGCTCGGCAAGGTGGTCACCAGCGGAACCGGTACGGCACCGACCGACTTGGTTGCCCCCGGCATGGGTCCGTGCAAGGAGGACACCGTCACCGGCAACCTGCCGGGCCACGACCTGAACGCGGCCAAGGCTGCGCTCGACGCGGCAGGCTGGAAGCCAGGCGCCGGTGGCGTCCGCGAGAAGGGCGGCAGCAAGCTGTCGCTGGTCTTCTACTACCCCACCACGCTCGGCCCGACGCTGCAGTCCGCCGCTGAGCTGCTGCAGAAGTCCTGGACCGAGCTGGGCGTCGAGGTGTCGCTCAAGGCCGTCTCCACCGCGGAGATCAGCACCGTGGTCCTCGCCGGTCAAGGCACGTGGCACGCAGGGCTGATTCCACTGACCGTCTCGCTGCCGAGCCAGCTGGTCAGCTTCCTGTCCGGCACAACGCCGCCGAACGGGAGCAACTTCTCCTCGATCAAGAACCCCGGGTACGACGCCGCGGTCGCCAAGGCGTCCCGCACCGCCGGGACCGACGGCTGCGCGGACTGGGCCGCCGCCGAGCGGGCCCTGTTCGAGCAGGTGAACCTGGTGCCGTTCGTCAACACGACGCTGCCGTACTTCGGCAAGAACGTGACCTTCGAGCTCGGCCAGGGCAGCATCGTGCCCAGCTCGATCCGGATGCTGGGGTGAGGCGGTGACGACTGCGACAGCAGTTGGATCCCGCCCGGAGATCAATCCCTGGGTCCGGTTCGCGGTCCGCCGGCTGAGCCGACTGGTCGTGTCGGTGCTCGCGCTGCTGAGCGCCGCCTTCCTGATGATCCACCTGATCCCGGGCGACCCGGTCCGCTCGGCTCTGGGACCGGCCGCGCCCAAGAGCCTCGTCGACGCCCAACGCGAGTCGCTCGGCCTGAACGACCCGCTCTGGGAGCAGTACCTGCACTTCCTGCAGCACTTGTTCACCGGCAATCTCGGGACGTCGATCACGACCGGGCTCCCCGTCTCGGACGTGATCCGCGACCGGCTGCCCGCGACCGTGCAACTGGCCGTGGCCGCGTTCCTCGTAGCCGTCCTGATCGCACTCCCGGTCGGCCTGGCGATGGGTGTTCTCACCCGGGCGGGCCGCCGGCCCCGGGCCGAGCTGGGTTTCACCTCGACGTCGGTGGTGCTCGCCGCGATCCCCGAGTTCCTGCTCGCGGTCGGGCTGGTCTACGTGTTCGCGGTGAAGCTGCAGTGGTTCCCGGTCGCGGGGCGCGGCAACGTCGCGTCGTACGTGCTGCCGGTGCTGTCCCTGGCCATCGGACCGGCCGCCGTACTGGCGCGCATCTGCCGGGTCGAACTGCTTGCGGTGTTGCAGACCGACTACCTGCGGACCGCCCGGGCCAAGCGCCTGCCGGCCACCGCCGTGTATCTGCGCCACGCCCTGCCCAACGCGGTGACCGCCACGATCACGCTCGGCGGTCTGCTGCTGGGTGGGATGGTCGCCGGGACCGTCCTGGTCGAGAACGTCTTCGGCTGGCCCGGCCTCGGCAGCACGATCGTCTCCTCGATCCTGGCCAAGGACTACCCGCTGGTGCAGGGCGTGGTGCTCGTGTACGGCGTCGGCGTCCTGCTGGTGAACCTGGCCGTCGACGTCGCCCTTGCCCTGCTGGATCCGCGTTCGACCATCCGGGAGAGCTGATGGCCCGCCGAGCCCGCTGGATCGCAGTCCTCCGTACGCCGGTCGGCGCCGGCGCGGGTGTGCTCCTGCTCGCCGTACTGCTGCTCGCATTGTTCGCTCCCCTGCTCTGGTCGGATCAGGCCAGTGCGATCGACACCGAGCATCTGCTGGAAGGGACGTCGTCCCAGCACTGGCTGGGCACGGACAGCCTCGGCCGGGACATCTTCTACCGCGTGCTCGTCGCCTCCCGGACGTCGATCATGCTCGCGCTGCTGGCCACGGCTCTCGGTGTGCTCGCAGGTCTGGTGCTCGGCACCGCGCCGGTGCTGCTGGGCCGGCGCGCGGGACGACTGACGACAGCATTGGTGAACATCGCCGTCGCGTTCCCCGGTCTGCTGCTCGCGCTGTTCTTCGCGGTGATCTTCGGGGTCGGCGCGAAGGGCGCGGTGCTCGCGATCGGTCTGGCCGGCGCACCGGCGTTCGCGCGGCTGACCCAGACGCTGGTCGCGGGCATCGCGGAGCGGGACTTCGTCGCCGCGGCGCGGATCGCGGGGGTCGGCCGGTTCCGGATCCTGCTGCGGCACATCCTGCCCAACATCGCGGAGCCGTTGGTGGTGAACGCGACGATCGGTGCCGGCGGCGTACTGCTCGCCTTCGCCGGGCTGTCGTTCCTGGGCCTCGGCGTGCAGCCACCGGCCTACGACTGGGGACGGCTGATGGGCGAGTCGCTGAACGGGATCTACGTGCATCCGGCCGCGGCACTCGCACCGGGCGTCGCGGTGGTGATCGCGGGGCTGGCGTTCAACCTGTTCGGTGAGGCGGTGGCGAAGGGTCTCGGCGTCCCGGCCCTGGTGGGTCCGCGGCTGCGGACGCGCACGCCCGAAACGGTTCCCGCGGCGCCGGTCGACGACGA
The DNA here is from genome assembly GCF_001984195.1 of Kribbella sp. ALI-6-A. Lineage (GTDB taxonomy): Bacteria > Actinomycetota > Actinomycetes > Propionibacteriales > Kribbellaceae > Kribbella. The sequence continues at coordinate 288,291 of NZ_MTQN01000006.1, forward strand.
GGCCGTGCTGGTGGTGAAGGATCTGCGGGTCAGCTTCCCCGGGCCGATCACGCCCGTGCGCGGAGTCAGCTTCACGATCCACAAGGGCGAGATCGTCGGGGTGGTCGGCGAGTCCGGCTCCGGCAAGAGCCTGACCGCGCTCGCGGTCGCGCAGCTGATCGAGCCGCCGGGGCAGGTCGAGGCGGCGGAGTTGTCCTTCCTCGGCGCACCGCTGCTCGGCCGGCTGGCCGATCGCGGTTCGGCGGCCACTCGGCGAAGGTTGCTGGGGACATCTTTCGCGATGGTTTTCCAGGACCCGATGACGTCGTTCAACCCGACCAAGCGGATCGGCGTACAGCTGGCGGAAGGTGCTCGGGAACACCAGGGCCTGTCCAGGCGGCAAGCGATGGCGCGAGCGGTCGACCGGTTGCGGGCGGTCCGGGTCCCGGCGGCCGGGCGGCGGGCGCGGCAGTACCCGCACGAGTTCTCCGGCGGGATGCGGCAGCGCGCGATGATCGGGATGGGTCTGATGGGCGCGCCCGCGTTGATCGTCGCCGACGAGCCGACGACCGCGCTGGACGTCACCGTGCAGCGTCAGGTCCTGCGTTTGCTGGAGACGATCCGGGAGACCGACGACGTCGCCGTGCTGCTGATCAGCCACGACATCACCGTCGTCGCGCAGGTCTGCGACCGGGTGCTGGTGATGTACGCCGGGCGGATCGTCGAGGACCTGCCCGCGTCCGACCTCGCCACCGGAGCACGGCATCCCTACACCCGCGCGCTGCTGGCCGCCGTACCGGATCTGGACACGCCGCTCGACGAACCGCTGGCGGTGATTCCCGGGCGACCGGTCGATCCGTCAGCTTTTCCGACCGGATGTGCCTACAGAGTGCGTTGTGAGTTCGTTGTCGAGTCCTGCTCGGCGAAGGATCCTGAACTGGTGGGCGCCGATCATCGAGTCGCCTGCTGGAATCCCCAAGGCCGGACGGTGTTGGGAATCGAGTCGATCCGGACGGGGCAACGATGAGCGAACTGCGTTTCGACCAGGTGACGGTCCGGTACGGCGCCGGCCGTCGCGCGCTGACCGCCGTCGACGGGGTCGATCTGACCGTGCCGTCCGGCCAGGTGGTCGGACTGGTCGGCGAGTCCGGCTCGGGAAAGTCGACGTTGGCCCGCGCCGCGGTCGGTCTGGCCGAGCTGTCGTCGGGGCAGATCCTGCTGGACGGCGTACCGCTGCGGCACCGGACCGGTGGACGGCGTCCGCTGCAGATGGTGTTCCAGGACCCGTACTCCTCGCTGGATCCACGGATGACCATCGGCGACTCGATCGCCGAAGCCGTGCCGCGGTCGGGGCCACCTCGACGGGAGGAGGTCACCCGGCTGCTCGAGCTGGTCGGGCTGGACGCCGATCGCGCACAGGCCTATCCGGGTGCGCTGTCAGGTGGCCAAAGGCAACGAGTCGCCATCGCACGAGCTCTGGCCGGGCAGCCCGACGTCGTGATCGCGGACGAGATCACCTCGGCCTTGGACGTCTCGATTCAGGGCACCGTGCTGAATCTCGTCCGCTCGCTGCAGCGTGAGCTGCGGCTCTCGATGCTGTTCATCTCGCACAACCTGGCCGTCGTTCGCTACGTGAGCGACTACATCGCGGTCATGTACCTCGGTCGCATCGTCGAGTTCGGCCCGGCCGCGGACGTGCTCGGCGATCCACAACATCCGTACACCAAGGAGTTGCTGGCGGCCGCGCCTCGCCGTGGCGCGACGTCGCTGCTCGATCCCGTTGCTCCGCGACTCTCCGACCCGGCCGCGCAGGCGGTCGCTGAGCGCGCCGTGCAGGTGGTTGCCGAAGCCGAACCCGCCGATCCCCATCATCCCCCCGCGGGCTGCCGGTTCCATCCCCGCTGCCCGATCGGGCCTTTGGTGCTCAGCGATCGCGAGCACTGCCTGACGATCGATCCCACCACCGACGCCGACCGTCGACGTCATCGCGCCGCCTGCCACCACGTGGCCGGCGCCCTGCAGCCGGTCACCACCGGTTCCGTATCCAAGGAGGACTCCCTGTGACCCGACGTCTGCGCATCGACGACCTGACCGAGCTCGTGGTTCCGGAGCAGCCGGCGCTCTCGCCCGACGGCGCCCAGCTCGCCTACGTCCTGCGGACCATCGATGCGGAGGGCGATCGCACGCTGCGCAACCTGTGGCGGGTTCCGGCCTCCGGTGGTGAGCCGCAGCAGCTGACCCGGGGTGATGGCGACACCTCGCCGACCTGGTCGCCGGACGGGAGTCAGCTGGCCTTCCTACGCGCCAAGGACGGACCCGCGCAGCTCTGGGTGCTTCCGGCCGGTGCTGGTGAGCCGGAGCAGCTCACGACGCTGCCGCTCGGAGCCGGGGCGCCGCGCTGGAGTCCCGACGGGAAGCGGATCGCGTTCAGCGCTCCGGTCGACATCGCGGCGCTCGCCGGCGAGGACGACAAGGCTCGTGAGTCTCGCGGGCACGCGCCGATCGTCACCGAGCGGCTGGACTACCAGGCCGACGGAGCCGGCTGGCTGCGCACCTACCGCGCACACGTCCACCTGCTCGACGTGGAGACCAAGAAGTGCCGCCAGGCGACCGAGGGCGACTGGCACGCCGGTGATCCGGCCTGGTCGCCGGACGGGACCAAGGTCGCGTTCGGCGCGGCCACCGCGCCCGACGCCGACCTCGTCCCGACCGCGCCGGCGTACGTACTCGACGCTACGGACGAGAAGGCCGAGCCAGAGCTGGTCGGTCTCAAGGAGGGCCTGGCCGGACCCGTGCTGTGGACCAGCGACGGCGAGTCCCTGCTGATCGTCGGCAACGCCACCGGCCCGGTCGGGCACGCTGGGCTGCTGCGACTGTCGCTGGACAGCGGCGACGTGGTGAACCTGGCGGCGGCGCTCGATCGCAACGTGATGCCCGGCGGACCGGCGTACCCCGGAGCCCTGCCGTTGTTGGTCGACGACGGCGAGACGGTGCTGTTCTGCGTTCGCGACCGCGGCTGCAGCCACCTGTACGCCGTACCGGTCGCTGGAGGCACGCCTCGGCACGTCCTGGGAGAAGCGGGACAGAACGTGGCCGGCCTGTCGGTCGCCGGTGGGGTCGCGGCGGTCTCGCTGGCCACGCAGACTTCGTACGGGGAGATCGTCACGGTCGATCTGGCCGATGGGGCGGTGACGCCACGTACGTCGTACGGGCTGGAGGATGTGGAGCACTTCGCGCGGGAGGAGCGTGAATTCACGATCTCGGACGGGACGGTCGTGGCCGGCTGGATCGTTCGCGATCCGGAGGCCACCAGCGCGCAGCCGCTGCTGCTCGACGTGCACGGCGGACCGCACAACGCGTGGAACGCCGTCGCCGACGAGGTGCACCTGTATCACCAGGAGCTCGCCGCGCTGGGCTGGACCATCCTCCTGCTGAACCCGCGCGGCAGCGACGGCTACGGCGAGGACTTCTTCAACGCGGCGCTCGGCGGCTGGGGCACGTTGGACGCCGCCGACTTCCTCGAGCCGATCGACCAACTCGTTGCCGAAGGCATCGCTGACGCCAAGCGGCTCGCGGTGGCCGGCTACAGCTACGGCGGCTTCATGACCTGCTACCTGACCAGCCGGGACAACCGGTTCGCGGCCGCGGTGGCCGGTGGCGTGGTGAGCGACCTGACCAGCATGGGCGGCACGTCGGACTCCGCGCACTTCCTGAACGTCTACGAGCTGAACGGGCCGGGCGACTTCACAGCCATGTCACCGCTGAGCCAGGTCGGCCAGGTGAAGACGCCGACCCTGGTGTTGCACGGCGACGCGGATGTGCGTTGCCCGGTCGGCCAGGCGCAGCAGTGGCACACCGCGCTGCGCGAGCAGGGAGTGCCGACCCAGCTGGTGCTCTACCCGGAGGCCAGCCACCTCTTCATCGTGGAGGGGCGGCCGTCGCACCGGCTCGACTTCAACCGCCGCATCCTCGACTGGGTCGAGCAGTACGCGGGTGACGCTCGCGGACCGCGCCGGCCGCGGATCGACGCGGCGCACTGGCAGCGGAGGCTCACCACGCTCGCTGCCAAGCACAAGGTCGTCGGAGCTTCGCTGGGCATCCTGCGGCTGCGGCCGGGTCAGGACGACGAGCTGGTGGAGGCGGCGACCGGCGTACTGCACAAGGAAACCGGTGTGCCGGTGACCACCGACTCCATCTTCCAGATCGGGTCGATGTCGAAGGTGTGGACCGCGACGCTGGCGATGCAACTGGTCGACGAGGGTCTGCTCGACCTGGACCAGCCGCTGATCCAGGTGCTGCCCGAACTGCAGCTCGGCGATCCGGATGTCGCCAAGCAGGTGACGATGCGCCAGTTGCTGACGCACACGAGCGGGATCGACGGCGACGTGTTCACCGACACCGGGCGGGGTGACGACTGCCTGGAGAAGTACGTGGACGGGCTGGCCGACGTGGGCCAGAACCACCCGATCGGGGTGACCTGGTCGTACTGCAACTCCGGCTTCTCGCTGGCCGGGCGCGTGATCGAGAAGCTCACCGGCAAGACCTGGGACGCGGCGCTGCGGGAGCGGATCTTCGAGCCGCTCGGCTTGCGTCGTACGGTCACGCTGCCCGAGGAGGCGCTGCTGCACCGGGCCGCCGTCGGACACGTCGGCGAGGACGAGCTGTCGCCGGCGCCGGTCTGGGGACTCCCCCGGTCCCTCGGTCCGGCCGGGCTGATCACCTCGACCGCGGCTGAAGCCCTGGCCTTCGCCCGGATGCACCTGAACGACGGTCTCGCGCCGGACGGCAAGCGGGTCCTGAGCTCTGCCTCCGTGACGACGATGGCCGACAAGCACGCAGAGCTGCCGGACAAGCACACGCTCGGCGACTCCTGGGGGCTCGGCTGGATCCGGTTCGACTGGGACGGTCACCGGTTGATCGGGCACGACGGCAACACGATCGGCCAGGCCGCGTTCCTGCGCGTGCTGCCCGAGCAGGGCCTGGCCGTGTCGTTGCTGACCAACGGCGGCAACACGCACGACCTGTACGAGGAGCTGTACCGCGAAATCTTCGCCGAGGTCGCCGGGGTGGCGATGCCGTTGCCGCTGGCACCTCTGTCGCCGGAGCCTTCGATCGATCTTCACCGGCACGTCGGGCGGTACGAGCGAGCCAGCACACTGCAGGAGGTGTTCGTGCGGGACGGGCAGGCGATGGTGCGGGTGACGTTGACCGGACCACTGGCCGAGCTGATGCCGGAGCCGGCGCAGGAGTTCGTGATGAGGCCGGCCGACGACAGCGGCGACCTGTTCGTCGTACGGCAGCCCGGCTCGCTGACCTGGTCGGCGATCACGTTCTACGCGTTGCCGAGCGGTGAGAAGTACATGCACTTCGGGGTTCGAGCGACGCCGAAGGTGGGCTGATGACGGCCTCTTCGGCGGTGATGCTGACGGACCTGGAGACGTTGGTGATGTGCGAGTCGCCGTCGTCGGACCACGCGGCCGTGGCCCGGAGCGCGGATGTGGTCGCCCAGCTGGGCAAGGAGCGGCTGGGCACCGCACCGTCGTACGAGGTGGTGGACGGGTGGACGCACCTGCGCTGGAAGTTCGGAGACGGGCCTTCGCGGGTGCTTGTGCTCGGCCACCACGACACGGTCTGGCCGGCCGGCTCGTTGACGACGCATCCGTTCGTCGTGGACGGCGGAGTGGTCCGCGGGCCGGGGTGCTTCGACATGAAGGGCGGTCTGGTGATGGCCTTTCACGCCCTCGCCGCTTTGCCGTCCCTGGACGGCGTCACCTTGCTGGTGACCGGTGACGAGGAACTGGGGTCGCCGTCGTCGCGTTCTTTGATCGAGGCCGAGGCAGTCGGCTGCGCGGCGGCCTTGGTGCTGGAGGCTTCGGCCGACAACGGCGCTCTGAAGCTGGAACGCAAAGGCGTGTCGAACTACGAGATCCGGATCCTCGGCCGGGCCTCGCATGCCGGCCTCGAGCCGGAGCTCGGCGTGAACGCGAGCATCGAGGCCGCTCACCAGATCCTTGCCGTCGCAGCGCTCGGCGACCCGTCGCTGGGCACCACCGTGACTCCGACGTTGCTCACCTCCGGCACCACGCGCAACACGGTCCCAGCCGCCGGGAGCTTCATGGTCGACGTCCGCGCTCGCACCGTGGCCGAACAGCTCCGGGTGGACGAGGCCATGCACGCCTTGCAGCCGGTGCTTCCCGAGGCTCGCTTGGAGATCATCGGCGGGCCCAATCGCCCGCCGCTGGAGCGGAAGATGTCCGACGCGTTGTACCAGCGCGCGTGTGTTCTGGCGTCGTCCCTCGGCCTGCCGCCGCTCCGGGAGACGTCGGTCGGTGGAGGCTCGGACGGCAACTTCACCGCCGGAGTCGGCACGCCGACCCTGGACGGCCTTGGTGCCGTCGGTGGCGGCGCCCATGCCGACGACGAGCACGTCGTGGTCGCCGAGCTCGTTCCCCGGACGTCTCTGCTCACAGCGCTGATCGCGGACCTGCTGGAGAGACCATGAGTGCCCCCGACCTGACCGACCTCACCCCGTCGACCAGCGCGGCAGATCAAGCATCCTTGGCCGCCGCGGCATCGGCCGGCGTACACGTGCGGATGCTGACCGAGCTGAGCGAGTTGGAGGGCGTCTATCGGCTGTACGACTCCATCTGGCGACCTGATCCCAAGAATCCGCCGGTGACGACCGAGTTGCTACGTGCTCTGACCAAAGCCGGCAACTACGTCTCCGGCGCCTACGACGGCGACGAGCTCATCGGTGCCTGCGTCGGCTTCTTCTCCGCGCCGGCCGAGGTCGCCATGCACAGCCACGTCGCCGGAGTGTCCGGACGAGCCCGCGGCCGCCACGTCGGCTTCGCCCTGAAACTCCACCAACGTGCCTGGGCGCTACGGCGCGGCATCACCGCGATCTCCTGGACCTTCGATCCCCTGGTCCGGCGCAACGCGTACTTCAACCTCTGCAAACTCGCGGCCGAACCGGCCGAATACCTGACCAACTTCTACGGCGACATGCACGACGGCATCAACAACGGTGACGACACCGACCGCCTGCTGGTCCGATGGCAGCTGGAGTCGCCCGCCGTCGCCAAGGCCGCCACCGGCCATCCGCCCGGCCCGACAGCAAAAACCTTGCCTGAAGCAACCGTCGCCCTGTCCCGCACCCCGGACGACCACCCGACGATTCACTCGAGTGCGACTTCACACGTCCCAGGCGCGACCTCACACGTCGCGGGCGCCTCCACCGGGCTCGGCGATCGGGTGATGCTGGTCGCCGTACCGGCTGACATCGAGGGGCTGCGGCACACCGCTCCGGCCGCGGCAAAGGCCTGGCGGGCGGCGCTACGCGAGGTGCTCGGCGGTTTGCTCGTCGACGGATGGCAAGTGACCGGCTTCGACCGGACCGGTTGGTACGTGCTCGAACTTCCTGCGAGAGGACTGCTGCGATGAAGCTGACCGGAGTCGAACTACGGCGGATCGCATTGCCGTTGATCTCACCGTTCCGGACGTCGTTCGGGACCGAGACCACCCGCGACGCCCTGCTCGTGCGGGTCGTCAGCACCGAGGCGGAGGGCTGGGGCGAGTGTGTCGCGATGGCCGGCCCGCTGTACTCGTCGGAGTACGTCGACGCGGCCGCCGACGTCCTGCGCCGCTTCTTCGTCCCCGCGCTGGCAGCGGTCGACCGCCTCGACGCGATCGGTGTCGCGCCGGCGCTCGAGAAGTTCCACGGCCACCGCATGGCGAAGGCCGCACTCGAAACCGCCGTCCTGGACGCCGAACTCCGCGCCGAGGGTCGGCCACTGGCCCGCGAACTCGGCGCCGTCCACGACCGGGTCCCGTGCGGCGTCTCCGTCGGCATTATGAGCTCGATCGGCGAACTACTCGACGCCGTCGGCAACTACCTCGACGAGGGCTACCTGCGCATCAAGCTCAAGATCCAGCCCGGCTGGGACATCGAACCGGTCGCCGCCGTCCGCGAACGCTTCGGCGACGAGATCCTGCTCCAGGTCGACGCCAACACCGCGTACGCCGTCTCCGACGCCCGCCACCTCGCCCGCCTCGACCCGTTCGACCTTCTCCTCATCGAGCAACCCCTGGACGAAGAGGACATCCTCGGCCACGCCGAACTCTCCCGGCATCTGAAGACCCCCGTCTGCCTCGACGAGTCGATCACCTCAGCCCGAGCCGCCGCCGCGGCAATCTCCCTCGGCGCCTGCAGCATCATCAACATCAAACCCGGCCGAGTCGGCGGCTACCTCGAAGCCCGCCGCATCCACGACGTCTGCCAGTCCCACGGCATCCCCGTCTGGTGCGGCGGCATGCTCGAAACCGGCCTGGGCCGAGCCGCCAACGTAGCCCTGGCCGCCCTCCCCGGCTTCACCCTCCCCGGCGACACTTCCGCCTCCTCCCGCTACTACCAAACCGACATCACCACCCCCTTCACCCTCACCAACGGCCACCTCGAAGTCCCCACCACCCCCGGCATCGGCGTAGACCCCCTGGAACCCGAACTCGCCGCCGTAACCACCCACACCGAATGGCTCAAGCTCTAGGCACCACAGCCCCGAGGTCCTCGCGAGGGTCCGCACCCGCACGGCCGTCGCGAAGGTCCGCACGTGCACGCCGCTCGCGCCAAGTAACCAGCCGCCGCGGGTGCTCGGGTTGATGCCACCAACGGCCAACCAGCGATCCCTCGCTCCCTCCTCCGCCCAGTAGCGCGAAGCGTCGGCGCTGCCGCCCGCAACGGCGCCGGATGCGCTCTCCCAGCGCCCCTACCACCGGTGCGAGCACAACCTGGACGTGGCGTTGTGCGCCGACCCGCCCATCGCCACCGAACACAGCGCCGCCCGCGATCACGCGGATGAGCGGAAACGACGACAGGCAACAGCCGCCCCACAACGTCCGAAGAACCGTGCGCTATAGCCTCAGCTCCTTCGGACGCTACGGACCAGGTGGACCATCCGGACCGCTGCCCCACCAGTTGTCCACGACACCCCTGGCTGCGACCAGCCGATTCACCGCGCATCGCGCAGCACCTCGCCAGCGGCTGTCGGTCAGCTCGGGCTGGGTCCTCGCCTCGTGCGCGTACCGCGGCGTCCGAGCGGCGTCCGAGTTCACGCGGCCCCTCGGCGCCGCGCCCCTTCCGCGAGCATGCTCGCGTCCTCAGCCCGGCACGTCCGGTCACCATCCCGCCACCCTCTTTCGAGGGGCAGTTGTCCGCTAGAACCATTCCAAGGACTGATTCTGTCCGCTCCGACGAACTAGGCTGAGGGTCCGGCTTCTAGCTTCGGACAGGTGATGCATTCCGTGACGAACCGACCGCGCGCCAGTCTCGGCCGCGTGCTGGACGACCTCGGCGCCACTTTGCTCGAACTCGTGCGCGGCGACGCCGACCGCCCGGTGGAGATCGGCGGCGTGGTAACCCACGACCCCGTCGACGAGCCGGTGTTGCCACGCAACGCGCTGGTGCTCGGCGTCGGGTTGCACGAGCCGGACATGATCACCTCGACACTGCGCGACCTCGGCCGTCAGCACGCTGCAGGCCTCGTCGTACGTTCGCCCGTCCCCGGCGATGAGAGCATCACTGCGGCAGTTGCAGAGTCCGGTGTCGCCCTGCTCGGCCTGACGCGCGGCGCGTCCTGGGACCAGCTCGCCGTACTGCTGCGATCCCTGCTCGCCGAAGGAGACGTCGGAGTCGCCGAGCCCGAAACGCTGGGCGGGATGCCGTCTGGCGACCTGTTCGCACTCGCCAACGCAACTGCCGCTCTCCTCGACGCTCCGGTGACGATCGAGGACCGGAACTCCCGAGTGCTCGCGTTCTCCGGCCGCCAGGACGAGGCCGACGTTGCCCGGGTCGAGACGGTCCTCGGCCGCCAGGTCCCCCAGCGGTACTCGCGCCTCTTGGCCGATCGCGGTGTGTTTCGCGAGCTCTACCGCACCGACCGTCCCGTGCACGTGCCGCCGCTGCCCATCACCGAAACCGAGTTCACCATCCCCCGCGTCGCCGTCGCGGTCCGCGCCGGCGACGAGATCCTCGGCTCGATCTGGGCCGCGGTCCGCGACCCGCTGACCGACGAACGCACCCAGGCACTGTGCGATGCCGCGAAACTGGTGGCCCTCCACATGCTGCGCATCCGAGCCGGCGCCGACGTCGAACGCCGCCTCCGCGCCGACCTGGTGAGCACGGCTCTCGAAGGCGGCGCCGGAGCGCGAGAGGCACTCGACCGTCTCGGCCTCGCTGACCAACCAGTCGTCGTGCTCGCGCTAGCCGTCCGAGTACGGCGTACGGAAGGCGATGACGACGAATCCACGAACCGCCGACGCGTCAGCGCCTCGACGACAGGGAGTCGAGTTTCCGACAACCGGCCGGCGACTGGAACTCCCGGTTCGGTCACCCGGTTGGCGGCGGGAAGTCGTGGCTCCGACAAGCGGTTGACCGCGGGAGTTCGCGGCTCCGGTGACCGGCGCCAGACGGGAAGTTCCGGTTCCGGCAGCCAGGCGACGGCGGGAGGCCGCGGCAGCCAGCCGACGTCGGAAGGCCGCGGCTCGCGCGGCCAGTCGGCGGCAGCAGGTCCCGGTTCCAGCAGCCAGCCTTCCGCAGGAGGTCGCAGTTCCAGCGGCTGGTCGGCGGTGGACTCGACTGACTCGCTCGTGGGTGAGGCAGGACTCGCAACCGAGCGTCAGCGGCTTGCGGATGCGTTCGCGATGCATCTGGGCGCCGTGCATCCGAGGTCGGCGGCCGCGCTGGTCGGAGACGTCGCCTACGGCCTCCTGCCTGTCCGTGCCGACCGCGACGACGGTGAGGAGCGCGCTGTCCGGGTCGCCAAGGACTTTCTCGACCGAATCGGCGATCGCGTCACCGCGACCATCGGCGTCGGTCCCGTCGTTCACGAGACTGCCCGGCTTCCGCACGCACGAGCCGGCGCCGATCGAGCTCTACGAGTCCTTCGTACCGGCTCCCAGCGAGTCGCCCGCCTGGCTGACGTTCACGTCGAGACTCTTCTCCTTGAACTCCGCGACCTGATCGAGGCACGAGGCGACCAGCCCACGGGTCCGATCGCGCGGCTGGTCGCGTACGACCGGGACCACAACACGAACTTGGTCGAGACCCTTCGCGCCTGGCTCGACGCTTTCGGGGACGTCATGACCGCCGCCGCCACCGTCTACGTCCACCCCAACACCTTTCGCTACCGCCTCCGCCGCCTGGCGGAGGTCGCCGACCTGGATCTGGCGGACCCGGAAACCCGCTTCGCCGCCATGCTCCAGCTCCGAGTCGTCACCCCACCTCCCCGACCTCGCCCTGGTCACGGGAAGGGAGAAGGAAAGGGCTGACTCCACCGTCCGAAGACCGACGGCCACCCGCGCCGGCGCACCGACCGAAGCACAGCCAGGTCGCGCTCGTCCGATCAGCCCGAGGAACCCAGTCGCCTCGTCCTAGTCAGCTTGAGGACCTGGTCGCCCTCGTTCAGTCAGCCCGAGGAACTTGGTCGCCCTCGTCCAGTCAGCCCGTGGGGCCTAGCGTCCTTCGTGCGGTCAGTCGCGCGGGTTCCCGCCGAGGCCGGGAACGGGCGCGCGACGACGCGCAGTTCCCGGTACGACGCGTTGGTGCTGACTGCCCTTCCCCGTGGGACCCGGTCGCCTTCGTCCGTTCAGGCCGGGGGACCTAGCCATCCTCGTCCGGCCACAGGCCGTGGAACCTGGCCGCCTCGTCCGGTCAGCTCGAGCGACGCCGTCTCCCTCCCGTCGGGTCGAGGGATCCTGTCTACCTCGTCCGGCCAGGTCGAGAGAGCCCGTCTCCCTCGTACGGCCTGGTCGAGGGAGCCCGTCGGCCTCGCGCAGTCAGGTCCCGCAGATCAGAGGGAGCCAGGGGTGGGACGGGTGGAGGTGGTCGATCATGTCGGTCAGCCAGTTGCGTCGGGTGGCGGAGAGAAGGGGAAGTGTGACGGCCAGGTCTTCCTGGTCCTTGGGACGGTTGAGCCGGGCCTTGTACGCGAGGGCCATTTCCGGAGTGATGTAGCGCAGGCCGTCCGGCGCGATCCAGGTGACCTCGTCGAGGGCGAAGTCGAGGGAGGGGTCACGACGGAAGATCCAGCGACCGTCGCGATCGGGATTGAGCACCAAGTCGTACTCCCATGGAGCAAGCGCGTGCCGGCGGATCCAGATCTGGTCGGCCGACGCGGGCTGCTCGGGGCGACCGTCGGTCAGCGGGCTCAGCCGACCGCTGTCGTTCGACCAAAGGTGGTAGCGACCCTTCAGGTGCTGGCGAAGCGTCTCCACGTCCTTGCGCCACAGGGACACGTCGATGTCCTCGTGCGGACGCCGTACGCCGGTGAATGCCTCGATCGCCCAGCCGCCGGCGATCCACCAGTCAGAGGAGTAGCCGTCGAAGAGCTCTCCGGCCTCCTGGGGCGTGGAGACGCGCCAAGGACCGTACAGCTGCTGGAACGCGAGCTCCTCCTCGTCGAGTCCGTCGGGGTACCAAGCGCTCTGCATGAACCGATCCTTACACCCCGCGGAGTTCGCGAAAAATGGCCCGCCTCCGGCTGTCCGTTGGGCGTTCTCACGCCGATGGTGGACCAGACGAGCAGCCTGGAGCCGGGCTGCGATCGCGGCCGAGGAGATCGTGCACGTGAAGCACGCGAACGGAGGACGCGAACCGAAGACGCGAACGAACCGGCTCACTCCGGTTCAGGTGACGGGGGGCCTTGTGTCCGAAGACCTCTGAACGTGCGAAAGCGGCCGGCCATCGGGCCGACCGCTCAAAGAGGGTCCGTCGTTTTCAGCTAGAAATGTTAAGGGCCACCCCGGAGGGTGGCCCTTAACAGTGTGAATGTCCGGCGACGTCCTACTCTCCCACGACCTCCCGGTCGCAGTACCATCGGCGCTGTCGGGCTTAACTTCCAGGTTCGGAATGGAGACTGGGTGTTTCCCCGACGCTATGGTCACCGTAACTCTATAGAAATATCAACCAACACACACAAACCACAAACGGGCTGGGGTTGACCGTATTCCGGGAACCGTACAGTGAACGCGAACATCGTTACGCAGCAATATCGTCTCTTCGTACGACCACAATGTGGTGTTGAGACAAGCCCTCGGCCTATTAGTACCAGTCAGCTCCACACCTTACGGCGC
>NZ_MTQN01000007.1 GCF_001984195.1 Kribbella sp. ALI-6-A
ACAAGCCCGCCGCGACGCCCTCCCCGCCTGGCTCCACCACTACAACCACCACCGACCCCACACCGCCATCGGCCAACTCCCACCCATCACCCGCCTAACCAACCTTCCTGGGCAGTACAGCTAGCGCATCGGCGGCGGCCGGTCCAAGCAGTTCGATGCTGGTCTCATCGCTTGCTGCCCGCTGATCGGCGCTGCGATCGTTGCGCATCCGCGAGAACGGTCGGCAAAGGAGTCAGCGATGAGTCGTTTCACGAAGTCATCACTCCGGACCATGACACGAGTGGCTGTGACAGCCGCGCTGTGTCTCACGGTGGCGGGCGTGACCACCACGCCCGCTCACGCCATCATCACGAAGCGATTCGGCAGCGGTTTCCCCACCCGGGCAGCCTGTGACGACGTCGGTGTGTACGAGATGCGCAACCAGGGTGCACACGACTGGACCTGCTACCCGCAGAACGGTGCGTGGAGCGGCGACCTGATCTGGTACACGTAGATCGGGCTGAGAACAGGAAGGGACCTTGAACAGGGTGTTGCCTGTTCAAGGTCCCTGTGTTTCTGCGCTAGTTCTCGGGCGGGGTCTCGGGGGCGTAGTGGGCCATGGCGATGGCGACCGTTTCCTCGAGGTCCTTCTCGGTCGTCGTGCCCGAGGCGCGGATTGCCTCGGTCCAGGCGTGGATGCACTGCGCGTTGTACTCGATGACCTCGGGGGAGTTGGCCATCTCGGCCGGGTCCACGTCTGCGCCGAGATCGCCGTTCAGGTAGAGCGCGAGGCCCGCGATCGCGCCGTCCCAACCGGGTCCGACGTACAGGGCGCCGGCGCCGCCGGGGGCCGGCGGGTTGGCCATCGAGTGTTCGAGCTCGAACTCGGTGGTGTCGCCCGGGCCGGGCGTGAGCCGGACCTCGAGCAGGCTCTCCGGGCCGCCGAACGTGACCTTGTAGCGCTTCGGCGGCTCGCACTCGAGGATCTCGCCGCCCGCGTTGCCCTGGATCTGGAAGCTGCCGCCGACCTTCAGCTCGCCCGTGACCGGGGAGAACCAGCGGGCCATCCGCTCGGGGTCGGTCAGCGCGTCCCAGACGTCCTCCGGGCCGGACTGGTAGGTCCGGCGCATCAGGACCGTCGCGGTCTCGCCGGTGCGGCTGACCTCGCGCTGGACCGCGGTGATCTGTTCCAGGATGTCCATCGGTGTGTTGCCCGTCCTGTGTGGTGGTGACCGGTTGTCGCAGCCAGAATGCCGGGACCGGCTTATATAAGTCAAGGCTAAGGCATTGGGTTGTCCCCAGGTTGGCAATTCGTGCGCGGTCCGGCGCTCGGGCGCGGCATCTTCTCTGGTGACAGCACATCCGCGATCGGAGGAATCATGAGCAATGACGCGTACCTGACGCTGACCGGACGGGTCGGCGGCGACGTGCAGCTCAAGCAGGTGAACGGCGGCCACGCGCTGGCCACGTTCCGGATCGGCTCCACGGCCCGCGCCTACGACCGGGACAAGGGTGACTGGGTCGACCGTCCGACCACCTGGTTCAGCGTCGAGTGCTGGCGCGGGTTGGCCCAGAACGTCGCCGAGTCGATCGGCCGGGGTGATCCCGTCGTGGTCTACGGCCGGTTGAAGACGACCGAGTGGACCGAGGACGGCGAGTCGCGCTCCCGCACGGTGCTCGAGGCCTTCTCGGTGGGGCACGACCTGTCCCGCGGCGTCACGACGTTCAGCAAGGCGTCCCCGCAGGGTCTCGGGGCTCGGGCCTTTGATGACCTGCCTCAGCCGGTCGCGGAGGCGAATCCGTTCGGCGCCTCGAAGGCGGCGTGAGGGATGGGCGGTGGTGGTCCTGAGGGGGTCGTGACGCGGGAGGCCGGCGCCGGCGGAGTGCCCGTGGTGGTGCTTCGGCGGTGGGTACGGGATTCACATGTTCCGGATTCTGCTGACCGCACCTCGGTGGAAGCTCGCAAGCTCGGCCGGCCTGCTCGTCTTCGTCGGCTACGGCGCCGGCTTCAAGCTGGTCAAGGAGGTTTCGTGGTCGTATGCCCTGGTGATCGCCGCCACGGGAGCCGTCGCGGCGTACGTGGCGTCCACGCTGGCCCTCGGCGGGATTCGGCGTGAGGTGAAGCGAGTTGGTGCTGACCACCTTTCACCGGCCCACCAGGTGGAGGCGTACCAGGCGGTCCAGCGCGGGCACACCCATCCTGATCCGGAGATCCGAGCGGCCGCGATGCGGATCGCCGAGCATCGGCTGAAGCAAGGGCCTCAGAGCCGCAAGCTGTTCCTGGCGGCCGGCGTCCTGCTCGCGGCCTTGACTGTGATCAACGCGGTCGCCGGCGACGTGGGCAGCGTTGTGATCACTTCCATCGGACTGATCGGTGCCGGGGTCGCCCTGTGGCAGTTGAGGACGGCCCAGCGGCGCGCTGCAGGTCTCGTTCACGGCTCGACCGGGCCAGCCGTCGCGGGGCGATGTGTCGACGAGGACGGTTGACCAAGGACAGCGGCGTGGGCACCGGTTGGGATTGGGTGGGGCACAGCGCATAGGCTCTGGAGCATGGCGGAATTCATCTACACCCTTCGTAACGTCCGGAAGGCGCACGGGGACAAGGTCGTGCTCGACAACGTCACCTTGAACTTCCTGACCGGGGCGAAGATCGGCGTGGTCGGGCCGAACGGCACCGGCAAGTCCTCGCTGTTCAAGATCATGGCCGGGCTGGACCAGCCCTCGAACGGTGAGGCCCGGCTGGCCGATGACGCCACGGTGGGCATCCTGTTGCAGGAGCCGCCGCTGACCGAGGGCAAGACGGTGCTGGAGAACGTCGAGGAAGGCGTCGGCGACACCAAGAAGAAGCTCGACCGGTTCAACGAGATCTCCGCCGAGCTGGCCGATCCCGACGCCGACTACGACAAGCTGCTGGCTGAGATGGGTGACCTGCAGACCGAGCTCGACCACCGCAACGCGTGGGACGTCGACGCCCAGTTGGAGCAGGCGATGGACGCGCTGCGCTGCCCGCCGGCCGACGCGATCGTGGACAACCTGTCCGGTGGTGAGCGCCGCCGGGTCGCGCTGTGCAAGCTCCTGCTGCAGCAGCCCGACCTGCTGCTGCTCGACGAGCCCACCAACCACCTGGACGCCGAGTCGGTGCTCTGGCTGGAGCAGCACCTACAGAAGTACCCGGGCGCCGTCCTGGCGATCACCCACGACCGGTACTTCCTGGACAACGTCGCCGAGTGGATCCTGGAAATGGACCGCGGCAAGACCTACGGCTACGAGGGCAACTACTCGAAGTACCTGGAGACCAAGCAGCAGCGGCTCGTGGTCGAGGGCCAGAAGGACGCCAAGCGGCAGAAGATCCTCGAGCGTGAGCTCGAGTGGGTCCGGTCGAACGCCAAGGCCCGCCAGACCAAGAGCAAGTCCCGCCTGGCCCGGTACGAGGAACTGGCCGCCGAGGCCGAGCGCTCCAAGAAGCTGGACATCGACGAGATCAACATCCCGGCGGGTCCCCGACTGGGCAGCACGGTGCTCGAGGTCAGCAAGCTGGAGAAGGGCTTCGGTGACCGCAAGCTGATCGACGGCCTGAGCTTCTCGCTGCCGCGGGCCGGCATCGTCGGCATCGTCGGCCCGAACGGTGTCGGCAAGTCGACGCTGTTCCGGATGATCGTCGGCGAGGAGACGCCCGACGAGGGCACGCTGAAGCTCGGCGAGACGGTCCGGATCTCCTACGTCGACCAGTCGCGCGGCGGCCTGGACCCGAAGAAGACGGTCTGGCAGCAGGTCTCCGACGAGCTCGACTACATCAAGGTCGCGAACTTCGAGATGCCGAGCCGCGCGTACGTCGCGTCGTTCGGGTTCAAGGGCCCGGACCAGCAGAAGCCGACCGGCGTCCTGTCCGGCGGTGAGCGCAACCGGCTGAACCTCGCGCTGACCCTGAAGATGGGCGGCAACCTGCTGCTGCTCGACGAGCCGACCAACGACCTGGACGTCGAGACCCTGCAGTCGCTCGAGGACGCCCTGCTCGAGTTCCCCGGCTGCGCCGTGGTGATCTCCCACGACCGGTGGTTCCTGGACCGCGTCGCCACCCACATCCTGGCCTGGGAGGGCACCGACGAGAACCCGGCCCAGTGGTTCTGGTTCGAGGGCAACTTCGCGTCGTACGAGGCGAACAAGATCGAACGCCTCGGCGCGGAAGCCGCTCGCCCGCACCGGGTTACCCACCGCAAGCTGACCCGCGACTGAGCATCGCAGTCATTTCGGCGAAGAGCCCCACCTTCCGCACGGAAGGTGGGGCTCATTCGTTAGAGCAGAACGCCGGCCTGTCAGGTCCGCATCGACCGTGCGCGTTGGCCGCGGAGAGCGCGCGTCACGGCTCGACGTGCTCGATCCGGCTGTCGCCGAGCCGGGAACACTCCAGCAGCGTCTCGGCGAGTACCTCCGGATGGGTGAGCATCATGTCGTGCGGAGCGGTCAGAGCTCGGGTTTCGTACTGGAGGGCCGCGCCGAACCGGTCGAACGGAAAGGTCAGCGGCTCGCAGTACAGGGCCGTTCCGGGGACTCGGTCCACTGCTCCGGTCAGGGTGGTCGGCTCGGTGAAAGTGCGCAGCGGTTGGGGAAGCAGACGCTCCGCCAGCCAGTCCGCGGTGGCGGAGTCAGTGATGCCGAACGCCGCGGGGGGCGGCGAGGGGATGCGCCACCCGTCACCAGAGGTCTCCGCGGCGGCCCGGATCGCGGTCTCGAAGGACTCGGGGGCCAGGCTGAACATGCTGGCGCTGTCGGCTCCTGCCCATCCGTCGATCAGCACGATGTGGTCGACACTGCCGGGGCGCGCGTCGGCAGCCTCCCGGACCACCAGTCCGGCATAGCTGTGCCCGACCAGTACGAGTTCGTCGTCCGTCGCCACCGAGTCGAGGGCGTCGATCACGATCCTTGCGTGGTCGTGCAGCCCGTAGTCGCCGACGGCGCTGAGGTCGGGAACGAGCGTGCGGATCCCGGCGGCGTGCAGCTGCGGCACGACCAGGTCCCACGCCCACGGACCGTGCCAGGCGCCATGGACCAGAACGAACGTAGTCACTTCGCGATCTCCTTCATCACCGGTGCGACAGGCGGACCCGTCGCGGCGAGCTCCTGTGCTGTTGGCTGACGAGTCTTCGACACCACCCGCCGAGGATGTGTGACGTTCCGCTCGATAGTTTGCTTCTAGGCTTAGTAAGCAGTAATACTTAGCCTCATGGCTCAGTATTTGGCGGAGGTTGACGGCGTGTTCGTCGCGCTCGCCGATCCGACCCGGCGCGAGGTGGTCCGGCGGCTCGGGCGTGGTCCGGCCAGTGTGGGCGATCTGGCCGGTGAGTTCCCGATGACGTTGCCGTCGTTCATGAAGCACGTCCGGACGCTGGAGTCGAACGGCCTGATCCGGACGGTGAAGGTCGGCCGCGTGCGCACCTGTGTGCTGAATCGCGAACGGCTCGCGGTCGTCGACGACTGGCTCGCCGAGCAACGGGCGATCTGGGAAGAGCGCACCGACCGCCTCGAACAACTCGTCACCGATCTGATGGAGGAACAGGAATGAACCCCGAGCTCGACCTTGTCGTGGAGCGCGTGATCCGGGCTCCACGGACGGTCGTATGGAGTGCGTGGACCGAGCCGTCCCGGTTCGAGCGGTGGTGGGTGCCGGCTCCGACGCTGTGCCGGGTGGAGCGGCTGGAGGTCCGGCCCGGCGGTGGGCTGGTGACGCAAATGAGCGAGGACGGCGTGACGTTCGTGCCGCAGCTCGACGCGAGCTTCGTCGTCGCGGAGGAGCTGGAGCGGATCGTGTACACCAACACGATCGACAGCTCCTTGCGGCCGGCTAACCCGGCGCCGGTGCTGATGACGGCCGAGGTCACGTTGGCCGATCATCCCGACGGTACGGCGTACCGGGTCGTCGTGCGGCATGGGGATCCGGCGTCGCGGAAGTTGCACGAGGAGCTGGGGTTCGCCGATGGGTGGGGGTCGGTCACCGCGCAGCTTGCATCGGTCGCTGAGGCTGAGGTGGCGGGATGAAGGTTGTTCTCACTGAGTTCGTCACGCTTGATGGGGTCAGTCAGGGGCCTGGTTCGCCGACGGAGGACATGAGCGACGGGTTCACTGCGGGCGGGTGGCTGGTGCCGTTCCTGGACGAGACGTTCATACGGCGTACGTCCCAGTGGCTGGGGCTGGCTGATGGGCTCTTGCTCGGCCGCCGGACCTACGAGGCTTTCGCTCGGGACTGGCCTCAGATCACCGATCCCGATGATCCGTACACCGAGCGGATGAACGCGCTGCCGAAGTATGTCGTCACCAACACGCTGGCTGAAGGTTCTTGGGATCCGACGACTGTGCTGGTCGGCGATCCGGTCGAGTCTGTGGGTCAGCTCAAGACCAAGCCGGGCCGAGAACTCCAGATCCACGGCAGCGCGCGACTCGGCAACACGCTGCTCGCGGCCGGCTTGGTCGACGTCCTGCGGTTGGCTGTTGCTCCGACCGTCGTTGGTTCCGGGCGTCGTTTGCTCGACCATCCCGGTGCCCCGATTGGTCTTCGGTTGACGCACCATGAGGTGACGTCGACGGGCTTGCTTCTTCTCCAGTACGACGCGAGGGGGAAGGCGGAGGTGGGGGAGTACGAGGGTGTGGGGGCGTTTGTTTGATCGGAGTCGGCGATCGGGTCGGGCGGGCGTGAAGCCGGCGCGCACGCCGAAGAAGCGGGCGGCAGCTGGCGCGTCGCGGGCGCTAGCCCGCCGATCTGCGCGCTAGCGGCTTGCACCGCGGCGATAGCCGCCGACTGAAGTGGGGCGCCCTGTACGCCACGACGGGCGTCAGCCCGCCGATCTGCGCGCAGCGCTTGCACCGCGCCGGGAGCCGCCGACTGAAGCGGGCGCCAGCACGCGCACCTCAGACCGGGTGGGCGGGAGCTGGCGCTGAAGTGAGCGCTAGCGAGCGGAAGGGCCCGCGTGGGAAGGAGTCATGAACCAACCCCCCGCGGGTTCCGGTCAGCGTTGGCCGATGTGTTCGGAGACGGCGTCGAAGACCCGGCCGACGGCGGCGAAGTCTTCGGGCGTCACCAGGTCGACGAGGTTTTCGCGGACGCCTTCGACGTGGTGCGGCGCGGCCTGTTCGAGCAGGGTGAAGCCGGCGTCGGTGAGTTCGGCCCAGACGCCGCGCTTGTCGCTGGTGCACGACGTACGGCGGACCAGGTCGGCGGCCTCCAGGCGGCCTACAGTGTGGGTGAGGCGAGAGCGGCTCTGGTGCAGGCGGTCGGCGAGGTCGGCCATCCGCAGACGGCGGTCCGGGGCCTCGGACAGACGGACCAGGATCTCGTAGTCGTTGATGCCCAGGCCGAACTGCCGCAGGTCCTCGTCAAGCTTGGCCATCAGGCGCGCCGTGCCCAGCAGGTACGCGCGCCACGCCACCTGCTGCTCGGAGTCCAGCCACCGGGTGCCAGTCGTCATCGTCACGGGAACAGTGTACCGGGAATGTAGTTCAGATTTAAACCGTTAGAGCAGACATCTGGGGAACAGATTGAAATTTTAACTAACTTCCTGGGAGAGCCTCATGAGCATCACCGGTACGACGACCCCGACGACCAGCATCCCCGGCCTGGTGGCCGGAACCTACGCGCTCGACAGCGCCCACACCGAGATCGGCTTCACCGTTCGCCACCTGATGACCAAGGTCCGCGGCACCTTCCGCGAGTTCGCCGGCGAGATCGTCGTCAAGGACTCGCTCGAGGAGTCGACGGCGGCGGTCACCGTCGAGCTGGCGTCCGTGCACACCCGCAGCGAGCAGCGCGACGCGCATCTGCGCTCGGGCGACTTCTTCGACGCCGAGAACAGCCCGAAGATGACCTTCACCAGCACCGCGCTGAAGCCGGAGGGTGACGACTTCATCCTGGCCGGCGAGCTGACCATCAAGGGCGTCACGAAGCCGATCGAGTTCGCCGTCGAGTTCCTCGGCGTCGAGCAGAACGCCTACGGCCAGAAGATCATCGGCTTCGAAGGCTCCGCGTCGATCAGCCGCAAGGAGTGGGGCATCGACTTCAACGTCCCGCTGGAGGGCGGCAAGCTGCTGATCGGCGACAAGGTGGACATCCACCTCGACGTCCAGGCGGCGCTGCAGGACTGACCACCGGTACGCCGGAAGGCCCGGACTCTCGCGAGAGAGTGCCGGGCCTTCGGCCGTTCGTGCGGGAAAGGCTCAGGCCTGGACCATCCGAAGCGCCAGCTCGGCGTACAGGACACCGAGGTCCGCAGGCTTCGTCCGATGCGGCGTGTACCACCGAGCCACGTCGATCGACAGCGACAGAACGGCGAGTGTCGTACCGGGCAGGTCGTCGACACTGAAGGATCCGTCGCGTACGCCGTCGGCCAGCACGTGCTCGATCTGCCGCGAGATGGCCCGGCGAATCGCCGCCACCTCGGTGAAGTGCTCGGGGGAGAGCGCGGCCAGCTCGTACTGGACGACGCGCGCGATCGTGTGGTGTTCGGCGTGCCAGGCGGTGAAGGCGGAGACCATCCCGCGCAGCCGATCGGTGGGCGACGGCCCTTCGTCAGCGTCCCGCAGTACGGCGAGGGCTGCCTGGTGGCCGTACAGGCTGATCTCGAAAAGCAGGCGTTCCTTCGAGGGGTAGTGCACGTACAGGGCGGCGGGGGACATGCCGGCGCGGGACGCGATGTCGCGGGTGGTGGTGGCCTGGAAGCCGCGTTCGGCGAACGCGTCGATGGCGCCGGTGAGCAGCCGGCGGGCGGCGGCCGGCTCGATGTGCTCCCACACGAGGGGACTGGTGACTGCGGACACGTTGACACTCTGCACCGGATTCGCGAAGCTAAGCAAGCGCTTAGCCATCCGTCTCAGGAGCCGGCCGAGCCGCACCCACCGACCTCGGGGAGGCGCAGCGATGGAACGGATCATCTTCGGCGAGGACCACCACGCCTTCCGGGCGAGTGCGAAGGAGTTCTGCGACCGCTCGCTGGTGCCGCGGATGGAGCAGTTCCTCGAGCAGAAGACGATCGACCGCGCGGTCTGGCTGGAGGCCGGCAAGCAGGGCTTCCTCGGCCTCGACGTCCCCGAGGAGTACGGCGGCTCCAGCGTCGGCGACTACCGGTTCAACGCGGTGTTCGCCGAGGAGGTCTCGAAGGTCTCCGCCTCGCTGTCGAGCTGCTTCGGCATCCACTACGACTGCGCCGCGCCGTACCTGGTCGACCTCGGGACCGAGGAGCAGAAGCAGCGCTGGCTGCCGAAGTTCAGCTCCGGTGAGCTGGTCGCGGCGATCGGGATGACCGAGCCGTCCGGCGGTTCCGACCTGGCCGGGCTGAAGACCAGCGCGAAGAAGGTCGACGGCGGCTGGGTGCTGAACGGCTCGAAGACCTTCATCACCAACGGCGACATGGCCGACCTGACCATCACCGCGGCCCGGACCGACCCGAGCAAGGGCGCCAAGGGCATCACGCTGTTCGCGGTCGAGGAGGGCATGGAGGGCTTCGCCCGCGGCCGCAAGCTCGACAAGGTCGGCCAGACCGAGTCGGGTACGTCGGAGCTGTTCTTCACCGACGTGTTCGTCCCGGACGAGAACGTG
This sequence comes from Kribbella sp. ALI-6-A, assembly GCF_001984195.1. Classification (GTDB taxonomy): domain Bacteria; phylum Actinomycetota; class Actinomycetes; order Propionibacteriales; family Kribbellaceae; genus Kribbella. The sequence continues at coordinate 9,560 of NZ_MTQN01000007.1, forward strand.
CTCGGCGAGGTGAACCGCGGCTTCATCCACATGATGGAGCGGCTGGCCCAGGAGCGTGTCGGTGCCGCGGTGTCGAACATCGCGCACGCGACCCAGATCCTGGCCGAGACGATCGAGTACGTGAAGCAGCGCAAGGCGTTCGGCCAGCCGGTCGGCTCGTTCCAGTACAACAAGTTCCTGATCGCCGAGCTGGTCACCAAGGCCGAGGTGACCCAGGCGTACGTCGACAACGCGATCGTGGCGCACGACGAGGACCGGCTGTCCGCGGTCGACGCGGCCAAGACCAAGTGGTGGAGCGCCCAGGTGCAGAACGAGATCCTGGACGCCTGCGTCCAGCTGCACGGCGGCTACGGCTACATGAACGAGTACCGGGTCGCCCGCGCCTGGCGCGACGCCCGGGTGACCAAGATCTGGGCCGGCAGCAACGAGATCATGAAGGAACTCATCGGCCGCGACCTCGGCCTGTAGGGAAGGACCCGCTATGCCCGAAGCAGTCATCGTCTCCACCGCGCGCTCGCCGATCGGCCGGGCCCACAAGGGCTCGCTGAAGGACATCCGGCCCGACGACCTGGCCGTGCAGATGATCAAGGCCGCGGTCGACAAGGCCGGCCTGACCGGTGACCAGGTCGAGGACCTGATGCTGGGCTGCGCCGAGCCGCACGACGAGCACGGCGGCAACATGGCCCGCCGGGTCGCGGTCCAGCTCGGCTGGGACAACACGCCCGCCACGACGGTCAACCGGTTCTGCGCGTCGTCCACGCAGACCGCCCGGATGGCCTACCACGCGATCAAGTCCGGTGAGGGCGACGTGTTCGTCAGCGCCGGCGTCGAGTGCGTCTCGCGGTACAAGAACTTCGGCTCGGCCGGGGTCGGCGACCCGAGCTCGTTCAACCCGGTGTTCGCCGACGCCGTGCAGCGGACCGAGAAGTACGCCGAGACCAACGACACCTGGCACGACCCGCGCGAGGACGGGCTGATCCCCGACATCTACATCGCGATGGGTCAGACCGCCGAGAACGTCGCGACGCTGCGCGGGATCAGCCGGGCCGACCAGGACGCGTTCGGCGTACGGTCGCAGAACCTGGCCGAAAAGGCGATCAACAACGGCTTCTTCGAGCGTGAGATCACGCCGGTGACGTTGCCCGACGGCACGGTGGTCAGCAAGGACGACGGCCCGCGTGCCGGTACGACGCTGGAGAAGGTGAGCCAGCTCCAGCCGGTCTTCCGTCCCGACGGCACCGTCACGGCCGGCAACTGCTGCCCGCTGAACGACGGCGCCGCGGCCGTGGTGATCATGAGCGACACCAAGGCGCGGGAGCTCGGTCTGACGCCGCTGGCGCGGATCGTGTCCACCGGGGTCAGCGGGCTGTCGCCGGAGATCATGGGCCTGGGACCGGTCGAGGCGTCCAAGCAGGCGCTGGCCCGGGCCGGAATGAGCATCAACGACATCGACCTGGTCGAGATCAACGAGGCGTTCGCCGTCCAGGTGATCGGTTCGGCCCGCGAGCTCGGCATCGACGAGGACCGGCTGAACGTGCACGGCGGCGCGATCGCGCTCGGCCACCCGTTCGGCTCGACCGGCGCGCGGATCATGACGACGCTGGTCAACGGGCTGCAGTTCGAGGACAAGCAGTTCGGGCTGGAGACGATGTGCGTCGGTGGCGGCCAGGGCATGGCCGTGATCCTCGAACGCCTCAGCTGACGCGAGCGACGGGACCGGGTTGATGGGCTTGAAGGGCCGGACGGCGATCGTCACGGGTGCGTCGCGCGGAATCGGACTCGCGGTCGCGCAGCGGCTGGTCGCCGACGGCGCCCGGGTGGTGATCACCGGGCGCACGCAGGAGACGCTGGAGGTCGCTGTCGAGTCGCTCGGCGGCGAGCAGAACGCGCTCGCCGTCGCCGGCAAGGCCGCCGACCCGGAGCATCGGGCGCAAGTGATCGAGACTGCGCTCACGACGTACGGGTCGGTGGATCTGCTGGTCAACAACACCGGCATCAACCCGGTCTACGGTTCGCTGCTCGACGTGGACAGCGCGGTCGCGGCCAAGATGGTCGACACGAACGTTCTCGCCGCGATCGCGTGGGTGAAGGCCTGCGGCGACGCGTGGATGGGCGAGCACGGCGGCGCTGTGGTCAACCTGTCATCGGTGGCCGGTCTGGCGCCGTCGCCGGGGATCGGCTGGTACGGCGCGACGAAGGCGATGCTGTCGCGGGTCACGACCGAGCTCGCGGTCGAGTTGGCGCCGACGATTCGGGTCAACGCGGTCGCGCCCGCGGTGGTGAAGACGAAGTTCGCCGGCGCGCTGTACGAGGGCCGCGAGGCGGAGGTCGCCGCGACGTACCCGATGAAGCGATTGGGCCGTCCGGAGGACGTGGGGTCGCTGGTGTGGTTCCTGCTGTCCGACGAGGCGTCGTGGATCACCGGCCAGACCATCACGATCGACGGCGGGCTGACGCTGAACGGCGGGATGGTTCAGTAGGCCGCGGCCTTCGGGCTGGTCGAACCCCAGGTGCCGGCTGTGTCGGGGATGACGAGTCGGTAGTCGTAGCGCGCCGCGAGGGTGAAGGTTTCGGTCGCTTCGCCACGGCTGTCTGCCGTCACGTGCTTGAAGGTGGTCCAGACGGCGTTGCCCGGTTTGCGCAGCTGCAGTTCGCCGCGGGCGCCGGGCCATGACCCGGTGGCGGCCGTCGCGAGGTCGTACCGGCCGAAGTGGGCGGTGAGGGTGATCCGGCGTCCGTCCCGGCGGGCGGTCAGGTAGGCGGTGGAACCCAGGCGAAGGTCGCTGACCGGGGCGTTATGGAAGGTGAGTTGGTGGACGAGCGCCCCGTCCGGCGCGTGCGCGTCCCACCTGGCCTCGACGACTCCCGCGGCGGCGCAGTCCGCGCCGCGGCGTACGGGCGGAGTCAGGTACGGCATGTTGATGACCACTCGCGCGGGTACGTCGAGCGAGCAGGTCGGCTTCCGTGGCTCGTGCGGAGACGACGAGGCGAAGGTCGCCCCGCCGGCGAGCACGGCAACGGCGACCCCGCCGGCGACGAGTCCTCGCCGGGAGCCGAGGCGGCGGACGAACACGTGAACCCCCCAGGTACGCGAGGGCTCATTGGATCACGTGCTGCGGTCACGCCGTACGGCGGCGAAGGTCTGGCGCAGCGTGATCGTGCCGTCCTCGGCTTCGTCCTCGTTGCGCCAGTCGAAGGTGGTGGTGGTGATGTTCGTGAATCCCCAGCGCGTCTTGTACGCCGTGGGCTCGCGCGCTTCGAGGGTGATCCAGTCGTCGCCGGAGCGGCCGATGAAGGTCATCACGAAGGCGTGCTTCGGGCCCATCCAGGTGGAGCGGAAGGCCTTGAGTTCCGGGTCGTGGAGGCGGATCGACAGGCCCCACTCGCCGTCGCCGTCGATCGGGCGGCGGGCGCGGCTCGGGGTGATCCAGATGTCGGCGACGGCGCGGCCGTCGAGGGCCCAGCCGAAGTGCCATTCGCCTTCGGTCTGCCGGACGACCTCGCCTGCTTCGTCGTACCAGCGGACGTCGAGGTCCCAGCTGCCGATCAGCGGAGTGAAGACCTGGAAGGCCTCGGCGTACTCCGGGCGCGGACCGTCGGAGACGAAGAGATCGGCCAGGATGCTGCGCGGGTCGGTCATGGGCTTGAGGGTATTTCACTCCTGACTGGGATGCCAGAGAGTTACTGGTACGGGTCGGTCAGCGCGCGGAGTTTGGTGAGGGCTTCGCGCAGCGCTGTGGCCAACTCGGGGCCGAGGTGCTCGTTCCAGTTCTGCTCGACGCGCAGGACCACCTCGCGGGCGCGATCCGCTGCGGCCTGTCCCTTCGGCGTGAAGCGGATGAGTCGAGCCCGCCCGTCGGCCGGGTCTGGCACGCGCTCCACCAGGCCCTCCTGCTCCAGCGCTGCGACCAGCAGACTCGCGGTCTGCTTGGTGACCTGTGCCTGCTCGGCGAGATCGGTCAGACGCGAGCCGCCGGATGCGATCCGCTGGGCGAGCCGGGCCTGGGCGACGGTCACCCGGTAGCCGGACTCCCGCATGGCCCGGATCACCTCGTCGTCCATCGCGCGGTACACGATGAACATGAGCGTGGCCAGGTCCATGCGGGTCCATCCCCTTGACAGTAGTCAGCAAGGCTGACCAAGATGGTCAGCATCACTGACGATTATAGGTGCGCGATGACCAGAGTTCCGCCAGTCACAGTCGTCCGGGCGGCCACCGCCGTCCGCACCGCGCTGCAATCCCTCACGCGGCGCATGGTTCCGCCGGAGGTCGGCTTGCTGGAGCTCGCCTCGGGCTTCATGGCGACGCACGTCGTCTACGCGGCGGCCAAGCTCGGGATCGCGGACGTCCTGGCGGACGGGTCGTTGTCCGCGGACGAGATCGCGGCCGAAGTGGGGTCGGACCCTGATGCCACCCATCGGCTCCTGCGCGCCGGTGCGATGTTCGGGATCTTCACCGAGCGGTCCGACGGGCACTACGGTCTCTCCGCCCTGGGCAGGCGACTGCGCTCAGGAACCCCCGGCTCGATGCTGCCGGTCGTGCTGATGCTCGGCGATCCGCAGTACCAAGGTCCGTGGGGCCGGCTGACCCACTCGATCGAGACCGGCCGGCCGGCCGTGGAGGTTGCTCCGGGCAAGCAGTTGTGGGACTACCTGGACGAGTTTCCGGCGTTCGCGGCGACGTTCAACGACGCCATGACGTGCCTGACCGACCTCGACTGGCCCGCCGTCGCGGCGGCGTACGACTTCACGCCGTACTCGACGATCGCGGATATCGGCGGCGGACACGGACAGCTGCTCGCGCTCATGCTCGGCGCCGCCCCGAAGTCGAAGGGCGTTCTCCAGGAGCGCGAGTCCTTGGTCGGTGCGGCCGAGGCTCATCTGCGGGAGGCGGCGATCCTCGACCGCTGCCGGATCGACTCGGGCTCGTTCTTCGAGACCGCCCCGTCCGACGCCGACCTCTACGTGATGCGCCGCGTGATCCACGACTACGACGATGATCAAGCCATCGCGATTTTGAGCAACGTACGCCGCCACATGCCGCGCGGGTCGACCTTGCTGCTGCTGGACAGCGTCGTGCCGCCTGGCAGCGCTCCGCACTTCGCGAAGGCCATCGACCTCGACATGCTCATCTTCGTCGGCGGCCGCGAACGCACCGAACGGCAGTTCGGCTCGCTGCTCGACCGGGCCGGGTTCCGCCTCACCCGGGTCGTTGCGACGGTCTCGACCATCTCGCTCATCGAAGCCGTTCCAGGGAGGTAGCCATGAACGCGGTCGCACAACTCGCCGCCGGTCTCGCGGCGCTGATTCTGATCGCCGTCTTTCCCGCGGAGGCCTTCCTGATCGACCGTCCGTGGGTCCAGAAGTTCCTCGGCATCGAATCTCATGGCATCCGGAACGTGCATCTGTGGTCGTTCTGCATCGGTGCGCGCAACGCACTCGCGGGAGTGGGCACCCTGGTCGGGCTGTGGATGGTGCGGTACGGCGACGAGACCGCGGGCACGACGGTGGTTGTCGTCAGTTGCCTGTACATGCTGCTCGCCTCGTTGTTCATGGGGGTCGCGGATCTGCTCGGGTACTGGCGGCCGCGCGGCGGGAGCGTTCGGGGGACGATCGCTTCGTCCGTCCTGCCCGCCGTCGCACTGATCGCGATCGCGGCCTAGCCGAGCCCGGCTGCGATAGCATCGCGCAGCTTCAGTTTGGGGGAGGTCCGGATGTTGAGGCGGTTGGTCGTCGCCGGAGTTCTGTGCGGGGTCCTGGTCGGGTGTTCCGGTGAGGTGAGGTCCGAGCCCGCGCCGTCGACTCCGACGTCGGTTTCGGACACGGCTGCGCAGGAGGCGGCGGTGGCCGAAGCGTTCGCGGCGTACCGGACGGCTGTGCTGGCCAAGGACGGCCAGGCGGTGGCGGGGTTGCTGACCGCGGAGAGCATCGAATACTACGCGGCGATCAAGAAGCTCGCGATGACCGCACGCGAGCCGTACCTCAGGCAGGCTCGTGTCAGTGATCAGTTGGTCGTGGTCAAGTTGCGGACCTCGGTGCCGGCCGAGAACCTCCGCCGATGGTCGCCGAGCCGGCTGGTCGTCGACGCGGTGGAGCGCGGCGACATGAACTCGGCCTCCGTACAGCGAATGTCTTCAGGCGAGGTCGACGTGGCCGGTGACATCGGGACGGTGCAGCTGAAGGTCGACGGTCACGACAGTCCGCTGTCGTTCACCTTCTACCGCGAAGGCGGGCGGTGGAAGTTCCGGCTGATTCCGCTGCTCGAAGCGACCGAGACCGCCCTGCGCGCGCGGATGCAGGAGCAGCACATCACCGAGCGACGGCTGGTCGACGACCAGTTGGCCGCCACGCTGACACCTGAGCAGATCAAGGCCGGGTGGCTGCCGACGGGGTGACTGCTGGTTCTTCACTCCCGACAGAGGAGACTGGTATTTCCCGGTACGTCGTGCGGGGTATGGCGTGGCCCCGCCATCACGTACAGTAGTGCCGCTACCCCGGACCCCGGTGGCTCTTCGCTGAATGCTCGCAACGGGACAGGGTGACGCAGGAATGGCATCGCTGCGCGTACGGCAGATCCTGCTGGAGGTGCTGGCTTTCGACCAACCGGACCCTCCCGGTCTCGAGGGGGACACGGTCTGGCGCAGGCTGTGCACGTCCGCGACCAAGGCGGTGCCGGTCAGTGGGGCCGGAGTCGCACTGATGACCCCCGCCGGCCACGGTGGCACCCTCGCGGCGACCGACGGCCCGGCCTCGGTGATGGAGAACTTGCAGCACACCCTCGGTGAAGGCCCGTGCCTGAACGCGTTCCGCGACCAGCGTCCCGTTCTGGAGCACGATCTCGCCCGGGCAGCAGTGCGCTGGCCGGGCTTCGTTCCCGCCGCTACCGAAGCGGGCATCGCGGCGGTCTTCGCGTTTCCTCTCCAGGTCGGCGCCATCCGGCTCGGCGTACTCGATCTCTACCGCGACACACCCGGCCCGCTGGACAACCTGCAACTGGGCGAAGCGCTCGACTACGCGGCTGCCGCGACGACGATCCTGCTGGACCTGCAGCACGATGCGTCGGCCGGCGGGCTGCATCCTCAGCTGGCCGATGCCGCCGACAGTCACCGGGCGATCCACCAGGCCACCGGCATCGTCACCGTCCAGGCCTCGGTGGACCTCAACGACGCGCTGCTGCTGTTGCGCGCCCGCGCCTACGCCGAGGACCGCTCACTACTCGATCTCGCCCAGCAAGTGGTCGCCCGGAAGGTGACCTTCCATCCGCTCCATGCCGAGGACGACCATGAATAGGACGTCCCGGTGCACAGGGGACCAGCCGGTCCGGAAAGGCGGCGCACAATGAGCAGGGAGCAGCGGCTCGCGCAGGTGTTCGTCGAACTCGCGGACACCCTCGTCGACGACTTCGACGTACTCGAACTCCTGCACACGCTGTGTGAGCGCAGCGTCGAACTCCTGGAAGCCGACGCGGCCGGTTTGATCCTCGCCGACCAGCGCAGCGTGCTGCACGTGATGGCCTCCACCACCGAGGAGGCGAAAGTCCTGGAGTTGTTCGTCCTGCAGAACGACGAGGGCCCTTGCCTGGACTGTTATTCGACGGGCGAGAGGATGGTGAACATCGACCTGAGTGAGGTCGAGCAGCGCTGGCCCCGGTTCCGGGACGCGACGATCACCGCCGGCTACCGCTCGACCCATGCGATCCCGCTGCGTCTCCGCGGCCAGGTCATCGGAGTGCTGAACCTGTTCTGCGTCGAGCGGAGCACCCTCAGCGAGGCCGATGTCGCCCTCGGCCAAGCGCTGTGCGACATCGCGACGGTCGGGTTGTTGCAGGAACGTACGGTACGCCGCGCGGAGGTGCTGGCCGAGCAGCTTCAGTCCGCGCTGAACAGCCGCATCCTGCTCGAGCAAGCCAAGGGAGTCCTGTCCGAGCGCGCCGGGATCAGCGTCGACGAAGCCTTCGTGCTGATGCGGCGCCATGCCCGGCGCAATCGCCAGCAGCTCAGGCTCGTCGCCGGTGGCATCATCGACGGCGCGATCCCGGCCTCCGAACTCACCTCCGGCGGCGACTGACCCGGCTCCGGTCCGACCGAAGCCGGGGACAACCGGGCCCTCCACTGATCGGCCCGCCCCGGCGTCCGCTACCGGGGAAGGCCCCCGGTCTCGATCACGTGGCGGGCGACCTCCCGCAGTCGCTGGTTGCGATGCTGGGAGTAGCGCTGCAGTACGCCGAACGCCTGGACGGCGGTGAGCTCGTAGCGCTCCATCAGCCGCCCGACCGCCTGACCGACCTCCTTGCGCGAGTCGACGGCTCGATGCAGGTCGGACTCGACCTGCGCCGAGCAGATCGCGATCGAGGCGTGCAGCGCGAGCAGGTGGGCTGCTTCGCGGTCGCCCTCGTTGAAGACGTACGGCTCCGAGGAGACCAGGTTCAAGGCCCCGCGGGTGGAGTGTCCCGTGGACAAGCGGATCGCCAGCGCGCTGCGGATGCCGCCGGCGGCGGCGGTCGGCGCCCACTCGGGCCAGCGGGTCTCGGTGGCGGTGTCCTCGACGAGCACGTCGTCGTGGTCCGTCATGGCCAGCAGGCTCGGGCCCTCGCCGAGGTCGATCTGGGACTGGTCCGCGGTGGTGATCAGCTCGTCGGTCGCGGCGAACGTCCGAGCGCTTTTGCGCTGCATCAGGAGCACGGACGCATGGTCGTAGTGCAGCGCTTCGACCGCGAACTCCAGCACCCGCTCCACCGTCGACAGCACGTCACCTTGGTTGTGCAGATCCATGGCGAGGTCGCCGAAGTCGTCAGCTCGGTCACTCATTCGTCAACTCCTCGCGCAGACCACCGGTGGAAATCGAACCCCGATCATGGCACGGCCGCGCGCGCTGTGTGCTCAACGCGTGCGACCTGAGCGGGGCGGTGGACTCGTGTCGAGGCAGTTGCCCTGGTGCGCCCGGTGCCCGTTGGTCGCGGCTCGCTGCGCGCGCGCCCAGCCGCAGGGAGAGGCGCGGAGTCGGGACATCGACGCGCCCCGCGACAGCGGGCGCCAGCACGCGCACTCAAGCGCGGCAGCGCGCACCGAAGCGGGCGGCAGCACGCGCACTCAAGCGGGGCAGCGCGCACCGAAGCGGGCGCCAGCACGCGCACCCAATGAAGGGGGTGGGTGGGAGCAGGCACCGTGCGAGCGTTAGCGAGCGGAGGCGCCCGCGTGGGGGATTACTCGGCGGTGGAGAGGACGAGCGATCGGAGCTTGGCGACGGCCAGGGTGAGGCCGCCGACCGTGACCACGACGAGGAGGATCGTGGCGATCGGAAGCTTGACCGCGGACTCCACCTGCGGAGCGTCGGTGAGCTTGCTGATCAGCGCGAGCGACCACTGCTGGACCGACAACACCTTCGCGCCGTCGACGTACTGGCCCATCACGCTTTCCCAGAGCAGGGAGTAGATCAGGCCCACCGTGACCGCGTTGCCGGAGAACACCGAAAGGGCGGTGAAGATCGCGACGTACGCGATACCGGCGACCAGAGAACCGATGCCGAAGGCAACTGCAGTCCGGACGTCCCCGGAGTCGAGCACGACACCCGCCAGCAGGATCGGCAGCGCGCCGAGCAGCAGGACCACGCCGATCGCGACGAAAGCCTTGGTGAGCACGATCGTGGAGCGTTTGATCGGCTTGCTGAGCAAATAGACGATCGAGCCGTCGTCGATCTCGGAGGCGATCGCGCCGGTGCCGGCGACCAGGGCGACGAGCGGCAGGATGACCGCGAGGCCGAGTTGCTGCAGCAGGGCGGGTTGCAGGCCGGTCTTGTCGTCGACGGTCAGCGCGAGTAGCACGCTGAGCGCGACGAAGACGCCGGGCAGGACGTAGAGCAGGAGACCGCGGCGGTGGCCGAAGAGCGTGGCCAGGGTGAGCCGGGCGATCGTGCGGGGGACCATCAACGCCTCCCGACGAGGTAGGAGAACACGCTCTCGAGGGACTCGTCGGTCGGCGAGACCTCGAGCAGCCGGATGCCGAGGTCGCGGGCGAGCGTGGGGACGAGCCGGCTGAAGCGTTCGAAGTCGACCACCCGGACCTGCAGCGCCGCGGCGTCGAGGTCGGCGCCGGTTGTCGACGGGTCGCCGATCAGCGCGGCGGCGAGCCGGCGGTTGTCGCTGGAGCGCAGCCGGTACAGCATCGGGCGGTCGGTCATCAGCGTGCGGATCGCGCGGTAGTCGCCGGAGGCCGCGTGCCGCCCGGACACGACCACCTCGATGTGGGTGGCGACCTGCTGCACCTCCTCCAGGATGTGCGAGCTGAACAGCACCGTGCGGCCGTCGCTGCCCATCTTGCGCAGCAGTTCCATCAGGTGCAGCCGTTGCCGCGGGTCCATGCCGTTGAAGGGTTCGTCGAGCAGCAGCACCGCCGGCTCGTGCACGAGCGCGGCGGCCATCTTGATCCGCTGCTTCATGCCCTTCGAGTACGTCGCGATGCGGCGCCCGGCCGCGTCCTCCATCGCCACGGTCGCGATGGCCGCGCTCGCGGCGTCGCCCGGCTGCGACAGGCCGTGCAGCTCGGCGTTCGCCCGGACGAAGTCACCGCCGGTCAGCGTGTCGTAGACCGCTTCGGTCTCCGGCACGAGGCCGATCTGCGAGTAGGCCTGCTCGTTGCGCCACACCGGTACGCCGTCCAGCGTGACGGCGCCGACCGACGGCGGCAGGAAGCCCGCCATCATCGTGATCAGCGTGGACTTGCCGGCGCCGTTCGGTCCCAGCAGGCCGGTGACGCCCGGGCCGATCGTCATCGTCACGTCGTTGACCGCGACGACGTTGCCGTACCAGCGGGAGACCTTGTCGATCTGGATCACGCTCACCCGTGGGCCACCTTCGCGTACCGGCGGTTCAGGCCCCAGACGCACAGGCCGACGATCACCAGGTAGACCCCGAGAAACACCAGGCCCTGCGTGGTGGTCGGCATCCAGCCGTCGCTGTCGTCGCGGAACAGGAACGTGCCGAGCGTGCGGGACAGCGTGAACGGCGAACCCAGGTTGGCGAATCGGGCCGCCGTGCTGTCCATGGTCTGGTCGGGGTCGAGGATCGCGGTGGTGGTGATGGTCGCGGTGAACGACACGATCAGCACGGTGATGATCGCCGCGACGGCGAAGCCCCGGCGCGGGGTCGCGGCCGCGATCAGGCCGCCGATCGACGCGAGCAGGATCGACAGCAGCAGCCCACCCGCGAGCCCGACGGCGAACTCCTTCGTCATGTCGGTGACGTCGAACTTCGCCAGCAGCGCCCCGACGTACAGGATGAACAGCGGGATGCCGATCAGGATCAGCAGCGCGATCACCAGGGCGCCGAGCTTGGCCAGCGCATAGTCCGTACGACGTGGCGGCCGGGCCAGGTACAGCACGATCGAGCCGTAGCGCAGGTCGCGGGAGAACAGCTGCGGCGCCTGCGAGGCGAGGTAGAGCGCGATCACCGGCTGCAGGAAGAAAACGTAGTGGGCCGGGATGATCGGCGGGCTGTCGAGCTTCATCGCGACCTCGATGCCGACGATGATCGCGACCGGGACCACCATCACCGCGAGCAGCAGGATCGGCATCACCTTGGACTTGCCGGACCGGCCGAGTCCGTAGGCGTGCCGGACGCTGGCGACCAGCAGAGCCTGGGTGATCGCGAACCGGCCGAGCCGCGGGCCCTCGTAGTGCCGGTAGCCGATGTCGTGGATGACGCCGGTCCGCGGGTTCTGCTGCGGCGCGAACTGCTCAGACACTGAAGACCTCTTCCAGCCGATGCCGGTGCGGTTCGACCCGGACCAGACCCAGCCCGAGCTCGGCGACGGTGTCGCGGACCAGGTCGTAGGTCGCGTCGCCGGTGATCTCCACCAGCACCAACGGCCCTTCGGCTCGGGCCCGCGCACCCGCGTGAGCCAGCGCGGCTCCGAGCCGGTCACGGCCGCTCAGGTCGCGCACCTCCACAGCCAGTACGCCGGTCTCGCCGGTCAGCGCGGCCTTCGACTCCGAGCGGAGCAGGCGGCCGCCGTCCAGAACGACGATGTGGTCGCAGACGGACTCCAGCTCACCGAGCAGGTGCGACGTGATCAGGACCGGGATGCCGAACTCGGTGCCGATCCGCCGGACCAGCGCGAGCATCTCGTCGCGGCCGGCCGGGTCGAGGCCGTTGGTCGGTTCGTCCAGCAGGACGAGCTTCGGATCGTGTGTCAGCGCCTGCGCCAGCTTGACCCGCTGCTTCATACCGGTCGAGTAACCGCCCATCGGCCGGTAGCGAGCCTCGTCCAGTCCGACGTGCCGCAGGACGTCGGCCGCGCGTTCGCGGGCCGCCGTGGCGGGCAGCCCGGACATCTGGCCGAGGTGGACGACGAACTCGGTCGCGGAGACGTCGGGCGGCAGGCAGTCGTGCTCGGGCATGTAGCCGACCAGCGCCCGGACCGCCTCGCCACCGGTGACCACGTCGTGTCCCAGCACGATGGCACTTCCGGCGGTCGGGGCGATCAGTCCGAGCAGGATCTTCAGCAGGGTCGACTTGCCGGCACCATTGGCTCCGACCAGTCCGGTCACGCCGGACCCCACCTCGACGGTCAGCTCGTCCAGTGCCGTCACACGGGGGTAGCGCTTGGTCAGCGCAGTGGTCGCGATCACAGGCACCCGCCAACCTTAGGGCATGTCTGCCGATTCCCCGCCTACTGCCGAGCACCTGCTCGCTACGGCGGGGAATCGGCAGACATGCCCTAGTGGTAGACCGGCTCGCCGCAGAATCGTGAGCCGTTGCGGTCGCGTCCCAAAACCGTTGGCCGGGCGAGTGGGCCGCTGGTTACCGTTCGCGGATGGACATCAGACCAGCTCGGCCGGACGACGCCGAGGCGATTTCGGCGGTGCGCTGGGACGTCTTCCCGTACTCGGTGATGTCGGCCGCGACCGTCCGGCACGATCTCGACACCGTGGTGGACGAGCAGCGTGCGCTCAAGCTGGTCGCGGAGGTCGACGGCCGGGTTGTAGCGTTCGGCTCGACCGGACTCAACACCTGGACGAGTGAACCGGGCCAGGCCTGGCTGACGCTGTACGTGCATCCGGACCATCGCCTCCGCGGCATCGGCGCGGCGCTGGTCGAGCGGCTGCACGACCATCTCGCCGGGATCGGCGCCGTTCGGGTGCGGACCTTCGCCACCCGGACCGGAGTCGATTTCGCCAAGCGGCGTGGGTACGACGGCTCGCGGCAGATGCACTACGCCGGGATCGACCTGCGGCAGCCGTTGCCGGAGCAGCCGCCCACGCCGGACGGCATCCAGCTGGTCGGCCTCGACCAGGTGACCGCGCGGCAGGCGTACGAGGCCGACACGATCGCGAGCCGGGACGAGCCGGGCGATTCGCCGATCGACGCCGTCGACTTCGACGAGTGGGTGCGGGAGATCTGGCAGGCGCCCGGGCTGAACAAGGCGCTCTCGGTCGCGGCGATGGCCGGCGACGAGATGGTGTCGTTCCATGCGGTCGAGACGGCCGGGGACCGGGCCTGGGCGGGCATGACCGGCACGCTGCCGGCGTACCGGGGGCGGGGGCTGGCGAAGCTGGTGAAGTCGGTCGCGTTGCGGCGCGCGGCGGCCGCCGGAATCACCGGGGCGTTCACCTCGAACGACGACGAGAACGGTCCGATGCTTGCCGTGAACAACTGGCTCGGCTACCGCCGGGTGGAGACGCAGACAGGGCTGCTTCGCCCGCTGTGACGCTCATGCGGCGGGGTACCGGTGGCGGCGTTCACGCACCGGAGTCTGTTGGGCTGTTGACACCGGTCCAGTCCTGATCGACCCGGTGCAGCGATATCTTCCGCAGTACTTCGGTGGAAGGAGTTCCGATGGAGATCAGGCCACCTGTTCCCGCCGACGCCGAGTCGGCGCTGGCGCTGCACGATCTCGTCGCGCCGTTCCTGGCGATCACCGGAGGAGGACTTCGCCGCCTGGCCGGCGCGCGGTCCGGGCCCGGCGGCACCGTCCTCGCCGCAGTCGAGGACGGGCAGGTGATCGGCTGGTTGACCACGGCCCTGATCTCCGGCTCGGACCCGCTGGACGGGCAACTCCGGCTGATGGTGCACCCGGACCACCGCCTGCGTGGGGTCGGCACGCGGCTGCTGGAGATCGCCCACGAACGGTTGAAGGAAGCCGGCGCCGTGAGCGCGCGAGTGTTCGCGGAGCCGGCGTCGGTCGAGTGGGCGTCGCGGTGGGGTTACCGCGAGACCCGGCGGGTCCACTACGTGAGCATGGCGCCCGCCGACGCGCCGGCGCTGCCACCGGTGCCGGACGGGATGCGGCTGGTGCCACTGAATGAACTGGATCCCCGGCAGCTGTACGACGCGGAGCAGATCGCGCAGCGCACCAAGCCGGGCGACGCGAAGATCGTCGGCCAGCCGTACGAGACCTGGCTGAAGTCGATCTGGAACTCACCCGGGATCGTGCTCGACCTGAGCATGGCGCTGCTCGACGGGGACCGCGTCGCCGGTTTCACCCTCGGCAACGGCGACCACGAGAAGATCTGGACCCAGATGACCGCGACCCTGCCGGAGTACCGTGGGCGCGGCCTCGCCAAGCTGGTCAAGTGCGCGGCGCTGCACCGGCCCGCCGAAGCCGGCGTCGTGCGCATGTACACCGCCAACTACGACGGCAACGCCCCGATGATCGCGGTCAACGAATGGCTCGGCTACCAGCGCACCGCGACGCACGCCGTCCTGATCTGTCCGCTCTGACCGAAGGAGTTCCTTGCCTGGCTCACAGATCTTCGCCCTGGGCGGAGGCGGCTTCTCGATGGAGCCGGACAACCCGTTGCTCGACGACCACCTGCTGTCCCTGACCGGCGTGACCGGCCGCCTGCCCCGGGTCTGCTTCGTGCCGACCGCGAGCGGCGATTCCCCCGGCTACGTCGAGCGGTTCCTCGACGCGTTCTCGCCGGACCGGGCGGAGGCGTCGGTGCTGTCCTTGTTCACCCGGACGGTGACGGACCTGGACGCGTTCGTACGGAGTCAGGACGTCGTGTACGTCGGCGGCGGCAACACCGCGAACCTGCTGGCGGTGTGGCGGGTGCATGGACTCGACCGGGTGCTGAAGGACGCGTACGACGACGGCGTCGTCCTGGCCGGGATCAGCGCCGGGATGAACTGCTGGTTCGAGGCGTCGGTGACCGACTCGTTCGACGCGAACGGGTGCGACCCGTTGCCCGACGGGCTCGGGCTGCTCGCGGGAAGTGGCTGCCCGCACTACGACGGCGAGGAGCTGCGGCGCGGGACCTACCTCGACCTGGTCCGCGGTGGGTTCCCGGACGGCTACGCGGCCGAGGACGGAGTCGGGCTGCACTTCCGGGACGGGGAGCTGGTCGACGTCGTGACGTCTCGTCCCGGCGCCGCCGCGTACGGCGTACGGGCGGCGGACGGGGACGTGGTCGAGGAGCGGCTGGCGGCCCGGTTCCTAGGGGACCAGTAGGACGACGGTCTCCGCGACGCAGGCCGGCTTGGTGGAGTTCTCCAGCTCGATGACCCACTGCAGCGAGACCTGAACGCCGGCCGGGGTTTCCTGCGCGCCGGCGATCGACGCGCCTGCCCGGATCCGCGAGCCGACCGGGACCGGCGTCGGGAAGCGGACCTTGTTGACGCCGTAGTTGAGCTTGGCGGTGACGCCCTCGACCGAGAACAGCTCTTCGCCGAAGCGCGCGATCAGGCTGAGGGTGAGATAGCCGTGCGCGATCGTTCCGCCGTACGGGCCGGTCGCCGCGCGCTCGACGTCGACGTGGATCCACTGGTGGTCACCGGTCGCCTCGGCGAACTGGTTCACCTGCTGCTGGGTGATCTCCAGCCACGCGGTCTCGCCGAGCTGGGTGCCGACCGCGCCGACGACCTCGTCGACTCCGGTGAAGGTGCGGGTCATCTCGGGTCTCCAGCCTCAGTTGCGGGGTCCGCCGGCGACGTACAGCACCTGGCCGGAGACGAAGCCGGCTTCCTCGCTGCAGAAGAACGACGCGGCGGCCGCGATGTCCTCGGGCTTGCCCGTCCGGTTCACCGGGATGGTGGCGGCGGTGGCCTTCTTGAACTCCTCGAAGTCGACGCCGACCCGCGCCGCGGTGGCCGCGGTCATGTCGGTCTCGATGAAGCCCGGCGCGATCGCGTTCGCGGTGATACCGAACTTGCCCAGCTCGATCGCCAGCGTCTTGGCCAGGCCCTGCAGGCCGGCCTTCGCCGAGGCGTAGTTGGCCTGGCCGCGGTTGCCCAGCGCCGACGTCGACGACAGGAACACCATCCGGCCGTAGCCTGCCTCGACCATGTGCGCCTGGCAGGCCTTCGACATCAGGAAGCTGCCGCGCAGGTGCACCGACATCACGGTGTCCCAGTCGTCCTCGGACATCTTGAACAGCAGGTTGTCGCGCAGTACGCCGGCGTTGTTGACCAGGATCGTCGGGGCGCCGAGCTCGGCCACCACCCGCTCGACCGCCGCGGTCACCTGGTCGGACTTGCTGACGTCGCAGCCGACCGCGAGGGCCTTGCCGCCCGCGCCGGTGATCGCGTCGACGGTGCCGGCGCAGGCCGCCTCGTCCAGGTCCAGCACGGCGACCGCGTTGCCGTCGGCCGCGAGCCGCTGCGCCACGGCGGCGCCGATTCCCCGGGCCGCCCCGGTCACGATCGCCACCCGCTGCTGCTCGCTCATCGCACCTACTCCTGAGTTCGGTTTGGTTTCCGGGATGACATTACCCACGTTGCGCCGAACTGGCCGTGGTCCGGATGGGATGATCCTCGTGTGGATCATCACAACCGGCACGTCTACCACTGCCCGTTGCGCTGGGGGGACATGGACGCGCTCGGCCACGTGAACAACGGCCGGTACGTCGACTACCTGCAGGACGCCCGGGTCGACTTTTTGTTCCGGACCGCCAAGGAGCTCGGGGCCGACGACCTGGAGACCGGGCTGCTGGTCGCGCGGCACGAGGTGCAGTACCGGGCACCGCTGCGGTTCCGCCCGGAACCGGTCCGGATCGAGTTGTGGATCTCCGAGATCAAGGCGGCGTCGTTCACCGTCGACTACGAGATCCTGGACGTCGAGCCGTACACGTCCTACGTCCAGGCACGGACCCGGCTGGTCCCGTTCGACTTCGCCGCGAACCGGCTGCGCCGGATCACGCCGATCGAGCGCGAGGCATTGTCGAAGTTGGTGGGCGAGTGAAGTTCAGTCATCCCGTATTGGTGCGGTGGTCGGACATCGACTCCTACGACCACGTCAACAACGTGCGGTACTTCGACTATCTGCAGGAGGCGCGGATCGCGTTCCTGGCCGGGGTGTTCGGGGTCGGCGCGGACGAGTTCTTCGGGCGGTCGCCGGTGGTGCTGGTCAGCCAGACCGTCGACTATCTGCGGCCGATCGTGCTGCGGCATCCGCCGTACGCCGTCGAGGTCTGGGTGTCCGCGATCGGCACGTCGTCGTACACGCTGCAGTCGCAGATCGTGGACGCCGCGGAGGGACTGACCTACTGCAAGGCGACCTCCGTCCTGGTCGCCGTGACCGCGGACACGCATGCCAAACGGCCGCTCGACGAGACCGAACGGGCAGCCCTCGAGCAGCACGTTGCGGTGGGTTGAGACACTGGATACCGATGAGTGAGCCACAGAGTTTCTACGACGCCGTCGGCGGGGCCGAGACGTTCCGCCGGCTGATCGCGGCGTTCTACCGCGGCGTCGCGGCCGACCCGGTCCTGCGCCCGATGTACCCGGAGGAGGACCTCGGCCCGGCCGAGGACCGGTTCCGGATGTTCCTGGAGCAGTACTGGGGCGGGCCGAAGATCTACTCCGAGCAGCGCGGGCACCCCCGGCTGCGGATGCGGCACAACCCGTTCGCCGTCACCCCGAGCGCGCGGGACCGCTGGCTCGGCCACATGCGGGCCGCCCTCGACGAGATCGCGCTGCCGCCGGATCGCGACGAGGAGATCTGGAAGTACATGGTGATGGCGGCGCACAGCATGGTGAACACCGACGAACCGCAGTACCCCGGCGCGATCGACGTGTCCGGAAGCTGATCGATCCTCTCGAAGGAGAAACCACGAGTATGGCAACCACTCGCACCGCCAAGGCCCACTGGGAAGGCTCGCTGATGGAGGGCGCCGGTCAGGTCGCGCTCACGTCGTCCGGCATCGGGACCTACGACGTTTCGTGGGCCTCCCGGGCGAACGAGGCCAACGGCAAGACCAGCCCCGAGGAACTGATCGCGGCGGCGCACTCGACCTGCTTCTCGATGGCCCTGTCGCACGCGCTGGCCGGCGCCGGCCACGCGCCGGAGTCGATCGACACCACCGCGGACGTCACCTTCCAGCCCGGCGAGGGCATCACCGGCATCGTGCTCTCGGTCAACGGCAAGGTGCCCGGCCTGACCGCCGAGCAGTTCGCCGAGTTCGCCGAGGACGCCAAGAAGAACTGCCCGGTCTCGCAGGCACTGACCGGTACGACGATCACGCTGGACGTCACCTTCGCGGCCTGACGTTCCCAGTACGCCGAACGGCGCCGGCCCCTGTGGGGGTTCGGCGCCGTTCGAGGTTTGTGGGTGGTGTCAGTCGACCGGCACGTGCCCGTCGGCCGGGCGGGACTGGGCCGGCTCGGAAGCGGCGGTCGAGGTCGCGGCGGCGGAGGCGGAGGTTGAGCCGGACGACGAGGTGGCCGGCTCGGCGGGGGCCTCGACCGGCTGGAGCCCGTCCTCCTTCTCGGCGGCCGAGCCGACGCCGGTGGGGCCGCCGGCCGGGTCGCGGTTGGTCATGTTGCCGATCCGCAGGACCTCGCCGTTGCGCACGTACCAGATCGTGCCGTCCTCGCCGCGCAGGCGGGTGACGCGCAGGCCGACGGCCTCGACGACGCCGGTGGCCTTCTCCATGTCGATCAGGTCGCCGACGCCGTACTGGTCCTCGAAGATCATGAAGATGCCGGCCAGGAAGTCCTTGACCAGCGTCTGGGCGCCGAAGCCGAGCGCGACACCGATGATGCTCGCCGACGCGACCACCGGCAGGATGTTGAAGCCGAGCTCGGCCAGCACCATCACGACCGTGACGGCGGTCAGCACGATGGTCACCGCGCTGCACAGCAGCGAGGCGATGGTCTCCGCGCGCTGGGCCCGGCGCTCGTTGGCCAGCGTGTTCTCGACGAACCCCTGGCCGATCTTCGACTTGGCCAGGACTCCGGCCACGGCGCCGTTGCCGGTCCGCCGGGCGAAGCGCCGGATCGCCTTGTGCAGCAGCCAGCGCAGCACGAAGAAGGCCAGGATCAGCCCGGCGATCCTGGCCGGGACCATGACGATCTGGTCGGTCACTTCGAGCCGGCCGTCGTTGCCGCGGCGGAAGAACGTCGGGAACTGCTCCGGCAGGGAAAGCAGGGGGTGACTGAGCAGGGACACGGGGTGACTGAGCAGAATAGGCATCTCGCCGCCCTACTGTAGTGACACCGCCTGAGTTCACCGAACCACCCGCGAGGAGGAACGACGGTCTATGCCGAGCAGGCTGGATGACGAACTCAAGCGCCTGGTGAGTGCCGGAGTGCTGCGCCAGTACCAGGCGGACGCGCTCCGTGACGCGGCGGACGCGGACCGCGCTCGAGCAGCCTCCAGTCCCGGTGCGCTTCCTGTGCCGGAGCCTTCGTCGGCCAAGTCCAAGCAAGAAGCCAAAGCCGTCCAGCCACGCCCCGATCCGCCGCACAGCTCAGCGCTGATGGAGGTGCTCGGCTACATCGGCGGCGCGCTGCTGCTCGGTGCGGTTGCTCTCCTGACGGTGGCCAACTGGGGTGAGATGGGTCGTGCCGCCCGCATCACCACCGGCACCAGCGCGGCTGTGATCCTCCTGGCCGCCGCCGTCGTGCTCGCGCTGTTCCGCCGCCGCGAACAGCTCAGCTCCGCGCTGGCCTCGCTCGGCTGCTGCGTCGCCGGCTTCGCCACGTACGTCGCGATCGAGGGCGAGGCGGGCCGGATCGCCGGTGTCGCCGTCGCGCTCGCACTGGCCGTGGTCGGGATCTGGTGGTTGCGGGGATCGTCCTTGCTGGTGGCGATGTTCGGGATCCTCGCTGTCGGTGTGCTGGTGATCACCTCCGACGTCCTGACACCGGACGAGAGCGTGCACACCAACAGCGCGGGCATCGCCGGCACCGGGTTCATCCTGGTCGCCTTCGTGCTGGCCATGGTCGGTCTGGTGCGCGACCAGGTGACGTCGTGGTCGCTGGCCGGCGCGGCGATGTTCAGCTCGTCCATCTGCTGGCTGATCCAGGACCGCGGCGAGGTGATGGCGCTCGCCGTCGGTACGGCAGGCCCGGCCGCGCTACTGGTCGCCTACGGCCGAGTGCACGCGTCGGCGTACGCGGTGGTCGGCTGCGCGATCCTGCTGGTCATCTGGCCGACCGCGCTCTACCAGCTCACCGGAAACGTCGCCGGTGTGGCCATCGGCCTGGTGATCGCCAGCGCGGGCCTGCTGGTCGCCGTACTGGTGCTGTCTCGTCGTCAGCGGAGGACTCCCGCGTGAGAGTCGTGGTGCTCGGCGCAGGCATCAGCGGCCTGTCCACCGCGCTCGTGCTGCGTGAGCGCGGCGAGGACGTCGTCGTGGTGAGCGCCGACGCGACCGAGGCGACCACCTCCCACCTGGCGGCGGCGATCTGGTTCCCCACCTCGGCAGGGCCGGCCGACAAGGTCGCCGCCTGGGGCAGTACGACGTACGACGTGCTCGCGGCCGAAGCGGAGCGTGGCATGCCCGGTGTCGTGATGCGGGAGTCGCTCGTGGTCTACCGCGACGAGCCGGGCCCCCAGCCCTGGACCGATGCGGTCGGTGAGGTGCGGGCAGCTCGACCCGACGAGCTCCCCGCCGGCTACTCCCACGGGCTGCGCTTCGCCGTCCCCCTGGTCGAGATGCCGACCTACCTGCCGCGGCTCCACCAGCGCTACCTGGACACCGGCGGCCAGCACGTCGTACGCCGGGTCGCTGCCCTCACCGACCTGCTCGACCTGGCCCCCGACGTGATCGTCAATTGCGCCGGTCTCGCCGCCGGGCGACTGGTCGGCGACAGTACGACGTACCCGATCCGCGGCCAGATCGTCCGGGTGCGCAATCCCGGGCTCACGCTGTCCGTGCGCGACGAGCACCACCCGGGCGGCCGGGCCTACGTCCACCCGCGCACCGACGACTGCATCCTCGGCGGCACGCTGGACCAGGGCGTCTGGGACACCACTGTCGACGATGCGACCACTGCCGCGATCGTGGCGCGCTGCGCGGACCTGGTTCCCGCACTGGCCGACGCGGAGGTCATCGAGGCGCTGGTGGGTCTGCGCCCGGGCCGGCCCGAGGTCCGGCTGGAGCGGGACGAGCAGCTCGTTCCCGGCGTACCGGTCGTGCACAACTACGGCCATGGTGGCAGTGGCATCACTCTGGGCTGGGGATGCGCTCAGGAGGCGGCGGCACTCGTTTGACCTGATGCAGCGCAGGTTTGTGCGCCACGCGGCGCGCTGCGTTCTGCTCCAGGGCCGGAGATACGGCAGACTCGCACGCGTGACTGCTCCCACTCCGGCCCTTGTCGAGCTAGCGGTCGCCCATGGCGTGGCGACGGAGTACTGGGACTGGCGAGGCAAACATGTGCAGGTCTCCCGCGAGGTCGTGTCGGCTGTGCTCGCCGCACTCGGTGTGGACGCGTCGACACCGGCCAAGGCCGCCGATGCGCTCGCCGAGCACCAGCTGAACCGCTGGCGCCGCGTGCTGCCCGCCACGGTGGTGATGCGCGAGGGCTGGACGCCCTGGTTCCCGGTGCACCTGCCGCACGGCTCCACCGTCGAGGTGTGGCTGGACCTGGAGGACGGCGGCCAGCGCCGCGACGTCCCGCAGCAGGCGAAGTGGGTCGAGCCGGAGTGGGTCGACGGCGTACAGATCGGCGAGGCGACGTTCCAGCTGCCGGGTGACCTGCCGCTCGGCTACCACCAGCTCTGCGCCCGGATCGGCAGCAGTCCGGAGGTCCACACCGGGACGGTGATCGTCACGCCGCAGCGACTCGAGCCGCAGAAGCTGGAGCGCACCTGGGGCTGGGTGCTGCAGCTTTACTCGGTCCGCTCGCGCCGGTCGTGGGGGATCGGTGACCTGCACGACCTGGCCGACCTCGCCGCCTGGTCGGCCGGCGACCTGGGCGCCGGGTTCGTGCTGATCAATCCGCTGCACGCCGCCGAGACGGCCGGGCGGATGGAGCCTTCGCCGTACCTGCCGGCCTCGCGGCGCTTCGCGAACCCGATCTACCTGCGGATCGAGGACATCGAGGAGTACGGCGACCTGGCGCCGGCCGAGCGGGACCGGGTGCGCGTCCTCGGGCTGCAGAGCAGGGCGCTGAACGAGGACGCCGACGCGATCGACCGGGACACTGTCTGGGCCGCGAAGCGGGAAGCCCTGCAACTGCTGTTCGGCGTCCGGCCCTCGATCGGCCGGATCGCGGAGTACGGCAAGTACTGCGACCGCGAGGGCCAGGGCCTGATCGACTTCGCCACCTGGGCGGCGATCGCCGATGTGCACGGACCCGAGTGGAGCAAGTGGCCGGAGGAGCTGCGCGACCCGGCCGCGCCGGCCGTTGTTGCCTTCCGCAACGACAATCCCGACGCGGTGGAGTTCCATTGCTGGCTGCAGTGGCAGCTCGACGAGCAGCTCGCCCGGACCCAGGCCCGGGCGAAGAACGCCGGCATGCAGCTCGGCGTCGTGCACGACCTCGCTGTCGGCGTACACCCGGACGGCGCCGACGCGTGGGCGCTGCAGAACGTGCTCGCGACCGGCATCCACGTCGGTGCTCCGCCGGACGCCTTCAACCAGCAGGGCCAGGACTGGTCCCAGCCGCCCTGGCGCCCCGACGCCCTGGCCGAGACCGGGTACGCCGCGTGGCGTGAGCTGGTCCGCGCTCAGCTGCGGCACGGCGGCGGCCTGCGGATCGACCACATCCTCGGCATGTTCCGGCTGTGGTGGGTGACCTCGGACGAGAGCCCGAACGAAGGCACGTACGTGCGCTACGACCACGAAGCGCTGATCGGCATCCTCGTGCTGGAGGCCGCGCGGGCCGGTGTCGTCGTGGTGGGGGAGGACCTCGGCACGGTCGAGCCGTGGGTTCGCGACTACCTCACCGAGCGCGGTGTGCTCGGCACGTCGGTGCTCTGGTTCGAGCGGGACGCCGACGGCAAGCCGCTGGCGCCGGAGCTGTGGCGTGAGCTCTGCCTGGCGACGGTGACGACCCATGACCTGCCGCCGACCGCCGGGTACCTCGCCGGTGACCACGTCGAGCTGCGCGACCGACTGGGCCTACTGGCCCGGCCGGTGGCCGAGGAGCTCGCCGTCGACGAGGCGGATCGGGACGCCTGGCTGGCTGCGCTGCGCGAGCGCCACCTGCTGTCCGGCCACGAAGGTGAGGTCGAGCGGATCGTCGAGGCGCTGCACCGGTACGTCGCGCACACGCCGGCCAAGCTCATCGGCGTCGCGCTGGCCGACGCCGTCGGCGAGCGCCGGACGCAGAACCAGCCGGGCACCACCGACGAGTACCCGAACTGGCGGGTCCCGCTGGGCGGGCCCGACGGACTGCCGGTCCTGATCGAGGACCTGCCCAACAACACCCGCCTGCGCCGCCTGATCGGCGTACTGGGGCACTAGTTCGCAACTTTCCGTCAGCAGCTGCTCACGAACCGTTGACAATAGATTTGAACGGTTGTTATCTATTGCCCACGAAGGCGCCTTCCTTTTTCCGTACCGCCCCCCTTGAACGGAAACCGAAGGAGTGTCCGCATGAAGCGAGCACGCAGGATCAGCCTGGCCGGAATCGCGATCGGCGCGATGGCACTGACCGCCGTCACCGCGGTGCCGACCGCCTACGGGCACGGCTACACGACCTCACCGACCAGCCGGGCCAAGCACTGCGCCAACGGCACCGTCACCAACTGCGGCCAGATCCAGTGGGAACCGCAGAGCACCGAGGGGCCGAAGGGCTTCCCGAACGCCGGTCCCGCCGACGGCAAGCTCTGTTCGGCCGGCATCGCCGCGTTCTCCCAGCTGGACGACCAGCGTGGTGGCGCCTGGCCGACGACCCAGCTCAACTCCGGCTCGTTCCACACGTTCAGCTGGACGCTGACCGCCGCCCACGCGACGACGGACTTCAAGTACTACATCACCAAGCAGGGCTGGAACCAGAACGCTCCGCTGACCCGCTCGGCGCTGGAGCTGACGCCGTTCCTGACCGTACCGTTCAACGGAGCCCGGCCGGGCTTCCAGGTCTCGCACTCCGGCCAGCTGCCGAACCGGAGCGGCCGGCACATGATCCTCGCCGTCTGGACCATCGCCGACACCGCGAACGCCTTCTACCAGTGCTCGGACGTCCGGTTCTGAGCCGTCACCGATCCAGGCACTCCTCGGAACCTTCCGCCCCGGGGTTTCGAGGAGTGCCGGTCGCGGCCCGACGATCGTGATGGCCTAGGCTTCGGACCGTGATCTCTCTGCTCTCCGGCCACACCCTGCTGGTGTTCGTCGGCATCCCGGCGCTGGTCATCGCGGTGGTGACCCTGCTGGTCTTCGCGTCCTCGATCGCGCGCGGCCCGCGGTACCGTCCGGGACTGTCCTGGTGGGCCCCGCCGGTGTGGATCAACGGTCCGGCGACGACCAAGCCGGACCCGGCCAACCTGCCCGAGCTCCCGGCCGGCAGCACCCCGACCGCGACCGCCGCGCGCGGCGTCGCCCGTTCGACCGGAGGCGCAAGTGCCAGCTGGTGACGCTTTCACCCACGACCAGCTGCTCGACATCGAGCGCGCGGTCCGGCACGCCGAGGCGGCCTCCGGCCTGCACTTCTCGGTGTACGTCGGCGGCGCCGACTCCGAGACCCGGCCGTTCGCGGTCGAGCTGCTGAACGAGCTGCCCGACCCCGACCGCTCCGTGCTGGTGTACGTCGACCCGGCCGGCCGCCGGCTGGAGATCGTCACCGGCGCGACCGCCAAGCGGCAGCTGTCCGACCACTCGGCCGGACTGGCCGCGCTGGCCATGCAGACGTCGTTCGCCGCGGGCGACCTGACCGGCGGTCTGGTCACCGGTGTCCAGCAGCTCGGCGACCACGCGCACCAGGCGCCGCTGCTGCACGCGAACGAGCCGCACCAGCAGTAAACGGTTCGGCGATCGCGGCTCCGCTCGGGTAAAAAGCTCCGGTGACCACTCCACGCCTCAAGCCGACCGAACTGAAGGCCGGCGACCTTTTGCTGCGCCCGTTCCTGCCCGCGGACGAGCCGGCGATCGCCGTCGCGCTGACCGATCCCCAGATCCTTCGCTGGACGGCCGGCAACGCGGTGGTCCAGCTGCCGGCCGCACAGCGCGCCAAGGGCTGGCTGGAGCCGCGGCTGCGAGCCTGGACGCTCGGCAACGCGGTGTTCGCGGTCGCCGATCTCGCGTCGGGGGACCTGCTCGGCTCGGTGACGCTACGGGACGTTCACCGCGTCCCTGACCAGGCGGTGGCGGCGTACTGGGTGACCCCGGCGGCACGCGGTCGCCGGGTGGCGGCCCGCGCGCTGGACGCGGCGGCGCGATGGGCGTTCGGTCCGCAGTCCGCCGACGGCCTCGGCCTGCACCGGATCTCGCTCGACCACGCGCTGGTCAACGAGGGGTCCTGCCGGGTCGCGACCGCCGCCGGCTTCCAGCTCGAAGGCGTGATGCGCGAGTACTACGTCGAGCTCTCCGGCCGGCGGCACGACTCACACCTGCATGCCCGGCTCGCCACCGACCCGGGCCTGCAGGTCAGGGCCTGACGGCGGGTTCGTAGCTCGGGCAGGCGTTGTTCGCGTGCACCTTCTGGACCTTCGGTGAGCTGCAGGCGTTCACCGCTGCCGCCGAGGACGTCGCCGGACCGAGGTAGACGATCCAGGTGTCGGTCATCGGATCCCCGCCGGCGTCCGCGAGGCCGGGGTACTGGCCGCTGGCGCGCAGTGCCCGCGCCGGTACGCCGGAGTTGATCAGCTTGCCGGCCAGGCTCTTCGCGAGCTGGTCGGCGGCCATGCCGGCGTCGGTCGGGTAGGTGTCGAGCACGACGATCCACTGACCGGCGCGGAACGTCGGCGACTCCGGTCCGGTGTTCGGCGTCGTCGAGGTGGTCGTCGACGTCTCCGAGCTGGGGACGGCCGGTTTGCGGCCGTTCTTCGCCGTACTGGGTGCGGCCGGGGCCGGGTCGTTGCCGCCGGGAGCGGACGGGGCCACGGAGTCCCGGCTGGTGCCGGTGCCGCTGCCTGCTTCGGGCGACGAGCCGTTGGTGAGGACGAACGCCAGCGTGCCGATCACCGCCGTGACGGCGACGACCGCGGCGCCGACAGCGGCGTGCGAGCGCTTCGGCCGGCCGTCCTGGCCGCCGGTCCCGCGCCGTCCGTTGCGGCCACCGCCGTGGTCACCGGAAGAGCCGGTGGCGGTGGCAGGAGCACGGTCCCGCGGCGCGGCGCTCCGGCGGCCGCCGGTGGAGCTGGTCCGGGTGTCCCGCTGGGCCCGCGAACCACGAGCGCTGTGGGCACCGTCGGTCGGCGGGTAGTACGCGTAGTCGTGCGGAAGCTGCTCCACGCCGTACGACGTCGCGTGCGCCGCGGCGACGTGCCGGGAGGGTTCGGTGTCGATCAGCTCGTCGAACGGCGCCGGAGCGATCCGGTCGGTCGGCAGCTGGCGCCGCGCCGGTTCGGCGGCCGGTGCGGGCGCGAACGACGCACCCGCGGCGGCGGCCAGATCGGCAGCCGGACCCGACCAGAGGTCGGTGGGCGGATTCCGGTGGTCCAGAGGTGTCACGGCAAAGGTCCTCCCCAAGTTCCTTCCCGTCGGATTTCCGGATCAGCTTATGCCTGACCGACCGGTAAATGAGTAGTTCTCACATGCCAGAAATCTCCTTTCTGCACAGGCGATCGCCGTCCGGAACCGGTTCCTGACCGACTGGTGACAATCAATCGTTTGACGGTCGCATTTCGCGCACGCGTCGATACTGTCCGGATTCGCCAATGGATGGTTGGCGATCACTGCGACCGGCAGGCGGACGGAAATTCATTCACCGGACCGGGAGATATTCGGCGCCCTCAGGTGCCGGACGGGATGCCGTCGAGCTTCGGCGCCGGGCGGGTGTCGAGGGCGTCGTCGAGCCAGCTCTCGACGTCCACCTCGGCGTTCAGGATGTGGTGCACGTACGACGACCGCTCGTGGGTGAGCACTTCCAGCTCCCACACCGACGGAGCGACGCCGGTCGGGGCCGGGCGCAGGTCGTCGACTTCCAGGCCGCTGAACAGGCTGAGCCGGGACTGGAAGTCCTTCGCCCAGCTCTGCACGACCAGGGAGACGCCCTCGTCGCCGAGGTGCAGTACGACGACGCCGAGCCCGAGCGCGCCCATCGCGTCGTCGAACTCGAGCTGCCGGGCCGCGGTGACCCGGGCCGACGCGACCATCTCGTCGTCCCAGGAGCGGCCGCGCGCGGTGACGACGTACGGCTTGACCAGGCGGTTCGGGAACCGCCACGGCATCAACGAGGTGACCGGCCGGGGGCGGTAGGCCTCGGCCAGACCGGTCAGAGCAACTGCAGCTGCACCAGCAAGGGCGGGATCAGGGGAAGCCACCGGCCTAGTCTCCTGCATGCTCGGGCGATCCCCATCCTGGCCCCTGACGCCGTTTGGTGGGTTAACCCCTCAAATGGCCCGTTGGCCCACCGAAATCCGGTGGACCAACGGGCCAGCTCGCGGGTCAACCCATGAAATGGCCCCCAAGGGTGCGGGGAGTGGAGGTCAGGCCTCGGCGTCGCGGCGCTGGGCGGCCAGCGCGCGGGCCAGGTCGGCGCGGGCCTCGCCGACGTAGCGCAGGGTCGGTGCGTCGATCGACTCCGCCTCCGTGTCCAGCCAGCTGCTCAGGGCGTCCAGCGTGGACGGCTCCGGCAGGTTGCGCGGCGACAGGTAGACCAGGACGTTCTCGCCCATCGACGAGCCGAGCCGGGTGTAGACGTCCTTGGCCGCGGACAGGTACTTGCCGACGTACGGGCGCAGCAGCTCCTCCTGCCCCGGCTGCTGGAAGCCCAGGATGGTCCGGAACTGCGTCTCGTTCGGGGTGTCCTCGGACTCCACCGCGATCCGCCAGGCCTCTTCCTTCGCCTCGGCGGTCGGCCGGGCGGCCCGGGCCTGCGCGGCCCGCTCCTGCCCGGTGATGGTGGTGTCGCGGGTCAGCTCGGCGTCGATCCCGTCGGCGTCGATCCGGCCGAGCCGGGCCAGCGCGACGATCAGCGTCCAGCGCAGGTCGGTGTCGACCACCAGACCGGACGGCAGGTCCTCGCCGTCCAGCCAGCGCGCCAGCCGGTCCGCGCCGGCGTCGGAGAACACTCCGGCGATGTAGGCCCGGGCGAACGCGAGCTGGTGGTCGCTTCCGGCCTCGGCCCCAGCGACCAGCCCGGCCAGCGCTTCCTCGTACTGCGCCCGCAGGCCGGCCCGGTTCTCCGGTGCGGCGTAGAGGTTGATCGCGGTGGACGCCTGGTTCAGCAGGGACCGGACGCCGGTCAGGTCGGTCTCGGCGCGGATCCCCTTGAGCACGATCTCGACGTACTGGGAGGCCGGCATCTCGGCGTCGCGGGTCATGTCCCAGGTGGCGCCCCAGGCCAGCGCCCGCGGCAGCGACTCGGACAGCTGGTCGATCGACTCGACCAGCGTCGCCCGGGACCGCTCGTCGAGCCGGATCTTGGCGTAGGTGAGGTCGTCGTCGTTCAGCAGGACGAGGTCCGGCTGGGTGGCGCCGACCAGCTCGGCCAGCTCGGTCCGGGGGCCGTCGATGTCGACCTCGAACCGCTCGGTGCGGACCAGGCCCGCGTCCGTGCGCCGGTAGAGCCCGACCGCGAGCCGGTGCGGGCGCAGGACCGGGAAGTCCTCGGCCGCCGTCTGCTCGATCGCGAACGACGTGAAGGAGCCGTTGCCGTCGACCTCGAAGTCGGCGCGCAGCGTGTTGACCCCGGCGGTGCGCAGCCAGCGCTCGGTCCAGTCGTCCAGGTCGCGCCCGGACGCCTTCTCCAGCGGCTTCAGCAGGTCGGTCAGCTCGGTGTTGCCGAACGCGTGATCGGCGAAGTACTCCTTCAGCGCGGTGACGAAGGTGTCCTCGCCGACGAACGCGACCAGCTGGCGCAGCGTCGAGGCGCCCTTGGCGTAGGTGATGCCGTCGAAGTTCACCTCGACCGCGTGGAAGTCGACCATGTCGGCGGCGATCGGGTGCGTCGAGGGCAGCTGGTCCTGCCGGTAGGCCCAGGTCTTGCGGGCGTTGCAGAACGTCGTCCAGGCGTCGGCGTACTTGGTCGTCGCGGTCGCCTGGGCCCAGTGGCTGGCCCACTCGGCGAACGACTCGTTCAGCCACAGGTCGTCCCACCAGGTCATCGTGACCAGGTCGCCGAACCACATGTGCGCGAGCTCGTGCAGCACGGTGTTCGCGCGGCTCTCCAGCTCGGCGTGGGTGGTCCGGCTGCGGAAGATGTACTCGTCGCGCAGCGTCACGCAGCCGGCGTTCTCCATCGCGCCCATGTTGTACTCCGGCACGAACGCCTGGTCGTATTTGCCGAACGGGTACGGCGTACCGAACGCGCGCTCGAACAGCTCGAAGCCCTGCTTGGTCACCTCGAACAGGTCCTCGGTGTCCAGGTGGTCGGCCAGCGACGGCCGGCACAGCAGCGACAGCGGGTAGGTGCCGTTCGGGCCTTCGTAGACGTCGGTGACGACGTGGTACGGACCGGCCACGACCGCGGTGATGTACGTCGAGATCGGCACCGTCGGGGCGAACTCCCAACGGGCCAGCTCCTCGCCGTTCTCCCCGGCGTACGGGGTGGGCTCGGGGGTGGCCGCGTTGGAGATGACCACCCAGCGGGCCGGCGCGGAGACGGTGAAGGTGAACGGGGCCTTGAGGTCGGGCTGCTCGAAGGTGGTGAAGACCCGGCGCGCGTCCGGGACCTCGAACTGGGTGTAGAGGTAGGTCTCCTTGTCGGCCGGGTCGACCGAGCGGTGCAGCCCTTCGCCGGTGCGCGAGTAGATGCAGTCGGCGACGACGCGCAGCTCGTTGCGCTCCTGCAGGCCGTCGAGCTGGATCCGGGCGCCGTCGTACACGGTGTCCGGATCGAGCGAGCGGCCGTTCAGGGTGATCTCCCGGACGCTCGCCGCGATCAGGTCGGCGAACGTGCTCGCGCCGTTCTCGGCGCCGAAGGTGAGCGTGGTGGTCGACGCGAACGTCGGCGCCCCACTCGCGGCGGTGCTCAGGTCGAGCTCGATCGCATAGCTCACGTCACGGAGCAGTCCGGCGCGGGTGCGCGCTTCGTCGCGCGTCAGGTTGGTTCCAGGCATATCGGCATCCTATGCACCTGACTGTTGACTTACGCGCGGGTTTCCCCCCGACATCGCAGGACATCTCCCGTCCGACCCGATTTCGTTCAAGTTTGTATTGTTGAACCATGACTGCCCCCGCCGATTTCTGGTTCGACCCGGCCTGTCCCTGGGCCTGGATGACGTCTCGCTGGATGCTCGAGGTCGAGCAGGTCCGGGACGTGAAGACGACCTGGCACGTGATGAGCCTGGCCGTCCTGAACGAGGAGCGTGAAGAGCACGACGAGAACTGGCAGCGCAAGCTCGGCATCGTCCGCGTCCTGATCGCCGCCGAGCAGGCGCACGGCAACGAGGTGCTGCTGCCGCTCTACACCGCGCTCGGTGAGCGGATCCACGTCCAGGGCCGCGGCATCCGCGGATCCGAGGGTGACGTGCTGGCCGAGGCGCTCGACGAGGTCGGCCTGCCCGCGGCGCTGCTCGAGGCCGCTGACACCGACCGGTACGACGACGCGCTGCGCAAGTCCCACCACGCCGGCATGGACCTGGTCGGCATGGAGGTCGGTACGCCGGTGATCTCGGTCGAGGGCGTCGCCTTCTTCGGCCCGGTCGTCACCCCGGCGCCCAAGGGCGAGGCGGCCGGCAAGCTGTGGGACGGCGTCCGCCTGGTCGCCGGGACCGAGGGCTTCTTCGAGCTCAAGCGCACCCGCGACCGCGGGCCGGTCTTCGACTGACGCCCCCGTGATCTCAGGGCCGGCCCACCCGACGCGGTGGGCCGGTCCTTCGCTGTTCCGGTCCGGTACTTGTTGCGGTCTGGTCGACAAGGGTTGAACGTTCCACTGTCAGGCGCGAAGGTTACTCACCAAGGACTTCCGTCGACGGTGAGTAGGTTCCCTGTGTTGCCTCTGCGTGGTGAGCTGTCCGCGGTCCTGCCGGCGAGTTCGGTGGCGGTGCCGCCGGGCGTGACGGCCGGAGTCACTGTCTTCGACCGGCACAGCGGCCGGATCACCGAGCAGCTCCACCCGGACCTGCGGTTCCGGTCGGCCTCGGTGGTGAAGCTGCTGATCGCGCTCGACCTCCTGTGGGACCGCGGACCGGCGTACGAGCTGACGCTGGCCGACCGGACCCGGCTGGAGGTGATGCTGCGCAGCAGCGACGACGACGCGGCCAGCCACTACTGGGACGAACTCGGCGGCGGCGACATCGTCGACCGGATGGTCGCGCGGCTGGGTCTGACCCACACCACCCGCCCGCCGGCGACGCATCCGGGCTTCTGGGGTTACGTCGCGATCACGCCGGCCGACACGGTTCGCATCTACCTGTACCTGCTGGAGCACGCGCCGGCGCCGGTCCGCGAGCTGGTGATGGACCACCTGCACCACGCGACCCGCAACGGCACCGACGGGTTCGACCAGTACTTCGGGATCGCGTCGGTGTTCGAGGGTGATTTCGCCATCAAGCAGGGCTGGTCGGGGTTCGCCGGATCGAGCGGCTTCGGCTCGGACCGGGCCAAGCCGGACGCGGCCGGGATCGACCTGACCAGCGAGGCGCTGCACACCACCGGCACGGTCGGACCGGGAGACCGGACGATCGTGGCCGTCTACACGCTGCACCCGGCCGGAACGGCGTACGAGCAGGCCTACGCCGACGTCACCCGGCTGGTCGGGACACTGAATATCCCGGGCGGAACCCCCGCGGCGGAGCTCCCCGGCGTTTCGGGCCGCTGACCGGGCTGCGAGACTTCGGGCATGCGAGTGCACATCGGCTCTGACCACGCCGGCTTCGAACTGAAGAACCACCTGGTGCAGCACCTGACGGCTGCCGGGCACGACGTCGTCGACCACGGCCCGGCCGTGTACGACGCGGTGGACGACTACCCGCCGTACTGCCTGCGGACGGCCGAGGCGGTGGTCCAGGACGACGGCAGCCTGGGCGTCGTGATCGGCGGCTCCGGCAACGGCGAGCAGATCGCCGCGAACAAGGTGAAGGGGGTCCGGGCCGCGCTGGCCTGGAGCACCGAGACCGCCAAGCTCGGCCGCGAGCACAACAACGCGAACGTGATCAGCGTCGGCGCCCGGATGCACAGCACCGAGGAGTCGACCGGGTTCGTCGAGACGTTCCTGGCCACGGACTACTCCGGCGAGGACCGGCACACCCGCCGGATCGAGATGATGTCGAACTACGAGGAGACCGGCGAGCTGCCGCCGCTGCCGGAATCGTCCTGAGGCTCGGTCGGTTGTTTCTGGTGTGGTTGGTCGTCGCGCGGCCGGGACACGTCCCGGGCCCGCATCGACCGGCCGATCCCGATCACCGCGGGCGTCGGAGCACTCCGGTGCCGGCCTGAACCACCTGCTGTCGTCCCCATACGAGGAATCATGCCCGAAGGTCACACCCTGCACCGCCTGGCGAACGACGTCTGGGACGCGTTCGGCGGCCGGGTGGTGCGCGCGTCCAGCCCGCAGGGCCGGTTCGTCGACGGCGCCGCGCTGCTCGACGGCCGGGTGCTGCGGCACACCGAGGCGCACGGCAAGCACTTCCTGGCCGAGTTCGAGGGTGGCGGCTGGCTGCACATCCACCTCGGCCTGATCGGCAAGGTCGACTTCGGTACGGCGCCGATCCCCGAGCCCGTCGGGCAGGTCCGGCTGCGGCTGCAGAACGACGCGGCGTACGCCGACCTGCGCGGCGCGACGGTGTGCGAGGTGCTGACCGACGGCGAACGCGAGGCGCTGATCGCCCGGCTCGGCCCGGACCCGCTGCGCGACGACGCCGATCCCGACCTGGCGTGGAAGCGGATCCAGCGCAGCAAGCTGCCGATCGGGCAGCTGCTGATGGACCAGGAAGTGCTCAGCGGGGTCGGCAACGTCTACCGCGCCGAAGTGTTGTTCCGCGCCAAGCTGCACCCGATGACGCCCGGCCACCTGGTCAAGCGGCGGGAGTGGCAGGGCATGTGGAGCGACCTGCTCGAGCTGATGAAGTACGGCGTCGAGACCGGCCGGATCGACACCGTCGCCGACGACCACACTCCGGAGGCGATGGGCCGCGATCCGCGTCAGGACGACCACGGCGGAGAGGTCTACGTGTACCGGCGTCACGGTCAGCACTGTCACGTGTGCGACTCGGTGATCCGGACCGAGATCCTGGCCGGGCGCAACTTGTTCTGGTGCCCGAAATGTCAGCGCACCGGCCTGACCCGCAAGCCGCCGATCGCGCCCGCCAAGCCGGCTCGTCCGGCCCGGCGGCAGGCGGCGAAAAAGCCGTCGGTCAAGAAGTTGTGACGATCTGATGCGCGGACTGCTCGGTGCCGTTATCTTCTTCTCACCATGAGCGGTGGCAGCGGTTTCGCTGGCGTGCGACGGGCCGGCCTGCGGGCGGCTCGGTCGCTGGTCCGGCGCGCGCGAAAATCGCAGACCCTGACGCTGATCGCGCTGATCGCGGTCACCGCCGCGGTCACCGCGCTGGCGCTGGCGCTACCGTCTTTGATCCCCACCGCGGCGCTGACCATCCCGTTGCTGCTGGGCGGAATGCTGCTGCGGTTCCGGCCGCTGGTGGTGCTGACCTTCATCGCGTTGGTGCTCGGCTCGTTCGTGATGTCCGGGCGCGCCGACGGACTGCCGAAGATCGGCTTCGTGGTGACGCTCGGCGTGGTCGGCTGGATCGTGCTGACCGGTGCGAAGGTGCGCAGCCGGCTCGGCGTCCAGGGCAGCCGCGGCGAGTCGATGCTGATCGAGCTGCGCGACATCCTGACCGCCCAGGGCGAGCTGCCCCGGCTGCCGTCGGGCTGGCTGGCCGAGGCGTCGATCCGGTCGGCCGGGGGCCAGTCGTTCTCGGGTGACTTCGTGGTCGCGGCGACCCGCGGCGAGGACCAGCTCGAGGTCGCGCTCGTCGATGTGTCCGGCAAGGGAATCGATGCCGGAACCCGCGCCCTGCTGCTGTCCGGAGCCTTCGGCGGGCTGCTCGGCGTCGTACCGGTCGAGGAGTTTTTGCCGGCCGCCAACCACTACCTGCGCCGGCAGGACTGGGACGACGACTTCGCGACCGTCGTGCACGTGGCGGTCGACCTGCGCACCGGCGACTTCGAGGTCCGGACGGCGGGACATCCGCCGGCCATCCAGTTCGACGCGTGGTCCGGGCGCTGGGCGACCCGCGACTCCGACGGCCCGCTGCTCGGCCTGGTCGAGAAGCCGGAGTTCGCCGTGAACAAGGGCCAGCTCAAACTCGGCGACGCGCTGTTCCTCTACAGCGACGGCATGGTCGAGACCCCGCGCCGCGACATCGGCCTGGGCACCGACCGCCTGGCCGGGCATGCCGAGCGCCTGGTCGCGCACGGTTTCAAGGGCGCGGCGGAGGAGTTGGTGGTCGAGATCGGCGGGCCCGGTGACGATTCCGCGATCGTGGTGATCCACCGCCAGACCCATCCCTCGGAGCTGCCCGGCACCTGTACGCCGCCCCGCGCGGCGCAGTCGGGCACGACCCGGCGCAGCCCTCACGCCGTACTGCGGCAAGCGCTGGCCGGAAGGTCGCGACCGGCCTGAATCGCGGTCCGGAGCGGCGCCGGCGGACGGGTGCGGAAGGCTGCCGGGTGCATCCGGAAGGTTGCCGGGCGCATCCATTTGTCACCGGTAGTTATTGACTCGTGCGCCGAAAGCGTCATACTGCAAAGACCTGCGAGTGCCGACTGCTTGTGATCGGCAACCATCTCGCGCTGCTGGGGGACTTCTTCTGCTGGGGACGGGACGACCATGGGTTCAACTGGGGTTCGTGCGCGGACCGCGAGCGCTGTCGCGGCGGCCGGAGCACTGTCACTGCTGCTGGGGGCGGCCGCGCTGGTCGCGGCTCCTTCCGCCTCGGCCGGCCAGGCGGGTGGTGCCGTGGCCCAGGCCGATCCGCCGGGCAACAACGGCACGATCAAGATCGAGGGCGTCGACATCCAGAGCGGTCCGCCGGACAACAACCCGCACCAGGGCTGCTCGTTCACCGTCGAGTTCTACAACTACGACGAGGGCGCGAACCTGCAGGCCGAGGTCGAGTTCGCCGACCAGGCTCCGACCAGTGACGGTGGAGTGCAGGTGGTCTCGGGCGACCAGTCGCTGTTCATCGGTGGGGATCCGGCGGGTGGCGGCAACGACCTGGACGCCAAGGAGACCTACACGCTGAAGTTCACCGGGCAGCCGCATCCGCAGCAGGGCTACCACGTGAAGATCACCGTGCACGCCGACGGGTCGCAGGGCAACGACACCAAGCACAAGGTGTTCTGGGTCGAGGGCTGCGGCACTCCGCCCACCACGCCGCCGACGACCCCGCCCACCACGCCGCCCACGACACCTCCGACGACGCCGCCGACCACTCCGCCGACGACGCCCCCGACGACTCCGCCGACGGACGAGCCGAGCACGCCGCCGACCCTCCCGCCGGGTACGCCGACGACGGACACCCCGAGTGTGCCGCCGAGCGACGAGCCGAGCGTTCCGGAGACGAGCACCAGCACGCCGGCCGACGACACGACCACCGACGCGCCGAGCCCCGGCGTACCGACGGAAATCGACGCCGGTCTGTCCGGTGGCTCCTCGGACGGCGGTGGTGGCGGTCCGTTCGGCCTCCTCGGCGGCGTACTGATCGCGGCCGGTGGTGTGATGCTGGCCGGCGGAACCGCGCTGGCACTGCGCCGACGCGGGAAGCACAGCCTCTGACGTGAGCACCGGCAGACGTCGCGGCCGGCCCGCCCCTCTTCGCAGGGGTGGGCTGGTCGCGGTCGCCGGTCTGCTGATCTTCGGCGCCGGCGCCTACGTCCAGTTCGGCCCGAACCGCGCCGACGCCGATCGAGCGACCACGGCTGACAGAACTGGCGGGATCTGCGTTCCGGTCTCGGACGACGCAACCTGCGCGGGAGCGAACCTAGGGCCCGAGGCGAGCGTCAGCAGCCGTCCGGAGACTCCCAGCACGCCTGGCACCAGCAAGAAGCCGTCGCCTCGTCCGTCCGCGAAGGCGGTGCCGGCCCGGCCTGGGCGGCCAAGCCGGATCTCGGTCGGCCAGCTCGGCATCACGGCTCCGGTCGTGCCGATCGCGGCGAACGGGGGAGAGCTCACGCCGCCGTCCAACCCGTCGACGGTGGGCTGGTGGTCGCAGGGCGCACAGCCCGGAGCGGCGCGCGGGTCGGCGGTGATCACCGGGCACACGGTGCACGACGGTGGTGGTGCGTTCGACGATCTCGAGAAGGTGCGGACCGGGTCGGTCGTCACCGTGACCACGGCCCGCGGCGTGCTGCGCTACCAGGTCACCAGCGTCACGACGTACCGGAAACGGACGCTCGCGGCGGCCGCGGGCAAGCTGTTCGACCAGGGCGTCGCCGGTCGGCTGGTGCTGGTGACCTGCGAGGACTGGAACGGCGAGGTTTACCTCAGCAACGTGGTCGTGGTGGCCCGGCGGATCGCGTAACCTGCACCCTCGTGACGGTCGATGGGATGAGCGCGGACCGGAGCGCGCCGGACGTGTCGTTCGAAGAGCTGGTGGCGCTGATGCCGGAGTCGGTGCGTGAGGTGTTCCCGCCGGCGCGCTGGAAGCTCGGCAAGCTGTGGGCGCTGGATCTGCGCACCGAGCCGGTCGAGGTGGCCGACCTGGTTTGGATCTTCGACCTGCCGTTGTGGCAGCTGAACGGCGAGCGGTTCAAGGTGACGCCGCACCAGGTCGCCGAGACGCCGATGAACTTCCGCGACCACTACCAGCGGGTGATGGACGCCGACCTCGACTTCCCGATCCACCTGGTCGCCTACCGCGGCCGGCTGGTCGTGCTGGACGGCGTGCACCGGTTGCTCAAGGCCCATTTCCTGCGCCGCCGATGGATCGAGGGCAAGATCGCGACCGCGGCCCAGCTGCAGGAGTGCGCCGGTCCCTGAGCGGCAGCCGTCGTCGGCCTTGAATCGCAGCCCGTCCGGCGTCGTCGGCCGGTGCGGCAGTTCGCCGTACGGCGGTCAGGTGGTCGCGGCGGCGATGACCCGGGTGAGGTTCTTGTGCAGGGCCTCGAGCTCCTCGAGGGTCATGCCCAGGCGGTCGATGATCGCCGGGGGAATCTTGAGCGCCTCGGTGCGCAGCTCGCGACCGGTCGCGGTGAGCTCGACGGCCAGTGACCGCTCGTCGCGGGGATCCCGGGCGCGGGTCAAGTAACCGGCCGCCTCCAGCCGCTTGAGCAGGGGCGACAGCGTGCCGGGATCGAGCTGGAGCAGGTTGCTCAGCTGCTTCACCGACAGCGGCGATTCCTCCCACAGCGCGAGCATCACCAGGTACTGCGGGTGGGTGAGGCCCATCGGCTCCAGCAGTGGACGGTACAGCGCGATCACGCTGCGGGACGCGACCGCCAGCGCGAAACAGACCTGACGGTCCAGCGCGAGCAGGTCGGTCTCTTCGGTCTGCGACACGGTTGTCCTCCTTCGAACATCGTCTACACTAACACTTGGGACACAAACTATTGCCACACCAATCATCTGGAGCGCGTGATGAGCAGCAAGAACGAAGGGCTGAGCCTCTTCTACCGGATCCGCTGGCGGCTGACCTGGTTGCTGCTGCACGTGGCCGGCCCGGCGACCCTGCCGGACGCGCAGGACCCGCGCCGGCGGATGGAGCGTCAGCGCGCCGCCAAGGTCGCCGCGGCCCGCCGGGCCCGGGAGCGTGCGGCGGAGGGTGACGTCAACGCCCGGTGAACGATTGGTCACCAGCGGCTGGTTAGCATCGGTGACATGTCATCCCAGAGTGAATATGCCCCGAGTCCGACCGACTGGGTCCGCACCGCCGTCGACAAGATTGAGGCCACCGGAACCACCGAGTCGGCCGGCTTCAACGGCATGGGCGTCGTGCTCATGACCATGATCGGCAACAAGACCGGCAAGATCCGCAAGGTCCCGGTGATGCGGGTCGAGCACGACGGGGTCTACGCCGTCGTCGCCTCGCTCGGCGGCGCCCCGAAGAACCCGGTCTGGTACTACAACCTCAAGGCCGACCCGAACGTGAAGTTGCAGGACGGCACCGAGACCAAGGAGTACGTCGCCCGCGAGCTCGAGGGCGAGGAGTACGACCTGTGGTGGCAGCGCTCCGTCGCGGCGTACCCGGACTACGCGGAGTACCAGAAGAAGACCACGCGGAAGATCCCGCAGTTGGTGCTGGAGCCGAAGGCCTGATCCGGCTCGGCTGCGTCGCGGTCCGCCCGGAGCCGCCGGCGGCCTTCGTGGGCCGCCGGTGAGCCGGGCCGCCCGGTAAAGTCCGTGCTCAGATCGGCCGCCGAAGCCGATCCGGTGTCCGGTCCGGCTCGGAGTTTGTGAGACGCTGAAGCAGATAGTCCGACGCGTGGCGTCGACCGAGTTCTGGGAGTTCTGCTGACCACACACGACGCGGTGCGCGAACCTTTCGTCGGCTCGACGCGGCTGCGGCTGGCCGGTCTGGCACTGCACGCCTACACCGCGAGCGGCACCGTGCTCGCGCTGCTGATCGTGATCGCCGCCGTCGACGGCGACGCCGTCCGGGCGCTCTGGCTCGGCCTGGCCGCGCTGGTGATCGACGGCACCGACGGGATGCTGGCCCGCCGGCTGCGGGTCAAGGAGACGATCCCGTGGTTCGACGGCGCGATGCTGGACAACATCGTCGACTACCTGACCTACGCCTTCGCCCCGATCGTGCTGCTGTGGACCGGCGGATACCTGCCGTCCGGCAGCTGGGGCGCGGTGCTGGCGGCGTTGCCGTTGCTCGCCTCGAGCTACCAGTTCTGCCGGGTCGACGCGAAGACCGACGACCACTTCTTCCTCGGCTTCCCCAGCTACTGGAACGTGGTCGCCTTCTACGTGGTGATCCTCGGCCTCAGCCCGGCCGTGACCGGCGTGATCCTGGTGACCTGCTCGATCCTGGTCTTCGTCCCGGTCAAGTACGTCTACCCGTCCCGGACCAAGGTCTTCCGGTCGATGAACCTGCTGACCACCGCGATCTGGCTCGGCTCGTACGCCGTACTGCTGACGCAGATGCCCGACCCGCACCCGGCGGTGGTCGCGATCTCGCTGGCCTACCTGGTGTACTACGGCGGCTTGAGCCTCTACCTCACCTTCTGGGCGCCTCGACGCAAGGCAGTCTGAGTCGTGCTGCTCGGTCTGGGAGCCGCACTCGGGGCAGCCGTCCTGTTCGGCGTCGCGGCGATCCTGCAGGCCGTCGGATCCCGCAAGGTGCCGACCGGGTCCGAACTGGATCCACGCCGGCTGGCTTCGTTCGTGGTCGCGTTGCTCAAGCAGCCGGCGTTCCTGGCTGCTCTCGTCCTGAACCTGGCCGGCTTCGGGCTGCACTTCGTGGCGCTGCGGCTGTTGCCGCTCTACCTCGCGCAGGCGGGGATCGCGGCCAGCCTGGTCGTCACGGCGTTGCTCGCGACGCGTTTGATGAGTGACCAGCTGTCGGCGGTCGAGTGGTCCGCGGTCGTCGCGGTGTGCGTCGGTCTCGGCGCGCTCGCCGTCTCCGCCGGGCACGCGGGGGACAGTGCGCGGCACCACGGCCTGACCGTCGGGATCGTCGTCGGGCTGGTCGCGATCGCCGTCCTCGGAGGAATCGCCAGCCGATCGCAGCACGCCAGTGCGACCGCCTTGCTCGGCCTGCTCGCCGGTCTCGGGTACGCCGGGGTCGCGATTTCGGCGCGGTTGCTGGAGGACGGCTCGCTCGGAGACTTGTTGAGCGGCGTCACGACGTACACGCTGCCGTTGAGTGGCGGGCTCGCTTTCGTGTTGTACTCGCTGGCGCTGCAGCGCGGTTCGGTGACGTTGGCGACGACGCCGATGATCGCGCTGCAGACCATCACGCCGGCGGCCGTCGGCGTTTTTGTGCTCGGCGACGCGGTCCGCTCCGGCTGGTCCGCCGGGGCGGTCGGCGGGTTCGTGCTGACCGCGATCGGTGCTCTGGTGCTGGTCCGGTTCGAGTCGGTCAAGGAGCCGGTCAGCGAGACGGCCACTTCCACGGAGGTTCGTCCAGCGGGCCCTGACCGGCGATAGCGGTCTGGCCGAACTCCTTCACCAGCTCGATCGTGCGCAGGTCCTGACCGGACTCGCCGGCACCGGCCTGCAGCGCGGCGAGGAACGGGCGGGAGTGCGTCACGAGGATCACCTGGGTCTCCTTCGCCGCGGTGACGACGAGATCGGCCAAGGCCGGCAGGAGATCGGGGTGCAGGCTGGTCTCGGGCTCGTTGAGGACGAGGAGCTCGGGCGGTCGTGGGGTGAGCAGCGCGGCGACCCAGAGCAGGTAGCGCAGCGTTCCGTCGGACAGCTCCGCGGCGGCCAGTGGGCGGAGCAGCCCGTGCTGGCGGAAGGTGAGCTCGAACCGGCCGGTGCCGGTCTCGACGGCGACCGAGCTGCCGGGAAAGGCCTGCTCGATCGCGTGATCGAGGGCGCCGGCGTCGCCGATCTCCCTGATCGTCTGCAGCGCAGCGGCCAGATGGGCGCCTTCAGCATCGAGCACGGGCGTCCGCGTCCCGATCCGCGCCTGCCGGGCCGGGGCGTCGACATCGGTCCGCAGATGGTCGTAGAACCGCCACCCTCGGAGCCGCTCGCGCACCGTCATCAACTCCGGCGCCCGCCGCGGATCGGCGAACTCGCTCAACATGCTGTCGAACGTCTGCAGCCCGCCGCCACCGTCCTCCCAGTCACCGGCCGCGCCGCGGATGCGAACGCTCGCGTTCTTCCGGTCCACCAGCAACGTCGCAGGACGGAAGAACGGTCCTGCCCAGAGCGCCTCACGCTTGATCTCCGGATCCAGCCCGAACGCGCTCGGCGGCGGCCCGGACGGCACCGGCAGCCCGAAGTCCACGGCGTACCCGTAGTCGTTCGAGGCGAACCCCATCCGCAGACTCACTGGCCCCGACCGCACCGTCCCCTGTACCGGGTATTCACCCCGCCGTACCGACTTGCCCAGCTGATCGGGCCCGGCCCACAAGGTGCTCTGCAGCCCACCTTCCCGGGCAAGCGCCGCCACCGCGCCGTTGCGCGAAGCATCCGCCAGCAACCGCAAGGCCCGGTACAAGCTGGACTTTCCACTTCCGTTCGCCCCCGTCACCACGGTCACCCGCCCCAACGGCACCACCACCCGCCGCAACGACCGATAACTCTCCACCGCCACCGTGGTCAACATCCCGCCACGCTACAAACCCCCACCGACAACCCGCTGCCCGCCGTCGCCTCGAGCCTCGTTCGACCGTGGAGCCCGACCGCCACGACCGATCAAGCAACTCGCCGGTGGTGGCCCGCAGCGTGCGTAGACGGCGCTGGGTGGGTTTGGCCGCGGTTGATCGGTGGTGGACGTCGGCGCCACCCCGCGGACGAGGTGATCGACGCTGCGGGACTGGCGGCACCTGTTTGTTGCTGAAGGCAAGGAGTGGTGACCGGTGCCGCTGGCAGGAGAGCGTGGGGACGAGTCGACGAGGCTCGGCACGCCTGAGACTTGGTACGGCCGGGAGATGGAGCGGGGCCCCTTTCACCCCAAGGTGAAAAGGGCCCCGCAACGACCGTTTCCGGTCAGGCCAGGGAGTCCTCCCAGGCCTGGTGGAGGCCGGCGTAGTGGCCTCCGTCGGTGATCAGGACGTCGGGACTGCCGTCCTCGATGATGCGGCCGTGTTCGAGCACGATGACCCGGTCGGCGGTCTCGACGGTGGACAGCCGGTGGGCGATCACGATCGCGGTCCGGTCGGCGAGGATCGTGCGCAGCGCGCGCTGGATCAGCCGCTCGCTGGGGATGTCGAGGCTGGAGGTCGCCTCGTCCAGGATCAGCACCGCCGGGTCGGCCAGGAACGCCCGGGCGAAGGCGACCAGCTGCCGCTGACCGGCCGACAACCGGCTGCCGCGCTTCTCGACGGCGGTCTCGTAGCCGTCGGGCAGCCGGACGATGAACTCATGCGCGCCGATCACCTTGGCCGCCTCGACGATCTCGTCCATCGTCGCGTCCGGTTTGCCGAACCGGATGTTGTCGGCGACCGTGCCGGTGAACAGGAAGTTCTCCTGGGTCACCATCACCACCCGCTCGCGCAGGTCGTCCTCGGTGAGCTTGCGCAGGTCGATCCCGTCCAGCACGACCTGACCACCGGTCGGGTCGTAGAACCGGGCGACCAGCTTGGCGATCGTGGTCTTGCCCGCGCCCGTCGTACCGACCAGGGCCAAGGTCTGCCCGGCCGGGACGTCCAGGTCGAGCCCGGGCAGCACCGCCACCCCGTCGACGTAGTTGAACTTCACGTTCCGCAGCTCCAGATGACCCCGCGCGTGCTGGGCCGGCTTGGCCGGCTCCTTCGGCTCGGGTACGTCGGGAGTCTCGTTGAGTACGCCGGACAGCTTCTCCAGCGCCGCGCTCGCGGACAGGAACGTGTTGTAGAACTGCGAGATGTCCTGAAGCGGCTCGAAGAACTGCCGCAGGTAGAGCAGGAACGCGGTCAGGACGCCGACCGTGACGTGCCCGTGGTAGGCCTGCCAGCCGCCGTAGGCCAGGATCGCCACGATCGTGATGTTGCCGACGCCCTTGATCGAGGGCATGAAGATCGCGTTGATCCGGAACGACTCCAGGTTCGCCTCCCGGTAGCGGTCGTTCACCCCGTGGAAGATCTGCTCGTTGCGCGGCTCGCGGCGGAACGCCTGGACCGCGCGGATCCCGGTCATCGACTCGACGAAGTGCACGATCACCAGCGCGACGGCTTCCCGGCTGCGCCGGTAGACCAGCTGCGAGCGGCGCCGGAACCAGGCGGTCAGGAAGAACAGCACCGGGAACGACAGCAGCGCGAGCAGCCCGAGCTTCACGTCCAGCGTGAGCAGCAGCACCGCCGTACCGACCAGGGTCAGCAGTGCCGTCACCAGACCGTCGAACCCGGTCTCCAGCATCTCGTCGATGACGTCCACGTCGGAGGTCAGCCGGGAGATCACCCGGCCCGACGTGTACCGGTCGTGGAACGACGGGCT
Organism: Kribbella sp. ALI-6-A; assembly: GCF_001984195.1. Classification (GTDB taxonomy): domain Bacteria; phylum Actinomycetota; class Actinomycetes; order Propionibacteriales; family Kribbellaceae; genus Kribbella. The sequence continues at coordinate 52,803 of NZ_MTQN01000007.1, forward strand.
GAGCCGCTGGAAGTGGTCGAACACCCGCCGGCGCAGCCCGAGCAGGATCGTCTGGCCGAGCCGGCCCGCTCGCATCAGGAACAGCTGGCGGGCGAACGCCTGGATCAGCGCCGACGCGAGCACCGCGACGACCACGGTGATCAGCGTCTGGTTGCCCTCGCCGGCCAGGATCGGCGGGATGCCCTTGTCGATGCCGAGGTGCACCAGGTACGGCACCGCGAGCCGGGCCGCGTTCTCCACCACGACGATCGCGACGAGCAGCCAGATCATCTTCTTGTACGGGCGCAGCAGCTCGCCGAGCAGCTTGCGTGACTGCGCCTTGAGCCGCAGGGTCGTGGCCCGGGACAACTCGTCGTCGGACTCCTCGGCGTACCCGCGCCAGGACTCCTCCCGGTCGATCACCTGCGCGTCGTGCCGGGACCCTGGTTCGTCGTCCGAGGGTGGCGGAGGTGTTTGCTGAGTCGTCGTCATGCGTGCACCTCCTCCTCTTCGGCTGCGAGTAGCTGCCTGTATGCCGGAACAGTTGCCAGCAGCTCGGCGTGGGTTCCGACGTGGGTGATCGTGCCGCCCTCCAGCAGCGCGACCTGGTCGGCCAGCATCACCGTCGACGCCCGGTGCGCCACCACGATGCCGGTGGTCGCGGAGAGCACGTTGCGCAGCGCCTCCTCGACCAGGGCCTCGGTGTGCACGTCCAACGCGGACAGGGTGTCGTCGAGCACCAGTACGGCGGGCTTGGCGAGCACCGCCCGAGCCAGCGCCAGTCGTTGCCGCTGGCCACCGGACAGCGACATGCCCTGCTCGCCGACCCGGGTGTCCAGACCCCAGGGCAGGTCGTTGGCGAAGGTGGCCTGCGCGATCTCCAGGGCCTGCTGGACGTCGGCGTCCGTGGCGTCCGGCCGGCCGAGCGTGATGTTCTCCCGGACCGACATCGAGAACAGCGTCGGGTCGTCGAAGGCCGAGGCGACCGCGCTGCGCAGGGACTTCAGGTCGAGATCCCGGACGTCGTGCCCGTCGATGGTGATCCGGCCACCGGTCACGTCGTACAGGCGGGGGACCAGCGCGGTGAGCGTGGTCTTGCCCGACCCGGTGGCGCCGACCAGGGCCAGCGTCGTACCGGGGGCGAGATCGAGGTTGATGTCGTGCAGGACGTCGGCCGACTCCGGCGAGAACCGGAAGCTGACGTTCTCGAAGCGCAGGTGACCGCGGGGGTTCACCAGCTGCTCCGGGCCGGACTCGATCGACGACTTGGTGTCGAGGATCTCGCTGATCCGGTCCGCCGACGTCATCGCCTCCTGTGCCATCGCGAGGATCGTGCCGAGCGACTCGACCGGCCAGATCAGCGACAGCATCAGCGTGATGAACGCGACCAGCGTGCCCAGGGTGATCGACTCCCGGCCGACCGCGAGCGCGCCGAGCAGCAGCACGATCACCAGCGTCAGGTTCGGGATCACTTCCAGGAACGTCCAGAACCGCGACGCCAGCCGGACCTTCTCCACCGAGGTGCCGTAGAGCTTGACCGCGCCGTCGTCGAACTGCTTCTTCACGTGCTCGCGCCGGCCGAACGCCTTGATCACCCGGAAACCGAGCGCGGACTCCTCGATCCGGGTGGCCAGGTCGCCCTGCTGGTCCTGGACCCGGCGCGAGATGGCCAGGTACTTCTTCTCGAACTTCAGCGACACCACGATGATCGGCACCGCGGCGATCAGCACGACCACGCCGAGCGGCCAGTACAGCCGCAGCAGCAGGATCGTGACGACCACCAGTTGCAGGATGTTGATCACCAGGAACAGCAGGCCGAAGCCCATGAACCGGCGGATCGTCGACAGGTCGACGGTCACCCGGGACAGCAGCTGACCGCTCTGCCAGCGGTTGTGGAACTCCATCGGCAGGGACTGCAGCCGGACGTACAGGTCGTGCCGCAGGGTCGCTTCGAGATCGCTGACCGCGCGGGACTGGGCCCAGCGGCGCATCCAGACCAGCAGGACCTCGCTGATGCTGAGCCCGAGGGCGAGAAAGGCGAGCGGGACCAGCAGGTCGAGCTCGCGGCGGGTGACCGGGCCGTCGATGATGGCCCGGGTGACGAGGGGAACGCTCAGGCTGACGCCGACACCGAGAATGGCCGTGGAGAACATGATCGCCAGGCGCTTGCGGTGTGGCCGGAGGTAGGGCCTCAGCCGCCACAGGTTTCGGCTGCGGGCGGGGGCTCGGGTGGTAGGGGCTGCGATCGAGGGCGCTTGGTCAGGTTGCTCTGAGGGCATCTGGAGGGGCGCACTTCCCAACATGCTCGGCCAGTGAGTGGGTTGCGACCGGAAAACGGCGCGATTTCCAGTATCACTCAGTGCTCAGCGCTTGTCCCCGGAATTCCATTCCTCGGTGATGTAACTGCCGCTTCCTGCAATGACCGGACCCCGCCACCGGGCGGTGACGGGGCTCACAGTCATTACGCTTCGTTATGGGGAGACCCGGAGAAATGCGATCCCGTCGACGGTCGCCGGGGCCGCCGAGGTCGACACGATCCGGACGTCCCCGGTCCGGTACGGCGTGACCGGCAGGTACGTGACCTTCCGGGTCGGGGTCGCCGCCGTCAGCGGGACCGAGGCGATCTTGACGCCCGCGTGGTAGACGTCGACCGAGCCCTGGCCGGGCCCGTTCAGCGTGACCAGGGCGATCCGGACGCCCGACTCGCCGGTCTTGGTCAACGCCGCGCCCTGGGCGTTCAGCGTCGACGTCGTGCCCTGGAAGGCGAGCGTGTTGCTGCCGCGGGTGACCGAACCGGTCGAGGTCAGCGCCCGGTCGTCCTGCGGGTACACCGAGCAGGTCTGCGGCGACCAGGCCGACATGTTGCCGATCACGTCGCGGGCCCGGACCATGAAACAGCGCTCCGAGCCGGCGTTCGCACCCCAGGCCACTGAGGTGTCCTGCAGCGTCTGCCAGGCCGCCGGGTAGACCCAGGCGCCGAGCGGCTGGCCGGGCGCCGCGCCGCGGTAGGCGATGTCGTACGCGACCGGCTCGAGGTTGTCGGTGAAGGAGTAGCGGTACGTCTGCGCGGGCGTCAGGACCACTCGGTCGCCCGGCCGGCTGCTCACGTGGGTCGGAGCGGTGCCGTCGGTCTCACTGCAGTACGACGTGCTCCAAGCGCTCAGGTTCTGCGCCTTGTCCCGGGAGCGGACCTGCCAGCAGGTGTCGACGCCGGGGTTGCCGGTCAGGCTGACCTCGGTGGTCCCGATGCCCTGCCAGCCGGCGATCTCCTGCCAGGCGCCGTACGGCGAGGTCGGGGTCGGGCGCTGCTGGAACCGGACGTCGTAGTTGAGGATGCCGGTCGCCGGCTCGTACGGGTCGTCGGCCGGGTCGGTGAACGACCAGTTGAACGTCGAGGTGGTGAAGTCGCGGATCCGGTCGCCGGCGCTCGCGGTGGTGAGCACCGGGGGAGTCTGGTCGGTGCGGTGCTGCGGATCGGGTTTGAGCCAGCTCAGCGTGATCACGCGCGGACGGGCGTCCGGGGCGGCGTACACGATCTTGGGGCCGCCGGAGCCGTCGACGCGGAACGTTGCCTGCTGCAACCGTCCGAGCGCTGGGCCGTAGCGGCGCTGGCCGAGGGCCGGGTCGTTGAGGTCGGTGACGAGGAGGTCCTTGGTGGACAGGCCGTTGGTGTCCGTGCCGTCGACGAGCTGGACGACGAAACCGTTGCCGAGCTGCGCGTTCGCCGCGACGGTGAGACTGCGCGGGGGCTCCGGGCCGGTCACGTCGATGACCTGATTGCCTCCGGTGCAGCCGGTGAGCAGGGCCCAGCGGCCGTTGACCGCGTTCGGGCCGACGGTGCAGCCGCTCGCGACGGTGATCGTCTTGCTGGTCCCGGCGGTGACGTCCTGGCCCTGGAGCACGCCGGGCTCGGTGACCTTCCAGGTGGTGCTGCCCGCGAGCGCGAACGGCGGTGCGAGATCGGCGACCTTCGCCTTGGTGGCGACGTCGTGGATCGCACCGTTGTGCGCGACGAGCTTGCCGCCCTTGCCGAGCACGACGTCATCGGCGGCGGGGAAGGTCAGGTCGCCGACGCGGGCTGTCGCGGCGTCGAAGGTGAGCAGCGTGGACCCTTCGAGCTGGAACGGCTTGCCGGAGTTGCTGCCGCCGGTCGCGGTCCAGGCGGCGCCGTTGTTGCTCGTCTCGTACAAGGTGTGGGCGGGCTGCTGGTCGGACGTGACCAGGCGGTCGCCCGACAGGCCGACGTACTGGACCTGGGCTGCGAACGGCGGAGTCGCTTTCACGGTTTGCAGTACGCCGTCGGTGCCGACCGAGGCGATCTTGCTCTGGGCGCTGACCAGGAGCCGGCCGGTGGTGAGATCGGCCGCGTCGTGCACACCGGTGACGAACGGGCGGGTGACGGTGCCTGCTCCGGTGACCTTGACCAGTTCGGTGCCGATCCGGACGGCGACGTCGTCGCCGAGCGGGAGGATCGGTTCGCCGTACGGGACCTGAATCGTGCCGGTGGCCGTCGTGGTGCGCTGCTTCCAGGCCAGCGACCTCGTGGTTGTTGTCGCCGCGGTCTGCCAAATCACGCGGTTCGGCGTGAGCTGGGCCCAGGAGGGGTTGGCGGTCAGGGTGGTGACCGCGGTGGCCGCTCCGGTCGCGATGTCGATCACCGCGATCCGGCCGGACATCCCGACCAGAAGGGCGGTGTCGGAGCTGTCCAGGATCGATGGTGCTCCGGCGGCGCCGGTGACGACCTTCTCGGTGTTGCCGACCGCTCGCAGGTAGATCGTCGAGCCGCGCCGGATCAGCAGGCCGCCGGGGTACACGCCCTGGTAGACGGCGTCCGCCGGCACGGTCACCTGGCTGGTCGCGTCGGTCACGAGATCGCGGAAGGTGACCACGCCCGAGCCGATCTGGACGGCGTACTTGCCCAGCAGCATCGGCGCGGCGTCCGGCTGCGTGGGTGACCTGCCGATCGTTCTCGCGGTAGCTCCCGTGCTGGTGCTCTGCACCTCCCACGGCTCGGGCGAGCGGTCGTCGGGCTGCCCGTACGACGTCACGTAGTACTGGCTCGTGACCGCCCGCAGCCTGTACGGCGGGTCGGCGACCGATCTGCTGCCCACGGGCTGCCCCTCGCCCAGATGCGGCGGCGGCTCGGCGGCCACCACCTGAGTTGCGCCGACCGGCAGCAGAACCATGGCCATTCCGAGCGCGATCGCCCGTGCGCGGACCTTGATCACCGAAAACCCCCTCGACGGTGCGTGACCGTCTTCCCCACGTCGAAGGGGTGGACGTTAATCGGTTTCCGAGCGAGACGGAAGGCATGGTCCGGGCATCGGACGACGGCTTGGGGATGGGGTGCAGGAGCTTGGGGTGGGCATACTCGGCCGATGATCCTCCGCTGCGAAGCCGTCCGCTGGGTCGGCGACGATCCGATTCCGGGGCTGGTCGAGGTCGCGTTCACCGACGCCGAGGGGACGCGGCACGTGCTGATCGACAAGCCGCCCGTCTTCAGCGGCGCCAATGGGCTCGGACCAGGTACGGCGTACCCGGTGGCCGTGGGGCTCGACTGCGAGGTGTTGCGGGTCGACGAGGAGGCGGTCGTCATCACCACCGAACGCCCGTGGGGCGTCGAGACCGCGGACGGCCGCACCGAGTTCCGGGTCGGAGCCGACCAGCTAGGCGACATTGTTGCCCCCGGCAAGAACCGCGGCGTCGGGCGGTCGAGAGGCTCATCGGCTGGTCCGGCATGACGTAGCGCGGCTCCGGCCGCGATCGGTCCACTCTTCTCATTCGAAGCCCGCCGTACCCAGGTATCGCGGTGGCGACCCGGAGTGATGTCGGTCCTGACGGGCCGCGCCAGATACGGGTGGAGGTGTGGTCCGAGGGAGGGCCGCAGGAGTTGCGGTTCGTCCATGAGACCGCTCTGAGCATCGGCGGCCACGAGGTCTTGGTCGGCAACGAGGACAGCGGAGAACTGACCGAGCTGGCACTCACGCAAGGCGACTACCCGCTACAGGTCTGGGTCGACGCCGACGCTCCGGCCCTCGTGTCGCGGGTGGTATTTCTGCTCGGCGCTGGCCGGGGTGTGCGAAGGCCCAGGTCGGTCTGACCTGGGCCTTTGCGGGTGGAGCGGGTGACGAGAATCGAACTCGCGCAGCGAGTTCGGAAGTGCGGCTGCCCGCCCGCATGGCGCCTCCACGCCTGAAACCGACCCCCCGCAACACAGCGTGTGTGACGGCCAGCGACCACCGCTTAGGGAACGAACAGCTTGGTGGCTTCCGGAATCATTCGGTGGATGGTTCCTGGCCACTCAACCGAGCAGCCCTGTCCTCGGCCCGTGCCATGCGCACACTCCACAGGCCAAGCGTCGGCACCAGCAGGATGCCAATGACGGCAACAATTCGAATCGGCCACTCGGGTCTGACCGTCAGGACCCAGACCAAGGTGACGATCACCGCCAGACCGCTGATGCCAAGGATCGCGGCGCTGGCCATGACTCGGTGTCTCGTCCAACGTGTCGGCGCGGGCGGATTCCGCACGAGCTTGTAGAGGATGACTCCGGAGACGATCGCCCCGAGCGCGGGCGAGAGTGCTGCCCGCGGACCATCCGTCACAAGAAAGCCGACGGCCGATGCACCGAGGATGAGCACGGCGATCCCGAGGACGATCTGTCGGCTTTTCACGACCGAATGCTAGGTGGCTAGTACGCCTACATCTGCCCCGTCCCCCTGATAGCTGCCAAACCCAAGCCAGCGACCATGGGGGCGGGGCTGACCGTGTCCGGGGCCGCACAAGCGAAAGGCCCGGGGCCGAGGATCTTGCCTCTGACCTGGGCCTTCACGCACCGAGCGGGTGGCGAGAATCGAACTCGCGTAGCCAGGTCGGAAGTGCGGCCGACCGCCTGCAGGGAGCGAGCCTCTACGCCGGGAAGTCATTCCCGCAACCCCCGTGAGTGACCGCGAACAACCGCCGATTGGGGCACGTAGAGGGCACGACACCCACGCCTGCCGTCGTCCCCTGATAGTTGCGAGACCAAGGCCGTTACGGCGTAACCGTGATCTGCTGCGCGATCTCGACCACCCTGTCGGGGCCAATCAGTGCGTCGTGCGTCGATCCCGGCGGCAACTGAGCACCTGAGAACACGAATACCTGAGTTCCGTTCGGTCGGACGAGCCGAACTGCGGAGTCGCGGATGAAGGCTGTGGATCCGTCCGCCAGTGTGCGGACCTCTGAACAGCGGTGCTGTGGCGGCGCGTCCATTCCGTCACAGACAGTTGGCACGCGCTCGTTGCCGGTGGCGACCTCGACAGTCAGATCGACCGAGTTGGTCGCGGAGCCGGCGGGATAGCTCCAGGACGCTCCCGCCCAAAGCCAGCCCGCTGGTGTGCCGTCCATGTTCAGGCGTTGAGCGTCGCCACGCACAGCGCCGGGTGTCCGCGTGATCTCCGATGCGACTTGCGTGAACTGCGCTGCCAGCGCCTGAGACCGGGCGGTCGACACAATTTGGCCGCTGGGCACAGAACCCTTCGGTGTCGACATGCGCCCAGCGTCGCGCCACTCACAGGCCCGTGACAAGTCGCCAGACCTGCCCGTCCCCCTGACAGCTGCAAACCCAGGTCAGCGCGGGCGCATGTCAAGTGGCGAGCTTGCTTGATCCCGCAGGGACGCCGACGGCGCGCCCTTGACCCATCAGAGCCGAACTCGGCAGAGAGCTACAGGAGCCGGGGGGTGTAGCCGTGGTCGACCAGGTGCTTGTAGGCCTGCTCGACCTCGGACGGCATCGGCTGCGGGCTCGCGAATCCCGGGGGGAACGAGGATGTTGAACGGGAAACGAAGTCCGGGGATGGGGGCACGCCGGATGACGAGGACGGGGCCGCTGGAGTCCTGGTGCCGGTGCCTTGGGGCACGTGGAGGGCACGCCGCCCGAAACCGGCCTGAGCATGACGAAGGCCCCTGGCCCCAGAATCCCTCTGGCCAGGGGCCTTTCGGCTGTGGAGCGGGTGACGAGAATCGAACTCGCGTAGCCAGTTTGGAAGACTGGGGCTCTACCATTGAGCTACACCCGCGGACGTCGCTGAAACAGCGGCGCTCGGACATGATTCCACATCCGGCTGGCGGGCTCAAAACGGGTTCGGTGAGCGGGGTGGAACGGGTCGCTAGAGTGGCTAGGACGGGGTGGGGGCGCGAGCATGGGTCTGCGTCCACTAGACTCGTTCGGTCACTGCGGGGCGTAGCGTAGTGGCTAGCGCGCCTGCTTTGGGAGCAGGAGACCGCAGGTTCGAGTCCTGTCGCCCCGACAAACCCCTGCAGTACCTGCGGTGTGGCCTGTCCGGGCGTGCCGCGATCGTCATCGACCAAGGAGAACCGCCACCGTGAAGAGCACCGTCGAGTCCTTGAGCCCGACCAAGGTCAAGCTCATCGTCGAGGTGCCGTTCGAGGAGCTCAAGCCGAGCCTCGACGCGGCGTACAAGAGCATCGGTCAGCAGATCGTCGTGCCGGGCTTCCGCAAGGGCAAGATCCCGCCGCAGGTGATCGACCAGCGGGTCGGTCGTGGACCGGTGCTCGAAGAGGCGATCAACGACGCGCTGCCGAAGCTGTACTCGCAGGCCGTCCAGGACAACCAGGTCAAGGCGATCGGCCGGCCCGAGGTCGACGTGACCGAGTTCAACGACAAGGAGAGCCTGCAGTTCTCCGCCGAGGTCGAGGTCCGCCCGGAGATCGAGCTGCCGGACCTGACCGGTCTCGAGGCCAGCGTCGACGACATCGCGATCTCCGACGAGGAGATCGACGAGCAGATCGAGTCGCTGCGGCAGCGGTTCGGCTCGCTGAACCCGGTCGAGCGCCCGGTCGGCGACAACGACTACATCACCCTCGACCTGTCGGCCACCAAGGACGGCGAGAAGATCGAGGAGGCGCAGGCCACCGGCCTGTCGTACCAGGTCGGCAGCGGTCAGCTGCTCGACGGCCTGGACGAGGCCGTGCTCGGCCTGAACGCCGGTGAGTCCAAGACCTTCGTCACCCAGCTGGTCGGCGGCGCGCTCAAGGGCGAGGACGTCGACGTCGAGGTGACCGTGACGGCGGTCAAGGAGCAGGAGCTGCCGGAGTTCGACGACGACTTCGCCCAGACCGCGTCGGAGTTCGACACCGCCGAGGAGCTGAAGGCCGACGTCCGGACCCGGCTGGAGCGCGGCAAGCGGCTCGAGCAGGCCGGCGACGCGCGCGACGCCGTGCTGGAGAAGATCCTGACCCTGGTCGAGGTGCCGGTGCCGGACGGTCTGCTGACCGATGAGGTCGCCGCCCGCCGGGAGAACCTGGACCAGCAGCTCGGCTACTCCGGGATGACCTTCGAGCAGTTCCTCGAGGGCGAGGAGCAGACCCAGGAAGAGTTCGACGAGGACCTGAAGAAGCGTTCCGCGGACGCGATCAAGGCCCAGTTCGTGCTGGACCTGGTCGCCGAGCAGCAGGGTCTGAGCGTCAACGACCAGGAGCTGACCGAGCACATCGTCCGGCACGCGCAGCGTTCCGGCGTCAGCCCGGACCAGTTCGCCCAGCACGCGGTCGAGAACAACCTCGTGCCGAGCCTGGTGTCCGAGGTCGTCCGCGGCAAGGCGCTGGCCTACCTGGTCGAGAACGCCAAGGTCACCGACGCCTCCGGCAACGAGGTCGAGCTGAAGACGCTGCTGCCGGACGGCTCGTACGCCGACCCGGAGGCCGCCGAGACGACCGAGGCCGCCGCCGAGGAGACCCCGGCCGAGGAGCCTGCGAAGGCCTGACGCACCCGAAGCACCGCCGACGCCCCGGAATCCCTGCGATCCGGGGCGTCGGTGCGTTCAGGGCGCGACGACCGTACGGCGTACCGACGCGGCACGCGCCCGCGCGGTACGCCGTACGAGCTCAGCCGGCCCGATCGAGGCGTTCCCGCTGCTCCGGGCTGAGCTCCAGATCGACAGCCCCGAGGCTCTCCTCCAGTTGCGTCACCGATGACGCGCCGACGAGCGGGATGATCGGCAGCTCGCCGCCCATCAGCCACGCCAGCACCACCTGATTGGCCGTCGCGCCCGTCTCCCGGACCACCTCGTCCAGCACGATTCGCCGCGCCCGCGTCCCGGCATGGTCGTACAGCTCGCCCAACGGCCGATCAGCGCGCACGTACGCCCCACTCAGCAGCGGCGTGTAGGCGACCAGCGCCAGCCCCGGCTCAGCGCGCAGATAGCTCAGCAGTTGCCCGTCGGTGACCCCGATGCTCCCGTCCCGCGAGCGCAGTCCCGCTTGGTCGGTCCGCGCCCGGAAGTACGTGTGGTGATGCTGCAGCACCTCACAGCCAGGCAGACCCAACCGAGCCGCGATCGACCTGGCTCGCTCGAACTGCCATGCCCAATAGTTGCTCAATCCAACCAGTCCGACCGTGCCCTCGGCGGCCAGCGTGCCGAACGCCTCCACCTGGTCCTCCAGCGGCACCGCGGGATCGGGAACGTGGGCGTAGTAGACGTCGATCCGGTCGCGGCCCAGGTTGTCCAGGCTGCGTTCCGCCGACTCCTTGATCACCTTCGGGGCCAGTCCTTCGAGGTCCTCGGTGAGTTGCTTGGCCGGTCGCGGCGGCCGTCCACCCACCTTGGTCGCGATCGTGAGCTCGTCGCCCAGGCCGCGGCTACGCAGCCAGCGGCCGAGCAGTTGCTCGCTCTCGCCGCCCTGCGTGCCGTTGACCCAGAACGCGTAGTTGTTGGCGGTGTCGACGAACGTGCCGCCCGCCTCGACGTACCGGTCGAGGATCGCGTACGACGTCGCCTCGTCGGTGGTGGTGCCCATCAGCATGGCGCCGAGCGCGAGTTGGCTCACCCGGCGGCTGCGGGCCGGGTCGGTTCCCAGTGTCAGATAACGCATGTCGCCAGCACACCGGCTAGACCTCGCTCTAGGTCAACCCCGACACGGACCGCGACAGCCCGCGTACGCCGTACTCACGGACCGCCGCGACGCCGTACCGGCGTACCGGTTGCGGATTCGCTCAGGGCGGAGGAGGTGCGCCGTGAGCGAACACCTGCCCACCGGCCTTAGCTCTGTCGCCGTCGCCCAGTAATGTCGGCTTCGTGAACGAGACATTTGCAGCCAGCCCCACCGCCGCGGGCGGCAACGGATCCGGCGGACTCGACGACCACATCTACCAGCGCCTGCTCAGCAACCGGATCATCTTCCTGGGGTCCGAGGTTCGCGACGACAACGCGAACGCGATCTGCGCTCAGATGCTGCTCCTCAACGCCGAGGACCCCAACAAGGACATCTGGCTGTACATCAACTCGCCGGGTGGTTCGGTGGACTCCGGCATGGCGATCTACGACACCATGCAGTGGATCTCGAACGACGTCGCGACGGTCGGCATGGGCCTGGCCGCGTCGATGGGACAGTTCCTGCTCTGCGCCGGCGCGAAGAACAAGCGCTTCGCCCTGCCGCACGCGCGGATCATGATGCACCAGCCGTCCGGCGGCATGGGTGGTACGGCCTCCGACATCAAGATCCAGGCGCAGCAGTCGCTGCACATCAAGGCGCAGCTGTTCAAGCTGATCGCCGAGCACACCGGCCAGCCGCTGGAGCAGGTCGAGACCGACGCCGACCGGGACCGCTGGTTCACCGCGGACCAGGCCAAGGAGTACGGCTTCATCGACCACGTCGTGGCCAGCGCCGCCCAGCTCACCAGCGGCAGCCCGAACTCCTGATCTCCCACTTCCTTCGTTAGGACTGGATACACATGAACTACTTCATCCCGCAGTGGGAGGAGCGCACGTCGTACGGCATGCGCCGGGTCGACCCCTACACCAAGCTGTTCGAGGAGCGCACGATCTTCCTCGGCACTCCGATCACCGACGAGATCGCGAACGCCGTGATGGCACAGCTGCTGTGCCTGGAGTCGATGGACGCCGATCGCGACATCAGCATCTACATCAACTCCCCGGGCGGCTCGTTCACGGCGCTGACCGCGATCTACGACACGATCCGCTACATCAAGTCCGACGTGCAGACGGTCTGCCTCGGCCAGGCGGCCTCGGCCGCGGCCGTGCTGCTCGCCGCCGGTACGCCGGGTAAGCGGATGGCCCTGCCGAACAGCCGGATCATCATCCACCAGCCGGCCACCGAGGGCACCTACGGCCAGTCCAGCGACATCGAGATCCAGGCGAACGAGATCCTGCGCCTGCGCTCGCTGCTGGAGAAGATGCTCAGCGACGCCAGCGGCAAGGACATCGAAGAGGTGTCCCGCGACATCGAGCGCGACAAGTTCCTGACCGCCGAGCAGGCCGTGCAGTACGGCCTGATCGACTCGGTCCTGGAGTCGCGCAAGACCCCGGTGCCGATCGGCGCCTGACCCGGTCGGTGGCCCGCCGACGGCCCCGGTGTGCGCACCGGGGCCGCGGTTGCGCCGTAGGATCCGGCGGACGGCTCGTCAAGGGCCTCCCGTTCGCCACAGGCGTACTCGCGACGCTGTGGACAGGGCAGCGGTTCGGCCCGGGGCGGGGTACCGTCGGAACAAGGTCCGAGACGGCGAACAGTTTTCAGGGTCGCTCGGCCGGCCTCAGCTAGTGAGAGAAGGGATCTGTCCCGGTGGCACGCATAGGTGACGGCGGCGACCTGCTCAAGTGCTCGTTCTGCGGGAAGAGCCAGAAGCAGGTCAAGAAGCTCATCGCCGGTCCCGGCGTCTACATCTGCGACGAATGCATCGATCTCTGCAACGAGATCATCGAGGAGGAGCTGAACGAGGGCTCCGAGGTCGGTCTGACGGAACTGCCCAAGCCCCGTGAGATCTACGACTTCCTCAACGCGTACGTCGTCGGACAGGACGTTGCCAAGAAGGCGCTGGCGGTTGCGGTCTACAACCACTACAAGCGCGTCCGCGACGGCCAGGGCAGCGCGACTGCCGGCCGGCACGCGAAGGACGAGGCCGTCGAGCTGGCCAAGTCGAACATCCTGCTGATCGGCCCGACCGGGTGCGGCAAGACCTACCTGGCCCAGACGCTCGCCCGGATGCTGAACGTTCCGTTCGCCATCGCGGACGCGACCGCCCTGACCGAGGCCGGGTACGTCGGCGAGGACGTCGAGAACATTCTGCTGAAGCTGATCCAGGCGGCCGACTACGACGTCAAGAAGGCCGAGACCGGGATCATCTACATCGACGAGGTCGACAAGATCGCTCGCAAGAGCGAGAACCCGTCGATCACCCGGGACGTGTCTGGTGAGGGCGTCCAGCAGGCGTTGCTGAAGATCCTGGAAGGTACGACGGCCTCGGTGCCGCCGCAGGGTGGCCGTAAGCACCCGCACCAGGAGTTCATCCAGATCGACACCACCAACGTGCTGTTCATCGTCGGTGGCGCGTTCGCGGGTCTGGAGCACATGGTCGAGCAGCGGGTCGGCAAGAAGACCCTCGGCTTCAGCATGAGCAACGAGGCCGAGGCGCCGCGCGAAGCCGGTGGCTACGCCGACGTGATGCCCGAGGACCTGCTGAAGTTCGGGCTGATCCCCGAGTTCATCGGCCGGCTCCCGGTGATCACCACCGTCTCGCCGCTGGACCGGGACGCGCTGATCAAGATCCTGTCGGAGCCGAAGAACGCGCTGGTCAAGCAGTACCGGCGGTTGTTCGAGATCGACAACGTCGAGCTCGAGTTCAGCGAGGACGCGGTCGAGGCGATCGCCGACCAGGCGCTGCTGCGCGGCACCGGTGCTCGTGGTCTGCGCGCGATCATGGAAGAAGTCCTGCTCAACGTGATGTACGAGGTGCCGAGCCGCGAGGACGTCGCCAAGGTCGTCGTCACCGGCGAGGTCGTGCTGGAGAACGTCAACCCGACACTGATCCCGCGCGACCAGATCGAGCGCAAGCGCGAACGGCGCGAGAAGACCGCCTGAGCTGGGTTGTTCGTTCGGCCGGAGGCGGGTGTCCGCTGCGAGGCGGATGCCGGCCTCAGCCTTTTGGTGGACGCGTGCGGAGGCATCTGTTGCCTAGCGTCGGAGTGAGGGTGCCGCTCGCGCCCGTCCACCAGTGAGGGAGAACCGTGCGAAGAACCACGAGGACCACTCTGACCCTGGCCGTCGCCGCCGCCCTGACCGTCCCGGCGGCGTTCGCGCCCGTCGCCGGCGCGGCGACCACGTCGTCGTCCGGCGCTCAGGCCGCCTCCGGCCTGCAGGCTTCGTCCGACGCGCAGCTCTCGTCCGACGCCCAGCTCTCGTCCGGCCCGCGGGCCTCGTCGGGCTCGGCGGCCGACGAGGCGCTGGTACGGCGCGAAGCCGCGAAGGCCGCGCGCGTCGCCGTACCGAAGATCGCGTGGAAGAGCTGCGGGGCCGCGCCGGCGCTGGCCAAGTTCCAGTGCGCGTCGGTCGAGGTGCCGACCGACTACGACCGGCCGCGGGGCGCCACCACCACGATCGCGTTGACCCGGCTGCCGGCCGCCGAACCGGCTGAGCGGATCGGGACCCTGTTCACCAACCCGGGCGGGCCCGGTGGACCCGGAATCGGCTTCGTCCAGCAGTTCGCCGAGGTCGCGTACTCGCCCGAGGTGCGGGCCAAGTTCGACATCCTCGGCTTCGACCCGCGGGGTGTCGGGCAGTCCGACCCGGTGACCTGCTTCCCGACCGCCGCCGAGGAGAACGCCGCGTTCACCGGGATCGAGCCGTTCCCGATCACCCCGGCCGAGACCTCGGCGTACACGCGCGCGATGCTGCGTGCCGCGGTCGGCTGCATGACGACGTCGCCGGACCGGCTGACGCACTACTCGACCGCGAATGGTGCCCGGGACATGGATCTGCTCCGGCGTGCGGTCGGCGACAAGTTGCTGAGCTACGCCGGCTACTCGTACGGCACGTACCTCGGCGCGACGTACGCCAAGCTCTTCCCGGGCAACGTGCGCGCGCTGGTGCTGGACGGGACGCTGTCGCCGGAGTGGTACTCGGGTTCGGACGGTGACCGGCGGCCGATCGGCGTACGGCTTCGGCAGGGCGAGGGATCGGCGGACACGTTCCAGCAGTTCCTTGCCCAGTGCAAGCAAGCGGGTGCCGAGCGGTGCGCTCTGGCCGCGCAGGGTGACCCGGGGACTGTGGTCGAGAACCTGCTTCAGCGACTGAAGACGGATCCGGTGGAGATCCCGTTGCCCGACGGGACGACGATGAAGATCACGTACCAGACCGCCGTCTTCCTGATCTTCCAGAGCCTCTACTCGCCGCTGGCGTGGACGGACCTGGCCGCGACGCTGGCTGCACTCAACACACCGGCTGCCGCGCGCGCCGCGAAGTCCACGGTCGCCGCGAAGGTGCTGGGCGAGTGGAACCGGCGTCAGGAGGAGTACAGCGGTCTCGGCTCCGCACTCCAGCTGTGCATCGAGGCGCGCCACTCGGGGCGGCCGTTCGCGTACTCGCAGTTCGCCGCGGACGCGAACCGGCGGGCCCCGCACTTCGGCGCCCTGCGCGCGTGGGTCGGACTCCCGTGCGAGTTCATGCCGGTCCGCGACACCGACGCGTTCCTCGGCCCGTGGAACCTGTCGGTCACGTCGCCGGTCCTGGTCTTCGGCACCCGGCACGACCCGGCCACGCCGTACCAGGCGACCCGGCCGTACGCCGATCTGTACCCGGACGCGCGGATGGTCACGGTCGAGGGCTACGGCCACGGCACGATCGGGATCAGCTCATGCGCGGATCGCAAGATCACCGATTACCTGGTCCAGTTGAAGGCGCCGGCCGACAACTCGACCTGTACGCAGGACTACAAGCCGTTCACGCCGCTGGCCAACTCCCGGGCAGCGGCCGCGAAGCCGGCGTTGGATCTCGCCGCTTTCGGTTCGTTCTGAGCGAAGCCGCCGGTCCCTTGTGTTGCGCGGGGGACCGGCGGCTCCCTTTACTTCATGGCAGTGAAGGCTTCGTCGGTGACCGGCCCGACGTCGTCGACACTCACCCCGTCGTTCGCGGCCTGCACGATCACGGTCATCGTGTTCGACCCGCGGTAACACTGCGTCGGCAACGTCTCGGTCGACGCCACACAGGTCGAGCCGCCGACCTTGCGCACCTGCTCGGGCTTCGCGCCCGAGTCGCTGATCGTCTTGTCGATGTCTACCTTGCCGCGCAACGCGATCACGACGTACATCCGCTCGCCGCCGAGATCCCCGTACGCCTCGACCGTCGCCTGCTTGCCGTCGTTGATCCGGCTCAACGCCTCGCGGGTTTGATCGAGCTTCAGCTGATCGCGGAGTTCGGGGTCGGTGATCCGGTCGAGGCCGGCCAGGGAGGGCGGGGGTGTGATGCCGCGGGCGGTGTTCAGCCGGCTCATGGGGCCGAGTCCGCCGAAGTAGCCGAGCAGGGCGAGGATCAGGAGGACCAGGACGACGCCGCCGACGGTGAGCCAGGGGTTGCGGCGCCAGTTGCGTTTGGGGGTGGTGGGTGGGGGATTCTTGCCGTCGTTGGTTTTCGCGTCGGCCGCTCCTGCGCCGGCTGCGCCAGGAGTATCAGCCGCGGTTGCGCCAGCGGTACTAGCCGCGGTCGCACCAGCAGTACCGGTTGCGCCGGCGGTGTTGGTGCCGGGAGTGCCGGTTGCGGCCGGTCCGGTCGGGGATGCTGAACTGGGCTTGCTGCCAGAGGTGGTTGCCCCCAGCCCGCTCGTAGTCGAACCAGTCGATGGTGCACCTGCTGGCGCCGTCCCTGCGGGCGCAGACCCCGGCGTGACCGGGGGAGCGGTGTCGGTCACCTTCGACCCGCCTGCAGCAGGAGAGGTCGTCGCGTTCTGCACGCCGGCGGGTGTGCTGCCTGGGACGTTCGTGGATCCTGATTCGGGACCGCCCGCAGCTGCCGCCGGTGTCGTCGAATCGGTCGCGCCTGCGGTGGTTGCCTTCGCGCCTTCGCTGGGTGGACGTGTCGTCTGACCATCCGCAGCAGGCGGTTTGGCTGTGGACTCGCTTGCATCGGATGTGCCGGCCGACGTCGTACGGGAGTCCGCGGCGGAGGTACCCGGGGCGGTCGTCGGCGTGGCCGGGCGATCGGCAGATCCCTCAGCGGGCTGAGTCGTGGGCGGTGTTCCACCTGATCCGTTTGAGACGGTCGCACCCGATGCGTCGGCGGGGCGAGTCCCCTCGGTAGCAGCAGGAGTGCCTCCGGCTGCAGTAGCAGGACGGTTGCCCTCGGCGGCATCTGCAGGACGGGTGCCGTCGGCAACACCCGACGAAGACGACGACGTGGTGGGGCGGTCGCTGCTGGCCGGGGTGGTTGCTTGGCGGATGGGGGTCTGGGGCGGGAGGGGCGTTTGGGCCGGCATCGGCGTTTGCGCGGGCATCGGCGTCTGCCCGGAGGTCGACCCAGGACGCTTCGTCGCCGGAGTCGCCGGAGTCGCCGGAGTTGCCGGAGTTGCCGGGGTCGCCGGGGTCGCCGGGGTCGCTGCGGGAGTCGACGGCTTCGTCGCCGACGTTCCGGGGGCGCCCGCGTTCGTGGAGGATTCCGCGGACGCCTGGTCGGCCGTTCTCGCCGAGGACTCATCGGTCGCCGGATCGCCCGTTGTCGCCGACGCCCCCGTGGACGCCCGGTCAGCCGAGCTCGCGGAAGACTCCACGGATGCCGTCGGGCTCGCGGAAGACTCCTTGGACGCCGACGTGGCCGCCGACCCCGAGGAACTCACCCCGGATGCCTTTCCGGTCGACGCCGAGGGCGGCTTCGCGGATGAGGACTTCCTCGGCGACGCCGCCCGCGACTGCTTCGCGGCCGCACTCCCGCCCGACGCCTCGGTGCCGCCAGGCTCCGACGTACCAGCTGCATCGAACGGCAGCTCCGGCGTCTCCGCACCCGCCTGCTTCGACCCTCGGGCGGTCGTCTTCTTGGCAGGCCGGCGAGCGCGCTTCTTGGCGGGCTTGTCCGAAGACGTGGAGTCAGCCGGGGTGGGGGGCTGGTTCTCGTCGCTCACGAAAGTGCTCCTTCGGACTGGCCGGGGGTCGGGCCGATGGTCCCACAGCTGGTGACTGGCTTCGCAGCGTAGTCGTTGGGTCGAAAGCCGTGACGCCCGCCTCCGAGGCAGGAGGCGGGCGTCACCGGGTGTGTTCGGACCTCGGGATCAGAGGGTCGCGACCACCGAGACGGTGTCCGCGGTGTCCTCGGGGCTCCAGAGGATCTCGCCGGTGATGCGGCCGGCGGCGCGCAGGTCGTTCTCGGCGCGCTCGGCCAGGGCGAGGCGGGCGGCGGGGCCGCTGACCTCGACCTTGCTGACCTCGGTCTTCATCGAGACCTGCGCGGTGGACTTGGCGCCGCGGATCCCGGCGAGGACCTCGGAGACCGCGTCCAGGACGGCCGGGTCCTGCTCGGCGACCGCGAGGTCGACATCGGCGACCGGCCAGCTGCTGGTGTGGATCGAACCCTCCTGCCACCACGACCAGACCTCTTCGGTCGCGAACGGCAGGTACGGCGCGAGCAGGCGCAGCTGGACCGACAGGGCGATCGCCAGCGCGGCCTTGGCCGAGGCCGCGGCGGCCTCGCCCTGACCGCCGTACGCGCGCTCCTTGACCAGCTCGACGTAGTCGTCGCAGAACGTCCAGAAGAACCGCTCGCCGACCTCCAGCGCGCCGGTGTAGTCGTAGCGCTCGAACGCTGCGGTCGCCTCCGTGACGGTCTGCCGCAGCTTCTGCAGCATCGCCAGGTCGACGGCTTCGGTGACGGCGGCCGCGTCGCCGGAGGTCGCCCCGAAGCCGAGCACGAACTTCGACGCGTTCAGGACCTTGATCGCCAGCCGCCGGCCGACCTTCATCTGCGACTCGTCGAACGGCGAGTCCAGGCCCGGCCGGGCCATCGCCGCGCGCCAGCGGACCGCGTCCGAGCCGTACTTGTCCAGGATCTCCGAGGGCACGATCGCGTTGCCCTTGGACTTCGACATCTTCTTGCGGTCGGGGTCCACGACGAAGCCGGAGATCATCGAGCGCGCCCACGGCAGCGTGCCGTTCTCGAAGTGGGCCCGGACGACGCGGGAGAACAGCCAGGTGCGGATGATCTCGTGCGCGTGCGTGTTCAAGTCCATCGGGAAGGTGCGCTCGAACAGGTCGTTGTCACGCTCCCAGCCGCAGACGATGTGCGGCGTCAGCGACGAGGTCGCCCAGGTGTCCATCACGTCGGGGTCGGCCTCGAACCCGCCCGGCTTGCCGCGCTGGGACTCGTCGTACCCACGCGGGCACTGCGAGGTCGGGTCGATCGGCAGCTCGGCCTCGCTCGGCATCAGCGGGTGGTCGTAGTCCGGCTCGCCGTCGTGACCGATCGGGTACCAGACCGGGAACGGGACGCCGAAGAACCGCTGCCGCGAGATCAGCCAGTCACCGTTCAGCCCGTTGACCCAGTTCAGGTAGCGGTGCTTCATGTGCTCGGGGACCCAGCCGAGCTCGTTGCCACGCTCGACGAACTCCGCCTTCAGGTCCGCGTCGCGCCCGCCGTTGCGGATGTACCACTGGCGGGTCGAGACGATCTCCAGCGGCTTGTCGCCCTTCTCGAAAAAGTTCGCCATCCGCTTGGTCGGCTGCGGCTCGCCGTCCAGGTCGCCGCTCTCGCGCAGCTTGGCCACCATCAGCTCGCGCGCGCTGAAGACGGTCTTGCCGGCCAGCTCGGCGTAGAGCTCCGAGCCTTCCAGCCACTCCGGGGTCTCGCGCAGCAGCCGGCCGTCGCGGCCGATCACCGTGCGGACCGGGAGCTGCAGCTCACGCCACCACTGGACGTCGGTGAGGTCACCGAAGGTGCAGCACATCGCGATGCCGGCGCCCTTGTCCGGCTCGGCCGCCTCGTGCGCCAGGACCGGGATCTCGACGCCGAACAGCGGCGAGCGGACCGTCGTACCGAACAGGGCCTGGTAGCGCTCGTCGTCGGGGTGCGCGATCAGCGCGACACAGGCCGGGATCAGCTCGGGCCGGGTGGTCTCGATGTGGATCGGGCCGTCGGCGCCGTGGAAGGCGATCCGGTGGAAGGCGCCCGGGTAGTCGCGGGCCTCCAGCTCGGCCTGGGCGACGGCGGTCTGGAACGTGACGTCCCACATCGTCGGCGCCTCGGCCAGGTAGGCCTCACCGCGGGCGAAGTTGCGCAGGAAGGCGCGCTGCGACGTCCGGCGGGAGTCCTCGGAGATCGTGGTGTAGAGGTACGACCAGTCGACGCTCAGCCCGACCTGGCGCCACATCGCCTCGAACGCCTGCTCGTCGATGTGGGTCAGCTCGCCGCACAGCTCGACGAAGTTCTGCCGGCTGATCGAGACCTGCTTCTTCGGGTCCGGCTTGGCCGGCGGCGTGAAGTCGGGGTCGTAGGGCAGCGACGGGTCGCACCGGACGCCGTAGTAGTTCTGGACGCGGCGCTCGGTCGGCAGGCCGTTGTCGTCCCAGCCGATCGGGTAGAAGACCTTCTTGCCGCGCATCCGCTGGAACCGGGCGACCAGATCGGTGTGGGTGTAGCTGAAGATGTGACCGACGTGCAGCGACCCGGACACGGTCGGCGGCGGGGTGTCGATGGAGTAGACGTCGGCCCGCTCGGCCGTCCGGTCGAAGGCGTAGGTCTCCTGTTCCTTCCATACCGCAGCCCACTTCTCCTCGAGGCCTTCGAGGGTGGGCTTGTCGGGAACGCGGGAGATCTCGGTCATGCGCACAATCGTAGTGGTTGTCAAGGGATGCTCCGACCGGATATCCACAGCCCTCACTAGACTGGTCCCCTGATGAGTGACCTCACGTACGCCGAAGTGTCGGCGAAGCTCCAGGCCCGCTGGCCGGAGAACAAGATGGACCCCACGCTGGAGCGCGTCCAGCGGCTCACCGAGCTGCTCGGCGACCCGCAGAAGGCGTACCCGGTGGTGCACCTGACCGGCACCAACGGCAAGACCTCGACCGCGCGGATGATCGACTCCCTGCTGCGGGAGGCCGGGCTGCGCACCGGCCGGTTCACCAGCCCGCACCTGGAGACGGTCCGCGAGCGGATCACGCTCGGCGGCGAGCCGATCAGCGAGCAGCGTTTCGTCGAGACCTACGAAGAGATCGCGCCGTACCTGGACGTCGTGGACTCCGAGCAGGAGCACCCGCTGTCGTTCTTCGAGGTGATCACCGCGATGGCGTTCGCCGCCTTCGCCGACGCGCCCGTGGACGTCGCGATCGTCGAGGTGGGCCTCGGCGGCACCTGGGACGCGACCAACGTCGCCGACGGCGTCGTCTCGGTGATCACGCCGATCGCCGTCGACCACGCGCACATCCTCGGCACGGACCCGGTCACGATCGCCGGTGAGAAGTCCGGAATCATCAAGCCGGGCGGTACGGCGGTGCTCGCGCAGCAGAGCCTGGACGTGCTCGAGGTGCTGCAGCGCCGGGTGGCCCAGGTCGGCGCGCAGGTCGCGCGCGAGGGCCTGGAGTTCGGCGTGACCAGCCGGTCGGTCGCGGTCGGCGGTCAGCTGATCTCGATCAAGGGCCTGGGCGGCGAGTACGAGGACATCTTCCTTCCGCTGCACGGCGAGTACCAGGCGCACAACGCCGCGACCGCGCTGGCTGCCGTCGAGGCGCTGCTGGGCGCGACCGAGCAGACCGAGGGCCGGGTCACCGCCGAGGTGGTCCAAGCCGGATTCGCCGAGACCACCTCGCCGGGCCGGATGGAGGTCGTGCGCACCGGCCCGACCGTCATCGTCGACGCCGCGCACAACCCGCACGGCGCCGAGGCGACCGCCGCGACGGTGAGCGAGGCGTTCGCGTTCAATCCGCTGATCGGCGTGGTCGGTGTGATGCGCGACAAGGACGTGTACGGCGTACTCGAGGCCTACGAGCCGATCATGGAGACGATCGTCTGCACCCGGAACTCGTTCGAGCGCTCGATGCCTGCCGAGGAACTCGGGGAGATCGCGGCCGAGGTGTTCGGCGAGGACCGGGTCGTCGTCCGCCCGCACCTGGTGGACGCGATCGACGAAGGGCTGCGGCTGGCCGAGCAGGACGCGATCGCGTTCGGCTCCGGCGGCGTGCTGATCACCGGTTCGGTGATCACCGCCGGCGAGGCCCGCAAGCTGCTGGTCCGCAAGCCGAAGGAAGCTGAGCAGCGATGAGATCCCTGGCGTCCATCGTGCTCGGCTTCGAGTCGATCGTGCTCGCGCTGGCCACGCCCGTGATGATCTCGGTCGCCGACGTCGACTCCGGTACGGCGCTGCCGCTGTGCCTGGGCCTGGCCGCGCTGGCGATCGTCGCGGCCGGCCTGCTGCGCAACCGGGTCGGTTACGCGCTCGGCTGGCTGGTGCAGGTCGGCGCGGTCGGCCTGGGCTTCGTCGTACCGGTGATGTTCGTGCTCGGCCTGGCCTTCGCCGGCTTCTGGGTGATGGCGATCGTGCTCGGCCGCCGGATCGACGAGGCCAAGGCGGCGCAGGCCCGCGCCGCCGGTTAGGCTCGGCGGCCCCGAGACTTTCGTCGCAGACTTCGAGAAAGAGAAAAGACACCATGTCGCAGCGCACGCTCGTCCTGCTGAAGCCCGACACCGTACGCCGTGGCCTGGTCGGGGAGATCCTCGGCCGGTTTGAGGCCAAGGGGCTGTCGATCGTGGCGATGGAGCTGCGCTCGATCGACGGCGAGACGGCCGACCAGCACTACGCCGAGCACGTCGAGCGGGACTTCTACCCGCCGCTGCGGGCGTTCGTCACCTCCGGCCCGCTGGTCGCGCTGGTGCTCGAGGGTGACGAGGCGATCGAGGTCGTGCGCGCGCTGAACGGCGCCACCGACGGCCGCAAGGCCGCTCCCGGCACGATCCGCGGCGACTTCTCGCTGTCCAACCGGGAGAACCTGGTGCACGGCTCGGACTCCCCGGAGTCGGCCGAGCGCGAGATCAAGATCTGGTTCCCCGACCTGCCCTGATCCGGTCCGCGGGCGTCAGGCGCGGAGCTTGGCTCGCAGCTCGTTGGCCGTTGGGTGGTTGAGATAGCTCAGCAGATCCAGAGCGGACTGCCACGAACTGTGGGCTGCTGACTCGTCACCCACCTCGTGGTGGACGTCGCCCAGGTGCTGCAGCATGAGCGCCTGGTAGTACAGGTCGTTCAGCTCGCGGTACAGCGACAGGGCCTTGCGGTAGCAGTCGATCGCTTCGCCGTACGCCGACTGGCACCGGTAGGCGTAGCCGAGGTGGTCCCAGGTCGCTGCTTCGCCGAGCTTGTGGTCGACCTGCTGGTAGAGCTGCTGCGCCTGGAGGCAGTACTGGACCGCCAGCTCGTACTCCCCGAAGGTGGTGGCGTGCAGCAGGCCCAGTGAGTTGAGCGCGAGAGCCTGGCCGGTCCGGTGGCCGGCTGCGCGGAACAGGTCGGACGCGATCAGGTCGTGCTCGTACGACTCCTTCAGGCGGTCCTGCTGCGCCAGGACGAAGGCCAGCATGCGTTCGCACCAGGCCTGGGCGACCGGGTCGCCCTTGGCCAGCTGCAACGCCGCCTCCGCCTCGGCCAGGGCTTCGGGGAGGCGCTGCTGGCGGGCGAGGGCGTGGGCACGGTAGCGCCGGGCCATCACCTGGGCGGCCGTGTCGCCGGACCGCTCGGAGGCGTAGACCGCTGAGCCCATCACGTCGACCCAGGTGCTCCACAGCCCGCGGCGCTCGAGGTAGCCGGTGATGGTCCGCGCCAGGTGAGTCGCATGTGCATCGAAGCCTCGGCGTACGGCGTGCTCTACCAAGGCGACCAGGTTGGCGCACTCCTGCTCGAACCAGTCGAACGCCTCCTGGTAGCCACCGAAGGTCCGTGCGTACGGCGTACCGGCGGGCTCGGGCAGTTCGTCGGGGTCGCGGTGCGGGCGGAGCCACTGGTCGCCGGCGTCCGCCGTACGGAGGTAGTAGTCGAGGAGTCGCTGCACGGGGATGTGCTCGTCGGCGGCGAGCTCGGCTGCGTAGGTGCGGAGCAGGTCGTGTGCCGAGTACCGCCCGGGGGAGTGCTGGGAGAGCAGGTGCGCTCGCTCCAGCTCTGCCAGAGCCGGCATGACGCGGTCGGGCGTCGTACCGGCCAGTGCTGCTGCGGCGTCGACGGAGAGGTCTGGGCCGGGATGCGCGCCGTACAGCTTGAACGTGTGGGCCGAGGTCGCCTTGAGGAGCTGGTACGACCAGGAGAAGACCGCACGGAGGTCGGTCGCCTCGTCCTCGCCGGCGAAGGCGTCCAGTCCCTGCCTCGTACGCCGTAGGTCGGTGGCGACCGAGCTGAGTGACCAGCCCGGGTGGGCGGCGGCGTGGGCCGCGACGAGTGACAGCGCCAGCGGCAGCCGGGCAGCAACCTCGATGAGTTCGTGTACGGCGTCTCGCTCGGCCCGCAGGCGGTGGCTGCCGAGTGCGCCTTCGAGCAGGGCCACGGCCTGGTCCCAGTCCATCAGATCCAAGGTGACCGGGTGGGCCCCTTCCGTCGCGAGCAGACCCGGCAGGGCGTCGCGGCTGGTCACCACTACTCGACAGGTGTTGCCGCCTGGCAGCAGTGGGCGGACCTGGGCGGCGTTGCGGGCGTTGTCGAGCATGATCAGCATCCGGCGGTCCGCGAGCAGGGTCCGATAGAGCGCAGCCTGGGCGGCATCGCCGGCCGGGATCCGCCCGGGCATGGACTGCAAGGCGTCGAGGAAGCCACGGATGGCGTCAGCCGGGTCGACCAGCTCGCCGGAGGGGTCGAAACCGCGCAGGTTCACATACAGCTGGCCATCCGGGAAGTGCGCCTGTGCTCGCTCGGCCCACTGGATCGCCAGAGCGGTCTTGCCGACACCAGCCGTCCCGGAGATCACCGCGATCGAGCCGGTCGGGCTCAGCAGCACCCGGTCGAGCTCGGCGAGCTCCTGCTCGCGGCCGATGAAGGTGCGTCCGACGGTAGGCAGCTGGTGCGGTACGACGTCCCGAGAGGTCCGTGTGGCGGCTGCCCGGGCATCTGACGCGAGCACCGCCTGGTGAAGGCGGCGCAGCTCCGGACCAGGGTCGAGGCCCAGCTCGTCGGCCAGGCGCCTGGATGCCTCGCTGAAGGTGGCCAACGCGGCTGCCGGCTGGCCGGCCTTGATCTGGCTCTGCATGAGCAAGGCCCACAGGGACTCGCGCAACGGGTAGCGACGGGTCAGGCTGCGCAGCTCCGAGGTGACGGCGGCGTGATCGTTGGGATCACCGTGGTCGAGCCTCGCGGAGAGCAGGAGCTCGGTGGCGTGCAGGCGTTCCTCGGTGAGGGCCGGGGCGGCGTCGCGGATCAGAGCGCCTGCTGCCAGGCCTGCGAGCGGCTCACCACGCCACAGCGCCAGCGCCTCGGTCAGCAGGCGCATCCGCTCGGCGGGATCGGCGGTGCCCGTACTGGCTCCCACCAGGTCGCGAAAGCGGGTCACGTCGATCTCGGCCGGGTCGACGGCGATCACGTAGCCGGCCGCCTCGGTCCGGATGAGCGGGCGGCCCAGCAGGGTCCGCAGCCGAGACATGTAGGTCTGCAGGGCTGCTCGGGGCCGGGCGGGGAGGTCCTCCTCCCACAGTGTGTCCATCAGCTCCTGCCCGGCGACCACCCGGTTGGGCTGCAGCAGGAGCGCGGCCAGCAGGACCCTGAGACGGTTCGCGGCCAGCTCGATCCGCCGGCCGGAGTCGTCGAGGACCTCGACCGGGCCGAGCAGCCGGAATTCCATCCCGCCATTCTGGCCCCAGCCGGGCGTGAAAGCGCCAGGAAAGCGTGATGAATGCAGCAACCTGCACACTCGGCGGGCGGAGAACTCCGTCATCCGGCCGCGTGCGACCGGACGGGGGAGACCTGCCGCGCCCGTGGGGAGGAGCGCTCGCCCACCAGGGGAGGGGCGAGATCTGGGGGCGTGTGGTGCCGCCGGCAACCATCGGCGGCACCACCCGGGCCGGCGTACGAGATGGGTGGTCGGGACGGCGAGCAAGCGGCTCGTGGGTTGTCCACAAGGGCGAGCCGCATGCTGGCCGCGCGTGACCTTGCGGATACTATGCGTGGTGGACGGACGGTGTCGTGTCGGTCCGCAGGTGGCGCCTGGTCCGCGCTTAGCCTGTGAAGCCGGGACCCGAACGGCGGGAGGGGGCCTGCATGGCGAACAGCATGCTCGGCCGGGACATGGCGGTCGACCTCGGTACGGCGAACACCCTGGTCTACGTCCGGGGTCGCGGCGTCGTGCTCAACGAGCCGTCCGTGGTCGCGATCCGGACCGACGAGCCGCGCGAAGCGGTCGCCTTCGGTCAGGAGGCCAAGAAGATGATCGGCCGGACGCCGGGCAACATCACCGCGATCCGGCCGCTCAAGGACGGCGTGATCGCCGACTTCGACGCCGCCGAGCAGATGCTGCGCTACTTCATCCAGCGGGTGCACCGGCGCCGGTACTTCGCCAAGCCGCGGATCGTGGTCTGCGTGCCGTCCGGCATCACCGCGGTCGAGCAGCGCGCGGTCCGCGACGCCGGCTACATGGCCGGAGCCCGCAAGGTCTACATCATCGAGGAGCCGATGGCCGCCGCGCTCGGCTCGAACCTCGAGGTCCGCGACGCCACCGGCAACATGGTGGTCGACATCGGCGGCGGCACGACCGAGGTCGCGGTCATCTCGTTCGGCGGCATCGTCACCAGCCAGTCGATCCGGGTGGCCGGCGACGCGATCGACAAGGCCGTGGTCAACTACTGCAAGAAGGAGTACTCGCTGATGCTCGGCGAGGCCACCTCGGAGCAGATCAAGATGACGATCGGCTCGGCCTACCCGAGCGCCGACGGGCCGGACTCCGAGATCCGCGGCCGGGACATGGTCTCCGGTCTGCCGCGGACCGTGAAGGTGTCCTCGGCCAGCATCCGGCAGGCGATCGAGGAGCCGATCACGGCGATCGTCGACGCGGTCAAGGCGACGCTGGACAAGACCCCGCCCGAACTGGCCGGCGACATCGTCGACCGCGGCATCGTGCTGACCGGCGGCGGCGCGCTGCTCAAGGGCATGGACGAGCGGCTGCGGCACGAGACCGGCATCCCGATCCACGTCGCGGACAACCCGCTGGACGCCGTCGTGCTCGGCGCCGGCAAGTGCGTGGACAACATCGAGACGCTGAACCGCATCCTCGTCACCGACAACCGCCGCTGATCCCACCTCATGCTCAAAGACCTCGGCACCCCCGCGAGAGGCCTGGTCCGTGCGGCCGGGCTGCCTCGTGAGATCCGCCGTCGCCGGACCGTGCTGGTGCTGGTGGTCCTGGCGTCGCTGACGCTGATCGTGCTCGACGCGCGCCGTTCGGCCGGTTCGCCGGTCGACCCGCTGCGGCACGCCGCCGCGACCGTCTTCGGGCCGCTGGAGTCCGGCGCGACGTCGGCCCGGCAGCCTGTGGACAACCTCCGCGACCGGTTCGCCGAACTGGATAGATTGAAGGCCGAGAACGAAAAACTCCAAGCAGAGAACGAGAAACTCACCACCGAGCTGCTGACCACCGACTACACCCGCAACCGCGCCGCCGAGCTGGACCGCCTGCTGAAGGTGGCTCCGGCGTACACGGTGACGCCGGCCAGGGTGATCGGGATCGGCGGCGCGCAGAGTTTCCAGCACACGGTGACCATCGATGCCGGAACGGCGGACGGAGTACGGCCGGACATGACAGTACTGAACGGAGACGGGCTGGTGGGCCGCGTCGTGCGGGCCACCGACGCGACCGCCACGGTGCTGCTCATCGGCGACCGCAACTCGACCGTCGGCGGCCGGCTGAACTCGACGCTGGCGCTCGGCTTCCTGTCCGGCCGCGGCGAGATCGGCGGCACGCTGGACTACAAGCTGGTCGATCTGCGGGCCCGGCCGAAGGTCGGCGACCGGATCGTCACCTGGGGCTCGCGGGGCAACGCGCCGTACGTGCCGGGCGTGCCGATCGGCACCGTCACCTCCGTCACGCCGAACCAGGGCACCCTCGGCTCGACCGCGACGGTGAAGCCGTTCGTCGACCCGACCCGGATCGACACCGTCGGCGTGGTCACCGGTCCGCCGGCCCGGCCGCCGCGCGGCACGGTCACGCCCGAGCAGGGGCGCTGAGATGATCGCGCTGCGGATCGCGCTGGCCGCGCTGTTCCTGATGGTCGCGGTCACCGTGCAGACCTCACTGCTGCCGCACATCGCGGTCGCGGGCGTCACCTGTGACCTGGTGATGATCGTCGTGGTCGGCCTGGCGCTGGCCCGCGGGCCGGAGTGGGGCGCGATCACCGGGTTCGCCGGCGGCCTGATGCTCGACGTCGTCCCACCCTCCGATCACACCGCCGGTCGCTGGGCGCTCGCCCTGGCCATCAGCGGGTACGTCGCCGGCCTGATCCGCCGCGAGACCTCCGCCGGGCCGGTCGGTCCGGTCGGCGTGGCCGGGACGGTCGTGCTCGGCGCCGCGCTGTCCCTCCTGCTCTACTCCGCGACCGGCTCGCTGCTGCACGACCCCGCGGTCGACTGGAGCCAGTTCGGCGTCCGCCTCGGCATCGCCGCCGGGTACGACGTGGTCGGCGCGATCGTGGTGATCCCGATCGTGCTCTGGTTGATGCGCCGAGTGCTGCCGGCCCGCGAACGCCGCCGGGCCCTGCCATGAGTTTCGACAGCTTCCACCCGGCGCCGCTGAAGGCCCGCATGCGGCTGTTCGTGATCGGGGTGCTGGTCTTCTCCTTGTTCTGCACGCTGTTCGCCCGCCTGTGGTATCTGCAGGTGATGGCCGGCGACAGCTACGCGAACGCCGCCGACAACAACCGCACCCGCGAGGTCCTCACTCCTGCGCCGCGCGGCACGATCGTCGACGCCCTCGGCCGGACGCTGGTCGGCAACCGGGTCTCCCTGGTGATCTCCGTCGACCGCTCGGTGCTGGCAAAGCTGACCGAGAAGCAGCAGGAGGGCGTGCTCGGCCGGCTCGCGAAGGTGCTCGGCCAGAAGCCGGCCGACCTGACCGCCCGGACCAAGCTGTGCGGCGAGCCGGGCGCGTCCAAGCCGCCGGCCTGCTGGAACGGTTCGCCGTACCAGCCGATCCCGGTGGCCAAGGACGTCAGCGAGCAGGTCGCGATCGAGGTGATGGAGCGCCGCGAGGACTTCCCCGGCGTCGCCGCCGAATCGGCCGCGCTGCGCGCCTACCCAGCGCCGTACGGGGTGAACGCGGCGCACGTCCTCGGCTACCTGTCGCCGATCACGACCGAGGAGCTGGACGAGGTCCAGGCCGCTGGGCAGGACCCGCTGATCCACCGGTCCGATCTGGTCGGCCGGGCCGGCGTCGAGCGGACGTACAACGCGATGCTGCGGGGGACTCCCGGAGTCAAGACCGTCAGCGTGGACGCCGTCGGCTACACCACAGGCACGGTGAAGCAGACCGCGCCCGTGCCCGGTTCGACGCTGGTCACGAGCATCGACGCGCGGGTCCAGGCCTCGGTCGAGAAGGAACTGCGCGGCGCGATCCTGACCGCCCGCAAGCAGTACGACAAGATCACCAAGCGAAACTACGTCGCCGACTCGGGCGCGGCCGTGGTGATGGACACCAAGACCGGGCGCATCGTCGCGATGGCGAGCTACCCGTCGTACGACCCGGGCGTGTGGGTCGGCGGGATCTCGCAGCGGGAGCTGGACGCGTTGTACTCGCCGCAGTCCGGGACGCCACTGCTGTCACGGGCGCTGCAGGGTCAGCTCGCGCCGGGGTCGACGTTCAAGCCGATCACGACGGCGGCCGCGCTGGGCGCCGGGTACAGCCCGAAAACCCGGCTGGACTGCTCGTCGTTCTTCGAGGTGGGCAACCGCCGGTTCAAGAACTACGAGTCCGCGTCGTACGGGATGATCGGGTTCGATCAGGCGCTCGCGCTGTCCTGCGACACGTTCTTCTACCGGATCGCCTACGACCTGTGGCTCAAGGAGGGCGGCAACTCCGGGAGCATCGACGCGCTCGACCCGCTGGTCGAGATGGCGAAGAAGTTCGGCCTCGGCAAGCCGACCGGGATCGACCTGCCCGGCGAGGCGTCCGGCCGGATCGCCGATCGCAAGTGGAAGAAGGCGTACTACGACGCACACAAGGACTACTACTGCAAGCTGGCCGACAATCCACTGGCCGGAACGTCGGAGTTCCTCCAGCAGTTCTCCCGCGAGTTCTGCGCCGACGGCTACCGGTACCGGGCCGGTGACGCCGTCAACTTCGCGATCGGGCAGGGCGACACCACTCTGACGCCGATCCAGCTGGCGACCGTCTACTCGGCGCTGTCCAACGGCGGCATCCTGTGGGAG
This sequence comes from Kribbella sp. ALI-6-A, assembly GCF_001984195.1. GTDB lineage: Bacteria > Actinomycetota > Actinomycetes > Propionibacteriales > Kribbellaceae > Kribbella. Next base: position 82,921 of record NZ_MTQN01000007.1, read on the forward strand.
CCACGGGTCGCGCAGAAGGTGATCGGTCCGAACGGCCAGGCCAAGGTGATCCCGAGCAAGATCACCGCCCGGCTGCCGGTCCCGGTAGCCGACCTGCGCTACATCGACAACGCGTTGAAGGAGACCGTCCGGTCCGGCACGGCGGCCTGGAAGTTCAACGGGTTCCCGCTCGACCAGGTGCCGGTGAGGGCCAAGACCGGCACGGCCGAGGTCTACGGCAAGCAGACCACGTCGTGGCTCGCGTCGTACACCGACCGCTACGCCGTGGTGATGATGATCAGTCAGGCCGGTACGGGCTCGGGCGCCTCCGGTACGGCGGTCCGGCGCATCTACGAGACGCTCTACAACATCAAGCCCGCACCGCCGGCCGCGAAGAAGACGCCATGAGCCTGCTGACGATGCGGCCGGTGAGGTCCCGAGCTGTCCGGCGTACGGCGTTGTGGCAGGCCGACTGGGTCCTGGTGCTCGGCGTGGTCGCGCTCGCGTCGATCGGCGCGCTGCTGGTCTGGTCGGCGACGTACCAGCGGACCTCGCTCACCGGCGGGCACCCGCAGGCGTACCTGTTCCGGCACGCGCTGAACTTCGCGATCGGCGCGGTGCTCGCCGTCGGCGCCGCGGTCACCGACCATCGCCGGCTTCGCATCCTCGCCCCACTGCTGTACGTCGCATCGGTGCTCGGCCTGATCCTCGTCCTCGTGCCCGGCGTCGGCGCGGTGATCAACGGGTCGCGGTCGTGGATCGAGCTGCCGTGGATGTCGATCCAGCCGAGCGAGTTCGCCAAGCTCGCGGTGATCGTTGGTATGGCGCTGCTGATCGCGGAGAAGGGCGAGACCAATCACCGGGAGAACGCCCGCACGATCGACGTCGCCCAGGCGATCGCGGTCGCGGCGATCCCGATCCTGCTGGTGATGCTGCAACCGGACCTCGGCACGGTGATGGTGCTGGGCTCGATCGTCTTCGGCATCATCGCCGTCTCCGGCGTCCCCAAGCGCTGGATGCTCGGGCTGGTCACCGCCGCGGTAGTGGTCGCGACGCTGGCGATCCAGTTCAACGTGCTGAAGGAGTATCAGCTCGCCCGCTTCACCGCGTTCGCCGACCCGTCCCAGGACCCGCAAGGCATCGGCTACAACGTCAACCAGGCCCGCATCGCGATCGGCAACGGCGGCGTCTTCGGCCAGGGCCTGTTCCACGGCTCCCAGACCCAGAACGCCTTCGTCCCCGAACAACACACCGACTTCGTCTTCACCGTCGCCGGCGAAGAACTCGGCCTGATCGGCGCCGGCGCCGTCATCGTCCTGTTCGCCGTCATCCTCTGGCGAGGCCTCCGCATCGCCGTCCACGCCCGCGACGCCTTCGACCGCCTCGTCGCCACCGGCATCGTCTGCTGGTTCGCCTTCCAGGCCTTCGAAAACATCGGCATGACCCTGGGCATCATGCCCGTCACCGGCCTACCGCTCCCGTTCGTCTCCTACGGCGGCTCGTCAATGTTCGCGGGCCTACTGGCAATAGGCCTCCTGCAGAACATCCACCTCCGCGCCCACGAGGTCTGACCCACCCGCGGCAAGCCGGTCAGCCAACAAACGACCCCAGCCCAAGCCAGTCGCCCAACCAGCAACCCCCCCCCCCTCACCTCACCGCCGCAAGAACCACCGCCGCCGAGCCACCGGCAACACCATCTCCACCGACCCAGTCAGAAAAACATCCGCACTCAAAACCACCCCCGGCAGCGGAACATCCACCCCACCAGGCAAACACACATCCACCTCGAACCCAGCCGACCGAACCCGCACCACCACAAACTCCTGCCCAGTCAGCATCGTCGTCCGCCGCTCCGCGTACCGCACCACCCCATTGAGCAACCCAACCGGCCGCAACCCCTCCTCCGACGACGCGAACATCCCCGTCGGGATGAACGACTCCGCAGCCAACCGCGGCGGCCATGGCAGGTCCTCATCGAAATGCTCCGGCCGAGGCCCCGCATCAGCCCCCGCAAGCAAGCTGAAGTCAGAAGCAGCGAACGCCTCCGCATCCGCCAGGAACCTCACCTCAGGCGCCAACGCCACAACACTCGCCGCACCCTCGTACGACGAATCACCAAGCAACGGCAGCTCCTCGAGCTCGATCCCCAGCCGAGTCACCATCTCCCCGTCAACCACAACATCCGCCACCGCAGCCTCGCCATTGACCCGGCGAACCCCACCTAACCGAACCACCCGCTCACCACCGAACGACGGCACAACCCGAGTGATCCCGCGCTTCCCCCGCGTCAGCAGCAACCGAGCCCCGGACGGATCCTCCCACCGCAGCAACTCCGTGCCATCGTCCGTACGAGCAACAAGCGAGGCCCGCGGCCCGATCCGCTCCACCAGATCGGCGAACTCCTCAGCAGTAGCCACACCCAAGCCCAGGCAGTCCAAGTTCGAAGCCATGGCGAAGACCTTGTCAGCCACCTGATCCGGACTCCAGTTCATCCGCCCGGACGCCGCCACTTTGCCAGAACTGTCACATTTCGCTCAGCGCTGCGGAAGAGGCATCACCGTCGTTCGCCGATGATGCTCGAAGACCACCGAGCTCCGAATGTCCCCGATCTCCTGCCGCTTCGCCAGCTGCAGCACCAAGTCCCGCAGCGCCTGTGTGTCTTTCACCGCCACGTGCGCCAGGAAGTCCGAAGCCCCCGACACCATGAACATCTCCAGCGTCTGCGGCAAGCTCTGCACGTACTCCTGGAACGCCGTCGCGACCGCCATCGCCTGCGGCCGGAGCTTGATCGAGATGATCGCCTGGGTGGACCGGTCGATCGCGTGCAGGTCGACCGCCGCGTGGTACCCGCTGATCACGCCACGATCCCGGAGCCCGCGGATCCGCTCCAGACAGGTCGACGGCGCGATACCGAGTTCGGCGGCCATGTCGCGGTTGGTGCGCCGTGCGTCGTTCTGCAGCATCCGCAGGAGAGCCGTATCAAGTTCGTCCATGCCCACCAGTTTGCGCCAACCGCCGAATTTCGTTCGGTTGGCCAGCCGGTACGGCGTACGGGTGGCTAGCGTGCTGGGGGATCTGCTGAGCACGAGGAAGGGGTTCGTCCGATGCTGGCGAACAAGATGGTCGTCGTGATCGCCGCCGAGGCGCCGATCGGGGTCGCGCTGAACACGGCGGCGCTGCTGGGCGTCGCACTCGGCCACCACCACGAGCAGGTGGTGGGCGCGCCGGTCCAGGACGCGTCGGGCGCGGTGCACGCGGGGATGTGCGCGCATCCGATCCCCGTACTGCGTGCGTCGGCGGAGCAGCTGCACGACCTCCGCACGCAGGCGGCGGGCCGGGAGGGAGTCACGGTGCACGACATGAACCAGGTCGCGCAGCGCTCCCGCACGTACGAGCAGTACGCGGCGACGCTCGGCGGGACGAAGCCGGAGGACCTGGAGTACCTCGGCCTCGGTCTGTACGGCCCGCGCTCGGCGGTCGATTCCTTGACGGGTGCCTTGGCGCTGTACCGCTAGCTAGAACCAACCGAAGACCCGCCTTTGAGCACGGTTCGCTGCGACGTCGGCGCAGGTACGCCCGGGTCGTGCTGGGAGTCGCTGGCGAGGTCGGGCGGACTGCACCTCTTGCACGGTTCCGCCACGAGGTGGACGGGTGAGCGGTGCTCAAAGGCGCTTGGCGAAATCCGCAGCGGAGGCGGTCAGATCGAGGGGACGATTTCGCCGACCGGGCGGCCGGCGCCGAGGACCGGGACGTGGCGGAGGGTGCTCGCGGGGGTGACGTCGGCGCCGCACTTCTCCAGGAGGGCGAGGGCAAGGGCCGTCGTCGCGCGCGGGTTTCCGTCGATCACCTTGACCGCTACCGCGTGGCCGTCCTGGGTGGCCATGGCGATGACTCCTTCGGCTCCGCCCTTGGCCAGTACGCCGGGGAGTAGGCGCATGGTGTCGGAGTTCACGTGGCCTCGGCCGCCGACGTATTCGGGGTGCTCGCGCATCGCGGTGGCGACCTGGTGGTCGGGGGTGCCAGGTGTGGCGGTGGCGAGGCGGCTGAAGGCTCGGGCCAGGCCGGACAGGGGCATGCCGAGCAGGGGAGCGCCGCAGCCGTCGACGGTGACGATGTCGGTGGTTGCCCCGGTCAACCGTTCGACCTCGGACTGGATCACCTGCTGTACCGGGGCAGCGGGGTCGAGGTAGTGGGCAGCGGAGGCGCCAGGGGCCGGCGACCCGGCGACGCCGTTTCGTTGCGCAAGAACCACAGCACCCAGCAGCATCGCCGCATGCTTCCCGGAGCAGTTCATCCGCACCGGCTCCGGCTCGATGCCCTCGGCAATCAATCGGAAGCGCGTGGCCTCGTCCTCCGGCCGATCCGCCGGGCAACCAAGGGCCGAGCGGTCGAGCCCAGCGGCCGCCAACATCTGGTCGACCACCACGACGTGCCGGTCCTCGCCCGTGTGGCTCCCGGCGGCGATCGCCGTGGCAGGACCGTCCAGTTCAGCCCCCGCGACCAGCGTGCCGACCGCCTGCAGCGGCTTCGCGGTCGACCGCGGCAGGATCACCGCGTCGACGTCCCCGGCGGCGAAGATCGGCGCGCCGGTCGGCGACAGCGCCACCGCCATTCCGAAGTGCCGGCTCTCGACGAAACCGTTGCGGACCACCGTGGCGAGCTCGACGACCCCGTCCAGCCCGGGAACACCCTTGACCATGCCGCGAAAGCTAGCACCGCCGAACCCACCCCAAGCCCACCTGGCCCGCCCTAAAGTGGCAGCATGCGACTCAACCACCAGGCGACCGGACCCCTCGACGCGCCCGTAGTACTGCTGGCGTCGTCGCTCGGCACCACCCACGCGATGTGGGCACCTCAGCTCGACGCCCTGGCGAAGAGCTTCCGCGTGGTCGCGTTCGACCACCGCGGGCACGGCGACTCCGACGCGCCGCCGGGGCCGTACACGATCGAAGACCTCGGCAACGACGTGCTCGAGCTGCTCGACACCCTCGAAGCCGACCAGGCGTCTTACGTCGGCATCTCGCTCGGCGGGGCGGTCGGGCTCTGGCTCGCGCAGAACGCCCCGGACCGCTTCCACCGGTTCGCGCTGCTCTGCCCGCCGGTCAACCCCGCGGCCAACGCGCAGATGTGGACCGACCGCGCCCGGCAGGTCCGGGAAGAAGGCACCCAGGCGATCGTCGAGCAGACGCTCGGCCGCTGGTTCCTCCCCGAGTACGCCGAAGCGCACGCCGACGAGGTCGAGGTCATCCGTCAGCAGCTCCTCAGCACCCCGGACGAGGGGTACGCCGCCTGCTGCGAGGCGCTCAGCACTCTCGACCTCACCCCGGGCCTCGACAGCATCACCGCCCCGGTCCTCGTGGTCACCGCCGAACAGGACACCTCCATCCCGCCGGAAACCGTCATCCCCCTGGCGACGACCATCCCCGGCGCGCATCTCGAGATCGTCGAGGACGCCGCCCACCTGGTCACCTACTCGCACGCCGACCGGATCAATCCCTTGCTGCTCACCCACCTCTCCTGAGCAGACCCCCGGTGTAGGCTGCGCCGACCGCCAGGGGAGGAACCCGATGAACATCGTGCTCACCGTCGAGCTCACGCTCGCGCGCCGGGCCCAGAACGTCCGCCAGCAGGCCCACTGGATCGGCTGGATGTTCCGTACCTTCGGCGTGGTCTACCTCGCCTGGGGCTTGCTCGCCCGCTCCGTCGGTATGACGGTCGTCTCCGTGCTCTTCCTGCTGATGCCCGAGGTGCGTGCGGTTCTCGTGCAGTACGTGATCGGCCGCAAGTACGGCCGGACCTACACCTACACGCTGTCCGACGACGGCGTCCGGGTCGTCACGGCGATCTCCAGCCTCGAGTACAGCTGGTCGGCGCTGAAGTCACTGAAGGAGACGGGCAGCGGATGGAACTTCCGGTTCCCCGGCGGTGGCGGCTTCACCCTCCCCAAGGCGGTGTTCACCGCCGAGCAGGACGCCCAGTGGCGCGAGTTCCTGACCAACCGGCAGCTGGTCGCCCGCTGAGCGGTTCTGCCGGATGCGGGACCCGGAGGCACCCGGCGTTACGCTGGTAACCGTTCTGTCCCCGTACGGAAGTGTCGTTGATGACTGTCGAGTCGTTGTTCCCCCGCCTGGAGCCGGTGCTGCCGGGTGTGCAGAAGCCGATCCAGTACGTCGGCGGTGAGCTGAACTCGGTCAGTAAGGACTGGGACGCGGTCAGTGTCCGCTGGGCGTTGATGTACCCCGACGCCTACGAGGTCGCGCTGCCCAACCAGGGCGTGCAGATCCTGTACGAGGTGCTGAACGAGCGCGACCACATCCTGGCCGAGCGGACCTATTCGGTCTGGCCGGACATGGAGGCGGTGATGCGGGAGCACCAGATCCCGCAGTTCACGCTCGACAGCCACCGGCCGGTGCGGGCCTTCGACGTGTTCGGGCTGTCGTTCTCGACCGAGCTCGGCTACACCAACATGCTGACCGCGCTCGACCTGGCCGGGATCCCGCTGTACGCCGTGGACCGGACCGAAGACGACCCGATCGTGCTGGCCGGTGGCCACGCGGCGTTCAACCCCGAGCCGATCGCGGACTTCATCGACGCGGCGGTGCTCGGCGACGGCGAGGAGATCGTGCTGGCGATCTCCGAGGTGATCCGGGAGTGGAAGGACGAGGGCCGCCCGGGCGGTCGCGACGAGGTGCTGCTGCGGCTGGCGAAGTCCGGCGGCGTCTACATCCCGAAGTTCTTCACCGTCGAGTACCTGCCCGACGGCCGGATCCAGCGCGTCGCGCCGAACAAGCCGGGTGTGCCGTGGCGAACCGCGAAGCACACCGTGATGGACCTGGACGCCTGGCCGTACCCGAAGAAGCCGCTGGTCCCGCTGGCCGAGACCGTGCACGAGCGCTACTCGGTCGAGATCTTCCGCGGCTGCACCCGCGGCTGCCGGTTCTGCCAGGCCGGGATGATCACCCGTCCGGTTCGCGAGCGCAGCATCACCACGATCGGCGACATGGTCGAGAACGGCCTCAAGCAGTCCGGCTTCGAGGAGGTCGGCCTGCTCAGTCTGAGCTCGGCCGACCACAGCGAGATCGCCGAGGTGGCCAAGGGTCTGGGCGACCGGTACGAGGGCAGCAACGTGTCGCTGTCGCTGCCGTCCACCCGGGTCGACGCGTTCAACATCACGCTGGCCAACGAGTTCTCCCGCAACGGCCGGCGCAGCGGTCTGACCTTCGCCCCCGAAGGCGGCTCGGACCGGATGCGCAAGGTGATCAACAAGATGGTCAGCGAGGAAGACCTGATCCGCACCGTCGCGGCGGCGTACAGCCACGGCTGGCGGCAGGTGAAGCTGTACTTCATGTGCGGTCTGCCGACCGAGACCGACGAGGACGTGCTGGCGATCGCGGACCTGGCCAAGCGGGTGATCGCGACCGGCCGTGAGGTCTCCGGCCGCAACGACATCCGCTGCACGGTGTCGATCGGCGGGTTCGTGCCGAAGCCGCACACGCCGTTCCAGTGGGCCTCGCAGCTCGGCGTCGAGGAGACCGACGCCCGGCTGGCCAAACTGGGCGCGGCGATCCGCTCGGACCGCAAGTACGCCAAGGCGATCGGCTTCCGGTACCACGACGGCAAGCCCGGCATCATCGAGGGCCTGCTGTCGCGCGGCGACCGCCGGGTCGGCCGGATCATCGAGGCGGTCTGGCGCGACGGCGGCCGGTTCGACGGCTGGAGCGAGCACTTCTCGTACGAGCGGTGGCTGGACTGCGCCGACAAGGCGCTGGCCGACGAGCCGGTCGACCTGGCCTGGTACACCACCCGCGAGCGCGAGTACGCCGAGGTGCTGCCCTGGGACCACCTGGACTCCGGGCTGGACCGCGACTGGCTGTGGGAGGACTGGCAGGACGCGCTCGAGGAGGACGGCGCGATCGAGGTCGAGGACTGCCGCTGGACCCCGTGCTTCGACTGCGGCGTCTGCCCGCAGATGGGCACCGAGATCCAGATCGGCCCCACCGGCAAGAAGCTGCTGCCACTCTCCGTGGTCTAACCGACGACGGAGTACAGAGCCTCGCTGAGCGACAGGTCGGCCGCACTGCCGAGCACCAGGTCGGCGGCGGTCAACCTCTCGGCCGGCACGTAGGGGTTGGGGATGCCGATCGTGCGCATCCCCGCCGCAGCCGCTGCCGCGATCCCGTGCGCGGTGTCCTCGACCGCCAACGCAGACCGCCCGGCCAAGGCGGCCCTGCGCGGACCCGCGTCCCGTCCCGGACCGGCGTCCCGTCCGGGACCGGCGTCCCCACCCGGGCCCGCCGCCGACCCGAGACGTGTCAGCGCGAGCTCATAGACGGCCGGATCCGGCTTGTGGCCGTCGACCTCGTCGCCGGTGGTGATGACCTCGAAGAGGTCGAGCGCGCCGACCCGCTCCAGATGCCCGACCACCCACTTCCGCGGTGAGCTGCTCGCGATCGCGACGCGCAGGCCCAGCGCGTGGGCCTCGAGCAACCAGTCGTGGATGCCCGGCCGGAACCCCAGCTCCGCGTGCAGCCGATCCCGGAACGCGGTTCGCCGGGCGTGACTGATGTCGCGGTCGAAGTCGGGAACGAGCGCCGCCAGCTGGGCGTACCGGACCGTACTGGTGTCGCCGCCGTGACCGGGCCAGAAGTCGTCGTCGAGCTCGAGCTCGAGCCCGTGGTGCGCCCACTCGGCCTTCCAGCTCTCGACCAGCGTGGACTCGGTGTCCATCAGCAGCCCGTCGAAGTCGAACACGACCGCCTCGATCTCGACGTCGGTCAGCAGCCGCAGCCCGAGGCGGTGGATCTCCCGCGGCGTCAGCCCACACCGCGCCAGATAAGCCCGTACGCCGCCGTACCGCTGGTCCACGTGATCGAGTGCCGCGAGGATCGTTTCCGGGAGCGACCGCCAGAGGACACCGGCGGTCTCACGCTCGTAAGTGGGCAGCGCGGCGATCCGGTCCAGGATGCCCAGGTTGGTCTCGCTGATCGCGAAGTCCTCCGCGATCACCTCGCGCGGTACGCCGGCCAGCTCCTGCAGCAGGGCGACAAGCAGCCCGGTCCGGTCCTTGCCCGACTTGCAGTGCACGACAACGGCCGTGTCGAGCGGCACCGCGGCGATCGCCCGGTACGCCTGCAGAATCTGACCGGTGTTGCGATCGAGGCTGCCGCGGTAGATGTCGGCCATCAACGGCTCGTCCTCAGGGACCCGCAGCTTGTCCGCGACCGGGTCGATCCAAGGGATCCGCCGGTACGCCGGGTCGCCGCCGAGCGGGTGCGGCTCGGTCAGCTCCCAGTCCGAGCGCAGGTCGAGCACGAGTCCGGCGCGCACCTCACGGAAGGCGGCCCAGCCGTCGTCGTCGAGCTGGTGCAGGGAGTCGGTCCGGATCAGCCCGGCGCGCGTCGTCCCGCCGTACCGGGTGGGAAGGCCGGCCAGGTCGCGGGCGTTCAGGCATCCGTTCCACCGCAGGTCCGTCACCCCGGTTAGCTTAAAACACCTCCTAGCGACTCGTAGTCGCGCCAACTGGTGCCGTCCCACACCTTGTGGTGCATCGCCCGATCCGTGCCGACCACGAAGACGTCGAGCAGACCGGGTCCCCGCGAAACCACCGAGCCGGCCGGTCGCGGTCGCGCGACCTGAGGCACCTCGACCAGCCAGCCCGCGAGCGCCGCCGCGTTCATCCGCAGGATCTCCGCGGCCAGCGGCCAGTTCAGCGTGCTCACCGTGTCCGACGCCGAGTGGATGTTGCCGTTGGCACTGTCCGCGCCCTCGATCGTCAGCAACGCCGGCATCCCCGCGCCGATGAACGGGACATGGTCGCTGGCGAACGGATTGAACGACGTCTCCACCTTCAGCCCCGTGTACGTCGCGGCCGCCGAGGTCAGATCGCTCATCTGCGCCGAGGACACCGTCGCGCCCTCGAGCAGCACGGTCGGCGTCGAGCTGTTCTTCGACGCGATCATGTCCATGTTCAGCACCGCCCGGATCCGCGCCCGCTCGGCGGCCGGCAGCGTTGCGACGTACTGCTTGCTCCCGTGCAGCCCCTGCTCCTCGCCGCCGAACAGGATCAGCCGAACGTCGTGCTGCCAGCGCCGCGTCGCCAGCACCCGCCCGAGCTCCAGTACGCCGGCCGAACCGCTCGCGTTGTCGTCGGCACCGGGTGCGGACGCGCCCGATCCACCGCCCTGGTTGACGGAGTCGAGGTGCGCGGTGATCAGCACGACCCCCCGCGGGCCCGGACCTGCGCCGCGACGGTCGCCGATCAAGTTCTCCGACCGCCCGGAGCCGACCGTGATCGGCATCCGCGTCGTCGAGTAGCCGTGCGCCACCATCTGCTCGGCGGCGAAGTCCACCGCCTGCGTGTACGACGGGCTGAGCGAGTGCCGGGTCGGCAGGTTCGCGAGCCAGGTGACGTCGGCCTGGTAGGCCGTGGGGGAGAGCTGGTCGAGCAGATCGGTGACGGTTCGCTCGATCCGTTGCGCCCCGAGGGGAGGGACGTCGATGACGACCCCGGGACGCAACGGTTCGGCGCGCCAGTGGTGGTTGTTGCGACGCCGAGGCTTGTCGGCGGCCGAGATCACCAGCTGACGGCCGTGGTCGAGCAGCGGGACCACGTCGGGATACTCGTCCTGGAACGAGCGGCCGACCTGCGTGACCAGCAGCAGACCGGGCACGGTCCGCGAGGCCCGCCCGAGTTTGTGGTCGGCGGCGCACCACAGGATGGTCCGTTCGCCGATGCGGGCAGCCTGCTCGGCGTCAGCCGCCTCGACCGCCGGTACCACCAGATAACGCACAGCCGACACCGTCATCGGTCCAGCTCCTTTCCTTTCCTTGCGTCCGAAGAACCTGAGGCAAGAGCGCTCGGTTCTTCGGACGCTGCTACGGAACTACTGCCAGGCGAGCTCGAGACGGTCCTCGGTCGCGGCGACGACGAGGGCCGAGCCGGTGACGCCGCGGGCGATCACGCCGGACGGCTCCCACCGGCCGAGGTGCTCCTCGGGGGCGTCGCCGCGGCCGATCAGGCGTTCGACGAAGGTGCCGTCGGCGCGGAACTCCACCCCCCGCCGGCCACGGGCCGGCGGGAAGGGGAAGTCCTCGCGGCGGTAGACGCTGATCCCGTCGTGGTCCTCCTCGAACGAGTGCGTCCACCGGCCGAGCGGCGGCTCGGTGGTCAGCTCGGCACCCCCTCGGCGACAGTTGCCTTCGGCATCTGCAGCGGGGTGGCCCCCGGCGCCGGTGCCGGCAGCGTGACCTTGAAGTCGCTGATGATCCCGCCCAGCGGTTCGTAGCCGGTGGCCGACGGTCCCCAGGCGGTTCCGTCCCACCACTTGTGGTAGAGCCCGCCGTCGGTGCCGACCACGAACACGTCCAGCCGGTCACTGTCCCACGCGGTCACCCGCGGCTCGTCGACACAGGTCCCGCCGAGGTACTCGAACCCCGACCACGCCGTACCGTCGAACCACTGGTGGTAGAGCGCCGAGTCCGTGCCGAGTACGAACACGTCCAGCCGGTCCGGGCCCCACGCGACCGCCGTCGGCGCGCTCGCGCACACGCCGCCGAGGGAGTGGAAGCCGGACCACGCCGTACCGTCCCAGTACTGGTGGTAGAGCGCCGAGTCGGTGCCGAGCACGAACAGGTCGAGCCGGTCCGGCCCCCACGACACCACGGTCGGCGGGCTCGTGCAGACGCCGCCGAGCGACTCGAAGTCCGACCACGCCGAACCGTCCCACCACTTGTGCCAGACCGCGTTGTCGGTGCCCAGCACGAACACGTCCAGCCGGTCGGAGTCCCACGCCACGACCTGCGGCGGGCTCATGCAGATTCCACCGAGGTACTCGTAGCCGTCGGTCGACGGTCCCCAGGCCGATCCGTCCCACCACTTGTGGTAGATCGCGCGGTCGGTGCCGAGCACGAACAGGTCGAGCCGGTCCGGTCCCCAGGTCGCCACTCGCGGCGGACTCATGCAGACGCCGCCGAGCGCCTCGTAGCCGGTCGCCGACGGCGCCCAGGCCGATCCGTCCCACCACTTGTGGTAGACGCCGTGGTCGGTGCCGAGCACGAACGCGTCCAGCCGCTCGGGTCCCCAGGACGCCACTTCCGGTGCACTCATGCAGATCCCACCCATGTACTCGTACCCGCCGGCCGACGGTCCCCAGGCCGATCCGTCCCACCACTTGTGATACATCGCCCGGTCGGTCCCGAGCACGAACGCGTCCAGCCGGTCGCTGCCCCACGACACCACCGGCCCGGCCGGCGCCGGCGCGCCGGCCTCGGTGAACCCGGCGATCAGATCGGACCGCACGGTGTCCAGGCAGGCCTCCATCCGGGCCACCTGGTCGTTGGTGAACATCACCATGCCGCGGTCGTCGGTGTAGTCCATGTAGTTGACGAACAGATCGCCGTTCGGGCCGTTGCTGCAGGACACCTTCGGGAACGTCGGGACGCCGAAGTTCGGGCCGCCCTGGTTCGGGGTGTCGGCGACCTCGTCGGTGCCGGAGCAGCCGGTGCCGTCGTCGCCCCAGATGTGGAACAGGTTGAGGTAGTGACCGATCTCGTGGGTCAGCGTCCGGCCCAGGTCGAACGGCGCGGTCGCCGTACCGGTGGTGCCGAACCCGGTGTGCGTGACGACGACGCCGTCGGTCTCGGCCGGGCCGCCGGGGAACTGGGCGTAGCCGAGCAGGCCGCCGCCGAGCTGCGCGACCCAGATGTTCAGGTACCGGTCGGTCGGCCACGGGTCGATGCCGCCGGTGGCCGACGACTTCACCGCGTCGTCGTGGCTGAACGACGTCCGGGTGGTCTGCGTGCGGGTAACGCCGGTAGTCGGGTTGCCGTTCGGGTCTTCGGTGGCCAGGAAGAACTCCAGCCGCGAGTCCGCGACCAGACCGGTGAACGGCGCGGGCACGAACCCGAGGTCGGTGTTGGTGGCGCGGAAGTCGCGGTTGAGCACGTCGAGCTGGCTGTCGATCTGGGCCTGGGAGATGTTCTGCGCGGGCGTGTTCCAGACGACGTGCACGACGACGGGGATCCGCGCGACACCGGCGAACCGTTGGTCGCTCGCCACGTACTGCGTGGTCGCGTTCTCCAGCGCGGACCGGGCCGCCGCGTACGACGGATCGCTGGACAGCAGCCGGCGGTGTACGTCCATCACGCCACAGCTGCGCCGCGACGGCCGCTCGACGTCACCGCCGGAGCCGTTCGCGCTGCCACCCGGACCGCCCGAGCCGCCGGGCATCCCGCCCGATCCACCAGGTCCGCCGGACATCCCGGGCATTCCGCCGGATCCACCAGGTCCGCCGGACATCCCCGGCATTCCGCCGGATCCACCAGGTCCGCCGGACATCCCCGGCATCCCGCCGGATCCACCAGGTCCGCCGCTCATCCCCGGCATCCCGCCCGATCCACCCGTCATCCCAGGCATCCCGCCCCGGCCGCCGTTCGTCCCCGGCATCCGGTCGGGATCGGTCCCGTGGATCTTGTCCGCTCTCCCGTTGGCCTTTCTCGGCATTGCTTCCCCCTACGGTGGACAGGGGCGACGAGCAGGACGGAACCGGCCACCGCGAACCCCGCGCACACCGGCGATCCCGGACCGGGACGCTTCCCAGATCCCCCAGACCCACGTTCCGGCCGAAGACGGACTCTTGCCGTCTTGACCCACCGAACAGGCTGCCCCCAAGACGCTGCTCGAATTCACCATGCGACGCTCACGATCGGAGCACAAGACTTCGGCACCGGCCAGGTCCGATTCACCGAAAACCCAACAATCGTTGGAGAATTGCTTGAATCCTCAAGGGGGGTCCGCCCGATGCGCAGAGAACTGTCCGTCCCGTTCGAGACCCGCGGGCAACGCGGCCTGGTCAACGTCCGGGTGCTGGCCAACGACGATCCCTGGGCGTCCGGCCACCAGTTGCTGGTCCCCGACCTGGACGCCGAGGCGTTCCGCGGCTTCCCGATCTGTACGGCGACGCTTCGCTACCACGGCCAGGGCGTCAACGCGGTGATGGGCTGGATCCAGGTCGTCGCCCGCAGCTTCGACGGCGACCGTACGGTCGACGTGCTGCCGTACTTCGCCGGCACCGCGCCGTTCTACAGCTACGGCCACCTGCCGACGTTCTTCGACGCCCCGGCCAATCCCGACCACCCGGACGGCGACTGGATCGCGACGACGTTCCTGGTGATCGTCCCGGACGTGATCCGCAGCCGCCAGGTGGTGCCGATCGCCGCGTTCGCGTGGGGCTATCGCCTGGTCGGCGGCCACCCGTCCACCATCGATCCCGAACGCCGCGACCACACCGACTGGGCCGGCCACCGCGACGTCCTGGAACGCGACTACCCGGACTGGACCTTCAGCTGAGCGCGAGTTCGAACGCGACTCGGTGGTCGACCGCGCGGAAGCCGAGGCGTTCGTTGACCGCGATCATCGGCGCGTTCTCCGGCGCGTTCCAGGTGTGCAGCACGGCCGGGCGATCCAGCTCGGCCTGCAGCGACCGCAGGTTGGGGATCTTCACCGCGATGCCCAGGCCACGCCCGCGATGCTCGGGGCGGACGAAGGTGTCGTACTGGTACAGCCGTTCCGGGACCGCCCGGTTGCCACCCATCTGCGTGTACGCCGCCAGCCGTCCGTCCGCGTCGACCGCGACCGTGGTGTGCGTGAACCGCCCCTGCTCGACCCGCCGTGCCTCGCGGGCGACCAGCCGCTCCGGCGTCCACACCTGGATCTCGACCTCGCGATCGCCGTGCGGAACGTCCCGGCTCATCGCCGTGTACGCGTCGGCGAACTCGGCCAGCCACTCCGGCGGGGTCTGGTCGCGCCACTGCAGCAGCTCGTAGCCCGGTACCTTCCGCTCGAGCGCGTCGACCACGGCGTCGTCCATCGGGAGGTCGATCACCTGGTGCAGCTCGGTGTGCTTCTGGACGAACCCGTGCGCCGTGGCGAACGCCGTACCGGAGCTCGTGCCGGTCTCGGCCTCGGCGATCACGGAGCCGGTCAGCAGCGTCCGGCCGTCGGCCCGGGCCCGGGCTTCGACCTCGTCGAGCAGCCGGGTGGCGACCCCCTGCCGGCGGAACCGCGGGTCGACCGCGATCTCGACATCGAGCACGTGGGTGTTCTCCAGCAGCCACCAGTCCAGCCAGGCCATGCCGAGCCAGGTGTCGCCGTTGACGACGGCGAGCCCGTTCGACCGTTCGTCGGGCCGGTCGGCGGTGAAGAGCATCCGGGTCTCCTCGAGCCCGAGCCCGACCGGGAACTCCTGCTCGGCGCGCCGGACGTCGTCCCGGATCCGGAAGAACCTCTCGTACGCCACCGGATCGTGCCCGTCCACCTCGACGATCTGCATGCGCCGACCCTAGAGGTCGCCGGTCAGCGGCGCGCGGCAGTTCTTCTCCGGACGCGAAACGTTCGCCGCCGGCGCCGGACATGTGTGGGGTGATGGCCGACGACGAAGGAGTACGCGTGCGAACGAGACGATGGGTGACCCCCGTGCTGGCCACGGTTCTGCTGCTGGGCGTCGTCCCACTGCCCGATCGGGCAGCGGCCGATCCGCCGGCGCCCAAGGACCGGACGATCACCCTGATCACCGGTGACAAGGTCGTGCTCAAGGGCGGTGACCAGCTCTCGGTCGTGAGCGCCGCAGGTCGCGAGAAGGTCGGGTTCGAGAGCCGCCGGACCGCCGGGCAGTGGACGGTGATCCCGTCCGACGTGCGCGGCGCCGTCGAGACCGGGAAGCTGGATCGCCGTCTGTTCGACATCGAGCTGCTGCTGCGCGACGGGTACGACGACGCCGCGCGCCCCGACATCCCGCTGATCGTCACCGGCGCCGCCGTACAGTCCCGGCAGGCCACCAAAACCCTGAAGGCCGGTACGGCGCTGTCGGTGCCGAAGCAGAACGCGACGGGCTTCCTGCAGCAGTTCGGCGTACCGCAGCTCGGGCGGCAGGCGGACCGGGTCAAGGCGCCCGGCCTGAAGATCTGGCTCGACGGCACGTTGCGTCCGACGCTCGACCGCAGCGTGCCGCAGATCGGTGCCCCGGCGGCCTGGCAGGCCGGGTACACCGGCAAGGGCGTCACTGTCGCCGTTCTCGACAGCGGCATCGACGCGACGCATCCCGACCTGGCCGGCCGGGTCGTCGCCACCAAGAACTTCACCGCCGCGCCGGCCGCCGACGCGGTCGGCCATGGCACCCACGTCGCCTCGACGATCGCCGGCCGGGGCACCGACGGCTACCGGGGCGTCGCGCCGGAGGCCGAGCTGCTCGACGGCAAGGTTTGCGACGACTTCGGCGCCTGCGCGGAGTCCGACGTCCTGGCCGGGATGGAATGGGCCGTCGCGCAGAAGGCCAAGGTGGTCAACCTCAGCCTCGGAGGATCCAGCCAGGAGGGCGGACCGCTCGACCAGGCCGTCGACCGCTGGACCCGGGAGACCGGCACGCTGTTCGTGGTTGCCGCAGGCAACAATGGTCGCGCGGTCGAGTCGCCCGGCACCGCCGCCTCGGCGCTCACCGTCGGCGCGGTCGACCGGGACGAGAAGCTCGCCGACTTCTCCGCGCCCGGCCCGGTCGCCGGTGGAGCGATCAAGCCGGACGTGACCGCGCTCGGCGTCGGCATCGTCGCCGCGAAGTCCTTCGCGTCGCACCCCGACGAGCCGGTCGGCGACAAGTACGCCCGGATGTCCGGCACCTCGATGGCCACCCCGCACGTGGCCGGGGCCGCCGCCCTGCTCGCGCAGCAGCACTCCACCTGGAAGGCCGGCGAGCTGAAGGCCGCGCTCACCTCGACCGCCGAGGCCAACCCCGCGGTCACGCCGTACGAGCAGGGCTCCGGTCGCGTCGACGTCGCGCGGGCGGTGCGGCAGGCGGTCGTCGCCACGACGACGAGCGTCTCCTTCGGTACGTCGCAGTGGCCGCATGCGGACGACAAGCCGGTGACCAAGAAAGTCGGCTTCAAGAACCTCGGCACGACGGCCGTCACCCTCGATCTGCGGGCCGACCTGAAGCTCGGGAGCGAGGCCGGGGTGGTGAAGCTCAGCACGGACCGGCTGACGGTGCCCGCTGGTGGACAGGCGTCGGTGCAGGTCACGTCCGACACGACGCACAGCGGCCCGGACGGTCTCTACACGGGCCGGCTCACCGCCACCGTCGGTAGTCAGCAGGCGGTCGTCCCGCTGGTCGCCGACAAGGAAGTCGAGAGCTACGACGTCACCGTTACGACTGTTGGTCAGGACGGCAAGCCCGTTCCCGCCGACCGGGCCTACGTCGCGCTGCAGGACCTGGACACGTTCGAGTCCTCCGACCCGGGTCGCATTGCCAAGGGCGAGTACGCGCTCGACGTCACGGCGTTCGGGCCGAACGGCGAGCACTACCGGATGGTCCAGCCCGAGATCGGCATCAGCCGCGACACGAACCTCGTCGTCGATCTGCGCCAGGCGAAGCCGGTGAAGGTCACGGTGCCGCGGGCCGATGCCGGCACGTTCGTGGTGTTCTTCGGGTACCAGGCGACGAACACGGCCGGCGACAAGTTGCTGACCTTCAACTTCCAGCCGGAAGGGGAGAAGCTGTTCCTCGGCCGGATGGGCCGGCCGGTCGCGGGAGATCGCTTCCAGGCCTTCGTCTCCTCGTACGCCGGACGCCTCGCCGCCGACGGGACGCTTACCGGTACGCCGTACGTGTACGGGCTGGTCGACACCCGGCGCGGCCAGTTCTTCGACGGGCTGCAGCGCCGGGTGTACTCCGACCGCCAACTCGCGCACGTGGTCGTCCAGTACAAGGGCCCGGCCGGGGCCGAGGAGGACTGGGCGCTGGTCGGGCGGAAGCCGGGCGTCGACACGTTCCCGATCGCGGCGTCGGTGAAGCTGCCGAGCACGGTGCACCAGTACCTGGAGCCACGGACCGACTGGCAGCAGTTCCTGGGCCCGGTCGAGAACAAGCCTCGGCTGTACCCGCTCGGGAAGACGACGTACGAGACCATCACCATCCAGCCCCACCGCTGACGCCCACCCCCAGTGCATTTGGTGGGTGAACCCTGGAGTTGCACCGTTGGCCCATCGAAATCGGGTGGGTCAACGGTGCATGTGGTGGGTCAACCCATCAAACGCACCGAGGCCCGGAGCGGCGAGCGGTGGCGGACGGAGCTGCGGGGCGGGTCAGTGGTGCGGGCGTAGCGCGCGGTTGGCCGCCGGCTCGGCGATCTCCGCCCGGAACGGGTGCGCCGGGTAGACCCCGAGCAGCCGGACCTCGACCGAGAAGAAGGCCAGCTCCTCCAGCGCGAGTGCGACGTTCGGGTCCTCGGGGTGGCCCTCGACGTCGGCGTAGAACTGGGTCGCGAAGAACGTGCCGCCGAGCTGGTAGCTCTCCAGCTTGGTCATGTTGACGCCGTTGGTCGCGAAGCCGCCGAGTGCCTTGTAGAGCGCGGCCGACACGTTGCGGACCCGGTACACGAAACTGGTGATCACCGGGCCGGACCCGACCGGCGGGATCTCCGGCTCGCGGGACAGCACCAGGAAGCGGGTCGTGTTGTGGTGCTCGTCCTCGACGTCCGAGGCGAGCACGTCCAACTCGTAGAGCGCGGACGCGGCGCGCGGGGACAGCGCCGCGACGGTCGGATCGCCGAGCTCGGCGACCTCCCGCGCGGCGCCGGCGGTGTCGTCGGCCACGACCGTCGACCAGCCGTGCTCGCGGATGATCTTGCGGCACTGGCCGAGCGCGTGGACGTGGCTGCGTACGGTGGTGATCCCGTCGAGGGTGGCGCCCGGGACGGCCATCAGCTGGAAGTGGATCGGCAGGAAGTGCTCGCCGACGATGTGCAGCCCGGACTCCGGCAGCAGGTGGTGGATGTCGGCCACCCGGCCCGCGATCGAGTTGTCGACCGGGATCATCGCCAGTCCGGCGCGGCCGGTGCTGACAGCCTCCAGCGCGTCCTCGAACGTCGTGCAGGGCAACTGCTCGCGCCCGGGGAACATCTCGGTGCACGCCATCGCCGAGTTGGCACCTGGCTCACCCTGGTATGCGATCGGTCCGTCCACGGTGTCCAGCCTAGACCCCGGTCATCTCACCCACCGGATCAGGTGTCCGACTTACGGACCTTCTTGGGAGCCCCGGTGACCGCGCGGCCCTCCAACTGCTTGGCCTTGGTGGCGTACATGTCGACGTACTCCTGGCCGGACAGCTCCATGATCCGGTACATGATCTCGTCGGTGACCGCGCGCAGGATCAGCCGGTCGCCCTCCATCCCGTCGTAGCGGGAGAAGTCCAGCGGCTCGCCGAACTTGACCGTCGGCGAGGCCAGCGACGCGACCACCTTGCCGGGCGGCGCGACCACATCCGTGCCGATCACGCCGCACGGAATCACCGGCACCTTCGCCTCCAGCGCCAGCCGGGCGACGCCGGTTCGGCCCTTGTAGAGCCGGCCGTCGTGCGAGCGGGTGCCCTCGGGATAGATGCCGAACAGCTCGCCGCGCTCCAGCACCTTCATCCCGGCCCGGATCGCGCCCTCGGACGCCGACCCGCCGGAGCGGTCGATCGGGACCTGACCGGTGCCCTTGAAGAAGCCGCGCTGGAACCGGCCCTTGATCCCGGCGCCGGTGAAGTAGTCGGACTTCGCCACGAACGTGACCCGGCGGCGCAGCGCCAGCGGCATGAAGATCCAGTCGGCGTACGACAGGTGGTTGCTGGCGATGATCGCCGGGCCCTGGTCCGGGACGTTCTCGGCGCCTTCGATGTTCGGCCGGAACAGCCGCTTGACCGGCGGGCCGATCAGCACGTTCTTCAGGACCCAGTAGATGCCCTTGCCGTCACCGTCGCCGGCCTCGTCGACCGGATGGTCGCGGTCCGGTTCGGGCCGCGGCGACTGTGCCGGTTGCGTCATCGATGTCCTCTCCTCACTGATCCCCGAGCCCTCATGATGCCGTACGCCGCCGCAAGTTGCCGCCCGGCGCCGTCGGCCCGCGTCGCCGTACCGGGTACCCCGCGTCGCCGGTCCGCACCCGAACGGCGCGCGGCAACCACTGACAAGGCGGGCGGTTCGTTCGTAGGCTGCTCACGGCGGGCTCGGGACGAGCCGCATCGGGGGCGCCCGGATCAGGAGGGCCGCGGTTGTGAGGACTGGTTTCAGGGTGCGCCGGCTGACGGCGGTCGTGGGGGTGGCGGCGGCGGTCTTCGCCGGGCTGCCGCTCGCGGCGGCCACAGCGGCAGGCAACGAATCGGCGAGTGCGGCGGCGGACGTCTCCGGCGCGGGCAGCGCCGCGACCGCGGCCGCCGAGGGCACGGTGGTGCCGCTGCAGGTGACGGGACCGGCGGCGTCCCGCTTCAACCTGGTGGTGATGGGCGACGGGTACACCGCGGCCGAGTTGCCGAAGTTCCGGGAGCAGGTGGACAAGCATCTCAACGTGCTGTGGAGCATCGAGCCGTTCAAGTCGTACCGCAACTACCTGAACGTCTACGCGATCGAGATCCCGTCCCCGGAAAGCGGTGTCGACTGCGACCCGGGCCTGAACTCGCCGAAGGTCGACACCCCGCTGCAGATGGGCTTCTGGGGCGGCTGCAACCCCGGCAGCGTCCAGCGCCTGCTGACGGTCAGCTCGACCGCCGCCGCGTCGTACGCGGACCTGGTCGCCGGGACCAGCTCGGCGAACCGGCAAATTCTTGCCATCGGCAACAGCGACACGTACGGCGGCGCCGGCGGCAGCTACGCGACCGCGTCCGGCGGCAACGCGCTGTCCGCGCTGATCACCCCGCACGAGCTCGGCCACTCGCTCGGCGGGCTGCAGGACGAGTACGACTACTACGCCCGTGGCGAGCGCGGTGCGCCGTACACCGGTCCGGAGCCCAGCTCGATCCACCACACGGTGCTGACCGAGCAGGAGATGCTCGCGCAGCAGAAGAAGTGGTGGCGCTGGCTCGGCGAGGACAGTGAGAGCGGCGGCAAGATCGGCCGCTTCGAGGCCGGCCAGTACGCCGGATCGGGGATCTGGCGACCGAGCAAGCACTCGATGATGAAGGTGCTCGGCTACTACTTCGACCAGGTCTCCCGGGAGCGGATGACGCAGCGGATCTCCTCCCGCGCGACGCTCTTCCAGGCCAGTACGCCGGCCGGCGCCGTGGCCGGTGACCAGGTCGTCTGGCTGCAGACCCTGCACCCGGCCAGCCACGAGCTCGACGTCACCTGGACCCTCGACGGCAGCCCGCTCGCGACCGGCAACGCGCGCTTCGTGGACCTCGCGGCGCTGGACCTGGCGCCCGGCACGCACACGCTGACGGCCAAGATCGTCGACCCGACCGAGTTCGTCCGCGATCCGGCCGTGCGGGCGTCTCCGGCGCTGACGGCGACGAGGACTTGGACGGTGGACACCAGTAAGCGGGCCTCGGTTCCGGCCGGCGCTCCTTCCTTCACCACCTCCACCGCGACCGACCACCCGGTCAACGCCGACGAGGTGGTCTACGTCGAGACCACGCAGTCCGACACCGACCAGCCGGGCGTGCAGTGGAAGCTCGACGGCGCCGACGTGCCGAACCCGGGCAACGACCGCGACTTCGACCTGTCCCCGCTGAACCTGACCGGCCGGCACACGCTGACCGCGACCGTCGGCGCCGACACGCTGACCTGGACCGTCGACGCCGTCCAGGCCGAGGTCACCTCGACGGTGTCGAAGCCGCTGCTGACCGTGCAGAAGCCGACCGGGCCGGAGTACGTCTACAACGACGCGTTCACGATGAAGCTGACCGCGACCGACGACAGCCCTGGGTACGTCGTACCGGAGTTCCGGGTCGACGGTGACGGTTGGTACAACTACTACGGCTGGCCGACGGACGCCGACGCGCCGTTCAAGTTCACCGCCGAGGGCACGGAGATCGACCAGCTCGTCTACGGCAAGCTCGGCGTGCCGCGGGTGGTCCCGTGGGACGACGTGCCGTCGGGCTACGGGCGGCACCAGGTCGAGTACCGCGCGATCGATGCCTCCGGCAACATCGGCGACGCCCGCCGGTTCGCGGTCACGTTGTTGCGTCCGGCACCGGCCTGCACGAGCACGATCACCGGCGTACGGAACGGCCCGCTGACGGTGTCCAGCGGCGTGACCTGCCTGACCGGCGCCACGGTCAACGGCCCGGTCAGTGTCCGGGCCGGTGCGTCGCTGGTAGCGACCGACAGCCGGATCGCCGGTCCGGTGTATGCGGCCGGCGCGGCGCAGGTCCACCTGCTCCGGACCACGGTCAACGGTCCGGTCGCCCTGGACGGTACGACGGGCGCGGCGGTGGTGGTCGGCAGCACGATCAGCGGCCCGGTCTCCGTGACCGGCGCGCGGACGGCGGAGCCCGTCGTACTGGCCGGCAACACGGTCAACGGCCCGCTCGCCTGCTCCGGCAACGCGGCCACTCCGAGCAACCTGCAGGCGCCGAACCAGGTCGCCGGCCCGCGCTCGGGGCAGTGCGCCAAGCTCTGACCCAGGCTGCTCGAGCGAGTCGGCCCCCGCACGGCGGTAGTTCGCCGCTGCGGGGGCTGATGTCGGGCCGGGGAGGATGGGATGAACGTCATCAACCCTCTGTTCCTCGGTCCAGCCGTGACTGTCCGTGCGGAGCGCCACGGAACGTGACGATGTGAGTCTGCGGCGCCGGGCTGTCAGAATGCCGTCGTGGCACCTGTACAAGCTCCGCCGTCCCAGCAGCTCCCCGCGGTCCAGAAATTGCGCGTGCGCTTCGCCAAGCGCGGGCGGTTGCGCTTCACCTCGCACCGCGACTTCCAGCGCGCCTTCGAGCGCGCGGTGCGGCGCGCGGAGCTGCCGGTCGCCTTCTCGCACGGCTTCAGCCCGCACCCGAAGATCTCGTACGCCGGTGCCGCGCCGACCGGCGCCGCCTCCGAGGCCGAGTACTTGGAGATCTCGCTCACACACCAGCGCGAGCCGGACGCCGTACGGGCCGCGCTGGACGAGGCGCTGCCGCCGGGGCTCGACGTGCTCGACGTGGTCACCGCCACCGGCGGGTCGCTGGCCGAGCAGCTGGAGGCCAGTGAGTGGGAAATCACGCTGCCGGGCGTGGATCCGGCCGCCGCGGCGACCGCGGTCGAGGCCTTCCTCGCCCGGGACGAAATTCTGGTCGAACGCATGACCAAACGGGGCCTTCGCTCGTTCGACTGTCGGGAGGCCGTTCTCCGACTCACCGTCGGTAGTGGACCGGCTTCGGTTGAGACATGTGCGATACTGCAAGTGGTGTTACGGCACGGAACCCCGGCCGTGAGACCCGACGACGTTCTCGCCGGCGTGCTCGACGTAGCGACGCTCCCGGTGACGGGCCCGGCTCTTCTGACCAGGCTCGCCCAGGGCCCGCTCATCGCGGCCTCCGGCACAGTGGACGATCCGCTCGCTCGTGACCGCGACGCCAACCAGGCGACCGCGACCGGCCAGGCGGTCGACCACGAGACGCAGCCAGCGGAGGGCGACGTCGCCGCTCCGACTGCGCCCTGAAGCGTGGGGGAGCGGGACCCAGCAGGCTTCCGCCGTGCCGGCCACCCGCCGGAAACGGCGAGACCGTGACCGCCTTCTGGGCGCGCCGGACCCGTGACAGGGGTCGCAGGATGCGCCGGAGGGCCTGAGGAGACCCGCACTGCATGCTCGACAACGAGCCGAACACCACTGAGGCCGCCGAGACGGCCGCCGCTCAGCCGGCCCGCAAGGCCGGCGCGAAGAAGACCGCCGCGAAGAAGTCGGCGGCCAAGACCACCACCACGCGCAAGCGCACGGTCAAGAAGGCCGTCGCCGAGCCGGACCTGGTGAGCACCCAGGCCGACGCGGAGGCCGCCGATCCGGCGCCCGCCCCCGCGAAGAAGACCGCCGCCCGCAAGACCGCGGCCAAGGCGCCGGCCAAGAAGGCCGCCACCAAGCGCACGGTGAAGAAGGCGGCCGCCAAGCCGGTTGAGGAGACCCCCGAGGTCCCCGCCGACACCACCGCCGACGGCGGCCCGGTCGTCGAGACCCCGCCCGCGGCGAAGAAGACCACCCGCCGCCGCACCACCAAGAAGGCCGCGGCCCCCCAGCCCGACCTGCTCACCCCCGACTCCCCCCTCACCGACGGCCCCGTGGCCGACGCGGAGGAGGAGATCGACGAGACCCTCGCCGCCGAGGCCGCCACCGCCGCCGCCGAGGCCGCCCGCGCCGCCGCCGGCTCGGACAGCGACGCAACCGCTTCGCTCACATCTGGCGCCGCCGCGACCTCAGCCACAGACAACGAGTCCGGCGCCACCCCAGCCACCGGCACCACCGCCAAGGCCGTCACCACCACCGGCACCTCGTACGTCTCCGTCGGCGGCGCAGCCCCCGCCGCCCCCGCCGAGGAGCCCGTAGAGGAGCCGGCCCCCACCCGCCGCACCCGCCGCCGCGCCCCGGTCGCCGCCCCGATCTTCCAGGCTCCGGCCGTCGAGGTAGCCCCCGAAGCGGCAGCGACCAGCCCGGTCGAGGCCACCCCGGAGGAGACCCCCCGCAAGCGCACCCGCAGCCGCCGCGGCGCCACCGCCGAGCAGGTCACAGAGGCGCCGCCCGCCGACGAGCTGACCGACGTACCGGAGCCGACCGAGGACGAGCAGCCGGCCACCCGCCGTCGCCGCAGCCGCCGTGGCCGCGACGCCGAGGAGGTCGCCGCCGACCGCGCCGAGCCGGTGCTCGAGGCCGCGCAGGAGATCACCCCCGAGGACGCGATCGACGCCGACGACGACGAAGGTGACGGCGAGGGCACCCGCCGCCGGCGCCGCCGCCGTGGTGGCCGTCGCCGCCGCAAGTCCGGTGAGGGCGCGGACGACAACGCCGACGAGCAGTCCGAGGACGACGAGGACACCGACGAGCCGTCGGACGACTCCGACGACGCGGCTGACACCGACCAGTCCGAGGACGAGGGCGCCGGCAGCTCGTCGCGCCGCCGCCGTCGCCGTCGTCGCCGCAAGGGCGAGGAAGGCGCCGTCGCCGCCGACGACCCGGACGAGATCGTCGTCCGGGTGCGGGAGCCGCGCAGCAAGAACACCGTGAACGAGATCACCGCGGTCGAGGGTTCGACCCGCCTGGAGGCGAAGAAGCAGCGCCGCCGCGAGGGCCGCGCCGCCGGCCGCCGCCGCGCGCCGATCGTGTCCGAGGCCGAGTTCCTGGCCCGGCGCGAGTCGGTCGAGCGGGCGATGGTGATCCGCGCCCGTGGCGACCTGACCCAGATCGCCGTGTCCGAGGACAACGTCCTGGTCGAGCACTACGTCGCCCAGGAGGAGCAGGTCTCGCTGATCGGCAACGTGTACCTCGGCCGGGTGCAGAACGTGCTGCCCAGCATGGAGGCCGCGTTCATCGACATCGGCAAGGGCCGCAACGCCGTCCTGTACGCCGGTGAGGTCGACTGGGCCACGCTCGGCGCCGGCAACGGCCCGCGCAAGATCGAGTCGGTGCTGAAGTCCGGCCAGGCGGTCCTGGTCCAGGTGACCAAGGACCCGATCGGCCACAAGGGCGCCCGGCTCACCAACCAGATCAGCCTGCCCGGCCGGTACGTCGTGTACGTGCCGCGCGGCGGCAACGGCGGGATCAGCCGCAAGCTGCCCGACACCGAGCGCAACCGGCTCAAGACCATCCTGAAGGACATCGTCCCGGACGAGGCGGGCGTGATCGTGCGCACCGCGGCCGAGGGGGCGACCGAGGAGGAGCTGACCGCCGACGTCAGCCGCCTGCAGGCGTACTGGACCGAGATCGACAAGAAGTCGAAGTCCGGCCAGGCGCCGCAGCTGCTGCACGGTGAGCCGGATCTGCTGATCCGCGTGGTCCGCGACCTGTTCACCGAGGACTTCACCAAGCTGGTGATCTCCGGTGACGACGCCTACGACCAGGTCAGCGAGTACGTCGAGCACGTCGCGCCGCACCTGGCCGACCGGGTCGAGAAGTGGAGCGGCGACGGCGACGTCTTCGCGAACTTCCGGATCGACGAGCAGATCAAGAAGGCGCTGGACCGCAAGGTCTGGCTGCCGTCGGGTGGTTCGCTGATCATCGACCGGACCGAGGCGATGACGGTCGTCGACGTCAACACCGGCAAGTTCACCGGCTCCGGGGGCAACCTCGAGGAGACCGTCACCAAGAACAACCTGGAAGCGGCCGAGGAGATCGTCCGCCAGCTGCGGCTGCGCGACATCGGCGGCATCATCGTGATCGACTTCATCGACATGGTCCTGGAGTCCAACCGCGACCTGGTACTGCGCCGGCTGGTGGAGTGCCTGGGCCGTGACCGGACCAAGCACCAGGTCGCCGAGGTGACCTCGCTGGGCCTGGTCCAGATGACCCGCAAGCGGATCGGCACCGGGCTGCTCGAGGCGTTCAGCGAGAACTGCGACCACTGCGGCGGGCGTGGCTTGATCCTGCACGACGAGCCGAAGGAGTCCCGCCGCAACGGGGGACGCGGCCAGCAGGAGCCCAAGAACGGCCACGACCACAAGGCCGCGGAGGGCGAGGGGCGCAAGAGCTCCCGCCGCAGCCGCGGCAAGGGCCGTCGCGACGACGAGCAGACCGAGGCCCAGGAGCCGGCGCCGCACAACGGCGACGCCGCCCAGCGCCTGGCCCAGATCGCCGCCGCTTCGGCTGCGGCGAACGGCCACGGTCAGCACGACGAACCGGCGGGGGAGACCTCCTCCGAGGAGCAGGCGACGCCGGCGCAGGCTGCCGACGTACCGGCTGAGCAGGCGAGCACGGAGGCTGCTCCGGCCGCCGAGGTGGAAGCGGACCAGAGCGAGCAGAACGGCTCTTCCCGCACCCGTCGCCGGCGCAGTGGCCGGAGCCGCTCGAAGGGCGCCGATTCCGAGGCGGAGAGCGCTTCGGAGCTGGTCACGACTGCTCCCTAGGGCCGGTTTTGAAGTTTGCGACGCTCGCGTAGTAAACTTCCCATTCGGCGCGCATCCTGCGTGCCTCCTTTGTGTGGGCCCCGGTGTGAAGGTGTGAGCCAGCCCGGCGGCCCGGTAAGACTTCCGAACAAACAGAGAGTGAGATCCACGGTGTACGCGATCGTGCGCAGTGGCGGCACCCAGCAGAAGGTCGCCGTCGGCGATGTCATCGAGATCGACAGCCTGACGGACCAGGTCGGCGACACGGTGTCGCTGCCCGCAGTCCTCGTCGTCGATGGCGACACCGTGACGACCGATGCCGCCGCTTTGTCCAAGGTGGCCGTTTCGGCTGAGGTCGTCGGCCGGACCAAGGGCCCGAAGATTCACATCCTCAAGTACAAGAACAAGACCGGTTACCGCAAGCGCCAGGGGCACCGTCAGCACTACACCCAGGTCAAGGTCACCGCGATCGACGCGAAGAAGAAGTGAGCTGATCTGAGATGGCACACAAGAAGGGCGCGGCGTCCACCCGTAACGGGCGCGACTCGAACGCGCAGCGGCTCGGCGTGAAGCGCTTCGGCGGTCAGCTGGTCAACGCCGGCGAGATCATCGTCCGGCAGCGCGGCACGCACTTCCACCCGGGCACGCTGGTCGGCCGGGGTGGCGACGACACCCTGTTCGCGCTGGCCGAGGGCCGGGTCGAGTTCGGCACCCGTCGCGGGCGCCGCGTGGTCAACATCGTCCCGGCGCCGGCGGAGTAACACCGCCACCCGGCACGATTGGTAGCTCTGAGAAGGGCGGGTCGCGGAATACCGCGACCCGCCCTTCTCGCTGTTCTTGGGGAACAGTCCCCGACACCCTGCAGGAAGTAGAGAACACCGATGGCGATTCCCAGCTTTGTCGACCGGGTCACGGTGCACGTCACCGGTGGCAACGGCGGAAACGGCTGCGCCTCGGTGCACCGGGAGAAGTTCAAGCCGCTCGGCGGCCCGGACGGCGGCAACGGCGGTGACGGCGGCAGCGTGATCCTGCGCGTCGACCCCGACCTGACCACGCTGGTCGACTACCACCGCTCCAGCCACCGCTCCGCGACGAACGGCGCCCAGGGCAAGGGCGACAACCAGAACGGCAGCAAGGGCGCGGACGTCGTGCTGCCGGTTCCGGACGGCACCGTGGTCAGTACGCCGGACGGCGAGGTGCTCGCCGACCTAGTCGGCCCCGGCGCGGAGTACGTCGTGGCGCAGGGTGGCAAGGGCGGCCTGGGCAACGCGGCGCTGGCCAGCTCGGCCCGCAAGGCGCCCGGCTTCGCCCTGCTCGGTGAGGACGGCGAGGAACGCACGATCGTCCTCGAGCTCAAGGTCGTCGCCGACATCGGTCTGGTCGGCTTCCCGAGCGCGGGCAAGTCGTCGCTGGTCGCGTCGATCAGCCGGGCCCGGCCGAAGATCGCCGACTACCCGTTCACCACCCTGATCCCGAACCTCGGCGTCGTCGTCGCGGGCGAGACCACGTTCACCGTGGCCGACGTACCGGGCCTGATCGAGGGCGCCAGCGAGGGTCGCGGGCTCGGGCACGACTTCCTGCGGCACGTCGAGCGCTGCGCCGCGCTGGTCCACGTGATCGACTGCGCGACGTACGAGCCGGGCCGCGACCCGGTCAGCGACCTCGATACGATCGAGGCGGAACTGGCCGCGCACGGGGGTCTGGAGGACCGGCCGCGCCTGGTCGCGCTGAACAAGGTCGACGTGCCGGACGCGCGCGAGATCGCGGAGATGGTGACCGCGGACCTCGAGCGGCGCGGGATGCGGGTGTTCTCGATCTCCACCGCCAGCCACGAAGGGCTGGACGCGCTGAAGTTCGCGATGGCCGAGATCGTGCAGAAGCGTCGCGCCGAGGCCGAGAAGCCCGACACCACGCGGATCGTGATCCGGCCGCAGGCCACCGGCGGCGTCGAGTTCAAGATCAAGAAGATGCCCGACGGCGGCTGGCTGGTGCAGGGCGACAAGCCCGAGCGCTGGGTCCGGCAAACCGACTTCACCAACGCCGAGGCGACCGGTTACCTGGCCGACCGGCTGAACCGGCTCGGCGTCGAGAAGGAACTGCTCGAGCGCGGCGCGATGGCCGGCGACGCCGTGATCATCGGCGACGGCCCGAACGCGGTCGTGTTCGACTTCGCGCCCGAGGTCCAGGCCGGCGCCGAGATCCTGGCCCGCCGCGGCGAGGACCACCGGCTCGAGGAGGACCGTCCGGCCGCCCAGCGCAAGAAGGCCAAGGACGAGCTGTACCACGCCCGCCGGGCCGGCGAGATCGAGCCGTCGACCGACCTGTCGGAGTACGGTGCGGGCTGGACCGAGGACGAGGTGGACCTGTCCCCGGCCGAGGCGAAGGCGGCCCAGAAGGCCGCCGAGAAGCTGGCCCGCAAGCAGGCCCGTGAGCTGGAGGCCGCGCAGGAACTGCAGGCCGAGCTCGCGTACGCCGCCGGTCAGGACATCGACGTCGAGGCGGAAGACAACAAGAACGCATAAGCAGTTGCCTTTGGCCCGCAATGGCGCCGGTCGGGGGACTGCGATCCCTGCTGGGAGAGCTGATGAAACGCCGCACGGAGGTCGTCAAGGCTTCCCGCATCGTCGTGAAGGTCGGGTCGTCGTCACTGACCCAGCGCGGCCGGATCGACCTGGACCGCCTCCGCCTGCTCGTCGACGCCCTGGCCGCCCGGCGCGTCGAAGGCACCGAGGTGGTGCTGGTGTCCTCCGGCGCGATCGCCGCCGGTTTGGCTCCGATGGGCCTGCGCTCGCGTCCCCGCGACCTCGCCACCCAGCAGGCCGCCGCGTCGGTCGGACAAGGCCTGCTGATGGCCCGCTACAGCGACGCCTTCGCCGCGCACGGCCTGCGCGTCGGGCAGGTGCTGCTGACGGTGGACGACGTGACTCGCCGTTCGCACTACCGCAACGCCTACCGCACCTTCGCCCGTCTGCTGGAGTTGGGCGTCGTCCCGATCGTCAACGAGAACGACACCGTCGCCACCACCGAGATCCGCTTCGGCGACAACGACCGCCTGGCCGCGCTCACCAGCCATTTGGTGCACACCGATTTGCTTGTTTTGTTGTCGGATGTGGACGGCCTGTACGACGGTGATCCGCGCAAGCCGGGCACGACGATGCTCACGGATGTGCGAGGGCCGGATGACCTCGTGTCGCTGCAGATCGGTCGTACTGGTTCCTCCGGGGTGGGCACCGGAGGCATGCAGACCAAGGTCGAGGCCGCGGCAATTGCTACTGCTGCAGGGATTCCCGTCGTACTGACGTCCGCCGGCCGAGTCGGCGAGGCTCTCCGTGGTGACCCCGTCGGCACTTTGTTCCACCCCACGGGTCGCCGCCGCAAAACCCGTCTCCTGTGGCTCCAGCACGCCACCTCGGGCCAGGGCCGCCTGCAGCTCGACGAAGGTGCGGTCAAGGCCGTGACTGAACGCCGTACGTCGTTGCTGCCTGCGGGCATCAACGCGGTGGAAGGGACGTTCTCCGCGGGCGATCCGGTGGATCTGGTCTCGCCTTCGGGAGTGGTAGTTGCCCGAGGCCTGGTCAACTACGACGCCACCGAACTCCCCAGCCTGCTGGGCCGCTCCACCCGAGACCTGGCGCGCGAACTCGGCGCGGCGTACGAGCGAGAAGTGGTCCACCGAGACGACCTCGTCCTGCTCTGAAAGTTGCCAAGAGCAAAGAACAAGAGCAAAGAACAATTGTAGATAGATCATGGCTGAGGCCGCGACGAACGGCTGAGGTGGGCGTTGCGTCGGAGTCGGAGCCCGAGTTGAGCCAGTGACCGTGTCGGCGCCTGCCGCTACTGCAGCAACCCGATCGGAACCGCCATGCCCAGGAACAGCACGAGCTGATAGGCGCTGTTGATCACAGTGAGTCGACCAGGCTTCTGCTCGAACCCGTTGTGCTGCGCCAGGGTGGACAGTGAGAAGCCGAGCCACGCCGCGAGGCCGACCGCCAGGGCGACCCAGAAGGAGTCGGTGGCGAAGAAGCCGGATGCGATGGAACTGGCGGCTGCGAGAGCCAGTGCCGTGGCGACGATCGACGCCACCAGGACCAGGAACGGTCGCTTGCCGGCTCTCGCCGAGTCCTCCTTGGTCACCCCGGTCAGTTTCCGCCAGACGCCGCCGGCCAGCCCCCAGTCGCTGTACCAGCCCCAGGCCACCGCCATTCCGGCCACGATCGCGGCCGCGACGGCCGGCCAACTGATGCTCAGCTCCACGGGATCTCCTCTTGGTCGACGCTGGGCTCCGTACTTGATAAAATCAAGCGTGGTGGAAAACGTCAATCAGAACGCGAAGGAATCGCGCTCCTACGGCCAGTTCTGCGCCCTCGCGCGCTCTCTGGACGTCGTCGGCGACCGGTGGACCTTGCTCATCGTGCGCGAGCTGCTGCCGGGTCCGATGCGCTACACAGAGCTGAGGACCTCGCTCACGAGCATCGCCACGAACCTCCTGTCCGCGCGGCTGAAGACCTTGGAGGCGAACGGCATCGTCGAGCGCCGCCTCGAGGACGCGGGTGTCGTCTACGCCCTCACACCGTGGGGAGCGGGGTTGCGAGAGCCGATGGAAGCGCTCGGTCGGTGGGGCGCGCCGCTGCTGGCGACCGGCCAGGGAGACGACGTCTTCCAGCCGCGCTGGCTGACCCTGGCGCTGCCTGCCCTGCTCCGAGGCGCGACCGCCTCTCCTCCCGTCGAGCTCGGCATCGAGACGGACGGCTTCCTGATGGCCTTGCGGGTCGACGAAGACGGTCCGAGCGCGTTCGTGCCCGATCGGGACCCGGACTCGGTCTTCACTGCCGCTCCCGACGTGGTCGTCGCTCTGGCCGCTGGAGCGATCAGCATCGAGCAGGCCGTCGCCGCGGGCGAGTTCCGGGGCGACTCGAACGTACTCCGCACCGCGTTCGGCCGGGTTCGTGCGAGTGTGACTCCGCCGACCAACGGCGACTGACGACAACGGAGAAGCGCAGGGTGCCTCGGATGCAAGCATCCTGTCCTCGGCTGGCTGTTGGTCACCTGTCGCAGGCAAACCTGGTGACGTATCAAGTCGACGCATCGTGTCCCAGGTGATGTCATGCCGTCTGGCCAGTGCTTCGACGTTTCGGTCCGACGCCCTCGGGGACTTCCGTGTGCACGTGCGGGATGTACACGAGCTTCTGGGTACGCCCGTCGAGCACGGTCGACTCGACGAGTTCCAGGTCGAGTTCGGCTCCGCCGTGCAGGAGGGCTGCGTCGCCGGCGCGGCCCGAGACGGCGGGGAACATGATGATCTCGAGCCGGTCGACGAGGCCGGCGGCGAGTAGGGCGCGGTTGAGCGTGATGCTGCCGTGCGATCGCATCGGTACGTGCGTGGTGCGCTTCAGGCGTTCGATCGCCGTCACGGCGTCTTCGTTGAGCACCGTCGAGTTCTGCCAGCCGAGCGGCTCTTCGAGGGTGCTGGAGAACACGATCTTCGGCAGCGCGTTCAGGCTGTCGTAGTAGGGCTCGTCGTACTCGGCCACGAACGTACGGAACTCCCGGAACGTCGTCGCACCGAAGACGAGCACTTGATCCTGCGCGAAGGTGCGCACCCGGTCCTCGATGAGCTCAGGGCCCTCCTTTCCCCAGTAGCCGGGCCAGCCGTGGGCCATGCCGTAGCCGTCCAGGGTGCAGAAGAAGTCGACGGTGAAGGTTGTGCTCATGGTGTTGCTCCCTTGTTCGTGTCACCTCCGGTGGGTGACTTCACAACTGCTACGAACACGACTGGACCGATCCGACACCTGTGACACTGGTGAATGTGAGCTTCGGGAGGCAACAGACGGCTGAGTTGGTGCAGCGGCTCCAGGCCGGTGACACCAGTGCGCAGACCCTGGAGTCCCTGCGGGCGACGGTCGAGGAACTGTGTTGCCAGTACAACCGCCGCGGCGCGTTGGAGCTGCGTCAGGAGGCTCATGCCTGGTTGCAGCATGTTGGAAACCTGCTGCGTCGACCGGTAGGGCTCAAGGTGCATCAAGAACTGCTGGTGACCGGCGGTTGGCTGGCGCTGCTGGCCGGCTGCGTCGAGTACGACCTCGGGATGAGCTCGGCCGCGGAGTCCACGCGGACAGCGGCGATGCAGTTGGGTGGCGAGGCGGATCATCCGGAAATCGTCGGGTGGGCCCACGAGATGACGGCGTGGTTCGCCCTGACGCAAGGGCGGTACCGGCAAGCAATGCAGGCTGCCCAGCGCGGGCAGGCGGTCGCGCGGACCAGCAGTGTGCATGTTCAGCTCATTGCCCAGGAAGCGAAGGCTCGGGCGCGGATGGGGGAGAGCGGCCTGCACAACGTGCTCGAAAGCGGCCGGGAGATGCTCGACCGCCTGCCGTATCCCGACCGCCCGGACAATCACTTCAAGATCGACCCGGCCAAGTGGGACTACTACGCGATGGACGTCCATCGGATCGCCGGCGACAACGACCTGGCGGAGCAGTACGCGAACGCCGTCATCCGCGACAATGTCACCCCCGGCGGCACCGAACTCAGCCCGATGAGGGTCTCCGAATGCCGGCTCACGCTGGGATTCCTGGCGGGGCGCCAAGGCGACCTGGAGCAGGCGGTCGGTTTGGGGAAGGCGGGGCTGAGGGACGGCAGGCAGAGCCGGATCCACCTGAAGATGATCGCGGGCGAACTGGACCGGGAGTTGCGCCGAAAGTTTCCGGCTGAGGGCCTGGTGGGCGAGTTCGAGGACGCGCTCCGCAGTTTCTGACCCGGCTCAGCTGGTGACCGGCTCCGGGACCGAGAGCAGGGCCGAGATCCACTGAAGACGCTCGGGCATCGGCCAGTAGTAGACCCACGTACCGCGCCGCTCGCAGTCGACCAGGCCGGCCTCGCGCAGCACCTTCAGGTGGTGGGAGATCGTCGGGCCGGAGACGTCGAAGTGCGGCGTGATGTCGCAGACGCAGACCTCGTCACCGGCGGAGGCGATGATCGACATCAGGCGCAGCCGGATCGGGTCCGACAGGGCCTTGAACGCCGCGGCGCCCTCGGCGGCCTGGGCCGGGTTGAGTGCGGCGACGGAGATCGGGGCGCAGCAGCCACCGCTGCTCAGGAGAGGAATCTGCTGCTTCGACATGTGTCTATCTTGACTCATGTCGAAACAAGGGGCAAGGTGGACATCGTTGATTAGATGAACTTCAAGACAAGTGAGGGGTAAGCGATGAGCGAAGAGAACGCCGTGCCGCCGGTGGTGGTTGTCGGCGCAGGTCCGGTGGGACTGGCGGCAGCGGCGCATCTGGCCGAGCGGGGCCTGGACTTCGTCGTACTGGAGGCCGGTCCCGGGATCGCGGCGGCGATCGACGAGTGGCGGCACGTGAAGCTGTTCAGCCCCTGGCGGTACGACATCGACGCGGCCGCGAAGCGCCTGCTCGAGCAGGCGGGCGGCTGGAGCGAGCCCGACCCCGGCACGCTGCCGACCGGCGGCGATCTGATCGACGCCTACCTCGAGCCGCTGGCGAAGACCCCGCAGCTGTCCGGCCGGATCCGCTTCAACGCCTCCGTCGCCGCGGTGACGCGGGTCGGCTTCGACCGGATCCGCACCGCCGGCCGCGAGCAGGCGCCGTTCCTGATCAGGCTGGACGACGGCAGCGAGCTCCTGGCGTCCGCGGTCATCGACGCCGCCGGCACCTGGCGCCGTCCCAACGTGCTCGGCGGCTCCGGCATCCCGGCCCGCGGCGAGAGCAATCTCGCCGGCAGCATCTCCCGCGCCCTGCCCGACGTACTGGGCCGCGATCGCGACCGCTTCGCCGGACGCCGTACGGCGGTCGTCGGCGCGGGCCACTCGGCCGCGACCACGCTGCTCGACCTCGGCGAACTCGCCGCCCAGGTCCCCGGCACCGAGATCGTCTGGGTGGTCCGCGGCACCGACCAGGCGCGCACGTACGGCGGCGGCGCGGCCGACGAGCTGCCCGCGCGCGGCGCCCTCGGCTCCCGGCTGAAGCAGTTGGTCCAGTCGGGCCAGGTCGAGCTGGTGAGCAGCTTCCGCATCGAGGCGATCGAGCCGACCGCCGACGGACGGGTTCAGCTGGCTGCCGGTGAGCGGCGGGTCGTCGCCGACACCGTGGTGAACTCGACCGGCTTCCGCCCCGATCACGCCATGGTCGCCGAGCTGCGGCTCGACCTCGACCCGATCCTCGGCTCGACCCGCGCGCTGGCGCCGCTGATCGACCCGAACCAGCACTCCTGCGGCACCGTCCCGCCGCACGGCGTCGACGAACTCGCCCACCCCGAGCCCGGCTACTACGCCGTCGGCGCGAAGTCGTACGGCCGCGCGCCGACGTTCCTGCTCGCCACCGGGTACGAGCAGGCCCGCTCGGTCGTCGCCGCGCTCGCCGGCGACTGGGAAGCAGCTCGCGACGTCCAGCTCAACCTGCCCGAGACCGGCGTCTGCTCGTCCAACCTCGCGTACGGCGACAGCGCCGACGAGGCCGCGGGCGGCTGCTGCGGTCCAGCTCCGCAGGCGGTGGAGATCGCGGCTCCGGCCGGACGCGGCCTGGCCACCGGAATCAGCGGCGGACTGCTGACGATGATCGACCAACCCTCCACCGGGCAGTCGAGCTGCTGCAACTGATGCAGCCCAGGACAGCGGCCACCGCCCGTACCCGGTCAACGGGTCGGCGCGGTGGCCGCTTCGGCGTACCCCGACGGCTCGTCGCGGCGCTGGCCGTCACCCAGACAGTCGGGTACGGCGTGCTCTACTACGCGTTCAGCGCGCTGCTCGGCCCGATGAGCCGTGACCTCGGAATCTCCACGTCCACCGCGGCCGGCGCGCTCACGGCCGCGATCCTGACCACGGGGTTGATGGCGGTCCCGGTCGGCCGATGGCTCGACGCGCGCGGCGGGCACGCCCTCATGACCACCGGATCGCTGCTCGGCGCCGCCGCCGTCGTGGCGTGGTCGCAGGTCCACTCGCTGCCGCAGCTGTACGTCGTGTTCGTGCTGATCGGCGTCGCGTCGGCGATGGTCCTGTACGAACCGGCCTTCGCTGTCGTCGTGGCCGTCACCGCACCCGAGGCCCGCACCCGGGCGCTGCTCGGGATCACCCTGGTCGCTGGCTTCGCCAGTTCGATCTTCATCCCGCTCACCGGATACTTGCTCGAGGCCACGACCTGGCGCGACACCTTGCTGATCCTCGCCGCCGGGTACGCCGTACTCGCGATCCCGCTGCACGCCGTCGTTCTGCGCCGGACCGGCCCACGCCACCGCGCCGCACCAACCCGCTCGTCTCCGACGCGATCGTTCCTGCGCGACGCCGGGTTCTGGCTGCTGGCAGGCGGTTTCGTCCTGCACGCCGCGGCGCTCGCGATCGTCGCCGTACATCTCGTGCTCTACCTGACCGGCCTTGGTCACTCACCAGCTGTCGCCGCGAGCTTGGCCGGTCTGCTCGGTCTGCTGTCCGTCACCGGCCGCGTCGTCGCCAGCCTGTCGGCCCGGTGGTTGCCTATGGCTACCATCACGGCGATCGTACTGATCGCCCAGGGCCTCGCGATCTCGCTGCTCCCGTTCACCGGCCGGCACCTGGCCGGCGCGATCGGTTGCCTGACCCTGTTCGGACTCGGCTTCGGCATCGCCTCGATCGCGGCCCCGGCGATCCTGCTCGACCGCTACGGCTCCGACGGCTACGCCACCACCGCTGGGACCTTGGCCACCCCGGCGATCATCGCCAAAGCCTGCGCGCCCCTCGGCGCCGCCGTACTCGCCGAGACGACCGGGTACCAGCCCGTCATCCTGACGGTCGCGTCAGTCTGTGTCGCCGCGGGGCTGTTGATCGCCGCCTCGCGATGGGTACCGCCGCCGACAGGCCGCCGTCCGAGCACCTGATCACAGGCTGTGGTTGGCCGCTACCGTGATCCTCGCCCACGCGGCCGTCGTCCCGCTGGCCGACGCGATCGCCCGCCTGCCGCGTCTCCGGCGGCGCTGAGACGGCCGCGCGGCGAGGTGGCGCGGCGTCCTACGATGATGGGATGAGCGAGATCATCCAGTTGTGCCGGCGGGCGCGGGAGGCGTCGTACGCGTTGGCTTCGGCGTCGCGGGCGACCAAGGACGCGGCGTTGCACGCGATGGCGGCGGCGTTGCGGGCGAACACCGAGCGGATCGTCACGGCGAACGCCAAGGACGTCGCGGCCGCCCGGGAGGCCGGTACGCCGGAGTCGACGGTGGATCGGCTGGCGCTGGACCCGGGGCGCGTCGACGCGATGGCCGCGGGGCTGGAGCAACTGGCCGGGCTGGTGGACCCGGTCGGTGAGGTCGTCCGCGGGTACAACCTGCCCAACGGGCTGGAGCTCAAGCAGGTCCGGGTGCCGTTCGGAGTGGTCGGCATCATCTACGAGGCCCGCCCGAACGTGACGGCCGACGCGGCCGGGATCTGCCTCAAGTCGGGTAACGCGGTGCTGCTGCGCGGCTCGTCGTCGGCGGCCGAGTCCAACGCGGAGATCATCGACGTGCTGCGGACCGCCGTGGTCGAGGCCGGCCTGCCCGCCGACGTGATCCAGGGCGTGCCGGGGGACCGGGCCGCGGTCAAGGAGCTGATGCAGGCGCGCGGCCTGGTCGACGTCCTGATCCCGCGGGGCGGCGCCGGGCTGATCCAGACCGTCGTCACCGAGTCGACCGTACCGGTGATCGAGACGGGCGTCGGCAACTGCCACGTGTACGTCGACGCGGACGCCGATCTCGACCTCGCGCTGACCATCCTGCTGAACGCGAAGACCCAGCGCCCGAGCGTCTGCAACGCGGCCGAGTCGCTGCTGGTGCACGCCGCGGTCGCCGACGAGTTCCTCGCGAAGGCCCTGCCCGCGCTGGCCGAGGCCGGCGTCACCGTGCACGGCGACCCGAAAGTGGTTGCGTCAGGCAAGGACATTAAGTCGGCCACCGAAGAGGACTACGCGGCGGAGTACCACGGGCTCGACCTGTCGGCCGCTGTCATCGACTCGCTCGAGGACGCCGTCCAGCACATCCGCAAGTACAGCTCGAGCCACACCGACGCGATCATCACCAAGTCGCAGGCGGCGGCCCGGCGCTTCGTCCAGGCGGTCGACTCGGCGGCGGTGGTGGTCAACGCCAGCACGCGGTTCACCGACGGCGGCGAGTTCGGGTTCGGCGCGGAGATCGGGATCTCGACGCAGAAGCTGCACGCGCGGGGGCCGATGGGACTGCCGGAGATGACGTCCACCAAGTACGTCGTGATCGGCGAGGGCCAGATCAGGACCTGAAGCGCAGCACGTCGGCCGCGTCGAAGGTGGTGACCTCGATCGGCTCCTCGGTGAGCGCCGCCAACGCGGCGCGGTGACCGGGAGCAGGGGCGAGGTCGACCAGCTGCACCGGCCCGTTGTGGTCCGGCCACTGGAGGACCGCGGCCGGCTGGTCGGGCGCGCTCACCACGAGCTTGGTCAGATCGGCCCGGATCCCATCGCCGGTCGCCTTCACCACGGCTTCCTTCCGGGTCCAGTACGTCGTGAACGCACTAGGCCGGTCCGCGGCGTCGCGCCGTACGAGGTGCTCGGTCTCCTCCGGCGCCAAGCTGACGCGGGCCAGATCGAGCGGGTCGAGCCGGGTGTCGACCTTCTCGACGTCCAGGCCGACCGGCGTACCGGGGTGCAAGGCGACGCCGACCAGGTCACCGGAATGCGAGACCGACAGCTCGGCGCCCTCGGCGCGGACCTTGCCGTGCGGGCGTCCGCAGTCCGGGCAGCGCCGATCCAGCCGGATACTTGCCGGCGGCAACTGCTGCCTTCGCGCGAGTAGCCGGCGCACGATCGTGCAGCCGAGCAGGAATCGGTCGTTGTCCTCCTGCCGCAAGTACGCCGCCAGCCGCTCGCGCTCCACAGTGTCGAGATCGTCGACCCAAGTGGCGTCGATCGGCTGGGTGCTCAGCCGCGCCCACCAGACTTCGATCATGCGGTGCTCAACGCCCAGTCGACGGCGTCGGGGATGTCGGTGACCGGGTAGCGCACCGCGCGGACCACGCGATCGGCGCCCACGATCAGCACGAAGCGTTTGAGGCGCTCCAGGCCGCCGGCGCGGAAGGTCGGCAGTCGTAGCGCCGCGGCGAGCGTCAGGTCCGTGTCGGACAGCAATGGCTGCGCGATCTGCTCCAGGTCCGCGAAGGCGCGCTGCTCGTCGGGGCGCTGCGTGCTGACCCCGTGCACGGCGATCCCGGCGGCGCGGAACTCGTCGTACTTCTCGCTGAAGAGCTTGTTCTCCAGAGTGCATCCGTGGGCTCCGGCGATCGCTCCCCAGTCGTCGGGCAAGGGCGTCGGCCGCCCGGTCGCGGGGAACCCGAACACGACCGTCGCCCGGGCGTCGGGATCCACCACATCGATCGGCGCGCCGCCGCGGCTGGTTGCTGGCAGCAACAGATCGGGTGGGATCCGCCGGCCGACCAACTCGTGCAGCCGATGAGCCGGCGGCTCCGAGGCGTCGTTGGTGCCGGTGAGCTCGCCGTCGCCGAGCAGCCAGCGATCGCCCCAGTCCTGCAGGGCGACGAGCACCGGCAGGAGGGCCTGCCCCCGAGCCGTCAGTCGGTACGCGTACCGCGTCGGCCTCGCCTGGTACGCCGTACGCTCGACGATCCCGCTGTCCATCAGCCCGACCAGCCGCTCGGTCAGCACCTTCCGGGAGATCCGCAGCGACTCGGCCAGCAGGTCGAACCGGTCCAGCCCGCGGGCCAGATCGCGCACGATCAGCAACTCCCAGGGATCGCCGACAACCGCCAGCGACTGCGCGATCGCACAGTCCGGCTCGGGCGAGAAACTGCTCCGCCGCACCGCGCCCTCCCTCGGTCGAATCCGCTTGCCCTCAACTTAGCCGGGCGACTAAGTTCCTGCCAGGAACTCACCCAGGAGGCAGGCGTGACGACGTACTGGCGCCGAGTCGCCGGCCTCCCCGGCTGGCTGAAGGCCGTGATGCTCGGCCAGTTGGTCAGCGCGGCGGGCGCGCTCGCCTGGATCTATCTGACCCTGTACCTGGTCGGGGACCGCGGGATGACCCCGCAGTACGCCGGGTTCGCCGCCGCCGCGTACGGCGTGGGGCTGCTCGGCGGCAACCTCGGTGGCGGCTGGGTCGGTGACCGCTTCGGCCTCCGGACGGCTGCGGTCGGCAGTCAGCTGACCTGGGCCGCCGCCTGCCTGGCGATGCCTGTCGCACCCACCGCCGGGCTGGCAGTGCTGGCTGCGATCGCCGGACTGTGCGGGGGAGCGAGCAGACCGAACCTCAGCGCCCTCGTGGCGACCGCGATGCCCGCCGATCGGCGTCGCGAGGGCATCGCCCTGTCGCGGACCGCCAGCAACGCCGGCTTCACGATCGGGCCGCCGCTGGGAGGGCTGCTGGCGGCGTACGACTTCTCGCTGGTGTTCGTCGTCGACGCGGTGAGCAGTCTGGTGCTGGCGGTCGTGGTGTGGCGGTGGGTGCCGGCGGCCAAGCGGACTGTCGTGCGGCAGGCCTCAGGTGTCTGGCGGGCGCTGCGGCAGGACAGGGCGACTCTGGTGCTGCTCGGTGCGATCGTGGTGGTCGACACGGCGTACCGACAGCTCTTCGCGACGATGCCGCTGCTGCTGAGAGACGCGGGCTCGCCGGCGGTTGCGTACGGCGTACTGATTGGGCTGAGCTCGGTAGTGATCGTGCTGCTCGAGGCGCCGCTGGCAGTGCGGCTGGCTGGGCACCAGGCGCTGCACGTGGTCGCAGGCGGCTTCGTACTGGTCGGAGTGGGGCTGGCGGTGCTGGGAGTGTGGCCGGCGCTGGCAGGTGCGGCCGTGGCGGTGGCGGTGATCACTGGCGGGGAGATGCTCTACAAGCCGACCGCGACGGCTCATGTCGCCGATGCGGCGCCGGAGGGGATGGTCGGGCGCTACAGCAGCCTGTACGCCGCTGCGTCGATCAGTGGGATGTTCCTGGCGCCAGCACTCGGCGGTACGGCGTACGAGCGCGTGCCGGGTCTGCTGTACCCGGCGGCCGCCGTACTGGCGCTGGGGGCGGCCGCTGCTCTGCTGCTGGTTTGGCGGGCTACTCCGTCGGCAGGGGAGCGGGACGCGCTTCCCAGCGGGTCGACAGCACGACCGTCGTCCGGGTCCTGACCACGCCGTTCACTCTGCGGAGCTGGCCGACGACCGCCTCGAGGTGGGTGACGTCGGCGACCCGGACCTTGACCACCAGCTCCTGGTCGCCGGCGACGAACCAGCAGTCCTCGACGGCCTCGATCTCCCGGACCCCGTCGACGATGTCGTCGGTCTCCACGTCGTCGCGCTGGAACAGCCCGATCAGCGCGCTGGTGCCGAGGCCGACCTTGTCCGGTGCGACGACCGCGCGGTAGCCGAGCAGGACGCCACGCTCCTCCAGCCGCTTCACCCGCTCCTGAACGCTCGGTCCGGACAGCCCGACGACCCGGCCGAGCTCGGCCCAGCTGGACCGCCCGTTGGTCCGCAGCGCCTCGACCAGCTGTCGATCGATCACGTCCATGAATCCTCCCGTTCACCGCAGATTCGTAGGGAGATCGTCTGATCTGCCTTTAATTCGTTTGTGTAGAGCCAGCGTACGGCGTACAATTTCGACTAGCTGGAGATGCCCCTCCAGCGACACCACAACCCTGTGAAGGAATCATGATCACCCCCGAAGTCGCCCGTGCCCACATCCACGAGCTGCGCCGCGTCGCCGAGCTGCACAACCGTGTCGCCGCGCGCCCGTCGGCTCTGCGCAGGCTGCTGACCCGCAAGCACTGACCCACCCGGCGCGACCGGCCGGCCCCTCGAAGGCCACCGGTCGCGCTTCCT
This sequence comes from Kribbella sp. ALI-6-A, assembly GCF_001984195.1. Lineage (GTDB taxonomy): Bacteria > Actinomycetota > Actinomycetes > Propionibacteriales > Kribbellaceae > Kribbella. The sequence continues at coordinate 124,509 of NZ_MTQN01000007.1, forward strand.
GGGGGTGGGGCGAGATAGGCTCTGCCCATGGCTCTTCAACTCCTGCCCCAGCTGGCGCCGCTGTCCGAAGCCGCCGGTGAGGCGTCGCACATCTCGCCGTGGTGGTACGGCGGGTTCTCCCTGCTTGTGCTGGTCGCGCTGCTGGCGCTGACCGTGATCATGGGCAAGGGCCGGCCGCACAGCTGAGCGGCGGATCGAGCTGACGTGAACTTACCGGAGCGGGTCCGGCGCCTCGGCGTCATGGGCGGTACGTTCGACCCGATCCACCACGGCCACCTGGTGGCCGCCAGCGAGGTGCAGTCGTACTTCGATCTGGACGAGGTGATCTTCGTCCCGACCGGGCAGCCCTGGCAGAAGACCGACCGGGACGTCTCGCCGCCGGAGGACCGGTACCTGATGACGGTGATCGCGACCGCCTCCAACCCGCGGTTCTCGGTCAGCCGGGTCGATATCGACCGGCCGGGGCCGACGTACACGATCGACACGCTGCGCGACCTGTCCCGGCTCTATCCCGACGCCGAGCTGTTCTTCATCACCGGCGCCGACGCGCTGGCCCAGATCCTGACCTGGCGCGACGTCGACGAGATGTTCAAACTGGCCCAGTTCGTCGGCTGTACCCGGCCGGGGACCGAGGCGACCGAGCTCCCGCTCGACCGGCTCCCGATGGACCGGATCACCCTGCTCGAGGTGCCCGCGCTGGCCATCTCGTCGACCGAGTGCCGGGCCCGGGTCGCCAAGGGCAATCCCACCTGGTACCTGGTCCCGGACGGAATCGTCCAGTACATCGCCAAGCGCGACCTCTACACCAACCATTAGAAGGAACTGCATGCCTGCCTCCGAACGTGCCGTCGAGCTGCTCACCGCGGCAGCCGAGGCGGCCCACGACAAGAAGGCCGAGAACGTGCTCGCGTTCGACGTCTCCGAGCAGCTCGCGATCACCGACGCGTTCCTGGTCGCCTCGGCGTCCAACGACCGCCAGGTCCGCGCGATCGTCGACGCGATCGAGGAGAAGCTGCGCGAGGACTTCGACGCCAAGCCGGTCCGCCGCGAAGGCGCCCGCGAGGGCCGCTGGGTCCTGCTGGACTACCTGGAGATCGTCATCCACGTCCAGCACGACGAGGAGCGCAGCTTCTACTCCCTCGAGCGGCTGTGGCGCGACTGCCCGATCATCCCGCTGCCGTCGCCGGTCCCCGGTTCACCCGAATGACCGCAGGACGCCTGATCGTCTGGCGCCACGGCCGCACCGAGTGGAACCTCCAGGACAAGATCCAGGGCCAGGCCGACATCCCCCTGGATGAGGTCGGCATCGCCCAGGCCCGCGCGGCCGCGGCCCGCCTGGCGTCGCTCGCCCCCACCCGGCTGATCGCCAGCGACCTCCAGCGAGCCGCCTCCACCGCCGCCGAGCTGGCCGCCCTCACCGGCCTCACCGTCGAGTACGACAAGTCCCTGCGCGAGATCGACGTCGACGACTGGGCCGGCCTCACCATGGCCGAACTCGCCGAGACCCACCCCGAAGCCGCCGCCCGCATCCGCGCCGGCGAACCCCAGCGCCGAGGCACCGCAGGCGAAACCGTCGAAGAGGTCGCCGCCCGCTTCGCCCCCGCCCTCCAACGCGCAGTAGAAGACGCCCAGCCCTCCGATACCGTCGTGGTAGCCACCCACGGCCTCGCCGCCCGGGTCGGAGTCTGTCTCTTCCTCGGCATCCCCCAAGAGGCCTGGCCCGCCTTCGGCGGCCTCTCCAACTGCAACTGGATCTCCCTCCTCCCCAGCCGCAACAACCGCTGGCGCATCGAGGAGTGGAACGCCGGCTCCCTCCCCGAACCAGTCATGTCCGACGACCCGCAGCAGTAGCCCTTTCCACTACCGCACCGCTCGCCGCGAACCCCGCACCAACCCGCCCGCCCCACCAGTGTTCAGCATCACCTCGACCCCCACCGGGAACCGATTTTTCTTCCAGGCCCCTCATCCGCTAAGCTTTCCGAGTCGCAAGAACGCGGGGCTTTGGCGCAGTTGGTAGCGCGCTTCCATGGCATGGAAGAGGTCAGGGGTTCGAATCCCCTAAGCTCCACCGCAGGTCAGAGGCCGGTTTTCCTTCTGGGAAACCGGCCTTTCGCATGACCCGGGAGGCTGGTGTCACGGGAGGTCTGCGGTCGGCTTGTCCTTTACCCCAGTTCGCGACTTTCGCCGGCCGTGACGCGCCGGCGGCTAGGCGGGGAAGGCCTTCCAGTGGCCTTCCGAGATGACCTCGACGGTGCCGTCGGTCACCTTGATGGCGGTTTGGTCGTCGATCGCGTACGCCGGACCTGCGATGCCGGCGGCCCATCTCTCCGCGTCGGCCATGGAGTTGCCCGGCATGAGTTCGTGGTCCAGGTGTGGGTAGATCGAGAAGTCGACGACCCCGAGTGTGCGGTCGTCCGGCGCGGAGGGCCAGTTGACGAAGTCGTCGCCGATTCGCGGGGTCATCACCATGCTGCCGGCGCTGAGACCCACCCAGACCGTCCCGGGTAGCGATGAGATGACGTCCGACAGGCCTGACTGTCGCATCCAGTGGTACAGGTAGGCGGCGTCGCCGCCGTCCGCCAGCAGCACGTCGGCCTCTCGGACCCACGGCACCCATCGCTCCTCGCCGATGCTGGGCAGCGCGGTGAGTTCGAGGACGCCCACGGACGCCCAGCCCAGGCTGGTCAGGAGAAACGGAGGCTCGCCGGCGACGGCGCGTCGCACCGATGCGGGTCCCAACATCGGGTGGCCCCACTGTGCCGTGGGGATGCAGAGCGCATGGGACTCGGAGATCGGCTTGCCCAGCAGATCGACCAGCGCATCCCGGATGCTCTGGTTCGTGATGCCCCCGGAGGTGAGGAGGAGCTTCACAACGCCTCTCGAGTCGAGCGCGACGGATTCGTGTGAGGTGCGCACCGCGGACGCGTCATCGTCTGACTCCTTGTCTTGCCCTGGCGCCCTCGAGCGGCCGTGTTCTACGCACACTACGTTCCGGGCCGCCCGGCTGAACGAACCCGCCGCTTCCAGCCGGTACGACGAATCCCGGCGCCGGCTGCTTCTGGTACGGGCGGAGTACGGGCAGGGTCGTGTCATCGGTCACTCGTAGTCTGCGCCAGATCGAGGAGAACCGGCCGGAAGCCTCTTGGCATCCGGCGATCGGTTCCGCACCCCGACGATCCTGGAGGCATCAATGACGAAGTTGATCCAGAGCATGAGTGACGGGCTGCTGTCCGTCTTCGCGCCGAAGGTCCGAGCATCGGCGGCCTGTCCGGCGTGCCGGCTGGTTGGACAGTGTGGCGACTGCAACGGGAATCGCAGGTACCGGACGCGGGTGTGCTACTCGGGTCCGGGGTGCCAGTACGAGACGACTACCTGTGTAGCCGTTGCCTCGTGCGCGCCGTAGATCCGCGGTGACGGGCGGCGGCGTTCGAAGGGACGCCGCCGTCTCGCAGACGCGGGGACACGACGTGGATTGGGGTGAGCGTGGAGTATCTGCAGTTCGGGTGTCAGGTTCTGCTGGGTGGGGTGTTTGCCGTGTCGGCCGGATCCAAGCTGTACTCGCGTACGGCGTTCGCGGAGTTCGCGGCCGCGACGGCCCGGTTGAGCGGAGCGGGGGCGGGACGGGCGCGTCAGCTTGCCGTCGCCGTCGTAGCAGCCGAGATCGCGATCGTGCTCGCCCTGATCGTCCATGCGCTGTGGGGATTCGCTCTCGGCATCGGGCTGCTCGCCGTCTTCTCGGCGGCCATCGTGCGTTCCCTGCGCAAGGGGCAGCGGGCGTCGTGCCGTTGCTTCGGGGCGTCGAACTCGCCGCTCGGCCCGCAGCATGTGGTCCGCAACATCGTCCTCGCGGCGTTCGGAGTCCTCGGCATCGCGGCGAACCTGAGCGAGCCAACGTCATCGACGGACATCGGACTGGCATGCGTTGTCGCCTTCGCCGCGCTGATCGGCGTCGGGCTGACCGCACGGCTGGACGACTTGATGGGGCTGTTCCGAGTTGCGGCAACCACGTCGCAGCTCGGCAAGCAACAGTAGAGAAAGGCTGGATTCCTTGACGACGTTTCTCACCGCGCTGGTCGTCGTGGTCGGCATTGTCGGCGTGCTGAACTTGTTGCTGCTGTTCGGTGTCATCCGCCGGCTGAAGGAACACGATCAGGCGATCGCCAAGATCCCGTACAGCGCGATGCAGAGTCCACCCGCCGAGTCCATGCGTGCTCCGGGCTCGGAGGTCGACGAGTTCACCGCGGTGAGCACGGACAGCGTACCGGTGACCAAGGAGTCGCTGACCGCGGAGACGCTGGTCGGATTCTTCTCCGTGTCCTGCGCCCCCTGCATCGAGAGCGCGCCGAAGTTCGCAGCCCACGCCGCCGGCGTCCCTGGTGGAAAGGACAGCGTTCTCGCGATCGTCATTGCCGACGGCGACGACGATGCGTCCGAGATCGTCGGCGTGCTCGGCGGAAGCGCCCGAATCGTTGTCGAGGGCTACGAAGGGCCGATCGCCACCGCCTTCGGCGTGACCGCCTTCCCGACGTACGGCGTGGTCGCGGGCGGAACGATCACCGCGAGCGCGATCGAGTTCGCCACCCTGCCCGTCCCCACGCCGGCCTGACCGGACCTCGGCAACGCGGTGCTGAAGAGAATTGCCGGCGTCCTCGTCGCGACGACGGGCTTCGTACTGCTCCTGCGGATGCGGCGGCTGGTAGTTGTCGTCGACGTCCAGGGCCCGAGCATGGAACCCACCCTGTACGACGGCGACCGCGTCCTGGTCCGGCGCGCTCCGCTGACCTCGGTCCGCACCGGTGACCTGGTCGTCGTCGCCCGTCCGGGCTCCGCCGACTTCGCGGCGGCGGAGTCCTGGGTGATCAAGCGCGTCGCCGCGACGGCAGGTGAGCACATCCCTGCCGTCATCCGGGACAGCTGGGCCCAGAACGACATCGACTTCGCGGGTTCATTGGTGCCGGAGGGGCGACTGCTCCTGCTCGGGGACAATCCGGCCCGCAGCGGAGACTCCCGGCACTGGGGCTTCACCGCAGGGGACGCCGTACTCGGCGTGGTCGCCAGGTCGATGCGCCGACCCGCAAGGGCCGCATGACGAAGAGCCGGCGCACGGTGCGAGGGCTAGCGCCCGCGGCAACGATGGCCTTTCGGGAAGCACCCGCGCAGCTCGGCCTGCTGAGTGCGATCACCCTGGTCGGGGCGCTGCTGCCAGTCACGGTCACCTGGCTGACCAAGCTGGTCATCGACTCGGTGACCGCAGGCACCGGGATCGACGGACTGCTTCCGATGGCGATCACGCTTGCCGTGCTCGGCGCGCTGACCGCGACGCTGCCGCAGCTCACGGAGTACTTCTCCGCGGAAGCGCAGCGGCGTGTCAGCCGAGCGGCCAAGGACCGGCTGTACCAGGCGGTCAACCGTTTCCCCGGACTCGCCCGGTTCGAGGATCCGCAGTTCCTCAACCAGCTGCGTCTGGCCGAGGCCGCCGACAGTGCTCCGGCGCAGTTGACGATCGCAACGATGCAGCTGGTCAGGAACGTGATCACGGCGCTCAGCCTGTTCGGTGCGCTGTTCGTGATCACGCCGGTCATCGCCGGCATCGTGCTGGTCGCCGCGCTGCCGACCCTGCTGGCCGAACTCGCGCTGGCAAGGCGCCGGGTGAACACCACGATGCGGTTGAGTCCGGACGAACGCCGCGAGCTCTTCTACCAGATGCTGCTGTCCGACGAGCGCGCCAGCAAAGAGATCCGGCTGTTCGGCACCGGCGACTTCCTGCGCGACCGGATGATGCGCACCCTGTCGGGGATTCACGCTGCCCGCCGCGCACTCGACCGCCGGGAATTGTTCGTCCACAGCGGGCTCGAGCTCTTCGCTGCCGTCGTTGCCGGTGCTGGGCTGATCTGGGCGATTCTCGCGGCGGGCCGCGGCGAACTGACCGCGGGCGACATCGCCCTGTTCGTCGCCGCGGTCGCAGGCGTGCAGGTCGCGGTCGGCGGCACAATGGCGTTGCTCGCGCAGATGAACGAACAGTTGATGATCTTCGACCACTACACCGTCGTACTCGGAGCTCCGGCGGAAATGCCCGTGGCGGAACGTCCCGTCGCGACGCCGGAACTGCGCCGTGGGATCGTGCTCGACGATGTCTGGTTCCGCTACGGCGACGACCTGCCGTGGGTGCTGCGCGGGGTGACCGTCACCATCCCGTACGGCATGGCCGTCGGCCTGGTCGGCAAGAACGGCGCGGGCAAGTCCACGATCGTCAAGCTCCTGTGCCGCATGTATGACCCGACCAAGGGCCGGATCACCTGGGACGGCGTCGACCTGCGCGAGCTCGATCCAGCCGAGCTCCGGAAGAGGATCGGCGCGGTGTTCCAGGACTTCATGTCGTACGACCTGACCGCGGCGGAGAACATCGCGCTCGGCGACCTCACCGCGCTGGAGGATTCCGATCGGATCACCGCCGCGGCGACCCAGGCGGACATCCACACCGTCGTCGAACATCTCCCGAACGGCTACCGCACCATGCTCAGCCGGATGTTCGCCGACGACGACGGCTCGGACGGGACCGGGGTCGTTCTCTCCGGCGGACAGTGGCAGCGACTGGCGCTGGCCCGCGCCTTCCTCCGCGCCGACGCGGACCTGCTGATCCTCGACGAGCCGAACGCGGGCCTCGATCCGGAGGCCGAATCCGAGTTGCATGGCAGGATCAGCGCCTTGCGCGCGGGAAGCACCTCGGTCCTGATCTCGCACCGCCTCGGGACTTTGCGCGACGCCGACCTGATCGTCGTCCTGGACGACGGGGCGATCACGGAGACCGGCACCCACACGTCGCTGCTCGCCGGCGGCGGTACCTACGCCCGGCTTTTCACCACGCAGGCGAGGGGTTACCAGAGCCAGTGAGGATCGCCAGGGCAGCGAGCCGGTCGATTGGTAGCTTGACCGGCATGTTCGAAATCGGGCCCTGGCCGCCCGCTCCGATCCAGACCGAGCGGCTGGTGCTGCGGGAGTCCGAGACGCGGGATCGGGCCGCGATCGTCGAGTTGCTTGCTTCGCCGCAGGTCGGCACCTATGTCGGCGGGGCCCAGGCGCGGGACGAGTTGGAGAGCGTCCTGCCCGCGGTGCCTGGGCAGCGGCCCGGGTTCTTCGTGGTGGAGCTCGACGGCGACCTGATCGGCACGGTGACGCTCGATCATCGAGAGTCGGAGCGACCGGGCGGGCCGGAGGGCGGAGAAATCTCGCTCGGCTACCTGTTCCTGCCGAAAGCCTGGGGACGCGGGTACGCCGCCGAGGCGTGTGCCGCGGTGCTCCGATGGTTCGCCGAGGCGCTGCCCGGCGAGCCGGTGGCGTTGTGCACGCAGACCGCCAACGAACGCTCGCTGCGCCTCGCGACCAAGCTGGGCTTCAGCGAGGTCGAGCGGTTCGAGAAGTACGGTGCTGAGCAGTGGTACGGCGTGTGGTCCGCCGGGCCGAGCTGACCGGGCGACGTCCAGGCCCGTGCCGACCGGCGGAGAGACTGTCGCGTGGCAAGATCAGCGGGTGCAGATCGGGATGCTTGGGCCGTTCGAGGTGCGTACCGGCGAGGGCGCTCTGGTCGACGTCCCGGGTGCTCGGCTGCGAGGGCTGCTGATCGCGCTCGCGTTGCGGCCGGGGCAGGTGGTTCCGAAGGGGACGCTGGTCGACTGGATCTGGGGCGAGAACCCGCCGGCGGACGCCGCGAACGCCCTGCAGCGGTTGGTTTCGCGGTTGCGCAAGGTGTTGCCGGACGGCGCGGTGGAGGGACACGCGGAGGGTTACAAGCTCGCGGTCGAGGCCGATGCGGTCGACGCCGTGCGATTCGAGCGGCTGGTGGACCGGGCTCGCCGGCAAGAGGACCCCGAACTGTTGCGCGAGGCTCTCGCACTGTGGCGCGGTGGCGCCATGCAGGACATCGGGCTGCAGGACAGTACGGCGTACGACGCCGCGATCACCCGGCTCGAAGGGCTCCGCCTGGCGGCCCTGGAGGACCGGTACGACGCGGAGATCGCGCTGGGCGACGGCGCCGAACTGGTCACGGAGCTGACCGACCTGGTCGCCGCGCATCCCGTGCGGGAGCGCTTCGTCGCCGCGCTGATGCGGGCCTTGGCCGCCGCCGGCCGCAACGCCGACGCCCTGCAAACCTACGAGCGCACCCGGCAAGCCCTGGCCGACGAGCTGGGAGTCGACCCGTCCCCGGAGCTGTCGGCCGTTCACGTTGCCCTGCTGCGGGGCGAGATGGGGCGCAAGCCGGACGAGCGGAAGACCAACCTGCGCGCCGAGCTGACCAGCTACGTCGGCAAGGACGGCGACATCGCCGTGGTCCGGGACCTCGTCGCCGGGCACCGGCTCACCACCCTGGTCGGGCCAGGCGGCGCGGGAAAGACCCGGCTGGCCACGGAAACCGCCCGCACCCTGCTCGGCGAACTCCCGGACGGCGTGTGGATGGCGGAGCTCGCGCCGATCGGCGTCGACAGCGACGTCGCCCAGGCGGTCCTCACCGCGCTCGGCCTGCGGGACGGGCTGCAGGCCGAGGGGTCGGACCTGGAACCGACGGCCCGGTTCGTCACGGCGTTCCGCGAGCGCGACGCGCTGCTGATCCTGGACAACTGCGAGCACGTGATCGAGTCGGCGGCGGCGTTCGCCCATCGGGTGCTCGGCGAGTGCCACCGGTTGCGCATCCTGGCGACCAGCCGGGAGTCGCTCGGCATCACCGGGGAAGCGCTGTGGCAGGTCGTGCCGTTGGCGTTACCCGCGGGTGACGCCGATCCGGCCGAGATCGAGTCCTCCGCCGCCGTCCAACTGCTGCGGGAAAGGGCGGGCGACGTCCGCAAGGACCTCGCGGCCGATCCGCACACCTCGGCGACGATGGCGCGCGTCTGCCGGGCGCTGGACGGCATGCCGCTGGCGATCGAACTGGCCGCGGCCAGGCTGCGCACGATGTCCCTCGATCAGCTCGCCGACCGCCTCGACGACATCTTCCGGCTGCTGACCGGCGGCAGCCGGACCGCGCTGCCGCGGCAACGCACGCTGCGCGCCGTGATCGACTGGAGCTGGGAACTGCTGAGTGACGCCGAACGGGTGGTCCTGCGCAGGCTCTCGGTGTTCTCCGGTGGCGCCAGCCTGGAAGCTGCCGAGCACGTTTGCAGCGGCGACTCGGTCGAGTCGTGGCAGGTGCTCGAGCTGCTGACCGCCCTGACCGAGAAGTCGCTGGTCGTTGCCGACGGCGACAAAGCTCCGCGGTACCGGCTGCTCGGCACCATCAGGGAGTACGGCGCACAGCGGCTCGCGGAGGCCGGCGAAGCGGACCTCGCCCGTCAAGCGCATCTCGCCTGGTTCACCGAGCTCGCCGAGACCGCGGAGCCGCATCTTCGCCGTGCCGAGCAGCTGGAGTGGCTCGCCGTACTCGCGGCCGATCATGACAACCTCAGCGCCGCGATGCGCGGTGCGATCGCGGCCGGTGAGGCGCAGCAGGCGATGCGGCTCGCTGCGGCCGCCGGGATGTACTGGTGGCTCGGTGGACACAAGGCCGAGGGCAACGATCTGGTGATGGCGGCGACCCGGACGCCCGGTGAGGTGACCGACGAGGTCCGCGCGATGGTGTACGTGATCGTCGTGACGTTCCTGAACTCCGGTCCGGGCGACGAGCACCACGCCGAGGAGTGGATCCACGAGGCGTACCGGATCAGCCGGCGTACTCAGCTCGCTCGTCCCGTGCTCGGCCTGATCGAACCGCTGGAACGCATGCTGCGGTCCCCGGAAGAGGCGCTGACCGCGTGGGAGTCCCCGCTCGGCAGCGAGGATCCCTGGGTCCGCGCGATCGCCCGGCTGCAGCTGGGCAAGGCGCTGGTCGTGTTCGGAAAGGGCGGGCTCGAGGCGGACGCGCACTTCGAGCTGGCGCTGGCCGAGTTCCGGGAGATCGGCGAGCGATTCGGGATCTCGTTCGCGCTCGCGGAGCTGGCCGAGCGGATCGCCGTACGGGGTGACTTCGCGGGCGCTTGCGAGTACTACGACCAGGCGATCGCGGTGGTGATGGAGCTCGGTGCCGTCGACGACGCGGTCCAGAAGTGTTCACGGCAGGCTCAGCTGTACTGGCTGCTCGGGGACACGGAGTCCAGCGACAGGGCGCTCGCCGAGGCGCAACGGCACGCGGAACGCGTCACCTGGCCGGGCGCGCTGGCCATGCTCGCGCTCTCGAAGGCCGAGCTCGCCCGGTGGCGCGGCGACGCGGAGGAGGCGCATCGGCAGCTCGGGGTGGTGGCCACGACGCTGGGCGACGAGGCGGAGCAGCCGCACGTGCGCGCGACGACGGACAGCTTGCTCGGCTACCTCGCCGACGATCTCGCGGTCGCTCGCGAGCACCACGCCTCGGCCTGCCAGGCGGCGGCCCGGTCGGGTCATGTGTCCGTGATCGCGCAGATGCTCGTCGGGGTCGCGGACCTGGCGTTGCGGCGCGAGCAGGACGAACAGGCCGTTCGGTTGCTCGCGGCAAGTATCGCCGTCCGCGGGCTGCCGGACCGGTCCAACCCGGACGAGGCGCGGATCGAGCAGGCAGCACGAAGCCGCCTCGGCGACGCGCGGTACGCCGAGGCGGCTCAGCAGGGCCGGGAGACCAGTTGGCAGGAGTTGGCCGAGGTCACGCTCGCTTCGTGAACGTGGCCGACGCCCACAGGAAGCCGACCAGGGCGATGCCGAGGCACCAGGCCAGCGCGGTCAGCGCGTCGCCGGTGTCCGGCGTACCGTTCAGGAAACCACGCAGGGTCTCGATGATCGGCGTGAACGGCTGGTACTGCGCGAACTGCTTGATGCCCGGCCCCATCTTGTCCGCCGGCACGATCGCGCTGCTGAAGAACGGCAGCATGATCAGCGGCACGGCGGCGAACGCGGCGGTCTCGGGCGACTTCGCCGCCAGGCCGAGCGCGACCGTCAGCCACGCGGTGGCGAAGCCGAGCAGCAGGACCAGACCGATCACGCCGAGCCAGTCGAGCGCACTGGCCGACGGGCTGAAGCCGAGCAGGAACGCGACGCCGACCAGGGCCGCGATGGCGATCAGGTTGGTCAGCACGCTGGCGACGACCTTGCCGGTCAGAACCGCGTGCCGGGGAACGTCCATCACCTTGAACCGGTTGATGATGCCCTTGGTCATGTCGGAGTTCACCGAGACCGCGGTACCGCCCAGTCCGTAACAGACGGCCAGCAGCATCATGCCCGGCGTCGCGTAGTCGATGTAGTCGACCCCGACGCTGAACGCGTCGCCGAGCACGTAGACGAACATGAACAGCATGATCACCGGCATCAGCACGGCGTTGAAGACCGACGTCGGGTTCCGGGCGACGTGCTTGAAATCGCGGCTCAGCATGACCAGCGAGTGGGACTTGGCGCTCATCGCGCTCCTACCTCCGTGGTGTGGCCCGTGAGGGCGAGGAAAACGTCGTCGAGATCGGGGGTGTGCACGGAGAACTCCTCCGCGCTGAGGGAGTACTCGTCGAGCCGGTCGAGCACGTTGCGCAGCGACTTCGTCCCGCCGTCACTGGGCACCCGCAGGGCCAGCGCGTCGTCGTCCCGGCTCGCGTCGGTGAACAGCCGCGCGGCCGCGTCGAGCTCGTCGACACTGGTGAACCGCAGCCGGACGTGCGTCCCGGGGATCTGCCGCTTCAGCTCCTCGGCGGTGCCCTGGGCAACGAGTCGGCCCTGGTCCAGGACGGCGATCCGGTCGGCGAGCTGGTCGGCCTCCTCGAGGTACTGGGTGGTGAGGAAAACGGTCACCCCGTCGGCCACCAGGTCGCGGATGATCGCCCACATCGTGCGCCGGCTGCGCGGGTCGAGCCCGGTCGTCGGCTCGTCGAGAAAGATGATCCGCGGGGTGCCGACCAGCGTCATCGCCAGGTCCAGCTTGCGCCGCATGCCGCCGGAGTACGTCGACGCCGGCTTCTGCGCCGACTCGATCAGCTCGAACCGCTCGAGCAGCTCGGTGACGATCCCCGGGTCAGTGGCCGAGCGGCTCAGGTCCACCATCAGCTGCAGGTTCTCCTGGCCGGTCAGCAACTCGTCCACCGCAGCGAACTGCCCCGTCACACCGATCGCCGCCCGCACCGCCTTCGCGTCGGTCGCGACGTCGTACCCGGCCACCCGCACCGTCCCGGCGTCGGCCTGCGCCAACGTGGTCAGCACGTTCACGGTCGTCGTCTTGCCCGCCCCGTTCGGCCCGAGCAGGGAGTACACCGTCCCCGCCGGAACCTCCAGATCGATGCCGTCGAGCACGACCTTGTCCTTGAAAGCCTTCCGCAGGCCCGAAACCTCGATCGCAGAACTTGTCATGCGAGTACTCTCGGCGCGCCCGCTGACACGCCTCCGCCACGCTGCTGACACGGGTGCTGACACGGCGGGCGCCGCCGTACGTCGTACCGGCAGCAGCCCGAACTAGAGTTCCGCGGCCTTCGACTTCAGTACGGCGCGTTCGGCCTCGTTCGTGCAGAGGTCGGCTGCTTGCAGGTACGCGGCGCGGGCTTCGGCGGGGCGGTCGAGGCGGGTGAGGAGGCCGGCGCGGACGGCGTGCAGGAGGTGGGAGCGGCCGAGGACGCCGTGGGCGAGGTTGTCGACGAGGTCGAGGCCCGCTTGGGGGCCGGAGGCCATTGCCACCGCGGCGGCTCGGTTGAGGTCGATGACGGGGGAGGGGGCGAGTTGGGCGAGGGCCTCGTACAGGCGGACGATGCGGGGCCAGTCGGTGTCGGCGACCGAGACAGCGACAGCGTGGCACTCGGCGATGGCGGCTTGCAGGCCGTAGAAACCGAGGCCTCGGCCGGCTGACACCGCTTGGGCGAGGGCGGCTCGGCCTCGGCGGATGGCGGAGTGGTCCCACAGGTGGCGGTTCTGGTCTTCGAGCAGGACCGGGCGGCCGTCGGCGTCGACGCGGGCGGGGAAGCGGGCGGCGGTCAGTTCCATCAGGGCGAGCAGGCCTTGGACCTCCGGCTCCGGGGTCAGCCGGCTGAGACTGCGGGCCAGGCGGAGCGCCTCGTGCGCCAGGTCGGTCCGGATCCAGGAATCGCCGTGGGAGGCCGACGAGCCTTCGGTGAAGATCAGGTAGATGACGTTGAGCACCGAGCTGAGCCGGCCGGGGCGCTCGGCCGGCTCGGGAACGGCGAACGGGATCTCGGCGGCGGCGATCGTCTTCTTCGCGCGGGTGATCCGGGCCTGGATCGTCGGGACGGGCACGAACAGGGCTTTCGCGATCTCGTCGGTCGTCAGGCCGCCGACGACGCGCAGCGTGAGCGCCACCCGCGCCTCCTTGGACAGGATCGGGTGACACGACGTGAAGATCAGCGCGAGCAGGTCGTCGTCGATCGCGTCGGGGTCGAAGAGGGCGTCCGCGCCGGGAGTCGTGGTGTCGAGATCGCGCGCCAGTACGGCGTACCGCTCGTCGGCGCCGGCGCGCCGCCGGAACGCGTCGATCGCCCGGCGGCGGCCGACCGCCGTGAGCCAGCTGGCCGGCTGGTCGGGGATTCCGCTGGTCGACCAGCTGACCAGTGCCTCGGCGAGGGCCTCCTGCGCGACGTCCTCGGCGAGCGCGAAGTCGCGCGTGTAGCGGGCGAGTGCGCCGACGATGCGGGCGGACTCGCTCCGCCACACCGCCTCGACGGCGCGCCTCGCCTCACTCATCGCTGGCGCTCACAGCTGCCCGGTCGCCTCGCGCCACTTGCGCTCCTTCTGCACCCACGGGTTGTCCTGCGGCAGCTCGTCGATCCCGGTGACACGGCGGATCTCGATCTTCGAGTGCTCGGTGTACGGCATCCGCTTGGCCCACTCGACCGCTTCCTGCCGCGACGCCACCTCGAGGATGTAGTAGCCGCTGAACAGTTCCTTCGTCTCGCCGTACGGGCCGTCGGAGATCACCGGCGCCTCACCGGTGAAGTCGACCACCACGCTCTCCTCGGGGTCGAGCCCCTCGGCGGCCAGCAGCACGCCGGCCCGGATCAACTCGTCGTTGAACCGGCCCATGGTCGTCACGATCTCGTCGAAGTCGACGTCCGCGAAGGTGGCGAACGCCTCGTCGGTCGGCCGCATGATCAGCATGTACTTGCTCATCGGATGTCCCTTTCACTCGGTGGGAGAGGCCACCGCGGCCCCTCTCCACCCCAGGTCGTACGGCCGGAGCCCGAATCGACAGCCCGCCGGAACATCGTGTCAGCTGCTGGTCAGTACGACGAGCTGTCGCGTCGCGCGCGTCATCGCGACGTACCGGTCGACCGCGCCCTCGATGCCGCTGCCGAAGGTCTCCGGATCGATCAGCACGACCAGGTCGAACTCCAGCCCCTTGGCCAGGACCGGCGTCAGGGAACGGATCCGCGGCGTCGCCTCGAAGGCCGGATCGCCGATCACGCAGGCCACACCTTCGGGGTGCTCGGAGGTCCACGCGTCGAGGATCTTGTCCAGGTCGTCGACGGACCCGTGGACGACCGGCAGGCCGCTGGTGCGGATCGACGTCGGCACGTTCGCGTCCGGCAGTACGGCGCGGATGACCGGCTCGGCCTCGGTCATGACCTCCGCGGGCGTGCGGTAGTTGACGGTCAGGCCGGCCAGCTCGACCCGGTCGAGGCCGACACGGTGCAGCCGCTCCTCCCAGCTCTCGGTGAAGCCGTGCCGGGCCTGCGCGCGGTCGCCGACGATCGTGAAGCTGCGCGACGGGTTGCGCAGCAGCAGCATCTGCCACTCGGCATCGGTGAGTTCCTGCGCCTCGTCGACGACGATGTGCGCGAACGGACCGGCCAGCTCGTCCGGGTCTGGCGTCGGCAGCGCACCCTCGTCGACCAGCGCGTCCTGCAGGTCGCCGTGGACCAGACTCTGCACGAGTCCCTCGCCGTCGTCGGCCTGGCGCAGGCGGTCGATCACCTCGGACATCTGCTCGCGTTGCGCCTGAACGGCGGCCGCCCGGCGGCGCTTGCGACGGGACGCTTCCGGGTCGCCCACGCGCTGGCGGGCGGCGTCCAGCAGCGGCAGGTCGGAAACGGTCCACGCGTACGGGTCGTCGCGTTGCAGCAGGCGGACCTCGTCCGGCTCCAGCCACGGAGCACAGCGCCGCAGGTACGCCGGTACGGACCACAGGTCGGCGACCAGGTCGGTCGGCTCGAGCAGTGGCCAGGCCCGGTCGAAGGTGTCACGGAGCTCGTCGTTCAGCAGCAGCGAACGACGGATCTGGTCGACCGACACCTCCTCGTCGTCGTGGTCGACCTTGTCCAGCAAGATCGTCAGCAGCTCCTCCCAGACCAGGTCGCGCGCCTCGTTGTGCGGCGTACCGGCGTCGACGGAACCGAACGCCTCGGCCCAGTCGCCGACGCTGAGGTAGAGGTCGGCCCAGTCGGTCTCGACGACCATCGGCTTGGTCGGCGGCTCCTCGTACAGCGCGGCGGCGGGCTCGATCGCCCCGACCATCGCCGCCGAGGACTTCAGCCGGGCCACCTCGGGGTCGCTCTCGGGACGAGCCGACGCGCCCTCGGGCAGCAGATCGCGCAGCGTGCAGGTCTGGACGCCTTCCTCGCCGAGGCTCGGCAGCACGTCGGACACGTAGGCGAGGTACGGCTGGTGCGGCCCGATGAACAGCACGCCGCCCCGCCGGTGCTCCAGGCGCGGATCGGAGTACAGCAGGTACGCCGACCGGTGCAGTGCGACCACGGTCTTGCCGGTTCCCGGACCGCCGTCGACGACCAGCGCGCCGCGCGAGCCGGCCCGGATGATCGCGTCCTGGTCGGCCTGGATGGTGCCCAGCACGTCGCGCATCCGGTCCGAACGGTTGCCGCCCAGGCTCGCGATGAACGCCGACTGGTCGTCGAGCGCGGCCGCGTGCCCCTCGAAGCCGTCCGAGGTGAACACCTCGTCCCAGTAGTCGCTGATCCGGCCGCGGGTCCAGCGGTACCGGCGGCGGCTGACCAGGCCCATCGGGTTCGCGTGGGTCGCGCCGAAGAACGGCTCGGCGGCGGGGGAGCGCCAGTCGATCAGCAGCCGGCGTCCTTCGGTGTCGGTCAGCCCGAGCCGCCCCACGTACACGGGCTCGTCGTCGCCCTCGGCAACCATGTGCCCCAGGCACAGGTCGAGGCCGAAGCGGCGCAGGGTCCGCAGGCGGGTGGTGAGGCGGTGGATCTCCAGGTCGCGGTCGAGCGCTTCCTGGCCGGTGCCGCCGGGCGTCTTGCGCAGGTCGTCCAGCCGCTCGGTCAGGTCGGTGATCGATGTGTCGAGGCTGGCCGCGATCGCGGCGAAGTGCGCCTCGTCGCGGGCGATCAGCGCGGGGTCGTTCTTGCCCGCGAGGTGGCCGGCAAGCTGGAAGGCACTGGTGGTTCCCAATGACATGGGTGGGGGGTCCCCGTTCACTTGGAAGGTGGTCAGGCCGACGATTGTGAGCCACCAACGGGGCCTTGCGGCAAGTCCCCCCATGAGCTATAAGTTAGACATGGCAAGGAAGATGTCCTCCTTGCCGTTTTTTGTGTCCGCTGTTGTGCGGGCAGCGGAAATATTGCCTCTGGCAAGCTTGATCTGGCGACGGCGCCGCTGATTTCCGCCTGGGGTCAGCGTTCCTGACCCTTGGCGCGGTCGGGCGCGGATGCCGAGCGGGCCGCCCGATCGGACGGCGTGGCGTTGCCGGGTGCGGTGGAGTTGGCAGGCGGACTCGTCGGGTTGTCCGGTGTTCCGAACGCGGCGGTGAAAGCCTTGGTCGTCTGGACGTCCGGCCCGCCGCCGTACTCGCGCCGCTCCCAGGTCGCCGGTTCGTTCAGCTCAGGAATCTCACCGGCGGCCGCGACGCGGTCCAGCCACAGCTCGGTGGACCGCTGCTCCCGCAGCTCCGGGGTCATCAGGGCCTCGAACTCCGGGTCGTTGTAGATCTCGATCGGCGCTCCGGTGAGCGCCTTGGTGCCGGCCACGGTGAGTACGGTCGCGTGCGACCAGCCACCGAAGTACCGGTGGTTGGGATCGGTCCGCTCGACCTCGGTCCCGCGGCCCAGCAGGAGCTTGCGGCTGTCCCGGTCGCTGTTGATCACGACCTTGCCGCCGCGCTGGTACTCGAACCCGGCGCTGGCGAACGGCCGGTCGGGGAACCCGGTGATCCCACCGCCGCGGGCGAGGTGCTTCTTGAGCCACTTGAGGTAGAGCGGCAGAACCTGGGCCGGGTCGGTGATCCGTTCGACCCGGTTCCGGCGGAAGATCTCGAGCGCCATGGCAACTCCTTTCGCTGCGGCCGATGCTACGAACGCCGGAGTTCACTGGCGGTTCTGGTCGAACTGATTGACGTAGGGTCGTCGGCATGGCGACCGACCTGCGTGACGACCTGGCTCCGACCGGTGTTCTGCGGGTTGCGATCAATTTGGGCAATCCGGTGCTCGCGCAGGGCACGCCTGAGGAGCCGACCGGGGTGACGGCCGATATCGCCCGCGAGCTTGCCCGGCGGCTGGAACTGCCGGTCGAGTTCGTGTGCTTCGGCGCGGCGCGGGAGTCGTTCGCGGCACTGGTCGACGGGACGGCGGACCTCGGCTTCCTCGCGATCGAACCGGCTCGCGCCGACCAGGTCGCCTTCACCACGCCGTACGTGGTGATCGAGGGGGTGTACGTCGTACCGGAGGACTCCGCGGTGACCAGCCCGGACGACGTCGACCGGCCCGGGATGCGGATCGGGGTGAAGGAGGGCTCGGCGTACGACCTGTTCCTGACCCGCACCCTCCGGCACGCCACCATCGTCCGCGGCGCCGAAGGCGTCGACCTCTTCGCCGCCGAGAACCTCGACGCCGGCGCCGGCATCCGCCGGCCGGTCGAGGAGTTCGCCGCCCGGACGCCGGGCACCCGCGTGATCCAGGACCGCTTCATGGAGATCCGCCAGGCCGTCTGCGTCCACCGGGACCGCGCCCCCGACACGGTCGTCTGGCTCAGCGATCAGATCGAGGAACTGAAGTCCCATGGTTTCGTCGCGGACTCCTTGCGACGATCCGGCCGCCTGGACGCCACGGTCGCCCCACCCGCCTGACCTTCACCGCCGCGCGGTCACCAGCCCGACACTCTTCCGCACGACGGATACTTCTCGAGCACCACGTCGGTGAAGTGCTCCGCCGAGGGCTTCGTCATCTCCGCATCCAACCACCCTGCCGGGGCCCGTCTGGCCGCCGGGCGGGATTCGGTATACATTGGTGGGTAATAGAATTCCCGTGGAGGGGAGTATTCCCCCGAGCCCGTCCGGTCGTGCCGCGGCACGCCGGGCCGACTCGTCACGGCAGCGTCGTCATCACGGAAGGCCTGGGCGGCCGACCCGGTGCTGCCGGTCCGGACGCGTGCTGCCGGGCGGAAGAGACCTCCGGACCAGTGCTGGCTGTCGTCGTCCGGAGGAACCGTCATGGTCTCTGTCATGTCCCCTGTCGTGTGGGTGCTCACGATCGCCGGTCTGCTGGCGATCGTCGCCTTCGACCTGATTGTGATCGCCCGTCGCAAGCACAGCGTCACGATCAAGGACGCCACCCGATGGGTGCTGTTCTACGTCGGCCTGGCGGCGCTGTTCGCGGTCGGGCTGTTCGTGTTCAGTCCCGGCGCGAGCGGCGGTGAGTTCGTCGCCGGCTACATCACCGAGTACAGCCTCAGCGTCGACAACCTGTTCGTGTTCGTGATCATCATGGCCCGGTTCGCGGTGCCGGCGCCGGCCCAGGACAAGGTGCTCTACATCGGCATCGTGGTCTCGATGCTGCTGCGCGCGGTGTTCATCCTGGCCGGCGCGGCCGCGATCTCGGCGGCCAGCTGGGTGTTCTACCTCTTCGGCGCGTTCCTGGTCTACACCGCGATCCGGCTGGCGCTGGAGGGCGACGACGAGACCGACTTCCAGGAGAACGCCGTCCTGCGCGGCCTGCGCCGGATCCTCCCGCTGACCCACGGCTACGACGGCAGCAGGCTGGTCACCCGCGTCGACGGCCGGCGGATGCTGACCCCGCTGGTGATCGTGATCGCCGCGATCGGCATGGCGAACGTGATCTTCGCGCTCGACTCGATCCCGGCCATCTTCGGCCTCACCCAGGACGCCTACATCGTGCTGACCGCGAACGCCTTCGCACTGATGGGCCTGCGGCAGCTCTACTTCCTGATCGGCGGCCTGCTGGAGCGGGTCATCTACCTGAACGTCGGGCTGTCGGTGATCCTGGCCTTCATCGGCGTCAAGCTGATCATCGAGGCGCTGCACGGCTCGCACATCGACGACATCGGCGCGATCCACCTGCCGCACATCGGCATCGCCACCTCGCTCGGTTTCATCGCCGGCACGCTGCTGGTGACGACGGTGGTCAGCTTGATCAAGTCCGGCTACGACCGCCGCCGGGTGGAGACCGACTAACCCGACCGCGGCTCGGACTCCGGTACGCCGCCCGCCGACTCCGCGACCCCCTCCACCGGTCGAGGCCGCAGCCGAAGATAGAGGAACGGAATCGGCAGCAGGATCAGGCCCGACACCAGCAACGCCGTACGGACCGAAGCGCGACCGGCCAGGGCGCCGAGCGGGGGACCGCCGGCGACCTGGCCGATCGCGTTCGCCTGCGACACCATCGAGATCACCGTGGCGCGCGACGCCGAGTCCAGGTTGCGGTTCAGCCAGGCGGACTCGATCGGTACGGCGATCGTCGTCGCGATCCGGCTCAGCCACATCGCGGCCAGCGCGAGCCAGAGGTTGCCGAGCAGTGCGAACGCGGCGACGCCGGCGAGGTGGATCAGGGCGAGCAGCGCGAGCAGGCCGTTGGGGTGCAGTGCGTTGACGCGCTCGGGGGAGACGCGGTTGACCACGAGCGATCCGATCAGCGACAGCAGGGTGCCGACGAGCGCGAGCGCGGTGAACCAGAACGCCGGGTCCGTCGTACCGAACCAGTCGGGGAAGCTGTGGTCGAGCACGTGCACCGTCCACAACCGGTCGAAGGCCTCGCTGGACAGGCCGCCGATCAGGCTGATCACCACCATGATCCGCACCACCGGTCGGCTGCGCGCGACGCGCAGGCCCTCATGGAACGTGCGACCCAGCTGCCGGAAGGTCTCGCGTTCGGCCCGCGGGGTCGGATGGAAGTTGCGTTCGGGCATGAACAGCGCCAGCCCGAGCGCGAGCAGGATCATCCCGCCACCGGCGACGGCCAGCGGGAGCGTCAAGCTGATCAAACCGAGAGCCCCGGCAGCGACGGTTCCGGCGATCGTCGCGCCGAGCTCCAGCTGCTGACAGCGGACGAACACCCGCCCGACGCGTTGCTCACCGATCTCGTCGGTGATCCAGGCCTGGTCCGCGCCGGAGGTGAAGGTGTAGCCGATGCCCCAGAGCACCTGCGCGACCAGGATCGCGCCGAACGCCGGCACCAGCGCCTGCAGCAGGAATCCGGCGCCGATCAGCACGAACCCGATCACGATCGACAACCGCCGGCTGAACAGGTCGGCGACGATCCCCGTCGGCACCTCGAACAGGAAGCACGCGATCTCGAGCGTCGTACCGACCAGCACCAGTTGCAGCGGATCGAGCCCGACATCCTTGACGTAGTAAACCGCGCTCAACGTGAAGCACAGCGCGAACAGGAAAGCCCACACCGCTTTGAAGGTGTAGTAGGTACGGACCGGCTCGGCGGCCCGGATGCGCATGCCGAGCAGAGTAGGCGAAAACGCCCGGCTCCGCGCCCGAAATAAGCCGGTTGTGCCGCCCACCGAGGGGTACCATCAAAGTGCCTGGCCCGGCCGTTCCCCCGTGATGGTCGGGTCAGGTCTTGTCGTGGACCTGGATCGGTTTGCGGTAGCGGGGCTGGCGGGCGCTGCGGCGGTAGCCGAGGGATTCGTAGAGCGCGACGCTGCCGTTGGGGTTCTCCTCCAGGGTCCAGATTCCGCTGGTGTGAATGCCGTGGTCGAGCAGCTGGGCGTGATTGACGCGCAGCAGCGCGGAGGCGAGACCCTGACGCCGGTACTCCGGCCGTACGCCGACCCACGGGGTGTCGGCGACGCCTTCCTCCTCCTCGGCGCTGATCACCCAGCCGGCCAGCTGATCCCCGGCGTACGCGAGGGTCCACAGTTCGTGGTCGGAGAAGTCGTCGGCGGCCTCGCGCTCGAACTCCTCGAAGGTGTCCTGGACGTAGCCGAGAGACCGGTCGTTGAAGACCGCGGCGTTCGCCTCGAAGATGTCGCGGTGGTGGTCCGCGGAGGCCGCGCGCAACTCGATCCCCTCCGGCAGGTCGACCAGCGGGGCGCCGTCCAGCTCCAGCGTGAGCTGGATCCGGGTGAACGCGATCTCGTAGCCGGCCGCGCGCAGCAGAGCCTCGATGCCCGGGTCGTCGTCGCGGGGGTTGCCGCCATACATCGCGGGTCCGGCGGCGGGATGGGCGGCGAGGTGCTCGCGCGCCTGGTTCTCCTGCCAGGCGAGGATCTCGCGTCCGTGTCCCCGGCCGCGGAAGACCGGTTCGACCCAGCCGAGCAGCAGGTACAGGCGGGTGCCGTCGGCCTCGTCCCACCAGCGCAGCGCCGTACAGCCGACGAGCTTTCCGTTGTCAAGGGCAACGAACTCGGGAGTGAAGCCGGCCCGGACGGCGTCCACGCCGTCGGTCACCTCGATCGCGCGCAGGTCCATGCCCGGCGATTATCCGGGCGCGCGAAGCGGTCCGCACCTGGATAATGGATCGATGCCCACCACGCCGTACGACGTCGCCGCCCAGCTCGGTCTCCCGGTCGTGAAGCTGGAGGAGATCCAAGGCACCGACCTGGCCCATCCCGGCAACGGCAACTGGTTCTTGTGGACCGGCGAGGAGGAGCGCGTCGTCCTGCGCCGATACCACGTTCTTCGCACCGAGCTGGATCTGCTCTTCGAGGCGAAGGTGCTGGCCCACCTCACCGACCGCGGCTGGAACGTGCCCAGCACGGTCGCCGGCCCGATCCGGTACGACGAACGCTTCTGGGCCGCGACCCGGTTCGTCCCCGGGCGGCCCCGGCGCAGCGAGACGCCCGAGCAGCGGGCCGAGCGCGGCGCGGTCCTCGCCCGGCTGCACGCCGACCTGCGCGATCTCGTGCTCGACCTGCCCCAACGCGAGGGGTTCTTCCAGGGCTGCGACCTGGCGGCGATGGGCGACTTCCAGGGCTGGGACCCCGGGGTCGTCGCGCTGCGGGAGCTCCGCCCCGATCTGGCCGACTGGGCCGACGCCGCGATGGCCGCCGGCCGGCAACTCGTTGCCGAGCGCAACCTGCTGGAGCTGCCGCAGGTGATCGTGCACGGCGACTTCGCCGAGTGGAACCTGCACTTCGAGGGTGAGCGGGTCGGTGTGATCGACTTCGACCTCGCGCACCTGGACAGCCGCAGCTGGGAGTTCGTGATGGCGCGCGTGCACCGCTCACCCGAGCTGGTCACCGGTTACCAGCAACAGGCGACCGAGCTCGGCATCCCGTTGTCGGACGAGGAGATCGCCGCGACCGAGCCGCTGGAGCGGGTGTTCCGGGTCAACATGGTGATGGCCGAGCTCTGGACCGGACAGCACACCGGCCGCTTCGACCTGCCGGCGATCGAGAAGCAGCTCGGCCACACCGGCACACCGCGTCCCTGACACACTGCGTCCATGCCGAACCTGAGCACCCCGGTCCTGGCGGCCGGGAGGCTGTCCCGGATGACCCAGCCCCGGCTCGCCGGGACTAGGCGCCACGGTGGAGCGCGCCGTTGGACGAACGGCCTTGGCTCCTTGCGACCGTGGCGCGCCGACGACGTCGCGGCGGTGCGCGAGGCCTTCGGTGACGCGGACATCCAGCGCTGGCACGTCCTGCGGATCGACGACGACGCCGAGGCTCTGGCCTGGGTCGCTCAGTGGGCCCGCCGCTGGTCGGCGGAGGAGGCGGCCAGCTGGGCGATCGTCGGCGACGACGACCGGGCGCTCGGCCAGATCGGCCTGCGCGGCATCGACCTTCCGGAGGCCAAGGCGCACCTTTCGTACTGGGTGCTTGCTTCCGCTCGCGGCCGAGGTCTGGCCGGTCGGGCTGTGAAGGTGCTCACCGAGTGGTCCTTCGGCACGCTCGGGCTGCACCGGCTCTCCCTCGACCACTCGGTGCACAACGAGCAGTCGTGCCGCGTCGCGACCAAGGCCGGGTACCCGCTCGAGGGTGTGCTGCGCGGCTCGATGCTGCACGCCGACGGCTGGCACGACGCCCACGTTCACGGCCGCCTCGCCGGCGACTGACCCGCACGGCATCTCACGCAACGGGAAGTTCTGATGACTTGGGTCCGCAAGTCTTGACATTGAGGCCCCCGGCACAGTTGACTGCGACATAGTTAACGGTAGAAACAAACTGGTCCGGACCGGAGACGACCCACCCAGAACGCCTCCGCCGCCGCCCGTCGTGACGCTCAGATCCCCGGTGCCGCCGCGGGATCCATTGGCGTTTCCCGGCCAGGTCATTTGCTGTCGGCAACTGCTCGGATCCCTTGCCAGGCAGGGTTTCCGCGGGCTTGGTCAACATCGGATAACCACCCGCGTGGTGGCTCTTCCGCAACGCCCGGTTCTGTGTCATTCTCCCGGAGAAGAGTTCCGAGATCCTATCGGATATCGGTTCTGGCGCAGACGGTGCGCACGTCGTCACAGCACGTGGGGGACCAGGAAAGGGATTCGGCGAGTGAGTGGAACGATCGAGGTGAACCCGGCGCCACCGGCTCCGGTGGTGCAGCAGGCGGTGACCAGTGTCCGCCGCCGGCGGCCGAGCCGCCGGACAGCAGCGCGCCGGAGTTTCCGCCGGCACTGGCAGCTTTACCTGCTGATCGTGCTCCCGCTCGCCTACTTCGTGATCTTCAAGTACATCCCGATCTCCAACGCGGTGATCGCGTTCAAGGACTACAGCCCGGTCAAGGGCCCGTGGGGCAGCGAGTGGGTCGGCTTCAAGAACTTCGAGCTGTTCTTCGCCAACCCGGTGTTCTGGACGCTGCTGAAGAACACCTTCGGCCTGGCGCTCTACACCGTGCTGGCCAGCTTCCCGATCCCGATCATCCTGGCGCTGGCACTGAACGAGATCCGCCAGGGCGTGTTCAAGAAGACCGTGCAGCTGGTCACCTACGCGCCGTACTTCATCTCCACCGTCGTGGTGGTCTCGATGACGCTGCTGGTGCTGTCGCCGCGGCTGGGCTTCGTCAACGACGCGATCGGGCTGTTCGGCGTACCGGCGATCGACTTCCTCGGTGATCCGGACTACTTCCGGCACATCTACGTCTGGTCCGACGTCTGGCAGACCACCGGGTACTCCGCGGTGATCTACCTGGCCGCGCTGGCCGGCATCGACCCGGCGCTGCACGAGTCGGCCCGGATCGACGGCGCCAGCCGGCTGCAGCGGATCTGGAACGTCGACCTGCCCGGCATCATGCCGACCGCGGTGATCATCCTGGTGCTCGGCGTCGGCAACATCATGTCGATCGGGTTCGAGAAGGTGTTCCTGCTGCAGAACCCGCTGAACCTGGCCCAGTCCGAGATCATCGCCACCTACGTCTACAAGACGGGTCTGCTGAACGCCGACTTCTCGATGGCGACCGCGATCGGGCTGTTCAACTCCGTGGTCAATCTCTTCCTGCTGGTCGCGGTGAACTTCGCCGCCAAGCGCATCACCGGAAACGGACTCTGGTCATGAGCCTTACCTCGCAAGCCTCCCGCCGGAACCGGGCGAACTCCTCCGAACGCACGACGATCGAGGAGACCCGGACCGACAAGATCTTCCTGATCGGCGTCCGGGTGATGCTCTGGATCGCGCTGATCGCGGTCGCGCTGCCGCTGATCTACATCGTCGCCAGTTCGTTCAGCAGCGCGTCGGCCGTCTCGGCCGGGCGGGTGTTGCTCTGGCCGGTCGAGCCGAGCCTTCGCGCCTACCAGGAGGCGCTCGGCGACCCGGCGATCGTGCGCGGCTACGTCAACTCGATCATCTACGCCGTCGGGGGCACGCTGATCAGCGTCTCGCTGACGATCGCGATCGCCTACCCGCTGTCGCGCAGCACGTTCTTCGGCCGCAACGTGATCATGACCGGGCTGATCTTCACCATGCTGTTCTCCGGCGGCCTGATCCCGACGTACCTGGTGGTGCAGGACCTGCACATGCTCGACACCCGGTGGGCGATGGTGATTCCGAGCGCGATCGGCGTCTGGCAGGTGATCATCGCGCGGACCTTCTTCCGCTCGACGATTCCCGACGAGCTGTACGAGGCGGCCACCCTGGACGGCGCGAGCGACCTGCGATTCCTGTGGTCGGTGGTGCTGCCGCTGTCCAAGCCGGTGATCGCGGTGATCGCGCTGATGTACGTGATCTTCCAGTGGAACAGCTACTTCGACGCGCTGGTCTACCTGAAGGACCCCGCGCTGTACCCGTTGCAGATCGTGCTGCGCAACGTGCTGATCCTCAACAAGTCGGGCGCCGACGCGTCCGACCTGGCCGGGAAGTTGGAGCAGCAACAACTGGCAGCAGTCCTCAAGTACGCGCTGATCGTCGTCTCGACGCTGCCCGTACTCGTCATCTACCCGTTCGTCGCTCGCCACTTCACCAAGGGCGTGATGGTCGGCGCTGTCAAGGGCTAGTCGCCCAGCGGTAGTAAGTCCCCGAGAAAGGAAACAAGGCACATGCGCTCAACCATGGGCAAGGTGGCGGCATTGGCGGTGGCCACCGCACTGGCGGTCGCCGGCTGTTCGTCCGGCGACGACTCGCAGGACGGTGCGGCCAACGAGGTCAGTGCCGATGGCAAGACCGTCATCGACGTCTTCGCCCCGGCCGACCCGACCACGAACCTGGACAGCAACCAGGTCACCAAGATCATCAGCGACAAGTTCAAGATCCAGTTCAAGTGGCAGACCACCACGTTCGACGCCGGCCCGGCCAAGGAGAAGCGGCAGATCGCGCTGGCCAGTGGTGACTACCCCGACCTGTTCCTGCTGATCCCGTGGGTCGACGGCTTCACTCAGGCCGAGGTGCTCAAGCTCGGTGGGCAGGGCGTCGCGCTGCCGCTGGAGCAGCTGATCAAGGACAACGCGCCGAACATCCAGAAGGCGCTGGACTCGAACAAGACACTGAAGGAGATGTCGACCGCACCCGACGGTCACATCTACGCACTGCCGCAGTGGTCGGACTGCTTCCACTGCACCTACCCGGACAAGCTGTGGATCAACAGCGCCTGGCTGAAGAAGCTCAACCTGCAGGTGCCGAAGACCACCGAGGAACTGCGCACGGTCCTGCGCGCGTTCAAGACCCGGGACCCGAACGGCAACGGCAAGGCCGACGAGATCCCGATGAGCACCGACGTCCAGGACAGCAGCCTGCTCGGCTTCTTGATGAACGCCTTCACCTACAACCCGGTCGGCGCGAACAACGGCGTCCGCTCGCTGCTCACGCTGGACGGCGACAAGGTCGTCACGCCGGTGAACAAGCCGGAGTGGAAGGAAGGCCTGAAGTACATCAACTCGCTGTACAAGGAAGGCCTGATCGACCAGGGATCGTTCACCCAGAACGCCGAGGCGCTGCAGGCCCTGGGCAACGACCCGAAGGCGGTCCGGCTCGGTTCGGTGCCGGTGCTCTGGCCCGGGATCTTCGTTCAGCTGGGCTCCAAGGACGGCCGCGACAAGCAGTACGACGCGGTGCCGCCGCTGACCGGTCCCGGTGGCAAGAGCTACACCGGCTACAACTACCCGAGCTCGACCGGCTACACCTTCATGCTGACCAACAAGGCCAGCAAAGAGGCGCAGGTCGCCGCGATCAAGATGCTCGACTACATCTACAGCGACGAGGGCCGCAAGGTCAGCGTGATGGGCCCCGAAGGTGTGGGCTGGGTCAAGCCGCGGCCTGGTGACGTGGCGCTGGACGACAAGACCAAGGTCGGCTACTACCGCAAGGGCGAGACCGAGAAGCCGAAGAACATCTCCTGGGACGCGATGGCGCAGTACAACATCACCCTGCTGTACCGCAACGAGCAGGCCGTGCCGACCGACATCTACAGCGACGCCGGCCTCGAGCGGCGCCTGTTCCAGGCCACCAAGCAGTACGAGGGTCACGAGGACAAGGCGCAGTGGTTCCCGCAGACGTCGGTCTGGCCGGACCCGAACCTGGCCGGTGAGCTCGCCACCCTGCAGACGAACCTGAACAACTACGTCACGCAGAACCAGCTCGCCTTCATCACCGGGTCGAAGAACATCGACACCGGCTGGGACGAGTACGTGAAGGGCCTGGAAGGGACTGGTATGCCGCGGTACCTGGAGATCCAGCAGCAGGCCTACGACAAGTACAAGTCCGGCCCCAAGTAGTTATCTCTGAGCCCCACCCCGGCCGTACCCGGGGAGCCGCCGTCCTGGCTCCCTGGGTACGGCCGCATCTCTGTCAGGCCCCTGGAAGGACACCTGTGATGTCGCACGAGCTGTGGTTCCGTACCCCCGCGCCGGACTGGTTCGAGGCGTTGCCGATCGGCAACGGGCACCTCGGCGGCATGGTGTTCGGGCGGGTGGGCGACGAGCGGATCGCGCTCAACCTGGACGATGTCTGGTCCGGCGACGGGCCGCGCACGCTCCAGGTGACCGACGGCCCGGCCGTGCTGGCCGACGTACGCCGGCTGCTGCTGGAGGACGGCGACCGGCTCGCGGCGACGGAACGGACGCGCGCGTTGCAGGGACCGCTGGTCGAGTCGTACCAGCCGCTAGGCGATCTGCTGATCACGACACCGCACGGCGAGGTCGAGAACTACCGGCGCAGCCTCGACCTGCGGACCGGGATCGCCGCGATCGACTACACCCAAGGCGGCGTGGAGTTTCGGCGGGAGAGCTACGTGTCGACGCCCGACCAGGTCCTCGTCTGGACGGTCACCGCCGACGCGCCGGGATCGGTCGACCTGGCGGCCGCGCTGACCAGTGTGCACCCGGTCGATCCGTCGGTGGTGGACAGCCGAACCGTGGGGATCACCGGGCGGGCGCCGTCCGACCTGACGATCGAGTACCGCGACAGCCCGGACCCGATCCGGTACGAGGACGGCCGGGGGATCGGGTTCGGCGTCGTGCTGCGGGCCTTCACCGAGGGTGGCACGCTCAGCGTGGGACAGGACGGCATCACCGTCGAGGGTGCGGACTCGGTCACGCTGGTGCTGTCCGCCGCGAGCAGCTTCCGGGGCTGGTCGATCCCGCCGGGCCGGGAGTTGCCGCTGCCGGAGGCCGTACGGCTGGTGGATGCCGTTGCCTTGGACAAGCTTCGGCAACGACACCAGGACGATCATGTCGCACTGTTCGACCGGGCCGGACTCACCCTCGGTACGCAGGTCGACCTGCCGACCGACGAGCGTGTGCGCGCGGTCGGTGCCGGAGGCGATGACCCCGACCTGGCCGCGGTGATCTTCGCCTTCGGCCGGTACTTGCTGATGGCATCGTCACGCCCGGGAACCCAGGCAGCCAACCTGCAGGGGATCTGGAACCAGGACCGGCGCCCGATGTGGGCCAGCGACTGGACCAACAACATCAACACCCAGATGAACTACTGGCTCGCTGACGTGACCGGGCTGGGTGAGTGCTTCGAACCGCTGACCGGCCTGCTCGAAGGGCTCGCCGAGTCGGGCCGCGAGACCGCCCGCATCCTGTACGACGCGCCGGGCTGGGTGTCGCACCACAACGCCGACCTCTGGCGCGCGACCTGGCCGGTCGGCGACGGGGGAGACGACCCGGTGTGGTCGATGGCCGCAACCTGCGGAGTCTGGCTGTCGGCCCATCTGATGGAGCACTACCGGTTCCGCCCCGACGAAACCTGGCTGCGTGACCGTGCCTACCCGATCCTGGCCGGCGCCGCGGAGTTCGTGCTCTCGATGCTCGTCGAGGACCGCGACGGGCGGCTGCAGTTCATCCCGTCGACGGCGCCCGAGCACCACTTCCTGCTGCCGTCGGGGGCCAAGGCGTCGGTCGACCTGACCTCGACGTACGACCTGTGGCTGATCCGTGAGTTGATCGCGAACCTGGTCGAGGCGGAAACCGCGCTCGGCCTGTCCTCCGACCTCGCGGCCCGTGGCTCGGCGGCGGTCGCCCGGTTGCCCGATATCGGATTCGCCGAGGACGGACGGCTGCTGGAGTGGCCGACCGACTGGCCGCCCTCGGAGTTCGACCACCGGCACCAGTCCCACCTCTACGGGCTGTACCCGGGCGCCCAGATCGACCCGGCCCGTACGCCGGAGTGGGCGGACGGCGTCCGCAAGTCGCTCGCGCTGCGCACCTCCGGCCGACCGGCCGGCGGCTGGACGAGCGCCTGGCTGATCGCGCTGTACGCCCGACTGTACGAGCCGCAGAAGGCGGCCGACGTCGTCCGCGACTACACCAGCCGCCTGGTCGCCGGCAGCCTGCTCCACCGCGACGGTGACATCTTCCAGATCGACGCCAACCTCGGCCTGACCGGGGCGATCGCCGAACTGCTGATCCAGAGTCATACCGACGTGATCCGCCTCCTGCCGGCTCTTCCCGCCGAGTGGCCTGACGGCTCGTTCCACGGCCTTCGCGCCCGCGGCGGCCTCTCCTTCGACGTGACGTGGCGCGACGGACGGATCACCGAGGCGATGGTCCGGGCCGACGGTCCCGGCCGCTTCCGGATCGCCGTCGGCGCGACCGCCGAACCGGTCGAGCTCGATCTGGTGGCGGGGCAGCAGGTTCGGGTGGTCGGTGCCGCGGAATAACCGGTCCGTTGCTAGAGTTGACGTGTCAACCTAGTATTCGAGACGAGAAGGCGGCAGCCGGTATGCAGATCGGGATCTTCGGGGTGGGCGACGTCGCCAACGACCCCGTCACGGGGACAGCGGCGACCGAGGGCGGCCGGATCAAGGCCGTGGTCGAATACGCCCAGCGGGCCGAGGAGGTCGGGCTGGACGTGTTCGCGATCGGCGAGCACCACAACCCGCCGTTCATGCCGTCGTCGCCGACGACGCTGCTCGGGTACGTCGCGGCGCGGACCAGCCGGATCCAGCTGTCCACGTCGACGACGCTGATCACCACCAACGACCCGGTGAAGATCGCCGAGGACTACGCGATGCTGCAGCACCTCGCGGACGGCCGGGTCGACCTGATGATGGGGCGCGGCAACACCGGGCCGGTCTACCCGTGGTTCGGCAAGGACATCCGCGACGGCATCGGGCTGGCCGTCGAGAACTACGCGTTGCTGCGCCGGCTGTGGCGAGAAGACGTCGTCGACTGGGAGGGCAAGTTCCGCACGCCGCTGCAGGGCTTCACCGCGACGCCGCGGCCGCTGGACGGCGTACCGCCGTTCGTCTGGCACGGGTCGATCCGTAGCACCGAGATCGCCGAGCAGGCGGCGTTCTACGGCGACGGGTTCTTCCACAACAACCTGTTCTGGCCCAAGCGGCACGTGCGGCAGATGGTCGGCTTGTACAGGCGGCGGTTCGAGCACTACGGGCACGGTGCGGCCGACCAGGCGTACGTCGGGCTCGCGGCACAGCTGTTCGTCCGGAAGAACTCCCAGGACGCGATCCGCGACTTCCGGCCGTACTACGACGGCTCCGCGGCGTACGGCGGCGGCCCCTCGCTGGAGGAGACCAGCCGCGACACGGCGCTTCTGGTCGGCAGCCCGGAGCAGATCATCGAGCGGGTGCTGGAGTTCCGCGAGTACGCGGACGGCGACTACCAGCGGCAGCTGTTCAACGTGGACGGCATCGGGATCCCGCACCGGACCGTGCTGGAGCAGATCGACCAGCTCGGCGAGATCGCGCAGGTGCTGCGCAAGGAGTTCGCGGTCGGACGTCCGGCCCACGTGCCGGACGCGCCGACGCACCAGTCGCTGAAGGCGTCTGCGGAGGTGCGGTGATGGTTCGCAAGGTGGTTGTCCTGTCGGCCGGACTGCGCCAGCCGTCCTCGACCCGGTTGCTGGCCGACCGCCTGGCGGCGGCCGTCGTCCGGGAGCTCGGCGAGCTCGGCGCCGAGGTCGAACTCGAAGTGATCGAGGCGCGCGACCACGGCCACGACCTGGTGAACAACCTGCTGGTCGGCTATCCGTCGGAGGAGCTCGAGGCCGTGCTCGGCCGCGTCGCCGCCGCGGACGGGTTGATCGCGGTCACGCCGACGTTCAGTGCGTCGTACAACGGGCTGTTCAAGATGTTCGTCGACGTGCTCGACGACGAGGCGCTGGCCGGCAAACCGGTGCTGATCGGTGCGACCGGCGGTACCGGGCGGCACTCGATGGTGCTCGACCACGAGCTGCGGCCGTTGTTCAACTACCTGCGGGCCGACGTCGTGCCGACCGGTGTCTTCGCCGGGCCGGAGGACTGGGCGGCGGGGGAGGCGACCGAGCTCCCGCTCGTCCGGCGAATCGATCGCGCTGCCCAGCAGCTGGCGCGCGAGATCGTTCTGCGCGATCCGGTCAAGAGCGTCGACCCCTACGACGCACCGACGCCGTTCGCGCAGTTGCTGGCCGGCGACTAGCCGGCGGACAGGTGGAATCCGCAACCGGATGAGGGTTGCCTAACCAAACTCAGGTAATGTCCGCTACGGATCGACCGCCCGAGGAAAGGGACATGACATGAGGAGCCGATGGAGCGCCGCCGTCGCGGGACTCGCCGTGCTCGGCCTGGCACTGGCCGGCTGCGGCAGCGACGAGAAGTCGGCCGACACCGGCGTCGGCGACACCGAGGTGGCCACCGGCGGGCGGCTGTTCTCGACGGCTGACGCGGAGACGGCCAAGCTCGGCTCGGACGCCGCGGACGGCGCCTTCCCGCGCACGGTCAAGCACGCGCTCGGCGAGACCAAGCTGGACAAGAAGCCCGAGCGGGTTGTGGTCCTGGACAGCGGCGAGCTGGACGGCGTACTGGCGCTCGGCATGACGCCGGTCGGGATGGCCACCAACGCCGGGCAGAGCGGCGTGCCGAGCTACCTGGCTGGCAAGGCGCAGGGGATCCCGACCGTTGGTGGAGTGACCGAACTCAACCTCGAGGCGATCGCCAACCTGAAGCCCGACCTGATCCTGGGCAGCAAACTGCGGGCCAACGACCTGTACCCGAAGCTGAGCGCGATCGCGCCGACCGTGATGAGCATCCGGCCCGGGTTCCCGTGGAAGGAGGACTTCTTGCTGGTCGCGGACGCGCTCGGCGAGGAGGCCAAGGCGACCGGGCTGCTGAACGACTACCAGAAGCGCGCCACCGAGGTGAAGAGCAAGGTCCAGGGCTCGCCGACGATCTCGCTGGTCCGGTTCCGGCCAGGCGACATCCGGCTGTACGGCAACCTGTCGTTCATCGGCGTGATCCTCAAGGACATCGGCCTGCCGCGGCCCAAGGTGCAGGACATCCAGGAGCTCGCCCTGGAGATCTCGCAGGAGAACATCGGCCAGGCCGACGGCGACTGGATCTTCTACTCCAGCTACGGCAAGCCCGAGACGACCGCCGAGAACACGGTGGTCAACGGCACGCTGTGGAAGTCGCTGTCCGCCGTGAAGGCCGGTCACGTGGCGCGGGTCGACGACGAGGTCTGGTTCCTCGGGCTCGGACCGATCGGCGCCCAGGCCACGCTGAACGACCTGGAGAAGCTGCTCACCGCCAAGAGCTGACTCCCGTACGCCGGCCCGCCGCTTCGTCGGTGGGCCGGCCTCAGTCGGGGACGCGGCCTCGGTCGGTGACCGCGACGTGCGGGGCATACCGGCGTACGGCGGACTCCAGCTCTTCGAAGGACAGCGTCCGGGTGAGCAGCCCCCCGGGCCAGTCGCAGGACGGGCCCCAGTTCTTGGACAGCTTGGGCAGTTCGGCGTCCGGGACCTTCTGGACGACCAGGTACGACGACCAGGTCTCGTCCTCCTCCTCGCCGTGCACCTCGCGCCGCTCCACGCGGCAGATGCCGTGGACCTGGTCCCACGGCAGCTTCTGCGGCTGGTCGCCGCCGAGGTAGACGCCGTCGGCGTCGATCGCGAGCAGGATCTCCTCGCCGTCGTCCTCGTGCCGCGACTCCGCGGTCGTCACCCAACCGACGCCGAGCAGCACGGGGAGCCCGACCGCGAAGATCAGCGGCATCCCGCCGAGCGACAGCCAGACCGCCTCGAGCGGGCCGCGGATCGGCTGGTCGGTGGCCAGTGCGTACACGACGCAGCCGATGGTCAGTGCGACCATCAGCCCGAACACCACCAGGCCGACGTACAGCAGTCCCACCGGGCTCTCCCAGCGGCTCCGGCGCACCACGAACGAGGGCGGCGGCTCGGTCTGCGTCATACCCGCATTGTGAGCGCTGCCGGGGGCAGGCACCACCCTCGCGGGCGCGTCGGTCTCACTCCGTGACGATCAGGCGGAGCCCGGCCGCGGGCGGACCAGCAGCGTGCTGGTCGCCGTCGCGACCAGGTCCCCGGCCGCGGTCTTGACGTTGCCTTCGGCAAATATCACCGAGCGGCCGCCCTTCACCACCCAGCCGGTGCCGACCAGCTCGCCGGTGTCGGCGAACACCGGGCGCAGGTAGTTCACCTTGATCTCGACCGAGGTGTAGCCGACGCCGGTCGGCAGTGTGCTGTGCGCCGCGCAGCCGGTCACCGTGTCCAGCAGCGTGCAGACCAGCCCGCCGTGCACCATGCCGATCGGGTTGTACGTCGCGTGCGAGGGCTTGCAGCTGAACGCCACCTTGCCCAACTCCGCGCTCACCGGCCCGAACTGCATCAGCACCCCGATCGGTGGCGGCGGGATGATGCCGTCGATCAGCCCCTGCATGTACTCCAGGCCGCTGAGCGTCGCCGTCTCGGCCAGCACCTGCTCGGGATCGGTCCACTGGAACGTCTGTTCACCCATGGCCGCAGCGTAGACAGCGGCTGGTCATTTCGGTCGGGCGGTCCTCCGATCGGTGCGGCCTGGACCGGTGTGCGGGTGCGGTTCGTCGTTCGGACGGATGAATTACCCGCCGCTTACGTGTCCCGGGCTTTGGTCCGGACCGGCTGTCCGTAAGAATCGACGACATGCCGGACCGCCAGACCGCTCTCGCCAACCGTTCGCCGCGTACTGCCGCCCGCCGGCGTCGCGATGGTGGATCGCGCCGCGCCGGTGGCAAGTGGCGTCGCGGCAAGGTGATCGCCGTACTGGCCGTGCTGTCGGCGCTGCCGCTGCTCTTCCACCGCTACGTGCCGAACTCGATCGGCAACCTGGGCAGCCTGCTGGACACCTTCCTGCCGTGGGTCGGCCTCGCCGTCCCGGTGCTCGCTGTCGCCGCGCTGGTCCGCCGCTCGGCCACGGCCGGCGTCGCGCTGCTCGTGCCCGCGGTGGTGTGGGGGCTGATGTTCGGCCACCTGCTCATCCCGAACGGTTCCGGCGGCCCGCACGACCTGCGGGTGCTCTCGCACAACGTCGACGCGGCCAACCCCGACCCGGAGAAGACCGCGGCCGAGCTGCTCGCCGCCGACGCGGACGTGATCGCGCTGGAGGAGATCACCTCGGCCGACCTGAAGATCTACAAGCGCGAGTTCGCCGCGGCGTACCCGCACGTGGTCTCTCGCGGCACGGTCGCGCTGTGGTCGAAGTTCCCGGTCGAGGAGGGCAAGGCGGTCGACGTCGGCTTCGCCTGGACCCGCGCACTGCGCGCCGAGGTCAGTACGCCGGAGGGCAAGGTCGCCTTCTACGTCGCCCACCTGGCGTCGGTGCGGATCGGCACGAGCGGCTTCACCTCGAACCAGCGCAACGAGACGATCAAGCAGCTCGGCCAGCAGATCGCCGCCGAGAAGCGCGCCGGCGTCGTCGTCATGGGCGACTTCAACGGCACCGCGAACGACCGCAGCCTGGCCCCGATCACCGCCGGCCTGCGCTCGGCCCAGGGCGCGGCCGGCCAGGGCTTCGGCTTCACCTGGCCTTCGAAGTTCCCGATGGCGCGGATCGACCACATCATGGTCCGCGGCGTCACACCGACGAAGGCGTGGGTGATGGGTCCCACGGGGAGCGACCACCGGCCGGTCGTGGCGGAACTCACCATCTGACCTCCGTCCCCTGAGGGGGTCAGACGCTCAGGCTTCGGCGATGCCGTGGCGGTAGGCGTACCGGACGGCTTCGGCGCGGTGCCGGGCGCCGATCTTGGCGAAGGTGTTGTTGATGTGCGTCTTCACCGTCGCCTCGCCGATGAACAGCAGCTTGGCGATCTCGGTGTTGCTGAGCCCCTGGGCGATCAGCCGCAGTACTTCGGTCTCACGGGCGGTCAGGCCGTCCTTCGCCGCGGTCGGCGTGGGGGACAGGCCGGCGATCAGCCGACGGGAGACCTCGGGGTCGAACGTCGACTGTCCGGCGGCGGTTGCGCGCAGGGCTGCGCCGATCTCGACCCGCCCTGCGTCCTTGGTCAGGTAACCACGAGCGCCGGCGCGCAGGGCCTGCGCGATCGAGGTGTCGTCGGCGTACGTCGTCAGCACCAGTACGGCGACCTCGGGGTGATCCGCGGTCAGCCGGGCCGTCGCCCGCACGCCGTCGAGCACCGGCATCCGCAGGTCCATCAGTACGACGTCGGCATTGCCCTTGGCAACCAATTCGATCGCCTCGACGCCGTTCGCGGCGGCACCGGTCACCTCGATGCCGTCGAGCAGCCCGAGCAAGGCGACCAGCCCTTCGCGCACCACCTGCTGGTCGTCGGCCACCACCACGCGAATCCGCTCACTCATCGTCCACCTCCGCCAGCACCACCCAATCCTCCCCAACCGGCCCTGCCGACACCCTCCCACCCACCAAAGCCAACCGCTCCCGCATCCCAGCCAACCCGAACCCCGCCTCGCCCGCGGCTGCGCCGCGAGCATCGGCGGGGGAAGAGTGAGGGGCGGAAGCCGCGCCCTCGTCGGCGGGGCTGAGCGGTGCTGCATCCTCCGAGCTCCCGGCTTCGCCGTGGCCGGCTCTCGCGGCGCCGCCGTGGTCGCGCATGCCGACACCTCCGTGCCCGCGTCTCCCGGCTTCGCCGTCCTCCAACTTCCCGGCGTCATCGGGCTGCGCCGCGAACCCCAGGTGATTCCGCACCTGCAGGCGCACACCGGTACTCGAATACTCCAGTTCGACCTGGACCGCCTGGCCCGACGCATGCCGGGCCGCGTTCGTCAGCGACTCCCGGGCAGCCCCGAGCAGCGCGACGACCACGCCGGAGTCGAGCTGGCGCGTGTCGCCGGTGACAGTCAACCGGACAGGAGTGCGGTGGTCTTTCTGGTGCTGGTCGGTCAGGGCTTGGAGGGCGACCGGTAGGGCCGGGACGTTGTCCTGGCGGAGGGTGGCGACCGCGTTGCGGGCCTCGGTCAGGCCCTGGACGGCCAAGCGGCGGGAGCGGCGGATGCGGTCCAGGGCGGCCTGGCGGTCGTCGGCCTCGGCGAGCAGGGCTTCGGCTAGTTCGAGTTGCACGCTGAGGGCGCCGAGCGAATGCGCCAGTACGTCGTGCAGCTCGCGTGCGATGCGGCTGCGTTCGTCGAGGGCGGCGGCTCGGGCGTGTTCGCGCTGGGCGAGCATCGTCTGGTCGAGCAGCTCGGCGGTCTGCTGCGCGCGGAGTTCGTCGTACCGGCGGTTGAGGCCGAAGAGGACCAGGACGGCGGTCCACAGCAACTGGCTGAGGTACCAGCTCTGGGACCGGTCGAACCACTGTGCCGACAGGGCGTACGCGATCGCGCACCCGATGCCGACGGCAATGATCGGCTGGTTGCGGCGCAGCCTGGGCGTCCGGCGGAACGTCATCACGGTGAGGTCGGTGATCGAGACCAGCGCCAGCACCAGCGCGTTCGCGCCGGGCATGCCGGTCAGCGCCGCGGCGCTCAGCGTGGCGTACGCGAGCAGACCGAGCGCCCACACCTCGCGCGTGTCCATCAGGAAGGTGCCCGCCAGGAAACAGAGCAAACCGGTGCCCAGCACGGCCCAGGCCCACGGCTCGGCCGGATCCGCGGTGACCAACACCACGATCGTCACCACGCAGATCAACGGCCGGGCCAGCGGACCGCTCCAGCCGAGCAGTCCGGCTCCCGGTTCTCGCTTCCTCGTCAACAGCACTCCCGCCTCCGGTCCGCCGTCGATCGTCGCACGGGCACCCGGCCCGCGACGTGGCCCCGAGGGTGGAGATCGGGTGGAGAAAACGCCCGGCGCGGCTGAGCGGGTCTGTGGTTGCAAGCAGGAGTAACCTTCCTGACCGGTAACAAAAATCTTGCGTCATGTGACGATGCGGAGGCCGGATGCTCGCGCAAGAATCGGTCCTGAGGCTCGATGCCCAGGCGATCGACTACATCATCATCGCGTTGTACTTCGTGTTCGTACTCGGAATCGGGTACCTGGCCAAACGCGCCGTCTCGAACAGCCTCGACTTCTTCCTGTCCGGCCGGTCGCTGCCGGCCTGGGTGACCGGTCTGGCGTTCATCTCGGCCAACCTGGGCGCGATCGAGATCATGGGCATGTCCGCCAACGGCGCGCAGTACGGCATGCCGACCGTGCACTACTTCTGGATCGGCGCGATCCCCGCGATGCTCTTCCTGGGTGTCGTGATGATGCCGTTCTACTACGGCTCCAAGGTGCGCAGCGTGCCGGAGTTCATGCTGCGCCGGTTCGGCAAACCGGCGCACCTGGTGAACGCGATCAGCTTCGCGCTGGCCCAGGTCCTGATCGCGGGCGTGAACCTGTTCCTGCTCGCCACCATCGTCAACGTGCTGCTCGGCTGGCCGATCTGGATCTCCACGGTCGTTGCCGCGCTCATCGTTCTCAGCTACATCACGCTCGGTGGTCTGTCCGCGGCGATCTACAACGAGGTGCTGCAGTTCTTCGTGATCGTGGCCGCGCTGCTGCCGCTGACGCTGGTCGGCCTGCACAAGGTCGGCGGCTGGCAGGGGCTGGTCGACAAGGTCAGCGCCGGGCCGGGAGGCGCCGAGCAGCTCAGCGCCTGGCCGGGCAACGAGCTGAGCGGTTTCACCAACAGCACCCTGTCGGTGATCGGCCTGGTCTTCGGTCTCGGCTTCGTGCTCTCGTTCGGCTACTGGACAACGAACTTCGTCGAGGTCCAGCGGGCGATGGCCAGCAAGAACATGTCGGCGGCCCGGCGCACCCCGATCATCGGCTCGTTCCCGAAGATGTTCGTGCCGTTCATCGTGATCATCCCCGGCATGATCGCCGCGGTCGCCGTACCGGAGCTGCAGGCGGTCAAGGCCGGCACCGGCTCCGAGGTGACCTACAACGACGCGTTGCTGCTGCTGATGCGCGACCTGCTGCCCAACGGCATGCTCGGTCTGGCGATCACCGGTCTGCTGGCCTCGTTCATGGCCGGTATGGCGGCCAACCTCAGCTCGTTCAACACGGTGATGACCTACGACCTGATCGAGCGCTACGTGATCAAGGACCGCAGCGACGACTTCTACCTGCGGACCGGTCGCTGGGTGACCGTGATCGGCACGCTGGTGGCGATCGGTACGGCGGCGATCGCGGCCGGCTACAGCAACCTGATGGACTACCTGCAGCAGCTGTTCTCGTTCTTCAACGCGCCGCTGTTCGCCACCTTCATCCTCGGTATGTTCTGGAAGCGGATGACCGCGACGGCGGGCTGGGTCGGCCTGGTCTCCGGTACGGCGACCGCCGTGGTCGTCTTCGTGCTGTCCGAGACCGGCGTGATCGACCTGCCGGGCCAGGGCGCGAGCTTCGTCGGCGCCGGTGCGGCGTTCGTGGTCGACATCCTGCTCAGCGTCGTGATCAGCTTGATGACCAGGCCGAAGACCGACGAGGAACTCAAGGGGCTGGTGTACTCGCTGACCCCGAAGGCCGACCGGACCGAGGCGGCCCAAGAGGGAGACCACGGCTGGTACCGCAAGCCGACTCTGCTGGCAGGGATCTCGCTGGCGATGGTCGTCGTGCTGAACATCGTCTTCGGCTGACCCGGAAAGGAACGAGAAGATGGCAGACAAGCAGAAAGCCGGAGCGTTCGACATCCGGGTGGTGATCGCGGCGCTGATCGGTGTGTACGGCCTGGTGCTGACGATTCTCGGCATCATTGCCGACCCGGCCGAGGTGGCGAAGGCCGACGGCCTGAACATCAACCTGTGGGGCGGCATCGGGATGCTCGTCTTCGCAGCGCTGTTCGTGCTCTGGTCCAGGCTGCGCCCGATCGTCGTACCGGCCGACCCGGACAAGACTCCGGCTGACTGAGCAGTGACCTCCGGCGTTGGTGGTCGTTGTAAGACCACTAGCGCCGGTGGTCCTTCGCGGTGGGACGCCGGTCGCGCCCCCGTTCCGCCGCGAAGGACCACGTATGCCTGCAGATCCGTTGTCCCGCCGGGCCTTCCTGGCCCGGATCGGAGTGCTCGGCGCGGCCCTGGGCGGAGGCGGCCTGCTGGCGCGCGGTCTGCTCGCGCCGGCCGACGCCGCCACCGGTAACCCGCTGCTGCCGCCGGCCGTCGACCTGATCCGTCCGGTGCTGGCCGAGCTGGCCCGGGACACGCTGAACGGCCTGACCGTGTTCGCGATGCCCGGCCCGGACGCCTACTCCCGCACGCAAGGCACCCCGAGCAGTACGCCGGGGGCGCTGGAAGCGCGCGCCACCGACTTCATGATCGAGGCGCTGGACAACTTCGTCCCGTTCCCCGACGCGATCGCGCAGCCGATCAGCGCCGCGCTGGTCACCGGTCTGGCCGGCAGCGGGATCGCACTGCCCGGGCTCGAACTGCTGCCGCCCGAGCTGCGCCGGCTGGACCGCGCGCTGGCGGCGTACCTGCAAAGCGACGAGGCGATCCCGCTGTCGTTCCCGATCGCCGGGCTGCTCAACCTGATGGCCACGCAGGTCAACCCGCTCGCGGTCAGCGGCCCGCACCTGTCGCCCTTCGCCCGGCTCACCTACGCCGAGAAGGCGGCCGCGTTCGCGCTGATCGAGAAGACCGACGCCGACCTGGTCGCGCTGCTCGACGTGCACTTCCCCGAGCCGTTGAAGGAGTCGGTCTCCGGGCTGCTCAAGTTCGTCGGCGGTGCGCTGATCGAGTTCGCCACCTTCGGCGCCTACAGCGAGTACGGCGTACTCGACAAGGCCACCAGGACCCTGCGCGCGCGTCCGGTTGGCTGGACCCTGTCGGGTTACCAGCCGGACGGCCCGGTCGAGGGCTGGGACGACTTCATCGGTTACTACCAGGGACGCAAGGAGGTGCACGACTGATGCGCGACGTGATCGTGATCGGGGCCGGCGGTGGGGGCCCGGTGGTGGCCAAGGAGCTCGCCGCGAAAGGGCTCGACGTCCTGATGCTGGAGGCCGGTCCGCGGCACGCGAAGCCGCGGGAGGAGTGGAGCACCTTCGAGGAGGACGCGAACAACCCGCTGTCGGGTTACTTCCGGCTCGGTCCGGGCGACCGCAGCAAACCGGCCTGGTACCGGGAGTGGCCGCAGAACTCGTTCGTCTGGCAGCTGTCCGGGGTCGGCGGCACGACGCAGCACTTCTACGGCAACTATCCGCGTGCCTATCCCGGCGTCTTCAAAGGCTACGACGGTGCCGACCGCAACGAGTACGACGTGCAGCACCGGTTCCCGTTCACCTACTCCGAACTCGTGCCGTACTTCGAGTGGGTCGAGGCGACGATGCCGGTGAGAACCGCGGCGATGGGCACCAAGGAGCAGATGTTCTTCAAGGGCGCCGAGACGCTCGGGCTGCCGGTGCAGACCACCAAGACCACGCACCGGCCGTCGTACCGGCCGCAGGAGAACGCGATCCTGCAGCCGGGCGGCACGGCGGGCAAGACGTCGGACAAGAACCTGCTGAGCTACCCGCAGGCCACCGGCTGCACGTTCTGCGGTTACTGCTTCCAGGGCTGCATGCGGCCGAAGGGGGCCCCGCGCAACCAGTTCGCGAAGCGCTCGACCGACAACAGCTACGTGCCGATGGCGTTGACCGCCAACGTCTGGGCCCGCGGCGGCAAGCCGATCGAGCTGATCGCCGACGCCTACGTGACCCGCGTGCACAGCGAACGGCGTAACGGCGAGCTGACCGCGACCGGCGTCACCTGGCGGGACAACGTGACCGGCGAGGAGCACCGGGAAGACGCTCGTGTCGTGGTGATGGCGGGCGGCTGCACCGAGAACCCGCGGCTGTGGTTCAACAGCGGCCTGCCGAACCCGAACGGCTGGGTCGGCCGCGGCTACACCGACCACTTCTTCGACTGGATGATCGGCTCGTTCGACGACTACACCGGCAACCCGAAGGGCGTCGGGTCCAGCGCGCGGCTGGACTTCCCGCCGTACGGGGGACTGGAGAACGTCGGCCTGCCGCCGGCGCTGAACGCGTTCTCCGGCACGCTGTCGGACAGCGGGATCCGCGGCCAGTACAAGAACGGGCGCGGCAAGACCGGGCCGTGGGACGGGCCGGCCGGGCGGGTGATGGGTCCGGAGCTGAAGGAGCTGATGGCCGGCGGGCTCGACCACCTGCTGACCGTGCTGGTGATCACCGACGACGACGTGGAGGCGCAGAACCGGGTCACCCTGTCGGCGCTGCCGGCCGACGAGAACGGGCCGATCCCGAAGGTCACCTTCAAGCAGCGCCAGCGGACCAAGCGCACGCTGCGCAACCGCGAGTTCATGGCCCGCAAGGCCGCCGAGCTGCTGCGCGGCGCGGGCGCGAAGAAGGTCTACCGGATCGACTGGGCGCCGCTGATCCTGCACGTCCAGTCGTCGATGCGGATGGGGGAGTCCGAGCGGACGTCGGTGCTCGACGCGCGCGGCGAGGCACGGGCGGTGAAGCGGCTGTTCGTCGCCGACAACTCCGCGCTGGCCAACGGGCTCGGCGGGCCGAACCCGACGCTGACCAGCCAGGCGGTGGCCACCCGGACCGCGGAGAAGATCTTCCAGACCTACTTCGGCGGCGATCCCTGGGTCCGGTCGGAGTCGCCGGTGGTGTCCACCGATCCGCGGATCAGCGTGCGGCTGGGGCA
This sequence comes from Kribbella sp. ALI-6-A, assembly GCF_001984195.1. GTDB lineage: Bacteria > Actinomycetota > Actinomycetes > Propionibacteriales > Kribbellaceae > Kribbella. Next base: position 166,335 of record NZ_MTQN01000007.1, read on the forward strand.
GCTCGGGCTCTGAGTGCATGTCCGTCTCGCGAACATCGGCGTCCGGCCCGGTCCTGCCGTCCGGGCGCCGGTGTTCCTAGGCTCGAAGTACCCCGACCAGGAGGACTTCGAGATGACGATCACTACGGACCGCCCGGAGCTCGCGGCCCTGGCTGAGCAGTACGCGTCGCAAGGCTTTGTCTTGGTGAAAGGCCTGCTCAGCAAGGAGGAAGCGGCGGCGTACCGGGAGCGCAGCCACGCGTTGCTGGCGCAGCTCAACCGCAACGACGACCCGACCTGGAAGTCGGCGATGGGGCTGTCGGACGGCGCCACCCGGCTGCAGCACCTGCACGACGCGCAGTTCTACGACGCGGCCTTCTCCCGGCTGCTGGTGGACCCGCGGTTCACCGACGTGGCCGCCGCGGTGATGGGTGTCGAGAACGTCCAGCTGCACCACACGAAGCTGTTCGTGAAGCCGCCGGAGAACGGTTCGCCGTTCCCGCTGCACCAGGACCACCCGTTTTTCCCGCACACCCACCACCGGGTCGGCGCGGCGATCTTCCACTTCGACGACGCGCCGGAGGAGAAGGGCTGCGTCCGGGTGATCCCGGGCAGCCACCTGGACGGACCGCGCGAGCACGATCCGGAGGGGTCGTTCCACCTGCCCGACGTACCGTTCGAGTCGGCGGTTCCGCAGCCGGCCGAGGCGGGCGACGTGCTGTTCTTCACCTACCTGACTGTGCACGGGTCCGGGGTGAACGTGAGCGACGAGGCGCGGACGACCTGGCTGGTGCAGTACCGCGACCCGGGCGACCCGCCGTCGGTGAAGACGCACGACCATTCGCTCGGCCAGGGCATGATGCTGCGAGGGGTCGACCCGACCGGCAGGAGCACCGTTTGAGCTTGTCGTCCGTTGCGGCGGCTGATCGCTTCGTCGACCTCGCAGGGCTGCTGGAGTCCTGCGAGGTCGACGGTTTTCGCGCGGACTTCGTCAGCTGGGGGCACTACCGGCCGGAGTACTGGCGCAACTACTGGCACAGCCACTCCTTCCACGAGGTCTGCCTCGCGTACGCCGGTGAAGGCCGCTTCAACTCGGGCTCCACCGAGTACGCCGTGAGCCCCGGGACGGTGTTTCTGGCCCGGCCGGGTGACGTGCACGAGATCGAGTCGAGCCGAACCGACCCGCTGGGCATCGCTTTCTGGGGCTTCACCTTCCGCTCGGTGAGTGCTGCAGCCGCGTCCACGGGCTGGTGGTCCGGGCTCACCCGGTCCGACGGTCCGGTCGTGTCGACGCGCGTCGGCGGTCTCGCCGCGACCATCGCCGGCCTGGCCGCGGAGGCAGCCGCTCCGCAGTCCGGCTATCAGGCATCCCTCAGCGCGCTCGGCTCGGCGCTGGTGCTCGACACCGCTCGCGCTTTCGCCCTTGACGAGGACCTGGCGCTGGACGCCGGTGATGCTCTCTCCCGGTCGCGTGACCGGGTCCGGGTGCTGGTCGACCTGATGCAGCGCCACCTGATGGACAACCTGGCCCGTCCGGTCACCGTGAGGGACGTCGCGGCCGCCGTACACCTGTCCGAACGCCACACCGAGCGGCTGTTCCAGCAGCAGACGGGGGAGTCGCTGATGGCCGCGCTGCGCCGGATGCGGCTCGACTTGGCGGCTCAGCTGCTACTGGACCGCAGTGTCACGGTGGGGGAGGTCGCGAGGGCCTGCGGGTACTCCGACGTCCGCCCGTTCAGCACAGCGTTCCGGCGTCGTCACGGCCAGTCGCCGTCGGCGTTCCGTGCCGGTGGAGGGACCCGCCACCTCCACGAAGGTTGACCCTCGCGCTGACGTCGATCCCTGGACGCGCCCGCACCGCGGTGCTGCAATGCGAGCAAGCACGTCAGTCCCCTGGAGGAGACATGAGTCGACTCAGCCGTACCCTCGTCACCGCCGTCCTGGCGTTCGTGGTCGCGCTGCTTCCATCCCTGCCGGCCGCGGCGATCACCGGCGGCGAACCCGACGGGAACCGTCACCCGAACGTCGGCCTGATCCTGTTCTACACACCTGACGGCCGCTTCCGCTGCAGCGCGACGCTGGTCTCACCGACCGTCCTGCTGACCGCCGCACACTGCACCGACGGGACGCTCGGCAAGACCCTGGTCACGTTCGACTCGGTGATCGCGGAGCAGCCGCCGTCGCCGTTCCCGGTCGCCGCGAACCCCGCGGCCGGCTACACCCAGGCCGAGATCGAGGCCGCCGGCTACCTGTCCGGCACGGCGTACACGCACCCGGAGTATTCCGACTTCACCGACCTGGACAACTGGAACGACGTCGGTGTCATCGTGCTCGACCGTCCGGTCACGACGATCCAGCCGGCCACCATCGCACCGCTGAACTACCTGGACGACTTCGCCCAGCCGCTGCTGAACAAGACCATCTTCACCTCGGTCGGCTACGGCACCGAGGTCCGCAAGCCCGAGTCCGGCCCGCAGAAGCCGCAGCCGATGACGTACCCGCTGATGCGGCGGTTCGCCGAGCAGCCGGGCCAGAAGCTGACCGACCAGATCCTCCAGGTCAACGGCAACATCAACGACAACCGCGGGACCGGCGGCACCTGCTTCGGCGACTCCGGCGGTCCGACGTTCCACGGCGGCTACCTGGTCACCGTGACCAGCTACGGCTACACCGCCAACTGCCGGTACCTCGGCGGCCTGCAGCGGGTGGACATCGAGGTCGTCCAGAACTGGCTGCGCACCTTCGGCGTGACCTTCGCCTGATGCCCTGACCGTGTTCGGGTGGCGGGCGGACTCCCGCCCGCCACCCGATGCGGTAATCTGGCCGTATGCGAGTGAGCCTGCTCCTTGGTTAGCCGTACTGGCATCGAGGCGCCGATCGAGCGCCGGTCAGTACGGCGTCCCCTCCTGCGTGAGGGGCTTTTTCATGTTCCGGATGCCTTTCTGGCAGATTTAGGCTCAACCAACACGAAGAATGCGGGAGTAGGACCGTGAGCGAGCAGGTGGACGACACCCCCATCGACCGGGGCGGATACGACTTCGAGGCCATGCAGGCCAAGTGGCGGCCGGTCTGGGAGAAGCTCGACCCGTTCAAGGCCAAGGACGACGGCTCGGCCGAACGGCGCTACGCGCTGACGATGTTCTCCTACCCCTCCGGCGACCTGCACATGGGTCACGGCGAGGTGTTCGCGCTGCACGACGTGCTGGCCCGGTTCTGGTTCCAGCAGGGCTACGACGTGATGAACCCGATCGGCTGGGACTCCTTCGGGCTGCCGGCCGAGAACGCCGCGATCAAGCGCAACGAGCACCCGGCGACGTACACCTACGCCAACATCGAGACCCAGGCGGAGTCGATCCGGCGGTACGCGCTGAGCTTCGACTGGTCGCGCCGGCTGCACACGTCCGACCCGGAGTACTACAAGTGGACGCAGTGGCTGTTCCTGCAGTTCTTCGAGCGTGGGCTGGCCTACCGCAAGGCGTCGTACGTCAACTGGTGCCCGCACGACCAGACCGTGCTGGCCAACGAGCAGGTCGTCCAGGGCCGGTGCGAGCGGTGCGGGCACGAGGTCACCAAGCGTGAGCTGACCCAGTGGTACTTCAAGACCACCGAGTACGCCCAGCGGCTGCTGGACGACATGGACCAGCTGCAGTGGCCCGAAGAGATCCTGCTGATGCAGCGCAACTGGATCGGCCGCTCCGAGGGCGCGTTCGCCTCGTTCCAGGTCGAGGGCCGCGACGAGCCGATCAAGGTGTTCACCACCCGTCCGGACACGCTGTTCGGGGCCACCTTCATGGTCGTCGCGCCGGACGCCAAACTGGCCGAGGAGCTGGTCACGCCCGAGCAGCGCCCGGCGTTCGACGAGTACCTGAAGGCGGTCAAGGCCTCCACCGAGATCGAGCGGCTGAGCACCGAGCGGGAGAAGACCGGCGTCTTCCTGGGCTCGTACGCGATCAACCCGGTGACCGGCGAGCGGATCCCGATCTGGGCCGCCGACTACGTGCTGGCCGACTACGGCACCGGCGCGATCATGGCGGTGCCCGGCCAGGACAGCCGCGACTGGGAGTTCGCCGAGAAGTTCGGCCTGCCGATCGTGCGCACCGTGCAGCCCGAGGAAGGCTTCGACGGCAAGGCCTACACCGGCGACGGCCCGGCGATCAACAGCGCCAACGACGAGATCAGCCTGGACGGGCTGCCGATCGACGAGGCGAAGTCACGGATCATCGACTGGCTGCAGGACAAGGGCCTGGGCGAGCGCACGATCAACTACCGGCTGCGCGACTGGCTGCTGAGCCGGCAGCGCTACTGGGGTGCGCCGATCCCGATCATCCACTGCCCGGCGTGCGGTGAAATCGCGGTGCCCGAGGACCAGCTGCCGGTCGAGCTGCCGGACCTGCGCGGCGCGGCCCTGGCGCCCAAGGGCGTCTCGCCGCTGGCCTCGGTCCGCGAGTGGGTCGAGGTGGCCTGCCCGAAGTGTGGTGGCGACGCCGAGCGCGACACCGACACGATGGACACCTTCGTCGACTCGTCGTGGTACTTCCTGCGCTACTGCTCGCCGAACTACACCGAGGGCGCGTTCGACAAGGACGCGGTGAACCGGTGGATGCCGACCTTCCAGTACGTCGGGGGCAAGGAGCACGCCGTACTGCACCTGCTGTACGCGCGGTTCTTCACCAAGGCGCTGCACGACATGGGGCTGCTGGACGCCGTCGAGCCCTTCACCCGGCTGCTGAACCAGGGCCAGGTGATCAACGAGGGCAAGGCGATGAGCAAGTCGCTGGGCAACGGGGTCAACCTGGGCGACCAGCTGGACGAGTTCGGCGTCGACGCGATCCGGCTGACGATGGTCTTCGCCGGCCCGCCGGACGACGACATCGACTGGGCCGACCTGTCCCCGGGTGGTTCGCTGCGCTTCCTGCAGCGCGCCTGGCGGCTGAGCGGCGCGGTGGAGGCTCCGGTCGGCGCCGACCCGGCGACCGGTGACCTGGCGCTGCGCAAGATCACCCACAAGACCGTGGCGGACGCGACCGAGCTGATCGAGTCGTACCGGTTCAACGTGATGGTCGCGCGGGTGATGGAGCTGGTGAACGCGACCCGCAAGGCGATCGACTCCGGCCCGGGTGCGGCCGACCCGGCGGTCCGCGAGGCGACCGAGACGGTGGCGATCCTGCTGAGCCTGGTCGCGCCGTACACGGCCGAGGACATGTGGGAGAACCTGGGACACCAGCCGACGGTCGCCAAGGCCGGCTGGCCGACGGTCGACCCGGCGCTGCTGGTCGAGGACTCGGTCACCTGCGTCGTCCAGATCGCGGGCAAGGTGAAGGAGCGGCTGGAGGTCGCCCCGGACATCAGCGACGCCGACCTGGAGAAGCTGGCGCTGGACTCGGAGGCGGTGCAGAAGGCGCTGGACGGCCGTGGCGTCCGCAAGGTGATCGTCCGCGCGCCGAAATTGGTCAACATCGTCCCGGCCTGACACGCTGGCCGGTATGCGCTCCGAGCTGATCGACGTAGGAACCGGTAGTCACGAGGTCGTTTTCGACCTGACGAGCAAGTGCGAGCAGTTCGTCGACGCTGAGGCCCACCAGGCCCAGGGCGACGGACTGCTGCACGTGTTCGTCCCGCACGCGACGGCGGGGGTGGCGATCCTGGAGACCGGCGCGGGCAGCGACACCGACCTGCTCGCGGTGCTCGAGCAGTTGCTGCCCCGCGACTTCCAGTGGCAGCACCGGCACGGCACCGCCGGCCACGGCCGCGATCACGTGCTGCCGGCGCTGATCCCGCCGTACGCGACGATCCCGGTGCTGAACGGGCGGATGATGCTCGGCACCTGGCAGTCGATCTGCCTGGTCGACACCAACGTGGACAATCCCCAGCGCCAGGTCCGGCTTTCCTGGCTCCCGTCGTGAACAAATGACCTGGCGTCGCCATTGTCTGGTCTTTGCTGACTTATCGTGATGTTGCCGGAGGTGTTACCTCGGCGAAACACGTCTTCGCTTGAATATTCGCATGGCAGCCCTTGATTCCCTGCTCGGCGTGGGCGCCGAGCTGATCGTGCGCGCGACCAGGGGCATCTGCGACGGCAGCCGGCTCAACGCCGACCAGGGTCGCACGCTCACCGCGGCCCGCATCTCGGACTGGTCCGAGGTGCTTTCCCTGTACGCCGAAAAGAATGCCGAGGACGTCCGGGTCAGCGCCTGAGCCGGGTATTTCCTGTCCACGCAGCAATTCCCTTTTCAACCGTTTTCCGGGTTTCGGCCCGGCCTTCGCCGCGCGGCGCCGCCACGGAAGTGGCCGCTGTACCCGCCATGGTCACGTATCTTGTGCTGTGGCGGTGTGAGGCTCAGAAGGGGTGACGGGCTTTGACGGACGCGGATGGCCGGGCTGCGGGACGGAGTGAATTCGCCGATCTCCTGCTCGACCTGAGGGTCCAGGCGGGGTTCTCCCAGGAAGAGCTGGCCGAGGCCGCTGGGTTGAGTGTGCGCACGATCCGTGAGCTCGAGGCGGGCCGGGTTGCGCGGCCGCGCAAGGACTCGGTGCGGTTGCTCGCCGAGGCGCTCGGGCTGCAGGACGGTGACGCCGGCAGGTTCCTGGTGGCGGCTGGGCACGCGACGGTTCGGCCGGTGATCGCTGTGGGTGCTCCGGCGCCGTCCGGCATGCGCTGGCGTGGGACGCGGCCGATCCCGGACGGACTGGTCGGACGGGACACCGAGCTCGCGGAGCTGGCTGATCTGCTGCGCCAGAACCGGCTGGTCACGTTGGTCGGCCCGGGCGGAGTCGGCAAGACCGAGCTGGCGCTGGCCGCCGCAGACCGGTTCTCCGGTGCGGACACCACCGTCGTGGTCGTCGACCTGACGACGGTCCAGCGCGACTCCGCCGTACCGTCCGCGATCCTGGATGCCTTCGGGACCGCGCCGGGCACCTCCGACCTTGACGACGTGCTGTCCGGGCGGCAGCCGGGCGACCTGGTCATCGTCGAGGACAACGCCGAGCACGTGCTCGACGGCGTCGCCACGGTGGCGAACCGGATGGTCCGCAGCTTCCCGAGCGTCGGCGTACTGGTGACCTCGCGGATTCCGCTCGGCCTGCCGGACGAGGTGGTCCGCCGGGTGCAGGTGCTCGGCGTACCGGCGAACGACCGGGACTTCGCGGAGATCGCGGCCAGCCCGGCGGTGGAGATGTTTATCCGGCGGGCCGCGCGGGTCCGGCCGGACTTCGCGCTGACTCCGGAGAACGCGGCGACCGTCGCGCGGCTGTGCCAGCGGCTGGACGGGCTGCCGCTCGCGCTGGAGCTGGCCGCGGCGCGGGCCGGGTCGCTGTCGGTGGAGACGATCCTGGCCGCGCTGGACGACCGGTTCCGGCTGCTGTCCGGGCCGCGGCGGTTCGGCGCGCCGCACCAACGCACGCTGGCCGACACGATCGCGTGGAGCGTCGACGCGCTGTCCGACGCGGCTCGCCAGCTGCTGTACCGGGCCTCGATGCTCGGGTCCCCGTTCACGCTGGACGCGGTGGTCGGCGTCTGCACCGGTCCGCCGATCGACTCGCTCGACGTACCGATGCTGCTGGCCGAGCTGGTCGACAAGTCGCTGCTGCAGCCGGTGCTGGAGTTCGAGGCGCTCTACGGCGCGCGGTACAAGATGCTAGAGACGATCCGCGAGCACGCGTACGCCGGACTGACGTCGCAGAGCACCGATCTGACCGAGTTCCGCGACCGGGCGGTGAGCTGGTGCGCGGAGTACGTGAAAGGGCTGGAAGGCGCCTGGGCGAGTCCGGACCGCGACCGGCGGTACCGGGCGGCCAACGCGAACTCGGCGACCTTCGAGGTGGCGCTGGAGCGGGCGGCGGAGCTGGAGCAGTGGGACACCGCCGCCCAGATCGTGCTCGGCTTCCGGATCGCCTGGCAGTACCAGGCGAGCGTGGCGCAGAGCGGGATCCGCTGGGCCGTGCAGTGCGCCGAGAACGTGGTCGACAAGGAGGTCAGCGGGATGCTGCTGACCATCGGCGGCCGGCTGTCGAACCTGACCGGCGACGTACGGGCTGCGCGGCGGCTGTACAGCGAGGCGCGGACGCTGACTTCGCCTGAGTCCGAGATGGGGTTGGTGGCTCGAGGCGGCTGGGTGTCGTCGGGGTCGCTGCTGCTGGACACTGCGAGCCTGGCCGAGATCCCGGCGCTGGTGGCCGATGCCCGCTCGCACGGCAACGTGCAGCGGTCGGCGACGGTCCAGGCGATCTGCGGGCTGGCGCTGGCACGGTGGGGTCGGCTGCCGGAGGCCAAAGAGCTCCTGCTGGCGTGGGAGGCGGCGTTGGTGAACCCGGGGGTCTACCCGGACGAGATCGCCTACATGGCGCTCAGCCGGGTTTCGCTCGAGCTGGGTGACCTCGCGGAGGCGCGGCGGTGGGCGGAGCTGGCGCGCGACAGCCAGGCCTCAGACGATCCGGAGCGGACCAAGATCGCCGGGTGCCTGGCGATGGTGGAGTTCCAGGAGGGCCGCTACGACGAGGCGCAGGCGCTGCTGGACGAGGCCGACGAGGACATCCGCGGGCATCGGGGCTACTTCGACTACCTGGTGATGCTGTATCGGAGCCGGCTGGCACGTCGTACCGGTGACATCGCCGCGGCCCGTGCGTCGATCCGCGACGCGGTGAGCCGGCTGCAGGTCGAGGGACGGGTGGTGTACCTGCTCGACGTCTTGCCCGAGGCGGTCGCCGTACTGCATGCTGCTGGGCATTCTGCCGCGGCCGACCTGCTCTGCGGACAGCTGCTGGCCTGGCAGCAGACGATGGACCCGCCGATGCTGCCGACCGCCTGGGCCGTGCTGCAGGAGTCGTGCTCGACCGCGTCCGTGGCGCCCGGCTGGCCGGAGCCCAACCCCGCCGAGTCCGTACGCCGGCTGGCGGACGACGTACTGACCGCTCTCTCCTGACGTCTCCGGGCGGAAGCTGCCGGGGAACTGCCGGTTGTTCTGCCTCGTCCGGGTCTGCCGCGCCGACCAAGATAGTCGGCGTAGGGCAGGTTCCACACAGGCAGAGATCGACGGCCGGACCGGGTGTTCGAGGCAGGAGGTGGTCACCGTGACGAAGCAGGCGCGGGCCACCGACCAGCCGGTGGAGACCACGAGACGGGTGGAGACGACACGGAGCAAGCAGGGCAATGATCGGTGGGGGCGCCGTTCAGCTGTCGCGAGGCTTCGGCGTGCTGCGACGTGCGGATCTGTCCTACGCAGTACCGGGTGCCGTGCGCTGTCAGGGCACCGGACCCGGGGTGGGGCTCCAGCAGAGGCCATGCACACGACACAGGGGACGAGTGCGGGCCCGGTCGGTACGGGAAAGCCGGTGGGTTGGACGCCCATCGGTGGGGCCGGCCGCTGGAGCTCCCCGGGGTAGTTCCGGGGGGAGCAACTGCGGGGGGATGCAGGGGGGCTAGGAACTGGCAACCAGGGGGAGTCAGTTCTCGCGAGGTGGCAGCCAGCGGAGGGGTTGGCCGCCACCTCGCTGTTCGTTCGTCTATTCGTCGGCGGGAAGCACTTCGGACTTGTCGAAGGCGTAGCCGACCATCCAGTGCGGCTGCAGACGGCAGTAGACGATGTCGTCGCCCCAGGTCGACGGCGAGCTGCCGTAGTGGGCGACCAGGTGGTCCTCGATCTCCTGGAAGTCCGGGTGCTCGGGGGTGAGGAACTCGACCCGGCCGTGGCTGAACACCCCGATGCGCTCGCCGTCGACGTACGAGACGCTGGCCGCTGGTCTGGCGCGCAGATGCCTGGCCTTGGCCGCGCTGCCGGCCGTGCTGAACACCCAGCGGGCGTGCAGGAAGTGCCCGTCGACCGCGCTGATCCGCGGCTCGCCCTTCGCGGTGACGGTGGCCAGGTTGAGCGTGCGCATGCCGGTCAGCGCCTTGGTCAGCTCCTCGGCGGTCAGCTTGCGTTCGCCCGTGACGATGCTGCGCAGATGCTCGGTGGACCGCCCGTACGCCGCGTCCAGCAACTCCTGCAACTGCGTGATCTCGGTTGTGGTCTCCCTCATGCGTGCCACTCTCGCACCAGGCGCCGACGAAAACTGTCCGGTAACCTCGCTGCATGTCAGCCCGCGTGCACGTCGTCACCGACTCCACGGCGGGGCTGTCGGCGCACGAGGTGCTCCGGCACCCGCTGACCGTCGTACCGCTGCAGGTTGTGATCGGCGGCACGTCGTACGACGACGGCGGCACGAGCGCCGACGCCGTGGCGGAAGCGCTGAAGACCTTCACCCCGGTCTCGACCAGCCGACCGTCGCCGCAGTCGTTCGCGGACACCTATGCGGCGTGTGCGAGGGCGGGTGCTGAGTCGATCGTGTCGATCCATCTGTCCGGGGACATGTCCGGGACGTTCGAGGCGGCGATGATCGGGGCCAAGGAGTCGCCGATCCCGGTGCGGGTCGTCGATTCGCGCTCGCTCGGGATGGGCCTGGGTTTTCCTGTCTTGGCTGCAGCTGAGGCCGCTGCCTCAGGTGCCTCCCAGCAGGAGGTCGAAGCCGCCGCGCGCGCTCGGATGTCGTCCATCTCGTCGTACTTCTACGTGGACACCCTCGAGTACCTCCGCCGAGGCGGCCGCATCGGCGCTGCCCAAGCCCTCCTGGGCACGGCTCTGGCCGTCAAACCCCTGCTCACTATCAGCGGCGGCCGCATCGTCCCGTTGGAGAAGGTCCGTACGTCGTCCCGAGCCATCGCCCGACTCGCAGACATCGCCGTCCAACGAGCCGGCGACGGCCCGGTCCAGCTGGCCGTCCACCACCTGGCCAACCTCGACAAGGCCCACACCCTCGCCGACGGCCTCGCCGCCCGCCTGCCTCAAGCCGAGGGCATCGTCCTCCGAGAGGTGGGCGCCGTGATCGGCGCGCATGTGGGGCCGGGGATGCTCGCGGTCGTCATCGCTCCGCGCTGACGAGCCCCGGGCGTCGGGTGCTCTCTTCTCTCCGGCCGCCGCGACCTCAGCCCCCGCGACCTCCGCGGCCGCATCGCCACCCGCCTCAACCCACGCCGAGTTCTCCACAGGCAAAAACCTGCACCCAAACAACCGTCCAATCACTCGTACTTTCCCTGTGTGAAGTCACCACGCCGCACCCCCGCGCCGAACCCGGCCGACCGCCAGGCTGCCCTGGACCGGTTGCGCGCCGCCTCGGCCCGGAGTCCGGCCGACGAAGGGGAGGACGAAGTGCGAGGCGGATGGATCCCAGACACCGTGCTACCCGAGCGCCTACGCGGCACCCACTGGACCGTGGCTCCCCGCCACCTGATCGTCATCGCCCTGGTCCTCACGATCGGCCTGACCTGGGCCGGCTGCTCAGTCCTCCGCTCCCGCCCCGAGCCGATCCCCGACCGCCCGACCACCTCAGCCAACCTGACGCCGGGTTCCCCCGTCACCGCCCCCACACCAGCAGGCGCCAACCCCACCTCACCCTCAACCCCACCCAGCACGCTCGTCGTCCACGTAGCCGGCAAGGTCCGCCGCCCCGGCCTCATCCACAGCAAATCCGGCGACCGTGTAGCCGACGCCCTCGCCGCGGCCGGCGGTGCCTTGCCCGGCACGGATCTGACCACCCTGAACCTCGCCCGCCCCCTCACCGACGGCGAACAAATCGTCGTCGGCGCCCCCAACCTCCCACCCGCCGTCACCTCCACAGGCCCCCGCCCGAGCTCCGGCAGCCCCGGCCCCACCGCCCCCGTCGACCTCAACACCGCCACCCTCGACCAACTCGACGCCCTCCCCGGCGTCGGCCCCGTCCTGGCCCAACGCATCCTCGACTACCGCACCGAACACGGCCGCTTCACCACCATCGACCAACTCCAGGAGGTCACCGGCGTAGGCACCAAGAAGTACGAGGACCTGAAGCCCCATGTCCGCATCTGACCCGCGGGCAGCGGCGGGGGAGACGTCCACCCCGGAGAGACTTCACCCCGAAACCCCAGACACGCGGCAGCCCGAAGCCCCAGACACGCTTCAGCCCGAAGCCGACCCAGAAGAGAAGCCCCTCGACGCCCGACTCCTCCTCCCCGCAGCCGCAGGCTGGATCACCGCGATCCTCCTGATGCCCCACTCCAGCATCGTCGCTGTCATCACCGCGGCAACCGCCACCGCAATCACCCTGACCCTGCTGACCCTCGCCCTCCGCCGCCGCTCCCGCCTGCTCTTCACCCTCGTCGCGATCACCTCCCTCTCCGCAGGCCTCGCCGCCGCCTCCGCGCTGCAAATCCACCGCCTCACCACCGGCCCCATTCCAGCCCTCGCCACCACCCACTCCACCGCCAAACTCCACCTCAAGATCACCAGCGACCCAGCAGTCCGCAGCACCCCCGGCAACCGCCGCCCGCCGTACGTCGTACTCAAAGCAACCGCCGAGCAAGTCACCGCTCGCGGCACCGCCACCCGCGTCCGCACCCCGATCCTGCTCATCGGCTCACCCGCCTGGCAGCACGTCCGGCTCGGCCAACTCGTCGAGACCAGCGGCCGCCTGAGCGCGGTCGATCCCGGTTCCGATGTCGCCGCGATGGTCTCCGCCCGAGCGAGCCCCAAGATCCTCGGCGACCCCGCGTGGTGGCTCCGCGCCGCCGAGCAGGTCCGCGCCGGCCTGCGCGACTCGGTCGCCGATCAACCCGACGACGTCCGCGGCCTGGTCCCCGCCCTCGTCATGGGCGACGAATCAGCCCTCCCACCCGACCTCGTCACCGACTTCCAACTCACCGGCCTGACCCACCTCTCGGCGGTCTCCGGCACGAACCTCACCCTCCTGCTCGCCTTCGTCCTTCCACTGGCCCGGCTCCTCGGCGTCCGCGCCCGTGGTCTCACCGTCGTCGGCCTGCTGATGGTCGTCGCCTTCGTCATCCTCGCCCGCCCTCAACCAAGCGTGCTGCGCGCCGCCGCGATGGGCCTGGTCGCGCTGGCGGCGATGACCACCGGCGGTTCGCGGCGTCGAGCAGTCCGAAGCCTGTCCGTCGCCGTGATCGCGCTACTGCTCCTCGACACGTCCCTCGCACGATCAGCTGGCTTCGCCCTCTCGGTCCTCGCCACAGCCGGGATCGTGCTACTCGGACCTGCCTGGCGCGACGCCCTCGCGACCTGGATGCCGCTCCGCCTGGCCGAAGCCATCTCCTGCCCGCTCGCCGCCCAACTCGCCTGTACGCCGGTGGTCGCCTGGCTCTCCGGTCAGGTCTCGCTGGTCGCGGTCGCCGCCAACCTGTTGGCCGGCCCAGCAGTCGGTCCAGCCACGATCCTGGGCTTCGGCGCGGCCGGAATCGCCTTGCTGAGTTCAGATCTGGCCCGCTTGGCGGGTTGGCTGGCGAGCTGGCCCGCACGGTGGATCATCCTCGTCGCCGAAACCGGCGCTGACCTCCCCGGCGCCGTCAGTCCGTGGCCCGCAACAGTCGTAGGTGTCACGATCCTCACCCTGCTCTGCCTGGCCCTAACGGTCGGCCTGCACCGAATTCTCACCCGTCCGTTAGCCGTCCTGCTGTGCCTGGCAGTGCTCGTCTTCGTAGTCCTCCGCCCCACCCCACGCCTCGGCTGGCCACCCGCCAACTGGATCCTCGTCGCCTGCGACGTAGGCCAAGGCGACGGCTTGGTCCTCCGCACCGGCCCACGCTCCGCTGTAGTCGTCGACACCGGCCCCGACCCCACTCCCATGGACCGCTGCCTCCAAGACCTGGGCATCACCCACATCCCTGTCCTTGTCCTCACCCACTTCCACGCCGACCACGCCGGCGGCCTGGCCGGCGCCCTCCACGACCGCCAAGTCGACGAAATCGAGGTGACGCCGTACTTCTCCCCGCCCGCAGAATTCCGCCGAGTCCAAGCCCTGGCATCCACCCATCAGATCCCAGTCCGCCCAGTCACTTATAAGGAACGCCGAACCATAGGCCCTCTCACCTGGACCACCCTCTGGCCGGCCCAAGTCCCGTCCCTCCCCACCGATCCCTCCGCCACCAACGACGACGAAAGCTCCCCGGAGAACAACGCCAGCATCGTCATGCTCGCCGAAACCACCGGCCTGCGCATCCTCCTCACCGGCGACCTCGAACCAGAAGCCCAACGCTCCGTCCTAGCCGCCCACCCCGACCTCCGAGCCGACATCCTCAAAGTCCCCCACCACGGCTCCGCCCGCCAGGACCCCACTTTCTTCGCGACCGCCCAACCCCGCCTCGCCCTCATCTCCGCCGGCCCCGACAACGACTACGGCCACCCCGCCCCGAGAACCCTCGACCTCCTCACCCGAACCGGCACCACCATCCGCCGAACCGACACCTCCGGAGCCATCGCCATCACCAGCGAAAACAACAAACTGGCCACCACCTCCCAAGGCCGCTCACCATGAACGTGCCTGCTGAGCGGTGGAGTGGTTGCCGCGTTCACCCCGGTTGCGTTGCCGGAAGCAACGTTGATCGAGTCGACCCTGACCTGCCTGCCGCGCGCCGCGGCTGCCGAGCGCTCATCAGGGGCACCGAGTGGCTCATCACCCTGAGCAGGCGTGCGCCTCTCCGCCACTGCTCGTGCGGCACTCACAGGACGGGATCCGCACGGACCTGGCCGAGCACAGCCGCCGCGCGGTCGTGGCCGGCGTACCTAGCGCTACGCCTCGCAGTGGTGGCAACAGCCGAGCTAGTTGCCCTCAGCATCGTTCTGCGTGTCCGCACCGCAACACCTTTCATGCCGTCAACCGCGCCGTATGGGTCTTGTTGTGGAGTGTTGTGTGAACGGCGAGGTAACCGGGCGACGGTTCGGCGACGATGACGATCGCACTGTGCCGCTGACGCTTGGGTCCGCAGCGTTTGTGTCCCAGCTGCATCCGGTCCTCAGAGGGCGTCCAAGCCCTACCGAGCAGCTCATCGCGCCGACCTCCTAGACGGACCTCACCGTGAGGACGTCAAAGGAGACCGCCGCGACCTGCCGAGCACACGGCACTCCGGCCGTTCATGCCCAGCCCGAGACGGACGTCCGGATCGACCCGTATGCCCTTGCTGTACAAGCAGCCCGCCCGCCGGCACTCCGGCGTTTCCACAACTCCGCGCCGGTGAGTCGGCCGACTTCCGCCTGTCGCGCATGTCGGCAGTCCCGCATGCCTGCGCTCCCGCATGCCAGCGACCCACGCCCGCACGCCCGCAGTCCCGCACTCCCGCACGCCTGCGCTCCCGTACGCCCGTATGCCTGCAGCCCGCGCGCCTGCGCGCCCGCATGCCTGCACGCCCGCACGTCTGCACTTCCGTATGCCCGCGCTCCCGTACGCCCGGGGTCCGGTACGCCTGCACTCCCGTACGCCCGCGCGCCTGCATGCCCGCGCGCCATCAGTCCCGCGCCGAGCATGCGCCCGCACTCCCGCACTCCCGTACGCCCGCATGCTCGCGCGCCCGCATGCCAGCACGCCAACAGTCCCCCGCTCCCGTACGCCCGCAGTCCCGCACGCCTGCACTTCCGTACGCCCGCATGCCCGCGCTCCCGCAGTCCCGCACGCCTGCGCTCCCGCACGCCCGCGCCGCCACTTCCCGCACGCCCCCCAGTCCCGCGCTCCGCACGCCCGCATTTCCGCACGCCTCCACAGTGTGCGCGCCCCCGACCGGCTTGCAGTCCATCGCAGGTGGGCCGCTGTGCCCAGCCATGGAACGGATGCACCGCATCCGTGAGCTACCCCGGAATTTCGGACGACCTTGACGTGCGCCGTCGCCTGTCACCGGTCGCCACCGCCGGTGATGCCGTCGTCGTCGTCGCCGCCGTCGCCGTGGCTGTGGCTGTGCTGTGGCTGTCGCCGTCCTCGTTGGCGCGTAGGTAGGCGTTCGACTGGGCGATGTGCTCTCTCCGGCCGCCGATCCGGTAGCACGTGGCGGGCCTCGGATCCGCATCGACCTGGTGTGGATCAACGACCCCGCACTCACCCGACGCCGCGAACCATCTCGGTGTCGACGAAGGTCATGTGCGCGACGCCGCCCCCGGTTCGTCCGTACCCGCGACTTCCAACACGACGGACGTGGTTGGATGCGCGAGCGCCAAACCGCGCGGCGCCATCGACGACCTCAACGGTCCGTTCGCGCGCCTCATTCGGTGCCCATGGTCGACGGTCTGCGGACTGAGGGAGAGCCCCGCGGTGACCAACGGGGTGGGGGCGGGAATTGTCGGTCGGGCGTGGGATGCTGGCTTTGTTATGGCTGCTCGGAGAAGTGCTGCGCCGAAGCTGGGGGACGTGTTGCTCGTCACCGGCTCGGAGACGTTTTTGGCGGATCGGGCTGTGCGGTCGGCGATCGCGGCGGTGTCCAAGGGAAAGAGTGACGTCGAGGTCACTGACCTGGGGGCGGGCGAGCTCGATGTGGGGGTGTTCGCGGAGCTGACCGGGCCGTCGTTGTTCTCGGCGGAGCGGGTCCTGGTGCTGCGGATGCTGGAGAACCTGCCGACCGAGATGGTCCCTTATCTGCTGGAGTACGCCGGTGCGCCGGCGGACGACATGCTTGTGGTGCTGGTGCACTCGGGTGGGCAGAAGGGCAAGGCGGTGCTCGACAAGTTGCGCAAGGCCTCGGTGAACGAGGTGGTCGCGACGGCGCCGAAGACCTGGGAGTTGCCGCAGTTCGTGGCGGGGGAGATCCGGCTGCTGGGTGGCACGATCGACGAGCGTGGCGCTGCCGCGCTGGTGGATGCTGTTGGGCATGATCTGCGGGCGCTGGCGGGGGCCTGTTCGCAGCTGGTGTCGGATTCCGGTGGGCAGGCGATCTCGACGGACCTGATCGGGCAGTACTTCGGCGGCCGGGCCGAGGTGACGAGTTTCGCGGTGGCCGACGCGGCGATCGCGGGGCGCACGGAGCCGGCGCTCGAGCAGTTGCGCTGGGCGTTGGACTGCGGAGTCGCCGCGGTGCTGGTGACGAGCGCGATGGCGGGTGGGCTGCGGGGGCTGGCGAAGTATTCGAGCGCGCCGCCTGGGTTGCGCGAGGCGGATCTGGCGCGTGAGGTCGGCGTACCGCCGTGGAAGCTGAAGACGCTGCGGCAGCAGGCGCGCGGGTGGACCCCGGGCGGACTGGCGACGGCGATCAAGGCGGTCGCGCAGGCAGATGCCGATGTGAAGGGTGCGTCAGGCGACGCGGGCTATGCGCTGGAGCGGATGGTCATCACGGTCAGCCGAGCGCACGGTCGCCGCTGACCCTATGCCGCGAACCGGCGTTCCTCCGGCCACGGCCTGAGAGTCGGTGCCGCCACCGCAAGGCGTGGGAGCCGGTTGTACGCCACGAAAACTGCGGCGCGGGTCGGTGCGCGGCTGCGGCGCGGCGCAATCCTCTGCAACATTTCGGGCGGGCGGGCGGTTGCGGAGGTCGAGCTTCGACCGGGCCAGCAGGCCGAGTTCCTCAAGACTGGCCAAGTGCGGTGCGTGGGCGCTCGGACACACCGGATGACGTCCAGGGATTGCTTATTGCTCACCCGTTGCCGTCGAAGAGCCGTAGGTCTAGCGTGCGAAATGAGCGCGACGCATGGGGGGAATCATGGCGACGGTCGGTGTGGTGGGGCTCTACTCGTTCGGCAGCCCTTTCGAATCAGCGGTGTTGCAGCCCGGTGCGACCAGAGGGATCAGCTTCGGCCCGTCGGATGCGTTCAGGAACACCGCCGTGATCCTGACGCCGCACCCGATGCGGGTCGGACTGCTGGGTCAGGCAACCATGAGGATCTCCGATCTCGAATCCTGGTCGATCCAGGGCGCGCTCGGACCTCCGTCGAGCGGACTGTCGTTCACCGAGTGGTACGTCGGCGCCTACGTCACGAACATCGGCTCGACGCCGATCGAGGCGTTCACCGTCACCGTAGCCGTCATCACGCCTGGGCCTGACGGCCACTGAGGGGGCAGATTCATGAAGCTCACGGCATACCACGACGAACGCGGCAACATCGTGGCCGTCATCGCGCGGCCCGACGACGCGCCCGCGGCTCACATCGATCTCGGCCGGCCGGGACTGCACAGAACCGAAGTCGAGTCCGACGAGTTCACCGACCAACCGGACCCCGAGCAGCTCCAGGAGCGGCTGGCAACGCTGATGTCGTCACAGCGGATCGAGGTCGACGGGCCCACCGCGCGACTGTCGGCCAAGAGCTGAAACCGGCGACGAACCGAGAGTCTCAGCCCGGTTCCAGGCACGCAAAAACGATCGGCCCGGTCCACTGGGTGGAGGGCCGATCGTCGGGTGCGATCAGAGCGCGGCGGCCTTCTTGAAGATGGACGACTTGCGGTTCGCAGCCTGGTTGGCGTGGATGACGCCCTTGCTGGCGGCCTTGTCGAGCAGGCGGGCGGCCACGCGGGCCTCCTCCTGCGCCTTCGCGGCGTCGCCGGCGTCGGCAGCCTCGCGGAAGCGGCGAACAGCCGTCTTGAGGGTCGACTTCACCGACTTGTTGCGAAGCCGCGCAGCCTCGTTCTGGCGGTTGCGCTTGATCTGGGACTTGATGTTCGCCACGGAGCAGAGCCTCGATCAGGAGTTTGCGGTCAGTACAGGAAAGGTGGCGGGTGCAGGACGGCAGAACCGACGCACACACGCGAAGAGACAGATTAGCAACAACCCCGAGGCTTGACCAAACCGAGCAGTCACGGCAGCGCCGCTACACCCCGGAACGACGGGGAAAACCGCGCGCGCGACCCCGCGTACGGCGTACCGGCGCCTGGTGACACGGTACGGACCGAGCGTGACATCAGGGCGGGGCACCGGCATACTCGGGGCCCTCGTGACGCCGTTGGGGACGGCGTTACCGGCGGCGCGCGAGAAGGTGTTCCGTGAACCGATGTCGCGCGTGCCGACCAGCCAGCTCCGTCCAGCTCTGGAGGAACTCCGTGCCAGCTCCTGCCCGTCGGCGTCTGGCGGTACTCACCGTCGCTGCCTTCAGCGCGACCGCCCTGGTCGCCACCGTCGTGAACCACGCGACGGCGTCCACCCCGACCGCGACCCAGGCCGCACCGCTGGTCAAGGAGTCCGAGACCGGCGCGTACATCGTCCAGCTGGACGACGCCCCGGTCACCGAGTACGACGGTGACATCGCCGGCTTGGCCGCGACCCGGGTGCTGCCCGGCGGCAGGCTGCTGCGTGAGGCGACCCAGGTGGTCGGCTACGTGCAGCACCTGGCGCGGGAGCGGACCGAGGTGCTCGGTCAGGTGCCGGGCGTACAGAAGCTGTACGACTACAACTACACCTACGCCGGGTTCTCGGCGCGGATGTCGCACGACGACGCGGTCAAGCTGGCCAAGTCCTCCGGCGTGAAGAGCGTCGAGCCGAGCGGGATGCAGCACGCGGACACCGTCGACACCCCGCGGTACCTCGGTCTGTCCGGCAAGGGCGGCGCCTGGCAGCAGGCCGGTGGCGTCGACAAGGCCGGCGACGGCGTGATCGTCGGCGTGATCGACTCCGGCTTCACGCCCGAGCGGCCCAGCTTCGCGCCGATCAAGACCACCAAGGCGTCGGATGCGCTGATCAAGAAGAAGTGGAAGGGCATCTGCCAGGCCGGCACCGAGGCGCCGGTGAAGTGCAACAACAAGGTGATCGGCGCCCGCTACTTCGACGCCGGCGTCAGCGGCAACCCGATCCCCGCCGAGTACCACTCGCCGCGGGACTACGGCGGCCACGGCACCCACACGGCCAGTACGGCGGCCGGCAACTACGGCGTCGACATGTCCGTGCTCGGCCGCGACTACGGCAAGGGCTCGGGCATCGCCCCACAGGCGCGGCTGGCGATCTACAAGGTGCTCTGGGCCCCTGACCCGTCCGGGGGCGGCTCCGGTACCGACGCCGACATCGTGGCTGCCATCGACGCGGCGGTCTCCGACGGCGTCGACGTGATCAACTACTCGATCTCCGGCTCCGGCTCGACGTTCGTCAACGCGACCGGGCTGGCGTTCCTGCGGGCCGCGAAGGCCGGCGTGTTCGTCTCGACCAGCGCGGGCAACACCGGCCCGGGGGTCAGCACGGTCGGCAAGAACTACCCGTGGGTGACGACCGTTGCCAACGGCACGCACGACCGCGACGTCCAGACCACGGTGACGCTCGGCAACGGCCAGTCCTACACCGGTGCGGGCATCGGTGCCGGTACGCCGCAGGCGCCGGTCGTGCTGGCCAAGGACGCCGGCCTGGCTGGTGCCGACCAGGCCAACCTGGCGCGCTGCATGCCCGGCACGCTCGACCCGGCCAAGGCGACCGGCAAGATCGTGGTTTGCGACCGCGGGGTCAGCGACCGGATCGACAAGAGCCGGCAGGTCAAGGCCGCCGGTGGCGTCGGCATGATCCTGGTCAACCCCACCGCGAACACGCTCGACTCGGACCTGCACTCGGTGCCGACGGTTCACCTGGACCACGTCGCCGGCCCGGAGGTCAAGGCGTACGTCGGCGCGACCGCGAACCCCACGGCCACGATCGCCGCGGCCCAGACTGTCCGGGTGAACGCGCCGAAGGTCGCGAGCTCCTCGAGCCGCGGGCCGTCGCTCGCCGGCAACGGCGACTTGCTCAAGCCGGACGTGATGGCGCCCGGCACGAACGTGCTGGCCGCGACGTCGGAGCTCGCGGCGGGCGGTGGCGAGTACGCCTTCATGAGCGGTACGTCGATGGCCGCGCCGCACATCGCCGGCGCCGCCGCCGTGCTGAAGAGCCGCTACCCGACCTGGTCCCCGATGGCGATCAAGTCGGCGCTGCTGACCACCGCGACGTCGCTGGACGCCGCGGGCAAGCCGATCCAGAACGACTCCGGCTCGCCGGGCAACCCGTTCGGGTACGGCGCCGGGCTGATGCAGCCGAAGAACGCGATGGACCCCGGCCTGGTCTACGACTCGTCGTACGACGACTGGGCGCGGTTCGTCTGCGGGTCCGGGCAGGTCGGCGCGACGCACGAGCTGTGCGCCAAGGGCAAGATCGACCCGAGCGACCTGAACTACCCGACGATCGCGATCGGCGACCTGGCCGGCAAGCAGACCGTCAAGCGGACCGTGCGCAACGTCGGCAAGCTGCCCGAGGTCTACTTCCCGAAGGTGGAGGGGCTGACCGGCTTCAAGGTCACCGTGACGCCGAAGCTGCTGGTCGTGCTGCCCGGCGCCAGCGCGTCGTACCAGGTGACCTTCGAGCACAACGGTGCGCCGCTGGGGCAGTACTCGTTCGGCAAGCTCAACCTGCGCTCGTCGCGGCACGTGGTGAGCAGCACGCTCGCGATCCGGCCGCTGACCGTGAAGGCGCCGGTCGAGGTCAGCGGCACGGGCACGACCGGCTCCGTCCCGGTCCCGATCACCTCCGGGTACACCGGCACGCTGCAGACCTCCGCGGTCGGCCTGGCCGCAACGGGTGTCGACGAGGCGACGCTGAAGAACCCGGGCGGCGTCTCGTTCCCGACGGCGAACCCGGCGGCCAACGAGCACGTCGCCAAGTACACCGTGACCGTGCCGGCCGGGACGAAGTACGCCCGGTTCTCCACCTTCGACGCGGACTACCCGGCGGGCACCGACGTCGACGTGTTCGTCTACAAGGCCGGTACGACGGCTGTGCTCGGCAGCAGCACCGGTGGCTCGGCCGAGGAAGAGGTGAACCTGCCTGCTCCGGCCGGTGGCTCGTACGACGTGTACGTCGATCTCTTCGCCGGTGCTGCCGAGCAGAAGGTCAAGCTGAACCACTGGGAGCTGCAGACCCCGGCAGGCAACCTCACGACGACTCCTGCCAGCCAGGGCGTCCAGGCGGCCGGCCAGACCAGCGTCACCGCTTCCTGGTCCGGCCTGACCGCCGGGACGCGCTACCTCGGCCTGCTGTCCTACACCGACGGAGGCGACGGCTCGGGCTCGACGGTGGTTCGCGTCGACGCCTAGGGCTCGATCAGTTCGATCTGCTTGAGGTCCGGGGCCACGAGAACCTTCTCGCAGGCCCCGGACCCCACCGCGCACCGGAAGACCGTGGCATGCGGCAGTTCTTCGGCCGGCGTTCCGTCGGAAACCATCGGCGATGCCGGCCGGCCGTCTTCGCGGAGCGCTTGGACGACCAGGACATGGTCGGCGTCCTCGAAGGTCGGGAGCTCGGAGATGTGTGCCGCGGCCAGCTGCAGCGGGGTTCGCTTGCCTGTCCGGATATCCACCACAGCGTCGCCCACGGCGAGCGTTGCACCGTCCGGTGACACCACCGGGTTCGTTGCGTCCGGCGAGCAGAAGGGGCTGCCGGGGATGAGCCGACCTTCGGACAGGTGCGCTGAGGTGAGGCAGCGCTGCTTGCCGACGGTGGTGGCGAACGGGATCGCGCTGGACTGTGGAGCGACGTCGATCGCGTCGACAGACTTCGGCGGCGTCACCGGCGTCAGTCGCCCGGTCGTCGGCTGCCAGACCAGGAGTTGGCTGATCCGCTGATCGCGGTCGGCTTTCGACGCCCAGATCCCGGCCTGGTTCCAGCCGTGCAGATTCGTTTCGTGCAGGCGCGCCTCGTACGGCAACGTCCGCTCGGTGATCAGCCGGCCCGACGCCACGTCGTACACCTGCACCTGTTTGATCCCCTGGACCACGGCGACTTGGGTGTGGTCGGGGGACAGCACGGGTCGGGTGACTCCCTCGGGGCCGACCGGACGCACGGTGCCGTCGGCAGCCAGAACGCCGAGCTGGGCGCTTGTCGCGGTGTTGAAGTGGATCAGCCAGCCGCCGGAGACCCGTCCGACCACCTCGGCCACGTTCTCATTCAGTTCGACGACCTGGTCGCCGTCGTGCAGTTCGCGTTGCTGGTCCAGCGCCGTCAGCACGTACGGGACCCTCAGACCCGGCGGCTGCGGATCCGGCGCGACCGGGGGATTGTGCAGGTGCGCCACGAGCGCCGCCGACGCGATCAGTACGGCGACGGCCGCCGCGGCGAGAAGTGGGGTCCAGACGCGGGAGCGCCCGCGAGGCGTCTCCAGCCCGGGGGCTTCGGCGTCGTCAGGGATTGTGGCGGCCTTGGCCTGCAGGTAGTCGCGCAGGCGCGACTCGGTGTCGGTCATCGGGATTCCTTCAGCTGCTCGGTGAGGATCGCGAGGCCTCGCGACGCGGTGGCGCGTGCGGTCGACTCACTGATCCCGAGGGTCTGGGCGATCTCGCCGTGCGAGAGATCGAGGTAGTAGCGCAGGACCAGGACCTCGCGAGTACGCCGGGGGAGCGTGCTCAAGGCTCGCTGCACCTCCAGCCGTTCCTCGCCGAGCACGACCTCGCTCTCGGCCGATGCGCCGGGCCGGTCGGCCGGTGGGGTGTAGAGACGGGCGACGCGCCGCCGGCGGAGTGCCGAGCGGCTGCGGTTGAGCACTGTCGTCCGGAGATACGCCAGGGCTTTGCCGGAGTCGTCGAGCGGCCACCGGCGGTACAGCTCGGCGAACGCCTCCTGGACCAGGTCCTCGGCCTGCTGGCGGTCGTCGACCATCAGCACCGCCAGCCGGACCAGACCGACCCAGTGCTCCCGGTACAGCCGGGTCACCGCCGCCGGTGTGTCGTCGGGCACCGGTACGGCGGTGCCGATACTCGCCAAGGGTTCAGTCACACCCTGAAGACGCCCGGCACCGCAAAACGCTGCATCGGTCGAGGCGCCGCATCAGCCGAGACGTTCGCGCAGCCAGTCGAAGTGGACCAGCGCGGTCTGGCGCTGCCAGGCCCGCATGGTCGGGATGCTGGGCTCGGGAGCCTGGGTGCTGCCCCACAGCAGTCCGCCGGCGATCGCCGAGATCAGACCGTTGACACCGGGCGCGTCAGGAAGTGCCGGCAGCTCCACCGAGCCGTACATGTCGGCGCAGAGGATCACCGTGTCGGTCCACACGGGTGCGATCGAGGCATGCGCCCAGTCGATGAACACCACCCGGTCCTCGGTGAGCAGGAGGTTGTCGGCGCGCAGGTCCCAGTGCACGAGGGCAGTGCCCTTCGCCAGCTCCTTCAGCCCGGTGCGGGCCAGTTCGGCGAGCTCCTGCTCGCGGCCGACGGCCCAGTCCGGTACGGCGACGCCGTCGGCGATCAGCAGGTCCCACCGGCTCAAGAAGCGCTCGCTGCGCTCGGCGGCGACCGGTGCGTCCGGCCACGGCGACGGGTCGAGCGACTCGCTC
Organism: Kribbella sp. ALI-6-A; assembly: GCF_001984195.1. GTDB lineage: Bacteria > Actinomycetota > Actinomycetes > Propionibacteriales > Kribbellaceae > Kribbella. Next base: position 190,346 of record NZ_MTQN01000007.1, read on the forward strand.
AGCTCGGCGAGTGCGTCGAGGACGCGCGTGGCGTCGTACTGGTGCCAGGGGTGGGGCGGGATGTAGCCGGCGATGTCCTCGAGCAGGATGCCGACCCAGCTGCCGTCGTCGTACACGCCGAGCAGGCCGGGGATGTGCGGCATCGGCCCGACCGCCTGCATGGCGACGATCTCCTTGCGGATCAGGTTGGGCGTGTCCGGGTTGAGCTCCGGCCCGACGGCCTTCACGAAGCCCCGCCGCCCCGAGGCGGTCATCAGCCGCGCCGCGACGCCGGGCGAGAAGCCTCCGCTCTGCGTGGCCGCCGAGACCACCGACGACCCCAGCGCGCGCTCCACCCAGGCTCGAACGCGCGCGGGCGCGCTCTCGTACGGCAACCGTTCCACCACCGCGTGTGCCATACGGCAAGAGCGTAGACGGCAGCCGCCCCGCTCGCGCTCGGTTTTCCACCGCCCGGACGCACGAATGCGCAAACGGCTGGCGTGTCATGGGAAGATGGAGCAGTTGTCCTGTCACCACCCTCAGACGAACTGGATCCCTCCGTGCCCGTTGGACCCACGACCGTTCCCCAGCCGGGTCGTACCGACCCGTCGCTGATCCGGAACTTCTGCATCATCGCCCACATCGACCACGGCAAGTCGACGCTGGCCGACCGGATGCTGCAGATCACCGGGGTGGTCGACGACCGCTCGATGCGGGCCCAGTACCTGGACCGGATGGACATCGAGCGCGAGCGCGGCATCACGATCAAGTCGCAGGCGGTCCGGCTGCCGTTCGCGCCGAAGCCGGACACCCCGGGCGGCCTGCTCGCACCCGACGGTACGACGTACATCCTGAACATGATCGACACCCCGGGCCACGTGGACTTCACCTACGAGGTGTCGCGGTCGCTGGAGGCGTGCGAGGGTGCGGTCCTGCTGGTCGACGCCGCGCAGGGGATCGAGGCCCAGACGCTGGCCAACCTCTACCTCGCGCTGAACGCGGACCTGCACATCATCCCGGTGCTGAACAAGATCGACCTGCCCGGTGCGATGCCGGAGAAGTACGCCGCCGAGCTGGCGCACATCATCGGCTGCAAGGAGTCCGACGTGCTCCGGGTCTCGGCCAAGACCGGTGAGGGCGTCGAGGACCTGCTCAGCGAGATCGTCGCGCAGGTCGAGCCGCCGAAGGGCGTCAAGGACGCCCCGCCGCGGGCGCTGATCTTCGACTCCGTCTACGACACCTACCGCGGCGTGGTCACCTACGTCCGGGTGGTCGACGGCGAGCTGACCCACCGCGACAAGATCAAGATGATGTCCACCGGCGCGGTGCACGAGATGCTCGAGGTCGGCGTGATCTCCCCGGAGCCGATGAAGTCGCCGAGCATCGGCGTCGGCGAGGTCGGCTACCTGATCACCGGCGTGAAGGACGTGCGCCAGTCCCGGGTCGGTGACACCGTCACTTCCAGCGTGCGCGGCGCGACCGAGGCGCTGGGCGGCTACAAGCACCCGCAGCCGATGGTGTACTCCGGGCTGTTCCCGATCGACGGCGACGACTACCCAACGCTGCGCGACGCGCTCGAGCGGCTGCAGCTCAACGACGCCGCCCTGCAGTACGAGCCGGAGAGCTCGGGTGCGCTCGGCTTCGGTTTCCGCTGCGGCTTCCTCGGCCTGCTGCACATGGAGATCGTTCGCGAGCGGCTCGAGCGCGAGTTCGACCTGGACCTGATCTCCACCGCGCCGAACGTGGTCTACCGGGTCGACATGGAGGACGGCAAGGAGCACGTCGTCACCAACCCGAGCGAGTTCCCCGACGGCAAGATCGCGGACATCTACGAGCCGGTGGTGCGGGCGACGATCCTCAGCCCCAAGGACTTCATCGGCGTGATCATGGACCTGTGCCAGACCAAGCGGGGCAACCTGCTCGGCATGGAGTACCTGTCCGAGGATCGCGTCGAGCTGCGCTACACGCTGCCGCTGGCCGAGATCGTGTTCGACTTCTTCGACCAGCTGAAGTCCAAGACCAAGGGTTACGCCTCGCTGGACTACGAGCCGACCGGCGAACAGGCCGCGGCGCTGGTCAAGGTCGACATCCTGTTGCAGGGCGAGACCGTCGACGCGTTCTCCGCGATCGTGCACCGCGACAACGCCTACGCCTACGGTGTCGCGCTGGCCGGCAAGCTCAAGGAGCTGATTCCGCGCCAGCAGTTCGAGGTGCCGATCCAGGCCGCGATCGGGTCCCGGATCATCGCCCGGGAGTCGATCCGGGCGATCCGCAAGGACGTGCTCGCCAAGTGCTACGGCGGTGACATCACCCGGAAGCGCAAACTGCTGGAGAAGCAGAAGGAGGGCAAGAAGCGGATGAAGATGGTCGGCCGGGTCGAGGTCCCGCAGGAAGCCTTCATCGCCGCGCTGAAGACGAACGAGCCCTCCGAGAAGGCCAAGAAGTAGGTGCCGGCGGTCGAGATCCCCGACGGCCTGCTGGTCGTCGGGTCGCGCGGGCCGGACTGGGCCGCCTGGCTCGACCGGCTGCCGCGGCTGGTCCAGGACCTGCTGGGCGAGTGGGAGCTCACCGTCGACGGCTCGTCGGCGTACGGGAACTGCGCGGTCGTCGTACCGGTGCTGACCCGGGCCGGCGAAGCGGCGGTGCTGAAGGTGCAGTTCCCGCACTGGGAGGCCGAGACCGAGCATCTTGCCCTGCAGGCGTGGGGCGGGCGTGGAGCGGTGCGGTTGCTGCGGGCTGACCCGCGGCGGTTCGCGATGCTGCTCGAGCGGCTGTCAGCCCGTGACCTGACCGGGGTCGACGACCGGGAAGCCTGCGAGATCGTCGGTACGGCGTACTCGAAGCTGCATGTCGCCGCCGGACCGCAGTACCGGACGCTCTCCGGTGAGCTGGAGCGATGGATCGAGGACTTCCGCGCCCTGCCCGCGTCGGCGCCGGTCCCGCACCGGTACGTCGAGCAGGCGATCTCGCTCGCGTCGGACTTCGCCGCCGATCCCGCCACCGACGGGCGCCTGATCCACACCGACCTGCACTACGAGAACATGCTCGCCGGCGACCGCGAACCCTGGCTGGTGATCGACCCCAAGCCGCTGTCCGGCGACCCCTGCTACGAGGTCGCCCCGCTGCTCTGGAACCGCTGGGACGAGGTCGTCGCCTCCGGTGACATCCGGTTCCGGGTCCGCTCCCGCTTCTACGCCGCGATCGACGCCGCCGAACTGGACGAGGACCGCACCCGCGACTGGGTGATCGTCCGCCAGATGCTCAACGTCCTGTGGACCCTCAAGGACGCCGGCACCGACGAGTCCCTGCCGCAGGACTGGCTGACCCGCAACATCGCGATCGTGAAAGCGATCCAGGACTAGTCCCACCCGCCGCACGGCGGACGCCCAGCACTGACCAACCTCGGTGAGTCGGAGCTTGCCCCGCCTGAGACCGCTGTCGGGACGGCGGTTCTGAAGGGTTGGTCAGTGGTGGGCGTCCGGGTGGAAACTCGGTGGAGCCGTGCGGGCCGGGCGGGAGAGGATGCAGGTATGCGGCTGCTGACGGTGAACGTGGTGGAAGAGCTGATTCCCGGTCCGAAGGAGACCGGGTGGACGGCGATCGACAAGCGGCCGCAGGTGGGGCGGGTGGCGGTGGGGGAGTGGGGGCTCGCCGGGGACTCGGTGTGTGACACCGCGAACCACGGGGGACCGGACCAGGCCGTCTACGCGTACGCCGAGGAGGATGCGCGCTGGTGGAGTGAGCAGTTGGGGCGCGAGATCCCGTCGGGGCTGTTCGGGGAGAACCTGCGGACCGAGGGGATCGATCTGACCAATTCCCTGCTGGGTGAAGTCTGGCGGATCGGGGACGAGGTGGAGGTCGAGGTCCGGGCGCCGCGGATTCCGTGCATCACCTTTCAGCACCGGATGGGGATCCCGGGCTGGGTGAAGCGGTTCCATCAGGCCGGGCGGCCGGGGGTCTACTTCAAGGTGCGCAAGACGGGCACGATCGCCGCGGGTGATCCGATCACGGTGGTGAGCCGGCCGGAGCACGAGGTCACTGCCGGGGTGATGTTCGAGGCGCAGGACGGGCCGAAGATGCAGACGATGCTCGACTCCGGCATCGACGTGATGGAGGAGCTGCGCGAGGCTGCTCAACGCATCGCAGCACGCCCCGCCCGGTGAAGGGCGTCATCCCAACACCTGGCCCGTTGAGGCCGTTGGCGCTCGCGACGCTGCTCAGCCGCGTCGGCAACGGTCTGCTGATGACGGTCAGCGTGCTCTACTTCACCCGCATCGTCGGCCTCTCGATCGCGGAGGTCGGGCTCGGGCTGACCATCGCCGGTCTGTTCGGCCTGCTGTCGGCCGTGCCGCTCGGGCACCTGGCCGACCGGCGCGGTCCACGGGGGTTGTTCGTCGTCCTGGGCAGCTCGGTCGCTGTCCTGTCGCTGCTCTACCTTCTGGTCGACACCTTCTGGCAGTTCCTCGTGGTCGCGATCGTCGTCACCGTGCTCGATCGAGGCGCCGGCGCGGTCCGGTCCGCGTTGATCGCCGCCGTCACCCAAGGCTCCGTCGGCCGGGTCGCCGCCCGCGCCTACCTGCGCGCCGTCACGAACATCGGCATCATGGCCGGCGCCGCGATCGGCGCGCTCGCGCTGCATTTCGACACGCGGACGGCGTACCAGCTGATGTTTGTCGTCGACTCGATCCTGACCTGCGCGTCGGCGTTCATCATTCTCGCCATCCCCCGAGTCGCGCCGCAGCCGAAGAGCGCCGACGGGCCGGTCTGGATCGCGTTGCGCGACCGCGGCTACCTCACCGTCTCCGCGCTCAATGCCGCGATGTCGATCCACTACGCGGTGCTCGACATCGCGATCCCGCTCTGGGTCGTCGAGCACACCGAGGCGCCGCGCTGGACCGTCGCGCTGCTGCTGATCATCAACACGATCGTCGTCGCGCTCTTCCAGGTTCGTTCCAGCCGGGGCATCCAGGACCCGGCCTCCGCCGCCCGCGCCACCCGTACGGCGGGATGGTTGCTGCTGGCATCGATGGTGCTGTTCGCGGGCGCCTCGGGTGGTGGCGCGGTCGTGGCCGTCAGCCTGCTGGCGGTCGGTGCGTTCGTACAGGTGATCGGTGAGCTGCTGCAGTCGTCCGGCTCGTTCTTACTGGGCTTCGATCTCGCATCGGATCAGGCGCAGGGTCAGTACCAGGGCGTGTGGGGGACCAGCATGTCGATCAGCACGATGGTCGCGCCGACCGTGCTGGCGCTGCTGCCGCTCGGACTGGGTGTGCCGGGCTGGATCATCCTCGGCGTCTGGTTCGCCGGGATCGGTGTGCTGTTCGTCCCCGTGGTCCGCTGGGCGTCAGCCCGCAAGGCGGCTCAGTTGGAAGGCTCCAGGTAGCCCAGCGCCGCCGAGATCTTGCGCGCCGCCTCGATCGCGGCCGGGGCCATCAGCGCGACCTGGGCGATGGACTGCTCCAGCGACAGCGTCGAGATGCTCACCGCCGCGATCGCCGCGCCGGTGTGGTCGTGAATGACCGCCGCGACGCAGCGGATGCCCGGCTCGTTCTCCTCGTCGTCCAGCGCGTAGCCGCGGGACCTGACCTGGGCCAGGTCGGCCTTGAGCGCGGCCGCCGTCGTGTGCGTCAGCGGCGTACGGGCGGGCAGTCCCGTCCGGGTAATCAGCGCGTCGAGTGCCTCGTCGTCCTTCTCGGCCAGCAGCGCCTTGCCGATGCCGGTGCAGTGCAACCAGAAGGCTTTGCCGACCCGCGACGGCATCCGGTACGGCTTCGGGCCGTCGAGCCGGGCGACGTAGATCGCCTCGTCGCCGTTCAGCAGTCCGACGTGCACCGTGCAGCGCGTTTGCGCGACCAGGTCGGCGAGCACCGGCCGGGCGACCGTGGCCAGGTCGACGTTGGTGAGCGCGTGGCCGGCCAGCCGCAGCGCCTTCGGGCCGGGGTGGTACGAACCGTCCTCGGCCTGCGCGACGAACTCGTGCTCGACCAGCGACGCCATGATCCGGTGCACGGTCGACTTGGCCAGGCCGGTGGCCGTCACCACGTCGGTGAACCGGGAGTGCTCGAGGACGGCGTCGAGCACCATCAGCGTCTTGTCGATGGCCGAGGGCGAACTCATGTCGCTCATCCTGTCACCTCTGTCCTGTCCGTCCCTGTCAGTGCACCGGTACGCCGTACTGCCTACCGCGCGAGCCAGCCGCCGTCGACGGCCAGCACGTGCCCGTTCACGTAGTCCGACGCCGCCGAGGCGAGGAAAACCGCGGCGCCGACCAGGTCTTCGGGCCGGCCCCAGCGACCGGCCGGGATCCGGTCCCGGATGGCCGTCTCGCGCGTCGGGTCGGCGCGCAGGTCGGTGGTGTTGTCGGTACTGATGTAACCCGGCGCGATCGCGTTCACCTGGACGCCGGCCGAGCCCCACTCGTTGGCCAGCGCCTTCGTCAGTCCCGCGACCGCGTGCTTGCTGGCAGTGTAGGCGGGCACGGTGATCCCGCCCTGGAAGCTGAGCAGCGAGGCGATCGTGAGGATCTTGCCCGCGCCCCGCTCGACCATCGCGGCGCCGATCGGCCGGGTCACCGCCCAGGCGGAGTTCAGGTTCACGTCGATCACGTGCTGCCAGTCGGCGGTCGCCGTCGCGGCCGCGGGTGCCCGCCGGATGGTGCCGGCGTTGTTGACCAGGATGTCGACCCGGCGTTCGCGCGCCAGGTCGGTGGCGACCGCCTCGACCGCGTCGGGGTCCGCGAAGTCCGCGGTGACGACGGTCGCCTCGCCGCCGTTCTGCTTGATCGCCTCGAGGGTGTCCTCGACCGCCGCGTCCCGGGCGAGCAGGATCAGGTCGGCGCCGGCCGCGGCGTACCCGGCGGCGATCGCGGCGCCGATGCCGCGCCGGGCCCCGGTCACCAGCGCGGTCCGGCCGCGCAGCGAGAAGGCGTCGAAGGTCACCGCAACTCCGTCACGTCGACGCCGTCCATGTCGGTGAACGCCTGGTTCTCACCGGCCATCGCCCAGACGAAGCTGTACGACGAGGTGCCGGCGCCGGAGTGGATCGACCAGCTCGGCGAGATGACCGCCTCGCGGTCGGCGACCAGCAGGTGCCGGGTCTCGTCGGGCTCGCCGAGCAGGTGGACGATCCGCTCGGTCTCGGGCAGGCCGAAGTACAGGTAGCACTCGGTCCGCCGGTCGTGGGTGTGCGCGGGCATCGTGTTCCACGTGCTGCCCGGGTGCAGGGTGGTGACGCCGAGCACGATCTGGCAGCTCTGGACGCCGTTCGCGTGGATGTACTGGTCGATGGTGCGGCGGTTCGCGGTCTGCTGGTCGCCGAGCTCGAGCCGGTTGCCCTCGCCGGGCTGCACGAGCGTCGTCGGGTACGACGTGTGCGCGGCGGCGCTGAACAGGTAGAACGCGGCGTCGGCGCCCTCGAAGACGACCTCGCGCGCGCCGCGGCCGGCGTACAGGCAGGCGCCGGTGGTCAGCTCGAACGTGGTGCCGTCGACGGTCACCGTGCCGGGGCCGCCGACGTTGACGATGCCGGCCTCGCGGCGTTCGAGGAAGTACTCACTGCGCAGCTCCGGCCAGGTGCCCAGGGCGAGCGGGCCGGAGACCGGGCGGGCGCCGGCGAGCACGATCCGGTCGTGGTGAGTGAGCACCGCGGTGATCGTGTCCGGGGTGAACAGGTCGTCGACCAGGTAGTGCGCGCGGAGCGCGGCGGTGTCGAACCCGGGCACCTGGGCGGGGTGGGTGGCGTGGCGGACGTCGAGGGGCGGCTGCGGCGTATTCACAGACCTAGGTTCTACTGGATGGAACATCCTGTCAATCGCTGCTGATGTCGGCGGCGGATTTGCCAGAAAAAAAGGGGGATTGGCGAGTCGCCGTTTGGTTCTGTTAGGCGGAACCAAGTGTCGTCCAGCAGAACATCGGGCCGTCGAGGCCTTGACCGCCCTAGTTCGCTGTTCTAGCGTCCTGGGCATCGAGTTCGCGGTCCCGCCGTCGAATGCGGCATCGCGAGCAGCACACATCCCCTCGGCCAGGTGAACTGGAGGCGCTGACGTGTCGTCATCAACAGCCAAGGTGCTGTCGCGAAGATCGCTGTTGCGTGGTCTCGGCGTGGCCGGCGCCGGCGTCGGACTCGGGAGCCTGTCTGCCGGGTGTGGCCGATCCGCCTCCGGGACGGCGGCGATGGAGCTGCCGCCGGTGACAGGGGCGTACGACGGTCCGCCGGTGACGCTCCGGTTCTGGAACGGACTGACCGGTGGTGACGGGCCTTTCATGCGCAAGTTGCTGGCCCGCTTCCAGGATCTGAACCCGAACGTGACGATCCAGATGTACGCGATCCCGTGGTCGAACTTCTACCAGAAGTTCCCGGCGTCGGTGGCGAGCGGGCTGGCGCCGGACTTCGCACTGATGCACAACTTCCAGGTCGCGACCAACGCCGCCCGCGGAGTGATCATGCCGGTCGACGGTCTGGTCGACGCGGTCGGCCTGAGTGAGCAGGAGTATCCGGCAACGGTCTGGCAGTCCGGCGTGTACCAGAACCGCCGCTACTCGATCCCGCTGGACATCTGGCCGGACAGTCTCTTTTACAACCGCAGGGTGCTGGCCAAGGCCGGGCTCGACCCGGACCAGCCGCCGCAGGACGCCGCGTCGTACCAGGCGGCGCTGGAAACGCTGCGCAGCAAGGGCATCGCGGGTCACTGGCTGGCGTCCGTCGACCCGCAAGGCGTCGGCCGGCCGTTCGACTCCCTGCTCTGGCAGCACGGTGGCACGCACTACGACGCCGACGGCACGACGGCGTACTTCACCTCGGCGGAGGCGACGGCCGCGCTCAAGTGGCAGGTGTCGCTGCTGGAGCAGGGGTTCAGTCCGCGCAACGCCAGCGGCGGCGATGCGAACGTCGCCTTCAAGAACGACAAGAACGCCTTCCTGTGGGGTGGGCCAGGGGCCCTGATCAACGACCTGTCCAAGGTGAAAAACCTGGACTGGGGCGTCGCGCCGCTGCCCAAGATCGGTCCGCAGCGCGCAGCCTTCGCCGGCTCGCACCAGTTCGTGATCGCCCGGCAGAAGGACTTCGACCCCGACCGCGTGGCCGCGTCCGTGGCCTTCATCAGCTGGCTGACCCGCAACGCGGCCGGCTGGGCCGAGGCCGGGCCGATCCCGGCGCGCCGTTCGGTGCAGCAGTCCGGCGACTTCCAGAAGCTGGTGCCGCAGGCAAAGGTCGCGCGCGGTGTCGACTTCATCAAGTTCTATCCCCTGATCCCGGGCATCGCCGACGTCCAGCTCACGATCCTGTACCCGGCCGTCTCCGACGTCCTGCTGCAGAACAGCAGTCCCGAGCGCGCGATGGAGGCCGCCGTCGCCCAGGCGAGCGAGTTGCTGCAGGAAAATCGGCAGAAGTACGAAGGGAGCCGGTGATGGCCACGGAAACACTGGTCGACCGGCGCTCGCGCCGCGCGCCCGGGACCGTTGAGGTACCTCGAGGCGCGGGCGTGCGCCCAGGGCGGTTCACGCCGTACCTGTTCCTGGCGCCGTTCCTGCTCGTCTTCGGCGTCTTCGTACTCGCGCCGGCGGTCTACGGTCTGTGGATCAGTCTGCACAACTGGGACTTCTTCTTGCCCACGCGACCCTGGGTCGGGTTGACGAACTACCTCAACCTGTTCGACTCGGACAACCTGTTGGCCGAGCAGTTCTGGGAGAGCATGCTTGCCACCGGCAAGTTCGTGCTCTTCTCGGTGCCGCTGCTGGTGGTGCTGCCGCTGGGCCTGGCCATGCTGCTGAACCGGAACTTCCGCGGCCGAACGGCGTTCCGCGCGATCTACTTCGCGCCGTACGTGCTCGGCGTCAGCGTGATCGGACTGCTGTGGCAGTTCCTGCTCAGCTCGAACGTCGGACTGGTCAACTACTACCTGTCCAAGGTCGGACTCGACGAGGCGATTCCCTGGCTGACCGCCTTGCCGTGGGTGTGGATCTCACTGGTCGGCGTCACCGTCTGGTGGACGATGGGCTTCAACTCGGTCGTGTACCTGGCCGGTCTGCAGGGCATCGACACCGCGCTGTACGACGCGGCGAAGGTCGACGGTGCGAGCCGCTGGCGTGAGTTCGTCCACGTCACGTTGCCGGGATTGCGTCCCGTGCTGCTCTTCGTCGTCACGATGACCATCCTCGCCTCGGCCAACATGTTCGGGCAGTCCTACCTGCTGACCGCCGGCAATCCGTCCAACGAGACCCGGACGGCGATCATGTTCATCGCCCAGGTCGGCCTGGAGCAGTTCAGGATCGGGAGCGCCGCGGCGATGAGCTACCTCCTCGCCCTCCTGCTGATCGTCATCAGCGCGGCCAACTTCGTGTTCTTCCGTAGCAAAGAAGGGGATTGACGATGGCCACGATCGTGACCGCCGGCCGGCGGCCGGGCCAGGGGGTGGCGGCGAACCTGCTGCTCTACGCCCTGCTGCTGATCCTCTCGGTGATTTTCATCGCCCCGCTGCTGTGGATGCTGTCGACGTCGTTCAAGACCACCGAGGGCGCGACCGCGCTGCCGCCGCAGTGGATCCCGGAGGAGTTCTCGGCCGAGGGCTACACCTCGCTGTTCGCCGACGCCCAGGCGCCGGTACTGCGCTGGCTGTTCAACAGCGTCGTCGTCGCCGTGGCGCACACCGTGCTGGTTCTGGTGACCGCGGCGGCCGCGGCGTACCCGCTGGCCCGGATGCGGTTCCGGGGCAAGAACACGATCTTCGCGCTGATCGTGGCGACCCTGTTCGTGCCCGGCTTCGTCTTCCTCATGCCCAACTACCTGATCGTCGAGAGTCTGGGCTGGCTGGACAGCAAGTGGGCGCTGATCGTGCCCGGCGCGGCCAGTGCCTTCGGCGTCTTCTTCCTGCGGCAGTTCTTCGTGTCCATCCCGGTCGAACTGGAGGAAGCCGGGCTGATCGACGGCGCCAACCGGTTCCAGATCTTCGTCCGGATCGTGCTGCCGCTGGCGAAAGCTCCACTGGCTACCCTGGCGATCCTCAGCCTGCTCGGTAGCTGGAACGACTTCCTCTGGCCGCTCTACGTGCTCTTCAACCCCGAGAACCTCACCCTGCCGGCCGGCCTCGCGACGCTGAAGGGCGCGTACGCCACCGACTATCCCGCGATCATGGCGGGAGCAGCCCTGGCCAGCGTCCCGGTGCTGATCGCGTTCGCGCTGGTCCAGCGCTACGTGATCGCCGGCGTCGCCCGATCCGGACTGAAGGGCTGACCCTGTCAGGGTCCGTGCCGTCCGACCGCACACCTCACCACCGAACGGGAGTTCCCATGTCCTTGGACCGCCATTTCGTCACCGCCGTCGAGAGATCGACGATCACCAGCCAGTACCCGCGGACCGTCGGCCGCAACGCGCGGCTGGGCAGTCACGGCAGCGGTGGCGACGCGGAAATCGTGATTCTGCGGACCGACACCGGCAAGGCCGGCTGGGGGCTCGTCGCCGGGGCCCTGCCCGCCGAGGACCAGGTCGTCGGGCGGTCCGTGCTCGACCTGATCGACCCGGCGACCGGCGTACGGGACGAGGCGCTGGTTGGGCTGGACTTCGCGCTGCACGATCTCGTCGGGCAGATCGAGGACCAGCCGGTGTACGCGATCCTGGGCGCGCGGGGGCAGCGGACGATCAGCTGCTACGACGGCGCGATCTACTTCGCCGACCTTGACCCGGACGACGACCCGCGCGGCGTACCGGCGGTGCTGGCCGACTGCGCGGCCGACGACGCGGCCGGGTACCGCGCGTTCAAGCTGAAGATCGGCCGCGGCAACCGCTGGATGGAACGCGCCGCGGGGGATGCCAGGGACATCGAGGTCACGCGCGCCGTCCGGGAGGCCTACCCCGACCACCGCATCCTGGTCGACGCCAACGACGGCTACGACTGCGACGGCTTCATCGCGTACCTGGAGGCTGTCGCCGATGTCGGCCTGTACTGGGTGGAGGAGCCGTTCCTCGACGACGCGGCCGATCTCGCCCGGCTCCGTGCGCATCTCAGCGACACCGGGTCGACGACACTGATCGCCGAGGGCGAAAGCAATCCCGAACTCGACACCCTGCTCAAGATCACCGGAAACGGTGACATCGACGTCCTGCTGATGGACGTCGTGTCCTTCGGACTGACCAGCTGGCGAGCGGTGATGCCGAAAGTCGCCGAGCTGGGGGCTCATGCCTCCCCGCACGCCTGGGGCCTGCCACTCAAGACCCTGTACGCCGCGCAGCTGGCGGCCGGGCTCGGCCGGGTGAACACGGTCGAAGGAGTTCCCGGCCAGACGGTCGGGGCCGACACCAGTGCCTACCTGTGGCGCGACGGAGAACTCACCGTGCCCGATCGCCCGGGATTCGGAATCCCGCTCGAGGAGCTCACTGGCCGGTGACCCGGCCGGCCCTTCGGATAACGTTTCCCGTCACCCAACGAACGGAGTCGCCCAGAATGCCCAACATCACCGTCGAACTGCTGTCCGGCCGCACCCTCGACCAGCGCCGCGAGTTCGTCGCCGCCGTCACCGACTCGGCGGTCTCCATCCTCGGCGCCAAGCGCGAGGCGGTCCGCATCGTGTTCACCGAGATCGAGAAGTCCGACGTCGCCAACGGCGGCGTCCTGGTCTCCGACTCCTGATCCCGGGCAGCCGCCCTGAGCCCGGCTGCCCCCGGCGGCCCGGGGTCCCCTCCCGCCCAGGGGACCCGGGCCGTTTCTTCTTGTCCTGGGCCGGATGCTGGAATTGAGGCACCGCCGCACCGGCCGCCAACTACGCTCGCCCCATGCGAGTAGGCGTATTCGGTGCGACAGGTCAGGTCGGCGGCGTGATGCGGGAGCTGCTGGTCGAGCGCAACTTCCCCATCGACGAGATCCGGTACTTCGCGTCCGCGCGGTCCGCGGGCACGCTGCTGCCGTACGGCGACACGAAGGTCACCGTCGAGGACTCCGCCACGGCGGACTTCGCCGGGCTCGACCTCGCGCTGTTCTCCAACGGCAAGACGGCCTCGAAGGAGCTCGCCCCGAAGGTTGCCGCGGCGGGGGCGATCGTCGTCGACAACTCGTCGGGCTGGCGGATGGACCCCGACGTACCGCTGGTGGTGGCCGAGGTGAACCCCGGCGACCTGGACCACCTGCCCAAGGGCATCGTCGCCAACCCGAACTGCACGACGATGGCCGCGATGCCCGTGCTCGCGCCGTTGCACGGCGAGGCACGGCTGACCCGGCTCGTGGTTTCCACCTATCAGGCTGTCTCGGGTTCCGGCGGCGCCGGCGTACGGGAGCTGGCCGATCAGACCGCGGGACTGGTCGACGGTGCCGATCGGCTGGCCCGCGGCGCTGACGGCATCACGCTGCCGGAGCCTGCGATCTATGCCGGGCCGATCGCGTTCAACGTGCTGCCGCTGGCCGGCTCGATTGTTGCCGACGGCTCCGGGGAGACCGACGAGGAACAGAAGCTCCGCAACGAGAGCCGCAAGATCCTGCACATCCCGGACCTTCCGGTGGCCGGCACCTGCGTGCGCGTCCCGGTCTTCACCGGGCACTCGCTGAGCATCCACGCCGAGTTCGCCGAGCCGATCACGCCCGAGCGCGCGACCGAGCTGCTCGCCGCGGCTCCCGGCGTCGAGCTCGCCGACCTCCCGAACCCGCTGGCCGCCGCCGGGCACGACCCGTCGTACGTGGGGCGCATCCGGCAGGACCAGTCGGTCCCCGATGGACGCGGGCTCGTGCTCTTCGTCTCCAACGACAACCTCCGCAAGGGTGCCGCGCTCAACGCCGTACAGATCGCGGAGCTGCTGCAGAAGCGCTGATGTCATCACGAGCGGCAGCCCCGCCCCCGTCGTACGGCGGGGGCGGGGCTGTTTGCACCGGGCAATGCACGTGCATGGACCGCCCGGTGCGGTCTAGGCGGGGCTTTCCCGGCCGTCGTCGTCGGAGCGGAGCTGGGTCAGGCGCTCCACGAAAGCGCGGTCGTGGGTGAACAGGCGGGTCGTCGTACCCTCGAGCAGCGGGGCGTCCCACAGCACCTGGACCTCGGTGCCGAACACCGCCGCGACCGTGCCGCGGCCGTAGTCGCTGGAGCTCACCCGCTGTCCTTCGACGATCTCCGCCATCAGCTCCCCGTCGGATTTTCTGACCTAACGACCGGAAAACTAACACAGTGCCCTAACTTGAACCGGTGTGCTCGATTACCTTGCGTGTTGCTCGGAATTAGGGTATGACGCCAGGCTCTCACTCATGCAGACTGCGGACCGTGAAGCCGGAGGAGCTGGACGCCCTGATCGCGGGCAACGTGCGGGCCGCTCGCGCCCGGCTCCGGTTGCGCCAGGAGGACCTCGCCGACGAGATCGGCTGGTCCCGTCCCACGGTGTCCTCGCTCGAGGCCGGCACGCGCCGAATCACCGTGGCCGACGCGGTCGCGCTCTGTTCGGCGCTGAAGCTCACGCTGCCGGAGCTGCTGCGAGGAGCACCCTCCGAGGTCTTCGAAGCACTGGGAGTCACGCCCGCCTGATCGTTGTGCACCCGGCGTTGCGGAAACGTGATCGAGATGGTGCGGGCGGGCAGGCGAGCGCCATGGTCACCGTGCGCCGGAGCTATTACTCTCCGGTTTACCTGACCCATGGGAGGCCAGAATGAAGCCCGTTGCCGACGGACCGCAGCTCGCGCTGCTCAGCTCCCGCAAGGAGCACCTCGCTCAGATGTTCTTCGACCGGGTGGCCGCCACGCCCAACCGGGAGGCGTTCCGGCACCCTGTCGACGACGGCTGGGCCTCCGTCACCTGGCAGCAGACCGACGAGCTGGTACGCCGGCGCGGCGCGGGACTGATCGCGCTGGGCGTCGAGCCCGAGCAGCGCGTCGCCGTCGCCGCGAACACCCGGGTCGAGTGGGTCCAGTGCTACCTGGCCGCCGTCGTCGCCGCAGCCGCGACCACCACGATCTACCCGACCACGATGGCCGGCGACGTCGCGTACATCGTCGCCGACGCCGAGGTCCAGGTCGTGTTCGCCGAGGACGCCAGCCAGGTCGACAAACTGCGTGACCACAAGGCCGACATTCCGTCGGTCCGCAAGATCGTCCTGATCGACGGCGAACCGGACCCGCAGGACGGCGACTGGGTGATCAGCCTGGCCACGCTGGACGAGCTCGGCGCCCGGCACCTCGCCGACCACCCGTCGGCGATCGACGAGCGGGTCGCGCAGATCAAGCCCGAGCACCTGTGCACGCTGGTCTACACCTCCGGCACCACCGGGCGCCCCAAGGGTGTTCGGCTGCCGCACTCGGTGTGGACGTACGAAGGCGCCGCCGTGGAAGGGATCCGGGTGCTGAGCCCGGACGACCTGCAGTACCTGTGGCTGCCGCTGTCGCACGTCTTCGGGCAGGTGCTGCTCGCCGTACAGTTCCAGATCGGCTTCGCCACCGCGATCGACGGGCGGGTCGACAAGATCGTCGAGAACGCCGCCGTCGTCCAGCCGACGTTCATGGCCGCCGCGCCGCGCGTCTTCGAGAAGGCGCACGGGCGGATCGTCACGATGATGGAGGCCGAGGGCGGCGCGAAGCTCAAGCTGTTCCACTGGGCCTTCGGGGTCGGCGCCGAGGTCTCCAAGCTGCGGCAGCAGGGCAAGGAGCCGAGCGGCATCCTGGCGGCGAAGTACACGCTGGCCGACAAGCTGGTGCTGTCGAAGATCCGCGCCCGGTTCGGTGGCCGGATCCGGTTCTTCGTGTCCGGGTCGGCGGCGCTCGACAAGCGGCTGGCCGAGTGGTTCCACGCCGCCGGACTGCTGATCCTCGAAGGCTACGGCCTGTCCGAAACCGCGGCCGGCTCGACGCTGAACCGGCTCGACAACTACCGCCTCGGCAGCGTCGGACCGGTCTTCCCGGCGGCGGAGTTCAAGATCGCCGAGGACGGCGAGATCCTGATCAAGGGTCCCGGCGTGATGAGCGGCTACCACAACCTGCCCGACCAGACCGCCGAGGTGATCGACTCCGAGGGCTGGTTCCACACCGGCGACATCGGGCACTTCGAGGACGAGTTCCTCTACATCACCGACCGCAAGAAGGACCTGTTCAAGACCTCCGGCGGCAAGTACGTCGCGCCGCAGGTGATCGAGGGCCGGTTCAAGATGATCTGCCCGTACGCCAGCCAGTTCCTGGTCCACGGCAGCCAGCGCAACTTCGTCACCGCGCTGGTCACCCTCGACCCCGACGCCATCGCCGGCTGGGCCGAGGCGAACGGATTGGGTGGCAAGTCGTACGCGGAGATCGTGACCTCGGATGCGGCGCACAAGATGATTCAGGGGTACGTCGACGAGTTGAACGCCGGGCTGAACCGGTGGGAGACGGTCAAGAAGTTCACGATTCTGGACCGGGATCTCACGGTCGAGGGTGGCGAGATGACGCCGAGCTTGAAGCTCAAGCGCAAGCATGTGGAGACGCAGTACGGGGATCTGCTGGACAAGATGTACGACTAGTACGGCGGGTTTTGGGTGGAGGGGTGGGTCCCCCACGCGGGGACCCTCCGCTCGCTGGCGCTCGCTGCGGTGCCCCGCTCCCGCCCGCCCTCGTCTGAGGTGTGCGGGCTGCCGCCCGCCGAGTGCGCGTGCTGGCGCCCGCTTCGAGTGCGCGCTGCCGCGCCGTCGGCGTACTGTCGCACGCTTCATTCGAGAACGGGTCGGCGAGGGGGAGTGCGCTCGGGGTGCGTGCGGGGGTTCACCGAGGACGGATCGACAGCCGAGCCGCGGAGACGTCGTAGTCGCAGAACCTGCAGGTCCTCAACCACGCGTCGTCCTCAGCCCGGGCGCTCGCCTCAACCCCTCGATCCCACACACCATTGACCAACCGCCCGCGCAAATTGTCCCCGCCTGGACCCCCACGCACCACCCCAAGCGTGGCGAGCTTGCCCAAGGCAACCGACTTCCTCACAGCTTGCTCACGATCTTCATCACACCCCGCGATCGGCCGTAACCTGGAAGCGTGGACGCAACCGGCAGGGGCGGTCGCAACCTCGTTGGGGCCGTGAACAGGTTCATCGGTCTGAGCGTGCTGTCTGGTGCGCTCGCGGCCGGGCTGGTGATTCCTTTCACCGGGCTGGTCGATCTCGGGACGCGGAAGATGGCGGAGACGGTCGAGAGTCTGCCGCAGGAGCTGAAGACCGAGCCGTTGCAGGTTCGGAGCCGGATTCTCGCCGCGGACGGCACCGTGATCGCCACGTTGTTCGAGCAGAACCGGGTTCCGGTTCCGCTGAGCCGGATCAGTGTGGTGATGCGGCGGGCGATCGTGGCGATCGAGGACTCGCGGTTCTACGAGCACGGTGCGCTCGACGCGAAGGGCACGATGCGGGCGCTGATCCGGAACCAGACCGAGGGGTCGGTGCAGCAGGGTGGGTCGAGCATCACCCAGCAGTACGTGAAGATGAGCCTGGTGGAGAAGGCGCGGACCGCGGAGGAGCGGGCGGCGGCGACGGCGGTGACGTATCAGCGCAAGCTGACCGAGCTGCGGTACGCGATCGCGCTGGAGAAGGAGCTGTCCAAGGATCAGATCCTGGAGCGGTACCTGAATCTGGCGAACTTCGGCGACGGCACGTACGGCGTACAGGCTGCGGCCCAGCATTACTTCGGCACGACCGCCGCCAAGCTGAACCTGCCGCAGGCGGCGCTGCTGGCCGGGCTGGTGAAGAACCCGACCGGCTACGACCCGACGAACAACGCGAAGCGGGCCAAGGATCGCCGCGACCTGGTGCTGCGCCGGATGCAGGAACTCGGGCTGATCAGCGCGAAGCAGGCCAACGACGCGATCCGGACGCCGGTGTTCAACCCGAAGAAGATGCAGAAGATCCCGAACGGCTGTGCCGGGTCCCGCTACCCGTTCTACTGCGCGTACGTCGTGTCGAAGCTGCTGCAGAATCCGGCGCTGGGCCCGACCGCGAAGCACCGGGAGCACTACCTGAAGACCGGCGGGCTGTCGGTGACGACGTCGCTGGATCCCAGGATCCAGGCGGCCGCGCAGGCGTCGATCAACGAGCACACCAAGCCCCGCGACAGCGCCGTCGCCGCGATCACCGTGATCGAGCCGGGCACGGGGGTGGTCAAGGCGATGGTGCAGAGCAAGCCGTACGGCAACGGCAAGAACCAGACGGCGTACAACTACAACGTCGAGAAGTCGTATCCCGGCGGGTACGGCGGCTTCCAGAACGGTTCGACGATGAAGGCGTTCACGATCGCGGCGGCGATCGAGAGGGGCCTGCCGCTCGACTACCGGATCAACTCGCCGGAGCAGATCGACCTCAGCAACAAGCCGTTCCGGACCTGCAAGGGGTGGACCAAGGCCCCGGACTACAAGCCGCGCAACTCGACCACGAGCGGCAACCTGACCATGGTCGAGGCCGCCAAGGCGTCGACGAACACCTACTTCCTCCAACTGTCCCAGCGGACCGGGCTGTGTGCGCCGGCCACCATCGCGGCCAAGCTGGGCATGTACAACGCCCAGGCGCTCGGGCCGCTCGACCAGGTGGTGTCGTTCACCCTCGGCGTCGGCTACGTGACGCCGCTGATGCTGTCGAACGCGTACGCGACCTTCGCTGCTCGCGGCAAGTACTGCACCCCGGTCCTGGTCACCGCGATCCAGGACAAGTCCCGCAAGCCGATCAGCACTCCGGGGCCTTCCTGCCGGCAGGCGATCTCGCCGGAGGTGGCTGACGGTGTGAACCGGGTGCTGAGCGCCGTGATGGAGCCCGGTGGCACCGGTGGCCGGCTCAACTTCGGCAGCTGGGACCTGGCCGGCAAGACCGGAACGATCCAGGACAACGAGGCGGTCTGGTACGCCGGCTACGCGCCGAACCTGGCCGCGGCGTCCGTGGTGGCCGACGCGAACCTGCCGTACACGAACCTGATGTACGGCCACACCCTCGACGGCCGCGACATCGCCGACCCGACCGGGTCCGGTACGGCGGGGCCGCTGTGGAAGACCACGATGCAGCGGGCGCTGCCCGGCCTGCCGCTGCTTCGCTTCACGGCGCCACCGGCCAAGATGCTGGGCGGGCAGGACAAGCCCCCGGCCGACGTCAGCGTGGAGCGCTAGACCCGGCTGGAAAAATCTATGCGATTCGCATACATTGTCCATATGTCGCACGCCCTCGAAGCAGCCGTCGTCACCTGGCACGAGGCGGTCAACGCCGGAGACCTCGACCGCAGCGTCGCCGCCGTCACCGATCCAGTCGTTGTCCTGGGTCCGAAAGGCGCTGGCCCACTGACGCCGGCCGAGTTCGCCGACTGGGTGCAGCGCTCCGGCATCACGCTGACGCCGCGCTCGTGGCATCCGATCAGCGACCGGCTGATGGTTGTCGAGCAAGACGCCAGCTGGCCGGAGAGCCAAGGCCCTACCAGGGTCGCCACGGTCTTCCGGGCGACCGAGGACAAGGTCTCCGCGTCGCTGCGTCTCCCGGATCTGCACTCCGCGCTGGAGCTCGCCTACATCTGCCGAGAACTGGCCGCGACCGAATGACCGCGGAACCCGGACCGGGGCAGACCCTCTTCCAATTCGTCCGTCACTGGTCGCGGCGCTGGAACGGCGACGACGAGGTGTCCGAGCAAGGCCGCCTCGTGCTCGTCACCGAAGCCGTTCGAGCCGTCAGCGCGCGCGAGGCCGCGACGATCAACGCCATCGCGCGAGAGATCGCCATCGATCAGAGTGGCGCTTCCCGGCTGGTGAAGAGCGCTGTCGCCGCGGGCTACCTCGAGCTGACGACCTCACCCACCGATGCCCGCCGGCGCGAGGTCGCGGTCACCACAGCCGGTGATCGCATGCTGAAGGACGCGCATCGGTGGCAGGAGAAGGTCTTCGACGACCTGACCGCACACTGGTCGCCCCGGCAGCGCGACGACTTCCAGCGGTCGATGCTGGATCTGGTCGAGCGGTCGCACGCCCGGATGGACAGCTGAGCCCTAGCCAACGCCGAGCACACGAGCAGGTGGCACCCGGCGAGTCAGCCACGGCTCGGTCGGTGAGCTTCCAGGAACGAAGCCGGCAGCGCTCGCCACCTGTGCCGCATCGGCGAGGCCGGTGGCGAGGGCTTCGGGAAGGTGGGCGTCGCTGCCGAAGGTGAGCAGCTGGCCGCCCACCTCGCGCCACCAGCCGAGGATGGTTGGATCCAGCGGCAGCCGGGTGTTGAACTCCAGCGCCCGTTCACCGTCGGCCAACGCCCGCAGCGCGGCCCGGAGCTCCTCCTCGAAGTCGCGAGGATCGAACGGCCCTGGCCACGACCGCACGGGATAGTCGATGTGGCCGAAGACGGTGAAAGCGTCGGAACCGGCGACCATCCGGGGGATCTCGGCGAGGTACTCCCGGAACACCTCGTCGGCCGCACGCCGCGGGAACAACTCCCACGGCTCGGCCATCGAGTCCCCGTCCGGCAGGCAGTGCAGCGACCCGATCACCCGATCGAAGGTGCCCTGGGCAAGTAGTTCGGCGACCTCCGCAGCGTGGAGGTGCGGCTGGCCGACCTCCATCCCGGTGAGGATCCGCAGTTGCGGGTACGCCGCGCGGCAGCGATCGACGCATTCCAGATAGCCGGCGACATCGAGCACCGGCGCCCGGAGGATCCCGTCGGTCACCAGGTCGGGGAACCTCGGTGCCAGGAAGCCGGCGCGGAACGGCGTGAAGTCGACGTGCTCGGTGAAGGCGACCGCGGGCAGGCCGAGCTCGACGGCTCGGGCGCAGGTCGCGTCCATCGCGCCGCGGTCGGCGTCCCAGGACCACTCGCTGTGCACATGGCCGTCCGCCGGCAGCTCCATGTCTCCATTGTGGCGGGCTTGACCCTGACGCAACGTCAACCCTCCACCCTGAGGTCATGCACAGCACACAACAGAGAACAACCGATCCGGCGATCCGGATCCAGGGCCTGGAGAAGTCGTACGGCGAGCTCGCGGTTCTGCGCGGCGTGGACCTCGAGGTGGAGCGCGGCAGCGTGTTCGCCCTGCTCGGTTCGAACGGCGCGGGCAAGACCACCGTCGTACGGATCCTGGCCACGCTGCTCAAGGCCGACGGGGGCACGGCCGTCGTCAACGGCTTCGACGTCGCGACGCAACCGTCGAACGTGCGGGAGTCGTTCAGCCTCACCGGTCAGTTCGCCGCGGTCGACGAGATCCTCAGCGGGCGGGAGAACCTGGTGCTGGTCGCGAAGCTGCGCCACCTTCCGGACCCGGGCGCGATCGCGGACGGCCTGCTGGAGCGTTTCTCGCTGACCGGCGCGGGCGCGCGCAAGGTGTCGGCGTACTCGGGTGGCATGCGCCGGCGGCTGGACATCGCGATGAGCCTGATCGGGGATCCGCCGGTGATCTTCCTGGACGAGCCGACGACCGGGCTCGACCCCGAGGCCCGCGTCGAGGTGTGGGAGACCGTGCGTGGCCTGGCCGGTCGCGGTACGACGGTGTTGCTCACCACGCAGTACCTCGAGGAGGCCGAGCAGCTCGCCGACCGGATCGCGATCCTGCACCAGGGCCGGATCATCGTGAACGGCACCCTGGCCGAGCTCAAGCAGCTGCTGCCGCCCGCCGAGGTCGAGTACGTCGAGAAACAGCCGTCGCTCGAGGACGTCTTCTTCGCGGTCGTCGGCGATGCCAACCACGACCGCCAGAGCAGGAGCTGAGGACCGCCATGGCCACGTACTTCTTCGCCGACACCGCTGCCCTCACCGGGCGGACGCTGCGGCATGTCACCCGCAGCCTGGACACCGTGCTGACGACCGCGATCCTGCCGATCGTGATGATGCTGATGTTCGTCTACGTGTTCGGCGGCGCGATCGACACCGGTCAGGGCCGGTACGTCGACTACCTGCTGCCCGGCATTCTGCTGATCACGATCGGCTCGGGCGTCTCCTACACCGCGTTCCGGCTGTTCATGGACCTGAAGAGCGGCATCTTCGAGCGCTTTCAGTCGATGCCGATCGCCCGGTCCGGCGTGTTGTGGGCGCACGTGCTGACCTCGCTCGTCGCGAACCTGATCTCGCTGGTGGTCGTCGTCGGCGTCGCCGTGCTGATGGGCTTCCGCTCGGGCGCCGGCGTGCTGTCATGGCTCGGCATCCTGGGCATGCTGGTCCTGTTCATCCTCGCGCTGACCTGGATCGCGGTGATCGTGGGACTGTCGGCGTCCTCGGTCGACGGGGTGGGCGTGTTCTCGTACCCGCTGATCTTCCTGCCGTTCGTGAGCTCGGCGTTCGTGCCCACGCAGACCATGCCGGGACCGCTGCGCTGGTTCGCGGAGAACCAGCCGGTGACGTCGATCGTCAACACGATCCGGAGCCTGTTCGCCGAGCAGCCGGCCGGCGGCGACAGCTGGACCGCGCTGGTGTGGTCCGCCGGCATCGTGGTGATCGCGTACGGCGGGGCGATGGTCGCCTACCGCCGCAAGATCGCCTGAGGCAGGCTGATCCCATGCTCACCATCAGCCGGCTGGCGGCGTACGCGGGGGTGACGGTCCGGGCGGTCCGTCACTACCACCAGATCGGGTTGCTGCCCGAGCCGGAGCGCGATCACTCCGGCTACCGGTCGTACGACGCAGCCGCGGTGGTGCGGCTGATCCGGATCCACACCCTCGCCGAGGCGGGCGTGCCGTTGGCCCGCGTGCAGGAGCTGCTGGACGCCGGCCCGGAGGCGTTCGCCGGCGGCGTCGCGGAGATCGACCGCGAACTGCGCGCCGAGATCCGGCGGCTGCAGGACAACCGCCGGCGGATCGCGCGGCTCGCCGCGGGGGAGCAGCTGGCCCTGCCGCAGAGCGTCGTGGACTATCTCGACCGGCTGCGCGGCCTGGGGGTCGACGAGCGCTACATCGCACTGGAGCGGGACGCCTGGATCATGGTCGCGGCGCAGGCGCCGGACCTCGTCGACCACGTCATCGCGCAGAAGCACCGCGACCTGGACGATCCCGACATGGTGCGGCTCTACGAGTTGCTGAGTGAGGTGTTCGACTGGCGGACCGACGATCCGCGGGTGGTCGAGATCGCCGACCTCGTGGAGCGGCGGATGATTCGTGCGGTCGAGGCCGGCGAGCTGGGTGACGGCGTCGACAACCCGTTCGTCGACCTGCTGGACGCCACCATGCTCGAGTCCTCGCCGATCGCGCAGCGGATCGTGGCGATCCTGGAAGAGCGCGGCTGGCAGGGCTGGACCAGCATCAAGCGCGTGCCCGCCGACCGGGTCGGCGCACTCACCGACGGGTCCATGACCCGAAGGTAGGCAGCCGGCGTTGCGACTGGGTCCGTAGCATGGAGGACGTGCCATCGACATTGCCCGAGGGAGAGGTCGCGCCCCGGGACGGGTCGCTGCCGGATGCCGCCGTCGCCGAGGCCGCGCACCGGCCGTTCGGCTTCTACCTGCACGTCCCGTTCTGCGCGTCCCGCTGCGGTTACTGCGACTTCAACACCTACACCGCCAAGGAGCTCGGCGGCGGCGCCTCGCAGGCGTCGTACGCCGAGACAGCGGTGCAGGAGGTCCGGCTCGCGCGGCGGGTGCTGCCCGGCCTGGACCGGCCGGTCGAGACGGTGTTCTTCGGCGGCGGTACGCCGACCCTGTTGCCGGCCAGGGATCTGGGTGCGATGCTCAAGGCCGTTCGCGACGAGTTCGGGCTCGCGCCCGGCGCCGAGGTGACGACCGAAGCCAACCCCGAGTCCGTCGACCAGCGGTACCTGGAGGAACTGCTCGAGGCCGGCTTCACCCGGGTCAGCTTCGGCATGCAGAGCGCCGCCTCCCACGTACTGCGCATCCTCGACCGGCAGCACACACCCGGCCGGGCCTTGGACGCCGTCAAGGAGGCGACCGCGGCCGGCTTCCGGCACGTCAACCTCGACCTCATCTACGGGACGCCGGGGGAGACGCTGGACGACTGGCGTGCCTCGCTGGAGTCGGCGCTATCCGCCGAGCCGGACCATGTCAGCGCCTACGCCCTGATCGTCGAAGACGGCACCCAGCTCGCCCGCCGGGTCCGCCGGGGCGAGCTGCCGATGCCGGACGACGACGACCTCGCCGACAAGTACGTGCTCGCCGACGACCTGCTGACCAGCGCGGGACTCACCTGGTACGAGGTGTCGAACTGGGCCAAGGCCGACGACGCCCGCTGCCGGCACAACGAGCTGTACTGGCGCGGCGACACCTGGTGGGGCATCGGCCCCGGCGCGCACAGCCACGTCGGAGGAGTCCGCTGGTGGAATGTCAAACACCCCAGCGCGTACGCCGAACGGATCGCCGCGGCCGAAAGCCCGGCGTACGCGCGGGAGATCCTGGACGAGGAGACCCGGCGCGTCGAGCGCGTGCTGCTCGAGATCCGGCTCCGGGCCGGCCTTCCGGTCGACGTACTGGATGCCGAGGGGCGGGCCGCGGTGCCGAAGCTGGCCGGTCTGGTCGAGCAGTCCGACGAGCGCCTGGTGCTCACTCGGCGTGGTCGGCTCCTGGCCGACGCGGTGGTCCGCGACCTGCTGCCCTGAGGTCCGGGTAAGTCCGGACAAGTCAGCAAACTCCCAGGTAATACAGCATACGGTCATCGGCGCGGCGCTGACCGTGATCAAGTGGTCAGGTATGTACTGACGAAGGTGGCCCGGTATCTCAGCGTGACGATGTGGTCCTTGACACATCCGGTGGGAACGCTCGAAACTCAGGTCACTTTCCGAAAGGGGAGCGCTCTCAACCCGTCCGAATCACAGGGAGCAACTCACATGCGGCCCAAGGCCCGCCTCCGCCCCCGCACCACCGTCGCCGTGCTCGCCTGCAGCCTCGCCTTGCTGGTCAGCTCCTGTGGCGGCAGCGACGAGCCCGACGCCGCGGCCGGCGACGCTGCCGACGGGCCCCGGGTCGAACTGACCATCGCGACGTTCAACGAGTTCGGCTACAGCGACCTCTACCGCGAGTACGAGGCCGCGCACCCGAACGTCAAGATCACCGAACGCCGCGCCGCCACCGTCGACGAGCACATCAAGAACCTGGAGACCAACCTCGCGTCGGGGTCCGGGATGGCCGACATCGAGGCGATGGAGGTCAGCTGGATCTACAAGTACCTGGCCAAGGCGGACAAGTTCGTCGATCTGCGCAAGTACGGCGCCGATGAGCTGTCGTCACGCTGGCTGGACTGGAAGGTCGCCGGCGCCACCGCTCCGGACGGCAAGATCATCGGCTACGGCACCGACATCGGGCCGGAGGCGATCTGCTACCGGCGCGACCTGTTCGCCAAGGCCGGACTGCCGACCGACCGGGCCGAGGTCGCCAAGCTCTTCCCCGACTGGGCGTCGTACTTCTCCTACGGGCGGCGGTTCAAGGCCAAGGTGCCGAACTCGGCCTGGTACGACTCGGCGGTGCTGACCTGGGAAGCGATGCGCAACCAGCTGATCGAGGCCTACTACTCCAACGAGGACCGCTACCTCGGCGACGAGAACGAGCTGCTGGTCAGGACCTGGAACCAGATCGTCGCGGGCAGCCAGGACGGGTTGTCGGCCAAGCTGCCGGCCTGGAGCGACGCCTGGACGAGGGCGTTCCGCTCGGACGCGTTCGCGACGATGGCCTGCCCCGGGTGGCTGCTCGGCGTGATCCAGGACAACGCGGGGTCGTTCGGCAAGGGCAAGTGGGACGTCGCCGACGTGTTTCCCGGCGGTGGCGGGAACTGGGGCGGCTCGTACCTGACCGTGCCGACGCAGTCGACCCAGCAGGAGGAGGCCGCCAAGCTGGCCGCCTGGCTGACGGCGCCGGAGCAGCAGATCAAGGTGTTCAAGAAGGTCGGCTCGTTCCCGTCCACCGTCGACGCCTACGACGCCGAGCAGGTGAAGTCCCAGGTGAACGAGTACTTCAACAACGCGCCGGTCGGGCAGATCTTCATCAACCGGGCCAACAACGTGATCCTCAAGCAGCACAAGGGTCCGCGCGACGGTGAGATCAACCAGGTCTTCACCGACGCGCTCGAACGGGTGGACCAGGGCAAACAGTCCCCGCAGGCGGCGTGGAAGCAGGCGCTCCGCGACGCCGAGAAGGCGGCCAACACCAGAGTGGGCAACTGAGTACTAGCCGAGCGTGCCGGCCAGCCGTTCGTGGCGTTCGGCGCTGGCCGGGTTGAGGCCGACGATGCGCACGGTCTTGCCGTAGCGGGCGTACTTGGTGGTGATCGCGTCCAGCGTGGCGACGCTGGACGCGTCCCACACGTGCGAGTCGGTCAGGTCGATCAGCACCGTGCCCGGGTCGCCCCGGTAGTCGAACTGGTGTACCAAGTCGTTGCTGGAGGCAAAGAAGAGCGCGCCGCTGACGGCGTACACCTTCGTGTCGGGCTCCGAGGTGGGAACCTCGGTGACCTGGGTGAAGTGCGCGACCCGGCGGGCGAACAGCACCATCGCGACCAGGACGCCGACCACGACACCGATCGCCAGGTTGTGGGTCACCACGACGACCACCACGGTCGCCAGCATCACGGTCGTCTCGCTGCGCGGCATTCGGCGCAGGGTCTTCGGCCGGATGCTGTGCCAGTCGAAGGTGCCGACCGAGACCATCACCATCACCGCGACCAGCGCCGCCATCGGAATCAGCCCGACCAGGTCACCGAGGCCGACCACCAGGATCAGCAGGAACGCGCCGGCCAGGAACGTCGACACCCGGGTCCGGGCACCGCCGGCCTTCACGTTGATCATCGTCTGGCCGATCATCGCGCAGCCGCCCATGCCGCCGAACACCCCGGTGATCAGGTTCGCGACGCCCTGTCCCCACGCTTCACGGGTCTTGCCCGACGGGGTGTCGGTGACGTCGTCGACCAGCTTGGCGGTCATCAGCGACTCGAGCAGGCCGACCAGCGCCATGCCCAGCGCGTACGGCGCGATGATGCGCAGCGTCTCCAGCGAGAACGGCACGTCCGGCCAGAACAGCGACGGCAGGCTGTCGGGGAGTTGACCCTCGTCGCCGACCGTCGGCACGGACGCGTGCGTGAGCAGCACGAACCCGGCGACCAGCAGGATCGCGACCAAGGGCGCCGGGATCGCGGTGGTCAGCCGCGGCAGCAACACCATGACGGCGATGCCGGCCGCGACCAGCGGGTAGACCAGCCACGGGACGCCGACCAGGTGCGGCAGTTGCGCGAGAAAGATCAGGATCGCCAGCGAGTTGACGAAGCCCACCATCACCGAACGCGGGATGAACCGCATCAGCCGCGCGACGCCGAGCAGCCCGAGCACCACCTGCAGTACGCCGGCCAGCAGCACCGTCGCGATCAGGTAGTCGAAGCCGTGGTCGCGCATCACCGGGGCGATCACCAGCGCGACCGCGCCGGTCGCGGCCGAGATCATCGCCGGCCGCCCGCCCAGGAACGCGATCGAGATCGCCATCGTCACCGACGCGAACAGCCCGACCCGCGGGTCGACCCCGGCGATGATCGAGAAGCTGATCGCCTCCGGGATCAGCGCCAGGGCGACGACCAGACCGGCCAGCGCCTCGGTCTTCAACCGTCGCGGCGACCGCAGGGCGGCCCGGACGGAGGTGAGGTCGGAGGCGGGCAGGGCTGACTCAGGCGTCAGCGAAGTCATCAGGAGTCTCCAGGTGCGCGGGCACGGCCCGCCCGGGTCGCGCGTCGTTGCGCGAAGGTGGCGGACGAAGGTGAGCCAGAACGTGGCGGCTGCGGCGGACCTGCGGCCCTGCCGACGGGCAACTTTACCTCCCGTGCCTGTGCGGCCGCCCCGGGACCGAAGCGGCGAGACGCATCAGGCGTGGATATGTCCGTCGGCCGGGCCGGAAAGGTACTACCGTGTGAAGGTCATTTCGTGTCAAGGAGGTCCCATGGTTTTCGAGGGTCAGGACGGTGGGACTCCGACGTTGGAGCAAGTGGCCGCGCTCGCCGGAGTGTCCCGGGCCACCGTGTCCCGCGTGGTGAACGGTTCGCCGAAGGTGCTGCCCGACACGGTCGCCGCGGTCGAGCGGGCGATCGGCCAGCTCGGCTACGTGCCGAACCGGGCCGCCCGCGCGCTGGTGACACGCCGGACGGACTCGGTCGCGCTGGTGATGCCCGAGCCGGACAGCCGGGTGTTCTCCGACCCGTTCTTCGCCGGCATCCTGCGCGGGGTGAGCCGCACGCTCGCACCGACCTCGTCGCAGCTGGTGCTGCTGATCGAGCCCGCCGAGGGCGACGACCAGCGCCTGCTGCGCTACCTGCGCGGCGGTCACGTCGACGGCGCGATCATCGTCAGCCACCACGGCCGCGACAACGTGCTGCAGGAACTGGCCCAGCTGCCGCTGCCGATCGTGTTCAGTGCGCGCCCGCTCGGCGTCGAGGTCCCGGTCGCCAGCGTGGACGTCGACAACGTGGCCGGCGCCCGGACCGCGGTCGAGTACCTGCTCTCGAAGGGCCATCGGCGCATCGGCATCATCGCCGGGCCGCTCGACATGACCGCGGGCCTGGACCGCCTGACCGGCTACCAGCAGGTCGCGGCCGAAGCGGGCTTCCCCGAGGCCGTCGTGATCGGCGACTTCACCGCCGAGGGCGGCGAGCAGGCGACCATCCAGCTGCTCGACGAGCACCCCGACCTGGACGCGATCTTCGTGGCCAACGACCTGATGGCGACCGCGACCTTGCGCGTGCTGTCCCAGCGCGGCCGCCGGGTGCCCGACGACGTCGCCGTGATCGGTTTCGACGACTCCGTGGTGGCGACGACGACCACGCCCCAGCTCACCACGATCCGCCAGCCGGTCGAGAAGCTGGGCGCGCGCCTGGCCGAGCTCCTGCTGGCCAAGGTCGGCGGCGCCGACCTGACCAGCCCGGAGATCTACGGCACCGAGCTGGTCGTCCGCGGCTCGGCCTGACCGCGGTTACGGCGGGTCGTTCTGGAACTGGAACTGGACCCGGATCGAGGAGTCCAGGGACACCACGAGCGTCGTGTTCGACGGATTCCAGCGCTGCGGGACGAGAAACAAGCGGTTGTCGCCGACAACCAGTACGCGCAGCCCACGGTAGCGGTAGTTGAAGGTCTGGCCCGCGCCCGGTCGCAGCGCCGTCTCCTCGAGCCCGGGAGAGCGCAGCTGCAGCCGTTCCTTGGTGTCCAGGATGACCGCCGGGAAGCGCCCGAGGTTCTCCGCGTCCGACTTGGCCAGGCCGCGGCCGGAGTACGCCGCGGTGGTCGCGGTCGCCCAGAACGCGCACGTCGTGGTGACCACACCGAGCAGCGCGATCAGGATCACCGGCGGACGCCGATCGGCCAGGTGCGCGGCGACGTAGGAGAGATAGCCGAGCGCGGCCGCCGCGAGGCCGATCACCAGCGGGACCACCAGTGCGTAGTACGGGACGTCGCCGATCGCCGGGTAGAGGAACAGCGCGATCACTCCCACCACGAGCAGAGCGGCGGCGGCCACGAGCGACCGGCGTACGGCGGTCTGAGTGGGCTTGATCGCGTTGTGCAGCAGCAGACCCGCGACGGCGAGCAGGGTGAGGACGAGCAGGGGGACGAGCAGCGGCTGCGGACTGCGCATCACGTAGTCCTGCGTGCTCAGGCCGATCGTGTCGACGTCGATGCCGAAGTACTCGTACTGCGAACGCGCGGAGACGTAGCCGAAGTAGAACAGCAGTGCGCTGATCAGCGTGACCGGCGCGACGATGCCGGCCGCGAAGCTCACCCAGCGTTCGATCTGGGCCCGCTGCTCAGCCATCCGTGCCGGTCGGGCTCGGGGTCTCGTCCGGCACCGGTGACTCCTCCGGTGACGGTGACTCCTCCGGAGTGGGCGACTCCTCCGGCGGTACGACCTCGCCGTCGACGGTGATGGTCAGCCCGCCGGCCTGCAGGTAGTCGCTCTGCACCTTGGAACACAGGGCTTCGGATTCGCACGTCACGTCGCCGAAGAGGTTCAGCACGGAGTCACCCGGACCGACCTTCTCCAGCACCAGGTAGCAACTGGTTGCTCCGCTGCCGAACGCGCTGCCCTCCACGCACGCCGGTCCGTCCGGGCACGATCCCGAACCGAACCGCACCACCGAGGTGTCGGTCAGCTCGTAGCGGAGCACCTTGATCTGTACGCCGGACGGCAGTTCGCCGCCGTTCCAGCCGGGCGCGAAACAGGACCGGCCCTTGGCGTCGAACTCGACCTGACCACCGACCGGCAGCTTCGCGTTCTTGATCGCGGGCTTGGACTGCGGTGGCTGCGGCTGCTCGGCCTCGGTCGGCTCGACCGAGGGTTCGTCGGTGGTCTCCGAAGCGACCGGCGCACTGGTCGAGTCGCCAGGAGGCTGCTCGCTGCCGGCGTCGTCGGCGCTGCTCCCGCTCCCGTCCGAGCATCCCACCAGGCACAGCACCAGCAGGACCGTCGATGCCTCTCTCCACCGGGACATCAGCATCACCCCCACTGGCCAGGATGACCCCGGTGCGGCGACCCGGCAACAGTTCGGCCGGCTTTGTTCACTCTCCGCTGCCGACCTCTGTTTCCGCCGCCGGGCCCGTGGTATCTCTCGTAGTGGACGAGGGGGGAAACCGTGTCCGAAATCCTGTCCGGCCACGAGATCCGGATCGCACTGGTGCTCAACGGCGGCGTCAGCCTGGCGGTCTGGATGGGCGGTGTCACCCACGAGCTCGACCTGATCCGTCGCGCCTCCGCGGGCGGCGACGCACCGCCCGCCCAGCCGTACGACGAACTGCTGGCGCAACGCTGGCGCGACCTGTGCCGCCGCGACGGCGAACAGCGCAAGGTCGTCGTCGACGTGATCGCCGGGACCAGCGCGGGCGGCCTGAACGGGTCCCTGCTCGCGACCGCCGTCTCGCACGGCTCCACGCTCGATCCCGGCGACGACAACGGCCCGTGGCTGCGGCAGAAGTGGGTCGGCCTGGGGTCGCTGGAGGTCGGCATGCTCGTGCCGGCCGTCGGCAAACCGTCCACGTCGGTGCTCGACGGCGACTACTTCCTGACCGAGCTGAAGGAGCTGCTCAAGGGCGTCGCCGGGGGCGGGCGGTCCGCAGCGGCCGAGCCGGTCACGTTGTTCGTGACGGCGTCCGGGCTCGGGGTCCAGCAGTTCGAGGCGAAGGACGCGGCGGGGCAACGGTTCGTCGTACCGGATCATCGGTATCTGTTCCGCTTCACCAGCGAGCACCGCGCCTTGTACGACGGGACGACGCGGTCGTTCTCGCTGGATCCGGTCAACGGGCTGAGCGACACCAAGCTGCTCGCCCGGGCCGCGCGGGCGTCGGCGTCGTTCCCGGTCGCCTTCGGGCCGGTGCTGGAGACGCCGAACATGGCGACCAGCCCGCCGCGGGTGCAGCCCGGTCAGCAGCAGGCGGGACCGGGGGCCTGGCTGGTCGACGGCGGCGTGCTCGACAACGCGCCGTTCGGGCCGGTGCTCGACGTCGTCGCCCGGCGGCCGGTGACGGGCAAGGCCAGCCGGTACGTCCTGTACGTCGTACCGTCGGCGGGGATCGGTCTGGCCGCGACCCGGTTGCCCGAGGCCAACGAACCGGGCTGGCGGGTGGCGGCGCTGTCGGCTGTGCAGTTCCCGCGCGAGGTGGACTTCCGTGCCGACGTCGAGCAGCTCGAACGATTGCTGCTCGAGGCGGACGCGTCCTGGTCCGACACCCAGCGGCTGTACGACCGGTGCATGCACCACCCGGAGGACCGGGGCGCGTTGCACAAGGCGGCCGCGCTGCTGCAACCGGCGTACTCGCGTGGGCGGGCGGCAGGTGGAGTGTGGGAGGCCGTCACGGTCGCTTCGCCGGACCGGTCGACCGTGCTGGACGCGGCCACCGCGCTGTCGGAGCAGGAGATCGACGAGATCCTCGCGACCGACCACCCGTGGGTTCCCGGGCCGGACGGGTCGACGGCGTTGTTGCGCCAGGACGTCGACGGAAATCCCTGCTGGCCCTGGGGAACGGGCGCGGCGGAGCGCGTCGTACGGCTGGTGCTGCGATCGCTGCGGACCCGGATCGACACCGCCGGGCCGGGGGAGCGCGACGAGCTGGAGAAGTGGCTCAAGGCATCGAGTGACACGCTGCTGAAGGTGCAGGCGGTGCGGGACGCGTTGTCGGCCGAGCTGACCGCCGCCGATCTCGACCTGCGCCCGGCCGGTGGCGCGGAGGCGGTCGCGGTCGCGGTGAACGACATCTTCGAGTCGTTGCAGATCCAGCGTGCCCTCGGCGACGAGTTCGCCACGCTGGTCGCGGCCGTCGGGCCGGTGATGGTGGACACCGCGCTGGAGGTCGAGATCGTCTCGCGCTGCACGTCCGCGCGGAACCCGCAGCAGCGCAGTGCGCCGTTCCAGTTCCTCCGGCTCGGGCCCGACATCCCGCTGACGCTGCTCGACGAGCTGCCCGAGGGATCGATCGCGAACGAGCTGAAGGACCGGATCCTGTACGGCACGCAGGTCGGTCACTTCGGCGCGTTCGGCGCGGCCGAGTGGCGGCGCTGGGACTGGCTGATGGGCCGGCTGCACTGCGTCGCCCACCTCGGCGCGATGCTCGGCGCGGAGCCGGAGTGGATCCGGGAGACCCAGCGGCAGGTGCTGGCCGCGGAGGAGTGGACCGTCGACGAGCTGGCGCGGCAGGTGCGCAAGCTGGCCGACGACTTCCCGGTCGACGCCGGGCTCGGCGCGCTGACGACGATGCGCGACGAGCTGAACGGCTCGAAGGCCGGCCGCGCGACGACCAGGGGACTGGCCGACCGGCTCGTCGACGTGTCGGGTGGGCTGAGTCCGCAGGTCGGCGACTGGGTGAAGGCCTCGGCGGCGCGCAGGAACGAGCCGCGGTCGTGGCTGCTGGGGCTGGTCCGGTGGTTCACGGCGCCGGCGCGGGAGACGATGTGGAACCGGCTGGTGCGGTCGCCGGACCTGGGTGAGGTACGCCGGCCGTTGGTGTTCCAGCAGTGGTTGCCGGTCGCCGCGGCCGGGGTCGGGGTCCTGCTGCTCGTTGTCGCTGCGGTGGTGCAGGCGGCCGGCGTACGGGTTGTGGCTGCTTTGCTGGCCGGGGTGGTGCTGACCCTTGCGGCGGTGCTGTTCGTCGTGTCGACGTACGTGCGGAAGACGCGGCGGCGAATCCGGCAGTGGATCGCGGCTCGGCTGCCAGAGATCAGTCCATCGTCACGAAATCGATGAGCTCCTCGACCCGGCCGAGCAGGGCGGGTTCGAGGTCGGCGAAGCTCTTCACCTTCGACAGGATGTGTTTCCAGGCGGCCGCGACGTCGGCCTGGTCGGTGGCCGGCCAGCCGAAGGTCTTCAGCACGCCCTTCTTCCAGTCCTCGCCGTGCGGGATCCGCGGCCACTCGGCGATGCCGACCGACGACGGCTTGACCGCCTCCCAGATGTCGATGAACGGGTGCCCGACGACCAGCACGTGCCGGTTGTTCACCTGGGCCGCGATCTTCGACTCCTTCGAGCCCTCGACCAGGTGGTCCACCAGTACGCCGAGCCGCCGTCCCGGGCCCGGCTGGTACCGGTTCACGATGGCCGGCAAATCGTCGATGCCCTCCAGGTACTCGACGACCACACCCTCGATCCGCAGGTCGTCACCCCAGACCCGCTCGACCAGCTCCGCGTCGTGCCGGCCCTCGACGTAGATCCGGCTCGCCCGCGCCACCCGGGCCCGCACGTTGTCCACCGCGACCGACCCCGACGCCGTCCGGGTCTTCTTCGCCGGCCCCGCCTTCTTCGGCGCGACCAGACTCACCGGCTTGCCGTCCACCCAGAACCCCGGCCCCATCGGGTAACTCCGGATCTTGCCGAACCGGTCCTCCAGGTCGACGACCCCGTGCTCCCACCGCACCACCGCCCCGACGAACCCCGAACTCGGCTCCTCGACCACCATGCCTTTTTCCAGCTCCACGTCGACGGTCCGCCCGTTCTTGGGCTTGCGCCAATCCCCGGCCAGCACGTCGTTCCCATACCTGTCAGCCACCGGTCAACCGTAAGCGTCGAGGGAGCGGAGGAAAGGACCGACGCGCCTTCTCGGGCGGTCAGCAGCGGTACGTCGTACGTGTGGGCGGTGGTGCCGGGTCCATGGTCAGGTGACATCAGGCAGTCGCGTCTTCGGCTCGGTCGCAGCGGCCCCTTTCTGCTCTCGTCCGGTTACTGGAGTTTAGTGCTCGGTGAGGACACGTCAGACGGTCGGAGCCGTGTGCTGTGGCTGGTTCGTGCGATGCGGTACGGCGAGCGTCAGGCCGAGGTAGATGACGAGCCCGGCGGTCAGGCCGACGAGCCAGGAGTAGTCGTAGAGGGGTTGCAGGAGCGGGATCAAACCGTCGTCGGGAAAAGGACCGCCGTACGCGCCGCCCACGGCGAGGAGCGAGCCGACGACGGTGGCGACGACTGCCCGCCAGTTCCAGCCGGCGGTGTACCAGTAGCGGCGGTGGGGGAGGTAGAGGTCGGCGAGCTGGAGGTGGGTGCGGTCGATCAGCCAGTAGCCCGCGATCAGGACACCGGCGATGGAGGCGAGCAGACCGCCGTAGAAGCCGAGCCAGGCGAAGATGTAGATGTCGGGGTCGGTGAGCAGCCGCCAGGGCTGGATCAGGACGCCGATCACCCCGGTCAGCAGGCCCGCCGTACGGAATGTGAGCCAGCGGGGCAGCGCGTTCGCGAAGTCGTACGATGGGCTGACCACGTTCGCCGCGACGTTGCACGACATCGTCGCCAGGATCGCCATCACCAGGCCGACCGTGACCACGACCGGGTTCTCGAAGCGGCGGGTCAGTTCGACCGGGTCCCAGATCGCCGAGCCGTAGACCACGACCGTGCCCGACGTGGTGACGATCGAGACCAGCGCGATGAACGACATCGTCGTCGGCAGGCCGATGATCTGCCCGAGCACCTGCTGGCGCTGGCCGGCGCCGAACCGGGTGAAGTCGGGCATGTTCAGCGACAGCGTCGCCCAGAACGCGATCATGCCCATCAGCGACGGCGCGAAGATCTTCCAGAAGTCCGCGTCCCAGCCGAGTGCCGACGGCTGCGACAGGATCGGCCCGGGCCCACCGGCCTTGACCAGGATCGCGATCATCAGCGCCAGGAAGGCGACCGTGACCAGCGGCGCGGCCCAGTTCTCGAACCGCCGCAGCCCTTCGATGCCGCGCCAGATCAGCCACATCTGCAGCAGCCAGAAGAACGCGAAGCTCAGCCACAGCGTCCACGGATGCCCGCCGATCGCGGACGCGTTCTGCCAGCCCGAACCGGCCAGCTCACCGACGATGACGTGGATCGCCTGGCCACCGATCCACGTCTGGATGCCGAACCACCCGCAGGCCACGAAGGCCCGCAGCAGCGCCGGGAAGTTCGCGCCGCGCACGCCGTAGAAGGCCCGCGCGAACACCGGGAACGGGATCCCGTACTTCGTCCCCGCATGGCTGTTCAGCAGCAGCGGGACGAGCACGATCAGGTTGCCGAGCGTGATGGTCAGGAAGGCCTGCAGCCAGTTCATCCCGATCGCGACCAGGCCCGAGGCGAGCAGGTAGCTGGGGATGTTGTGCGCCATGCCCATCCACAGCGCCGCGTAGTTGTACGTCGTCCAGCGCCGTTCGGCGATCCGCGTCGGCGCCAGCTCCTCGTTGCCGTACCGGCTCTGCGCGACCACGGCCGGGTCGTCCAGCTCGACCCTTCCGTCCGGGTGACCGAGCTGATCCGTGCTGACCATTGGCCCCACCCCATCCCGTCGATGCTTCGCAACAACGTGCGGGATGAGATGTCACCGTGTCAACGGACAACTACTTCTGGTGCTCGCCGCCCAGCCCGAGCATCGGCAGCGTCGGCCGCCGCGGAGTCCCCAGTACGCCGTACCCGCGGCGTACGGCCTGCTCGAGGTGCTCGATCGGCCACGGCCAGTCGTCGGTGTGCTGCAACGCGTTCTCCAGCGACGTACCGGCGTGGTGCAGCCCGGAGATCGTGTTCGCGACCGTGCCCAGATCGCCGGCCTGCTCCCGGACGAACTCGGCGTCGACGACCGCGCCGTGCCCCGGCACGACCTTCGACTCCGCGCCGAGCAGGCCGATCACCCGGTCGAGGGTCTCCGGCCACTCCAGCGGATACGAGTCGTCCCCGTACGACGGCGGCGCGGACTCCTCGACCAGATCGCCGACGAAGAACACGTCCACGTCCGGGACGACGACCACGACGTCGCCGTCGGTGTGCCCGTTGCCGAGGTGCAGCAGCTCGACCCGCCGGCCGCCCAGGTCGATCACCTTGGCCACCGCGAAAGTGTTGTCAACGGCAACCAGTTCGGTCGCGGCCACCTCCGCCAGCACCTCGGCCGGGATCTCCGGGTACGCCGGGTCGGTGCCCGGGGTGTCGCGGTAGTGCTCCTGCAGCGCCGGTCCGCGCTCGGCCAGAGCCGCGGCGGCGTTCTCGTGCGCGAAGCTCACCGCCTCGGTGAAGACCGCGTTCCCGAAGGTGTGGTCGAAGTGCGCGTGCGTGTTGACCACCCACTTCACCGGCAGGTCGGTCAGCTCACGGATCTCGGCCAGCACCTGCTCGGCCTGCGCGGTCGAGGCGCGCGGATCGATCACCAGCGCGCCGTCGTCACCGACCACCAGCCCGACGTTCAGGTCCCACTCGCGATACCGGCGGACCCAGCATCGATCGCCCAGCTCGGTCCACTCACTCATACCGCCGACCTTAGCCGCGGCCTCAGTGGGTCAGCACGTCACCCTGCTGCACGTCCGACCTCTCGACGCCCTGCAGCATCAGCCCGACGTTGTCGCCGGCGGCTGCCCGGTCGGTGGTGCGGCGGAACATCTCCACCCCGGTGACGACCGTGCGCAGCACCTCGGCGCCGCCTCGCTGCACGACCACCACGTCGTTCACCCGTACCACGCCGGCCAGCACCCGGCCGGTGACCACCGTGCCGCGCCCGGTGATCGAGAACACGTCTTCCACCCGTAGCTGGAACGGCACGTCGTCCTGCACCCGCGGCGGCTCGGCCGGCGCGGTGTCCTGCGGGCGCTCGTCGTTCTTCCAGAACTTCCATCCCATGCCGGTGACCCTATGCGGTGGCCGGTTCCGGAAAGCGGCATCCAGCGGGCGGAACGGGGGTTGAAGGGGCCGGGAGCGCCGCCTAGGGTCGCCTAGGCAGTTCCAAAGATCCGATCTCTGAAGGGCGGGGCGCGTGACGACACGACGGGCACTGGTGGTCCGGGGTGGCTGGGAAGGCCATCTCCCGGTCGAGGCGACCGAGCTGTTCATCCCCTTCCTGCGCGACAACGGCTTCGAGGTCACCGTCTCGGAGAGCACCTCGAGCTACCTCGACCTGGACGGCACCGACCTGGTGCTGCAGTGCATCAGCATGGGCGACATCACCGCCGAGGAGGTCAAGGGGCTGGAGACCGCGGTCCGCAACGGCACCGGCCTGGCCGGCTGGCACGGTGGCATCGTCGACTCGTTCCGCAACAGCGCCGACTACAGCTTCATGACCGGCGGCCAGTTCGTCTCGCACCCGGGCGGCTTCGTCGACCACCGGATCGACGTGGTCTCCGATCACCCGATCGTCGAGGGCATCACGCGGTTCGACCTGCACACCGAGCAGTACTACGTGCACGCCGACCCGACCAACACCGTGCTGGCCACGACCACCTTCCGGGCCCACCCGGACTTCCCGTGGATCGAGGGCGCGACGATGCCGGCGGTCTGGACCCGCACCTGGGGCGACGGCAAGGTCTTCGTCTGCACGCCGGGCCACAGCCTGGCCGACCTGCAGCAGCCCGAGGTCCGCACGATCATCGAGCGGGGGTTGCTGTGGGCGAGCAAGTGAGCCGGGTCGGCATCGTCGGCACCGGGGTCATCAGCGGCACCTACCTCGACCACCTGGCCAAGCTGCCGGGCGTCGAGGTGGCCGCCGTCGCCGACCTGGACGTTTCGCGGGCGCAGGCGGTGGCCGACGCGAACCCCGGTGTCCGGGCGCTGTCGACCGACGAGCTGATGGCCGACCCGGACGTCGACATCGTGCTCAACCTGACGATCCCGGCCGCGCACGCACCGGTCCACCGGGCCGCGCTCGAGGCCGGCAAGCACACGTACGGCGAGAAGCCGCTGGCCGTCGACCGAGCCGAGGCCCAGGCGCTGCTCGCGCTGGCCGAGGAGAAGGGCCTGCGGATCGGCTGCGCGCCGGACACCGTGCTCGGCACCGGCACGCAGACCGCGCGGGCCGTGATCGACCGCGGCGACATCGGCGTACCGACGGCCGCGACTGCGTCGTTCGTCACGCCCGGCCACGAGCTGTGGCACCCGGCGCCGGAGTTCTACTACCAGCCCGGCGGCGGCCCACTGCTCGACATGGGCCCGTACTACGTCACCAGCCTGGTCACGCTGCTCGGCCCGGTACGCCGGGTGACCGGCCGCGCGGGCCGCTCGCAGGACGAGCGCAAGGTGCACACCGGGCCGCGCGCCGGGCAGACCTTCCCGGTCGACGTCCCGACGCATGTCACCGGCATCCTCGAGCACGAGTCGGGCGCGCTGACGACCGTGCTGATGTCGTTCGACGTCTGGGCCGCGCGACTGCCGCGGATCGAGATCTACGGCACAGAGGGCAGCCTTTCGGTGCCCGACCCGAACGCCTTCGACGGATCGGTCGAGATCGCGACCGCCGCCCGGCGGGAGTGGACCGAGGTCCCGGTCGCCGGCGGGTACGCCGGAGCCGGGCGTGGTGTCGGGGTTGCTGACCTGGCGCGCGCGATCCGTACCGGCGGCCCGCATCGGGCCGACGGCGCGCTGGCCTTCCACGTCCTGGACGTCCTGGAGTCGGTGCTCGAGGCCGCGGCCAAGGACCAGCCGGTGGACGTCACCAGCACGGTCGAGCGGCCGGCCGCAGTACCGTTGGGAGCCTCGCCCGAAACTGCCTGAGGCGCCAACCTCCGCTACGGGTCGGTAGACTGGCACTCGGACTGTCTGAGTGCCAGAGCCGGATACTGAGCCCGAGGGAAGAGAGGGTGGTGCGCGTGCTGGACGAGCGCAAACTGGACGTACTCCGGGCCATCGTCGAGGACTACGTGGCCACGCACGAGCCGGTCGGCTCGAAAACTCTGGTCGACCGGCACAATCTCGGCGTCTCGCCGGCCACCGTGCGCAACGACATGGCCGCGCTGGAGGAGGAGGGGTACATCACCCAGCCGCACACCAGCGCCGGCCGGATCCCGACCGACGCCGGCTACCGGCTGTTCGTCGACAAGCTGAGCACGGTCAAGACGCTGTCCGCGGCCGAGAAGAAGGCGATTTCGTCGTTCCTCGGCGGCGCGGTCGACCTGGACGACGTCGTCCGGCGGACGGTGCGGCTGCTGGCCCAGATCACCCGTCAGGTCGCGATCGTGCAGTACCCGACGCTGACCCGGTCCAGCGTGCGGCACGTCGAGGTGGTCACGATGACCCCGCGGCGGATGCTGCTGGTGCTGATCACCAGCACCGGCCGGGTCGAGCAGCGCATCGTCGAGGCGCCGGACGACGTCGACGAGCAACTGGTCGCCGACCTGCGCTCCCGGCTGAACACGGCGCTCACCGGCAAGCGGCTGACTGACGCGGCGACCTCGCTGGCGGGCCTGCCCGAGAC
This sequence comes from Kribbella sp. ALI-6-A, assembly GCF_001984195.1. Lineage (GTDB taxonomy): Bacteria > Actinomycetota > Actinomycetes > Propionibacteriales > Kribbellaceae > Kribbella. Next base: position 229,780 of record NZ_MTQN01000007.1, read on the forward strand.
CTTCCCGCCGACCGACCGCGCCCTGGTCGCGGCGATCGTGACGACCCTGCTGGAGGCGTTCACCGACGAGGGCGAGCAGCGCATCGCCGTCGGTGGCGCGGCCAACCTGACCCGGTACGGCGACGACTTCGAGCGCAACGTGAAGCCGGTGCTGGAGGCGCTCGAAGAGCACGTGATCCTGCTCAAGCTGCTCGGCGAGGCGACCCACCCGCAGACGCTGACGGTCCGGATCGGGCACGAGAACCCGTACGAGGAACTGGCCACCACCTCGGTGGTCGCGACCGGGTACGGCTCCAAGTCGGAGGCGCTGGCCACGCTCGGCATCGTCGGCCCGACCCACATGGACTATCCCAGCACGATGGGCGCGGTTCGCGCCGTCGCGCGTTACGTCAGCCAGATCCTGGCCGACTCCTGATGACTTTCCCCTACCTCTGGTCTGGAGTATGAGCACCGATTACTACGCCGTCCTCGGCGTCAGCCGTGACGCGTCCCAGGACGAGATCAAGAAGGCCTACCGCAAGCTGGCCCGCCAGTACCACCCGGACGTGAACGACTCCGAGGACGCGCACGCCAAGTTCCAGGAGATCGGCCGCGCCTTCCAGGTGCTGAGCGACCCGCAGAAGAAGCAGGTCCACGATCTCGGCGGCGACCCGTTCGCGAGCGCCGGACCGGGTGGCGCGGGCTTCGGCCAGGCGTTCACCTTCACCGACATCATGGACGCCTTCTTCGGCCAGACCGGTGGCGCGACCCGCGGACCGCGGCCGCGCACCCGGCGCGGCCAGGACGCGCTGATCCCGCTGCGGATCGACCTCAGCGAGGCGGCCTTCGGCACCACCCGCGAGCTCAAGGTCGACACGGCCGTCGTGTGTCCGACCTGTTCGGGGTCGGGCGCGGCGGCGGGTTCCGAGCCGGTCACCTGCGAGATCTGCCACGGCCGTGGTGAGGTCACCCACACGCAGCGCTCGTTCCTCGGCGAGGTCCGGACGATGCGCCCGTGCCCGAACTGCCGCGGCTTCGGCACCACGATCCCGAACCCGTGCGTCGAATGCTCCGGCGACGGCCGCGTGCGCTCGCGGCGTACGGTCACCGTGAAGATCCCCGGCGGGGTCGACAGCGGCACCCGCGTGCAGCTGTCCGGCCAGGGCGAGGTCGGCCCCGGCGGCGGCCCGGCCGGCGACCTGTACGTCGAGATCGAGGTCGAGCCGCACGAGATCTTCAGCCGCAACGGCGACGACCTGCACTGCACGGTCACGCTGCCGATGACTGCGGCCGCGCTCGGTACGACGATCGACCTGCCGACGCTGGAGGGCGAGACGACGCCGCTGGAGATCCGTCCCGGCACCCAGTCCGGCACGGCGATGACGCTCACCGCCCGCGGTGTCCCGCGCCTGCGCCACGCCGGCCGCGGCGACCTGATCGTGCAGATCATCGTCGAGACCCCGACGAAGATCGACGACCACCAGGCCCAGCTGCTGCGCGACCTGGCCGCCTCCCGCGGCGAGGAGCGTCCGCAGGGCCAGGTCCAGGCCACCCACAAGGGCGTCTTCGGCCGCCTCCGCGACGCCTTCGGCGCCCACTGAACAGCCAGACCCCGGCACCGACGATGGGACTCCCGGTCTTCCACCTCGCCGAGCTGGGCGAGGACCCGCGGGCCGCTCCCGGCGTAGCCGCCGGCACCAGCTCCGCAGCAGGCGCGGAGCTGGTGCTCGAGGGTCCGGAAGGCCGGCACGCTGCCGTCGTCCGGCGGATCGGGCCGGGGGAGCGGGTCCGGCTGACCGACGGCCGCGGCAGCTTCGCCGAGGGTCCGGTGGTCGAGGCGAGCAAGTCGGGCATCACCGTCGCCGTCGACCGGCGGGGATCGGTGCCGCTACCGACGCCGAGCCTGGTCGTCGTACAGGCTCTGCCGAAGGGTGAGCGAGCCGAGCTCGCGGTGGAGATGCTGACCGAGGTCGGCGTCGACCTGATCGTGCCGTGGAACGCGGACCGCAGTCAGTTCCGCGCCAACCCCGAGCGGGTCGAGAAAACGCTGACCAAGTGGCGGTCGTGGGCGTTCGAGGCGAGCAAGCAGTCCCGGCGGAGCTGGTTCTGCGAGGTCGCGCCGGTGGCGTCGACGGCCGACGTCGCGCGACTGCTGAGCAGCGCCGCGCTGACCGCCGTACTGCACGAGGAAGCCAAGACGCCGCTCGCGACCCTGACCCCGCCGACCACCGGCGACGTGGTGATCGTCGTCGGCCCCGAAGGTGGCATCACCGACGCCGAGCTGGAGACCTTCGGCGCCGAGCCGGTGCTGCTCGGCGACACCGTGCTGCGGACATCGACGGCAGGAGTCGCCGCCGCGGCGGTCCTGCTCGCCCGCGGCCGCTGGATCGCCTCGGGACCATGACCACCACCTAGGGACTTCGGACAGGCTGTGCCCTGTCCGCAGTCCCGGCTTCCTGTCCTGAGTTACCCGACCGACCCCGGAGGACCGCGGTTTTGAGCTCGATGGACTGGCTGGAATGGCACGCGTCGTACGAGGACGAGGAGTCGCCGTTGAGCCGCCGGCTGGCGTCGGTGCAGCGAGCGATCCGGCAGCACCTGGACGCCGAGCCGGACGGCCGGATCCGCGTCGTCAGCGCGTGCGCCGGACAGGGCCGTGACCTGATCGAGGTCCTCGCCACCCATCCGGCCCGCGGCCGCGTCACCGCCCGGCTGGTCGAGCTCGACCACCGCAACGCCGGCCTGGCGCGCGCCGCCGCGACCGTGAACGGCCTGACCGGAGTCGAGGTCGTCGAGGCCGACGCCGGCCGCACCGACGCGTACGCCGGCGCCGTACCGGCCGACCTGGTGATGTTCTGCGGCGTCTTCGGCAACATCAGCGACGCCGACGTCGAGGCCACCGTGAAGGCGCTGCCGCAGTTCTGCGCGCCCGGCGCGACGGTGATCTGGACCCGCGTCCGCGAGGAGCCGAACCTGTGCCCGGCGATCCGCGGCTGGTTCGCCCGCGCGGGCTTCGAGGAGCTCTCGTACGACGCCCCGGACGACGTGCTCTGGTCGGTCGGCGTCAACCGCCTGACCGCCGACCCGCAGCCACTGGAAACGGGCCGGCAGCTGTTCAGCTTCGTCCGGCCGCCGGACGCGCGCTCTACTTGACCAGGATCGACTTCGTGTCGGTCGAGGTCTGCCGGCCGTCGGCGACCGACACCTCGAACACCTCCAGCGTGTAGCGCCCGGCGGGCAGCTTCGCCACGACGAACGAGTACGGCGTGAACTTGTACGCTTCCTCGGTCGTCGCCACCCCCTCGTCGATCACCCGCTTGGTGTCGTCGGAGGTGATCCGCCAGTTCAGCTGGGCCTCGTGGGCGGCGGCGACACCGCTGACCTTCAGCGGCGACCGCACGACCGCGCCGTTCTCGGGTGCCGTGATCCAGATCAGCGCCTGCACGTCGAGCGACTGGGCGCGCCCGAGCGGCTGCTTGATCTCGACGCCGAACAGGTGGCTCACCGGCTTGCCACGCAGGGTCACCTCGATCGGGACGGTCTGTCCGCTCGCGCCCTGGACCGTGTAGACCAACTGCTGCAGCGCCATCTGCGCGACGCCCTGATCGAGCCGTTCCGTGGGCAGCTTTGCGAAGTCCACGGTCGTCAGCGCCCCCGACATCCGGACCCCCGCGACCTGCGCCCCGGACCACGGCGAGATGTAGTCGGGATCGCTGGACTTGCCAGCCACCATCAGCTGCAGCGCCGAGTACGTCGGCCGGCCCTCGAACTGCGCGAAGGTCCGGTACAGCCGGACGCCCGCGCCGGTCTCGATCCCGTCCGTCCGGCCCAGCCAGTAGACCGGGATCGCCCCCGAGCCCTTGGGCTCCAGCTTGCCGCTCTGCGTCGGCAGGGCTTTCGGCGTCGGCTCGGTCGGCCGAGGCGCCGGCGTCGGCACGGCACTGGGCGGAAGGGTGCTGTCCACGGAGCCGGTCGCGGTGGCGGAGGTCTCCGGCGCGCCGGCCACCTGGCTGTCACCGGACGGCCGGTCCTCGCCGTTGAGCAGCGCGAAGGCGCCGATCGCGGCGGCGGTGCCGACCGCGGCGGCACCGGCAGTGAGCACCCAGCCCCGGCGGTTGACCGGCGCGCGCTGGCTCCGGACCCGCGCCTGGATCTCGTGCAACCCGTCGGCCGGCTCGATCCGGTCGGCCTCGGAGTGCAAAGCCCGCCGCATCAGCTCGTCGAACTCGTCGTTCGGGTGCTCATTCATGCGTTCCGCTCCAGGACCTGGCGCAGCGACTTGGTCGCCCGCGCGGCATGGCTCTTCACCGATCCCCGGCTGATCCCCATCGTGTCGGCGATCTCCGCCTCCGACAGTTCACCGTAGTACCGCAGCACCATCACGGTGCGTTGCTTTTCCGGCAGGGTGCGCATCGCCTCGATCACCCGGTCGGTCTCCGCGGTGCGCAGGACGGCCTGCTCGGCGCTGGGCTCGTCGGGCAGCGAGCGTGGCATGTGCTTGTCCACGACCACCAGATGCCGCTGCCGGGACCGGCACCGGTTCACCACGGCGGTCCGCAGGTACGCCAGCGCCTTGTGCGGATCACGCAGCCGGTGCCAGCGTGCGTGCATCGCGACGAAGGCGTCCTGCACGATCTCCTCGGCCGCGCCCCGGTCACGCAGCAGCAGGGCGCCGAGGCGGACCAACGACGTGTAGTGCGCCGTGTAGACAGCCGTCAGCGCCTCGTCGGCGTTCCACGAGGACTCCTGAGCCACGCACTCGTCATACACCACCGCCGGTTGTGCCACGTGACGTTGACGCGACGGTGGCGTCCCAGGTTGACAACCTTCCGCCGATTCGGTCTGGTTCTGTGACCTGCGACGCATCAGGAGCCCCGATGAGGCAGCACGGCAACCAGCGCTGGTCCGGCCACCGCGAACTCACCACGGCCGCGGTCGACCGCCTGTACGCCGTACTCGCGGGCCCCGACGGACGCATCCGTGGCCTCGGGCGAGACCGGTACGCCGCCCAGCTCGACCGGGCCCAGGCCCACCAGGACCGGCCCTTCGCCGCCGGCCTGATCAGGAACTTCGCCAACACCGGCCGGACTTTCCCGTACGCCGGCCTCGGCCCGACCCTGCACTCGGCGTACACGAATCCCGACGTCCAGCGGCAGCACTTCCTCGCCGATCCGTTCCGCTCCGGACCCGCCAACCTGCGCGTCGCCGCCGGCTTCATCGCAACCGAACTGCGCCGAGCCCGTCGCAAGAGCGGGCGCGAGATGATGCGGCACCTCGGAGCGGCCGTGCACGCGATGCAGGACAGTTACAGCGGAGCGCATGCCTGGCGAGACTACGCGGTGTATTCGGGCGATCCGACAGCAGCCGTCCGGGCTCTGCACGTGTTCACCCCCGCGCATCTGGTCGGCATCGACGACGGGCGGAACACGCATGCCGGGGCGTTCGACCAGCCGCCGGCCCGGTCCGGGACGGTCCGGGCCGCGGTCGAGGCGACGTACCGGATCCTGACGGCGCACGAGCTCGGGCTGCGGGATCCCGGTCGCGCGGAGCTGGTACTGCGGGAGACCCTCGAACCGCTCGTCAGGGCGTCGGACGCAGGCGTGGTGGTCGGTCTGCTGCCCGATACCGAGTGGCGTGCCGAACGGGACCGGCGGCTTGAACTGGACAAAAGTGCAGGTCAGAGGCCTGTCGAGGGGGGAATCGGGGTTTTATCGGATGGCGGTGTCGGGGCCTGCGGCTAGCATGGATCAGGTCATCGTCACCAGGCACCAGGAGGAAAGGCTGTCCAGGCCACGCAGTATCGAGCCGTCGCACCCGGATGCGACGCGCGCCGGCGGTAGCGAACCGCCGAAGGCGACCCACAAGGTCGTCGTGCCGAACAGCATCGACATGGTGGCGCTGCTCGGAGCCCGGGACGAGTTCCTCCGGGTCGTCGAGAAGGAGTTCGCCGCCGACATCCACGTCCGCGGCAACGAGATCACGATGACCGGCGAGCCGGCCGAGCTGGCGCTGGCCGAGCGGCTGATCGACGAGCTGATCGCCGTGGTCCGGACCGGTCACGGGCTGACCGCCGACTCCGTCGAGCGCAGCATCGCGATGATCAAGGCCGAGACCGTCGAGAGCCCGGCCGACGTGCTGACCCAGAACATCTTGTCCAGCCGCGGCCGGACGATCCGGCCCAAGACGCTGAACCAGAAGCGCTACGTGGACGCGATCGACAAGAACACGATCGTGTTCGGCATCGGCCCGGCCGGTACCGGCAAGACCTACCTGGCGGTGGCCAAGGCGGTCCAGGCGCTGCAGGCCAAGGAGGTCAACCGGATCATCCTGACCCGGCCGGCCGTCGAGGCCGGCGAGCGGCTGGGCTTCCTGCCCGGCACGCTGTCGGAGAAGATCGACCCGTACCTGCGCCCGCTGTACGACGCGCTGCACGACATGCTCGACCCCGAGTCGATCCCGCGGCTGATGACGGCCGGCACGATCGAGATCGCGCCGCTGGCCTACATGCGCGGCCGGACGCTGAACGACGCCTACATCATCCTGGACGAGGCGCAGAACACCTCGCCGGAGCAGATGAAGATGTTCCTCACCCGGCTCGGTTTCGGCTCCAAGATGGTGGTCACCGGTGACGTCACCCAGGTCGACCTGCCGACCGGCACGAACTCCGGCCTGCGGGTCGTGCAGAACATCCTGGAGGGCGTCCAGGACCTGGCGTTCTGCCGGCTGACGTCGCACGACGTGGTCCGGCACAAGCTGGTCGGCCGGATCGTGTCGGCCTACGAAAACTACGAAGGCAGCGCTGAACCGAACCGATGAACGTCGAGGTCAACAACGAGTCCGGTGTGGAGATCGACGCCCACGGACTGATGCGGCTGAGCCGCTTCGTGATGTCGAGCCTGCGCCTGCACCCCGAGTGCGAGCTGTCGATCAAGCTGGTCGACGAGGACACGATGGCGCGTTACCACGTCGAGTTCCTGGACCTGCCCGGCCCGACCGACGTGATGTCGTGGCCGATGGACGAGCTGCGTCCGGGCAGTGACAACGACGACGCCGAGCCACCGCTCGGGCACCTGGGCGACATCGCCCTGTGCCCGACGGTGGCGGCCGCGCAAGGCGCCAAGGCCGGTCACGGCACCTGGGCCGAGCTCGAGCTGCTGACCGTGCACGGCATCCTGCACCTGCTCGGCTACGACCATGCCGAACCGGCCGAGAAGGCGGAGATGTGGGAAGTCCAGGGGCGGCTGCTGGAAGCCTGGCGCGCACCGGGAAACCGGCTCGGCGAGGAGTGACACTGCCGTGAGCTACCACGACGGCGTCCTGCTGGTTGTGGCCGCGGTGCTCGTTCTGCTCGCCGGGGTGTTCGCCGGCGCCGAGGCGGCCATCTCGGCGTACTCGAAGGTGCGGGCCGACGAGCAGGTCGAGATGGGCAACACCCGCGCGGTCCGGCTGCGCGACCTGCTCACCGACGCCCCGCGCTACCTGAACACCCTGCTCCTGGTCCGGCTGAGCTGCGAGATCACCGCGATCGTGCTGGTCACCCAGGCGCTGTCCAACGTCTTCCCGGTCACCTGGGAGCACATCCTGATCACCGCCGTGGTGATGGTGGTGGTCTCGTACGTGATCATCGGCGTCGCGCCGCGCACCCTCGGCCGGCAGCACTCCGACCGGTTCGCGATGCTGTCGGCCGGCCCGATCATGGCGCTGACCACCGTGCTCGGCCCGATCCCGAAGCTGCTGATCCTGATCGGCAACGCGCTCACCCCGGGCAAGGGCTTCGCGGCCGGCCCGTTCGCGACCGAGTCCGAGCTGCGGGCGCTGGTCGACCTGGCGGAGAAGTCCGCGGTGATCGAGGCCGACGAGCGCCAGATGATCCACTCGGTCTTCGAGCTCGGCGACACGATCGTGCGCGAGGTGATGGTGCCGCGCACCGACATGGTCTACATCGAGCGGCACAAGAAGCTGCGCCAGCTCACCTCGCTGGCGCTGCGCTCGGGCTACTCGCGGATCCCGGTGGTCGGTGACTCGCTGGACGACATCCTCGGCGTGGTCTACCTCAAGGACGTGATGCGCCGGGTCTACGACAACGCCCAGTCGGAATCCACCGAGCGGGTCGAGTCGGTGATGCGCCCGTGCATGTACGTGCCGGACTCCAAGCCGGTCGACGAGCTGCTGCGCGAGATGCAGGCGGCCCGGATGCACGTCGCGATGGTCGTCGACGAGTACGGCGGCACCGCCGGCCTGGTCACCATCGAGGACATCCTGGAGGAGATCGTCGGCGAGATCACCGACGAGTACGACGAGGCGCCGGAGCCGGTGCAGGCGCTGTCCGACGGCGCCTTCCGGGTCTCCAGCCGCTACCCGATCGACGAGCTCGGCGAGCTGTTCGGCCTCCCGCTGGACGACGACGACGTCGACACCGTCGGCGGACTGATGGCCAAGCTGCTCGGCAAGGTGCCGATTCCGGGCGCGCAGGTCGAGATCGAGGGGCTGGGTCTGTCCCTCACCGCGGAACGGCCGTCCGGCCGCCGCAACCAGATCGGTACGGTGCTGGTCCGGCGAACCGACGAGCTCGCCGAGCAGCCGCAGGACAGCAGTCACCAGACTGCCTGACGCCGCCCACGAGACACTGGAGTTGTGTTGCCCGCTGACCTCTCGGCCGAGGACGCCAAACTGGTCACCCTGGCCCGTGCCGCCCGCGCCCGTACCCGCGCGACCGAGGGTGCCGCCGTGCGCGACTCCGACGGGCGGACGTACGCTGCGTGTACGGTCCAGCTCGACACGGTGCTGCTGTCCGCGCTGCAGCTCGCGGTCGCGATGGCGGTCTCGTCCGGCGTGAAGGGCATCGAGGCGGCCGCGCTGGTCACCGACGCCGGGCCCGAGGCGGTCGACGTCGAGGTGGTCCGGTACTTCGGTGGCGCCGCGCTGCCCGTAGTCGTTGCTGATGGCAACGGAGAGGTTCGTGATGTCGTCCACACCTGAGCAGTTCCGGTCCGGTTTCGCCTGTTTCGTCGGGCGGCCGAACGCGGGCAAGTCGACGCTGACCAACGCGCTGGTCGGCCAGAAGATCGTGATCACCTCGTCGAAGCCGCAGACCACCCGGCACGCCGTGCGGGGCATCGTGCACCGCGACGACGCGCAGCTGATCCTGGTCGACACCCCGGGGCTGCACAAGCCGCGGACCCTGCTCGGCGAGCGGCTCAACGACGTGGTCAAGACCACCTGGGCCGAGGTCGACGTGATCGCGATCTGCCTGCCCGCCAGCGAGCGGATCGGGCCGGGCGACCGGTTCCTGGTCGGCGAGGCGGCCAAGGTCGCCAAGACCCCGAAGGTCGCGCTGGCCACCAAGGCGGACCTGGTCGGCCCGGACCGGATGGCCGAACACCTGGCCGAGATCGCCGCGCTCGGCGAGGCGCACGGTATCGAGTGGGCCTCGGTCGTCCCGGTGTCGGCGGTCGACGGGTTCCAGGTCGACGTGGTCGCCGACGAGCTGGTCAAGCTGCTGCCGGAGGGCATGCCGCTGTACGCCGACGGCGACGTCACCGACGAGCCGGAGGAGATCCTGGTCGGCGAGCTGATCCGCGAGGCCGCGCTGGAAGGTGTCCGGGACGAGCTGCCGCACTCGATCGCGGTCACCATCGACGAGATGATGCTGCGCGAGGGCCGGCCCGACGACAAGCCGCTGCTGGACATCTACGCGAACATCTTCCTGGAGCGGGACAGCCAGAAGGGCATCGTGATCGGCCACAAGGGCGCCCGCCTGCGCGAGGTCGGTGCCAACGCCCGCCGCCAGATCGAGGCCCTGCTCGGCACCCCGGTCTATCTCGACCTGCACGTGAAGATCGCCAAGAACTGGCAGACCGACGCCAAGCACCTGAAGAAGCTCGGGTTCTGATGGACGTTCTGCTCAACCCCGCGTACGGCGCGCTCACCGGGCCGCACGCGGGGATCGCCGAGGTGCGCGGGAACGTCCGGGTCTACCCGTCCGACGTGGCGCCGTTCCTCGGGTTGCCGGACGAGCCGACCGAGCAGGACTGGGCCGACGCCGCCGAACTGGTCGGGCCGAACCGGCTGGTCGCGACCATGGGACCTGCACGTGCGGTGCCCGAGCTCTTCAAGGTGGACCGGCAGTTCGACCTGGTCCAGTTCGTCGCGCCGGCCGGCTTCGGCGCGGAGGATTCCGAGGCGGTGCGGCTCGGGCCGGACGACGTACCGGAGATGCTGAGCCTGGTCGCGCTCACCGACCCGGGCCCGTTCCGCGCGCGGACGATTGAACTCGGCAACTATCTCGGCCTGCGCGAGGACAGCGAGCTGATCGCGATGGCCGGTGAGCGGTACCACCTGCCCGGCTACGTCGAGATCAGCGCCGTCTGCACCCATCCCGACCACCGCGGCCGGGGGCTGGCCACTCGCCTGATCCGCGCTGTCGTGGCCGGCATCGAGCAGCGCGGTGAGCAGGCGTTCCTGCACACCGGCGGCACGAACCTCACCGCCATCCGGCTCTACGAAAGCCTCGGCTTCACGATCAGCAACCGGATGAAGGTCACGCTGCTGCAGGTCGTTTAGATCGCCTTCTGGTAGGCGATCGACCGGGCCACCACGTGGTACCCGAGCTGTTCGTTGATGCCGATCATGTGCGCGTTGGACTCGGCGTTCCAGGTGTCGAGCTGGGTCAGCGCCGGCTCGGCTTCGCGCATCCACAGCAGCATGCCGGTTTTCACCAACGCGCCGAGCCGATGTCCGCGATGGTTCCGCGCGACCGCGGTGTCGGCCTGCTCGGCGATGTGCGGCCGCTCCCGCTCGACGGTGATCGTCGAGTGCCCGGCCAGCTCGCCGGTCGCCCGCTCCCGGGCGATCACCCGGTACAGGCTCCGGTCGTGCGCCAGCTGCGCCTGCTCATAAGCCCGCAACCGTTCCGGGCTGAACTCGTCGTCCTCGATGTCCAGCTCGTCCTTCGGCGCGTCGTTGATCGACGCGGTCACCGCGACCATCCCGTCGAGCAGGTCGTCGGGCAGTACCCCGCTCACCCGCACCAGCTCGTACGCCGACGCCGCGCGCGCCGCTTCGTCGTACAGGCGTTGCACGAGGTCCCAGTCCAGCGCCGTCAAATCCTGGCGCCGGTTCACCTCTATCGCCTTCGGTTCGTAGCCCTGCCGCCGTGCGAACAGGTCGGCCTTCGGCAGGTCCCACGCGCTCAGCCCGAGCGAGGTCCGGCCGAGTTCCTCGGCCAGCCCTTCGCCGTACGCGAGCAGTTCGCCGCCGAGGCCGCGGCCGCGCCGGTCCGGGTGCACCTCGACCTCGAACCAGGCCAGGTTCGTGTTGTCGTAGGTCGGCAGCTCGACGCTCAGCACCCCGGCGAGTGTGCCGTCCTCGTCGCGGGCCAGATAGGCCTGTCCGGGGTCGCCGTCCCAGCCGTACTTCAGGTGTGCCGCGAAACCGCGAGCGGTCGGCAGCAACGCGTCCGGGCAGTCGAGCTTGTGCGTGGCCTGAAACAGCGCCACGGCGTCCGCGCACCCGACCTCGTCGTCGGGGGAGAGCCTGGTGATGTCCACCAGGCCAGAGTGGCGCGCGGCCTCGTTCACCGCCATCGGTTTTCGCTGGTGAGAATCTGCCCGGGCAGTGAATCTTGACCGATTCAAAATCATTCGAAAGTATCTGTGTGATGGCCCTCGACTCCGACCCCACCGAACTGCTGCGCGAGGCTGCGCTGCGGGTCACCCGGCCACGGCTGGCCGTGCTCACCGCCGTGCACTCCCACCCGCACGCCGACACCGACGCGATCATCCGGGCCACCCGCGAGGAGCTGCCGGACGTGTCGCACCAGGCGGTGTACGACGTCCTGCGCGCGCTGACCGACGCGGGTCTGCTGCGGCGGATCCAGCCGGCCGGTTCGGTCGCCCGGTACGAGGCTCGCGTGGGCGACAACCACCACCACGTGGTCTGCCGGTCGTGCGGCGCCATCGAAGACGTGGACTGCGCCGTCGGCGCGGCCCCCTGCCTGCACCCGTCCGACCAGCACGGCTTCGCCGTCGACGAGGCCGAGGTCGTGTACTGGGGTCTGTGCCCGGCGTGTTCCGCCGCAAGTCCTGAACCAGCCACCACATCGAGAGGTTGAGCATGACCGAGACGCCTGACCTGCCCCACGGCAGTGAGAGCGAGAACCCCGCCATCGACTCCCCGACGCCGGCGGTGCCCAATCCGCGGTCGAACCGGGACTGGTGGCCGAACCAGCTGGACCTCTCGGTGCTGCGCCGGCACGCGCCGCAGGCCAGCCCGCTGGAGCAGGACTTCGACTACGCCGAGGAGTTCAAGAAGCTCGACGTGGACGCGCTCAAGCGCGACATCGTCGAGGTGATGCGGACGTCGCAGGACTGGTGGCCGGCCGACTTCGGGCACTACGGCCCGCTGTTCATCCGGATGAGCTGGCACAGCGCCGGCACCTACCGGATCGAGGACGGCCGCGGTGGCGGCGCCGACGGCGCGCAGCGCTTCGCCCCGCTGAACAGCTGGCCGGACAACGCCAACCTGGACAAGGCCCGCCGCCTGCTCTGGCCGGTCAAGCAGAAGTACGGCCGGAAGATCTCCTGGGCCGACCTGCTGGTCCTGGCCGGCAACGTGGCGCTGGAGGACATGGGCTTCCAGACCTTCGGTTTCGGCTTCGGCCGCGAGGACATCTGGGAGCCGGAGGAGATCTTCTGGGGCCCCGAGGACACCTGGCTGGGCGACCAGCGCTACAGCGGCGACCGTGAGCTGGCCAGCCAGCTCGGTGCGGTCCAGATGGGCCTGATCTACGTCAACCCCGAGGGCCCCAACGGCCAGCCGGACCCGCTGGCCGCGGCCCGCGACATCCGCGAGACCTTCGGCCGGATGGCGATGAACGACGAGGAGACCATCGCGCTGATCGCCGGCGGTCACTCGTTCGGCAAGACCCACGGCGCCGGCCCGGCCGACCACATCGGTCCGGAGCCGGAGGCGGCTCCGCTGGAGGCGCAGGGCCTGGGCTGGAAGAGCACCTACGGCTCCGGCAAGGGCCCGGACGCGATCACCAGCGGTCTCGAGGTGACCTGGACCAGCACGCCGACCAAGTGGGGTCACGGCTTCTTCCAGAACCTGTTCGGCCACGAGTGGGAGCTGACCAAGAGCCCGGCCGGCGCGTGGCAGTGGGTCGCCAAGGACGCCGAGGAGAACGTTCCGGACGCGTACGACCCGAACAAGAAGCACCGCCCGACGATGCTGACCACCGACCTCGCGCTGCGCGTCGACCCGGAGTACGAGAAGATCTCGCGCCGGTTCCTGGAGCACCCGGAGGAGTTCCAGCTCGCGTTCGCCAAGGCCTGGTACAAGCTGCTGCACCGTGACATGGGTCCGGTGTCGCGCTACCTCGGTCCATGGGTCCCGGAGCCGCAGCTGTGGCAGGACCCGGTTCCGGCCGTCGACCACGAGCTGATCGACGACGCGGACGCCGCGGCGCTGAAGGCGAAGCTGCTCGACTCCGGGCTGTCCGTCGGCCAGCTGGTCCGGACGGCGTGGGCCGCGGCGGCCTCGTTCCGCGGCACCGACAAGCGCGGTGGCGTGAACGGCGCCCGGCTGCGGCTCGAGCCGCAGCGCAACTGGGAGGTCAACCAGCCGGCCGAGCTGGCCGAGGTGCTGCCGAAGCTGGAGCAGATCCAGCAGGAGTTCAACAGCGCGCAGACCGGCGGCAAGCGGGTCTCGCTGGCCGACCTGATCGTGCTGGCCGGCAACGCGGGCGTCGAGCGCGCGGCGGCCAACGCCGGGCAGGACGTCACCGTGCCGTTCCACCCGGGCCGGACCGACGCCTCGCAGGAGGACACCGACACCGAGACGTTCGCGGTGCTCGAGCCGCGCGCCGACGGTTTCCGCAACTACCTGCGGGCCGGCGAGAAGCTGTCGCCGGAGACGCTGCTGCTGGACCGGGCCTACATGCTGACCCTGACCGCGCCGGAGCTGACGGTGCTGATCGGCGGTCTGCGCGCGCTGGGCGCGAACGCGGGTGGCTCGAAGCACGGCGTGTTCACCGACCGGCCGGAGACGCTGACGACCGACTTCTTCGTGAACCTGCTCGCGCCGGGCACGGAGTGGAAGACCTCGGCCGTCGACGAGAACGTCTTCGAGATCCGCGAGCTGGGCTCCGACGAGGTCAAGTGGACGGCGACCGCCGTCGACCTGGTCTTCGGCGCCAACTCGCAGCTGCGCTCGCTCGCCGAGGTGTACGCCGCGGCGGACGCGCAGGAGAAGTTCGTCAAGGACTTCGTCGCCGCGTGGGTGAAGGTGATGGAGCTCGACCGGTTCGACCTGAAGTGACCTGATCGCGAACGGCCCGGCGCACTCGGTGCGCCGGGCCGTTCGCGTCGGTCAGGACGGGGACGGCATCCCGTAGGCGTGGTCGACGGTCATCGTGAACATCAGCCGCCGCTCGGCGACCATCGCGCGGCGGTAGTCGTCCCAGTCCGGGTGCTCACCGGACGCCGTCCGGTAGTAGTCGACCAGCGCCTCGACGGCGTCGTCGTGCGGATCCCGCGCCACCGCACTCAGCTCGGCCTTGCCTTCCAGCACCAGGTACGACCCGCCGTTGGGGCCGTTGACGTACAGACTGGCCCGCGGGTCGCGGCGCAGGTTCTTGGTCTTGGCCCGGCCGTCGGTCAGCGAGACGCGGATCCGGTTGCTCACGGCGTCGTACACGTAGGTCACGTTGGACAGCTGCGGCCGCCCGTCCCGCTTCACCGTGACGAGAACACCGAGGCCGTGGGTGCCGAGACGCTCGGCGAGTGAGTCGGTCATGCCATCAGCGTAGGAGGTCAAGTGCGCTTGAGCTCAAGCCGTCTCGAACTGAACGGACACGAGCAGGACGCCGCCGAGGACGGCGCTCAGTCCAGTGATGGTCAGCGGGGTGAGGCGCTCGCGGAGCACGGCGAGGCCGAGCAAGGTGCCGACGGCAACGTTCAGCGTGCGGCGGACGGCGACCGTCTCGATCGTGGTCAGCGACATCGCGAGCAGGACGAGGCCGAACCCGACTCCTCGGCCGAGGCCGCGCCGGGTCGGACGAGGTCGCCGCTGAAGAGCAGCACGAACGAGAGCGGTCACGTAGACAGTGTCTACATGGGATCGGTAGACGATGTCTACTAACGGCGACCGCGATCGCCCGTCACGCTGCGTGTCTCGCCGATCGAGACCCCCGGTTCGACGGCTGGGCGGGCCTGTGCTTAGACTCGCTGGCATCATGCGGCACCAGGTTCTCCTCCTTCGCTGCCGCGGCGAGGCCTGACCAGGCCGGTTCCCTCGCCGCGGAGTTCTGTCGTGCGCCGGTCGTCGACGACCCCGTAGTACAGCCTTCCCGAGGAGAACCCCCGTGGCACCCAAGAACCAGCCCCAGCCCGTCCAGCAACCGTCCGGGATGCCGGTGCAGCGCTACCGCGCGTTCCCGCCGATCGACCTGCCGGACCGGACCTGGCCCGCCAAGACCGTCGACCGGACGCCGCGCTGGCTGTCCACCGACCTGCGCGACGGCAACCAGGCCCTGGTCGAGCCGATGTCGCCGGCCCGCAAGCGGCGGATGTTCGACCTGCTGGTGAAGATGGGCTACAAGGAGATCGAGGTCGGTTTCCCCAGCGCCAGCCAGTACGACTTCGACTTCGTCCGCAGCCTGATCGAGGGCGACGCGATTCCCGACGACGTGACGATCTCGGTGCTGACCCAGGCCCGCGAGGAGCTGATCGAGCGGACCGTGCAGTCGCTGCAGGGGTCGCCGAAGGCCACCATCCACCTCTACAACGCGACCGCGCCGTTGTTCCGCCGGGTCGTGTTCAACGTCGACAAGGCCGAGTGCCGCAACATCGCCGTCCGCGGCACCGAGACCGTGATGAAGTACGCCGACGAGATGCTGGGCGACTGCGAGTTCGGCTACCAGTACAGCCCGGAGATCTTCACCGGCACCGAGCTGGAGTTCGCGCTGGAGGTGTGCGAGGCGGTCAGCGACGTGTGGCAGCCGGCCGAGGGCCGCGAGATCATCCTGAACCTGCCGGCCACCGTCGAGATGTCCACGCCGAACGTGTACGCCGACCAGATCGAGTGGTTCGCCCGCAACCTGACCCGGCGCGAGTACAGCACGATCAGCCTGCACCCGCACAACGACCGCGGCACCGCCGTCGCCGCCACCGAGCTCGCCCTGATGGCCGGCGCCGACCGGGTCGAGGGCTGCCTGTTCGGCCACGGCGAGCGGACCGGCAACGTCGACCTGGTCACCCTGGGGATGAACCTGTTCAGCCAGGGCATCGACCCGCAGATCGACTTCTCCGACATCGACGAGATCCGCCGCACGGTCGAGTACTGCACCCAGATGCGCGTCCCCGAGCGTCAGCCGTACGCCGGCGACCTGGTCTACACCGCCTTCTCCGGCTCTCACCAGGACGCGATCAAGAAGGGCCTGGAGGCGCTGGACAAGCAGGCCGCGGCCGAGGGCAAGCCGGTCTCCGAGATCGCCTGGGAAGCGCCGTACCTGCCGATCGACCCCAAGGACGTCGGTCGCTCGTACGAGGCGGTCATCCGGGTCAACTCGCAGTCCGGCAAGGGCGGCGTCGCCTACATCATGAAGTCCGAGCACCGCCTCGACCTGCCGCGCCGGCTGCAGATCGAGTTCAGCCGCGTCATCCAGCAGCACACCGACGCCGAGGGTGGCGAGGTCGGCCCCCAGGTGATGTGGGACATCTTCGCCAACGAGTACCTGGCGCCCGGCAAGCTGTCGCTGCTGACCGTCACCTCGAAGTCCGGTGGCGAGGGCAACGAGACGGTCGCCGTGCAGGTGTACTCCAACGGCGTACCGCACGAGCTGACCGGTGAGGGCAACGGCCCGGTCTCGGCGTTCGTCGACGCAATCAAGCCGCTGAAGTACGACGTGCGCGTGCTGGACTACCACGAGCACGCGCTCTCGGCCGGCGGCGACGCCCTGGCCGCGGCGTACGTCGAGTGCGAGGTCGGCGACGAGGTGTTCTGGGGTGTCGGCCGGGACGCCAACATCCTGACCGCGTCGCTGAAGGCCGTCGTCTCGGCGATCAACCGCGCCACTCGCTGAAAGAACGTGCGGATCGTCCGCCGAGCTGGTTGGCTCGGCGGATGATCACCGTGCGCGAGATCGACCCGTCCGACGACGCCGCGTACGGAAGCTGGTACGACGCCTTCCGGGCCGGCCTCGCGGAGGGCCGGCCGGCCGCGCTGCTGGAGTCCCGGGAGGCGTTGGCCTCTTCGTTGCGCGATCCCGGCCCGCAGAAGGCACGCGTTCCGGTCGGAGCCTTCGACGGCCCGCGGCTGGTGGGCTCGATGCTGTTCGCGTACCGGCTGCTGGACAACCTGGACACCGTCGAGGTGGAGATCGCCGTTCCGCCCGCCGATCGGCGCCGCGGGGCCGGCACGATGTTGTGGCGCTGGGCAACGGCTCGTGCGGCCGAGCTCGGCCGCACGATCTTCCAGGCCGAGCTCAGCGTCCCCGGCGCGGACTATCCGTGGCCGGGCAGCGCGTTCGCCGCGGGTCTGGGGTTCACCGTCGGCAACGTCGAGGACCACCTCGTCGTACCGCTTCCGTACGACGCCGCCCGACTGGAACGGCTCCGTGCCGAGGTGGGGGAGCTGACCGGCTATCGCCTGACGTCCTGGGTGGGCCCCTGTCCCGAACAGCACTTGCCGGCGTACGCCGAGCTGCGCACCGCGATGGATCACGACGTCCCGTCCGGCGAGCTGACCCGCGACCCGGCGCCGTGGACGGTCGAGCGGCTGCGGGACAGCGAGCAGCGGGCCGCGAAGAACTACTTGGCGATGGTCACGATGGCGCATACTCTCGACGGCGTCCCGGCCGGCTACACGCTGATGTACCTGATGAACGCCGACCCCGAGCACGCGCTACAGGAAGACACCCTGGTCCTGCGCGACCACCGCGGCCGCAACCTCGGCGCCCACCTGAAGCTGGCCAATCTCGACCAGCTCGCGAAGCACCGCACCACCCAGCGCCTGCTGCACACCTGGACCGCTCACTCGAACGCCGCCATGCGGAAGATCAACGCCCGCTTCGGCTTCGAGGTCGTCGAACAGCACCACGAGCTGGAACGCCTGACCCCGAAGCTGCGCCCGGCCGCGCGGGCCGTCGTCCTGGATCGGGACGACCGGATCCTGCTGATGCGGTTCGCCTTCGACGACCGGCCGGATGTGTGGGCGGCACCCGGCGGGGGAGTCGAGCCGGGGGAGTCGTTGCTGCAGGCACTCGGTCGTGAGCTGGACGAGGAGATCGGCCTGACGCCGCCGGTCGATCCGCCGCATGTGTGGCACCAAGAGGTTGTTGCCCAAGGCCACGCGAGTGGGTACGACGGCGTGATCAACGACTACTTCCTGATCCGGGTCGACAGCCACACCCCGGGCGGCACGATGTCGGCGGCCGAGCTGCTCGCCGAGAACGTGCACGGCCATCGCTGGTGGGCCCAGGACGAGCTCACGGCGTACGACGGTCCGGACGTGTTCTCCCCGCGGGCGTTGCCGGTCTACCTCGCCGACCTGCTCGCCAGCGGACCGCCGGCGTCGCCTCACCTCATCGGTCTGTGACGGCTACAAGCGGCGTTCCCAGCTGAGGTGACCTTCGTCCATCGTCGCGTGGCCGTCGGCACCGGCGGCGACGCTCGGGTCGTGGGTGGCGATGACGACGGCGGCGCCGCGCTCGGCCTCCCGGCGGAGCAGGTCCAGGACGCGTTCGCGGTTGGTGCTGTCGAGTTCGCTGGTCGACTCGTCCGCCAGCACGACTTTGCCCTGCTGGGCCAGCCCGCGCGCGACCGCGACCCGCTGCTGCTCGCCACCGGACAGCTCCTCGACCAGATGGTCGCCGCTCTCCTCGAGGCCCACCGCCGCCAGAGCCTCGTCGATCACCCGGTCCACGTCTTGCTTGCCCCCAGCAAGCAACGGCAGCGCCAGGTTCTCCCGGGCGGTGAGTACGCGCGCCAGTCCGTTGCCCTGCGGAATCAGTACGACGCCCTGCTGGGACGCTCCCGGCCGGTCCACCACCGGTACGCCGTCCAGCGCGACCGTGCCCGCCTTCGGCGTGAGCGCCCCGGCGAGTGCCCACAGCAACGAACTCTTGCCCGCGCCGGACGGTCCGCTGACGGCCAGGACGAACCCCGGCGGGACCCGCAACGACACGTCCGCGACGGCGACCACGTCGTCGTACGCGACCACGAGGCCGGTGGCGGTGATGCCGCGCTCGATGCTCATCAGGAGTCCTCCTGCTCGACCGGGCTGAGCCGGACTTCGCCGTCCTCGGTGGTGGTGACCCGCAGCAGCGTCCCGGGTGGCAGCAAGTCGGCCACGTGCGGCGGCAGCGGCAGCGACCCGTCGGTGGCGACCACCGCGAACTCTTCGCCGGACCGGCCCTCGGAGGCGATCCGGCCGTCCCTGATCGTGATCGTCCGCGGCAGCGCGGCCGCGACCTCCGGGTCGTGGGTGATCAGCAGCACCGTCATCCCGGTGGTCCGGTTGATGGTCGAGATCGCCGACAGCACCTCGTCACGCGCCTGGTGATCGAGCTGGCTGGTCGGCTCGTCGGCCAGCAGCAGCCCGGGGTAGGTGGCGATCCCGACCGCGACGGCGGTGAGCTGGATCTGGCCCGGCGTGAGCTTGCCGAGCGGTGACTTCGCCTGTCGGCCGAGGCCGACCAGCTCCAGCACCTCCTCCGGCGTCGGCAGGTCGCGGTCCCGTGGCGCGGCCCCCTGGGCGTAGCGGATGTTGTCCAGCGGATTCAGGTACGGGATCAGGTTGCGCCCGGCCCCCTGGAGCACGATGCCGACGTCGGCGGCGCGCATCCGGTCCAGCTCCGCCTCGGTCATCGTGGCGACGTTGTGCTCACCGATGTGCAGCCGGCCCGCGCTCGGCGTGAGCAGTCCACCGCACAGCTGCAGCAGCGTCGACTTGCCGGCGCCGGACGGTCCGAGCAGGCCGACCAGCTCACCCGGCCGGACGGAGATCCCGATGCCGGACAGGGCCGCGACGTCATGGCCCTGGCTGCGGTAGATGTGCACCAGGCCGCTGGTGCTGATCGCGAGGCCGCTCATGCCAGGTCCTCCTTGATCCGGCTGTAGCCCGCCCGGCGGTTCACGCCGGAGCCGAGCAGCAGCGTGGTCGTGGTCAGCACGACGGTCCCGATCAGCCAGAGCACCCCGGCGACCGCCCAGTTCGTGCCGAGGTCGAGCGGGATCGGCGACGGTTCACCGGTCTCGGCGAACAACGGGATCAGCGGCAGCGCGACCTTCGCGCCGACCACCCCGCAGATCGAGCCGAGCAGCACCGCCAGCGCGACCGGGCCGGTCTGCTCCCAGCGCGCGGCCCGTCCGGTCGTGGCCGCCGGTACGCCGGTGATCCGCAGGCTCGCGTAGTCCTGGGCCCGAGACCGCCACGAGGTCACCACCATCAGCAGCAGCACGATGATCGCGAGCGACCAGCCGGCGACGCCGATCACCGGGGTCAGTTGCAGCGCGAGCGCACTCGCCGAACGGCTGTACACCTCCGCCCGTGCGGCACTGCGATCGCCGAGCGAGGCGTCCAGGCCGGCCTTGCCGAGCGCCTCGATCAGCTGGTCGGCCTTGGCCACTCCCTCGGCGTTCAGCCAGATCTCGAACGAGACGTTGCTCTGGGCAACCGTGCCGCCGATCCGCCGGAGCGCTTCCAGGTCGACGACGGCCGCACGTTCGGGGTAGCGGTTGATCGGTCCGCGGAGCCGGTCGATCGGGCTGATCAGCTGCGCGATGCCGTCCAGCCCGGGCACCGTCGTCGTGGTGCCCACCGGGTAGCCGCTGGTCACCAGCGCCGGGATGCCCGGCGGGACCGACGCGTGCTGGATCACGTTCTCGAGCGCGATGCTGGTGACGTTGAGAGTCAGGCCGCCGTCCGGACCGTCCTTGGCCCGGACGGCGCCGCTGTCCTCGGTGAGCTGGGGAATCTCCTGCCAGTCGTCCGACGTACCGAGTCCTGCGGAGGGGGTGCCGTCGGAGCCGAACTTGCTCAGTACGACGTCGCCGGTGATGCCGGACTGGTCGCTGATGTCCCGGGCGATGCCGAGGCGCAGCAGCCGGCAGCCGGCCGTGCAGCCCGAGACCTTGGTGGTCAGATCGACGGTCCGGCCCGGTACCAGGGGCAGCGCCGGGAAGCTGGCGACGAACCGGCTGCCGTCCCGGAGACTGACCAGGGTGGCCCGGATGATCACCGACTTCGCCGGGGCCTGCGGCGGGGGCGCAACGCCGTTGATCGTCTTCGGAACCACCGGTTGCATCGGGCCGGTGCTCGCGGTCACCCGGAGCTGCCCGCCGCGTACCTCGATCGGCGCCGGCTGCCGCGGTGCGGCGAGCTGCGCGAAACCGTCCGGGTCGGTCAGCTCCTCGCCCTGGAAGGCGATCCGGCGGAAGCTGTCGGGCTCGATCATCACCGTGCGCAGGGCATCGGGGGCGGTCGTGGTGGAAATCAGGACGGGGGAGAGCCATTGGCGGTCACGGTCGAGGCTGTTCAGCACCGCGGTGAAATTGCCGAGGTCGGTCGTGTCGACGGTGACGACGCCTTCAGCACCGGCCTCGTACCCGGCGCGCGTCTCCCGGTTGTCGCCGGCCACGGAGGCGGCCTGGCCGGCGAACGAGACGAGCGCGGTCGCCACCGCGACGACGGCGACGATTCGGGTCACCGCCGGACGGCGCGAGACCTGGAGTGCGCCGAGGGCGAGTCCCAGACGCCCGGCCCGCAAGGCCTGCCGGCTGATCAGCGCAGCGGCCGGGAGCAGGAGATGAGCGAAGGTCAGTCCGACCGCCAGCGCGAGCAGCGTGGGCGTCAGCACCGGCAACGGCCCTCGGCCACCGCCGGTCAACGCGCCGATCAAGCCGGCCGTCGCCAGTACGACGATCGCAACGTCCGCGATCGCCACGGACCGGCCCCTGCGCCGTGGAACCACTCGGCGCAGCAGGGTGGAGATCGGCTGCCGCGCGACGGAGCGGACGGTCGACACCACGACAACAAGCCCGACGACCAGTGCCAGCCCCACCGCGGCCGGCACCGTCCAGTGGAACTCGATCGGTGACCCACGGTCGAGCCATGTCTGTCTGACGGCGAGGAGCAGTCCGAAGCCGGAGGCCGCACCCAGCAGCAGTCCGGCCGCGACTGGTACTCCGAGCTCGAGCGCCAGCGCCTGCCCGGCCGACCGCGTGCTGGCGCCGCGCAACCGGGCCACCGCGAGCTCGGGGCGGCGCTGGTCGACCACGGCCGCCAATGCGAGGGCCAGCACCACGACGCCGAACAGAGCGACCTGGACCATCACCAGCGGGATGATGGTCGCCGCCTGCCGCCGTTCGGCCCCGATCGAGTCGATCAGGCCCACCAGGCCGGAGTTGTTGTGAGCGTTGTACTGGAGTTCGCCGGCTTCCGCCTCGACGTTCTCCGTAGCCGCCTTGAGTCGCTCCAGGTGGTCCAGGCGGGTGAGTCCGGGCAGCGGTCGCGTGTCGAGGGTGTTGCGATGTCCCCATGCCGCCGCGTCGAAGGTCTTGCGGTCGGTCAGCAGGTAGTCGAGGGCGCCGGCGCTGTTGCCGATCTGCGCGAAGGAGTTTCCGGTCGGGGGCCGGCCGAACCAGTACACGTCCTGCGCGTCCTCGGGGACGTAGAGGCCGACGACGGTCAGCACGCCGCGGCCGACGTACTGGTTGGGGACGATGTTCAGCCGCTGGCCGATCTTGATGTCGTGGTTGTCGACGTCCGCCGCGGACATCACCACCTCGCTCGGCGCCGAGGCGCACCGGCCGGCGATCAGCCTCAGCCGCTCGCAGTACCCGTCGCGCCACAGGATGCGTCCCTGGGGCTTGGGCGCGGTGACCTCCGGGCCGGTGAGCCAGGTGATGTCGACGTGCGCGCCGTACACGGGCGGGCTGAACAGCGGCCTCAGGTCGGCCGGGACGAGAGTCTCCAGCTTCTCCGGTGCCGTCGGTTTGCTGACGATCCGGCTGGTCGGTGGCGACAGCGCCTCCACCTGCCAGGCGGCGACCAGCGGCCGGTTGGTCAGCATCTCGGTCGTGACCGTCTGCTCCACGGCCCGGGAGAACCAGGGCGCGAACGAGGCGCACGTGCCGATCAGCAGACTCACCCCGGCCAGGACCACGGCCTGCGACCACCGGTACCGCAACGCCCGGCCCAGGAACATCTCTCGTACCCCCCAGCAGCCCGTGAACCCTGCCGAGAACTTACGGACTGACCGGTGTCACGTCAGGGCTTCGGTGCCCACCGATGCGCTTTCGTTGCCTGCCCGGCCGATGCTTGCTACCTGGGCCGAACTGTTGCTACCCAGCGGTACTCGGTGGTCACCGTGGGTCGATGCGCCGGGCGGTTCGCCGGGTCGGGGATGCTTGTGCCATGACGGATCCGAAGGTCACGCTGGAGCTGGACAGGCCGCAGGGTGGATCACTCGACGCACTCCTTGCCCTGCCCACCGGCGAAATCCGGGCGTACGCCGTCCTGGCGCACCGCTCACCCGGGTCCGTGGACGTCATCGCCGACACCCTGACCCGGGCCGGGATCGCCGTGCTCGCCTTCGAGATCGGCGCCGCCGGGGCGGTGGCCGACGTGGTGCTGGCGGCGTACCACCTGCGGGCGAACTTCGAGCCGCCGGAGATCCTGATCGGGCACTCGCTCGGCGGGGTCGCGGTGCTGTCGGCGTCGCACCTCGTGCCGGAGATCCGGGCCGTGGTGACGATCAACGCCCCGGCCGGCGAGATCCCACCGCCACGAACCGCCCTGCTGGTGATGCACGCGCCGAGCGACCAGCAGGTGGGGATCCAGAACGCGGGGCACTTGTTCGTCGGCGCTCGGCATCCGAAGTCGTTCATCGCGCTGGACGGAGCGGACCACGCGCTGACGAACCCGGCCGACGCGGTGTACGCGGCGACGATGCTCGGGGCGTGGGTCGGGCGCTACCTGACCAAGCCGGCGGCGCCGGTCGCGTCCGGGCTGACGATGGGTCACCGGGTCGTTGTCTCCGAGAACGGTGCGCCGTACGCACAGACGATCGTCGCCGGGCGGCACCGGTTGAGCGCCGATGAACCCGTGCCTCTGGGTCGCGACACGGGGCCCACGCCGTACGACCTGCTGCTGGCGTCGCTCGGATCGTGCACGTCGATGACGATCCGGATGTACGCCGAACGCAAGCAGATCCCGCTCCGCGACGTCTCGATCGAGCTGCGCCACGCGCGCGTGCACGCGAAGGACTGCGAAGAGTGCGAGACCAGCGCCGGCATGCTGGACCGAATCGATCTCAAGATCACGCTCGAGGGCGATCTGACCGAGGAGCAGCGCGAAAAGCTGCTCGCGATCGCAGGCAAGTGCCCGGTGCACCGGACGCTGCACTCGGAAGTCCAGATCCGCACGGCAATCGCCGACTGAGCGGCCGCGCTGTCCATTACCGGGACTCTCTGTGGCGCCCACCTCCCCGTCGTACCGCCCCCAACCCGTCCACCCACCGGACGGGGGTAGGTTCGGACCATGCGTGAATCCCAGCTCGGAGATCTGACCGTTTCCGCCCTCGGCCTCGGCTGCATGGGGATGTCCCAGTCGTACGGCACCAGCGACGACGCCGAGTCGATCGCGACCGTGCACGCGGCGATCGATGCCGGCTGCACCTTCCTGGACACCGCCGACGTGTACGGCGACGGCGCGAACGAGGAGCTCGTCGGGCGCGCCCTGGCCGGCCGCCGCGACCAGGTCGTGCTGGCGACGAAGTTCGGCTTCAGCCGCCGCCAGGCCGGCGACACGATCCCGAACGTGATCAACGGCAGCCCGGAGTACGCGCGCACCGCGATCGACGCGTCGTTGCGCCGGCTCGGCGTCGACCACGTCGACCTGTGGTACCTGCACCGCCGCGACCCGCAGGTCCCGATCGAGGAGACCGTCGGCGCGATGGCCGAGGCGGTCGAGACCGGCAAGGTCCGCTACCTCGGCCTGTCCGAGGTGTCCGGCGACACCGTCCGCGCCGCGCACGCCGTCCACCCGATCACCGCCGTCCAGAGCGAGTGGTCGCTGTGGACCCGCGACCCGGAAACCGAGGTTCTCCCGACGCTGCGCGAGCTGGGCATCGGCTTCGTCCCGTTCAGCCCGCTGGGCCGCGGCTTCCTGACCGGCCAGATCCAGTCCCCGTCGGACTTCGGCCCCGACGACATGCGCGCCACGCTGCCCCGCTTCACCGGCGAGAACTTCCAGAAGAACCTCGACCTGGTCGCCCAGGTCAAGTCGCTGGCCGCCGCCCGCGGCGTCACCGCCGGCCAGCTCGCCCTCGCCTGGCTCCTTGCCCAGGGCAACGACATCGCGCCGATCCCCGGCACCAAGCGCCGCAAGTACCTCGCGGAGAACCTGGCGGCCGTCGACCTCACGCTGACCCCCGAGGAACTCGACACGCTGAACAACGCGTTCCCGCCGGAAGCTGCCGCCGGTACGCGCTACTCCGAGTCCGCCATGAAGTTGGTCAACCAGTGACCGAGCCGAGGCCCACAGCCGCGCCGACCTCTGATTCAGGGCCGCTGACCTCCACTCCTCCTGGCGCCGCCGCGGCGCCCGCCCCCAGCGACTTCAGCGGCGATCAACCACTGATCGCCGTCACCGGATCCACCGGCCAACTCGGTTCCCAAGTAGCCCGAACGCTCGCCGAAGCCGGCGTACGCCAACGCCTGGTGGTCCGCGACCCCGCGAGAGCCCCCGAGCTCGCCAACACCGAGATCGCCCAAGCCGCGTACGGCGAACACCCCGCCTTGCTCAACGCCTTCGACGGCGTGGACACCCTTCTCCTGCTCAGCGCCACCGAGTCCGCCGACCGCGTCTCCTTGCACACGGCAACCATCGACGCCGCGGTCGCCGCCGGCGTACGCCACATCGTCTACACCTCCTTCGCCGGCGCCGCCCCGAACGCCACCTTCACCTTCGCCCGCGACCACTGGCACACCGAGCAGCACGTGCGCGAGTCCGGCGTCGGCTTCACCTTCCTGCGCGACAACCTGTACCTGGACTTCGTCCCCGGCCTCGTCGGCGAGGACGACGCGATCCGCGGCCCGGCGGGCGACGGCCGTGTCGCCGCCGTCCTGCGCGCGGACGTCGCCGCGGTCGCCGCCCAGGTCCTGCTGGATCCCGCCGCGCACGCCGGCGCGACGTACGACCTGACCGGCCCGACCGCCTTCACCCTCACCGAGGCGGCCGCCGTACTGAGCGAGAAGCTCGGCCGCACGATCCGCTACGAGCCCGAGACCCTCGACGAGGCGTACCGCTCCCGCGAACGCTTCGACGCCCCCGCGTGGGAGGTGGCCGGCTGGGTCACGTCGTACGCCGCGATCGCGAGCGGCGAGTTGGGCACGGTCAGTTCCGCCGTCGAGCAGCTCACCGGCCGCAAGCCGACGGGCCTGGCCGAGTACGTCAACACCCTGTGACTGTCGGACCGATTTGAGACACTGTCCCCGTGCCGCTCTACCGTGACGAAGCCATCGTGCTCCGAACCCAGAAACTGGGCGAAGCCGACCGCATCGCCACCCTGCTGACCCGCTCCCACGGCAAGATCCGCGCCGTCGCCAAGGGAGTCCGCCGTACGTCGTCCCGCTTCGGCGCGCGACTGGAACCCTTCAGCCACGTCGACCTCCAGCTCGCCACCGGCCGCACCCTCGACGTCGTCACCCAGGCGGTCTCCATCGCCGCGTACGGCGAAGGCATCGTCTCCGACTACGCCCGCTACACCACCGGCACAGTCCTGCTGGAAACCGTGGACCGCCTGGTAGTCGAAGAAAAAGAACCAGCCACCCAGCAACACCTCCTCTTGGCCGGAGCCCTGCGAGTCCTTTCGACCGGAGAACGAGAACCCCGCCTGATCCTCGACTCCTTCCTCCTCCGCTCCCTGGCCATCTCCGGCTACGCCCCGTCCTTCGGCGACTGCGCCCGCTGCGGCGAACCAGGCCCCCACCGAGCCTTCAACCCCGCCGCCGGCGGCATGGTCTGCGCCTCCTGCCGCCCACCCGCCTCCACCATGCCCGCCCCCGCCACCATCACCCTCCTGGCCGCCCTCCTCACGGGCGACTGGCCCACCGCCGAACGCACCGACCCACGCACCCGCCGCGAGGCAGACACGCTGGTAGCCGCCTTCGTAGCTTGGCACCTGGACCGCCTGCGCTCGCTGCGACACCTGGACCTCACGCCGGCACCGGTCGTCCCGCTACCAGGCACCGAGTCCCTCGGTTGACTCGAGCCAGTTGCAACAACCTGCAATCCCTCCCCGCGCTCGGCTGACCCCTGTGGACAACGTCAGCTGAAGAGACTGCCGGTATGGCAAGGTTGTACAGACAGTAATCACGCGGCACGGAGGCACGATGCGCAGGCAGCTCACCGCAACAGTCACGGCGGCAACCCTCGTGCTGGCCGCCGCTGCCTGCGACAGCTCCGGCTCGGCGACACCGCCCCCGTTCACTCCGTCGACAGCACAGACAACGGCCACAACGCCAACCGCGACACCGACCATCGCACCCGATGGAGCTGTCGAGGCCTATCGCCAGTTCATCGCCGCGACGGATGTCATGGCCCGCAGCGGCGGTGAAGACGTCACCGAGCTGCGGAAGTGGGCCAGCGGGACGATGCTGGGCGCCGAGCTGAATCAAGCGGCGACGTTCAAGGGCCGGAAGTGGCGCAGCGTCGGGGAGCAGAAGGTTGTCTGGGCCAAGGTCCTGACCCTGGGGACGCCGGGACCGAACGGTGAAGTCAACGAAGCGGTCGTCGAAGCGTGCGTCGACTCCTCGCAAGCGATTGCCAGCGGCCCCGACGGGAAGCCGATCAGGCCTGCCAACGCCCCAACCCAGCTCGTTGACCGCATGAAGATGGTCTACGCCTCAGGTGCGTGGAAGGCGAACTTCCCGCAGAGCAGGAAGGCCGGCAAATGTTGACGGCAAAGCAACTCGCTGCCGCGCTGCTCCTGATCGCGCTGACAGGGCCGACGCGCGCGTTGGCCGGCCCAACGACTGATCCTCCGCCGACGACTGGTGAACCTGATTGCATCATCAGTGTCTTCTCGGGCCAGTGCGAGCTGACGGTGACCGATGAGGTGAATCGGCCAGGCGACTCAGACACTCCTGGAAAGACGACCAAGGTCAGCAAGAAGGGCTGCGTCTTCGAGGGCAAACCGATTCCGTGCACCACCGAGGATGGGTTCTGGGATCCCTCGTCGGGTTGTTATCTCCTGCCGCGTGACAAGCCCATGACGTTGGGGGACACGAGCAAGATCAAGCCCGGCAGCAAGTTCTATCGGTGCTGGGTGTTGCTCGACGTGGTGGATGGTAAGCCGGTCGGCGAGGCGCGGTTCGAGTCGGAGATCAAGGAGCCGGGCGAGCCGGAAACGATCGACCCGCGGGTGGCTGCGCGTCAGGTTGTCGACGACATGAACTTCGTGGCGCCGCAGCTTGGGTTGTCGCCGTTCGTGCAGAGTGCGCGGCGCGAAGGCGTGGTGAATTCGCCGGTCTGGATGTGGGTGACGGATCCAGGCGAGAGTACGACCGGGCCGCTGTCGGCTCGGGTATCGCTCGGGGGAGTGACGATCGAGGCCGTCGGGACGGTGGATCGGATCGAGTGGTCCATGGGGGACGGCAATACGGTCAGTTGCAAGGGGGCCGGTACGCCGTTCGACCGGTCTTCGGTGGAAGGCAAGTCGCTCAGGGAGGTGCCGGCATCACCGACGTGCGGGCACAAGTACGTGAAGACGTCGCGCTGCGAGAAGGGCGGAAAGTTCCCGGTGAGCGCGACGGCGTACTGGAACGTCCACTGGACCGGCGGCGGTATGGAGGGCGACATTCCGCTGCAGTTCAGTCGGTCGACTTTGCTGTCGGTGATCGATCTGCGGCCGGTTCTTGTTGCTCCGGATGGTGCCAGCGAGCCGGAGGTCAGCACGCCTGCGCGGTCGTGCTGACGGACGCCGTCAGGCGCGGGCGGCGGCGTACGGCGTTCGGTGGACCAGCCGGATCAGCGGTCGCGGGTCTGGTCGCGGCGTCCCGGGCGGCCATGGACAGCAGGACGTGGGCAGCTGGCCGCGGATGACATCGCGTCCAGGAAAGCTCGCTCCGGGCGGCTCGGGCTCGACGGGGCCGAGCGGGTCATGTCGACGGTCGGGCGTCGGCGTCCTCCCACGGATCTTCTTGCAGGGCTTTGCGGATGCCCTCGGCCCGGGTTGCCGGGCGGGCGTTGCCCCCGGCGATCACGGTGGCGAGATCGACCCAGTCGACCGAATCGGTCGAGCGGAAAGGGATCGCGCCCTCGGCGACGTACGCTCGGAAGTCGTCGCGGGCCATACCGATCGCGTCGGCGGCCTCGTCGATCGGGAGTTCGGTGCGCAGTGGCGAGATCTTGACCGCCCGTCCCGCCCGCATCGCGTCGATCACCTGGCGAACAGCGTCGAAGACCAGCGGAGGGATGTCCTCGCGTACGCCGTCCGGGCCAACCACGAACGGGCCGGCGGAGGAGGTCTGCCGCTGGTCCGGGTCCAGCAGATAGATCCGCGCGTCGGTCGTGGGTCCAGGTATGCCGAGAGTCTAGTCAGCGCGGAGTCCTGGACCGTCGCGACAGGACTGCGCCGATCACGCCGCGCCGGAACCCGGACCTGGCCGGAGCACTGCGAGTCCTTTCGACCGGGGAACGAGAACCCGGCTGGAGGACGGGAAGCCAGTAGGTCGGTGGAAGGTGCGGGACAGGGATGGGGGAAAATCGTCGGCATGTCGCCATTGGGTCGTCGTCGGGTTGTGGAGCGGAAGGCCCGGGGGGAGGTGGTTGCGCCGGAGCCTCATCCGTCGGGGGCCCGGCCGCCGCAGTTGCCGGCTGAGTTGGTGCCTGAGCACGTGGCGATCGTGATGGACGGCAACGGGCGGTGGGCCAAGCAGCGAGGGCTGGCGCGGACCGAGGGGCATCGGGCCGGGGAGGCCTCGTTGCTCGATGTGATCAAGGGCGGCATCGAGATCGGGGTGAAGTACATCTCGGCGTACGCGTTCTCGACCGAGAACTGGGCGCGCTCGCCCGAGGAGGTCCGGTTCCTGATGGGGTTCAACCGGGACGTGATCCATCGGCGGCGTGACGAGCTGGACGCGATGGGGGTGCGAGTCGTCTGGTCGGGGCGGCGGCCGCGGTTGTGGAAGAGCGTGATCGACGAGCTGGAGTACGCGCAGGAGCGGACCAAGGACAACGACGTGATCACGCTGCAGTTCTGTGTGAACTACGGCGGGCAGGCGGAGATCGCGGACGCGATGAAGTCGATCGCGCAGGAAGTTGCCGCAGGCAAGCTTCGGCCGGACCGGATCACCGAGAAGACGATCGCGCGGCATCTGTACCACCCGGAGGTGCCGGAGGTCGATCTGTTCGTCCGGTCGTCGGGGGAGCAGCGGACCTCGAACTTCCTGGTCTGGCAGCTCGCGTACGCCGAGATGGTGTTCCTCGACACGCTCTGGCCCGACTTCGACCGGCGCGACCTGTGGCGGGCGATCGAGATCTACGCGCAGCGGGACCGGCGGTACGGCGGCGCAGTGCCCAACGAGGTCACCAGCACCTGACCGTACGGCGGGAATGCCCTCTCACCGATCGCGCGGCGAAGGCAACAAACCCCGTTCGATCGCCACCGTGACCGCCCGGGTCCGGTCGTCCACGTCGAGCTTGGTGAACAACCGCTGCAGATGCGTCTTCACCGTCGCCTCGCCGATGAACAACTCCCGGCCGATCTCCGCGTTCGACAACCCCCGCGCCACCGCGGCCAGCACCTCCAGCTCCCGCGGAGACGGCTGAGCGCCGGTCGCCGGCGCCGGCGTACGCAAGCGCGACATCAATCGCGCGGCGACCGGCGGCGCGAGCACCGTCTCGCCGCGCGAAGCCGCGCGGATCCCGTCCAGCAGCTCGGCATGCGGCGTGTCCTTCAGCAGATACCCCGCGGCCCCGGCCTCGACCGCGTGCAGGATGTCCGTGTCGGTGTCGTACGTCGTCAGCACCAGCACCTTCGTCGCCGGATAACCGGAAACGATCGCGCCGGTCGCCGACACCCCATCGCGGCGTGGCATCCGCAGGTCCATCAGTACGACGTCCGGCCGGGTCGCCTCGACCAGCGCGAGCGCCTCCTCGCCGTCGCCGGCCTCGCCGACCACCTCGATGTCGTCGGTGACGGCGAGCATGCCGGTCAGCCCGGAACGCACGATCGGGTGGTCGTCGACCACCAGTACGCGCACCGTCACGAGTCCTCCTGACCGCTCGAGGGAATGAGTACCTGGATCCGGGTTCCGCGCCCCGGTGCGCTGTCGACCTGGACGGTGCCGCCGGACTCCTCGACCCGGCCACGCATCGCGGCCAGACCGTATCCCGGTGCGGGGGCCGCCGGCTCGAAGCCGTTGCCGTCGTCGCTGATCTCGATCCCGACGCCGTCGGCCGACATCGTCAGCGTGATCAGGACCGTCCGGGCGCCCGCGTGCTTGCGCACGTTGGCCAGCGCCTCCTGCGCGGCTCGCAGCAGCACGACCTGCTGCCCTTGCGGCAGCGCAGCGACCTCCTCGTCAGGCATGTCCAGCGACACCTGGACGTCGACGCCGGTCTCCGCCGCGAACCGCTCCGCCTGCCGCCGCAGCGCCTCGGTCAACGTTGCCTCCGACAACGCAACTGGGGTGAACGCGGCAACCAACGCACGCGCCTCGGCCAGGTTCTCCCGCGCGGTGTCCTCGATCGCGCTCAACCGGCGCGCGACCGAGTCGGCGCCGCCTCGCTCCAACTCCACCGCGGCGGTCTGGGCGAGCATCACGATGCTGGTCATGCCCTGCGCGAGCGTGTCGTGGATCTCGCGCGCCATCCGCTCCCGCTCGGCCATCACACCAGCCGTGTGGTGCGCGGCGGCGAGCTCGTCCCGCGTCGACTCCAGCTCCTCGATCAGGTCGGCCCGCTGCTGGCTCTGCGCGATCACCCGGTCGATCCAGATCCCCATCAACGAGCTCACCACCAGGCTGATGAGCATCCAGGGCAAGATCGACCAGAAGGCGTCCGTCGTCCAGCCGGCCGCCCACAGCTGGGCGGTGCCGACGGCAACGAGCAGCACCAGCGTCAGGACGATCGCGTCGAGCGTCCGCCGGCTCAGCAGCCAGATCTGCGGCGAGACGATGAACAGGATGAACACGGACTGCGGGTAGAGCGCGACGGCCGCCGCGATGCAGCCGATCATCAGCAACCGGTAGACGTTCGACAGCAGCCAGTTGCGGGAAGTCATCGCCGGGATGGCAAGAAGCCAGTAGGCCAGCGCCAGCACGCCGACCAGGGTCAGGTAAGCGGTCTTGCGTCCGGCGCTGAGTTCGGACGAGATCGAGGCCGAGAGCGTGACCACGACCAGCAGCACGTAGAACACGACGTGCCAGCCGAACAGTGTTCGGAGCCAGATCGGCTGATCAGCCCGCGAGGAAACCTGCATGCCCCCCATCTTCCGCCAGAACCAGTCGGCCGTACGACGTACGGTCCCGGCGGAAGCGCCCACGTTCATCAGCCGGCGTCCCGGCGGGTCCAGCGGAACACCCGCTGGGCGACGATCAGCCCGACCACCAGCCAGAGCGTCAGCACGATCGCGCCGGTCCCGAGCTGCCACGAGCCGCCCGGCTCGGACGCTTCGAAGCCGTCCGGCAAAAACACCGACCGCATCCCCTGCGCCAGCCACTTCAGCGGGAAGACCTCGGAGACCGCCCGCATCCAGGCCGGCAGGCTGCTGTAGACGAAGTAGACGCCGGAGATGAACTGCAGCAGCAGGACGACGGGCGTCACCACGGCTGAGGCCGCCTTGCCCGACTTCGGTACGCCGGAGAACGCGATGCCCAGCACCGAGCCGGACGCCGTACCGAGTACGAAGATCCACAGGAAGTGCAGCCACTTGTCCGCCGACGACGGCAGGTCCACGCCGAGCAGCAGTCCGGCGACCGCGAGCAGCAGCCCGAACTGGGCGACCGAGGTGAACAGGACCAGCCCGATCTTGCCGATGAAGTACGACTGCGGCGACATCGGCGTACCGCGCAGCCGCTTGAGCAGGTCCTCGTCACGCTCCATCGCGATCGTGATCGCCAGCGACTGGAAGCTGGTCAGGAAGATGCCGGAGGCGATCATGCCGGGCGTGAAGTACGTCGCGGCGTCGACCCCCTGGGCGAACTCGGTACCGCTGAAGACGGCCGAGAAGATGGCCAGAAAGATGATCGGGAAGAAGAACGTGAACAGCAGTTGCTCCTTCTCGCGGAAGAACTGCTTCACCTCCAGCCCGATCCTGGACAGCCCGATCTGGACGGCGGACGGCAGTGGACGGGCCGGCGCGGTGGTGCTCATCGGGTCGCTCCTTCGAGGGCGTCGGCGTCGACCGCGCCGATCAGGTCCAGGTAGATGTCTTCCAGGCTCGGTCGCCGGATCTGCAGCTCGGGGATCTCCCCGTCGAAGCGCAGCATCAGCCGGGCGAGCTCCGCGGTCGGCTCGTCGGTCCGGATCTCATGCGCTCCGTCGGCGTCCAGCCACGACACCCGCGCCGTCCGCGCACCGCGGCCGCCGAGCGTGTCCGGCGTGGCGACCTCGAGCATCCGGCCGTCGGCGATGACCCCGACCCGGTCGGCCAGGTGCTCGGCCTCGTCCAGGTAATGGGTGGTGAGCAGGATCGTGGTGCCCGCGGTGCGCAGGTTCTCGATCAGGGTCCAGAAGTGCCGGCGTGCCTCCGGGTCGAAGCCGGTGGTCGGCTCGTCCAGGAACAGCAGGTCCGGGTTGCCGATCACGCCGAGCGCGACGTCGAGCCGTCGCCGCTGCCCGCCGGACAGCTTGCGGGTACGGGTTTTGCGCTTGTCCTCCAGCCCGACCGAGGCGATCACCTCATCGGGATCGCGCGGGTTCGGGTAGTAGCGGGCGAAGTGCTGCACGAGCTCCGCGACCGACAGCTCGGCTTCCTCGCGTGACGACTGGGCGACGATGCCGATCCGGGCCCGCCAGTGCCGGTCGGCGTGCGCCGGGTCGATCCCGAGCACCCGTACGTCGCCCTCGTCCGCCCGGCGATACCCCTCCAGGATCTCCGTGGTGGTCGTCTTGCCGGCGCCGTTCGGGCCGAGCAGGGCGAAGACCTCGCCGTGCCGGATGTCCAGGTCGACGCCCGCGACGGCGACCTTGTCCGGGTAGCGCTTGACGAGCCCGCGGACCCGCACTGCCAAGTCGTTGTCGTTCATGGCTCAAGCCTCGCCGTCGGCGGGGGTGCGTGGTGAGAGCCGGACGACGGACCGGCTGTCCCCCGACCGGTGGACACCCGGCAGGTCCGGCGGACGGGCGACCGGCGGACAGACGTCCGGCGAACGGGCGATCGCCGGTACGGCGTACCGGAAAATCCCCGGGCCGACGCGCGGGAGGGGGCAGACGGGAGGTGGCCCGGTTGGCTAGCGTCGGGCGCATGAGTCAGACAGTGCGTGGAGTCGTCGCCCTGAGCAAAGGTGCCCCGGTCACGATCGAGCAGATCATGATCCCCGATCCCGGGCCGGGGGAGGCGGTCGTCCAGGTCCAGGCCTGCGGGGTCTGCCACACCGACCTGCACTACCGGGAGGGCGGGATCAACGACGAGTTCCCGTTCCTGCTCGGGCACGAGGCGGCCGGGATCGTGGAGAGCGTCGGCGAGGGCGTCACCGACGTCCAGCCGGGCGATTTCGTCGTACTGAACTGGCGCGCGGTCTGCGGCAGCTGCCGGGCCTGCCTGCGCGGTCGGCCCTGGTACTGCTTCAACACGCACAACGCCAAGCAGAAGATGACGCTGGCCGACGGCACCGAGCTGTCGCCCGCGCTCGGCATCGGCGCGTTCGCCGAGAAGACCCTGGTGGCGGCCGGGCAGTGCACAAAGGTGGACCCGGCGGCGAAGGCTGAGGTGGCCGGGCTGCTCGGCTGCGGTGTGATGGCCGGCCTCGGCGCGGCGGTGAACACCGGCAACGTCGGTCGTGGTGACTCCGTCGCGGTGATCGGCTGCGGCGGCGTCGGCACGGCGGCAGTCGTGGGCGCGCGGCTGGCCGGCGCGGCCCGGATCATCGCGCTGGACATCGACCAGCGCAAGCTCGACGTCGCCCAGGAGCTCGGCGCGACACACACCATCAACTCCAAGGACCTGGACCACGACGGCGTCGTCGCGGCGGTCCAGGAGCTGACCGGCGGGTTCGGCGCGGACGTCGTGATCGACGCGGTCGGCCGTCCGGAGACCTGGAAGCAGGCGTTCTACGCGCGCGACCTGGCCGGCACGGTCGTGCTGGTCGGCGTACCGACGCCGGAGATGACGCTGGAGATGCCGCTGCTCGACTTCTTCGGCCGCGGCGGATCGCTGAAGTCCAGCTGGTACGGCGACTGCCTGCCGAGCCGCGACTTCCCGATGCTGATCGACCTGCACCTGCAGGGGCGGCTGCCGCTGGACCGGTTCGTCTCGGAGACGATCGCGCTGGGCGAGGTCGAGGCGGCGTTCGCGAAGATGCACCACGGTGACGTGCTGCGTTCGGTGGTGGTGTTCTGATGGTCGCCCGGATCGAACGGCTGGTCACCTCCGGCACCTTCAGCCTGGACGGCGGCACCTGGGACGTCGACAACAACGTCTGGCTGGTCGGCGACGACCACGAGGTGCTGGTGATCGACGCGGCCCACGACGCCGAACGGGTCGTCCAGGCGGTCGGGGACCGGCGGGTGGTCGGGCTGGTGGCCACGCACGGGCACAACGACCACATCAACGCCGTCGGCGGCGTCCAGGCGGTGCTGAAGTGCCCGGTCTGGCTGAACTCGGCCGACCAGATGCTCTGGTCCGCGCTGTACGACGAACTGCCGGACCACGACCTCAGGGACGGAACGACGTTCGAGGTCGCCGGGGCGACGCTGAAGGCGGTCCACACGCCCGGACACAGCCCGGGTTCGACCTGCCTGTACGCCGCGTCGCTGGACGCCGTGTTCACCGGCGACACCCTGTTCCACGGAGGTCCGGGCGCGACCGGCCGGTCGTACAGCGACAAGCCGACGATCCTGAAGTCGATCCGCGAGCGCCTGCTCGCGCTGCCGTCGGGCACGGTCGTGCACACCGGTCATGGCGACACGACGACGATCGCGGCGGAGGCTGCCAACATCAGTTGATTGCCGGACACCGCGGCACCTGATGCCGCGGTGCCGGCGGCACCTGCCCGCTCGATCAGCGGGTGGTGGTGGCGCTGGCCTGGTCCCAGGACACGGGGGTCGTGTAGAGGACAAACCGGTAGTCGCGGGTCCTGCTGAAGCGGTAGGACATGGTGGCCACGCCGGCGGAGTTGGTGGTGACGGCCTTCAGACCCCTCCAGGTGGTCGTGCCCCGCTCCTTGTACTGGAACGCGCCCTTCGCGGACCGCTTGAAGTAGCTGTTCGAGCCGGTTGAGTAGAGCAGCGAGGTGCCGGTCAAGGTGACGACGTCCTGGGTGCGCTTGCTGGTGATCCAGGCGGCGGTCGCGAGGCGGATGTCGGACTGGACGGTGTTCTGGGACAGCTGATTGGAGTTGCTGTCGTAGGCGGCGTACGGGCGCCAAGTGTGGACGCCAATGGTGTGCGATGAGTAGACGTCCCAGCTGTACTGGTTGTTACCGCTCCCGACGCTGCCGAAGCCGGCGCCGCCCTGATCGCCCTGGCTTGGATGAATGAGATTCCAAGCGGACCAGGCCGTTCCGCCCATTGAGCAAACCCCCGAGGCGTACAGCTTGAACTCCTTGTACGGCTGCCCGATGACCACCCGATAAGGAGCAGTCAGATTGCACGTCGCCGTCGTCCTGGCGTTCGCCGGAGCAGCCGTGAGCCCGGCCGTCGCGACCGTCAATGCCGCGGTCACGACTGCGGCCGTCCGCCAGCTGATCGAATGCTTGCTGCGCATGGTCGTTCCCCCCACTTGATGTTCAGTTGTCCCGGCGATCATTGACGTGAAGGGCGGGGATGGCAACCCCTGAGCAAATCCGGTGCGCGCGGCAACGGACCGCCGTACGATCGCCGGCATGGACCGCGCCGACGTCGTCGCCCGGAATCGGCAGTACTGGGAGGCCTTGGCGCCGCGGCGTCCAGGGGAGTCGGTCGAGTTCTTCAGCTCCGGCGGAAGTGCACTCAACGAGCACGAGCTGGTCGCGGTGGGAGACGTGCGTGGGCGGCGGGTGCTCCAGCTGGCGTGCTCGGTGGGGGACGAGGCGCTGACCTTCGCGCAGCGGGGCGCCGACGTCGTGGCGGTGGATCTCGCGCCGACCCACCTGGCGACCGGACGAGCGAAAGCCGAGGCGCTGGGACTGACCGTCGACTTCCGCGAGCAGGACATGATGGCGCTGGAACCGGACCTCGCGGGCTTCGACCTGATCTTCATCTCCTGGGGCGGAATCTGCTGGGTCCCGGACCTCGGCCAGTGGGCCGCCGACTTGGCAGAACGCCTCACGCCGCGCGGCGTGCTCGTGATCAGCGAGCACCACCCGCTCTGGGAGGTCCTGACCGTCACCGGTGAGGAAACTCTGACGGTCTCCGGCGACTACTTCACCGCCGCCCGCGACGGCTACGCGGATCCTGCCAAGGCCCCGCAGATCACCCGTGAGCTCGACGCCCAAGTCCAAAGCCGCAGTTACGTGTGGAATCTGGGTGCCCTCGCCAGCGCGCTCCTGTCCGCGGGCCTCACGATCCGCTCCCTGCAGGAGTTCCCGGAGGCCGACATGTACGCCGGCCTGGGAGACCAGGCGGCTCACATCCCAGCCACGTACCTCCTGACCGCCACCCGCTGACGTGCGTCGCTTCGTTGTCCTCGACGCGATGGGTGTGCTCTACCGGCATGGCAACGTGGTCCGCAGCCTGCTCGTCCCGTATCTGCGCGACCACGGATGTTCGCGCAGCGAGTCAGAGATCCTGCAGACCTACCACCTCTGCACCCTCGGCAAGATCGCGACCCACGACCTGTGGAATCGGCTGGGTGCCGGAGCGAGCGCAACCGACGCCGACTACTGCACACGGCACGAACTCAACCCCGGCGTCACCTCGACTCTCGAGCGGCTCACCGCGGCCGGCATCACGCCGGTCGTTCTGACGAACGACGCCGCGGCGTGGTCCGAGTTCCTGCGCCGGCGCTTCGACCTCGAGCAGTACGTCGAACGCTGGTACGTCAGCTCCGACATCGGTGCACGCAAGCCGTCGGCGGACGCCTATCGCGCCGTGCTCGCCCACCCCGGCCTCGACCCTGCTCGGACGGTCTTTGTCGACGACCGTCCGGCCAACCTGCTGGGCGCTCGCGCAGCCGGGTTCCAGCCGCTGCTCTTCCACAGCGACGATTCCGCCGCCAACGCGGTGGACGGGTTCACGCCGACGGAGGTCCGCAGCATGAGTGAGCTGGCGACACAGCTCGTGTGAACCGGTCGGGAATCGGCGACACCAGGGGTCAATCCCGTGGAGATACTGGTGGCTCGAGGAACCCAGTGCCCCAAGCAACAGGAATGGTGATCAAGGCAACGATCACCCCGGTCATCACCGCCGCCGACACGGTGAACCTGCCGACGGCGACGCCTCCGGCGGCGGAGCCGAGGGCGATGCCGATGTTGGCGGCCGACGCCGGCAGGGCCTGGGCCA
This sequence comes from Kribbella sp. ALI-6-A, assembly GCF_001984195.1. Classification (GTDB taxonomy): domain Bacteria; phylum Actinomycetota; class Actinomycetes; order Propionibacteriales; family Kribbellaceae; genus Kribbella. Next base: position 268,411 of record NZ_MTQN01000007.1, read on the forward strand.
GTTGGCCGCCAGGACCGGCCAGGCTGATCACCCGGTACTGCAACGAGGGCACGACCCCCGTTCCGAAAATTCCCAGGGCGATCAGCGCCAAAGCCGTCGGGATCGCGCTGCTACCGACTAGATAGAGGGCCAGCAGGGCGCCGGCCAGTCCGATCGCGCCAAGGACGACGGTGCGCGCGGCGTTGCGGTCGGCGTACCGTCCGCCGCCGAACGAGCCGACCGCGGTCGCGACGCCGTACGCGAGAAGGAACGCGCTGAGTGGCGCGCCGGTGATGCCGGTGACGGATTCGAGGAACGGCACGACGTAGGTCACGGTCCGCGCCCCATCGCTCTGCCGGAGTGGCTTAGGTCACATCGGTGCCCACCGAACGTCAGGGTTTCTGGCAGTCCTGGCAGGTTCCGAAGATCTCCAGCGTGTGGCTGATGTCGGAGTACCCGTGCTCGGCCGCGACCTTGTCGGCCCAGCGTTCGACGGCCGGGCCTTCGACCTCGACGGTGCGGCCGCAGTTGCGACAGACCAGGTGGTGATGGTGGCCCTTGGAGCAGCGTCGGTACGCCGTTTCGCCGTCGGCGGTGCGCAGCACGTCGACCTCGCGGGAGTCGGCCAGGGCCTGCAGCGTGCGGTAGACCGTGGTGAGGCCGACGGCCTCGCCGGAGGTCCGGAGCTCCTGGTGGATCTCCTGGGCTGTCCGGAAGTCGTCCAGGTTGTCCAGCACCGACGCCACCGCCGCGCGCTGACGGGTCGACCTCGTTCCGATCGCCACCGTGCCTCCTGTCAAAAGATCGCCGATTCTGCCCGGCAACTCGCCATTGTTTCAGATGCCGGCAACTTCAGTGCTCGTCCCAGTGGTCGCCGTGGGCCGCGTGCAGGTGCCCGTCGTGCACGTAGTCGACGTGATCGCCGTGCTCGACCTTCGGGTGCCCGCACTTCTGGCTGTGCGCGTGCGGGTGCTCGTCGGTCACCACATGCGGCTCCGGCCCGGGCACCCCGACCTCCGGCTCCTCGTCGGCCAGCGGTGCCTGTACGGCGCGCCGCCGGCGTACCAGCGCCCCGGCGATCGCCGCGACGACGAAGCACGCCAGCGCCAGGACGACGATCGTCGCACCGGGCGCCACGTTCGCGTTGTACGACGTGATGATGCCCGCGAGGCACACCAGCACCCCGATCCCGCACGCGGTCGTGAACGTCGACCGGAACGACCTCGTCAACTGCTGAGCCGTCGCCACCGGCACCACCATCAGTGCGCTGACCAGCAGCAGCCCGACGGTCCGCATCGCCACCGTCACGGTCACGGCGGCCATCACCGCGATCAGCAGGTTGAGCAGCTGGACCCGGAGCCCGGTGACGCGGGCGAACTCCTCGTCCTGGCAGACCGCGAACAGCTGCGGCCCGAGGCCGATCGCCACGATCAGAACGACGGCGGCGAGCCCCACCACGACGTACAGGTCGGAGGCCGAGACAGTGGTCAGCGAGCCGAACAGGTACGTGTTCAGCGTGGCCGCGCCTTGACCGGCCAGTCCGATCAGCAGGACGCCGCCCGCGATGCCGCCGTAGAAGAGCAAGGACAGCGCAACGTCGCCGCTGGTCTTGCCGCGGGCCCGGATCAGCTCGATCGCGCTGGCGCCGACGATCGCGACCAGGATCGCGGTCAGCACCGGCGCGGTCCCGGTGAGCAGGCCGAGCGCGACGCCGGTGATCGCGATGTGGCCGATCCCGTCGCCCATCAACGCGAGCCGGCGCTGCACCAGGTACGTGCCGATCGCCGGGGCGGACAACCCCGTCAGCAGCCCGGCGAGCAACGCCCGCTGCATGAACTCCAGTTCGAACAGGGTCATGACAGCCATCCCCGCTGTTCGTCGTCCACGACGTGCGGGTGGACGTGGGCGTGGGTCTGGGAGGCGTGCGGCGGGCCGTCGTACACGACGCGGCCGCGGCGCAGCACGATCGAGCGGTCGATCAGCGCGTCCATCGGGCCGAGGTCGTGGCTGACCATGATGACGGTGGTGCCGCGGGCGACCCGTTCGCGGATCGCCTCGGCGAAGATGTCCTGGCTGGCCAGGTCGACGCCGGCGGTCGGCTCGTCGAGCATGAGCAGTTCGGGGTCGGACACCAGCGCGCGGGCGATCAGCACCCGCTGCTGCTGGCCTCCGGAGAGCTCGGCGACCGCGTCCTTGCGCCGGTCGGCCATGTCGACCAGCTCCAGCGACTGGTCGACGGCGGACTTCTGAGCGGCTGACAGCGGGCGGAACAGCCGCCGCTGCGACAGCAGCCCGGACGAGACCACCTCGTGCACAGTCGCCGGTACGCCGCCGGCCGCGGTGATGCGCTGCGGCACGTAGCCGATCCGGCTCCACTGCCGGAAACGAGGGACCGGCGTACCGAACAGGCGGACCTCCCCGCGCGCGGCTTGCAGCAGACCGACGATGGTCCGGACCAAGGTGGACTTGCCGGAGCCGTTGGTGCCGAGCACGGCGACCACCTCGCCGGGACGGATCCGCAGGTCGATGCCGCGCAGCACGAGACGACCGCCCAGGTCCACCGAGAGATCGGTGACCTGGACGGCCTTCGGGGTGTCGGGTGAAGAAGGTGTCACGCGCAGCTGTTCGCCTTCCGGAGCTCCTGGAGGTTCTCCCGCATCAGCGTCAGGTAGGTCTCCTGCGAGTTCGCGTCCGACAGGCCCTCGATCGGGCTGAGTACGGCGGTCTTGACGTGAACGTCACGCGCGATCGACTCGGCCACCTTCGGGCTGACCAGCTCCTCGTAGAAGATCGTGGTGACCTTCTGGCTGCGCACGATGTCCTGGACCTCCTTGATCCGCTGCGGGGTCGGTTCGGCGTCCGGGGTGAATCCGGCGATGCCGACCATCTGCAGACCGTACCGCTTCGCCAGGTAGGCGAACGCCTCGTGGCTGGTCACGAACGTCTTCAGCTTGCAGTTCTGCAGCCCGGTCCGGAACTCGGTGTCGAGCTTGTTCACCTCGCCGAGCAGCGTCTTGGCTCGCTCCTTGTAACCGTCGGCGTGCGCCGCGTCGACCTCGACGAGCTTGTCGGTGACCGCCTGGACGACGCCCGCGTAGCGGACCGGGTCGAGCCAGAAGTGCGGGTCGAGCTCGTTGTTGCTGAAGGCGGCCGGCTTGACCGTGCCGGTCGGCGTGGCCGAGCCCTCGCCCTCGTGCTCCTCGTGCTCCTCGAAGTTCGCGCCGGTGTCCTCCAGCTTCGCGGCCGGGGCGACGTCGAAACCGGCGTCCGGTGCGTTCTGCGCGACGGCCTCGTCGACCGCGGGCTGCAGGCCCTTCTCGAACACGACCAGCTTGGCGTCGGCGATCGTGCCGACCTGCTTCGGGGTGAGCTCCAGGTCGTGCGGCTCGACGCCGGGCGCGGTCAGCGTGGTCACGTTCACCGCGTCGCCCCCCACCGACTTGGCGATGAACTCGAGCGGGTAGAACGATGCCACCACGTCGAGCTTGTCCCCGCTGCCGCCGGAGCTGCCGGAGCCGCTGTCAGCAGTGGAGCCGCAGCCTGCGAGAGTGAGCAGGGCCAGTGCGGCAAGGCCGGCGGTGACAGCACGCGAACTAGATCTCATGACAATCATTTTCATTTAAATGGAACTGGTTGTCAAAACAGGGAGTGAAACGGATGGCCAGGCGGACGGTCGGACGCAGACGCTCCGACAGCAAACCCAACCGGCGCCGACGGATCGAAATTCCCCGCGGTCACGGCCATGGGCACGGTCACGGGCACGGCGGCTGGGGTGACGAGCACGTCATGGACACCTCCGTCGTGGACCAGGACGCGGTGGTCGCCCGGCGCGTCCGGGTGGTCGTCGCGGCGCTGCTGATCCCGCTGATCGCGGCGGCGGTGATCGCGATGGTGGTGATGTGGCCGGGCGGCGACCTGGTGGTCCAGTCGGCCCAGTCGTCCGGCGCCGGGGGCACCGTCACGAAGCTCGAGCCGTGCCCGGAGAGTCCGGCCGACTGTGACCAGGCGACGGTCCGGATCGACTCCGGACCCTCCGACAAGGGCGCCGAGGTGCCGGTCGAGGTGCCGAAGGGCAAGCAGGCGGCGATCCCGATCGACGTCGGCGACAAGGTCCTGCTCGGGGTGGACGCGAACGCGCCGATCAGCGAGCGGTTCCAGTACGTCGATCACGACCGCGGCCGCCCGCTGATGGTGCTGGCGGCCCTGTTCGCCGTCGCGGTCGTCGTGCTGTCCCGCTGGCGAGGCCTGGCGGCGCTCGGTGCGCTCGGCGTCAGCGCGCTCACGCTGACGCAGTTCATCCTGCCCGCCATCCTCAAGGGGTCGAACCCGCTGCTCGTGGCGGTGGTCGGCGGGTCGGTGATCATGGTGGTCGCCCTCTATCTGACCCACGGCGTCAACGCCCAGTCGTCGGTCGCGCTGGCCGGCACGATCGCGTCGCTCGGGCTGACCGCGTTGCTCGGCTGGGCGTTCGTCAAGTTCAGCGCCCTGTCCGGGATCGGCTCAGAGGGCGCGTCGGTGGTGAAGGCCTACGTGCCGGACCTGGACCTGGCCGGGCTGCTCGTGGCCGGGATCGTGATCGGCGCACTCGGCGTACTGGACGACGTGACGGTGACGCAGGCGAGCGCGGTCTGGGAGCTCTCGGCGGCGAATCCGTCCGCGAGCCGGGCCTCGCTGTTCGGCGCCGGGCTGCGGATCGGCCGGGCGCACGTCGCCTCGGTGGTGAACACCCTCGTGCTCGCGTACGCCGGAGCCGCGCTGCCGATCCTGATGGTCTTCGCGATCAGCGGGACCAAGGCCGGCTACCTGATCTCCACCGAGCTGGTGGCGATCGAAGTGGTCCGAGGTCTGGTCGGCAGCCTGGGCATCATCGCCGCCGTTCCGCTGACCACGGCTCTGGCCGCGATGGCCGTCGCCGACCGCTCCCGCGACCTGGTCGCCGAGCCCGAGCACCTCGAGCCCACGCCGGAAAACGCCGATCGAGTGGCGCCCTCCCCGGAGTCGTGATCTTGCTCTGACCGCGGGGTGATCTTCCGGAATTCCGTCCGGCAGGTTCTTCCGTCGCGCGCGAACCCGATCTAGAGTTCCGATCTGTCACAGATTGTCCGCCCAAGACTACCTTCTGTGGCAGCGAGCTTGAGGAGCCGCGGATGCGTCGACGCGTGGGTGTGTGGTTGTTCGGGGCAAGGGGTTCGGTCGCCACCACGACCGTCGCCGGAGCGGCGGCGGTGGCCCACGGCGCTCCGCCCGCCGGAGTCGTCACCGAGCAGCCGGCGTTCGCCGGCGCGGGGCTGGTGCCGATCGACCGGCTGGTCTTCGGCGGGCACGACCCCGCCGAGACCCCGCTGAGCAAACAGGTCGAGCGACTCGTTGCCGGCGGCGTGCTCCCGCTCGGACTGGACGGCCTGATCGCGGCCGAGCTGGCCGAGGCGGAGCGGAATCTCGTGGTCCTGCCCGACGCGGACAGCCAGGACGAGCTGGTCCGCCGGATGGCCGAGGACATCCGCGCCTTCCGGCTGCGTAACGACCTCGATCACGTCGTCGCGATCAACGTCGCCTCGACCGAACCGCCGTACCAGGTCCAGTACGACGACGTGGCCGCCCTGCGGGAGGCGTTGAGGTCCGAGCAGGCGTTGCCGCCGAGCTCGATCGGGGCGCTGGCCGCGTTCGAGGCGGGTGCGGCGTACGTGGACTTCACGCCGTCGACCTCGATCCGGCCGCGGGTGGTCCGGGACTGGGCGGTCGAGCGGCAGCTGCCGTACGGCGGGCAGGACGCGAAGACGGGGGAGACCCTGGTGAAGAGCGTGCTGGCGCCGATGTTCACCGCTCGCGCGCTGCCGGTGCACGCCTGGTCGGGGACCAATCTGCTCGGTGGTGGCGATGGAGCCACGCTCGCCGATCCGCACGCGGCCGAGTCGAAGAGCGTGTCCAAGGAGCGCGTGCTGACCGAGCTGCTCGGCGGTGAGGTGCCTGGAGAGGTCCACATCGACTACGTGGACCCGCTGGGCGACTGGAAGACCGCCTGGGACCACGTGATGTTCTCCGGGTTCCTGGGCGTGCGGATGACGCTGCAGTTCACCTGGCAGGGGTGTGACTCGGCGCTGGCCGCTCCGCTCGTGCTGGACCTGGCTCGGCTGTCGGCGCTGGCGCTGGAGCGAGGTCATGTCGGGGCGATGCCGTTCCTGGGCTTCTACTTCAAGGACCCGGTCGAGTCGACCGAGCATGCGCTCACCAGGCAGTACGACGAGCTGCTGCGGTGGGTGCACGCATGCTGAAGGCCTTGGTGGAGCTCGTGCGAGCCCCAGCCGCCCTGACCGTGCCAGGCGACGTACTGGCTGGTGCCGTGGCCGCTGGAGACCTGCGCCCGGCGCGGATGGCTGGGCTGTCCGCTGCCTCGGTGTGCATCTACTGGGGCGGCATGGCGCTGAACGACTGGGCCGACCGGGAGATCGATGCGGTCGAGCGACCCGAGCGGCCGATCCCGTCCGGCCGGGTGTCTGCCGGTACGGCGTTCGGTCTGGCGGCTGGGCTCACGGCTGCTGGACTGGCCTTGGCTGGTTGCGCCGGTGGTCGCTCAGCGCTGGCCACGTCGGCCGTGCTGGCTGCGACGGCGTGGAGCTATGACCTGAAGGCCAAGAACACGGCAGCCGGGCCGGTCTTCATGGCGGCGGCGCGAGCGCTCGACGTACTGGTTGGTGCTGGTGATCAGCGGCGGCGAGCGTGGGCTCCGGCGCTTGCGGTCGGTACGCACATCCTCGGCGTGACGGCGATGTCGCGCGGCGAGGTGCACGGCAGTACGCCGTTGCCGGCCCGAGGTGCGCTGGGGGCGACGTCGGCGATCGCTGTGGCGACGATCGGTCGTCCGGGACGGGGCGCTGCTGCCTCCGGGCCGGCCGGCCTGGCCGCGACGGCTGTGCTGACCGGACTGTTCGCCCAGGCCGTCGCTCCGGCGCAGATAACTGCTGCGCGCGAGCCGTCGGGTCCGAAGTTGCGGCGCGCGGTCGGAGCGGGCATCCACGGGCTGGTGCCGTTGCAGGCGGCCTGGTGTGCGAGAGCCGGCGCCCCGAGGCTCGGTGCTGCGCTGGCCGTAGCACTACCGCTTGCGAAGGCCCTGGCGCGGAAGGTGTCCCCGACATGAGGCTCGGCTACGGCACCAACGGCTTCGCCAACCACCGCTTGCCCGAGGCCCTGGCCGTGATCGCCGACCTCGGCTACGAAGGCGTGGCCTTGACGCTCGACCACAACCACCTCGACCCCTTCGGACCAGATCTGCGCGAGCGGACGGCGGAGGTCGGGCGGCTGCTGGCCCGGCTGGAGCTCGCAGTGGTGGTCGAGACCGGTGCGCGGTACGTGCTCAACCCCTACCGCAAGCACGAGCCGACGCTGCTGCACACCGACGGCGCCGAGTGGCGACTGGCCTTGCTGGAACGCGCGGTGGACATCGCCGCCGACCTCGGTGCCGAGGCGGTCTCGTTCTGGTCCGGCGTACTGCCTGCTGACGTGCCGGACGCCGTCGGCTGGGACCGGCTCGTCGCCAGTTGCCACCAGCTCACCCAGTACGCCGCCGACCGCGGCGTCGTGCTCGGTGTCGAGCCCGAGCCCGGCATGTTGCTCGACGACCTCGCGGGTTATCTGAAGCTCCAGGCCGAGATCGGCAGCCAGACCCTCGGACTGACGCTCGACATCGGCCACCTGGTCTGCAACGAGCCGAAGCCTCCGGAGGACTGCATCCGGCTCGGCGCGCCGTACCTGGTGAACGTGCAGATCGACGACATGCGCCGGGGAGTGCACGAACACCTGGAGTTCGGCACCGGCGAGGTCGACTTCGCCCAGGTCTTCGGGGCGTTGAACGAGGTTGAGTACGAGGGGCTGGTGGCGGTCGAGTTGCCGAGACACTCGCATGCGGCGCCGACCGTGGCTGCGGACTCGATCGCCTTCCTGCGCAAGGCGGCGCAGTGACGCGCGGGCCGCAGCCCGGCGCCGCACGGCGGCCGGCCACGACGGCGGCGCTCGGCGCCGACGTGTCGGCCTTCGCCGGACGGCCCCTGGCCGAGGTCTTCCCCGCTGTCACCCGGACCGTCGGAAAAGGGGCTCTCGGCAACGGATGGACCGCCGACGAGGCCGCGCGGGCTACGTTGCTGTCCGGTGCCGGCCGTGCCGAGATCGCGGAGCTTTATCGCTTCGGCGACACGGCCGAGAAGCTGGCGATCCTCAAGGCGCTGCAGTTGGAGGACATCGAGCAGATCGTGGGCGAGGACGGCCTGGCGCTCGTCGAGGACGCGATCCGGACCAACGACCAGCGCCTGCTCGCGGCCGCGCTCGGGCCGTACGCGACGCGGCACCTGCCAGCTGCGACGTTCCGCCAGGCGGTGCTCAAGTGCGTGTTCGCCGGCGTACCGCTGGCTGCCGTCGACGGGCTGCCTGCGCGTGCCGACGACGAGCTGAAACGGATGATGGCCGACTTCGCCGCCGAGCGGCGTGCGGCCGGCCGGTCCGTTCCCGAGGATCTTCAGCCCTACCTGGAGAGGTGACCGGAGCATGCGCATCTTCGACCCGCACATCCACATGACGTCGCGCACCACCGACGACTACGCCGCGATGGCCGCGCACGGCGTCCAGGCGCTGGTCGAGCCGGCGTTCTGGCTCGGCCAGCCCCGGACCAGTGTCGGCTCGTTCGTCGACTACTTCGACGCGCTGATCGGCTGGGAGCCGTTCCGCGCCTCCCAGTTCGGCATCCGGCACCACTGCACGATCGCGCTGAACCCCAAGGAGGCCAACGACCCGCGCTGCCGCGAGGTGCTCGACGTCCTCCCGCGCTATCTGGCCAAGGACGGCGTGGTCGCGGTCGGCGAGGTCGGCTACGACTCGATGACGGCCGAAGAGGACGAGGTCTTCGCCGCCCAGCTCGAACTGGCCAAGCGCTTCGAGCTGCCGGTTCTCGTGCACACTCCGCACCGCGACAAGGCCGCCGGTACGACGCGGACGCTGGACGTCGTCCGCGAGTCGGGCCTGCCGGCCGGACGCGTCGTGGTCGACCACCTCAACGAGGTGACGGTCAAGGAGGTCGCCGACTCCGGCTGCTGGATGGGCTTCTCGATCTATCCCGACACCAAGATGGACCCGGACCGCATGGTCGTGATCCTGCGGCAGTTCGGCACCGAGCGGATCCTGGTGAACTCGGCCGCCGACTGGGGCAAGTCCGATCCGCTGCGCACCCACGCGACCGGTCAGGCGATGCTCGCGGCCGGATTCACCGAGGACGACGTAGACCAGGTGCTCTGGCGCAACCCGGTCGAGTTCTACGGCCAGTCCGGCCGCCTCGATCTCACCGGCTCCGCGGCCGAGGACACCTTCGCCGGCAACTCGATTCTGCGCGGAGCCCGCTCATGAGGTTCCGGCACGCCGACGGCTCGCTCGTCCACCTCGCGTACTGCACCAACGTGCACCCCGCCGAGGACCTCGAGGGCGTCATCGCACAGCTCGACGGATGCTCCTCGCTGGTCCGCAAGCAGCTCGGCGTCCCCGTGCTCGGCGTCGGGCTCTGGCTCGCGCACCGGCTGGCCGACCGGCTGGCCACCTCGTCGATCGCGCTCAACCGGCTGCGCCAGGCCCTCGACCGCAATGGTCTGGAAGTCGTCACGCTCAACGGCTTCCCGTACGCCGGGTTCCACGACCGCGTGGTCGGCAAGAAGGTCTACCTGCCCGACTGGACCGAGCCCGAGCGCTTCCGCTACACCCTCGACCTGATCGAGGTGCTGGCCAAGTTGATGCCCGCCGACGCGGCGTACGGGTCGATCTCCACGCTGCCGCTGGCCTGGCGTCATCCGTGGTCGAAGGAGCAGGACGCCGCCGCGCGCAAGGCGTTCGACCGGATCCAGGTCCGGCTCGCCCAGGTCGAGACGAACACCGGCCGCCGGATCCGCGTCGCCGTCGAACCCGAACCCGGCTGCGTGCTCGAAATGGTCCCGCAGGCCACCCGCTGGCTCACCCCGTACGCCGGTCCGGCGCGGATCGGCCTGTGCCTGGACACCTGCCACCTGGCGGTGCAGTTCGAGGATCCCGCCGGCACCTTCGCGACGACGACGGCGGCCGGGGTCGAGATCGTGAAGAGCCAGGTGTCGGCGGCGCTGCACGTAGCGGACCCGAAGGACGCGGAGGCGGCGCGGCTGCTCGCGGAGTTCGCCGAGCCGAAGTTCCTGCACCAGACCCGGGAGTGGGGCGGGCCGGGAGTCGACAACCTGGACGAGATCGACCAGCTCTCCGGGAACGCCGCCTGGCGCGTTCACTTCCATGTCCCCGTGCACGCCGCCCCTCGTGCGCCGTTGACCAGTACGACCGACGTGCTGGACGACTGTCTGAGCCATCTTGTCGGGGGAGCGCATCCGCTGACGCAGCATCTGGAGTCGGAGACCTACACCTGGTCGGTGCTTCCGGACGGACCGACGAACCAGCAGGAACTCGCCGAAGGCATCGCCGCCGAGCTCGCCTGGCTGCGTGACCGCCTCACCGCGCTCGGCCTGGAGGAGGTCAGATGACCAAGCAAGTGGTGGTGCTGGACGTCGTGGGGCTGACGCCGAGGTTGCTGCGCAAGATGCCACGGCTGCGGTCGTTGCCGCTGACAAGAAATCTCCAGACGGTGCTACCGGCCGTGACCTGTTCCGCGCAGGCGACGTTCCTGACCGGCCAACTGCCGTCCGAGCACGGTGTGGTCGGCAACGGCTGGTACTTCCGGGACCTCGGCGAGGTCTACCTCTGGCGGCAGCACAACCGGCTGGTTCAGGGCGACAAGGTCTGGGACCTGGCCCGGCGCCGCGACCCGTCGTACAAGGTGGCGAACGTGTGCTGGTGGTACGCGATGGGCGCGGACACCAACCTGCTGGTGACGCCCCGGCCGATCTACTACGCCGACGGGCGGAAGGCGCCGGACTGCTACACCCGGCCGGTGGAGCTGCACGACCGGCTGACCGCGAAACTCGGCGACTTCCCGTTGTTCAGCTACTGGGGTCCGACCGCGGGGATCAAGTCGAGCCGCTGGATCGTTGCCGCCGCGCGCCAGATCCTTGCCGAGGACAACCCGGATCTACTGCTCACGTACGTGCCGCACCTGGACTACGACCTGCAGCGGTACGGCGCCTCGTCGGTGCAGGCGACCCGCGCCGCGATCGAGCTGGACGGCGTACTGGCTCCGCTGCTGGACGACGCGCAGGCGCGCGGAGCGACGGTGATCGTGCTGTCGGAGTACGGGATCACCGACGTGTCGCGACCGGTCGACGTGAACCGCGTGCTGCGGTCCGAAGGGCTGCTGGAGGTGCACACGCAGGACGGGATGGAATACCTGGACCCGTGGACGTCGCGCGCGTTCGCGGTCGCCGACCACCAGGTCGCGCACGTCTACGTCAAGGACCCGGCCGCTGTCGATGCCGTCGGCAAACTGCTCGCCGGGGTGAGCGGCGTCGCCGAGGTGCTCGATGCCGAGGGCAAGAAACGGTACGGGCTGGACCACGAGCGGGCCGGTGAGCTTGTGCTGGTCGCGGAGCCCGAGGCCTGGTTCACCTATTACTACTGGCTGGACGACGAGCGGGCGCCGGACTTCGCACGCGGTGTGGAGATCCATCGCAAGCCCGGGTACGACCCGGCCGAGCTGTTTTTCGATCCGGCCGACAAGTGGGTCAAGCCGCGGGCGGCGTCGTACTTGCTGCGGAAGAAGGTCGGGTTGCGCTACGCGATGCAGGTCGTGCCACTGGATCCGTCGGTCGTGCGTGGGTCGCACGGGCGGTTGCCCGCGTCTGCGGAGGATGGGCCGGTGTTCCTGAGCAGCGATCCGGCGCTGGTGTCCGGCGACGGTCCGGTCGCGGCGACGGCGGTGCGTGATCTGTTGCTGAAGGCGGCCGAGCTGGACTGAGTGGTCACGCTGACTCGCGGACCACGATCTCGGTCGGCAGCGTGACCGAGTCGGCGGTGCCATGGGCGATGAGGTCGAGCAGGAGACGCGTGGTCCGCGCCGCCTGCTCGCCCATCGGGCTGCGCACGGTGGTCAGCGCGGGCGCGGTGTAGAGCGCGGCTTCGATGTCGTCGAAGCCGATCACCGCGACGTCGTCCGGCACTCGCCGGCCCGCCTCGCGCAAGGTGCGCAGGGCACCGATCGCCATCAGGTCGTTGGCCGCGAACACCGCGTCCAGCTGGGGATCGTCGGCCAGCAGTTGCCGCATCGCCTCCGCACCGGAGATCCGGGTGAAGTCGCCGAGGGCAACGATCGACCGCCGCCCGGTGTCCTTCAGGGTCTCCCGGTACGCCGTCAGCCGGTCCTGGGCCGCGGTCATGTCGAGCGGCCCTGAGATCGTCGCGATCCGCTGCCGGCCCTGGTCGAGCAGGTGCTGTACGGCCTTCGTCGCGCCGCCGAGGTTGTCGTTGTCGACCCACGGCATCAGCCCCGGGGTGGCCAGTCGTCCGTGCGACACGATCGGCAGACCGGTCCGTGCGAGCACGGCGGGCAGCGGGTCGGCGCCGTCCATCGAGACCAGCATCGCGCCGTCGACGTGGCCGGCGGCCAGGTACTGCTCGACCCGCTTGCGGCTCTCGTCGGATCCGGCCAGCACCAGCGACACCTGTTTGCCGGCCGCCTCGAGCTCGCGGCTGGCCGCGCGGACGACCATCGCGAACATCGGGTCGTCGGAGGCCAGGCCCTCAGGCGGGTCGGAGACGATGATCGCGATCGTGTTGGTCTTCTGGGTGACCAGGTTGCGGGCCGCGCCGTTCGGCACGTAGCCGAGCTCGGTCACCGCGGCCATCACGATCTGCCGGATCTCGGGCGCGACCGTGGGCTCGCCGTTGATCACCCGGGACACGCTGGACTTGGACACGCCGGCCCGGGCCGCGACCGCGTGCAGCGTCGGTCGTCTCACGGGCACCCCCTCGGCAACGTCAGGGGAGCGTTCCCCAGCCACGAGCATCCCGGCGGTTCCGGAACCTTGTCAAGCGCCTGCGGACAGTGCCGCGATGGGCACACGGTGCGTTCCCAAGTCTTGACACCGTTCCCCGAGCACGCGACTCTCAGACTCAGGGAACGTTCCCTGACCCTCCTGCCCGCCCCTGGAGATGCCCATGCGCTTGTCCCGTAGACCGTCGCGGCTCAAGGCCGCGACCCTCGTCGCCGTCGCGACGAGCTTCGTCCTCGCCCTGCTGGTCGCGCCGCCCGCCGACGCCGCCGACCCGCTGCTGTCCCAAGGCAAGACCGCCACCGCGTCGTCCGCGGAGAACGTCGCCTTCCCCGCCTCGGCCGCCGTCGACGGCGACCCCGGAACCCGCTGGTCGAGCGCGTTCGGCGACCCGCAGTGGATCCAGGTCGACCTCGGCCAGACCGCGACCATCAGCCAGGTCGCGCTCAGCTGGGAGGCGGCGTACTCGACCGCGTTCCAGCTGCAGACCTCCGCCGACGGCACGAACTGGTCGTCGATCTACAGCACCACGACCGGTGCCGGAGGCAACCAGACGCTGGATGTCAGCGGCAACGGTCGCTACGTCCGGCTGCTCAGCACCGCGCGCGCCACCCAGTGGGGTGTGTCGCTGTGGGAGTTCAAGGTGTTCGGGACCACTGGTGGCGGTCCCGGCCCCGGCCCAGGCAGCAAGCTGCTGTCGTACGGCAAGACCGGCGCGGCGTCGTCGCAGCAGCACGACAGCAACTGCTGGGAGTGCACGCCGGCCCGCGCGTTCGACCTCGACCCGGCCAGCCGCTGGGCCACCGCGACCGACTCCGGCTGGGTCGACCCGGGCTGGATCTCGGTCGACCTCGGCGCCGTCGCGCAGATCGACAAGGTCGTGCTGCAGTGGGACCCGGCCTCGGCCAAGTCCTACGAACTGCAGACCTCGAACGACAACGTGAACTGGACCCGGATCTACTCGACCACGAACGGACCCGGCTTCAAGGAGACGCTGACCGTCTCCGGCACCGGCCGTTACGTCCGGATGTACGGCACGCAGCGCAACACGCCGTACGGGTACTCGCTGTGGGAGTTCCAGGTCTACGGCACCGGTGGCGCGCCGAACACCCCGCCGGCCCCGCCGAGTGACCCGGCGAACCCGCCGCAGCTGATCTGGTCCGACGAGTTCAACGGCGCGGCCGGCAGCAAGCCGGACGCGGCGAAGTGGACGATCGACCCCGGCACCGGCCCGAACAACGAGCTCGAGTACTACACCAACAACAACAACGCCTCGATGGACGGCAACGGCAACCTGGTGATGGAGGCCCGCAAGGAGGCCACGCCGGGCTCGTCGTGCCCGATCGACCCGCTGACCGGCAGCGGCACCTGCCAGTACACCTCGCACCGGATGAACACCGGCGGCAAGTTCACCACGACGTACGGCAAGATCGAGGCGCGGGTGAAGATCCCGAAGGGCGCCGGGCTGTGGCCGGCGTTCTGGATGATGGGTGCGGACTTCCTCACCGGCCGGCCCTGGCCGTACAACGGCGAGATCGACATCCTCGAGGTGCTCGGCAAGGACGTGAAGACGGCGTACTCGACCGTGCACGCGCCGGCGTACAACGGTGGCGGCGGCATCGGCGGCTCGTACACGCTGCCCGACGGCGCCGACTTCTCCGACGACTTCCACGTCTGGGCGGCCAGCTGGGACAGCAAGGGCATCGTCTACACGCTCGACGGCCGGACGGTCTTCACGCTCGACAAGGCCCAGGTCGAGGCGACGCGGGGTCCGTGGATCTTCGACCACCCGTTCTACATCATCCTCAACCTCGCCGTCGGCGGTGACTGGCCCGGTCCGCCGAACGCCAGTACGCCGTTCCCGGCGCGGATGCTGGTCGACTACGTGCGGGTGTACCGATGACTGCGCGCCGGGTTCTGCGGCTCGGCACGGTTGCCGTCGGGCTGCTGGCTCTGCTCGGTGCGTACCTGGTCTGGACGGGCCGGCCCGCGCAGGCCGCGGAGACCCTGCTGTCGCAGGGGCGTCCGGTCGTCGCGTCCTCGGTGGAGAGCGGCGCGTTCCCGGCCGCTGCCGCCGTCGACGGTGACGGTGGGACGCGGTGGGCGAGTGCGTTCGCCGACAACCAGTGGCTGCAGGTGGATCTCGGGTCCAGTCAGACCTTCAACCGGGTCGTGCTGAAGTGGGAGGCGGCGTACGCGCGCGGCTTCGCCGTACAGACTTCCGCGGACGCGACGGCCTGGACGACTGTGCACACCACGACCAACGGGACCGGTGGTGAGCAGAGCCTGACCGTGTCCGGCACCGGCCGGTACGTGCGGGTGCTGATCACCCAGCGGGCCACCCAGTGGGGTGCGTCGCTGTTCGAGTTCCAGGTGTACGGCGGGACGCCGGGCGGCGGTCCGATCGTGCGGGTGGCCGAGTTCCTCGCGGACTGCCCGTACACGCATCGCCTGCCCGACGACCCGATCGTGTTCCCGAACATGCCCGGGGCGTCGCACATGCACAGCTTCTTCGGGGCCACCGTGACGAACGCGCACACCACCGTGAACGACCTGGTGAACTCGCCGACGTCGTGCAACCCCGCGGAGGACAAGTCGTCGTACTGGGTGCCGACGCTGTACGTGAACAACCAGCCGGTCGAACCGACCGGGACGACGTTCTACTACCTGGGCGAGGGTGTCCGGGACGACGTGATCGCGCGGACCCAGCCGCTGCCGTTCGGGCTGCGGATCGTGGCCGGCAACGCGAAGGCGACCGGACCCGGTGACAACACGATCTCGCGATGGTCCTGCCTGCACGCCGGTGACGCCGGCTCGGGGCACGACTTCGTCAACTGCCCGGCCGGGTCGATGCTCGAGTCGTACCTGGACTTCCCGCAGTGCTGGAACGGGCGTGACCTGGACTCGCCCGATCACAAGAGCCACATGTCCTATCCGGTGAACGGCGACTGCCCTGCGACGCACCCGGTTCCGGTGCCGAAGCTGCGGCAGGTGCTGCGCTATCCGGTGAACGGGCCGACCGCCGGCTTCCGGCTGGCGTCGGGTGGTGGGTTCACGATGCACGGCGACTTCTTCAACGCCTGGCCGGTGGCGGAGATGGCGCGCCGCGTCAACGACTGCATCCGGCCGATCATCAAGTGCGGGGCCAACGGTCACCCGTAGGTCCCCTCCTGCTGCCGGGCGGGTCCCCGTCCCAGGACCCGCCCGGCTGCTTTTGGAAAGAACTCTTCCTTACCCTCTGTACTGTCATCGGCACCGTCTGTACGCTCGCCTCACACCGCCCCCGTTCGTCGTTTCCTCGAGGAGCTCTCGTGAAAGCTCTTGCCTGCGTTGTGTTGCTCGCTTCGGTGACCGCCTGCGGTTCGTCTGCCGCCTCGCCGCCGCCGTCCACACCGACACCGGCCGGTACGCCGTCCGCGACCGCGAGCGTGTGGGACATCGATCCGTCGTTCAACGCGACCGATCTGGCGTGGATCGAGCTGATGATCCCGATGGACGAGCAGCTGCTGCGGGTTCTCGAGCTGGGTCGCAAGCAGGCAGCGGATCCTGCGGTTCGGGAGTTCGCCGGCCGGGTCGCGGCGGGGCATCGCGCGGAGGTCGCCCGGTTCGTCGCGCTGCGGACGCGGTCGAGGCTGCCGGTGCGGAATCCGCACCAGGGACACGACATGCCGGGCATGATGACCGAGCCGGAGATCGTTGCCCTGGGCAAGTCAACGGGTGCGGCGTTCGATCAGGTGTTTCTCGAGAATCTCGAGGAACACCTGGAGCAGTCGATCGTGCTGGCCCGCAGTATCCCCAAGGACGGCAAGGATCCCGAGGGCAAGAAGCTCGCGACAGCCATCACCACCACGCGGGCCGCCCAGCTGAAAGAACTCGCCGCCCTCCGCTGACACGCTGTCCTGGGCTGCCTACCGAACGGCCGATTGCGGACTTACGCAGGCGTATCACCTGCGTTCTTCACGTCACGGTCGTGACGCCCGGCACTACGCACAGAGCCGACGCAGCGACACGATGTGACGGACGGATCCGGGGCATCGGGAGGTCGGCGTGGAACAGTACGAGCTGTACTGCTTGGCCGATCGTCTGTTCTACGACACCCCGAGCAACCGCGGTACCGAGGAACCGGACTTCGCGGTGTGCGCCCGGCCGCTGCCGGCCGGATGGCAGCACGAGGCCGGTGAGGTGTGGATGCACTACGCCCCACCGAACGCGCAGATTCCCGCGCAGGGCTGGAAGATCCACGTCTCGGCCGGTCTCGACGACGCCGACCGGACCCTGGCCGCGGTGTGGGACTACTGCGTCGAGCGGAGCCTGGCCTTCAAGTTCCTGCGCAGCAGGCCGGTCCTGATGATGTTCAACTCCAAGTCGGCCTTCCGCGGGTCCAGCGGCAAGCTGGTCACCATCTACCCGGCCGACGAGGCGCAGCTCGAGCTGGTCCTGAAGGAACTCGACGGCATCCTGGAAGGAGTCCAGGGGCCGTACATCCTCAGCGACCTCAGGTACGCCGCCGGCCCGCTCTTCGTCCGGTACGGCGCCTTCGCCACCCGGTACTGCCTGTCCGACAGCGGCGAACGGGTCTACGCCCTGGAGGACGATCAGGGCCGGCTGGTGCCGGATGTTCGCGGCCCGATCTTCTCGACTCCCTCGTGGGTGAGCCTGCCGTCCTTCCTGGTGCCGCACCTCGAGGCCCGCAACGCGGTGACGACCAACGACCTGGCGTACGTGATCGAGAACGTCATCCAGTTCTCCAACGGCGGTGGCGTGTATCTGGGTCATCACCGCGACACCGAGGAGAAGGTGGTGCTCAAGGAGGGCCGCCCGCTGGCCGGCCTGGACGTGCTCGCCCGGGACGCGGTGGCCAGGGTCGGTCACGAGCGCGACATCCTCCAGCGGCTGGCCGGCCTGGACGTCGTCCCGGCCGTGCACGACTACTTCCAGCTCGGCGACCACCACTTCCTGGTCCAGGAGTTCGTCGACGCCAACCCGCTGCAGCGGCTGATCGTCCGGCGCTACCCACTGACCCGGCCGAACGCCGGCGCCGCCGAGCGGACGGCGTACGCCGAGTGGGCGCTCGGGATGCTGGAACGGGTCGAGCGGGCGATCGCGTTGCTGCACGAGCGCGGCGTGGTGTTCAACGACCTGCATCCCGACAACATCCTGATCGATGCCGACGACCGGTTGGTGCTGATCGACTTCGAGGTGGCGACGCTGGTCACCGAGCAGGCCCGGTCCGCGCTGGCCCATCCGGGCTACGCCGCCCCCGCCGACCGCCAAGGGGCCGACGTGGACCGCTACGCGCTCGCCTGTCTCACTCTCGGGTTGTTCGCGCCGCAGACGACCATGTTGCTGAGCCTCGATCCGGCCAAGGCGCACCAGCTGGCCGACCTGATCAGTACGACATTCCAGGTGCCTAGGGCAACGATCGCCCCCGCGGTCGAGACCATCGTCGGCGACCGGCCGGCGTCCGGGGACGGCATCGCGGCACTCCGGGCGGACCCGGCGGTGCCCGGGAAGACACCCTGGCCGGAGCTGCGGGCCGCACTCGCCCAGGCCGTCACGGCCTCCGCGACACCGGAGCGCGACGACAGGCTGTTCCCGGGCGACATCGCTCAGTTCGAGCCCGGAGGTGGGATCAACCTGGCCCACGGAGCAGCCGGTGTGCTGTACGCCCTGAACCGTTGCGGCGCCGGCCGCTTCCCGGAGTACGACGACTGGCTGCGTCGCCGCGCGTTGGACCCGGTCGCTCTGCCCGGCCTCTACAACGGGCTGCACGGTGTCGCCCTGGCGCTGGACGAGCTCGGGTACCGGCAGGACGCGTTGGACGTGCTGGATCGCAGCCGGACGCTACCGATCGACGTACTGGAGCTGGGCCTGTACTCGGGGCTGGCCGGGATCGGGCTCAACCTGCTGCACTTCGGCGCCGAGCCGGCCGCGCTGGCGCTGGCGACCCGGGTGGTCGACGAGGTCGCCGACCGGCTCGGCGGACCGGACGACGTCCCGGAGCTGAGCGGTGACGGCCGTCCACGCGCGGGATTGATGTTCGGCTCGTCCGGACCGGCGCTGCTGTTCCTGCACGCCTACGAACGATCCGGCGACACCGGACTGCTCGACCTCGCGCGGATCGCGCTCCAGCAGGACCTGCGGCGCTGCACAGCCGACGAGTACGGCACGCTGCAGGTCACACAGGGCTGGCGCACGCTGCCGTACCTGGAAGAGGGCTCGGTCGGCATCGCACTCGTCCTGGACCGCTACCTGCGCCACCGCCCGGACGACGAACTCGCCGCGGCTCTCGATCCGCTGCGCAAGGTCGCCCACTGCGGCTACTTCGTTCAGCCCGGTCTGCTGATGGGACGCGCCGGCGTGCTGCTCGCAGCGGCTCAGCTGGAGCCGAGCGCGGTCGACCAGCTGATCACCGGCCTGGGCTGGCACGCGCTCCAGTACGGCGGCGGACTGGCGTTCCCCGGCAACCAGTTGCTGCGGCTGTCCATGGACCTCGCGACCGGCTCCGCAGGTGTCCTGCTGGCTCTCGGCGCCGCTCTGCACGAGCAGCCGGTGGCACTCCCGTTTCTCGAGCCGTCAGAGCGGCTTGATCCCTACCAGAACCGGAAGGAGGTGTAGAACAATGGCTCTTCTCGACCTGCAAGGTCTTCAGGCCCCCACTGGGGGCGGAGGGCACGGTGGTGGCGGCAGCACGCTGACCCTTCTGGGCTGTCAGTCCGGCCGCCCGAGCAACCTCAGCGTTCTGCTCTGCCACTGAGGCGCCCAAGGTCCCGGGCGAGGCCCCCTGAGCTCGCCCGGGACCCGACGCTGTCACCAGGGGACAAGGAGTCCCGTGCGCACACCCGATCTGAGCTATCCCGAGGCCGAGCGGCAGGCCGGCGTCGAGTACCTGCACGGCCACGAGGTGGCCGACCCGTACCGCTGGCTGGAAGACGGCAGCGATCCGCGGACGCGCGCCTGGCAGGCGGCTCAGGACGAACTCTGGCTGACCCAGGCAGCAGCTCTGCCCGGTCGCTACAAGTTCCGGGTCCGAGTCGCCGCCCTGAGCGCTGTGGACACCATCAGTACGCCGACCTGGCGCAGCGCCCGGCAGTTCTTCGTCCGCAGGAGTTCCGGGCAGCAGCACCCTGCGCTCTACGTGGCCGACTCCGGCCAGGCCGAGCGCCTGCTGATCGACCCGGTCCGTGAGGATCCCTCCGGCCGCACCACGCTCGACCACTGGCTGCCGTCGCCGGACGGGCACCTGCTCGCGTTCCAGCTGTCGCAGGGCAGTGAGCAGTCCGTGCTGCGGGTGCTGGACGTCGACACCGGCGAGGTCGTCGACGGACCGATCGACCGCTGCCGCTACTCGCCGGTGGCCTGGCTCGCGGACGGCAAGTCGTTCTACTACGTCCGCTCCGGCCGGCTCTCGCTGCACCGGATCGGACGGCCGGACGATGTGCAGGTGCTGCCTGGCGAGGCGGCGTACGGGCTGGAGATCAGTGCGGACAGCCGGTGGCTGACGATCTCGGCTGCTGTTGCCGATCGCAACGATGTGTGGCTGGCCGACCTGAGCGTCCCGGACTTCGAGCCGGTGGTCGTGCAGCAGGGCGTCGACGCACGCACCGCGGCCGCGGTCGGACCGGACGGACGGCTGTACGTCGTCACCACGCTCAATGCACCGTCGGGCCGGGTATGCGTCGGTGATCCGCGGCGGCCGGGCGCGGATCACTGGACCGAACTGGTCGGCGAGGAGCCGGGCGCACCGGTCAGTCACCTGGCCCTGCTCGACGGGGTGCTCCTCGTCGGCCGGACCCGGCACGCTCTGAGCGAGCTGACGGCGTACGACCCGGTGACCGGCGACCGCCTGCACGATGTGCCGCTCCCGGGGCTCGGTACGGTCGGCGAGCTCAGCACCCGCCCGGACGGCGGCCACGAGGCGTGGTTCAGCTATACCGACAGCGTCACGCCGCCGGCCATCCACCGGTACGACGCCCGCACCGGGCAGGTGACTACATGGGCCGGCCATGCCCGGTCTGTACCGGACGTCGAGGCTCGCCAGGTCACCTACCCGTCCCGCGACGGTACGCCGATCCGGATGGTCGTGCTCGGCCGGTCAGGACCGGGCGGCCCGCGGCCCACGATCCTCTACGCGTACGGCGGTTTCGGGCTGTCGCTGACGCCCACCTACTCGGCGTTCGCGCTGGCCTGGGTGGAGGCCGGCGGCTGGTTCGTCACGGCGAACCTGCGTGGCGGTGGCGAGCAGGGCGACGACTGGCACCGCGCCGGGGTGGGCGGAGCGAAGCAGGCAGTCATCGACGACTTCCTCGCCGCAGCGGAGATGTTGGTCGACGGCGGCTGGACCGCACCCGGCAAGCTCGGTATCTGCGGCGAGTCCAACGGCGGCCTGCTGGTCGGCGCAGCGCTCACCCAGCGCCCCGAGCTGTTCGCCGCGGCGGTCTGCTCGGCGCCCGTGCTCGACATGGTCCGGTACGAACGGTCCGGTCTGGGGCAGGCCTGGGTCAGCGAGTACGGCTCGGCGGACGACCCGGCGCAACTGGCAGCGCTGCTCAGCTACTCGCCGTACCACCGGGTGGCGGCGACGGACTATCCGGCCGTTCTGCTCACCGTCTTCGGTGCCGACACCCGGGTGGACCCGCTGCACGCGCGCAAGATGTGCGCTGCTCTGCAGCACGCCACCACCGGTTCCCGGCCGATCCTGCTCCGGTACGAAGCCGGCGCCGGTCACCTCCCGGCCGGAGTGGATCGGGGTGTCGGTCTGGCTGCGGACCTCCTGGCCTTCCTGGCCGCACACACCGGGCTGGACCAGTGATCACCTTCGGCTCCGTGCTGCGCCAGGGACGTGGCCGGCTCCCGCTGATCGGAGTCGTTGCCCTGGCCGGCAGCGTGACCGTGCTGGCGCTGCCGACGGTGCTCGGGCGCGCCGTCGACGCCGTCGTTGCCGACGGCGAGGTCGGCCGATGGGTGCTGATCGCCTGCTGGCTGATCGCACTCGGCATCGCCTGCGACATCGTCGAGGTGCTCGCTGGTACGGCGTGCGTCGCCGGAACCACCGCCTGGCTGCGGGATCGGCTGGTCCGCCAGGTGCTGGCGTCGGGATCGCCCGCGACCAGCAGATTCGGCACCGGCGATCTGGTCACCCGGGTGTCCAGCAACGCCCACGACGCCGCCCAGGCCGGACCGGCAACGGTCACGGCGCTCGCCGCCGTGGTACCGCCGGCCGGGAGCCTGGTCCTGCTGACGTTGATCGACCCTCTGCTCGCTGCCGCCTTCTTCGGCGGGGTCGTGGTGGTGATCATGGTGCTGTGGGCCTTCACCCGCCGGACCGCCGAGATCAGCCTGGCCTACCAGGAGACTCAGGGCAGGATCGCCGCGGCGCTCACCGAGGCGCTGGCCGGCATCAGGACGATCACGTCGGCCGGGACGGTGAGCAAGGAGCAGCGGCGCATCCTGGGGCCGTTGCCGCAGCTGCACGAGCAGGGGCTGCGGACCTGGCGAGTCCTGGCGCGGTCCGGCGCGCAGGCCGCAGTGGTCGGCCCCCTGGTGCTGATCGCCGTGCTGGCTGTCGGCGGGGTCCAGCTGGTGCGCGGCCGGATCACGCCGGGCGACTACTTCGCCGCGGCGCAGTACGCCGTGATCGGCGCGGGGTTGGGCAGCCTCACCGGCGTACTGGGTGAGCTGGGCAGGGCGAGGGCGGGGATCACCCGGGCGGCCGAGCTGACCGCCGCCGAACCCGTTGCCTACGGCACTCTGTCGTTGCCTGCCGGTCCGGGGCGGCTGGTCTTCGACGGGGTCGTGGTCCGGGCCGGGCAGAACGTCCTGCTGGACGACGTCGACCTGGACCTGCCCGGCGGGGCAGCCGTCGCCGTGGTGGGGCCGAGCGGTGCGGGCAAGTCGGTACTGGCGGCCGTTGCCGGTCGGTTGCGCGACCCCGACGCCGGGCAGGTGCGGCTCGACGGAATGCCGCTGGGTGCGCTGAGCCATGCGGCGCTGCGACTTGCGGTGAAGTGTGCGTTCGAGCGGCCGGTGCTGGTCGGGTCGACGGTGGGGGAGGCGATCTCGGTCGGCAACGTCCCCTCGGTGCCGTTGCTGCACGCGGCCCGGGCCACACATGTGCACGACTTCGTCAGCCGAATGCCGAAGCGGTACGCAACCTCGCTGGCCGAAGCACCGATGTCCGGTGGCGAGGCACAGCGGCTCGGACTGGCCAGGGCATGGACGGCAGAGCGGCTGCTCATCCTGGACGACGCCACCTCGAGCCTGGACACCGCGACGGAGTTGCAGATCAGCGAGACGCTGATGGGCGACCCGCAGCGGCGTACTCGGTTGATCGTCACGCATCGGGCGGCCACGGCTTCCCGCGCCGACCTGGTGGTGTGGCTCGACCGCGGCCGGGTCCGAGCCGTCGGGCCGCACCATGAGCTGTGGGCCGATCCCGGCTACCGGGAGGTGTTCGGATGAAGCGGGAGCTGCGGTTCGCGGTCACGGCCGTCCGGCGTCGGCCGGCCGTGCAGCTGGCTGCCTGGTCCGTGCCGGAGATCCTGCCGACCGCCTGCTACGGACTGGCCGTCGCCCACGCCGCCGACGCGTTTCTCAGCGGCCGGGTGGAGACAGGCCTGGCCTGGCTCGGCGGTCTGCTGGCTGCCGCCGTGCTGGGTGCGATCGGTGCGCGCCAGGTCTACCGGCGGCTCGGCGAGCTGGTCGAACCGGTGCGTGACGAGCTGGTCGGCAAAGTCGTGGCCGGTGCGCTGGGCAACGCCCGCGCCGACGGTGCCGTCGCCCGGCTGAACCGGCAGGTGGAGATCGTCCGCGACACCTTCGCCGGGCTGGTCCTGGTGGTGCGGAGCTTCGTCGTCACGGTGATCGGGGTGGTGACCGGCTTGCTGTCGCTGGATCCCCTGGTCGCGGCGCTCGTCGTACCGCCGTTCCTGCTCGGTTTCCTGCTGTCGTTGGGAGTGCTCGGCCTGGCGGCCGACCGGGTCCGCGCGTCGTTGCGGGCCGACGAGGACCTCGCCACGGCGGCGGGAATGGTCTTCGCCGGGGTGCGGGACGTGAACGCCACCGGTGCGGAGGGGTTCGCCGCGCGCCTGGTCGGCGTACCGATCGCTGCACAGGCTGCGGCGGAGAGGTCTCTGGCCAAGGTGGCCGCGCTCCGGACGCTGTGCTTCGCGGTCGGCGGCTGGGTTCCGCTGGTCGTGCTGCTGGCTGCCGCGCCCTGGCTCACCGGCCGGGGCGTCAGTACGGGAACGCTGCTGGGCGGCATGACGTACGTGCTGCTGGGGCTGCAACCGGCGCTCAACACCGTGATGTCCGCGCTCGGTGACAGCGGTCTGCGCTACGTGGTGACCCTGGGCCGCATCCTCGACATGAGCAAGGTCCCGGAGCGCCGGGCACTGGGCCGGATGCCGACCGGGCATCACGTGCGATTGCGGCGAGTGTGCTTCGCCTACGGTCCGGGCGCTGCGCCGGTGCTGCACGACCTGGACCTGGTGGTCCGAGATGGCGATCATCTCGCGGTCGTCGGTCCGAGCGGTATCGGCAAGTCGACGCTGGCGGGGGTGATCTGCGGACTGCTGCCGCCCACCGACGGCAAGGTGCTGCTCGGCGGCGTACCGCCTTCTAGCCTGCAGCCGAGCGACCTGGCCGGCACCCGGGTACTCATTCCCCAGGAGGCCTACGTCTTCACCGGCACCGTCCTCGACAACCTGACCTATCTGCGGCCGGCGGCCACGCAGGCGCAGGTCCGCGCGGCGACCGAGGCGGTGGGAGCTGCTCGCCTGGTCGACCGGCTCGGCGGCCTGGAGGCGCCGGTCAGCCCGTCGGAGCTGTCGGCGGGGGAGCGGCAGTTGCTCGCGCTGGCTCGGGCCTACCTGTCACCGGCGCCCCTGGCCGTACTGGACGAAGCGACCTGCCACCTGGACCCGGAGGCCGAGCGCATCGCCGAAGAGGCCTTCGCGCGCAGACCCGGCAGTCTCGTCGTGATCGCGCACCGGATCAGCTCCGCGCTGCGGGCACAGCGGATTCTGGTCCTGGACGGCAGCCACGCCACGATCGGCACTCACCAGAGTCTGCTGGCGACCAGCCCTCTGTACGCCGACCTGGTCGGTCACTGGACCGGGACGGACGAAGGCGCCGCGCAGCCGGCCGACGACGAGTTCCAGCGGCCGTCCGCTCAGAGCCAGCCGGCGTCCTGAGCCTTGCGAATCGCCTCGATCCGGCTCCTCGCGCTGGTCTTGCTGAGGATGCGGGACAGGTAGTTCCGTACGGTGCCGGGACTCAGGCACAAGGTGTGCGCCACCTCCTGCACCGTGGCGCCGGTGCTGATCAGCCGCAGGATCTCGCCCTCACGCTCGGTCAACGGATTGTCACCCGCCCTCAGCGCCGCCAGGGCCAGGCCGACGTCGAAGACCGGTCTGCCGTCGGCCACCTCGCGGACTGCGTCGACCAGGTCGCCCGGCGACGCGTCGGTCGTCATCACGCCGACCTTGGGAGACTGCTTCACCACCGACAGTGCGAGTGAGATCGACCCGCCGTCGTCACGTTCGATCAGCATCAGCACGGCGCGCCCGTCGAGGCGGTCGCACAGCTCCGCCATCCCGATCTCCCCTGGCAGCAGTGGATCGAGCACGACGACGTCAGGACCCCCGGAAACCTCCAGCACCTCGTCGGCACGGTCGAACTCCGCGACCACGTTGAGATCGGACTCCCTGCTGAGCACCACGGCCAACGCTCCCCGAACCAGCTTGCCGCGGTGCCCGATGACAACTCGGATCACCGGCTCCGCCCCCCTGGCGAATCACGTGCGCTGATTCCGGAAACCATCAGTCACGTAATGCTGCCGAATCCCCGGAATCGGTCACCGACAGTCTCCATGGAGAAGTGCACGATGTCATCAGCCCAGCCGATTCTTCCTGCGGCCGGGCGCCGGTGTCAGCTCCCGGCGATCCGCGACACCGCGAACAGCAGGATCACCAGCACCGAGAAGACCCGGATCGCCCGCTGGCCACCCGTCACCACCGGCCAGGACAGGAAGCCCAGCCAGCTCAGCAGCAACGCGAGCAGGATCAGGGCAGGCACCGCGGCCGGCACCGGAGCGAAGACACCGATCAGCGCCAGCACCAGCGTGATTCCCGGCAACGTCAACTTCGGCATCGCGTGCAGCTTCGCCACGAACGGATAACTGGCCTTCGTCACCCGCTGCCGAAGCGGACTCACCGGCTGACTGCTGGAGGAACTCATTTCCCTATTGTTCCAGCACCCGTGCCCTCGACGGAAAACCTCGGTCCTGCCGGGCCGGCGGATCAGCGGGATCCGGCGGTCTTGGCGGCGGTGGCCAGGATGTGGCGGGTGCGTTCGCGCAGCAGTTGGTGCGTGCGGTCGTAGTGGTTGCGCGGATGCCACGCCATGCCGATGGTGACCGGTGGCAGTACCAGCGGGATCGGGAACGTGCGCAGCCCGAGTGCCTTCAGCATGGACAGTCCCAGCCTGGCCGGGGCGACGCTGACGACGCCGGTCTCGTGGGCCAGGAACAACGCGGTCGCGAAGCTGGGCACCACAGCGACCGTACGCCGGCTCAGGCCGAGCTCGGCGAGTTGCTCGTCGATCGGTCCGTGGGCCCGGCCGCGTCGCGACACCACGACGTGATCGGCGGCGGCGAACCGCCGCGGGGTGACGGTTTTGGCCTTCAGACAGGGATGTCCTGGCCGCGCGACGCCGATCAGGGTCTCGGTCAGCAGGGTTTCGGTGTGGATCTCCGGATCGCCCGGACGGACGGCCCCGACCTCCAGATCCACCAGGCCTTCGCGCAGCGCCGGGGTGTCCTGAAGGGTCTCGGGCCGCAGCCGCAGTGAGATGCCCGGCGCCTGGACCCGCAGATCGTCGATGAGGGACGGGACGAAGGTCGTGGACAGCATGTCGCTGACCTGGAGGTCGAAGGTGCGCACCGTGGTGCGCGGGTCGGCGGTGTCCGGTGGTGCGAACAGCGCTCGCGCGCGAGCGGCGACCGCGTGCACCTCACTGCGCAGTTCGAGGGCGCGGGGCGTCGGAACCAGGTCGCGTGGGACCGGGGCTTAGGGTGACGGGGTGTTCGTGGTGATCAGGTTCAAGGTGGGGGAGTCGGCTCAGGGGGAGTTCGCCGAGCGGCTGGCGGCGGCTGTGGAGGTGTTGTCGCGGCAGAAGGGGTTCGTGGCGGCGCGGACCGGGCGGAACGTGGACGACCCGGAGTTGCTCGCGCTGAGCATGGAGTGGGAGAACGTCGGCAGCTACCGGCGCGCGCTGTCGCCGTACGAGGTGAAGATGGTGGCGGTGCCGCTGCTGTCGCAGGCGGTCGACGAGCCGACGGCCTACGAGTCGCTGGAGCCCGCTCACCTGCCGTAGCAGGTACCTTGCGGATGCGACGTGGAGGACCCCGGGCCGTTAGCCTGGACCCTTCCGTTCCACCACCTGTGTCTTTACTGGAGTCGAAAAGTGCCCGTGGATACCGTCGATGCCGTCGTCAGCCTCAGCAAGCGCCGGGGCTTCGTCTACCCGTGCGGCGAGATCTACGGCGGCACCCGGTCGGCGTGGGACTACGGACCGCTCGGTGTCGAGCTGAAGAACAACGTGCGCAACCAGTGGTGGCGCGCGATGGTGACGAGCCGTGACGACGTGGTCGGTCTGGACTCCTCGGTGATCCTGCCGACCAAGGTCTGGGAGGCCTCGGGGCACCTGTCGGAGTTCGTCGACCCGCTGACCGAGTGCCAGTCGTGCCACAAGCGGTTCCGTGACGACCACCTGCGCGAGGACTTCGCCCGGCGCAAGAACAAGGACGCCGACGAGGTCAAGCTGGCCGAGATCGCCTGCCCGAACTGCGGCAACAAGGGCACTTTCACCGAGCCGCGAATGTTCAACGGGCTGCTGAAGACCTACCTCGGCCCGGTCGAGTCCGAGGAAGGGCTGCACTACCTGCGCCCGGAGACCGCCCAGGGCATCTTCGTCAACTTCGCCAACGTGATGGGCACCGCGCGCAAGAAGCCGCCGTTCGGTATCGCCCAGGTCGGCAAGAGCTTCCGCAACGAGATCACCCCGGGCAACTTCATCTTCCGGACCCGGGAGTTCGAGCAGATGGAGATGGAGTTCTTCGTCGCCCCGGGCTCGGACGAGGACTGGCACGAGTACTGGCTGAAGACCCGCTGGGACTGGTACACCGGCCTCGGTCTCAACCCCGACAACATGCGCTTCTACGAGCACCCGAAGGAGAAGCTCAGCCACTACTCCAAGCGCACGGTCGACATCGAGTACAAGTTCAACTTCGGCGGCAAGGACTTCGACGAGCTCGAGGGCATCGCGAACCGGACCGACTTCGACCTGTCCACGCACAGCAAGCACTCCGGCGCCGACCTGTCCTACTTCGACCAGGAGAAGGGCGAGCGCTGGACGCCGTACGTGATCGAGCCGGCGGCCGGCCTGACCCGCAACGTGCTGGCGTTCCTGCTCGACGCCTACACCGAGGACGAGGCGCCGAACGCCAAGGGTGGCGTCGACAAGCGGACCGTGCTGCGCTTCGACCCGCGGCTGGCGCCGGTCAAGGCGGCCGTGCTGCCACTGTCGCGCAACGCCGACCTGTCGCCGAAGGCGAAGGACCTGGCCGCCGAGCTGCGTCAGGCCTGGAACGTCGACTTCGACGACGCCGGCGCGATCGGCCGGCGCTACCGCCGCCAGGACGAGATCGGTACGCCGTACTGCATCACCGTCGACTTCGACACGCTCGAGGACCACGCGGTGACGATCCGCGAGCGCGACTCGATGAAGCAGGAGCGGGTCGCCCTGACCGAGGTCACCGGGTACCTGGCCCAGCGCCTGGTGGGTTGCTGACGATGCGGGTCCGGATGGTGCTGGGGGTCGCGGCAGTCGGTGTGCTCGTGCTGTCCGGTTGTTCCGACACACCGTCGGACGATCAGGCAAGCAGTACGCCGCCGCCGTCCGCGCCGTCCGCCGGTCCGACCAGCGCTCCGATCCCGACGCCGTCGACGCCCTCGCTGACCCCGCTGCCGATGCCGTCGAAGCCGTGGCCGACCCCGAAGGTGACCGGTACGCCGGACGACGACGCCCCGCTGGCGAACCGGATCCGCTTCGCGATCGCCAAGCAGGTCCAGGTCGCCGCCGGCCGCGCCGCGACCACCAAGGTGACCTGCCCGGGCATCGACGAGGCCGACCAGCCGGGCACGCACACGCTGACCTGCACGGTGACCTACGCGGGCAAGACCTTCACCGGTCAGCTCACCGTCGAGGCCAAGCAGTACAGCGCGACGTACAAGTTCACCTCGGAGTCGGTCGCGATCGTGAAGCCGAAGGTCGTCGACGCCGTGCAGCGGGCGGCGTCGGGCGCCGCGAAGGTGACCTGCACAATGGATGACGTGACCGTCGTCAAGCACACCGCGCAGGGCATCGCCTGCGACGTGACCACCGTCGGCAACGCCGTCCAGCCGTACCGGGCGCGGATCTCCGGCAACGGCCAGGTCCTGGTGGCCAAGGCGTAACTGTGTCTACTCTCTCCCCACCCCACCACCCCGGTCAGGTGCTGAAGCTCGGCAACCTCACCATCGACACCCCCGTCGTGCTCGCGCCGATGGCCGGGATCACCAACGCGGCGTACCGGCGGCTGTGCGCGGAGCAGGGCGCGGGCCTGTACGTGTGCGAGATGATCACCTCGCGCGGCATCGTCGAGGGCGACCAGAAGTCGCTCGACATGCTCACCTTCGACGAGCGCGAGACGGTCCGCTCGGTCCAGCTGTACGGCGTCGACCCGGTCTACATCGGCCGCGCGGTCGAGCTGCTGTGCTCCGAGTACGGCGTCGCGCACATCGACCTGAACTTCGGCTGCCCGGTCCCGAAGGTGACCCGCAAGGGCGGTGGCGCCGCGCTGCCGTGGAAGCGCAACCTGCTCGGCGCGATCCTGCAGTCGGCGGTGAAGGCGGCCACGCCGTACGACGTACCGGTGACGATGAAGACCCGGATCGGGATCGACAGCGACCACCAGACCTACCTGGACGCCGGGCGGATCGCCGAGGAGTCCGGCGCGGCCGCGATCGGGCTGCACGGGCGGACGGCGGCGCAGGCGTACTCGGGTCAGGCCGACTGGACGAAGATCGCCGAGCTGGTCGAGCACGTGACCATCCCGGTGCTCGGCAACGGCGACATCTGGGAGGCCTCGGACGCGCTCCGGATGGTCGAGGAGACCGGGTGCGCCGGGGTGATCGTGGGCCGGGGATGCCTCGGCCGGCCGTGGTTGTTCCGCGACCTCGCGGTCGCGTTCGCCGGGGGCGAGGCGCTGAACCTGCCGACGCTGGGTGAGGTCGCGACGGTGATGCGCCGGCACGGTGAGCTGCTCGCGGGGCTGATGGGCGAGCAGCGCGGGCTGCGGGACTTCCGCAAGCACGTCCCGTGGTACCTGAAGGGCTTCCCGGCCGGCGGCGAGCTGCGCGCCGCGCTCGGCATGGTCGACTCGCTGGACCGGCTGGACGAGTTGCTCGCCCAGCTCGACCCGTCCGCCCCGTTCCCCGTCGCCGAGCTCGGCGCTCCTCGCGGTCGTCAGGGTTCACCTCGCGACCACGTCGTTCTTCCGCACGGCTGGCTCGACGACACCGACGGCCTGAACACCGACCTGGCCGACGCCGAGATCGGCGTCTCCGGCGGCTGAGCCGGACCGAACTCAGCCGAAGCAGCCGGTCCTGCGGAGATGGTTGGTCGCGGTCCGGTGACGGTTCCGCTTGATGCCTAGAGCAACTAATTACCCGGCTTGGGCCCGGAGA
Source organism: Kribbella sp. ALI-6-A (assembly GCF_001984195.1). Taxonomy (GTDB): domain Bacteria; phylum Actinomycetota; class Actinomycetes; order Propionibacteriales; family Kribbellaceae; genus Kribbella. The sequence continues at coordinate 299,111 of NZ_MTQN01000007.1, forward strand.
TGCTCGAGCACCACGGGATCCAGCTGACCGGCGACGAGCCGCTCCTCGAAGTTCTCCGTCCCGGCCCAGGCATCCAGGGCATCGGCGAGCGGTGCGGTGTAGCCGAGCCGGCCGAGCAGGTCGGTGACCTCGTCGGCGAGTGCGCCCTCCAGCGGCAGCAGCTTGTCCGGGTCGGGCTCGCCGAAGTACAGCTCGTGCAGAGCGAGCAGTCGCCCCAGTTCCTCGACGGGATTGCGATGGTCGTCCACGCGCAGATCGATCGCGAGGTCCAGCACCCCGCCGTACGCCGCTGCGGCGCGCCAGACCCGGAGCGCGGCGCTCTGCCGTCCGCGCCGATCACCGCCCGCGCGGTCGCCGGCCGTCAGCGCCTCCAGCAGGCGACGCTCGAACGGCTCGTCGGCACGGTTGCGCCAAGCGTCCGCCATGGCCTGTACGACGTCCGGGCCGGCCAAAATGTTGCCCTGGACGGCGAATCCGTCCCCGGCCTGGCCGCCGGCCCAGTCCATGCACTCCGGACCGGTGAAGGTCGCGCCCCGGCCCGCGGCGTCGACCACACCGACCTGGCGGCTGTCGCGCCCGTCGTCGGAGCCGGTGAGCCGCGCGACCACCTCGTCGGCGGGCAGACCTGCCGCGAGCAGTTCGAGGCCGTCCGGGCCGTAGGAGAGGTTCGCCGCGGCCTGGGTCGCGACCGCGCCCGCACCGGCGCGTCCCCACGGCACGAGCGCGCCGACCGCCAGGAACTTCGAGGCCACCGCGACACCCCACGACGCCGACTCCACGTCGTACGCCACGATCGAGAACGTCATCGTCCACTCCCTCTGTCGACTCACCGGACCTGGGCCGCGGAACTCGTCGGGTAGACGCTGTTCGGCCGTCCGCAGTCTAGGCTCAACCCCATGGCGAGCACACCGGACGAGACGCGGGACGGGGTCGACCTGACCAACCTCGATCAGCCGCTGTTCGACGGCGCGGACGCGACCAAGCGGGACCTGGTCGACTACCTCGACGCGGTGCACGAGCGGATCCTGCCGGAGTTGCGGGAGCGGCCGTTGTCGGTGATGCGGGTCCGGCCGCGGCAGCAGCCGTTCATGCAGAAGAACGTGCCCAAGTACACGCCCGAGTGGGTGAAGACCGTGACGTTGTGGGCCGAGGCGTCCAAGCGCGATGTGTCGTACGCGCTGTGCGACGACCGGCGGACCCTGCTGTGGTTCGCGAACCAGCGCGCCGTCGAGTACCACCCGACCCTGATGCGCGCCGAGCGTTGGGACCGCGTCACCCATCTCGTGCTCGACCTCGACCCGCCGGAGGGGGAGACATTCCGGATGGCGGTGCAGGCGGCGCACCTGGTCCGCCAGGCGCTGACCGACTCCGGGCTCGCCGGGGCGGTGAAGACCAGCGGCGCGAAGGGTGTGCACGTCTACGTCCCGATCGACGACCAGATCTCGATCGAGGACGCCGCCGCGGCGACCCGCGCGATCGCGGCGCGAGCCGAGCGGATCGACCCGGCCGTCGCCACCACGGCGTACATCAAGGAGGACCGGGGCGGCAAGGTCTTCGTCGACTCGACCCGGTCCGGCGGCGCGACCGTCGTCGCGGCGTACAGCCCGCGCATTCGCCCCGGTACGCCGGTTTCGTTCCCGGTCGGCTGGGACGAGCTCGACAACGTCACCCCGCGCGACTTCACCATCCGCAGTACGCCGGGCCTGCTGGCGACCGCCGACCACTGGGCCGGCGAACTCCCGGCACCGCAGTCCCTGCCCGAGGACCTGCTCGAAGAGGGCCGCGCGATCCCGATCGCCCGCGTCGTCGCGATGCACGAAGGCAAACGCCGGGCGCGTGCCCGCCGCGACGCCGAAGAGAAGGGCTGACTGGCGTCTGCTGCGGGCCGGCTAGTTCTCCGGGCTGGTGGTGAGGTCCAGTGCGCGGTGACGGACGTCTTCGTCCGAGTGGTTGCGCAGAGCAACTAATACGTCCCGCCAGGCGGCGTTCCAGCCGGTCCGTGGGCCGGCTGCGGTCAGCAGGGCGTGGGTGATCAGGCCGTCGGTGAGGCTCGGGCTGGTGGCCAGTGTCGTGGCGACCGGGAGCAGGTCGTCCGGTGTCCAATGGGCTTCGGTACTGCTCAGGTGGCGGGCGATCAGGTCGGCCGCTGCTGCTGCCGCCAGGGGACGGTTGCCGAGCTCGGCGCTGATGGTCGCGAGGTCTTCGGCGAGGTGGGTCGGGCGGAGCGCCGCGGTGAGCAGCTTCGAGCGGAGCTGCAAGTACTGCGGATCCGTGAGCTCGTCGGCGATCGCGCGAAGGACCTGGCGATCCTCCACTGACCGGGCGCTCAATGCGGCCGTCGCGCGCTGGACGACGGTGGTCAGCCGCTGCCGGGCGGGGTGGTCGCGGTCCGGGAGCGCGTTCGGGACCTGCGGGTTGTTCTCCAGCCGCACCAGCAGCCGGACGGCTCCGGCCAGGTCGTCGACGCCGCGACCTGCGGCGACCATGGAGACCAGCGCGGTCGTGGCGTCGTTCCAGTTGCGCGAGGTCAGGTCGGTGATGAAAGCGGCGGTGACCGGCGCGGCTGCCGGATTCCAGCCGGCCCAGCGGTGCAGGGACAGCAGGGCGAGGCGCACGACCTCGGGCTCCGGGCGGTTGGTCACCGCGATCAGCAGGTCGGCGTAGCGGAACCGGTACTTCGCCGCCAGCCCGTACGGCGTCCGTTGCGTCAGCACCGTTGCGGTGGCCGCGCTGTCGTGGACCGCCTGCTGCAGCAACGCCCAGCTGGCCGGCTCGTGCAGCAGGTACTGCGAGGCCGCGCTGGTGATCGCGGCCCGCACGTCGCGATGCGCGTCGACCCAAGCCTCAGCCAGTACGCCGGCCGCGCCCGGTGCCCGGAGCTCGCCGAGCAGGCGGGCGGCTTCCTTGCGGGAGGTCACCTTCGCCCCCTCGCCCGCCAGGACCGGATGCAGGAGTCCGGCCAGTGTGCTCGGCCGGACGAACCGTGCCGCTCGGCGGGCCGCGTAGATGGCGACTCGGGCGCGGTCGTCGCCGGCGTGGGCGAGCAGCGCCGGGAGGGCGAGTTGCGGCTGGTCGCTCCAGGAGAGCGCCCTGAGCGCGGCCTCCTGCAGGTTTACGTTCTGGCTGGTCAGGAACGGCTCGACCGCCGTACGGCCGATGCCTGGCAGGCCGCCGAGCATCAGGACGGCTTCGACGCGGGTCCAGTCGGGGAGCTTCGGATGGTCGACGACACCGGCCACGACCTCGGCGTACCGGCGGTGCTGGCGGGGGAGCCAGCGGCGGAGAGCGGTCTCTCCGACTCGCCAGGGCGCGTGGGTGCGTTCGAAGATGCCGCTCCGGGCGGGATCGGCGAGAACGACGTCGAGCAGGTCGGTGCGGACCTCGGTGACGGCGGCCCAGACCGCGTCCCACTGGACCATGCCGAGGTCGCGGGCGATGATCCTGCCGACCCGCTCGGCCCGCGTCCGGTCCGGGGCGAGCCAGTGGTACGCGGCGGTGCCGACGGTGAACTCCTGGTTGGACCAGAGCGCGACTTCGAGCAGGCCGTGCAGGTGCTCGTTGTCCCAGCCGCGGCGGCCGAACGCCTCCGCGACGGCGAACAGCAGCTTGAACTCCGACCGCTCAGTCGCGCTCTCCAGGTACGGCCGGAGAGCGGCGTAGATCGCGCTCTCCCGGCCGCGCAGCAGTCCGTCGACGATGCCGTCCAGGTCGACCGTGCCGCGGTTCTCGGTGATCGCGGCGTGAGCGCGCAGGCCCCAGTCGAGCAACGCCGATTGGTTGCGCTGGGCCCCTTGATGGACGGCGCGGCGCGCGATCTCGGTGAGTGCGGCGCGGCTCGGCCAGGAGGTGTCGGGCGCCTCGAGGGCGTCGGTGAGCAGGGTCTGCAGCGGTTCGACCAGTTCGTCGCTCAGCACAGATGGCGGAAGTTCGGACGCCGCGGTGAGCACGGACTGCCGGACCGGGTCGCGGTCGTTGCGGACCCGAGCGGCCCAAGAGAGCGCTTCCTGGACCGGCGCCGCTGCCCGCGACCGGCCTGCTGACGAGACGACGGCGCGGTAGACCGCGGCTCGGTCCGCTGCTTCGGGGCGGTTGATCTCGGGCTCGAGCAGGGCGAACGCTTCGTCGTACGGCAGGTAGGAGACGACGTCCCAGCGGCGATGCAGATCGGCGGCGACGCTCGGCACGGCGAGCATGCGGCGTGCCTGCTCGGTGCGCGTGGCCCGGGGGAGAACGTCGAGGAGATCGCCGGAGAGCGCGCTCTGGGAGAGGTCGACGTCTCTGGTCACCAAGGTGAAAACACTCGCCCGGCGCGACGGCGGAAGGTCGCGCAGGAGCCCGCTCAGAGCGCTACCGATCGGGCCGGTCCATTGCGCGGGCCGTGAGACCGGCCCGCCGTAACCGGCGCGACCGCCTGCGGCGCCGTCCCACAAGAGCCGGCCCAGCGCGGCCAGTTCGTCGTCGGCGTATCGGTGGAGGCGGCGCCGGAACGCTGGAGTGAGCGCTCTCCCGAGCGATCTCGCCCGGTCGGGCGCGAGCAGCAAGGCGAGTACTCCGGCCTGGTCGACGTCGGTCAGCCGGCCGAGGACGGTGACCACGGCCCACGGAAGCTCGTCGGCCGGCAGCGCGCTCTTGATCAGTCCGAGGACCCGCGTCGAGTCGTGGTCGAGCGCCGCGGTGACCCCGTGGCCCACGCCCTGCCACCACTCGTCGCGATCGGAACCCGTGGGCAGCGTGTCGCTCGCGTACGCGAGCACGACCTCGGGGTGGCGTCGGGTCAGCCGCTGCCACTGACTGGGCGAGAGGCAGTAGGCCAGCTCGGGCAGCAGGCGCCGTACGGTCTCGTCGTCGGTGCTGTCGAGCAGCGCGGCGGCGTACTGGTCTCCCCAGCGGTCCCGCTGCTCGTCGATCAGCCGTGCGGCGAGAAGACGGCGGCCGGTCCGGCGGATCACCTGCAGCAGCTTCGGCCGGAGCGCGGCGGGAGCGTCGTCGTGCAGGATCCGCAGGTCGTCGTCCGAGACCGCCGGCGCGCCGGATCGGGTCCAGCGGCCGACCGCGGCCAGCGCACGAGCTTGCACCGAGGGGTCGCGGTCTCTCAGCAGACCGGCGACGTACGCCGTACTGCCGGTGATCTGCGCGATCTGGAGCCCGATCACCTTCTGGTCGGCCGGGCCGCTGCCCAGCTCACCGAGCAGTTCGGTCAGCTCGGCGGTGCCGCGGAGCCGAAGCGCTTCCTGCGCGATGGTTCGCGCACGGTCGGCGTACGGGAGTTGGTCGATCGACCGAAGCAGATCAGCGGCTCGCATGGGCCCATCCTGCCGACCGCCGGTGTCAGCCGGGCCAGGGGTCGCCGAACTCGGTGTTCCGGGCGGCGCGGTAGAGCACGCCTTGGCGTTTGGAGACGATCTCCTCGCGCAGCTCGCCGTCGCCGGTGCACAGCCGCAGCGACACCAGGCCCTTGCGCTGCTGGGGATGGCGGACGACCCGGTTGGCGGCCTGGGCTTGCAGCGTCGGGCTGGTGACGACGTACGAGAACTTCTCGTCCTCGAAGCCGAGCTCGGCGCCTTTGGTACGCCGGTGGACGGCGCTGCGGTTGACGCGGCTGGTGAAGTGGCACCAGTCGCGGCCGCGCGGGATCGGGCAGGCCAGGTTGTGCGGGCAGGGGGCGATCAAACGGTGTCCGGCGGCGATCAGCTGGTCGCGGGCGGCGACGATGCGTTCGTAGCCGCCGGGGGTGCCGGGTTCGATCAGCGCGACCAGGCCCTGCTGCGTGGCGAGCTGTGCGACGAGGTCCTGCTGCTGGGCCGGGGAGAGCTCGCTGAGTACGTAGGAGACGGTGACGAGGTCCGCGGACGCGAAGGTGGTCTGGTCGAGGCGGCCGGTGGTCCAGGTCGCGTCGCGGACCGTGGGGGACTCGGCGTTCAGCGCGAGTTTCTTGCCGAGGGCAATCGCTTCGGGGACCTGCTCCAGCACGGTGGCGGCGGACAGCGCCGGCCAGACGTCGGTCGCGGCCCAGAGCGCGGCGCCGGTGCCGCCGCCGATGTCGAGCTGCTGGGCCGGCGTGAAGTCGGGCAATTGCAGGGCGACCTGCTCGAGCGCTGACCGGACCGCGGCGAAGGTCGCCGGCATCCGGTACGCCGAGTAGGTGATCACGTCGGCGGGCGTCGCCATGATCGGGGTGGTGGCGGCTTGTTCCTCGCGGTAGCGGGTGCTCAGGCGCTGGAACGTGGCGGTGAGCTGGGCGCCGGGAACGCTGCTCAGCGCCGCGTCGAGCGCGGTCCGCAGATCCTGCGGCAGGTCAGCCATCGTCCGTCCTTCGTTTGCGCCGGCAACCCGCGAATCCTATGCGTCGAGGAAGGAAGCACGGACAACGGCCGGGCGTGAGGAAGGGACATCGGCGGGCCGCAGGACTGAGCGGGGGACGGCAGGCCGTCAGGACTTGGCGGGCAGCGAAGCCTGCATCAGCAGGACCGCGGCCTCGCGGGCGTGCCGGGCCGGCTCGGCGGACCCGGAGATCGCCGACGTGGTGATCGCCCCTTCGCTGAGCAGGATCAGGTGGTCGGCCAACCGCTGGGGATCGGGTGCGCCGGCGGCCTCGGCGAGTTCGGTGAGCGCTTGGCGGAAGCCGGCCTTGTGCTGCTGGGCCAGCTCGGCGACGCGGGGCGAGACGGCGCCGAGTTCACCGAAGGAGTTGATGAACGCGCACCCCCGGAAGTCGCGCTGGGTGAACCACGTGTGCAGGAACTCGAAGACCGCCAGGATCCGTTCGCGCGGATCGGTCGCGGCGTCGACGTGCTCGGCGAGCATGTCCTTCCACTGCTGGTCGCGCTGGTGCAGGTACGCCTCGATCAGCGCGTCCTTGGACGGGAACAGCTGGTAGAGCCGCTTCAGCGAGACGCCGGACGCCGTTCGGATCGCGTCCATTCCGACGGACTGCACGCCGCGTTCGTAGAACAGCGCGTCGGCCGCCTCCAGCACCTGCCGCTGCGCGGTCGCCGTGTCGATCGCCATCTGTTCAGCCTCCACCATCTCGCTGCCGTCGACCGCGCCACCACAGCGCGGTCCCGGGTGATCCAGGACACCCCGCTTGCGCGGAGAACCAACGTTCTCTAGAGTACCGGACATCGAGTGAGAACGACCGTTCTCACCGAGCTGATCTTCTGGAGGAGAGTCCGATGACCGTCCTGGAGCCCGCCGCCCAAGCCTTCGCCGACGCGACCGCACAGCCCCCGTTCCTGTTCCAGCTCGACCCGGCCGACGGTCGCAAGCTGGTCGACGAGGTGCAGACCACCGACTACCCGAAGCTGCCGGTCGACGAGCAGTGGATCACCGCCGCCGACGGCACCAAGGCGCGGATCGTGAAGCCGGCCGGTACGACGAGCGACCTGCCGGTCATCCTCTACATCCACGGCGCCGGCTGGGTCTTCGGCAACGCGCACACCCACGACCGCCTGGTCCGCGAGCTGGCCGTCGGCGCCGGTGCCGCGGTTGTCTTCCCCGAGTACGACCGGTCGCCCGAGGTCCGGTACCCGCACGCGATCGAGCAGGCCTACTCGGTCGCCCGCTGGATCGTTGCCGAGGGCAAGAGCGAGGACCTGGATGCGACCCGGCTGGCGATCGCCGGCGACTCGGTCGGTGGCAACATGACCGCCGCCGTGACGCTGCTGGCCAAGGAGCGGGGCGACCTGACCTTCAAGCAGCAGGTGCTGTTCTACCCGGTCACCGACGCGTCGTTCGACACCGCGTCGTACCGCGAGTTCGCCGAGGGCTACTTCCTGCAGCGCGATGGGATGAAGTGGTTCTGGGACCAGTACACCCAGGACGAGAACGAGCGCAACCAGATCACCGCGTCACCGCTGCGGGCGACCACGGAGCAGCTGACCGGTCTGCCGACCGCGCTGGTGATCACCGCTGAGGCTGACGTCCTGCGCGACGAGGGTGAGGCGTACGCCGCGAAGCTGCGCGAGGCCGGCGTCGCCGTCACCGCCGTGCGGTTCGGCGGAATCATCCACGACTTCGTGATGCTCGACGCGCTGCGCGACACCCACGCCGCCACCGCGGCGATCGCCCTGGCGGTCAGCACCCTGCGCTCCGCGCTCGCCTGACCTGCCCGGTCAGGCCGCGGAGCCGGTGAGATCGGGCAACGCGGCGGCGGTCCGCAGGTCACCGAAGACCCCGGCGAGTTTCGGCAACGTGTAGTGCGCGTTCAGGCCGCTGGGGTTCGGCAGGACCCAGACCCGGGTCGAGCCGATCGTGCGGTCCTGCCGGCCGATCGTGGCCTTCGGCAACGAAAAGGCGTCCCGGTAGGCCGTGATGCCGACCACCGCCAGCCAGTCGGGCTCGAACTCCAGCACCTTGCGCACCAGGTTCTCCCCGCCGGCCCGGAACTCGGCCTTGCTGAGCTCGTCGGCCCGCGCGGACGGCCGGTCGACGACATTGGTGATCCCGAGCCCGAGGTCCAGGATCTCGCCTTGTTCGGCCGGCTTCAGCAGTCGGGGCGTGAAGCCGGCCAGGTGCAGGGCCGGCCAGAATCGGTTGCCGGGCCGGGCGAAGTGGTGACCGGTCGCGGCGGACACCAGCCCGGGGTTGATGCCGCAGAAGAGGACCCGAAGGCCGGGCTTGATCAGATCGTCGAGCGGCTGCATGCGCCCACTCTATTTCGTCAACCCAGGGTTGACGGCGACGCGGTCGTCAACCTAGAGTTGACGCATGACTCCAGGACCTGATCTGCAGCAACTCATCGACACCATCCGCCACGACGCCGGCACCGACGACGTCCTCCAGCAACTCGCGACCGCCTCCAGCACGATCTCCGATCTGACCGCCACCTCCGACGCCGCGCTCGGCTACTTCGTCGACCGGGCCCGCGGCGCCGGCAAGTCGTGGGTCGAGATCAGCAGCGTGCTCGGCGTCAGCAAGCAGGCCGCGCACAAGCGGTTCGCCGACTCCTGGCCGGCCAAGCTCGACCTCGACCGCTTCACGCTGCGGACGAAGGTGGTCATCCAGGCCGCCTCCGCCATCGCCCGCGAGCGCGGCCAGGGCTTCGTCGGTGCCGAGCACCTGCTGCTCGGTCTGTTCACCGAGCCGCAGTCGATCGCCACGCTGCTGATGACCGAGGCCGGGGTGACCGAGGACGGCGTCCAGGCCGCGATCGACGCCGAGGCGCCGCCGGTCGCCGCCGGCGACGTCCCGGCCGACGAACTCCCGCTGACTCCGCGGGCCTCGCACGTGATCGGGCAGGCGACCGAGGAGGCGCTGCTGCTCGGCCACAACTACGTCGGCACCGAGCACCTGCTGCTCGCCTTCTACCACTACCCGGCGGGCGTCGCGGCCAAGGTGCTGACCCAGCTCGGACTGCCCGAGCAGGCCGCACGCCACGGCGTCCGGGCCGCTCTCGAGAAGCTCACCGGGGGCAAGTAGTTTTGGCCTCGTGCCTGACTGGACCGCGAGACTGACGCACCTGGCCACGAAGTACGACGTACCGGGCGCGGTGCTCGGCCTGTGGGTCGACGGCGAGCAGACCATCGCGCCGTACGGCGTGCTGAACCGGCGGACCGGCGTCGAGACCACGGCCGACTCGGTCTTCCAGATCGGCTCGGTGACCAAGCCCTGGACGGCGACGATGATCGTCCAGCTGGCCGCCGAGGGTCGGCTGGCGCTGGACGACGCGGTGGTCGAACTGTTGCCCGAGGCATCGATCGATCCGCGGATCACGGTCCGGCAGCTGCTCACCCACACCAGCGGGATCGACGGCGACGTGTTCACCGACACCGGACGCGGTGACGACTGCGTCGAGCGGTACGTCGCCCTGCTGGCCGACGTACCGCAGCTGTTCGAGCCCGGTACGGCGTACTCGTACTGCAACGCCGGATTCGTCCTGCTCGGGCGGATCATCGAGGTGCTCGACGGCCGGACCTGGGACGAGTCCCTTCGGGCCCGGCTGGTCGAGCCGCTCGGGCTGACCGCGACGACAACCCTGCCCGAGGAGGCGATCCTGCACCGCGCGGCGGTCGGGCACGTCGGCGGCGACGGCTCGGTGGTGTCGACGTGGCAGCTGCCGCGCAGCATCGGTCCGGCCGGAACGATCGCAGCCACGGCCGAGGACGTGCTGAAGTTCGCGCAGCTGCACCTCGACGAGTACGCCGGGATGCGCGAGCCGCAGGTCACGTACCCGGGCAGGACCGGCGGACTGGCCGAGATCGGGCTGGCCTGGCGGTTGTACGACTGGTCGGGCCGCCGGCTGTTCGGGCACGACGGGATGACGATTTCGCAGCTCGCCTTTCTCCGGATCGACCCGGAGGCGAGGATCGCGTTCTGCCTGCTGACCAACTCGGGCAACGCACCGGCGCTGTTCGACGAGCTGGCGACCGAGGTCTTCACGCACCACACCGGGGTCGGTGTGCCCGCCGCGCCCCGACCGGCGGAAGAAGCGGTGCCGGCCGACCGGCATCTCGGCCGGTACCAGCGGGCGAGTGCGGCGATCGAGGTGCTGCGGCGGGACGGCAAGCTGCTGCTCACCTACCAGGCGACGGGGGACCTGCGGACGTTCGCCGAGGAGCCGGTACGGGAGTTCGAGCTCCTGCCGACCGAGCCGCTGGACGGCGACCACTACGTCACCCGGGAGTCCGAGGGCCAGCCGTGGACGCCGATCACGTTCCGGCCGTCGTACTTGTTCACCTCCGGCCGGGTGACGCCGCGGGTGGATCGCGGATGAGCCTGCGGCCGGTCGACCTCGCGCGGCGGGTCGGGGTGTCGACCCAGCTGATCCGGAACTACGAGGCGGCCGGTGTGCTGCCCGAGGCGCCGCGAACCGAGAGCGGCTACCGCCAGTACGACGAACAGCACCTCGCCGCGTTGCTGACCTATCGTGCGCTCGCGCCGGGCTTCGGTGCCGAGAGCGCGCAGCTGATCATGCGCGCGGTGCACGACGGGGACGTGGAACTGGCATTGCGGGTGGTCGACCAGTGTCACGCGGAGCTGCACGAGCAACGCCGGGCCACGGACACCGCCAGCGAGGCACTGGGCGCGGCGGCCGAGCAGTTCCTCGACGGTCAGCCGGTGGCGGGCCCGCCGCTGCGCGTCGGCGAGCTGGCTCATCAGCTGGGCATCAGGACGTCGGCGTTGCGGGTGTGGGAAGCCGCCGGGCTGCTCACGCCGGCCCGCGAACGCGGCACGAACTACCGCCGCTACCAGCCGGCCCAGGTACGGGACGCGCGGATCATTCACATGTTGCGCCAGGGCCGCTACAGCTTCGACCAGATCCGGCCGGTGCTGGAGGGACTTCGCCGTACCGGCAGCACCGAGGCGCTCCGGGCCGCTGTCGCCGAGCGCAGGGCTGCGCACGACCGGCGGACCAGGGCGATGCTGCACGGCGCGGCACTGCTGGACGGGTACCTCAACCGATAACCGCGGGTGTTTGTTGGGGTGAGCGAGCTAACGTCGTCAGGGTGACTAGTGCACCTGCTGACCTTCCCCGGAAGGCGGGCGAGCTTCGCGCCGCCGGTTACCTTCCCCGCACCATCAAAGCCGAGATCCGCGACAACCTGCTGACCAAGCTGCGCGCCGGCGACGACCCGTGGCCCGGCATCGTCGGGTTCTCCCGAACCGTGATTCCCCAGCTCGAGCGGGCACTGCTCGCCGGGCACGACGTCGTCCTGCTCGGTGAGCGTGGCCAGGGCAAGACCCGCCTGCTGCGCACGCTGATCGGGCTGCTCGACGAGTGGACGCCCGTGATCGAGGGAGCGGAGCTGCCCGAGCACCCGCTCGACCCGATCACGCCGGCCTCGCAGCGCCGGGCCGCCGAGCTCGGCGACGACCTCCCGGTCGCCTGGTTGCACCGCGACCTGCGGTACGCCGAGAAGCTGGCGACGCCGGACACGTCGGTCGGTGACCTGATCGGCGACGTCGACCCGGTCAAGGTCGCCGAGGGCCGCAGCCTCGGTGACCCCGAGACGATCCACTTCGGACTGGTCCCGCGGGCGCACCGCGGCATCGTCGCGATCAACGAGCTGCCCGACCTGGCCGAGCGGATCCAGGTCGCGCTGCTGAACGTGATGGAGGAGCGCGACATCCAGGTCCGTGGCTACACGCTGCGGCTGCCGCTCGACGTGTTGCTGGTGGCAACGGCCAACCCGGAGGACTACACCAACCGCGGCCGGATCATCACGCCGCTGAAGGACCGGTTCGGCGCCGAGGTCCGGACCCACTACCCGCTCGACGTGGACGCCGAGGTGGACGTCGTGCGGCAGGAGGCCGAGCTGACCGCCGAGGTCGGCGAGCCGCTGCTGGAGGTGCTGGCGCGGTTCGTCCGGCACCTGCGGGAGTCGACGGCGATCGACCAGCGGTCGGGTGTGTCCGCCCGGTTCGCGGTGGCGGCGGCCGAGACGGTCGCGGCCGCGGCGCTACGGCGCAGCGCGATCACCGGCGAGGAGCCGGCCGTCGCTCGCCCGGTCGACCTCGAGGCCGTGCCCGCCGTACTGCGGGGCAAGCTGGAGTTCGAGCCTGGTGAGGAAGGGCGCGAGACGGAGCTGCTGGAGTACCTGCTGCGCCGGTCCGTCGCCGACACCGCGCGCGAGCGCTTCGCCGGACTGGACCTGACGCCGCTGGCGAACGCGGTGGCCGAGGGCCACTTGGTGACGACCGGTGAGCGCATTCCTGGGCGCGACGTGCTGTCGGCGTTGCCCGAGCTGCCGGTGCTGCACGACGTCGCGGCGCGGGCGGGAGTCGAGGCCGATGACTCCCCGGGCCGGATCGCGGCGGCGGTCGAGCTCGCGCTGGAAGCGCTCTACCTGTCGAAACGACTGGCCAAGGACGCCGACGACGACACCACGGTCTACGGGGTCTGACATGAGTCCGGTAAGCCCGGAAGGAGGGCTGAGATGACCGCTGCGATTCCCGAAGGCTGGTCGTACGGGCCCTGGCACGAAGGGCCGGATCCGCTGGCGCCACCGGTGGATCTGCGGGACGCGCTCGACGAGCTCGGTCGCGACGTGATGGCCGGGTCGTCCCCGCGGTCGGCGCTGGAGGAGCTGCTCCGGCGCGGCACGCGGAACACCCAAGGCCTCGACGACCTCACCCGCCGGCTGTGGGAGCGGCGCCGCGAGATCCAGTCCCGGCACAACCTCGAAGGCACCTTGCGCGACGTCCAGCGGCTGCTCGACGAAGCGCTGGAGGCCGAGCGGCACGACCTGTTCCCGAACCCGTCCGACGACGCCCGCTTCCGCGAGGCGCAGCTCGACGCGTTGCCGTCCGGTACGGCGGCCGCCGTACGGGAGCTGGCCGAGTACGACTGGCAGTCGCCGCAGGCACGGCAGAAGTACGAACAGATCCGCGAGCTGCTCGGCAAGGAGCTGCTCGGCTCGCGCTTCGAGGGCATGAAGGAAGCGCTGCAGAACACCACACCCGAGGATGTCGCGCGGGTCAACGAGATGCTCGCCGACCTGAACGCGTTGCTCGCCGCGCACGCGCAGGGCCGGCCGGACGTCGACCAGCTGTTCGAGCAGTTCATGGCCGACCACGGCGACTTCTTCCCGGAGAACCCGCGCACGGTCGACGAGCTGATCGACGCGCTGGCCCGGCGGGCGGCCGCGGCGCAACGGATGATGAACTCGATGACGCCGGAGCAGCGGGCCGAGCTGGCTCAGCTCTCGCAGCAGGCGTTCGGCAGTCCGGAGCTGTCGCAGCAGCTGTCCCAGCTCGACGCGCAATTGCAGGCGCTGCGGCCGGGCGAGGACTGGTACTCCGGTGAGCGGATGAGCGGCGACGACCCGCTCGGCCTGGTCGAGGGCGCGCAGGCGATGAACGACCTGGCCGAGCTGGACGCGTTGGCCGAGCAGCTGTCGCAGTCGTACCCGGGCGCCCGGCTGGAGGACATCGACCTCGACGCACTGACCAGGCAGCTCGGCGACGAGGCGACGGTCGACGCGCGCCGGCTGAGCGAGCTCGAACGCGAGCTGCGCAACCAGGGTCTGCTGGAGCGTGCTCCGGACGGATCGCTCAGGTTGTCGCCGAAGGCACTGCGGCAGCTCGGGCAGACCGCGCTGTCCGACGTACTGCGTACCGCGCGTGGGCAGTCGGGCGAGCGGGAGTCGGCGTCGGCCGGGGCCGCGGGGGAGTTGAGTGGTTCGACCCGGCCGTGGCAGTTCGGCGACACCCAGTCGTGGGACGTGCCGCGGACGATTCGCAACGCCGTACTGCGCACGGCCGGCGAGCCGATCGCGGCGAAGGTCGGCGGGCGGGCTGACGGCCGGGTGCGGCTCGACGTGGCTGATGTCGAGATCGCGGAGACCGAGCACCGGGCGCGGGCGGCGGTGGCGTTGCTGGTGGACACCTCCTGGTCGATGGTCCAGGAGAACCGCTGGCTGCCGATGAAGCGGACGGCGCTCGCGCTGCACCAGCTGATCTCGACGCGCTACCGCAACGACGCCCTCCAGCTGATCACCTTCGGCCGGTACGCCGGGGTGGTGGAGCTGCCGCAGCTGATCGGGCTCGAAGGCACCTGGGAGCAGGGCACCAACGCGCACCACGCGCTGCTGCTCGCAGGTCGGCACCTGCGGCGGCACCCGGACGCCCAGCCCGTCGTGCTGATGGTGACCGACGGCGAACCGACGGCCCACCTGGAGCCGGACGGAACGGCGGAGTTCTCCTACCCGCCGGAGCCGGCCACCCTGCGCAAGACGATCTTCGAGGTCGACCGGCTGGCCAAGCTCGGTGCCTCACTGACCGTCTTCCGGCTCGGCGACGATCCGCGGCTGGAGGCGTTCGTGGATCTGCTCGCCCGGCGCAGTGGTGGGCGAGTGCTGGCGCCCGACGCCGACGGGCTCGGCGCGGCCGTGGTCGGCGACTACCTGAGGACGCGTCGCAAGCTCTGACCCGCTGGACCCGAAGCAGGGTGTCTACCCATCTCGAAGGTGGGTGACACCCTGCTTCGGCGTTTCGACGGAAAAGTCACACGATGTCCTGCGTTGTCAACGTGGCAAGGGCTTTCCGTCGACGCTCGTGTGGGCAGCATCACGATCTCTGCGTGAGACCAGTGTTCAACTGGACTGGTTTTTGGGCTTACTCTGAAAAAACGCCCCCGCCACCGGAGCCGGACAGGCCAGCGGCCACCGCCGCGACCGTTCACCGCATCGCTCGATCACCTGGGAGTGACTGTGCCGAAACTCGTCTACGACTTCTCCGAAGGCAACAAGGACATGAAAGAGTTGCTCGGAGGGAAGGGGGCGAACCTGGCCGAGATGACCAATCTCGGTCTGCCGGTGCCGCCCGGCTTCACCATCTCCGCCGAGGCGTGCAAGGTCTATCTGGCCACCGGCTCGGTGCCCGCGGAGCTGGCCGACGAGATCGACCACCACATCGACGCCCTGCAGCAGAAGATGGGCAAGAAGCTCGGCCAGGCCGACGACCCGCTGCTGGTTTCGGTCCGTTCCGGTGCCGCGGTGTCGATGCCCGGAATGATGGAGACCGTGCTCAACGTCGGGCTGAACGACGACTCGGTGAACGGTCTGGCCCACCAGTCCGGCAACCCGCGCTTCGCCTGGGACGCCTACCGGCGGCTGATCCAGATGTTCGGCAAAACCGTGCTGGGCATGGAAGGTGACGTCTTCGAGGACGCGCTCGACGCGGCCAAGCAGGCCAAGGGCGCGAGCAGCGACCTCGACCTGGACGCCGAGGATCTGAAAGCCCTGGTCGGCACCTTCAAGGCCGCCGTCCGTGACCACACCGGCCGGGACTTCCCGCAGGACCCGCGCGAGCAGATGGACCTGGCGATCGAGGCCGTGTTCGGCTCGTGGAACTCCGAACGCGCCATCCTCTACCGCCGGCAGGAGCGGATCGCGACCGACCTCGGCACCGCGGTGAACATCTGCTCGATGGTCTTCGGCAACCTCGGCATGGACTCCGGCACCGGCGTCGCGTTCACCCGCGACCCGTCCAGCGGCCAGCCCGGCGTGTACGGCGACTACCTGCAGAACGCGCAGGGCGAGGACGTCGTGGCCGGCATCCGCAACACGGTGCCGCTGGCCGACCTCGAACAGATCGACAAGGCGTCGTACGACGATCTGATGCGGATCATGGCCACGCTCGAAGGCCACTACCGCGACCTGTGCGACATCGAGTTCACCGTCGAGCGCGGCAAGCTGTGGATGCTGCAGACCCGGGTCGGCAAGCGAACCGCCGCGGCGGCGTTCCGGATCGCGACCAGCCTGGTCGACGAGGGCGTGATCGACATCGACGAGGCGCTGAAGCGGGTCAAGGGTGCCCAGCTCGCGCAGCTGATGTTCCCGCGGTTCGACTCGGACGCGGACAAGAAGCTGCTGACCAAGGCGATCGGCGCCTCGCCGGGCGCGGCCTCCGGCACGGTGGTCTTCACCTCGGCGGCCGCCGTCGCCGCCGCCGAGCGCGGCGAGAAGGTGATCCTGGTCCGGCGGGAGACCAACCCCGACGACCTGCACGGCATGATCGCCGCCCAGGGCATCCTGACCAGCCGCGGCGGCAAGACCTCGCACGCGGCCGTGGTCGCGCGTGGCATGGGCAAGACCTGTGTCTGCGGCGCCGAGGAGCTCGACGTCAGCGCGTCCGCGGAGACGATCAGCGTGAACGGTACGTCGATCGGCCCGGGCGAGGTGATCTCGATCGACGGCACCACCGGCGAGGTGTTCCTCGGCGAGGTACCGGTCGTGCCGTCGCCGGTCGTGCGGTACTTCGAGGGCACGCTCGCGCCGGACTCCGGCGACGAGCTGGTCGAGGCCGTGCACCGGCTGATCACGCACGCCGACGAGACCCGCCGGCTCGGCGTACGGACGAACGCCGACACCGCCGACGACGCGGCCCGGGCCCGCCGGTTCGGTGCCCAGGGCATCGGTCTGTGCCGGACCGAGCACATGTTCCTCGGCGAACGCCGGGAGTCGGTCGAGCGGCTGATCCTGGCCGAGGACGACGCCGAGCGCGACGCGGCGCTGGCCGAGCTGGAACCCTTGCAGCGCGGCGACTTCCTCGAGCTGCTCGACGCGATGGACGGGCTGCCGGTGACGATCCGGCTGATCGACCCGCCGCTGCACGAGTTCCTGCCCTCGATGGAGGACCTCGCGGTCAAGGTCGCGCTGGCCAAGGAGCGGGGCGAGGAGCCGGGGCACGACGTGAAGCTGCTGGCCGCGGTCGAGCGGCTGCACGAGCAGAACCCGATGCTCGGACTGCGCGGCGTACGGCTCGGGCTGATGATCCCCGGCCTGTTCGCGATGCAGGTCCGCGCGATCGCGTCGGCGGCGGCCGAGCTGCGCAAGCAGGGCAAGGATCCGCGGCCGGAGATCATGATCCCGCTGGTCGGTGCGATCCAGGAGCTGCAGCTGGCCCGGGACGAGGTCGAGGGCGTGCTGAACGAGGTGGCCGAGGCTTCCGGTGTGGAGTGGACCACGCCGATCGGCACGATGATCGAGCTGCCGCGGGCGGCGGTGATCGCGGACCAGATCGCCGAGGCGGCCGACTTCTTCTCCTTCGGCACCAACGACCTGACCCAGACCACCTGGGGCTTCAGCCGCGACGACGTCGAGGGCTCGTTCTTCTCCCGCTACCTGGAGAAGGGCATCTTCGCGGTGTCGCCGTTCGAGTCGATCGACCGCGAGGGCGTCGGCAGCCTGGTCCGCACCGGCGTCGAGCGCGGCCGGGCCACCCGTCCCGACCTGAAGCTCGGCATCTGCGGCGAGCACGGCGGCGACCCGGACAGCATCCACTTCTTCCACGAGGTCGGGCTGGACTACGTCTCCTGCTCGCCGTTCCGCATCCCGGTCGCGCGCCTCGAGGCCGGACGCGCCGCGCTGGACTGAGCACCCGCCCGCCCGGGCGTCGTACCGGGCGGGCCGCAGGACCGACTCCCGCGCGCCGGATGCCCTAGCCTGCTCGCATGGGGCGGGAGCTGCGAACGACGTTCGGGGAAGACGCGGAGTTGTACGACCGCGTGCGGCCGGGCTACCCGAGTCGCCTGTACGACGAGCTCGCGCGGCTGCTCGGGCCCGTCGCGCGGCCGCGCGTGCTGGAGATCGGGTGCGGGACCGGCCAGGCGACCGCGCCGATGGTCCAGCGGGGCTGGTCGGTCAAGGCCGTCGAGCTGAGTCCGGATCTCGGCAGGATCGCCCGCGACAAGCTGCCCGAGCTCGAGGTGATCACCGCGGACTTCGACACCTGGCGGCTGCCGGCCGAGCGGTTCGACCTGGTGCTGTCGGCGACGGCGTGGCACTGGCTCGACCCGGCGACGCGGGTGGACAAAGCGGCTGACGCGCTGCGGCCGGGTGGACTGCTCGCGGTGGTGGCCACGCACCATGTCGCGGGTGGCAGCGAGCAGTTCTGGGTCGACGTCCAGGACTGCTACCGGCGCTTCACCGATGGCGCGGACGAGGCCGGGTTGCCGCCGGGGGACTCGGTTCCGGGCGAGGAGGACGAGCTGGCGGCGTCGGGCCGATTCGAGCCGGCAGTGGTGCGGCGGTTCGAGTGGGAGGTCACGTACACGACCTCCGAATACCTCGAGCTGTTGTCGTCGTACTCGGGTCATCGGGCCTTGACAGCGCAGGCGCGTGACGGTCTGTACAACTGTATTCAGGCCCTGGCCGACGCCACCGGCGGTTCGGTCACGAAGCGTTACATGACTCTACTGACTGCAGCAATTCGTCCTGACCAACCCCTTGCGCCGGCCTGATCCGGCAGTCCAAGATGGCCGGGCGGGAAGGGCATCACACGTCGACTTTCGGGTTCGACTCGAACCAGCCGCTGTGGCGGCTCGTGACTCCCTTCCCGCACCAAATCCCTTTTTCTTATAGGGTTTCGGCATGGCCCTCTTCGCTGTGCAGCTGAGCTTCGACGTCGACAACCCCGAGCCCCGGATGCAGGTCCGCCCGGCGCACCGCGACTACCTGACCTCGCTCAAGGAGGCGGGCAAACTGGTCGCGGCCGGGCCGTTCGCGGACGAGTCCGGCGCCCTGCTGCTCTACGACGTCGCCGACGAGGCCGAGCTCCGCGACATCCTCGCGAAGGATCCGTACACCCCGGCCGGCGTGTACGAGCTGGTCACCCTCAAGGAGTGGAACCAGATCTTCAAGCCCTAGGCCTCCGCGCCTTCCAGGTCCAGGTGGTCGACGTACGCCCAGAACCAGCTGAGCGGTCCGAGCACCAGCTCCGGCTCGCCGCCCTCGTCCTCGATGAACAGCAGCGTGCCCTGGCCGCTCTTGATGTCCTCGAGCACGGCGCCGCAGACCTCCAGCGCGGCCTCGAACGGGACCAGCTCCGGCCCGCTCTCCCAGTGCGGCTTCGGTAACGGCAGCACCGGTGCGTCCTCGGTGCCGTCCAGGTCGACCGAGACCTGCTGCAGCAGCTCGTACAGGTCGTAGGAGATCAGCCCGGCCAGCGGGTGCCCGTCGACTCCGACCAGGTACGGGTCGTCGGCGCCGTCGCGGAAGCTGTCGCGGACCTGCGGCAGCGCCGCGGCCAGGTCGTCGATCTCCAGGTACGGCGCTTCCTGCAGTTCTTCGTCGTTGTCGGCCGTCAGCCCGCTGCGCATCTCGTCGAACTGGTGCAGCAGCCCGGACAGCTCCTCGTGCGCGCCGCCGTTCGGGGCCTTCTGGGCCCGCTCCTCCAGGTCGCGCAGGTGCTCGACCAGGTCGTCCTCGAAGTGCAGGTCGTAGCGCGGCAGGCCCGGTTCGCGGCCGGCGTTGATCTGGGCGACGATCTGGGTCGAGATCGGCCCGAGCCGCTCGGCCAGCACCTCCAGCGGCGTGGTCGGCTTGTCCTCGTCGTCGTGCGCGCAGGAGTCGTCCTCGGTCTTGCCGCCGCCCTCCATCGCCAGCAGTACGGCGAACGCCGGGAACGCGATCAGCGCGGCGGTCGCGAGCATGCCGTCGCCGATGAGCATCAGCGGGTTGCCGCCGGCCTCGGTCCGGCGCAGGTGGTCGGGCAGCAGCACCGCGGCCTGCTCGACGTTCACCTGGCTGGCCAGCGAGCTGAGCCCGTGGTCGGTGTCGACGCCGAGCAGCTCGACCAGCGTCTCGGAGCTCATGTCGAAGTTCGACCGCAAGTAGTAGCGCAGCCAGCCGGCGTCCACCGGGTTGCCGAGCAGCTCGGCGATCCGGGCCCGGAAGTCGGCCAGGTCGGCGATCGCCAGCACGACCAGCACCGGCTGGTCGCCGTCGCCGATCACCAGCGGGCGGGTGTCGCCGTTCTGGAAGCCGTCGATCACCTGGGCCAGACCCTCGGCGGCTGCGTCCAGAGGCCAGGACTCGGCCTCGAACTCGGTCACACCGGCGGCGGTGCTGACGTCGTCGGGCATCTGCTGGTCCTCTCCGATGGCGGCGGCGGGGTGGCGCTAACTGTAGGGGGCACCGGTTCCAGCCGGGTGGGCCGGTCGGTGCGTCGTGACATCGGCTACGCTCTCAACGGCGGGTCGGCGAGGTGGTATCTCACATGTGAGATATGGTCCGGCGCATGACTGTTGACTACCTGAGCCGGATCGGCAACCTGATCCGGGACGCCCGTAAGCACCGCGGCTGGACGCAGACCCAGCTCGCCGACGTGCTCGGCACCAGCCAAAGTGCCGTGAACCGGATCGAAAAGGGTCATCAGAACCTCACTCTCGAGATGCTCGCCCGGATCGGCGAGGCACTCGACTCCGAAATTGTCTCTCTCGGTGGCGGTCCGGTCCACCTTCGCGTGGCCGGTGGACGGCAGCTGTCCGGATCGATCGACGTCAAGTCCAGCAAGAACGCCGGCGTCGCGCTGCTGTGCGCCAGCCTGCTGAACAAGGGCCGGACCACGCTGCGCAAGGTGGCCCGGATCGAGGAGGTCAACCGGCTGCTCGAGGTACTGAACTCGATCGGCGTCCGGACCACCTGGCTGAACGACGCCGGCGACCTGGAGATCGTGCCGCCGGAGCACCTGAACCTGGCCGGGATGGACGCCGAGGCGGCCCGGCGGACCCGCAGCATCATCATGTTCCTCGGCCCGCTGCTGCACCGCGAGGACACCTTCGCGCTGCCGTACGCCGGGGGCTGCGACCTCGGCACCCGGACCGTCGAACCGCACATGTCGGCGCTGCGCCCGTTCGGGCTGGAGATCAAGGCGACCGCGGGGGAGTACCACGCGGTGGTGAACCGGGCGATCACGCCGGGCAAGCCGATCGTGCTGACCGAGCGCGGCGACACGGTGACCGAGAACGCGATCATGGCCGCCGCCCGGCACGACGGCGTCACCGTGATCCGCAACGCCTCGTCCAACTACATGGTGCAGGACCTGTGCTTCTACCTCGACCTGCTCGGGGTGAGGATCGACGGCGTCGGCTCGACCACGCTGACCGTGCACGGCCGCGCGGAGATCGACGTCGACGTCGACTACGCGCCCTCGGAGGACCCGATCGAGGCGATGAGCCTGCTCACCGCCGCGATCGTCACCGGCTCGGAGATCACCATCCGGCGCGCGCCGGTGGAGTTCCTGGAGATCGAGCTGGCGCTGCTGGAGGAGATGGGCCTGGACTACAGCCGCTCCGACGAGTACCTGGCCGAGAACGGCCGGACCCGGCTGGTCGACCTGACCACCCGGCCGTCCACGCTGCACGCGCCGATCGACAAGATCCACCCGATGCCGTTCCCGGGGCTGAACATCGACAACCTGCCGTTCTTCGCGGTGATCGCGGCGACGGCGACCGGCCAGACGCTGATCCACGACTGGGTCTACGAGAACCGCGCGATCTACCTGACCGACCTGAACAAGCTCGGCGGCCGGGTCAAGCTGCTCGACCCGCACCGGGTGATGGTCGAGGGACCGACGCACTTCTCCGGCGCCGAGATCATGTGCCCGCCGGCCCTGCGCCCGGCCGTGGTCACGCTGATCGCGATGATGGCCGCCAAGGGCACGTCGGTGCTGCGCTCGGTCTACGTGATCAACCGCGGCTACGAGGACCTGGCCACCCGGCTGAACTCGCTAGGCGCCCAGATCGAGACGTTCCGCGACATCTGACCCCTCAGTCGCGTCCGAAGAACCGTGGCCTGGAGCGCTCGGTTCTTCGGACGCTGTGAGGAAGGTGATGGCCTCGGCGACGACCGTGGGGTCGACCATGATCCGGCGGTGGCCGAGGCCGTTCGTCTGGCGGAACCGCGCCTTCGGCCCGTACGACGCCAGCAGCACCGGCGCCTGGGCCGGGTCGACCACGTCGTCCTCGTCGTTGTGGATCGACAGCAGCTCGGACCTGCCGGGCACGATCGAGAACTTCGTCCAGATCTCCGGATCGCCCGCGAACAGCTTGCGCTCGACCTGCCGGCGCAACGCCTGGTTGGTCCGCGCGCCGAGCCCGAGCGCCCGGCAGAACGCGTCGGCCAGGTAGCTGAACTCGGCGAAGCCGCTGATCACGACGACGCGCTCGGCGGTCAGCTTGTCGTCGCGCAGCGCGTAGAGCACGAACGGCACACCCATCGAGTGCGCGATCACGCCTTCGAAGGCGCCGTACCGGGAGCCGAGGCGCTGGATGATCCGCTCGTGGTCGAGGATCGTGCCGGCCCGGCCGGGGGTGTCGCCGTGGCCCGGCGCGTCGTACGAGACCGGGCTGTAGCCGAGCTCGACCAGCCGCTCGACGAAGGCGGCGAACCGGGACGCGCGCGACCGCCAGCCGTGCACGAGCAGAACGGGCTTTGTGCCGTCGCCCCACGCGTACGTCACCACTCCGTCGACCACTTCGACCCGCGCTGCCGCGTGCACGGCCTGCTCGGTGGCACGGACCTTGCCGCGTCGCAACGGACGCCGCCACAGCTCGAACGCCAACCGCCCGGCCGCCTGGGGTGAGAGTGCTTCGATCATCCGCAGTCCCGCACCCACAGCTCGGGTCATCACAGCGTTCCTCCCCATCGAGGATCTCTTCCGGTCAGACCGAGGAATCGGTCCGATGCCGTTCCGTTCGTCGCCACCGTTGGCGCGAAGGCGCTGCCGGGTGGCCGGTCGGTCGGGATCTGTTCGGCGTACGGGATCGCCGCCTCCGCCAGGTGGGGCGGGATCGGATCGTCGAGCCCGATTGCCCGCGCGATGTCCCAGCTGTGCGCGAGGTAGTCGACGAAGTGCATCGCGATCGCCGTCCGCGCCGGGAACACGCCGAACTCGCGGACCTCCACCGGCGCGTCCAGGTCGGCGATCCGGAACGCGCCGGTCACCAGGTTCACCGACTCGGCGAACGACTCCAGCGCGGTCTCCGCACGGCCGGGCCGCCAGATCTCACGGTTGATCGCACCGGGCGGATTGATCACGTTGGCGGCGAATCCCCGATTCTCCGCCACCTGGTGGGCGAGCAACTCACCGAGCGACCAGTCCGTGCAGGGAGTGGGCAGCTCGAGCTGGTCGGGGCGGACCTGGGCCACCACCGCCAGGCAGACGGCCGCGGCCGCTTCGTCCAGAGCTCTGGGGTCGGTCACATTCTCCTCGATCCGCTGTAAACTATACGAACGATCGTATTATTAGTTCATCAGAGCTCGGGCGTCAACGGCAATAGGATCGCCGCACGCTCGAAGGGAGAGGGTGACGATGGAGACGACCCGCGTCGACGGTCGCCTGGTCCGTGGTGACCAGACCCGCCGTGCCGTGCTGCGCCGGGCGGTCGACATCGCGTCGGTCGACGGGCTCGAAGGGCTGTCGATCGGCCGGCTCGCCAAGGACCTGGAGATCAGCAAGAGCGGGTTGTTCGCCCACTTCGGCTCCAAGGAGGAGCTGCAGCTCGCCACCATTCGCGCCGCCCGCCGGATCTACGCCGAAGCGGTGGTCGAGCCCGCTTTCGCCGTACCGCCTGGCCTGGCGCGGGTCTGGACGCTGAGTGAGAGCTGGCTCGACTACTCGCGGCGGCGGGTCTTTCCGGGTGGCTGCTTCTTCGCCAAGACCTCGCACGAGTTCGGCGCGCGGCCCGGCGTCGTACGGGACTATCTGGCCGAGGTCAACGCGGAGTGGATGGCGCTGATCGAGCAGACCCTTGCCGAGGCGGTCGAGCTGGGGGAGCTGACCGGCGATCCGGCGCCGCTGGCCTTCGAGCTCAATGCCTTCTACGACTCGGCCAACCTCGCGTCCCTGCTCCGCGACGACCACGACACGATCTACGGCCAGGCTCGGCTGTCGATCCGCAGCCGACTGGAATCAGCTGCTCCGGCTGGGACTGCCCGGCCCTGGTGACACCTCCTGCCGGCGTTCGGGGAGATCTCGGCGGCGGCGGATGGGGGAGCAGAACAGGACGAGACCCGCGAGGGGGATGCCCGCGGTGGTGATCCAGAGGGCCGGGGTGAGGCCGAGCAGTTCGCCGAGCGTGCCGCCGAGCAGGGCGCCGATGGGGATCGTGCCGTAGTTGACGAACGACGACGTCGCGGTGAGGCGGCCGAGCAGGTCCGGTGGGCAGTAGGCCTGGTAGAAGGTGGCTTTGACGACGTTCCCGGCGACGACGCCGACGCCGATGCAGAACGCGCCGGCCAGGTAGAACCATGGGCTCACCGTGCTCAAGGGGATGAGCAACGCGAACGTCGGCAGGCCGAGTTCGGCGATCAGGATGGCTCGGGCGGTGCCGAACCGGCGCATCAGACGCCGGGCCGCGAAGGCACCGGCGATGCCGCCGCTGCCCGAGGCGGCGATCAGGGCGCCGACGGTGCCGGCGCTGAGGCCGACCTCGCGGACGAGGAACACGACCGCGATCGACTGGTAGCCCATCAGGGCGAGGTTCGAGACGGCACCGAAGATCGTGAGCGTGCGCAGCCAGACGTCGCGCGCGACCAGGCGCAGGCCGTCGACGATCTCGACGGCGATCGTGGGACGGGCTGGCGCTTGGCGGGCCGGCGTACGGGGTGGTTCGCGGTGGTGGATCGCTGCGAGGCAGGCGAGGGCGACGAGGAAGGTGGCGGCGTCGACGAGCAGACCGTTGACCGGTCCGGCCAGCTGGATGATCAGCCCGCCGCAGCCGGCACCGGCGATCTGTGCGGCCGAGGCGCTGCCGTGGAGCTTGGCGTTGCCCTCGGCATGGTCTGCGGGGGCGATCAGCGTCGGAAGGTAAGCGGTGTAGGCGGTTTGGAAGAGCACGGCCGCGACGCCGGTCAGGGCGACGGCGGCCAGAAGGAGGTGCACCGTGAGAATTCCGGTGGCCGACATCAGCGGGACCGAAGCGATCAGCGCGAACGACGCCGCCGCGGCGGCGAGCATGATCGGGCGGCGGGGGAGCCGGTCGACCCAGGCGCCGACCGGGAGGCCGATCACCAGCCAGGGGAGCCAGGCGAAGGCGGTGAGCAGGCCGACCTGAAAGGTAGTTGCGTCGAGCAACGAGATGGCGACCAGGGGGATGGCGACGCCGGAGACCGCGGTGCCGAACCTGCTCGTGGTCTCGCCGGCCCAGAGCAGGCGGAAGTCGCGGTGGCGCCGGAGCAGGTTCATGCGCGGTCGGCGTTGTCGGCCTCGGTGGCTGCGGCTGGCTCGGGGGTTCTCGGGAAAGACTGGAGTTGGACGATCACCGGCTTCGCGTCCTGGCCGGGCTCGACCTTCGTGTAGCGGTCGATCACGGCGGCGATCTCGTCGTTCAGGGCGGTGAGCTGGTCGGGGCTGAGGCGCAGGTCGCGCCAGTCCGACAGGGCTGCCGCGTGCTGCCACTCGCCGGGCCAGTTCTGGTCGACGTACGCCTGCACTCGCGCGTAGTACCGCTGGACGAGGTGCTGCAGATAGACGCGCAGCGCCCCGCTGGTCTCGGGGTCGTCGCGGAATTCCGCCGGATCCAGCACCGTCGGCTCCGGCGGCACTCTCCACCACCGCTCGCGCTTGGTGCCGCGCTCGGTGTCCTCCTCGATGTAGCCGTGTTCGGCGAGCAGCCGCAGGTGCCAGCTGATCGTGCCGGTGTTCTCGCCGAGGCGCTGCGCGAGCGTGCTGGACGTGGCCGGACCATCTAGCTCCAGCGCCTCGAGCATGGTCATTCGCAGTGGGTGGGCCAGGCCGCGCAAACTCCGGGCGGTGATTCTTCGCATGATGCAGAGAATACTCTGCAGAGAGTTCTCTGTAAATGCGAAAGTGTCGGTTGCGGCCTCTAGCGTCTGGGGTATGCGGCCACATGTGGTGGGTCATCTGGCGGTCTCCGTCGACGGCGTGACGGCCGGGTTCGACGTCGACCTGGCGCGGTTCTACGCGATGGCGACGCTGTGGCAGGAGGACGTCACGCTTGTCGGCGCGGACACGATCCTCGCGCAGGAAGCAGCGCTGCGTTCGGCTCCGTTGCCCGGCCCGCGCGAGGCCGGCCCGTTGCTCGCCGTCGTCGACAGTCGGAGGCGCGTCCGCGAGTGGGATCGCCTGCGTGACGTCGGCCACTGGTCCGACGTGCTCGCCCTGTACGCCGACCAGACGCCGGCCCGGCCGCCGGACAGCCGGACGCGCGAGTTGATCACCGGCTACGACCGGGTGGATCTGGACGATGCACTTCAGCAGCTCGGCAAGTCCTACGACGCGCGAGTGGTTCGCGTCGACACGGGCGGCACGCTGCTCGGCGTACTGCTCGAGCTCGGGCTGGTCGACGAGCTGAGTCTGCTCGTGCACCCGGTGGTGGTCGGTTCGGGCCCGCGCTGGCAGGGCGGTTTCACCGGTCGTCTCGACCTCGGACTGGCCAATGTGGAGGTGTTCGAAGGCGGCGTCGTGTGGCTTCGGTACTGCACCTTGTAGAAACCGGGTACGGTGTACGGAGTTGCATCGACGTGAGGAGTTCCGAATGCCTGGATACGTGCCGACCGCGGACGACGTCGCGAGCGTGCTGGCCTGGTTCGACACCTACGACGCGCTGGCCGCGGCGCGTGACTACGAGGCGATGGCCGACGTCGCCGTCTTCCCGCTGAACGAGGTCACCGACGACGGCAAGGGCAACGCGTCGGCGACCCAGACCGATCGCGCGGCGTACGTGGCCCAGATGGCGCAGGTGATGGGCGGCGCCGACGACGTGAAGCTGGAGACCACCCGGACGCCGCACTTCCTGTCGGACTCGCTGGTCTTCGTGATCAGCGACGGCACGATGACGTACCAGGGTGAGACGACGCCGATCCGGTACGGCGACCTGCTGCTCAAGACCGGCGGGGAGTGGAAGTTTCAGACGATGGTGCAGGGCGGTTGGGGCTGATGTTCACCTGAACGTCGGTGGCGGCCGGTAGTTTGAGGGATGATGAGGAAGCAGTCCGAGGGCTACGACGAGCACGACGCCGAGCGGTGGGTGCCTGAGCCGGTCAAACGGCCCGGGCGGACGGCGTTCGCCCGGGACCGGGCGCGCGTGCTGCACAGCGCCGGTCTTCGCCGCCTGGCGGCCAAGACCCAGGTGGCGACGGCCGGCAGCGACGACTTCGTCCGCAACCGGCTGACCCACAGCCTCGAGGTCGCCCAGATCGGCCGCGAGCTGGCCGGCACGCTCGGCTGCGACCCCGACATCGTCGACGCCGCCTGCCTGGCCCACGACCTCGGCCACCCGCCGTTCGGGCACAACGGCGAACGCGCCCTTGACCAGATCGCCGCGGACATCGGCGGGTTCGAGGGCAACGCGCAGACCCTGCGGCTGCTCACCCGGCTGGAGTCCAAGGCCTTCACCGCCGACGGCCGCAGTGCCGGGCTCAACCTGAGCCGCGCGACCCTCGACGCCGCGACCAAGTACCCCTGGCCGCGGCGCGAGGGCGTGCGCAAGTTCGGGGTGTACGACGACGACCTGACCGTCTTCGAGTGGCTCCGCCAGGATCTGGGCGACCAGCGGTGCCTGGAGGCCCAGGTGATGGACTTCGCCGACGACGTCGCGTACTCGGTGCACGACGTCGAGGACGGGATCGTTGCCCATAGCATCGATCTGGACCGGGTCGGCGCCGACCGGGCGCCGTACTGGCAGACCGTGCGGGAGACCTACCTGCCCGACGCCTCCGACGCGCAGCTCGACGAAGCGTGGCAGCGGCTCACCATCCTGCCGTACTGGCCGACCGGCCCGTTCGACGACAGCCGCCGGGCTCTCGGCGGCCTCAAGGACATGACCAGCCAGCTGATCGGCCGGTTCTGCACCGCTGCCGAGCAGGCCACGCATGCTCGGTTCGGCCGGCGCTCCCGCCTGGTCCGGTACGACGCCGACCTGGTCGTGCCCGACGGCACGCGCGCCGAGATCGCGCTGCTCAAGGGCATCGGCATGTGGCACGTGCTGAACTCCCCGGAGCGCCAGCGCCGCCGCGCCGTCCAGCGCGAGCTGCTCACCGAGCTGGTCGAAGCGCTCGTCGACACAGCGCCCGCCCACCTCGACGCGCCGTTCGCGGCTGACTACAAGGCAGCGACTGACGACGCCACGCGGTTGCGGGTGGTGATCGACCAGGTCGCGTCGCTCACCGACCCGTCCGCCCAGGCCTGGCACGCCGCGCTCACGAACTGACCCGGCGGGAGCGTCCGCGACGACGGGCCGACCGCCCGCGTCGGACAAGGTCTAATCTCGTGGCATGACGGATGCACAGCGGATCGTGATCGTCGGAGCGAGCTTGGCCGGGGCCTCGGCGGCGGAGACTCTGCGGTCGGAAGGCTTCACCGGAGAGCTCGTCCTGATCGGCAGTGAGACCGAGTTGCCGTACGAGCGACCGCCGTTGTCCAAGGGAGTGCTGCTCGGCAAGGACGAGCCCGTCTCGGCGCAACTGCACGACCAGCAATGGTACGACGACCACTCGATCAACCTCCGGCTCGGCACCACCGTGACCGCGCTCGACACCGCCGCCAAGACCGTCACGACCGACGACGGCCAGGCCACGCCGTACGACGAACTGCTGATCGCGACCGGCTCGCGCGTCCGTCGCCTCGACGTACCGGGCGGTGACCTGTCCGGTATCCATTACTTGCGCACCGCGGCCGACTCTCAGGCCCTCACCGACGCGTACGCCGCGAAGCCGCGGGTGGTCGTCGTCGGCGCGGGATGGATCGGGCTGGAGTCCGCCGCGGCGGCGCGGGAACGCGGCTGCGAGGTGACGGTGATCGAGCCGCAGTCCACCGCGCTCGCGTCGGTGCTGGGGGAGCAGGTCGGGGAGTTGTTCGCCGAGCTGCACCGGCAGCACGGCGTCCGGCTGCTGTTCGGGACCGGCGTCGAGGGCTTCGAGGGCAGCGACAAGGTGACCGGCGTGCGTACGTCGTCCGGCGAGGTGGTTCCGGCCGACCTCGTGGTGGTCGGCGTCGGCGTCCAGCCGAACATCGAACTCGCCGCCGAGGCCGGGATCGAGGTCGCGTCGCGGGAGAACGGCTCGGGCATCGTCACCGGGCCGGACCTGAAGACCTCGGCGCCCGGGGTCTTCGCGGCCGGTGACGTGGTCCGCTGGGAGCACCCGCTGCTCGGGCGGCCGGTCCGCGTCGAGCACTGGTCGAACGCGAAGGACAGCGGCGCCACGGCCGCGAAGGCGATGCTCGGCCAGGACGTCGCGCACGACGCGATCCCGTTCTTCTTCACCGACCAGTACGACCTGGGTATGGAGTACGCCGGTGACGTTCCGCGCGGTACGTCGTACCAGGTGGTGCTGCGCGGCGACCCGGCCTCCGGCGCCTATCTCGCGTTCTGGCTGGACGACGACCGGCACGTGCTGGCCGGGATGCACGTCAACACCTGGGGTGCGATCGACGGCATCCAGGACCTCATCCGCTCGGGCCGGACGGTCGACGTGGACAAGCTCGCCGACCCGTCGGTCGAGCTCGGCGAGGTCTGACCAAGGACTGACCCGGCTCGGCGGGTGCGGGCCCCTGCCGGGCCGGGTCGGGTACGCCGGGGGCCGTGTCGGCCGAGCCGGTGCTCGAGTGGTCGCGGGCCGGTCGGGCAAGCCGGTGCTCGGGCGGGGCAGCGGGCGGCTACGGCGCCCCCGTAGACTCGCCGCGTGGCAGGCAGGATCAAGGACGAGGACATCGCGCTGGTGCGCGAGCGGGCGCGGATCGACGAGATCGTCGGCTCGTACGTGACCTTGAAGAACGCCGGTGGTGGATCGCTGAAGGGGCTGTGCCCGTTCCACGACGAGAAGTCGCCGTCGTTCAACGTGACTCCGGCCCGGGGGTTCTTCTACTGCTTCGGCTGCCAAGAGGGCGGCGACGTGATCGACTTCATCCAGAAGATCGACCAGATCAGCTTCCATGAGGCGGTCGAGACGCTGGCCGCCAAGGTCGGCATCCAGCTGCGCTACGACGAATCCGGCGCGCCGATGCCGAAGTCGCAGAGCAACCAGCGGCCGCGCCTGGTCGAGGCGCACAAAGTGGCGGCCGAGTTCTACTCCGAGCTGCTGTTCGGTGCGCCCGAGGCGACGCTCGGGCGGCAGTTCCTGGACAAGCGCGGCTTCGACCGCGACGCCGCGGCGCACTTCGGGGTCGGGTTCTCGCCGCGCGGTGGCGAGCAGTTGGTCGCGCATCTGCGCGGCCGGGGCTTCAGCAACGCCGAACTGGTCGCGTCCGGGCTGTGTGCCGAGGGTGCGCGCGGGCTGTACGACCGGTTCCGCGGGCGGCTGATGTGGCCGATCCGCGACGCCAGCTCCGACGTCATCGGCTTCGGCGCGCGCCGGCTGTTCGACGACGACAAGATCGAGGCCAAGTACCTGAACACGCCGGAGACGGTGATCTACAAGAAGTCCAAGGTCCTGTACGGCGTGGACCTGGCCCGGCGGGAGATCGCGAAGGGCAAGCAGGCGGTTGTCGTCGAGGGCTACACCGACGTGATGGCCTGCCATCTGGCCGGCGTACAGACCGCGGTGGCGACGTGCGGTACGTCGTTCGGCGAGGACCACGCGCGGGTGCTGCGGCAGTTGCTGCTCGACCACGACCAGTTCCGTGGCGAGGTGATCTTCACCTTCGACGGCGACTCGGCCGGCCAGCGCGCCGCGGTCAAGGCGTTCGAGGGTGACCAGGCGTTCGCGGCGCAGACGTACGTAGCGGTCGAGCCAGACGGGCTGGACCCGTGCGACCTGCGCCTGCAGAAGGGCGACGCGGCGGTCCGCGAGCTGATCGGCCGGCGGGTGCCGCTGTACCGGTTCGTGCTGACCGACCGGCTGTCGAAGTACGACCTCGACCGCGCCGACACCCGGATCGACGCCCTGCGCGACGCCGCACACCTGGTGGTGAGCATCCGGGACCGGTCGAAGGTCGACGCCTTCACCCGCGAACTCGCCGGCCTGCTCGGGATGGAGGTCGACCAGGTTCGCGCCGAGGTCCACCGCGCCGCCTCACGCCCGACGCCGGCTCGCGGCGGCGCGCCCGATCGCAGCCCGGTCGTCGTACAGACCGAGGCGCCACCGCCTCCCCGCCAGAATTTGCCGTCCCCCCGCGAGCCGCGCTTCCTGATGGAATGGGACGTTCTGAAGCTCGCAATGCAGTACCCAGCCCTGGTCGGCGCCGCCTTCGACGAACTCGACGACCACGACTTCACCCACCCCTGGCTCGCCGCCGTCCGCGCCGCAATGGCCAAGCTCGGCGGCCCGACCCAGGCGGCCCCCGGCGAAGCCTGGGTCGTCGCCGTCCGCGATGCTATGGGCAACGACCCGGCCGCCGCGGTCGTCTCAGCCTTGGCCGTGGAGGGCCTGCGCCTCGGCCGTGACCCCGACGAACGCTTCGCCCGGGCCCATGTGGCGAGGTTGCAGGAGCTCACCTGTCTGCGGCGGATCGCGGACCTCAAGTCGAAGCTCCAGCGCACGAATCCGATCGACAAGGCGGATGAGTACAACCGGATGTTCGGCGAGCTGATCGCGTTGGAGCAGTACCGGACCGAGCTGAGGGAACAGGCGATCTCCGGGGCGTTGTAGGTCGGGCTTGGCTGGTGGGCCTCTTCGGGGGTCTTCGGGCGGACATCGGCCGCCGTTCGGCGGAGGGCCGCTCACCCGGCCCCGCTCAAGGCGCTCGACCGCAACGCCAACGGCCACTACGGGCAGTCAGCTGCTCTTCGGAAGGGCCTCCAGGCGGCGCTCGGCCGCCGTTCGGCCGAGGACCGCTCACCCGGTGCCGCCCAAGGCACCCGACCGCACCGCTGACGGCCACCGCGCAGCAGTCGGCCACCTTTCGGCAGGGCCTCAGCGCGGCCGTCGGCAGCCCTTCCGCGGAGGACCGCTGACCCGGCCCCGCTCAAGGCGCTCGGCCGCACCCGCCCGCGTCCACCGCCCGGCAGCCGGGTACCTTTCGGCAGGCCCCAGGCCCCAGGCCCGGGCCCGGCCGCGGGCGGCGTTCGGCCACCTTCTCGGCGGGGCCTCCGCTTCCCCCGCCCCGCGCGAGGTGCTCGGCCGACGGCCACCACGCGGCAGTCAGTCGCCCTCGGGCGGAGGACCGCTCATCCCGTCCCGCTCATGGCGCGCGGCCCGCAACGCCAACGGCGACTGCGCGGCAGCCGGGCACCCTCCGGCGTGGCCGCCGGGCGGCAGTCGGGCACCTTCCGGCGTGGCCGCCGGGCGGCAGTCCGGCACCTTCTCGGCGGGGCCTCCGCGCGGCAGCCGGACACCCTTCCCCGGCCCTTCGGCGACCGTCGGGCACCCTCGCCCACCTCCGGGCGACCGTAAGGCCCCCATTTCCGGCCGGAAACCAGGGCTGTCTCAGGGGTGTGACCCAGTGCTTCTCACCACCGGCAGGGGATGATGGAGTCCAGGTCCGACCGAAGGAGAAATTCGATGGGCTGGTTCATCCTGCTGGTGCTGATCGTGGGCGCCGTCGCGGCATTCAAGTACCGCGTCCCTCTGATCGCCAAGCTGACCGGGCAACCCCCACACCGCATCCAGCGTGCCCTGGAGCGCCGCAAGAACAAGAGCTGACCCACTGTCGTCATCGCCCCGTCGCACCAAGCGACGGGGCGTTCGAACTCACGCCCGAGCGAACGCGCTCCGCCCCGGGCGCAGCAACTTCGACCCGATCTCGCTCGAGTGGCCCACACCGACGGATGCGGGCTGGAGAGCCCGCGCAAACGCGGTTGGCTCAAATGCCCCACATCACCGCGGTGCAGCCGGAGCGACCCACACCAAAGCCGTCCGGATCGCATGATCCACTTCAGCGCCGTCCGCCTCAACCATCCTCTATCGACGCTCTCGCCCGAGATGTCGCGCATCACCGCGGATCAGCTGAAGCGCCCCGCAACACCGCCGTCCGGCTCGAATGACCCACTTCAGCGCAGTCCGGCTGGAGTGCCCCACTTCAACCCCGTACGGCTCGAGTGCGGGCGGAATTGTTGCCGGCCGGCTCGAGCCCAACCGGCTCATCGCCGACCGCCGACCGCCCGGCGTTCAAGCAACAAAAAGACCGATTCCGAAGCCGGAACCGGTCGATCGTTTGTTGCTCCCGCGACTGGACTCGAACCAGTAACCTGCCGGTTAACAGCCGGCTGCTCTGCCAATTGAGCTACGCGGGATCGGTGGTCTTGCGTTGTCCCCGATCCCCGAGGACCGGATTAGGTTAGCAGGCTCCGGCCGAACTACAAAAACGGGATTCGCGCACCCCGATCGCGGGCCCGAACCGCCTTCCGCGTCAGACTCCGAACTCCTCCCGAACACCCTGCAACGCCGCCTCCGCCCGCTCGATCAGCCCCGGCTGGTCCGGCGACAATCCCTTGTCCAGAACGAAGTTCCAGGCGATCGGCGCGTCCGTCGTCGCCGGGTTCCGCCGGCCGACGATCCGCACGCCCTTCTTGCCCGCCAACGGAACGTGCCGCTGTACGACGATGCTCGCGTCGACCCGCTCCCGCAGCAACTGCCCGAACCGTCCCGGGTCGTCCACCGCCAGATCGGTCGACCGCAACGGCGTCCCGAACGCGGTCGTCTCGTACACGTGCAGCACCGACCCCTCGGAGTCCCACGCCGCCCGCTCGATCGCCTCCCAACCCACCCGGCGAAGCTTGTCCCCCTCCGGCAGATAGACCGCCGACCGAGTCCCCGCCACCCAGGCCCCGTCCGTCAGCTGCACCGCCGCGAGAATGTCGTCCCGCTCACCCGCGGCAACCCGCACCGCCTCGACCAGCTCAGAGGGCCATACCGAACGCCGAAGTTTGAACACACCTCCATCGTCGCAGCCCACGCCAACCGCCCCGCCGCCTGGTCTCCAACGCCATCGACCCGGGCGCCTCGCGCAGTTGCTCACGGCCTTCGCCGCACCTACCGCTCAGGCGCCCGGGTTGCAGAGCGCGACAGAAGCCCAGTGCGAGGAACTCTGACAGCCTCCTGGGGCGAAGCGCAGGTCTCCAACCAGTGGTTGGCGCCACTCGACGCCAAACCCTAAGTTGAGACCTATGCGACTCTTCCGGCGGCAGAAGACCATCTCCGTGCCGGACCGATACGGCCTCGGCCCCGGCGACGCCATCGAACTGCCGGCTCAGCCGAACGTGCAGCGGTTGTTCGACGGCGTCGCGGACAAAGACCGAACCCGCATGATCGTCGGCTACCTGAGCCACCCCGACCCGGCCGTCCGCCTCGCTGCCATCCAGCAAGGCCCGGCCCCCGGCACTGCGACCGTCGCCGAGATCGAAGAACTGGTCGACCGCCTGGCCGACCTCGACCCCGCCGTACGAGCTGCCGCGGGCGCCGCCCTCTGGGACATCCAGGCCGACACCGCCTGCGAGCGAACCGTCCTGATCCTCCGCGACGAGATCCGCGGCCACACGATGACTTTCGGCGCCCCCAGCACCGAATCCCTCCGCCTGGGCCGCGAACCAGCCGAACAGGCCCTGCAAACCCTGCTTGCCTCAGCCCCCGACGACGAAGCCCAGGCCCGCCTCCAAGCCCTGATCGACGAACACGTCCTTCTCCCCGACACCGTCGAGCCCGACCCCACTCTCGTCCTTGAGTTCATCGAAAAGGTCATGCGCCGAACCAGCGACGGCGAGATCGCCACGTACGAGGCCTACCGCGCCACTGACCGCGTTCAAGCCCTTGCCTACCTCAACGCCCACCCGGTCACCGAGGAGTTCTACTACCTCGAAGTAGAAACCCCGGAAGGCACCTTCGGCCGCGACATCAAGGGCATCTACGACATCTGACGCACCAGCCGGACGTCGACAACAACTTGGTCGCGTCGACGCGAATCGTCGACGACCTCGTCGGCCCACTCGAACTTTCGACGACCTCGGCGCGGCCCACCTTCAATGACGTCCTCGTCAGCTCCTTCGGCAGATCCGGGTCACCAGAGCACCGCGAGCCGGCCGCGCCGAACGGCGGCGAACGAGCGCCCCGAGGACTCGTACGACCGCAGCCGTGCGGCTGAGTTTCAACCAGCGCCGATCATCTCCCTCCTCGGCCATACGCTCCGCGAGCCGACGAGCCGCGTGGCTGCCATACGCCGACTTGTTGTGGGTGACAGAAGTCGACGTACGGCAGATGTAACCCCGCGCAGTAGCGAGGCAGCCGCAAGCGCACAGCGGCGTCGCGGGTCAGGTCCCGCTCGGCGACCCGTTCCGGCGGGACGGGCCCTGGCCTGCGGCAGCTGCAGCGCACAGCGGCGCCACCACGGGCAGGTCGCGTCGGCGAGCCTGTCCGGCGGGGATCAGCCTGGCCCTCGCCCGAGGTCCGCACAGGCGAGGGCTGGGTCAGGTCGAGTTGGCGTACTCCCTCAGTCCGGGCGCATGCCGCAGGTAACGGAGGGCCTCCAACTCAAGAGCCCGGACTTTCGCAGGCGGAAGACAGAGGCGTTCGGCGGTTTCCTCCAAGGTGGAAGGGGACGTGCTGTGCAGCCCGTAGCGGAGGCGGAGGACGTCCTGCTTCAGGTCGTCCAGGTGTTCCAGTTGGCAGTGCAAGTCCCGGTTCAAGGCGGCCCGCTGGAGTAAGTGCTCGTCGTCGACGATCTGGTCGGTTTCGTTGATGTCCAATGAGGCGGGTCGAAGCTTCCAGGCTTGTGCTCGTTCAACGCGCGCGACAGTGAGCGACGCGGCTTGAGCGAGCTCTTCGGTAGTGGGTTCTCGTTCGAGGCGCTGGAGGAGTTCGCGATGCACGGTGGCCACGCGGCCGGCGTCGACGTACGCCTGCGCGGGCATGCGGATGAGACGTGACCGGTCGGAGATCGCGCGGCCCAGCGCCTGCCGAATCCACCAGATCGCGTACGTCGAGAAGCGGTGGCCGAGCTTGTGGTCGAAGCGCTCGACGGCCCGGATCAGGCCGATGTTGCCCTCCTGGATCAGGTCGAGCAGCGACAAACCCTTGCCGCCGTACCGCTTGGCCAGGTTCACCACCAGCCGGAGGTTTCCCTCGATCATGCGTCGCCGAGCGGCCCGACCCAGCTCGGCGACCGCAGCCAGCTCGGCACGGCGGTCCAGCTCGGCGCGGTCCGTCGTCGGCGCCGCCCGGGCCAGTTCGTCAGCGGCCAGTACGCCGGCCTCGATCCACGTCGAGAGTTCGTACACCTCTTCCGGGCTCAGCAGCTCGTGCCGCCCGAGGTCGCGCAGGTAGGCGACCAGCCCGGTCACGTCAGCGGCGTCGCAGTCCATCTCGGCCATCGTTCTCCCCTCTCTCTTGAAGGGATGGTGCCGCGATTCACCACGCCAGAACGGGCCGATCTGAGATCGGTGGACAACTACGGGAAGTAACCGTGTGGTAACCCGGTGTCTGTGGATAACGCGCGACAGCCAAGCGGCCCGCCGGGTTATCCTCCGGCGCCGACGATCCGGAGCCCACCAGATACGATCTCCCGACAAGCGCCGACCAGGCGCCGGGGGCGGTAGCTCAGCCGGTCAGAGCAGGGGACTCATAATCCCTGGGTCGTGGGTTCGAGCCCCACCCGCCCCACCACAAGACCGCAGGTCAGGTGCATCGCATCCGGTCGACGTTGGCTCTGCGCGGTATCTGGCCACGGTGAATCCCGTGGCTCTCCCTGGCGCCGGTCGTCAGCTCACCGTCCAGGTTGAGGTCGGTCCCCGGCGGCTGAGGGGTTCCTGGCTGGGTCGGCGGTCCACCGCGTGCGTTGCCTGTCGCAGCTGCACGCGAGCAGTAGATCGTGATCGTGGAAGTTGGGTACTGGTGCGGTAGGCAACTACCTAGCGACCACAAGGGAGTCGATCGATGGCTGAGACGAAGTCGACCCGCAACAGCGGCCAGGAGTGGACCGACGACGACGTGCAGCAGTTGCGCGAGCTGGCCGAGGGCAACACCCCGGTCGGTGTGATGAGCGTGAAGCTCGGCCGCACCGAGGACGCGATCCGGGGCAAGGCGCAGGCGGAGGGGATCAGCCTGTCGCCGCCGAACCGGTCGCCGTACGGCGACATGAGCTGACACCGGCCGCTGCTGATTCCTTCACGGGAAGGGCAGCGCGGCGTCGACCCGGCTGCCGGCCGATCTGGTCGGCCCGGTCGACGTCGAGTTCGCGAAGCTGGTCGAGACGATCCCGGGCGAGTCCGCGCTGCCCGACGGTAGTCGGTACGACGTCAAGGATGGGTACCTTCACTGAACTCGTCAAGTCGTGTTTGAACGCTCGACTGGTGCCTCGGCGCGTGGAGTGCGGGTGCGGGGTCGCAGGTGCGTCGGTAGCTTGTCCGGTGAAACCGGGGGTAGCGCACCGACGAGCCATTAGGCGAAACCCGCATGGTTGGTGGCTCGCTGAGCGGGAACCTGTTGGTAACGTGGTCAGGATCCCGCGCGGGAGATGGGCTGCCAGGTCGCGCGCTTGGACAATGCAGCGCGCGTGACCGTTCCCATCTACCCGCTCGGGTGGATCTTAGGATGCACCCGCAGCGTCGCCTGGCGTGAGGAGTTCGCACAAGTTCGACGAGGCAGCGGATCGAGTGGGCCACCGGAGTGCTGATGCAGCACCTTGACCTGGCCGCTCGTCCGGCCCGCGCTAGGTCGGCGATTCTGGCGATCGACCGGTCGCTGGCGACGACTGCACGTGAGGTGGTTGTGGCTGCGGTGGCCGGGCGCTGTGGGTGATGGTGTGCGGGGCGGTTCTGGTGCTGCTGGTCTGAACAACCGGAACCTCGGGCGGCCGGACCTCGCGCGCGACTGCTCCCCGTGCGGGTGGAGTGCCCCCGCTGATGCACCGACTCACCGAGTCAGCGATCCATCGCCAGTATCGCAAAACGAGGTCGAACCGTTACACCGGGCGCTCAGGGCAGTTTGCGGCTGTCGACCAGCTCTTGGGCGACGTCGCGCAGTTTGCGGTTGGCGTCCATGGAGTAGCGCCGCAGCACTTCGAACGCTGGGGTCGCGTCGAGCTTGTAGCGCTCCATCAGAATGTCCATCGCCTCGCCGACGAGCCGGCGGGCGTCGACCGCCTGGGTCAGGTTGGCTGTATAGCGAGCGGCGGCGATCGCGGCCGAGGCGTGCTGGGCCAAGATGTGCGCGATGTCCAGATCGTCGTCGCTGAAGCCGTGGGCTTTGGCGCTGTACAGCGCCAGCACCGCCTCGGGGCGCCCGGCCACCAGCAGGGGCAGGTGCATCGCGGAACGGATCCCGGCAGCCAGCATCTGCTGGCACCACTGCGACGACCACCGGTCGTCTGCGGCGACGTCGGGGATCAGCAGCGCGGACCGCTCCTTGAGCGCGGTGATCATCGGACCGGCGCCGGCATCGATTTGATCGTGGTACAGCGCGGCTAGCTTCGGGTCGGTCATTGCCATGATCTGAGCGCGTCGGGCCTTGGCGATCAGCACGACCGCGGCGTAGTCACACCACACCCTGCAGCGAGAACTGCACCACTGTCTCGACGGTCTGCTCGACGCCGTCGGCGGCCTGCAGGTCCGCGGCCAGCCGACCGAATTCCTCGGCTGACGAATGGTTCATTGACACAGCAGGCTCCTCCTAGCCCTCGCCCAATGCTGCTCACACGAGCAGGAGTGACCCCGCGTCGCCGACCAATACCCCGCACACGTTCGGCGTAAAACTTGGCCAGCGCGCCCTGGTCGAACGCCCGGCAGCCGGAAGGAGCGCGGGCTGGACGATGCCGCTTTGATGCTTGCACCTAGCGCTGAGACGCGGTTGAGCGTCAACCGAGGCGTGCGCCCGGCTGTGCCTGAGCGGCGATGGTGGCGAGACTTGGGGGGATGGAGTCGTTGGCGGGCGACCTGCTTGGGCCGGTCGGGCTGGCGCGGCGGTGAGGTGCGGTTGTGGTCGCGTAACGGCAACGACTTCACCGCGAAGTTCCCCGACGTCCAGGTCGCGCTGGCCCGGCAGGTCGACGTCGACTGTGTTCTCGACGGCGAACTGGTGGTGTGGACCGGGAACCGGCTCGACTTCGACGCACTGCAGCAGCGGATGGCCAGCACCGCGGCAACGGTGCGGCGCCGCCTGGCCCCGGCCCAGCCGGCGTCGTTCGTCGCCTTCGATGTCCTCGCGATCGACAGCGTCGATGTGCGCCCGATGCGCTGGACTGCTCGCCGTACCCGGCTGGAATCCCTCGCGGCCGGCTGGACGCCACCGCTGCAACTGTCCCCGGCCACCGCCGACGCCGACGAGGCCATGGAGTGGCTGGAACCGTTCAAGACCAGCGGCGTCGAAGGCCTGGTCGTCAAAGGCGCCTCCAGCCGGTACCTGCCAGGCCGGCGGGAGTGGCTGAAGGTGAAGCACCGCGACACCGTTGAGGCGATCATCGGCGCCGTCACCGGGTCCCTGCAGCACCCCGAAATCTTGGTCGTCGGCCGCTACCGCGGCAAGGAACTGAAGTGATCGGCCGCACGGTCAAGCTGAAGTCCGACCAGGCGGCCGTACTCGCCAAGCTACTGAAACCGGCCTCGGCCAGGCACCCGTGGCCCGACCAGATCGCCACCCATTGGGGTAAAGGCAGCAAAACCCCGATCATCAAGGTCCAGCCCAAGGTCGTCGTCGAAGTCGCCGCCGACGCGGCCCTGCAGGCCGGCCACTACCGGCACCCGCTGCGACTCATGCGTCACCGAGCTGACGTGCAGCCCGAAGACGTCCCCACACTTCCTGAGATCAGTGCGGGCAGCTGATGAGAGCGTCGAGCCGGTTCATCTGGCCTTGGCGGCTACATCGGCGACGATCCCGGCTGCGACTCGGTGCAATTTGATGTTGCCCGCTTGGGAGGTTCGGACCAAGAAGGCGAAGGCCCGGTCCGGGTCGAGCTGGTAGCGCTCCATCACAATGCCGATCGCCTGACCGATGCCGTTTCGGGTCTCCAACGCCCTGTGAAGGGTGTCGTCTTGGCGGCTCCAGCCCAGCGCGGCCGCGGCGAGGTTGGCGAACAGCATGGCGAGCTGGCGATCCTCGATGCTGATGCTGTGCGGCTGGTCGGAGTAGAGGTTGAACCCGCCGCGCACGTGCGGTTCCGCACGGAACTGGAACGCCAATTGCGACCCGATCCCGAAATCGCGCGCCGCCCGCGGCCCGTACACCGGCCACCGCAGATCGGTGCGGATGTCGTCGACCTGGACCACCGGTTCCTCGAGCACGGCCGCCAGGCACGGTCCCTCGCCCAGCTCGTACTGCAACTCGTCAGCTCGGACCGCGATGTCATCGGTCGGAGCCAACGTGGTGATTTTGCCGTCCTTGGCGGTGAGAGAGACGCTCGCGTGGTCAATAGCCGGCGTTGCCGCGACCACGGCCTCGGTGATGCCTTGCAGGGTCTGCTCGACGTCCATCGGGAACCGCAGCGACAACGCGACCTGATGCATGACGGTGAGGAGTTCCGGGACTTCCACGGCGTCGGTCCGATCTCAGCCGGCACCTACAGGTGAGTCGGACTGATCTTCGAGAGAACCGAGGATGCCTCAGCTGACCGCTGAAACGAGAAACCGCCGGTAATTACACTGTACTCCTAGGCGCGGGGAGCGCCGCCGGGCCTAATGCCGAGCAGTTGTGCACGGTGCCGATCATCCGCTGGAAAAAGCACATTCCGACGTCGCGCCCAACCGTGCTCGGCACGCTCCAACTGCGTCCAGCGCTGACACCGAACCGAAACCACGGCATCAGGTCGCAGGCCGAGCTGCGCAGCGTCCCTGGTGACAGTCCAAGGCCGCGAGGTCCCGGAGCATCAGGGTCTGCCGTGCAGCTCGACGCCGGTCGTGAGACATATGCGGCAGGGGTCCAGCCGTGGGCGGTCGTGTCTGGGTCGTCCCAGTACCAGCCGTGGACTCCGCAGTGCCGGCAGTACGGGCGCGGCCAGGTGCCCCGCTGGTCGATGCTCACGGGGTGAGCACAGGTCAGCTTGCGTACGGCGTCGACCGCTGCGCCCAGCTGCCCGGTTCGTTCCGGCCAGGCGTCGGCACCGATCGGTGGCAACAGCTGCTCGACGTACTCGATCGCTGCGAGCAGCTGCTCACCGTCGACCGCGGCGTGGTGTCGGGATGCCGGCATACCGACATCCTCTCCCATGTCAGCGGCGCGGCTGGTGGTTGTGGTTCGGCATGGCCTTGAGAACCGTCTCGAGTTCCCGTAGCCGGGCGGAGTCGAGGGGCTGGGAGCCGAGCTTGGGCTGCCGAGGGAGGCTCGCCCAGGCTTCGCGCGCTCCGCCTCGCGGTAGCTGAAAACCTCCGACAGCGGCATGCCGTACCCGAGATAGGCCCTCATCCGGTCGGCGTAGAACTCCGAGCGGCGCGCGGCCCACTGCACCACCACAGGGCGCGAACATCGGGGCCAGCATCATGAACCTGCGCAGCCTTCACAACGACGAGAAGGCGCCGCCCGGTGCCGTAGAACGGCACGTTGACGGCGCCTTCGTTCGTCCCCTGCGGTGGTGGCCAGTCAGACGACCTGTTGACTGCACAGATCGAACGCGGGCGGCAACCTGCGGCTTCCGCCAATCGCTGCACGTTCGAGGTATCCAGGCCGCTGCTCGCATCCAATCCGTCACGTATCCGCCGAGGGGGGTTACTGCGATGATATACGTTACTGTTCTTCAGTATTGCGCGGTTTGGTTTTTGCGCGTTTGGTGAAGAATAAGATAAAGACTAAAGCGATTGAAAGGGCTGCAATAAGTACGCCAATGCTTTGATTTCTGGTCAGCCCTGCTAGAGCTGCGAGGGCGCCAAGCAGAATCCCTGCGATGAATATTGTTAGAGAGATTGCTCTATAGTTTTTCTTAGGCTGACTCACTGGTGAGCTTCCTTGAGGTTTCGAATGATCTGATCTGCAGGCGAACAGTGATCCGGAGCGACTCAGGGATGCCTGCTCCGGATCACCGATCATCCTAATCGTCGTCAAGTAGTCCTTCAGTGACGACGTAGCCGATTCCGAATCCAAGGCCAGCGGCTCCCCCGATAGCTGTACCAGGGCCGATGCTGAAGATGGAACCGGCGGCCGCGCCGATGGTAGTCGTCGTGCCGATGAATCCGAGGTCGGAACGGAAGTCGGCGTCCGAGTATAGACCGGTGGGGTCAATCCTGTTGGCTGGATTCCCGCTGGCATAGGAGTACCGGCTCGCCTCGTCTGGCGCAAGCAGGAAGCTGAGGGGGTCTTGGCTGGTCCAGTTGGCGGTGGTGGTGTCGTGGAAGCGAACGCCTCGTTTGAGCCAGCCGGTTTGGTCGTCGAGGAGACCGGCGGTGTAGCGCAAGGGGTTGACCGTGGCGGAGGTTCCGGTGGAGGTCATCTGCTTGCCGGCGGGATCATAGGTGTAGGTCGCGGTCACCGTGCCCGTGTTGTTGACCAGGCCGATCGGTGAGCCTTGGTTGTCGAGGGTGTAGTAGTCGACACCAGTGCCGGTGTTGAGAGCGATGGGCGAGCCGGTGGGGTCGGTGTCGAGGTAACTGATCTGGCCGTTCTTGATGAACGACGAGATGATCGGCACGCCGTTCCGGTCGTTTTGGCCGTAGACATAACTGGTGGTGTTGGTGCCACTGGTGGTGGAGACGAGTTCGTTCTGGTCGCCGCCGCCCCAGGTGTAGGTACTCGAGGACGAGCCGTTGGTGCGAGCCGTCATCTGGCCGGCGGCGTTGTAGGTGAAGGTGCCCTGGGCCGGGTCGGCGGTGCGATTGCCGGCGGCGTCGTGGCTGTAGCCGGCGGAGCTGATCTGGTTGGCGGTGTTGTACGCCAGGCCCTGGACCTGGACGCCGTCGATCTTTGTCGAGGTGCGGTTGCCGGCCTTGTCGTAGGCGTAGACATAGTCGCGGCCGCCGTAGTTCGTCACGCCGGTGAGCCGGTTGGAGGTGTCGTAGCTGTAGATCGACCGAGCGGCATTCAGGTTGTTGACCGACCAGCGGATGACGCCGGTGTCGGTCGTCGCTGTCGCGGACGGGCAGGCCTGGCCGGAGACGTAAGGGGAGTAGCAGAACGAGGTGTCGTAGACCTTGGTGGCGTCGTTGGAGGCGCGCGACGTCCAGGTGCGCGAGATCCGCCCGGCCTTGTCGAAGGTGGTCTTGGTGTGCGCGGCGAACGTCGTCCGGGCGGTGTTGGTGTTGAACCAGGTGTCGGTGCGTTTGCCGTTGGCGTCGTAGGCGAACGCGGTGGCCTGACCGTTCGGCGTCGTCATCGACACAACCTGGTTCGCGGCGTCGTACGTGTAGACGGTGGTGCCCCGCGGATCGGTCTTCGACGTCAGGTTCCCGGCCTTGTCGTAGCCGTAACCGAGCGTTCCACCGCCAGAGGTCGACGTACGGGAGGTGACGCGGTTCTGGGCGTCGTAGGTGTACGTCGTGGTGCCGGAGGCGTCGGTGCGGGTCAGCACGTTGCCGGCGCCGTCGTAGGTGAATGCGACGTCGGGGGTGGTGTCGGAATACTGGATGGTCTTGATCCGGTCGGCGCGGTCGTAGGCGTAGATGGTGCGCAGCCCGCGGCCGTCGCGGACGCTGTGCAGCCGCCCGAACCCGTCGTAGTCGACCACGACCGGCGCCAGCGACGATCCGGTCGGCGGGGTGATGTTGGTCAACTGGTGGTCGGCGTTGACGGTGTAGTCGGTGACGTTGTCCCGCGGATCGGTGGAGGTATTCAGCGTGCCGTCGGCGTTGTAGTCGACCTTGGACGTCGCGGTCGCGGAACTGTTCGCCGAGGTGAGCTGGTTGCCGGCGCCGTCGTAGGTGAAGAGCTTGTTGTTGCCCTGGGTGTCGGTACCGCCGGACGGCAGGTACTTCGCGGCGCCGGTGTTGGCGTAGGCCGCGGTTGACTTCGCGCCGGTGGCCGACGTGACGCCGGTCAGGGATTCGCCGCCGTTGACGGCCGAGTTGTAACCGAAGGTGGTGACCCCGGAGACGCCGTTGGTCGAGGTCGCGACATCGTTGAACGCGGTGTAGGTGTTGGCCCGAGAACGGCCCACCGGGTCGGAGACTGAGGTTACCAACTCCTGTGCGTTCAGCGTGTAGTAAGTC
The DNA here is from genome assembly GCF_001984195.1 of Kribbella sp. ALI-6-A. Lineage (GTDB taxonomy): Bacteria > Actinomycetota > Actinomycetes > Propionibacteriales > Kribbellaceae > Kribbella. Next base: position 343,284 of record NZ_MTQN01000007.1, read on the forward strand.
TGCGGGCCCTCGGACGGGATCGTGGCGGTGTTGTTCGGGTCCGCGACGTAGGTTTCACCGTTGGAGTAATAGGTGAACCGGGTCGCCGCGCCGCCGGCCGGGTTCTGCTGGGTCACCTTCTTCACCCGGTGGGAGACGTCGTACTGGATGGCGGTCTGCTTGCCCTCGCCGTTGGTGATCGTGGTCAGGTCGCCGGTGGTCGCGTCGTACCCGAACTGGGTCGACTTCGAGGTCGGGTCGGTGATCTTGGTCAGTTTGCCGTTGGTATAGGTGTAGCCGACGCTGCGCGGGGTGCCGTCGTCGCCGGCCTGGGCGATCGTGACCAGGCTGCCCGACCAGGTGAAGTTCGCCGTCTTCGCGCCCGCTCCGCCGCGCGTGGAGACGACCTGGGACAACTTGCCCGAGGTGTAGGTGAACGTCGCGGACTGGCCGTTGCGGTCCTTGATCGACACCAGCTGACCGGTCGAGTTGAACGTCGACACCTGGTTGCTGGAGTGGTCGGTGATCGTCCACCCCGTACTCGTTTTCACCATGGTGACCTTGAACCCCGCGGGAGCGGTGTACGTCGTTGCGGTGGCGGGCTGGAACAGGCCCTCTCGGCCTTCCGGTGCCAGGTAGAGCACCGAGTTGTCGGAGTTCAGGATCACCTTCGTGTCCTGACCGACCCGCATCGCCCAACCCGCACCGGCCGAACCAGACGGCAGAGCAGCTCCCGCGGCGAGCCGCAGGCTGTTGTAGTCCAGACCGAGCTGCAGATCGCCCTGGATCCCCGGCAACAACAGATCGGACGTGGTGACCAGCAGGTTTCCAGTGGCGACATCGACCGAGGCCGACACCTTGTCAGAGATCGAGAACGGGATCCGCGTCGCCGACGGACGCGCCCCGGTGAACTGGGCAGTGAGAACTGCCGCTGTGCTGGCCTCGGCTGGCAGCGCGGCGATCGCGCCCCCGGAAAAGAGCGTCAATACAGCGGCGGCCGCGCTGACGGAACGACGAGAAGACAGACTTCGGGCAAACAAAACAAACCCCCAGTAGCTGTACGGCTTCCCCACCACGGCCCCCAAGCCAGGGAAGAACACCTGTGACAGTAGGTAGGCAACCAGTCACCATCAAGAGGTTGGATCACGCAACCAGTTGCAACAAGATGCAGTTCGCAGGCAGTTCACTCATCAGCACGGTTCCGTATCCGAGGCGGTCGTACTTTGTGCACTGTCGGGACGCTGGCGCGGCTAGGCAAGTCAAGCGGGTACTTAGCGGGCCAGGGCCGGGAGTGCTGGCGGGCGCAGTGGCCTCGGCGAGTGAGGCGAATTTACGTTTCCCGAAGGCGGAGCACCGAAAGTCGTGCCCTATGGAGTAGCCGTTGGCGGCGGACGGCAGCGTGGCATCACTCGTGGCACGAAATGGTCGCGATGTATGGGAATCTCGCCTCCGCTGAGGGATGGCGCGCAACTGGAACAGCTGTAGGGAGCGGATGCGACGCTGTCGTTCCTCCTCGTATGAGAAGGGCGTAGGTCCGATGCACACAGGGCGGCGTAAGCAGTCCTGTCAATCTTGGTCGGCACAGGTCACTGCGGTGAGACGTTGAATGCCCATTGTCATCCCGCACAACATGACCCTCCACAGCTTGACGAGTTCGGCTGCGTCTCTACTCCGCGGTTGAGGTGGAGGCTCTTCGCCGCGACAGATATGTGGCTCGTCGAACGACACAACCACACACGTGTCAGCACGACACTGACAGTTGCTCCCGTTGGTGCCGTGGCGTCAGCCTCTGCACTGAGTACGGCGGAGTGGTTATGGACATTCGCGAGGAGAGCGGACGGGAGGCGGTCGTAGTCGGTCTTCGGGCCGTGGTCTCCGGGCTGTTCGAGCCATAGTAGGGTCTGGCGATCCAGGGGGACGGCGATTGCTATCGCGCCCGCTAGCCCTCTTTCGTCGTAACCGTCGCCCGGTACCAGGGAGACTGGGACGTCTGAGGCCACGAGCCGTTTCCGCGTGTAGATAACGCGGGACCAGGACCGGTCGTAAACGATGGCGGTCGCTCTGTCGTATGTCCTGGCGAGGATGTCGAGGTGCTCTTCACCGTCGACGACGACCTCAGGTCCTTCGGGCGAGTGGATGTCGTCCCACACGCGTTCGGCCTCGGCTATGGATACCGCGCGGCCCAAGCCTTCGCTCATCGCATGCTGGAGGTAGGCAAGACCGCCCATGCCAACCTGAGCCTGAACGGTGATCGCAGCGACCTCGGCCATCCGCCGACGGTTGTCGGGGCCCCGGAGATATTGGCGGGGCGACCCAACGGGCGAGCAGTGCGCGATCGTTGTCCTGAAGTTCGAAGGTCGGCATGTCGATCGCTCGCCGCAGGGCCGGTGCGATCTCGTTCTCCACCTCGCTCAGCCACCGCTCCCATGCATCGGTGACCGTCCCGTCTGGAAGAACGACGGTGTAGAAGTTTTGATGACCGCGGCATCGGTCACCGACACCTCTCGGCGACGACCCGTGTCGAGGTCCAGTTGAATGATGCGCTCGTCGACGTCAGCGACGCCGCGCAGATGCAGCCGGGGCACCGCCGTCGACAGCGTTGACGTGCGACCGCTGCGCTGGACCGCCCGCCGTACCGGGCTGGAGGCCTTCCGGACGGCTGGACGTCGCCGATGCAGCTGTCTCCGGTCACCGCCGATGTCGACGAGGCCAAGGAGTGGCTGGAAGCGTTCAAGGCCAGCGGCTTCGAAGGCCTCGTCGTCAAAGGCGCCTCCAGCCGGTACCTTCCCGGGCAGTGCGAGTGGTTGAAGGTACACCGCGACGCAGTCGAAGCGATCATCGGCGCCGTCACCGGTTCCCTGCAGCACCCCGAGATCTTGGTCGTCGGCCGCTACCGCGGCAAGGAACTCGAGATGATCGGCCCGACGGTCAAGCTGGAAACGGACCAGCAGCAGGACCCCGATCAATCAAGGTGCAGCCGCAGCTCGTCGTCGAGGTCGCCGCCGACGCTGCTCTGCAAGTCGGCCACTACCGCCACCCGCTGCGCCTGGTCCGCCACCGCGCCGACCTCCGGCCAGCGACGTCGAGACGCTGCCTGGCAGCTGATCACGGCACCGGGCAATGTCGTAGCGATGTGCCGCGGCAGTCCGGTGGAGACCATCTCGGTCGCGAAAAGGCGCCGGAAGTCGTGCGGGGTGAAGTGGATCGCTGGCCGGCGCCGCGCAGCCCGGCGGCCGGCCGCGACGTCGAGCAGTAGTCGCCTCACGACCGCAGCCGAGATCACTCCGTGCTGGGCGCGTTCCGGCGTGCGAAAAGGTGCAGGAACGGCTCACTCGCACCTTCTCGTGTGGATCGCAGCGGTAGCGGCAGACATCACACTTGCGTCAGAGCCAGGTCACGACGAAGGCAGCGGATCGAGCAGGTGTGGCCGTTGTTGCGGCTTACGTCATTGACTGGGTCGACATCCGCATGAGGAGCCGGCTACGGCCGAGGAACGGACCCCGGGACGAGTGATCTTCAGGTCGGTCGTGCCGAGGGGACGGCGTGGGCAGGCGACGAGCTGTCAGGCTGCGACCGCTTCGGTCAAGGTTGAACTGAGTTCCGCGGTACGGCGGGCGCGAAGGCCGCCGATCAGGCACAGCACTGCGCCGAGCGCGACCCAGGCGGCCAGCACGGTAACGGCTTGGGCGATGCCGCGGCCTTCGAAGAAGGCGGTGGAGCGCAGCAGTTGGCCGCCGGCGCCGGGAGGCATGAGTTGCCCGAGCATGCCGGACCATCCCGGCAGCATCTCGGGTGCGGTCGATGTCCCCGAGAGCGGATTGCCGACGAGCATCATCACGACGGCACCGATGCCAATCCCGGCGAAGCCGAGCAGCGATTCCAGCCCGAGAATGGTCAGGGACGTCGCCGCGATGGTGCTGGCGACGGCTCCGGCGTTGGCCAGATAGTTCCCGCTCAGTGACCCGAACCAGAACTGCAGGATCGCTGCCACCGCGAGACCACCGCAGATCGAGTAACCGAGTGCTCCGGTGACGCGGCGGCCGCTGCCGCGAACGAGTCTGGTCAGCAGTACAGCTCCCATCAGCCCGCCCATGACCAACGGCATCGCGCCTGCTGAAAGGCCAGCGCCGCGAGGGTCGTCGGCCGGGAGTGCAGCGATGTCACGCACACCGGACGGCGCCGCGGGCTGACTTGCCTGAGCCAGGCCGGCCGCCATGCTCTGCAGTGTTTGGGCGACGGCCGTGCTGCCGGCCGAGGCAACGATCACTTGCGGACTGCCGGTGCTGAGATCGATCGCGCCGTACACCTCCCGATCGCGGATGAGTTGCTCCGCCGCTGCCGTGTCGGCGACCTCGGTGATGTCGAAACCACCCGGCGCGCGCTGGTCCAGGGCGGCACGAACTTGCCCGGCCGCGCTGGTCGGCCCGGCTACCGCGATTGGCACGTCGTGAAGCGAGGACCGTGCCGATGGCCAGGCGAACGCGATCAGCAACATGCTGGTGATCGCCGTGAGGAGGGCTACTGTGCCGGCCGTCTGCGGCCATGGTGACGGGCGTGAAGTGGTGGCGAGCGGTGCCCGCGGGGTCATGTTTGCTCCTCGAAGTGTGTGGTCCTGAACGGTCCCCACCGCAACGTGCGGCGGGTTTGGGAGTCGATTCAGGTCAGCTCGTGCCGGATGGGGACGTAGTAGAGGCCGGCGTTTCCTTCCCTCTGAGCGACCTCGAGCACAAGACGCCACAGCCTCGGGAGTCCTGACAGGCTGTGGTGCAGATCACCCGGCTGGTGCTGTGACGCAGGCCATATCTCGTTCCTGTCAGCAATCGGGGCGCTGTCCCGCTCAACCCCACAAGAGCAACCGAACCGACAGGAGCACCAATGAAGCACCGAATCGTGGTCCTCGGCGCCGGCTACGCAGGGGCGTTCGTGGCCGGGACGCTGGCCCGCCGGCTGTCCCGGGCCGACACCGAGATCACCGTCGTCAACGCTGTGCCGGACTTCGTCCAGCGGCTGCGGCTCCACCAGCTCGCAGCCGGGCAGAAGATCGAGAATCCGCAGCTCACCGACGTCTTCGCCGGCACCGGGATCGAGTTGCGGCTGGCCCGCGTCACCACCGTCGACGCCGAGCGCCGGATCGTCACGGTCGCCGACGCCGACGGTGGCAGCGAGCTCGGATACGACACGCTGGTCTACGCGCTCGGCAGCCGCGGCGGCACCAGCGGCCTTCCCGGCGCCGCCGAGCACGCCTTCGACATCGCCAGCCGCCCCTCCGCACTGCGCCTGCGCGAACGCCTGGACAAGCTGGACCAGCGAACCGAAGGCGGGAGCGTCGTCGTCATCGGCGACGGGCTGACCGGCATCGAGAGCGCCACCGAGATCGCCGAGTCCCGACCCGGGCTGTCGGTCACACTGATCGCCCGCGGCGAACTCGGCGCCAGGCTTTCGACCGGTGCACGCGAGCACCTGCGCCGGGTCTGTGACCGGCTGAAGGTCGCCGTGCTCGAACACACCAGCGTCGAAGCCGTCGAGGCCGAACGAGTGCTTTGCGCCGACGGAACCGTCGTGGCTTCCGACGCGACCGTCTGGACGGCCGGGTTCGCGGTCGACCCGATCGCCGCCGAGACCGGGCTGGACGTGACCGAGGACGGTCGGATCGTCGTCGATCGCAGCATGCAATCGGTGTCACACTCGGGGATTTACGCGATCGGCGACGCCGCCTACGCCATCGGCGACAACGGACGACCGCTGCCGATGTCGTGCGCCTCGGCCGGCTACACCGGAACGCAGGCGATCGAAGCGATCATCGCCCGACTCACCGGCCGCGAGGTACGCCAGACCAAACTGCTGTACCACGGCAATCACATCAGCCTCGGCCGGCGCGACGGAATCGTGCAGATGGTCGACGACCAAGGACTCGCGAAACCGAAGCACACCGGCGGACGCAGCGCCGCGTTGATCAAGACCGGCATCGTCAAGGCGTCGCTGTGGGCCACCTCGCATCCGACCTTCGGCATGCCCAAGCGCAAGCACCGGGTCACCGCCGAGCCGCGCACGCTGACCGCCGTACGGAGGCCGGAAACACCGGCTGAGATCGCCTGACGGCCACTAGAGTCAGCTTTCGTGGACAGCATCGCCATCGATCGCTTCGAGGCCAGCCGGAACCGGCTGGCCTCGCTGGCCTACCGTCTGCTCGGTTCGGCGGTCGATGCCGAAGACGCGGTACAGGACGCGTTCCTGCACTGGCAGGCGACCGATCGGGACCAGATCAAGGTGCCGGAAGCCTGGCTGACCAAGGTCGTCACCAACCTGTGCCTCGACCGTCTTCGCTCGGCGCAGCACCGGCGCGAACGCACGGCCGGCAATTGGCTGCCCGAACCGTTGCTCGGCGGTGACCCGATGCTCGGCCCGGCCGAGACGTTCGAGCAGCGCGAATCGGTCTCGCTGGCCGTGCTGACTCTGCTGGAACGCCTGGCCCCCGTCGAACGAGCCGTCTACGTCCTGCGCGAAGCCTTCTCCTACAGCCACGCCGAGGTCGCCGAGATCCTCGACATCACCGAGTCCGCCAGCCAGCAGCACCTCCACCGGGCCCGGCACCGCATCACCAGCGCATCGCACCGCGGCCAACAGGTCAATCGTGCGTCCGCCCGCAGCATCGTCGAGGAGTTCCTGGCCGCCGCCTCCTCAGGCCGCACCGAGCGCCTGGTGGCGCTTCTCACCGACAACGCCACCGCGATCTCCGACCACGCCGGCCTGACCGAGACCCTGCTGCGGTACGACACACCACAGCGCATCGCGGCGATCGTCCGCGGCGGCTTCAAATCCAGCCCCGCGAAACGCCGCCTCGCCGGCGGCACTCCCGCGATCCACTACGCGGAGGTCAACGGCGGGCCCGCGATCCTCTTCGTGGTCGACGAGCGAGTCGTCGGAGTCGTGACGTTCGACATCACCGACGGAAAGATCGCAACAGTACGCGGCATCGCCGCCCCCGCGAGGCTCACCCGTATCACCACCACCTGGCGCCGGCACGAACCGGGGACCCCACTCGTCGCCGAGTGGTGACAGCGAAACCGCCTTGAGGCCCGCCAACTGGTCGCGTCGACGTCAGCACGTCGTCCGGGGACCTCGGCATGTGGTCCGGTAGCGCCCTCCGGCGGCGGAAAATGGCAAGCGCCGGAGCGTGGATGAGTGTCAGGATGCCGGCATGGTTGCGCGCGCGTTGAGCTTCGGGGTGGTAGCGGAAGCGTATGAACGCTTCCGGCCCGGGTATCCCACGGAACTGCTCGAGCTGGTGATGGCGTACGCCGATGTGCCTATTCGGACCGCCCTCGAAATCGGCGCCGGGACGGGCAAGGCGACGCGCTTGTTCGCGCACGGAGGGATCGCGGTCACGGCGACCGAGCCTGACGCGGCGATGCTCGTGGAGCTGCGCAAGCACGTGCCGGCGAACGTCTCAACGGTGCAAGCCGCTTTCGAGGACTTGCCGCTGGATTCGTCGTACGAGCTGGTGTATTCGGCGGCCGCGCTGCACTGGACCAAACCTGAGGGCCGGTGGGATCGCATGGCCGCGCTCGTCCGACCGGGTGGCGTGTTCGCCTCGTTCGCTGTGCCGATCCAGTTGGCCGACCCGGCCCTCAAGGAGGCCGTGCGTGCGGCGCGTGCGCCGTACCTGGAGAACGACGGTGTCCCGTCGCCTGATGCAACACCACCGGCGGATCGCGCGATGGAATGGCCCGGCACAGAGTTGCTGGAGGCCGAGTGGTTCACCGATGTGCGGCAGGCGGTGATCGAACGGCGTCTGACGATGAGTGCCGAGGACTACGTCGGACAGCTCTCGACGGTCTCGGCGTACGTGATGCTGCCGCCCGCCGAGCGGGACCAGGTCTTCCGCCGAATCCTCGAGGTCCTGCCAGAAACCGTGGAGCTCAACGCGGAGATCACCGCCCACCTCGCCCGCCGCCGGCACTAGGACGACGCAGGCACCACCGCGCCCGACTACTCGAGTTGCGCCAGCAAGCAGTCGCGCGCGGCGGCCCGTCGAGCGGCTTGCCACTCGGCGCTCTTCTGCCAGTAGTAGTGGGACTTCGTCTCGGGGGCCAGCGCAGCGATGTCGAACGTGGTCAGAGCGAGGTGGACCTGCTCCCAACTCGGCAGCGGCACCTTGCGATGTTCGGCGTACGCCGTCCAGAGGTGCCGGCGGAGGTCGCCGTACGAGCGTTCGGCGGCCCAGCTTGCGCTGTCCCACTGGCTGCAGGTGAAGTCGACAAGAGGATTCAGCACACCTCCGAATCCCCAGTCGAGAATTCCGGTCAAGGTCCCGGATGCGTCGAGCAGCAAGTGGTTTTCGTAGAGGTCGCCGTGGGCAAGGACCGGGTCCATCGCGTCGACAGCTTCGAGTGCTTCGAGCAACGTCTTCCGCGCTGCCGGGCCGAGGAAAGGTGCGACCGATTCGGCAAGGCGTTCGGTGCCGCCCAGTTCGCGGAGGGGCGAGTAGCAGTCGGTCGCGGTCGGTGGGGTCGGCGGCGGTTCCGACCAGGCGTTGGCCCACAGGCGCGGTGGGACGTGCTCGACATCGACGTCGTGGCACGCTGCGATCGCTGTGCCGAGCTGTTCCGCCAGGATTCGCAGGTGTTCTGGCGACGTGTCGTCGGGCACCGAGCCTCGGAGCCGAGTGACGGCGAAGAACGGGTACGGCGAGATCGCGGGCTCGTCCCAGCGGCCGAGCAGCTTTGAGACGAGCGGGTGGTCGACGGTTGCGTAGACGTCGCATTCGCGTTCGAGCTGCGCGACGATCGTGTGGTTGCGGGGGAACAGAAAGGCGCGATCGTCGGCGAGCAGCACATGTTTTGTGGCTCCGTCGAACCGCGGCTCGATCGGGCCTGCCACCTCGCAGAGCTTCCTGAATCGCTGGAGTTGGGTCTGGACGAGGACAGCGGAGACGGCTGTTTCGTCATCCATGGCGAGCCAACGACGGACGCGTTCCTGGCGGGAGTTCGTGCACCTGCGGTCTCCTGTCGACTGCCTGCGTCGCGCTCCGTCGAACACGTCGGTGTCAGGCTCCCTGCAGAACTCGGGAAGCTCTCGATTTTCATCGTATGCGGTACCGGAACGACTTCGTCGCCGTAGCCGTTGATCACTGACGACGCTCATCGCTGACCTCGGAGGGACCCTTGCACACGCCGACTCCGGAGGAAATCGCGGTGGCGTTCGATCTGGGTGTGCCCGTGGGCGGCCTCGAGCACGTCAGGCGCGGTGACACCGATGCCTGGCGGCTCGACACCACGACCGGACGGTATTTCGTCAAGGGGTACTTTCCGACGACGGGCGGTCAGTTCCACGGCGACGACTTGATCGACCAACTGGCGGTCGCGATGGAGTTCGAGCGCCTGGCGCTCGAGGCAGGCGTGGACATGCCGGAGCCGATCACGCCGGTCGAACCCGTCCTGGGATGGTTGGCCCGCATCGAAGACCGGCTCTTTCGGGTTCACCGGTGGATCGATGTTCGAACGCCTCAGCCCGGTGGAGACATCTCGGCGTGGCTCGGCCCGACGATGGTGCAGGTCCATCGGCTGCAGCCACTCGGCCGGGTCGGCTTGCCTCAGTGGTGGCGGCAAGCGGTCCAGGCGCCGGCGACCTGGGAGGGCTGGTTCGCCGAGGCCCGCGATCGTCATGCCTCGTGGGCGGGCCTGTATCGGGACAGCCTTCCCCACATCCTTGCGGTCACCGAACGGATCGCGGAGCTTTGCGACGTCGCCCCGGATCTCGTGACAACTCATGGCGATTTCAAGATCCACAACATCGTCATGTCCGACTTGGGGCCCGTGCTCGTGGACTGGGACAGCGTCCGGGCCGACAGTGCAGCCCTCGAGGCGGGTCGGGTCGCGTACATCTTCGGAGACGGAAACCCCGAGCAGGTCAGGAAAGTGCTGACCGCGTACGTCGCTGCCGGCGGCGACGTGGGCTGGGCCGGGTCGGATCTGTTCCTCAGCGTGGCCAGGAATCAGGTTCAGGTTCTCAGCGAGCAGATCCGGGTCTCACTCGGGGAGGCCGCTGCGGCGCGATGGATGGGGGACTGGGCGGCGGTTGAGGCTGCCATCGGTACGACGTTGCGAGACCTTCCCGGCAAGATCGACCACTTGCGATACCTCGCGACGATGGTCGGCGGCCCCCGCTGGGGTTAGCTCGGTGATGTCGACGAGCTTGGCTGGCACGTCGTGCGTCAGCAGGTCTGTCAGTAGGTGGCCGAGCCGGGGAGGGAAGATCGTCTCGGTCGCTTCGGCCAGCTCGGAGGCTTGCCATCAGCGGAAGCCCGAGATGTTGCGGGCTTCGTACTCGGACAAGTGGAGCAGGCGGTCGTCTTCATCCAGCAACAGGAGCTTGACTTCGCGTCTCGCCACGGGCCAACAGTAAGTGGTCGGGCCTCTCCTAGAGATCGCGGTACGCGGACGCTCAGGGCATCAGGCCCGCGGAACGACGTGAACTGGACCGCCCGGCTCGTGGTCGCCAACGTGTCGACACGCTTCTCGCGATGATCGAAGCGGGCGAGATCGCGCATGCCGATACCCGGACCGAGTTGCTCGGGGCCATCGATGGCATTCTCGAAGCCGGCCGTACGAGCGGGGAACTCCGCGCCGACGTCGCCGTCGAGGACATCGCGGCCGCTCTCATCGGGATCTTCACAGTGGCAGGCAAGCCCGCGCATGCAGCGATGGCGGCTCGGCTGCTGAACCTGCTGATGGACGGACTCCGCCTTTCTTCCGGCGGTCAACGCAAGATGGCTGAGTGAGCGTGTGTATCGCTGAAGTCAAGCGTGCCTTTGAGGGCGGTCACAGCAGGGGCAGCAGGATGCGTGCCGCGTTGACGGCGCCGTGGATGACGAGGATCGGCCACATCACGCGGTACTTGCTCCAGAGGTACCCGAGCAGCAGTCCGAGGACGCCCTGGTTGACGAAGGTCGACGCGAGGTCGACCGGCAGGTCGCCAGTGCGCTGGATGGCGACGTGCCAGGCTGCCCAGAGCAGGGACGCGAGCACGATTGCCGGCCACCGGCCGAGAATCGACTCCCACCTCGACTGCAGCCAGCGCCGGTAGAAGAGCTCCTCGATCACGCTGTTGACGAGGAACACGGTGACGACGACGAGGACGAGCGTGGTCATGCTCACGGTGGAGGCGAAGTCGCTGAACGGCATCGCCCACGGACCCGCGTAACTGAGCAGGGCCCAGATGCTCACCGGTACCACGGGAGCCCACCGTCGCCACCCGTCCAGTACCGCGCGCTCCGGCTGCCAGGCGGTGCCCTTGCGCCGCAGGATGAAGAACATCGCAAGGGGGACAGCCAGCAAAAGTAGGAGCTTCAACAGGGTGTGAGCCGGCTCGCCACCACCGATCAGTCGCAGCGTCACTGCGAAGAGCACGGCTGAGCCCAGAAGGACTCCCGCCTCGAGTCGGGGTCGGCGCTGGGTCGGTGCGGTCGCGATGGCGGGACCCGGCATCAGTCGCGCCAACGTAAGGCCGGCGAGGACTGGAATCCAACGCAACCACATCGGGATGGTGTCGTCGGTGTCCGCCGAGTACCGGACGTCGGTGGAGCCGGTCAGCACGAACCACAGTGCCGATCCGAGGATCGACAGCAGTCCGCCGAAGAGCACGATCGTGCTCGCAGCGCGCGCCGTCGTCGCACCACCTTTATTTAGCATGCGCGTACTGTATAAGAGACCGTACGCGCGTGCTATAACCGGTGCGTGCCGAAAATCGTCGATCACGCGCAGCGCCGCGAAGAGCTGGCCCGCGTGGTGTGGGACGTCATCAGCCGCGACGGCATCGAGGGTGTGACGGTGCGCAAGGTCGCGGACGAGGCCGGCGTCTCGGTAGGCGGGCTGCGACATTACTTCGACAGCCAGCGGGGTCTGCTTCTGTTCGCGGCGAAGGCGATGGCCGACAAAGTCGCTGCCCGCATCACCGCACATCTCGACGGCGACATACCCGGCCGCGACCGGGCCCGGCTGATGCTCGAGGAACTTCTGCCGTTGGACGCCGACCGGCGGGTGGACGTCGACGTATGGCTGGCCTGCATGATGCGCTCGCGCTACGACGACGCACTCGCCGAACTGCAGGCATCGGGATTTCCTGGCGAACGGCACATCTGCCGGCTGGCGGTCGCGTACGCCTGCGGTCAACCGGCTCCGGAACGCATCGGCGATCCGCTCGGGGATCCTCGTCTCGACCGGCAGTCCGCGCGTCTGCACACGTTCGTCGACGGACTCACCTTGCACGCGGCGATGTACCCGCGAGAATTCCCGGCCGAGGAGATCCGGCGACTCCTGGACGAGGAACTCACCGCCCTCCTTCCCGACCCACGGGAAGACCTCGGCCCGCCCGACAGCACCGGCAATCAGCGTTCTCACCAGTGAGAAACTCCTTCGCGAAGGCCGCCGTTTGGATGATGTGGTGGCACGGTGACGTACCACGATGAGGCGATGGCGGTCCGGCCGTTGACGCTGGCTTGGGTGAACCGGCACCTGGCGGTTGGCGAACGGATCGTCGGGACTGAAGTGCTGCATGGCGGCATCACGGCCGAGATGCGGAGGCTGACCCTCGGCGCGCGGGACGGGAGCACCCGTCAGCTGGTACTGCGGAGCTTCGTCGACGTGGAGTGGGCCGAGGATTGGCTGAGCAGGGAGGCCGGTGCGCTGAGCCTGCTCGCGGGGACCGGCGTACCGGCTCCTGGGTTGGTCGCGGTTGATGCGACCGGGGTGCATTGTGAGTATCCGTCGCTGCTGATGACGCATCTGGCGGGCCGGACGGTTCTCGGGGACGAGGGGTTGGAGGCACGCGTCCCTGCGCTGGCTCGTCAGCTCGTGGCGATCCACGCGGTGCGGCCTGTTGAGCGGCCTCGCGAATATGTTGCCTTGACGACTGCTGACACGGTCGTGGTGCCGCGGGGTGCGGACACGGCGGTCTGGGGTGCGGCGATTGATGTGATCCGGACGCCGGCGCCGGCGTACGAGGGGCGGTTCCTGCATCGGGATTTCCAGCCTGGCAACGTGTTGTTCGACGTGTCCTCTTCAGGGTCGGCAGGTGTGCGTATCACCGGGGTTGTCGACTGGGCGGCGGCGTCCTGGGGTCCGGCGGATCTTGATGTGGCGCACTGCGCCGTTAGTCTTGCGCTGCTGCACGGGCCGAGGTGGGGTCTGCGGTTTGCTGCGGCGTACGAGGAGGCCGGCGGGGTTCTGGCCGCGGCGAAGAGCGAGCGGCTGTATTGGCAGGTGCGGGATGCGCTGGCGTCCTCGGAAGAAGTTCAGGTGGTGTCGCAGCCATGGCGTGAGGCAGGGAGGACGGAGCTGACGACGCGGGTGGTGGAGGAGCGGCTGGATGCCTATGTCGCCGCGCTGATGGACACGCTGGGTTGAGATCCAGGGGTTGACCGCCGGGCGTGGAGGACTCCCCGCGGACCGGCCGCAGGATCCGACGATGAGCTGGATGCGGCACTCCGACGAGTACGCCGACCAGCGGTGACGCCGGGGATCAGTCCGAGCGACCCTTCAGCCGGCGGCTGACCGCGCGTTCGGCTTCCCGGGTCGCCTCGCGCTCGGCGAGCGTCTGCCGCTTGTCCCAGGTCTTCTTGCCGCGGGCCAGCGCGATCTCGACCTTCGCGCGACCGTCCTTGAAGTAGAGCAGCACCGGGACGATCGTCAGCCCGCTCTCGTTGACCTTGCGCTCGATCTTGTCGATCTGGGCCCGGTGCAGCAGCAACTTCCGCTTGCGGCGTGAGCCGTCGTTGAACCAGCGGGCCTGCGTGTACTGCGGAATGTGCACGCCGTGCAACCAGATCTCCCGGTCCTCGACAGAACCGAAGCCACCGACCAGGGACGCCCGGCCGGCACGGAGTGCCTTCACCTCCGGCCCCTGCAGCACGATCCCCGCCTCCCAGGACTCGCCCAGGTGGTAGTCGTGGGCAGCCTTGCGGTTGCGCGCGATCACGGGGTCGGTCTGGGGCTTCTTCACGGGGCAATTCTGCCTCGGCAGTCCGCCCTGGGAGCCGATCGGGGCCGAATTCGCCGTCCTGGCCGAGCACCGCATTGCTCTCTGCGGCGAGACCGAGTGATGTCCGAGGACCTCCCGCCCTCTCCCCGCTGAATCCAGTTCGCGGACTTCTTGCGCGGTTCCGGCCGCCGCCCGCGTCGCGGCCGAGGCTGGGTGGACTCCGCCGTCAGCGCACGATCGGGGTCTTCACGCTGGGCGAAGTACTGAACGGCTTGTGGCCGCGCAGCCGAGCGGTTGCGGCAAATGCGGCTCCGGTCACGGCGATCCCGCCGACGGTCCCTGCGCCGATCTGCACCAGGTCAAGATCGCCGTCCTGGTGTTGGGGCGAGGGCACCGGTCCTGCGGAGACCTTCCCGCCGGACTCGTGTTTGTTGATGGCGCTGGCCGGCGAGCTGAGGGTCAGCGGGAGGCCGGCGATGCCGATGGTTGCGGCGATGGCGGCGATTCTGGTGATGGTTCTGGTGGTCATTGGATGTCACTCCTTCGTGGGTTGGACCTGCCAATGACTGTCCGGGACGAGGAGTGCCGTCGGCATCGGGTATTCGCGCTCGAAGAGGCCGCCGTTCGCCTTATGTCACTGCGGCTGTGCCTTAGGTGCGGTGAGGATGCCGACGCCCGTTCGCCGGGCCTGGCAATTGCGGCGTAGTCGCACTATGACCGCACTCGATCGGGGCGCATGATGGGGGCATGGCCGGCTTGGTGGTCGGACGCGAGGCCGAGGCTGCGGTATTGCGAGGATCGATCGCGGATCTGCCGGAGCACTCGGCGGCCGCGGTGGTTCGGGGTGAGGCGGGCATTGGGAAGACGGTGCTCGTCCAGTCAGTTCTCGACGAATACTCCGGCAGCGGCGTGCGGATCTTTCGCGGCGCCTGCGCGCCGATGTCCGGTGCGACCGCCTACAGCGGCCTCGGCACCACGGTGACTGCTGCGCTGAGCCAACCTGCGGCATCCGGCCAGTTCCCGTCGGCAGCCGCGGCCCGAGCCTGGTCGATGCAGACCCTCACGGGCGTGCTCGACAGCGACTCGGCGCAAGGCACGATCCTGCTGGTCGAGGACATTCACTGGGCGGATTGGTCCACGCTCGATTTCCTCGCCCATGTGACCCGTAACCTGCCCGACCGGCGGCTGCTGGTCCTGCTGACGTGGCGGGACGAGGCGGCTCATCCCGACCGCCTGACCTGGCTGGCGGAACTGCTGCGCTGTCCGGCCGTGATCGACTTGCCGCTGCGCCGACTGACAACTCGGGAGACGTCGGAGCAGGTGAGCGGTCTTCGACCCGGCTGTACGGCGGACATGGTCGCTGCCATCCACCAACGCAGCGCGGGCAATCCCTATCTCAACGCCGAACTGGCCCGCGGCGACTTGACGGTGCCGGCTTCGTTGCGTCAACTGTTGCTCGCGCGTCTGCAAGTACTCTCGCCGCCGGCTCGGGTGATTGTCGCGGCCACCGGAACGCTGGCTCGCGCTCTCGACGACGATGACCTGCTGGCGGTGGTGAGCGGTGCCGCCGACGCCGTACGAGAGGCCTGTGATTCCGGTCTGGTGATCCGCGACCCGGCGGTCGGCTGCGCCGCGCGGCACCCGGTGATCGCCGAGGTCGCCTACGACCAGCTGCTGTCTCCGGAACGCCGCGACCTGCACGCACGACTCGCACAGCATTTGGCCGGCCGTGTTCGCAGCGATGCCTCCGCATCGGTGATCGCCGAGGTCGCTGAGCAGTACCATCGTGCCGGCGAGCGAGATGCGGCGTTCGGTTGGGCTTTGAAGGCCGCTCGTGCCGCCGAGAAGGAGTGCGCGTTCGCGGAGGCCGGCCACTGGTTCTCCGTGGCTTCGTCGCTCTGGAGTCCCTCGGACTTGGCCGATGACCTGGCGACGCATCGCCTAGTGCTCGCCGAGCGGGCGGCCTCGCTGCTGGGCGGCGCCGGCCGGCACGCCGAGGCTCTCGCCTTGCTCGAGGCCACGGTGGACGAGACCGGCGCCGAGTTGGGCTTGCTTGAGGCCTTGCTGATGCGGGGGAGATTGCGTGCGCTGACCGATGACCTCGCCGGCGCGCTGGCGGACCTCGAGCGAGCTCAGCGTCTGGTGCCGGCCGGCGACGACCGAGCGCTCGGACAGGTCTGCATCGCGCACGCGGTGGCGGTGAATGCTTACGGCCGCCAGACCGAGGTCACTGAGGCCGCCCGGCTGGCGTTGGAGTACGCGACCCGAGCGGGTGACATCCGGACGATTGGACAGGCCCGGGCGACGCTGAGCTGGGTCGCCGTGAGCGAGGGCCGGTTCGACGACGCAGTCGACGAGGCGCAGGCCGCGCTGACGATCGCTCGCGACCTCGCCGAGCCGGAAGATCTGGCCATGGCAGCAATGCAGCTGACTTACGCGTACGGCGTGCACGGCGATACCGACAACGTCCTGGCGGTCGCCGAGATGATCCAGCCCGAGCTCCGGAGCCTGATGGTCAACGAGCATTGGGTCGAGGGCGTCATCGAAAACAATGCCGTGTGCGAGCTCCGTCTCGCCGGCCGGTGGGATGAGGCGCTGCACAGGGACGACAGAGGCCGGTTGCCCTCCGGACCGGCGTCAAGAACGCCGAGCTCGCGCTGATCCACATGGAGCGTGGGAACCTGCCGAAGGCCGTCGAACTGATGCAGGGGCAAGAGCAGTACGCGGTCGACGACCAGCCCATGATGAAGCGCGACTATGCAACCATCGCTGCCGAGCTGCGTCTGCTGCAGCAGCGTCCTCACGAGGCCCTGGCCCTTGCACTGGACGCCGCCGAACTCAGCCACGACACCGACGACGAATTGGTGTCGGGAGGGCTGCTACGGATCGGCCTCGAAGCGGCGGTCGCGTCGCAGTCACCCGAAGGCTTCGATCGACTCGTGACACTGCTTCCGCGCGCCGTGTTCGGGGTCGAGGCCGCAGCGCTGGCCGCGATCGTCGACGGAGAACGGTCCCGGATCCGCGGCACTCCCGACCCGATTCCGTGGCTCACCGCCGCCCAGGAGTGGGTGTCACTCGGCCGGCCGTACTGGGAGGCGCAAGCACGACTGCGGGCAGCCGAGGCGCTGCTGATTGACCGCGGGCACCCTGGCAGCCGAGGCAGGGCGACCGGCGAACTCCAAGCGGCGCGACGGATCGCCGAGCAACTCGGCGCGGTACCGCTGCTCGGCCAGATTCTGAAGCTGGCGAAGATTGCCCGGATTCATCTCGACGACTCCGCGACCGAGCACCGCGCGGACACCACCAGCACGCACCCATCGTTGACCGAACGTGAACGTCAGGTGCTGACGCTGGTCGCGGCCGGGCGGACGAATCGCGAAATCGGCGCGATGCTCTACATGAGCCCGAAGACTGCCAGCGTTCACGTCACCCACATCTTCGAGAAGCTCGGCGTGCGGACCCGCGTCCAGCTCGCCGCCGAAGCGATCCGGCTCGGACTTCTGGACAACCGCGCAGCACCGCCTGACGACGGCGGGTGAGCGTTCTGTGGTTGCGCGCATTCAGCGTCGGTGAAGCTGTCCTGCTCGAGTTTGATTGATCAGCGACCTGACCTTGCCGATACTCGCCCGATCAGCACGGGGAGAGGGATACGCAGTAGAAAGGCGTTCGCCTGGAAATGCGAGGGGATCTCAGCGAAGTCATGAGTATCGTGCGGGTCTATGAGCATCAGCGTGCGGTCCTACGAATCCGGCGATGCCGAGGCGACCTGGGAGGCGTACTTCCGGGCGATTCGTGACACCGCGTCGAAGGACTACTCGGCGGAGCAGATCGCCGCGTGGGCGCCGGAGTCGGTGGATCTGGCGGAGTGGAACGAACGCCGTTCGGCTGCTCATACCTTCGTCGCGGTCGTCGGCGGGCGGGTCGTGGGGTTCAGTGACGTCACCGGCGACGGACTGCTCGACATGCTCTTCGTGCATCCGGACGCCGGCGGCCGGGGTGTCGCGCGGGCGCTCGTCGAGGCGGTTGTCGCCAAGGCTCGCGAGCTGGGGCTGTCCGAGCTTCGCACTCACGCGAGCCGAACGGCCCGGCCCGCGTTCGAGCGGTTCGGCTTCGAGGTGGAGCGGGCGAACGACCAGAACCGGATCCGGGGGCAGAACGTGCCGAACTACGACATGCGGTTGACGGTCGGCTAGATCCGCGCGGCAGGCTCGGGCTGGCGTGGTGTTGCCGGGGCATTGATCGGGTACCACGCTGGGGGCGTGGTCAATCCTTGCCGGAGGCCCCAATCAGCCGCACGGCCTGACCCGGTCCTGCGCGCGAGGAGAGATCGTCAGCGCGCTGACCATCTCTCTCGACACGTTCGAGTACAGCTACTACGTAAGCCCGCCGCTGCGGGTGACCAGGTGCTGAGCTCGACCCGTTGACCGGCGGCTGTGTCCCGCGGGTGGGTCAGCCCAGGGCGCGGCGGAGGATGCCCTTGTGGACCTCGCTGGCTCGTTGTTGTTCGCCGGCGAAGGCGCTGACGACGACCAGGGCGCCGGTGACGGCGGGGACCGCCCACTGGAGGACTGCCAGTCGGCGCTGGGCTGAGGCGACGTCGGGTGGGGTGGTGGCGGCGGGTTCGGTGCCTGATTCTGCCGGTACGTCGGTTTGCGCGGAGACCTTCTTGCCGAGGGCTCGGCTGTAGGCGGTTGCGGCGAGCGAGATCGCGGTCAGGGCGGTTTTCAGCATCACCATCGAGCCGACGCCGCGTTGGCCTTTGATGCGCGGGGCGTTGTCCGCGAGCTGGACCACGGAGCCGATCAGGTGGGAGCCGATGGCGGCGGCGTTGACCGGTGTCCAGCGGTCCCATCCGACGTTGGCGACGGCGCCGGTCTTGTTGGGGCTGCCGGCCTGGGCCGCGGCGGCGTTCAGGGCGACCGCGTTCGCGAGCGTGCCGCCGAACCAGGCGGCGAGGCCGACGTCGTGCATCGAGCGAGCGAGAGTGTTGCGGGCCATCGGAGTCTCCTTCGTCGGGATGATTCCGGCGGCGGTACCCACGGATGGGTGCGGGTAACCGAGATGGGGGCACGGTGTCCTGAGAGCGGAGTCGCGGTCAGCGGCTGCGACCACGGCCGTGGCCTGCAGTGTCTCGACTCCGAGGTCGCCGTCGGAATCGGTGTGATCACCTGCTGTAGGCGGGCTCTTCGGACCAACCGTTCTCGTCGAGTGACGTCGACGGCGTTCCGCTGGCGGCGAAAACGGTTCGCTGGGGGTGAACCGGGCTGGTGGCCTGCGGCGGTCGGCCGCGAGGGTTCGGGGATGCGATGGCGCGTGGTGAGCAGCAATCCGGAGTTCCGCAAGTTGTGGATCGGGCAAGGGGTTTCGGCGGCGGGGACGGCCGTGACGGGCATGGCGTTGCCGTTGGTGGCGGTGGTGGGGTTGGGGGCCTCGGCGGCGGAGATGGGAGTGCTCGCGGCGCTTGCCGTCGTACCGCATCTGGTGTTGGGGCTGCCGGCCGGAGTGTGGGTGGATCGGGGGAGTCGGCGACGGTTCATGGTGGTCGCCGACGTGGGGCGGGCGGGGTTGCTGGCAGCGATTCCGTTGCTGGCGGCAACTGGTGAGCTGCGGATGCCGCATCTGTACGTCGTGGCGGTGCTGACCGGCGCGTTGACAGTGGTCTCCGACACGGCCTCGCTGGCCTTGCTGCCGGCGCTGGTGCGGCGCGAGGAACTGGTGGAGGCCAACAGCGCTTCGATGTTGAGTCAGACGCTGGCGTCGACGGCTGGGCCTGCGGGAGCGGGGTTGTTGATCCAGCTCCTCAGCGCGCCGGTGGCGGTCGCGGTGGACGCGGTGTCGTACGTCGGGTCGGCGGTGGCTTCGTTCCTGATCAAGGAGCCGCCGCGGGAGACACCCCAAACATCGTGGCCCAGGCTCGACCTGACGACAGGGCTGAAGGAGCTGTTCAGAGATCCGGTGCTGGCCGGGCTCACACGCTCGGCGACCGTGGCGGCTGTAGCCGGCGCGATGCAGGGGCCGCTGGTAGTGCTCTACCTCGTGCGCGAACTGCACTGGTCACCGCTCCTGGTGGGCGTCGCGATCACCACCCTCGGCGCCTCCTCCGTATTCGGCACGCTCATCGCACCGGCGTACAGCAACAAACTCGGGATCGGACCGGCGTACCTGATCGGCCAACTGATCGCCTCGTGCGCCGGCTTCGCGTTGGCCTTGGCGTGGTGGCCGTTGGTCTTCATCGGGCAAGTGATGACCGGACTCGGCATGCCCCTGTACGGCGTACCGCAGCGCGCGCTCCGGCAGGCGCTGGTGCCCGACCACCTGCTCGGCCGTACGACGGCCGCCTGGCGCACCTTGGTGATCGGCGGCCAGACCGTCGGCGCTCTAGCCGGTGGACTCGTCGGCACGCTGCTGGACCTCCGAGCCGCACTGGTGCTCAGCAGTCTCGGAATGCTGGCCGGGCTGATGCTGGCCCTCCTGTCACCAGTGAAGACTCTTCGTCAGCTGCCGAGCACCGGGTAGCGCAGGATGCAGACACCGCCGACCGCTTTCAGCACTCCAGGAGAACCTTCGACGGACGCTGGAGGGTGCCAACGCTGAAGAAGCTCAGCGCCTCAGCGGCCAAGTCTCAAATCTTGCATCACAGTTCTAGGTTGAGATTCATGACAGCTGGAGCACCTCCCGTCCGTGTCGACGGCCTGACGATGACGTTCCGGGCACCGGTTCGCGAGGCCGGATTGCGGGCCGCTCTGCGCTCGGTGGCGCGGCGGGAGTACCGGACGGTCGAGGCGGTCACCGGCCTCTCGTTCGAGCTCGCGGCCGGTGAGGTGGTCGGGTTCATCGGGCCCAACGGCGCCGGCAAGACGACCACGATGAAGATCCTGTCCGGCATCCTGCACCCGACCGCGGGCGAGGTCCAGGTGCTCGGCTTCGTCCCGTGGCACCGCAAGGCCGACTACCTGCGGCGGATCGCGCTGATTCGCGGCAGCCAGCCGATCGGCGGCCCGGCGGAGCTGACCGTGATGGACTCGATGCGGTACCAGCGCGTCCTGTACGCCGTACCGCGGGACGACCGGACGATCGACGAGCTGGTCGAGCTGCTCGACATCGGCGACCTCCTGCAACGGCAGGTCCGCGCGCTCAGCCTCGGCGAGCGGATGCGCGCCGGCCTCGCCCTGGCTCTGCTCTACCGCCCGAAGGTCCTGTTCCTCGACGAGCCGACGCTCGGTCTCGACGTCCTGGCCGCGGGGGCGCTGCGCCGGTTCGTCGCCGAGTACGCCGCCCGCACCGGCGCCACGATTCTGCTGACCAGCCACTACATGGCCGACGTCGAAACCCTCTGCAAGCGGGTGATCCTGATCGACAAGAGCCGCATCCGGTACGACGGCGGGCTCGACGCGCTGACCACCAGGCTCTCGCCGTACAAGTTGCTCAAGGTGTCGGTCGCCGATCCCACCGGGACGGAGTGGGAGCGGTTCGGCGAGGTCGAGCACAGCGAGGACGGCAAGGTCGTGCTGCGCGTCCGCCGGGACGAGGTGCCGGCCGTGACCGGCGCGCTGCTCGCGCAGGTGCCGGTCGTCGATCTCGCGGTCGAGGACCCGTCGCTGGACGTCGTGATGGACCGCTTCTACCGCGATGGAATCCCCTCATGACGATCGCGGTACGGCGTACGGCGCTGCTGCTCGGGATGGCGATCTGGCGCAGCTCGGTGCAGTGGTGGAGCTTCCGATCGTTCGTGATCACGCTGGTCGCCGGGCGGACCGTGACGCCGCTGCTGGGATTGTTCGTCTGGTCGGCGGCCGTCCCTGGTGACGCGGGCATCACCACGTACTACGTGGTGCTGCTCGCCGTGCAGCTGATGACGGTCTCCTACGAGCACCACACGTTGGCGAGCGACATCTACGGCGGCGACTTCGCCGTCGAGCTGGTCAAACCGCAGCCGGTCGTGCTGGACCTGCTCGGGACCAACCTGGCGTTGCGCTTCTGGCATCTGATGTTCGGAGCCCCGGTCATCGTCGCGGTCGCCCTGCTGGCGGAGATCTCCTTGCACGGCGTCGATCTGCTGCTCGCGCTGCCGGCCATCTTGCTCGCGGCCGGGTTGAGATTCGTGTTCACCTACACGCTGGCCCTGACCGCGGTCTGGACGCAACGGGCGCACGGCGCGGTCGCGATGGGGGAGACGCTGATCTTCCTGCTCGGTGGGACGGCGGCGCCGCTGACCTTCCTGCCCGAACCGTTCCGGGCGGCCGGGGCCGTGCTGCCGTTCTGGTCGATGCTCGGGGCACCGGCGGAAATTGCCGCGGGCAACATCGACGCCGTGCTCGAGGTGTACGCCGTCCAGCTCGGCTGGCTGGCCGTGACCAGCGCGATCGCCGTTGTGGTCTGGCGCCGCGCGGTTCGCCGATTCACGGCTTTCGGAGGATGACGATGGTGCTGAAACTGTTCGGGGCGTTGTTCTCGATGTCGCTGCGGCGGTCGCTGGCCTTCCGGGCCGACCTGCTGTTCGAGCTCGTCATGACGCTCGTCGGCGCCGGTGCGGCGGTTGCCGCGCTCGGGGTCGTCTACACGCGGACGGACACGCTCGCCGGCTGGTCGCCGGGAGAGGCGATCGCGTTGCTGGGCACGTTCCAGCTCGTGTCCGGCTTGCGCACCGCGTTCGTCGAGCCGAACCTGCAGTGGTTCGGCGACCAGGTGAAGAGCGGCCGGTTCGACGCGATCCTGCTGCAACCGGCGCCGAGCATGTTCCTCGCCAGCCTCGCAACCTGTACGCCGGCCGCCCTCGTGCAGGTTGCCCTCGGCATCGGCATCACGGCCGCCGGGGTCATCCAGGCCGAGGTCACGCTGACCGTCGCCGGAGTGGCGAGCTGGCTGATCCTGGTCGTCGCGGCGACCGTGACGATGTGGGCGACGCGGATCGCGCTGGCCTCGGTGGTGTTCTGGGCGCTCGGGCTCAACCTGGACATCCTCTACGACGCGGTGTGGCAGTTCGGGCGGTATCCCGTCCAGGTCTACCGCTCCACCTTGCAGTCGGTGCTCACGTACGTCGTACCGGTCGCCCTGCTCGCCACCGTGCCGGTCGACGCGCTCCGCGACGGCAGCTTCGTCGCGGTCCCCGCCGCGGTGGTCGTTGCCGCAGGCACCAGTACGGCGGCGTGGGTGATCTGGCGCAGGGGACTCAGGCGCTACACCAGCGCGACGAGCTAGGGCGTCTCGCCCTAGCCGGCGCGCAAGCGAGCGGCGTCCTGGCCGGGCGGCGTACCGAAGAGGCGGCGGTACTCGCGGTTGAACTGTGACGGGCTGTCGTACCCGACCAGGTGCCCGACTCCGGCGATGTCGCGCGGATGGGCCGCGAGCAACGAGCGCGCTTCCTGGAGCCGGATGCGTTTCTGGAACTGCAACGGGCTCAGCGCCGTGATCGCGCGGAAGTGCCGGTGGAAGGCCGCCGGGCTCATCCCGGCCAGGCTCGCCAGATCTGCGACGCGCAGCGGTTCGGCGTAGTTGTCGCGGATCCAGCGGATCGCGCGGTTGACGTGGGTCAGGCTGCTGTCGGCGAGGCCGATCTGGCGGATCACGTCGCCGTGCGGGCCGGTGAGCAGCCGCCAGAGCAGCTCGCGCTCGATCAGCGGGGCGAGCACGGGCACGTCGGACGGCGAATCGAGCAGTCGCAGCAGTCGGGCGGCCGCGTCCAGGATCTCGGGATCGGCCGGGCCGGTGGCGATGGCCGACGCGCCGGCGGCGGTACGGCGTACTGGCGGGGCCTGGAGCAGCAAGGGAGCGATCGCGTCCGGGCGCAGCGTGACGGCCATCCCCAGGGCGGGCGTCCGCGGGCTCGCGCCGACGAAGTGACCGGACACCGGGAGGTCGGTGGTGACGACGAACAGGTCGCCGGCCCGGTAGTCGAAGGTCTGGTCGCCGAGCAGGAGGCGCTTGCCGCCCTGGGCCATCACGACCAGCAGCGGTTCGGTGAGCGAGTAGTCCGGCGCCGAGGACTCGACCTTCGACAGCGTCAGCCCGTCGACGGCGGTCCGCAGGTCGGGGCGGGCGTGTCTCGCGATGCGCTCGCGGAGCTCGGTCAGCAGCTGGTCTCGGTGCACCTCCTCAGCCAAACACGACGACATTCCCGGTGCAACCTGATCTGATCGTGCTTGAGAGGAATAGGCAAGAGCTGGAGGGAATCGGTCTACCGGGTCACAGGGTGCCCGCGATGGGATGGAGCCATCAGATTCAGACACCGTTGGGAGCACCTCATGGGACTCGATCAGTACGTCACCCTCGGCCGGTCCGGGCTGCGGGTCAGCCCGTTCGCGCTCGGCGCGATGACCTTCGGCGACGACGCCGGCGGCGCCGGTTGCAGCGTCGAGGAGTCGGAGAAGATCCTCGCGACCTACCTCGATCGCGGCGGGAATTTCGTCGACACGGCCAACTTCTACACCAACGGCCACTCGGAGAAGATCCTCGGTGACTACCTCGCAGCCCGGCCCGGGCAGCGCGAGCACGTGGTGCTGGCGTCGAAGTTCTTCGGCAACATGTGGCCCGGCGACCCGAACGGGGGCGGCGCGGGCCGGGGTTCGATCGTCGCGCAACTGGAGCACACACTGCGTCGGCTGCAGACCGACTACCTGGATGTCTACTGGTTGCACAATTGGGACCGGCACACGCCGATCGAGGAGACACTGCGCACGCTCGACGATCTCGTCCGGGCCGGCAAGATCCGGTACGTCGGCTTCTCGAACACTCCGGCCTGGGTCACCGCGCAGGCCCAGACCACCGCGCTGCTGAAGGGCTGGACGCCGTTGATCGCGCTGCAGGTCGAGTACTCGCTGCTGGCGCGGACCGTCGAAGGGGAGCTGGCGCCGCTCGCGCTCGACCAGGGGATGGCGCTGGTGCCGTGGAGCCCGCTCAAGAACGGGTTCCTGTCCGGCAAGTACCGGCGCGGGACCGACGTCGTGGACTCGGTGCGGGCGGCGTACGTCGGTGGGCCGAGCGAGGCGGAGTACGCCGTGATCGACGCCGTCGCGGCGGTGGCCGACGAGCTCGGGAGGTCCTCGGCGGCGGTGGCGCTGGCCTGGCTGCGCGCGCGCCAGGGGACCGTCGTACCGATCGTCGGCGCTCGGCGGGTCGAGCACCTGGAGAGCAATCTCGTCGCGCTCGAGGTGTCGCTGAGCGAAGAGCAGGTGCGGCGGCTCGACGAGGTGTCGGCGCCGACGCTGAACTATCCGGCGCCGATGCACGGCGCGCAGCGGGCGATGCTGCAGTTCGCCGGGACGACGGTCGACGGGGAGAGCTCGACGATCTACCCGCCGCTCCTGCACAGCGACGTGCGGTACTAGTCGCGCTTCGGGGGCAGGGCCGGGTAGTCGTGGATCGGGTAGACGCCGGTGACGAAGCCGTACGTCGTGTCGCCGGAGCGGGGCAGCGTGTCGAACTCGTGCACGAGCTGCTCGACGCGGTCCCAGAACTCGGCCACCCGCTCGTCGGGGATCCGCGCGTGCCGGATGAACGAGCGCAGCCGGCCGGCGTCGTACGCGCCGATCGACTCCTTCGCCGCGACCTCGAAGTCGTTGAAGTCCGGCGGCAGGTCGACGCCGTCGACCCGGCGGCCGAGGCCGACGAAGAACATCCGGGCCGCGCGACCGTAGTACCGCTCGTCGATCGCGCGCACCCGGCGGGTCCGGACGACGCGCAGGATGCCGGCGTCGGTCAGCACCTTGACGTGGTGCGCGACGGTGCTCTTCGGCCGTTTGACCGCGGCGGCCAGCTCGCTGACGGTCGCGGCGCGCTCGTGCAGCAGGCCGAGGATCGTGGTTCGCAGCGGGTCGCTGATCGCCCGCACCTGCTCGGCCGTGGTGAGCTCGATCGTCTCCTCGAGCTCGTAGTCCGGAACGGCGGAATCGGCCATGATCCGGTCAGACTAGCACCGCCGATCCGGGCTCAGCCGCGCTCGCCGGCCACGCGGTATCCGGCGAAAAGCGGGCCGCCGGCAAGCGTCAGCACCTCCTCGGCGAGGCCGCGGATCGCCGGCGTGCTGCCGCGCGCCGCCAGCCAGCGGTCGGCGTACGCGGGATCGAGATCGCGCAACTCCCGGAGCAACCACTTGCCGTTCCCGATCCAGTGGTTGCGGAAGTTCAGGGTCGCCTCGGCGGTCCGGAGCCAGGCGTACGTCGCGACGACCGCCTGCTCGCCGTCCGGCGCGTGGGCGAGGTCGTCGAGCAGGTCGGTCAGGGCGTACCGGATGGTGTCCTGCTCGGCTTGGTCGAGCGGCGCCGGACCCGCCTGGAGAGTCCGGCGCGCGGCCGCCTGGGTGCCGGCGGCGTCGCCGGTCACCACGGTGCCGAGGGCAACCATCCGGTGCAGGACCGGCCGTCGGCCGGGCAAGTCCATGGCCAGGTAGTGCGCGAGGCTGGCCTGGTCGTGGACGAACAGCTCGACCGGCCAGCCGTCGTAGCGCAGCGACTCCCGTCGCGGGGCGCCGGTGGATCCGTCCGGCAGCAGCACGACGATGTCGAGGTCGGAGCCTGCCGTGCGCGCCGACGTCAGGACGCTGCCGGACAGGATGACCCAGACTGCCTGCGGGAAGAGCTCGGCTGCCAGCTGTCGAGTGGTCTGCAGGGGATCCATGCAGACATCATGGGGCAATGCGAACTGGGCCCGGTGAACCGGTGGTGGCGGAGTGGAAGACCGTCTCGTTGGCGGAGTTCGTGTCGGGGGTGATGAGCGCGGGGCCTCGGGTGGTGGCCGTCGACGGGCGTAGCGGGAGTGGGAAGTCCACGTTGGCCGGGCGGTTGTCCGCTGCGGTGCCAGGAGCCGTGGTGGTGCATGCGGACGACGTCGCGTGGCATGCGCCGATGTTCGGGTGGAGCGAGCTGCTGGCGCACGGCGTGCTGGAGCCGGTCCGGCGGCGCGAGGCGGTGGCGTATCGGCCGCCGGCTTGGGAGGAGCGTGGACGGCCGGGGGCGATCGAGGTGCCGGCGGACGCCTCGGTGGTGATTGTCGAAGGTGTGGGCGCCGGGCGGACAGAGCTGGCCGGGCTGATCGACGTACTGGTGTGGGTGCAGTCGGACTTCGACGAGGCCGAGAAGCGGGGCATCGCCCGGGACATCGCCTCGGGGGTCAACGGTGATGCGCAGGCGTCGATCGACTTCTGGCACGACTGGCTGGCCGCGGAGATGCCGTTCCTGGAGCGCGATCGGCCGTGGGAACGGGCGGACGTCGTGGTCGCGGGGACGTCCCCGGAGCCGCAGGATGCCGCCACGGTCCGGATCGCGGGGCACGCGCTGAGGTCTTGACGCCGGGTCGGTGGCCCGCTTCGGTGCCAGCATGGCCGGTGTGGAGTCGTACGTCGAACGCCCGCCGCTGCCGGAGCTGGCGCGCGTCGTACGGACCGTGTGGATCCAGCGCACCGGCGACGCGGCGTACGTGCAACGGCACCTGCCCACCGGTGGGGTCGAGCTGCACTTCCCGATCGGCGGGCGGCCGCAGCTGGTCGGGCCGCTGACCGGACCGGAGGTCGAGGTCATCCCGGCGCACACCACGATCGTCGGCGCGCGGTTCCTGCCGGGTACGGCGCCGCCGCTTCCGGCGATGCTCGACGACCTGGTCGATCAGCGGCTGGCGCTGACCGAGCTGTGGGGGAGTCTGGTCGACCGGCTGGTGGAGG
This sequence comes from Kribbella sp. ALI-6-A, assembly GCF_001984195.1. GTDB lineage: Bacteria > Actinomycetota > Actinomycetes > Propionibacteriales > Kribbellaceae > Kribbella. The sequence continues at coordinate 370,891 of NZ_MTQN01000007.1, forward strand.
CGATGGCCCTGGCCGGTACGCCGGAACGCGCGCTGCTGATCCTGCAAGGCCATCTCCAGCGGGAGTTCCAGGGTGGCGTCGACCCGCTCGTGGGTGAGGCCGTGCGGGCGCTGATGCCGTGGCAGCCGCTCAACATCGATGCCTTGGCCGGGCACTTGGCGTTGTCGCCCAGTCAGTTGCGGCGCCGGTGTCTGCAGTCGGTCGGCGTGAGTCCGAAGGTTCTGCAACGGACGTTGCGGTTCCAGGGGTTCCTCGCGCTGGCGCAGGCCGGAGCGACCGCGACCGGGCGGCGCGGAGCCGACGGCATGGCGGGACTGGCGATCGACGTCGGGTACGCCGATCAGGCGCATCTCAGCCGGGAGTGCCTGCGACTGACCGGGCTGACGCCGAGCCAGCTGCTCGGCGGCACGGTCGATCGGTGTCTGTGCGGCCACGACCACTCGGCGTCGTACCGGCCGTTCCTGGCGGGCCGTCGTCGGGTGCTCGATTTGTTCAAGACGGAGCTGGTGCGCGGAGCCTAGGTTCGGGGCGTGACCGAACTCGACCTGCGCGACGGGATCGTGCTTCGCCCGGGCACCGCGGCGTACGACGTGGTGCGGCGGCCGGTCCAGGTCGCGTACCAGGAGGTGCAGCCGCGGCTGGTGGCGCTGTGCCGATCGGTGCCGGACGTGGTCGCCACGCTGAAGTATGCCGCTGAGTCCGGGGATCGCCTGGTCGCGCGTGGCGGTGGGCACTGCTTCGCGGGCCGGTCGTCGACGGACGGGATCGTGCTGGATCTGTCGGGTCTGGACGAGATCTCGCTGGCCGACGGGATCGCGACGATCGGGGCCGGCGCGCGGCTGGGGTCGGTGTACGGCGAGTTGCACGCCGCTGGGCGGACGTTGCCGGCTGGGTGTGGGCCGACCGTCGGGATCGCCGGGCTCACGCTGGGCGGCGGGATCGGGCTGCTCGGGCGCAAGTACGGATTGACGTGCGACCGGCTGGTCAGCGTACAGGTGGTGCTGGCGGACGGATGCGTCGTGGAGTGCTCGGAGGACGACGAGCCGGAGCTGTTCTGGGGGCTGCGGGGTGCGGGTGGCGGGCAGTTCGGGGTCGTGACGGCTCTGCGGTTCGCGACTGTGCCGGAGCCGGTGATGACGCGGATCGAGGGGTGCTCGTCGGTCGATCTCGCCGAGCTGGTGGGGAGGTGGCAGGTGTGGGCGCCTTCCGCGCCGGACGAGGTGACCGTCGATCTCCGGCTGGTGTCGGAGCCTGGATCGCCCGTGCGCGCGACGGTTTTCGGGGCTTCGATGCTGGGGGTGAACCAGACTCGGGAGCTGGTGCGGGACTTCGCGGCGGCGATCGAGGTGCGTGGCGGGGTGCCGTACAGCGAGTTGAAGGCGTCGTTGGCGGATCCGCTGGACGTTCCGGTGGCACGGCTCAGGTCGGAGTTCTTCGCGCGGCCGATGCGAGCGGGGACCATCGCGTCGTTGCTGTCGCAGCTGGGCGAGCCGCGGAGCGCGGGACGTCGGGAGATCTCGTTCACGGCGATGGGTGGGGCGTACAACCGGGTGGCGGAGGACGCGACCGCGTTCGCGCATCGGGGCGAACGGTTTCTGGTGAACCACGTCGCCGACGGTCCGGACAACGCTTGGGTCGACGCGTCCTGGGCGACGGCGCACGTCGACGGGTCGGGGCGGGTCTACCCGAACTTCCCCGACCTGGCGCTGGAGGACTGGGCGACGGCGTACCACGGGGGCAATCTCGCCCGGTTGACGGCGGTCAAGCGGGCTTACGACCCGCAGCGGTTCTTCGACTTTCCGCAAGCGATTCAGGACGAGGGAGTGCGATGAGCAAGGTGCTGACGGCGCTGTCGGTGTCGGTCGACGGGTTCATCACGGGGCGCGATCCGGGACCCGGCCGAGGGCTGGGCGACGGGTCGATGCTGTTCGACTGGTACTTCACCGGGGACACGCCGAGCCGGGAGTTCGACGGGTTCCGGTTGAGTGAGCCGAGTGCGCGGGTGTTCGACGGATTGGCGTCGCGGGTCGGGGTGAGTGTGGCCGGGCGCAACACCTACGACGACTCCGGGTGGATCGACGGTGGTGCGCCGCATCCGACGGCGCCGTTGGTCGTGGTGAGTCATCGGCCGTTGGACGGTGCCGCGGCGGCCGGATCCGAGCGACCTGGCCCAGGTCTGCCGGGGATGAGTGAACGGCAGACGCTGGTCACGTCCGGGATCGAGGACGCGATCGCCGTGGCGCGCGAACTGGCCGGCGACAAGGACGTCGTACTGATGGGTGGCGGCGTGGTGACCTCGGCGTTGGCGGCCGGGCTGGTCGACGAGGTCGTGCTGCACCAGGTGCCGATCCTGCTGGGCGGCGGGCGCCGCTTCTTCCAGGAGCTTCCGCAGCACGTCAGCTTGCGATTGCGGGAAGCCGTCGCAGCCCCGGGCGTGACGCACCTGCACTACGAGGTGGTCCGATGATTCTCGTCACCGGCGGGCTCGGCATGATCGGCGCCCACACCGCTCGCGCGCTGCTCGACCTCGGGCAGGAGGTCGTCGTCACGGCGTACCGGCGTACGGAGGTGCCTTCGTTTCTTGCCGGACAGGTGACTGTGGAGGTGCTCGACACCACCGATGCTTCCGCTTTCCTTGCTTTGGGCAACCGTTATGACGTCAGCGACATCGTTCACCTCGCGGGCAGTATCCCGGGTGAGAACCCGGTCGGCTTCTTCCGGACCGATCTGACCGGGCTGCTCAACGCGCTGGAGGCCGCGCGGGCGTGGGGCGTGCGGCGGTTTGCCGTCGCCAGCAGCATCGGCGTCTACATCGGCCGTAGCGAGATCCCGTGGCACGAGGACCTCGCGCTGCCGACCGTCGACCTGCCCCTGCACATCATCGCGTTCAAGAAGGCGGTCGAGCCGATCACGACCCACGCCTTGCAAGGCAGCAGTGTCGAGCCGGTCCTGCTACGGATCGGCAGTGTCTGGGGGCCGCTGATGGACCCGGAGTCGCCGTTCAACCCGAACCCGCGCTACATCAGTGCGGTGCTTCGCGGTGAGACCCCCACGGCTCTGTACGCCGACGACGGTGAGGATTCCAGCTACGCGCCTGACGCCGGCCGGGCGATCGCCGCGCTGACGACCGCGGAAACGCTGAACCACACCGTCTACAACGTCTCCAGCGGCCGGACGTCGACCAACCGCGAGCGTGCCGAGGCGCTGGAGGCGCTTGTCCCCGGGCTCCGGTTGCCGTTGCTGCCCGGCCGCGCGAACGGTCCTGGGCAGGACCCGTATCTCGACATCACCCGCCTGACCGAGGACACCGGCTTCACGCCGTCCTTCGACGTCGCGCGCTCGGTCGCCGACTACGTCGCCTGGCGCAGCAAGAACGCTCGTTGAGTCCACCTTCCTGGAAGGAGCAACCCATGCTCGACCCCGCCGTACGCCGTGTTCTCGAAGGCACGTCGATCGCCCACCTGGCCACTGTCTGCGCGGATGGTTCGCCGCACTCCGTTCCTGTGTACGTCGGGACGCGTGGCGAGCATGTCGTGCTGTTCACGGGACCGGACAACCGCAAGGCGCGCAACCTGCGTCGCGATCCCCGGCTGGCGCTCTCCATCGCGCCGGTCGACAATCCCTTCGAACCGGTCGTCATCCGCGGCGAGGTCGTCGAGTGGCTCGAAGGCGACGCGGCGTGGCAGATCATCGATCAGCTGGCGATCAAGTACGCCGGTGAGCCTTATCCCCGAGGCGAGGATCGGGTCGTCGCCGTGATCGCCCCCACCCACCAGACCGTCGGCGTCGGCTGAGCACCCCGTCGAGCTTCCCGTCGGCACCGAGGCTCCGTTGCGTCCGAAGAACCCGAGGCTATAGCGCTCGGTTCTTCGGACGCTGTGACGAGGACGCGGGGGGAGCGGAGAGGTGGTGCTTACGATCGCCAGATGGCGATCATCGTGCGAAACCTGGTGCCGGAGTTCTTGCGGTTCTGGCAGCGTGCAGCCGGTCAGGACGAGCAGCGGCAACTCGCGCTCTGGCACGAGTACGTCGAGCGCTACCCCGAGGTGATCGACGACCTGCGACGGAGTGGGCGCACCACGGATCCGCTGCAGGCGCTGAAGCTGTACCCGACGGTGGTCGAACGCATCGAGGCCAACGCCGAGGCCGGGACCGGCTGGGTGCAAGACGCAGCGGACCTCGTCGTACCGGTGCTGGACGCGGCTCATCTCGACCTGCACGCCGTGGTGATGATCGGCGTCGGTACGTCGAACGGCTGGGTCAGCCAGTTCCGCGGCCGGCCGACGCTGTTCCTGGCTGTGGAGCAGATCCCGGACACGGCGTTCCCGCGGATCTTGGCGGCGCACGAGTTGGCGCACGCGGTGCAGCTGCCCGAGGTGGCTTGGTCGGACGAGGGCCCGCTGGGGCAGTGGATCTACTCCGAGGGCTTCGCGACGGCGCTAACCGCGGACCTGCTGCCGGAGTACGGGCTGGCCGAACACCTCTGGTTCGGCGGCGGGTACGACGATTGGCTCGCGGATTGCCTAGGCGTCCTGCCCGCGGCGCAGGCGGCCATCCTGGCCGACCTGGACTCCGAGGACGACGAGGTCGCCGGGCGGTATCTGTATCTCAACCGTGAATCCCCGTTCCCTCACCGGATCGGGTATCTGGTCGGCACCCGGCTGGTGCAGGACCTTCGGCGTACCTACGGCTGGCCGGAGTTGGCCAGATGGTCGCCGGCGCGGGCGATGGAAGAAGTCCACCGCGCGCTGAACCTTGCAGTTCGAACGATCTGACGAAGCGTCGGCCGAGCAGTCGCGATCACACCAGCCATGAACAACCCGGCCGCTTCCGGAGAAACGGCCGGGCTGTTCGGGCGAACGAAGTCAGTCGGTGCCCGACTCCATCGCGGCCCGGTCGAGCAGGGCGTCGTCGGGGTCGACCTCGCCGCGGGAGGCGATCAGGTCGGCGCCGCCTTCGGGCATTTCGCCGATCAGCTGCGGGGTGCCGGTGCCGATCAGTTCGGCGTGGGCGGTGCCGATCATGCCGAGGCCGGCGTACTGCTCGAGCTTGGCGCGGGAGTCGGCGATGTCGAGGTTGCGCATGGTCAGCTGGCCGATCCGGTCCAGCGGGCCGAAGGCGGAGTCCTCGGTGCGCTCCATCGACAGCTTGTCGGGGTGGTAGCTGAACGCCGGGCCGGTGGTGTCGAGGATCGAGTAGTCCTCGCCGCGCCGCAGCCGCAGGGTGACCTCGCCGGTGATGGCGGCGCCGACCCAGCGCTGCAGGGACTCGCGCAGCATCAGCGACTGCGGGTCGAGCCAGCGGCCCTCGTACATCAGCCGGCCCAGCCGCCGGCCCTCGTTGTGGTACGACGCGACGGTGTCCTCGTTGTGGATCGCGTTCACCAGCCGCTCGTACGCCGCGTGCAGCAGCGCCATGCCCGGCGCCTCGTAGATGCCGCGGCTCTTCGCCTCGATGATCCGGTTCTCGATCTGGTCGGACATGCCGAGTCCGTGCCGGCCGCCGATCGCGTTGGCCTCCATCACCAGGTCGACCGCGGAGCCGAACTCCTTGCCGTTGATCGTCACCGGCCGGCCGCGCTCGAAGCCGATCGTGACGTCCTCGGTCGGGATCTCGACGTCCGGGTCCCAGAACGCGACGCCCATGATCGGCACCACGGTCTCGATGCCGGTGTCGAGGTGCTCCAGGGTCTTCGCCTCGTGGGTCGCGCCCCAGATGTTGGCGTCGGTGGAGTAGGCCTTCTCGGTGCTGTCCCGGTACGGCAGGTCGTGGGCGAGCAGCCACTCGCTCATCTCCTTGCGGCCGCCGAGCTCGCCGACGAACGCCGCGTCGAGCCACGGCTTGTAGATCCGCAGGTTCGGGTTGGCGAGCAGGCCGTAGCGGTAGAACCGCTCGATGTCGTTGCCCTTGAAGGTGGAGCCGTCGCCCCAGATCTGCACGTCGTCCTCGAGCATCGCCCGGACCAGCAGCGTGCCGGTCACCGCCCGGCCGAGCGGCGTGGTGTTGAAGTACGCCCGGCCGCCGGAGCGGATGTGGAACGCGCCGCAGGTCAGCGCGGCCAGCCCCTCCTCGACCAGCGCGGCCCGGCAATCGACCAGCCGGGCGATCTCCGCGCCGTACGCCTGTGCGCGACCGGGGACCGAGGCGATGTCGGGCTCGTCGTACTGCCCGATGTCGGCGGTGTAGGTGCACGGGACGGCGCCCTTGTCGCGCATCCAGGCGACCGCGACCGACGTGTCGAGCCCTCCGGAGAAGGCGATGCCGACGCGTTCGCCGACGGGCAGAGAGGAGATCACCTTGGACATGGAATAAGTATGCAGGGTTCTGCATGATCATGCAAACCCGAGGCGGCGGAAGGCTGGACGGGCGATGCTGGAGTATGGCGTTTCCTGGGGCTGAGTTGCTGGCCGACACCGAGTTCTCGCCGGTGACGCGTGGCGAGATCGCGCGGACAGTTGCGGGGTTGGGCGTCGAGACCGGCGACGTACTGATGGTGCATGTGCGGTTGTCGGCGCTGGGCTGGGTGGTCGGCGGGATCGACCGGTCGTGCGGGCGCTCGGCGACGCGGTCGGTGCCGAGGGCACGCTGGTCGCGTTCTGCGGCTGGGACGACAGCCCGTACCACGTCGCGTTCTGGCCGCACCGCTGGCAGACGGCGTACGGCGAACTGCCGGGATTCGATCCGGCGGTCGCGTCGGCGAGCTGGGACGGCTGACCGATACCGGCGGCAAGGTGTTGTTGCTCGGGGCCCCTTTGAAGACGCTGACGCTCTGCCATCACGCCGAGGCGATCGCGGACGTCGAGGGCAAGCGCTATCACAGCTATCGCATGCCGGTGCGGACCGACGACGGTGATGTCTGGCGTGACTACACGACGCTCGACACGTTCTACGGCGCGCTGCCCTACAAGGTGGAGAGCGCGGTCGGCAATCTTGCGCAGCAGGCCGTGGCAGCAGGTGCAGGAGTCAGTGGGAGAGTCGGCTCGGCCGAGACCTGGGTGTTCGACGCGCGGGCGACGGTCAGGGCTGTCCGGGAATGGATCGAGGCAGAGTTCTGAGCTCGCCGTCGACGTAGAGACGGCCGTCGGGAGTGAGGGCCGCGGCGATGGCCTGCAGGGCTCGGGTTTCGAGGTCGGGGTGACGCCCGTCGAGCGCGCCGACCCGAACCGCGAAGGCCACGTCGTACGGCGCTTCGCCGGGCTCCAACCGGAAGTCCTCCACGGTTGACTGGCGGAAGGTCAGATTGGGCAGCGAATCGGTTGAGGCCTGCGCGATCGCTTTGGCGGAGCGGTCGATGGCGAGAACATGACCGTCGGCGCCGACGCGGCGGGCGACCTCGCGCGCCGCGGCGCCGGGGCCGCAGCCGATCTCGAGGACGCGCAGGCCGGGGGAGAGCGGCAGCGCGTCGACGACGGCGGTCAGGCGTGGAGAGAGGCGTTCGGGCATCGGTCAGACCGGGGGCAGGTCGTTCGCGAGCTTGATCAGGCGGTCGAGCACGGCACCGTCGGAGGCCCGGCCGCCGTCGTGCTCGTACTCGTTGGTGACCCAGGTGGTCACGTTGCCGACCCGGGACGCCGTCTCCAGCGACAGGTTCGCGTCGACGTACATGTCGTCGTGGTAGATCACGGCCGCGACCGGGACGCGGTTCGCGGCGAGGCGGTCGGCGTCGTACAGCGGGGTCCAGTCGGTGGCGGCGGCGAGCAGCTCGGCGGCCTCGGCGAACGGGCGCAGGCCGGCGAGGTCGCGCACCATCCAGGGGTAGATCATCTCGCCGGTGAACAGGAACGGCTCAGCGGAGACCGCGAACTCGGCCGGCATCGCCCGGGCGGCGGCCCAGTCGGTCGCGCGGTCGTCCTGCCCGTAGATCGACTCGTGCAGTACGACGAACAGCGGGGCGAGCGTGTGGTCGGTCCGGTTCATCACGCCGTACAGGAAGGCGTCGGACAGTTCGTCGCCGTCCCAGGCTTCGTCAATCAGCCAGTGCAGGGCTTCGGCCGACTCACCCATGCCGAGCCCGAAGCCGAGCGTCTGGAAGCGCTCGACGCTCAGCCGGTCGCCGTTCGGCAGGTTGACCTCGGTCGCGATCAGATGGTCGGCGATCCGACGGACCTTCGCGACGTCTTGCGGGAAGAGCTTGTAGTAGCGCAGCGTCTTCGCCTTCGCGCGCGGGTAGGTCCGCCGGTACACGTCGTCCGCGGTCGCGTCGATGCCGGCCAGACCCCCGGTCACGTAGCAGGTTTTCAAACCCTCGGGCGCCTTCGACAGATAGGTCAGCGTGATGAAGCCGCCGTACGACTGCCCGAGTGTCGACCACGGCGTACCGGGACTGAGCTGCGCGCGGATCAGCTCCGCGTCGGCAACGATCGAGTCGGCCCGAAAGTGCTTCAGGTACGCCGCCAGTTCCTCGGCCCCCATCGACTCCGCCGTACGCCGGGTGACGGGCGTGCTGCGCCCCGTCCCACGCTGGTCGAGCAGCAGCACCCGGTAGTCACGCGTAGCCCGCTCCAGCCACCCGGTCCCACTGGTCGGCCGCGGCGACGCCCCACCCGGCCCACCCTGCAAATACACCAGCCACGGCAGGTCGGCCCCCACCTTCGTCGGCGCCACAGCCTCCCGCGCGAACACCTCGATCGTCGGCCCCTCCGGCCGTCTGTGATCCAGCGGCACGGTGAAGGTGTGATCGGTCAGCACGAGCCCGGGGATTCTGTCCACGGCGCCATTCTCACCCGACCGACACCCGCTGACTGGAAGGCGGGGCGCACGCGGTCTCGTGGTCACACGCCGCGCCCCGCCGCTCTGGGGGCCGGAGTCTCCCGGCCGTCGGGGTCAGTGACCAGCGGCACCAGATGCCGCGCGAACGCGGCGTCGTGATCCATCAATCGCGAGATTGTGCCGTCGAGCAACGGCTTGTCCCACAGCACCTGCAAGACCGGTCCATGAAAGAGCACGACGGTGCCGCGTCCGTAGTCGTAGTGGCTGACCCGCTGATCGACGTGAATCCTCGGCTGCTCAACGGCGTCATCGCCGTCCGGACGCCCAGCCCACTCGACTCCTGCGCGCTGTCCCGTGTTGGTCGCCATGAGGTGACGTTAGAAGAGCCAAGAGGTTGCCCGCGATGAACTTGCACGGATTTGCACAGCTCAATCCAGGGCGTCGATCGCGGCAGTGATCAGCCGCCGGGCCGGAGCCCCGACAACGGCGAGCTCGGCAAGCCGGCGGAACGCGTCGGCGTACATGGCCAGCTCGCCGGGCTGAGTGATCGTCAGGTAGCCGGAGATCAGCTCGACGTTGACCTGGCTGTCGTCGAAGATCCAGAAGTCCTCGACCGGCGGCATGCCGGTCCGGTCGAGCCCCATCGGCACGATCCCCAGGGACACCGAAGGCAGCTCGCCGACGGTGAGCAGATGGCCGAGCTGACCGGCCATCACATCGGCGCCGCCGATCACGGTGCGCAGTACGGATTCCTCGATCAGTACGGCGAACGTCCGGTTGCCTTCGTGCAGCAGCCGTAGGCGGTCCCTGCGGACGGCGACAGCGTCGTCGACGTCGTCCGGCAGTCCGCGGCGTGCCGACGTTCCGCGGAGAACGGCGCGTGTGTAGCTCTCGGTCTGCACGGCGCCGGGAACCAGCCAGGGGGAGTAGGTGCGGAACCGGCGGGTGCGCTCCCACAGCGGCAGCACCGCCTGCTGGGCGCGCTTGAGACCGCCGCGTTCCATCCGGCGCCACTCGACGAACATCCCCTCGATCGCTTCGAGTGATGCGAGGAGGTCGGGCAGTTGGTCGGCCGCGTTGCAGGTCGTGGCCCAGCTCCTCACGTCGTCGCCGGACGGCGAGGTCCGGCCGTTCTCGATCCGCGACACCTTCGACTCGTGCCATCCGCACGACACGGCCAGTGCCCGTCCGGTGAGTCCGGCGGCTTTCCGGATCTCACCGAGACGGGCACCGTAGTCGCGTTTGGCCTTCTGTGCGTTGGAGAAGGCGGGTGGTGTCGGCAACGGACGTCTTTCAGCTCGGCAGGTACTCCTGGTGCGGGATCGCGCGGTCCCAGACCGCGTCGAACGATGCTACGCAGAGCTTCGCGAGCACTGGGTCGTCGACCCGCTGGTCACCGACCCAGGTTCCGTCCCCGTCGAAGAAGTTCCACAGCACCACCCGATCGTCGAACACCCAGAAGTCGTTCGCCGGCACCAGCAGGTCGCCGCAGTCGTGTCGTGGCAACCACTTGACCTGCTCCCCGGCGGTGAGGTTGTGGGCCGCGGTCACGTCGTACTCGAACCGGACGTACTCGCTGACAGGCTCGGACACGATGCGGGCCCGCCGTACTTCGACCCCGCGGCCGACGGTCTCCCGGACGAGGTCGTGGAACGTGCGCCACCGCTCCGCGGGATCGAACCGCCCGCCCGACTTCCACTCGTTCCAGTCCGGGTCGGCGGGCTCGTACAGGTCCCTGGTCTCCAGATGCACCGCGCTGCGCTGGGCGGCCCGGAACAACTGGAACGCAACCGGCTCAGCCGTCACCCATCGCCTCCCGCAGAAAAGGTGCCATGCGAGCGGGAATCCGCAGCACTGTCTCGTGGTCGGGGATCGGAGCGGTGGCGTTCACCGCAGCGGTCGTCTCCTCGTCGAGCTTCCAGCCCTGGATGACCAGGCTGCCGTCAGCTTCGTCGACCCAGACGGTCGGTGAGTTGGTGTTCGGTGAGTTCGGGTCCTTGCCGATGAACCGCAGCGCCACGATCGTTCTCCCCTGGATCGAGTCGAGTTGCATGGACTTGCATCGTAGATCTGAACGGCCGGATCCACAGCCGGACGGCATGTCGGCCCGAACTATCGAAGCGGTTGTCGGCGGTGGAAGTCCTCCGCGGGCCGGCGCTCGTCCACCCGTACGCCGGTCCGTGCGCGGGCTACCGTAGGCGGGTGCGAGTAGCTACCTGGAATGTGAACTCGGTGAAGCAGCGGATGCCTCGGTTGCTCGGGTGGTTGGACGAGCGGGAGCCGGACGTGGTCTGCCTGCAGGAGACCAAGCTGGCGGACGACGCGTTCACCGCCTTGCTGGGGCAGGAGCTGGCGGGGCGGGGGTACGAGGTCGCCCTGTACGGCGAGGTGCAGTGGAACGGGGTGGCGCTGCTGTCGAAGGTCGGGCTCGAGGACGTCGTGACGGGCGTGGCGGGGGCGCCAGGGTTTCCGAATCCTGAGGCACGGGCGGTGGCGGCGACGTGTGGCGGGATTCGGATCCACTCGCTGTATGTGCCGAACGGGCGGGTGCCCGACTCGGACCACTACGTCTACAAGCTCGCCTGGCTCAAGGCACTCAGGGACGTGGTCTCGGCCGGGCCGGCCGAGCAGATCGTCTGTGGGGACATGAACATCGCGCCGACGGACGCGGACGTCTTCGATCCGGCGGCGTACGTCGGGTCGACGCACGTGACCGCGCCGGAGCGGGAGGCGCTGGCCGAGTTGCTGGCGACCGGGCTGCACGACGTCGTCCGGGACCGCTGGCCGACCGAGCGGATCTTCAGCTACTGGGACTACCGGGCCGGGATGTTCCACCAGGACCTCGGCATGCGGATCGACCTGATGCTGGCGTCGGACCCGGTGGCCGAGCGGGTGAAGGCGGCCTGGATCGACCGCAAGGCCCGGAAGGGGACCGGGCCGAGCGACCACGCGCCGGTGATCATCGACCTCGACGTCGCGCCGGACGGGGACATCGGTCCCGTCGTACCGCCGCCGTCGAATCCGCGCGGTGCCCGCAAGCGGACCACGAAGCTGCCGCAGAACCGCTGATGCGCAGGGCTCTGCTGCTGGTCGTACTGCTCCTGCTCACAGCCGCCTGCAGTGAGGACAAGCCGCAGGCTCGGGTGGTGCAGTGGTCGCAGGTGAAGCTCCCGGCCGAGCCGATCGTGCTCGCCGGGCACGACGACCAACTGCTGGTCGGATTGAGGGACCGCGACGCCAAGGTCGTGCCGAGGCTGCTGCTGATCGAAGGCGACCGGCAGAGCGAGGTCAAACTCTCGCCGGACCCGAGCAGCCCGTACGCCGCTCTCGCCGTCTGGAAGTCCGTCGCGTACGACGGCCGCCGGGTCCTCGCGCTCGGCGGAGCGGCGGGCGGCGCGCACTCCAACGTGCGCTGGACGGTGTGGACCGGGACGACTGCCGGCGTGCAGGAGCATCCGCAGGAGTTCAACACGTTCGGGGGGCCTGACGCCGGGGCGCTGCACTCGGCGGTGATCGGACCGGCTGGGCAGGCGTTGCTGGGCTCCTGGGCGAGCAAGGTGTCAGGACTGGATGGGGCCGTGTGGTTGCCGCAGGGCGCGAAGTGGATCCGGCAGGACTCGACGGGGACAGTGCTGCGCAGTACGCCGGGGCTGCTGGCCGGGCCGGGCGACGCGACGATCTTCGGCGACTCGATCGTGCAGACCGGATCGCAGGTGCGGCTCGCGCCGAACGTCGTACGGCAGGAGGCGGCGGTGTGGAGGTCACAGCGCCTGAACGACGGGTGGTCGGGTTTCGCGCTGCCGGAGGCGGGCGAACGCAGTCACGGGCAACGGGTGACCTGCGGCGAGCAACTGTGCACGGTGACCGGGTGGGTCGAGGGCAAGCTGGCGCTGTGGCAGTTCGACCCCGCGAAGCCGGACAGCGCCCGGCGACTGAAGGACCTGCCGGAGATCGCCGTCGGCAACAAGACCCCGCTGCCCCCGCCGGTGCTCGACGGGGACCAGATCGTCCAGGTCGTTGCTGATGGCAATCAGGTGAAGGTGCTCCGAGGGACGGACGGCGCCTGGACTGTCAACACCTCCGAAGGTCCCACGGGTGAGGTGACCGATGCCCGGCTGGTCGGCCGCACGCTCTACCTGATTGCCGGGAGCACGCTCTGGACGTCAGCTGCCGAGTAGACCGCGCACGTACGCCGCTTGGCCGGCGTGCTGCAGGTCGTCCGAGATCACGCTGATCAGCCGGACGCCGAGCGTGACCGGCGGGTTCCACCGGCGGTCGACGACGCGGTCGAGGTCCTCGTCGGTCAGCGTCTCCAGATACTGGATCGAGCGCGCGTGAACGGCGTCGTAGTACCCGATCAGCAACTCCGCCGACAGCTTGACCGCGGCAACGTCCTCGGGACCATGACCGTAGCCAGTGTCGCTGGGGTCGAACGGCAGCCCGAGACGATCGTGCCAGCCGTCGGCGGTCATCACCTGCTCGTAGCCGCCGGCATCGGCGAGATGGTCGTCCTGGATCCGGGTCAGGTGCCAGACCAGCCAGGCGATCGAGTTACCGGAGTCCTCCGGGCGAGTGCTCAGGACGTCGTCCGACAGCCCCTCGACGACCTCGTGCACGACTTCCTGGATCCGGCCGAACGCGTCGACGACAAGTGCGCTGGTGTTCATCTTTCTCCCCTTCGTCACCTGGACTTCCACACCGTACTCCGCGCCACGGACAGTCCCGCCGGTACCCGGGCAAGCGCGTTCCACCCACGCGTAAGGTGGTAGCACCTGACCTGAAGGAGCAGCTGTGGAATACCGCACCCTGGGCGCGAGCGGCACCGTCGTCTCGACGTACGCGCTCGGCACCATGACGTTCGGGCACGAAACCGACGAGGCCGGCGCGCATCAGCAGCTCGACCGGTACGTCGGGGCCGGCGGCACGCTGATCGACACCGCGGACGTGTACTCCGCCGGAGTGTCGGAGCAGATCGTCGGCAGCTGGCTGGCGAAGAGTTCCGCGCGCGACAACGTCGTCCTGGCGACGAAGGGCCGGTTCCCGACCGGCGACGGGCAGAACGACGTCGGCACGTCGCGCCGGCACCTGCGGCGGGCGCTCGACGCGTCGCTGCAGCGGCTCGGCGTCGACCACGTCGACCTCTACCAGCTGCACGCGTGGGACCCGATTACCCCGCTGCAGGAGACGCTCAGCTTCCTGGAGGACGCCGTCCGGGCCGGCAAGATCGCGTACGGCGGCCTGTCGAACTTCACCGGCTGGCAGCTGCAGAAGGCCTGTGACCTGATCGACCGGCAGGGCTGGTCACCGTTGGTCACGCTGCAGCCGCAGTACAACCTGCTGGTCCGCGAGATCGAGTGGGAGATCGTCCCGGCCGCCCAGGAGAACGGCCTCGGCCTGCTGCCGTGGTCGCCGCTCGGTGGTGGCTGGCTGACCGGCAAGTACTCCTTCGACGAGGCCCCGACCGGTTCGACCCGCCTGGGCGAGAACCCGGACCGCGGCGTCGAGGCCTGGGCCCGGCGCAGCAAGAATGAGCGGGTTCGCGCCGTCGTCGACGCGGTCCGGGCGATCGCCGACGCGCGCGGGATCTCGATGGCGCAGGTCGCGCTGGCCTGGCTGGTGGACCGTCCGGCCGTCACGTCGGTGATCCTCGGCGCGCGCACGCTCGAGCAGCTCGACGACAACCTGGCCGCCGCGGATCTTCACCTCACGGACGAGGAGCGCGCGCAGCTGGACGAGGCGAGCGACCCGGGCGCGGCGGACTACCCGTACGGCGTACCGGGGGCGAATCAGCGCGATCGTCCGATCACCGGCGGCCGCCCGTAGCTGACCGCGGGCGTGCTCAGGTCGGCAGGACGTCCGACCAGAGCACGCCCAACGCCAGGCAGCCGAGCGTGATCAGGCCGAACACTCCGACCCAGAGGATCGCCGGTACGCCGGTGATGCGGCGCAGCTGGTCGGCGTCGGAGTTGCGGCCACCGCCGTTGCGGCGGGATCGCTGCAGCTCCAGTACGGCGCGCGGCGCGGCGAGCAGCAGGAACCAGGTGAGGAGGTAGGCGAAGGCGGATTGGACCTGTTCGGAGCCCCACCACGACACCCCGAAGACAACCGCGCCGAAGACGAGCACCGACCAGAGCCCGAACAGGTTGCGGATCTGGAGCAGTAGGACCACCAGCGCCAGCAGGAGTCCCCAGAGCAGGCCCACGGCGTACCCGCGACTGAGGACGAACGCGGCGGCGAGGCCGAACAACGCCGGACCGGGATAGCCGGCCAGCAGGACGGCGATCATGCCCAGGCCGTCCGGCTTGCCGCGCGAGACGGTGACGCCGGAGGTGTCCGAATGCAGGCGGATCCCGGCGAGCTGGCGGCCGGCCAGCAGCGCGATCAACCCGTGCGCGCCCTCGTGCGCGATCGTCACCACCTGGCGGGTGTGCCGCCACACCGGGCGCCACCCGATCAGCAGCAACGCGGCGATGCCGGTCCCGATCACGACCTGGAGCGGCGGGTGGGCCTGCACGGACGTGATGTTGTCCCAAACCTCGATCACCGGGACATCCTTGCAGGTGGGTGGTCAATCCCCGGTGAGGTTGTGTGGTCCGAGCAGCAAAGCGCCGGTCGCGTGCTGAGTGAGGGCTCGCCAGGTGACCTCGGGCGGGGCGTCGACTACGAGGGTGTGCTCGTCGACGAACGGCAGGTCGGTCACGCGCGCCACGCTGTCCCGGAGGCGAGGCGTTGACATCGCCCGGACCGCGGCGGACGGTGGAAAGATCGCGACGCCCAGGGGAGGGGCGTGCCTGTTGGGGGATCTCATGGCCGAACCACGCAAGACCATCACCAAGAAGCCGACGATCAGGAAAACCGTTGCCCGCAAGGGAAACCGGGACCGGCGAGCCGAGCCGCAGGCGGCCGCCGTACCGTTGCCGGCAGTTCCTCGCCGGGGCCGGCACGCTGACCCTGACCCAGCGCAAGATCCTCGTCGACCAAGCGCTGCTGCTGCTCGGCGAGAACTACGTGCACCTGCCGCTGAAGGCCGCGATGCACGCGGTCAACCCGTTGCAGCGACTGCGCGTGCTGCGCGCGCGGATGGAGCGTCAGACCGCTGCCACGATGGAAGCCGAGTGGTTGTTCCACCGCCAGATGTCGAGCATCTTCCACTCGGTCCGTGACCTGCACACCAACTACCTGCTGCCCGCGCCGTTCGCCGGCAAGGTCGCGTACCTGCCGTTCCTGATCGAGAAGTGCTCCGACAGCGCCGGCGACCACTACCTGATCACCCGCACGGTCGCGGGCTACACCGCGCCGCAGTTCGGCCCCGGCGCCAAAGTGACGCACTGGAACGGTACGCCGATCGCCCGCGCCGTCGCGCTGAACGGCGCCGCGTTCGCCGGCAGCAACGAGGCCGCGAACCTGGCCCGCGGCCTGGAGTCGCTGACGCTGCGGCCGTTGGTGATCCAGGCGCCGCCGGACGAGGAGTGGGTCACGCTGACCTATCTCGGTCTCGACGGCTCGGCGCAGGAGCTGCGCGAACAGTGGAAGGTGACCACCAACCTGCCGCCGATGACCGACCTGGACGCGATCACCGAGGCGTCGGCGTCGATGGGGCTCGACCTGGACTCCGACGAGAAGTCGCGGGCCAAGAAGGCCCTGTACGTCCGCGACGTGGTCGAGCTCGAACGCGGCGAGAGCTCGGCCGCGCTGGCCGCGCCGGTCGCCGTCGGCGCCGCGGATCTGCCGACCACGATGCCCGGGGTGTTCCGGGCTCGCTCGGTGACGACCGCGCACGGCACCTTCGGGCACCTGCGGATCTTCACGTTCAGCGTGACCGACCCGGTCGGCTTCCGCGACGAGTTCGTCCGGCTGGCCGCCGCGCTGCCGCAGGACGGCCTGATCGTCGACGTACGGGACAACGGTGGCGGTCACATCTACGCCAGCGAGTTCACCCTGCAGACGATGACGCCGCGCCGGATCGCGCCGGAACCGGTGCAGTTCATCAGCACGCCGCTCAACCTGCGGATCTGCCGCCGGCACAAGGACAACCCGTCCGGGATCGACCTCGGCCCGTGGTTCGACTCGCTCGATCTGGCGACGGAAACCGGGGCGGCGTTCTCGGCGGCCAAGCCGATCACACCGGAGGACGGCGCGAACGAGCTCGGCCAGACGTACTACGGGCCGGTCGTGCTGATCACTGATGCCCGGTGCTACTCGGCGACCGACATCTTCGCGGCCGGGTTCGCCGATCACGAGATCGGGACGATTCTCGGTGTCGACGACAACACCGGTGCGGGCGGCGCGAACGTGTGGACGCACGGATTGCTTGCGACGCTGCTCAACGAGCCGCCACCGGCCGACCCGACGTCGCCGTACGAGGCGCTGCCGAACGGCGCGAACCTGCGGGTCTCGATCCGCCGGACGCTGCGGGTGGGGGAGTTGTCGGGCACGCCGGTCGAGGACGTGGGCGTGCGGCCGCATGTGACGCATCGGATGACGCGCGCTGATCTGCTGGAGGGCAACGCGGATCTGCTGGAGGCGGCGGGGGCTTTGCTCGCGGCGATGCCGCGGCGGCGGCTGGAGGTCAGTTCGTCGATGACTGGGACGACGCTGAGGGTCGGGTTGGAGGTGGAGGGGATCGATCGGGTTGATCTCTATCTGGACGACCGGCCGATCAGTTCGGAGGATCTGGGTGGTGAGCCGATCGCGATCGAGATCCTCGAGGTGACGCCGGGGCAGTTGCTGCGGGCTGATGCGTACTCGGCTGGACAGCTGGTTGCGTCGCGACGGGTGCACGTCTGACATCAGTCGGTGGGTGCGCGGGACAGCGCACCCACCGGTGCGGCAAAGACCCGGCCGGGGGTGCCGGCCGGGTCTGGAAATAAGCCGGGGTTACAGGTCGGCGTCGGCCGGGGTGGCGGCGGTGGCCAGTTCTTCGTCGGCGCGGACCAGATAGGGCTCGCGCTCGAGGACCAGGCGGGCCGCGGCCGCGCCGATGTCGAACCAGAGGCCGACCAGTTCCAGCCGGCCCGCCTCCTCGGCCTTGCGGACGCAGGCGAAGCTGCGCAGGTTTTCCAGCTGGACGGCGACGTTGGCCACCGAGAGCTTGTCCGCGGGACCGAGTTTCACGCCGGTCGCCGGGTCGACGATGTCCGGCAGCGCGACCGCTCGCTGGATCGACGGTTCGAGGTGGCGCAGCCAGGTCCGCAGACCCGAGCCGTCGTCCGTCGTACCGTCCAGGGCGGCGCCGGCCGCACCGCAGTGCGAGTGGCCGCAGACCACGATCGAGCTGACGCCGAGCACCTCGACGGCGTACTCGACCGCGGCGTCCACCGAGTTGCTGTCCGACCCGTACGGCGGCACGAGGTTGCCCACGTTGCGCACGCAGAACTGCTCGCCGGGACCCGACGTGGTGATCAGGTTCGGCACGATCCGGGAGTCCGCGCAGGTGATGAACAGCTGCGTCGGTTTCTGCCCGTCGGCGGCCAGCTTGGCCATCATCGGCCGGATCAGATCCGCCGACTGCTCGAACTCGCGGATCCCGTCCAGCATCGAGGCCCGCTGGTCCGGCTCGGGCACGACCTGGCCCTGCTGCCACGGCAGCCAGCGCTTGGCGTCACCTTGCAGGGCGGCGCGGAACGCCGACCGGTTGAGCTCGACCGTGCCGCCGCGCGCGATGTGCCCGCGCCGCCAGTCCTCGATCGCCTCGTACGCCGCGTGGTCCAGGTGGTCGACCTGGAGCTTCACCCGGACGGTGGCCCCGGTCGGGATCGTGCGCAGGGTCCGGACCAGTGACGCGACGCCGAGGAACACCAGCGTGCCCTGGATCGAGACGGTCCAGACGCCGTCCTGCTCGGTGGCGGTGACCGTTGCCCTGGCCAACCGGTAGAGCACCCGGCCGAGCGCGAGCATCAGTCCGGCCAGGACGCCCTCGGCCAGGCCGAGCGCGGCCACGCCGCCCGCGGTCACGACGTACACGAGCAGTTCGTCGTGGCGGCGCAGGGTGCGGATGTGGGCCAGTTGGACCAGCCGGAGTCCGATCACGAGCAGCACGCCCGCGAGAGCGGCCATCGGGATGAGCTCCAGCAGGGCGCCGGCCGCGAGCACGAAGACCGCGATCCACAGGCCGTGCATGATCGCTGAGGCCCGGCTCTTCGCGCCGGCCGCGACGTTGGTCGAGCTGCGCACGATGACGCCGGTGATCGGCATCCCGCCGAGCGCGCCGGAGACCGCGTTCGCGGCGCCCTGGCCGATCAGTTCGCGATCGAGGTTGCTGCGCCGGCCGCGGTGAAGCTTGTCCACGGCAACGGCCGAGAGCAACGACTCGACGCTGGCGACCAGTGCGACGGTGAGCACCGCTGTCCCGATTTCCAGCGCGCTGCCGGACGGCATCACCGGCAGGATGAGTTCCTGGACGGGATTGTCCGGCAGGTCGACGCGGGTGACGTCGACCGTCAACCAGGAGGACAGCGCGGTGACGAAGACCACCGCCACCAAGGGCGCCGGAACGACCTTCACCGTGGGGATGCGTGGCCAGACCAGCAGGATCACGACGGTCAGCACGCCGATCAGCACGGACGCCGGGTGATGCGCGACCAGTTGGCCGGGAAGCCCGGCCAGGTTGGCGATCAGTTTGCTCTGCGCCTGTCCACCGAGAACGACGTGGAGCTGCTGGACGGCGATCGTGATGCCGATGCCCGCGAGCATGCCGTGCACGACGGCGGGGGACAACGACAGGGCGAGCCGGCCGATGCGGGTGGCACCGAGCAGGATCTGCAGCAGGCCGGCCGCGCAGGTGATCGCCGCGGTGGCGGCCCAGCCGAACTGGCTGACCAGTCCGGCGACGACCATGGTGAGGCCGGCGGCCGGGCCGCTGACCTGGAGAGCAGAGCCGCCGAGCGCGCCGGCGACCACGCCACCGACGACGGCGGCGACGAGGCCCGCGATCAGCGGCGCCCCGGAGGCTGCGGCGATCCCCAGCGAGAGCGGGATCGCGATCAGGAAGACCACCAGCGAGGCCGGTAGGTCATGACGGACGATGGACCTCCACGAAACCTGTTCGACAGCAGGCTCGCGCGAAGGCGGGGAGTGGGATTTTGACTGCGTTTCGGACATGGTCGGCACGGGTCCCTCCGGCGTCGGTGCAAGAGCATCGGAACGTCGAAACAAAGAGTGTCGATCTCGTCACTCATAGTACCCAGCGATTCAAGGCCGGACGACCCCGAATCGTTGCCTTGGGCTCAGATCCCCACCAGTAGTGGCGAAATCGTTGCCTGGCGCCCAGAACCTGGACGGGCCGGACATCCGCGCGCAACAGCAGGACATCTCCTGTTCACCTGGTCACCCGGCGTTCGGCCGCGGTCAGGTCGTCGCGCAACCGGACGCCGTGCCCGGGTGCGTCGGTCGCGGCGATCCGGCCTTCGACGATCTCCGGCAGACCGTCGACCAGCTCGGCGTACCAGGTGCGCAGGAAGGCACGCACGGTCTCCTGGATCAGGCCGTTGGGCGCCGACTGGGTCAGGTGGACACAGGCCGCCAGCGTCGCCGGGCCGGTGCAGTCGTGCGGAGCCACCGGTACGCCGTACGTGTCGGCGAGGGCCGCGACCTTGCGCGCCTCGGTCAGTCCTCCCGTCCACTGCACGTCGACAGTGACGACGTCGACCGCACCCCGGTCGAGCAAGGGCAGGAAGCCGCGCCGGCCGACCAGCGTCTCCCCGGTCGCGATCGGTACGTCGACGTCCGCGGACAGCGCCGCCAGCGCGTCGACGGCGTCGGGACGCATCGGGTCCTCGACCCAGTACGGCCGGTACTCGGTCAACGCCTGCAGGATCGCGGTCGCGCCGCGGCGGTTCCACAGGCCGTGCAGCTCCACCATCAGCTTCATGTCGAACCCGACCTCGGACCGGATCGCCTCGATCACCGCGAGCCCGCGGCTCAGCTCGGCCGGCGAGATGTCGGTCCCGCCGGATTCCTCGGCCGCGCGGTCGAACGGCCAGACCTTCATCCCGGTGATGCCCTCGTCCCACAGGTCGCGCGCCAGCTGGCCCGGACGGTTGAGGAAGGCATCGAGATCGTCGTACCGGGCCGGACTCGTTGCTGGGACGCCCCAGTTGTCCGATCGTTGCCGCGTACTCGTACTGATGTACCCCGGCCCCGCGCAGGTGTTGTACGTCGGTAACGACTCCTGCACCGGTCCGCCGAACAGCCGCACCAACGGCAACCCCGCCTCCTGCCCGACCAGGTCCCACAGCGCCAGGTCGATCGCGCCGTTGCCGCGCGTCTCGACCCCGGCCCCGGCGAATCCCGTGTACGACGCCAGCGCGCGGGCCATCGACTCCGGCGTCGGGTCCTCGGCGGCGAGCAGGACCTCCGCGGCCGATTCGTGCAGATACGCCTCGACCGCGCGGCCGCCGAAAAACGCCTCGCCCAGGCCGGTCCGCCCGTCGTCGGTGTGCAGCAGCACGAACACCAGGTTCGGCTGGATGCTCGGCCGGACCGTCTTCACTGCCGTGATTCTCATCGCATGTCCTCTTTTCGTCAGTCCACCAGTGCCCGGTCGCGCGCGAACTACGATCGGAGGCAGCCGAGTCAGGAGAGAGTTGATGGATCTTCAGTTGTCGGGCAGGACCGCGGTCGTCACCGGGGCCAGCAAGGGAATCGGCCTGGCCTGCGCGGAGGCGCTGGCCCGGGAGGGTGCACGGGTCACCGGCATCTCCCGCGACCCGGGGAACCTCGCGAAGGCGCAGGCCGAGCTCGCGGCCAAGGGGCTGGAGTACGCGGTCGAGGCCGTCGACCTGACCGACCCGGACGCGACCACCGCGGTGTTCGCGCGGATCGGCGTACCGGACATCCTGATCAACTGCGCGGGGGCGGCCCGGCGTACGCCGGTGGACGAGCTGGACAGCAAGGCGCTGCACGCGGCGATGGAGGCGAAGTACTTCACCTACATGCACGCCACCGAGGCGGTGATCCGCGGGATGGCCGAGCGCGGCAGCGGCACGGTCGTCAACGTGGTCGGCCAGGGCGGCCGGCAGGCGAACCCGCTGCACATCGGCGGCGGCGCGGCCAACGCGGCGCTGATGCTCGCGTCGGTCGGCTACGCCAAGGCGTACGCCGGCCGCGGCGTCCGGGTGAACGTGATCAACCCCGGCCTGACCCGCACCGGCCGCGTCGACGAGGGCCTGGAAGCGGCCGTCCGCGCGACCGGCCGGCCCAAGGACGAGCTGCTCGACGAGATGGTCGCCGAGATCCCCCTCGGCCGCCCCGGCGAACCGGCCGAGGTCGCGAACGTCGCGGTCTTCCTGTCCTCCCCGCTGTCCAGCTACGTCACCGGCGCGATCATCCCGATGGACGGCGGCGTCACCTCGGCGATCTGACCATGGCTGTGGAGAAGCTGCTGAGCATCGGCGAGCTGGGTGTCCGCTGTGGTGTCGCCACGCACGTCCTGCGGCACTGGGAAGACGTCGGCCTGCTCACTCCGGCCACCAGGATCTCCGGACGGCGCCGGTACGACGAGTCGCACGTCGCGCGGGTGGTGATGATCCGCCGCGGCAAGGCGGCGGGCCTGTCCCTCGCCCAGCTGCGCGAGATGTTCGACGCCCCTGACGGGTCCGCCCGGCGGGCCGTGCTGGCGGAACAGCGCGCCCGCCTCGACGAGCAGATCCGTCAGGCGCAGGAGTCCCAGCGGCTGCTCGACCATGCGCTGACATGTGAGGCCCCGGACTTCACCGAGTGTCCTCACTTCCACCGGTTGGTCTCAGAACTGACCGGCTAGGAGAAGGGCGTGACCGGGCGGTCGACGGTGACGCCGTCGACGGTCAGGTCGACCTTCTCGTTGAAGAAGGCGACGTGACCGGCCACCGGGAGCAGTGGGGCGGTGGGGAAGTCGTAGCACCAGGCGAGGTCGGGATGCAGCGAGTCGGTGCGGACCGACCAGTACCCGGTGGTGCGGCCCTTGTACGGGCAGGCGGTGCGGGTCTGGCTCGGTTCGAGGTGCTCGAAGGCCACGGTGGTGCGCGGGAAGTAGTAGCGCGGCGGGAGGCCGGTCTCGTAGACGATGACGGTCGAGGTCGAGTCGGCAAGTGAGATGCCGTCGAGGGAGACCTGGACGTGGCGGCTGGACTTGATCGCGTCCACGCGGGCGTACGGGTTGCGCGGGTGGACGAACACTTCCTCGTCCTCCTCGAACCAGCTGTCGACGGCCTCCCACTCGAAGCGGACGAGCCCGGCGAGCAGGCCCTCGTCGTACTGCCAGGCGGTGCCCGATCCCGCGGTGAGCACCCGCGCCTCGCCGTGAGGAAAGGTCCTGGTCTCCCCGGTGTCGGCCAGTACGCCCGCCGCGACGTCACCGGCCGGCACGTAGTACTGCGGATACGGCGGGAACTCCCAGACGTAGACGGCGTCCTGGGTGTCCAGCACGACCTTGCCGTCGTGCAGCGCCCGGATCCGGCGGGCGACCGGCACGGGTTCGATGGGCGCGATGGATTCGGGATATCCGCTCATGAAGCCAGTAAAGAGCGTGGGGCCGGCCGGGGAAAGGCCGGCCCCACGGGACTACACGGTGATCCAGTCGATGTCGGCGATGTAGCCGTTCGGGTTGCTGATCTTCAGCGAGTTGCTGTCGGCGCTGAGCTTGACCGGCAGGTAGGTCACCTGCGGCCCCCCAGTCGTTGTCGCCGAGGCCGTGGTAGTTCACCCAGTACGAGTCGGCGTCGTTCACCGTCAGCATGCTCTGCCGGCTGGTGTCACCGTCGGTGTAGGCGATCTTCACCAGGTAGGTCCCGGTGGCCGGCACGGTGATGCCGTTCAGCGTGACCGACGCGTCGTACCCGATGTTGCCAACCTTCTTGCCGCCCGAGCACAGCGTGCAGTCGGAGACCCCGGCGTTCCCGGTGAAGGTGCTGGTCGGCGCCTCTGCCTCGTACCGGACCGGGCCACCGCCGGACTTCGCGGTGAACAGCGTGATCGGCGCACTGGCCTGCGACGTCCGTCCGGTCCGCACGCCCTTCACCTCGAAGGTGTACGACGTCTGCGGCTGAAGTCCCTGCACGACCACGCTCGTCGAGGAGGTGGTCGCCACCTGCTTGCCGTTGGCAAACACCTGGTACGCCGTGGCGCCGGTGCTCGGCTGCCAGGTCAGCGAGGCCGTCGTACGGCTCACATCGGTCGCGGTCAGGTCGGCCGGACGGCTCGGCGAGGCCGGCAGGTTCGGCGTGATCTTGTAGAGCTTCGAGCCGTGCGCGGGCAGGGTGGCGCTGACCTGGCCGGAGACGTTCCGGTGGGTCTGCGCGGCCCAGACGTCCCGGACCGATGCCTTGCCCGACAGTCCGAGCTGAGCGAAGTCGCCGGTCACGGTGGCGGGGGTGTCTGCCAGGTTGAACAGACCGACGGTGACGCTGCCGTCCGGGTTCTTCGCGTACCAGACCTGCTGCAGCTGGTCCTGGTTCAGCGGCCGGGCCGGGACGCCGGCCTGGTTGATCGCGATCACCTCGCGGTTGGTCAGCAGCTTCAGCCCGTACGGGTCGAGCTTGGTCAGGTCGTCACCGATGAACAGTGGCGCGGCGTTCATCGCCCAGAAGGTCATGTAGCTTCGCCGTTCGACCTCGTTGATGCCGTCCATCTCGCCGTTGCCGACGTTGATCGCGTCGAGGTTGTTCCAGTGCCCCGGTCCGGCGTCGTCGACCCACTGCGGCAGGTCCCACCAGCGGCCGACCAGCGAGCCGTTCCAGCGCACGATCGTGTCGCAGTAGCACTCGACGTCGGTGTCGATCCGCCAGCCGTGCGAGTTGGCCTTCCAGGTCTCGGCGTACCGGTGGCTGAGCGACCACGACAGCGTGTACATCATCGGGCGGCCGGCGTTCTGGACCGCGCGCCACCAGGCCTCGACGTCCTCGGTGTTGTTGTGGTTCGGGTCGTCCGGGGCGCCCTTCCAGGAGCCCGGGCCGACGCCGTCCATCTTGATGAAGTCGACACCCCAGGAGGCGAACAGGTTCACGATCGAGTCGGCGTACTTCTGTGCGCACGGGCTGGCGTAGTTGATCTTGTACGCCTGGTCCCAGCCGTTGGTGGTGCGCAGGTCCGGGTAGACGATGTCGCGGGTGAAGCAGCCGGGGGCGTTGTGGATCGGGGTGTTGCCGTCGCGGTAGACGTCGAAGCCGAGGCCGACGACGGTGTAGATGCCGAACTTCAGCCCGAGCTTGTGGATGTCGTCGCCGACCGCCTTCATGCCGCGCGGGAAGCGGGCGAGGTTCGCGGTCGGCCGGCCGTACTCGTCGCCGCCGAGCTGCCAGCCGGCGTCGATGTTCACGTACTCGTAGCCGTACGGCTTGAGCTTGGTCGCCATCGCGTTGGCCTGGGCGAGAATGTTCTTCTCGCTGATGAAGCTGCCCGGACCGTCGGGGTTCACGCCCGGGTAGTTGGTGGACTGCAGGCTCCAGCTGCTCCAGCCCAGGTACGGCTTGGCCGCGACCTGCGAGTACTTCGCCTGCACCGCCGCCTTGGCCTTCGGCGCCTCGATCGGCGCGTTGCCCTGGAAGGCGGCGCCGGGCTCGACCAGGGCGGGCTTCGGGCCGGGCCGGAAGGACTGGGGAGTGCTCGCGTCGGCGGGCGCGATCGCGACGGCTGCCGATACCAGGGCGGCAGCCGCGGTGACCACGACGGCGGTACGGCGTTTTCGTCCAGCGGGGACTGACATACGGGGTGTTCCTCCGTCTCGAGGCGGGAGCGTGGGGGAAGCGGGGCGGTGCTGCGAGCCTAGGACCGCTTAATTTACGAGGTCAAGTAACAAGCGCTGATAACTCTGCGTAAGGTGCGGCCATGCACCTGTACGCCGAACGCCGCGGCGCGGGCGAACCCCTGCTGCTGATCATGGGCATGGCCGGTCACCACCGGATCTGGGGCGAGCCGTTCCTGTCGGGGCTGGAGAAGCACTTCGAGCTGCTGATCTTCGACCAGCGGGGGATCGGGACGAGCGAGCGCGGCGCTGGACAGTTCAGTACGGCGGACCTGGCGGACGACGCGGCGCGGGTGATGGACGAAGCCGGGTGGTCGGACGCGCAGGTCTTCGGGATCTCGCTCGGCGGGATGGTGGCGCAGGAGCTCGCGCTGAATCATCGCGAGCGGGTGAGACGGCTGACGCTCGGATGTACGTCGCCGGGGTTTGCCGCGGGAGTCCGGCCACCTGGGGCCGGGCAGAAGGCGGACGCGACGGCCGCGGGTGCGGGACGGGCGACTCCGGCGTCCCGGCCGCCCGGGATCGGACCGGGGCCCGACCTGCTGCTGGCGGCGATGCGCTCGGGGCGCGAGGAGACCGTGCTGCGAACCGGTTTCGAGGTGAACCTGTCGGCGGGTTTTGCCGCCGATCCCGCGCACTTCGCGGCGTACCGGGAGGACGCGCTGGCTGTGCGCGTCCCGGCGTCAGTGGTTGGGATGCAGTTCCAAGCGGCGCTGCGGCACGACGCCGTCGACCGGCTGCCGTCGCTCGACGTCCCCGCGCTGGTGATCCACGGGACCGCGGACCAGATGATCCTGCCCACGGAAGGTGAGCGGCTGGCGAAGCTGATCCCCGGTGCGCAACTCGAACTTCTCGATGGTGCCGGCCACCTGTTCTGGCGCGAACAACCCGAGCGTGTGATCGACCTGCTGAACCGCCGGCCAGTCGGCAGCTGACTGGCCGGCGGTTGTCTCAGCGGTGCAGCGGCTTGCGGCGGGGGCGGGTCGGGGCAGCGTGCGGGTCGGTCCGCTGGTATCGGCGGCGAGCCAGCGTGAAGGGCCTCGGGCGGGACGGCACCGGCGGCTCCGGGCGGATCACCTGGACCGGAACCTTCTCCAGTCCGAGCCGGACCGGTGGTTGCCGCCACGGCGAGCGCTCGTTGCGGACGACAACCACCCGCAAGCGCCCGGCCCGCGCCAGTTTGATGCCGATGGCAACTGTCGCGACGGCGGGGATCAGGCCGGCCAGCAGCAGGCTGGTCCGGGCGCCGAAGTGCTCGGCGATCGCGCCGACGGTCGGGCCGCCGATCGCGCCGCCGCCGATGAAGACCAGGTTGTAGATCCCGGCGACCCGGCCGCGCAGCCCGTCCGGGGTGGTCAGCTGCACCATCGACTGGGCGGCGGTGAGGAACATCAGCGTCGCCATGCCGAGCGCGCACAGCAGTGGCAGGAAGGTCCACAGCGAGGGCTGCAGCGCCGCCACGATCTCGGTCACGGCCAGGATCGCCGCGATCCCGACCAGGTTACGCAGCCTGGTCGGCCGGATCCGGCGGGCCGAGAGCAGTGCCCCGGCCAGCGACCCGACCGCGACCACCGAGTTCAGTACGCCGTACCCGGTGGCGCCGGTCTTGAAGACGACGTCCGCGAACGCCGTCAGCGTGACCGGCAGGCTGATCGTGAACATGCCGAAGATGCCGACCAGCACGATCGCCCAGCGCACGGCCGGCTCGTGGAAGGCGTACCGGACGCCGTCGCGCAGGCCGTCGCGGATGCGCAGGCCCCGGCCGGCCTTGCGGGCGGCGTGCAGGCCGGGCATCTCGCTCTCGCGCATCATCAGCAGCGCCGAGATCGAGCCGAAGAACGTGATCGAGTTCAGCGCGAACGCCCAGCCGGCGCCGATCGTGCCGAGCATCGCGCCACCCAGCGCGGGGCCGATCAGGCCGCCGAGCTGGAAGGTGGACGAGACCATGCTGATCGCGTTGCGCAGGCGCTGCTTGCCCACCAGCTCGGTGACGAAGGACTGGCGGGTGGGGTTGTCGACCGCGGTCGCGAGGCCGAGCACGAGGGCCAGCGAGTAGACCTGCCAGACCTGCACCTCGCCGGTGAACGCCAGCACCGCCAGTACGGCGGCCAGGGTGCCCATCGTCGACTGGGTGACGAGCAGAACCTTGCGTTTGGGGAAACGGTCGGCGATCACGCCGCCGTACAGGCCGAGCAGGAGGGTGGGCAGGAACTGCAGCGCGGTGGTGATGCCGACCGCGGTGGCGCTGCCGGTCAGCGTCAGGACCAGCCAGTCCTGCGCGATGCGCTGGACCCAGCCGCCGGTCGAGCTGACGAACAGGCCGCTGACCAGGAGGCGGAAGTTGCGGACCTCGAGAGCACTGAAGGTTTCGCGGAAGCCGGGCCGGCGTTGGGTGGGCGGCAGTTCGCCGGGAGTGGTCCGCGGAGTGGAACGGTGGGTGTGGAAATCGGGGACAGGGACAGAACCGGTAGCCCGGGTGGTCAAGAGTCAACCCTTTGGAAGTGGACGTGTCAGGGGAGGTCGGTCCCATCCTCACCGGTCCGGGCCGGATTCCGACAGCGAATTACTCCTATTAGTCTTATAACGTCTCGTGATGAGGGGGAAATCGATGGCCTACGACCCGGACCAGCTGCGCACGTTTCTCGCCGTGGCCCAGTCGCTGAGCTTCACCCAGGCCGCCGAGCGGCTCGGGATCCGGCAGCCGACGGTGAGCCAGCACATCCGCAAGCTGGAGGCCGCGGTCGGCCGGCCGCTGTTCGTGCGCGACACCCGGACGGTGACGCTGACCGCCGACGGCGAGGCGATGGCCGGGTTCGCGCGGACGATCCTGGCCGCGCACGAGGAGGCGGTCGGCTACTTCACCGGCTCGGAGCTGCGCGGCCGGCTGCGCTTCGGCGTCACCGACGACCTGGCGCTCACCCCCCTGCCGCGGATCCTGCGCGACTTCCGGCAGCTCTACCCGCGGATCGATCTCGAGCTCACCGTCGCCCAGAGCCCGAACCTGCTCCGCCGGGTCGAGTCCGGTCACCTCGATCTGGCGTACGTGAAGCACTCGGCCGGCGCCGGCTCGGAGCCGAACGGCCGGGTCGTCCGCCGCGACCCGTTGGTCTGGGCCGGCATCGCGGGCACCCGCCTGCCGCCGGACGGGCCGGTGCCCCTGGTCACGTACCAGGCGCCGAGCCTGAGCCGGATGCTCGGTGTGCAGACGCTGGAACAGGTCGGCCGGCCGTACCGGGTCACCTGCATCGTGCGCGGGGTCAACGGCGTGCTCGCGGCGGTCCGCGCGGGGCTGGGGATCGCGATCTTCGCTCGCTCCCTGATGCCTGCCGACCTGGTCGAGCCTCCGCCGAGCGCCGGGCTGCCCGAGCTGCCGGCGATCGATCTGGTGCTGATCACCAACCCGCGCGCCGCCAAGGAGCCGGCCGAGGCCCTCACCGCGGCGATCCTCGGCAGCAACGCGCCGCTGAAACCCGCGACCGACTGAGCCGGCGGCGGGCGTCTACGAGGGTGGCTCGGCACCCCGAATACAGCCCCGGTCCCGGGGCACTGGGGCAGCATGGCGACAACCGTGGGTGACTATCTGCTGCAGCGGCTCCGGGAGTGGGACGTCGACACCGTCTTCGGTTATCCCGGCGACGGGATCAACGGACTGCTCGCCGCGTGGACCAGAGCCGACGGGCCGCGGTTCGTGCAGTCGCGGCACGAGGAGATGTCGGCGCTCCAAGCGGTCGGCTACGCGAAGTTCACCGGCCGGGTCGGCGTCTGCGTTGCGACCTCCGGCCCGGGTGCGATCCACTTGCTCAACGGCCTGTACGACGCGAAGCTCGACCACGTCCCGGTGGTGGCGATCGTCGGCCAGACGAACCGGACCGCGATGGGCGGCTCCTACCAGCAAGAAGTCGACCTGCACAGTCTGTTCAAGGACGTCGCGAGCGAGTTCCTGGAGACCGTGAACGTCCCGGAGCAGCTGCCCAACGTGCTCGACCGGGCGATCCGGACCGCCCTCAGCCGCTCGGCCCCGACCGCAGTGATCATCCCGGCCGACGTCCAGGAGCTGGACTACAGCCCGCCGGAGCACGCGTTCAAGATGGTGCCGTCGAGTCTCGGCTTCGAGCCGGCGACCCAGAACCCGGACGAAGCCGCCGTACGCCGTGCCGCCGAGCTGCTCAACGCCGGCGAGCGGGTCGCCGTCCTGGTCGGGCAAGGTGCTCGCGGCGCGCGCCAGGAGATCGAGGAGGTCGCCGAGCTGCTCGGCGCGGGCGTCGCGAAGGCGTTGCTCGGCAAGGACGTACTGAGCGACCACCTGCCGTACGTGACCGGCTCGATCGGCCTGCTCGGCACCCGGCCCAGCTACGAGCTGATGACCGGCTGCGACACGCTGCTGACGATCGGGTCGAGCTTCCCGTACTCCCAGTTCCTGCCGGAGTTCGGCAAGGCCCGGGCTGTCCAGATCGACGCCGACCCGTCGATGATCGGCATGCGGTACCCGTACGAGGTGAACCTGGTCGGCGACGCGGCGACCACGCTGCGGGCGTTGATCCCGCTGCTGGAGCGCAAGCAGGACCGGTCCTGGCGGTCCGGGATCGAGGACGGCGTCGAGCGCTGGTGGCAGGTGATGGCCGGCGCCGCGCACGTCGAGGCCGATCCGGTGAACCCGCAGCGGCTGTTCCACGAGTTCTCCGAGCGGCTGCCCGACGACTGCATCGTGGTTGCGGACTCCGGATCCGCCGCCGACTGGTACGCCCGTCAGCTGCGGTTCAACGACACGACCCGCGGCTCGCTGTCCGGCACGCTGGCGACGATGGGCTCGGCCGTCCCGTACGGGATCGGCGCGAAGATCGCTCACCCCGGCCGGCCGGTCGTCGCGTTCTCCGGTGACGGCGCGATGCAGATGAACGGGCTGGCCGAGCTGATCACGATCAAGCGGTACTGGCAGGAGTGGTCGGACCCGCGGCTGGTGATCGCCGTCCTGCACAACAACGACCTCAACCAGGTCACCTGGGAGATGCGGTCGTTGCAGGGGGCACCGAAGTTCGCCGACTCCCAGACGCTGCCCGAGGTCGACTACGCCGGCTTCGCCCGCTCGGTCGGGCTGACCGGGATCACGGTCAGAAAACCCGACGAGCTGGCCTCCGCCTGGGACACCGCGCTCGCCGCGGACCGCCCGACCGTGCTCGACGTGTACTGCGACCCCGACGTCCCGCCGATCCCGCCGCACGCGAGCTGGGAGCAGATCAGCAAGATGACCGAGTCGC
Organism: Kribbella sp. ALI-6-A; assembly: GCF_001984195.1. GTDB lineage: Bacteria > Actinomycetota > Actinomycetes > Propionibacteriales > Kribbellaceae > Kribbella. The sequence continues at coordinate 401,572 of NZ_MTQN01000007.1, forward strand.
TGTGGAAGGGCGACGAGGACCGCTGGGGCGTGCTCAAGGAGGGCGTCAAGACCAAGCTGCAGGAGCTGCGGCCATGAGACTCACAGTGCGTCGCCCCGGATGACCAGCACGACGACGCTGACGACAGCGACCGCGATGGTGACCAGGAACGGCGCCTGCTTCCACGTCACGATGACGCCGAGCAGCACCGCGACGACGCCGAGCGCGACCCAGCCGACCACGCCCATCGGTCCGGCCGGCGCGACCGTGAGCAGCACCGTCGCGGTCGCCAGCGGAAGCGGCGCGAGCAGCCGGGACACCTGGCCGAGCCGTTGCGGCCAGCCCCGGACGCCGGTGGCCAGGTCGTCGGCCAGATCCGGTACGACGTTCGCGAGGTGCGCGCCGACGCCGAGCAGCGCGGTCGCCGCCGTCGCCCACCAGGGCGCCCAGTCCCCGGTCGTGCCCAGCGTGACGAACGACGGCAGCGCGCCGAACGCCACGGCGTACGGGAGCCAGGACACCGGCGTCGACTTGAGCCCGAGGTTGTACGCCCAGGCGCAGGCGACGAAGAGCAGGTGGGCCAGGCCGGCCAGCACGCCGTTCGCGAGCGAAACGGGGATCGTCACGACCAGCGCGACAACCGCTGCGATCCACAACGTCCGGCGACTCACCAGTCCCAGCACGACTGGCTTGTCACGCCGGTTCACAATGGAGTCTCGCGCGGCGTCTATCGCGTCATTGCTCCAGCCGATCGAGAGGTGGCCGGTGAGGATGGTTGCGGCAACGAGGAGACATCCCGGCAGGCCGCGGCCCGCGGACCAGGCGACGGCGGTGACGAGCGCGGTCACCGCGACCGTCGGACCGGGGTGGCAGGCCAGGGCGAGACCCTTGACGGCTGACGGTCGGCTCACCGAAGCAACGATGCCACGATGACCCGGATCGCCGCGGTACAGGCCGCGTTGCCGCCGTACCGGTATGCGCAGGCCGAGCTCACCGAAGCGTTCGCGGAGCTGTGCCTGCCCGACGGCAAGGGGCACGCGCTGCTGCGCCGGCTGCATGCCAACGCGGGCGTGTCGCACCGGCACCTCGCGATCCCGCTCGAGCAGTACGGCGTACTGAAGGACTTCGGCGCCGCCAACGACGCGTGGATCGCGACGGCGGTCGACCTCGGCGCCGAGGCGGTCAGCGGCGCGCTGGCCGCCGCGGGGCTGCGGATCGAGGACGTCGACCTGCTGATGTTCACCACCGTGACCGGGGTCGCGGCGCCGTCGATCGACGCGCGGGTCGCGATGCGGCTCGGGCTGCGCGAGGACCTCAAGCGGATGCCGCTGTTCGGACTCGGGTGCGTCGGGGGAGCGGCCGGGATCGCGCGGGTGCACGACTATCTGACCGCGTGGCCCTCGCACGTCGCCGTCTTGCTGTCGGTGGAGCTGTGTTCGCTGACGCTGCAGCGGGACGACTCGTCGTTGCCCAACCTGGTCGGCGGCGCGCTCTTCGGCGACGGCGCGGCGGCGGTGGTGATGACCGGTGACGACCTTTCCTCGTCGGGGCCTTCGGTGGTCGCCACCCGGAGCAGGCTCTACCCGGAGTCCGAGCGGGTGATGGGATGGGACGTCGGGTCGGGCGGGTTCCGGATCGTGCTCGGGGCCGACGTACCGGAGGTGGTGCGCAAGTACCTCGGCGGCGACGTCCGGGACTTCCTGGCCTCGCACAACCTGACCGTGCCGGAGATCGGGACGTGGGTGAGTCATCCGGGTGGGCCGAAGGTGCTGGACGCGGTCGCGGAGACCCTCGACCTGCGACCGGGCGCGCTGGATCTGACCTGGAAGTCGCTCGACGCGGTCGGCAACTTGTCGTCGTCCTCGGTACTGCACGTGCTCGGTGACACCATGACCCTGGATCCTGCAGGTCCGGGTGTGTTGCTGGCGATGGGCCCGGGCTTTTGTTCCGAGCTCGTCCTGATGGAGTGGTGATGGACACGTCGTTGTGGTGGTACGTCGTACTGGTACTCCTGGTCGGGCTGGAACGCGTCGCCGAACTGGTGGTCTCGCTGCGCAACGCGGCCTGGAGCTTCGCGCAGGGCGGGGTCGAGTCCGGCAAGGGGCACTACCCGTTCATGGTCGTGCTGCACACCGGGCTGCTGGCCGGGTGCCTGGTCGAGGCGATCGTGGCCGACCGGCCGTTCGTGCCGGCGCTCGGCTGGACGATGCTCGCGGTGGTGCTGCTGGCGCAGGGGTTGCGGTGGTGGTGCATCAGCGTGCTCGGCCGGCAGTGGAACACGCGGGTGATCGTCGTCCCGGGGCTGTCGTTGGTTGCCGGAGGCCCGTATCGGTGGATCCGGCACCCGAACTACGTGGCCGTCGTCCTGGAGGGGATCGCGCTGCCCTTGGTGCACACGGCCTGGGTGACGGCGATCGTCTTCACGGCGCTGAACCTGCCGCTGCTCGCGGTCCGGATCCGGACCGAGGAGACGGCGCTGGACACCGCGCTGACCAAGTGATCGATCTGCTCGTTGCCGGCTGTGGTCCGGCGGGTGCCGCCACCGCGATCCGCGCCGCGCTCGCCGGCTTGGACGTCGTGGTGGTCGAGCCCCGCGAGGCGCCGATCGACAAGGCGTGCGGGGAGGGGATCGCTGCGAGCGCGGCGGAGTACCTGTCGCGGCTGGGCGTCGCGGTGGAGGGCCGTCCGTTCTACGGCATCCGCTACCTGGATGCGTCGCGCTCGGTCGACGCCCGCTTCCGGTCCGGGCCGGGGCTTGGCGCACGGCGTACGGCGCTGCAGCAGGGGCTGCGTGATCGGCTCGAGGAGATGGGCATTCCGGTGGTGCGCTCGCGCATCAGCTTGGTGGAGCAGTCGTCGTCCTCGGTCACGGCGGCTGGTATCACCGCTCGGTATCTTGCCGCCGCCGACGGACTGCACTCACCGATCCGCCGGCAGTTGGGGCTCGGAGCTGGTGGTGGCTCGGTGCGGCGGGGCCTGCGGCAACATTTCGCCGTTCGTCCGTGGACGGATCTGGTGGAGGTGTACTGGTCGTCGCTGGGCGAGGCCTACGTGACGCCGGTGGCCGACGACTTGGTGGGAATCGCGGTGCTGACCTCTGCCCGTGGGTCCTTCGACGAGCACCTTCGCGCCTTTCCGCGGCTGCTCGCGCGGTTGGGTGACGCCTCGGCGGCGTCCGGCGTACTGGGGGCGGGGCCGTTGCGTCAGCGAGTACGGCGCCGGGTCGCCGGGCGGGTGTTGCTGGTGGGGGACGCGGCCGGGTATGTCGACGCGTTGACCGGGGAGGGGATCGCGGTGGCCCTGCGGACTTCGGCCGAGCTGGTGGACTGCGTCGCCGCGGATCGGCCGGAGGATTACGAGGCGGCCTGGCGCCGGGTTTCGTGGGAGTGCCGGGCGCTCACGGCTTCGTTGCTGTGGGCCCGCAACAGGTCGGTGCTGGCTCCTCGGATCGTTCCGGCGGCGGCCGCGCTGCCGGGTGTCTACGGCGCGATCGTCAACCGGTTGACGTGAAGCGTCCGGGCGATCGCCTGACGTGAAGGGGCCCGGCGATCGCTCAGGCAATCGCCGGGCCCAGTGGTTCGAGCTCCCTGGTGAAGAGCTCGACCCAGTCGGCTCAGCTCCCTGGTGAAGAGCTGAGACGTCTTCGTGATCAGTACTTTTCCATCCCGATGTTGCTCATCGATTGCCGGAATATGAAGCCTTGTTACACAGCGCTGTGGCGAACGTCTCAGTGCTCGGTGCGCACCGACGCGATCTGCAGCTGCAGCGCGAGCCGTTCCCGCGGATCCGCAAGGTCGAGCCGCGCGATCTCGCCGATCCGCTTCATCCGGTGCCGCAACGTGTTGGTGTGCAGATGCAGCTCCTTCGCGGCCTGCTGCGGCTGACCCGGATGGTTGAGCCAGGCTTCGAGGGTGTCGACGAAGGCGGTGTCGTTCTCGATGTCGTGCCGGAGCAACGTGGCCAGCGGGCCGTCCATCTTGGTGGTGTCGAGCGAGGTGACCGCCCGGTGAACAGTCAGCACGTGCCAGGCCTGCTCGACCCGGAGCGCCGGGCCGCGGGCGACTCCGCGCCGTACGAGATTGAGCAGTTCGACCGCCTCGGCGCGCGAGCTCGGCAGGTCGGCGGGGTAGCGGGCGCGACCGCCCGCGGCGGCCGCCGTACCGGGGTTGTCCTTGGCCTGGTCGGCGACCAGCTTGCGCAGCCAGCGCCAGGAGCCGGGGACCGCCTCGCCGTCGGTGACCACGGCGAACACGGTGCCGTCCAGGTCGGCCAGCAACGGTTCGCTCCAGCCGTGGCGGCGGCCGGTCGACTCCCAGAGGTCGAGCTGCTGCGGTACGTCGTACCCGTCGGGGGAGCTCAGCGCGACGACCCGCCAGGGCGCCGATGGCAGCCTGACCTCGATCGGCGCCTCGGGGGAGAACTGCCGGAGTACGGTGCGCAGACGGTCGATCGCTGAGCGCCTGGCGACGTCCGCCTGGGCCCTGAGGCGCAGAAGGTGCAGCGCGAGCACCGACGCCGCGTTGCTGAGCTCTTCGGTGACCTCTTGACTCACCGGCCCGTCCACCACCGCCCAGATCGAGCCCAGCCACTCACCACCGGCCCGAACCGGTACGACGAGCCGCGGGCGGATGCCGTTCGGCCCGTCCGGGACGAGGAACGGCTCGCTGGACCGGGCCAGTCGCCGGAAGATGCCGCGGGCCCGGAAGTGGGCGATCACCTCGGCGGGGACGCGGCGCCCGACGATCGTGGAGACGCGGGTCGGGTCGGTGTCGGACAGGTCCTGCTGCGACGAGTAGGCCAGTACGCGGGACTGGTTGTCCTCGATCGTCACCGGCGCGTCGACGATCGCCGCGGCCGCGTCGGCCAGTGCGAAGAGCTCCTGGTGAACTCCGGCGTCGCCGGCAGCGGGGGAGTCCGGTGCGGCCGCCCGGTCGATGACGCCGCGGAGCAGCCAGACCACGTGCGCCCAGGCGACGGTCGGCTGGAGCGCGATGAGCGTGACCACCCAGCGCTCGGCGGCCGCCACCACAGTCGGGTCCTGTGCCAGACCGGTCCGCAGTACGACGCCTGACGCCTTGCCGACGGCGCAGCGCTCCACCAGCTCGACTGCCTCTTCGGCGTTGCGCAGACCGAGGCCGAGGACCAGGTCGCCGGGCTGACCGGTCGCCGGTTCCTGCGGGTCGGCCAGGAAGACGTCCCTGACCTCGCTGTCGCCGTGGCCGACGGCAACCGTCTCGAACAGGGCCGGGCCGACGGCAACGACCAGGTCAGGCGCAGTGATCATGAAGTTATTGTGCGCTGCGCACTGTCATTTGCTCCAGCAGTGGTGCGATCGCACCATGACAGCGTTCGGGCCGCGGCGCACCATCGATACATGGTCGCTGCTGGTTCAACCACACACATCGTCCCCGACCGGGTCGCCGTCGTCGGCGCCGGCATGGTCGGCCTCGCCACTGCCTGGTTCCTCCAGGAGCGCGACATCGAGGTCACCGTGTACGACCGCGAAGGTGTCGCCGCGGGGGCGTCTTGGGGCAACGCGGGCTGGCTGACCCCGGGCCTGGCCACTCCGCTGCCGGAGCCGGCCGTCCTCAAGTACGGCGTCCGCGCGGTGCTGAGCCCCTCCTCGCCGGTCTACGTACCGCCGACCGCGAGCCCGCGGCTCCTGTCGTTCCTGACCCGCTTCGCTCGCAACAGCACCGCCGGACGCTGGAAGACCGCGATGGAGTCGCTGGTCCCGATCAACCGGCAGGCCCTGCCGGCCTTCGACCTGCTGGCGAAGGCCGGCGTCGAGGCCGAGACGTACGAGGCGAAGTCGTTCCTGGCGGCGTACCGGACCGAGACCGAGCGGGCGGTACTGCTGGAGGAGATCGAGCACATCCACGCCGCCGGCCAGGGCATCGAGTTCGAGGCGATCACCGGTGACGACGCCCGCGAGATCGAGCCGTCGCTGTCGGACGAGATCGGCGCCGCGATCCGGCTGCACGGTCAGCGCTTCATCAACCCCGGCGACTACGTCAAGCTGCTGGCCGACTCGGTCGTCGCCCGCGGCGGCCGGATCCTCACCGGCGCGAACGTCGCCGACGTCGTCGACGGGATCCGCGACACCCGCGTGGTCACCGCCGACGGCGAGAGCGAGCCGTACGACGCGGTCGTGATGGCGACCGGCGCGTGGCTCGGCGACCTGGCCCGGCGCTTCGGCGTGAAGACCGTCGTACAGGCTGGTCGCGGGTACTCCTTCAGCGTGCCGATCGCGCACGTGCCGGCCGGTCCGGTGTACTTCCCGGCGCAGCGCATCGCCTGCACGCCGCTGGGCGACCGGCTCCGGGTCGCCGGGATGATGGAGTTCCGCAAGCCCGACGCGAAGCTCGACCCGCGCCGGATCGACGCGATCGTCGAGGCCGCCCGTCCGCTGCTGCGCGACGCCGACCTGGACGCACGCACCTTCGAGTGGGTCGGCCCGCGCCCCTGCACCCCCGACGGCCTCCCGCTGATCGGCGCCACCGCGTCCCCGCGGGTCTTCGCCGCCGGCGGCCACGGCATGTGGGGCATCACGCTCGGCCCGGTCACCGGCCAACTCCTGGCCGAGACCATCACCACCGGCCGCCGTCCCGCCGAACTGGCGCCCTTCGACCCACTCCGCTGACCTTCCCGGCGGATCGCATCCGGCGACCCGCCCCGACCCGGATCGTGGCGACACCTCACCGCCACGATCCCCCCGGCCGGCCAGACCTCTCTGCCCCGGCCCCACCCGCCTCTAGCGCGGGCGCACCACCCGCTCTCTCTCCTCGAGCGGTTTGCACCATCCCCGTTCTCCTCAGGCGGGGCGTAGGACCCCCGCTTCATCTCAGGCGGGGTTGCTGGATCCCCGCTCACCTCAGGCGGGGCGCAGGACCCCGCTTCACCTCAGGCGGGGCGCACCACTCCCGTCCCTGCGCGGGAGGCACCATCCGCTCGCGGTTCGAGCGGCAGCAGCACCCGCTCGCAGTCCGAGCGGCAACAGCACCCGTTCAGAGTCGAGCGGGCAGCACCACCCCACCCCTCACGGTGGGCCGCACCACCCCGCTCGCGCCTGGAGCGGGCAGTACCGCTCAACTGAACAGTGGACTGCACCACCCGTTCACCTGAGCGGCAGCACGACCCCGTTCAACGAAGAGCGGGCAGCACGAACCGTTCCCTGCGAACGGCAGCACCACCCCGTTCGGCCAAGAGCGGGCGGCGCGACCCGTTCCCTGCGGGCGGCAGCACCGCCCCGTCCCTGGACGGGGAAGCTCCACCCGTTCCCTCGGAACGGAGTACGACCCCGTTCAACCAGGAGCGGGCAGCACGACCCGTTCCCTGGGAGCGGCAGCCACCCCGTCCCTGCGCGGGGAGCTCCACCCGTTCCCTCGGAACGGCAACACCACGCCCGTCCCTGTACGGGCCCGACCACCGCTCGCGCCTGGAGCGGAAGCACCACCCGCTCCCTGCGAGCGGTCGCAACACCCCGCTCCTTGCGAGCGGACGTTCCACCCGCTCGACCCTGAGCGGCAGCACCAAGGCCCGCCATGCGGGGCGGACCTGCACCACCGGACCGGCTGCGCCTGAGCCGCCCGGGCACCACCCGCTCACGACCCTGAGCGGCAACCCGCCCCTTCCGGGACGGACGAAGCACCACCCGCCGCCCCCTGTGCGGCAGCACCACCGACCGGGCGACCCCGAGACCGGTCACCGAGAGCGTGGTTCCCATCAGCATCTGGGAACCACGCTCTCGCCATTTCACGCGAGCGCACCCACTCGAACACCCGCCACCCGCGCCCCGTGGCTAGCCGGCGCCCCACAGCGCACCCGCCCTGGTCAGGCACCCGAGGCCTCGCTGGGTAGCCGCCCCGACAGCGCACCTCGCTGGCCCCGAACCCTCGCTAGGTCCCCGCACCTTCGCCAGGCCCCCGCAACCCTCTATTGGCACCTGCGGCCTCGTAGGGTCGCCGCGTTCCTCGCTGGACACCCGCGCGCCCTCGTCGGACCCCAGCGCCCTCACTCGGCAGCCGCGCCTCACCCGGCCCCCGTGCTCACGCCAGGACCCACGCCTCACCCGGCCCCCGTGCTCACGCCAGGACCCACGCCGTACAGGACACCCCGCCCTCGCTAGGACCCTCGCCGTATAGGACACGCCCGCCCTCGCTTCGCCCCCGGCCCCAGCTCCCGGCCCTGGGCACCCGCGCTCCATGGCGTTGCGCCCAGTCCGCCTCCGGCCTTGGACACCCGCGCCTCATCGACGTAGCGCCCAGTCCGCCTCCGGCCTTGGACACCCGCGCCTCATCGACGTAGCGCCCAGTCCGCCTCCGGCCTTGGACACCCCCGCCTCATGGCCGTTGCGCCCACCCTCGGCGCTCGGGCACCCGCGCCTCACGGACGCTCCGCCTCACCGGCCCACCCGACAGTTCAACACCACCAGCAACGCCTTCCCGAGAGTGCCAACCCGCGCCGCTACATCGGCCACTCACCCGTCGCCCGCCCTCGTGGATCAGGCCGGCACCTCCGCGCCCCGGCGGCTCGCGAGTGCCGGCAGCGGGCATCCCGCGCCCCACGCCCCACCTCAGCATCCACCGCCGCCCCGCCCCGACCTGAACGCCCCGCCCCGACCTCGACGCCGCTCCCACCCCGGACCCAGCATCCACCCGCCGCCCCACCCCGACCCACCGCCGTCCCACCTCAACCCAACGCCCCCACCCCGGCATCAGCCTCCACCCGCCGCAACTACCAACCCCCCGCAACGCCAATAACCCACCCACCCCAACTACCAACCCCCGCCACGCCACCAACCGCCCACCCCAACAACAAAGGCCCCGAACCCATCCAACGACGGGTCCGAGGCCTCAGCTGTCTGTACGTCAGTGCGTGTGCGGCTCCGAGCCGTGCTCGGCCTCGTGCGCCGCGATCTGCGCGCGGACCTCTTCCATGTCCACCGCACGCAGCTGGCTGATCAGGTCCTCGAGCGCGGCAGCCGGCAGCGCGCCCGGCTGCGAGTACAGGACGACACCGTCCCGCACCGCCATCAGCGTCGGGATCGACCGGATCTCGAACGCCTGCGCCAGCTCGACCTGCGCCTCGGTGTCCACCTTGCCGAAGGTGATGTCCTTGTGCTGCTCGGACGACTTCTCGAACACCGGCCCGAACATCTTGCACGGACCACACCACTCCGCCCAGAAGTCCACCAGGACGAGCCCGTCGGAACCGACGACCTCGTCGAAGTTCTGCTGGGACAGCTCGACCGTTGCCACTACGACCTCCGAAGATAGGGAATACCCCGTTCACAACACCGCCGCCCGCGCCGGTGTTCCCGCTGCCCGCCGACCGATGCCGGTACCCAAGCGGAGCGCATCCCCAACCCTCACACATCGCACCCCGCCGGCCACACTCCGCACCCGCCATCCAGTACGACGACGTGACCCAGGTAATAAGACGAGCCGCCCCGGCCGCCGGGACCCGCCTCGGCCGTGCGCGCTGACCTCGGCACACGCGAGCTGGCCCCGGTTTACGAGGTCCAGGCCCGCACACGCCGACCTGGCCCGGCGTACGAGGACTGTGCCCGGCACACGTCGACCTGGCCCTCGGCGCACGAGGAGCTCGCCCGGCACATGCGAGCGGCCGGCGTATGAGGAGCTGGCCCGCATGCGGCGAGCTGGCTCCGGCGTACGACAAGCTGACCCCGCACACGCCGAGCTGGCTCCCGCGTAACCGAGCCGGCCCCGGCCTACGCCGAGCCAGCCGCACCGCACCACGAGTTCGCTCCACAACCACCGACGACCCGGCCAAACAAACAGTTGCCTCAACCGAACAACTGATGAACGCCCGCCGAGACACCGCGCGGACCCGCCGGACCGCCGGGCAGACTGGCAAGCCCGGTGATCCGCCCTTCCCGCGTTGCCGCGCAGGTGCTCGACTGAGCCGGATCAGATCGGGATGTCGACGAACGGAGAGGTGTAGTCGTGGACCTCGTCGAGAATCGCCGCGGCCGCCTCCGGCGTCAGGTCGGCCCGCTCCTTCTCGGCGGTCACCATCTGCCGCAGCAGCCGGGTCTCACCGGCGGTCGCGAGCCCGGTGATCTCCGGGTGCCCGTTCAGCAGCCACGCCGTCGCCGCCGTGATGTACCGCTGCTCGTCGAACGGCCGGTACCAGGTGTCGTAGGTCTTCTCCTCGCCGTCCTGCCAGTTCCGCCGGGCGATCATCTTGATCGTCATCAGCGCCGCGTCGGACGCCTTGACCGCCTCCACCAGCGCCGCGTAGTCATCGGCGTACTTCGGGTCGGTCGAGAGCCGGTAGTTCAGCGGCGTCAGCACCGAGTCGAAGTCGAACCGCCGCAGTCCCTCGCGGTGCACCGCCGGCGCCTGGTCGGTGTGCCCGGTGATCCCGATCGCACCGACCATGCCTTCCTCCTTGGCCCGGACGGCGGCCTCCAGCGACCCGCCCTTCCCGGTCACGAGGTCGAGATTCTCCAGGTCGCAGACCGCGTGCATCTGGATCAGATCGATCCGGTCGGTCTGCAGCCGCTCCAGCGAACGATTGATTTCCGACCACGCTTCGTCATAGGTACGCCGTCCGGTTTTGGTCGCGAGAAAGATCCGGTCCCGGATCTCGCCCATCCGCGGGCCGAGCCGCAGCTCGGCGTCGCCGTAGTCCGCGGCCACGTCGAAGTGGTTGATGCCCGCGTCGAGGGCCTCTTGGATCGACGCGTCGGCGGTGTCCTGATCGACCCCGCCCAGCGCCGCGGCGCCGTAGATCAGTACCGAACTGCGGTGCTCCAGCCGTCCCAGCCGTCGAGTCTCCATGCCAGTCCTTCCGCCACGATTTCCGGGTGCTTTTCCAGGGGTCAGCAAAGTCACCAAGAACCTATTACTTTGGCCCCGCCGCACGACAGAGTTTTCCACAGGCTGGTCACGGGATCAGTTACACTGAGTGATCAGTTGAACCGTTCTCTACGATGTCCTTCGCATGGATTTTCGAACCTGTCCGCGGCGTGTGGCATGGTTTGCGCTGCCTGATCGAGCCGGTCGGGCATGAGAGAGGAGCTATGGCGACGGTACCGAAGGTGTCACGCTTCCCACGGATGTGTGCATCTGCCCCCGAGTGGGGTAACAGTATGGCTGCGGGGAGCGATGGAGCATCCGGATCCTGGTCTCAGGACTCCCGGTGGACAGTTGCTTGCCGTATCCTCCCGGCTACTGTCCGCATAACTGCTGTCTGAGGGGCGGGGAGAGATGAGTTGGTGGCGAACGTTGCTGAATCTGCCGCCAAAAGGTGAGCACTGGTCAGACCAGCGGCGGACGAAGAAGCAGGGCAAGACACGCCCGCAGAACACCGCACCGGAGTGGTGGCAGCACCCCGACGGCCCGGTGTTGCCCACCCCTCGCCAGGCCCAGGGCGTTTCAGCGCAGTACAGCGCACCGCCTCCGGCAACCGGCGGGGTGATGGCGCCTCCGCGCCGGCCTCAACCGCCCACGGATCCCCGGACGGCGCCCAACCCGCCGCAGCATGCCGCAGCCCCCGTGCAGCGACCCCCTGAACGGCTTCGGCAACGGTCTCCGCACGGCACCCACGTGGCACCCCAGCCGCCACGTGGACCGGTGGAGCCCGGACCGACCCCCTGGGCGACGGAGCCGGAATCGTCGTTCTCGACCTGGGCGCGGCGGTTCTTCCGTGGCCTGGTCGTCGCGGTGTTGCTCCTGGCCGCGATCAGCGGCGTCCGCTCCTGGATCCGGCCCACCACCGCCGGCAACACCGGTGTCGTGACCAACCAGACGGGCTTCCCGACCGACGAGGCCCGCGCGGTCGCGACCCGGTACGCCGTGTCCTACCTCAACTGGGACGAAGGCAATCCGGACACCCGTCCGGCGCAGGTCGGCGTCGACCTGGCCGCCGGGCTCGACGCCCGCGCCGGCTGGAACGGGCGCGGCAAGCAGACCGCCAACACGGCGTACCCGGGTGAGGTGAAGGTCGACCCCAGCGGCGTCACCGCCGTCGTCGACGTACGGGTGCAGGTGCGCCCGTTCACCAAGCAGGGGCGCAACTGGGTCGGCGGCGCGTACAGCTGGCAGCGCGTCTCCGTTCCGGTCGCGCGCGCGTCGTCCCGGGTCGTCGCCAGCGGCCCGCCGACGTTCGTCGCGGACGAGCGGGCCGCTCTGCCCGACAACATGCCGGAGGCCGGCGTACCGGACGACGACCTGACCGCGGCCACGGCCAAGGACGCCGAGGCGTTCTTCAGCGCGTACGCCGAGTCCGACGCGAAGGTCGAGGCGGTCGCCGCTCCCGGCGCGGCGATCCGGAGCCTGAACGGGGCGGTGAAGCTCGGCGAGCTGAAGGACTGGCAGGTCTTCACCGGAGACGAGAACGAACGCCGGGCCACCGGCGCCGTGACCTGGGACGGTACGGGGGACACCACCCTCGACCAGACCTACACGCTCACCCTGCGGCGCACGGTCGCCGCGGACGGAGCACAACGATGGCAAGTGGCTGCCGTCGGATGACCACAGCTGACTGCCGTCGGACCACCAGTACACCTTGGGAGACACCGCAATGATGACGACTCAACTGGTAGCCAGCGTGGTGGAACTCGCCGCGCCGCTGGCCGACCCCAACGTGCCGACCGGCGCGGACTTCAAGGACTGGGTTCTGGTCATCGCGGGGAACATCTTCATCGCCATCCTCGTGCTGCGCGCCATCGGGCACTACTTCAAGCGCGAGTGGGGCGAGCTGTTCGGCCACATCGCGGCCGGTGTTCTGGTCGGCGGGCTGATCTACGCCAACAACCAGACCATCAACGTGCTCAAGGGCTTTTGGGGACTGCTCTCCGGGGGTAGCTGAATGCGCGTCGGCCGGACCCTGACCCACCACTTCGAGATCGAGACCCGGCAGTACGACCTGCTCGGCATCGACCTCGGAGAAGGCGCCCGTCGGCGGATGATCATCTTCGGTGCGGTCATCATCCTGTTGTGGATCGCCTTGCTCGTGCCGATCATCGGCGTCCCGAAAAAACCCACCGTCAGCCTGTACGTCGTACCGCCGTTCGTGATCACCGCGTTCGGCTGGCGCGCGGGCAAGCACCACGAACGCCGCCGCCGCGTGACCGAGTGGGCGCTGGCCGTCCGGTACGCGTTGCGTTCGCACCGCCCGGTGATCGGTCTCGGCGCCCGGGCCGCCGACAAGACGGAGTATCTGCCATGGCGTGAGCGCGTCGCGACCCAGAAGATGGCCGGCCTGGCCAAGGCCCGGGTGACCCCGGAGTGGGATCGCGAGGTCGTGGAGGAGCTCGACCCCCAGGTCCGCGCCGGTGCGGACATCACGGTGAACCAGCGGGCTCGCCTTCTGGGGTCGGACTACGTGCAAAGGGTCAGACGCAGGACGTCGTCGGGGCTGAGCCGACGGGACAACGAGGGGCACTGATGAAGATCGCTGACAAGCTCCTGAATCTGGTCGGCGTCGGCCGCGAACGCGGTCTGCCGCCGCCACGCCTGGTCGCCATCGCCGACGGTCTGCTGGTGACCGAACGCAGCGCGGAGGCGTGGTTCCTGATCTCGGTCGCCAACACCGACCTGGCCACCGAGGGCGAGCAGGACGCCGCCCTCGACGCCGCGGTGAGCGCGGCCGCGACGATCCTCGGCGACCGGCTCAGCCACCTCAAGGTCGTCTGGGGCCGCTCCACCGGCCAGGACTACCTCGACAGCATCGCCGGCCACTACCGCCTCGGCGACCACGAGGCCTGGGCACAGACCCGTGCCGACCGGATCGACGAGATGCGCATGCCGGAGCGGTACGTCGCGCTCGGCGTCCACCTGAGCGACCGGGACCCTCGGGCGACCGCGCAAGTCCGCGGCTCGATCAGCGACGCCCTCGGTACGACGTCCTGGCGGGTCAGTGCCCGCGAGCTGGCCCACCTCGACGAGCGGGTCCGCAAGCTCGCCCGGCAGCTCGGCTCGACGGTCTGGCGGGCGCACACCGCGCCGGCCGAGGTGATCTCCTGGCTGATCAGCCGTGAGATGCACCGCGGCGCCGTCGCCGCGCCCCGCGCCGGTCTGATCACCGGAGCCTCGCTGGCCCGCCTCACGGCCGGACGAGTCGTTCCGTACACCGACCACCTGCGCATCTACGACGCCCGCGGCCAGATCGCGGCGTACACGACCGTGCTCGCGATGACCGACTTCCCCGAGGAGCTCGAGACCCCGGGCGCGGGTGAGTGGCTGCGCACGCTGTCGGAGATCAAGGCGATCGACGACGACGGCGACGAGATCGACGTCACCGTCGAAGCGTCGGTCCGGTTCCGCGTGCTGACCAAGAAGACCGCCCGCCACCTGGTCGACGAGACCCGCAAGTCGGCCAAGGAGCAGCGTCGTTCGGCCGCCAAGGGCACCGCCGAGGAGACCGCCGACGAGATCGTCGAGACCGAGCGCATCATGCGCGAGGTCAAGCGCGACATCAACCGCAGCGGCCTGACCCTGGTCGAGGACCACCCCCGCCTGCTGGTCAGCGCGGACACCCGCGAGGACCTCGAGGCGTACGTCGACGCCGTCATCGCGCACTACGCCGACCGCGGCATCACCGTCGCGGCCGGCGCCGACGAGCAGCGCGACCTGTGGCTGGAGTCGCTGCCCGGCGACCAGCTCCGGGTGCCCGACCTCGGCCACGTCCGGGAGTCGACCGCGTTCTTCGGGTCCTGGTTCTGGGGCGGTGCGTCGATCGGTGACGCGACCGGTCCTGCCATCGGTTATCTCACCGGCTCCACGCCCGGCTTGGTCCGCTTCGACGCGGCCGCGGGTTCGGCGCTGGGCGACGCGACCACGACGCTCTTCCTCGGCCGGTCGGGTCGAGGCAAGACGACGGCCGCGATGCTCGGCGGTCTCGACTCGGCGTTCGCCGGGGCGTGGGTGCCGCTGCTCGACCTGAAGGGTGACGCCGCCGGTGTCTCCGCGGTCGCCGCCGAGTACGGCGTACCGACTGCTGTCATCGAGATCACCGCCCAGTTCTCCGGTGCCGCGGACCTGCTCCGCGTGCTCCCGGTCGACGACGCCCTCCTGCAGGCGCCGTCCCAGCTGATGCTCCTGCTGCCGCCACACCTCCGTGGTGCGGCGGAAGCGCCCGTGATGGCCGCGACGCGCGCCGAGATCCAGTCACCGGACCCGTCGTCGTGGGGCGTCATCCAGCGCCTGTGCGCGTCGGAGTCCGAGACCACCCGCACGGTCGGCTTCGCCCTGCGCGACCTGGTCGAGACGGGCCTCGGCTCGGTCGTCGCCGGCCCGCCCTCCGGCCTGTCGTCCCTCACGACGAACCCAGGCCTCTGGGTAGTCCAGATGCCCGGCCTGACCCTGCCGTCGCCGGAGTCCGCGCCCGAGTCGTGGTCCCCGATCGAACGCGTCGGCATGGCCTGCCTGCGCG
This sequence comes from Kribbella sp. ALI-6-A, assembly GCF_001984195.1. Classification (GTDB taxonomy): domain Bacteria; phylum Actinomycetota; class Actinomycetes; order Propionibacteriales; family Kribbellaceae; genus Kribbella. The sequence goes on from NZ_MTQN01000007.1 coordinate 416,956, forward strand.
GCTGCCTGGCCTGGATGGTCCGTACGACGGGCCGCCGCGAGTTCCGCGGCCGCTCCAAGGTCGTCATCGTCCCCGAGGTCCACCTCCTGACCAAGACCCCGGACGGCGCCAGCTTCCTGGACTACATCGCCCGAGTCGGCCGCGCCCTCGGCGCGTCCCTGGTCCTCGACACCCAGGACCCGGCCTCGATCCTGAAGCTGCCCGGCCTGGTCGAGCAGATCACCACCCTGTTCGCCTTCTCCCTGCGCTCCCGCGAACAGGTCGACTCCCTGCTGGAGTTGCTGGGCCGCCCGCAGACCGCGCCGTACCAAACCCTGGTCCGAGGCATCAACACCGCAGCCAACGGCAAGTCCATCCGCCACGGCCACTGCATCATGCGCGACCGCTGGGACGAGGTGGCGACCGTCCAGATCGACATCCCCAGCCAGCGCGTCGCCGACCTGCTCCGCACCACCCCGGAGTCCGAGCACGCCCTCGAACCCACCCAGCCCATCCCGATCGCCCCCGAGGACATCGACCCCTTCGCCGACGACGAGGAAGAAGACGACGCCCTCCTCCCCGAACCGGCGTCCACCGCCCACGCCCAGGCCGAAGCCCACACCACGGTCGACCCGGAGCCGGTCGTCCAGGGCATCCCTGCCCCCGCAGCTCCCGAGCCCGCGGCACCGGTAGCCCCGACCGCCACCCCAGCCCCCGCGACCGCCACCCCAGCAGCCGCAACCCCGCCCAACGGAACCCCGCCACCCCCCACCCCGGCGCCCCCCACGCCGACCCCCACCACCACCCCCAACGGCACCCCGGTCCCCCCGGCCACCACCGCCCACCCCCCAGTGGCCCAACAAGCCGGCACCGCCCCCGCCC
>NZ_MTQN01000008.1 GCF_001984195.1 Kribbella sp. ALI-6-A
AAGATCACCCAGATCTACGAGGGCACCAACCAGGTCCAGCGCATCGTGATGGCGCGGCAGCTGCTGAAGGGTCTCGGCTGAGGTCGAAGCCGCAGGGCAGACGACGTGGCGGCTCTTCCCACCGCCTGGGCGGTGGGAAGAGCCGTTCAGCGGTGCGGTCGGTTCACTCGGCGTCGGGCGCCACGATCGTCGGGAACGCCTGGTCGAACGCGGTCAGGACCTCGCGGCTGGGCAGGACGTGACCCTGGTTGGGCGCGCTCTGGGCCAGCTGGTGACCCCAGCTCGACGCTTTCACCCGCTGGTTCGGAGTGCCGTGGTGGCCGTCGGCCGTGAACGAGCAGTCACCCACGTTGAAGAAGATCTGCTCGAAGGCTTCCACCCGCTTGCGCTGCATGGCCAGGCCGCGGGCGTGGGTCAGCGAGTAGCCGGCCAACGCGTCGGCCTGCAGTTCGGAGTGCCGGGTGGTGTCCGCGTCCGAGTCCTCGGTGATCACGCCGTGCTCGAACTGCACGTGGTGGCCGAACTCGTGCGCCATGATCGCTTCCGGAGCGACGTCGCCGTACCCGATGGCGTGGTAGGCCTCGAGGATGCCGTCGCCCATCACCAGCTTGTCCGGGATGCCCTGCAGGGCCGGCGGGTCGCTCGGCAGGATCTCGGAGGCGTAGGCGTTGAAGGAGAACAGCGGGTGGTGGCCGTACTGCCACTTCTCCTGGCTGAACAGCTGGACGATCAGGTCCGCGAGCGGAGCCGCCGCCTCGGGGGTGGGGAGGCCGAGGGCCCCGACGAGCGTCCGGGTCACCTTCGCCTTGTCGACGACCGTGTTGCTGTGCATCGCCAGCAGTTGGATGTCGTCGGACCGGGTGTCCCAGAACCTCCGCAGATCCCGGAAGGTGTGGGTGACCGGGGTCTTGAACTCGTCGTTGCGCCCGAAGACCTGCGGGGTGTCCTCGGTCTCGAAGAGCAGGGTGTCGTACGTCGGGATCTTCAACCCGAAGAACACGAGGATGAAGGCCTCGGTCGAGTCCATCTGCGGGAGGTGGGCCTGAACCCACGCGTCCTTGGGGGTCGGGCCGCACTGGTAGTCCGCGGGGTTGATGAGGCGCTCGACAAGCGCAGCGGTGGGTGCGGACTCCGGGAGGCCGAGTTGCCGGTCGAGCTCGGCCAGCCGCGCCTCGAAGTCTGCCGGCAGACCGTCGAGGATGCGCTGGGCGATCGCCTCGGCCTGCTCAGGGCTGAGATCACCGACGGAGACCTGTGTCGTGGAGTTGGTCGGGGTACTGATCTGGGCCTGGGCCGGACTTGCCGCCAGGGTGCAGCCCAGGGCGAACGCGGCCAGGACCGCCGGCCACTTGACTAACCTCTTCATACGCCATCCTTCCATGGGGGACTCGCCCAATGTCAGCCGGTCCCACGGCACGAGGCCAGATGTGGCGGATGGCAAGATCCGGCATGGCAGGATCCTGACGGCTAGATGAGCGGACCCGCATCCTGCTCGAGTGGTGGGCGGCGTTCACGGTGCTGGTCCACCGAATCTTCCCCGTCAGACGTGACGCGGCCGATCCGCTCGCTACGCTCGGCTACCGAAGCGTCACGCTCGCCGACCCGCGGCTGTCAGCATCGACATCACGGCATTCGGGCCGACGGGCCCCACCTGGGACACCGAGCATCGCCGACTCGGCTGCGCAACACGGCGAGCGGGATGCAACAGCGACAGGTGTGCTCGCGACCGCGGTCGCGAGCACAGTCGTAGCGGCTGCGCTGTCATACTGCTGAGCAGGCTCCGCGGCTTGAGTAGGAATCTGACTGGTGTCCTCGTACCTTGGAGTCCTCAGCGGGCAGCGGGCCGGTCAATTTGGACCACGACACTGCTTCCGATGCGAGGTTGCCCGTGATGCTCCGCCGGCTGAGGATCGAACACTTCCGCGGGATCGAATCAGCGGAATGGTCCATCAATCGGCGGCTGGTGGCGCTGGTCGGCGCTGGTGACAGCACCAAGACGACGCTCCTTGATGCCATCGGACTGGTGCTCAACCCGAACTACAACCCGCAGTTCACGGATGCCGACTTCTACGGCCTCGACCTCACCAGGAACGTCGTCATCGAAGCGACCGTTGCAGATTTGCCGGACAACCTCGTCAAGGAGAGCCAGCTCGGCAAGGATCGCTCCGGAATCATGCCGGACGGGACGCTAGTGCACGACCCTATTGATGAAGCCGAGGAGTGCCTCGTCATCCGGCTCACCGTGACGCCTGAGCTCGACCCAACTTGGGAGGTCGTGCGACCCGATTCCGACGATGCCCGACCGATCACCGGAACCCAGCGGCGGCAGCTAGGCTACTTCCGTCTAGGGGAGCGGCCCGACTTGCACCTACGCTGGGCTCGCGGATCTGCGCTGTCAGGGCTGACCGACGGCAGCGACGGCGCATCTTCCGTGATTCTCGGCGCGCACCGCGAAGCCCGGTCTGCGGTGTTCGACGCGGACACTAACCCCCTGCACGCCGCTGCCGCGGCCGCCCAGAAATCGGCGGGCTATTTCGGCGCGGCTGCATTCGTCGAGCTCCGACCCGGTCTGGAGCCGGGTTCAGCGACGTCCTCACACGCCTTGATGCTCCACGACGGCCTTGTACCGCTGTCGAGCTTCGGACTCGGCACAAGGCGTCTCACCAGCCTGTCGATCCAGGATCTGGCGATGGACGGTGGCTCGATCATTGCCATGGATGAGGTCGAACACGGCCTGGAACCACACCGTCTGGCACAAACACTCCGCCGCCTCAAGAAGCGAACCGACGCCGGCGAGTTGCAAATCGTCATGACCACGCACTCGCCCATCACGGTGGAAACGCTGAGCGCGGTCGACCTGGTTGTCGTGCACACCAACGGTGCCGGGACAACAACGTGTCAGGCTGTACCCGAAGACCTCGACAATGTGCAGGGCACGTTCCGGAGCGCACCCAACGCGCTGCTGGGACGACGTGTGCTGGTTGGCGAAGGGGCGACCGAGGTCGGGTTTCTGCGTGGCCTGCTTCGCCACTGGGATACCGAGCGGCTGGCCGCCGACGAAACTCTTGCCGCCGCCATAGGCACCGTTCTGGTGAACGGCCGCGGAGGGACGCAGTCGACGCAGCGTGCCAAGAACTTCCAGCAGCTCGGTTATCCAACCTGCCTACTCGTGGACAACGACGATCGAGCCATCGACCAGTCGGTCGCTGAGTCCGAAGCCGTCGGGGTGGCTGTGCACCGCTGGACGCTCGGCAACGCACTCGAGGACGAGGTGATCCATACTCTGTCGGCTCAGGGGCTCCAGGCGGTCGTGACGCTAGCGGTGGATATCAGAGGCGAGCAGTCGATCCAAGCGACTGTCGGCGCGACTCTTGGCGGGAAGGCGTTGATCGGCGCAGATGTCGCTGCATGGCAGACGCAGGCAGACGTCGATCTTGCAACGATGCGCACAGCCATCGCCGCGACCGCGACCAAGAAGGAGTGGTTCAAGCGCGAGGATCACGGCGAGGAGTTGGCCGAGGTCGTGATCGCGCACTGGGGCGGTCTTGAGAACACACCTCTCCTGAAGGTGATCGGCGAGCTGCGCGCGTTCGCCTACCCGGCTACGCCAGAGCCGTCGACGCACTTGGACGCGGAGCTCAAGGGTGAGCAATGATCCGCCCCTCCAGGGCGCGGTGCAGACGCTGCTCAGCACGTTACCGGGCTCAGTCGCGCTACCGGCCGGCGCAGGAAAGACTGAGCTGATCGCGGCTGCCGTAGCCGAAGTCGCCGCGCAGGGCGGCACAAGCCTCGTGCTGACGCATACCCACGCTGGCGTGGATGCGCTCCGACGGCGGATGAAAAAGTTTGGTGTCGATCACACGCAAGTCGTCGTCCGCACCATCGACTCCTGGTCGTACAACCTGATCGCTCACTTCCCGAGTCTCGCGGAGCTCGTTGTTCCCGCAGCTCCGGACTGGAGCAAGGTGGCCGAGTATCACCGTGCAGCTGCGCGCGCTGTGAGCACCAGGGCCGTGCGGCGGATGCTCGAAGTCAGCTACTCGAACCTATTCATCGACGAGTACCAGGACTGCCTGACCGACCAGCACACATTGGCGCTCGAGCTCGCCCAAGTGCTGCCCACGGCGGTGCTCGGTGATCCCCTCCAAGGCTTGTTCAACTTCGGCAAAAACCGTCCAGCCGATTGGAGCGCCGACGTCGTCGCGAACTTCCCGGCCGTCGACATCGATTACCGTCCGCGCCGTTGGGACCCCGATCACCAGGAACTTGGCGCTTGGCTCGTCGCCATTCGCGAGAACCTGCTGAACGGCCGGCCAATCGACCTCACCTCGGCGCCCGTCACCTGGGTGCCGCGGCGAGACGCTCGAACCTTCGTTAACACTTGCTACGCTGCCCTGGATCTCGACGGGACCATTGCTGTGCTGGGGCAGTTTCGTCCGGACTGCGTCAACGCCGCAAGCAGCCTCGGTGGTTCGTACTCGGTCATGGAGGCGATTGACGAGAAGGTGTCGGTCACCCTGGCCACTAGAATCGACACCAAAGGCGGTGCCGAGGTGGCACAGGCGGTGGTTGAGTTTGCGATCGGCTCAACGGCTGGGCTTGCCACGCACATCCCAGCTGCGAAGCGGCGGCAACTCGGTGAGGGCAAGTCGTTCGTGACTCGACGCGAGGACTTGCGGCCCGCCTACGAGGCAGTCGTTCAGGTTCGCAGTGATCCGACTCCGGCCGCTGTGCGAATTGCGCTCGATCTTCTTGGCAGGCTGCCTGGCGTAACCATCCATTGCCGCGAGGCGTGGTTCGAAGTCATGCGATCCGTAGCCACCGCCATCTCCGATGAATGCACAGTGTCCGAGGCGCTGCAACGGACGCGAAATCACACCCGGGCCGCCGGGCGTTCACCAACCACCCGAGTGGTGTCACGGCCGCTTCTGGTCAAAGGACTGGAGTACGACCACGTCATTATTCTGAATCCCGTGAAGTACACCGCTCAGGAACTGTATGTAGCACTCACGCGGGGATCGAAATCTGTGACCGTCATCAGTGACACGATCGTACTCCCGGCCGCGCATATGGCACTGCCCTCGGCCGCGGCACCTAGATAATCTGCTCGACATCCGCGAAGAGGTGTAGCCGCGAATGGTCAGCCACGCCGTCGAACGTCTACAGAGCACGCCTAGCTCGTCAGCGACTACGGCACTGACGACGTCCCTGATGCCCTATAGATTTCCAGCGGCGACGCAGCTCTTCGCCGACGCTTCCACCGTGCTGTCCTTCGTCGCCCCGCTCCGTATCTGCTCCGTCGAGCACTGACCAACGGCGGGGAAGTCCGGCAATCGATGACCGACATCTTCGCAGGTCACAGCCATTTTCGGGGTCTTCGCGCGTTGATCGAGTCGGCGCGGCCAAAGATCACCCAGATCTACGAGGGCACCAACCAGGTCCAGCGCATCGTGATGGCGCGGCAGCTGCTGAAGGGTCTCGGCTGAGGTCGAAGCCGCAGGGCAGACGACGTGGCGGCTCTTCCCACCGCCTGGGCGGTGGGAAGAGCCGTTCAGCGGTGCGGTCGGTTCACTCGGCGTCGGGCGCCACGATCGTCGGGAACGCCTGGTCGAACGCGGTCAGGACCTCGCGGCTGGGCAGGACGTGACCCTGGTTGGGCGCGCTCTGGGCCAGCTGGTGACCCCAGCTCGACGCTTTCACCCGCTGGTTCGGAGTGCCGTGGTGGCCGTCGGCCGTGAACGAGCAGTCACCCACGTTGAAGAAGATCTGCTCGAAGGCTTCCACCCGCTTGCGCTGCATGGCCAGGCCGCGGGCGTGGGTCAGCGAGTAGCCGGCCAACGCGTCGGCCTGCAGTTCGGAGTGCCGGGTGATTTCCGCGTCCGAGTCCTCGGTGATCACGCCGTGCTCGAACTGCACGTGGTGGCCGAACTCGTGCGCCATGATCGCTTCCGGAGCGACGTCGCCGTACCCGATGGCGTGGTAGGCCTCGAGGATGCCGTCGCCCATCACCAGCTTGTCCGGGATGCCCTGCAGAGCCGGCGGGTCGCTCGGCAGGATCTCGGAGGCGTAGGCGTTGAAGGAGAACAGCGGGTGGTGGCCGTACTGCCACTTCTCCTGGCTGAACAGCTGGACGATCAGGTCCGCGAGCGGAGCCGCCGCCTCGGGGGTGGGGAGGCCGAGGGCCCCGACGAGCGTCCGGGTCACCTTCGCCTTGTCGACGACCGCGTTGCTGTGCATCGCCAGCAGTTGGATGTCGTCGGACCGGGTGTCCCAGAACCTCCGCAGATCCCGGAAGGTGTGGGTGACCGGGGTCTTGAACTCGTCGTTGCGCCCGAAGACCTGCGGGGTGTCCTCGGTCTCGAAGAGCAGGGTGTCGTACGTCGGGATCTTCAACCCGAAGAACACGAGGATGATGGCTTCGAGCGAGTCCATCTGCGGGAGGTGGGCCTGAACCCACGCGTCCAAGGGGGTCGGGCCGCACTGGTAGTCCGCGGGATTGATGAGGCGCTCGACAGTCGCAGCGGCCGGCGCGGACTCCGGGAGGCCGAGCTGCCGGTCGAGCTCGGCCAGCCGCGCCTCGAAGTCTGCCGGCAGCCCGTCGAGGATGCGCTGGGCGATCGCCTCGGCCTGCTCAGGGCTGAGATCACCGACGGAGACCTGTGTCGTGGAGTTGGCCGGGGTACTGGTCTGGGCCTGCGCCGGACTTGCCGCCAGGGTGCCGCCCAGGGCGAACGCGGCCAGGATCGCCGGCCACTTGACTAACCTCTTCATACGACATCCTTCCGGGGAACGCCGGTCGCGGGGATCCGGCCGGTGTGGGGGACTCGGCCAATGTCAGCCGGTCCCACGGCACTGACGCCAGACGGGACGGATGGCGAAATCCGGCATGACAGGATTCCGACGTCCGCCCGACCGATTCCTTTGCGGGCCGGGCGGGGTCTACAGGGCATGACCGACAACCACAGTCGCCGACTGACCCAGTCCGTGCTCGTCTCGCTGAACGGGGTGATCAGCTCGCCGGCGGCCTGGGCCGGGCCGTATTTCGGGCCGGGCAGCGCCGCCCAGTCGCTGGCCGCGCTGCAGCGTAGTGACGGGCTGCTGATGGGGCGTACGACGTACGAGATCTTCTCGCGGCAGTGGCCGGCGGCGAGTGGACCGTACGCCGATCACCTCAACCGGATGCCGAAGTACGTGTTCTCGTCGACGCTGCGCCGGGCGGACTGGGAGAACACCACCGTCGTGCCCGGCGACGTCCCCGAAGAGGTGCACGCCCTCAAGGAAGCCGACGGCAACGATCTCGTGGTCTACGGGCACGGTCGGTTCGGGCAGACGCTGGTGGACGCGGGGCTGGTCGACGAGCTGTCGCTGACGATCGTGCCGGTCTTCGTGCCGACCGGTACGCCGCTGTTCCGCGATGGCGGGCAGAATCACCGGTGGGAGCTCGTCCAGGCCGGACCAGGTCACGATCCGGGGCTGGTCGATCTCACCTACCGGCCCGCGGCGAGGGAGGTGCAGGGATGAAGACGATCGCCGGCGACGCACCCGACCAGTTCCTCGCCGACGCCGAGCAGCACCGGGGCGAGTTGCTGGCGCACTGCTACAAGCTGCTCGGGTCCCTGCACGAGGCCGAGGACGTCGTCCAGGAGACGTACGTGCGGGCGTGGCGGGGCCAGGAGTCGTTCGAGGGCCGGTCGTCGGTGCGTACCTGGCTGTACCGCATCGCGACCAACCAGTGCCTGAGCGCCCTCGGCTCGCGGCAACGCCGGGCGCTGCCGTCCGGTCTGTTCGCGCCGAGCCAGGATTCCGGCGTACCGATGAGCCCGTACGCCGGCAAGGCGCTGTGGCTGGACCCGTTCCCTGACGTCGCGGCGGCCGGTGGAGATCCGGCCGAGGTCGTCGCGGCGCGGGCCGGCGTACGCCTCGCGCTCGTGGCCAGTCTGCAGCATCTCCCGCCCCGGCAACGTGCGGTTTTCATCCTGCGGGAGGCGCTGCGCTACCCGGCGACCGAGGTCGCCGACATGCTCGACATGTCGGTGGCGGCGGTCAAGAGCGCCCTGCAACGGGCTCGCGCGCGGCTGGACGAGATCGCGCCGACCACGGACGAGGTCGTCGAGCCGGACTCGCCCGAGGCGCGGGCGATCCTGGACCGCTACATGGCCGCCATCGAGCAGGCCGACGTCGAGGCGATGAACGACCTGCTGCGCGCGGACGCGCGGCTCGAGCTCGTCCCGTCGGACGTCTGGTTCCAGGGCAAGGCGACCTGCGTCGGTCACCTGCGGGACAGCGTGATGACCGAGCCCGGCCTCTACCGGATGGTGCCGACCGTCGCGAACGGCCAGCCGGCCGCGCTCGCGTACTACCGCCAGTCCATCGACGAGGAGTTCGAACCGTTCGCCGTCGCGGTGCTGACCGTCGACCAGAGCACGATCAGCGCGCTGACGATCTTCGCCGACCCGGACCTGGTGGCGCGGTTCGCGGCGGGGTGACGCTGTGCGAGATCCTCGGCCGTACGCCGGGAGACACGCGCGGATTCGTGCCGTCAGGAACTGTGGCGGTGAGTGGGACGTTTGGCGGGCGTGACATCTGTCGAGCAGGCCGAGACAGGCCAAGCGCAGCCGCGGAGCCGTGGTACGGGATTGTTCCGGGCGTTCTGGCGCTGGCACTTCTACGCGAGCTTCCTGGTCATCCCGGTCGTGGTGCTGTTGGCAACGACCGGGTTGATCTACCTGTTCCGGTTCCAGATCGAGCCTTTGCTGCATGCCGACGTGATGAAGGTCGAACAGCCCGCGGGGCTGCGCGCGCAGCCGTACTCGGCGCAGCTCGACGCCGTACGGCAGTATTTGCCGGACGCCACGGTCGTCTCGATGACCGAACCGTCTGGGCCCGACCGGTCGACGGTGTTCTCGGTCGACACGCAGGCCGGGCCGCGGGACGTGTTCGTGGATCCGTACGAGGGCACGGTGCTCGGCGCGCTGAATCCCGACACCACCTTGTCCGGTGGCGCGATCCTGTTGCACGGCGAGCTGATGATGGGTCGCGTGGGCGACTTCGTGATCGAGGTCGCCGCGTGCTGGGCGATCGTGATGGCGCTGACGGGTTACTACCTGTTCTTCCGGGGGCGGGTCGCGCGGGCTCGGCGCCGGGCGGCCGGTGCTGCGGGTGCGGTGCTGAGGTCGCGGCACGGTCGCACCGGCGCGGTGCTCGGGGTCGGACTGCTCTTCCTGATCGTGTCCGGCCTGCCCTGGACGGGATTCTGGGGCGAGAGGGCCCAGCAGATCGCCAGCAGTCAGGGCAGTTCGCTGTGGAGCGAGGACCACGGCGCGCTGTCGGACCCGACGTCGACGCTGGACGAATCCCTGCCGCACAGCCACAACGTCCCGTGGGGACTGGGCGAGAACGAGGTGCCCAGCTCCGATCCGTCCGAGAAGGGCCGCTCGACGGCCGACGTCGACACCGCGATCGCGGTCGGGCAACGGCACGGGCTCCGGCACCCGATGACGATCGCCTTGCCCGCCGACGACGCGGGCGTTTACTCCGCGATCGGCTACGCCTTTCAGGATCCCGGCCAGGAGCGCACCGTGCACGTCGACCAGTACGGCGGCCGCGTGGTGTCCACCTACGGTTACAGCGATTACCCGGCGCTGGCGAAGGTCGTTGCTCAGGGCATCGCATTGCACGAAGGGCGTCGCCTCGGGCTGGTCAACTTCTGGGCGACCGCATTGTTCTGTGCTGGGGTGGTCTTCATGAGCGTCACCGGGCCGTTGATGTGGTGGCGCCGGCGGCCGACCGGTCCCGCGGTCGGAGCACCGCGCGGTCGGCTTCCGCTGCGCGCCACGCCTGCGCTGGCTGTGCTGGTTGCCCCGCTGGCGGTGTTCCTGCCGCTGTTCGGGATCACGCTGGCCGTTGTGCTGCTGCTCGATCGGTTCGTGCTGCGCCGGGTGCCGACGTTGCGGGCCTGGTTCAACGTCACGCCCTAATCCGTTGCATCGTCCGACCGATTTCGCGTCGACAGGGCAACGATCGCCGCGGCCAGCAGTGCGCCGGCGGCCACGGCCACGACCGTGCGCCCGCCGGCGGGCGTGAGCAGTCCGGACCAGATTCCGGCCAGTGCGGAGCCGGTGATCTTGACGCTGCTGGCGAGCACCAGCAGTTGCGCGTGACCGTTCGCCGGCGCGTGCGAACGGCAGACGGCCAGTACCGTCGGGAGCAGCGTCCCGTTCGCGAGACCCAGCAAGCAGAACCCGGCAAGAGCCACCCCGTACGCCGGTGCGGCCGCCGCGGCACCGACCGCGAGGCTCATGACGGCCAGACTCCCGGCGGCCACTCGCAGCGGTGAACCGCCAAAAGGCTTACGGGCGTTGACGAGCGAGCCGATCAGGCTGGTGAAGCCGTACGCCGTGATGAGCAGTCCGCCGCTGCCTGGGGGATGACCGAGGTCGGTGCTGAGCAGCGGTGCCGCGACCGGCAGTGCGCCGAGGCCGAGACCGGTGAGGCCGATCGCGAGAAGCATGGTGCGCAGCGGTTTCACGCGCACCGCGTGCGCCAAGCATTCGCGGATGCCGGCGGCGCGGTCAGGCGAATCCGTTGCTGGCGGCAACGTTAGTACGAGCCCCGCCGCGACGAGTGCGCCCAGCGCCATCAGCAGCACCGCCGCGACCGGACCGACCAGCAAGTTGGTGACCGCGGCCAATCCAGGCCCGGCCGTCGTCGCGAGTCCCCAAGTGGCGCTGTCGAGCGATCTCGACCGCGGGGTGTCGCCGCGGGGCAGCCTGCTGGTGAGTCCACCGGCAAGCATCGGTCCAGCGCAACCGGCGAGCAGGACCAACAGCACGGTGAGCACGGTGGGTGCGTCGTCCATGACCACCGCGGCCGTGGCGACCGCGGCGCCGTACAGGACAAAGGATCCGGCGAGGACGTAGCGCGAGTCCGTCCACGCCAGGGCACGGCTGATCCATGGTCCGAGCAGATGCGGCGCGACCAGTGCGGCCACCAGGGCACCGGCGACGGTCGGGCGGACGGATAGCGCCAGCAGAGCCAACCCGACCGAGGCTCCGTCGTTGACCGCCCGGATCACCACTGCTGCGCCCAGGTAGCGGCCGAGCCCTGATGCAACCGTATCTGCTTTTGCTCGCATCATGCGATGCCTCGTACCCGCTATGATGCGAGCAAAACCATTGTCGATGGAATCAGGGAATCGTGGACTTCGTTGCCGGCGCCCAGTGCCTCGACTTCGTCAACACCGTCGACCCGAGGCACGAGCCGGCCCCGGTGAGCGACTACGTGCCGGACTACCGGGCGCTCATCGGGTGGTCGGTCAAGGCCGGGCTGGTGTCCACCACCGGCGCCCGCACACTGCGGCGGCAGGCGGACTCCCGCGCGGCGAAAGCCGCCCACGGACGAGCGATCGCGCTGCGCGAGGCGTCGTACGCGGTGTTTCACGCGATCGCGACCGGCGGCGTACCGGCGGAGGACGATTTGTGCTCGATCCGCGACGCGTACGCCGAGGCTGTCGCGCACGCTGCTCCGCGCTGGGAAAACGAGCTGCGGTGGACCTGGCCGGCCGACGATCTCGACAGGATCCGGTACCTGCTCGCGGAGGACGCCGTACAGCTGCTGACCTCGCCGCAGGTCGACCGGGTGAAGATGTGCCGTCCGACCTGCGGCTGGTTGTTCGTCGATCTGACCCGCAACGGTTCGCGCCGGTGGTGTGCGACCGAGACCTGCGGGGTCCGCGAGAAGATCCGCCGGCAGTCGCTGCGCCGGGCTGCGCGGCGGTCGGGCTGATTCAAGCCGAGGAGGTGACTTGGACGGGCCTCAGGTGCTGGTGGACGCCCGCAGCGGTGGTCGCCGCGATCGTGCAGCCGATGGTGTTGAGGAGGATGTCGGTGAGATCGCCTGCCGTGCCTAGCGGGGTGAAGGTCTGGAGGACCTCGATCACGGCCGAGGTCAGGGCGGCGCCGACCAGCGCGATCGCGATTAAGCGTTGCACGTTGGCGTGACGGGCGATCCAGGGCAGCAGGAGCCCGGCCGGCATGAACAGCAGAAAGTTCATGACGATCTCGGACGTGGAGGCCACGGTCTGCGTGGCGAACGGGACCCAGTTGAAAAGCACGTAGCCGGTCGCGTCGCGGGGCCGGCCGCCGAGCGTCGCCAGCAGCAAACCGATTCCCCACAAGGCGCCACAGGTGATCGCCAGGCGAGTCGCCTGTTCGAGCTCGCGGCGCTGGGTCAGCCGAACCAGCCGGACCAGCACCCCAGTGAGAAGCGCGAACGCCAGTACGGCGGCCGGGACGACGAGGCTGTTCGGGATCACGCCGTCGGGTCGAGCTTCTTGAACATGTGCACGTCCTCGGCGCCGCCCGGGATGCCGAGGGTGCGGCCGGTTTCGGTGTAGCCGTGGCGTTGGTAGAAGTCCGGGGCCTGGAAGGTGAACGACGAGACGCAGGCGCGGTCGCAGCCGCGGCGGCGGGCTTCCTCTTCGGCTGCGAGAAGGAGCTTCGAGCCCCAGCCTTCGCTGCGGTGGTCCTCGCGGATCCACAGCATCTCGATGCCGAGCAGGCCGGCCCAGGTCCACGCGGTCAGGCCGCCGACGATCTCGCCGGCGTCGTCGACGACCTTGACGGACAGCTCACCCTGGTCGGCGGCAGTGGTCCCGGTGGCCGCGAAGTTGAACTCGTCCAGGCCCGCGGACAGCCGCTCGCTGAGTTCCTTGTCGCCGTCGCCGATGCTGAGCGTCGTACCGGATCGCGTCATGGCGCAGAGTCTGTCAGTGATCGACGCCGCGATGGCAATAGCTGCAACCACGCCGTACCGGCGAGCGTCGGAAGGCTGTCTTGGTGAGGATGCAGCATGCGCATCTCATCGCAGGACGTACCGAGCTGGGTGGCCGGGACCGCCGCCGGCGTCATGTACGCCGTGTTGTTCGCGCTGGGGACCCACTACCTGGGCGACGTCGGCTGGACCGCCGCGTTGATCATGGGCGGGGTCGGGGCGCCGTTCTTCGGGATCGCGATGGGATTCCTGAGTCGGCAGATGAAGCAGTTGATGGCGCCGACCGCGGGCGGCGACGAGCTGACTCGGAAGCAGCGGGAGATCGCGTTCCGAGCGACTCAGCGCGGACCGATCCCGCAGGATCCGGCGGTCCGGGCTGCGGCTGCGGAGTACGCCCAGCGCCACCTGGATCAGGCCGAGAAGCGATGGAGCCGGATCGTGATCGCCTTCGGCGCGTTCTTCATGCTTCTCAGCTTCGTGGTGGGCGTGTTCGACGACGATCGCCCGTGGTGGCGGGCGCTCCTGCCGCTCTGCGGGGCCGCCGTGTTCAGCTACCTGCTGTTTTTTCGGCCCCGTCGCCTCCGCCGCCGCATCACCGCGCTGACCGCCGAGCAGCCGGAGAACGAGTCGACCAGCTGAGCGGCGCGGTCATGGCGCCGCGTCGTGAAGGGCACTGGCCACGGCTTCCACAGCAGGGGTTCTGGTGGTGCGGGTGAGCAGGAAGACCTCGCGGTGGAGTGTGCCTTCGGCGATCGAACGGACGGCGACGCCCGGGACGCCGTAGCCGAGGACGAGGTCGGGGAGGAGGGCGCAGGCGCCGGCGGTGCGGACCATCTCGACGAGGATGAGGAAGTCGTCGGAGGCGAAGCGCAGGTCCGGTTCGAAGTGGCCGAGGTCGCGGCAGGCGCGGATCTGCATGGCGCGGTGGCCGGTGCCGGGCTGGCAGGCGGCCCAGCGGGCGTCGGCGAGATCGGCCATCTGGACCTGCGGCTGGTGGGCCAGCGGATGGTTCTCGGGGAGGACGAGGCGCACCTGCTCCTGGACCAGCGGCTCGCGGGCGAGATCCGTGTGCACCGGGCGCGGCTGGCCGGAGTACTCGTCGCCGACAACCGCGTCGAGCTGGCGCAAGCGCAGCGCCGGGATCGACTCCTCGACCTCGGCCTCGGTCAACTCGACGCGGATGCCCGGATGGCTCTCCGCAAGGGCTGCGACGGCCGGCGCCGCGATGCGCAGGAAGGCCGACTGAAACGCCGACACCCGTACGACGCCCGCCGGATGCCCCGCGGCGATCGCCGTCACCTCCGCCTCGGCGGCCTCCAAACCGTCGAGCAGCACGGCCGCGTGGCGGACCAGCGCCTGGCCCGCGTCGGTGAGCCGCACGTTGCGGCCGGTTCGCTCGAGCAGCTTCGCGCCGGCCTCGCGTTCGAGGACGGCGAGCTGCTGGGAGATCGCGCTGGGCGTGTACCCGAGGGCTCGCGCGGCGCCGTGCATCGTTCCGCGGGCGTGCAGCTCGCGGAGCAGACGGAGGCGGCGCAGATCCAGCATCGTTCACCAACGCTACTCGGTCTCGTACAGAAACAGGAGATGGACGTGAACAGTTGCGCACTGTGACCATCGTCGTATGGGTCCGCTCCTCTGCCTGCTGTCCGCCGTCTGCTTCGGCGCCATGGCGATCTTCGGCAAGCTCGCGTACGACGCCGGCGTCGAAGTCGGCGACCTGTTGCTGGTCCGCTTCGCGATCGCCGCCGTCCTGCTGCTCGTCGTCGCCGGTATGACGGGCGCGCTGCGCGGCGTACGGCGTCCAGCGCTCGTGGCCGGTCTGGCCATGGGTGGCATCGGCTACGCCACGCAGTCCGGCCTGTTCTTCGGTGCGCTCGAGCGCGTGGACGCCTCGCTGCTCGCGCTGATCCTCTACGTCTACCCGGCCCTGGTGATGATCGGCGCGATCGCCCTGCGCCGCGAACGCGCCTCGGCCCGCCGGATCGCCGCGCTCGTGATCGCCTCGGTCGGCACCGCGCTGGTCCTCGGTGGCGCGGCGTCCGGCACCCTCGACCCGCTCGGCGCCGCGATGGGCTTCGGCGCCGCGATCGCCTACACCGTCTACATCCTGGCCGGCGACCGCGTCGGCGCCGGCGTGCCGCCCGTCGCGCTCTCGTCCTTGGTCTGCACGGGCGCGGCCTGCACCTTCGCGGTCGTTTCCGGCGTACGGGGTGGGCCCGGGTTGAACTTCGCCCCCAGCGGGTGGCTCTGGCTGACCGCGATCGCGGTGGTCAGCACCGTCGCCGCGATCCTGACGTTCTTCGCCGGCTTGGCCCGGGTCGGACCGTCGGCCGCGTCGATCCTCTCGACCTTGGAGCCCGTCGTCACCGTCGTGCTCGCGGCGATGATCTTCGGCGAGTCGCTGGGCGCGATCCAGATCCTCGGTGGGGCCGTCGTGCTGAGCGCGGTGCTGGTGATCCAATGGCCGACCGGCCAGCCGTGGCACGCCGTACCGGACACGCCTCGGGTCGAGGCCGGCTGACCTCAGTCCTGCGGGATGTCCGTCGTCCGGGCGAGCGCTCGGCCCGCGGTGAAGTCGGCGCGCAGTGCTTCGAGGCGGGCGTCGGCGAGGCCGAGAGAGTCCGATCCGAGCAGCTGGTGCAGCGGCGCGCCGCCCGTGGTGGCGACGGTGATGATCGCGGCGGCCGCCTTGGCGGGGTCGCCGAGCTGGGTGCCGGGCATCGCCTGGTGGGCCGACGTCATCTCCCGGAGCGCGGGGTAGGCGTCGACGGTCGTCGCGGGCAAGCCGAGCGAGTGCGACCTGAGGAAGTCGGTCCGCATATAGCCGGGCTCGACCAGGGTGACCTCGATGCCCAGGGCACCGACCTCGGCGGCGAGCGACTCGGTCAGGCCCTCCAGCGCGTACTTGGCCGAGCAGTACAGACCCCAGCCGGGGAAGGACGTCAGGCCGAGAATCGACGACACGTTGATGACGTGCCCGCTGCGGTTCGCGCGGAAGTCCGGCAGGACCGCGCGCAGCACGTTCCAGGTGCCGAAGATCTGGACGTCGTACATCTGCCGCGCCTCGGCGTCGCTGACCTCCTCGACGGCCGCGAGGAATCCGTAGCCGGCGTTGTTGACGACGACGTCCAGGTCGCCGAAGCGCTGCTTGGCGGTGGCGACCGCCGTACGGACGGCTTGCTCGTCGGCCAGGTCCACTTCGAGGGCGAGCAGCCGGGACTGGTCCACGCCGTCGAGTGCGGTGGTGAGGCGTTCGGTCGAGCGGGTGGTTGCGACGACGTTGTCGCCGCGGCGCAGCAGCTGGGTGACGAGCTCGAGTCCGAGGCCTCGCGAGGTTCCGGTGACGAACCAGGTGGCGGGGCGGGTGGTGGGGTACGACATGTGAGGTCCCTTCCGGATCGGTCGGCCGGTGGTGGCCGGTGTCTCCAGCTTTCCGCCGCGATCGGCTCCGGAACGGCGTACAACCGGCCCCGCTCGTCCTGGTACGCCGCAACCTGGGACTCAGCGACCCAGGCAGGAACGGCGATCGCCCTGCGATCATGAACAGGTGGCCGATCTCAACCATGAGCTCGCGGACTTCCTCCGCCGCGCCCGCGCTGCCCGCGACCCGCAGACCACCGGACTGCCTGCGGACGGGCGGGTACGCCGCGTGGCCGGCCTCCGGCGGGAGGAGGTCGCGATGCTGGCCGGCGTCTCGACCGACTACTACACCCGGCTGGAGCAGGGGCGTCGCATCGTCCCGTCCCCGCAGGTGCTCGACGCGATCGCCGGAGCGCTCGACCTCGACGCCACCGGGCGGACTCACCTGCGCAACTTGGTCGGCGCGGCTCGTACGACCCGTCCGCGGGCTCGCGCCGTCCAGCGGGTGCGGCCGGGGCTCTACCAGTTGCTCGACACGCTCGACAGCCAGCCCGCGCTCGTGCTCGGCCGTCGTACCGACGTATTGGCGGCGAACCGGTTGGCGCGGGCGTTGTTCACCGACTTCGACCGGATGCCGCCGCGCGAACGCAACTACGCCCGCTGGATGCTGCTGTCCCAGGAGGCCAGGGACCTGTTCGTCGACTGGGAACAGCAGGCCCGCAACGCCGTCGAGACCCTGCGCTTCTACACCGGCAACGCGCCGGACGACCCCGAGGCGCAGAAGCTGGTCGGCGAACTCTCCCTGGCCAGCCCGGAGTTCCGGCAGTGGTGGTCGGAGCACCACGTCCACCAACGCACCTTCGGCGCCAAACGGCTGCACCACCCCGTCGTCGGCGAACTGACCGTCGACTACGAGTCGCTCACCTTCCCCGGCGACCCCGAGCAAACCCTGTTCGTCTACACCACCGCGCCGGACTCCCCGTCCCGCCAGGCCCTGAACCTGCTCGCCAGCTGGTCCCAGTCGCCGAGCCCGACCCACTAGGCGCGTCTCAGCCCGTACGCCTGAGGGCGCGGGAAGGTCTGCGGGGTCGGCCAGCCGGCTGGCGCCTGTCGCTCTACTCGGCGACCTCGAACGTCGTCACGCGGCACGTCAGCAGCCCGCGAACGGCGCCACCGAGGTCGAGCGCCGATGTTGCAGGCGGTCCCTCACGAACTGCTCGCGGCTGCGGGCCGGTAGCGGGAAGCCTTCGGGCCAACCGGATGGTGCCGGCGCGATCCCAGGTCTCCCTACCGGCAGCAGCGCTCGTCACCGACGCACCGCTTCGCGGACGCGCGCCGCCTACTCACCGATCTGACTGCCCGCGACCTCTGACCAGCCGGAGTTCCCCCGGCGCAGCTGCCGGCCTGCTGCTCGGTAGGCGGACCTCCACCACTGACCAACCAGCGCCGCAGCCGCCTCCGATCGGCGTGTCGCGGTGTGTCGCCTTCGATCGCCGGGCTTGGACAGTGGTGGACGTCCGGCCGGGTCGGCGTGGGGTGTTGAGCGCCAGGCCGGGGCCGCGGTGGACGGGCTGGGGGTCCGGTTCCTGGGTCGGCGTGGGGTGTCGAGCGCCTGGCCGAGGCCGGCGGCGACAGGTTGGGGTTTCCGGTCCGGCGGACGTCCACCACTGATCAACCAGCGCCGCAGCCGCCTCCGATCGGCGTGTCGCGGCGTGTCGCCGACGCGAATGACTGGAGTGTCTAGGCGCCGGGGGTGGCGAGGACCTGGCGGGGCCGCGGTGTGCGGGCTGCGGTGTCCGGGCTCTTGGGCTGGCGTGGGGTGTCGCGGTGCACGCGGTACGCGGTGCGCGGTGTGCGCGTTGCCGGTCGACGCCGGGCTCTTGGCGGCTCGCGAGCGGCAGGACTCCTCTCGCGCGGCGGGTGCGCGACCTACTTCGGCGGTGGCCGGTCGTGGAGCCGGGTGCCGGCTTGTTCCTCGAGCCACGCGGCGGCCATCAGCTCGCCGTCGACCGGGCCGTAGCGGTGCAGTGCGGAGCGGTGCAAGGCGGCGACGGCGGCCGTGACGGGGTGCGGGACGTCGGCGCGCGCGGCGGTTCGTTCGACCGAGTCGAGCTCCTCGACGCAGCGGTCGAGGCCGAAGTCGGCGAGGTAGTCGCCGGCCAGCAGCGCCGGCAGGTGCCGCTCGGCGAACGCGCTGTCCCCCGCGCTGCCCCGGAGGATCTCGCGCAGGTGGCCGGGCGACTGCCCGTGGTTCTGGGCGAGCAGCATGACCTCGGTCGTCAATGCCGCTTGGCCGAACCACAACAGGTTGATCAACAACTTGGTCAGGTAGCCCATACCGTGGTCGCCTGCGTGGTGGATCGTCGTAGCGAAGGTGCGCAGGACCGGCTCGGCCGTCGCGAGCACGCCGGCCTCGCCGCCGACGTACAGGGTGAGCGTTCCGTCCCGCATCCCGTCCACGCCACCGCCGATCGGGGCCTCCAGGTGGGCGATCCCCTGTTCGGCCGCGGCCCGCGCGCAGTCCTGGCCGAGCTCGACCGAGGCACTCGTCAGGTCGATCCAGATCGCCCCCTCGGCCAGCTGGGACAGGAGCTGACCTCCGCCGAGCACGAGGTCCTCGAGCTCAGGGCCGCCCGGCATCACCGTCAGCACGACCTCAGCATCCGCCACGGCCCCCGCCAGGTCGGGCGCCCAGCGAGCACCTGCCGCCTCGACCTCGCTGCGGCGCTCCAGGCGAATGTCGGTCCCGACCACTTCGTGGCCTGCAGCAACCAACCGCGCAACCAGCGGCGCCCCGATCCGCCCGACTCCGACCACCGCAACCGACGCCACGCCCTCGAGAGCCACGGGCTCAGCGTACGGGGCGGACGTCCACCACTGTCCAAGCCCCGGTGGCCGAGAGCGACACGCCGCGACACGCCGATCGGAGGCGGCTACGGCACTGGTTGATCAGTGGTGCACGTCCGCCCGGCCCGGAAACCCGAGCCTGTCCGCCGCAGTCCCGGCCAGGTGCTCCACAACCCAACGCCGGCCCGGCGGCGAACCTCCATCACTGTCCAAGCTCCGCGATCGAGGGCGACACGCCGCGACACGCCGGTCGGGGGCGGCTGCGGCGCTGGTTGATCAGTGGTGCACGTCCGCCGGCCCGGAAGCCCAGCCCGTTTGCCGCGGTCTCAGCCAGGCGCTCGATACCCGACGCCGGGCTGGGGGCGGACGTCTACCGCGCACCCCGCGAACCGAACGGCATGCGCCCCGATCCCACCGGGTATCTAACCGTCACTCCACGTGGTATCCCGCACACCGACCGGCGTCAAAACCGAAAACTTCCGGGTTATCCCCATTGCGCTCAGTGGTCGATCGGATACATGCTGCGGAAGGTTGTTGTCAGCAACCGTCGTGCGGCCCGTGAGAGGGAGCTTGCTCCTGCCGCTGACTGGATCGAGGAGACCTGATGAGATTCCGCCCCCGCCCCCTGGTGCTCGGCACGCTGAGCTCGTTCGCCCTCGTCGCGGCCGCCGCCGGAGGTGCCGTCGCGGCCGTCGGCCCCGACAGCTCCGGTACGCCGGCCGGCAGCGCCGCCGCCAAACCGACCCCCGCGGCCACCGACACCGACGGTGACGCCCTGCCCGACACCTGGGAAACCAACGGCTACGACGCCAACGGAGACGGCGTCGTCGACGTCGACCTGCCCGCCATGGGCGCGACGCCGACGAAGAAGGATCTGTTCGTCGAGATGGACTACATGGAGGGCCGGCTGGCCAGTACGACGGCCCTCGATCGGATCGTCCAGAGCTTCGCGACCGCACCGATCAGCAACCCCGACGGCAGCACCGGGATCCGGCTGCACCTCGACGCCGGGTCCGCCCGCGGTACGGCGTACGACCTGGGCGGTGGCAACCAGGTCCCCTACGACAGCAACCTGCAGCCGGCCGTGCAGCAGACCGACGCGATCAAGGCGACCCACTTCGCCCCGGCCCGCCAGGCGGTTTTCCACTACATGCTCTGGGCCGACGACTACGACAACACCTGCAGCAGCGGCAACGCGTTCGCGATCCCGAACGACACGTTCATCGTGACGATGGGCCCGAAGTGCAACTGGACCGTCACCGAGAACATGAACGTCGGCACGTTCATCCACGAGCTCGGCCACGACCTCGGGCTGACCCACGGCGGCAGCGACAGCGTCAACTACAAGCCGAACTACCTCAGCGTGATGAACTACCACTTCCAGTTCGACGGCGTCCCGCGGACCAGCGGCGCGGCCTGGTTCAGCTACTCGAGCTTCGCCCCACCGACGCTGACCGAGTCCAGCCTGAAGGAATCGGCCGGCCTCGGCAGCGCCGCCTCGACCTGGCGGACCAAGTGGAGGTGCCCGGACAACACCACCCGGACCTCCGGCGCGGCCAACCTCGGCATCGACTGGAACTGTGACGGCGACGCCACCGACACCACGTCGGCCGACATCAACCGCGACGGCCGCAGTACGACGCTGACCACCCAGAACAACTGGGCCAACATCCGCTTCGGCGGTGGGGACGTCGGCGGCGGCGACGCGCAGAGCAAGACCACCACGCCGGCGTCCGAGCTGCAGGAGATGACCCAGCAGGAGTACGCCGAGCAGCACCAGCACTGAGTACGGCGAAGGGGTGCCCACCTGATCAGGTGGGCACCCCTTCGGCTACGTCAGGACAGCGTCGCGAGCGCGTCGTTCCAGGTCTTCGACGGCCGCATCGCGGCGGCGGCCAGCTCCGGGTCCGGGTGGTAGTAGCCACCCAGCTCGACCGGGCTGCCCTGGACCGCGAGCAGCTCCTCGACGATGGTCTGCTCGTTGCTCGCCAGGGTCTCGGCGACCGCGGTGAAGGACTTGGCCAAGTCGGCGTCGTCGGTCTGCTTGGCCAGCTCCTGCGCCCAGTACAGCGACAGGTAGAAGTGGCTGCCGCGGTTGTCGATGCCACCGATCCGGCGGGTCGGCGACTTGTCCTCGTTCAGGAACGTCGCGGTCGCCCGGTCCAGGGTGTCGGCCAGCACCTGGGCGCGGGCGTTGCCGGTGGTCTGGGCCAGGTGCTCGAAGCTCGCGGCCAGCGCGAAGAACTCGCCCAGGCTGTCCCAGCGCAGGTAGTTCTCCTTGGCGAACTGCTGCACGTGCTTCGGCGCCGAGCCACCCGCGCCGGTCTCGAACAGCCCGCCACCGGCCATCAGCGGTACGACGGACAGCATCTTCGCGCTGGTGCCGAGCTCGAGGATCGGGAACAGGTCGGTCAGGTAGTCGCGCAGCACGTTGCCGGTCACCGAGATCGTGTTCTCGCCGCGCCGGATCCGCTCCAGCGACAGCTTGATCGCGTCGACCGGGGCGAGGATCTGCAGGTCCAGCCCGTCGGTGTCGTGCTCGCCCAGGTACTCGTTGACCTTCGCGATGATCTGCGCGTCGTGCGCGCGGGTCTCGTCCAGCCAGAACACCGCCGGGTCGCCGGTGGCCCGGGCCCGGGTGACGGCCAGCTTGACCCAGTCGCGGATCGGCGCGTCCTTGGTCTGGCAGGCGCGGAAGATGTCGCCGGCCGAGACGGCCTGCTCCAGCACGACGTTGCCGTCGGCGTCGATCAGCCGGACGGTGCCGGTGGTGGCGACCTCGAAGGTCTTGTCGTGGCTGCCGTACTCCTCGGCCTTCTGCGCCATCAGGCCGACGTTGGGCACCGAGCCCATCGTGGCCGGGTCGAACGCGCCGTTGGCCCGGCAGTCGTCGAGCACGACCTGGTAGATCCCGGCGTAGCTGCTGTCCGGCAGCACGGCGAGCGTGTCGTGCTCCTGGCCGTCCGGGCCCCACATGTGGCCCGACGTGCGGATCATCGCCGGCATCGAGGCGTCGACGATCACGTCGGACGGCACGTGCAGGTTGGTGATGCCCTTGTCGGAGTCGACCATCGCCAGCGCCGGGCCCTCGGCCAGTTCGGCGTCGAAGGAGGCCTTGATCTCAGCGCCCTCGGGCAGCCCGGCCAGGCCGTTGAGGATGCCGCCGAGACCGTCGTTCGGGGTCAGGCCGGCCTTGGCCAGCACCTCGCCGTACGTCGCGAAGGTCTTCGGGAAGAACGCGCGCACGACGTGACCGAACACGATCGGGTCGGAGACCTTCATCATGGTGGCCTTCAGGTGCACCGAGAACAGCACGTCGTCGGCCTTGGCCCGGGCGACCTGCGCGGTGAGGAACTCGCGCAGCGGCGCGACGTGCATCACCGACGCGTCGACGACCTCACCGGCCAGCACCGGGACCGACTCGCGCAGCACGGTGGTCGAGCCGTCGTCGCCGGCCAGCTCGATCCGCAGCGTGCCGTCGGCGGGGATCACCACCGACTTCTCAGTGGAGCGGAAGTCCTCGGCGCCCATCGTGGCGACGTTGGTCTTCGAGTCCGGCGTCCAGGCGCCCATCCGGTGCGGGTGCGTCTTGGCGTAGTTCTTCACCGAGGCGGGCGCGCGGCGGTCGGAGTTGCCCTCGCGCAGCACCGGGTTGACCGCGGAGCCCTTGACCTTGTCGTAGCGGGCCTGGATCTCCCGCTCCTCGTCGGTCTTCGGCTCGTCGGGGTAGTCCGGCAGCGCGTAGCCCTGGCCCTGCAGCTCGGTGATCGCGGCCTTCAGCTGCGGGATCGAGGCCGACACGTTCGGCAGCTTGATGATGTTCGCCTCGGGCGTCTTGGCCAGCTCGCCGAGCTCGGCCAGCGCGTCGGCGATCCGCTGGTCCTCGGTCAGGTACTCGGGAAACAGCGCGATGATGCGTCCGGCCAGCGAGATGTCCCGCGTCTGCACGGCGACCCCGGCCTGCGCGGCGTACGCCTGGATCACCGGCAGGAACGAGTACGTCGCCAACGCCGGCGCCTCGTCAGTGTGGGTGTAGATGATGGTCGGATCAGTCGTCACCGTGTACTCCGCTCCCAGTCTGCCAACGTGATGGCCCGTACGGGCCCGGCGCGTCGGCGATCGGCCGTCGCGCGTCGTGGCCGGGGATCCCCCGGGCCGACCCCCACCTTAGTGGCGGGCAGGCGCCGGCCCGGTCGCGGGTTTCACCCGCCGGATCAGCGTGTACTGAGGGTGACCGACTCGTCAGAGCCGTTGTACGTAGGCGTCGTACGGCCAGGCGGCGAGGACCTTCGTGTTGAGGGTCGCGCCGAGCCGGGCGTAGAAGCGCTGGGCGCCTTCGTTCGAGGTGCGCATGCCCCACGTGATCGTGAGCCGGTGGGTCAGCGCGGCCGCGCGGGCGAGCTCGAGCATCAGCAGCTCACCGATGCCCGCGCCCCGGAAGCGTTCGCGGACGTACAGGTCGTCCAGGCCGAGCACCTCCCGGCCGGTCCACAGGTGGATCCGCCGGACGGCCGAGACGTAGCCGGCCGGCTCTCCCTCGTGCTCGGCCAGCAGGACCGTCACCGCGTCATCGGCGAGCAGCTCCCGCCAGCGGTCGACCGTGACGGTGACGTACTGGCCTTCGTCCTGGTGGTCGGCCAGCTCGCGGACCAGCGTGTCGACGAGCTCGGCGTCCTCGGGGACGGCGGATCGGATCTTGGTGGGCATCGGCAGCACCTCCTGGTCCAGCACTGTACGGACGGGAGGGTCACACGCGGCCGTTCGTACGCAGGGTCGCGATGGCCTGGACGGTGGCGATGCCGCGCCAGTCGAGGGCCTGGCCGGGGGACCAGTGCAGGTAGTCGACGTCCCAGCCGCCGTCGTCGTGCTGACCGGCCGCGAGGCGGTCGAGATCGGCGTCGAGCTGC
Organism: Kribbella sp. ALI-6-A; assembly: GCF_001984195.1. Taxonomy (GTDB): domain Bacteria; phylum Actinomycetota; class Actinomycetes; order Propionibacteriales; family Kribbellaceae; genus Kribbella. Next base: position 23,886 of record NZ_MTQN01000008.1, read on the forward strand.
GCGGGCGTGAACAGCGCGCGGCTCGGCGTGCCGGGATGCGGGGACAGCGTGACCGGGGTGATCTTCTCGTCCTCCGTGCCGCCCTCGACCGGAAGGTTGCCCTCGGCATCGAGTGTCGGCCGGAACCGCTCGACCGCCGCGGCGGCGCGGGCCGGGTCGGGCACCGCGTCCAGGAAGTCGAGCGCGAACTTCACCGTGTAACCGCCGACGCCGTCGGCCGCCTCGATCGTCGTCCAGCACCAGTCGGTGGCGGCCTCCAGCCACGGGTGGGACGATCCGGCCTGCCAGAGCTTGGCGGCGATCGCGTAGGTGAGGAACCCGCTCTCCGGCGCCGGAACCATCCACGGCGCCCGCGGATGACCGTCGGCGCTCGGCAGCACGGTCGGAACGCCGCCGTCGGAATTGGTGATCGTGGTCAGCCAGTCACCGATCTCGCCGACTAGCGGATCACCGAGCGCGCCGAGACTCGCGAGAATCTCCAGCGCCTGCAGTACGGCGGACGGCTGGCTGCCCGGGCATCGGACGTCCGGTTCGAGCGCGTGGCCGAAACCGCCGTCGGGCGTGCGGTAGGCGCGCAACGCGTCGAGCACCGGGCCGGCCGGAGCGCCGTGCAGGAGGACGGCCAGGCGGTGCCGGTCGATCAGGCGGGCGTTGGCGTGCACGAACTGTTCTGCTGCGTCGAGGTCGATCATGGACCCGACGTTAGGCGGCGGTCAGTGCGGCGTCTTTCAGGAAATGGACAGGTGTGAGGCCGGTCAGCCGGCGCACCTCGTCGGTCATGTGGGCCTGGCTCGCGTATCCGGCGGCGAACGCGCGAATCGCCAGCGGGTCGTCGCCGGGCTGGGCGATCAGGCGGCGCAGGCGGGCGACGCGGGCGAGCATCTTCGGGCCGTAGCCGACGGCGTTCTGCAGCCGCCGGTTGAGCTGCCGCTCGCTGATCCCGAGGTCGGCTGCCGCGGCGGAGACCCGCACACCGGGCTCCGCGAGTTTGCGGGCGGCTGCCAAAGCGAGCGGGTCAGGGGTCGCGTGGCGTCGTAGTACGCCCTCGGTCAGGATCCGCAGCCGCTGCCCCGGATCGGCGGTCATCAGGGCGTCCTCGAGCTCCCGACCTTCGGCGCCCCAGACCAGATCGGCGCTCACCCGGCTGTCTCGCACCTCCGAGGCAGGCAATCCGAGCACCGCGCCCGCGGCTCCGGGGCGGAGTCGGATCGCGTAAGTGCTGTCACCCGCGGCCGACGGTCCGCTGATCCAGGGGCCGGTGTCCGCGCCGACGACAACCAGCCCCTGCTCGGCGCCGAACCACACCAGATCGACACAACCATCCGGGATGACCCGCGTGGTCCTGCCCGGCACCGGGTCGCTCGCCCACAGGCAGGCGACCAGCGGCTCCAGGCCCACTGGTGACCGGTACTCACGGTAAGTCACACCACCGAGGCTAACTCGCCCCACCGACAACTGAGGCCGGCGTTGTGTTTGCATGGGCGGCATGGGGCTGAGTGCGCGGGACGCCGTCGAACAGATCCGGCGGGCGGTGCCGTCCGAGCGGGTGCTGGTCGATCCCGAGGTGATGGCGGGGTTGTCGCAGGACCAGGCTGTCTGGGCACCGGTCGGGCTGCCCGCGGCCGTTGTGCGCGTGGCGTCGACGGCGGAGGTGCAAGCAGTTGTCCAGGCCTGCATCCGGTACGGCGTACCGATCGTGCCGCGAGGTGCCGGGACCGGGCTGTCCGGAGGGGCGAACGCGGTCGACGGCTGTGTCGTCGTCAGCACCGAGCGGATGAACACGATCGTCGAGGTCGACGCGCTCGAGCGGCTCGCCGTCGTGCAGCCGGGCGTGGTGAACGACGACCTGCGCGCGGCGGTCGCGGACTACGGGCTGTGGTACCCGCCGGACCCGGCCAGTTCGCCCTGGTCGACGATCGGCGGCAACGTCGCGACCAACGCGGGCGGGGTCTGCTGCGCCAAGTACGGCGTGACGCGCGACTACGTGATCGGCCTGGAGCTGGTGAACCCGCTGGGCGAAGTCGTCCGGGTCGGGCGCCGGACGGCCAAGGGCGTGGCCGGCTACGACCTGGTCGGGCTGATGGTCGGGTCCGAGGGCACGCTCGGCGTCGTCACCGAGATCACCGTCAAGCTCCGGCCGTTGCCGCCGAACCCGATCACCGTCGCGGCGTACTTCGACACCCTGTCCGACGCGGGGGCCGCGATCGAGGCGGTCGCGGCGGCCGGGCTCACGCCGTCCGCGCTGGAACTGGTCGACCGGCACTGCCTGGCGGCCGTCGACGCCTGGAAGAACATGGGCCTGTCGACCGACGCGCAGGTCGTGCTGCTCGGCCGGGTCGACGAGCCGGGGGAGGCCGGTGCCGCGGCCGCCGAGGAGATGGCCGGCTGCTTCCGGCGGGCCGGGGCGACCTGGGCGGAGCGGTCCACGGACGAGGACGAGGCGGAGGCGTTGTTCGCCGCCCGGCGGCTCGCGTTCCCGGCGCTGGAGCGGCTCGGGCCGGTGCTGACCGAGGACGTCTGCGTGCCGAAGGGCCGGGTCGCCGAGATGCTCGGCCGCATCGAAGAGATTGCCCTGAGCAACGAGGTGACGATCGCGAACATCGCCCACGCCGGCGACGGCAACCTGCACCCGCTGCTGATCACACCGCTCGGTGACGAGGCGGCCCGCGCGCGGGCTCAGAACGCCTTCGAGCAGATCCTCGCCGCCGCGCTCGAACTCGGCGGCACGGTCACCGGCGAACACGGCATCGGCCTGCTCAAGCGCCCTGGCCTCGACGCCGAGTTGTCCATGGAGGTCCTGCAGATGCACCGAGCGATCAAACGGGCCCTCGACCCCGCCAACCTCTTCAATCCCGGCAAGATCTTCGACGCCTGACTCACGCCGCCAGACGCGCTCGCAGGCCGAGCATCAACAGGTCGAGGCCGTCGCTGAAGAGCTCGTCCGGACCGTCGGCGGCCACGGCGGCCAGCGTCCAGTGGGCGATGGTCTCGAAGATGTCCCGGGCGTCGGCCTCGGAGACGCCGAGGGCCACCAGCGCGTTGAGCTGCGCCCGGACCAGCGCGGCCCGCGAACCGTCGCCCTGATCCCGGTACGGCGTGGCCTTGGCCTGGATCAGCGCGGCCAGACCCGGATGCTCGGCGTAGAACTCACGTAACCGGTGCGACCCGGTCGTGGTCACCGCGATCCACTCGTCGAGGCTCCCGACTCGCTCGTACGCCGTCCGGTCGGCCGCGAAGGAGTCGAACGCGTTACGGGCCACCAGGTCGAGCAACTCGTCCTTGTTGCGCACGTGGTGGTAGAGCGAGGGAGCCCGAACGGCCAACCGCTCGGCCACTGCGCGCATCGTCAGCCCGGCCACACCGTCGGCCCGGATCACCGCCAGCGCGGCCTCGACGATCGCCTCGACCCGCAGCCCCGCCGCGGCGTGCGACGACGCCCCGCGCTGCTCCGGCACCTGGAATCTCCCTTGTCGCGGTCTGTCTAACGCCATTAGCCTACTGTCTAACAGCATTAGACGAGAGGATCGCCATGCCCGGAGGACTGCGCCCCGACTACCCGGTGAGAACCGAACGACTCGATCTGCGGCCGCATCGGCGCGAGGACCTGGACGACCTGCTCGCCTTCCACTCCGATCCCGACGTCGTCCGCTACGTGCCGTGGCCGGTCCGGGACCGCGAGCAGACCCGCGTCGCGCTGGAGGCGAAGCTCGGGCAGGCCGAGGTGACCGAGGCGGGGCAGTGGCTCGTGCTGGCGATCGAGCTGCGGGAGACCGGAACGGTGATCGGTGAGGTGCTGCTCAAGTGGGCCAGTGACACCGACCGGCAAGGAGAGCTCGGCTACGCGCTGAACACCGAGTACCACGGTCGCGGGTTCGCCGCCGAGGCGGCGGAGGCGATGCTGAAGCTCGGGTTCGACGACCTCGGCCTGCACCGGATCTGCGCGGTGATCGTCGCCGGGAACGACGCCTCGGTCCGCCTGGCGGCACGGCTCGGAATGCGCCAGGAGGCGCACTTCGTGCACAACCACTTCTTCAAGGGGCAGTGGATCGACGAGTTCGTCTTCGCTCTGCGTGACGACGACTGGCGAAATCGCAGTCGGTGAAACGTTCGCCCCCGGTTCTCCGATAGACCAGCAGAGAGGGGGCCTGAGGCAATGAAAATCACCGGAGAACCGGCGTGGCGGCTGGTCGCGCTGCTGCGCCTGGTCGAGCGCGAACCGGTCGAGGCGGGCGGCGAGGACGTCGTACTGGACGCCTGGTTCGGGCCCAACTCGCCCGGCTCCCGCACGCCCCGGCCGTGGTCCTGTCTGCATCCCACCCGCGGCCCCGAACCGCCGCTGCCCTGAGCAAATCCGCCGACACTCGCCGTCATGTATTGACCACCCGTGGTGTGGGCACTTGACTGGGGAGAAGGAGGTCGAGATGGCGGCTACGGGGATTTTCGGTGGGCGGCGCTATCGGATCGTCTGGACGGCCGTGGTCGGCTTCCTGCTGCTGGCCGGATGCGGCGCGGCGATTCTCCTGATCAGCCCGACGACCTGCCTGATGACGTTCGTGATGGGCGCCGGCACGGTCGGCTCGGTCTACCTCAGTGCCGGCATGGCCGACGGCCAACCGGCGCGCCACGTCGCCCGCCAGGTCGTCAAGTGGTCGCTGCGGTCCGGCGTCCTGACGCTGGCGGTTTGCGGGTACGCCGTCACCGCCGGCTGGACGACGATCGCGCTGCTGCTGGCCGTCGTCGCGACCGCGCCGTACGTCGTCACGCGTTTGTGGACACCGGCCTCGACAGTCGAGCAGTACTCCGACGAGGAGCTCTGCCTGGCCTGGTGCCTGAGCACGGCCGCGCTCGAGTCCGCCGCGACGGACGAGCAGCGCCTGGCGATCACCGCGACCCGGCTCAGCTACCTCGACGAGCTGGAACGCCGGCAGCCCGAGAAGTTCGCCGCCTGGCTGGAGACCTCGCCGCAGGCCACCGCCGATCCGAGCGACTTCTTCATCCGGACCGACCACCACACCGCGTCGGACTGAGCCGGCCCAAGAAAGGGTTAAGGCTGCCCTGACATCGTTCCTGGCGGGGCCGGGCGGTCACTACGATCGCCGGATGCCGGGGACGACGAGTGGTGGCGTGATCCGGTCCCGCGACCAGGTGGTCGTCCGGCGGGATCCGCAAGACACGTACTTCTTCCTGACCATGCCGCGCAACGTGCTGCGCACCCATCCGCTGGTGGTGCACCTCACCGGCGTCACCGATCGCTGCGCGGTCGCCGGGGACGAGGTGACGCAGGTGCTGGCCAGTGGGGACGAGATGTTCTCCGCGGTGTGGACGGTCGGCCGGGCCGAGTGGGGCCATCGGTGGAGCGTCGAAACTCCGCAGTACGGGTGGCGCGGCGTCGGCGCGCAGGTCGACTACCTCTTCGAACCAGTTGCCGAGGGCACCAAACTGACCCGGGTGATGACGGTCCGGCTGGCGCCGGGGCACCAGGAGTGCCGCGCGCTGCGGCAGTTCACCGACCGCTCGGTGCCGCAACGGTTCCTGCACAACGTGAAGCACCGGGTCGAAGCGGTCCGCGGCGCGTTCTCCTTCTGATCCCGCCGGTCCGGGCTCACTCGGTCGTCGTCGCGAGGATCTCCTTCAGCAGCTGCTCGGTCTCGCGCGGCGTACCGGCCGCGATCGACAGTGCGTCCATCGTGACGTGGTACTTGTCCAGGTCCTCGCGCTTGTCCAGGTAGACCGCGCTGGTCAGGTGCTCGATGTAGACCACGTCCGGCAGCTCGACCTCGGCGAACCGCAGGATGCTGAACGCGCCGCCGGTCGCGGCGTACAGGCCGGCCTTGAACGGGATCACCTGCAGGGTGACGTTGACCCGGCGGGACATCTCCAGCAGATGCTCCAGCTGGCGCCGCAGAACGCCGGGCGTGCCGACCTCGCGCCGGAGCACGGACTCGTCGATCACCGCCCACAGCCGCATCGGCCGCAGACCGCGGGTCAGGACGGCCTGGCGCGACATCCGCAGCGTGACCAGCCGCTCGACCTCGACCTGCGGCAGCGGGGCCTCGCTGTGTCCGAGCTGGGTGACGGCGCGGGCGTAGTCGGCGGTCTGCAGCAGACCCGGGACGAACTGCGACTCGAACGTCCGGATCATGTCCGCGGCCATCTCGAGACCGAGATAGGAGTGGAACCAGTTCGGCGTCAGGTCGTCGTAGCGCTGCCACCAGCCGGGGTTGTTGGCCTGCTGGGCCAGCTCGAGCAGGCGTTCGCGCTCGGCGGGATCGGTCAGCCGGTAGAGCGTGAGCAGGTCCTCGACGTCGCGGGGCTTGAAGCCGACCTTGCCGAGCTCGAGCCGGCTGATCTTGGACTCCGAGCCGCGGATCGCCCAGCCGGCGTCGGCCCGGCTGATCCCGGCCTCCTCGCGCATCCTGCGCAGGTGGGCTCCGAGCATGATCCGCAGGGCGGTCGGTCCGCCCGGCGCGCCCTGCTCCTCGGTCACCAGGACCCTCCCCAGTCGGTCTCGCGCGGCGTGCCCGCCGATCTTCGCACGTTCCGCGCGGCCGTGGGCAGCGGGGACTCGCTACCGGGCGTGATTTTTCGGCTGCGATGTGGTTAGGCTCGGACCCTCAGCCGAACCTTCCCCGAGTGAGGTCGCCGCATGCCCGATGCCACCAAGGCTCCCAGTTCCGTACCGGTCGGGGTGGACACCACCCGGGCCAGCATCGCCCGCGTGTACGACGCGGCGCTGAACGGCAAGGACAACTTCGAGATCGACCGCGAGGTGCTGCGGCAGGTCGCGACGGTGGCCCCGCAGGTGAACGACCTGGCCTGGTCGAACCGCAACTTCCTGATCCGGGCCTGCCGCTTCCTGGCCGGCCAGGTGGGCCTCACCCAGTACCTGGACTGCGGGTCCGGCCTGCCGACCGCGGAGAACACCCACCAGATCGTGCAGCGGCTGCAGCCGAGCGCCCGGGTGCTCTACATCGACAACGACCCGGTGGTGCTCGCGCACGGCCGCGCGTTGCTGGAGGAGAACGACCAGACCCTGTTCCTCAGCGCCGACATCTTCAAGCCCGACGAGGTGCTGAGCCTGCCGCAGGTCCGCGAGTTCCTCGACTTCAGCCAGCCGATCGCGCTGATCCACAACGGCACCCTGCACCACTACCTGGGCGACGACGCGCCGGAGCTGATGAAGACCTACGTCGACGCGCTCGCGCCCGGCTCGTACTCGGTGATCGCGCACTTCTACGACCCGCAGACTCCCGAGCACTCCGCGATCGCCCGGGCGATGGAGGAGAAGTTCACCCACAGCCCGATGGGCAGCGGCGTGTTCCGCACCTACGAGCAGATCCGCGCGCTGTTCCCCGGCCAGGAATTGGTCGAGCCGGGCCTGGTGCTGTGCGACGACTGGTGGCCGGACGGCCCCCGGGTCAAGCCGCTGAACCAGGTCGAGGAGTGCATCGCGGGCGGGGTCGGCCGTAAGGTCTGACGCTTTGTTGCCTGCGGCAACGGTCTAGGATGTCTCCGACACCAGTACGGCGGTGGTGTTCGGCTCCAGTGCCTGGAACAGGTGCGGGAGGTCGCCGGGGTAGGCGATGTAGTCGCCCGGGTGGAGCTCGACCGGTTCGCTGCTGAGTCCGACGAGCGCCCGGCCGGTGCCGAGTACGACGTGCTCGATCGTGCCGGGCATGTGCGGCTCGGACTTGCGGCCCGGGCCGGGGGAGACCGTGAGCCGGTAGAGGTCGCGGCGCGCGTTCGGTGGGCAGGATGCGACCAGTGTCGCGCTGTAGTCGGCCTGCTCGGAGTAGATCGCCGGGCCCTCGTGCGCCCGGATCACCTGCACCTTCGGTCGTGGCGGATCGATCAGGTCGCCGAACTGGATCTCCAGTGCCACGCAGAGCGCCCACAGCGTCTCGACGCTGGGGTTGCCAGTGCCGGACTCCAGTTGCGACAGCGTGGACTTGGCCACGCCGGCCCGTTTGGCGACCTCGCTCAGCGACAACCCGGCCCGGGCGCGCTCCCGGCGCAACGAGCCCGCGATCACGTCGAGCGGTGCCTTGCTGTCCATCCGTGTTCGCTCCATCGGTCCATGCGTTCGCCTTGACGAACGGCGCTGTGTTTGTTCATCATAAAACCCATGCGTTCGACATGGCGAACACTCGACCCCGGACTGGCCCGTGACATCGCGCTGGTCTGCCTCGCCGACGGCGTCGTCGGGCTCTCGTACGGCGCGATCAGCGTCGGCGGCGGCCTCGACCTGTGGGTGCCGATCGCGATGTCGCTGCTGGTGTTCGCGGGCGCGTCGCAGTTCCTGTTCGTCGGGATCGTCGCGGCCGGCGGCTCGCCGATCGCGGCGACCGTCGCAGGGCTGCTGGTGAACAGCCGGCACGTCGCCTTCGGGCTCGCGGTCAGCGACGTGATCGGCCACGGCTGGCGACGGGCGCTCGGCAGTCACGTGATGACCGACGAGAACGTCGCTTTCGCGCTCGGCCAGGACGAGCTGCGGCACCGGCGCGCGGCGTACTGGGTGTGCGGGATCGGGATCTTCGTCTGCTGGAACGCCGGGGTGGTGGTCGGGGCGCTGGCCGGGTCGGTGATCACGGACACCGACGCGTTCGGGCTGGACGCCGCGTTCCCGGCCGTCCTGCTCGCGCTGGTCCTGCCGTCGCTGAAGGACAAGGCGACCCGGACGGCCGCACTGGCCGGGTCGGTGGTCGCGCTGGCGGTGACGCCGTTCCTCCCGGCCGGTCTGCCGGTCCTGCTGGCGCTCGTCGGACTGCTCTTCTACCGCCCGGCCCGAACGTTGGAGCCCGCCTGATGGACAACCCGGCCCTGGTTCTCGCCGCCATCCTGGTCCTTGCCGCAGGCACCTTTGCCCTGCGCGTGGCCGGACCGCTGATGCGATCGCGCTTCGAACTCTCCGACCGCGTGCAGCAGTTGCTCTCGACGGCTGCTGTGGTCCTGCTCGCGGCGCTGGTCGCCACCGCCGCCCTGACCGCCGGCCACACGCACGCCGGCATCGCCCGGCCGGTCGGCGTACTGGTTGGTGGAGTCCTTGCCTGGCGGCGGGCTCCCTTCGTCCTGGTCGTGGTCGCTGCGGCGGCGACCGCCGCCGGCCTGCGGCTGCTCGGCGTTCCCTAGCTGTTCGCCCTTTCGGGCAATTCGGCCGGGGACGATCCTCTCCCGGGCTAGCGTGCGGGGTATGACGAGCTATCCCGGGGGACCAGTGGCGCCGAAGCGCACCCTGACGTGGATCGCGGTCGGCTGCTTCGTCCTCGGGCTGGTGCTGAGCGGGATCTTCGTGGTCCGGCTGGTGCAGAACCTGCCGGAGGCGCCGGCGCGCGTCGACGGTGGCCCGGTGCGGCTGACCTCGGACGGGCTGACGGTGTACTCGTCCGTGCCGACCCTGGTCCCGCCCTGTACGGCGAAGGACGCGTCGGGCGCCGACATTCCGCTGGAGCGGGTGAAGGGGTCGCAGGAGATCACCGTGAACGGCGACACCTGGTACGTCGTCGCCCAGTCGGTGGACAAGGTCCCGGCCCAGGAGGTCGTGGTCGCCTGTGAGACCCCCGGCACCGCGGCGTCGTTCTACGCCGGCCCCAAGCTCGCACTCGGCTCCCTGGTGGTGTCGGTGCTGCTGGCGATCGGCTCGTTCCTGCTGTTCTTCCTGGTCGGCATCGTGCTGATCATCGTCGACAACGTCCGTCGCCGCCGCGCGAGAAAGGCAACCATGGCTCATCCTGGTCCGAACAACCCCGAGTACCCGTTCCCGCCCACCGACGGCGTGGACCCCGACTACCCTGCCCCGCAGCCGGCCCCGCCGGGTCCGGGCAACGACGGTGTCGACCCCGACTACCCCGCCCCGCAGCCCGCTCCGCCGGGCCCGGGCAACGACGGCGTGGACCCGGACTACCCGGCGCCGCCCGCGGACGGCGTCGACCCCGACTACCCCGCGCCGCCCGCCGAGACCGACGGCGTCGACCCGGACTACCCGGCCCCGACCCGCTGACCGGCTGAAGCCAGCCAGTAGTACCCGAACTCCTCGAAGCGGATCTCCGAGCCCAGCGCCCGGAGGTCCGCTTCGACCGTTCCAGGCCCGGGGAAGTTCTTGAGGATCTCGTACGCCGAACCGTCGGCCAGCCGCCGCGTCTGGTAGGTGTCACCGTCCGGTCCCACCGACGTCACCGGCGAGCTGCTGCCCTCGACGTACAGGTTGTCGACCAGCACCACCCGCCGCCCGCAACGGCCCAGCCGCCGTACGAACTCACTGGCCTCGGCTCGCGGCACGTGCGACCAGAAGAACCCGGCGAACACGACGTCGAAGCTCGCCCCGAGCTCGTCCAGCCGCGCGACGTCCGCCGTACGGAACGAGACCTCGCCCGCGTAGTCGCGCTCGCGCGCGACCGCCAGGGTCTCCTCGGCGAGGTCCGTGGCCAGCACGGATCGGGCCGTGCCGGCCATCACGGCCGTCCAGTAGCCCGTGCCGGCGGCGACCTCCAGCACGGTTTGCTCGCGGACCAGTTCGGCCACCGCCGACCGGAGCCGGCGGAGGTCGTCCTGGCGTTCGGGCTTCGCGTACACGGCGTCGTACTCGCGGGCGCGGCGCCGGTAGTACTCGGTCAGGTCGGTCATCGGGAACCTCCGTCGTCGGTCGCGGAGGTCCGGTGGGACCGGACATCAGACCCTAGGCGTCAGGTTCCCACCCCGGCAACGGCTTTCGGCCGGAGCAGGAAAGCTCCTACGTACAGCAGCGCGGCGATCAGGATCAGGCCGTCGAAGCCGATCAGCAGCGCGGCGTACTCCAGGCAGCCGCCGACCAGCGCGCCGAGCAGGTTGGCGCCGAAGCTCGCGGTGCCGTCGGCGGTGTCGGTGAAGCGCTTGGCGAAGATCACGTTCGCGGCGAAGATCGGCAGGAACGCGATCAGCACCGCAACGACCGCGCGCAGGCCGAGCGGCATGCTCAGCAGCCAACTGTCGGGGAAGATCCAGCTCAGCAGCAGCCCACCGAACAGTACGACGTACATCGTCTTCAGCGGTGGCGTCTTGAAGCGTCTGGTGACTTCGACGGCGGCCAGGACGGCGACCAGGACGCCGGCGAAGACGATCGCGTTGACCACCCAGGTCGTGCCGAACAGCAGCGCGAAGCCGGTGATCGACTTGGTCTCCAGCAGCATGAAGCCGGCGCCGAGCAGGAACAGGTCGGCGTACGGCCGCATCCGCCGGTACGACGAACCGCCGCCGGCGATCCCGACGCCGATCAGTCCGGCGACCAGGATCAGCCCGAGCGTGATCAGGTACAGCGACGGGATCCGGTCGGTGAACAGGTACAGGAACGGGCGGTTGTCCGTCGCCGGCGGCGGCGTGGTCGCCGACGCCCCGGCCCACTCCGCGCCGCAGGCCTGGTCGGCGTCGGTCAGGCCGACCGTGACGACCGCCTGCTGCAGGTCGTCGCCAACCTTGTCCACGCACGGCTTGTGCCCGAAGGCCTTCTCCGCCGTCAACGCCAGCCGGTCGATCAGCCAGGTCTCGCGGTAGTAGTTGTACATCGCGAACGCGCCGCCCGGCGCGAGGTGGTCCCGCGCGCTCTTGAACGCCTGCTCGGTGAACAGGTAGCTCTCCAGCCGCAGCGAGCTCGCGCCGTTCACCAGCGTCAGCGAGTCCGGCAGCGCCAGCAGGATCAGGTCGTACTTCTTGTCGGTCCGGGACAGGAACGCCCGCCCGTCGTCGATGTGCGACGTGACCCGCGGGTCCTGGTACGGGTGGTCGGGGTGCTGCTCGCGGCCGATGTCGCGCAGCCGCGGGTCGATCTCGACCGCGTCGACGTGCTTCGCACCGTTGCGCAGGGCAACGGCCACGTCGGTGCCGGAGCCGGCACCGATGATCAGCACGTTCTCCGGGTTCTTCTTCGCCGCCCGCTCGTAGGGCAGCCCGTACTGCGGCTCCCACTGCAGCCGCTTCTCGGCCGGGATCGCCTGCTGGTGCGGGACACCGTTCACGGTGATCGTCAGCAGCGGCGTGTTCTCCCACGTCGACGACGACGTCTGCACCTTGTAGTACGGCGACCAGCTGTTCTCCGGCCGGGTCGACTCGTGCAGCAGCACGCCGAGCATGGCCAGCAGGGGAGTCGCCACCAGCGCGGCGCTCAGCGCGGCCGCGGTCGCCTTCTGGCCCGGCACCATCAGCGCGACGAACCCGATCGTGACCAGCAGCCCCCACCAGATCGGCGGCGCCCCGAGGAACGACAGCAGCGTGAACGCCACGATGCCGGTCAGGCTGCCGATCAGGTCGTAGCGGTACGCCGTCAGGCGCGGCAGTTCGGTGAAGCACCGGCCGACCAGCTCGGCCGGTCCGGCCAGGACGACGGCCGCGGCGACGAAGATGACCGGCAGGATCACCCACACCGGCGGGCCGGTGGTGTCCAGGCTGGTGAAGTAGATGACGCTGTCGCCGGACCGGTTCACGGTGACCGGCTTCCACGCGATCACCAGCACCAGCAGCCCGAGCATGATCGGCGAGTAGTACGGCAGCCGCTTCGCCTTGCCGGCCCGCAGGATGCCGATCCCGATGCCGAGGAACGAGCCGAGGAGCACGAAGTTGGAGAAATAGCTGAGGTGGACCACGTTCGATCCGGTCCAGCGGATCAGCGCGAGCTCCAGGAACAGCATCAGCGCGCTGGCCGCGACCAGCCGGGGTTTCACCCCGAACGGGCTCTGCCAGCGGTGGGGTTCAGCCGTACGAGGGGTTGACGAATCCACTGCCATGGGCCGGGACCTTACCCATGACAGTGGCCCACGTCACCCCCTGCGGACGGCTGACGCCTATCGGCGCGTCGGCTTCGGCAGCTGGCAACCGGTCTTGTTCAGGTCGATCGTGCGCGACGCCGTCAGGCAGGTGTAGAGCCACCAGGTCTGCTGCCCGTACGCCGCGCCCTGGTCGACCGTCACGTTGCCGTTCGCATCGACCTCGCAGGGGTTGTTCACCGTGCAGCGGGCGCCGTCCTCGTTGCCGGTGTTGTTGACGCCGATCACCTCACCGGTGCTGGTGCTGACCACCGGCGAGCCGGAGGTGCCGCCGATCGTCTCGCAGCCCGGCTGCTGGTACTTGATCGAGTCCCGCCAGGTCCAGTTGCCCTCGCGCAGCTCGGGAATCGTGGCCTGCACCGAGCAGGTGTAGATCCGCTTCCAGTAGCCGGACACGACCGCCATCCCGGCGCCGTCGGCCGGGCCCTGCTTGGCCAGCGTGAGCGGCGTGACGTTCAGTCGCGACCGGATCGAGTTGTAGGACTCGTTCACCTCGTACACGATCATGTCGGTCTTGGTCATCGTGCCGTAGAGGATCCGGCTCGCCCGGACCGTGCCGGCGTTGCTCGCGTTCGGCCTCAGCAGCGTGATCGACCGCGTCGACGCGCGGTTGACCAGAACGACGCCCGGGTTGAGGAAACCTCCCTCGTAGCAGTGGCCGTTGGTGAGCACGAGCGCCTTGTCGGTACCGACGGACTCGGCGTACCGGATCAGGGAAGCCGAGCAGTTGCTGAGCGCGGCGATGCCGGTGTAGTCGGCGCCGGGTGCGGCGGCCTTGGCCGGTGCGGGTGCCGACGCCGCAGTGGGCTCGAGCGCGTGGGCCTGGCTGCCGCTCAGCAGAACGGCGCTACAGGCCAGAGCGGACAGGAGAACGGAACGGACGAGTTTCATGGGCGGTGATCCTTTGTCCTCAGGGGTACTGGTCGGACTCTTCGTATCCGACCCCGGCCGTCGGGGGCCATCACGAACGCGTGAACGTCGCTGACGCAGGGGTTTCCCTCCGCAATCGTACTGTTACCCTGCGTTTCGGTCCGAACTACAGGCCTCCTGGGTACGTCGTACCGGTGAGGGAACAACAAACCCCGGCGGCGCGTCTGATCGAGGCGCTGGTGGGCCACGGCCATACTGGACGACGCGACGACCGGCCACGGGGGCCGTCCCGGCTACGACCGGCAGCGCCGAACGGAGAACGGAAGGACGTCATGCCGCAGGACAAGCCAGACCTGCGCAATCTCAGTGAGCCGGTGCGCTTCAAGCGGGCCTTGACGCTGCTGCTGATGACGCTGGTCCTGCCAGGGTCCGCGCAGATCGTGGCCGGCAGCAAACGGGTCGGCCGTTACGCCTGGCGGGTGATCGCCGGACTGGTCGCGATCGTCGTGTTCCTGGTGCTGCTGTCACTGGTGTGGCGCTCGGGCACGATCAACCTCATCGTGTCGCCGACCACGTTGCGGATCGTGCAGGTGCTGCTGATCGTGCTGGCGATCGGCTGGGCCGCGCTGTTCGTCGACGCCTACCGGCTCGGCCGGCCGCTCACCCTGGAACGCAACCACCGGCTCACCGCCAGCATCCTGGACGGCGTTCTGGTGCTCGTGGTCGTCGGCGCGCTGATCTGGGGCAGCACGATCGTGTCGGCGCAGCGCGACTTCGTCGCCAGCGTGTTCGGCAACGGGGAGAAGTCCAAGGCCGAGAAGGGCCGCTACAACGTGCTGCTGCTCGGCGGCGACTCCGGCGCGAACCGGATCGGCGTCCGGCCGGACAGCATCACGCTGGCCAGCATCGACGCCGACACCGGCCGTACGGTGCTGATCGGCCTGCCGCGCAACCTGGCCAAGGTGCCGTTCCCGGCCGGGACCGAGATGGCCAAGCAGTTCCCGAACGGCTTCGAGTGGGACGGCTGCGGCCACGACTGCTACCTGAACGGCGTCTACACCTGGGCGTCCGGGCACAAGCAGCACTTCCCCGGCGTCCAGGATCCCGGTCTGGTCGCCACCCAGCAGGCGGTCGAGGGCGTGACCGGGCTGAAGGTCAACTACTACGTGCTGATCGACATCGCCGGCTTCCAGCACCTGCTGAACGCGGTCGGCGGGATCACCGTGGACGTCGGCAAGAAGGTCCCTATCGGTGGCATCGGCGGGCCGATCAAGGGCTACATCCAGCCGGGCAAGAACCAGCACCTGGACGGGTACCACGCGATGTGGTTCGCCCGGTCGCGGGCCGGCGCCAGTGACTACGAGCGGATGACCCGGCAGAAGTGCGTGATGACCGCGATGCTGAACCAGCTGTCGCCGCAGAAGGTGCTGACCAAGTTCCAGGGCATCGCCGCGGCCGGCAAACAGGTGGTCAAGACCGACATCCCGTCGGGTGAGCTCGGGACGTTCACCGACCTCGCGCTGGACTCGAAGAAGCTTCCGGTGTCATCCTTCTCGCCGGTCCCACCGCTGATCAAGACCGGCGACCCGGACTTCGACCTGGTCCGGTCCAAGGTCGCCGAGGCGATCGGCAAGTCCGAAGCGCTGGACAAGGCGTCCAAGGACGGGGACGGTGATACGACGGACACACCGAGTAGCGTGTCTGCCAGCAAGAAGCCGGCCCCGGCCGGCAAGACCCCGTCCAAGCCATCCACCGACGTCGACGACGTCGCACAAGTCTGTAAGGCCTGACCTGAAGATGCCACTGTCCAACTGGCCCCCGGTCTCCGTCGTGATGCCCGTGCTGAACGAGGAACGACACCTCGAGGAGGCTGTCGGTCGTGTCCTCGACCAGGAGTACCCCGGCGAGCTGGAGGTGGTGCTCGCGATCGGCCCGAGCAAGGACCGGACCGAGGAGATCGCGGCCCGGCTGGCCGCCGCCGACGCCCGGATCACGATCGTGCCGAACCCGACCGGCAAGACGCCGGCCGGCCTGAACGTCGGCATCGCGCACGCCCGGCACGACATCGTCGTCCGGGTCGACGGGCACGGCGTCCTGACCCAGGGCTACATCCGCCGGGCGGTCGAGGTGCTGCACGAGAGCGGCGCGGACAACGTCGGCGGCGTGATGGCGGCCGAGGGGCGGACGCCGTTCGAGATGGCGGTCGCCTGCGCGTACCGGTCGCGGCTGGGGCTGGGCGCCTCGACGTTCCACCAGGGCGGCAAGGCCGGACCGGCCGACACCGTCTACCTGGGCGTCTTCCGGCGGCAGGCGCTCGAGCGCGTCGGTGGTTTCGACGAGTCGATGCACCGCGCCCAGGACTGGGAGCTGAACTACCGGATCCGCAAGACCGGCGGACTGATCTGGTTCAGCCCCGACCTGTCGGTGACGTACCGGCCGCGCTCGTCGCTGTCGGCCGTCGCGAAGCAGTTCTTCCACACCGGCCAGTGGCGCCGCGAGGTGATCCGCCGGCACCCCGAGACGGCCAGCAAGCGCTACCTCGCGCCGCCGGTCGCCGTCGGCCTGCTCGCCGTCGGCACGATCCTCGGCATCGTCGGCCTGATCGTCGGCAGCCCGATCCTCGACCTGGGCTTCGTGATCCCGCTCGGTTACGCCCTGGCCGTGATCGCCGGCTCGGCGATGGAAGGCCGCTACCTGCCCTGGAAGGCGCTGTTCTGGCTGCCGGCCGTGATCGCCACCATGCACGTGTCGTGGGGTCTCGGCTTCATCGTCGGCCTGCAGGAGAAGCCGGCCGGCCCGGCGCTCACCACGCCGGGCACAGCCTGATCGTCGTACGGCGTCAGCGCCGGGTCATCGTGGACTGGTAGCCGCCGCCCCCGGGGTAGATCCACTCGCCGGCCATCACCCGGTCGCCGTCGCTGAAGGTCCCCTCGAAGTACGCCGGGCTGCCCTTCGGGCCACCCCAGATCGTCAGCTTGTCGCCGTCGAGCTCGTAGGTGTAGTCGAGCGTGTTGCCGGTGGAGTCGTAGAAGCGGGACACCACGTCCGCCCCGGCGGGTTCGCCGAACGGCCGCAGGTTGCCGATGATCTCCAGGCCCTTGATCTGCTGCCCGTACTGCTCGAGCTCGACGGTCTGGAGCAGGAAGTAGCCGCCCTCCATCCACTCGTACTTGACGACGCCCTCGGCGCCGCCGGTGACGGTCCACTCGCCGACCAGCCGGTCGAGCGCCTTCAGGCCGGCGGTCGGGGCGGGGATCTCGTGGCTCTCGGTCATCTCGGTCTCCTCGGTTCCGGTGCTGGGTCCGTCCCTCGCACTCACCGCTACCTCGGAGCCACTGACCCGGCGTCAACATAAAATCCAGAATGAGATTTTTGCTGCTGAGCTACACCCCGGCGGACAGCTGGGACGGGGAGACCGCCGATGTGCCGTCCGAGGAGGCGCTGGCCGCGTTCGCGGCGTACCAGAAGTTCGAGGCGGAGCTGCGGGAGACCGGGGAGTTCGTCACCAGTGAGGGGCTCGGGCATCCGGTGATGACGACGACCGTGCGCAAGACCGCGGCCGGGGTGGTCGCCACCGACGGGCCGTTCGCGGAGCTGAAGGAAGTGCTGGCCAGCTTCGCGGTGATCGACTGCGTGAGTCTGGAGCGGGCCACCGACATCGTCCAGCGGATGGTCGAGGTGCTGGGTGAGCCGATCGAGATCCGGCCGATCATGGGCGACGACTTCGCCGCCTGAGATGGAGATCGAACAGCTGCTGCGCGCCGAGGCGCCGCACGTGCTGGGCGCGCTCGTACGGCGCTTCAGCCGCTTCGACACGGCCGAGGACGCGACCCAGGAAGCGCTGCTGGTGGCCGCCCGCCGGTGGCCCACCGAAGGCGTCCCGCAGGATCCGAGGAGCTGGCTGATTCGCGTCGGCTACCGGCGGATGGTCGACCTGCTGCGCTCTGAGCAGGCCGCCCGCCGGCGCGAGCAGGAGGTCGCCCAGGCCGATCCGGCGATCGTCGACCCCGCCGGTCCGGCGCCGCAGGTGTCCGACCAGGACGACAGTCTCCTGCTGCTGTTCCTCTGCTGCCACCCGGCGTTGTCCCCGGCGTCCCAGGTGGCCCTGACGCTGCGCGCGGTCGGCGGTCTGACCACGGCCGAGATCGCGCGCGCGTACGGCGCCGCCGAGCGTTCGATGTCCACCCGGATCAGCCGGGCCAAGCAGACGCTCAAGGACAGCGGTGCCCGGTTCACCGCGCCGACGGACGTCCGGGACGAGCGGATCGACGCCGTCAAGCACGTGCTGTACCTGATCTTCAACGAGGGCTACACCGCGACCGGTGGCGACGAGCTGGCCCGCACGCAGCTGTCCGCCGAGGCGATCCGCCTGACCAGGATGCTGCACCGCCTGCTGCCCGACGATCTCGAGGTCGCCGGGCTGCTGGCCCTGATGCTGCTCACCGCGTCGCGGGACTCGACGCGCGCCGACGAGGACAACCTCCTGATCCCGCTGGAGGACCAGGACCGATCGCGCTGGGATCACGCGATGATCGCCGAAGGCGTCGCCTTGATCGAGGCGGCCTGGTCACAGCGCAAGGCCGGCCCGTACCAGCTGCAGGCGGCCGTCGCGGCGATCCACGCGCAGGCGAAGTCGGCCGCGGAGACCGACTGGCCCGAGATCGCCGCTCTCTACCTGTGGCTGGAACGCCTGGCTCCCACGGCCCCGATCCGCCTGAGCCGGGTGGTGGCCGTCGCCAAGGCCTTCGGCCCGCAGCGGGGTCTGGCCCTGCTCGACGAGCTGAACCGAACACACAGCCTCGCGGACGATCCGTTGGTGCAGCACCGCGAGGCCGCCGTACGGGCTCATCTGCTGGAGTCCGTCGGCGACCTCACACAGGCCCG
Organism: Kribbella sp. ALI-6-A; assembly: GCF_001984195.1. GTDB lineage: Bacteria > Actinomycetota > Actinomycetes > Propionibacteriales > Kribbellaceae > Kribbella. The sequence continues at coordinate 42,428 of NZ_MTQN01000008.1, forward strand.
AACCGCCTACCTCGCCGCGGCGGCTCTCGCCACCAACGAGGTGGAGCGTCGCTATCTGGTAACTCGGGCCGACGCGCTCAGTGCCAGTTGCTGATCTGGTAGTCGTTGGGCGACGGCGCGCCCTTGCCGGTCTCGACGTACTCCTTGAGGCTCAGCAGGTACGACGCCCACTTGGTGCTGCAGTGGTTCATGAACTCGACCTGTTCGCGCCAGCCCTCGTGCTTGAACAGCAGCACCGTGTATTCGCCGTCCTGCTGGAGGTCGAAGGTGATCGTGGTGCCTTTCCACTCCTCCGGGCCGTCGGCGACCTCCCAGCGGACCTGGTCGGGCTTGATCTCGAGCACCTTCATGTCGAAGCCGCCCGGAACGAACCGGAACTGGACGACGCCGCCCACGTCGGCGTCCCCCTGGGTGTCGGTGGTCCACCACGACGCCAGGCCGTCGATGGTGGTGAGAGCCGGCAGGACGTCGGCCGGGGTGGTTCCCAAGGTGGCGATGCGGTGCAGGATGTCGGGCATGGTCAGTGGCCTTTCTGGCGTTCGATGGATTCGGCAAGACGCTTGATGCGTTGCAGGCGGCGGTCCCAGGTCTGCCCGACGTCGGCCAGCTGGGCCGCGGCCCGGGCCAGTTGTGTGTCGTCGATCTGGTAGCGCATTTCCCGGCCCGCCGGGGCGACGTGGACGAGTCCGACCCGGTCGAGCACGCCGAGGTGCTTGGCGACCGCCTGGCGGGTGACGGGAAGGTGTTCGCTGAGGCTGGTCGCCGTTCCGGGACCGGCGTCGAGCAGCAGGTCGAGCAGCCGGCGCCGGGTCGGGTCGCCGATCGCGGACCACAGGTCGTCGTCGATCATCGCGCGACCAGCTTCTCGACGTACTGCCCGAGGCGGGGCAGGAAGAAGTCCCAGCCGTTCTCGTGGTCGCGGTACTCCGCCTCGGCCACGGCGAGCTCCAGGCCGCGCTCGCGGAAGCCGGTCTCGGTCAGCTTGAGCGTCGTCCCGGTCCCGGTGGGGACCAGTTCGAAGGTCACCAGCAGCGAGTTCGCCGTGGCGGCCGGCTCGCCGACCGGGTGGGTCCACCGGAACGAGAACAGCCGCGGCGGCTCGACCTCGATCACGGTGATCTCGACGACCTTCGGGTCGGCCGCGCCCTGGCCGAACACGATCCGGCCGGTGCCGCCCGGCACGGCCGGGTAGTCGGCCTCGTCGGGCCACCACTCGCGCACGTGCTCGGGGCTGCTGACCACCTCGAAAACCACCTCCGGGGAGGCGTCGATGTGGATCTCACGCTCGAGGGTGGCGTACTCCATCGGAACTCCTTGGGCTTCGCGATCTGCAACGTTCGGTTGCACATCACCTTACTGTGCAACCATCGGTTGCACAACCCGGCACAGCAAAACGCCCGGGACCGTCACGGTCCCGGGCGTCGCGAAGATCCGGCTCAGCGCTTGCCGGTGGCCTCGGCGTTGTAGGCGTCGACGACCTCCTTGACGTCGCCGTCCATCCGCAGCACGCCCTTGTCGAGCCAGATCGCCCGGTTGCAGGTGTCCAGCACGACGTCGAGCGAGTGGCTGACCAGGAAGACCGTGCCGGCCTGGTCGCGCAGGTCCTTGATCTTGCGCTCCGAGCGGACCCGGAACTCCGCGTCACCGGTGGCCAGCGCCTCGTCGACCAGCAGGATGTCGTGCGTCTTGGCCGACGCGATCGCGAACTTCAGCCGCGCCGACATGCCCGAGGAGTACGTCGACATCGGCAGGTCGATGAAGTCGCCGATGCCGGAGAACTCGACGATCTCGTCGTAGCGCTCGTCGATCTCGGCCGGCGTCATGCCCATCGCCAGGCAGCCGAGGACCACGTTCCGGTCGCCGGTCAGGTCGTTCATCATCGCGGCGTTCACGCCCAGCAGCGACGGCTGCCCGCCGGTGTAGATCGCGCCCGAGGCCGGCGGCAGCAGCCCGGCGATCGCCCGCAGCAGCGTCGACTTGCCGGAGCCGTTGCGGCCGATCAGGCCGATCGCGTCGCCCTTGTAGGCGGTGAACGTGACGTTCTTCACCGCGTGCACCTCGCGGATCGTCGGCCGGTCCTGGCGCTTGAGGATGCGCCGGAACGCGGTCGCCGCGGTGCCCTTGCCGCCGGAGCCGGCGGCCACCTTGTAGATGATGTTGACGTGGTCGGCGATCACGGTCGGGACAGCGTCGGACGACGGCGGGGGAGCCGCCGACGTCGGAGCTGCCGTCTCAGCCACGGCCATACCTGTCCTCCGCTCGCCAGAAGTAGATGAATCCGCCGGCCAGGGCGACCACCGCCCAGCCGATCGCGATCGGCCATGCGTTCGGCAGCGCGTGCTCGGCGTGCGACTCCAGCAGGGCCCGCCGCATGATGTCGATGTAGGCCGAGATCGGGTTCAGCGCCAGCACGTGGATCACCCAGCCCGGAGCGTCGGCGTCACGCAGCTTGTCCGGGATCGAGAAGAAGATGCCGGAGGCGTACAGCCAGGTCCGGGTGATGAACGGCAGCAGCTGGCTGATGTCGGTCAGGAACGTGCCGAGCCGGGCGAAGATCAGCGTCACGCCGATGTTGAACATCGTCTGCAGCAGCAGGGCCGGGACGATCAGGAACCAGCGCCAGGCCGGGCCGTCGGTGAAGCCGACCAGCACCAGCAGGATGCCCATCGAGATGAACAGCTGGTTCAGCTCGTTGACCACGTAGGCCAGCGGCAGCGTCGCCCGGGGGAAGTGCAGGGTGCGGATCAGCGACATGTTCGTCGCGATCGAGCGCGAGCCCTCGGTCATCGACCGCTGGGTGAAGGTGAACACGAACATGCCGCAGATCAGGAACGCGGGGTAGTTCTCGATCCCCTTCGCCGTGCCCAGCAAGACGCCGAAGGCCAGGAAGTAGACGGCGGCGTTCAGCAGCGGGGTGAGGATCTGCCAGACCGATCCCAGCCGGGCTCCCGCGTACAGCGCGTACGTGCGCGCGCGGGCGTAGCTGTAGATGAACTGGCGACGGCCCCACAGTTCACGGAGGTAGTCCCGGAACGGCGGACGTGCCGCGCTCCTGGACAACCCGTAGCGTTCGGCCAGTGCCGCGGCGTCCGCGGTGGAGGCCGACTCGGCGGCGGTTGACATGCGGGCCAATCTACTGGGCACCGGCCCCGGACCTCACATCGGCGCGCTCTGAACCGTTTCAGCCGGTGACTCCGGGTCGCGGCTCGGCAACAATTGGCCACCGTTGCCGTGGCTGCCCCCGGCACCGCATAAGTTCTGCGGGTGAAGGATTCCCGCCCGCACGACCTGTCCGAGGAACAGCTCGGATTCCGCCGCCGGGGAGCCGTTCGCTGGCTCCTGCCGACCGTCCTGGCCAGTGCCGGACTGAAGGCCGTGCTGGCCGGCATCTTCGGCGCGTACGCCGACAAGCGCGAGCTGCAGAGCGGACTGCCGGCCAAGATCTACACCCACGGCGACGACGAGCTGTGGTTCGACTTCGTCGCCGATCTGGGCGACGGCTTCGACGCGACGTACTCGGTCGCCTCGGTGCTCGCGGCACCGGAGCTCGCACCGGGCGGAGACCTTCGGCTGCCCCGCGGTCAGGTGCTGGTGATGGGCGGCGACCAGGCCTACCCGTCCGCGTCCGCGACGGCGTACGAGGACCGCACGAAGGGCCCGTACCGCGCCGCGTTCCCGCGCGAGGGTGATGTGGAGGACCGGCCGACTCTGTTCGCCCTGCCGGGCAACCACGACTGGTACGACGGGCTGACGGCGTTCCTGCGGGTGTTCGCGCAGAGCCGTCCGGTCGGCGGCTGGGACACCGAGCAGAGCCGCAGCTACTTCGCGATCCAGCTGCCGCAGCGCTGGTGGCTGCTGGCGATCGACACCCAGTTCGACGAGTACATCGACGCGCCGCAGCTGGCCTACTTCCAGCGCGCGACCGCGCAGATGCGCGAGGGTGACGCGGTCATTCTCTGTACGCCGAAACCCGCGTGGATCAAGGCCGGATCGGGCGGCGACGCCCGCGGGTACGACGCGATCCGGTTCTTCGAGCGGCAGATCGTCCGGCCGGCCGGCGCGACCGTGCAGGTGATGTTGTCGGGCGACTCGCACCACTACGCGCGCTACGCCGAGCACGAGGGGACCGGGCAACGGATCACCAGCGGCGGCGGTGGCGCCTACCTGACCGCGACGCACCTGCTGCCGAAGACGCTCGAGCTGCCGCCGAAAACCTCGCGGGTGACCGAGACCGACGAGCACACGACCTTCGACCGGGCCCGGACGTATCCGTCCGCCGACCGGTCCTCGCGGCTGGCGAACGGGATCTTCCGGCTGCCGTGGCGCAACCCGGGCTTCTGGGGACTGACGGCGTTCCTGCAGACGGTGATCGCGCTGCTCGTGCAGTTCGGACTGGCCTCGGAACCGCACGGAGTGTTCGGCACGCTGGCGGTGTGGGCGCCGGCGGCGTTCGCGGCGCTGGGCACCGTCGTCGGCGGGGTGCTGTTCGCGCGGCTCGGGCTGGAACGAAGTTCGTTCGCCGCGGGAGTCGCCGGGGTGATCCACTCGGCGGCACATCTGGCACTGGCCGGCTTCTGGGCCGTGGTGCTGTACCGGCTGGAAGCGAACGCGGCCGAGTGGGTGACCGTGGTGGTCGCCCTGATCGGTACGCCGGTCGTCGTGGGGTTCGTCGACTCGCTGGTGGTCGGCCTCTACCTGTTGGTCGCCTGCCGGTTCGGGTTCAACACCAACGAGGTCTTCGCCGGCCAGAGCATCGAGGACTACAAGGGCTTCCTGCGGCTGCACATCGATCCCGAGGGGGCGTTGACGATCTACCCGATCAAGGTGCCGAAGGTCTGCCGGAAGTGGAAGGCCGATCCCGACGGCGCGCCGGGCACTCCCTGGCTGGTACCGGCCGACGGCCCGATCGTCACCGAGCTGATCGAGCAGCCGATCGAGGTCACCCGCGCGAGCGTCGCGGCGACCGCGCGGGTGTGACTACTCCGTCAGCCGGGCCTTCAGCACGGCGAGCTGCTCGTCGCTGAGACCGGCCCGACGCAGGTACGCCCCCGCGCCGCCGTACGTCGTGTCGAGGTGCCGCAGGATCGCGGTCATCGACTCGGCACGGGTGTCGCGGAACTCGAGCAGCTCCGGATGCCGCGACTCGTCGGGCTCGGCCGCGAGCTGCTCGGCCATCAACGCCGCCAGGTTGTCCCGGGTGAGGAAGTAGTCGGCGACGATCTCCTCCTCGCTGACGCCGGCCACCGCGAGCGCCAGCGCGACCACCACGCCGGTGCGGTCCTTGCCGCCGAAGCAGTGCACGACCACGGCCCCCGCGGGCGCGTCCAGGATCGCCTCGAACACCGCCACGAACAACTCGGGGTGCCGGTCGAGCATCTCCGTGCAGGAGTCGACGATCGTGGTCGCCGTACTGGGTGGGTCGGCCGGGTCCTGCAGCGGCAGGTGCAGCCCGATCGGGTCCTGCGTGAACGGCGTCGGGAAGCTGCTCACCTCACCGTGCGACCGCAGGTCGAGCACCCGGCTCACCCCGGCTGCGCGGATCGCCTCGACGGCCGCGGGCGTCAGGTACTGCAGGCTGTCCGCGCGGATCAGAGCGTGGTCGCGGATCCGCCCGCCGTCCGCGGTCGGCAGTCCACCGAGGTCACGCACGTTGCGGCACCCCGGCCAGTCCAGAACACGATCCGGTCCCGTCATCGTCCGGAGTCGCCGGCGTCCGAAGGCGGATGCGCCATGGACGCCAGTCGCGTGCGGACCTCGTCGTCGAAGCCGGCCACCACCTTCGCGATCCCGGCCGGTGTCAGCGCCGACTCCTCCAGCACGGTGATCCGGCCGGGCCTGGTCTGCGGCGCGTAGGCGACGACCTCGGCGAACTCGTCCAGGCTGAAGCCGAGATCCATGGGCCGGACCGGCAGTCCGTGCCGGTGCAGGCAGTCGACGGTGGTGTGAAAGGCGGTTCGGTCGCCGCGCAGGAACCACGCGAACGCCGCGCCCAGTCCGACCTGCTCGCCGTGGAAGGCGCGCCGATCCGGATGCATCAGGTCGATCGCGTGCGAGATCTCGTGACACGCGCCGGACGACGGCCGCGACGTGCCCGCCACCACCATCGAGATCCCGGACAGCACCAGTCCTTCGGCCAGCGTGGTCAGGAACTCCTCGTCGAGCACGCCGCCGGGATGGCTCTGCACCGCCTGCGCCGACGTCCGGGCCAGCGCCACCGCGAGTCCGTCGAGTTCCTCGCCGTGCGCGACGTGGGCGGCCTCCCAGTCGGCGATCGCGGACAGGTTCGAGACGATCTCGCCGATGCCCGAGCGGACCGACCGCGGCGGGGCCTGGGCGATCAGGTCGAGGTCCACGATCACCGCGATCGGCGCCGGTACGCCGTACGAGCCGCGGCCCGCGTCGTTGTCCAGCGTGCTGATCGGCGAGCCGATCCCGTCGTGGGCCAGGTTGGTGGCGACCGCGACCATCGGCAGCCCGAGGCGGGCGGCGGCGAACTTGGTCACGTCCAGCACGGTCCCGCCGCCGATCCCCACCACGGCGTCGTAGCGCTGTTGCCGGATCCGTTCGACCAGCTTGATCGCGGTGTTGATCGTGCCGCCGTCGACGGTGAACCAGTCGGCCTGCACCAGCCCGTGCTCGAAGGTCTTCTGCACGATCGGTCCGTACGTCGACCCGACCGCGATCGCGACCCGGCCGGACGTCGAGATGCGCTGGTCGGCCAGGACCGCGGCCAGCTCCTGCAGCGCCCCGCGCCGGACGTCGACGACCAGCGGCGTGGTGACGAACCGGGCTAGGAGGGGCATACGATCTCGCGGGCCCGGGCCAGGTCGGCGTGGTTGTCGATCTCGACCCAGTCGACCGCGCCGATCGGGGCGACGTCGATCCGGAAGCCCGCGTCGGCCAGCAGTTGGTAGCCGTCCTCGTAGTACTGGTCCGGGTCGTTCTCCCAGGTCTTGCGCAGCGCGTCGGCCAGGTCGCCGGCCGCGGCCGGCTCGATCAGCGTGACGCCGATGTACTCCCCGGTCGCGGTGGCCGGGTCCATCAGCTTGGTGATGCTGCGGACGCCGTGGTCGTCGTGCCAGACCACCTTCATCTCCTCGTCGGCCAGCTGCTTCTCGGTGTCGAGGGCAAGAATCAGCCGCCGGTCGCCGCCGCGCGCGTCGAGCAGCGTGCGCTCCACCGAGACCGGGTGCACGGTGTCGCCGTTGGCGAGCACGACGCCCTCGCCGAACAGGTCGCGGGCGCACCACAGCGAGTAGGCGTTGTTCCAGATCTCCGCCTTGTCGTTGTGCACCAGCTCCAGCCGGACGCCGTACCGGTTCTGCAGGTCGCCGACGCGCGCCTCGATCGCGCCCGCGGCGTACCCGACGACGATCGCGACGTCGGTCAGTCCGACCTCGGCGAAGTTGGCCAGGGTGAGGTCGAGCGGGGTGGTCTCCGCGTCGATCGGGACCAGCGCCTTGGGCAACGTGTCCGTGTACGGGCGCAGGCGGCGGCCGGCGCCGGCGGCGAGAACTAGTCCGATCATTGGCCGATGATACCGATTCGGACCGGTTCGGACAGGGGTTCGCCGGACTGGCAGGATAGGCAACATGACATGGCTGGTGACTGGTGGGGCCGGGTACATCGGAGCGCACGTGGTGCGGGCCTTCGCGGCGGACGGGATCGACGTCGTGGTGATCGACGACCTGTCCAGCGGGAAGCCGGAGTTCCTGCTGGACGGAGTGCCGTTCGTCGAGGCGAACCTGCTCGACACCGACACCGTCCGCAAGACCCTCGACGGGGTCAGCGGAGTGGTGCACCTGGCGGGCTACAAGTACGCCGGGGTGTCGGTCGAGAAGCCGATGCACACCTACACGCAGAACGTCAGCGCGATGGTGTCGCTGCTGAACGCGATGGCCGACACCGGGGTGCGCAACATCGTCTTCTCCTCCAGCGCGGGCGTCTACGGCACGCCGGAGGACGAGGTCGTCACCGAGCAGACCAAGCCCGACCCGCAGAGCCCGTACGGCGAGACGAAGCTCGTCGGTGAGTGGCTGCTGGCCGACCAGGCGAAGGCCGTCGAGCTGCACCACACGTCGCTGCGCTACTTCAACGTGGTCGGCTCCGGTGACCCGAAGGTGTACGACGCCAGCCCGTACAACCTGTTCCCGATCGTGTGCAACCTGCTCACCCAGGGCAAGGTCCCGCAGATCTACGGCACCGACCACCCGACCCCGGACGGTACGTCGGTCAAGGACTACGTGCACGTCGCCGACCTGGCCCGCGCGCACGTCGCCGCGGCCCGGGCGCTGGACTCCGGCAAGACCCTCGAGCCGGTCTACAACCTCGGCTCCGGCACCGGCACCAGCGTCCGCCAGATCATGGACGCCGCCCGCCGCGTCACCGGCATCGACTTCACCCCCGGCGAGGCCCCCCGCCGCCCCGGCGACCCGTCCCGCGTCGTCGCCTCCGGCGAACTCGCCGCCCGCGACCTGGAGTGGAAGAACACCCACACCGTCGACGAGATGTTCGCCTCGGCGTGGGAGTCCTGGCCGCGGTCCTGAGTCCCGATGGACACCGTCGATCGCCCGGCGGACCACCAGTCCGCTGGGCGGAGTGAGGGCCTGACCGGGTATCAGCCCGATGGGCCGAGCGGGGTGTGGCGGGCGGAACAACCCGCGCCCGGCTGTCCCTGCGGCCTGCCCGTGCAGCAGCCCTGGCGAACCCGGGACGACACGTTCAGCCCGGCTTCCTTCATCGGCGGCCTGTGCTGGTACGCCGTGGCGGCGTTGGCCTTGTTCGGCGGCTACTTGGCGTTCGGCTGGATCCTGGCCGGTGTGCTGGGTGGCGCGCTGATCGGATCGCTTGTTGTGCAGGCGGTTCGCCGGCACCGCGGGTTCTGCTGGTTGCGGCGCGCGCTGTGGTTCGGGGTCGCTGCGCCGGGTCTGCCGGTGAGGGTTGTCGCGGCGTTCAGTCCCTGACCGCGTCGAAGCAGGCGGCGGGAATCGTCAGGGTCAGTTCGCCGCGGCGGTTGAGTTCCTGTTCGACGGCGGTCAGGTCGGGAGTGACCTCGTGCCAGCCGTCGAGGAAGCCGAGGCGGATGAAGTAGTGGTTGAGCAGGGCCGTGCCATCGGCGAAGCGCCAGGTGAACTCGGTCTGGGTGACGCTCGCCTGGAAACCGGCGGACGTGAGGAGTTCCAGCGTGCCGTCGACGGTCGCGCGGTGGGCGAGGTGCTCGTCCAGCGCCCGGTGGTCGTCGAGGGTCTCCCGTAGTACGTCGTAGAACTCCTGCATGTGGCCGACCAGGTTGGTGCTGATCAGCAGCCGGCCACCGGGCCGGAGCACCCGATGGCACTCGGCCAGGACGACCGCCGCGTTGCTGAAGTTGTTGATGCCGAGGTTGGAGACCACCACGTCGACCGACTCGTCGGCCGGCTCCAGCGTGGCCGCGTCGGAGACCACCAGGTCGACGTCGGTGAGACCGAGGTAGGAGACCTTCCGGCGCAGCACGTCCATCGCGTCGGCCCAGGGATCGACCGCGATCACCCGGGCGGCCGAACGCTGGGCCAGCTCGACGGTCAGGAAGCCCGTCCCGGCGCCGATGTCCACGATCGTCTGACCACGGCGCAGCGGAACCCGGTCGAGGATCAGCTGCCCGAACGGCGCCGACCACAGCGGCAGTTCGTCGTAGTGGTCGGCGACGGCGCGATTGATCTCCACCCCGCCACGCTAACCACCGGCGGGGTGCAGCTTCACCTCCGCGATCGAGAGTGGGTTCGACTGCGACTCGAGCTGGATGCGGACGTAGCGGGCCGTGGTGTCGAGGTCCACCGAGGTCGGACTTCCGGCGACGGCGGTTTGCCGGAGGGCTGTGACGCCCGGGGTGTTGCGGGCTTCGGCCAGGGAGGTCGCGGTGATGGGGGATTCCGACGTCAGGATCCAGTAGTTGCTGAGCCGGTCGGAGCAGCAGTCGGTGCGGTTGTAGAGGGCCAGCTGGGACAGCGCCTCCGACCGGCCGAGGTCGACCTGCCACCAGGCTTCGGTGGAGGGCTCGGCGGTGTGGGTGACGGAGTTGTCGCCCCAGCTGCCGCTGGTGTTGCCGTCGACGGCTCTGGACGCCTCGGCGTTGTGCGCGGTGGTGCTCTGGGTGGCGGGTTTGCCGCGGGCGAGGTTGACGCGCCACAAGCCGGTTCCGGCGCGGGCAGTGAGTGTGCCGTCGGAGCTGGTGTGCTGCGCGGTCAGCGTGAAGTCGCCCTCGCCCGAGGCCATCGTCGGGGTGACGGTGAAGCTGGTGTGGAACGGCTTGCCCGGCTTGATCGCCGGAGTCTTCACGGTCGTGGGAGAGACCGTCCAGCCGTCGGGAGCGGTCAGCGTCAGGTCGCCGGCGGCGAGGGATCCGGTCAGTGAGGCCTTCACCTCAACGGGTTTCAGCGCGACGGCAGCTGGTGCGGTGAGTTGAAGTTGAGCCTTGGCCCGGACCAGGTACGTGCGCCCACCGGCGGCGTCGAAGGTGATGGTGTCGGCGGCGGTGCGCCGGTACTCGACGGCCCGGCCGTGCTGGTCGGTCAGCGTGAACGGCCCGGCGACGATTTTGTTGCGCAGGGCAACCTCCCGCGAGCGGTCCGGCCGGATCCTCAACTCCGACGCCGCTCCGGACGCCCAGGTCGCGCCGACGGTGATCGCGCCGCGCGCCCGCAGGCCGTCGTACGAACCCTTGTCGGCCCAGGAGTCGGGCAGCGCGGGCAGGACGTCGACCACGCCGGTGTGGCTCTGCAGCAGCATCTCCGCCACCCCGGCGGTCGCGCCGAAGTTGCCGTCGATCTGGAACGGCGGGTGGGTGTCCCACAGGTTCTTCAGCGTGCTCGTCTTGAGCTGTTCGGACAGCATCTTGTGCGAGTGGTTGCCGTCGAGCAGCCGGGCCCAGAAGTTGATCTTCCACGCCTTGCTCCAGCCGGTCCCGCCGTCCCCGCGACCCTCCAGCGTCTTGACCGCCGCGGCAGCCAGCTCAGGGCTCTCGGAAGGAATGATCTGCCGCCCGGGATGCAGCCCGAACAGCTGCGACGTGTGCCGGTGCTGATCGGTCGGGTCGTCCCAGTCCTCCTTCCACTCCTGCAGCTGACCCCACGAGCCGACCCTCGTGCCCGGGTCGAGCCGGCTCAGCACCGACGCGAGCTGCGCCCGGTACGCCGCCGACTCGCCGACCAGCGGCGCCGCCTCGGACAGGTTGGTGAACAGGTCCCAGACGATCTGCTGTGGCATCGCGGCGCCGGCGGAGTAGTCGCCGTGCTCGGGCGAGAAGCTCGGGCTGACCACCAGCTTCCCGTCGCGCGGATCGACCTGCAGCTCATCGATCCAGAACGCGGCCAGCTCCTTCATCAACGGGTATGCCCGCTCCTTCAGGAACCGCTTGTCCTGGGTGAACTGGTAGTGCTCCCAGTAGTGCTGCGCGAGCCAGCCGCCCGCGTCGGGCATCCAGAACGCCAGCGGGTAGCCGATCACACCGGTGAAGCCGAACGGGTTGGTCTGGCTGTGCACGACCCAGCCGTCCGCGCCGAACATCTCCTTGGCCGTCACCCGGCCCGGCGGGACCAGCGCGTCGACGAAGTCGAACAGTGGCGCCGTCGTCTCGCTCAGGTTGGTGGTCTCGGCCGGCCAGTAGTTCATCTGCAGGTTGATGTTGACGTGGTAGTCCGACCGCCAGGGCGGAGTGGTCGAGTTGTTCCACACCCCCTGCAGGTTGGCGGGCAACGGCGAGTTGTCCCGTGACGACGCGATCAGCAGATACCGGCCGTACTGGAAGAACAATGTCTCCAGCGCCTTGCGCGCCCGGGGAGTCGCCGTGCCGTCCCGGTACTGCGCGAGCAGCTCGTCGGTCGGCACGTCGGGCATCACCTGGCCGAGATCCAGATCGACCCGGTCGAAGAGTTTGCGGTGGTCGGCGATGTGCCGCGCCTTCAGTGCGCCGTACGGGAGCTTGCTCGCGGCATCCACCCGGCTGGTGACGCCCGCGTGCGGATCCTTGCCCCGGTACGTCGGGTAGACGTCGGAGTAGTCGGTGCCCGAGCTCAGCACGAGCACGGCGGAGTCGGCGCCCGCGACCGTGACGGTGCCGTCGGGGTTGTCGGTCCTCGTGCCGCCGGTGGTGATCACCTGCGCCTGCAGTTCGTACTTGAGGCCGTTGTCGTTCAGTGCGCCCTTCACCGTGATCCGGCCGCGCTCGGCGCTCGCGGTGAGCGTGCGGTTCGCCTCGCCGGTGAGGCTCGCGGTGAAGCCGACCTGGCCGCGGCGGTCGGCGCCGATCCGCGCGACGATCACGTTGCCGGGAGCGCTGGCGAAGTACTCGCGCGTGTGGCGGACGCCGTCCACGGCGTACTGGACGCCGGCGAGCGAGTTCTCGACGTCGAGGTGCCGCCGGTACGCCGTCGGTGTGCCGGAATGCCGCATGGCCAGCTTCAGGTCGAGCAGCGGCTGGTAGTCGCCGAAGCCGATCTCGTTCTGGGCCAGCATGGTGGTGGCGACGTCGGGGGAGACCTTGCGGTCGCGGTCGATCATCGCGCGGATGTCGGTCAGCGCGTTCGGGCGCGGGGTGCGCCAGTTGCCGAAGTCGTAGCCCTGTTGCGACCCGGGACCGCCGGTCCACAGGGTCTTCTCGTTGAGCTGCAGATGCTCGGTGCCGGTGCCGCCGAACACCATCGCGCCGCTCGCGCCGTTGCCGATCGGCAGCGCCTCGGACTCCCAGTCGGTGGCCGGTGCGGTGTACCAGAGCGCGAGCTCCCCGGGACTGCGCGGCGGTGGCGCGGCTTCGGACGGCTCCGAAGGCAGGGTCAGTCCGGCCATCACCGTTGCCGCAGCCAGTAGGGCGAAACCAGCAGTGCGCATCCGAGCCCCCACAGAGATCCGATGAATTTCGGACACTGTAAGCGGGCGGTCACACGGTGTCTACAGCTCGTCTCCATACGTCATAGGATCTCTCACCCGGTCAGCACCTCGGCGATCAGGCGACCCACCTGGTCCAGCTCGAGCAGAAAGCCGTCGTGCCCGTACGGCGACTTGACCAGGTGCAACGGGCCGGACGGCGGATGGGCGTCGACGAGTTCGGCGGACAGGCGGGGCGGGTAGAGGCGGTCGGAGTCGACAGCGGCCACGACCAGGCGGGCTCGCAGTCCGTCGAGTGCCTGGACCAGACCGCCGCGGTCGCGGCCGATGTCGTGGGAGTTCATCGCGCGGGTCAGGACGACGTACGAGCCGGCGTCGAAGCGGGTGGACAACTTGGTGGCGTGGTGGTCGAGGTACGACTCGACGGCGAAGCGGCCGTCGCCTTGGGGGTTGCGGCCGAAGCGGGTGGCGAGTTCGTACTCGGAGCGGTAGGTGACGTGCGCGATGCGGCGGGCGATGCCGAGGCCGGTGAGCGGGGCTTCGCCGGTGTCGTAGTAGTCGCCGCCATGCCAGTGTGGATCGGATTCGATCGCGGCGAGTTGCGGTGCGCACCAGGCGATCTGCTCGGCGGTGGCGTAGCCGGTCGACGCCAGGACGACGGCCGTCGCGACTCTGTCCGGATGGAGCAGAGGCCATTCGAGCGCACGCATCCCGCCCATCGAGCCGCCGATCACCGCCGCCCAGTGATCGATGCCGAGGGCATCGGTCAGGGCGGCCTCGGCGGCGACCTGGTCCCGGATGGTGATCGCCGGGAACCGGCTGCCCCAGGCGCGGCCGTCGGGCGCCGGGGACGACGGCCCGGTCGAACCCTGGCAACCACCGAGCACGTTCGCCGCCACGACGTACCAGTCGTCCGGGTTCAGGTAGGCCGGGATCAACCCGTCCCACCAGCCCGGCGTCGGCTGCCCGGGCCCGGCCGGACCGACCACATGCGCGTCCCCGGTGAGCGCATGGCAGATCAGGACGGCGTTGTCGGCGGCCGCGTTCAGCCGTCCCCAGGTCTCGTAGGCGATCGTCACCCCGGGCAGCGATCCGCCGTACTCCAACGGCAGTTCGCCGACGGTCACGAACCGCCGGGCGCCGGCGGGATCGCCCGCCCGCCACCCACCGGCCACCTGACCTGGTGAGGGATCCGTTACGGGCGGGCGATCCCGGTCCATGGGGTCAGGCCGTCTTCGCCGCGGCGAAGCCGGTTTCGAGGTCGGCGAGAATGTCGTCGACGTGCTCGATGCCGACGGCCAGGCGGACCAGGCCCGGGGTGACACCGGCGGCCAGCTGGTCCTCGGCGGACAGCTGGCTGTGCGTGGTCGAGGCAGGGTGGATCACCAGCGACCGCACGTCACCGATGTTGGCGACGTGGCTGTGCAGCTGCAGGGCGTCGACGAACCGCTTGCCCGCCTCGACGCCGCCCTTGATCTCGAACGCGATCACGGCCCCCGCGCCGCGCGGCGCGTACTTCTGCGCCAGCGCGTGCCACGGCGACGACGGCAGGCTCGCGTACGCGACGCTCTCCACCTCGTCGCGACCCTCCAGCCACTGTGCGACCTTCAGCGCGTTGTCGACGTGCCGCTCGATCCGCAGCGACAGCGTCTCCAGGCCCTGCGCGATCAGGAACGCGTTGAACGGCGACACCGCCGGGCCGAGGTCACGCAACCACTGCACGCGCGCCTTGAGGATGTACGCGAGGTTGCCCAGCTCGCTGCCGACGCCGAGTGCCTGGGCGTAGGTGAGGCCGTGGTAGCTCGGGTCCGGCTGGTTGAAGCCGGGGAAGCGCTCCGGGTTCGCCGCGTAGTCGAAGTTGCCGGAGTCGACGATCACGCCGGCGATCGCGGTGCCGTGGCCGCCGAGGTACTTGGTGGCCGAGTGCACGACAACGTCCGCGCCGTGCTCGATCGGACGGATCAGGTACGGCGTGGCGACGGTGTTGTCGACGACCAGCGGGACGCCGTACTCGTGCGCGACCGCGGCGACGCCCGCGATGTCGAGGATCTCCGACTTCGGGTTGGCGATCGTCTCGGCGAACAAGACCTTGGTGTTCGGCCGGATCGCGGCCTGCCAGGAGGCCAGGTCGTTCGGGTCGTCGACGAACGAGACCTCGATGCCGAGCTTGGGGAAGGTGTAGTGGAACAGGTTGTACGTGCCGCCGTACAGGCTCGGGCTGCTGACCACGTGGTCGCCCGCCTCGGCCACGTTGAGCAGGGCCAGCGTCTCGGCCGCCTGACCGGACGACACCAGCAGCGCGGCTGTTCCGCCTTCCAGGCTGGCGATCCGCTGCTCGACGGCGTCCTGGGTCGGGTTCTGGATCCGGGTGTAGATGTTCCCGAACTCCTGCAGGCCGAACAGGCCGGCCGCGTGGTCGGTGCTGTCGAAGGTGTACGACGTGGTCTGGTAGATCGGCAGCGCCCGGGCCTTGGTGACCGGGTCGGAGGTCTGGCCGGCGTGGATCTGCCGGGTCTCGAAGGACCAGCTCGGGGTGTTAGTCATACAAAGACGATAGAGTTACTGCACTTTGAAGCCGGATGACCGTCCGCATCGTGAACACTGGCCCGATGACGACGCCTGGCGCTACGTGCTGCGGATGGCGTCACCGCCGAGTTCGCCGACACCGACCAGGGCACGGCGCTGCGCGTGCTGATCCGCTCGCAGGACACGGCGAACCGGGACGCGGTGCTCGCGTCCGGGGTCGCGGCCGGCTTGGAAGCCGGATACGCCGTACTGGAACAGGTGGCGCGGGAGCCCTAGTCCGTCTCGGCTGCGTGGTCCTTGCTCCACGGGCCGGACGGGGTGAGGTCGACCATGTTCGGGCCGAGCAGGATGCCGCCTTCGACGGGGAGCAGGACGCCGGTGATCCAGGCGGCGTCGTCAGAGGCGAGGAAGGCGACCGCCGCGGCGATGTCCTCGGGTTCCCCGACGCGGCCGAGCGGGTAGGCGGCGGCGAAGCGTTCCAGCGTCTCGAGCTGGTTGTCCCAGTTCGGCGTACGGATGGTGCCGGGGGCAACGAGGTTGAAGCGCACGCCGCTGCTGCCGTAGCGGGCGGCGAAGTTGTTGGTCATCGCGATCTGGCCGGCCTTGGCGGCGGAGTACTCGAGGTTGCCGAAGGCCGCCAAGCCGTTGACCGAGCTGATCGTGACGACGTTGCCGCGCGACTCCAGCAGGTGCGGCAGTGCGGCCTGCACACATTGCGCGGCGCCGACCAGCGTCAGGTCGAGCTGCCGGTGCCAGTCCTCGGCCGACGTCTCCTCCGGCAACGAACTCACGATGCAACCGCCGGCGTTGTTCACCAGGACGTCGAGCCGGCCGAACCGTTCGACCGCCGCCGCGACGGCCGCGTCGATCTCGTCCCGGCGGGTCACGTCGACCTTGACCGCGAGCGCCTGCCCGGCGCCGATCCCGGCGACCACCTCGTCGAGTTTGTCCTGCTGCAGGTCGGTGACCACGACCGCGCCGCCCTCGGCCGCGATCCGCCGGGCCACCGCGGCCCCGATGCCCTGGGCCGCTGCCGTGACCAGCGCGACCTTGCCCTCGAACCGCTGCACCATCAGTCCTCCACGACCCGATCGACCTTCTCGTCCGCGAGCCGTCGCTCCAGCTTGGCCGGATCGAGGTTGCGGCAGAGCACGATCGAACCACCTCCGGAGATCACCCCGACCAGCAGCCCGAGCCCGGCGGGGTCGACCAGGTCGCGGGTGACCAGGATCCGCTCCGCGATCGGCGTCGCGGCCGCGATCACCTCGGCGTGCGTGCGTCCGTCGTACGCCGGGCTGCCGGGCGTCGGCGGGTTGAACGGCACGAACAGGTCGGGGTGGTTGTAGACCTCGGCGCCGTAGTCGTGCACGCCCTCCGGCACCGGGTCGCGGAAGCGCCCGCCGAGCGGCAGCAGCGCGGACGCGATCGACTCGCGGTTGCCGCGGACCCGGAAGTCCGGGCCGGTGATCGCCAGGTCGCCCTCGCCGGTGGTCACCGACGCGCCCGCCGACCAGGTGGCCAGCGCCCAGACGACGCCGAGCCAGTGCGGCGGCAGACCGATCGCGACGGTCTCCTCCGGCTCCAGCTCGTACTCGTCGACGAGCAGGTTCGCGGTCTTGGCGACCCAGTTGGCGGTGGTCACCGCGCTGAGCTCGATCCGCTCGCCGGTGACGTCGTCGTAGTAGGTGAGAAACGGGCTGGCGCCGTCGCGGCGTACCGCGGCGGCGAAGAGTTCGGGCAGGGTTCCGGCCATGCCTCGCAGCCTACGTTCGCCGCCCGGAGTTGGCGTGGCCGGGGAGAAAGAAGGATTCAGCAGACCCCTCCGGCGGTCTTGGGCACGCGTCATCTGCACCGCTCCATCGGGCGGCGAGGCGGTGCGTGCCTTGTAGGGTCGGTGCATGCTGATCCTGATCGGCCTCGCGCTGATCCTGGCCCTGACTGTTGCCACCGGCTACTTCGTCGCGCAGGAGTTCTCCTACGTGGCGGTGGACCGTAGCCGCCTGCAGGGTCTGGCGGCGGAGGGCGACGCGGCCGCGGCCCGGGCGCTGAAGGTGACCGGGCGGCTCTCGTTCGTGCTGTCCGGGGCTCAGGTCGGGATCACCGTGACCGCGCTGCTGGCCGGGTACGTCGCCGAGCCGTACCTGGGCGAGGGGCTGCAGAAGATCCTCGGTACGGCGGGAGTGCCCGAGGGCGTCAGCCTGACCGTGTCGGTGGTCGCGGCGCTGCTGCTGGCCACGATCATCCAGATGGTGTTCGGCGAGCTCGCCCCGAAGAACCTGGCGATCGCCCGGGCCGAGGCGATCGCGCTGCGGCTGTCCCGCTCGACGCTGATCTATCTGGCGGTGGCCGGGCCGGTCATCCATCTGTTCGACGCGACCTCGAACCGGATCCTGCGCCGGGTCGGCATCGAGCCGGTCGAGGAGTTGCCGCAGGGCGCGACCGCGCAGGATCTGGACCGGATCATCGCCACGTCGTACGAGCAGGGGCTGCTGGATCAGGACACCACCCGCCTGCTCGACCGCGGGCTGGACTTCCGCGGCCGGCTCGCGGGTGAGGTGATGGTCCCGCGGGTGGACGTGATCACCGTGCACCAGGACGACCCGCTGACCCGCGTCGTCGAGCTGCTGGACACCGGGCACAGCCGGTTCCCGGTGGTCGCCTCGTCGGTCGACGAGGTGGTCGGCGTGATCGCGATCGGCGACGTCGTCGAGGTGGAGCCCGGCGACCGGCACCACGTGACGACAGGCGCGCTCGCGGCGGCTCCGGTCGTCGTACCGGACACGTTGCCGCTGCCCGCCGTCCTGGAGCAGCTGCGGACGACGCACCGGCAGCTGGCGATCGTGGTGGACGAGTTCGGCGGGTTCGCCGGGGTGGTGACGCTGGAGGACGTCGCCGAGGAGCTGGTCGGGCCGATCCGGGACGAGGACGACCTGCCGGAGAGCGACCTGATCGACAACGGCGACGGCAGCTGGATCCTGCCGGCCCGCTGGCGGCTCGACGAGGTCGCGGAGGCAACCGGGATCTCGCTGCCGGAAGACGAGGACTACGACACGGTGTCCGGCCTGGTGATGGCCCAGCTCGGCCGGATCCCGGTGGTCGGCGACGAACTGGTGATCACGCTGCCGCCGCGGTTCGACCACGACGGACGCGCGGTGCCGCTGGAGCGCGCGCGGCTGACCGTACAGACAGTACTTCGGCATGTGCCCGGCCTGGTCGTCCTGGAGCGGTGGTCATGAGTACGTCGGTCGCACTGCTGATCTCGCTGGTCCTGCTGATCTGCAACGGGTTCTTCGTCGCCGCGGAATTCGCGCTGGTCGCGTCGAAGCGGCACCGGCTCGAGCAGGCGGCGGCACAAGGCAGCCGGGCGGCCCGGGCGGCGATCGCCGGGGTGAGCGAGTTGTCGCTGATGCTGGCCGGGGCGCAGCTCGGGATCACGTTGTGCACGCTGGGACTGGGATCGCTGTCCGAACCAGCGGTCGCGCATCTGCTGCATCCGCTGTTCGAGCTGGTCGGTCTGCCGGAGAACGTCGGGCATGTGATCGCGCTGATCATCGCCGTGGGCGGCATCGGTCTGCTGCACGTGCTGCTCGGGGAGATGGCACCGAAGTCTTGGGCGATCAGTGATCCGGAGCGGTCGGCGCTGATCCTGGCGATGCCGTTCCGCGGGTTCACCTGGGTCTTCCGGCCGCTGCTGCTGGTGCTGAACTGGCTGGCGAACATCTGCGTCCGGGCGGTCGGCGTGACACCGCAGAACGAGATCGCCAACGCGCACGGCCCGGACGAGCTGCGACTGCTGATCGAGTCGTCCGGGGAACACGGCACGCTGGCGGCTGCCGAACACGACCTGCTGACCGCGATGCTCGCGCTGCAGAACACGACGGTCGCGCAGGTGATGACACCGACCGCCCGGCTGGCGACAGTACGGGCCGAGGCGTCGGCGCGAGACGTGGAGCTCGCCAGCCGGCAGCAGGGGCGGTCGAGGCTGGCGGTCGTGTCGGTGGAGACCCGGACGCTGTGCGGCATCGTGCACGTGCGCGACGCGGCCCGCGCGACGACGGGTGGAGGCGTGACGCTGCGCGCGGCCGACCTGATGACCGAGCCGTTGCGGTTGCCGGCCGACACCCCGGTCGCGGCGGCGATCCGGGTGATGCGCGAACGACGCTCGCAGCTGGCCGTCGTCGAGCAGGACGGGCATCCGGTCGGGGTGGTCGCGCTCGAGGACCTGCTGGAGGAGGTGATCGGGGAATTCGACGACGAGACCGACCCGATCATCACGGCCGCCCGCGAAACCAGCCAAGCAACCGCCCGCGAACCCGGCCCTGCCACCACCCCCGACCCCCGAGAAGCCTGACCCGGCACCCGCCCCGGCCGCCCAACCCCAGCCCCGGCTCGGAGGAGTCGGGCGTGGTCATGGCTGCCACGGCGCCGAGCGGATGTCAGGGAAATGTCGGCTGTCGGTGGTGATCTTGTCCCGACGCCCTACGGTGGTGCAGGACAGGACCGGAGTACCGTGCCGGTCCCGCCGTCGGAGAAGGAGAACGCCGTGCCCATCAGTCGACTCGGTCTGGTCGTGCACCAGGGCCGTCCGCTCGCCGTGCAGGCCGCGGAGGTGGTCCGCGCCTGGTGCAAGGACAACGACATCGGCTGCACCGACATCGACGTGTGGAAGCAGCACGAGGGCCGCCGCGGCGGCATGGACGAGCTGCACCACGCCGGCAACCCCGACCTGGTCGTCACGCTCGGCGGCGACGGCACGTTCCTGCGCGGCGCCCGGATCGCGGCGAAGAACGACGCGGCCGTGCTCGGCGTCGACCTGGGCAAGGTCGGCTTCCTCACCGAGGTCGCCTGCAGCGACGTCGAGGAGGCGCTGGAGGCGGTGCACCGCGACGAGGCCACGATCGAGAAGCGGATGACGCTGACCATGCGGGCGTCGCGCAAGCTGGAGATCCCGGTCGGGATCGACGCGCTGCTGCGGTACGGGCACGGCCCCGCGCTGCCGCCGCCCGCCGTCCGGACCGACGGCGACGGCGACGGCTGGGGCGTCGCGCTGGACGTCACCGCGCTGAACGACGTCGTGCTGGAGAAGCTGGCGCGCGACCACCAGGTCGCGCTCGGCGTCTACCTGTCCGGGCGGCTGCTGGCGTCGTACTCGGCGGACGCGGTGATCGTGGCGACGCCGACCGGCAGTACGGCGTACAGCTTCGCGGCGGGCGGGCCGATCCTGTCGCCGAACACCGAGGCGATCGTGTTCACGCCGGTCGCGCCGCACATGACCTTCAACCGCACGGTGGTCGCCGCGCCGAACGAGCCGGTCGGGCTGCGCGTCCTGCCGCACTCCGGCCCGGCCGCGGTGTCGATCGACGGCCAGTTGCGCGGCGTACTCGATCCGGGGGACTGGATCGGGGTCTACGGGTCGCCGCGTCCGCTGCGGCTGGTCCGGCTGCGGCCGACCGACTTCTACGGGCGGCTGCGTGACCGCTTCCGGCTCACCGACGCCCCCGCGACCGGCATCGACGGTGAGTCGGAACGGATCTGGCGGCCCGAAACCCCGGTGCCCGCCGACATGGCACACCTTCGCCTGCCGCCCGCGGCGCCCGCTCCCGAACGGCCGGCCAACCCGGCCTGCGAGGTTCCGGAGGAATAACACCAGCTGACCGGGTTGTCTGGTCGGTGGGGCAGGTAGGGTTCCTCCTCATGCGGAACGTGGTGATTCTGGCCGGCGGGTCGGGGACTCGGCTGTGGCCGTTGTCCCGGGCGGACAAGCCCAAGCAGGTCCTGCCGTTGGCGGCGGGCAACTCGCTGCTGCGGGTGGCCTACGACCGGCTGCGGGGATTGGTCGACCCGGCCAACATCTACGTCTGCACCGTGGCGGCGCACACCGAACTGGTCCGCGAACAGCTGCCCGAACTCGGTCCGAACAACATCATCGGCGAGCCGGTCGGCCGCGACACCGCGAACGCGGTCGGCCTGGCCTCGGCCGTGGTCGCGCGCAACGACCCCGACGCGGTGCTCGCGATCGTCGGGTCGGACCACCTGATCACGCCGGAGGCGGAGTTCCGCGCCGCGATCGAGAGCGGGTTCGAGCTGGTCGAGCAGCGGCCGCGGTCGCTGGTCACGTTCGGGATCGAGCCGACGCATCCGCACACCGGCCTGGGGTACGTCGAACGCGGCGACGCGATCGACGGTACGTCGGCGTACGTGGTCGACCGCTTCCGGGAGAAGCCGGACCGGGCGACCGCCGAACAGTACCTGGCCACCGGCCGGTTCTGGTGGAACTCCGGGATGTTCGTCTGGCGGGCCGAGACCGTGCTCAGCGTGCTCGACGCGCTGCTGCCCGAGTCGGCCGCGCAACTGCGCCAGGTCGCCGCCGTCTGGGACACCCCCGACCGCGACGCGACGCTGGCCGAGATCTACCCGACGTTGCGCAAGATCAGCGTCGACTACGCCGTGATGGAACCGGCCTCCCAGGGCAAGGTCGACGCCGACGTAGTGGTCGTCCCGATGCCCGTGCACTGGCTCGACGTCGGCTCCTGGGCCGCCCTGGCCGGCACCTACGAGGTCGATGCCAAGGGCAACCGTCACGACGGCTCCGCGCTCAGCTGCCTGCTCGACTCCCACGACAACGTGATCGTCACCGACGACCCCGACCACCTGATCGCCGCGGTCGGCCTGCGCGGCCACATCATCGTGCACACCCAGGACGTCACGATGGTCTGCCCACTGGCCGACGGCGAACGCGTCAAGGATCTGGTCGCCCAGGTCCAGTCCGACCACGCGGCACGCTACGTCTGAACCGGTACGCCGAAAGGGCGCCTGATCCGTCCCGGACCAGGCGCCCTTTTCGCTGAGTGCGGCGGCGATCAGCCGCCGTTGGGCTCCTGGGCGTCCATGGCCGGGTACTTCTCCATGAACTGGTTCAGGGCCTCGCCGGAGACCGAGCTGCAGAACTGGCGGTGGCCGAGGGCCGTGGTCTGGCCCTGGGTGTTGCCGCTCCAGTGGGAGAAGGCGATCTGCTTGCCCTCGGGCCAGGCGGCGCCGTCGGTCTCCTTGAAGGGCGCGGCGATGAACTTGCCGAGCGAGGAGTCGGGCAGCTTGGCCTTGGAGATGTTCTCGATCTGGTCGATCTGGTCCTGCGGCAGGGTGTCGCGGTACCAGAGGATCGTGTAGCCGTGCTCCAGGTTGTGCACGAGGTTCGGCACCGGCGGGCGGTCGTCGGTGCTGTAGAACTTCTTCCCGAACGGCGCCCAGGTGTTGTAGTGAGGGCCGGAGGACGGCGGGGACACCGGGTAGTTGATGACCGTGCCGTCGGGCTCGTGCACGAGGGTGCCGCTGGCCTTGTCGTCGATGATCTTGTCGCACGACGCGGCGGAGGCGGACACACCGAAGGAGTTGACCGCCTGGTCGCGCGTACGGGAGTCCTGGATCAGTTTGATCGCCGGGTAGGCGATGATCGCCAGGCCGACCAGGATCGAGGCGGCGACGATGATCAGCGTGCGGCGCTTGTCGGACCGGGCCTGGTCCCGCTGCATCTTCTCGATCATCTCGCGGCGCGACTGCTTCTGCGACGACGCTTTACCCACAGTGATTGGTCTTCCGATCCGGGCGGTCCGGCGCCGCCGTGCGGATGCAGTGTACGCAGTCCGCCTGAGAGGTTGCCTAGAAAACTACGTCGACCGTGAGCCGAACGTGACCGTCGCCTCACTGCCCGAACCCGTGCGGACCGTCACGCCGTAGCCCTCCGCGTGCAGCAGCACGGCCAGCCGCTCGGCGATGATCCCGACCGCGACCGGGTTGTCCCCGAACACCGCGATCGAGTTGTCCAGCACCTCCAGGTGCACGTCCTCGTCGTCCGCGAGCAGCCCGTCCCACAGCGAGGGGTCCACCTCGCGCGGGCCGGCCGGCGGCGTCCGCTCCAGTGCGGCGGCTCGCGCGGCCTCCCGCGTGCCGAGGCTGAACATGTCGCTCGCCGCGTCGCGCACCAGCGCCCGCGCCCCCGGCCCGTCCTCGCCGACCGGCAGGACGACGTCCGCCAGCCCCCGCAGTACGGCGACCGGCACCCCGTCGGCCTTGCCCTTCACCAGCTCGCCCGCCGACGCGATCTCGTCGGCGACAGCGGGCTCGGTGACGGCCAGCACGTTGCCGTGGCTGTCGGTCGTCCCGCGCAGGTCCTCCACGACCCGTACGCCGGCCGCGCCGATCGCCAAATCGACCTGCCCGACCCGCCACGGCCGCCCGAGCGTGTCCGTGACGACGACGCCGACGTTCACGTCGTACCGGTCCTTCAGGGCCGCGCGCAGCCGGCGAGCCGACAGGTCGGGGTCGACCGGGAGCAGCAGCACCGTGCCCGGGGCGGTGTTCGACGTGTCGGTGCCCGCGGCGGCCAGCACCAGCCCGTGCCGGGTCTGCACGATTCGCGTGTCCCCGCGCCGGGCGACCACCCGCACCAGCTCGTCGTCGATGGCCTCGTCGCGGCTGCCCGTGCTCAGCCGGCCCTCGGCCTTGCTGACGATCTTCGACGTCACCGCCACCACGTCGCCGTCGCGCAGGTCGGCCGCCTCGCCGATCAGCCCGGCCAGGTCGTCGCCGGCCGCCACCTCGGGCAGTCCGGCGACCGCGAAGATCTCCAGGTGCTTCCTCATCTGCGCAGGGCCTCCGCCAGGCTCAGGGCCGCGTCGGCCATCGCCGCGGTCGTGGTCTCGTCCGTCATCCACAACGGCACCGCCTGGGCGTGAATTCCGGCCCCGGCGATCGAGTCCAGCTGGGCGGAGTCGGAGGTGTCGATCAGCCAGCCGTCGATCACGCCGTCGCGGGCCCGGGCGCCGTAGTACCTGGCCACCGCGGACGCGGTCGACTCGACCCCGACGGCCGCGAGCACCTTGTCGGCCATGCCGCGGACCGGGCCGGTGCCGATGATCGGCGACAACCCGATCACCGGGGCCGCGGTCTTCTGCACCGCCTCCCGGATCCCCGGGACGCCGAGGATCGTGCCGACCGAGACCACCGGGTTCGACGGCGGCAGCAGCAGCACGTCGCAGTCGGCGATCGCGTCCAGTACGCCGGGCGCCGGCTTGGCCTTCTCCGACCCGACGGCGACGATCTGGTGCGCGGGCACCTCGGCGTGCAGCCGGACCCAGTACTCCTGGAAGTGGATCGCCTTCTTGGTCCCCGGGTTGTCCGGGTCGTCGATCACCACGTGGGTCTCGACCCGGTCGTCGCTCATCGGCAGCAGCCGCACCGGCAGCTTCCACCGCGCGCACAGGGCCTGGGTCACGGCGCTCAGCCCGTACCCGGCGTCCAGCATCTGGGTCCGGACCAGGTGGGTCGCCACGTCCCGGTCGCCGAGGCCGAACCAGGTCGGCTCCACGCCGTACGCCGCGAGCTCCTCCTTGATCACCCAGGTCTCGTCCTCGCGCCCCCAGCCGCGCTCCTTGGAGATCCCGCCGCCGAGCGTGTACATCACCGTGTCCAGGTCCGGGCAGACCCGCAGGCCGAACAGGGTGATGTCGTCCGCGGTGTTACCGATCACCGTGATGTCGGCGTCCGGTCGGGCCTTCAGCAGGCCGCGGAGGAAGGTGGATCCGCCGATGCCACCGGCCAGCACTGTCAATCGCATGGGAAGAGTCTGCACGAGTCGTCAATGCGACGGCCCACCGCACGACTATGCTGCCGTGGGTCCGAAGTGTGTTATCCGTAGTCGCCTTTCCTCTCGCTAGGCCCCCAACATCCCGAGGAGCCCTCGTGGTCACCGACGCAACCAAGAAGCTCAGAGAGCCGGTCGCGTACATCCTGCTCGCCTTCGCCGGCCTCGTGGCGCTGGCTTCGCTGCTCCAGCTGTTCGTCGGTGGTGCGGGGTTCACCGCCGCCGCCAGCGGTGTGCGCAACGTGCTCACCCCACCCGACCTGACCGGACTGGTGCTGGCGATCGCGCTGGTCGCCGCGGTGTGGCTGGTGGCCGAGGCGGGTGAGCGCACCCCCAACGCCCGGACCGTCGCGCTGGCCGCGCTGGTGATCGTCGGTGTGATCGCCCTGATCGACCTCATCGCGGTGTTCGCCCTGTTCGGTGCCTCGAGCACCGCCGGCGTGAAGATCGCCAGCTTCCTGTTCAACCTCGGCGGCCTGGCGCTGTACGGCGCGGCCGGCTTCTACATCCTGAAGACCTTCCAGACGCTGCCCGCCCCGGTCCGCGTCCCGAAGCCGGGCCCGCAGGGCCAGTTCGGCGGCCAGGGTCAGTACGGCGCCCAGGGCCAGTACGGCGGCCCGCAGGGGGCGCAGCCGGCCAACCAGTACGGCGGCCAGCAGGGCCAGCAGTACGGCGCCTACGGCAACCAGTTCGACCAGGGCCAGGCCGCACAGGGTCAGTACGGCCAGTACGGCGCGGCTGCCGCGGCCGGTGCCGGTGCGGGCGCTGTCGGCGGCTACGCGGTCGCCCAGCACGGCGACCAGCAGTGGCCGCAGGAGCAGGGGTGGAACCAGGGCGAGCAGCAGCAGGCCTGGTCCGCGGGCGACGACCAGCAGGGCGCGCAGCAGGCTTGGTCCGGTGCTGACGCCCCAGGTGCCGAGCCGACCCAGCAGTGGAGCCCGGAGGGCCAGCAGCAGTGGGCCGGCGCTGACGCCGGTCAGCAGCAGTGGCCGCAGGAGCAGCAGCAGTGGGGCGGCGGCGACGCCGGTCAGCAGCAGTGGGGCGCCACCGACGCCGCGCAGTACGGCCAGACCGGCCAGCCGGAGTGGCAGGCCGACCAGGACTCCGCGCAGAACGTGGCGCAGCACCAGGTCGGTCAGCAGGAGCCCGCTCACGACGTGGCCGAGCAGCCGCAGCACGAGGGCGGTCAGGCCGCGGGCGAGCAGTGGCCGGACCAGAACTGGCAGCAGGGCAGCCAGACCTGGCAGGGCGAGGAGGCCGCGCCGGCCGCCGAGCCGCAGGCGCAGCCGGAGACCGACGCAGCCGACGAAACCCGCGTGGATCCGCGGGTTTCCGACCCCGCCAAGGACGACGAGCAGCCGCCGCAGGGTGGTCAGGGACAGCCCGGCCAGCAGGGCTGGTGGTCGCAGCCGTCCTGATCGACGGCACGGCCGGCCGCGGAAAATCGCGGACTACGCATTCCGGTCGGCACGTTCGTGTCAGCCACCGGGACGTTTCCGGTGGCTGACACCGCAGCGAAGAGTGACGAGAGGCCTGTGTACACAGGCCTCTCGTTCTTTTGCAGCCGTGTTGCGGATACCGCCAATAGCAGACCACGGCTTGACTTTCGTGGATTGCAGGAATGTAATTTCAACCGTGTCGTTCGTTGGACACTCGGTATCGGGGACTGCTTTCAGCACACAGAGCGGTCGAGGTCAGGCATGTGGACCGCAAACTCCACATGTACAGGGGAACGAACAGGGTCGAGGAGGTCGTACCGTGACAGAAGCGCTGATGGCGATTGTCGACGGTGAGGCGATCGAGGAGGAGCCGAACTGGCAGGAACGGGCGCTGTGCGCCCAGACCGATCCAGAGGCTTTCTTCCCGGAGAAGGGCGGTTCCACCCGCGAGGCGAAGAAGGTCTGTCTGGGTTGCGACGTCCGGGGCGAGTGCCTCGAGTACGCGCTGCAGAACGACGAGCGCTTCGGGATCTGGGGCGGGCTGTCGGAGCGGGAACGCCGCAAGCTGAAGAAGAAGGCCGTCTAGACTTTCTCGGGCCGACGGGCGTGGTGCCCTGCCACCCCGCCGTCGCCGGTCTGTCAGCAGCAGCACAACAGAATCCAAACTTCCGCGTGAGGCCCCGGCCGGACAGACGAGTCCTTGTCCACCGGGGCCCGCTGCTGTGCGCGAGCAGTCGGCGAGTTCGCGTAAGGTGAGTGCTCGCCGCGGCCCCCGGGCCGTGGCTGGCCGATCCTTCCCCTTGAGGTGCAGCGCTCCCGATGGAATCCGAAGCTCCGGCCGGCTGGGACTTTTTCGACGCCGTCGACTTCCCGACCGGAATCACCCACGACCCGATGGGTCGCGCGCCGGTCCGGCACGTCGTCACCGCGGTCGTGGTCGGGCACGAGGGTGCCGCCTGGCTGCCCCGGCTGACCGAGGCGCTGTGGGCGCTCGAGCGCCGGCCCGACCGATTGATCGCGATCGACACCGGCTCCACCGACGACACCGCGCAACTGCTGGCCGAGATGCCCGGCGTCGAGCCGGTGGTCGGCCTGTCGGCCCGCACCGGTTTCGGTACGGCGGTCACCCGCGGCCTGGAAACGGTCGGTTTCGCGCCGATCCCGTCCGCGGCCGGCCCGTACGGCGACGACGGGCACGCCCCGGTGGTCGAGTGGCTGTGGCTGCTGCACGACGACTGCGCGCCGGCGCCCAAGGCGCTGGAAAAATTGTTGCTTCAGGCCACTTTATCGCCGGACACCGGGATCTGGGGACCGAAGCTGCGGTTGTGGCCGCGCGACCGCGAGTTGCTCGAGGTCGGCGTCACCACTTCGCTCGGTGGCCGCCGCGACACCGGCATCGAGGCCGGCGAACTCGACCAGGGTCAGCACGACCAGCCGCGCCAGGTGCTGTCGGTCAGCTCGGCCGGCATGCTGGTCCGCCGCGACGTCTGGGAAGCGCTGGGTGGCTTCGACCCCAAGCTGCCGATGTTCCGCGACGACCTCGACTTCGGCTGGCGGGCCAGCCGGGCCGGCTTCCGGGTCGGTGTCGCGCCCGACGCGGTCATCTACCACGCGCAGGCCGCGGCGACCGGTGAACGCGCACTGGCCGGCACTCGCCGCCACGCGTACCAGCTCGACCGCGCGCACGCCTACTACACCGTGCTGGCCAACGCTCCGGCGAAGTTGCTGCCGCTGCTGATCCTGCGGTTCCTGGCCGGGACCGTCGTCCGCTCGGTCTGGTTCCTGATCGGCAAGACGCCGTCCGGCGCGGTCGACGAGTGGACCGCCCTGCTCGGCACGGTGCTGGCCGGCGGCTGGACCCAGGCTCGCAAGGACCGCCGCAGCCTCGACCGCGTCCCGTACGACGACTTCAAGGGCCTGTTCTCTCGGTCGGTGCACGCCCTGCGGCACAACCTGGAGGAGACCGGCAGCACGATCTCCGAGCGGCTCCGCGAAGCCTGGGCCGACGAGCCCGAGGAGCAGCCGCCGACCTCGGCCCGCCGGGCCAAGAGCACGGCCCGCGTCGCGGTTGACCAGCCGCGCTGGCGGCGGCAGCTGATCCGCCGGCCGTTCCTGGTCGCGTGGGTCGTGCTGGCGATCGGTGCGATCGCGGCCGCGCGAAGCCTGATCGGCGGCGGGGTCCTGCGGTCCGACCTGATGCTTCCGCCCCACGACAGCCTGGCCGCGCTCTGGAACGCCGCGGCCGCCGCGCCGGAAGGCGTGACACCGCCGGCCTGGCTCGGCCAGTTCTGGGCGCTGTCGACTGTCAGCTTCGGCCCGTCCGGCGCGACGAACCTGTTGCTGCTCGGCGGGATCCCGCTGGCCGCGCTCGCCGCGTGGGCGTTGCTGCGGGCTTTCATCGTCGACCGGGTCGCCCGCGCGTGGGGCGCCTCGGCGTACGGGCTGGCGGTGTTCACCAACGGCGCGATCACGCAGGGCCGGATCGGGACCGTGGTGGCGGCGATCGTGCTGCCGTTGCTCGGTGCGGCTGTGCACACGGTCGCGCGCCGTCGGCGAGTGGTCATCCAGGGCAGCTGGCGGGCGGCCTGGTTCGCTGGAATCTGCCAGGCGGTGCTGTTCGCTTTCACCCCGGCGCTCGGTCTCCTGGTCGGCGTCGCGCTGGCCGCCGGAGCCGTGCTCGGACTCGGCTGGCGCAGGCAGGGGCGGCAGCTGGTGTTCTCGGTGGTGCTCGGCATGCTGCTGGTCCTGCCCTGGACCCTCCAGTTGGTGCTGCACCCCTCACGCCTCGGCCAAGAGGCCGGTGGCCCGCCGACCGCAGGTGTGGGCCCGGGCGACAGCCTGGCCAACCTGCTCACCGGTACGCCGGCCGGAGCGCCCGCGCCGTGGTGGTTCGCCGTACCGCTGATCCTGGTGGCTTTGCTGGCGCTGACCCGGGAGACCCGGCAGCGGTACGAGCTGGTCGGCTGGTTCGCCGTACTGGCCGGACTGGCCGGCACGCTGATCGCCAGCCGGCTCGGGGGCGGCAGTGGTCCGCTGATGTTCCTGATGACGGCCGGCTGGATCATGACCGTCGCCGTCGCCTGGGACTCGGTCGGCAAGTCGGCCGACCTGATCGTCCAGGGCGTGCTCGGGGTGGTGCTGGTGGCCACGGTGGTGACCGCCGGGTTCTGGGTGGTCCGTGGTGACGACGGGCCGCTGTGGCGTGGTCCGGCGCAGGACCTCCCGGCGTACCTGGTCTCGTCGCAGGGACCACCGCAGAACGCGTCGATCCTGGTCGTGCGCAAGGAGCCGGGCAGTGCGACCCGGTTCTCGCTGGTGCGCGAGGGGGGGCCCCGGATGGGCGCGCTGGAAGCGGCTCCGAAGCCCGAGCAGACCAAGCCGATCACGGACGTGCTGTCCGCGCTCGGTGGTGGCGGCACGGGTGAGGAGGGCCGGCAGCTCGCGGCGCTCGCGATCGACTACGTGTACCTGCCCGCGCCCGTCGACCCGACCTTGATGTCCACGCTCGACTCGCTGCCCGGCCTGACCCGGGCCAGCGCCGCCGACAACGACGCCTCCTGGCTGGTCGACCGGACCACGATCGAAGGCAAGACGCCGGTCGAGCCGGAAGTCCGCGAGCTGTGGCGGGTGCTCGGGATCATCGCCTGGCTGATCGCGCTGGTCTTCTGCCTGCCGAGCGCCCGGCGGACCGTCGCCGTACCGCACGGCACTCACGCCCGGAGGGACTCATGACCGGCCTGCTGTCGGATCTGAGGGTCCGGATCGGCGCCTGTGTGCTGGCGTTGGCGCTGGCCGCCGGGATCGGCGTGCTGACCAATCCCAAACCGGCCGTCACGCGGGCCGAGGGCGTCGAGGAGCCGACCAGGACGGTCGTCAACCGGGCCGCCCTGGCCTGCCCGGTGCCCGGCGCGGGCGTCAAGACGCAGAGCCTGGTCAGCGCGGTCGCCCCGACTCTTCCCGAGGGGACGCCGACCGCGGCCGGTGACGAGGCGCCGCTCGCGATCGCGCCGCTCGACAAGACCGCGAACCCGGTCGGCTCGGTGCTCGCCCGCGGCCGGATCGCCT
Organism: Kribbella sp. ALI-6-A; assembly: GCF_001984195.1. Classification (GTDB taxonomy): domain Bacteria; phylum Actinomycetota; class Actinomycetes; order Propionibacteriales; family Kribbellaceae; genus Kribbella. Next base: position 72,956 of record NZ_MTQN01000008.1, read on the forward strand.
CGACCGCGCCGACCAGCAAGCTCGCGACGCTCGGCATCCAGGGCACCGGCCCGTTGGCCGCCGGGACCGTGGCGACCGCGACGTCGACCGCGCCCGAAGGGGTGAACCGCGGCATGGCCAGCGTTCCGTGCGCCGTACCGGGCTCGGACTTCTGGTTCGTCGGTGCCTCCGGTGCGCCCGGCCGGCGCGACGTCCTGGTGCTGACGAACCTGGACAGCATCAACGCCGAGGTCGACGTCACCCTCTACGGACCGGCCGGGCAGCTCGACGCCCCGAACGCGCGGGGCGTCGTCGTACCGGCCCGGGGCAGCACCGAGCTCTACCTCGGTCAGCTCGCGGCCGGTCAGCGCGATCTGGCCCTGCATGTCGAGTCGACCGGTGGCCGGGTCGCGCCCGCGGTCCGCGACAACGCGACCAACGGCAAGATCCCGGCCGGCGTGGACTGGCTGAACCAGTCGGCCGCCCCGGCGCAGAAGGTGGTCGTGCCCGCGATCGCCCCGGGCGGCGGGGTGCGGATCCTCACCGTCGCGAACCCGACCGACCTGCAGGCCACGGCGAACATCACGGTGAACGGGCCGAACGGGCCGTTCAAGCCCGCCGGGCTGGCGACGATGCAGATCCCGGCCGGCGCGGTGAAGGTGGTCCGGCTGGAGAAGGTGCTGAACGGCGACGCGTCCGCGGTCACCATCACCTCCGACCAGCCGGTCACGGCGTCGGCCCGGGTGACCGACTCGACGGTGCGCGAGTTCGCGTCGATCGGCGCGACCGAGCCGCTGCGCGGACCGGCGTACCTGGTGCTGCCGGCGCACGCGCAGCCGGCCGTGCTGCAGGTGACCGCGCCGGGGGAGACGGCCGGGGTGAAGTTCGAGCTGCGCGACGCGGCGAACAAGATGGTGCAGGCCCGGTCGGTGGATCTGGTCGGGGGCGCGACGACGCTGATCACGTTCAAGCCGCAGGCCAGGCCGACGTACCTGATGGTCGAGCAGTTGCGCGGGGACATCGTCGCGGGCGTCACGCTGATGCCGGCCGCGAAGCCGAAGGAGGACGACGTACCGCAGGTCGCCGTCTGGCCGCTGACGACCTCGCTGGTCTTCCGCGCTCAGCTCGGTGCCCAGCCCGACGTCGGCGCGGCGCTGAAGTAGGTCAGTCCTCGTCGGTTTCGAAGTCCGGATCGATCTGCTCCGGCGACAGCGCCAGGACGTCGGCCAGCTCGAGCACCAGCGCGGAGCGGACCAGCCAGGCCAGTCCCGCGCCGGAGCGCTCGGCCCGCAGCTCGATCGGGCGGCGGAACACGACGATCCGGTACGGCTCGTGCGAGGTGCCGCCGGTGGAGTGGGTGAGCGGGATCTCGCCCGCGTGGGCGTCCAGGTTCGGTACGTCCTCGATCGCGAACTCGACCCGGGCCACCACCTGCGGCAGCCGTTTCTCCAGTCTGGTCACCTCGATCGCGACCACCTCGTCGAACTGCGCGGCGGCCGACCGCTGCAGCGGCAGTCCACGCGGCGCGAAGCTGCTCGGCCGGCTGATCGGCCCGAGCATGCCCCGGCCGTGCCGGTCGATGTGCCTGCGATGACGGCGAGCCTCGGTCACGCGCTCAGCCTAGTGGGGGTAACGTCTGGTCGTGAGCATCGCCAGGATCTGTTCGCGCGCCGCCTGTCATCGGCCGGCGGTGTCGACGCTCACGTACGTGTACGCCGACTCCACCTGCGTGCTGGGCCCGCTGGCCACCTACGCCGAGCCGCACTGCTACGACCTGTGCGCCGACCACGCCGACCGGCTGACCGCGCCGAACGGCTGGGAAGTGATCCGGCTCGCTCCGGACCCGGCCGCCGCCGGCCCGTCGTCCGACGACCTGGAAGCGCTGGCGAACGCCGTACGGGAGGCCGCGCGGCCGTTGCCGCCGCGGGAGACCGGCCGGCCTGGGTCGACGACGCCCGGCGCACCGGTCGAGGTCGCCCGCCGTGGTCACCTCCGCATGCTCCAGGACCCGAGCAACACCCAGACCCCCCGCACCACCGAAGGCGGAAGCGGTACCTCGTAGCGTCCGAAGACCCCGAGGTCATAGCGCACGGTTCTTCGGACGCTGTGACGTGGAAGACCGTGTTCGTAACGTGGGATGAGGTTGACCACGTTGTCAGGTACTGACCAGACTGCTGATCTGTGAACGATCAAAAACTACGGGTCGGAGTGGTCGGTCTCGGCTTTGCCGGGCGGACCGCACTCGAAGCGTTCTCGGAGCTGCCGGACGTCGAGGTGGTGGCGCTGGCCGGGCTGGAGAAGGACACCCTGGCCGAGCTCGGCGAGAAGCACCGGGTACCGCATCTCTACGAGAAGTGGGAGGACCTCCTGCAGACCGACGGCCTGGACGCCGTCAGCATCGGTACGCCGACGCAGCTGCACGCCCCGATCGCGCTGGCCGCGCTGGAGCAGGGGCTGCACGTGCTCTGCGAGAAGCCGCTGGCCCGCACGGTCGACGAGGGCACCGCGATGGTCGAGGCGTCGAAGAAGGCCGGCAAGGTGCTCAAGGTCATCTTCAACCACCGCGAGCGCGGGGACGTCGCCGCGCTGAAGCACCAGATCGACGAGGGCCAGCTCGGCCGGATCTACTACGCCAAGGCGCATTGGATGCGGCGCAACGGCATCCCGGGTATGGGCGGCTGGTTCACCAACCGCGAGCTGTCCGGCGGTGGCCCGCTGATCGATCTGGGCGTGCACATCCTCGACCTGGCGCTGCACCTGCTGCAGGAGCCGAAGGTCACCACGGTCAGCGCGAGCACCTTCGCCGAGCTGGGTCCGCGCGGCCGCGGCAGCGCGTCCAGCACGATCCGGCCGACGGTCGACACGCTCGGCTCGAAGTTCGAGGTGGAGGACCTGGCCACGGCGTACCTGCGGCTCGAGGGCGGCGGCGCACTGCAGCTGGAGACCAGCTGGGCCACCTACCGGGCGCCCGGCGACAACTTCGGCATCGAGCTGTTCGGCACCGAGGGCGGCGCCAAGATCGAGGTCCAGAATTACACCAACGAGGACACGCTGCGGATCTTCACCGATGTCGGCGGTGTGCCGGCCGAGGTCCGTCCGGCCACCGGGGCCGGGCTCGGCCACCGTGCGGTGGTCCGCGAGTTCGTCGCCATCGTGCGCTCCGGCGAGTGGTCGGCGCACAACGGTTCGGAGGCTCTGCTCCGGACCCAGATCATCGACGCCTGCTACGCCTCGGCGAACGCGGGACGAGAGGTAGTGCTTCATGGTTAACGTCACCGTCTGGGGCGAGAACGTCCACGACCAGCGCGACGCGTCGGTGCAGAAGGTCTATCCCGACACGATGCACGAGACAATCGCGGCCGCCCTGCGCGCCAAGCTCGGCGACGAGGTGAACGTCCGCACCGCGTGGTTGCAGCAGCCCGAACACGGCCTGACCGAGGAGGTCCTGGCCGACACCGACGTGCTCACCTGGTGGGGACACGCGGCGCACGAGGACGTCGACGACGCGGTCGTCGAGCGGGTGCACAAGCACGTGCTGTCCGGGATGGGCCTGATCGCGCTGCACTCGGCGCACTTCTCGAAGATCTTCGTGAAGCTGATGGGCACCACCTGCTCGCTGGACTGGCGCTCCGACAACGACCGCGAGCTGCTCTGGACCGTCGCCGCCGGGCACCCGATCGCGCAGGGGGTCCCGCACCCGCTGGTGATCGAGCGCGAGGAGATGTACGGCGAGCTGTTCGACATCCCGCAGCCCGACGAGCTGGTGTTCGTCAGCTCGTTCTCCGGCGGCGAGGTGTTCCGTTCCGGCTGCTGCTACCGCCGGGGCCAGGGCCGGGTGTTCTACTTCCGCCCGGGCGACCAGGAGTATCCGACGTACCACCAGCCGGAGATCCAGCAGATCCTCGGCAACGCCGTCCGCTGGGCCGCGCCGACCAGCCCGCGCCAGCTGCCGACGGTGCACCACCGCAAGACCCCCGGCTGGTTCGAGAACCAGGCCTGAGCCGGGCGCCGTCCACAGCCCGGGCGTGCCTGGTGAGCCAGGCACGCCCGCGGCCGGATAGGGTCCACGCATGGTTGACGTTGCTGCGATCTTCAAGGCGTACGACGTTCGCGGGGTCGTCCCGGACGAGCTGGACGAGTCGGTCGCCCGGGCGGCCGGCGCCGCGTTCGTCGAGGTGCTCGACGTGCTCGCCGGTCCCGGGGCGGTGGTGATCGGCTACGACATGCGTCCGTCCAGCCCCGCGCTGGCGGCCGCGTTCGCCGAGGGCGTGGCCGGCACCGGGGTCGACGTGATCGACATCGGCCTGGCCTCGACCGACATGCTGTACTTCGCCTCCGGCCGGCTGCAGCTGCCCGGCGCGATGTTCACCGCGAGCCACAACCCGGCGCGCTACAACGGGATCAAGATGTGCCGGGCCGGCGCGTCCCCGGTCGGCGCGGAGTCCGGGCTGCGCGACATCGCGGACCTGGTCGCCAAGGCCGTCGCCGAGCCGCCGGTGAGCGTGCCGGCGCCCGGCAAGGTGACCCGCAAGAACCTGCTCACGGCGTACGCCGACCATCTGAACGACCTCGTCGACCTGCGTGACATCCGGCCGCTCAAGGTGGTCGTCGACGCCGGCAACGGGATGGGCGGGCACACCGTGCCGGCCGTGTTCGCCACCGGCCCGGTCGAGATCGTCCCGCTGTACTTCGAGCTGGACGGCGACTTCCCCAACCACGAGGCCAACCCGCTGGACCCGAAGAACCTGGTCGACCTGCAGGCCAAGGTGGTCGAGGTCGGCGCCGACCTGGGCCTGGCCTTCGACGGCGACGCGGACCGCTGCTTCGTGATCGACGAGCAGGGCGCACCGATCTCGCCGAGCGCGATCACCGGCGCCGTCGCCGTCCGTGAGCTGGCCAAGCACCCCGGCTCGGCGGTGATCCACAACCTGATCACCTCTCACGCCGTGCCGGAGCTGATCGCCGAGCACGGCGGGACGCCGATCCGCTCGCGGGTCGGGCACTCCTACATCAAGCAGCAGATGGCCGAGACCGACGCCGTGTTCGGCGGCGAGCACTCGGCGCACTACTACTTCCGCGACTTCTGGCGCGCGGACACCGGCATGCTGGCCGCGCTGCACGTGCTGGCCGCGCTCGGTGAGCAGGACAAGCCGGCCAGCGCGGTGTTCGCCGAGTACGAGCGGTACAAGGCCTCCGGCGAGATCAACAGCCGGGTCGACGACGCGGCCGCCACGGTCGCCGCGATCGAGGACACCTACGCCGGGCGGGACGGGACTACCGTTGACCATCTGGACGGTCTGACGGTCGACGCGGGACAGTGGTGGTTCAACGTCCGCGCGTCCAACACCGAGCCGCTGCTGCGGCTGAACGTCGAGGCCGGGGACGCCGCCACCATGGAGCGTGTCCGGGACGAAGTACTGGCCCTGATCACCGGGAAACCGGTGGAGGAGAAGAACTGATGGCAGTCAACCTGGACCCGGACCTGCTCAGCATCCTGGTCTGTCCCAAGTGCCGGTCGGAGTTCCGCGTCGACGACGAGGCGAACGAACTGGTCTGCACCAACGCCGCCTGCGCGCTGGCCTACCCGGTGCGGGACGACATCCCCGTGCTGCTGATCGACGAAGCCCGTGAGACCAAAGAGGCCGAAACCACACGATGAGCTCCTTCGACGACTCGCGGCTGGACGACCCCGCCGCGCTCGAGGCGACCGACCACCTGCTGCGCCGGCTCGCCGGGGCCGGAGCCCGCGTCCGGGCCGAGATCGACGCTGCCGAGGAGGTGCTGTCGAAGCTCGGCTCCGACGGCTTCCGCTCGCGCGCGATCGTCGCGGCCGGCCGTGACGCCCGCCTGGTCCGTGCGGTGCTGGAGCCGGTCTGCCCGGTGCCGTTCGTGGCCTGGCCCGGTCCGGGCCTGCCCGGCTGGACCGGACCGCTCGACCTGGTGATCGTGCTGGGCGGCAACGCCGCCGATGCCGAAGCCATCTCGGCCGCCGCCGAGGCCGAACGCCGCGGCTGTGGCCTGATGGTCGCCTGCCCGGCCGGCTCGCCGATCGATCAGGCGTCGGCCGGCTCCCGGCACGCGATCCGGCTGCCGTCGCAGTCCGACGACCAGCTCGCGGCAGCGGTCGCCGTACTGCAGGGGCTGCACCAGATGGAGCTCGGCCCGGTCGTCGACGCCAAGGCCGTCGCGGCTCTGCTGGACGACGTCGCGATCGAGTGCTCACCGAACAACGACGTCGCGTCGAACCCGGCCAAGGACCTGGCGCTGATGCTGGCCGACGCGCTGCCGCTGGTCTGGGGTGGGTCCGTGCTGGCCGCGCGGGCCGCTCGCCGGGTCGTCGAGGCGCTGCGGCTGGCCAGTGGCCGTCCGGCGCTGGCGGCTGACGCGGGCCACCTGCTGCCGGTGCTGAACCAGCCGCCGCGGGACGTGTTCGCGGACCCGTTCGACAAGCCGGCGGAGCTGCGTCCGGGCCTGCTCATCCTGGACGACGGCGTCGAGGACGCCGGCGTGGCCGAGCACCGTCGCCAGCTCGAGCAGAAAGCGGAGCGGCACGACGTCCGCGTGCACGTGGTCACCCAGGCCAACGGCACCGACATCGCGCGCTACGCGGCCCTCACCCAGCAGGGCCGGTACGCCGCGGCGTACCTGGGTATCGGGCTGGGCCGCTACGGCACCGAGGCGACCGAGACGCCGATCGTCCCCGGCAACCCGGCGGTGGATCCGGCGTGGTAGCCCGACTCGCGACCACGATTCGCGACTACGCGTGGGGATCGCCGACCGCGATCCCGGCCCTGCTCGGCGTCGAGCCGGACGGCACCCCGCAGGCCGAGCTGTGGATGGGCGCGCACGAGTCCGCGCCGTCGGTCCTGCCCTCGGGCGAGTCGCTCTACGACCTGGTGTCGGCGCGGCCGGCTGAGATTCTGGGAGAGGAGACGGCCGAGCAGTTCGACGGCCGGTTCCCGTTCCTGGCCAAGATCCTGGCCGCGGCTCAGCCGTTGTCGATCCAGGCGCATCCGTCGCCGGAGCAGGCGGTCGAGGGTTTCCGGCGCGACGAGCAGGCCGGCATCCCGCGGGACGCCGCCGACCGCAACTACAAGGACGCCTGGCCGAAGCCGGAGATCCTGATCGCGCTCGAGCCGTTCGACGCGCTGGTCGGCTTCCGGCCGCTGGACCGGACGGTCGCGCTGCTCGAAGCCCTCGACCCGACCGGGCTCGAGGGTCTGACCGCGCAGCTGCGCGACGGCAAGCTGCGCGACGCGTTCACCGAGTTCATGAGCAGCGACCGGGACACGATCCGCCCGCTGGTCGGTGCGCTTGCCGAGGCCTGCGCCCGGTACGCCGGGCAGGCCTTCGCCGTCGAGATCGAGACGATCGGGCGGCTGGCGGAGGACTTCCCCGACGACCCCGGCGTCCTGGCGGCGCTGCTGCTCAACCGGGTGCGGCTGGAGCGGTTCGAGTCGGTCTACCTGCCGGCCGGCAACGTGCACGCCTACCTGCGCGGGACCGGGTTCGAGGTGATGGCCAATTCCGACAACGTGCTGCGGGGTGGTCTGACCAGCAAGCACATCGACGTCCCGGAACTGGTCTCGGTGATCGACTTCGAGCCGCTGGCCGACCCGGTGCTGCACGGGACCGTCGTCGCGCCCGGGATCACGGCGTACGAGACCGGGAGCCCGTACTTCGCGGTCCGGCGGGTGGACCTGGCCGGCGAGGCGGTCGTCGTACCGGCGGACGGGGCGCGGATCGTCGCTGTGGTGGACGGTGAGGTGACTGTCGGTGCCGAGGGCACCGATGAGACCGAAGCGTTGTCCGCCGGTCAGTCGGCGTTCCTTCGAGGACCCGAAGGAGCCTGTAACCTGCGTGGTTCCGGCACGGCGTTCGTCGTGTCCGCTCGCTGAACTTTTTGGCCCCCTGAGTCTCTGGAGGACTGACCGACATGGCTGGTGGCGGTACCAAGGCTGTTGTCGCGGCACTGCTGGCGAACACCGGAATCGCGATCACGAAGTTCGCCGCCTGGGGGCTGACCCAGTCGGCCTCGATGCTGGCCGAGGCGATCCACTCGGTCGCCGACGCCGGCAACCAGGTGCTGCTGCTGGTCGGTGGCAAGCGCGCCCAGCGGCAGGCCAACGAGCTGCACCAGTTCGGCTTCGGCCGGGAACGCTACGTGTACTCGTTCATCGTGGCGATCGTGCTGTTCAGCGTCGGTGGACTGTTCGCGCTGTACGAGGGCTACCACAAGATCCACGACCCGCACGCGATCGAGAACTGGAAGTGGGTCCCGGTCGTGGTGCTGGTGGCCGCGATCATCATGGAGACGTTGTCGTTCCGGACCGCGATCGTCGAGGCGAACAAGGTCCGCGGGCACGTCTCGTGGAGCCGGTTCATCCGCAACGCGCGGTCGCCGGAGCTGCCGGTGATCCTGCTGGAGGACTTCGCCGCGCTGACCGGTCTGGTACTGGCGCTGATCGGCGTCGCCCTGACCCTTGCCACCGGCAACGGTATCTACGACGGCGCGGGCTCGATGGCGATCGGCGCGCTGCTGGTCGTGGTGGCGGTCTTCCTGGCGATCGAGATGAAGTCGCTGCTGCTCGGCGAGTCCGCGACCCGCGAGGCGCAGCAGAAGATCGTGACGGCGATCGAGAACGCGCCCGGCGTCCAGCGGCTGATCCACATCAAGACGCTGCACCTGGGTCCGGAAGAGGTGCTGGTCGCGGCGAAGGTCGCGGTCGAGCCCGGTGCCGACGCGGCCGCGGTGGCGGCGGCGATCAACGCGGCCGAGCGCGCGGTGCGCGAGGCGGAGCCGATGTCGCAGCACGTGTACCTGGAGCCGGACATCTACGTCGAGGGCTACGTGCGCGAGGAGCGCCCGCAGGTGCCCGAGGCGCCGTCGCACTAGTCGCATTCCCCACCCCCGCCTCCTGGGTCCGCCCGGGTGTCATTGGTGGGTTGACCCATGAATTCGCCCGTTGGCCCACCGGAATTCGGTGGTCCAACGGGATTTTTGGTGGGTTGACCCACCAAATGATTCGGGCGAGGCGGAGGGCGTGGCCCGGGGATGGGGGCGGCGGGGCGAGGGGTCAGCGGGGGCGTTGGGCCGGGGGTGGGAGTACGCCGGAGCGGCCGAGCCAGCGCAAGGCTCGTTCGCGGTCGATCTCGGCGGGGCTGGGTGGGGTGGTCAGGCGGCCGGTGCGGTAGCCGAGGTTGCGCAGGTCGGCGGCGACCGACGGCTCGGCCAGCGCCTTGAGGGCGAAGGCCAGGGCGGCCGGCGTCACGTCGTAGCGGTGCTCGAGTTCGAGGGCGAGCTTGACGGCGGCGAGATCGCGTTCGTCGTACTGGCGCTGGGCGGAGCGGCTGGATCGGGTGCGCGGCAGCAGGCCGAGGGTCTCCCGGTAGCGCAGCATCCGCGCGGTCGTGCCCAGCAGTTTGGCGGCCTCGGTGATGCGCATGGGGATATCTTGACATTTAGGTGTCAGGAACAGCGACTCGGTACGCCACGTCGGGGGCCCGAACCGCTAGCCTCGTGCCGAAGACTTCACCAACCGACACCCTCAGGGAGCGGCACCGTATGACGTTCGACTACAAGGTGGCAGACCTCGGCCTGGCCGAGTTCGGCCGCAAGGAGATCCGGCTCGCCGAGCACGAGATGCCGGGTCTGATGGCGATGCGCGCGCAGTACGGCGACAGCAAGCCGCTGGCCGGCGCGAAGATCATGGGCTCGCTGCACATGACCATCCAGACCGCCGTGCTGATCGAGACGCTGACGGCGCTCGGTGCCGAGGTGCGTTGGGTTTCCTGCAACATCTTCTCCACCCAGGACCACGCGGCCGCCGCGGTCGTGGTCGGCCCGGAGGGTACCGCCGAGGCTCCGGCCGGTGTCCCGGTCTTCGCCTGGAAGGGCGAGACGCTGGAGGAGTACTGGTGGTGCACCGAGCAGGCGCTGAAGTGGCCCGGTGGTGAGGGTCCGAACATGATCCTGGACGACGGCGGCGACGCCACCATGCTCGTCCACAAGGGCACCGAGTTCGAGAAGGCCGGCGCCGTGCCGGACCCGTCGACCGCGGAGTCCGAGGAGTTCGCCGTCGTGCTGAAGCTGCTCGGCCGCACGCTGACCGAGGACCCGCAGCTGTGGACCACCATCGGCCAGGGCATCAAGGGTGTCACCGAGGAGACCACCACCGGCGTGCACCGGCTGTACGAGATGCACAAGGCCGGCACGCTGCTGTTCCCGGCGATCAACGTCAACGACTCGGTCACCAAGTCGAAGTTCGACAACAAGTACGGCTGCCGCCACTCGCTGATCGACGGCATCAACCGCGCCACCGACGTGCTGATCGGCGGCAAGGTCGCGGTCGTGTGTGGCTACGGCGACGTCGGCAAGGGCTGCGCGGAGTCGCTGCGTGGTCAGGGCGCCCGGGTGATCGTCACCGAGATCGACCCGATCTGCGCGCTGCAGGCTGCGATGGACGGTTACCAGGTGACCACGATCGAGGACGTCGTCGCGACCGCCGACATCTTCGTCACCACCACCGGCAACAAGGACGTCATCACCGCCGACCACATGGCGCAGATGAAGCACCAGGCGATCGTCGGCAACATCGGTCACTTCGACAACGAGATCGACATGGCCGGCCTCTACAAGACGCCGGGCATCGAGCGGGTCACGATCAAGCCGCAGGTCGACGAGTTCCGCTTCGCCGACGGCCACACCGTGATCATCCTGTCCGAGGGCCGGCTGCTGAACCTCGGCAACGCGACCGGGCACCCGTCGTTCGTGATGTCGAACTCGTTCACCAACCAGGTGCTGGCGCAGATCGAGCTGTTCGTGAAGACCGCCGAGTACCCGACCGACGTCTACGTGCTGCCCAAGCACCTCGACGAGATGGTCGCCCGGCTGCACCTCGACGCGCTCGGCGTGAAGCTGACCGAGCTGTCCAAGGAGCAGGCCGAGTACCTCGGCGTTCCGGTCGAGGGCCCGTACAAGTCGGACCACTACCGCTACTGAGCTCCCTTCGGTAGTCCTGCGCTGAGGCGCCTCACCGCTTGCGGTGGGGCGCCTTCGCCGTTGCCCCGGTTCGTGCCGGGGTCGCTGGGCGCGGCCCTCGGTGGCTGGGGACCCCGGGCGCCTGGCAAGGTAGCCGGCGGACCGGGTGAGAGGAGGACCGCTGGTGCCCGATGTGTTCGCCGGACGGTTCGAGCTGATCGATCCGATCGGCTCCGGGGGAACCGGGACGGTCTGGCGTGCCTGGGACCGGCGGCTGGAGCGGCTCTGTGCGGCCAAGGTCCTTCGGCAGCGGCACGCCGGGGTGCTGCTGCGGTTCGTGCGCGAGCAGGGCCGGCGGCTCGACCACCCCAACATCCTCAGCCCGTACGGCTGGGCGGCCGACGACGATCAGGCGCTGCTCGCGATGGAGCTGGTCGGCGGTGGGTCGGTCAGCACGCTGCTGTCCGACTTCGGCCCGCTGCCGGACCGGTACGCCGCCGAGCTGCTCGCCCAGCTCCTCGCGGCCCTCGCGCGGGTCCATTCGGCCGGGCTGGTGCACCGCGACGTCAAACCCGCCAATCTCCTGCTCGAAGCCACCGGGATCAACCCGCCGGTCCTGCGCCTCAGCGACTTCGGCATCGCCCTGTCCCTCGACGAGCCTCGCCTCACCCACCAGGGCGCCGTGGTCGGCACGCCCGGCTACCTCGCTCCCGAGACTCTGGCCGGCGAACCGCCCTCCACCGCCCAGGACCTGTACGCCGTCGGCGTGACGGCCTGGCAGCTGCTCACCGGCGACGAGCCGCCCAGCGAGCATCCGCTGCCGCCTCCCAGCACATCCACGCCGCTGTGGTCGTTGGTCGAACCTCTCCTGTCCGCCAACGCCGCGGACCGCACCTCGGCCGAGTCCGCGCTGGCCGCCCTCGCGCCACTGCTCGCCCGTCCGCTGGCCGTTCCCGCGAGGACCGCGGACGGCGAGCCCATCGAGGTCTTCGACCACCTCGCGCCCCTTCCGTCACCGCACGAGCACCTGGCGCCCGCGCCGGTCGTGGCAGCCCCCGAGCCAGTCGCACGCGAGACCGGCGGGGTCGCACGCGAGACCGGCGAGCAGGAGCGAGTGCCGCGACGTCTGGTGGGACGGCGCGGGATTCTGGCGGCAGTTGTCGTCGCCGCGCTGGCCGGCGCGGGAGTCGCCGGTGTGCTCGTGTTCGACGATCCGCCCGAGGAAGGCGGAGGCCCGTCCACGGAGCGTTCGACTCCGACGCCCACCCCCACGCAAGAGACGCCGGTGGTGGTGCCGACGGGAGCGGTGACGCCGAAGCCGAATCCCTCGATCACGATCGGCGGTGGGTGCGGCTGGCAGGAGGCCGGCAGCCTGGAAACAGTTGCTGACGGCACCCGAGTCGAGTGCCGTCAGCAAGGAACGTCCTATCGCTGGGTCAAGGTTGGATAAATCCTCCCGCTCACTGCTGGGGCGGCCAACCGCCGTACGAAGGAGCTTGCGGCGGCGCCGGGGGCTTGCGCCGGTGCACGATCAGGGCCGCGGTGACGATGGCCAAGGCGAGCACCAGACCCGCGCCGGCGATGATCCACGGGAGTGCGGACGACGAGTCGTCGCTCGGCGGGGTCTGCGGGGTGACCTCGCCGCCGGCCTGGTCGGTCGGCTCCGACGTCGTCGTCGGCTCGGTGGGCGTCGCCGACGGCGTCTCGGCCGGAGTCTCGCCGGTCGACGCGCCGTACTCCGGTCCGGCCACCTTCTCGCCCGCGACCGCCACGTCGATCGTGATCGGTACGCCGCCCGACGGGGCGTCGTTGCCGCTGGCAACACCGAGCTTCGCCACGATGTAGTACCAGCCGTCGACACCGGCCTTGCGGAGCTCGGCGTTGTTCGCGTTCCGGTTCAGGTACGTCACCCGCGGCGTCGCGATCGGCTCGCCGTCGGTCGGCATGGTCCGGGTCGATCCCAGGTACGCCGTCGTGTCGAACTTGATCTCGGACCGCACCGGGTTGAACAGGCTGGTCCGCATGTTGGTGATGGCACCGCCCGGCGTACCGGCGAAGGTGATCCGGTAGGCCAGCCCCTGCCCCCAGTCCAGCTTGACCCGGTAGAACAGCTCCTCACCGAAGTAGATCCTCTCGCCGTACCGGCCGGAGCCCGGCAGAGTGGTCGCCTCGTTGAACGACCCGCCGCCGCGGACGGCCGTGACCCCACCGGCCGGCGGCTGCGCGAAGGTGACCTTGCTGGTCTGGGCCGGCTCGCCCCTGCTGCCGGTCACCGGCGGCTCGATCCGCAGTTGCAGCTCGACCGGGACCCGGTCGGTCCCGCCGCCGCGTGCGTCCCGGGTGACGCGGAACGTGTACTTGCCCGGCACGCTGCAGCCCTTCATCTTCGACGATCCCGCGACCGTGCCGTTCCAGCTCATGACCGTGGTGAGCGAACCGCCGTCCTTCGCGCGGGTGTTCAGCTCGCGCTGCCGGTGCAGGCAGTCCGCGCCGTTGGGTCCGGTGATCCTGATGTCCAGCACCTCGATGTCGCGCGGGTTGCCGCGGGGGAAGACCGCGGTCGCCGCGAAGTACACCGTGTCGCCCTGCTTCAGCTCGGCGGCGTAGTGGCGCTCCTCGACCGGGTCGATCGTGTCGAGGTACTGCCCCGGTGTGATCACCGGCGCCGCGAACGGGTCCTTCGTCCCGGCCACCGGCTTGCCGGTCGGCTCGTAGTGCCGCAGCGCGCGCTCGGTCACCCGGCCCAGGACGCCGAGCAGTGAGTCGGCGTCGGACGCGTCGTGGTACGTGCCGCCGGTGTTCTGCGCGATGCAGGCGAGCTGGGCCCGGGCCTTGGCGTCGACGCGGAACCCGATGGTGTGGACGTGCAGGTCGACTCCCTGCTGGTGCAGCTCCTTCGCGACCTGGCACGGCTGCGGCGGCGCGCAGGTGTCCTCGCCGTCGGAGACCAGCACGATCGAGCGCTGGCCTTCCTTCGGCAGCTGGGCCGCGGCGGTCCGCAGCGAGTGGCCGATCGGGGTGTAACCGCTGGCCTTGGTCGCGCTGACCGCGCGCTTGAGGGCCGGCTTGTTCACCGTGCCGACGGGCTGGACGATGCGGACGTCTTTGCACCCGGCCGCCTTCTCGACGCCGCTGGACCCTGTCCCGGCGCCGTAGATGGCCAGACCGACCCGCGCCTCGGCGGGCAGCCCGTCGATCATCGATCCGACCGCCCGCTTGGCGGCGTCCATCCGGGTGCCGCTGCCGCCGGCGTCGCGGGCCGTCATCGAGCCGGACGAGTCGAGCACGACCATCACCGGGGACAACTCGCCCTCGGCAGCGGCGGGCGTAGCATTCACGAATGCTAACGTCGCGGCCAGGGCGGTCAGCGCCGTACCGGCAAAGACACGTCGTATCATGGGCTTCTCCAGGGGATCAGGCGGCTACGAGCACGAACGTACCGTTTGCATTCGCAATTTGCAAACCGTAATTCGGAGGTCTGGTGAGCGACCCGCACGCGCGCAACCTCGAGCTGCAGCAGCAGTGGTACGGCGAACCGCTGGGTGCGCGCTTCCGCCGCCTGCTCGACCGGCTCGGCCTGTCGCAGGCGCAGCTGGCCGGAGTGCTCGGGCTGTCCGCGCCGATGTTGTCACAGCTGATGTCCGGGCAGCGGGCCAAGATCAGCAATCCCGCGGTGCTGGCTCGGGTGCTGCAGCTGGAGACGATGGTCGGCGAGTCCGGGTGGGACGCGCTGCCGGCGGATGAGCGTGCGCGGCGGCTGGACGAGGTGCGCGCGACGAAGCAGACGACGCTGACCCTCGACCCGGCGGGCACGCGGGAGGCTCCGGTCGCGAGTGATCCGGTCGTGCTGATCCAGTCGCTGCTGCGGGATCTGGCGTCGGCAGCGGAGCTGGAGGGCGCGGCGAAGTTGCTGGACGCGCGGTATCCGGAGCTGGCCGAGGCGCTGCGGGTGCTCGGCGCGGGGCGTACGCAGGAGGCGCGGGCCTACTACGCGAAGGTCACCGGCCGTCGGTAGTTGCTTGAGGCAAGTCTGCTGGGTCCGGCGAGTGGTCCAGTGCCGGTTGCCTGGATTGGACCTTCTGCCAGGGCCGGTCGGGCCGCAGGGTGAGAGCATCCACGGCGCGCTCGCGCCGGCCGAAAGGAGCTCTGCTGTGGCGTCATCGGTGCTCGACATGTCGGTGTCCCTCGACGGGTACATCGCCGATCTCAACGACTACCTCGGCGGGGAGGACGACCACCGGCTGCACGACTGGCCGGAGGGAGAGTTCCTCGACGAGTGGAACGCGTGCGGCGCGGTCGTCGCCGGCCGGCGGACCGCCGAGCTGATGGATCACTGGGGCGGCGACCACAACGGCGTCCCGATTTTCGTCCCGAGCCACCGGCCGCCCAGCCCGGCCGCGCGGTGGGGGTATCCGCTGGTCACCTACGTCCGGGACGGCATTGCCAGCGCGATGGAGCAGGCGAAGGCTGCCGCCGGGGGCAAGGACGTGCAGGTGCGCGGCGGGTACACCGGGCAGAGCGCGCTCGCGGCCGGCGTACTGGACGAGATCCAGGTGCACCAGATCCCGGTGCTGCTCGGGCAGGGGCACCGGTTGTTCGACGTACTGCCGTCGTTGGTCGAGCTGGAGATCGTCCGCGTGATCGACACTCCCCAGGCCACGCATCTGCGGTATCGAGTACGGCGGTAGTTGGCCGCTCAGCGGATCGCGGTGAAGAGGTGCTTGTCGGCGACCTGGCCGAGCACGGCGACCTCGGTGAAACCGGCTTTGCGGAAGGCCTCGACGGTGTCGGTGAGGGTGATGTCGCGGCCCCGGTGGCGGTCCTTGAAGCGTTCTTCGCGCGCGGCGAGCACGTCGGCGAAGGCCGGCTCGTCGGCGGCGGCCTTCCACCACGTCTCCCAGTCCTCGACGCCGTCGGCGTGCGAGCTGGCCCAGATCTCGTCGCGCAGTGCCACGGCGAGCGCGTCCAGCCGCGGGACCTCCGTCGGGCCGAGGCGCATCGTGTCGGCGTTGAGGAAGACGCCGCCGGGCCGGAGTCTGGTGGCCAGGGTCTGCGCGAGGGTCGTCAGATCGGCGGGGTCGAGCCAGTGCAGCGCTGTTGCTGAGCAGACGGCGTCGACGGGCTCGTCACCCAGTACGTCGTCCCAGCCGGGCGCGCGCAGATCAGCCTCGGCGAACCGGACTCGGTCGGACGACACCGCGTGCTGGGCGATCTGGAGCAGGAACGGGTCGAGGTCGACGCCGATGATCTCGGTGGCTGGGAATCGCTGGGCGGTTCGGGTCGAGATCGAGCCTGGGCCGCAGGCGAGATCGACGAACCGCTTCGGCTCACCCACCAGGCGGTGGACGATCTCCAGCATGAGTGCGAACTGTTCTTCGCGGTCGGGCAGGTAGCCCGCCTGCTGGTCGTCCCAGCGCTGCAGCCATCCGGTCCAGTCAGGTTCTAGATGCGACATGGTCGCAAGACTAGAACCATTGGCCGGATTGTCCACTGCCCGGTGCGTGCCAGCCTTCGGGGTTGACCTGCTCGCCTGGGGGAGAGGGCGGGGGAGGTCCGCCGGGCTCGGGCGGAGGCGGGTGCGGGGCGCCGCCGTGGGGCTGCGCCGCGCCGGGCCGGCCGCCATAGGGCGGCACCCCGCCGGTCCCGCCGAAGGCGGGTTGTCCGCCGTACGGGGAGAGCTGCTGGCCATACGGGGTGGGCGGGGTGAATGGGCCCGTGGGAGCGCGATGGGCACCCAACCGCTCGAGTTCGCGGCGCCGGCGTTCGGCGAGGACCGCCGACAGAAAGGCAGGCGAGCTGATCGGCACAGGCGGCGCCGGGGCGGTGAGACCTCCCACCTTGAAGGCCAGCGCATCGCCGAGGGCGACCCGCGCAGCCGGTTCCAGTTCCTTGTAGCGGGCCAGGTACTCACGCGACGTGTTGGCAAGATCGTCCGAGAGTCGCGACAGCTCCAGCGACTGCGCCCACTGGACCAGATGGGCCGGCACGAACAGCGGCGGCGACGCCATCGGCTGGTGCCGTTCGCGGATGACCACCGTGCCGGCCACCATGTCGCCGATCCGCTTGCCCTGCTTGTTCATCAGGCTCGCGACGATGCCGGGACTGGCGGCGAACCACGGAGCGAAGTCCACGAAGATCCACAGCAACGACCGCACCAGCGCGTGCCGGAAGCGGATCGAGCTCCCGTCGTCCCGGACCACGCGCAGCCCGAGCAGCATCTTGCCGAGCGTCTTGCCGCGGGTGAGGGTTTCCATCACCACCCGGTAGCCGACCAGCACCAGCAGCAGTACGACGAACACGATCGCCGCCGCGAGCGCGTCGCTGGCCTCCTGCAGCAGGAAGCCGAACAACGCCAGGAACAGGATGATCAGCGCGATCACCTGCAGCGTGAAGTCGATCGCGCAGGCCAGTGCCCGGGTCGGCATCCGGGCGATCCGCACCTGGAGGACAACCGCTTCCCCCGTGACCAGCTGAGTCACCCTCGCCCCCTCCACGACTCCCGAGACAGCAAGTGTCGCCCATCGTGGGGCCGGTGGTGCGCATCCGACCCCGGAATGCGGGAGACTCGACCAGGCACCGGACAGAAAGGCGGGGGGATGGACGTCGAGGCGTACGTGTCGGTCCATCAGCCGCAGTGGGACCGGCTGGCCCTGCTGACCCGTCGTCAGCGCCGGCTGACCGGCGCGGAGGCCGAGGAGCTGGTGCAGCTGTACCAGCGGGTCGGCACTCACCTCGCCGCGCTGCGAGCGGCCGGTGCCGATCCCGTCACGGTCGGTCGCCTGTCCGGCCTGATCGCCGACGCGCGCGGTGCCGTGACCGGTGCGCATGCTCCGGTCTGGCGGGACATCTCCCGGTACTTCCTGGTCAGCTTCCCCGCCGCGCTCTACGTCTCCCGGCGCTGGTGGCTCACGATCGGCCTGCTGTTCTACCTCGTCGCCGCCTGGGTCGCCTGGCGCATCCTGGCCAACCCCGAGGTGCTCGGCTCGGTCGCGCCGCCGGAGGCGATCCAGCAGCTGGTCGACAAGGACTTCGCCGCCTACTACTCCGAGAACCCGGCGCAGGACTTCGCGCTCCGCGTCTGGATCAACAACGCGACCATCTCGGCGGCCGTGCTGGCGATCGGGGTGCTGATCGTGCCGGTCGCGTTCGTGCTGTGGAGCAACGCGACCAACCTCGGGATCAGCGCCGGCGTGATGATCGGGCACGACAAGGGCGACGTGTTCTTCGGGCTGATCACCCCGCACGGCCTGCTCGAGCTGACCGCCGTGTTCGTCGCGTCGGCCGCCGGGCTGCGGCTCGGCTGGTCCTGGATCGCGCCCGGCCCACGGACCCGCATGCAGGCGCTGGCCCAGACCGGCC
This sequence comes from Kribbella sp. ALI-6-A, assembly GCF_001984195.1. Classification (GTDB taxonomy): domain Bacteria; phylum Actinomycetota; class Actinomycetes; order Propionibacteriales; family Kribbellaceae; genus Kribbella. Next base: position 91,275 of record NZ_MTQN01000008.1, read on the forward strand.
GCGCGACCGTCGGGATGGCGATCGGTCTGGCCGTGATCCTGCTCATCACCGGATTGATCGAGGCCTTCGTGACCCCGTCGCCGCTGCCGACCGCCGTACGGGTCGGGATCGGTGTCGTGGCCGAGCTGGCGTTTCTCGTCTACGTCTGGACGCTCGGGCGGCGTGCGGTCCGCGCCGGTGAGTACGGCGACGTCGACGTCACCGACCGTGAGGCGAGCGCGCCCGTCTCGGCCTGATCGTTTGCGACTGGGTACGAGATTCGCAGGACGGGGACACCACCGGCCACGTCGTGAGGAGCAGGATGACTACCGCCAGCCAGGCCCAGAACAGTCGTGTGTACGACGTCGCGATCACCGTCGGTCTGATCGCGTACGGCGTGGTGTACCTGCTGGTCGCGTGGCTCGCGCTGCAGCTCGCTTGGGGCAAGTCCTCGGAGGAGGCGTCCCAGCAGGGCGCGTTGCAGGAGCTCGCTGACAAGCCGCTCGGCGGGTTCCTACTCTGGGTGGTTGCCCTCGGCCTGTTCGCGCTGGTGATCTGGAAGGCGCTCGAGCTGGTCTACGGCAACCTGGAGACGTCGAAGAAGGTCTCCGCGGCCGGCCGGGCTTTGGTGTACCTGGCCCTGGGCATCAGCGCGATCAGGGTCGCGGTCGGCTCGGGCGGCTCGGGCGGCAACGGCCAGGAGTCGATGACCGCGAGGCTGATGGAGAACGGCGCCGGCCGCGTACTGGTCGTGGTGATCGGCCTGGTGATCATCGGTGTCGGCATCCGCCAGCTCTACAAGGCGTACACGAAGAAGTTTACCGAGGATCTGACCGGCGGCGTCTCGCACACCACGATCGTGCTCGGCCGGCTCGGCTACGCCGCCAAGGGCGTCGCGTTCGCGATCGTCGGCGCGCTGTTCGCCTGGGCCGCGCTCGACTACGACCCGCAGAAGGCCGGCGGCCTGGACAGCGCGATGCACGCGATCAAGGACCAGCCGTTCGGCGCCGTCCTGCTGACCGTGATGGCGCTCGGCCTGGCCTGCTTCGGCGTCTACTGCTTCAGCTGGTCCCGCAACGCCAAGCACTGAACGCTCACTACCGCGCACCTACCACAACACCAGGGTCAAACGCGGGGTTCTGCCTCATCCGGTTCCGTTCAGCCACGGATGGGCTACGAAACTCCGTAAATCATTGACAGTGCATACCGCCTTGGTGTGGCTTTCTCTCTAAAAGCGCTTGGTGAGAGGTGCGTGGCGGGATGAGGAAGTTGTTCGCGGGGCTGGCGGCCGTGGTGCTGCTGGCAGTGGGTACGGCGCCGGCGCAGGCGGCCGAGCCGGGCAAGCCGAAGGTCGTCCGGGTGGGGGCGACACAGGCGATGGACTCGATGAACCCGTTCCTCGCGGTGCGGCTGGTGTCCTCGTCGATCCATCGCTGGATGTACGGGTTCCTGACCGTGCCGGACGCCAAGACCCTGCAGCCGAGCCCGGACCTGGCCGAGTCCTGGACGACGTCGCCGGACGGGCTGACCTGGACGTTCAAGATCCGGCAGACCAACTGGTCGGACGGGCAGCCGCTGACCGCCGAGGACGCCGCCTGGACGTTCAACAAGATGATGACCGACGACGGCGCCAAGACCGCCAATGGCCCGGCGGTGGAGAACTTCGCCAGCGTCAGCGCCTCCGGCCAGGACCTGACCATCAAGCTGAAGTCACCGCAGGCCTCGATGCTGGACAACCCGGTGCCGATCATGCCCAAGCACGTCTGGGAGAAGGTCGGCGACATCGCCAAGTACGACGCGGAGACCTACCCCGCGGTGACCAGCGGCCCGTACATCGCGGTCGAGCACAAGAAGGACCAGTACGTGAAGCTCAAGGCCAACCCCGGCTACTGGCGGGGCGCGCCGAAGATCGACGAGCTGCAGATGATCTTCTACGACAACCCGGCGGCCGCGGTGGTCGGGCTGAAGAAGGGCGACATCGACTTGCTGGGCCGGCTCGCGCCGCCGGACTTCGAAGCGCTGAAGGGCGACGGCAACATCGTCCAGTGGAACCAGCAGGGCCGGCGCGCGACGTACCTGCAGATCAACCACGGGGCCACCACCAGCGACAACAAGCCGATCGGCGACGGGCACCCGGCGCTGAAGGACCCGAAGGTCCGCCAGGCGCTGCACCTGGCGATCGACAAGCAGAAGCTCGTCGACGAGGTGCAGAACGGGCTGGCCAAGCCGGCCGACGGCTCGATCGTGCCGCCGATGTACAAGGACTTCTTCTGGCAGGCCGAGGGCGAGGAGAAGATCTCCTTCGACGTCGCCAAGGCCAACCAGATCCTCGACGCCGCCGGCTACAAAAAAGGTGCCGACGGCATCCGGACGATGCCGGACGGGTCGCGCAAGCTGCAGTTCCGGTTCAGCATCCACACCGACACCCCGATCGAGGACAAGCTCGCGGAGTACCTGACCGGCTGGTTCAAGGACCTCGGCATCGCGCTGACCACCAAGCGGCTGGACTCCAGCAAGTTCACCGAGGAGACCGGTACGACGGCGCTGTTCGACATCGCGATCAGCGGCTGGTCGGTGAACCCCGACCCGGAGGAGGTGCTCGCCACGCACCTGTGCAGCCGGCGGCCGACCGCGTCCGGTGAGGGCGGCGGGACCGAGTCGTTCTACTGCGACCCGCAGTACGAGCAGCTCTACCAGCAGCAGCTCAAGGAGCTCGACCGGACCAAGCGGGCCGGGATCATCAAGCAGATGCTGGAGCGGCTCTACACCGACGCGCCGGTGATCGCGCTCTACTACCCCAACGACCTCGAGGGCTACCGCAAGGACCGGATCGCCAGCATCACGCCGATCCCGGAGGACAACGGCATCCTGTACGGCGGTTCGGGCTACTGGCCGTTCTACACGGTCGAGGCAGTCACCACGGACACCGCCGAAACGGGCGGTTCGAACACCGGCGTGATCGTCGGGGCCGGCATCGGTGTGATCGTGCTGGCCGGCGTCGCGTTCTTCCTGGTACGGCGTCGCGGCGGCGTAGCGGACGACCGCGAGTGATGGTGCTGATGCTGCTCGGTCCAGGACGGGAGGCCCGATGACCGTCGCTCCGTCCGCCAGCCAGGAGCTGGAGGAGACCCCGGTCCGCAACGGGATGCTGCGCTACGCCCTGAGCAAGGCGGGCGGGGCGTTGCTCAGCATCTCGATGGTGATCGTGGCGACGTTCTTCCTGTTCCGGCTGCTGCCGGGGGACCCGGTCCGCGCGCTCGCGCAGGGCCGGAACATGACCCCGGAGCAGCTGGACCTGGAGCGGCACCGGCTCGGGCTGGACAAGTCGTTGCCCGAGCAGTTCTTCCAGTTCGTCAAGCAGACCGTGCAGTTCGACCTCGGGACGTCGTACGAGTACAAGCGGCCGGTGCTCGACCTGATCGGTGAGCGGATCGGGTCGACCCTGCTGCTCACCGGTACGGCGCTGGTCATCGCCGTCACCCTGGGGATCTGGCAGGGCGCTCGTGCGGGCTGGAAGCCGGGCAGCCGGTTCGACCGGTTCTCCACGGCGATCTCGCTGGTGCTCTGGTCGGTGCCGACGTTCTGGCTCGGGCTTCTGCTGCTGATGGTGTTCGCGGCCGGAGTCGGTCCGATCCCGGGCGTCTTCCCGACCCGCGGGATCGAGAGTGTGGACGCGCCGGACGGGTTCGGCTACGTACTCGACGTGGCCAAGCACATGGTGCTGCCGTGCCTGACGATGGTGGCCGTCGTCTACGCGCAGTACCTGCTGGTGATGCGCTCCTCGGTGCTCGACGAGGTCGGCCAGGACTACGTCACCACGGCCCGCGCGAAGGGGCTGAAGGACGACGACGTGCGCCGCAAGCACGCCGTACCGAACGCGCTGCTGCCGACCGTCACGCTGGTGTTCATGCGGATCGGCTTCGTTGTCGGCGGTGCCGTCACGGTCGAGGCGATCTTCAGCTGGCCGGGCCTGGGGCAACTGTTCTACGAGGCGATCCGGGTGCCGGACTTCACGCTGATGCAGGGCACGTTCCTGCTGATCACGGTGTCGGTGATCGTGATGAACACGCTCGCCGACGTCGTCTACCACCTGCTCGACCCGAGGGTGAGGTCCGCATGAGTGTCACCTGGACCCGGCGAAAGCGAAGCCTGTTACGGTTCTGGGCCGACTACCGCGGGCACAAGGCCGGCGTGGTCGGGCTGGCGGTGCTGCTCGTCGCCGTGCTGCTCGCGCTGATCGCGCCGCTGTTCATCGACGCCGGCGTGACGAACGTCGTCCGCGGCACCGGCGAGAAACTCGCGCCGCCCAGCTGGGACGCGCCGCTCGGCACGGACGAGTCCGGCCGCTCGGTGCTGCTGATGGTGTGGTGGGGCTCGCGGACGTCGTTGCTGATCGGCTTCCTCGCGGCGCTGCTGAGCATGGTGATCGGCACCGTGCTGGGCATCGTCGCCGGGCATTTCCGCGGCTGGATCGGTGCGGTCGTACTGCGCGTCACCGACTGGTTCCTGGTGCTGCCGTCGCTGGTCACCGCGCTCGTCCTGGCCGCGATCCTCGGCGGCAGCACGACGACCATCATCGTCGCGATCGGCGTCACCTCGTGGCCCTCGACCGCGCGACTGATCCGTGCCCAGACCCTCGCGGTCGAGGCCCGGCCGTACATCGAGCGGTCCACGGCCCTCGGCGGCGGGCATTGGCACATCACCACCCGGCACGTCCTGCCGAACGTCGCGCCGCTGCTGCTGGCCAGTACGACGCTGGAAGTGGCGAGTGCGATCGTCACCGAGTCCACGCTGGCCTTCCTCGGCATCAGCGCGAACAAGACCTCCTGGGGAACCATGCTGCGCGGCTCGTACGACTGGGGCGCGGCGACGTCGGGCGCCTGGTGGTACATCCTCGTTCCCGGCCTGTGCATCGTGACCGTGGTAATGGCGTTCACGCTGTGCGGCCGCGCGCTCGAGACCGTGCTGAACCCGAGACTGCGGAGCGCGCGATGAGCCTTCTCGAGCTGGACGACGTCTCGGTGACGTACCGGATCGCCGGCGGCGAGGTGCCCGCCGTCCGAGGAGTGTCGCTGGCGCTGAACGCCGGCGAGGCGCTCGGCATCGTGGGCGAGTCGGGATCGGGCAAGTCGTCGCTGGCGATGGCGATCCTGCGGCTGCTGCCGCGCGACGCCCGCACGGGTGGGCGGATCCTGCTCGACGGCGACGACGTACTGACGATGACCTGGGGGAGGTTGCGCGCGGTCCGGTGGGCCGAGGCGTCGATCGTGTTCCAGGGCGCGCAGCACGGACTCAACCCGGTCCGGCGGATCGGGGAGCAGATCGCCGAACCGTTGCTCGTGCACAAGCTCGCCGGTCCGGAGAAGGCGCGGCGCCGGGTCGCGGAGCTGCTCGACCAGGTCGGGCTGCCGGCCTGGCGCGCGAAGAGCTACCCGCACGAGCTGAGTGGTGGCCAACGGCAACGAGTCATGATCGCGATGGCGCTGGCCTGCGAGCCGCGGCTGATCATCGCCGACGAACCGACCACCGCGCTCGACGTGATGGTCCAGGCGCAGGTGCTGACGCTGATCAAGGAACTGGTCGCGGCCGAGGACATCGCGCTGCTGATGATCTCGCACGACCTGTCCGTGCTGGCCGACCTGTGTGACCGGCTGGCCGTGATGTACGCCGGCCGGGTGGTCGAGACCGGTCCGTCCGGTGGTGCGTTCGCGCATCCGTACAGCCGCGCGCTCTCGGCGGCGTTCCCGACGATCGGAGATCCGGCGTCGCGGCTCGCTCCGAAGGGGCTCGGCGGCGATCCGCCGGATCCGGCCGAGCTGCCGTCGGGGTGCGTGTTCCATCCGCGCTGCCCGGTGGCGCTGGAGAGCTGCTCGACGGTGAACATCGACTTGCGTCCGGCGGGCGACCGTCGTACGGCGGCTTGTGTGCTGGTGGGGGAGGAGGTTTAGGTGCTGGAAGCAAGGAACCTGTCGGTCGAGTTCGCGTCCCGGGGACGGCGCGCGCGGGCCGTCGACGGGGTCAACCTCGCGGTCGGCGCGGGCGAGATCGTGGCGCTGGTCGGCGAGTCCGGCTGCGGCAAGACGACACTCGCACGAACACTGCTCGGGCTGGAGAAACCGGCCGGCGGCGAGGTCTTCTACGACGGCAAGCCGTTGAGCTACAAGGCGCGGGAGTTGAAGGCGTACCGGCGACGGGTGCAGCTGGTGCTGCAGGATCCGACCGGTTCGCTGAACCCGCGGCAGACGGTGTACGAAGCCGTTGCCGAGGGCCCGCGCATCCACAAGCTGCCGGACGAGGAGAAGGTGGTCGCCGACGCCTTGTCCCGGGCCGGGCTGCGGCCGCCCGAGCGGTTCTTCCTCCGCTACCCGCACGAGCTGTCCGGGGGACAGCGTCAGCGCGTGGTCATCGCCGGGGCGCTCGCGCTCAATCCCGACGTACTGATCGCCGACGAGCCGGTTGCCTCGCTCGACGCCTCGGTCCGGGGCGAGATCCTCGCGCTGCTGCTCCGGCTCCGCGACGACCTCGGCCTGTCGGCACTGGTCGTCACGCACGACCTGGGCCTGGCCTGGAACATCGCCGACCGGGTCGCCGTCATGTACCTGGGCCGCATCGTCGAGTCCGGGCCGACCGAGCAGGTCCTGCAGAGCCCGCAACACCCCTACACCAAGGCGCTGCTGTCGGTGCTGCCCGAGTCGCCGGAGAAGATCGTGCTCACCGGCGAACCACCGGACCCGACCCGCATCCCGTCCGGCTGCCGCTTCCATCCGCGCTGCCAGGTCGTGTTCGGGGACTGCCGCACGGTCCCGCTGCAGATCCTGCCCGCCGCCGAGACGCAGCAGGCCGCGTGCCATCTCCTTAAGCTGGACGGGTGAGAATCCACTCGGTCAACCGAGACACCCAGCACCACTTCAGCAAGCCGCCGGTGCCCGAGATCCAGCTGATCGAGGGCGTCGGCGTCGAAGGCGACGCGCACGCCGGCGCGACCGTCCGCCACCGCCACCTGGTACGGCGCGATCCCTCCGCGCCGAACCTGCGGCAGGTCCACCTGATCCAGTCCGAGCTCTTCGCCGACCTCGCCGCCGCCGGCTTCGAGGTCGGCCCCGGTGACCTCGGCGAGAACGTCACCACCGCCGGCGTCGACCTGCTCGCCCTCCCGGTCGGCACCACGCTGCAACTCGGCGACACCGCCGTCGTCACCCTCACCGGCCTGCGCGACCCCTGCTCCCAGATCAACAAGTTCCGCAAGGGCCTGCTCAAACAGGTCCTCCGCAAGACCGCCGAGGGCGAGCTCGTCCGGCTGACCGGCGTGATGTCCGTGGTCACCCGAGGCGGAGTCGTCCGCCCCGGCGACAAGCTGAAGGTCGTCCGCCCGCCCGAGCCGCACCAGCCACTCGACTTGGTCTGACCACCATCCCCGGCCCACCCTGGCGCCGGGGTTCACTCCGTCCCCGGGCCTGTGACGCAGCTAGAGCCGGCCGGCCTTCTTCAGGGCCAGATAGGTGTCGGCCAGCGCCGGGGCGATCTGGTCCGGGTTCTCGTCGACGACAGTGACGCCGGCGCGGGTGAGTACGGCGGTGACGCGTTCGCGGTCGAGGCGGGAGCGGGCGGCGGAGGCGGCGCCGTACAGCTCGATCAGGTCGGCGCGGGAGGCCTCCAGCTCGTCGAGGCGGGGGTCGGCGACGGAGGCCAGGACGACGACGTGGCGGCGTAGCAGCGGGCCGATGACCGGGAGCAGGGACTCCTCGATGACCGCGGGTTCCAGGCCGGTAAGCAGGACGACCAGGGAGCGCTGGCCGAGGCGTTCGAGGGTCTGCGAGACGACGACGCGGAAGTCGGTCTGGACGAGCTCGGCGTCGACGGTGGCCAGCGCGTTGACGAACGACGGCAGGACGTCCTCCGGTGCGGGACGGCGTACGTCGGCGCGGACGGCCGAGTCGCAGGCCAGCAACGAGACCCGGTCGCCGGCGCGCGTGGCCAGCGCCGCGAGCAGCAGTGCGGCGTCCATCGCGTGGTCGAGGCGTGGGGCGTCGCCGACCCGGCCCGCGGACATCCGGCCGGAGTCGATCACGATGGCGACCTGCCGGTCCCGCTCGGGCCGCCAGGTCCGCAGTACGACGTTGCCGCGGCGGGCGGTGGCCCGCCAGTCGATGCTCCGCACGTCGTCGCCCGGCACGTAGTCGCGCAGCGAGTCGAACTCCGTCCCCTGGCCGCGGACGAGCAGTGCGGTCCGTCCGTCCAGCTCCCGCAGCCGGGCCAGCCGCGACGGCAGGTGCTTGCGGCTGTTGAACGGCGGCAACGCCCGCACCGTCCACGGCACGTCGTGCGAGCCCTGCCGGCCCGCAAAGCCCAACGGGCCGATCGAGCGCACCGTCACCCGGTACGCCTTCCGGTCACCTCGCCGCGTCGGCACCAGATGCGTCGTCAGCCGCCGCCGCTCACCACCGGGCAGGTCCAGCTTGTGCGGCGGATCCTGTACGCCGGCCGACGGCGGCCACGCGTCCCGCAGCAGCCCCTTGACCCGGCGGCCAGGATTGGCGACCAGCAGCGACACCACAGCCTGCTGACCCAGCCGAACCGCGTTGTCCCCGTCCCTGCTCAGCTGAAGCCGCCGGGGCGACCCGGCGAGCAGCACGTCGACCAGACACACGACCAGCACGACAGCGACCACCACACCGACACCGGACCAGCTCGGCATCGCCAGTGCGACGAAGAGAACTCCCAAGCCGGCCAAGAGACCGGCCCGGCCCGTGACGACCATCAGCGTGGTACCGGAACCGTGGCGAGCACGCTCTCCAGTACGGCGTCCGCGGTGACGCCCTCCAGCTCCGCCTCCGGCCGGATCTGCACCCGGTGCCGCAGGCAAGGACGTGCCATCGCCTTCACGTCGTCCGGGATCACGTAGTCACGCCCGGACAACCACGCCCACGCGCGTGCGACCGCCAGCAACGCGGTCGCCCCTCGCGGTGATACCCCGAGCTGCAGCGACGGCGACTGCCGAGTCGCCCGGCACAGGTCGACCACGTACGCCAGCAGATCCTCCCGTACGGCGACCCGCCGTACGGCGGCCTGTCCGGCCAGCAGGTCCTCCGGTCCGGCCACCGGGCGGATCCCCGCCGCGACCAGGTCCCGCGGGTCGAACCCCTGCGCGTGCCGGGCCAGTACGGCGATCTCCGCGTCCCGCGGCGGCATGTCCAGCGTGACCTTGAGCAGGAACCGGTCCAGCTGGGCCTCGGGCAACGGGTAGGTGCCCTCGTACTCGATCGGGTTCTGGGTCGCGGCGACGACGAACGGCGACGGCAGCTTGCGCGGTACGCCGTCGACGGTGACCTGCCGTTCCTCCATCGCCTCCAGCAGCGCGGCCTGGGTCTTCGGTGGCGTTCGGTTGATCTCGTCGGCCAGCAGGATGTTGGTGAACACCGGGCCCGGCCGGAACTCGAACTCGCTGGTCTTCGCGTCGTAAACCAGCGAGCCGGTGACGTCACCGGGCATCAGGTCCGGCGTGAACTGCACCCGCTTGGTGTCCAGCCGCATCGCCATCGACAGCGCCCGCACCATCAGCGTCTTCGCCGTACCGGGAACGCCCTCGAGCAGCACGTGGCCGCGGCAGAGCAGCGCGAGGACCAGAGCGGTCACCGCGGTGTCCTGGCCGACGACGGCCTTGCCGATCTCCGTCCGGAGCTCGACCAGCGCTTGCCGGGCCCGCTCCGGGGTGACCTCAGCGGTCGTGGACGTCACGGGCTACCTCCTGGGTGAGAACTTGCAGAGCGTCAGACAGGGACAGCAGCGCGGCGTCGTCGACCGGAGGCCCGCCGTAGAGGATGTCGTACAGCATCGCCGGGTCCATGCCGGTCCGGGCGGCCAGTGCGGTGACCACCGCGGTCGGCTCGGCCCGGCGGGGGATGCCGTAGACCTTGAACAGCTTGCCGAGCGCCGACTCGCGCAGTGCGGCGGCCGCCCGGTCCCTGGCGCGGGAACGCCGGTAGAGCCGTGCCCGGCCCTCGGTGGTCTCCGCCGCGTGCACGATGACCGGCAGCGGCTCCGGCACGACCGGGCCCAGCCTGCGGCCTCGCCACAGCGCGACGACGAGGACGGCGAAGGCCAGGGCCCAGGCGATGTACCGGACGTCCGGCGGGATCAGTGGCGGCCCGTCGTCGGTCTCCGGGTCGTCGAAGCTCGACGACTCGTACTGCGGGAGGTACCAGACCAGGACCGGGTGAGTGCCGAGCAGGTTGAGCGCGAGCGCCGCGTTGCCGTCGTTGGCCAGCTCGGCGTTCGTGAACGACTGCTGGGTGCCGATCACGTCGACGATCCGGCCGTCGGTCTCCAGCCGCACCACGGTGTAGTTGATGCCGTCGCCGTAGCAGGCCTCGGCCCCGGGAGGCGCCGTGTACGTCGTCCCGCGGACGGTCACCGTGCCGGCCTTGACCGCGGCGGGCAGGTGGCAGTCCGGCGAGCGGCTGCCGGCGGGCAGGGTGGAGCTGGCGTTCTCGATGCCTGGAGCAAGCGTCTCCAGCGCGGTACGGCCCGGGCGCACCAGCACCAGGTGGTCCCAGCGCGCCGCCGCGATCCTGCGCCAGTCCTCGGCGGAGAGACTTCCGGACGGGCCGATCAGCAGCGTCCGGCCGGAACCGCTGCCCACGGCGTCGTCCAGGCTCTCCGTGCCGGTCACCTCGACGCCGTGGTCCTCCAGCAACGTGGCCAGCGCCCGGGCACCGCTGGAATCGGTCGAGTCGGGACTGAACGGACCCGAGGTCCGCGCGGCAGTCGCGACCAGCAGGACCACCACACCGAGCACGATCACGCCGGTGATCAGCAGGGGAAGGCGCAGCGCCCGCCAGCCCTCGCCGACGCTTCGCCCGACCGCGGTGCTCATCCCTGAACCAGCGCCCTGGTGGAGACGCGGCGAGCGGCCTCGTCGGCAGCGACCACCGCGGCGTAGCGCTCCGGCGTACCGGGGCGGTTGCCGTAGACAACTTCGGTGAAGACGTCGGCGGCCGGGCGCAGCGGGTCGCGCAGCTCCGGGACCGCGCGGCCGGCGTCCGCGACTGCCTCGTACGCCGTCCGTCCGGCGCGCTCGTCCAGCACAGTGCGCTCGGTGAGCTCCGCGACGCAGGCGCGGAACCTGCTCCGCACAGCGCCCGTGTAGTCGCCCGCAGCGGCCTCCTGCTCCGCCTGCGAGCGGTACTGCGCGGCGCTGCGCTGGCGCTCGGTGTCGAAGACCGTCTGGGTGCTCTTGCCACCTGAGGTCCGCAGCACACCGGCTCGCCAGAGCACGACGACCACCACCAGAGCGATCAGGCCGAGCAGCATGAACAGACCGACCCGGCCGTCACCGCTCGGGTCCACCACGCCGTCGAGCAGGTCGGCGATCCACTCCAGCACCTTCCCGACAGCCTTGCTGATCAGGGAGTCACCGGCCTGGCCGTAGACCGGCTTGGACAGCTCCTTGGCGGCTTCGGCCGCGGCCTCTTCGCGGCTGATGTCCACCGGCGGTTCGTAAGGGATCAAGGTCGCCACTCCGTCGGTCCGGGCACGGTCGGCCGCAGCGAGGGCCGCAACCACAGGTCCAGGCCTTCCCGCCGGACACGCAGGTCCAGGTAGATCAGGGCCTGGACGGCAGACATGAAGGCGAGGCTGGCGATCAGCGTGGCGACCGTCGCGACGCCGGCGGCGATCGTGACCGCGATGCCGATGATCAGCGCGGCGTCGCCGTCACTGCCGTCGATCCAGCCTCCCAGCGTGACCACGATCGCGGTCACGCCGAACTGCAGCGCGTAGCTGACGATGTTCACCACCACCCCGCCGAACAGCAGGATGCCGAAGACCCGCCAGAACCGGCCCTTGACCAGGTACCACGAGCGTTTCAGCGCGCCCCAGGCACCGACCCGGACCGGGATGTAGAGGCCGACGTCCGGAGCGTGCCTGCCCTCCATCAGCACGACGGTCCCGGCCAGCACCAGGCGGATCCCGAAGATCAGCACCAGCAGGCCACCGAGCAGCATCAGCAGCAGCGCCACCGCGCCGGCCACGTCGGAGTTGATCGCCGCGTCCGCACCGGCCCCGGCACCGAAGACCGCCAGCCCCCAGCCGGCCAGCAGTACGACGAACGACAGCGACTGGAGCAGCCCGACCGCGGCGAGCGCGGGCAGTGCCGGCCGGACCAGTCGGAGCAGCTCGCGCGGCGCCAGGCGCCGGCCCAGCTGGCTGCGCACCGCCGCCAGCGCGATGATCCCGGCCAGCGTGCTCGAGACCACCGCGAACAGGACCAGCTGGACGCCGTACATCAGCAGGAGGGCCGCACCGGCCTGCTCGAACGGGTCGTCCTGGCCGAAGAGCGCGCCGATGCCACCGGGCACCGTCAGCTGCGTCAGACCGGCCTGGACGGCGGCCAGGGCGATCCCGGCCAGCACCGGCAGGCCCAGCATGATCGCCTTGTTCTCCGAGATGGTCCGGGCCGCGTTGTCGAGCAGGTCGGCCGGCAGCCAGGGCCGCAGCGGCTCCCCGCCGTCCTCCCGTACGCCGAGATCGTCGCGCACGCCGTGCCTCCCCTCACTCGTTCCACGGCCGGCCGCCGGGTTGTCCGCCGGGCGCGACTTGCACCATGATCACCCCCCGGGTGGTCCACCGAGCGGCATTGGCGGGGCCTCGCCCGGCGATCCGGCGTGTGCACCACCTGGGGAATGGGACACTATCCGTAGTGCGTACGCTCGGCGGCCGCTGGGCGGACAGCGTTGGGCCAGCGGGATGTCGAGGACCCGGACCGTCAGACAGTAGGCAGGGAGCAGGGCGTGGCAGAAGGCAACCGGACGATGCGAGGACGAGTTCTCATCGTCGACGACGACACGGCGTTGTCGGAGATGCTCAGCATCGTGCTGCGCAACGAAGGCTACGACACCTATCTGTGTGCGACCGGTGACAAGGCGGTACCGGCGTTCCGGGAGTTCAAGCCCGACCTGCTGCTGCTCGATCTGATGCTGCCCGGCATGGACGGTATCGACGTGTGCCGCGCGATCCGCGCCGAGTCCGGCGTACCGATCGTGATGCTGACCGCGAAGAGCGACACCGTCGACGTGGTGCTGGGCCTGGAGTCCGGCGCCGACGACTACGTGGTGAAGCCGTTCAAGCCCAAGGAGCTGGTGGCCCGGATCCGGGCCCGGCTGCGCCGGATGGACGAGCCCGGACCGGAGTCGCTGACCATCGGCGACCTGACCATCGACGTGGCCGGCCACTCGGTCAAGCGCAGCGGCGAGACGATCCAGCTGACCCCGCTGGAGTTCGACCTGCTGGTCTGCCTGGCCTCCAAGCCCTGGCAGGTGTTCACCCGTGAGGTCCTGCTGGAGCAGGTCTGGGGCTACCGCCACGCCGCCGACACCCGGCTGGTCAACGTGCACGTGCAGCGGCTGCGGTCCAAGATCGAGAAGGACCCCGAGCACCCGGAGATCGTGGTGACGGTCCGCGGCGTCGGTTACAAGGCGGGTGCGGACTGATCGAGTACGGCCGCGACGACGCGTCGCAGGCGGACAAGCCGGACACCGCACCGGAACCCCGCGGGACCGAGATCGAGCTCACTGCCGCTGGGTTGGACTGGCATGCCTCCCCGCTGCCGTTCTGGCGCACCCATCCCAAGCGCTGGCCCGACCTGTGGCGCCGCTCGATCCAGGCCCGGATCGTCACCGGCACGCTGCTGATGTCGACCGTCGTCCTGATCCTGGTCGGCTGGGTGATGATGAGCCAGGTCACCGACGGCGTACTGGAGTCGCGCCGGACCAGCGCGCAGGCCGAGGCCGCCGCCCAGCTGAACGCGCTGTCCAGCTCGATCAACGCCGCCGACCCGGCCACGATCACGCAGAAGCTGACCGAACTGGTCCAGAACGCGAACCGCGCCGGCCTGTACGACGTGGTGCTGATGCCCACCTCGACCTCCGGGTCCGTGCTGATCCAGCAGACCGGTGGCGTGCTGAGCAGTTCGGTCCCGCAGGAGCTGCAGTCGTCGGTGGGCAGCGACGACTCCCAGCTCTACGACACCTACACGCTGATCAGCTACGACGACGGCCAGCCCAGCGCACCGGGGCTGGCGATCGGTTCGCAGGTCCGGGTCAACTCCACCGCCGAGCGGTACGAGGTCTACTTCCTCTTCCCGCTCACGGCCCAGCAGGAAACGCTCGACGTTGTTCAGCGAGCGCTGCTCACCGCAGGCCTGCTCCTGGTCGTCCTGCTCGGTGCGGTCGCCTGGCTGGTCACCCGGCAGGTCGTCACCCCGGTGCGGATGGCCCGGCGGATCGCGGAGCGGCTCGCGGCCGGCAAGCTCGAAGAGCGGATGCAGGTCCGCGGCACCGACGACCTGGCCCGGCTGGCGGTCTCGTTCAACAAGATGGCCAGCAACCTGCAGCAGCAGATCCGCCGGCTCGAGGAGCTGTCGCGGTTGCAGCGCCGGTTCGTCTCCGACGTGTCGCACGAGCTGCGCACGCCGCTGACCACGGTCCGGATGGCCGCCGACCTGCTGCACGAGACGCGCGACGAGTTCGACCCGATCACCCGCCGCTCGGTCGAGCTGCTGCAGAACGAGCTGAACCGCTTCGAGGAGCTGCTGTCCGACCTGCTGGAGATCAGCAGGTTCGACGCCGGCGCGGCCGCGCTCGACCTGGAGGACGTCGACCTGCGCGACATCGTCGCCCGGGTGCTGGAGAACCACGAGACCCTGCTGGAGCGCAAGGGCTGCCAGGTCGAGCTGGCGATGCCCGAGCCGTGCCGCGCCCAGGTCGACTCGCGCCGGATCGAGCGGATCCTGCGCAACCTGATCGGCAACGCGATCGAGCACAGCGAGGGCCGGCCGATCCGGATCAGCACGGCCACCGACGCCGACGCCGCCGCGGTCGCCGTCCGCGACCACGGCATCGGCTTCCGGGCCGAGGAGGCCGAGATGGTGTTCAGCCGGTTCTGGCGGGCCGACCCGGCCCGCGCCCGGACCACGGGCGGCACCGGTCTGGGGCTGTCGATCGCCCTGGAGGACGCCCGGCTGCACGGCGGCCGCCTGGACGCGTGGGGCTCGCCCGGCGACGGCGCCTACTTCCGGCTGACGCTGCCGCGGCGCCCGGACGTCACGCTGTCCGGCTCGCCGCTGCCCGCCCGCCCGGCCGACGCGTCACGGGTGGTGCCGGAGATGCTGGTCGATGTCGGAGCGCCGTACCAGAAGCTGACCGGGAGTGAGGACCTGTGAGGACCCGACGAGCCGGTGGGTTGCTGGCGGCAGCGCTGGTCGCCGTCCTGGTGGCCGGTGGCTGCGCGTCGGTGCCCACCGAGGGACAGATCCGCAACGGCAGCAAGAACGCCGCCGCCGCGTCCGGCGGCCGGGTCGGCGTCGAAGCCCAGGCACCGCGCACGAACGCGAAGCCGATGGCACTGGTCAGCGGGTTCCTGGAGGCGATGTCGGACTTCAACAGCTACGACACCGCCCGCCAGTACATGACACCCGACGCCGGGGCCCAGTGGCGGCCGGAGACGAAGATCTCGGTCTACGACCAGAGCTCGACCAAGGCGCTGACCCAGCTGCCCGGCAGCAACACGATCCGGCTGCGGGCGCCACTGGTCGGGACCATCGACGAGCGCGGCAGCTGGTCGTCGGCGCCGCGCGGCGCGTTCGTGCAGTTCGACTTCAAGGTGGCGCAGGCCGACGGGCAGTTCCGGGTGTCCAGCGTGCCGCCCGGCGTCTTCCTGGGCAACAACCAGCTGGAGTCACGGCTCGAGCCGTACGCGCTGTACTACGCCAACCGGGACCGCTCGATGCTGGTCCCGGACCCGATCTTCCTGCCGGCGCTGCCGGCCGGGCAGGTCGCGACCCGGCTGGTCCAGGAGCTGCTCAAGGGCCCGACCGGCCGGCTCGGCAACGGCGTCGGCACCGCGGCGCCGCCCGGCACGCAGGTGAACGTCTCGGTTCCGGTCGAGCTCGGCGAGGCCACCGTCGAGCTGAGCACGGCGGCGGCCGGACTATCGGCCGCGGACCGGACCGTGCTGGCCGCACAGATCATGTGGACGCTGCGCCCGATCAGCACCCGGGTGAAGATCACCGTCGACGGCACCGGGCTGGTGGAGAGCAACGACGACCCGCTTCAGTTCACCACCTACGCGCAGTACGACCCGACGGTGCCGGTGCCGCAGATGAAGGAGCTGTACGGCGTCCTGAACACCGGGAAGATCGCGCGGGCCAACCTCGACAGCGCCACCACGATCGGGATCACCCCGCTGGACAAGAGCCGGCTGTTCGCGTTCAACGCCGAAAGCTTCGCGGTCAACCTGCGTGGCTCGTACGGCGCGGTGGTGACCAGGACCGACGGCAAGCAGGTGGTGGCCTACGGCTCGCTGGACGAGGCCGAGGACGACAACGAGAAGGTCGACTTCGTGCCGGCCGTCGGCACGGTCCTGCGGCCGAGCTTCGACAACCAGGAGAATCTCTGGATCCTGGACCGGGCCGACAGCGCCGCCCCACGACTGCGGTTCCGCGCCAGGGACGGCAAGCTCACCGACGTCCGGGCCGACTTCCAGGGCCGGACGCCGGTCCAGCTGCGGATGGCCCCGGACGGTGTCCGGGCGCTGCTGGTGCTCAGGGACAAGGCCGGCCAGAACTCGGTCGTGACCCGCACGATCACCACCGACGACGCCGGCAAGCTGCAGCTCACCCAGGAGCACCGGCTGGAGGTCCCGCTGTACGACATCACCGACGCGACCTGGAACCAGGTCGGCATCCTCGTGGCCGGCCGCCCGGCCCGCAACAGCCCGCGCCAGCCCTGGCTGGTCAACGTCGACGGCTCCGCACCCCGGATCGTGCCCGGCGCGTCCAACAACCGCTTCCAGGCCCTGCACGTCGCCTCGAACCCCAACCTCGACACCCTCCCGGTGGTCCAGGACACCGAGGGCGTCACCCACTGGCAGAGCAAGGACCTCAACTGGTCGGTTCTCGACGACGACCAGCAGGTCAAGATCGACCCGCTGTACCCCGGCTGATCCCTCGATGTCGTCGGTCCTGAGCGCCTTCTTCACCCTCGTCGCGGTCGCCGTTCTCGGGTACGTCGTCGGCCGGGCCGGCGTGTTGCGGTCCGACGACGAGCTGGTCCTGTCCCGGCTCGCCTTCTACGTCGCCACGCCCGCGCTGCTGTTCGGCACGGTCGCCCGCGCGGACCTGACCGCGATCTTCTCGCCGGTGCTGCTCACCAGCCTGGCCGGGGTGCTGGTCATCGTCCTGCTGTCCGTGACCGTGTCGGCCCTGATCTGGCACCGGGACCGGGCTCAGTCGACGATCGGCGCCCTGGCCGCGTCGTACGTCAACGCGGGCAACCTGGGCGTGCCGGTCGCCGTGTACGTGCTCGGCGACGGCGCGCTGGTCGCGCCGATCGTGCTCTTCCAGCTACTGGTGATGGCTCCGGTCGCCTTCGCCGTACTGGACGGGTACCGCCAGGGCTCCGGGCGCCGGGTGTCGCTGCGGACCGTGCTGAGCCGGCCGGTGCGCAACCCGCTCACCGTCGCGTCGCTGCTCGGCCTGCTGGTCGCGGCCGTCGGAGTGGACCCGCCGACGCTGCTGATGCGACCGATCGAGCTGGTCGGCGCCGCGGCGGTCCCGGTGGCCCTGATCGCGTACGGGCTCAGTCTGAGCGCCAGGACCAGCAACACCCGGCTCGGTCCCGGACCGGACGTCGTACTGGCTGTCACGCTGAAGACCGTGCTGCAGCCCGCCGTCGCGTACGCCGTCGGCCGGTGGGTCCTCGGCCTGGAGGGACACGCCCTGCTCGCCCCGACCTTGCTGGCCGCGCTGCCCACCGCCCAGAACGTCTATGTCTACGCCGTGCACTACCGGACCGGCCAGCAGCTCGCCCGCAGCAGCGTTCTGCTCACCACGCTGCTGTCCATCCCCACGATGACCCTGATCACCGGCCTGCTCGCCTGAGTTGTCCACAGGGCCGGTTTGTGGTCGACCGGCGGGATGGCGCAGGGTTTCGGCGTGGGGCTCCGGGATGCGTGGCTGGATCTCGTGCTCGGCGGCACCTGCGCGGGGTGTGAACGCCCAGGCCGTGGTCTGTGCCGCGATTGCCGAGCCGAGCTGGCGGCGCTCACTCCGTTTGCCGCTGTCCCAGCTCCGGTGCCCGCCGGATTTCCGGGCGCGACCGCCTGTGCGCCGTACGACGGGATGCTGCGCCGGCTGATCGTCGAGCACAAGGAGCACGCCCGCTACAGCCTGGCCGAGCCGCTCGGCCGGACGCTCGCGGTCGCTGTCGCCGAAGCGATCGCTCCGGGGCGTGCCGTGTGGCTGTGCCCGATCCCCTCGGCGGCCGCGACGGTCCGCGCGCGGGGGCACGAGCCGCTGCGGCGGATCGCGATTGTTGCCGCGCGCCACCTCCGCGCCGACGGGTACGACGTCCGCCTGGCGGACGCTCTGCGGTTGCTCCGGCGGCCGGCCGACCAGGCCGGGCTGTCCGCGCGGGAGCGGGCGGTCAACCTGGAGGGCGTGTTCGCCGTACGTTCGCGCTGGGCTGAAACGCTGACGGATCAACGGGTCTTGCTGGTGGACGACGTGCTGACCACCGGATCCACGCTCACGCAGGCCGCCGGAGCCTTGGAAACAACGGGAATCGCGGTGTTCGGAGCCGCGGTACTGGCCGCCACCCGGCGCCGGGTGGTGCCCGGTTCATGAGAACTTCCCTACCGGTTTTCGCCGAAGCCGACTAGCGTTGGCCTATGACACCCGCTAGGGCTTGTCGGGCAGTGAAGTGGCGCAGGACCGGATCAGCCGGATTCCTGGCCACGGGCTCCGACCGGCTCGACAGCGGGTGTTGTCGTTTCGGGCGCCATGCCGTTGGAAACGGGGGTCCCGGGACGTAAAAGAAGTCGCCGATCGATGGAGGTTTCCGTGGACGTCGTTGTCAAGGGTCATCACTGCGAGGTCAGTGACCGCTTCCGGCAGTACGTCGAGGAAAAGCTCGCCAGGATCGAGAAGGTCGATCATCGGGTGCTGCGATGCGAGGTGGAAGTCAGTCAGGAGAAGAACCCGCGACAGCACGATCGGGCGATGCGCGTCGAGCTCACCATGTACACCAAGGGCCCGGTGGTCCGGGCCGAGGCCAGCGGTGAGACCAAGCAGGCGGCGTTCGACGTCAGCCTGGACCGGCTGCGCGCCCAGGTCCGCAAGGCGGCCGACCGCCGCCGGGTGCACCGCGGCGAGCACGCTCCGGAAGGCCTGCGGCACGTCAACGCCAAGCAGACCCTGAACGGCAACACCCCCGAGGTGGAGGACACCGGCGCCGAGGACGAGGTGCCGACCAAGAAGTTCGGATCGCTGACGGTGACCGGTGACGGCCCGCTGGTGATGCGCGAGAAGACCCACACCGCCAAGCCGATGTCGCTCGACCAGGCGCTGTACGAGCTGGAACTGGTCGGCCACGACTTCTACCTGTTCGTCGACGCCGACGAGAACCAGCCGAGCGTCGTCTACCGCCGCCGCGGCTACGACTACGGCGTGATCCGCCTGTCGGTCTAGCGGCGCCCCGAAGCACGTGAGGAGGGGCCCGGGCGGAAATGCCCGGGCCCCTCTCGCTGTGAAGGTTCTGTCTTCGCCTGGGAAGATCTAACCGGCGATCTGCGCCTGCAGCTCGGCCGAGTAGGTCGCGACCTCGGCGTACACGCCCGGGTTGCCGGCGTCGGCGCAGCCGATGCCCCACGAGACGACGCCGAACAGCCGGCCGTTCAGCACCAGCGGGCCACCGGAGTCGCCCTGGCAGGAGTCCTTGCCGCCGTTCTCGTAGCCCGCGCAGATCTCGCCGTCGCCGGCGTAGCCCTGGCTGGCGTACGCCTTCTGGCAGTAGGCGTCACCGAGCACCGGGACGGTCACCTTCTGGAAGGTGTCGGCCGGGCCCGTGCCCTCGGTGTTGCCGTAGCCGTAGACAACCGACTGCGCGCCGGCCACGTCAGCGGCGGTGTCGGTCTCCAACGGCAGCGTGGGCACACCGGTGAACGGCGTCTCCAGCGTCATCACCGCGACGTCGTGCCCGGGCTCCTTCCCGTACGCCGGGTCGGCCCAGATCTTGGTGATCTTCGAGGTCTTGCCGCCGGTGTCCGCGAGCTTGTCGCGCCCCTGGATCGCGGTGTAGGTGCTCGCCGCCTCGGTCGCGCAGTGCGCCGCGGTGACGATCTTGTCCGGCGCGACCAGCGTGGCACCGCAGTACTGGCCGCTGGGGACCGGGGATCCGCTGTTGTTCAGCGCCAGCGCCCACGGTGTGTCGGCGGTGTGCGCGATCTCGCCCCCGACGATCCGGTTGCGCGGGGGTTCGGGCGCCGGGGCGGCCGACGCGGTGGCGACCGCGCCGAGTGACGCGACGGTCAGCGCCCCCGCGGCCAGGGTGGCACGAACCAGCTGGAGTTTTCCTGTCATTGCCTCACGCTCCACAGGGTGACGGAGACCGCGCGGGCGTCGCGGCCTACCGAGCAGCGTCCACCGCGTACGGTGCGTAGCGCACCTCTCACTTGCGGTAACGCCGGAGTTATGACCGGAATCTGTCGGTACTGCCCGGCAGAATGTCGGCGTGAACCAGACACAGGTGCTGTCGCAGGCCCAGGCCCGCCGGATCGCGCTGGCCGCTCAGGGGTTCACCGATCCACGGCCGAAGGGCGTACCCGACCTGCGGGCGCTCAGTCGGGTGCTGGGCAGGATCGGGCTGCTGCAGATCGACTCGGTCAACGTGCTGAGCCGCGCGCAGTACCTGCCGCTCTACTCCCGCCTCGGTCCCTACCCGCGCGACCTGCTCGACCGGGCCGCGGGCAAGGCGCCCCGCCGCCTGGTGGAGTACTGGGCGCACGAGGCGTCGCTGATCCCGGTCGAGACCCACCCGCTGATGCGCTGGCGGATGGCCCGGGCGACCACCGAAGCCTGGGGCGGGCCGCGCTCGATCGCGGCCGAGCGGCCCGACCTGGTCAAGCAGGTGCTCGCCGACGTCACCGCGCAGGGCCCACTGACCGCGCGCGAGATCGACGACGACGTGGAGCGCGACCGCGACAACTGGGGCTGGAACTGGTCGGACGTGAAACGCGCGCTGGAGTTCCTGTTCTTCGCCGGCGAGATCACCGTGGCGAAGCGCAACCAGCAGTTCGAGCGGCTGTACGACGTCCCGGAGCGGGTGCTGCCGGCGTCCGTGCTGGCCACGCCGGTCCCGACCCTGGAAGAAGCGCACCGCGAGCTGGTCCGGATCGCGGCCAAGGCGCACGGGGCGGCGACCGCGCAGTGCCTGAAGGACTACTTCCGGACCGGCCCGGCGCCGACCACCCAGGCGATCCAGGAGCTGGTCGACGAGGGCGAGCTGCTGCCGGTCGCCATCGAGGGGTGGAAGCGCCCGGCGTACCTGCACCGCGACGCCAAGCTGCCGCGCCGGGTGAACACCCGCGCCCTGGTCAGCCCGTTCGACTCGCTGGTCTTCGAGCGGACCCGGACCGAGAAGCTGTTCGACTTCCGGTACCGGATCGAGATCTACGTGCCGGCCGACAAGCGAATCTACGGGTACTACGTGCTCCCGTTCCTGCTCGGCGACCGGCTGGTGGCCCGGGTCGACCTGAAGGCGGACCGGACGGCCGGCGTACTGCTGGTGCAGTCCGCGCACGCCGAGACGGGCGCGCCGGCCGAGACTCCGGAGGAGCTGGCCGCCGAGCTGGTCCAGCTGGCCGGCTGGCTCGGCCTGTCCCAGGTCCGGGTGGCCGGGCCGGGCGACCTCGCGCCTGCGCTGAGTCACGCCCTGCGCGGACAGTGACGGCCGGAACTTTTCGGCGCCCTCGCACGTGAGTCCGGAAGGCCCTGAGGCACGCACTAGGCGTGGCTTGGCTCACCCGGCCCCGTACGATAGGTGACGCACGCCGCCCGGCGGGTGGACCGTGCCGTGCCCAGTGCGGGTACGACGCCGGCAAGTCCGCCGCAACCAGGCTTCAGCAGCAAGGAGAGAACTGCCCACCATGAAGGTGATCGACAGAGTCCTGCGAATCGGCGAGGGCAAGACGCTGCGCCAGCTCGAGCGCATCGCGAAGGTGGTCAACTCCATCGAGGACGACTTCGTCGCGATGTCCGACGAGGAGCTGCGCGGCCAGACCGCCGACTTCAAGCAGCGGGTGGACAACGGCGAGTCCCTCGACGCGCTGCTGCCGGAGGCCTTCGCGGTCGTCCGGGAGGCGGCCAAGCGGACCCTGCACCAGCGCCACTACGACGTCCAGATCATGGGCGGTGCCGCGCTGCACCTGGGCAACATCGCCGAGATGAAGACCGGTGAGGGCAAGACGCTGGTCGGCACGCTGCCGACGTACCTCAACGCGTTGTCCGGCAAGGGCGTGCACGTGGTCACGGTGAACGACTACCTGGCCAAGTTCCAGGCCGAGTGGATGGGCCGGGTGTACCACTTCCTCGGCCTCGACTACGGGGTGATCCTGCCGGAGATGACGCCGGCCGAGCGCCGGATCGCCTACGCCAAGGACATCACCTACGGCACGAACAACGAGTTCGGCTTCGACTACCTGCGCGACAACATGGCCAACGACATCGCCGACTGCGTGCAGCGGGGCTACAACTACGCGATCGTGGACGAGGTCGACTCGATCCTGATCGACGAGGCCCGGACCCCGCTGATCATCTCCGGCCCCGCCGAGGACTCCCAGCGCTGGTACGTCGAGATGGCCCAGATCGCCGCCACCCTGCAGGCGTGGACCAACGCCGACGAGCAGAAGCTGAAGAACGAGCGGCGCAGCGTCTCCGACCTGGAGATCGACGAGAAGAAGCGCAAGGTCGCCGACTACGAGGTGGACGAGAAGAAGCGCACCGTCGCCATTCTCGAGCGCGGCATCGAGAAGGTCGAGGACCGGCTCGGCATCGACAACCTCTACGAGTCGGCCAACACCCCGCTGATCAGCTACCTGAACAACGCGCTGAAGGCCAAGGACCTGTTCAAGCGCGACAAGGACTACGTGGTCGTCGACGGCGAGGTGCTGATCGTCGACGAGCACACCGGCCGTACGCTGCACGGCCGCCGCTACAACGAGGGTCTGCACCAGGCGATCGAGGCCAAGGAGAAGGTCGAGATCAAGGAGGAGTACCAGACCCTGGCGACGATCACGCTGCAGAACTACTTCCGCCAGTACTCCAAGCTGGCCGGCATGACCGGTACGGCGATGACCGAGGCGGCCGAGTTCTCCAAGATCTACAACCTCGGCGTGGTCCCGATCCCGACCAACAAGCCGATGGTCCGGGTCGACCAGCGCGACCTGATCTACCGCACCGAGGACGCCAAGTTCGACGCGGTGGTCAAGGACATCGTCGACAAGCACAAGACCGGGCAGCCGATCCTGGTCGGCACCACCAGCGTGGAGAAGTCCGAGCGGCTGTCCGCGCAGCTGCGCAAGGAGAACATCGCGCACGAGGTGCTGAACGCCAAGCAGCACGCGCGCGAGGCGGCGATCGTCGCCGAGGCCGGCCGCAAGGGCGCGGTCACGGTGGCCACCAACATGGCCGGCCGTGGTACCGACATCATTCTCGGCGGCAACCCGGAGTTCCTGGCCGACAAGGACCTGCGGGCGCGCGGCATCGACCCGGTGGAGTCGCCGGAGGAGTACGAGGCCGAGTACCCGAAGGTGCTGGAGAAGTTCGAGCAGCAGGTCAAGGAGGAGCAGAAGGAGGTCCGCGAAGCCGGCGGCCTCTACGTGCTCGGCACCGAGCGGCACGAGTCGCGCCGGATCGACAACCAGCTGCGCGGCCGGTCCGGCCGTCAGGGTGACCCGGGTGAGTCGCGCTTCTACCTGTCCCTCGAAGACGACCTGATGCGGCTGTTCAAGCGCGAGATGGTCGACTGGGCGATGTCGCGCAACGAGGACGACACGGTGCCGCTGGAGAACAAGGTGGTCACCAAGGCGATCGCGTCGGCGCAGTCCCAGGTCGAGGCGCAGAACTTCGAGACCCGCAAGAACATCCTCAAGTACGACGACGTGATGAACCGCCAGCGGCACGTCGTGTACGCCGAGCGCCGCCGGGTGCTCGAGGGCGCCGACCTGCGCGAGCAGGTGCTGGACATGCTCGACGAGACCGTCACCGGTTACGTCCAGGGCGCGACCGCGGACGGGTTCGCCGAGGACTGGGACCTGGACCCGCTGTTCACCGCGCTGCGCACGCTGTACCAGACCGAGCTGACCGAGGAAGACCTGATCCAGGAGGCCGGCGGCGAGCGGTCCGGCCTGACCCAGGACTTCATGATCGATAAGTTCCTCACCGACGCCCGCGAGGCCTACGCCCGGCGCGAGGAGCTGCTCGGCAACGAGGCGATGCGCGAGCTGGAGCGCGGCGTCGTCCTGAACGTGCTGGACCGCAAGTGGCGCGAGCACCTGTACGAGATGGACTACCTGCGCGAGGGCATCGGCCTGCGCGCGATGGCGCAGCGCGACCCGCTGGTGGAGTACCAGCGCGAGGGCTACGACATGTTCGCCGCGATGATGGAGTCGATCAAGGAGGAGTCGGTCGCGTTCATCTTCAACGTCGAGGTCGACGTCGAGGCGATGCGCGCCCAGCAGGCCGCGGCGGCCGAGGTCGTCGAGGAGGCCGAGGACATCCTCACCCCGGGCGCCCCGGTGGCGGAGTTCCCGGGCCGCGACACCGACCGTCCGCAGGACGGCCCGCGGCTGACCGACCGTCCCAAGCTGCTGGCCAAGGGCCTGGGCAAGGAGAACCGCCCGCCGCAGCGCCTGTCGTACTCGGCGCCGACGATCGACGGTGACGAGGAGGTCGAGGTCCGCACCGAGGGCGGTGGCGACGCGAGCGGCCTGATGTACCCGGGCACCCCGCGCAACGTGGCGTGCCCGTGTGGCTCGGGCAAGAAGTACAAGCGCTGCCACGGCGACCCGCAGTCGGACGTCTACAAGTAACCACCCGCAGCACCGCGAAGGCCGTCCCCACCTGGTGGGGGCGGCCTTCGTCGTTGTGTCGCGGTGGGCCGCTGTCACAGCGGCGACCGGCGCTCGGTCAGTCAGGTGAACCCGGACTTCGGCTCTTGACGTAGCGGGTTTTGACCGGTTTAGTGACTATTTAAACCGGTTTAAACGCTCAGCTCAAGGAGTACGCCGTGGTCAAGGACCGACCGACGATCGCCGACGTGGCCGCCCGCGCCGGTGTCTCCAAGGGCTCGGTCTCGTTCGCCCTGAACGGCCGCCCCGGGCTCGCCCAGGCCACCGTCGACCGGATCCTCGCGGCGGCCGACGAGCTCGGCTGGCGGCCCAGCAACCGGGCCCGCTCGCTGTCGGTCTCCAAGGCGTTCGCGCTCGGTCTGGTGATCACCAGGGATCCGGCCGTGCTGTCGTCCGACCCGTTCTTCCCGGCCTTCATCGCCGGCGTCGAGAGCGTGCTCGCCCCGCGCGGCCAGGCCCTCGTCCTGCAGGTCGTGACTCCGGGCGAGGACGAGGCGGCCGGTTACCGGCGGCTGGCCCAGGACGGCCGGGTCGACGGTGTCTTCCTGTCCGACCTCCGGCACGACGATCCGCGGATCGACCTGCTCAGCGAGCTCGGCCTGCCCGCCGTCACGCTGAACCGCCCGGTCGGCCCGTCGCCGTTCCCGGCCGTGTGTCTGGACGACCGTCCGGGCACGGTCGCGGTCGTCGAGCACCTGCTCGAGCTCGGCCACCGGCGGATCGCACACGTCGCCGGTCCGCCGGCCTTCGTACACGCCACCGCGCGGTCCGAGGCCTTTGTCGCGACGCTGGCCGAGGCCGGACTGGAGCCGGTCGCGATCGAGGGCAGCGACTTCACCGCCGCGGGCGGGATCGAGGCGACCCGGCGGCTGCTCGCCCTGCCGCAGCGGCCGACCGCGATCGTGTACGCCAACGACCGGATGGCGATCGCCGGGCTCGGCGCCGCTCAGCAGGCCGGGCTGTCCGTGCCCGGCGACCTGAGCATCGCGGGCTTCGACGACAGCGAGCTCGCCGAGTTCGTGCATCCCGGCCTGACCACGGTGCGCGCCGACCCCTACGCCTTCGGCGAGGCCGCCGCGACCACGCTCAACCACCTGATCGACGGGACCCGGGACGTCGCCGACGTGGAGCTCCCACCGGCCCGCCTGATCGTCCGCAGTTCGACCGCACGTCTGGAGGAGTCATGAAACGCAAGCTGACCGCAGGGCTGCTGGCACTGGGGCTGACCGGGGTCGCCGCCGCGTGCGGTGGTGGTGACGGCGGAGGTGACGCCGACGCGGCCGCCCAGGCCCGTGGCGAGATCACCGTCTGGTTGTCGAACAACCCCGAGGAAGTGGCCTGGGGCAAGCAGATGGTCGCCGCCTGGAACGCCGCGAACGCCGACCAGTTGGTCACCGCGCAGGAGATCCCGGCCGGCAAGAGTTCCGAGGAGGTGATCGGCGCCGCGATCACGGCCGGCAACGCGCCGTGCCTGATCTTCAACACCTCGCCGGCCTCGGTGTCGCAGTTCCAGAAGCAGGGTGGCCTGGTGGCGCTCGACAGCTTCGAGGGCGGCAAGGAGTACGTCGAGAGCCGCAGCGGCAAGGTCGCCGAGCAGTACAAGTCCACCGACGGCAAGTACTACCAGCTGCCGTGGAAGGACAACCCGGTGATGATCTTCTACAACAAGAAGGCCTTCGCCAAGGCCGGCATCGACACCACGAAGCCGCCGCTGGCGACGTACGACGAGTTCCTGGCCACGTCGCGCAAGCTGGTCGCCGCCAAGGCCGCGAAGTTCGCGATCTACCCGGCGCCGAGCAACGAGTTCTACCAGTCCTGGTTCGACTTCTATCCGCTGTTCGCGGCCGAGAGCGGTGGCAAGCAGCTGGTGGCCGACGGCAAGGCGCAGTTCGCCTCCGACGAGGGCAAGAAGGTCGCCGCGTTCTGGCGCACGCTCTATACCGAGAAGCTCGCGTCGCAGGAGAAGTACACCGGTGACTCGTTCGTCGACGGCACCGCCGCGATGGCGATCGTCGGGCCGTGGGCGGTCGCGACGTACAAGAACAAGGTGGAGTGGGGCGCCGTGCCGGTGCCGACCTCGGCCGGCAAGCCCGCGAACGAGACCTACACGTTCAGCGACGCCAAGAACGTCGCGATGTACGCCTCCTGCAAGAACCGCGGCACCGCCTGGGACGTGCTGAAGTTCGCCACCAGCAAGGAGCAGGACGGCAAGCTGCTCCAGGCCACCGGCCAGATGCCGCTGCGCGACCAGGTCGCCACGGCGTACCCGGAGTACTTCCAGGCCAACCCCGACTACCAGCAGTTCGCCGACCAGGCGGCCCGCACGGTCGAGGTGCCGAACGTGCCGAACTCGATCACGATCTGGCAGACCTTCCGCGACGCCTACTCCAAGTCCGTGATCTTCGGCCAGGAGGACCCGGGCGCAGCCCTCGACGGCGCCGCCCAGAAGGTCGATCAGCTCGCCAAACAGTCATGAGGACGAGCACGGGGGTGCTCGGCCGGATCCTCGGCAAACAGCCGATCGGCAGTGCGTTCGTCGTCCCGTACGTCGTGTTCCTGGCCGCGGTCTTCGCCTACCCGCTGGGGTTCGCGGTCTACATGTCCTTCCACGACTACTTCTTCGCCGCACCCGGCGCGATCGTGGACCGGCCGTTCGTCGGGTTCGAGAACTACGCAGAAGTACTCTCGGACCCGGCGGTCCGGCGCTCGTTCGTGAACGTCGGCATCTTCCTGGTGATCAACGTGCCGCTGACCGTGCTGCTGTCGCTCGGTCTGGCGAACGCGCTCAACGCGGCGATCCGGTGGCGCACGTTCTTCCGGGTCAGCTACTACGTGCCGTACGTGACGGCGAGCGTGGCCGTGGTCGGAGTCTGGCTGTTCCTGTTCAACTCCAACGGCCTGGTCAACTCCGTGCTCGGGCCGCTCGCCCCTGACCCGTCCTGGCTGGTCAACTCGAAGCTGGCGATGCCGACGGTCGCGATCTACGTGACCTGGAAGCAGCTCGGGTTCTTCATCCTGCTCTACCTGGCCGCGCTGCAGAACGTGTCGAAGGACCTGTACGAGGCCGCGTCGATGGACGGCGCCGGGCGGTGGAAGTCGTTCTGGAACGTGACCGTGCCGGGCGTCCGGCCGGCGACGACGCTGGTGGTGCTGCTGGCCACGGTGACCGGGGCCAACCTGTTCACCGAGCCGTACCTGCTGACCGGCGGAGGCGGCCCGGACGGCGCGTCCGCGTCACCGGTGCTGGTGATGTACCAGCGCGGGATCGAGCAGGGCAATCCCGACATCGGGTCCGCGATCGGCGTGCTGCTGGTGATCGGCGTACTGATTCTGGCGCTGGTCGAACGGCGCTTCGTCGGGAAGGAGGAGTGATGCGCAGCCCCTGGCGCTTTCTGGCCCTGCTGGTGGGAGCCTTCGTGTTCCTGTTCCCCTTCTACTACATGCTGGTCGGCAGCCTGCAGACCGAGCCCGATCCGTCCGTCGGCGGCGCGTTTCCCGAGCCGGGCAACCTGACCGGGCACAACTACGCCGAGATCAACGCGGCGATCGACCTCGGCCGGTCGCTGCTGAACTCGGGCATCTTCACCGGCGGCGTCATTCTCGGCACGCTCGTGTTCGGGGTGCTGGCGGGCTACGCGCTGGCCCGGCTGCAGTTCCGGGGCCGGGGCACAGTGTTCAATCTGGTGCTGCTGGTCCAGGTGATCCCGTTCCAGCTGCTGACGATTCCGCTGTACGTGATGATCGTGCGCAGCTACGGGCTGGCCGACAACTACCTCGGCATGATCCTGCCGTTCGCGATCAACTCGACCGCGGTGTTCGTGTTCCGGCAGTACTTCCTGCAGTTGCCGCAGGAGCTGTTCGACGCCGCCCGGATCGACGGGGCCGGTGAGCTGGCCATTCTCTGGCGGGTCGCGATCCCGTTGGTCAAGCCGGCGCTGCTGACCGGCGTACTGCTGACGTTCATCGGGCCGTGGAACGAGTTCCTCTGGCCGTTCCTGATCACCAAGCAGCAGGACCTGCAACCACTCGCGGTCTCGCTGTCCAACTACCTGACCACCGTGTCGGCGCGGGCCGCGAACCCGTTCGGCGCCGTGCTCGCCGGGGCCTGTGTCCTGGCCGCACCGGCCGTCGCGCTGTTCGTCGTGTTCCAGCGCCGCTTCATCTCCTCCAGCCTCGAGTCCGGGGTCAAGGGCTGAACTCCCGAAAGGTTCTACTGTGACTGTTCCGTACACGCTGACCCGCGTCGGTGTCCTGATGACGCCGGAACCCGGCAACGAGCTCGAGTCCGAGGGTGTGCTGAATCCCGCCACCGGCCACACGCCCGACGGTACCCTGTACCTGCTGCCGCGACTGGTTGCACCGGGCAACGTTTCCCGCGTCGGCCTGGCCAAGGTCGAGCTGACCGACGGCGTGCCGACCGGGGTTTCCCGGGAGGGCGTCGTACTGGCCCCCGACGAAGGCTGGGAACGCGGCCTCAACAACGCCGGCGTCGAGGATCCGCGGGTGACGTGGGTCCCGTCGCTGGGCAAGCACGTGATGACGTACGTCGCCTACGGGCCGCTCGGGCCGAAGCCGGCGCTCGCGGTGTCGGACGACCTGCGGACCTGGACGCGGCTCGGGCCGCTGCACTTCGAGTACCAGGCCGATCTGGACACCGATCTCAACCTGTTCCCGAACAAGGACACGGTGTTCTTCCCCGAGCCGGTCCCGGGGCCGGACGGCGAACCGGCGTACGCGATGCTGCACCGGCCGATGTGGGACCTCGGGTGGTTCCGGGAGGGCGAGGGCGTGCACCTGCCGGCCGGGGTGACCGACGATCGGCCGGGCATCTGGGTGTCGTTCGTGCCGGTCTCCGAGGTCGAGCGTGGGCTGGAGAACCTGGTGCACCTGCGCGACCACCGGCTGGTGGCGATGTCGGAGCATCCGTTCGAGGAGTTGAAGATCGGCGCGGGCCCGGCGCCGCTGCGGGTGCCGGAGGGCTGGCTGGTGATCCACCACGGGGTGACCGGCGAGCAGCCGAAGGGGTTCGACCCGACGACGCAGCGGGTCAGCTACGCGGCCGGCGCGCTGCTGCTGGACTTCGGCGACGTGACGAAGGTGCTGGACCGGACGGCGGAACCGATCCTGGTGCCGGAGACCGAGGAGGAACGGATCGGCACGGTCGGCAACGTGGTGTTCCCGACCGCGATCGAAGAGGTCGGCGGGGTGCACTACGTGTTCTACGGCATGGCGGACGCGAAGATCGGCGTCGCCCGGCTGGACCGGGTGTCATGACCGTCTCGCGGCGTGCGGTCCTGGGTGGATCGCTCGCGGTCGCGGCTTCCGCGGGGTTGCCTGCGGCAACTGCTGTGGCTGGGCCCTCAGGCGCTGCAGCGGGGCCGGTCTCCGGCGCGGCCGGGGGCTCGGCGGGTGGGCGGTTGGTGAACCTGGCCCATCTCGACTTCCTGGGCGACTTCGTGTCCCCGCCCGCGGTCGCCGGGCACTCGTCGTACGGGTCCGGTCCGCTCCGCGTGCTCTGGACGTACGCCGATCGCCGGGCGGACGGCTCGTACGCGCGGATCGGCGGCGGCCCTTACGATCCCGCCTCCGACACCTACGGTCAGGGCGCGTTCAACGCGGACGACATCGCTCGGGCCGCGGTCGTCTACCTGCGGCACTACCGGGCGCGTCGGGACGCGCACAGCCGTTCGGCGGCGTACGGGTTGCTGCGGGGACTGGCATACCTGCAGACGACCAGTGGGCCGAACGCGGGAAACGTGGTGCTGTGGATGCAGCCGGACGGACAGCTGAACCCCAGCGCCGAGCCGGTCGAACTGCCGGACCCCTCGGACAGCGGGCCGTCGTACTGGCTGGCTCGGACGGTCTGGGCGTTGGGGGAGGGGTACGAGGTCTTCCGGACGGTTGATCCCGCGTTCGCTCGCTTCCTGCGCACCCGGCTGGAGCTTGCTCTCGATGCGCTCGATCGTCAGGTCCTGGTTCGCTACGGCTCGTGGAACGTCGTCGACGGGCGTCGGGTCCCCGCCTGGCTGATCGTCGCCGGCGCGGACGCCACCTCCGAAGCCGTGCTCGGTTTGACCGCTTATGTCCGTGCGGGCGCCGACCGGCGGGCTCGGCGAGCGCTGGCCCGCTTCGCCGAGGCTGTCGCGGCCATCAGCGCCGGTGGGATTCGCGAGTGGCCGTTCCGCGCGCTGCTTCCGTGGGGCGAGTCGATCTCCAACTGGCATGCGTGGGGAGCGCAGATGCCGTCTGCGCTTGCTGTGGCGTCGACGGTGCTGGGTGACCGGCGGCTGCTTGTCCCTGCGCTCGGTGACACGGCCGGGTTCACCCCACTGCTGCTGACTGCTGGTGGACCGGACAACGGCTGGCTTCCTGCTCCGGTGGATCGCACGCAGATCGCCTATGGGGTCGACGCTCGGCTGCAGGGCTTGCTGAGCGTTGCAGCCGCCGGGGATCGGCCTGGTCTTCGGCAGGTCGCCGCGTTCGTCGCCGCTTGGTACTTCGGCGCGAACCGGGCTGGGGAACCGATGTACGACGCGGCCACCGGCCGGACGTACGACGGCATCTCCGGTGAGGGTGTGGTCAACCGCAACTCCGGGGCGGAATCGACCATCCACGGTCTGCTCTCGATGCTGGCGTTGGATGCCGACGCTGGCCTTGCCCGGCGCGCGCGAACGCTGGCTGCTTCTCAGCGGGTGCTGGCTGGACTGCAGGTCGTCGAGGCCGAGTCGGCTCGCCTCAGCTCCGGCGCCAGTGTCGTCACCCCGCCGTCCGCCTGGACCGGAGAATCCCAGTGGAGCAACGGCTCGTACGTCGACCTGCCGGCCGGCGGAGCCGCGGAGTGGACACTGCCGGCGTCAGCTGAACGTCGCCTGGTTCTTCCGGTTGTGGACCTGGTCCCCGACCGCACTGCCGGACGGAGCACCTGGTCCACCGGCGGCGTGATCGACCACGGGTCTGGCGGCCCGCAAGGCGTCTCCGCAGCTCCGGGCGCACTGCTTCCAGTGGCGGCTGGTGTCCTTCCTGCCGCCGCCACAACCCTTACCGCCAGGTCTACCGGCCCCGACGTCCGCGTCGATGCGCTCCTGCTGCTCCCGCTGATCAGCAGGCTTCAGCTAGGTGGCAACGAGCTGCTGGTCAGCGTCGACCGGGACACCCGCTCGGTGCCAGTCGCGCGCCGGGGGACGGCGTACTCGTACACGGCTTCCGGCGTACTCCACTCTCGCCGTCGCGCGGCGGGACGGGCACAAGTGCTTCCGGGAGGTTTCACCGTCGTACTGACGTGAGGGCTGCCAAGCACCCATCGGCGACGAACTCGAGCGCCGAACCCCTTTGCTGGAACAGGTGCCGACTGTCGGCCTGCTGGTGGTACGCGCGGTGGGATTTGTCCGCCGCCTGCCCCAGCAGGCCGGGCAGCAACCAGGCGTATTTGACCCCCGAGGCCATCACCGCCAGCCGCACCTGATCGGCGTCACCGCGCCAACCGCCTTCGCGGAGCCCGTCGAGGTAGGCGTTCACACAGGTGTCGGCCAGTTCGTGGATCCGCTCGGCCGGCCAGAACAGGTCGAACACGGCGTCCGGGATGTGGTTGCCGATGTCTTCGCCCAGCGCGCCGTCGCCGGTGAACGCCCAGTCCAGCAGGGCGAGCTCACCCTTCGGCCGGCGGATCACGTTGCTCACCCAGAGATCCAGGTGGCACCAACGCCGCGGCAGTCGCTCGACGATGTCCAGCAGTTCATTGCGATGGGCAACGAGTTGTTGCCACTTCGCGCGTAGTCCGTCCGGCCAGTGCTCGGCGATCAGCGGCTGCCGCCAGGCGGTGTCGTCGTGCAGCAGGTCCCAGGGGACGATCCGGCTGGTCGAGTAGTCGCGGAGGAAGTTGCGGGAGGTCCAGTCGGTCGGCTCGATCGGCCGCGCTTGCCATCGGCCGCACGCCTGGGCCAGCGCCGCATGGTCTTCGAGTGAGAACTCGGTTCCCGGCGTACCGGTGAGGTCCTCCAGCAGCAGCACCGCGCCACCGTCGTACTCCTCGACCTGCGCCTCGGCGAGATAGAGCCCCGCTTCCTTCAGCCGTGTTCGCAGTCCGCTGTCGCGATAGACCTCGACCTCACGCCGCCAGTAGTTCCAGTGCCGAGGATCCGAGGACCCCGCCCAGGACGCGGCCACCGCCGACGGCTGATCCCCGTCACTGCGCGGCCGGGCCAACTCCTTGCGAACAACCGTCCTGCCCGCACCATCGGTGATCCGCTCCACCGACCGCGTCACCAGATTCAACGGGTTGTGCCGCAGCGTCGTCCGGGTGCCTTCCTGGTCGTCCACGCTTCCATCCAACCAGGTGGGTCGTCCGGTCAGCCGAGTTCGAGGGCGGTGCAGACCCAGCGGTTGCGGTGGACCTCGAGCCGGAGTGCCATCGCGCGGGACCGGCCGCCGGTTCGCAAGTGGGCGGCGACCTCGACCACGCCGTCGGTCGGCCGGGAGACGTGCACCGAACGCACGGAACTGCGCTCCTTGGCCGCCCGCCGTCCTGCCGTGGTCGTCAGCCCGAGCAGCCGGACCCGGCGCTGGAGGTCCATGTAAACGGCGGTGTCCGCCCACCGAGTCATTTGGCTCACCGGCCGGTCTCCGGCGATCGTCTCCGCGAGCGCCAGCACCAACCGCGTCGACCAGGCCTGGACGTCCGGCAAGCCTTGCCCACCCGGCAGCAACCGCAGCCTCGGCCGGGGCTGCGCGACGAGCTCTTCGGCCGCGTCGTACTGCAGCGCGAGCGCGCCCTGGGTTGGCGGCAGGTCCTCGTGGTGCTTCCGGATCGCCGTGGCGCCCATCGGGTAGGTCCGCTGCGGTCCGTCCTCGCTCGGGTGCTGGTCTGTGGGGGAGGTGCTTGTGCTGTGGCGTCCTGCGCCGGTGCTAGCGGGAGATGCTGCGACCGCCCTGACCGGACGGCGTTTCGCAGGCGACGGTTCGTCGACGAGGCTCGCGGCATCCTCGGCAGGGGTGACTCGACAGCTCCGGGCAATGGTGGGCTCGGGGGTGGATGGACCGGACTCGGGGTGAGAGCCGAGTTGGACGGCGGCGAGGGTGCGTCGGGTGGTCATGTCACTTCTCCTGAGGGGTCTGCGGCACGGGACGGTCGAGGGAGGCCGGCGCCTGGAGCACCTGGCCGGGGAGCAGCAGGTCGGGATCGGGGCCGATCACCGCGCGGTTGGCGGCGTACCACTGCGGCCAGCGAGCAGCGATCGCCGATTCCGAAGCGCCAGGCCCGAGCTCGGCGGCGGCGATGGACCAGAGCGACTCACCCCGCAGTACGACGTGCCGGCCGCTGTCCAGATCGGTGTAACGGACGGGAGCGCCGTCGGTCGGCCGGTCCGGTACGCGGACTCCCGGACGATTGGTGGTGTCGCCTGGCCGAGGAGCCACCGGGTCTCCCGTGGTGTGGCGCGTCGTGGGAGCCATCGGATCCGCGGCGGTGTGGCCCGGCTTAGCGGTGACCGGATCGCCGAGCCGGCCCGAGTCGGTGGCGCCGGGGCGGCCGGTTGCGTCTCCCGGCCGAGGAGTCGCTGGATCCGCGGTCGTGCGGCCCGGCCGAGGGGCTGCCGGGTCCTCGATCCGGCCGGTATCCGTGGCGCCGGGGCGGGCTGCGTCCCCCGGCTCCTGCTGCTCCGAAAGCCGGGAGGGTTGCTGCTCCGCGGGCCGCGCGGGGTGCTGTTCTACAGGCCGGGCCGGCTGCTCCGCGGGCCGACCCGTTTCCTGGGTGGGGCGGCTGGTTGACGCGCTTTGACTGCAGTCTTTCACGGGCCGGCCGATCTCCGCCTTGGACCTCGGCTCGTACTGCGGCCGGGACGTCTGCTCGGTACTGCCCTGGCCGGTGAGGCGGATCGTCGAGGGTTTCTCGGTGAGGCGCCAGTCGTTCGGGGAGACCGGCTCGTCGAGGCGGATGGTGGACGCCGGCTCGGTGGCGCGCCAGTTGGTACCGGAGTTGGTGGCCGAGTCGCTGTGCTGCGGGGGATTGGCGGGCGACGCGTGAGCGACGCCGATGGTGAGCGGCGCGACCGCGGCCACCCCCAGCGCCGAACGCAACAACGCCCGCGAGGTCGTCGAGGTGATCCGCCCCGCCACCGCGGCTCCGGCGCGTCCCAGCACGCCGGGCGCCTGCTCGAGCACCGTGGCGGCGACGGCCAGCACCAACCACCCGTACGCCGTCCAGGCGACGGCGGCGACCGCGACGAACGCCATCGAGATCAGGTCCTGCGAAGACGCCTCCGCGATCGCCCCGGCGGTCACCCAGCGCAGCAGGAAGCCGGCGCCGGCGAGCGCACCCAGCGCGATCAGCGTCTTCAGTCCCCGAACCATCGCGTTCCCCTGCTTTCTCCGTTGATCTATCAGTTTGCTTTAGTTTGCTTTGGCTTGACCAATATAGACCGGTGTAGACCGGACTTGGCAAGTCCATCAGCGCGCCGTCCGCGACGCAGAGTGCGATTCGAGCACGCAGAGTGCCGGTGAGCGGCTGAGCGGGTAGGTTCGGCGCATGCGTCTGGATGCTCTGTTCGAAGACCTGGAGTCGCAGTTCGCGGCGCTGCAGGACGGCGACCTGTACGGCGAGGTGGCGGAGCGGATCCGGGCCGAGGTCGGCAAGATCACGATGCTCGACCGGCTCCGCGGTGCGGTCGGGACGATCGTCCGGGTCGAGCTCACCCACGCCGAGCCGGTTCAGGGCGAGCTCGTCCGGGTCGGCAAGGACTGCCTGCTGCTGGAGGCCGAGCGGTTCGAGGAGTGGTTGATCCCCGCCGAGGCGCTCACCGCCGTCCACGGCCTCGGCCCCTGGGCCGAACCGGCCGAAGGAGCCGTCGCCGCGAAACTCGGCCTCGCGCACCTGCTGCGCGGGATCGCCCGCGACCGTTCCCCGGTCACCCTCTTCTGCGCCGGCCCCAGCGGCCACCCCGTCACCGGCACGATCGACCGCGTCGGCGCCGACTTCGTCGAGATCGCCGAGCACCCGCTGGACGCTCCCCGCCGCCGCACCGAGGTCTACAACACCCGCCTCGTCCCCACCCAGTCCCTGTCAGCCCTCCGCCGCCGCTGAGCCCTCACGGGTGGACCGCCGTAATCCTCAGGCGATCGGGGGAACCGCGTTCTCGGACGGTTTCACCTCAAACGGCGGTCGGCAGTACGGCGACGCGATGCGGCTGGTCACCGGTGTACCCGCGTGATGCTCATGCGGTGTCGGGTGTGCCCGCGCGATGCTCATGCGGTGTCGGGTGTGCCCGCGTCGTGCTCGTGCGGTCTCGGGAGCACCCGTCGTCCCCGCGGGTCGGCAGAACCGCGCCCAAGGGGTCCGCCAAGTCGGCAGGTCACCGGCGAGCCCGCATCCCCCACCAGCCGCGCGCACCTAGTGGTTGACGTCCTCCGACTGCTCCGCGTCCTCGCCGAACGGATGCGTGGTGATGAACTGCCGCGTCTCCGTGTACAGCCGTTCGATGTACTTCTCCAGCTCGGTCGCCTCGACCCGCCACTGGCCGCGGCCGCCGATCTTCACGGCCGGAATGTCGCCGCGGCGGACCAGGGCGTAGACCTGGTTGGCCGAGATGTTCAGCACCTCGGCGACGTCGGAGAGCTGGAGGAAGCGCGGTGCCGGCATACGTGCGAACGCCCTTTCGCTGGTCGACGCGGGGTGCGAACTGCAACTTCCTGCAGTTTCGTTCCTTCAGTTTGCCATGGTTGGCCGCCGGACGATTGAGTTTGTCCCCAGGTCCGGACCCTGTGGACAGCCCGCGGCGGCGACCGCGGCGGAGTTGGCACAATGGGCGACTCCGGAGCGCGATCGACAGGTGACAGGAAAGAGTCAGACGTGGTGCAGAGTCCAGTTCGCAGCAGCGGGTTCGCGGTGCCGTCGCCCCCGCCGCAGCGCAACCGCCGGGCCCGGTGGAAGGACGGCCGGCTCGTGCTCGGCGTGCTGCTGGTCGCGATCACCGCGCTGGCCGGCGCGAAGCTGCTCTCCTCCGCCGACGACACCACCGCGATCTGGGCCGCCGACCGCGATCTCCCGGCCGGGACCAGGCTGACCTCGGCGGACCTCACGACCGTCCGGGTCCGCTTCACCAGCAGCGACGCCGCGGGCCGGTACGTCGCCGCCGACGCGGATCTGCAGGGTCTGGTGATGGTTCGCCCGGTAAAGGCCGGTGAGTTCGTCCCGCGCGAGGCGGCGGTCAGCCAGGCGGACAACGACCGCACCGAGCTGCCGCTGTCGATCGCGACCGGCCGTCTGCCCGCCGACACCGCGGCCGGGGACCAGGTGGACATCTGGGTCGTGCCCAAGGACGCCGCCCTGCCGGCCCGGAAGCTGTGGGAGACCATCCGCGTCAGCCAGATCGACGCGGTCAAGGGCGTCGCCGGCGGCTCGGCGCGCCGGCAGGTTCTGGTCGCGCTCGACCCGGCCGATCTGCCCAAGCTGCCCGCCGCGCTGGCCGCGATGAGCACCGGCGAACCTGTGCTCGTCCGGCGGGGTCGCTGATGGCCGTTCCCGTCCTGCTCGCGGTGACCGGGGCGCCGTGGGAGGCCGACGTCGTCCGCCGGGCCGAGCAGGCGCCGGGCATCCGGATCGTTCGCCGCTGCGTGGACATCGCGGACGTGATGGCGGCCGCCGCGAGCGGTCAGGCCCGCGCCGTCCTGCTCGCCGAAGACCTGCCCCGGCTCACCTCCGACGCCGTAGCCGCGCTGCACGCGCGCCGCATCGTCGTACTGGCCCTGGTGGATCCGTCCGACAACGGTGAGCCGAGCGGTGCGGAGGACCGGCTGGCCCGGATGGGGATCGAGCGGATCCTGCCGGCCGACGTCAGCGGCGAGGACCTGGGCCGCGCGATCACCGACGCGGTCGACTCCGGGCCGCCGACCACCGTCTCGCACTTCGCGGGTGGCTTCGTCCCCGTCCCACCCGGTACGACGCCGCCGGAGCGGCACTACGACCCCTCGGGCAAGGGGCGGCTGCTCGCCGTCTGGGGGCCGACCGGCGCGCCGGGGCGGAGCACAGTCGCGGTCGGGCTGGCCACCGAGCTGTCCGCGCGACAGATCCCGACGCTGCTCGCCGACGCCGATGTGTACGGCGGATCCGTCGCGCAGATGCTGGGGATTCTCGACGAGACCTCGGGGCTGGCCGCGGCGGCACGGTCGGCCGGCAGCGGGGCGCTCGATGTCGAGCTGCTGGCCCGGCACGCGCGCGGCGTCGCCGACTACATGCTGGTGCTCACCGGTCTGAGCCGCGCCGACCGATGGACCGAGTTGCGGCCGACGGCGCTGGAGTCGGTCTGGTCGACGGCCCGGCAGCTCGCGCCGTGCACGGTGGTCGACGTCAGCTTCTGCATCGAGAGCGACGAGGAGATCTCGTTCGACACGATGGCGCCGCGGCGCAACGGCGCGACGCTGGCGACGCTGGAGGAGGCCGACGAGGTGATCGTCGTCGGTACGGCGGACCCGATCGGCCTGACCCGGCTGATCCGGTCGCTGCACGAACTCCGGGCGATGGTGCCGTCGGCGACGACCCGCGTGGTGGTGAACAGGGTTCGCTCGGGGTCGCTCGGCAGCTCCCCGGCCGACGCCGCCGCCGAGGCCCTCATCCGGTACGCCGGGGTGGAGCCGGCCGCGTTGCTGCCGTTCGACCAGGCCGCGTGCGACACCGCGCTGACGCAGGGGCGCAGCCTGCTCGAGACCGCCAGGTCGAGCAAGCTCCGCAAGGCGCTCCAGCAGCTGGCCGCGGGCGTGGAACGGGACCACCTGCGGTAGTCCGCCCAGCGGGGGCGACCAGGGTGAACTGAGTGGGTTTTGGGGGGAAAACCCCACCGACAGCGCGCCCCGGATGTGCCAGGGTGAAGGACGTCACCAGGGGAGCAGCAAGGGGAGTGCGATGTCCGACGTGCAGGGTCGTGCCAGCAGCACGATGAGTACCGAGCGGCGGTTCGGGATCGCGATCTCGGTCGCGCTGATCCTCGGCGGGGCGTACTGGGCGCTGACGAACCTGACCGAGGAGGAGAAGTCCAGCCAGGACACCTATCCCGTGCACGGCACGTCGCTGACCGTGGTCAGCAAGTCGGCCGACGTCGAGGTGGTCTCGAAGGACGTCCAGGAGATCCGGGTGGACCGGAAGTTCAAGAAGACCGTGTTCGGCAGCGACCCGGACGAGAGCTACCGCAACGGCAAGCTCGAGGTGAAGTCGAACGGCTGCCGCTTCCTGTCCTTCGGCTGCGGCACCGAGTACGTGATCACCGTGCCGAAAAACCTGTCGGTCAAGGTCGACAACACCAGCGGCACGATCAAGGTCTCCGACCTGGCCGGCGGCGCGGACCTGAAGACCACGTCCGGTGACGTCGAGGCGCACGCGATCGGCGGCGAGCTGTCCATCGAGGCGACCTCCGGCGACATCGAGGCGAGCGCGCTGACCGCGACCAAGGTGCACAGCAAGACCACCTCCGGCAGGGTCGAGCTGACCTTCGCGGCGGTGCCCGACCAGGTCAGCGCGCAGGGCACGTCGGGCGACGTCACGGTGTCGGTGCCGGAGGGCACCGAGGCGTTCAAGGTCGACACCGAGACGTCGTCCGGCGACGAGCACACCGAGGTGCGGACCGATCCGGCCGCGACCCGGTCGATCACCGCGAAGACGTCGTCCGGCGACGTCACCGTCGAGTACGCGCACTGACCCCGCGAGGCCACGGCCGGGACGACCGAAGCCCGTGAGTAGTCTTGCGCGCATGTCCGACGACAAGGTGCTGCGGGGTCTGCTGGTCGACTGGGGTGGTGTGCTGACCTCCGGGCTGGACGTCGCCCTCGGGCGCTGGGCCGAGCTGGACAACCTCGACTTCGAGGCCTACTTCAAGGCGGTCGTCGAGTGGCTCGGCGCGAGCCCGGCCGAGGCCGAGCTGAACCCGGTCCACGCGCTGGAGCGCGGCCAGATCGCCGTACCGGACTTCGAGCGCAAGCTGGCCGCGCTGCTCGTCACCCGTGACGGCAGCCCGCTGAAGGCCGAGGGCCTGATCGAGCGGATGTTCGCGCACTTCGAGCACGAGCCGCGGATGACCGCGCTGGTCCGCCGGGCCAAGGGCCACGGCATCAAGACCGCCCTGCTGTCGAACTCGTGGGGCAACTCCTACCCGGTGGACACCTGGGAGGGCATGTTCGACGACCTGGTGATCTCCGGCGAGGTCGGCCTGCGCAAGCCCGAGCCCGAGATCTATCTGCTCGCCGCCGAGCGGGTCGGCCTGAGCCCGGCCGAGTGCGTGTTCGTCGACGACCTGGAGCTCAACGTCGAGGCCGCGCGGCAGCTCGGCATGACCGCGATCCACCACACGTCGTACCTGGACACCAAGCACGAGCTGGAGACGTTGTTCGGGGTCGACCTGACGTGACCGCGACCTCCTCCACCCACACGGTCCGCCGGACCGACCCGCGCTGGATCGTCGTCGCGGTCCTGGGCTGCGCCGCGTTCGTTGCCCTCGGCGCCTGGGCGTACGGGCTGTTCGACGGCATGATCGACCTGCGCGTCTACCGGATGGGCGGCTCGGTCCTGCTCGACCGCGCGTCCCTGTACGACGCGCAGCTGCCCGGCTCGGGGCTGCCGTTCACCTACCCGCCGTTCGCGGCGATCGCGATGGTCCCGCTGGCCGCGGTGCCGTGGGGTGTCGCGCTGGTGGTCTGGACGACGATCTCGGTGCTCTGCATCGCCGCGATCTGGCGGGCGGCCTTGCCGGGTGGTGCCTGGAGCTTGCTGCCGGCAACGTGGCGCGGCCGGCGGCTCGCCGTCCTGGCGGGGCTGACGCTCGCGTCACTGCTGCTCGAACCGGTCTGGCAGACGATCCAGTTCGGCCAGATCAACCTGTTGCTGACGGCAATGATTCTGCTCGATCTGGTGCGGCCGGAGAACGCGCGCTGGCGCGGGTTCTGGGTGGGCGTGACGATCGGCGTGAAGCTGACTCCGCTGCCGTTCCTGGCGTTCCTGCTGGTCACCAAGCAGTGGCGGGCGTTCCGCAACGCGCTGCTCGGGCTGCTGGCGACGATGGCGATCGGCTTCGCCGTCGTACCGAACCAGTCGTGGGAGTACTGGACCGTTGTCGTCCGCAACGCCAACCGCGTCGGGGGACTGGCCTACACCGCGAACCAGTCGTTCATGGGCTTCCTCAGCCGGCTCGGCGACGACGCGTCCTGGATCCAGCCGGTCTGGTTCGTCCTGTCCGCGATCTTCGGCCTGCTCGTGCTCTGGCTGGCCCGCCGCTACTGGCTCGCCGGCGAGCGGGTCACCGCGATCTCCGTGATGGCCCTCGCGGTGCTCTACGCGTCGCCGGTCTCGTGGAGCCACCACTGGGTCTGGATCATCCCGCTCGGCATCAGCCTGATCCGCGCCGTCGACCGCCGCTGGGGCCGCCGCCCGGCCATCGCCACCGCCGTGCTCTGGTACGGCCTGTTCGTGCTCCGCTCGATCTGGTGGGTCCCCTACCGCGACGACCGCGAGCTCAGCTGGTCGTTCTGGCAGTCCGTCCCCGGCAACTCCCACCTGATCCTCGGCCTGGTCGCCTTCGTCGTGCTGGCGATCACGTCGCGAGCGAAAGCTCCCGTAGCGGACCGGACAACCGGCTAGCCAACGCGTCGTCGACCGCGGCGACCTCGTCCAGGAAGGCCCCGATCGCCGCGCCGAGCGCTCGATCGAGCTCGGCCGGGTCGATCGCACGGACCAGCGTCGCCTCGAGCGGCCGCAGCACAGCAGGCGGCAGCTGGTGGTAACCGCGGCCGTGCCCGGCTGGAAGATCGTGCCGAAGGCAAGCGAGCATGAGGATCTGGTCGCGCAACCCGCTGATCATGTACTCCGCCTGCCACCCTCTGCCGCGCATGATGCTCGACCGTGCGTGCAGCGCGTACAGCCAGCCCATGCCGACCAGTCCCATCGCTCCCAGCGGGGATGGAACCGGTTGCTCCAGTGGTTGCCCGAAGACGACCTGGAATGCCGGTCCCAACGGGCCGAACTCCGCCGCCGGGGCGAACGCGAGGTCCACCTGCAACGTGCTGGCCAGGAAGAACACCCGGTACGTCGTACCGCGCACCCGCAGGTCGGTGTGTGCGACGCAGTCGTGCTCGGCGTACATGCGCGAGGTCCAGTCCGCCAGCACCGCCGACTGGTCGGCGCCCTCGGCCAGACCGAGGTAGAGGTCGATGTCCGACCACTCGTCCTCCCCGCCCGAGGCGGCGGAGCCGGTGAACGCCAGACCGGTGATGCGGTCGTCCGCTCGCGCCTCCGCGACCAGCTGGTCGCGGAGGGCCGAGCGTTGCT
The DNA here is from genome assembly GCF_001984195.1 of Kribbella sp. ALI-6-A. Classification (GTDB taxonomy): domain Bacteria; phylum Actinomycetota; class Actinomycetes; order Propionibacteriales; family Kribbellaceae; genus Kribbella. Next base: position 133,510 of record NZ_MTQN01000008.1, read on the forward strand.
GAGGCGTGAACACTACGACGAGAACAGCAGGAGCAAGCCACCGGCGGTGTAGCCGACCATGACGACCAGGAGGGGGACCTGGCCGGCCAGCGCCTTGTGGCGTGGGAAGAGGGCGACCGCGCGGTCGTGGGCCGAGACGACGCCGAGCAGGTGGCCGCAGACGACGGCCAGGACCTGGATCACCGAGATCGCCGTGCTGTGGTTGGTGATGCCGGTGTTGACGGCGAGCAGCCCGGTGCCGAAGACGTTGGCGCCGTTGCTGAGCGGGTCGCTGAGGTAGATCAGCGTCCGCTGGCCCTCCAGGATGAACAGCGTCAGGTAGTGGGCGACGACGTAGCCGAAGGCGATCGGAACGACCGAGTGGGCGAACAGGCCGGGCAGCGACGTCCGCGAGCTATCGGACAACCGGCCGGCCAGCAGCGTCGCGCCGGAGTACGTGATCAGCACGAACAGGATGAACGCGATCAGCATCAGCGTGCCGAGCAGCGTCATCGAGTAGCCGGAGTTCTGCGCCCAGCCGATCCAGGCCGACGAGTTCGAGAAGCCGTCGTACGCCGTACTGCCGAGCAGCGCGGCGACGAGCCCGACCAGGCCGGGCTGGACCTTCAGGCCGTCCAGGTTCTCCAGCGGACGGCGCAGCACCAGCGCGCCGTCGGTCCGCCGGCCCCAGGGCGACATCCGGGCCAGCAGCGTCGCGTACGCCTCGAACGGATCCCCACTCGCGAACCAGCGGTCGCCGAACAGGATCGCGCCGAACAGCGTGATCACGACGTACAAGGCGATCCAGGCCTGCAGCACCGGCAGCGTCGCGCGGTCGGGCGCGACCAGCTCGAGCCAGGTGAACGCGAAGATGCCCAACGCGGCGGGCCAGAGCCCGACCCATTTCGGCAGCTCCAGCACCCCGCGCGACGCGGGCTGGCGGAGCAGCTTCGACAGCAGCAGGTGGATCGTGCGCAGCGGGTTGAGCGTGCGCCACACCGGGCCGAGCAGCAGCGACAGCGGCACGAGGCCGACCCAGACCAGAATGTAGACGAACCCGAAAATCGGGTTGGTCAGCCGGTCGACGCCGAACAGCAGCGACACCATCGCGTACAGGAACACGGCCAGCCCGACCAGCCGGACGACCCAGCGAAACCACGCCGCGTCGACGGTCCGGGTGACGCCGTCCGGCAGCGGCCGGCCCGACGCGTCCCCCCGGTACTTCGGGCTGCGCCAGGCCAGGCCCAGGACGACGAACGACAGCGCGATCGCGACCGCGGCACCGCCGACGGCCAGGCCGAACGGGACGGGCAGGTCCTGCCGGCCGCCGATCCCGTGCAGCGGCAGCAGAAGAGACGTCATCGGCTCAGGAGACGACGAGCTTGGCGACCAGCTTGCCGCTCTCGTGCGTCTCGACCTCGAAGGTGCCCTTCATGTCGGCGGTGAACTTCACCGACGCCGGCTTGCCCGGCGCCAGCTCGAGTTCCTTGTCGTAGCCGTGGATGTGCAGCTCGTCGGCGGCGTCGCTGACCGCGGTGACCAGCACGGTCTGGCCGGCCTTCACCTTGATGCTCTGGCCGCTCGGGTTGACCTTGCCGTTGGCAACGGTGACGTTGACCGTCACGTCGGCCTGCTCGCCGGACGGGTCGGCGGTGTTCGACGGGGTGCCGGTCTTCGGGCCGCCCGGGGTGCTCGTGGTGGTCGGCGCGCTCGACGGGGTCTCGCTCGGGGTGGTGGCCGGGGCGCTCGGACTCGCGCCGGCCGTGTCGCCGCCGCTGCCGGAGTCGTCGCCGCACCCGGCGAGGACCAGCATGCCCAGCGCGGGCAGGAGAGCGAGGGCGGTACCGCGGGAGAACGTCGAACGCATGATGTCGAGGGGCCTTTCAGCATGTCGAGAGCAGACGGGCGCCGAACACGCCCACCAGGTGCTACGAACACCGGGCACGCCGGGTTCCCGCACCGGCGATCAGTCGTGTCACGATCGCCTTCAGTAGTGTCGCAGCTCACTGTCGGGGCAGGCGGCTAGGGTGATCGCACCAGATCCTGGAAGGAAGGGAACGCGGATGCCGGACCGGTTGTCGTCGCTCGACCTGACCTTCCTCAAGGCCGAGTCCCCGGCCACTCCGATGCACGTCGGCACGGTGGACATCTTCGAGCCGCCGGTGCACTCCGACGACGAGTTCGACTACGAGAGCCTGGTCGCGCTGATCCGTGACCGGATCGCTTTCGTGCCGCGTTACCGGCAGCGCGTGCAGCACGTGCCCGGCCGGTTCGCCGGGCCGGTCTGGGTCGACGACGAAGAGTTCGACATCACCTTCCACGTCCGGCGCTCCGCCCTGCCGCGCCCCGGCACGCACGCGCAGCTGCTGGAGCTGGTCGCCCGGATCATGTCCCGGCGGCTCGACCGGGCCCGGCCGCTGTGGGAGATGTACCTGGTCGAAGGCCTGCAGGGCGACCGGTTCGCGATCATCTCCAAGTCCCACCAGGCCCTTGTCGACGGCAACAGCACGGTCGACATCGGCCAGGTAGTGCTCGACTCGACCGCGCAGCCGCGGGAGACGCCGACCGACACCTGGCAGCCCGAGCACCCGCCGTCGGCGCTGGAGTTGCTGGCCGGCGTCTTCGCCGACGCGACCCGGCACCCGACCGCCGTACTGGAGCTGGCCCGGGCCGAGATGGCCAGCCTGACCGGTTCGACCTCGGTGCGCGAGGTGATCGGCGACGTGGTCGGCTCACTGGTCGCCCAGCGGCACGGGCACGAGAGCTCGCTGCACGTGAAGACGTCCGGGCAGCGCCGGTTCACCACCGTGCAGACCGACCTGGAGGACTACCGAACCGTCCGCGCGATGCACGGCGGCACGGTCAACGACGTGATCCTGGCCGTCGTGGCCGGGGCGTTCCGGGCCTGGATGATGACCCGCGGCGAAGGCGTCGGGCCGACCCGCAGCGTGCGCGCGGTGGTGCCGATGAGCATTCGTGACGACGAGGACGAGGAGCCGACCTCGCTGGGGTCCTCGGTGGTCTCGTCGACCGTGACGCTGCCGGTCGGGGAGAACTCGCCGGTGATGCGGCTGCACCAGATCTCGTACCAGACCAAGGTGCACAAGGACACCGGGCGCGCGGTCAGCGCCCGCTCGCTGGTCGGCATCGCCGGCTTCGCCCCGACCACACTGCACGCGCTCGCCGCCCGGGTCGCCACCGCCACGGTCCGGCCGATCGACGACGTCGTGATCACCAACGTGCCGGGCCCGCAGTTCCCGCTCTACGCCCAGGGCGCGCCGATGCTCGCGTCGTACCCGGTGGTGCCGCTGATGCCGGGGCAGGGACTGTCGGTCGGCGTCACCTCGTACGACGGCAAGGTCTCGTTCGGGCTGAACGCGGACCGCACGGCGATGCCGGACCTGGCCGTCTTCGCCCAGTGCGTCACCGACGCGCTGGACGAGTTGCTGGACACCACCAAGGGCAGCCGGAACCGGGCCACGCGCGGCCGGAAGACGCCCCGGAGTACGAAGAAGGCGGGCTCATGAGGGTCTACGTTCCGTCCACCGTGCCGCTGCTCGACGCGGCCTGCCACGCCGGGGAGGTCGGCTCGATCCCCTTCACGGCGTACGCCGTGACCCCGGCGCTGCGCGAGTGGTACAGCCAGGCCGACGACGAGGAGCTGGAGTACGCCGCGATGGCGCAGGCGGCCCGGGCCTCGGTCGGCTTGCTGGCGGCCGATCCGCAGGCCCCGCGCAAGCGAGTGGTGATCGCGTGCGAGGTGGCGGCCGTTCCGCCGGCCGACGGCAGCGTGCACCTGGGCGACGCCCGGCTCGAGCTGAACGTGGTGATCCCGTGGACGTCCGTCGCGGCGGTGCATCTGGACGGCGACGCGGCCGCCGAGGTGGTCGCCAAGGCGGCGGAGCTGTGGGACGTCGCGCACGGTGACACGGCGAATCCGGAGCACGAAGACGCTGTCTTCGCCCTCGACTCGTGCGAAGGTGAAGACCTGCTGTGGTACGCGACGCAGGAGATCCCCGATCTCCTCGCAGCGCTTGGCCGGCGGGGCAAGGCTTGACGTAAAGCTGACAGGGAGCTGATGGCGATGGCACAGGCGATCTGGAAGGGCGCCATCTCGTTCGGGATGGTGACGATCCCGATCAAGGTGTACTCCGCGACCGAGGAGAAGGACATCTCCTTCCGGCAGGTGCACGTCGCCGACGGCGGCCGGATCCGGTACAAGCGGGTCTGTCAGGAGTGCGGCGAGGAGGTCCCGTACAGCGACATCGGCAAGGGCTACGAGATGGCCGACGGCCGGATGATCGTGCTGGAGCCGGACGACTTCGCCGACCTGCCGCTGTCCAGCAAGAAGGTCATCGACGTGCTGGAGTTCGTGCCGGCCGACCAGGTCGACCCGCTCTACCTCGGCAAGTCGTACTACCTCGCCGCGGACGGCGGCCCCGGCGGCAAGCCGTACGTGCTGCTGCGCGACGCGCTCGAGGGCTCCGAGCTGTACGCGCTGGTGAAGGTGGCGCTGCGGTCGCGCGAAAGCCTCGCGCTGCTGCGCACCCACGAGAACGTGCTGGTCCTGCAGGTGATGCTCTGGCCGGACGAGGTGCGGGACGCGTCGTTCGCGGCTCCCGACTCCGACATCGAGATCCGCAAGCAGGAGAAGGCGATGGCCGAGTCGTACATCGACACCCTGCGCGGGGAGTTCGACCCCGACCAGTACCACGACGAGTACCGGCACGCGCTGGAGCAGGTGGTCGAGGCGAAGGCGGCCGGCGTACCGATGCCGGAGACCGAGGAGGAGGAGCCGGAGGGCGCCGAGGTGGTCGACCTCGTCGCCGCGCTGCGCGCGTCGGTCGAGGCCGCGAAGGCCCGTCGCGCCGGTGGTGGGTCCGCGTCGTCGGCGGAGGAGCCGGCCAAGAAGTCGGCGCCGGCGAAGAAGGCCGCGGCCAAGAAGGCGGCCCCGGCGAAGAAGGCCGCCGCGAAGAAGGAGCCGGCCAAGAAGACGGCCGCCAAGAAGACCGCCAAGAAGTCCGCATGAGCGACGAGCGGCCGACCCAGACGAAGGTGCCGGCCGGTCCGGACGAGATCCAGCCGGACCCGGCCGCTGATCCGGTGCTGCCGGGCAACTACCTGCTCGAGCTGATCCCGGTGCCGGTGGCCGACCTGGACGTGGCGAAGGAGTTCTACGTCGCCGCCGGCTTCCACGCCGACGTGGACGTCACCCCGGCCGAGGGCGTGCGCATCGTCCAGCTCACCCCGCCCGGGTCGCACTGCTCGATCGTCCTGTCCACCGGCCTGAACAACCTCGAGATGCCGCCCGGCTCGCTGCGCGGCCTGCACCTGGTCGTCGCCGACATCGAAGCCGCCCGCAACGACCTGATCGCGCGCGGTGTCGACGTCCAGCCGGTCCAGGACCTCGGCGGCGTTTTCTACGCCGCCTTCAGCGACCTCGACGGCAACACCTGGACCCTCCAGCACATGCCCTGGCGTCAGTAGCCCGGACGATCCGCGCGCCGACCGGCCGAATCCGCAACTTCCCGACCTCCCGCCGCATCACCTAGGCAAGGGGAGGGGATCGGGATGAGGAAACGCCGGCTGGCCGGGATGGTTCTGGTGCTGGGGATGGTGCCGGCCTCGGCCGGGGCGGCGGGGGTGCAGGACCTCAACCGGGTCCTGTTCGACCGCCCGTACGTCGAGGTCCTGGGGGCCTCGCCGGCCGGCGTGCTGTACAAGGTCTCGCGGCTGGACCTGGACGTGCTGGTGGAGGTCGCGACCTGGGTGAAACCGACCGGCGCACCGGCGTACCAGGTGGAAGCGGGCTTCAAGCGGCTCGCCGGGGACAAGATCTTCGGGACCGGCAACAGGTACCAGTACGTCGGGACGCCGGTGACGAAGGTGTGTGCCGACGTTCCACCACCGGCCGATCCCGGCGGACGCTACGACGGTCTCGGCCTGTACGCCTCCTGGGGCTGGATCTCCAGTGCAGGCGAACGAGTCGATGTGACCCCGACCGGCTGCCGGGTGACCGCGCGCTACCCGGCGCCCGGCAGCTACTCCCTGGCCGCGATGGACGACACCGGCTGGGTCACCGTCGACGCCGTCGGCGAGGACGGCGACAAGCAACTCACCTATCGCTCGTACGCCGATCCGACGCACCCCCGCGTGATCGCCGACGGCGGCCACGTCCGCTACCTCGGCGCGGTCTCCCTCAACGGGACGGCGGTCGCCTGGGCGCACCAGGACTACACCCAGCAGCCGATCAGCAGCTCCTTCGTCGTCAGGTCGTCGACCGACGGTTCGGCACCGCCGAAGGCGACCCGAATCCAGGGCTGGGTGGTCGCCAGCGCGATCGCGGGCGGCGCGACCGGCTGGACCACCTGTCAGGGAGCGCAGCCGTGCGCGACCGGCTCGATCGCGGCGAGCGGCGCACAGACCTCGACGACCGAAACCCGCAGCCTGGCCGGTGACCGGGGCCGGTTCGTCTTCGACACCCTGCAGCCGACGCCGGGCGTCGACGAGGCCGCCGCGATCGGCGGCACCGCACCGCGGACCCGGCTCGCCGGCGTCGACCTGTTGCCGCCGGTCACCCGGGCGGTCTCGCTCGGCGCGGGCGGAGCGGTGTACGTCGACACTCAGCTGCCCGCCGACTCGCTGAGCCGCCGGTTCTACGCCCGCCCGGCCGGCGCGGTCGCGCTGACGGCGCAGACCAAGCTCGGGCAAGCGGCCGCCGGACCTTCCCGCGAGGGCCGCCGGACGGCGTACCTGGACGCCGCGGGCGTGCTTTGGCTGGTCACCGACGACGGTGTCCGGACGCGGGTCTTCGCGCCGGTGGTGCGCGAGGCCATCGTCGATGGGTCGAACCTGCGGATCTCCGGATCGCGGTTGCTGTGGTGGAAGGCCTTGTACACCGGGGAACACTGCGGCCCACCCGCCCCGGACTGCTCACCGATGTACGGCAACTACTTGCCGATGATCTACGACCTGCGTACCGGCGTCAGCACGCAGTTGGCGATCACCTCGAACTGGTCGCATCCCGTCGACCTCTGGGGCAACTACCTGGCTTGGGTCGACGACAAGAACGCCGTCTGGCGGCGCGATCTGGCCAGTGGCGCACTGCTGCAGGCCAAGCCGGCCGGCACCGCGCTCGTGCGCAGCGTTGCCGTGCACGACGACTACGTGGCCTGGGCGACCTGTGCCAGCAACGGCCAGGACGACTGCGTCCAGTCGCTGATCGGCCATCGCAACCTGCAGACCAAAGCGGCGGCGATCACGATCACCTCCGCGCACACCGCGCACCTGAAGATGTCCGGCGGTCATGTCGTGTTCGACACGTATCCGAGCCGGTTCCCAGGCGCCGGAACGCTCAAGGTCGGCCGGCTCGGCACCACCGCGACCGGTGTCGTCGGCGCGCTGCGCTGGCAGGCCTCGTTCGACGTGCACGACGAGACGCTGGCCTGGATCGCCCCGGACGACGTCGCCCGGATCGGCCCGAACTCCGCGTTCGTCGCCTACCCGAAGTACCTCGGCAACGGCAGTGCGCCGCCCTCGTTCAACCCGGCGCTGCGGCTGTGGAACGCGGAGTTCGGGATCAGCAAGGCGCTGCCGACCTGCGCGCTCACGATCATGTCGGGTACGACGGTTCGCCGTACGCTCAACTGCGCGACCACCAACGGGTCCGCCCGGGCCGACTGGGACGGTCGCGACTCGGCCGGCCGGTTGCTCCCGCCCGGCGCCTACACCTGGACGCTGACCGGGCGGGACGGCGACGGCACGCTGCGCTGGTGGACCGGCGCGACCCACGCGATCACCGGCACGGTGCGGATCGTCTCGTAACGAATACGCCAGAACTGCCCTGATCTGAATTATCTGCTACAACAGGGGGGACCAGTCGGGTTCGTGGTCCCAGGGTCCGGCGTGGCAGCATGAAGACGCGAACGTGTCGCGGCGGACCCCGATCGGGCCGCCGCGGGCTCGCAGCCACGTACCGGCGTACCCACAGCCCAGTCGATCGAGGAGCAGCGCAGCATGGATGCCGTCACCGCCGTCCCCACCCCCGCCAACGAACCGGTGCGGGGCTACGCGCCGGGCTCGCCCGAGCGGGGCAGTCTGGAGGCGAAGCTCAAGGAGTTCAACGCCGCCGGGGCGATCGACCTGACCTGCACGATCGGCGGCGAGCAGCGGCTCGGCGGCGGCGCGACCATCGAGGTCGTCCAGCCGCACAAGCACGCGCACGTGCTCGGCACACTCGGCAACGCGACCGAGGCCGACGGCCGGGCGGCCGTCGACGCGGCGCTCGCGGCCGCGCCGTCGTGGCGCGCGCTGTCGTTCGACGACCGCGCGGCGATCTTCCTCAAGGCCGCCGACCTGCTGGCCGGCCCGTGGCGCGACACGCTGAACGCGGCGACCATGCTCGGGCAGTCCAAGACTGTGCAGCAGGCCGAGATCGACGCCGCCTGCGAGCTGATCGACTTCCTGCGCTTCAACGTCGCGTTCGCGCGCAAGCTGGTCAGCGACCAGCCGATCTCGTCGCCGGGCGTCTGGAACCGGGTGGACTACCGCCCGCTCGAGGGCTTCGTCTACGCGATCACCCCGTTCAACTTCACCGCGATCGCCGGCAACCTGCCGACCGCGCCCGCGCTGATGGGCAACACGGTGGTCTGGAAGCCGTCGCCGACCCAGCAGTTCGCGGCGCACTGGACGATGCGGCTGTTCGAGGCCGCCGGGCTGCCGGCCGGCGTGATCAACCTGGTCACCGGTGACGGCATCGAGGTGAGCAAGGCCGCGCTGACCCACCCGGACCTGACCGGCATCCACTTCACCGGCTCCACCAAGACCTTCCAGTCGCTGTGGGGCACGGTCGGCGCCAACATCGCGTCGTACAAGACCTATCCGCGGCTGGTCGGCGAGACCGGCGGCAAGGACTTCATCCTCGCCCACCCGTCGGCCGACCCGGCGGTGCTGAAGACCGCGATGCTGCGCGGCGCCTTCGAGTACCAGGGCCAGAAGTGCTCGGCCGCCAGCCGCTCGTACGTCGCCCGCTCGGTCTGGAACCAGATCCGCGACGACCTGGCCGCCGAGACCGACGCGCTGACGATGGGCGACGTCACCGACCTGTCGAACTTCCTCGGCGCGGTGATCGACGACCGGGCCTTCGCCAAGCACAAGACGGCGATCGACCGGGCCCAGGCCAGCGACGCGATCGAGGTGCTGGCCGGTGGCACGTACGACGACAGCGAGGGCTACTTCGTCCGCCCGACCCTGCTGGTCTCCGACGACCCGACCGACGAGATCTTCACCACCGAGTACTTCGGCCCGATCCTCGGCGTGCACGTGTACGACGACGCGGACTACGACAAGGTGTTGCGCGAGATGGAGAGCGCGGCGCCGTACGGGCTGACCGGCGCGGTGATCGCCCAGGACCGGCACGCGATCGCGGCCGCGGCCGACTACCTGCGCTTCGCGGCCGGCAACTTCTACGTCAACGACAAGCCGACCGGCGCCGTCGTCGGCCAGCAGCCCTTCGGCGGTTCCCGCGCCAGCGGCACCAACGACAAGGCCGGCTCGCTGTGGAACCTGATCCGCTGGACCAGCCCGCGGTCGATGAAGGAGACCTTCACCCCGCCGACGGACTACCGCTACCCGCACCAGGGCTGAGGTCTCCGCAGCTCGGGCACCCGATCTGCCGCAGGCGGCGATGCTCCGCGAGCGTCGCCGCCAGGCCGGTGCCCGGGCGGCGACGGCGTTGATGTTCGAGGTGAGCCCGCAGGAGCGTCAGTTGCCGGCCCAGCCGGTGCCGCTCGAAGGTCACCACTCCCAGCAGGACAAGCACGAGGAACACCCGGACGACCGTCGGTGGCGGCGTGTCCGGAGCCGCGTAACCGCCGTCGGTGAGGCCGGCGGCCCGCTCGAAGTGGTTGTGGGCGCCGGGAGCGAAGAGCTCGTCGAGGCTGTAGGCGACCGGAAAGCCCAGCGGCCCGGCGAGCGCCGTACCGACCGTCCACTGGACCGTGTGCCGGGACTCGTGCCGCTTGATCGGTACCAGCTCGGCGTACGTGCGGTCCTGCCCGGGTGAGGTCAGGAATGCGTGCCCGTACATCGTTCCGCCGCGCGCGTAGCCGGACTCCATCCGCGCCACCAGCGTGCCGTTCGGCGCGAACCTGCAGACGTCGGCGTCCCGGGTCCTTGCCCAGAGCAACGCCAGGCCGGTCTGCCCGGAGGTCAGCACCTGCCGCGTCCGCAACCACGGGCCTTCGCCGGCGGTCGTGTAGGCGATCGCCTCCTCGCGGTTCAGCGTCGGCGGCGGCGGGCACACCGGGGCGCCGAGCCCGAATGCGACCAGGCCCGCGATCCCGACCACCTGCAGTGCGACCAGTCCGCCGAGCGCCCGGAGCAGGCGGCGATGCCGCTTCCGGCAGCCGCCGCAGGTCGTACGCCGGTCGGCCCGGGCCCGCCGCGCCGATGGCCGCAGGTGCCAGATCCCCAGTAGTCCGGTGCCGAGGACCCGCAGCGTTCCCTCGACCCACCCCGGCGGCTCGGCCTGCGGCCGCCGTACGTCGTCCTGGGTGCCGACCGCCACGACCCACCTCCTCCCGGATCAGGATGAGGCCGGGTCGGCGCCGGAGGCCAGCGATCCGGGCGACTTTCAGTTGTCGGTGATCAGCCCGCGCCGGACGGTGATGTAGAAGCTGGTCAGGTCGTCGATCAGGTCCTCCAGCTGGTTGGGGTCGTGCAGGTCCGCGTCCAGCAGCCAGTCGGCGATCAGGTCGAACAGGCCGCCGACCAGCCCGATCGCAACTCCGTGGCGGGTGTGGCGGTCGAGGTCGGACTGCGGACCGTCGTAGGCGTCCCAGAGCTGTTCGAGAAAGCCGGCCGCCCAGCGGCGGTTGGTCCGGCGCTGCCGCTCGACGGTGGGGGAGATCCCGCCGGCCTGGCCGAAGGTGACCCGGGCGATCCGCGGATCGTCGATCAGCGCGTGCGCGAAGGCCGACAGCAGGCCGGGGGCGACCTCGCGTTCGCTGCCTCCGGCGTGGGCCGCGGCGAGCGTGGTCATGGTGTCCTCGAGTCGCTCGGACGTGCGTTTGAGCAGCGCGACGTAGCAGTCTTCCCGGCTGCCGAACACCTCGTAGAAGCTCTTGGTCCCGACGTACGCCGTGGTGCAGATCTGCTCGATCGACGTGTTCGGGTACCCCTGCGCGGCGAACAGCTCGAGCGCGGCGTCGAGCAGCTGCTCCCGCCGCTCGGCGCGTCGCTGGTCCGCGTCCAAACCTCTGATCACTCGCGCCATGCGCCGACGTTACCCCCTGCCGCCGGTCGGTAACCAGCCGAACTGTTACGAACACGAGGACTTGTCGAGAGTCGGGGAACGTGCTCCACTGTCGGTCACCCTGTCGTCACCCAACGACACTGCCCTCAGGGAGCCGCGATGAAACCTCACCTCCGCCGAGCCGCCGCCGGTCTGCTGGCCGCCGTCCTGCTCACGGCCGGCGCCGCGACCGCGCCCGCCTCCGCGACCGCGCCCGCGGCTGCCGCCGCACCCACGTCAGGCTTCGACAACTGGGCCTGCAAGCCGTCCGCGGCCCACCCGAACCCGCTGGTCCTGCTGCACGGCCTCGGCGGCAACGGTCCCGGCAACTACTCCTTCCTCGGCCCGTACCTCGCGGCCCGGGGATACTGCGCCTTCACGCTCACCTACGGCCAGGCGACGCCCGCGATCCCGGTCGGCGGCACGGTCTCCATCGTGCGGTCGTCGGCGGAGATCGAGGCGTTCGTCGACCGGGTCCGGACGGCGACCGGCGCCGCGAAGGTCGATCTCGTCGGGCACTCCGAGGGCGGCTTCCACAGCCTCTACGGGCCGAAGGTCCGCGGGTACGCCGCAAAGGTCGGCAAGGTCGTCGCACTGGCACCGCCCACGCACGGTACGACGTTCGCCGGGCTGGTCAGCGTCGGCGACTACCTGGGGCTGCGCCCGCTCGTCGACCAGGTCCTGCGCGACTTCGGCTGCCCGGCGTGCGACGAACTCATCGTCGGGGGTGCCCCGGTGGCGCAGTTGACCGCCGGTCCGATCGCCCAGCCCGGAGTCAGGTACACGGTGATCGCGTCCCGGCTGGACGCGCTGGTGACGCCGCACGAGACGTCGTTCGTCCGGGAGCCCGGGGTGAAGAACCAGTTCGTCCAGGACGTGTGTCCGCTGGACCCGGTCGGGCACGTCGGGCTGGCCTTCGACCCGACGGTCGCGCAGCTGGTCGCCAACGCGCTCGACCCGGCGCGGGCCCGGCCCGTGCTCTGCGGCTTCGGCCCGCCGGTGTAGGCGGCCGGTGAAGGCGCGGATGCCGGCAGCAGGGGAGCCTGCATCCGCGCCTGGCTCAGCGGCGTACCGGCCCTCAGGCGGTGTGTTCGAGATGCTGCAGCGGTGGTCCGATCAGCAGGGCCGAGCCGCAGCTGACGCAGATCCACTCGCCGGCCGGGTCGTCGACCGGATGGTCCGCGGCCTCGACCCGCTCGAAGAGCACCGTCGCCTCGCAGAACACGCAGTACTGCGCGTCCTCGCCGGCCGACGGTGCGGCAGTCCTTCGCTTGTAACGCACGACAGGCTCACCTCCGGTGACTCTCCGACTCCAGAGTGCCACCATCCACGCCACCGATCCGGCAGCGACACGGCCTTGCCTGCTGAGCGCGACCCTCGTCAGCCCGCGGCCGTTCGCCGTACGTCGAGGAGCAGGTCGCCGGTCGCCTCCCACAGGGCGCGCTGGACCTTCGGGTCGCTTCCGGCGGCGGGGCAGCGCAATGGCTCTGCGTCCCGCGCGGCGAAGTAGCCGCCGGTGCCGGCCGAGAATGCCGGATCGGTCGCGAGTCGCACGATGATGCCGGCGCCATGCCGGGGGTCGCCGACACCGAGCCGGGTCAGCGCCTTCTCGAGCAGGCTCGCGAACGGGAGCTCACGGCCCAAGCCGGTGGTGTTGAAGCCTGGGCAGCAGCACATGACGGCGACACCGGTGCCCGCCAACTGCCGGGCGAGTTCCTCGGTGAACATGATCGCCAGCAACTTCGACAGCGCGTACCGGCGAGACGACTCCCGCCGGCCGTAGTCGCTGATGTCGCCGAGCGCGAGGTCCAGGTCGAGCGACGTGACCTGGCGCGACGCCCGTGAGGTGACCGTGACGACCCGGGCCGGCGCCGAGGCGATCAGTTTGGCGCGCAGGACGTCGGTGAGCACCCAGGGGGCGAGGTAGTTGACGGCCGTCATCTCGGCCAGGCCTTCGGGTGTCACGCGTTGCGAGAAGGCGTGGATGCCGGCGTTGTTGACCAGCACGTCGATCCGCGGGTAGCGCGCGTCGATCTGTTCGCCCGCCCGTTGGACTTCGGCGATCGACGACAGGTCGGCGAGAAAGACGTCGACCGGCGTACCCGGTGCGACCTGCTCGATCTCCTGCCGCAGTGCCGCGGCCTTCTGCTCGCTCCGAACGACCAGGCCCAGGTGGGCGCCGCCGCGGGCGAGTTCGAGTGCCGCCAGCCGGCCCAGTCCGTTCGTGGCGCCGGTCATCACGATGACGGGGCGAGTGGTCATGGGGTCTCCTCCGACGATATGCTGAGGTACCTCACTATACTCGTGCTCGAAAGGAGCGACGATGGCGGACGAGGCGGTGCGCGTGGGCCTGCGGTATCTGACGGTCGGCTATCAGGTGCGGCGGACCGTCGACCAGCGGATGGCCGGGGAAGGGACGTCCTTGGCCCGGACGAAGGTTCTGCAGGTGCTGGCCCGGCGGGGCGCGGTGCGGCAGTCCGAGCTGGCGAACGAACTCGGACATGCGCCGCGTTCGGTGACGCAGGCCGTCGAGGCGCTGGAGCGGGACGGGTTGGTCGAACGCGAGGCCGCCACGGATGACCGGCGGGCGAAGCTCGTCGTACTGACGGGGCGGGGGGCCGAGGCGCTGGCGGCCGGCACGGTGGCCGGCGAGCGAGCCGTCCGGGAGGTCTTCGGAGCCTTGAGCCCGGCTCAGCTGGCGGAGTTGGACGCGGCGCTGGCGGTCATCGAGGGCGTGGTCGGGGTCGCTGCGCCGATCAGCTGGCCTGGCCCCCCAGCGAGCTGATGTCACGGCCCCGCGGGTGGAGCGCGGGGCCGCAAAGACACCTGCGATCAGTTGGTGCCGTCGTGCCAGGAGCGGCCGAGCTCGTGCTCCTTGGCCAGGCCGGAGCGGATCGCGTCCACCACGAACGGCTCGATCTTCTTGCCGATCAGCGGCACCGCGACCTTCACGTCCAGCGTGATCGTCTGCACGGTCTGCGCGCCGTCGGGCCGGATCGTCGCGGTGCCCTTCAGCGTCACCGGCGTCCCGGCGATCTCGCCGCGCACGTCGGCGTCGCGCGACCCGTCCGGCTTGGCGGCGTGCCAGGTCTCGGTCTGCACCACGGTCAGCGTCTCGCCGACGAACTTGCGGGCGATGTCCGGTACGTCGTTCGACGGCATCTTGCGCTCGACCCGGACGACGGTGTCGTCCCCGGTCGTGCTGACCTGGACGTCGTACGACAACGCCTTGGTCTTCTCGCAGGCCTGCTCGCGAAAGGTGGCGTCGGTGACGATCGCGAAGACTTCCTCAGCGGTGGCGTCGTACGACGCCGACATCTTCAGCTCCATGCGGCACATCATGGCATCACCGGTCGGTCACCGGCCGGATGCGGCTGGTCGGAACAATGGGGGCTGACAACAAAGCCGGCGTTCGTCTCGTATTCACCGGTGACAGACCGAGTGAGGGGAAGACCGAATGGCGGCGCGGGACGAGGAGTTCAGCGAGTACGTAGTGCACCGGCGCAAGCAGTTGCGGCGGATCGCCTACCTGCTCTGCGGTGACGTGCACAAAGCAGAGGACCTGGTGCAGACCGCGCTGATGAAGCTGTACGTCGCGTGGCCGCGGGTGCAGCGGGCCGGGAACGTGGACGCCTACGTCCGGCGCATCCTGGTCAACTCCGGCATCGACGAGAGTCGCCGGCCGTGGCGCCGGGAGGCTCCCGGGCTCGACGGGCTGGACGAGCCGGTGATGGCGTCGCCCGCGGTCGAGGACCGCAGCGCCGTACTGGCTGCGCTGGCGACTCTGCCGCTGGGGCAACGCCGGGTGGTCGTGCTCCGGCACTTTCTCGGAATGTCGATCGATGAGACCGCGGCGGATCTGCACTGCAGTCCCGGCACGGTCAAGAGCCAGAACGCCAGGGCGCTCGCCCGGCTGACCGAGTTGCTCACCGCCCAATTCGGGACGGTAGGAGGGCAGGACCGATGATCGACGAGAAGGAGCTGGGCCGGCGGCTCAGCGAGGCCGCGGGGTGGCAGGACGACTTGCTGCCGCGCGCCACGGAGGACGACCTGGCGGCAGGCCGCCGCCGATTGCGCCGCCGCCGTGCTCTCACGGCTGCCGGAGGACTCGGCTCGACCGCCGCCGTCTGCGCGGTCGTCGTCGGGCTGACCAGTTGGCTGACGCCGACCGCGAACCCGGTCGAGGGCGACCTGCCGGCCGCCGCGACAACGGCATCGGCGACCCGTGGGCCGGTGACCGATCCCGCCGATCCGGCGGCGTACAAGGCTCAGGATCGTGCGTTCGACCAGGCGATGCGGGCTGCGCTGAAGCAGCACCTCGACCCGAGGGGTGTCCACCTCGACTACAGCAGCAAGGGTGGCTTCGGCATCGACCACACGCCGGGCATCCGGCGCGGTGGAGGGCGGGTCGGCTGGCGGATCGCCGGCCAGCAGGGCGTCGGCTACGTCGACATCGGCGTGGCCACGGCAGCGACCGCTACCAGTGCCCGCTGTGGATCCCAGGAGTTCACCCCGGCGCTGGACTGCAAGGCGGTGACCTTGCCGAACGGGCGGACAGCGCAGCTCGGCCGGCGAGGTGAGGCCGCGGAACTCACCTACACCAAAGCCGACGGCGAATTCGTGACGTTGACGGTCAACCCGCTGTGGGGTAACAACGCGAGCGTGCCCGTGCGCGGCATGGGCATCACGGACGCGAAGCTGTTCGCGCTCGTCACCGATCTGCGGGTCGACCTGCCGCCGCTGACCCCCGAGGAGCAGCGGGCCGAGGACGAGCTGAAGAACTTCAAACCGACGTACGCCGAGGCGCACGCGGCCGCCGCGCGGGTCCTGACCGGTGGCACGCTCACCCACGCGTTCAACGGCTCCGTGCCAGAGCAGTTCGGCCTGGTCCAGACGTGGCGGTCCGGGGCGATCGAGCAGACGGTGATCATCGGAGTCGACTCGGCCCAGTTCGTCAGCAAGTGCTCCGAGGAACTCGGCGGCCTGACCTGCACCGAGACGACAATGCCCGACGGCCGCAAGGTCCTGTACGCCGAGGGCGTGCCGCCGAAGGGCAAGGGCAAGCAGAAGTACATGCTCGGCGCGGCCTATCTGCAGCCGGACGGCAACCTGGCGTCGGTTCTGGTCCAGAACCCCGGCCGGACGCCGCAGCCCGGCGGGATCACCAAGCAGCAGGTGATCGCTCTGGCGACTGATCAGGCGCTGGACAAGTAACGACGCCGGAACACCAAGGCGATCAACTGGTACGCGAGGAGAAGACCCGGGGCCCTTCCGGCAACGGAGGGCCCCCGTCAGTCCGAGTTGATCCAGGTCCAGGTCTCGGTTTCCGCGGCGATGCCGGCCTGTTCGCACCAGGCGGCGACCTTGCGATGGTTCTCCTGCAACGGGAGACCGTCGCCGAGTTCTCCGGCGGCTACCAGGGCGTGGAAGCAGGCGACGAGGCGGTCGGCGGGCTCGCCCTCGAAGGACTCCCCGAGCAACGTCTCCAGGAACTCGGTCAGCGGGACGAGCGCGGCGTACTCGGTGTAGACGGAGTAGATGTACTCGCGCCCGGGATCGGAGCCCAGCGGCAGGTAGTCGTAGCTTTCGGCGAACGCGATGCCGCGCTCACTGCGCCCGGCGTCCAGCGTGAGCCGCAGGCCGAACACGCAGTCGTTCCGGGTCCGTCGTACCTCCACCAGCAACTCCCGCCGATCCACCGGGACAGGGTAATCGGCGGGAGCAAGGCCGGTTCAGGGTGTCGCGTTCAGGAGATCGAGCGCGCTGTGCTGACGGGCGGCGTCGAGCTTGTCGACCGGTCCGGACCAGCGCAGGCCGTACTGGTCCATCGCCGTCCGGTCGGCCGCGAACGCCCGGTCGGCCTGGCGCCGCAAGTACGCCGTGTACGGGTGGTCCGGCAGAGCCGCGTTGAGCTTGCCCAAGCCACGGACGTGCGCGCCCTTGAACGACGGTCCGTCGCCGCCGCAGTCGCCGGACTCGCACGGCTCGCGCAGAATCCCGTCGGCGGTGTGCAGCCCGGGCGCGGTCGTCGCCGCGTCGGCCAGTTGGCGTGCACGCGTCAGGTAGGTGCTGTTGCTCGCGGCCTTCGACAGCTCGGTCAGCGCGCCGATCAGCACACCCTGGTTGTAGCTCCAGGCAACGTCCCCGTTGTTCCTGCAGGTGGACAGGTCGATGCCGTCGTTCACCAGGTTCGAGCCGTTGATCATCCCGGTCTGCTGGAACCAGGTCCAACCCGCCTGGGCCCGTTGCAGGTACGTCGTGTCGCCGGGAATCCGGTTGTGCAGCGCCGCGCTGAGCTGGATGTAGAGCGAGTTCGTGATCGCGTTCTTGTAGGTTTTCGCCTGGCTCCACCAGACCCCGCCGCCGCAGGTGCTGTCCCAGTACGCCGCCATGTGGTCGGCGTCCGCGCGAGCGGTCTGCAGATAGCGCGCCTCGCCGGTCAGGTCGTACGCCGCGATCCACGCGAGTCCCCACCAACCGGTGTCGTCGAGGTAGTCGTTGCGGAACTGGCCCTGCTGCGCGTTCAGGTTGAGGTCGTACGTGCGGGCGATCGCGTAGCGGTAACTGCCCATGCCGGTGACCCGGATGTTGTCGATCACCGCGTTCAGCGCGTTGGCCGAGTTCCACCAGCCGGTGGTGTCGAACAGGCCGGTGCCGTAGTTGTAGAACTGCATCTGCGCGGTCGCCGCCGCGGTCCGCCGGTCACCGGCGTTCCAGGTCGTCCGCGCCCACGTCGTACAGGCGATGTCTGGGCGGTCGCCCGCCTTGCCGCAGGCGCGCAGCGCGCCGACGCCGTGGTTGTTCCAGTCGTCGACGTTGTACATCTGCGTGCGCCAGGCGGTCTGACCGGCCGGGATCGCGGTGTGGCCGAGCCGGCTGCCGGACGACCAGGTCCGGCCGCCGTCGAACGACCGATCCAGCCAGACCTCGTCGCCGGGCGATCCGCCCTCGATCGAGGCCCAGCCCATCGCGTCGGCGTCGTCGAAATGCAGCCGCAACGTCCGGCCGAACAGCGTGGCACTCACCGGCGAGCGGTCGCCGGGGGACAGCGCGGGGTCGCGGGCGTCGCAGTACTTGTTGCAGACGGTTGCCTGGAGTGACATCGTCACCTCGGGAGTCGGCGGCGGCTGGGGAGCGCCGAGCGGCACGGACAGGACGGCAACGGCGGAAACGATTCCAGTGAACACGGGATCTCCCTGGGGCGGTAGGAAGAGAGCGCTTCCACCGCAGTGTGGTCGCCGTGCGTGACGACGTCAATACGCCGAACTCTTGACCCGTCCCGTGCATCGTCCTAGGCAGGATCCACGACGAGGAGAGTCATGCACCGGCTGCGACGCCCGATCGGGTATCTGCTCGCCCTCGTGCTCGCGTGCGGAATAGTCGGCGTGGTCGGAAGCGCGACCGGGGCTGACGGACCGGACGACGTCTACGGCTACCTGGACGATCCCGGCCGGGTCGCCGAGGGCCAGGTCGCACCGCACACCCGGCTGTGGCCGTACGCCGACGACGCCGCTGCGGTGCGCGGCAGCGGTACGCCGTACGTGAGATCGCTGGACGGCGCCTGGAAGTTCCGGCTGTTCGACAAGCCGTCGGCGGTGCCGGCCCGGTTCCCCGCGTCCGACGGCGCCGGCTGGTCGACCGTGCAGGTGCCGCATACCTGGCAGAGCGACTTCCTCGACCATCCGATGTTCCGCAACATCCCGGAGGAGCTCTGGCCGGACGCGCCGCCGAAGACACCGCGTGACGTCAACCCGACCGGCGCCTATCTCAAGACCTTCGACCTTCCGCGCACCGAAACGGGCCGTCGGCAACTGCTCCGGTTCGAGGGGGTGACCAGCGGCTACTTCGTCTGGGTCAACGGCGAATACGTCGGCTACGACCAGGGCGGCTACAGCCCGGCCGAGTTCGACATCACCGACGCCGCCCGGCCCGGCCCGAACACGGTCGCCGTCCAGGTTCACCGGTGGTCGGCCGGCTCCTACCTGGAGGACTTCGACCAGTGGCGGTACGCCGGGATCTTCCGTGACGTCTACTCGTACTCGGTTCCGCGATCGAGAATCCAGGACCTTGCCATCAGCACCGACCTCGACGCGGCGTACCGGGACGCGACGCTGACCGTCGACGCGGAACTGGTCGATGCCCGCGGCCACCGACTGACCGCGTCGCTGCGGGATCCGGCCGGTCGGGAGGTCACGGCGCTGAGCGGGACGACGGAGGGGAGCGAGCTGAAACTCAGTGGCGTCGTGAAGGCGCCGGCGCAGTGGTCCGACGAGACGCCGACGCTCTACAGCCTGGTGTTCTCGCTGGCCGACGAAGACGGCCGGGTCGTGCACCGAACCAGTCAGAAGGTCGGATTCCGCGAGATCGAGGTGAAGAACAAGCAGGTCCTGCTGAACGGCAAGCGCGTGCTGTTCCGCGGCGTCAATCGGGCCGAGACCGATCCCGCGACCGGACGCCACGTCACCCGCGCGGCGATGGAACGCGATGTCCGGCTGATGAAGCAGCTGCACCTCAACGCGGTCCGGACCTCGCACTACGAAAGCGATCCGTACTGGTACGAGCTCGCGGACCGCTACGGGCTGCTGATCGCCGACGAGGTCGATATCGAGACGCACGCGCACGAGGCCTGCCCGAAGGCGTGCCTGGCCGACAGGCCGGAGTGGCAGGCGGCGTACGCCGATCGCTTCACCGCGATGGTCGAGCGCGACAAGAACCACCCGAGCGTGGTGTTCTGGGACACCGGCAACGAGGCGGGCCTCGGCGCCGCGCACTTCGCGATGGCCGCCTGGGCCGACCGGCACGAGCCGACCCGGTTGCTGTACCACCAGTCGAACAGGCCCGACGGCGATGCGCCTTACGCCGATGTGGCCGGTCCGCGGTACCCGACGCCGGCGGCGCTGGAGGCGAAGGCGAAAACCTTCAGCAAGCCGATCGTGATGGGGGAGTACGCGCATGCCATGGGCAACGGGCTGGGCAACTTCGACCAGTTCTGGGCGCTGGCGCGCAAGTATCCGTCGGTGCAGGGCGGTTTCATCTGGGACTGGGCCGAGCAGAACCTCGACCAGCCGCTGGTCGTCACGCCGGACTCGTCGCCGCGGCGGATCCAGGCCTTTTTCGTCGGCAAGCCCGAGCTCGGTCACGGTCGTGCGGGGCAGGGTGTGGTGCTGTCCGGGCTGGACGACTTCGTGGACGTCTTCCGCGATCCGGCGCTCGACGTCGCCGGGCCGCTCACGGTGGACGCCTGGGTGAAGCCCGATGCCTGGTCCGGCTCGTTCCCGATCGTCACCAAGGGCAATCAGTACGCGCTGCAAATGCCCAACGCTTCGACGGTGGAGTTCCGCGTCACGCTCAACGGCGTGGAGAAGGCGGTCACCGCGCCGGTCCCAGCGAATTGGGCAGGGGCCTGGCATCAGGTCACCGGCTCGTACGACGGCTCCTCGCTGACGCTCTCGATCGACGGCCGACCGGTCGCCCGGACTGCCGCGACCGGCGTCATCGAGCCCAGCGTCTGGGAGGTCAACATCGGGCGTAACGCTCAGCTCCAGCAGGACCACACGCGGGCCCGCTTGGCCCACGGCACCGTCGACAACGTCCGCATCCTGTCGGGTGCTGAGACCGTTCTGGCTTTGGACTTCGACTCCACCGCGCCTCAGGGCTCGTTCGCCAGCCTCGGCCTGAGTCTGTCAGGCACCGATGGTCTGGTGAGCACGGACCGGACCTTGCAGCCAGAGACCGCCGAGCTCGCCTGGGCTCAGTCGCCGCTTCGGTTGACGTCTGCGCAGCCCGGCGTGATCACCGCGCGCAACGAGCGGCAGTTCGCGCCGCTCACATTCATTCTCAACTGGTCGATTCGTGAAGCGGACAAGGTGATCCGCCAAGGCCGGATCCCGCTGACCCTTCCGCCCAACTCGAGCCGGAGCATCCGAGTCCCGGCAGCGGCGCAACTTCCGAGTCAGCCCGAGCGCTTCTTGAACGTGGATGCCGCTGCCGCCTCCCCTGCTGTCCCCGGTCCGCCGCGGCGATCCGCCGACGCGCTGCTGCAGCGTGCGCAGTTCGCCCTCGGCGGGACCGTGCTCGCCGGCAAGGCGGCAGCCGGAGCGCCGGCGTACCGGACCATCAGGCCTGGCCGGGCAGTCGTTTCCGGGACCGGCTTCGCCTACACCTTCGACGGCGGTCGACTTGTCTCCATGGTTGCTCGGAGCAAGGAGCTGGTGCGGACCGGTCCGGTGCTCGACGTCTGGCGCCCGCCGACGTCCAACGAAACCTACGACTGGGGCACCGCCGATCGCCTGATCTGGAACAAGCTCGGCCTCGACCGGCTCCGGACCACCGTCGGCACGGTCACCACCCGTCGCCTCCCGGACGGCCGCGTGCAGCTCGTTGTGCCGAGCGTTGCGGCCGCTCCCGGGCATGCCGCCGAGCTCGCGTTCCGGCAGACGATGACCTACACGATCGATGCCGCCGGCGCGATCGGGTTGGCCCACCAGGTCACCCCGACCGGCAGCAAGCTCGCCACCTTGCCGTATCTCCCGCGCCTCGGCTTCCAGCTCCAGGTCCCCGACGACTTCACCGACTTCGCCTACTACGGCCGCGGTCCCGAAGAGTCGTACAGCGACCGCGCGTCAGGAACCCGGATCGGCGTCTACCGCAGCACGGTCGACCAGCAGTACGTCGCCTACTCCCGTCCGCAGGCTCACGGCAACCACACCGACACCCGCTGGGCCTCGCTGTCCGACCAGCAGCACGGTCTCGGCGTCGCCGCCGCCCAGGGCGCGTCCGTCGACGTCAGTGTCACGCCGTACGACCGGCTCGATCGCGCCGAGTACGACTTCCAGCTCCCGCTCGTGCGCAACAGGGGCTGGGTGACGCTGCACGTCGGCGCCGCGGAGACCGGCATGGGCGAGACGCCGAACGGCGTACTCGCGCCGTACCGGATCGATCCCACCGCACCACGCACGTACGGCGTGACGCTACGGCCGCTGTCCGCGGCCGAAGCGAAGGCGCGCTAGGGCTTTCACTTCAGCAGCGGGTAGATCGTGGTGCCGGTGGTCACGTGTGCGCTGACCCGCGATGTCATGCGACCAGGCAGCGCGACGACCGGTCCAGGCACGGTCTGCGTGCCGACGGTCAGCCGATCGACGCCCCGGCTCCCGGCCGCGAGCAGGTACATCACCCCGGTCGGCGAACGCCACGCGGTTGTCGCCAGCACGTGCTGGTCGAAGCGGCTGCAGATCGCCGTGTTGGTCGCGTGGCCCCCGGAAAGCCCGGCCGGGAACAGCTTCACGGTGGCCCAGCCGCCGCCTGCCCAGCTGTCCGACCGCGTGCACACCCAGGCGCCGTACGTGCCGTCCGGCAGCCGCTGCTCGGCGAAGGTCCAGTTGTTGGCGGCCTTGACACCCTTGTTCTGCAGGGTTCGCAGTCCGCAGACCGTGCGCGACCAGCTCACCAACGCGGCGCCGCTCGTCGCCTCTCGCGGGGCTCGGGCGTCACCGACCGACGGCGCCGGCAGGTACGTCAGGTGCGCCGGGGACAGCCCACCGAGATGCGTCACGAGGAACGCGTGGTTCTCCGCGATCGCGTCCGACGAGCGCAGGTGCAGGGCGGGCCACGACGAGCAGTTGGCGGCCGGCGGCTTCACCGGTGCGGTGATGCCATCGGTCGTCTGCAGCTTGCCGGTCGCCGCGTCCGGGTTCTTCAGGTCGCGCAGCCCGGTCTCGGCGACCCAGGGCGCGGTCAGGAAGCGCACGCCACGGGCGGTCTCGCTGATCGCCACCACCGCGGATGTCGTCACGTCGGCGTCGTCGGTCCGCGCGACGACGACCTTGCCGCCGTCGCGGTCGGTGTAACGCGCGAGGCGCTGTCCGTCGTGGAAGAGGACCACCGCCGCGCCGTCCACGTCACCGGCGTACAGGAGTTGCGGTGCTTCGGTGGGCGCGGTCGTCCACGCTCCGGCGACCGACGTCACGCCGGTCCCGTTCGTCCAGGCGTCGAGGGCCTTCGACAACAAGTCGCGGTCGTTGATCCGGCTGCCGCGCGCCGGCCAGGCGGTGAAGTCCACCCGTGCCGTGTCCTGCCACAACACCCGCGTACGCCGGAGGGCGTCGACGCTGAGCTGCTTGGTCTCCTGCTGGGCCGCGACGGGCGCCGCTTGGGCGGTGGGCTCCCTCCCGGCGGTCAGCGCGAGGGCGGCCAGCAGGATCAGCGCCAGGAAGAGCGTGACGGCGATCGCCACCGCCCGGCCGCGCGCCTTCCGGCGCATCAGATCGGTCGGCGCCAGCCGCACGGCGCACGGGTCGAACACCTGCGCGCCCAGCGGCCCGCGGACTCCGGCGACCGCACTCTCGTCGAGCTCCGCCGCCTCCTTGATCGCCTCGGACGCCTGCTCGACGCCCGCCGCGCGGAGTTCGGCCTCCGCCTCGGTGACGTCGAGGTGCTCGATGCGGACCAGCGTCCAGGCGGCCCTGGCCTCCGGCGTGCAGCCGGACATCACCTGGTCGAGCACCAGGTCGTCGGCCGCGCCGGAGCGGGGGAACAGGCGCAGTCCCCACACCTGCGGCAGCATTCGCAACGGCGTTCGGGCGCGGGCCTGGCGTACGGCGTCGCGCAGCACGCGGCGGCGGATGTACTCGAACGCGCTGGCCTCGCCGATCAGCTCACGCTCGAGCCTGCGGCGGTCCGGCAGCGCCCGTTGCACGACACCGTGCGCGGCGAGGATCCGCCGGTGCCTGCCCAAGGCGGACGGAAGGACCAGGTAGGCCAGGCGCACGAGCGCCGGGTAGTTCTCCAGCAGCGCCGCCTCGACCTCGGCCGGTCCGACCTCGACCGTCGTTCGCTCCGCCAGCGTGTGCACTCGCCCCACCACATTTCCTTCGACCCCGTTGACGCCAGGATCAACGATCGACGCGACGTCACGTCACACGCGCCGCTCGATCAGGTCACAGCCACCACACGGTCACCCGTCGTAGCGGCGGTTATCCTCAGGAAGTGAGCAGCCAGAGTGAGAACGACCAGGGACGTCCCAGCGCCGAAGCGGTCACCGGGCGGTGGGACGGGGTCGACGTGAACTTCGGTGAGGAGGGCGGCCGGCTCACCTACGGCAGCTACCTGCGGCTGCCCCAGCTGCTCGACCAGCAGCGGCTGGAGTCGGATCCGCCCGCGCACGACGAGCTGCTGTTCATCACCATCCACCAGGTCTACGAGCTGTGGTTCAAGCAGGTCCTGCACGAGATGACGGCGTCCCGCGACGCGATGCTGTCCGGCGAGCTGTGGCTCGCCCAGCACCTGCTGCGCCGGGTGCACACGATCGAGCGGACCCTGACCCAGCAGGTCGACATCCTGGAGACGATGACCCCGCAGGACTTCGGGCAGTTCCGCCACCGGCTGTCGCCGGCCAGCGGGTTCCAGTCGGTGCAGTTCCGCGAGATCGAGTTCCTGTCCGGCGCCAAGGACCCGTCGTTCGTGAAGAGGTTCAAGGGGCTGAGCGACGAAGAACGCGCGCGGCTGGAGCGGCGGCTCGCGGAGCCGACGCTGTGGGACGCGTTCCTCGTCGTCCTGCGGGAGGCGGGGTTCGGCGCGGAGACCGAGGAGGAGTTGCGCGTCGGACTGTCGGCCGTCGCGCAGGACCGTGGGAAGTACGGCACGGTGTGGGAGCTCGCCGAGGCCCTGCTCTACCACGACGAGCTGGCGGCCTCCTGGCGCGCGCGGCACGTCGTCATGGTCGAGCGGATGATCGGCACCAAGCCGGGCACGGGCGGCTCGTCCGGAGCCGGCTATCTGCGATCGCGGCTCGATCTGCGCTATTACCCCCACCTCTGGCACCTGCGCACGTCGCTCTGAGCCGTTAGTGTCACGCCCCTAGCAGCTCCAGGGGAAGGTGGCACGGTGAAGCTCTACTCCGCGGTCCGGACACAGCGGTTCTGGCAGGTCTTCGGCGATCTGATGCTGCTCGGCTGGATCGCCTTCTGTACGGCGCTCGGCCTGGCCGTCTTCCGCATCACCAACGCCCTCGGCTACCCGGGCCGCAAGGCCGCCTCCGCCGGCGACAGCCTCGCCGAGGACCTCCGCAACATGTCCGGCCCGGTCGGCAAGGTCCCGGTCGTCGGCGACGAACTCCGCGCCCCCATCGACGGAGCCGCCGGCGCCGCCGTCCGCCTCGCCGACGCCGGCCGCGAACAGGCCCACGCCGTCGAACAACTCGCCTACCTCCTGGCCGGCGTCACCATCGGCCTGCCCGTCCTGTTCGCGCTCCTGATCTGGCTACCCCGCCGCATCCGCTTCTCCCGCCGAGCCACCGCCGCCCAGAAATTCATCGACAACGCCGCCGACCTCGACCTCTTCGCCCTCCGAGCCATGGCCAACCAGCCGATGCACAAACTGGCGAGGATCTCGCCGGATCCGGTCACGGCGTGGCGAGACCGGGACTCCGTGGTCATCGCACAACTGGCTGATCTGGAACTCCGCAGCTCGGGCCTGCGAGCGCCCAAGCAGTTGACCCCGCCGCCGCCCACGGACCCGGAACTCGCCGAGTAGCCCCGGCACCCCACCGCGCCGAGGCTCGCAGCTGACCTACCGCGAAATCCGCCCCTTGTTCGCTTCGGCCCACTCCTTGAACGACAGCAGTTCCGGATTCAACTCCCGGACCAACTTCAGATCCCGATCTCCGGTGAACCGCTCCGAGTCCTCCGCGTAGAACTGGAACATGTTCCCCGTCTCCACGGCCCCCGGGAACCCCGACTGCCGGAACTCGTCCCAGGAGTACGGCCGGTAGACCACCGGCTCCCCAAGAGCCTCAGCCAGCACCGCCGCGTACTCCTTGCCGGTCAGGTGATCCCCGGCGATGCTCACCGTCCGCCCCACGAACTCCGAACCCCGCTTGAAGATCCCGTACGCCGTGCGCCCGATGTCCTCCGACGCGATGCCCGACAGCGGCTCCTCGTTCATCGGCAGCGTCAGCTCCAGCACCCCGTCGGCGTTGCGCGTCGGCCAGATCCCCATCGTGAACGCCTCGTAGAAGAACGTGGTCTGCAGGAACGTCGTCGGTACGCCGTACTGCGTGAACAGCTCGTTCGCCTCGCCCTTCGCGTCGAAGTGCGGGACCTTGAACCGGCCGTCGTCCAGGCTCGGGACCCGGTCGTCGTCGCCGAAGTGCCGGCGGGTGTCTTCCAGCGTCGACCAGATCACGTGCCGCAGGCCGGCGTCACGAGCGGCGCGGGCCGCGTTGCCCGCCTGCTCGAGCTCCATCTCGGCGCGGCTGCGCGCCGCCTCCTGCTCGGGCGTCATCGGCGCCCAGTAGTTCGTCACCACGAAAGCGCCGTACGCGCCCTCGAAGGCCTTCCGCACACTCGCCTCGTCGTCCAGATCGGCCGCGACCACCTCGGCCCCGGCCTCAGCGAGCGCCCGTGCGCTCGCCGACTCCGGATCCCGCGTCAGCGCCCGTACGCCGTACTCGCGGCCGCCGTCGGCGAGGATCGCCCGGACCAGCCCGCCGCCCTGTGAACCGGTCGCTCCGACCACCGCGATCAACTTCTGCTCCGTCATTGCTGACATCTCCCTGAATTGGCTTGAAGCTTCAACTCAATCGACAGTACCTCAAATGGTTGATACGTCAACCCTGCCGGGTAGGATGGTGACGTGGCGAACGAACCGTGGCTCGAGGATGACGAGCAGAAGGCATGGCGCAGCTATCTGCTGATGTGGAAGTTGCTGGAGACGCACGTGGCCCGGCATCTGCAGCGCGAGTTCGGGTTGTCCGCGTCCGACTTCGAGATCCTGGTCAACCTGTCCGAGGCGCCGACCGGGCGGATGCGGGCGTTCGAGCTGGGGCAGGCGACGCAGTGGGAGAAGAGCCGGATGTCGCACCACCTGACCCGGATGGAGAAGCGTGGCCTGATCGCCAAGGTCGCCTGCGACGCGCGCTACCCCGAGATCGCGATCACCGACCAGGGGCTCGACGCGATCCGCGCCTGCGCGCCGGCGCACGCCGCGCTGATTCGCGAGCTGGTCGTCGACACGCTCGGCACTGACCGCCTGGTCGCGCTCGGCGAGGCCAGTGACGACGTGGTCACCGCGGTCGGGAAGCACCTGGAGACGACCTGCCCGCCGGCGGTCCGCGGCGAGTAGTGGGACGCCCTCCGACCCACCGGTCCAGCGGTGAAAGGTGATCCGTAAGGCACTCGCAAGGACCGTCCCGGGATCACACCAGTGACAGAAGTGGACTAATGTCTGAGTGACCGCACAACGGCGTGCGGCGGGGCGCGCGCAGCGCCGAAACACGCGTGTGGAACGGTGGGGAATGCAGAGCAAGCTGGACGTCCAGAAGGCGGATGTACTCGCCAAGGCGGTGGCCGCGGGGTCGCACGGGCACGACAAGTCGGTCGACCCCGAGAAGCTGAGAAGCTTCCTCGAGCGGTATTACCGCTACGTGGCCGCCGAGGACGTGGCCGAGCGCCAGCCGCAGGACTGCCTGGGCGCCGCCAAGCACCACTACAAGGCCGCCACGTCGCGGCCGCAGGGCACGGCCAAGGTGCACGTGTTCACCCCGACCGTCGAGCAGCACGGCTGGTCCGCGAACGGCCGGACCGTGGTCGAGATCGTGGTCGACGACATGCCGTTCCTGGTCGACAGCGCGGCGATGGTGGTGACCGACCACGGCCTGGAGCTGCAGCTGCTGATCCACCCGCAGTTCGTCGTACGCCGTGACGTCGCCGGCACGCTGCAGGAGGTGCTCGACGACGCCAACGACTCCGACGCGCACGACCTGGTCCGGGAGAGCTGGATGCACCTGGAGGTCGAGCGGATCTCCGACCCGGTCGCGCAGCGCGAGCTGGAGAAGGCGCTGCAGCGGGTGCTCGGTGACGTCCGCGAGGCGGTCGAGGACTGGCCCAAGATGCACGAGAAGGCCGTCGGCATCGCCGCCGAGCTGGCCGAGTCCGGCGACCAGCTGCCGGTCAGCGCGACCGAGGTCGAGGAGGCCCGCGAGCTGCTGGAGTGGCTGGCCGACGAGCACTTCACCTTTCTCGGCTACCGCGAGTACACCTTCACCATGCGCGGCGACCAGGGCATCCTGCGCGGCGTCCCCGGTTCGGGCCTGGGCATCCTGCGGCCCGACCAGCAGCAGAGCGAGACCGCCGGTTTCCTGCCGCCCGAGGTGAGCGCCAAGGCCCGCGAGAAGAAGCTGCTGATCCTCACCAAGGCCAACTCGCGCTCGACCGTGCACCGCTCGACGTACCTGGACTACGTCGGGATCAAGTCGTTCGACGACAACGGCGAACCGGTCGCCGAGCGCCGCTTCATCGGTCTGCTCTCCTCGACGGCCTACACCGAGAGCGTCATGCAGATCCCGGTCCTGCGGCGCAAGGCGCTGGAGCTGTTCCGCCTGACCGGCTTCGACCCGAACAGCCACAGCGGCAAGGGTCTGCTCGACGTCCTGGAGACCTACCCGCGCGACGAGCTGCTGCAGGCGCCGGTCGAGGACCTGCTGCCGATCGTGCAGACCGTGCTGCACCTGCAGGAGCGCCGCGCGGTCAAGCTGTTCGTCCGCCGTGACGTCTACAACCGCTACCTGTCCTGCCTGGTCTACCTGCCGCGCGACCGCTACACCACCGCGGTCCGGCTGAAGATGCAGCAGATCCTCAAGGACGCGATCGGCGCCGACTCGGTCGACTACGCCGCCCACGTGACGGAGTCCGTGCTGGCCCGGGTGCACTTCGTGGTCCGGATGAAGCAGGGCCAGACCGTCGGCGAGTACGACGCCGAGCTGCTGGAGCAGCGGGTCGTCGAGGCGACCCGTGCCTGGCAGGACGACTTCGCGGTCGCGCTGCACGCCCAGGGCGGCGACGGCGCCGTCACCCGGTTGAACGCGCAGTACGCAGGCGCCTTCCCGGAGGCGTACAAGGAGGACTTCGACGCCCGCGTCGCGGTCAAGGACGCCACGATCCTGGACCAGTTGCCGGCCGAGAACGGGCTGGCGATGTCGCTGTACACGCCGATCGACGAGGAGTGGGTGGGCGAACGCCGGTTCAAGGTCTACCGGACCGGGTCGCCGCTGTCGCTGTCACAGGTCCTGCCGCACCTGACCCACATGGGCGTCGAGGTGATCGACGAGCGCCCGTACGAGATCCGGCGCCCCGGCGGCACGGCGTACATCTACGACTTCGGTCTGCGCGCGCCGGCGGAGTCGGAGGAGCGTGAGGAGTTGCGCACGCTGTTCTCCGACACGTTCCGCGCGGTCTGGGACGGCCGGGCCGAGTCCGACAAGCTGAACGCGCTGGTCCTGCGCGGCAACCTGAGCTGGCGGCAGGTCTCGATCCTGCGCGCCTACCAGCGCTACATCCGCCAGGGCGGGACGCCGTTCAGCCAGGACTACATCGAGAACACCTTCCTCAACCACGTCGACGTCGCCGGCCTGCTGGTCCAGCTGTTCGAGGCCTGCTTCGACCCGGCCCGCGGGGACGCCGACGACCCGGTCCGGCAGCAGACGATCGCCCAGCTGGAGAAGGAGATCGGCGCCGCGCTGGACACGGTCAAGAGCCTGGACGAGGACCGGATCCTGCGGTCCTACCTGACCGTGATCAAGGCGACGCTGCGGACCAACTACTTCCAGCCCGGACCGGACGGGCAGCCGCGCGACTACATCAGCTTCAAGCTGGAGCCGAAGGCGATCCCGGACCTGCCGCAGCCGCGGCCGGCGTACGAGATCTTCGTGTACTCACCGCAGGTCGAGGGCGTGCACCTGCGCTTCGGCGCGGTCGCGCGCGGCGGGCTGCGCTGGTCGGACCGGCGCGAGGACTTCCGGACCGAGGTGCTCGGCCTGGTCAAGGCGCAGATGGTGAAGAACTCCGTGATCGTGCCGGTCGGCGCGAAGGGCGGGTTCTACGCCAAGCAGTTGCCCGACCCCGCGGTCGACCGGGACGCGTGGTTGGCCGAGGGCATCG
This sequence comes from Kribbella sp. ALI-6-A, assembly GCF_001984195.1. Taxonomy (GTDB): domain Bacteria; phylum Actinomycetota; class Actinomycetes; order Propionibacteriales; family Kribbellaceae; genus Kribbella. The sequence continues at coordinate 163,714 of NZ_MTQN01000008.1, forward strand.
CGTCGTACAAGACCTTTATCTCCGGCCTGCTGGACATCACCGACAACATCGTGGCCGGCTCGGTCGTGCCGCCGCGCGACGTGGTCCGGTACGACGGTGACGACGCGTACCTGGTCGTTGCCGCCGACAAGGGCACGGCGACGTTCTCCGACATCGCGAACGGTGTCGCCAAGCAGTACGGCTTCTGGCTCGGCGACGCGTTCGCCTCGGGTGGTTCGGCCGGGTACGACCACAAGGCGATGGGCATCACCGCGCGCGGCGCGTGGGAGTCGGTCAAGCGGCACTTCCGCGAGATGGGCCACGACTGCCAGAACGAGGACTTCACCGTCGTCGGGGTCGGCGACATGTCGGGTGACGTGTTCGGCAACGGGATGCTGCTGTCGGAGCACATCCGGCTGGTCGCGGCGTTCGACCACCGGCACATCTTCCTCGACCCGGCTCCGGACGCGGCGACCTCGTTCGCGGAGCGGCGGCGGTTGTTCGAGCTGCCGCGTTCGTCGTGGGCCGACTACGACACCGCGCTGATCTCGGCCGGTGGTGGCGTCTACCCGCGCACCGACAAGGCGATCCCGATCACGCCCGAGGTGCGCGTCGCGCTCGGCCTGGAGGGCAGCCCGGCGACGCTGACGCCGGCCGAGCTGATGCAGGCGATCATCAAGGCACCGGTCGACCTGTTCTGGAACGGTGGCATCGGCACCTACGTGAAGGCGACCACCGAGTCGCACGCCGACGTCGGCGACAAGGCCAACGACGCGATCCGGATCAACGGGTCCGAGTTGCGCGCCCGCGCGGTCGGTGAGGGCGGCAACCTCGGCTTCACCCAGCTCGGCCGGATCGAGTACGCCGCCACCGGCGGCCGGATCAACACCGACTTCATCGACAACGTGGCCGGGGTGGACACCTCCGACCACGAGGTGAACATCAAGATCCTGCTCGACAAGGTGGTCGCCGACGGCGACCTGACCGAGAAGCAGCGCAACGACGTGATCGCGTCGATGACCGAAGAGGTCGCCGCGCTGGTGCTCAAGAGCAACTACCGGCAGAACATCGGCCTGGCCAACGCCTCCGCGCAGGCCGCGGCTCTGATGCACGTCCACCAGGACTGGGTCCGCCGGCTGGAGAAGCAGGGTCTGCTCGACCGGGAGCTGGAGTTCCTGCCGAGTGTCGCGGAGTTCAAGCGACGCAAGGCCGAGGGGCGTGGGCTGACCTCGCCCGAGCTGTCGGTGCTGATCGCCTACACCAAGATCGTGCTCGAGGCCGAACTGCTGAAGACCTCGCTGCCCGACGACGACTTCCTGGCGCACAAGCTGATCAGCTACTTCCCGAAGGCGATCCAGGACCGGTTCGCCGAGCCGATGAAGTCGCACCAGCTGCGCCGGGAGATCATCACCACCCAGGTGGTCAACGAGTTCGTCAACTCCTCCGGGATCACGGCGTTCCACCGGCTCTCGCTGGAGACCGGCGGCACCGCCGAGGACGTCGTGCGCGCCAACCTGGCCGCCTCGCGGATCTTCGCCCAGCCCGACCTGCTGGCGCTCAACGCCGACCTCGACAACGTGGTCGACGCCGAGACCCAGACCCGGATGCGCCTGGAGACCCGCACCCTGGTCGAGCGAGCCACCCGCTGGCTGGTGAGCAACCGGCGCCCCCCGATGGACATCGCGGAGCTCATCGAGTTCTTCACACCCGGCATCGCGAAGCTGACGACGGCATTGCCCGAGGTCCTGCGCGGCCGCGAGCTCGCTCTGTTCGAACAGCGCCGCGAAGCGCTCGTGAGCAAGGGAGTCCCGGCCGACTTCGCCACCCGCATCGCGGTCCTGCCCCCGGCGTACGCGGGTCTGGGAATCGTCGAAACGGCCGACCGCGACGACCTCGACATCCTGGAGGTCGCCAAGGTCCACTTCGCCCTCGGCGAGCGGCTGCAGTTGGGCCGTTTCCTCGAGCGCATCGTGGCCCTCCCACGCACGGACCGCTGGCAGACCATGGCCCGCGCCGCCCTCCGGGACGACCTGCACACGGTCCACGCCCGCCTGACGGCACAGGTTCTGGCCACCACGGACCCGACCGCGGAGCCCGAGGACCGCGTCATCTCCTGGCAGGACCAGAACGAGGCAGCCCTGTCGCGCGCAGCCACGATGCTGGAGGAAATCGTCGAAACCGAAGGCCCGGAACTGGCCCACCTGTCGGTCGGGCTTCGCCTGGTCCGCACTTTGATGGGCAACCAGGCCTAGTACGTCGCGTTGTCGGTGGGTCCGGATCTCCTCCGGGCCCACCGGCTTCGCCTTTCGTTCATGGACTGACTCCTGGGGGGAGCGGACGGATGCGCCGACCAACGGTGTGGCTGGCTTGCGCGATCGTGCTGATGGCGGCCGGCTGCGACTCCAGCCCGGAGCAACCTGCCCCGGATCGAACGGTTGCCGCACCGGCCCCCGCAACCCCTCAGCCGACGGGGAACGTGTGTGAGCGCGTACGCCCGACCCTGCCTGGCGACTGGAAGATCGAGGTCCAGCGGCCGACGATCAGCCCGATCGCCGACTCCTGCTGGCTGACCAGCACCACCGACCCGAAGAACCAATACCGGATCGCGGTCGGGGTGCTACCGCTGACCAGGCAGGACATCGCCGACTTCCGCAGAAATGCCGAACGCAGCATGAAGGAGGAGGGGTACGCAGCCAAAGCTGTCGACGCGGGGATCGGCGAGAACTCGTGGTCGGTGAACCCGGCTGTTCTCGGCCCGTGGTTGGTCTTCTTCAACGGCGGAAGGATGGTCAGAGTCGCTCAGGAGTCCTACGGTCCGGGCCAGCTCGCAGCCATCACCGCCGTCGCGAAGACGATCAACACCCTGCCCGGTGGACTTCCGGCCGCTCCGAAGATCGTCGGCCGCCCGGAGTGCGAGCGGGCGACCGCCGCCGCGGAAAAGGTCCTGGGCGGCAAGGCTCTGGCCCGCCGGGACGCGGTCGTCTACGGAAAAGTCACGTGCCAGTGGGGCTCTGCCCGCGCGGGTGTCGTCGTTCTCGCCGGCGGTCCGGCCTCCGAAGCGGCGACGAATTTCAGCATCGTGAAGTCCACCAGCACCAACCCGACACCCGACGCTCGGCGCGTCGACGTCGGTCAGGAGGCTTGGCAGCACGACGGCGGCGACCTGGTGTACCGGATCAGAAAGGACCTCTTCGTCTACATCACCTCGGTGACACTGTCGGCGAAAAAGTCCGCCGCGATCGTTGCCCTGGGCAAGGCGGTCATCCCGATCTACGACCGCTGAACGACGTCGACTGCAGCGGGGGATCACCGCACGGCAGATCCTTCGAATCGGTCGCGCACCCGCGTGCGTCGCCGATGTTGCCGCGCCCAACCCCAGCGCACGACCGCGGCGCCCGACCCCAGTGTCTGACTGCGGCGCCCGACGCCAGTGTCTGACTGCGGCGCCCGGCGCCGGCGCCCAATCCCAGTGCCCGACGCGGGCGCCCGACCCCAGTGTCTGATCGCGGTGCCCGACGCCGGTGCCCGACGCCGGCGCCTGATCGCGGTGCCCGACGCCGGTGCCCGACCCCAGCGCCCGATCGCAGCGCCCAATCCCAGCGCCCGATCGCAGCGCCCAACCCCAGCGCCCAACCCCAGCGCCCGATCGCAGCGCCCGACGCCGGTGCCCATCCCCAGCGCCCGACCGCGGCGCCCGACGCCGGTGCCCGACCCCAGCGCCCGACCGCGGCGCCCGACGCCGGTGCCCGACCCCAGCGCCTGACCGCGGCGCCCGACGCCGGCGCGCAATCCCAGCGCCCGATCGCGGTGGTGCCCAACCCCAGCGCCCGATCGCAGCGCCCAACCCCAGCGCCTGACCGCGGCGCCCAACCCCAGCGCCCGACCGCGGCGCCTGATCGCGGCGCCTGATCGCCGGCGCCCAATCCCAGTGCCCCGACGCGGGAGCCCAATCCCAGCGCCTGACCGCGGCGCCCGACGTCGGCGCCCGACGTCGGCGCCCGACGTCCGGGCGTGGTCTCACCGGTCGGAGACGATGACCTCGACGGAGTACTGGTCGGCGCGGTAGCAGTGGTCGCCGAACTCGACCGCCGAACCGTCCGCGTCGTACGCGCTGCGCGTCATCGTGACCAGCGGTTCGGCCTTGGACATGTGCAGGGTTCGGCGTTCCTCCGCCGACGCGTTGCGGGCGCCGATTCGCTGCCGCGCGACTGTTGGGCGGATCCCGCGGGCGCGCAGGACGGCGTACAGGCCTTCGGTGGTGAGCTGCTCCTGGGTGAGGTCGTTCATTGTCGGGGGCAACCAGTTGCGCAAGATCGCGAGCGGAACGTCGCCGGCGTAGCGGAGGCGGACGATGGCGACCAGCGGTGTGCCGGGTGGCAGGCCGAGCGCATCCGCGGCGCGATCGTCGTGGGCCGTGCAGTTGAGGGAGAGGACGTCCGTGCGCGGCGTCCGGCCCTCGCGTTCCAGGTCGTCGTACAGGCTGGTCAGCTCGGCCTTGCGGTGCACCATCTGGTTCGCGACCGTGGTGCCGATGCCGCGGCGGCGGACCAGGAGTCCTTTGTTGACCAGCTCGGAGATCGCGCGCCGCACGGTGGGTCGCGACAGGCTGAGCCGGTCCGACATTGCGAGCTCGTTCTCGAACGGGTCGCCGGGGCGCAGGGTGCCGTCGGTGATCGCAGCCGTCAGCTGCTCGGCCAGCTGGTGGTACAGCGGCACCGGGCTGGTCCGATCGATCTGAATCGGCAGGGCGGCCATGGGCGGATGCTACCGAGGAACGTGCATATGTGTCGACGTGAAAATGTGCTTACAAACTATTGACTCTCCCCGGCCGGGCCGGAAAGCTGGGCACGGCCACTGGCGCGAGACCGTCCGGGCGTCGTTCGCGATCCGTCGCGAGGCGCTCGTGCGGCGAGACAGTCGCGCGGCCGAGCTGCGAACGAGTTACAGATCGAGCGAACGAGAGGGCGGCCGCGGATGCGGATCGGGTTGGTCGGGGTCGGGCGGATCGGTGCGTTCCACGCGACGACGCTGAAATCGCTGCCGGCGGTCGAACAGGTGGTCGTCGCCGACGCCGACGCCACTCGCGCGGAGCTGACCGCGAAGGAGCTGGGGCTCGAGTTCGCGCCGGACGTGCCCTCGCTGCTGACCAGCGGGATCGATGGGCTGGTGATCGCCGCCGCGACCTCCGCGCACGCCGAACTCATCGCGGCCGCGGTCGCCGCGGGGATCACCACGTTCTGCGAGAAGCCGGTCGCTCTCGATCTGGCGGAGACGCAGCGGGTGGTCGAACTGGTCGAGGGCTCGGACGTACCGGTGCACATCGGCTTCCAGCGCCGCTTCGACGCCGGCTACCAGGCAGCCGCCGCGCAGGTCCGCTCCGGCGAACTCGGTTTCGTCCACCACATCCGCGCGAACACCAACGACGCCTTCCCGCCGCCGGCCGGCTACATCCCGACCAGCGGCGGCTTCTTCCGCGACTGCACGGTGCACGACTTCGACATCATCCGGTACGTCACCGGTCGCGAGGTGGTCAGCGTCTACGCGACCGGCGCCAACCGGGGTGAAGCCTTCTTCGGCGAGTACGGCGACGTCGACGCGGCCGCCGCGCTGCTCACGCTCGACGACAGCACCTTCGCCACCGTCAGTGGAACCCGCTACAACGCGGCCGGCCACGACGTCCGGATGGAGGTCCTCGGCAGCCTCGGCTCGATCGCGGTGGGCCTCGACGAACACACCGCGCTGCGCTCGGTCGAAGCCGGCGTCACCTTCCCCGGCGGCGAGCCGCACGCCACGTTCATGGACCGCTTCGGCCCGGCGTACGTCGCCGAACTGACCGCGTTCACGGAGGTCGTCGCCGGTACCCGCGAGGTCCCTTGCACCGTCCGGGACGCCCTGCAGGCCTTCCGCATCGCCGACGCCTGTGAACTGTCCCGCAAGGAAAACCGAGTCGTTTTCCTGGACGCCGACACATGATCACGACCGCCCGGACCAGGCCCCGACTGAGCGCGGTCAACGACCACCCGACGCTGACCGAGCGAGCCGGCGCCGCCTCGACACTGATTGAGCGAGCCGCCCAAGCTCCGGCGCTGATTGAGCGAGCCGGCCACATCGCCACGCTGACCGAGACAGCCGGCGACGCCCCGGCGCTGACCGAGCGAGTTGGCGACACTCCGGCGCTGTCCCAGCGAGTTGGCGACGCCCCGGCGCTGATCGAGCGAGTTGGCGAGGCCCCAACGCTGACCGAGGGAGCCGGAGACATTCCAACGCTGACCGGGACAGCCGGCGACGGCCGGGCGTTGAGCAGCCGTCGAGCCGCGACGTACCCGGCGACGACACGCCATGCTGCCCCACACGCCCGCTCGGCATCGACCAAGACGAACCGACCCGGCGCTGATCCGGCGCCCACCACGACGAACGACCCGACGAGTCGACACCTGAGGAGATCGGCCGATGAGTGACGTAGCTGCCCGGATTGCCGGAGCCCCGATTTCCTGGGGTGTCTGCGAGGTTCCCGGCTGGGGCTGGCAGTACGACCCGGAGACCGTGCTGGCCGAGATGCGCGATGTCGGGATCGCGGCGACGGAGTTCGGGCCGGACGGGTTCCTGCCCGACGACCCGGCGGAGAAGGCGAAGACGCTCGCGGACCTCGGGCTGCGCGCGGTCGGCGGTTTTGTCCCGGTGGTGCTGCACGACCCGTTGCACGACCCGGTTCCCGAGGTCGCCCGTGCGCTCGAAGGCTTCGTCGCCGCCGGGGCTTCGACCCTCGTCATCGCCGCCGCGACCGGTTCGGACGGTTACGACGGCCGGCCCGTGCTCGACGACAGCGGCTGGGCGACCCTGCTGGCGAACCTCGACCGCCTGACCGAACTGGCCGCCGCCCAGAGCGTGCTCGCCACGATCCACCCCCACGTCGGCACGATGATCGAGAACGCCGAGGACGTCCGCCGCGTCCTGACCGGCTCCACGATCGGGCTCACCCTCGACACCGGTCACCTGATGATCGGCGGCGTCGACCCCGTCGCCCTGACCCTCGAACACACCGCGCGGATCAAGCACACCCACCTCAAGGACGTCGACGCGTCGTGGGCCGCGAAGGTCCAGTCCGGCGAGGTCAGCTACACCGACGCGGTCCGGGAGGGGATGTACCGCCCGCTCGGTCAAGGCGACGTCGACCTGACCGCGATCGTCGGCGCTCTCGAGTCGTCGGGCTACCAAGGCTGGTACGTCCTCGAGCAGGACACCATTCTCCAGGAGCGGCCGACCGACGAAGGCCCGGTCGCGGACGTCCGTTCCAGCATCGCTCATCTGCGCCACCTCGCAGCCGGATCGGCCGTCGAAGGCGCGGTGGTCTGATGGTGGACGACGTACTGACCATCGGGCGGATCGGAGTCGACCTGTATCCGTTGCAGACCGGCACGCACCTGGAGGACGTCGAGAGCTTCGGCAAGTTCCTCGGTGGAAGCGCGACCAACGTCGCGGTGGCGGCGGCCAAGCACGGGCGCAAGGCGGCGGTGATCAGCCGGACCGGGAACGACCCGTTCGGCACCTTCATCCATCGCACCCTCCGTGAGCTCGACGTCGACGATCGGTTCGTCACCGGAGTCGACGGGCTGCCGACGCCGATCACCTTTTGCGAGATCTTCCCGCCGGACAACTTCCCCTTGTACTTCTACCGGTTCCCGAAAGCCCCGGACCTAGTGATCCATCCCGAGGAACTGGATCTGCAGGCGATCAAGGACGCCAAGATCTACTGGTCGACGGTGACCGGCCTGTCGGCCGAACCGAGCCGCTCGGCCCACTTCGCCGCCTGGGAAGCGCGTGAGCGCCGCCCGATCACGGTGCTCGACCTCGACTACCGTCCGATGTTCTGGGCCGATCCCAGCGAGGCGCACGAGCAGGTCAGCAAGGCCCTGGACCACTGCACGGTTGCCGTCGGCAACCGCGAGGAGTGCGAGGTCGCCGTCGGCGAGACCGACCCGGACAAGGCCGCCCAGGCGCTGCTCGACCGCGGCCTCGACCTGGCCGTGGTGAAGCAGGGACCCAAGGGAACGCTCGCCCGGACCCGGGACGAACGCGTCGAGGTGCCGCCCTTCCCGGTCGAGGTCGTCAACGGCCTCGGCGCGGGCGACGGTTTCGGCGGAGCCCTGTGTCATGGGCTGCTCGCCGGCTGGCCGCTCGAACGCGTCATCCGCTTCGCCAACACCGCAGGTGCCATCGTCGCCTCCCGTCTCGAGTGCTCCACCGCGATGCCCACCGAGTCCGAAGTCCTCACCCTGATGGGCGAAACCGCATGACCAGCCATCAACCGCCGTCCCGAACCGCTCCGAGCGATCCGGCGCCCGCGCTGCACCCAACGCAGATGAGTGGTCAGAGGCAGGCCGTCAGCCCAACGCCGGACGCCGACCCGGCCCCTTCGTCGAGGCGAGCCGCCGCGGGCGGTACGGCGGCGTACGCGGGCGATCCGGTCGCCGGCGTGAACCCCGCGCAGGCGACTGATCCGGCGCTCGCCCCGAGCACGTCGCAGGCAGGTGGCCCGCCGTCTGCGCCGAGCCCCGGGCCGACGAGCAGCCCGGTACGCGCGGGTGGGACGGCGCCTGCAGGTGTGGGCAGGCAGGAGGCAAGGCAGGTGGAGTGGGGTACCGGGTACGGCGTGGATCTGACCGAGTTGCGGGTGCGGCATCCTGAGCGGGTGGCTGAGGCCTGGCAGCAGCGACGGCGGCGTGAACTCGTGGGAGACGACGGACGGTTGCTGATCGTCGCGGCGGACCACCCGGCGCGCGGTGCGCTGGGCGTCCGCGATGACCGGATGGCGATGGCCAGCCGATCCGGGCTGATCGAGCGGCTGTGCACGGCGCTGCAGCGGCCGGGAGTCGACGGCGTGCTCGCCACGCCGGACGTGCTGGAAGACCTCCTGCTGCTCGGAGCGCTGGAAGGCAAGCTGGTCATCGGGTCGATGAACCGCGGTGGGCTGCAAGGCGCCTCCTTCGAGTTGGACGACCGGTTCACGGCGTACCGGTCGGCGGACGACATCGCGTCGCGCCGGCTGGACGGCGGCAAGATGCTGACCCGGATCTGCCTGGACGACCCGGGCACGGCGGCGACGCTGGAAAGCAGCGCGCAGGCAGTCACGGAGCTGGCCGAGCGCAGGCTGATGGCGATGGTCGAACCGTTCTGGTCGGTGCGGACCGACGGGCGCGTCAGCAATCTGCTGGACCCGGACTCGGTGATCCGGTCGGTGCACATCGCTTCCGGGCTCGGCGCGACCAGCGCGTACACCTGGCTCAAGTTGCCGGTGGTCGACGAGCTGGAACGGGTGATGGAGGCAACGACGCTGCCGACTCTGCTGCTCGGCGGCGATCCGACAGTCGCGCCGGAGGAAACCTATGCATCCTGGGGCAAGGCGCTGAGCCTGCCGTCGGTGCGCGGTCTGGTCGTCGGCCGGGCGCTGCTGTTCCCGCCGGACGGCGACGTCGCCGCCGCAGTCGACCAGGCCGCCACGCTGGTACACGGAGGTGCCGTATGACGAAGGCCACGTCCAGCCACGGAGGTGTCGTATGACGCGCCTGATCCCACCGACCGCCGGCGCCCCGAAGGCAGTCCCGTCGACCCGTGGAGGTGTCGCATGACCGAGTGGTTCAGGCCCGCAGGCTCCACGGCCCGGGACGGCTACGACCTCGTGGTCCGGCCGGGGGAGCAGGACTGGCACCACACCGGCCTGAGCGTGCGGACGCTGCGGCCGGGACAGTCCGTCGAGTTCGACACCGAGGACTGTGAGTACCTGGTCCTCCCGCTGAGCGGCTCGGCCGAAGTGATCGTCGACGGCGAGGTCGTGCCGCTCGGCGGCCGGGCGGACGTCTTCGCCGGACCGACCGACCTCGCCTACGTCCCGCGCGAAACCACCGTGGCGGTCGTCAGCGCCGGTGGAGCGCGGATCGCCTTCCCGCACGCCAAGGCCGCGAGCGACTACCCGTTCCGCCGGATCGGGACCGAGCAGGTGGAGACCGAACTGCGCGGCGCCGGGGTCTCGTCCCGGCAGGTCCGCAACTTCGGTACGCCGGCCGTGCTCGACGCCGACTCGATCATCGCCTGTGAGGTGCTCACGCCGGCCGGCAACTGGTCGTCGTACCCGCCGCACAAGCACGACGAACACAAGCCGGGGGAGGAGAGTGTGCTCGAGGAGATCTACTACTTCGAGCTGCAGCTCTCCGAGGACGCGCCGGAAGGCGTCAAGGGCAACGACCCGATCGGCTACCAGCGGGTCTACGGGACCGAGGACCGGCCGATCGACGTGCTCGCCGAGGTCCGGGACGGCGACCTCGTGCTGGTGCCGCACGGGTGGCACGGCCCCGCGATGGCACCGCCCGGCTATGACATGTACTACCTGAACGTGATGGCCGGTCCAGGCACGGAACGCGCCTGGCTGATCAGCGACGACCCACAGCACGGCTGGGTCCGGCAGCTGTGGGACAACCAGCAGATCGACCCTCGGCTCCCGTTCGGCGAGCGGTGAACAGCCGCCCATGAACCTCTCTACGATCGATCCGCGGCTACCTTTCGGAGGACAGCGATGACGGTACGTCTCACGGTCGCGCAGGCGCTGGTGCGATTCCTGAGCGTCCAGTACTCGGAGCGCGACGGCGAACGGCAGAAGCTCTTCGCCGGCTGCTTCGGCATCTTCGGGCACGGCAACGTGGCCGGGCTGGGCCAGGCCCTGCTGCAGGCCGAGCTCGAGGACCCGACGGCGCTGCCGTACATCCTGGCGCGCAACGAGCAGTCGATGGTGCACAGCGCGTCGGCCTTCGCCCGGGCTCGCGACCGCCTGCAAACCTATGCCTGCACGGCCAGCATCGGCCCCGGCTCGACCAACATGGTCACCGGCGCGGCCCTGGCGACCGTGAACCGGCTGCCGGTCCTGATCCTGCCGTCGGACGTCTTCGCGACCCGCGTGGCCAGCCCGGTACTGCAGGAACTGGAGAGCTTCTCGGCCGGCGATGTCTCGGTGAACGACGCCTTCCGCCCGGTGTCGAAGTACTTCGACCGGGTCTGGCGGCCCGAGCAGCTCCCGTCGGCGCTGCTGAACGCGATGCGTGTGCTCACCGACCCGGTCGAGACCGGCGCGGTCACGATCGCCCTGCCGCAGGACGTCCAGGCCGAGGCCTACGACTGGCCGGAGGAGCTGTTCGCGGAGCGCACCTGGTACGTCGCCCGGCCGTTGCCCGAGGCATCCATCATCGAGAAGGCGGCCGAGCAAATCAGGGCGGCCGAGCGGCCGTTGATCGTGGCGGGTGGCGGCGTCGCCTACTCGCGCGCCCAGGACGCATTGCGCTCCTTCGCCGAGGCGACCGGGATCCCGGTCGCGGAAAGCCAGGCAGGCAAGGGATCCCTGCGCTACGACCACCCGCAGTCGGTCGGCGCGGTCGGTGCCACCGGAACCACGGCGGCGAACGCGCTGGCCCGCGATGCCGACCTGGTGATCGGCATCGGAACCCGCTACGCGGACTTCACGACGGCGTCGCGGACGGCGTTCCAGAACCCGGACGTGAAGTTCGTCAACATCAATGTGGCGCGGTTCGACGGTGGTAAGCATGCTGGTCTCCCGGTGGTCGCGGATGCTCGGGAAGCCCTTGTTTCCTTGACATCCGCGCTCGATGGCTGGCGCGTGCAGAGAAAGTACACGGATTCGGCCACCGCACTGGCCGAACAGTGGGACGAGGTTGTGGACAACCACTACAACCCGCCCGCCGAGGTGACCGGAAAGCTCGCGGAAGGACTGCTCACCCAGGGCCAGGTCCTCGGTGCCGTCAACGAATTGTCGGCGCCGTCTGATGTCGTTGTCTGTGCGGCCGGTTCGATGCCGGGCGACCTGCACAAACTCTGGCGGACCCGCGACCCGAAGGGCTACCACGTTGAGTACGGCTACTCCTGCATGGGATACGAGATCGCCGGCGGTCTCGGCGTCCGCCTGGCTGCCCCGGACCGCGACGTCTTCGTCCTGGTCGGCGACGGGTCGTACCTGATGATGTCGAGCGAGCTGGTCACCGCGGTCCAGGAGAACCTCAAGATCATCGTCGTCCTGGTGCAGAACCACGGCTTCGCCTCGATCGGCGCGCTGTCGGAGTCCCTGGGCTCCCAGCGATTCGGTACGGCGTACCGCAAGCGCGGCGCGGACGGGCGATTGGACGGCGACTACCTGCCGGTGGATCTGGCGGCGAACGTGCGCAGCTTCGGCGTCGAGGTGATCGAGGTGTCCAGCCGGGACGAGCTGGACAAGGCGATCCACACGGCGAAGGCCGCCGACGGACCGATCGCGATCCACGTCACCACCGACCCGATGACCGGCGCGCCGGACAGCGAGTCGTGGTGGGACGTGCCGGTCAGCCAGGTCTCCGACCTCGACTCGACCCGTGCGGCGGCGGCGTCGTACGAGGAGTCGAAGAAGGCCCAGCGTCCGTACCTGGCGCCGGTGGAAGGTCGTTGACGTGAGCTTCGAAACCGGCAGCGTGAGGATCGGCAGCGCCCCCGACTCGTGGGGCGTCTGGTTCGCCGACGACCCGCAGCAGACGCCGTGGACCCGATTCCTCGACGAGGTCGCCGAGGCCGGGTACACCAGGATCGAGCTGGGGCCGTACGGCTACCTGCCGACCGATCCCGCCGAGCTCAAGGACCAGCTCGACCGGCGCGGACTCGAGATCACCGCCGGTACGACGTTCGAGCACCTGCACCGGCCGGACTCGTTCGAGTCGACCTGGCGCGACGTGGCCCCGGTGGCCGAGCTGGCCGCCGCGATGGGCGCGAAGCACCTGGTCGTGATGCCCTCGATGTGGCGCGGTGACGACGGCCAGGTCGTCGAGCCGCGGCTGGACCACGAAGGTCAGGCGCGGCACGGTCGCCAGGTGACCGAGCTGGGTCGCCGGGTGTTCGAGGAGTACGGGCTGAGGACACAGTTCCACCCGCACGCGGACGGGCATGTCGACACTCAGGACACGGTCGAGCGGTTCCTGGCCGAGACCGACGGCGCGCACGTGAACCTCTGCCTGGACACCGGGCACATCAGCTACTGCGGCGGCGACAACCTGCAGCTGATCCGCGACTACCCGGACCGCATCGGCTACGTGCACCTGAAGCAGGTCGACCCGGCCGTGCTCGCGCAGGTCCAGGCCGAAGGGCTCGGGTTCGACGCGGCCGTCCAGCGCGGGGTGATGTGCGAGCCGCCCGGCGGCGTACCGGAGCTGCCTGAGGTGCTGGAGGCGCTCGCCGGCCTGGGCGTCGAGCTGTTCGCGATCGTGGAACAAGATCTCTACCCCTGTGCGCCGGAGGTGCCGCTGCCGATCGCGCGACGCACCCTGGCGTACCTGAACAGCCACGGGGGTGGTGCATCCGCCTGACGGCCAGGAGAGTATGCACTCTCTGGTCAGTAGCAACGCCGCGGCGTACCCGCGGGAACTTCGGAAAGGCTGGTTGTGGTCATGGTTCGGTGGCATAGGAAGGCCGTAGTCACTGGTGCGGCACTGGCGCTCGTGCTCGCGGTGGGAGCCTGCAGCGACTCCGGCGGCAAGCAGGAGGAGCAGAACGCGGACTCCGGCTCGGGCAACGTGGCGACCACGCCGCGGATCAAGGTCGCGCTGATCACCCACTCCAAGGCGGGTGACACGTTCTGGGACATCGTCCGGCGCGGGGCCGAGGCGGCGGCACAGAAGGACAACATCGAGCTGCAGTACTCCTCCGATCCCGACGGCGCGGCCCAGGCCAACCTGGTGCAGACCGCGATCGACTCGAAGGTCGACGGCATCGCGGTGACGCTGAACAAGCCCGACGCGATGATGCCGAACGTCAAGAAGGCGATCGCGGCGGGCATCCCGGTGACCGTGCTGAACGGCGGCCTGGACACCTGGAAGCAGTCCGGCGCGATCGGGTACTTCGGGCAGGACGAGCGGATCGCCGGCGAGGCGACCGGGGACAAGCTCAAGCAGCTCGGCGCGAAGAAGGTGCTCTGCGTCGTGCACGAGCAGGGCAACGTCAGCCTGGAGGCCCGCTGCCAGGGCATCAAGAACAAGTTCGGCAACGTCGAGAACCTGAACGTCGACGGCGCCGACCAGCCGGGCACGCAGGCGACCATCACCTCGAAGCTGCAGCAGGACAAGTCGGTGGACTACCTGGTGGGTCTGAACGCCGGTGTCACGCTGACCGCCGTCCAGGCCGCCAAGGACGCCGGGTCGTCGGCGAAGATCGGCAGCTTCGACATGAGCAAGGAGATGGCCAAGGCGGTCAAGGACGGCACCGTGCAGTTCGCCGTCGACCAGCAGCCGTACCTGCAGGGCTACCTGGCGATCGACGCGATCTGGCTGAACAAGACCAACGGCAACTCGATCGGCGGTGGCGAGGCCACGCTGACCGGCCCGTCGTTCGTCGAGAAGTCCAACATCGAGGCCGTCGAGAAGTTCGCCGCGGCCGGGACCCGCTGAGGTAGCCGCGATGGCATCGACGATCGCGACCCCCGCCGACGCCGACGACCGCGTCTCGGCGCGCTCGGTCGGCGCCCGGCTGCTCAGCCGCCCGGAGATCGGGTCGCTGGTCGGCGCCGCGGTGATCCTGGTCTTCTTCCTGGTCACGGCGGAGCCGTTCCGCGACATCAACAACGCCGGGACGATCCTCTACCAGGCCTCGCTGATCGGGGTGATGGCCGTTCCGGTCTCGCTGCTGATGATCGGTGGCGAGTTCGACCTGTCGGCCGGCGTGGCGGTGACGACCGGTGGCCTGACCGCCGGCATCTTCGCCTACCAGTTCAGCGTCAACGTCTGGGTCGGGATGGCGGTCGCGCTCGTCCTTGCCCTGGCGATCGGCCTGTTCAACGGCTGGCTGCTGATGCGCACCGGGCTGCCGAGCTTCCTGGTCACGCTCGGCACGTTCTTCATCCTGCAGGGGCTGAACGTGGCGGTGACCCGGCTGACGTCGGGCGCCGTCGCGTCGAACTCGATCAGCGACATGGACGGGTTCGGTTCGGCCAGGGCGCTGTTCGCCTCGGAGTTCAAGCTCGGCGGCCTGACGATCAAGATCATCGTGGTCTGGTGGATCGTGTTCGTCGCGATCGCCGCCTGGGTGCTGCTGCGGACCAAGATCGGCAACTGGATCTTCGCGGTCGGTGGCGACGCCGCGTCGGCGCGGGCGGTCGGCGTACCGGTGAAGAAGGTGAAGATCGGCCTGTTCATGACCGTGGGGTTCTTCGCCTGGTTCACCGGGATGCAGCTGCTGTTCGTGCAGAACGGCGTCGTGCAGTCCGGTGAGGGCGTCGGCAAGGAGTTCCTCTACATCATCGCCGCGGTGGTCGGCGGCTGCCTGCTGACCGGGGGCTACGGCTCGGTGGTCGGCGGCGCGGTCGGCGCGCTGATCTTCGGCATGGTGCAGCTCGGCGTCGTGTACGCCGGCTGGAACCCGGACTGGTTCAAGGCGTTCCTCGGCGCGATGTTGCTGCTGGCCACGATCGTGAACCTGGTCGTCAAGAACAAGGCGGACGCACGATGAGTACGACCGAAAGCTTCGCCAGCGAGGCGACCGGCAGCCCGACCACGCCGATCGTGCACCTGGAGGACGTGGGCAAGAGCTACGGCAACATCCATGCCCTGCGCGGGGTGTCGCTGTCGGTCCGGCAGGGTGAGATCACTTGTGTGCTGGGCGACAACGGCGCGGGCAAGTCGACGCTGATCAAGATCATCGCCGGCCTGCACGACTACACCTCGGGGACCATGTCGGTGAACGGCGAGGAGCGGCACTTCTCCTCGCCGCGCGAGTCGCTGGACAGCGGCATCGCGACCGTTTACCAGGATCTGGCGCTGGCGCCGTTGATGTCGGTCTGGCGCAACTTCTTCCTCGGCAACGAGCTGACCAAGGGCCCGTTCCGGGTGCTGGACTCGGCGCGGATGAAGCGGATCGCGCACGAGGAGCTGACCAAGATGGGGATCTCGATCCCCAACCTGGAGCAGCCGGTCGGCAAGCTGTCCGGCGGTCAGCGGCAGTGCGTCGCGATCGCGCGGGCGATCCACTTCGGCGCCAAGGTGCTGATCCTGGACGAGCCGACCGCGGCACTCGGCGTGAACCAGTCGGGTGTGGTGCTGAAGTACATCGTCAAGGCGCGGGACGCGGGCATCGGGGTCGTTTTCATCACCCACAACCCGCACCACGCGTATCTGGTCGGCAATCACTTCGTCATCCTCAAGCTCGGCCGGGTAGCGCTGGACACACACCGGTCGGACATCACGCTGGAGCAGCTGACCACGGAGATGGCCGGCGGCTCGGAGCTGGAGGCGCTCAGCCACGAGCTGCGCGGCTTCGACCCCGAGCTCGTCGTCGCTCCACAGAACAAGCAGGACTGAGCGGTACGGCGAGGCGCCGGCCCGGTCCGGTACGCCGGGCCGGGCGGTCCTCGGAAACAGGGCAGGTGGTTGCCGGACGGATTTGGTCGCCGGAAGTAGTGCAGGCGGTTGCCGGACGGACTCGGTGGTCGCCACAAGTGCGGCGCGGGCAGTCGTCGTACAACGTCGTCAGAGAGTAGGTCGAGATGCAGGATCTGAGGATCGGGATCATCGGTGTCGGGGTGATGGGCGCCGATCATGCCGAGCGGGTGGTGCGACGGATCTCCGGCGCACGGCTGGTCGCGATCTCCGATCCCGACCTGCCCCGGGCGACCGCCCTGGCCGAGTCGCTGGGTGAGATCCGGGTGATCGAGGATCCGCTGGCGCTGGTCGGGGACCCGAGTGTCGACGCGGTGATCATCGCGTCGCCGGGATTCGCGCACGCCGAGCAGCTGATGGCGTGCCTGGAGAACGCGAAACCGGTGCTGTGCGAGAAGCCGCTGACGATGGACACCGAATCTTCGTTGCGGGTCGTCGAGGCCGAGCACAAGCTGGGCCGGCAGCTGATCCAGGTCGGGTTCATGCGCCGGTTCGACCCGGAGTACGCCGCGCTGAAGCAGTTGCTCGACTCCGGTGAGCTCGGCCGGACGCTCCTGCTCCACAACGTGCACCGGAACAAGACGGTCTCGGCCAGCTTCCGCAGCGAGATGATCGTGCGCGACTCGCTCGTGCACGAGGTCGACGTCGCGCGCTGGCTGTTCGACGACGAGATCGCCCGGATCACCGTGCATGCGCCGAAGCCCACCGGTCTGGTCGCCGAGGGCGTGCTCGACCCGCAGTTCGCGGTGTTCGAGATGGCGAGCGGGGCGATCGCCGACGTCGAGGTGTTCGTCAACTTCCAGGTCGGCTACGAGGTGCGCTGCGAGGCCGTCGCCGAGAAGGGCAGCGCGACCATCGGACTCGGCGTCGACGTGCTGACCCGGCGCGGCGGGCAGTGGGGCGGCGTCGTACCGGAGGACTACCGGGCCCGGTTCGGTACGGCGTACGACATCGAGGTCCAGCGCTGGGTCGACGCGACGGCGCGGGGCGAGATCGACGGGCCGACGGCCTGGGACGGGTACGCCGCGGCCGCCGTCTGCACCGCCGGGGTCCAGTCGCTGCAGGAAGGCCGCCCGGTCGAGGTCGAGCTGGCCCGCAAGAGCGAGGTGCTCGGATGACCGCCGCACCCGCTTCACGACACGACATCACCGCAGGATCGACGCGAGGGACGAAGCTGTGAGCACTCAACGCATCACCCACCTGATCGGCGGGACCCCCTGGACGGGAGTCTCGGAGCGGACCAGCAAGGTCTACAACCCGGCCACCGGCGAGGTGACCGGTGAGCTCGACCTGGCCTCGGCGGCGACCGTCGACGAGGCGGTCAAGGTCGCCCACGAGGCGTCGAAGACGTGGGGGCGCACGTCGCTGACCAAGCGCGCGCAGGTGCTGTTCGCGTTCCGCGAGCTGCTGAACGAGCGCAAGGGCGACATCGCCGCGCTGATCACCGCCGAGCACGGCAAGGTGCTGTCGGACGCGCTCGGCGAGGTGACCCGCGGGCTCGAGGTGGTCGAGTTCGCCTGCGGCATCCCGCATCTGCTCAAGGGCGGCTTCAGCGAGAACGTGTCGACCAACGTCGACGTGTACTCGATCCGCCAGTCGCTCGGCGCGGTCGCGGTGATCTCGCCGTTCAACTTCCCGGCGATGGTGCCGCTGTGGTTCGTGCCGATCGCGGTGGCCTGCGGCAACAGCGTGGTGATCAAGCCGTCGGAGAAGGACCCGTCGGCGGTGAACGCCGTCGCCGCGCTGTGGAAGGAGGCCGGTCTGCCGGACGGCGTGATGAACGTCGTGCACGGTGACAAGGAGGCCGTCGACCGGCTGCTCGAGCACCCGGACATCAAGGCGGTCTCGTTCGTCGGGTCGACGCCGATCGCGCGGTACGTGTACGAGACCGGTACGGCGAACGGCAAGCGCGTGCAGGCGCTCGGCGGCGCGAAGAACCACATGGTCGTGCTGCCGGACGCCGATCTCGACCTGGCCGCAGACGCCGCAGTGAACGCGGGCTTCGGCTCGGCGGGCGAGCGGTGCATGGCGATCTCCGCGCTGATCGCGGTCGAGCCGGTCGCCGACGACCTGATCGGCAAGATCCGGGAGCGGATGGCGACGCTGAAGACCGGCGACGGGACCCGCGGCTGCGACATGGGCCCGCTGGTCACCGGCGAACACCGGGACAAGGTCGTCGGGTACGTCGAGGCGGGGGTCGCGGCCGGCGCCGAGCTCGCGGTCGACGGGCGAGAGGGACCGTTCGACGGCGGCGACGACGGGTTCTGGCTCGGACCGACGCTGTTCGACAAGGTCACGCCGGAGATGTCGATCTACACCGACGAGATTTTCGGGCCGGTGCTGTCGGTGGTGCGCGTCCCGTCGTACGACGCGGCGCTGGACCTGGTGAACTCCAACCCGTACGGCAACGGGACGGCGATCTTCACCAACGACGGTGGGGCGGCGCGGCGGTACCAGGTCGAGGTCGAGGTGGGCATGGTCGGGGTGAACGTGCCGATCCCGGTGCCGATGGCCTATTACTCGTTCGGCGGGTGGAAGAACTCGCTGTTCGGCGACACCCACGCGCACGGGACCGAGGGCGTGCACTTCTTCACCCGCGGCAAGGTGATCACCTCGCGCTGGCTGGACCCGAGCCACGGCGGCCTGAACCTGGGCTTCCCGACCCACGACTGATTGCCGTTCGGGGTGTAGCGTCGAGAGTGACCCCCGGGGATCAGGAGTGCCGCGGCGAATCAGGCTCAGCCGAGTCGTCCGTCAGTGGGAAGCCCCAAGCCCTGGAGTGCGTCATGTCGAAGAACAAGGGCGGACGCGAAGTCCGCAAGCCGAAACAACCTAAACAGCCGAAGGCCAGCCCGGCCGACAGCGCGATCATTCCGCCGACCAAGCAGGCGCGGAAGTAGTTCGCCAGGCACTGAACAGGTGAGAACGCCGGTTGCCACGCATCCTCGAGGAGCGCGGCGACCGGCGTTCGCCTGTCGCGGCGGCGGAGCAGTTAGCTCTCGCCGTGCCGCCGTGCCGCCGTGCCGCCGTGCCGCCGTGCCGCCGTGCCGCCGTGCCGCCGTGCCGCCGTGCCGCCGTGCCGCCGTGCCGCCGTGCCGCCGTGCCGCCGTGCCGCCGTGCCGCCGTGCCGCCGTGCCGCCGTGCGCGCCGGCGCGTCTCGCCGGCAACGCCGAGCCGAGTCGACCCCACCACGGTTGGAATCCGCGAGGTGGAACGTGAGGATCCGGGGCGTGCAGGCGAGAACGGCGTACAGGCAGGTCAGAGCTGCATGCTCGGGCGCGGCTGCAGCCCCGCGGACCGATAGGCCGCGTCGATCAGTTCCATCGTCGCGACCGCGTCGTCGGCGTCGATCGGCACCGGGGAGCCCTCGCGCAGATGCGCGGTGAAGGCCTCCAATTGGTACGCGTACGACGACTTGCGGCCGAGGTGTTCGACCCAGTGGTCTTCCTTGGTGGTGACAATCACCCGGTCGTCCTGGTGGGGCAGCACGAAGCTCGGGGCGAACGCCTCGCCGCGGGTGCCGACGACCTTGAGGCTGAACTCGAGCTGTTCGGCGGCCATGCTGGTGCGGACCGCGCCGGTCGCGCCGTTCGGGAACACGAGGTCGGCGTTCAGCCACTCGTCGACGCCGGGCAGGCGCTTGCGTTCGCCGGCGCGGGCGCTGACCAGCGTCGGCCGGCCGCCGCCCCACGGGGCGAGCATGCGCTGGGCGTGCAGCGCGTAACAGCCGACGTCCATCACGGCTCCACCGGCGAGCGGGAGCGACCAGCGCGGGTCCTCGTCGGCCGGCGGCGGCATCACCATCGTGGCCTCGACGTGCTGGAGTTCGCCGAGCTCACCCTTGCCGAGCAGTTCCTGCAGCCGCTTGGTCACCGGGTGGAACAAGTAGTGGAAGCCCTCCATCACCATGACGCCGGCCTCACGCGCGGCGTCCCGGACCTGGGCGGCCTCGGCCGCGTTGCTGGCCGACGGCTTCTCGGTCAGCACATGCTTGCCCGCGGCAATGGCACGCAGGTTCCACGGCCCGTGCAGGGCGTTGGCGAGCGGGTTGTAGATCGCCTCGACCTCGGGGTCGTTGATCACGTCGTCGTACGACGCGTGCACGCGCTCGACGCCGTGCTCGGCGGCGAAGGCCTCGGCCCGGTCGGTTTCCCGGGCGGCGACCGCGACCAGCCGGGCGCCGGTCAGGCGGGCCGGTTCAGCGATCGCCCGGCCGGCGATCCGGGCGGCGCCGAGGATGCCGATGCGCAGCGGTTCCATGCCTTCTCCTTCAGATGTCGTCCGTACGGCGGCGTACGGCGGGCTGGTCGAGGGCTTGCCGGAGGTGGGGCGGCCGGAGCCCGTCGAGTCCCTGGCGGGGTGTTCCGCCCGGCTCCGGGACGCAAGGTCGCCGGTCGGCGACGTCGCCGTCCGAGGCCGGCCGGAAAAGCGTATCCCCCGCCGCCGACGGAAACGGTGGCCGGATCGAAGGCGTCATCCTGCCCGAGGTCAGGCAGCACCCGGTAGGCCGTGACCGCCATCCGGACCCGCGGGCCGACCCCTCGTGCGACCCGGCCGCGATCACACCTCGCGACAACACACCGCACCCAACCGCAACCCGTCCATGCCCGCAGCGTAGAACCCGCCGGGCACGACGGAGGCCGCCGACCGCGGACCACCCACGGACCTTCACCTGCCGGATCCACCCCGTTCACCTCCATCGCTTGCCGAAGGCACCTTCCCCGGATTCACGTCCCCGTGATGAGATGCTCACCGGCTGACGACGAACCTGGGAGGCGGGAATGCGTACTGATCACGGGCTGCCGGTGGTTCGGCTGGGGCTGGTGGGCGCCGGCCGGATCGGAGTGATGCACGCCGGCAACATCGCACGCCACGTCGCCGGGGCCGAACTGGTGGCAGTGGCCGATCCCCGGCGTGAGGCGGCCGAGGAGCTGGCGGGCAAGTACGCGGCCCGCGCGTGCGAGGTCGACGAACTGCTCGCGGATCCCGAGATCGACGGCGTACTGATCGCGTCGATCGCGGCCGCGCACTCCGACCTGATCGTCCAGGCGGCACAGGCGGGCAAAGCGGTGTGGTGCGAGAAGCCGGCCTCGCTGACGCTCGACGAGATCGACCGGGCGATCACGGCGACCAAGGACGCCGGGGTGCCGTTCCAGGTCGGGTTCAACCGGAGGTTCGCGGCCGACTTCCAGCAGGCCCGGGCGACGGTCGACGCGGGCGGCATCGGTACGCCGCAGCTGATGCGCTCGATCACCCGCGACCCGGGCTGGCCGGCGGGGCTCACCAACGCGGCCGGCGTCCGGCCGTGGACGATCTTCCGCGAGACCTTGGTGCACGACTTCGACATCCTGCTCTGGCTCAATCCGGGCGCCGAGGTGGTCGAGGTCTACACCCGCGCCGACGCGCTGGTCGCGCCGGAGTTCAAGGACGACGGGCTGACCGACACCGCGGTCGTCGTGCTGACCTTCGACAACGGCGCGATCGCGACCGCGGAGGCGAACTTCTCCGCGCTCTACGGGTACGACGTCCGCGCCGAAGTCTTCGGCAGCAAGGGCATGGTGCTGGCCGGCCGGCTGCCGAGCACCCCGGCGGTGCACTACGACGAGAGCGGCCTGCACCAGCCGACGATGCGCAGCGACGAGCAGATGTTCCGCGACGCGTACGTCCAGGAGCTCGCCGACTTCGCCGCGGTCGTGCGCGGCGACACCGAACCGCCGGTCACCGGACAGGACGCACGTCGTGCCCTCGAGATCTCCCTGGCCGCGATGCGGTCGCATCAGGAGCAGCGGCCGATCCGGATCGGGTAGCCGGCGCCGAAATCGCCGCCCCACAAAGGAAGAGATCTGATCAAATCTGCTCATCGACTCGACGGTGGGCCGCTGACAGCCCAAGATGTGCCCATGAGCACCGTCCAGGTCAGCGTTGATCGCACCAGCCGTACCCCGCTCCATGTCCAGCTGGCGCAGCAGCTGGAGGCAGCGATCCAGGGCGGTGACCTGCCGGTCGGTTCCCGGCTCAGCAACGAGGTGGACCTCGCGGAGGCCTACGGGCTGAGCCGTCCAACCGTGCGGCAGGCCATCGCCCGGCTGGTCGACCAGGGCCTCCTGGTCCGCAAGCGTGGCGTCGGCACGCAGGTCGTCGGCAATTCCGGCCAGGTCCGGCGCTCGCTGGAGCTCACCAGCCTGTACGACGATCTGGCGGCGGCGCACCGCAAGCCCGAGACCGAGGTCCTGCGCTTCGGCATCGCTCCCGCGAGCCCTGACGTGGCCGCTGCCCTGCAGTGCGAGGCAGGAGACCGCGTACTGCGGCTGGAGCGCCTGCGCCGGGCGGACGGGGAGCCGTTGGCCCTGATGCGCAACTGGCTGCCGCCGGAGATGCTGGACACCGACCCCAGCACTCTGGCCGAGCGCGGCCTGTACGAGCTGCTCCGGGCCGAGGGGGTCCGCCTCAAGGTGGCCCACCAGACCATCTCGGCCCAGCCGGCCACCCTGGAACAAGCTCGCCTTCTCGGTGAGGAAGTGGGCCACCCGCTGCTGGCGACCACGCGGATCACCTACGACGACCACGGGCGCGCGGTGGAGTACGGCTCGCACCTGTTCCGCGCCTCCCGCTACGCCTTCGAGCACACCCTCGTCCACCGCTGACCCACCCCTCAGAGGATCAGCGGCGGACGAGAGAGCCTTACTACTTACCAGTTCCAGGGAACTTCCAGCCGGCGTTCCCGGCCATCGCGAACAACTCGGCGGTGCTGAGCACCGGCTTGACCCGAGTGTGCTTCGCGTCCTTCTCCTGCGGGCCGTTGTAGCTGGTCATGCTGATCATGCGGCCGTCCGGGTAGTGGATCTCGACCCGGTTGGCGAGCACGCCGTTGATCGCTTGGCGCTCGTCGCCGTACGTCGGCTCGTTCCTCGACCAGCCGGTCACCGCGCCGTCCGGACGGACCTGGCAGTGCGACGGACCCTCGTCGCCGCACTTGGTCCTGGGCGTCTCGTACTGCACGAACACGTCGACCCGGGCCGCGCCTCTGCCGTCGTTGACGACGTACGACGCACCGTTGAAGCCGTCACCGCCGCCACCCCAGGTCTCCGGACGAGTGAGCTGGAGATTCCGGGGGAGCACGTTCCGCAAGGTCTGCTGGGTCTGGGACAGCGGCACCGTCGGTTTGCCGTCGCCGGGTTGCGGGCCGAGATCCGGCTCAGGCGCCTTGGCCGGAAAAGTCCACTCGCTGCTGGTCGCCATCGCAGTCAGCTGGGCCACCGAGAACAGTGGGTTCGGCCTGGTGTGCTGGACTCCGACTCTCGGCGCGTTGTAGCTGTAGATGCTGATCATCCGCCCGTCGGGCCGGAAGAGCTCGACCACCGTGTTCTTGATGCCCCACGGATTCTTGTCCGGGCGATCCCGGGTGATCGACTCGTTGGCGTACGACGTGAACACCGATCCGTCCGGCAGGACCTTGCAGGTGCCGTGCAGTCCGGCGCAGGTCGAGAGCACCTTGGTGGTGATGATCGAGACCCTGATCAGCGAGGCACCCCGGCCGTCGTTCACGACGACCTCGGCGCGGTGCATCCCACCGCCGTCGGCCCCGCTCTTCGGCGACGACTGCTGCAGCGTTTCCGGCAGGAGGCTTTGAAGAGTCGCCAGCGTTCCGGCGGGCGTGGCCGGCTTCGGTGCGGCAGGCCGTTGCGTCGGTGCCGCGGTAGTGCTACCGGCGACGGGGGCCTGCGGGGTGCCGGCGAACAGTTGGGTGCCGCCGACGGTGACGCCGGCCGTGGCCAGGACCGCCGCGGCGCCGCTGAGGCTCAGCAGCGCCTTGCGGCGCCGGCGCAGCGTGACGCCCCGGCGGATGCCGCGGTCCACCAGATCCGGTGACTCCGGCTCGAGATCGTCGGTGACCCGGCGCATCAGGTCGGGCAAGCTGTCGTTCAAGTTGTTCATCGGGATTCTCCTGCGGATCAGAGAGCGATCAGGTGGACGTCGTCGCCGAGCACCGCGCGGAGCCGGTCCAGGGCGCGGGAGGTCCGGGTTCTGATCGCACCGGCGTTCTTGCCGAGATCGAGCGCGACCTGTTCGACGCTGCGATCTTCGAAGAACCGCAGCACGAGCACCGCACGATCAAGGGGAGACAGTTCGGCCAGAGCGTCCCGGAGGGCCACCCGCAGCTCGAGATCACCGGAGTGCACCGGCTGGTCCGGCATGGCCTCGGTCGGCTGCTCGCCCCAGCTACGCCGCCGGCGCTGCGAGATGAACGTCCGGGCCAGCACGGTCTGCGCGTACGCCGCGGGGTTCTCGATCCGCTGCATCCGCCACCAGGACCGGTACATCTTGGCCAGCGTCTCCTGCACCAGGTCCTCAGCGTGGTGCCGGTCGCCGGCGAGCAGCCAGGCGGTCCGGTACAGCTGGGGAGTTCGCGCTCTGGCGAACTCCTCGAAATCGTCCGTCGTCGATCCCATCACGGCCCTTCGTCGTGGTCTCACTCTGTACGACGCCGCGGGCCATCGGGCGCGTTACAGCCGGCCGGTCCCGGCGCGGCGGAGGCCACGGGTTTCTGCAACAAGCTGCAACGCGGGTGGACCACACCGTGAGCGCACGGTTACGGTCGGTCGGCCTCTGCCCGCCGGTCAGTTGTCCACAGGTTGCGCGGATCGGGTTGGCGCCCGCACCCTCCGGCTTGGGAGGATGGTCGCGCAGGGTGACGAAACGGTCGCCGGCCGGCAGAGCCGAACCACTGACGAGCACGGGGAGACGATGACAGCCGACAGGGTCGCCGCGCGCCGCAACGGCTTCGGTGGTGCGGTCGAGCTGATCGACGCGCAGGTCCGCGACGTCGTCCGGCGCGAGGGCATCGACCCGCTGCGCGACCCGGGCGCGGTCAGCTCGATCGTCGCGACCGTCGTCCGGGAGTACGACGAGCGCAGCCTGACCGGCATCGTGCCGCCGATCGGCGACGTCGAGGCGGTCAGCCGAGAGGTGCACGACCGGGTCGCCGGATTCGGGCCGCTGCAGCGCTATCTGGACGACCCGGCGGTCGAGGAGATCTGGATCAACGAACCGTCCCGCGTGTTCATCGCCCGCGACGGCCGGCACGAGCTGACCACCACGGTGCTGACCGAGGAGGAGGTCGCCGACCTGGTCGAGCGGATGCTGAAGACGACCGGACGGCGGATCGACGTCTCGCAGCCGTTCACCGATGCGCGCCTGCCCGACGGCAGCCGGGTGCACATCGTGCTCGGCGGTATCACTCAGCGCTATGCGGCGATCAACATCCGGAAATTCACGGTCCGGGCCACCAAGCTGGCCGACCTGGTCGCGCTCGGTTCACTGACTCCGCACGCGGCCGCGGTGCTCGACGCGTCCGTTGCCGTCGGCCTCAACATCTTGGTGGCCGGAGGCACCCAAGCGGGCAAGACCACGATGCTGAACGCGCTGGCCGGTTCGATTCCGGGCCGGGAGCGGGTGATCAGCTGCGAGGAGGTCTTCGAGATCAAGCTACCGATCCCCGACTGGGTGTCGATGCAGACCCGGCAGGCCGGGCTCGAGGGCACCGGCGAGGTGCGGTTGCGCGACCTGGTCAAGGAGTCGCTGCGGATGCGGCCGTCCCGGGTGATCGTCGGCGAGGTCCGCGGCGAGGAGTGCCTGGACCTCCTCTTGGCTTTGAACAGTGGACTTCCCGGGATGTGCACGATCCACGCGAACTCGGCACGCGAGGCGTTGACCAAGATGTGCACGCTGCCGTTGCTCGCGGGAGAGAACATCGGGTCCCGGTTCGTGCTGCCGACGGTGGCAGGTTGCGTCGACCTCGTCGTGCACCTCGGCATCGGGGCCGACGGGCAGCGCCGGGTGCGCGAGATCGTCGCGGTGAGTGGACGGATCGAGGACCAGACGATCGAGACCGAGACCCTGTTCGGCACCTACGACGGCGTACTGCGGCGGGCCGAGGGGCAGCTGCCGCACCCGGAGCGGTTCCAGCAGGCGGGCTATTCGCCGTCCGGGCTGCTGACCGAGCTGCCGCGAGGGGTGCACTGATGGGGCTGCTGCTCGGGCTGTTCTTCGGGGTCGGGTTGTTGCTGATCGGCTGGTCGTTCGTCGCGCCGTACGAGGAGAAGCCGAAGACCGACGGGCGGTTGACGGCACGCAGCCGTGACCTGCTGGCGCGGGCCGGGGTCGAGGGGGTCACGCCGGGCGCGTTCATCGGGGCTTGCCTGCTGACGGGGTTCGTGGCGTTCGTGCTGATGTTCCTGGTGTCGGCGACGTTGCCGGTCGGTGTGGTGTTCGGGGTGATGGCCGGTGGGGTGCCGGTCGCGCTGCTGAAGAGCCGGGCCCGCAAGCGACTGGCGGAGTTCCGGGAGCTGTGGCCGGACGTGGTCGACAACATCGCCTCCGCCGTACGGGCTGGGCTGTCGCTGTCCGAGGCGCTGGCGCAGGTCGGGGAGCGTGGGCCGTTGCCGCTGCGGGAGCCGTTCCGGCGGTTCGGGGCCGACTACGCCTCGACCGGGCGGTTCGCCGACTCGCTGGACCGGTTGAAGGCGCGGCTGGCCGATCCGGTCGGCGATCGGGTGGTGGAGGCGTTGCGAATCGCGCGCGAGGTCGGTGGCGGTGACCTCGGCCGGCTGCTGCGGTCGCTGTCGAGCTTCCTGCGCGACGACGCCCGGACCAGATCGGAGCTGGAGTCGAGACAGTCCTGGTCGGTGAACGGCGCTCGCGTCGCGGTGGCGGCTCCGTGGCTGGTGCTCGGGCTGCTGTCGTTCCAGGGCGACGTGATCCAGCGGTACAACTCGCCGGTCGGAGCGCTGATCATCGGCATCGGTGCCGTGGTCTGCGTGCTCGCCTACCGGGTGATGCTGCGCATCGGCCGGCTGCCCGAGCCCGAGCGGGTGCTGCGATGAGTCCCGTGCTGATGGGTGGCCTGCTCGGCGGAATGCTCGGGGCGAGTCTGCTGCTGGTGATCCGGCGGGTGCCGTTCCTGCGCAAGCCGACGGTCGACGACCGGATCGGGCCGTACCTGCGCGACCTCGCCGGAGCCGACGTGTTCTCCGGCGTGGTCGACTCGGGGTCGCCGTTCCACGCGATCCTGCGGATGTTCGGGCCGTCGTTGCGCGCGGGAGCCGTGCGGCTGGAGCGGATCCTCGGCGGTGCGGTGTCGATCCGGCGCCGGCTCGCGCGGGCGGGCATCGACCGGAGCGTGGAGGAGTTCCGGATCGAGCAGGTGCTGTGGGGGACGGCAGGATTCGGTGCAGGACTGCTGATCGCGCTCGTGGCGCTGTCGCTGGGTTATGGGAACCCCGTCGGACTGCTTGTGCTGTCCGCGCTGCTCGCCGTACTGGGTGTGCTGTCGCGGGACACCTACCTGAGCACCCAGGTGCGCAACCGGGAGCGCCGGCTTCTGGCGGAGCTGCCGACGGTGGCCGAGTTGCTTGCGCTGTCAGTCGCGGCAGGGGAGGGTCCGGCGGCGGCGCTCGACCGCGTGGCCAGGTCGTGCCGGGGAGAGCTGGCCGACGAGCTTCAGCGTGTGCTCGCGGAGACGCGTGCGGGTTCGTCGCTGGTGCGCGCGCTCGACAGCCTGGCGGACCGGACGGGCCTGCTCGCGCTGTCCCGGTTCGCCGACGGGTTGGCGGTCGCGCTCGAACGCGGTACGCCGCTGGCCGACGTCCTGCGGGCCCAGGCCGGAGACATCCGCGAGGCGAGCCGGCGTGAGCTGATCGAGTCCGGAGCGCGTCGCGAGGTCGCGATGATGGTGCCGGTCGTGTTCCTGGTGCTGCCCGTCACCATCATGTTCGCCTTCTACCCCGGCGCTGTCGGGATCGAGATGATCGCCGGATGAAACGAGGAGAAACCATGTCCCTGTTGCTGACCAGACTCTTCCTGTCCCTGGTCCTGAAAGCACGCCCGGCAGCCAAGGAACGCGGCGACGTCCCCGGCTGGGTCCTGATCACGGTGATGACGGCCGGCCTGGTCGTCGTCATCTGGAATCTGGCGGGTACCAAACTCGCAGACATGCTGGAACGCGCTCTGGACTCCGTCACCGGCAAGTGATCGGAGCCCACGGCAACCAACGGCGGCGGGACCAGCGCGGCGCGGCAGTGGTCGACTTCGTGCTGGTGTCGGTGATCGTCGTGCCGTTGTTCCTGGGCATCCTGCAGGTCGGCCTGTTCCTGTACATCCGCAACACGATGACCGCGGCGGCCTCCGAAGGCGCGCACTACGCGGCGGTGCTCAACCGGGACACCGCCGACGGCGAGGCCCGGACCCGTGAACTGGTCGACGGTGTCGTCCGGGACGAGCTGATCGAGTCGGTCACCGCCGAGCAGACCGACGTCGACGGGCAGCCCGTGGTGCGGGTCGCGATCTCGGCCCACATGCCCGCGCTCGGGCTGTGGGGGCCCGGCATCGACTTCACGGTCGAGGGGCACGCGATCAAGGAGACCGGCGAGTGAGGGAACGGCGGCGGAACCGAGACAGTTCGTCAAACCTGCTCGCGAAGGCGGCCCGCCGAAAACGCGACGAGCAGGGCAGCGCGGTGGTCGAGTTCTCCTGGCTGGCGTTGCTGCTGCTGGTGCCGCTGGTCTACGTGATGCTGGGCGTGTTCGACGTACAGCGTGCCTCGTACGGCGCGACGGCGGCGACGCGAGCCGCGGGGAGGGCCTTCGTCATCGTGCCGCAAGGGCTCACCGAGGACGACGCCAGGGCGCGGGCGTTCGAAGCCGCCCGGCTGGCGATGAAGGACCAAGGGCTCGACCTCGGATCCGGCGACCTGACGATCACCTGTGCCCCGGCCTGTCTGGAGCCTGGGTCGACGGTGACGGTCGAGCTGGACCATCAGGTGCCGCTGCCGCTGATCCCGGAGGCGCTCGGGGGAGCGCGACCGGCCGTCCACGTGTCCGCGTCGCACACCGAGCCGTACGGCGACTACCGGGAAGCGAAGGGCTCGCCGTGAAACCACGACGGGAGCGGGACGAGCGCGGCCAGATGACCGTGCTGATCATCGGGTTCACCGCGATCGTGCTGCTGATGATCGTCGTGGTGACCGACGTCTCGAAGGTGTTCCTGGTCCGGCGCGACCTGGACTCGACCGCGGACGGCGCGGTCCTGGCCGCGGCGAACGGCCTCGCGGCGATCTACGCGCAGACCGGCACCGGCGGCAACGCACCGATCGACCCGGAGGAGGCGCGGCGACTCACGGCCGACTACCTGGACACGGTGTCGGCGAGCGAGCGGTTCGACGGGCTCGACTGGTCGGCCGACGTGACCGGTACGACGGTGACCGTGCAGCTGACCTCCACGGTGGATCTGCCGTTCGAGCCGCCGGGCTGGCCGGGCGAGGCCGACATCGCGTCCACCGCGTCGGCCGTCGTACCGGTGCGGTGATCCCGGGCTGGTTGCTCGCGGACCCGCCCGACCTGGCCGAGGCGGTCAGCCGGCTGGTCAGCACCGCGCCATACACGGCCATGCCACGCGCTGTCCCGGCCAACGCCGGCGACCGTGACGAACTGTTGTCCAGGGCAACATGTGGAACGGGTTTGCCCGACTGGGCTCCTGGGGCACCATGGGGACCATGCGGATCGATCTGACAGGACGACGGGCGCTGGTTTCGGGATCCACCCAGGGGATCGGGCAGGCGATCGCCACCGAGCTGGCCAGAGCCGGCGCGAGTGTGGTGGTCAACGGGCGCGACCAGGCCAAGACCGACAAGGCCGCCGAGGCGATCCAGCAGGAACTGCCTTCGGCGGAGCTGATTCCGGTCGCGGCGGACCTCGCGACCGTGGAGGGCGCCGACGCTCTGCGGCAGCAGGCGGGCGAGCTCGACATCCTGGTGAACAACCTCGGCATCTTCGGCGCCAAGCCGGTGCTGGAGATCGACGACGACGAGTGGCGCCGCTACTTCGAGGTCAACGTGCTGTCGGCGGTCCGGCTGACCCGGATGTACCTGCCGGGCATGATGGAGCGTGGCTTCGGCCGGGTGATGAACATCGCCAGCGACTCGGCGGTGGTCACGCCGCTGGAGATGGTGCACTACGGCGTGACCAAGACGGCGCTGCTGGCGGTGACCCGAGGGTTCGCGAAGGCGGCCGCCGGGACCGGCGTGACGGTCAACTCGGTGATGGCCGGCCCCACCCACACGCCTGGGGTCGAGGAGTTCGTTAACGAACTGGTGGACGACGACCTGCCCTGGGACCAGGCGCAGCACCAATTCATGAAGGAGCACCGGCCGTACTCGCTGATCCAGCGGCTGATCGAGCCGCGGGAGATCGGCAACCTGGTGGTGTACCTCAGCTCCGAGCAGGCGTCGGCCACCACGGGCGGCGCGGTCCGCGTGGACGGCGGCTACATCGATTCGATCCTGCCGTAGCAGCGGCGGCCGGCGACCGGCTGACGAGGCAAAGCGCTCAGCCGAAGACCTCCCGGTGGTCGGCCAGCCAGGTGCGGAAGGTGCGCCCGGCATGGCCGGCCAGCTTCTCGACCGCCGGTTCGATCGGGTGCGGACTGCCGACCCGTGACGACCAGTACGCGAGCAACGCCTCGAGCTGTGCGGGCCGCCGCATCATGGCGCCCATCTCCACCCGAGCCTCGTCCGCGCTGAGGTCGACGGCCTCGAAGGACGCTCCGGTGACCTCGGCGACCTGAGCCAACTGCTGGCGACGGGTCATCGACTCCGGCCCGGTGAGCGGATACCCGCGGCCGTCGTGCTCGCCACCGGGTCCGTCCAGCAGCACACGGACCGCCACGTCGGCGATGTCCTGCTCGTGGATCGGCGCCTCCTCGGCGTCCAGGTACGGCAGCCGGACCTGACCGGTCGCGCGGATCGAGTGGGCCCAGTAAATCGCGTTGCTCATGAACGCGCCGGGCTGCAGTACGTCGTCGCGTACGAACCGCTGCCGACGAGCTGCTCGGTCTCCGCATGCGGATCACCGGCGGCCTCGTCGGTCCCGGCCTGGGACGACATCGACGACAGCAGCACCACCTGCCGTACGCCGGCCGCGTCGGCCGCTGCCGCGAAGAGGCCTGCGGTCGACGGATCGGCGTACAGGAAGACCTGCGTGACGCCGTCGAGGGCCGGGGACAACGGGTCGTAGGCGATCGCGCCGGGAAGATCGGCCGGCGCGCGACTGGCGATCCGGACGTCGCGGCCGGCGGCGGTGAGACCAGCGTAGACGGCGCGGGCGATGCGGCCGCGACCTCCGGTGACGAGAATAGTCATGGATGAGCTCCAAAAATGTAGTGACTACAAGATTGGAAAGAGTAAAGCACGGCGCCTTAAGGTGTGTCCATGGAGATCGGGCGCCGGGAGCGCAAGAAGCAGCAGACCCGGCAGGCGATCTCCGACGTGGCGACCCGGCTGTTCCTGGAACGCGGGTTCGACGCGGTGACAGTGGCCGAGGTGGCGAAGGCGGCTGACGTCGCGGTGCAGACGGTGTTCAACCACTTCCCGACCAAGGAAGACCTGTTCTTCGACGAGACCGGCTGGTGGGCGGGTCCGGCGCAGGCGATCCGTGATGCGCCGCCGGGCGCGAATCCGATCACCGTGCTGGAGCAGCAGTACTTGAGCGTGGTGCGGGGCCGCTTGGAGTCCGGCCACCTTGCCACCTGGCTCGAGTTCAACCGCACGACCGCGGAGAGTCCCGCGTTGCTCGCTCGCCGTCGCCAGATCGCCGAGGAGATGGAGGACACGCTCGCGGCTGCCCTGCTCGCGCGCGATCCCGAGCTGAAGCCGCTGACGGCCCGGCTGATCGCCGCGCAGTTCGCCGCCGCGCAGAAGGTGCTGGAGCAGGAGCTGGCGCTGATCCTGCCGGCCGATGCGAATCCCGAGCAGCTGAAAGCGGCGAACGCGGAGCTCAAGCAGGCTGTCGCCGAGGTGTTCGGCGCACTCCGTCGCGCTTGGTGACCGCGGCGCTGGATTCCCGGAGCGGCACGGTTAGCGGGTAGTCTGCTTGGTTGTGGCTGGACTGGATTTTGACGCGGAGCTCAAGCAGCTCGACGCGACGCTGACCTCGATCGAGAAGGTTCTCGATCTGGACACCATGCGCCGGGAGATCGCCGACCTCGGGGAGGCGGTCGCCGCGCCCGACCTGTGGGACGACCAGGCGAACGCGCAGAAGGTGACGTCGCGGCTGTCCAGCCTGCAGGCCGACCTGGAGCGGGTGACCAGCCTGCGCAGCCGGATCGACGACCTGGGCGTGATGATCGAGCTGTCCCGCGAGGAGAACGACGCCGACAGCCTGGCCGAGTCCGAGAAGGAGATCGCCGCGCTGGCCAAGTCGATCCAGTCCCTCGAGGTCCGCACCCTGCTGTCCGGCGAGTACGACGAGCGCGAGGCCCTGGTCACGATCCGCTCCGGCGCGGGTGGCGTGGACGCCGCGGACTTCGCCGAGATGCTGCAGCGGATGTACCTGCGCTGGGCCGAGCGGCACGGCTACCCGACCGAGGTCTACGACACGTCCTACGCCGAGGAGGCCGGGCTCAAGTCGACCACCTTCGGCGTCAAGGCGCCGTACGCCTACGGCACGCTGAGCGTCGAGTCGGGCACGCACCGGCTGGTCCGGATCTCCCCGTTCGACAACCAGGGCCGCCGGCAGACCTCGTTCGCCGCGGTCGAGGTGGTCCCGGTGCTGGAGCAGACCGACGAGATCGACGTCCCGGAGGAGGAGCTGCGCATCGACGTGTACCGCTCGTCCGGTCCGGGTGGGCAGAGCGTCAACACCACCGACTCCGCGGTCCGGATCACCCACATCCCGACCGGCACGGTGGTCTCCTGCCAGAACGAGAAGTCCCAGCTGCAGAACAAGGCCAGCGCGATGGTGATCCTCAAGGCCAAGCTGCTCGCGCTGAAGAAGGCCGAGGAGCGGGCCCAGATCGACGCGCTGCGCGGTGACGTGCAGGGCTCGTGGGGCGACCAGATGCGCTCCTACGTGCTGCACCCGTACCAGATGGTGAAGGACCTGCGGACCCAGTTCGAGTCCGGCAACACCTCGGGTGTGTTCGACGGCGAGATCGACGAGTTCATCGAGGCCGGCATCCGCTGGCGCCGGACCGGCCAGACGGTTGCCGACCAGAACTGACGTGACCGCGGAGCTCCGCGCCGACTGCGGGAGCTGCTTCGGGCTGTGCTGTGTCGCGCTGACGTTCGCCAGGTCCGCGGACTTCGCGATCGACAAACCGGCCGGCGACCCCTGCCCGAACCTGCAGGAGGACTTCCGCTGCGGCATCCACAGCAAGCTCCGCCCGGCGGGTTTCCAGGGCTGCACGGTCTACGACTGCTTCGGCGCGGGCCAGAAAATCTCCCGGCAGGCCGGAGTGAGCTGGCGCGAGCAGCCCGGCCAGGAGATGTTCGCCGCGCTGCCGATCATGCGGCAGCTGCACGAACTGCTCTGGTACCTGTACGACGCGCAGCAGCGCCCCGAGACCGCGCCGATCCGGGCCGAGCTCCAGCGAAGCCTCGACCACGTCGAGGCCCTGACCCAGCAGCCGGTCCTGGAAGTTGACCTGGGCAACGAACGCCAGAGCGTCAACGAGTTGCTGCTGACCACCAGCCGGCTCGTTCGCGGCAAGCAGAGCAAGAAGAAGGAACGCCGCGGCGCCGACCTCGTCGGGGCCAAGCTGCGCAAGGCCGACCTGAGCCGGGCCAACCTGCGCGGCGCCTACCTGATCGCTGCCGACCTGGCCGGCGCCGACCTCCGCAAGGCGGATCTGATCGGCGCCGACCTCCGCGACAGCGACCTCCGGGGCGCTGACCTCACCGACGCGCTCTTCGTCACCCAGTCGCAGGTCAACGCGGCCCGGGGCGACAGCAGCACCAGGATCCCCGGCAGCTTGCTGCGCCCCGACCACTGGAACTAACGCAGCTGCCGAGTCACCGGCGTCATCAGCAGCGAGATCGCGGTGATGGCCAGCGCCACCGCGGCCAGCGAGCCGCCCTGACCCCACGACGTACCGGACAGCGACAAGTACGCCGTACCGACCGTGGCTGCGCCGAGTGCCAGGCAGGTCTGCTGGCTCGTCAGCAAGATGCCGCTGCCGAGTCCGGCCTGGGCAGGCGGCACCTGACCGACCACCACGCCCATCAGCGGGACCATCACCAGTCCACTGCCGAAGCCGGCGATCAGCATCGGCAGAGCGAGGGTCCACGGCGTCACGTCGGGCCACAACGCCAGGCCGACCGCCGCCAGTACGGCGTACCCGACGGCCTGGATCAGCCAGCCGCGCACGATCAGACCGGCGCCGTACCGCGCCTGCAGGCGCGGGCCGTAGATCGACGTAATCAGGAAGCCGACTGCCATTGGCAGCAGGCTCAGACCACCTTCCAACGGTGACATTCCGGCCTCGCCCTGGGTGGCCAGCGCGAACACGAACATGAACCCGCCGAACGTCGTGAAGAACGCCATCGCCAGCAGCAGGCCGATTCGCATCGCCTTCAGGCGCAGCACGGTCGGAGGGATGAGCGGAGCCCGATCGGCCTTCTCGGCCCGGTGCTGGTGCAGGCCGAGCAGCCCCACAGCCGGTACGACGGCCGCCAGCGACAGCCAGGTCCACAGCGGCCAGCCGAGCGGGCGTCCCTCGGTCAGCGGTAGCAGCAGGAGCACCAGCGTGAGCGCGAGCAGTCCGGCGCCGGCGAGGTCGACCCGGTGGGCCTGAGCGGCCCGGGTCTCCGGCAGGAGCTTCAGCGCCGCGGCGAGCGCGACAATGCCGACCGGCACGTTGACCAGGAAGACGGCCCGCCAGCCCAGCCCGAACACGTCGGCCTCAACCAGTACGCCGCCCAGGATCTGGCCCAGGGCTGCCGCGGCCCCACCGGCGACACCGAACATCGCCATCGCCCGCGCCCGATGCTCACCGGCGAGCAAGCTGCTGATCGAAGCGAGCACCTGCGGCGTCATCGCGGCGGCGGCCGCGCCCTGGAGCACCCGGGCGGCCAGCAGGACGCCGATCGACGGAGCGATCGCGCAGAGCAGCGACATCACCGTGAATCCGACCAGACCGATCAGGAACAGCCGCTTCCGGCCGAAGCCGTCGCCGAGCCGTCCGCCGACGACGAGCAGAGTCGCGTTGGCGATGCCGTAGCTGCCGACGACCAGCTGGAGTTCGCCGGGCGTCGCGTGCAGGTCGGTCCCGATCGCCGGGAGCGCGACGTTGATGATGAAAAACGAGAGCATCGGCAGGAAGGCGCCGAAGAGCAGGGTGGTGAGCGCCACCGGACCGAGCGGCGATTTGGCAGGTGCGTCGATCGGCGGAGCGGAGGTCTGTGTCATGATCCCCAGCCTGCGCTGCTCCGGATCCGGGTAGTGAGAGCCTGGTTATCCTAGTACTCACACCACCTGGCACCGGCCTTCCGCGGCCCCGCGAGCTCGGCCACGATGGAGGGGTGAGCGTCGTGACCAGCCTGCCAGTCAGCCGCCAGAACGGCCCGGACGAGCGCCGCCGCGAGCTGGCGGGCTTCCTGCGCAGCCGCCGGGAGCGGCTTCAGCCCGAGGAGGTCGGCTTCGCACCGGGCGGCCGACGCCGTACGCCGGGCCTGCGGCGCGAGGAGGTCGCGCAGCTCGCCGGGGTCGGTGTCACCTGGTACACCTGGCTCGAGCAGGGCCGGGACATCAACGTGTCCGCCCAAGTGGTCGAGGCGATCGCCCGGACGCTGCGCCTCGACCGGCTGGAGCGCAACCACCTCTACACCCTGGCCGGGTTGCCGCTGGGGCCGGTGAGCGCCGAGTGCGGCGGTCTGCCGCCGTCGGTGCAGCGCATGCTCGACAACGCCTCGCCGTACCCGGGACTGGTGCTCAACGCCCGGTACGACGTCCTGGCCTTCAACGACGCGTACTGCAAGATCATGCTCGACCTGACCCAGATCCCGGTCGAGGAGCGCAACGTACTCTGGCTGACCTTCGTCACCCAGCAGTGGCAGTGCTCGTTCAGTGACTCGGAGTCGATCAAGCTGCACATGGTGGCGGGCTACCGGGCAGCCTCCGCCGATCACCTGGGCGAGCCCAGCTGGCAGGAGCTGACCCAGCGGCTGCTGGCCGAATCGCCGGAGTTCGCCGACCTGTGGAACCGGTACGACGTCGCCGCGCCGAGCAACAACGTCAAGGTGATCGACCACCCGCGGGTGGGCCGGCTCCGGATCGAACCGGTGAACATGTGGCTCACCCGGCTCGGCAGCGCCCGGGCCACCATCTACACCGCGGTCGACGACGAGTCCGAGGCGAAGTTCCGGCGGTTGCTCGAGGACTGAGCCGGACGGCCGGCGGCATCCAAGGCGCCGCCGGCCGTCCGGGGATCAGCTGATCGGGATCCCGGGGTTCGCCAGGCCCCTCCCGCCGGTGACGGTGTTGCTGCTGTCGATCGTGACCTTGCAGCTGGTCGCGTTGTAGTTGGTGATGTAGAACGCGTACCGCCCGCTGCCGGTGGCCCCCGTCAGGTCCGACCGGTTGTTGCGGAAGACGGTGCCGCAGCCCCACCCGGACTGCTGGGTGTGGGTCTCGAAACCGTTGTTGGTGGTGTTCTTGCCGGTGTTGTTCTCGATCAGGTAGTTGTTGCCTTTGACATCGACCCAGCTGTCGTCGTAGTTGGCGCCGGTCAGGCCGCGGCCGTCGAAGGTGTTGCCGGCCACCCGGCCGCCGGTGGTGCCCTCCTTCAGGTCGATCGCCTCGCCGCCGACGTCGGGACCGATCGTGTTGTCGAGGATCTGCACGTTGTCGGACTTGTCCGACGTACCGCCGGCGCTGCCGACGTACACGCCCTCGCCCATGCCCCGGCCGTCGTTGCCGGTGTCGTAGATCGTCGAGTTGCGGATCGTGCCGTACGTGCTGGAGTTGCGGAAGTGCAC
This sequence comes from Kribbella sp. ALI-6-A, assembly GCF_001984195.1. Classification (GTDB taxonomy): domain Bacteria; phylum Actinomycetota; class Actinomycetes; order Propionibacteriales; family Kribbellaceae; genus Kribbella. Next base: position 200,944 of record NZ_MTQN01000008.1, read on the forward strand.
GCCCTCCATGTCCAGGCCGTGCACGGTGACACCGTCGATCACCACCCGGGTGGCGGAGTCGATCATGATGCCCTTCTGGCCGCCGGTGACCGTGAGGCCCTTGACCTGCCAGTACGACGCGCCGTTCAGGTGCAGGCCGTAGCCGCCACCCGCGGTGAGGACGGCCCGAGCGCTGCCGACGAGCGTGATCGGCGCGCTCGACGTACCGGCGACGGTGGTCTTGAAGTTGCCGGTGTAGGTGCCGTCGGCAAGCCTGATCGTGTCGCCGGGCTTGGCGCTGGTCAGGGCGGTCTTCAGTTGCGCGGCGGTGCTGACATCGATCGTGGCCGCTTCGGCCGGACCGGCGACGAGACCGGCGGCGACCACGCCCAGGGTGAGCAGCAGTGCGGTTCTCATTGGATCACCGACCTGAGCAGCTTGTCGCCGGTGGTGTTGGAGCTGCTGATCCAGATCGCGTTCGCACCTGGGACCTTCACCACCGACCGGAGCCGGCCGAAGGTGCTGGTGAAGTACGCCTGGGTCGCGCCGGCGTTCTCGCCGTTCAGTTCGACCCGCCACAGCCGCTGGCCGCGCAGCGCCGCGACGTACGCCGTGTCGTTGACGATCGCGAGGCTGCTCGGTGACGCCTCGGCCGTCGTCCAGGTGCGCTTGGGGTTGTCCATGCCGGGCGTACTGCAGGTGCCCTGGCAGATCGGCCAGCCGTAGTTGTGGCCGCTGACGATCAGATTGAGCTCGTCGAACTGGGTGTCTCCGAGCTCGGCGGACCACATCCGGCCGGCGGAGTCCCAGGCCAGGCCCTGCGGATTGCGGTGGCCCTTGCTGTAGACCAGGTTGCCGAACGGGTTGCCCGGCGCGGGCTGGCCGCTGGTGGTGAAGCGCAGGATCTTGCCGTTGAGCGAGTTGTTGTCCTGCGAGGTGGCGGTGTCCTGGGCGTCGCCGGTGCCGGCGTACAGGTAGCCGTCCGGGCCGAATTTGAGCTGGCCGCCGTTGTGGAAGGTGTTGCTGCGGATGCCCGGCACGATCACTGTCCGGTTGGACAAGGTGGTGCCGTCGAAGTTCATCCGGACGATCCGGTTCTCGGTCCGTCCGTTGTCGTTGGAGGTGTGGAAGAGGTAGACCGCCTGGTCGGTGGTGCCGTTCCAGGTCGGCGAGACAGCGATTCCCATCAGCCCGCCTTCACCGTTGGTGGTGACGGAGTTCGGCACGGTGCCGACCGTGGTGCGGGTGCCGTCGAGGCTGACCCGGGAGACCCGGAAACTGTTCCGCTCGGTCATCAGGGCGGATTGACCGTCGGGCAGGAACGAGGTGGCCCAGGGCAACGACAGACCGGTGACCAGCTCGGTCGGCTGCTGGGGTACGCCGCGCACCGGGGCCGGCGCGGTGTCGACGTCGACGGCGTCCAGGTTGGGCAGACCGGCGGCGGTGGCAGCGGTGGCGCGGATGGTGTTGGTGCCGGCCGCCAGATTGACGGTGATCACCCGGTCCTGCCAGGTGGTCCACGCTCCAGTGCCGGCGAACGACAGGTTGTCGGAGACCAGCGTGCCGTTCACCGTGATGTCGGCGGCGCGGTTGGCCGTCGTACCGTTGGCGAAGCGGAACGAGACCGTGGCCTGGCCCGCGGCCTGGACCGGAACGCTCCACTGGACGTAGCTGCCGGCGACGTTGTCGCCGTTGACGAAGCCGGTCCCGGTGAAACCGGCATGGTTCGACTCGACCACGCCCTGGGAGATCGTGGCCGACTCCGCCTGGTAGCGGATCGGCGCGGCGGCCGCCTGATGCGCGGGGACCAAGGCCGCGACGAGCAGGACGGGTACTGCTGTTCGGAGCAGTCGTCCCATGAGTTGCTTCCTTTCGAGGGGGCGGTGAGGAGACTCAGGGGAGAACCCGGGCCGGTCCTGGGGGCGTGAGGACCGGCCCGGGCGCACTTCAGCTGGTCGGGAAGTCGTCGGCGGAACGGATCCGGTCACGGATCCAGACCCCGGCCGGCTTCAGGACCGACGTACCGGTGAAGGAGTTGCCGGCGCAGGTGCCCTGCTTGAACACCGCGCCGGAGCGGAAGTCGTCGGAGAAGTTCCAGTTCGTCCAGCCGATCTTCTTGCTGGCCAGGAAGTCCAGGTACTTCTGCGAGTTGACGAAGTCGTTGGTGCCGTCACCGCTGGCGGTCTGGGTGCCGAACTCGGTGACGAACAGCGGGATCCGGTCCGCGGCCCGCGACAACGCGTTGAAGTACTCGGTGTAGTGCGACGCGGCGTAGAAGTGGAAGGTGTACATGAAGTTCGTCGCGTTGATCGGGTTGTTGATGATGTCGGCCTCGGACCGGCCGTCGGAGACGCCGAGTGAGCCCCAGCCGTGGGTGCCGACGAACACGACGCCGTCGGGGTCCTTGGCCCGGATGACCGGAATCATCTGCTCGGCGTAGGACTTGATCGCGGCCCAGGAGACGTTGTTCGGCTCGTTGGCGATGTCGTAGATGATGTTGGTCTTGGACTTGTGCCGGTCGGCGATCTCGGTGAAGAACGTCTTGGCCCTGGACAGGTTCGCGTTCGGGTCACCCGGCGTGAGCTGATGCCAGTCGACCAGGGCGTACATGCCGCGGCGAGTGGCCTCCTCGATGTAGCCGTGCACCATGTCGGTGAAGCGGCGCGGGTCGGTCTCGTAGCCGCCCTCCTGGATGTACATCGAGATCCGCAGCACGTCGGCGTTCCAGTCGGTCGCCAGCGCGTCCAGCGAAGCGGTCTTCACGCACTGGCTGTACCACTGGATGCCGTGCGTGCTCATGCCGCGCAGCTGGATCGGCTTGCCGTACTGGTTGCACAGCTTGACGCCGCAGACCCGGAGCTGGCCGTTGATCGCGACCGGCGTCGCGGCGGCGTTGACCGTGTCGACCGTCAGCGAGTCGGCGTTCGGGCCGCCGTCGGCGATCACCGAGCTGGTCCGGATCTTGTTGGTGCCGGCCACCAGGTTCGCCGTCGTGGTGACGGTCTGGTACGACGTCCAGGCGCCGGTGCCGGGGAAGCCGAGGTCGTTGGCGACCAGGGATCCGTTCACCGAGACGTCCAGCGGCCGGTTCGTGGTGGTGCCGTTGGCGTACCGGAAGGCCAGCGAGTACGGGCCGGCCGAGGGCACGGTGACGGTGTACTCGAGCGAGCTGGTGGTGACGTTGTCGAAGTTGACGAAGCCGGAGCCGGTGAAACCGGTGTGGTTGGACTCGACGACGCCCTGGGAGATGGCGGCGTTCTCGGACTCGTAGCGGACGGGAGCGGCCGAACTCGTGGTCGCTGTGGTGGTGACCAGGGCGGTGGCGGCCAGCGTTGCACTGGAAACCAGCGCTGACCAGCGGCGGGTACGCGTCATCGCGGATTGCCTCCTACTTCGCCGGGGGCGGTGGACGGAGTGGGACTGCATCGGAACCTAATAGGAAGGTTTCCTAACGGTTGCCGGGAACTTAGCGAGGATGCCGACCGCTGTCAATCGGTCGCCAAGCGTGAGGCCCGGTTCCGTGACCGGAGTTCCGCCCAGGCGGCTCAAGCGGTGTCGCGGTCCCGCCAGGCGGTCTTCAGGGCCGCGAGCGCAACCGCGACGGCGGGCCGGCGGGCGGTCGCCGTCCGCCAGACGGCGTACAGGCGACGGCTCGGCGCGGGCTGCAGCGGAAGCGCCGTGACGCCGTCGGGCAGCGGCCCTCGGCCCAGGCGGGGGATCATGCCGATTCCGATCCCGCGGTTCAGCATCGCGATCTGGGTCTGGTACTCCGCGACCGAGTAGGCAACGATCGGCTCGACTCCAGCCTTGCTCATGGTCCGGACCAGCCAGTCGTGGCAGATCGTGCCGGGTGGCTGGCAGATCCAGCGCTCGCCGACCAGATCGGTCGCCCGGACGGACTCCTTGCCGGCCAGGCGATGGGCGGCCGGGACGAGGACGTCGGCCGGGTCCGTGCCGAGCTTCACCCGGGACAACTCCTCGGTCAGCGTGAGCGGAGTGTTGTGCCAGTCGTGGACGACGGCAACGTGCACCTCTCCGCGCTGTACGGCGGCGACGGCGTCGAACGGATCCAGCTCGATCACGCGAACGTCGAGCGCCGGGTGCTCGTTGATCAGGTGCGGCAGGGCCGCGGGAAGCAGTCCCCGTGCCGCGGTGGGGAAGGCGGCGATGACCAGTTCGCCGATCGCCTGCCCGCGTTGCTCCTCGAGCTTGAGCTCCGCGCTCTCGACGAGTTCAAGGACCTTGGACGCCGTGGCCGCCAGTTCCTGCGCGGCGTCGGTGAGTACGACGCCGCGCCCACGCTTCTCCAGCAGCGTCGTCCGGGTCTCGCGCTCCAGCTTGGCGAGCTGCTGCGAGATCGCCGACGGCGTGTAGCCGAGCGCCTCGGCCGCGCTGCCGACCGATCCGTAGAGCGCGACGGCGTGCAGCGCGCGCAGCCGAGCGAGATCGATCATGTAGCACTCCTACATCGTGGGGCATAGCAATCTGTGCTGGTTCTTAACTGTACTTCCCTTGAGACTGGAGCCCATGAATCCCCGTCACGTGCTGCTCGCGCTCGCCGTCGTCCTGGTCTGGGGGATCAACTTCGTGGTCATCGAAGTCGGTCTCGAGGACTTCCCGCCGTTGCTGTTCTCGGCGTTGCGGTTCTTGCTCGCAGCGGTGCCGGCGATCTTCGTGCTCGGTCGTCCACGCGTCGCCTGGCGGTACGTGATCGCCGTCGGCCTCGCGCTGGGAGTCGCGAAGTTCGGCCTGCTGTTCGTGGCGATGGATAACGGCGTACCGGCCGGCCTGGCCTCGCTGGTGCTGCAGTCGCAGGTGATCTTCACGGTGCTGTTCGCCGTGCTGGTACTGCGCGAGCGGCCGCGGCGTATGCAGCTCTTCGGGATCGGTGTCGCGTGCGCCGGCCTGCTGCTGATCGTGCTGGACCGCGGGCTGGCCTCACCGCTCGGCGCGCTGCTGCTGGTCATCGCAGCCGGCGCCTGCTGGGGTGTGTCGAACACGGTGACCAGGCACGCGAAGCCGCAGGACATCCTGCGCTTCATGGTGTGGGTCAGTGCAGTCGCCGTCCTGCCGCTGACCGTTCTGTCGCTGCTGGTCGAGGGTCCGCGCGCTGACCTCGACGCGCTGCGCAGCATCGACCTGGGCGGTGCCGCCGCGCTGCTTTACCTCGCTGGTGCCGCAACCCTGTTCGGCTTCGGCGTCTGGGGCTACCTGCTCGGCGTGTACGACGCCAGCACCGTCGCGCCGTTCTCGCTGCTGGTGCCGGTCGTCGGCATGGCCGCCGCCTGGATCCTCCGGGGCGAAGCGGTGGGCCTGCAGCAGGCGATCGCCGCCGTACTGATCATGGGCGGCATGGCTTGCACGGTGGTCCGCCGTCGGACCGTCGTACCGGTGGAGGAGCCGGGGTTGGCGCTCAGCAAGACTGGCTGAGCCGGCTCCGGACCTCCATCAGAGCGAACCCGAGGAGGTTAAGGCCCCGCCACTGGGCGGGGTGCTCGGCACGTTCGTCGGTGGCCGCCAGTCCGATGCCCCAGATGCGGTCGACCGGGCTGGCCTCGACCAGGACGCGCTCGCCGGTGCCGAGCAGGTAGTCGCTCAGGGCGTCGTTCTGCTCGAACTTGTGGACGTTGCCCTCGATCACCAGGTCGAAGCGGTGCTGGATCCAGGTCTCGGTGTCGAACCCGCTGACCTGCCGGCCGAGCGCCTTCGCCTTCTGTGGATGGGGCGCGGCGACGATGCTCTGCTCGGCCTCGCGGTCGCCGAACAGCCGCGCCTTGCCGGCCATCATCCAGTGCTCGGCGGTCGGGTAGCGCACGCCGTCCACCGTGAACGGCGCGTGGAACCACTGGCTCAGGCAGCTCGCGTCGACCTGCCCGTCGCGCCGCGGGGTGTCGCCCCAGAAGAAGACGTACTTGTACCGCTGCCTGCGGGACAGGCCGTCGAGCAGGTCGGCGGTGGACAGCGGGGTCGTCATTCGTACGGGTTCGCCGGTGCGGTCACGGCTTTCACCTCGGAGACGGTCAGCGCGGCGACGTCGCCGTCGGCGCGTTTGGTCGGCTCGGCCCACTCGCCGGTCACGGTGACCCACTGGTTCTTCGGCGGCGCCGCGTGGCCGCGGGCCTCGACCATGAACGCCGTACCGTCGGCGACGCAGCAGGTCAGGCCGATCCGGGACACGTACCAGCTGCCGTCCTTGCCTGGCGTGACGAAGCCGGTGAGCTGGAAGTCGCGACCCTTCATGCTCTCCTTCTCCCACACGGCCCAGACGGCGTAGTCCCGGACGGCCAACGGGACCGGCGCGTTGCCCTGCGCGCTGTTGGCGAGCCAGGAGTTGCCCTTCGGGGCGACGGGTTTGGCGGCGACCGGGGATTGGCGCTGGGCGGCGTCGGCGCCCAGGGCGGGCGGGTCGACGACCAGCAGCGCGAAGACCGGGATGAGCATCAGCCAGGCGGCGCGAGGGAGTCCGTGGTGGTTGTGGCCGTCGTCGGCGTGCTCCTTGCCGCGGGTGTCGGCCAGGACGTCGGCGACCGCCAGCAGGATCAGGATGATGCCGGCCGCGAGCAGCATCCAGCGCATGCCGGGCTTCACGTACCGCAGATAGGTGTTGGAGATCGCGAGCTGGACGATCGCCGCACCGACGAACACGACGACCAGACCTGCGACGTTGCGCTTCACAGCAACCACCACCCGACCAGAAGACTGGCGCCGACCGCCACCACGAAGGTGGCCGGCGCGAACCGTACGGCGAACTTCGGCCCGAAAGTCCCGGCCTGCAACGCGATCAGTTTCACGTCGACGATCGGCCCGACCACCATGAACGCGAGCCGCGCGGTCAGCGAGAACTGCGTCAGGCTCGCCGCGACGAACGCGTCCGCCTCCGAGCAGATCGCCAGCAGCACCGCGAGCAGACCGAGTACGACGACCGAGAGCAGCAGGTTGCTCGCGACGTGGTCGAGCCATTCGCGTGGGACCACCACGTTGAGCGTGGCCGCCGCGGCGGCTCCGATCACCAGGAACCCGCCGGCGTGCAGGAAGTCGTGCAGCATCGACGAGCGGAAGACCTCCAGCCTGCCGGTGCCTTCGGCGTGCCGGCTCTTCGGCATCCGCAGCCAGGAACTGCCCTTGCCGGTCAGCAACCACAGCCAGCCGAGCGCCATCGAGACACCCAGCGAGGTGAGCGCTCGGGCGACGACGACCTTCGGCTGACCGGGAAACGCCACCGCGGTCGACGCCAGGACGACGGGATTGATCGCGGGGGCCGAGAGCAGGAACGCGATCGCCGCGGCGGGGGTGACGCCGCGGCTCATCAGCGCGGCCGACACCGGGACCGAGGCGCACTCGCAGCCGGGCAGGATCACGCCGGACGCGCTCGCGACCGGGACCGCGAGCGCCGGATGCTTCGGCAGGGCCCTGGCGAAGAAGGAAGCAGGGACGAAGGCGGTCAGCGCGGCCGACAGCAGGACGCCGAGCACGAGGAACGGCAGCGCCTGGACGGTGACGCCGACGAACATCGTCGCCCAGGTGCGGACGCCGTCGTCGGTGAACAACCCGGCGAACAGCTTGCGGCCGAACAGGGCGAGCCCGACCAGCACCACCAGGGTGATCGTGAAGGCGATCGACGAGCTCGCGGGCTCCTTCTCGGGGTCCTTCGTGGGTGGCTCCGAGGACGCGGGTGGTGGACCTGTCGGGGGCGCGGCATCACCCGGGGCGACGGGAATTTTTGTCGCCTCGGCGGAGTCGGCAGGCGTACTCATGGGCGGCATCCTGACACAGCAGGGTGCACCGGATCGACTACGTGGGGTGTACGTTAATGAAAATCACCGTCGTTCCGCAAAATACTGGCCGGTGCCGGGAAAGTGCTCGAAGAGTGCGTACCGAGTTCCTGTTGGGGCCCGCAGCGCCATGGCAGGGTGGAACGCATGGATGCCAACGTCGTCACCGCGGTCAACAGCCTCACCTCACGCTGGGCGCGCACCCTCGCCCCGGACAACACCGTGATCTCCGGCCTGGGCCTGTGGCCTCTGCTCGCGCTCCTGGCGACCGCCGCCGACGAACCAGGCCGCTCCGAGCTGGCCGCAGCCGCGGACGTCGACGCCTCCACCGCGGCTCGTGACGCCGTGGACCTGATTCACACGCTCGACGCGGCGACAGATCTGCACGCGGCCCTCGGCGTCTGGGTCCACGAGCAGCTGAAGCTCAGCGAGTCCTTCGACAGCGTGCTGCCCACGGAGCTGACCGGCACCCTCACCGGCGACCTGGCCGCCGACAAGGCGAAGCTCGACGCCTGGGCGGCAGACCACACCGACAACCTGATTCGCGAGATGCCGCTCGAGGTCACCCCGGACCTGGCCGTCGTCCTGGCGTCCGCGCTGTCCCTGCGCACGACCTGGAGCCGGCCGTTCCGCGAGCAAGTCAAACGCATCCCCACCGGCCCGTGGTCGGGCAACTGGCACTGGCTCGACCGCACCGACCCCGATCTCGACACCGTCCACGTGTACGACGACCCGGCGGCCGGCCCGCTGACTGTCGTCACGGTCCAGGGCGACGCGGACGTCGACGTCCTGCTCGGCATCGGATCACCCGAGGCCGCCCAGGCCGACGTTCTGGCGGGTCTCGTCGCGGCCGTCGCTTCGCCGACGTCCGGTCTGTCTGGTTCCGCCCTCATCACCCGAGGTGAGCCCGGTCAGGAGCTGGCGCCCGGCGTGAAGGTCTCCCAGTCCACCGCTGCCACCCCAGACGTGTCCCTGGCCCTCCCGGCCTTCAGCGTGACGGCGGAGCACGATCTACTGCCGCTGCGCGACCTCTTCGGCCTCACCACCGTCACCACAGCTCCCGGTCGCCAAGGCCACTTCTCCGCCATCAGCCCCACGCCGTTGGCCGTCGGTCAGGCGAACCAGTCCGTACTCGCACGCTTTTACGCCACCGGCTTCGAAGCCGCCGCCGTCACCGCGATGGGCATGATGCGCGCCTCGGTCCCCGTGATGAAGTCCCTGCGTCTGGACGTGTCCCTGACCCGTCCGTTCGCGTTCACCGCCGTCCACCGCGCAACCCGCCTACCGGTGGTCACCGGCTGGCTGCAAACCCCCACGGAGGCGGAGTGATCGGTCGACTAGCATCCGCGACCATGAGCGCCTCCCGTATCGAGCATCCCGCCGATCTCGACGTGGTGCGGACGTCCTACGACCGTGTCGCCGACAACTACGTCGAGCTGAACCTCGGCGACCTCACGTCCTATCCCTGGTTGCGGACCGCGATGGACGGTTTCGCGGCGGCGGTCCACGGTCTGGGTCCGGTGCTGGACGTGGGATGCGGTCCGGGAGACGTGACCGCCTATCTGGCCGAGCGGGGCCTGGATATCAAGGGCGTCGATCTCTCGCCGCGGATGATCGACCACGCCAGGCGGCGGTATCCCGACCTGCGGTTCGAGGTCGCTTCGGCCACCGAGTTGGAGCTGGCCGACTCGTCATACGGCGGGATTCTCGGCTGGTGGTCGCTGTTCAACCTGCCCCGGCACGTGCTTCCCGCGGTCATCGAGTCTTTCGCCCGAGCGCTGGTCCCGGGCGGGCACCTGATCATCGGGACCCATCAGGGCGAGGGCGACATCGAGCGGACCGAGGCATACGGCGCGGTGCCGGTCAGCTGGACGACGCATCTGTGGCAGCCCAAGGAGCTTTGGGCGATGCTGGGCGCGGCAGGCCTCGATTCAGTGGCCGAGCTGCGGCTTTCCGAGAGTGTCGCCGGGGTTCCCTCGCTGGTGGTGGTCGCGCAGCGGGCCGCCCCCTGACAGTTGCCTACGGCAAGGTGAAGAGCCGGTTCAGCAGTGCGGAGGCCTCGTCGACCCCCGCGCGGTCGCCGGTGAGCAGCAGGTCGAAGAGCAGACCGCGGGACGCCGCCAAGCCGAGTCGCGCGTACGCCGGCGCCTGGTCGGCGGGGATGCCGGCCTTGACGCAGAGCGCGATCAGCGGCGGGAGCCAGACGTTGATCAGGTCCGCCTTCAGCGCCTCGGTGTGGGGGAGATCCTGCATGGCGTGGGCGGACAGTTCGAAGAAGAGCGGGCCGTAGATCAGCGCGGCTTCGGTGACCCGTCGCCAGAACTGCTCGGCCTGCTGCTCCAGCGGGAGGTCCTCGAGTTCGGCCAGCAGTTCGCGTTGCTGTTGCTCGACCGTGCGCACCACTTCGGCCAGCAGACCCTCCCGCGAGCCGAAGTGGTAGATCAGCATCCGGTGGCTGGTGCCGATCGACGTCGCGATGCTGCGCAGGCTTGCGTCGCCGATGCCGTTCTTCGCGAAGTGCTCGACGGCGTCGGTGAGCAGCGACTCGCGGCTCACGCCTCGGTGACCTTCTTCAGGCTGGCGGCCTCCTGGGCGATGTACCGCCTGGTCAGACCGGCGTAGAGCCTGCCGAACAGCCAGCCGAGCGGACCCTCCTGGATGATCGTCGCGGTCACCACCGTGCCCTCCGGCGTACTGACGACCCGATGGCCGCCGGTCGTCTTGATGCCCGGGCCGCGCGAGACCCATTCGAAGTACTCGCCGTCCTTCAGCTCCGTCACCTCCCAAACCGCGACCGGGAGCTTGGGCTGGCGGATCCGGGTCCGGGCGCCGACCCGCAGGGCGCCCTCGTCGAGCCGCTCGACCGAGTCGACGGTCGGGGTCCATTCGGGCCAGCGGGCGACGTCGCTGAAGACCGCCCAGACGCGATCGGCCGGGGCGTTGATGGTGGCGGAGTGTTCGAAGCGCATGTACCAAATGGTACATGCGCGCTGCGTCGCCGTCGATCAGCCCAGCGTCGACAGTGCGTGTACGGACGGTAAGAGCCGAGTCAGATCGGCCATCGCGGTGTGCTGACGATCCGGTACCGCCGGTAGGGTCTGCCCCATGGCCGACCAGAACACGAACAACGCCACCGAGAACGAGCAGGACCCGGGGGCCAGCACCCAGATGTTTCGCGCCTTCGTCAACGAGGGCGAGGTGCACGCCGCCGAGGAGCCCAAGATGAACGGCCGCATGCTTGCCGTCGTCGGGGGCGTCGTGGTGCTGATCGCCGTCGTCGCGGCGATCCTCGTCCTCTGACCCGACCGTGGGACGTCCGACCTTGATGTGGCGACGCGGTGTGAGCCGGTGACCACCCTGGACGTGCACGTCGTCCGGGTCTTCGTCGACTCCGCCGGTGCCTTCGGCAATCCGCTCGGCATCGTCGACGGCGCCCAGGTCGCGCCGGCGGACCGGCAACGCGTCGCCGCGGAGCTGGGCTACAGCGAAACCGTCTTCGTCGACGACCCCGCCGCAGGCCGGATCCAGATCTTCAGCCAGACCGCCGAGATGCGGTTCGCGGGTCATCCCACCGTCGGCGTCGCCTGGTGGTTGCACGCGCAGGGCCACCCGGCCGACGTACTGCAGGTGCCCGCCGGTGAGGTCCCCGTGACCCGCACCGGCGACATCACGTCGGTCCGCGCCCACGCCACCTGGGGCAGCACCTTCGACTGGCGCCAGCTGCCGACACCTGAGGACGTCCTCGCCGCAGACCCCGCGTCGTACTCAGCCGGCCACACCTTCCTCTGGTCCTGGACCGACGAACCCAGCGGCCGCATCCGCGCCCGGGTCTTCGCCCCCGCCATGGGCGTGCCCGAGGACGAGGCCACCGGCTCAGCCGCCACCCAACTCACCGCCCGCCTCGCCCGAGACCTCCACATCACCCAGGGCGCCGGCTCCGAACTCCTCACCACCAACCTCCAGGACAACTGGACGACCGTCGGCGGCCGAGTCCTCCCGGCCCTGACCCGAAGCTTCACGTACTGACCGCATGGAGAGCGCGATGCGTCGAGTGCCGCTGGGAGAACTTCTTCGCTGAGAGCACCGCATACGTGGCGGGCCAGCTGGGTGATCAGTTGTGGGTCCCCGACAGCGACGGCCTCGCCTGGGACGCGCGTGCGGTGGATCCCGCTCGCCTCCGGCTCTGACGCCGGTCCCGCCCTCGCGCCGGCCCGCCCTGGCCTCGGCGGGATCCGACGCCGGCCGACCGACGCTGAATCCGCGCGCCGCCCCGGCATCCGTTGACGGCGGGTGGTGATCGGGCGGAGCATGGGTGCTCGGCTAGCGGGAGGTTCGCGATGGCGGAGATCGTGCGGGCGGCGTTGGTGCAGACGACCTGGACCGGGGACCAGGAGTCGATGGTCAAGGCGCACGAGGAGTACGCGCGGCAGGCGGCGGCGGCCGGGGCGAAGGTGATCTGCTTCCAGGAGCTGTTCTACGGGCCGTACTTCTGTCAGGTACAGGATCCGGAGTTCTACTCCTACGCCGAGAGTGTGCCGGGGCCGACCGTCGAGCGGTTCCAGGCGCTGGCGCGGGAGCTCGGCATGGTGATGGTGCTGCCGGTGTACGAGCAGGAGCAGCCGGGCGTGCTCTACAACACGGCCGCCGTGATCGATGCTGACGGCAAGTACCTCGGCAAGTACCGGAAGAACCACATTCCGCAGGTGAAGGGTTTCTGGGAGAAGTTCTACTTCCGGCCCGGCAATCTCGGCTACCCGGTGTTCGACACAGCGGTGGGGCGGATCGGCGTGTACATCTGCTACGACCGGCACTTCCCCGAGGGTTGGCGAGCGCTCGGACTGGCCGGGGCGAAGATCGTGTTCAACCCGTCGGCGACCAGCCGCGGCCTGTCGGCGTACCTGTGGCAGCTGGAGCAGCCCGCCTCCGCGGTGGCCAACGAGTACTTCATCGGCGCGATCAACCGGGTCGGCGTCGAGGAACTCGGCGACAACGACTTCTACGGTACGTCGTACTTCGTGGACCCGGAGGGCAAGTTCGTCGGTGACGTCGGGCACGACCACGAACCGGAGCTGATCGTCCGCGACCTCGATCTCGGCCTGCTCGACACCGTGCGGGACCGCTGGCAGTTCTACCGGGACCGGCGGCCGGACGCCTACGGAGACCTGACCAAGCCGTAACCGCAGACCGAAGGAGCGCCGCGCATGTCGTTGCTGGTCAAGGGTGGAACGGTGGTGGGCCCGACCGGCGCCCACCCGGCGGACGTGCTGATCGCCGGCGAGAAGATCGTCGCGGTGTTCGATCCCGAGCACAGTGCGCAGATCACCGCCGACGAGGTGATCGATGCTTCCGGCAAGTACGTGATCCCCGGCGGGATCGACGCGCACACCCACATGGAGCTGCCGTTCGGCGGTACGGCGGCCAGCGACACCTTCGACACCGGCACCCGGGCCGCGGCCTGGGGCGGCACGACCACGATCATCGACTTCGCCGTCCAGCGCACCGGCGAGGTGGTCCAGGACGGGCTGGCCGCCTGGCACACCAAGGCCGAGGGCAACTGTCACGTCGACTACGCGTTCCACATGATCCTCGGCGGCGTGGACGACGACGCGCTGAAGGCGATGGACCAGTTGGTCGCCGAGGAGGGCATCACCAGCTTCAAGCTGTTCATGGCCTATCCCGGCGTCTTCTACTCCGACGACGGGCAGATCCTGCGCGCGATGCAGACCGCCCGGGCCAACGGCGCGATGGTGATGATGCACGCCGAGAACGGCATCGCGATCGACGTCCTGGTCCAGCAGGCACTGGCCCGCGGCGAGACCGATCCGCTGTACCACGGGCTGACCCGGCCGCCCGCGCTGGAGACCGAGGCCACGAGTCGCGCGATCGCACTCGCCGAGGTCGCGCAGGACTGCCCGCTCTACATCGTCCATCTGTCGGCCAGCGGCGCGCTCGAGGCCGTCGCCGCGGCGCGTGACAAGGGCCGCAACGTCTTCGCCGAGACCTGCCCGCAGTACCTGTATCTGACGCTGGAGGACCAGCTCGGCGCGCCCGGGTTCGAAGGCGCGAAGTGGGTCTGCTCGACGCCGTTGCGCAGCAAGCACGAGTCGCACGCGCGCGACCTGTGGAAAGGGCTGCGCAGCAACGATCTCGCGATCGTGTCGACCGACCACTGCCCGTTCTGTTTCAAGGACCAGAAGGAGCTCGGCCGCGGCGACTTCTCCAAAATCCCGAACGGCATCGGCGGCGTCGAGCACCGGGTCGACCTGGTCTACCAGGGCGTGGTCGACGGGCAGCTGTCGCTGGAGCGCTGGGTGGAGACGATCGCGACGACGCCGGCCCGGATGTTTGGGCTGTACCCGCGCAAGGGAGTCATTCAGCCCGGCGCGGACGGCGACGTCGTGGTCTACGACCCGAACGGCAGCACCCGGATCAGCGCCGAGACCCATCACATGAACATGGACCACTCGGCCTACGAGGGGTTCGAGGTGAGGGGACATGTCGACACGGTGATTTCCCGCGGCACCGTGATCGTGGCCGATGGCAACTACCATGGCCGGAAGGGGCACGGGCGGTACCTGCGGCGCGGACTCTCGTCGTACCTGGTCTGAAGGGGGAAACCGGTGGACTTCGGAGTGGTGTTCCAGTGCGATCCGCCGGCCTCGGCGGTGGTGGAGCTCGCGGTCGAGGCCGAGCGGGCCGGGTTCAGCCACGTCTGGACGTTCGACTCGCACCTGCTCTGGCAGGAGCCGTTCGTGATCTACCCGCAGATCCTGGCCGCCACGGAGCGCGTCGTGGTCGGGCCGATGGTGACCAATCCGGGGACCCGGGACTGGACCGTGATCGCGTCCCAGTTCGCGACGCTGAACGAGCTGTTCGGGAACCGGACGATCTGCGGGATCGGGCGGGGCGACTCCGCGCTGCGCACGCTCGGTGCGAAGCCGGGCACGATCGCGGAGCTCAAACAGTGCGTCGAGGTGGTGCGCGAGCTGGCGTGTGGGCGCACGGTCGAGTACCGCGGGCAGCAGTTGAAGTTCGCCTGGGTCTACAACGGCGCCCTGGAGGTCTGGGTCGCGGCGTACGGGCCGAAGGCGCTGGCGGCCGCCGGGCAGGTCGGCGACGGGTACATCCTGCAGCTGGCGGATCCGGACATCGCGGCCTGGATGATCTCGGCCGTACGGCGTGCTGCCGAGGAGGCCGGGCGGGACCCGGCCGCGATCAAGTTCTGCGTGGCGGCACCGGCGTACGTCGGGGACGACCTGGCGCACCAGCGTGACCAGACCCGGTGGTTCGGCGGGATGGTCGGCAACCATGTGGCTGACATCGTCGCGCGGTACGGCGAGGGCGCGACGGTCCCGGCGGCGTTGACGGAGTACATCAAGGGACGGCAGGGGTACGACTACGCCGAGCACGGACGCGCGGGCAACAGCCACACGAGCTTCGTGCCGGACGAGGTGGTCGATCGGTTCTGCATCCTCGGGCCGGTCGAGAACCACCTGGCCAGGCTGCGCGAGCTGGAGGCGCTGGGCGTCGACCAGTTCGCGATCTACCTGCAGCACGACGCGAAGAGGGAGACGCTCGAGGCCTACGGGCGGGAGATCATCCCGGCGCTGTGAACGACCTTCGGCGGCGTCGGCCGCGACTTCACCGACGTCCACCACCGATCAAGCGACCGGCGCCTGGACGGCTCCCGCCTGGAGAGCGCGATCGAGGGCGGTCTCGGGCGGCTTGATCGGTGGTGGACGTCGGCCTCGGTCAGCATCTGGCCGCTCAGCTGCAGCGTGCCGTCGCCGGCTCAGCTCTCGGCGGTGGGCGTCCAGCGGTAGGCGCCGGGCAGGAGATCGGTGGCGACCACGCTGCCCAGGCCGTTATCGGTGGGCAGGATGACCCGGATGTCCGGGTGGTAGTCGACCAGGATCTGCCGGTCGCGGCCGCACGGGCCGCAGACGCCGCGGCCCTCGTTGCCGACGGCGACGATCGTGGTCAGCTCGCGGGCGCCCTCGGCGCGGGCGCGGCCGAGGGCGACGAGCTCGGCGCACGGGCCGCCGAGGAAGTGGTACAGGTTGATCCCGGCGAACATCCGGCCGTCGGCCGCGCGGACCGCGGCGCCCATCGTGTAGACGCCGTCCGGACCGTCGGTGTTCGCGTCGACGGTCCGGCGGGCCAGCTCGATCAGCTCGTGGTCGGCGGCGGTCAGCGGAAGCAGGTCGAGCACGTGGTCACCTTTCCGGTGGGCCGTAGGGGAAGACGCCGGTCGGGTCGTAGGTGGAGCGGATCTCGGCGAGGCGCTGGAAGATCTCGGCCGGCCAGCAAGCCTCGTACGAGCCGGGAACGGTGAGGCCGCCGGCGTAGTTGACGTTGTGCTCCGGGGAGATCCACGGCTGCAACGGCGCCAGCAGGGCCTCGGCAGCGGGCGGGAGGACGGTGTCGAAGAGCGCGGGGTCGGGGACACCGATCAGGATCAGCGTGTACGCCGCACCGCGGCCGCCGACGGCGCTGCCCTCGGGCACGTCCCGCGCGACGGCGCCGCCGAGGTGGCGGATCTCGATCGCGACGAACGGGACCTGCTGGTCGGGCCCGGCGACGCCGAGGAACGTGTTCACGAAGTCGGCGTCGAGGTCGGTGAGCAGCTGCCCGCGGTCCCAGCCGGGGCCTGGGTCGCGAGGGTCGTTGTGGATGTCGGCGATCCGCGACGCGGGCATGTCCTGGACGGAGTCGATCAGAACGGTCGCCACGTCCCGCATGGGCTGCAGCAACCGCTCGCCCTCGCGAGCGAGATCCCGGCCCGCGGTGCCCGCGGCCGTCTCGCCGCCCCCAGCGGAGGCACGCCCCGCGCCTTCCCCCACGTACGCGAACCGAACGCCCAGCACCGTCTTCCCCCGCAGCGGCTCCGGGATGACCTCCAGCGGCGGCAGCCGCAGGATGATCGCCGACGAGGTCGCGGTCTCCGGCAGAGTTTTCGTCCAGTCGACCCACGCACCGAAAGCCCGCGCGATCTGGTCGGCGTCGAAGAACAGCGTCCCCGCGTACAGAGTGCTCAGCGGGACGAGTTCGAAGTCCATCGACGTGACGATGCCGAAGCCGCTCTTGCCGCCCCGCAGCGCCCAGAACAGATCCGGGTTCTCCTCAGCCGATGCGGTCCGCACCTCACCGTCAGCGGTGACCAGGCGGAAAGAGCGAGCCCAGTCCGAGGAGAAGCCGAAGGTTCGCGCCAGCGGCCCAAGACCGCCACCCGTGGTGTAGCCGATGCAGCCGACGTTGTCGGAGGCACCAGCGACCGGCGCGAGTCCGTGCCCGGCGGCCGCGGCGATCACCTCGGCCCAGCGGCACCCGGCTCCGATCTGAGCGATGCGGCGAGAGACGTCGATGCTCACGCCGCCGAGTCGGCGCGTGGTGACCAGGATGCCGTCGGCAACCGGTACTGCCGACCCGTGGCCGGTGGCAAGGACCCGCACAGGGACACCAGCGGACGCGGCGATCCGCACCACCGCGGCTGCGTCCTGTTCCGAGCTGATGCCGACAGCAACGTCCGGTGCGTGCCGGACGGCGGTGTTCTGCGCGGCGACCTCGTCGGCGAAGCCGTCGTCGCCGGGCCCGAGGACCGGGCCGGCGGTGATCTCGGCGCGAAGCCGGTCGATCAGTTCTGCGGTCATGCTGGGTTCCCCTCCAAAGGATTCACTCACTGATTCCCGAACGCTCGACTCCCTCGACGATCCAGCGCTGCAGGAAGACGAACATCACCACCAGCGGCAGGATCGCGACGCAGGCGGCGACAAAAAGCTGTGGCAGGTTGATGGTCTGCGCGGTCAGGAACGTCGACAGCGCGATCTGCACCGTCCAGGCGTTCTGGTCCGGCGCGATCACCAGCGGCCACAGGAACGCGTTCCACGAGCCGATGAACGTGATCGTGCCGATCGCCGCGATGAAGCCGGTCGAGTTCGGCACGACGATCCGCCAGAACGTCCCCCAGTACGCCGTACCGTCGAGCTGCGCGGCTTCCTCCAGCTCGCGCGGGAAGTTCAGGAAGTACTGCCGGAACAGGAACGTCGCGAACGCCTGGAACAGCCCGGGCACGATCAGCCCGCGCAGCGTGCTCACCCAGCCGAGCGTGGAGACCAGCACGAAGCTCGGCACGAATGTGACCGCGGCCGGGATCAGCAGCGTCGCGACGATGAAGTAGAACACCGCGTTCGCGTACCGGAACGGGATCCGCGCCAGCCCGTAGCCGGCCAGGCCGGAGATCACCAGGACGCCGACGGTCTGCACCACCGAGATGACCAGCGAGTTGATCAGCGACCGGCCGATCGGCACCGTGGGATCGTTGAAGAGGTCGGCGATGTTGCTCCACTGCAGCGACGACGGGAAGAACGTCCAGTTCGGTGAGGTGATGTCCTGCTCGGTCGACAACCCGTTGCGCACCAGCAGGTAGAAGGGCAGCAGGAACAGGACAGCACCGGCCATCAGTACGACGTACCGGAGGACAGACCCGGCCCGAACCGCGCGGGACCGCTGGATGCTCGCCATCTCAGTCCTCCCTCCGGCCGAGTCCGAGGAACCGGCCCTGTACGAGCGCGACCAGCGCGATCAGGAGCGTCAGTAGGACCGCGCCCGCGCTGCCGTGGCCGAAGTCCTGCCCCTGTCCGAGCGCCGCGTAGTACAGGTAGACCAGCGGCGGTCGCGCGTACGGCGGGTACTGCCCCGAGCTCGACAGCAGGTTGTAGAACTCGTCGAAGGCCTGGAACGCGTTGATCAGCAGCAGCAACAGTACGGCGGTCGACGTGGCCCGCAACTGCGGCAGCGTGATGTACCGCAGCACCTTCCAGCCGGTCGCGCCGTCGATCGCGGCCGCCTCGTACAGCGACGGCGCGATCCGCTGCAGCCCGGCCAGGAACAGGATCATGTAGAACCCGGCCTGCAGCCACATCCGTGCCGACACGATCACCAGCCAGTACCAGGGCGGCTGCGTGACCGAGAGCCAGGCGATCGGCTCGACCCCGAACCACCCGAGCACGGTGTTGGCCAGGCCGAACCGGACGCCGTTGAAGATCGACAGCTTCCAGATCAGCGACGCCACGACGTACGAGCAGGCGGTCGGCAGGAAGAACACCGAGCGGAAGAACGTCCGGGCGAACCGGGTCCGGTTGACCAGCAGGGCCAGACCGAGCGATGCGACGAACGTGGTCGGCACGATGAACAGCGCGAACACGACGAAGGTGAGCAGGCTGGACCGGAACGCCGAGTCCCGCAGCATGTCCAGGTAGTTGGCCAGGCCGACGAAGTCGGTCGGCGTGACCGTGTTGCGGGCGTCGAAGAAGCTCAGCACCACCGACCAGACGATCGGCACGTAGACGAACACCAGCAGCCCGAGCACGAACGGGCCGACGAAGATCGCGAACCACAGGTTGCGGTCGTAGCGGCCCCGCAGCCGCGCGACGAGGGCCGGCATCAGCCGGCGATGCGCTGGAGCTCAGCCTCCACGACCGCCTTGACCGCCTTGATCTCGGTGGCCGGGTCGCTGCCGTTCTTGATGATCCGGCTCAGCGCGTCGGAGTACGCCGTACCGGACTTGGGGGTCCACAGCAACGGAGTCTGGGCACGGCCGTTCTCGTTGACGAACTTCACCGCGTCGGCGGCCGGTCCGGCCTTCAGTTTGTCCGCCTTCGCGGCCAGGCTCTTGCGGGCCGGGATGTGGAAGCCGTAGCTCTGCGCCCAGTCCAGCTGCTTGTCGGTCTGGTCGACCCACATCCACTGGACGAACTTCTTCGCCGCGTCGACGTTCTTCGACTTCGTGCTGACCGAGGCGCCGTACGCGCCGACCGGGACGCTCGGCGCGCCGGTCGAGGCGTTGAGCTTCGGCCAGGGCAGGACGCCGAAGTCGTCCGGCAGGGCCTTCTGGAGCTGGGGGAACGTCCACAGACCGGTGAACTGCATCGCGGTCAGTCCCTGGGTGAACGCCGACGGGTCGGACCAGTCGGTCGGTGCCCCGAGCAACAACGACTGCGAGGTGAACAGCTCGCGCAGCTTGCGTAGCGACTCGGCCGCGGCCGGGTCGTCGAAGCCGAACCGCCCGTCCTCGGTCAAATAGTCGAGGCCGGCCGACCACAGCGCCGGGCCGCCGAGGATGCCGACGCCGCCGTCGTTGCCGACGAACAGGCCCTTCACCTTGTCGGTGGTCAGCTTCTTCGCCGCCGCGATCAGCTCGTCGACGGTGGTCGGCGGCTGGACGCCGGCCTGCTGCAGCAGGCTCTTGCGGTAGACCAGCAGTTGCATGTCGGTGGCCTGCGGGATCGCGTAGAGCTTGCCCTGGTAGGTCACCCGGGCGAGCAGCGACGGGGTGAAGTCGTTCTTCGCGTCGCCGAGCAGGTCGGTCAGATCGGCAACCTGGCCGCCCTTGATCATGTCGATGGTCGGGCCGTTGCCGTACTCGAACACGTCTGGCCCGCCGTCGGTGAGCAGCGCGGCTGCCGTCTTCTTGTCGTAGTCGCCGGGGGACCACTGGACCGTGACGGTCGCGTCCGGGTACTCCTTGGCGTAACGTTGGACGGCCTGCTGGGTGCCTGCCTCGCCGTACTGGTGGTACCACTGCGACAGGGCCGGTTTACCGCCTCCGCTGCTCTCGCCGCCGCCACCACCGCCGTCCGAGCGACCCGTGTTCGATCCGCAACCGGCCACCGCCAGCGCGGCGATCCCGCCACCCAGGGCGAGGAAGCTCCTGCGGTTGAACCCGTCTGCACCCGGCATTCGACGTACCTCCACGATTCCCGGCGCGGTCCCACAGCCCGCGCACCTGGTCCGACCCTACGACCGGCCGGGTCTCCCGGTGCGCCTTTTCACCCGCTGAAAAAGCAGTTGCGCACCGGCTCGTGCGGGATAAGGTGTGCGCCATGTCCCGCATGCCGCACTAGAGCGGGCTCGCTGTCGCTGAGCCCATTTGCCGTCCCCTGCCTCGTCGAGGCCGGGGCTCTCTAGGAGCGCCTTCTCATGTCCAGCACCACGCGTGCTGGGAGCTACCGTGCCGTCCTCCTGCTGCCCTCCGCGCTGCGCACTTTCGCGCCCGCGCTGGCCGGTCGGCTGGCCTACGGTCTGCTCCCGCTGTCCACTTTGTTCACCGTCCACCGCGCGACCGGCTCGTTCGGCGTCGCCGGAGCCGCTGTCGCCGGCTTCGGGCTGGCGTCGTTGTCGATGCCCTACAAAGCCCGTCTGGTCGACCGCTACAGCCAGCGCCGAGTCCTCCCATCGCTGGCCCTCGTCTGCGCATTGGGGCTCGTCGCAACCACCTTCCTGAGTACGCCGGCCCTGCTGGTCGCATTCGTCGCTGTGACCGGTCTCTTCGCGCCACCACTCGGACCGTCGATGCGCTCGAACTGGCGCCTGATCACCGAGGACACCGACCTCAAGGAACGCGCTTACGCCCTGGACGCGATCTGCGAGGAGTCCCTTTACCTGTGCGGTCCCTTGCTGGCCGGTCTGCTGATCAGTCTCTGGTCAGCACCCGCAGCACTGATCTGTACGGCGGTGCTGCTTGCCTGCGGCACCTTCCTGATGGTCACCGCCCCACTGACCCGACGGACCACCCCGCCGAGTCCCGCCCGGCATCCGCTTGGGCCGCTGACGAACGGTGGGCTGCGCCGGATCCTCGTCGTCATCCTGGTCACGGCGGCCGGCGTCAGTACGGCGTACCTGTGCGTGGCGGGTGTCGCGCAAGCGGAGGGACGTCCGGGCGCTGCCGGTTTCGTCGAGGCGGGGATCGGGCTCGGCAGCGTCGTCGGCGGTCTGCTGTGGGGACGCCGGAAGCACACCCGGTCGCACGAGGCACACCTGGCCGGGCTGATCGGCGTACTGGCGGCTGGGCTGCTGCTGGCTTCGCTGGCGACGCACCTGGTCGTCCTGGGAGTCGTAATGGGCCTGGCAGGTGTCGCGGTCGCGCCGCTGTTCGTGGTGTCGTACCTGGCTGCCGACGACCTCACTCCGCCCGACCAGCGCACTGAGGCGAGCACCTGGATCAACACCGCCAACAACCTCGGCAGTGCCGCCGGAGCGTCACTGACCGGGCTGCTGATCGACCGCGCCGGGCCGGCGTACGGGTTCCTCGCCGGTGGCGTGCTGCTGGTGCTGGTGTCGGCGGCGGTGCTGCTGGGCCGTCGGACCGAGTGAGGGTCAGGCGTCCGAGAGCCGGGCGATGGTCGCGCCGGCGCGGCGGACGATCGGGACCGGCCCTTCGGGCAGGACGTCGCCGATGAAGGTGTAGTGGCGCAGGATGTCGGGGTCGACGCCCCCGGGGCGGTGCCGGCTGTGGTCGCGGACCCAGTCGATGATGTCGCCCCAGCCCGGCGCGGCCAGCGACCCGCCGAAGTGCTGGACGGACAGCCCGGCGCACAGGTTGCCGAAGGCGAGGCGGTGGGCGAGCGGCCAGCCGCGCAGCGTGCCGAGCACGAGCGAGGCGAGGAACACGTCACCCGCGCCGGTCGGGTCGTACGAGCGGACCGGCAGCGCGGGGATGTGCTCCTCCTCGCCGGTCGCGGAGTCGATCGCCAGCACGCCGTCGGAGCCGTTCGTCACGACGGCCAGCGGGACCCGCTCGGCCAGCTTGTGCAGCGCGGCCTTCGGCGTGTCGGTCCGGGTGTAGGCCATCGCCTCGCCGGCGTTCGGGGTGAAGGCGTGGAAGCCCTCCAGGACGTCGAGCACCGCCGGCGACCAGGTGTCGGTCGGATCCCAGCCGACGTCGCCGAACAGCAGCGCGCCGGACTCCCGGGCCTCGGTGGTCCAGCTGGGCAACTCCTCGGCGACCGGCACGATCGCCGAGCGGGTCTTCAGGCCGGGGCCGACCAGCTTGCTCGGGTCGCCCGGGGCCTCGTGGGCGTGGGTGACCATCGCCCGGTCCCGGTCGATCGACATCGAGACGGTGACGGGGGAGTGCCAGTGACCGATCCGCCGCGAGTGCGACAGGTCGACCTTCTCCTGGTCGGCCAGCGTGCGCCAGCAGAAGTCGGCGTACACGTCGTCGCCGAAGACCGCGGCCAGGCCGCTGCGCAGGCCGAGCCGGCTGGCGGCGATGGCGAAGTTCGCCACCCCGCCCGGGCACGAGCCCATGCCCTCGGCGAAGATCTCGGTCCCGGTGGTCGGGGCCGATTCCAGTCCGGTGAGCACGATGTCCAGGAACACGGTGCCCTGCACGAACACGTCGTAGCAGTCCGGGTCGTCCACGTGACGTCCTTGTCGGTGGTGAGTGGTTTGCTGTCCTTCGTAACATCATCGACCGGTCATCACCAGGGATTTGGGAGGACGTCCGTGACAGCGCAGGTGTGTCCGTGATTCCGACCTGGATCTCCGTGGTCGGCGTGGTGATGACCGTGCTGAGCCCGCTGCTGGCGCTCGGCGGGGTCGCGCTGGGCGCCTATCTGACCCGCAAGTCCGACCGCGAGCTCGACACCTGGCGGCACCGCGAGGAGACGATGCGGATGGTCCGCTGGGCCGTCGAGCAGATCCTCGAGGACGACGACGTCGGCACCGACGCCGGAGTGGTCACGCTGCGTTCACTGATGCGCTCCGAGCTGTTGCAGCCCGAGGACTACGAGCTGGTCGCCGCGCTGACCGCGGCGGTGGCCATCGACCGGGTCGGCGAGGCGACGTACGCTGAACTGGAGGACGCCGACACCGAGGTCGTCACGGAGGCCGGTCCCGAGGAGGGAAGTCGTCGATGGCTGAGAAGAAGACCGTGAAGGTGCCGCGGCAGGCGGTCGAGCTGGCCCGGCTGCACGTCGAGGCGGCCCGCCGCGCCGGGCGCAAGCCCGAGCCCGGTCTCGCCCGGATTGCGGACGCCCGTCCGGAGAACGGCGGCTCGACGGCGCCCGCGCCCGCCTGAGGGCCGGTTGTGGGCGGCACGCCTGACCGGAACACCCGGCCGAAGCACCTACACTGATCGACGGCCGCTCCCGGTGGCGTACGGTGCTGTGGTGGTTACCGCTACGTCGCTCCCTGTTCCCGACCACGGCCGGAATGTCCCGTGATCCGCTTCGAGAATGTTTCCAAGACGTACGAGGGTCAGTCCAAGGCTGCCCTGCTGAACGTGAACGTCGAGATCGAGAAGGGCGAGTTCGTCTTCCTGGTCGGCACCTCCGGGTCCGGCAAGTCGACGTTCCTTCGTCTCGTGCTGCGTGAGCACCGGACCTCCAAGGGTCACATCATGGTGGCCGGCAAGGACCTGAACCGGCTGGCCAGCTGGCGGATCCCGCAGATGCGCCGCCAGATCGGCACGGTCTTCCAGGACTTCCGGCTGCTGCCGAACAAGACCGTGGCGGAGAACGTCGCGTTCGCCCTGCAGGTGATCGGCAAGCCCCGCTCGCACATCCGCAAGACGGTGCCGGAGGTGCTCGAGCTGGTCGGCCTGGACGGCAAGGAGGACCGGCTGCCCGACGAGCTGTCCGGTGGTGAGCAGCAGCGGGTCGCGATCGCGCGCGCGTTCGTGAACCGGCCGATGATCCTGATCGCCGACGAGCCGACCGGAAACCTCGACCCCGGCACGTCGGTGGGCATCATGAAGCTGCTGGACCGGATCAACCGGACCGGGACGACCGTGGTGATGGCGACCCACGACGTCTCGATCGTCGACCAGATGCGCAAGCGCGTGATCGAGCTGGAGAACGGCCATGTCGTCCGCGACGAGTCGCGCGGCGTCTACGGCTACCAGCACTGAGACCAGGGACTACTGACTGATGCGCTTGAACTACATTCTCTCCGACCTCGGTATCGGCCTGAAGCGGAACCTGTCGATGACGATCGCGGTCGTCGTCACCATCTGGGTCTCGCTGTCGCTGTTCGGCAGCGCGCTGCTCGCCCGCGAGCAGGTCGACCTGATGAAGGGCAACTGGTACGACAAGATCCAGATCTCGATCTTCCTCTGCACCAAGGACTCCGGCGGCCGCGGCTGCTCGGGCGCCGAGGTGACCACGGAGCAGAAGAACCGGATCAAGCAGGTGATCGAGTCCAGTCCCGACACCGCGCCCGACGGCGTGTTCGGTGAGACGAAGAAGGAAGCCTTCGAGCAGTTCAAGAAGCTCTACAAGGACTCGCCGATCGTCAGCACGGTCACCGAGGACCAGATGCAGGAGTCGTTCCGGGTCAAGCTCAAGGACCCGCAGCGCTATCAGAACCTGGTCAGCGCCGTGGCCGGGCTGCCCGGCGTCGACACCGTGCAGGATCTGAGACAGTATCTCGATCCACTCTTCAAGGCGCTGAACGGATTGCAAGTCGGCGCGCTGGTGGCCGCCGCACTGCTGCTGGTCGCCGCGCTGATGCAGATCTCCAACACGATCCGGCTGGCCGCCTACGCCCGCCGGCGAGAGATAGGCATCATGCGCCTGGTGGGCGCCTCGAACTTCTACATCCAGCTACCGTTCCTGCTGGAAGCGGTGCTGGCGGCCCTGATCGGCGCGGTCCTTGCCTGCGGCACCTTGTGGATCGGCGTGTACTTCGTGGTCATGCAGCGCGCGCAGGAGACGTTCCGGGTCTGGCAGTGGGTCGGCGCGGCCGAGACCTTCCAGGCCACACTGATCATGGTGGTGGTCGGACTGATCCTCGCGGTGGTCCCGACATTCCTGACGACGCGGAAATACCTCAAAGTCTGACCCGGGTGACTTATCGTGCAGTAGCACGACAACTCAACCCAGAGCAAGGGGTCGACTGTGGTCCCGCACTTCCCCGGTGCGTTCCCGCGTGAGCGGGGACGCATCAAGCGAGACGACAGCATCGGCGCCACCGCCACACCGGACGGACGGTCACGCACGCGACCGCCCGCCCGGCAGACGATTGTCGCCGCTTGCTGCGTTGTCCTGTCCATGACCGCCGGAGCACTGGCGGTGGTTCCGTCTGCGAGCGCGGACCCACCCGATCCGAACGCGCAGAAGAAGCAGCTCGACAGCCAGATCAACCAGTCCAAGGCCGATCTGCACGAGTCCTACGACCAGCTGTCGAAATCTGTTGCCGCCTACAACCAGGCGGAGGCGCAGTACAAGGCCGTCCAGGCCCGGTACGCCGCCGCGCAGGGCAAGCTGGCTTCCGCGAAGGCCGCCGACGTGGTGGCCGCGGGCAAGCTCAAGGCGGCCGAGCAGGCGCTGGCGACCGCCCGGGCGAACGTTGCCCAGGGCCAGAAAGAGATCGCCGCGAAGAAGGCGCTGGCCGGTCGCGCGGTGCGTTCGGCGTACCAGCAGCAGAACCCGTTGGTCGGGCTGTCGATCGTGCTGCGTGGCGCGTCGCCGGCCGATCTGGCCAGCGGGATGCAGGTGCAGCGCAACGTCTTCGGGATCACCGGCAACGCGATCACGAACCTGAACAACGCGCAGGCGCAGCTGGCCAACAAGCAGGCCAAGCTCGCCGAGGCGGAACGGATCGTCGCGGCCCAGCGGGCCGAGGCGGCGCGGACCGTGCAGGAGGTCACCCGGCTCACCCAGCAGGTCGCTGCCGACAAGGCCGCGGCCGCCGCGGTGACGGCGACCCGGCTGGTGGCGCAGCAGGCGGCCGAGAAGGACAAGAACTCCGAGCTGGCGCACTACCAGTCGCTGGTCGCCGAGCGGTCGCGGGTCGAGCAGATCCTGATCGCGCGGGCGCGGGCCGAGAAGGCCGCGGCCGCCCGGCGCAAGGCCGCCGCCGAGGCCGCCGAGCGGGCGAAGGCGAAGAAGGAGCACCGGCCGCCGAAGCAGGTGCCGGATCCGCCGGACAACGACGGCGGGCTGAGCTACCCGATCAACACCTACATCACCTCGCCGTACGGGATGCGGTTCCACCCGATCCTGCACTACTGGAAGCTGCACGACGGCACGGACTTCGGCGCCGGCTGCGGTACGCCGATCCACGCGGCGGCCAGCGGCGTGGTCACGGACCGTTACTACAACGGCGGCTACGGGAACCGGATCTTCATCTCGCACGGCGTGATCGACGGCGACTCGGTGACCACGGTCTACAACCACCTGTCCCGCTACAAGGCCCGGGTCGGCCAGCGCGTGAAGAAGGGCCAGGTGATCGGGTACGTCGGCACCACCGGCTACTCGACCGGCTGCCACCTGCACTTCATGGTCTACGAGGACGGCCGCGTGGTTAACCCGATGAAGTGGTTGTGAGTCGTCTGGGATACTGGCCGGATGGTGAAACAGACCGGCCACAAGCCGATCGCGCAGAACCGTAAGGCGCGACACGACTACCACATCGACGACGTGGTGGAGGCCGGCCTTGTGCTGACGGGGACCGAGGTGAAGTCCCTGCGGCTGGGCCGGGCCTCGCTCGTCGACGCCTTCGGCTCGGTGCGCGGCCGCGAGCTGTGGCTGCAGAACATGCACATCCCGGAGTACACCCACGGCACCTGGACCAACCACGAGCCGCGGCGGACCCGCAAGCTGCTGCTGCACCGCGACGAGATGGAGAAGCTGATCAAGGCGGTCGAGCAGCAGGGCGTCACGCTGGTCCCGCTGTCGCTGTACTTCAAGGACGGCTACGCCAAGGTCGAGCTGGCCACCGCACGCGGCAAGAAGGACTACGACAAGCGGCACGCGCTGGCCGAGCGCCAGGCCAACCGCGAGGCCCAGCGCGCCCTGTCGGACCGCAGCCGCCGCTGACCCCGGCGAACGTCGTACGGAGTGCCCTGGGGTCGGCTCAGGGACGGCTCCGGGCGGCACCCGATGGGGTGAGCGGCGTTCGGGCCGCACAGTGGAGACATGTCCACTTCAGAGCTGCTGGTGACGCCGGCCCAACGGGACCGTGCGGTCGAGATCCTGCAAGAGATGTACGCCGACGGCCGGCTGACCCACCTCGAGTTCGACTCCCGGCTCGAGCTGGCGCTGAAGGCCCGCACCCGCGCCGAGCTGAACGGCTCGTTCGACGGGCTGCTGGCCCGGCCGGTCCCCACCTACGCGCCGGCCGCGTTCACCCGCCCGGCCCCGCTGCAGCCCTACCAGAGCTCCGGTCGCGGGATGGGCACCATCTCGCACTGGCTCGGTTACCCGACGTTTTTCGTCGGCCCCGCCCTGGTGGTCGCGACGGCCGGCAAGACCAACCCGGTGGTGCGCAAGCACGCGGTCGAGGCGGTGAACTTCCAGATCAGCGCGCTCGCCCTGTTCACGCTGCTCGGCATCGTCACCGGCGTCACCGAGGGCTTCACCGGCTTCCTGTTCCCGATCGTCGGGCTGGTCTGGTTCGTGCTGACCGGCATCGGCGGCCTGGCCGCGATGATCGGCTCCGACTTCAAGTACCCGTTCACGCTGCGCCTGCTCAAGTAACCGCCGCAACTTTCCTCCGGCCGGTCGCATCAAGTGGTGCATCGATGCCTACTGGTGACCGGAACGAGGAGTGGACGGTTGATGAGGTTCTGGGGACGACGAGCTGCCGGAGTGGGGACCGCGGTGGTGTCCGTGCTCGCGCTGTCGAGCGGGACGGCCGGCGCGGCTGACCCACCGGGGACGGTCGAGGTGAACCGGGTGCCGGCGCTGGAGCCGGCCATCAGGGTGGTGGACGCCTCGCCGTACGGGGTGCTGTACAAGGCCGGCCCGCGGAACGCCTTCGCCGGCCGCACGATCACGTGGCTGAAGCCGACCGGGCGACCGGCGTACGAGATCTCGAGCGACTTCCGGGCACTGCGCGGGGACAAGGTCTACGCACCGGGCGGGCGGTACCTGGTGATCGGGCGGACGCAGGAGCAGCGCTGCGCGCCGGACCTCGCGCCGCTCGAGCCGTGGACGTCGCCCGACGCGGCGTACACGTCCTTCGGCTGGATCGCCTCCGGCGGACGCCGGATCCACGTGTCCGCCGACGGTTGCCGGGTCGGTGGGACCGGGCCGGAGATCCAGGATTCCCAGCTGCTGGCGTCCGACGACCAGGGCTACGTACTGCGCGGTGGGACCGACAACGAGCTGGTCGAGCTCGAGTACCACTCGTACGCCGATCCCGGCACCGCGGTGAGGATCCAGGACGGCGGCCGCAACCGGTTCCCGCAAGGGATCGATCTCGAGGGCGACCAGGTCAGCTGGGCCAGCTACGAGTCGACCGAGCCGGTCCCGCACACGTCGTACGTCGTCCGCTCGACGACGACCGGTGGACCGGCGCGGGTCACC
Organism: Kribbella sp. ALI-6-A; assembly: GCF_001984195.1. Classification (GTDB taxonomy): domain Bacteria; phylum Actinomycetota; class Actinomycetes; order Propionibacteriales; family Kribbellaceae; genus Kribbella. Next base: position 229,787 of record NZ_MTQN01000008.1, read on the forward strand.
CGGATCGAGCAGGTGGTGCGCACGACGGCGATCAACGGGGCGGGCACCGGCTGGGCGGGCTGCGACGACAGCGTGACCGAGGATCGGTGCTCGGCGGGCTCGATCAGCGCGTCCGGGGTGGTGACGGAGCTCAAGGACAGCGAGTCGATCGGCGTGCACGACCAGCAGTACGTCGTCGACGTGTACGGACGGTCGCCGGGGCTGGACGCGATGGCCGTGGTGGGTGACGGCCTTCCGCGGACCCGGCTGGTGACGGTCGGGCTGCTCCCGCCGAAGAGCATCGGCGTCAGCCTCGGGGGCGGGTTCGTCGCCTACCGGGACAACCAGGGGACTCTGTATCAGGCCCTTCAGCGCCGCAAGGTGGTCGAGACGTCGGGCGGGCTCGTGCTCGGGCCGCAACGGTCGGCCGGCGACGTCGCCCCGATCGAGGCCGCGCAGGGCAGCGCCGGTACGGCGTACGTGGAACCGGTGCCGGGCGGCGACCTGTGGCTCTGGAAGTCCGACGGGACGCGGACGCGGGTGTACGCCAACCAGTCCAGCGCGGACAAGGTCGTCGGGCCGCTGCAGCTGAGCGGGCATCGGCTGCTGTGGATCAAGGGACTGCTGACCGATCAAATGTGTGGACCGTGGGGCTGCGAAGGGATCTACGACGACCACCGGATGATGGTGTACGACCTGCGGACCGGGACGAACACGGAGATCGGTCCGCTCGGCCTCAACGCGAGGGTGGCGCTGTCCGGGGACCGGCTCGTCCACACCGACAGCACGTGGCGGATCCTGCAGCGGGATCTGCGCACCGGGACGGTCAGTGAGCTCAGAGGTGCGGGAGAGCCGGTCAGGAGTCTGGATCTCGAGGGCTCGGTCATCGGGTTCTCGACCTGTACGACGAACGACTGGGGTGGTTGCGGCGACACGACGCTTGTCGTCCGGGACCTGGCGACAGCGGCCGCTCCGGTCGAGCGCGCGGCCTCCGGTGTCAGTAGCGTCCGGGTGTCGGCCGGGCAACTGGTCTACAGCACCCTGGCGGCGATGGGATCCGGAGCCGAGCTGCACGTGTGGCGGCCAGGCTCTCCGGATGCGGTCCGCACGATCGGCCCGATGGCCGGCTGGGGGGTGTTCGACGCCGCGGACGGGAAGGCCGCCTGGATCGGCCCCGACGAGGTGGTCAGGCTGGCTCCGCTGCCGGCCTGAGGAATGCCAGGTGCGGTTCGCTCGTTGGACTTGGTAGTGTTGATCTCCTACGGACCTTCGGGTCCGTAGGAGTTTGACAACTCAACAGGGGGTGAACGGTTTCGACTTTGGACGTACGTTCCAAGAGAAGCGGGCCGAGGATCCAGGGTTATCTCGTTAACGATCTCTGGAAACCAATAACTGCCAACGCTAACGCGCGCAGTAGCTTCGCTCTCGCCGCCTGACGGCCTGAGCACTTAAGAAGCGGTCAGCCCGGGGTTGCTTCCGACCCGGTTCCTGGCCTCAGCTAGGAAGCTTGCTTCGTCAGCCCGGTCACGGGGTTGACGCGGGACATTTACAGTGACTGAGTCTGTCAGCGACGTGTCTGTACGAGCGCTGGGACTGAGAAAACGACAATTCAGACTGCGCCCGGAGAAGTCTTGGGTCGGCGCCGAAGGACGCGGGTTCGATTCCCGCCACCTCCACCACCCCTTGAATGTCACGACCAAGCCCCGGCAGCCTCAGGTTGCCGGGGCTTGGTCGTGCCCGGGGTCAGTACGCGTAGCGCTTGACGGTCTCGGGGTGGATGACGATGCGAACCTGGGCCTCGCTCAGGATCCCGGCCAGGTCCTCGGCCCGGGTCGGGTCGTCGAGGTCCCAGTAGCGGGCGGCCAACCGCTCGGCCAGGGCGTGCCCGCCGTCCGGTTCCACCGTCGCGCGGCCGGCGACCGACACCCAGCGCTCGCGTTCACCCACCGGTGCCGCGACGACGATCGAGGCGCGGGGATCGCGGCGCAGGCGCCGTACCTTGACCGTGTCCGGACCGGTGAACAGCTGCATCGTGCCCTCGGCGGTGACCTCGAACCAGACCGGCCGGGGTTGGGCCGGCACGGGCCCGTCGGCCACGGACAGGAACCCGTAGAGCGGCCGCCGGAGGAACTCGAGGTCCTCGGTGGTCAGTGAACTGGCGTCGTCGGTGCTCATCACAGCCCTTCTGATCGGCATTGGGTGAGTACCTTCCATTGAACTCGACCGCGACCGGCGACATTTCCAGGAACACCGAGCCGATGCCGCGGGTTGCTGCTGATATGACGATCGAACTGGGGTTGATTCTGCCGACGTCCACGCCGGACCCGAGCACGCCGGTCCTGGGCGATGTGCGGGCGGCGGCGCGCACGGCCGAAGAGGCAGGAGTGGAGTCGGTGTGGTCGACCGATCACCTGATCGCCAGTGCGCCGATGCTGGACAGCACGGTGGTGCTGGCGACGGCGGCAGCGGTGACCGAGCGGGTGAAGATCGGGTACGGCGTGATGCTGCTCGCGCTCCGGCCGGTCGCATGGGCCGCGAAGCAGGTCAGCAGCTTGCAGTACGTGTCGGGGGACCGGGTGCTGCTCGGCGTCGGGACGGGCAACCCGGCGCACGGGGACGTCGGCTGGCGCGCGGCCGGTACGTCGTACGCGGACCGCGGGCGGCGGACCGACGAGGCGCTGGCGGTGCTGCCGGATCTGATCGCGGGGCGCACGGCGCGCGTGGACGAGGACTTCGAGGCGGCGATCGCGCCGGGCGCCACTGTCCCGCCGATTCTCGTCGCGGGCGACGGGCCCAAGGCGGTGGAGCGCGCCGCTCGGTTCGGCGACGGGTGGGTGTCGATCGCACTCTCGGTCGACGACGTGCCGGCGCGGATCGCGGCGCTGGATGAGCTGGCGGCGCGATCCGACCGGGCCCGGCCGGAGGTGACGATCGTCGCGCCGCAGCTGCATGCGGACCTCGCCAAGGCGGCCGCGCAAGTGGCGGCGTACGGGGAGGCGGGGGTTGCGCGGCTGATCCTGCCGCCGACCGGGAGCGAGTGGGAGCGCGACTACGCCTGGGCGGGTGAGCTGCAGGCCGAGGTCACCCGGGGCTGAGCTCCCACCCGGAGGTTCGGGCTCACTTCCTCGTGACGAGCCCGAACACCAAGCTGACGAGTCCGGCCACGCCGACCGTGATGCTCGTGATCACGAACCCTCGAAGGAACGTCGAGAACCTCGCGGCGTCGCCTCCTCCGCCGAGGAGGAAGAGCGCGAACGGCATGACCAGGATGACGAGAGCAAAGGCCAGCAGCACAGCTCCGAGAATGAGGGCGGTCACGCTGAGCCGCTTTCGGGTCGACTGTTCGGCGGGTGGTTGATGGGGGAACAGCGGTTGGTGCGGAGGGAAGTTTCCCCGCCGCGGGTCGTTGGCCCCTGGATGGCCCGGCGCGGACTGTGACATGCCTGGACACTACCTGCCGACGGGCTCTGCGGACCGCCCGCCGCGTCAGCCCTCGGATGTGGAGTAGTGCGCGGTCCACCAGGGCTTCCAGCGCTCGTCGATCGTGTCGCGGGTTGCGTCGTCCACGCCGTACAGGGTGAGGACGGCCATCGCGGCGCCGGCGGGCTTCTGCTCGTTCGGGCCGACGTGGCTGAGCACGAGCAGGCCGTTGCCCCAGCCGTCGACGGTCAGGCCGCGCTGGTGCTCGGAGACGAACCACACCGTGCCGGTGGCGCGCTCGCCGAGCAGGTCCATCTCGTACGGCGAACCGACGGGCAGGTCCGGCAGCTTGAACTGGTCAGAGCCCGTGCCGGAGTAGAAGAGCGTGCGCCGCGGCTCGTCCGGGTGGTGCTCCAGCGCGAAGCGGAGCTGCTGCAGGAACGTCGTCCAGCCCTCGGTGATGTCGTCGTAGTAGGCCTCCCAGTCGGGGTCGTCGCCGTGCGGTGCGCGGGTCAGCGTGATCCGGGCGCCGCCCTCGGCAGGCTCGACCTCGAACCGGTCGCCACCCTGGATCTCCAGCACCCGCGCCTCGGGGTTGTCCTCGGTGACGTGGGTGAAGTAGATCAGGTCGATCTCCTGGTCGAGACTGCCGTCGACTCCGCCCTCGTACTCCCAGCCGTGCCAGTGCCGGATCTTGTCCTTGTCGCGCAGCGCCTGCCAGACCGCCTCGACCGGCGCGGCCACGGTGACGACGATCTTCGGGGTCTCGCTCATCGGGAGTCCTCTCCTTCTTCGGTACGGCGTACTGCGGGGTGGCCGCCGGCGATCAGGCGGTAGGGCCGGCCGTCTTCGGTGTCGAAGGCCTCGACCACCTGGCGGACCGCCTCGGTCAGGGCGTCGGTGAACCGGTGCACGTCGCCCGGCGCGCCGAACCGGACCTCGGTCTCCAGCGTGAAGGTGAGCAGACGTTTGCCCGCGGCATCGGCTTTGCGCTGCATCCCGGCGACGTCCCGGACGGTGCCGGCGGCAACTTCCACCAGGTGCTCGGCGGCGTACTGGTCGTGGATCGCGGTGAACGCCCGGCCCATCAGGCCCGGATCGACCACGATCGTCGCGGAGGCGCGCAGGATCCGCTCGGTGAAGCCGCGACGCTGCCGCTGCTCGACGAGCTCGACCAGTCCGGCCTTCTCGAGTTCCTTGAGGTGGTAGTTCACCCGTTGGCGCGGCAGCTCCAGCGCAGCGGCCAGCTGGGTCGCCGAGGACGGCTCGCGCAACAGCTCCAGCAGCTGCCGCCGGATCGGCGACAAGGCGATCCGCACGGTCTCCGGTTCGTCGACGTAGGCCTGCATGCGACCCAGCGTCGTATTGACAGTTTAATTTGTCAATAGCCCAGCGCGGACGCCCACCACTGACCAACCACCCGTCGCAGCGCCAAACAACGGCGTGTCGCGGCGTGTCGCGGCGCGTCGGGTTGGTTGATCAGTGGTGGGCGTCCGCCCCTGTCGATGCGGCAGCATGAGGGCATGGCGATCGAGGGGCCGCAGTTGCCGGTCGGGACTCAGGTGGTGCTGCGGGTCGCGGGGCCGGACGACGCCGGCGGTACGGCGCAGCGTGGCGCGACCGGGCGGATCGGCGGGGTGACGGCCGACGGGCGGTACGAGGTGCGGCTGGTGGATGGCCGGGGGACGGTCGCCCGGCGGGACCAGTTGAGTCTGCGTACGGCGTACCAGGACGATGCGATCGGGCTGGAAGCGCCGGACGGCGATCTGCTCGTGCGGGAACGGACGATCTACGCGGCTGTCGTGGGGTCGCGGGCATTCGGACTCGACACGGACGCGTCGGACACCGACACCCGCGGGGTCTACGTGGCGCCGACCGAGGCGTTCTGGTCGCTGGCCAAGCCGCCGACGCATGTGGACGGTCCGGAGCCGGAGTGGTTCTCCTGGGAGGTCGAGCGGTTCTGCGAACTCGCGCTCAAGGGTAACCCGAATCTGCTCGAGGTCCTGCACTCCCCGCTCGTGGTCACCTGTACGCCGCTTGGCGAGGAGCTGCTCGAACTCCGCACGGCGTTCCTGTCGCAACTCGCGTACCAGACCTACTCGGGGTACGTGCTGAGCCAGTTCAAGAAGCTGGAGGCGGATTTCCGGCGGGACGGTGCGCCGAAGTGGAAGCACGTCATGCACCTGATCCGCCTGTTGCTGTCGGCACGAACCCTGCTGGCTGACGGCCGGCTCGTCGTCGACGTCGGAGCCGATCGCGAGCGGCTGCTGCAGGTCAAGGCCGGTGCGTTGCCCTGGGACGAGGTCGAGCGCTGGCGGCTCGACCTGCACGAGCAACTCGACCGTGCGCTGGCGAAAACCATGCTGCCCGCGACGCCCGATGTCGCTAGGGTCGACACCTGGTTGAGGTCGGTTCGGCGAAGGAGCATCGGTGACGCGTGACATGCGGGAGCTGGACCACGGCGAGCTGCGCGCGATCATCGCCGACCAGCCCTATCCGTTGCTCTTCGCAACGGTCTCCGGCGCGCACCTGTACGGCTTCCCGTCCCGCGACTCCGACGTCGACCTGCGCGGCGTGCACGTCCTGCCGGTCGAGGAGGTCGTCGGTCTGACCACCGGCCCCGACACCCTCGACCGGACCTGGTTCCAGAACGAGGCCGAGGTCGACCTGGTGACTCACGACCTGGCCAAGTTCGTCCGGCTGATGCTGCGCCGCAACGGCTACGTGCTCGAACAGGTGCTGTCCCCGCTCGTCGTGACCAGTACGCCGGAGCACGAGGAACTGGTCGCCCTCGCTCCCGGTTGCCTGACCACTTGGCACGCGCATCACTATCGCGGCTTCGGGAAAACCCAGTGGGACTTCTTCGGCAAGAAGCAGGAGCTGAAGCCGCTGCTCTACACCTTCCGGGTGCTGCTCACCGGAATCCACCTGATGCGGACCGGGGAGGTTCAGGCCGATCTCCGCGAACTGCTCGCGCTGCCCGAAGCGCCGGCGTACCTGCCGGAACTGATGGCGGCGAAGGCCGAGGCGGAACACGGCCCGCTGGTCGGGCCGGACACCGAGCGCCTCGCGAAGGACGTCGCTGCGTTGCAGGATGCTCTCGACCAAGCCGAGGCCGCGAGCAATCTCCCGGACCGCCCGAGCGCGGATGCGGCCATGAACGACCTGCTGGTGCGGGCGCGGCTCAGCCGCTGACGCAACGACCACGAACGCCCGATCAGCGCCCGCTGATCGGGCGTTCGCACGTTGTAGAAGGCCTCGCGCGGCCTTAGTGTACTTACTTAACTTCGTGAAGCATTGACATTCAGTGTGTCAGGGTAAATAGTTCCGTCCTGAAATCAATCAGAAAGCAGAGTGAATCAACAGTGTCCAACATCAAGGTGCTGCAGCTGCGCTCCGCGGGCGTCAGCCTCGTGCTGGACTGCTCAGGTCCGGCCCTTCCGTCCGTTCTGCACTGGGGTGCGGATCTCGGCGAGCTGAGCGAAACCGCGCTGGTTGATCTCAGGCGGGGGGCCGGCGCGGTCCAGTCCGGCAACGGCCTCGACGAGAACCTCCCGGTCGCGATCGTGCCGGAGTACTCCGCGGGCTGGTTCGGCCTGCCGGGCCTCAATGGGCACCGCGACGGCCAGGACTTCTCCGCGTCGTTCCAGCTGCAGAGCGCCGACCAGGACGGCAACACCGTCACCGTCCGCGCCGCCGACCCGGTCGCGCACCTGGAACTCGCGTTGACCATCGAGCTGACCGACTCCGGCCTGGTCAAGGCCAAGGCCGACCTGACCAACGCCGGCGGTACGCCGTACACGGTGGACGGTCTGGTTCTCGCGCTGCCGGTGCCGACCGAGGCGACCGAGCTGCTCGACATGACCGGCCGGCACATCGGTGAGCGGCACCCGCAGCGGCACGCGTTCACGCAGGGCGCGCACATCCGCGACAACCGCCGCGGCCGCACCGGCGCCGACGCGACGCTGCTGCTGATCGCCGGCACCCGCGACTTCGGGTTCCGCGACGGCGAGGTCTGGGCCGTGCACACCGCCTGGAGCGGCAACCACCGTTCGTACGCCGAGCGCGGCATGAGCGGGTACGCCGTGATCGGCGGCGGCGAGCTCCTCCTCCCGGGCGAAGGCCGGCTGGAGCCGCGGGGCAGCTACAGCACCCCTTGGATCTACGGCTCGTACGGCGTGGGCCTGGACCAGCTGTCCAGCCGCTTCCACGACTACCTGCGGGCCCGCCCGACGCACCCGACCAGCGACCGGCCGGTCGTGCTGAACACCTGGGAAGCGGTCTACTTCGACCTCGACCTGGACAAGCTGAAGGCGCTCGCCGACGCGGCCGCCGAGGTCGGTGCCGAGCGGTTCGTGCTCGACGACGGCTGGTTCCGCGGCCGCCGCGACGACCACGCCGGGCTCGGCGACTGGTACGTCGACGAGGGCATCTGGCCGAAGGGCCTGCACCCGCTGGTCGACCACGTCACCGGTCTCGGGCTGCAGTTCGGCCTGTGGGTCGAGCCCGAGATGGTCAACCCGGACTCCGACCTGGCCCGCGAGCACCCCGAGTGGATCCTTGCCACCGGCAACCGGATGCCGCCGACCGCGCGGCACCAGCAGGGGCTCAACCTGGGCATCCCGGCGGCGTACGACTACATCCTCGAGCGGCTGGACTCGCTGCTCAACGAGTACGACATCTCCTACCTCAAGTGGGACCACAACCGCGACTTCGTTGACGGCGGCAACCAGCTGACCGGGACCGCGGGCATTCACCAGCAGACTCTGGCGCTGTACCGGCTCCTGGACGAGCTGAAGCGCCGGCACCCCGGTCTCGAGATCGAGTCCTGCTCGTCCGGCGGCGCGCGGGTCGACCTCGGCGTGCTGGAGCGCACCGACCGGGTCTGGGGCAGCGACAGCAACGACGCGCTGGAGCGGCAGAAGATCCAGCGCTACACCCAGCTGCTGCTCCCGCCGGAGCTGATCGGCTGCCACGTCGGCCCGCCGAAGGCGCACACCACCGGCCGGACCCAGACCCTGGGCTTCCGCGCGGCGACGGCGCTGTTCGGTCACTTCGGGATCGAGTGGGACATCAGCGCGGCGTCCGCCGAGGAGCGGGCCGAGCTGGCAGGCTGGGTCGCCCTGCACAAGGAGCTCCGGCCGTTGCTGCACACCGGCCGGGTGGTCCGGGCCGACCGTGGCTCGGAGGACTTCCTGCTGCACGGCGTCGTCGCGCGGGACGGATCGCGCGCGGTCTACAGCGCCGTCCAGCTGACCCAGTCGATCACCTCCGACGTGGGCCGGGTCCGGCTGCCCGGTCTCGACCCGGCCCGGACGTACCGGGTCAGCAAGACCAAGACCCCTGGTGCGGAGCCGCGGCACGCGGCCGCCTGGTGGGTCGACGGCGGCCAGGTCGAGCTGAACGGCGCCGCCCTCGCCGCTGTCGGAGTGCACATCCCGGCCCAGTGGCCCGAGAACGCGATCCTGCTGGACGTGCAGGCCATCGACTGAGGAGGAGATCGGCTGTGACCGTGACGACGAGCGCGCCACCGAGGCGACGACCACGAAGGTTCGGTGACCTGAAGGTCGCGATGATCTTCCTGGCGCCGGCCACCCTCGGGTTCGTGGTGTTCTACATCTGGCCGACCCTGCGGGGCGCCTACCTGAGCTTCACCGAGTACAGCCTGCTGCAGCCACCGCGGTTCAACGGTCTGCAGAACTACGAGCGGATGGTGCAGGACAGCTTCTTCTGGAACGCTCTCGTCGTCACGGTCGAGTACGTCGTGATCAACATCGGCCTGCAGACCGTGCTGGCGGTGCTGATCGCGATGCTGATGTACCGGCTGACCAAGTCGATCACGGTCCGCGCGGTGATCCTGCTGCCGTACCTGATCGCGAACGTCGTGGTCGCGCTGGTCTGGTACTGGATGCTGGACTTCCAGGTCGGCATCGTGAACCAGGGCCTGGAACTGATCGGGATCGATCCGGTCGCCTTCTTCGGCGACTCGCACTGGGCGATCCCGACCGTGGCGGGCATCAACATCTGGCGGCACATGGGCTACACGGCGCTGCTGGTGTTCGCCGGCCTGCAGATGATCCCGTCGTACGTGTACGAGGCGGCCGAGGTGGACGGCTCGAGCGAGATGCAGACGTTCTGGCGGATCACGCTGCCGCTGCTGCGGCCGGTCCTGGTGATGGTCCTGGTGGTCACCATGATCGGCTCGTTCCAGGTCTTCGACACGATCGCGGTGACCACCCAGGGCGGACCGATCAACGCCACCCGGGTGATCTACTTCTACATCTACGAACGGGCCTTCACCCGGTTCGACTTCGGCTACGCCTCGGCGATGGCGATGGTGCTGTTCGTCATCCTGGCGATCGTCTCGCTGCTGCAGCTGCGGCTGCTCCGCGCCAAGGAGAGTGACCTGGCATGAGGAAGTCGCTCACTCCGGGCCGGGCGGCCGCCTGGGCCCTGCTGATCGTGCTGATGGTGCTCACCCTGTTCCCGTTCTACTGGATGCTGCGCACGGCGTTCTCCGACAACACCCAATTGGCCGGGCATCCCAGCTCGCTGCTGCCGGTGGAGACCACGCTCGGCGCGTTCAAGCGCGTGCTCGGACTGTCCACCGTCGAGGAGGCCCAGGCCCAGGGCGGATCCGGTGCCGCGGTCAACTTCTGGCTGTACCTGCGCAACTCGGTGATCGTGTCCACCGTGACCACGCTCTGCCAGGTCTTCTTCAGCGCGATGGCCGCCTACGCGTTCGCCCGGCTGCGCTGGCCCGGCCGGGACAAGGTGTTCGCGCTGTTCCTGGCCGCGCTGATGGTGCCGCCGATCTTCACCACGCTGCCGAACTTCGTGCTGATCAAGAACCTCGGCCTGCTGAACAGCTTCGCCGGCATCATCCTGCCCGGCGCGCTGATGACGCCGTTCGCGATCTTCTTCCTGCGCCAGTTCTTCCTCGGCATCAGCCGGGAGCTGGAGGAGGCGGCGATGATCGACGGCGCCGGGCACCGCCGGATCTTCTTCGGCATCGTGATCCCGATGAGCGCGGCGCCGATCGCGACACTGGCGATCCTGACCTACATCAACTCCTGGAACGACTACTTCTGGCCGTTGCTGGTCGGGCAGCAGGAGAACGTCCGGGTGCTGACGGTCGCGCTGGGTGTGTTCCGGTCCCAGACGCCGCAGGGCGGACCGGACTGGGCCGGGCTGATGGCGGCGGCGCTGATCGCGGCGCTGCCGATGATCATCCTGTTCCTGGCCTTCGCCAAGCGGATCACCAACTCCATCGGTTTCTCCGGGATCAAGTGAGGGTCGGATGAACATTTCACGACGCACGTTGCTCAAGGGGACGCTGGCCGGACTGGCCGCCTCGGCGGTGGCCGGCTGCAACAACGGGGCCGCCTCGCGCGGCTCCGGCGAGGTCATCTACTGGCTGTGGGACTCCGCCCAGCTGCCGATGTACACCGAGTGCGCGAAGGTGTTCCAGCAGGAGAACCCGCAGTACAGCGTGAAGATCGAGCAGTACGGCTGGAACGACTACTGGAACAAGCTGGTCACCGGCTTCATCTCCGGTACGGCGCCCGACGTGTTCACCTCGCACTCGGCCAAGTACCCGCTGTTCGCCGACAAGGGCCAGGTGCTGGCGCTGGACGAGTTCGTCGAGCGCGACGGGGTCGACCTGTCGATCTACCAGCAGGGCCTGGCCGATCGCTGGATCGGTGCCGACGGCAAGCGGTACGGCCTGCCGAAAGACTTCGACACCGAGGTCTACTTCTACAACAGCGCGCTCACCGAGGCGGCCGGGATCAGCACCGAGCAGCTCAACTCGATGACCTGGAACCCCCGGGACGGCGGCACGTTCGAGCAGATCGTCGCCCGGCTGACCGTCGACGCGAAGGGCCGGCGCGGCGACCAGCCCGGCTTCGACAAGAACAACATCAAGGTCTACGGACTCGGGTACGGCGACGCCGGCGGCGCGGACGGCCAGACCAGCTGGAGCTGGTACGCCGCGTCGAACGGCTGGAAGTACTCCGAGGGCGAGCCGTGGGGGACCAAGTTCTTCTACGACGACCCGAAGTTCACCGAGACGATCGCCTGGTGGCGTGGGCTGATCACCAAGGGGTACATGCCGACGTACGCGCAGGCCAAGTCCGGAGTCGACGTGACCACGTCGTTCGGGGCCGGCAAGTACGCGATCACCCCGAACGGGTCCTGGATGCTCGAGACGTACGCCGGGCTGAAGCAGGTGAAGACCAAGCTGGCCCGCCTTCCGCAGGGGCCGATCGGCAAGCGGGTGTCGATGATGAACGGGCTCGCGGACACGATCTGGGCCGACACCACCCGGCGGGACGCGGCGTGGGCGTGGGTCAAGTTCCTCGGGTCGAAGACCGCGCAGGACATCGTCGCCAAGGCCGGGGTGGTGTTCCCGGCGGTCAGCGCCTCGCTGCCGCTGGCCAAGGCGGCGTTCGAGGCGGACGGATGGGACGTCACGCCGTTCCTGGAGCCGGTGGAGGCCGGCGACGTCTTCGCGTACCCGGCGAACCCGAACGCGGCCGACGTCACCGCGGTGATGGTGCCGGCGATGGACGCGGTGATGTCGTTCGAGAAGGAGCCGTCCTCGCTGGCCGAGGCCAACGAGGACGTGAACCAGATCCTGGCGGCGGCGTCCTGAGAGCCTGCTGAAACGGCGTACCAGTTGCTGGTACGCCGTTTCAGCTGCTCGCGCTGCTGTATCTCCGGCTGGCGAGCTGCCAGTGCAGTCTGGTCAGGAGCATCGCCGCCGCGAGGGCCGGCACGGCGAACAGCAGCGGTGAGGTGGCGCCGGTCAGCGTCTCGACCGGCACCGCTGCCACCAGGCCGGCCGGCGCGAGCGTCATCAGGACGAGCCGGGCCGCGCCGGTGAAGTAGCTGATCGGGTACTTGCCGGCCTCCCGGAGCTGCGACGCGATCTCGTTGATCGGGTCGGCGCTGTCGAACCAGAACGCCGAGTAGGCAAGGTTGGCCCAGAGCAGGCTGAATCCGACGAAGCCGATCGCTGCCCACGCGGCCGCCTGGAGGACCAAGCCCGGACCGGGCCTGACGTCGGCCAAGTGCAGGCCGACGGCGACCATCGCGGCGCCGGACAGAACCCGGCCGAGCTCGGCCGGTTCCATCCAGCGCAGCGTCGCGAACACCTGGGCGTTGACCGGCCGGATCAGGATCAGATCGAGATCGCCCTGGCGGACGTAGCCGTGCATCTTGGCCAGGTTCGGCCGGACGAAGCAGTCCATCAGACCGGTGGAGATGCCGAAGACGCCGACCACGACGACGGCCAGGGGACCGGTCCAGGTGGTGCCGCCGGCGCCGGTCAGGATCAGCACCGGTACGACGCCGAGGACGAGGTCGCCGATCGACGACAACGCGTTGATCGCGGTCTGGCTGCGGAACTGCAGGTCCCGGCGGATCGCCTGCTTGAGGCAGGCCCAGAACAGCCGGGGCGTCATGCTCCGGCTCCTTGGTAGTCGCGCAGGCCGCGTCGCCAGACCAGGACGGCGCCGCCGACCAGGACGACGAACCAACCGGCTTGGTAGGCGTAGTCGATCGCGTGCGTCGTACCGAGCAGCACTTCGAGCGGGAACGACACCAGGAACCGGAACGGCTGGGCGGCGAGGAACGGCTGGAAGACGGCCGGGAAGAGCGCGAGCGGGACGAGCCCTCCGGACAGCAGCCTGGCGAGCAGGTACCGCAGGCGGTCGATCGCGGCGATGTCCTCCATCCAGAAGGCCAGCGAGCCGATCAGGATGTCGAAGGCGAACGTCATCGCGGCGGCGATGATCAGGGCCGGCAGGAAATGGAGCCAACGCTGTGGCTCGCCGGGCAGCCGGAGGTCGTGGCGGAAGACCAGGCCCAGGACGACGACCGGCGGAGCGATCAGGCCCAGTTTGAGCAGCTTCTCGGCGGAGTTGTTGGCCAGGTACGACAGGTGGGTCGAGCAGGGACGGACGAGCCAGGAGTTGAGGCCTCCGAGCCGGATCGAGGCGGCGAGGAAGCCTGACGTCCAGCTCGAGGTGACCATCGCGACGACGCTGACCAGGACCAGGTAGCTCGTGAGGTACGTCGTGGAGACGGGCGGGTCGGCGCCTTGGTCGACGGCGCCGTGCCAGACCAGGAGGGCGATGGCCGGCGGCAGCACGTTCGCGACCTGGAGCAGGAAGAGCCACCCGCGGTGGTTCATCATCATCCGGACCTCTTGGACGGTCAGGATCCGGAGCAGCCGCAACTGCCGGGTCATGAGCGGCCCCGGAACATCGCGGCCAAAACCTGGTCGAGATCCGCGTCGGCGTGCTGGCCGCTGCGCTGCCTCAACTCCTGGAGGTTGCCGTCGAACCCGATCACGCCGTGGTCGATCAGCGCGATCCGCTGGCACAGGGCGGCGACGTCGCTCATGTCGTGACTGGTCAGCACGATCGTGGTCCCGTGGTCCCGGTTCAGCTCGGCCAGGAAGTTGCGCAGGGCAAGCTTCGCGACGACGTCGAGGCCGACCGTCGGCTCGTCGGCGAACAGCAGGTCCGGGCCGTGGAGCAGGGCGAGGACGAGCTCGCAGCGCATCCGCTGGCCGAGCGACAGCTTGCGGACCGGGATGTTGATCAGGTGCGCGACGTCGAGGCGTTCGGTCAGCTCGGCGACACTCGCGTCGAAGACCGGGCGGGGGATCGCGTACATCTCGCGGTGGATCAGCAGCGAGTCGTACGTCGAGACGTCCCACCACAGCATCGACTTCTGGCCGAACACGACCGAGATCCGGCTGAGGAAGTCGAACGACCTCTTGTGCGGCTGGTGGCCGAGCACCTCCAGTTCGCCCCCGGTCGGGCGGAGCAGGCCGCAGAGCATCTTGATCGTGGTGGTCTTGCCCGCGCCGTTCGGGCCGAGCAGGCCGATCACCTGGCCCTTCGGCAACGTCAGGGTGACGGCGTCGACCGCCGTGCGCTCACGGCGTACGGGCTTGAACAGGCCCTTGACGGCGCCTTTGAGGCCGGGCGCCTGCTCGGAGTACTTGTAGACCTTGGTGAGTTGCGTCGCGCGGATCGCGTCGTCGCTGCGCATGCTGCGCCTCCAGGGGCCGGCCCACGCAGACTGGGGAGCCGGGGTCGATGGAGCGAGCCGGAGTCTGCCGGCAGCCGGACCCACATGACGGCGGGCGACCGCGGACGAGTTTAGCCGGGCTGTTCCGGAGGCGCTCGGGGTTTTCGTGTCGGGTGAGGGAACGACCCTGAGTGGGGCCCTGAGTCGGCGTACGCCGTGGGGAGTACGCCGGACTACCTCGGGCGGCGCAGGCTGCTCCTCCCGAGGTAGCGCAGGTGTCGCCGCCGAGCCGACGCGGTGCGGGGGTGTTCGGCGACACGATCGGTGACGTCAGGAAACGGCGAACCGAGGAGTGTCATGAACGAGCAGAGACCGGGCGACAACGTCCGGATCGGGGACCGGGAGCGCGAGGACGCGGTCAAGCGTCTGGGCGAGCACTACGAGGCGGGGCGGCTGAGCTCGGAGGAGCACGCCGAGCGGATCGACGCGGTGCTGCAGGCGAAGACCGCTGGTCAGTTGGCGGCGTTGTTCGCGGATCTTCCGGGCGGTGAGCGGGTCGCGGATGGGCCGGGCGAGGCGTGGGCCGGGCCGTTCGGGTGGACGCGGCCGCCGTGGACGTCCGCCGAGGCGGAGTCGGATCGACCGGGAGCGCGGGGCGGTGAGCGGCCGGGTTGGGCGGCCCGTGGTCCGTTCGCGCGGGTGCCGTTGCCCTTGCTGATCGCCCTGGCGGGCCTCGTGGTGATCGCGTCGATCGGTTGTGTGGCGGGTGGCGGGCATCCGCCGGTGCTGCCGCTGCTGCTGATCGTCGCCGGAGTGGTGCTGTGGAAGAAGCGTCACCAGGAGCGTCGGGCATGAGGACGGCGTACCGGGCGCTCGCGTCGGCGATCGCGATCGCGGTGGTGCTCCAGGTCGCGGCGATCGCGCTGGCCGGGTTCACCACCGCGGCCGACGCCGAGGACGGCGTCACGATCGGTGCCGACTACACGAACTTCGGCCAGAGCTACCACAGCATCGCCGGTACGGCGATCGGGCTGGTCGCGCTGATCTTCCTGATCGTGTCGTTCCTGACCGACGTACCGCGGGGGCGGATGCTGGCAGGGATCGTGGTCGGGCTGGTGGTCCTGCAGTTCCTGCTGGCGGTGGTGTCGTTCGGGATCCCGGCGCTGGGCCTCCTGCACGGGATCAACGGGCTCGCGATCGCGGGCGTCGCCGGTGCGGCGTCCCGGCGGGCGTCGATTCCACAGGTGGCAACCAGTGGCTGAGGGCAACAGACCTCCGGTGCGCAACAGGTTGATCGCCCTCGGGGTCGCGCTGGCGGTGCTCGCGCCGCTGGCCTACCTGTGGGCGACCAGCCTCGTGCCGTCGACGTACTCGGCGACGGACATGGGGTTCGCGGATTACGGCGGTGGGCCCGCTTCGTCGGGCGAGCATCATCACCACGGCGGCTCCAGTGTCGCGGATCTCATCGGTCCACGCACGGGCGCGGCGGACGTCGTACTGACGCTGAGCGCGCGGAAGCAGAAGTTCACGCTGGCGAGTGGGGAATCGGTCGACGGCTTCACGCTCAACGGGTCGTCGCCGGGGCCGCTGATCCGCGCCACCGTTGGTGATCTGGTCGAGGTCACGCTGGTGAACGAGTCGGTGCCCGGCGGCGCGACGCTGCACTGGCACGGGATCGACGTACCGAACGCGGAGGACGGCGTCGCCGGCGTCACGCAGGACGCCGTACCGGTAGGTGGCAAGCACGTCTACCGCTTCCGCGCGGACCAGGCGGGGAGCTACTGGTATCACTCCCATCAGGTGTCCAGCGAGCAGGTCCGCGACGGTCTCTTCGGGACGATCGTGATTGCGGATCGGGTGCCGGTGCGTGATTTGGTCGCCGCGATCCACACCTACGACGACCGCCGTACGATCAACGGGCGCACCGGCTCGTCGCGTGTCGACGTCGCGGCTGGTACGAGGTTGCGCGTACGGGTGGTCAACACCGACAACGCTTTGGTCCGCACCGGTCTGGTCGGTGCGCCGTTCAGGGTTGTCGCGGTCGACGGTCGGGAGTTGCGCGGGCCTACGCCCACGACGGACGCCTTTCCGCTGGCCGCGGGCGCGCGGGTGGATTTCGACGTCACCATCCCGGCGAACGGCGTACGGCTCGATGCCGGCGGCACCTCCCTGGCGCTTGCTCCTCCTGACATCACCCCGCCTGGCGATCCGTTGCCTACAGCAACCGTTGACCTCCTCACCTACGGCACCTCCGCCGCTCTCGGCCTCGACGTGGCGAATCCCGACCGCACCTTCGAGTACCGCATCGGCCGCCGCCCTGGCTTTTTGGACGGAGTTCCCGGCCTGTGGTGGACGATCAACGGCCACAAGTTCCCCGACGTCCCGATGTTCATGGTGGCGAAGGGCGACGTGGTGAAGATGACCATCTCCAACACCAGCGGCCAGTCCCACCCCATGCACCTGCACGGCCACCACGCCGTGGTCCTGTCCCGCAACGGCGTGAAGTCGACCGGCACCCCGTGGTGGGTCGACACCCTCGAGGTCGGCGACAAGGAAACCTACGAAATCGCGTTCCTGGCCGACAACCCCGGCGTGTGGATGGACCACTGCCACAATCTCCCGCACGCTTCGCAGGGTTTGATGACCCATTTGATGTACGAGGGGGTCAGTACGCCGTACGAGATCGGCGGCGACGCAGCCAACGAGCCGGAGTAACCCGCATCAATCGCATATCGACCCCACGGGCCGACCTGCGCACCCGCCTCGGGTGCGGTATCCCTGAAAGATGACCTGGCCGACCACCCTCCGCACCACCGCAGCCACCGCTGCCCTCCTGGCCGGCCTGGTCATCACCCCCATCGCCCTCTCCCGCCTGGACGACAACCAGCGCTTGGTCGAGACCCAACCCATCCGCGAGGTCGAGGTCGTCGCCGTCTACAGCCCCCGAACCATCTACGCCACGATGCCCACGGTGATGGTCCGCCACCCCGACACTTCCGTCCCGACCGCCGTCCAAGGCGCCGAGAAGCTCGTCACTCTCCCTGCCTCCGGCGCCTACGTCCCCGTAGTTGTCGACCCTGACGACCGCACCAACCTCTTCCTCACCACAGTCGACTGGTCACCCACGTGGTTCGACTACACGGCCACAACCGCCGCCACCGCGCTCCCGGCGTTGACCCTCGCCGCGCTGGTCTCGGGCATTTTCACCCAGCGCCGCAAGCCGGTCGAGTAGACCAGCACCATGACCTGGCGGCTCGACTGGCTGATCTGTCAGCGATCGGCGTCAGGTCCACCGCTGGCGACGGCGCCAGGTACTAGGCTGACATGGGCCAGTCCGAGGACCGGAGGAACGGGTGAACCACACGCAGTACCCGCAGTACCGGAGCAGGCTCATCGAACTCCTGAACGACTCGCCGATCACCCGGGCGAAGGTGATTCAGGACGTCCGTGAATTGATCGTCGTCGGTGAATACGACCTGGCCTTCGACACGCTGTGCGAGTGGATCTACGAGGACGACCTGCCGATCTCGACCGCCTATCACGCGAGACTGCAGGAGTTGGCCGACGAGATGAACGCGGTCGAACTGGTGCAGGCCCTGCTTGAGCAGGTCAAAGATCCGAAATGACGGATGGTGGGCACGCGGATGCAGCTCCGGACGTCTTCGTTCGAAGCACGGGAGGCTGGCGACGATGACGTGGACAGTCGAGGGGTACGTCGGCCTGGGGCCGATCAAGCTTGGTGCGGACCGTACTGAAGTTCGAGCGGTATTGGGTGACGCGCGAGATGCGGTGCGGATTCTCGAGCGCCAGCTCGAGGACCGATCGCTTGTTCACAGCCATCGAGCCGCTGGTCCGGGACGGGGTACTGCGTCCGGCGTACGCCGTCCTCCGTTACGGCGACGCGAGCCCAGGCCCGAAGCTACGCGGACCCGACCATCGATTCGTGACTGATGCGGCTGCACTGGGCGAGCCGGAGGGCCGCGATGCGGGCGCAGGCGGCGTCGATGGCGGCTCGTTGGGATTCGTACTGGCCGTACCAGAAGGGGTCTTCCGGCTGGGGGTCTTCCGGGTCGTCGATGTCGGCGTACCACGTGGTGCCCGTACGGAAGATCCTGGCGTGGAGGTGCAGGTCTGTCCCGTTCATCGCGCTTGTCTCCTGGAGTGAGAGTCGTGCGTTGCCCACTTCCGATGATGTGACGGGAAGTGGGCGACGCCAGGAGCGACACGCGGGTTTTACTGGACCAGGACAGTGAGGCGCTGGGCGGTGTTGTTGGCGAAGCCGCCTCGGTTCCACGCTGCCTCGACCGGTTGGGAGCGGCCGGACTTGTCGTGGGCTCGCACGGTGAGGACGTGTTCGCCGGGGGTGGCCTTCCAGGCGTAGGAGAAGGAGCGCCAGGAGAGGTCTTCGTTGTCGGGGGCATCTAACGTGGCGTCTTGCCAGGTGGCGCCGGCGTTGGTGCTGATTTCTACGCGGTCGATCGGAGCCCAGCCGGACCAGGCCCGGCCTTGGAGGGTGACCTCGCCGGCCTGGACGAAGCGGTGGCGGGACATGAAGTCGGGGTGGCCAGGTGGGATCAGCAGGGCTCGGGGCTCGATGCGGGTGACGGCGGTGCCGGGCTCGTCGGGTTCGGTGCGGATGCGGTACGCGACGGCGTTCTGGTAGCCGGTGAACTCGTGGTCGATGAGGTCGATCGAGCGGAGCCACTTGACGCTGGCCATGCCGTACCAGCCGGGGACGATCAGGCGGAGGGGGTAGCCGTGCTGGGGTGGGAGGGGGAGGCCGTTCATCTCCCAGGCGACGAGGGCGTCGGACTCCAGAGCTTCGGCGAGCGACAGGCCGCGTTGGTAGTCCTGTTCGATGCCGCGTTCGACGCCGTGGTCGGCGCCGGTGAAGACGACGTCGACGGCGTCCTCGCGGACACCGGCCGCGGCGAGCAGCGCCGCCAGCGGTACGCCGGTCCACTCGGCGGTGCCGACGGCTTCCATCAGCCAGGGCTGGCTGATCGGGCGCGGCTGCAGGTTCGCGCGGCCGTTGCCGGCGCACTCCAGTGTGACGCGCACGGTCTGGCGGCCCATCGCGCGCAGTTCGGTCAGGCCGAAGTCGATCGGTTGCTCGACGCAACCGCCGACGGTGAGGCGCCAGTCGAAGGCGTTGGTCAGCGGGATGTCGTAGTGGACCAGCACGTAGTGCAGCCCGGGTGGCGTCAGGTCGTAGCGCAGCGCCTCCAGCGGGATGCCGTGGTTGCGGGCGGCGAGCTGGAGCTCGTCGGTGGTGATGCCTTCGCCGGTGTCAGCCAGGCGGGCCTTGGTGCTGAACTGTTCGACCGTCATCGCGGATTCCTCTCCCCTGGGGGCCAGCCTATGCCGGGCGGCCGTGGGCAAGGCAAGACTGGGTCGCCGCTACCGTCAGGGCATGGCGTACGACGTACCGCATCCTGCCGACCGCGCGCAGTCGTGGGCCGACTGCGATCCGGACCTCCGCCGGTACGTCGAGCAGGCGCTCGCGGCCACCGGATTGGAGCCGTTCGGGGTGTACGTGCACGGCTCGCTGGCGATGGGGTGCTTCTACCGGGCCAAGAGCGACGTGGATCTGCTGATCGTCGTGCGGGAGAGCCTGAGCCCGGCGCAGCGCGAACGGGCGGCACGCGCCCTGGCGGAACGGGCGGCGACACGGCCGATGCTGGGAGATCTGGAGTTGTCGGTACTGACCGAGCGGCAGGTGGCGGAGGCCACGCGGGAGTTCGAGGTGCACTACTCGGCGTACTGGACCGAGAGGATTCTGGCCGGTCAGGTGAATTACGCGGCGACGCATCGGGATCCGGATCTGGCGGCGCACGTCAGCGTCGTACGGCGGCGTGGGGTGGCGGTGAGTGGGCCTGCGCCGGAGGACGTGTTCGCGCCGGTGCCGGCGGAGGAGTATCTGGCGGCGATCGAGGCCGATCTCGCGGACGTGGATCTCCTGGCCGAGCCGTACTACGGCGTGCTGAACGCGTGCCGGGTGCTGATGGTCCGGGAGTCGGGCGCGGTGGTCAGCAAGGACGAGGCTGGGGAGTGGGCGCTGGCCGCGCTCCCGGAAGAACACCGGGGGATCGTGGAGCAGGCGCTGCGCTGCTACCGGAGTGCGCGAGTGGTCGCGCCGGAGGAACGGGGGACCGACGGGCACGCATGGGATGTCGAGGCCCTGGAGGCCTTTCGTGCGTACGTGAGCTAGAGCCAGCCGTTGTCGACGGCGATGCGGGCGGCCTCGGCCCTCGTCCGGGCGCCGGTCTTTCCGATGGCCGACGACAGGTGATTGCGAACCGTGCCCTCGGAGAGGTGAAGCTCGCGGGCAATGTCCGCGACGGTTCCGCCGGACCGGGCCGCGCGCAGAACGTCGGTCTCCCGTGCAGTCAGCGGGCTGGTCCCGGCGACCAGAGTCTCAGCGGCCAGCGACGGGTCGACGACGCGCAGCCCCTGGTGGACCCGGCGTACGGCGTCAGCCAGTTGCGTGGCGGGAGTGTCCTTGACGACGAACCCCGCGGCCCCCGCCTCCATCGCACGCCGCAAGTAACCCGGTCGGCCGAACGTGGTGACCATCAGAATCCGCACACCCGGTACGGCGGTACGCAGCGCCGCGGCCGCCTCGATGCCGTCGAGCCCGGGCATCTCCACATCGAGCAGCGCGACGTCCGGCGTGCTCTGCTGCGCGGCCGCGACGACCTCGTCACCGCGGCCGACCTCGGCGACGACGTCGAGATCGGGTTCCAGGTCGAGCAGCGCCGCGAGGGCGCCGCGGACCAGCGCCTGGTCGTCCGCGATCAGCAGTCGGATGCTCACGGGCCCACTCTGACAGTCAGCCGGAATCCTCCGCCGGGCGCCTGGCCGACCGCGAGGGTGCCGCCCACCTGGTCGGCTCGCTCCCGGAGCCCGATCAGGCCGTGACCGCCCGGCGAAGGGGCCGGACCGCGACCGTCGTCCAGCACCTCGATCTCGGTCGCGGTGAGGCGGATCGTGCAGCGCCGGGCGCCCGAGTGCCGTACGACGTTCGTCACGCCTTCGCGAACGACCCAGGCGAAGAGTTCGCGGTGGGACTCCGGGACGGCGTCGACCGTGGTCGGGAGATCCGCGCGGATGCCGGCCGCGTCGAGCGCGGAGCGGGCGGCGACGAGTTCGCCGGCGAGGCTCAGTTCGCGGTAGCCGGCGACGGCGGCGCGGACGTCGGCGAGGGCGGCGCGAGCCAGTTGCTCGACCTCGGCGACCTCGATCGCGGCGCGCGAGGGGTTCGCGGAGATCAGCCGGCCGGCCAGTTCGGCCTTGACGGTGATCACGGTGAGGGAGTGGCCGAGGATGTCGTGCAGGTCCCGGGCGAACCGGTTGCGCTCCTCCTGGACGGCGAGCTCGGCGAAGTCCTGGCGGGCGATGGACAGTTCGATGCTGCGCTGAATTGCCCGCCGCATTCCGAACACGGCCAGCGCGGCGAGGAAGATCGCGAGGCCGTAGCTGCTGTCGTCGTGCCAGCCGGGAACGAGCCGCATCGACAGTTCCGCGCCGCCGAGCAGGACCAGGATCACGGGGATCGACACCCGCAGATCCAGCGACACCATCGCGATCGCCGTGATGTAGACGAGCGTCGTCAACGTGGTCTGCCCGGCAGCCGGCAGCATCAGCGCGGCCAGCAGGAGCAGCAGGATCAGATAGCCGATCCGCTGCCACACCGGCATGCCG
This sequence comes from Kribbella sp. ALI-6-A, assembly GCF_001984195.1. Taxonomy (GTDB): domain Bacteria; phylum Actinomycetota; class Actinomycetes; order Propionibacteriales; family Kribbellaceae; genus Kribbella. The sequence continues at coordinate 251,936 of NZ_MTQN01000008.1, forward strand.
TTGGCGTTCAGTCCGACCTGCCGGATCCAGATGAAGAACACCATGTAGCCGGCCGCGAAGAGCAGGAGCGCCACGACGCCGACCACGCGGACCATGCCGTGGCTGTGCTGGACGATCTCCTGCAGCGGATTGGCCAGGTAGAACAACCAGATCGCGGCCGCCAGCCAGCCCCACCGGCTCGGCCGGCTGCGCCCCGGCCGGGCTCCGTCGGCCAGGGCGTCGACCAGCGTCGCTTTGTTCTTCACGGTCGTCACGGTAACGCTCTCGGCTCAGGCCCGGGCGGTGTCCGCGCGGAACCGGCTCAGCCCGATCGCGCCGAGCACCACGGTCCAGATCAGCACGATCAGCAAGGCATGCAGGTCCAGCCCACTGTCCGACAGCGCGCTGCGCGAGCTCAGTCCGGTCCAGTACGCCGGGGTCAGCTCGGCGATCGTTCTCATCGCGTGCGGCATCTGCTCGATCGGCAGCCACAGCCCGCCGAAGGCCGCGATCAGCATCGTGGTCAGACCGGTGATCGGCTGCACGCTGTCCGGCTTGGCGACGTACCCGATCACCAGACCGAGTCCGGCGAACGGCAGCGCGCCGAGCCACGACACCAGCACGACCGAGATCCACTGGCCGGCGCTGAGGTGGACGTGGCCGACGATCATCCCGGCCAGGAACACCACGACCAGTGGCGGAATCGCCAGCAGCAGTGACAGCACGACCTTGGTCGCGACGTACGCCTGGGGCTTGAGCGGGGTCAGGCGCAGGGTCCGGTTCCAGCCGCCGTCGCGTTCCATCGCGATCACGCCGCCGCTGCTCATCGCGGCGTTCATCGAGCCGAACATCGCCATGCTGACCATCACGTACGCGATCGCCGAGATGCCGCCCTCGGAGTCGGCCGAGTGCAGCGTCGAACCGAAGATCAGGAACAGCACCAGCGGCATCAGCACCGCGAAGATCAGCACCCGCCGGTTGCGCAGGGTCCGTTTGATGTCGAACCGCAGGTAGTCGAGGTTCATGCCAGACTCTCCTGCTCGGCGCCGATCGCGAGAACGGCGTCCTCGAGGTCGGCGGAGGTGATCTCGATGTCGTGGGCGGGGGTGTTGGCCAGCAAGTGGCGCAGCGTGCTGTCGGAGTCCGCGCACTGCAGCAGCAGCACGTCGCCCCGCGTCTCGACGTTCCGTACGCCGGGCAGCGCCGCCAGCGCTGCCAGGTCGGCGCCGGGCACGGTCGCCCGGATGGTCCGGCCGGACACGCTCGCCTTGATCTGCACGGCGGTGCCGTCGGCAACGATCCGGCCGGCCCGCATCAGCACGATCCGGTCGGCGTACGCGTCGGCCTCCTCCAGGTAGTGGGTCGCGAACAGCACGGTCCGGCCGCGCGCGGTCTCGGCGTGCATCGAGGCCCAGAAATCCCGGCGGGACTCGACGTCCATGCCGGTGGTCGGCTCGTCCAGCACGATCAGGTCGGGCTGGGCGACGATCGCCATCGCGAACCGGACCCGCTGCTTCTGTCCGCCGGACAGTGCCTTCAACTTGCGGTCGGCGAGATCCGCGATGCCGGCCCGCTGCAGCGCATCGGCGACCGGCAGCGGGTCCTTGTGCAGGCCCGCCACCAAGTCGAGCAGTTCGCGGACCTTCGCGTCCTCGATGATTCCGCCACTCTGCAGCATCACGCCGACCTGGCCGGCCGCGATCGCCTCGACGGGGGACCTGCCGTAGAGCTGGACGCTGCCCTGGTCGGGCTGGACCAGACCGAGCAGGATCTCCAGCGTGGTCGACTTCCCTGCGCCGTTCGGGCCAAGCAGTGCCACCACCTCGCCCGACCGGATCGTGAGGTCCACCCCGGCCACGGCCTGCACTTCGCCGTACCTCCTGGTCACTCCGGTGAGGGTGACCGCAGTTGTTGTCGTCATACCGAGAATGCTCCGGCGCGCGGCGGGTGCGGGCCTGGATCGGGCGTCACGAGGTGCCCATGACATCCGTCAGATATCGGGCGCCTCGCTGCGGGACGTGCGGGTGATCGTGATCGAGGCGCCGACCACGCAGGCCATGCCGGCCAGCTGGACCGGGGTCAGCAACTGGTTGAGGATCAGGTAGCCGGCGGTGGCGCCGACGGCCGGTTCGAGGCTCATCAGGATGCCGAAGACTGCCGGACGCATCGTGCGCAGGGCCAGGGTTTCGAGGGAGTACGGCAGGACGGACGAGAGCACCGCGATCGACAGGCCGACCAGCAGCGTGTGCCAGTGGAGGAGCTCGGAGAAACCTGCGGTGGCGAACCCGATCGGCAGAGTGACGGCGGTGGCGACGACGATCGACAGGGCCAGGCCGTCGAGCTGGGCGAAGCGCCGTCCGGTCTCCGCGCTGAGCAGGATGTAGCAGGCCCAGAGGACGCCGGCCGCGGCCGCGAAGGCGACCCCGAGCCAGTCGACCTCGGCGAGTTCGTGGCCGTTGACCAGCACGACACCCACCGCGGCGGCCCCGGCGGCGATGAAGTCACGGCGGCGGCGCGACATGATCGCGGCCAGGCCGAGCGGGCCGATGAACTCGATCGTGACGGCCACTCCGAGGGGGAGGCGTTCCAGGGACAGGTAGAAGGTCAGGTTCATCAGGCCGAGGACGATGCCGAAGGCAATCACCGCGAGCAGGTCGCGGCCGGTTCGTTTCCGCAGGCTCGGCCGGGCGATCAGCAGCAGAATCGGCACGGCGAGCGCGAGCCGCAGCGACACGGTGCCCGCGGCCCCGATCCGGGCGATCAGCATCGCTGCCAGCGCACCGCCGAACTGGACGGAGACGACGCCGCCCAGCACCATCGCCGTCGGCGGCACCCGGACTGTACGCACAAGGGCGATCAGATCACGGCGCGGCGGGTCGGCCGCGACGGGATCCAGAAGGCGGACGTGCACCACTGATCAACCGGCGCTCATCTGCGAATTCCGGGCCGCGTCAGGCGTGACCGGACGGCGACGCAGCGGGTTGATCAGTGGTGGACGTCCGCGGTCAGCCCTCGCGCAGAGTGTGCAGGCCCTGCCAGAGCAGGTCCTGCAGGGTCCGCGCGGTCTTCTCGGCGGACGGCGGGGTGTCGCTGCGGGTGCGCCAGATGGCGAGGCGCTCGGTGGCGCCGGAGATGGTCTGCGCGATCACCTGGATCTCCTGCTCGTCGATGGTCGCCGGGGCGTTGAGCCGGACCATCGTCGCGATCAGCTCGACGAAGTCGGCGCGGACCTCGTCGGCGGCCTGGGCGGCCGGTCCGGCCGACAGCATGCCCTCGTCGACGATCACCGACCACGCGCGCGGATGGTCGTCGAGGAACTGGAACCAGGCCACGAAGCCGGCGTACATCGCCTGCTCGGCGTCGGCCGCCGCGAGCACGGCCTCGGAGACGGCGTCCAGCAGCTGCGCGCGCAGGCGGGACAGGCAGGCGAGGAACAAGCCGTCCTTCGAGCCGTAGTACTGGTAGATCAGCGGCTTCGAGACGCCGACGTCGGCCGCGATCTCGTCCATCGAGGTGCCCTGGTAGCCGCGGTCGCCGAAGATCCGCTCGGCGGCGTCGAGGATCTCCCGCTCGCGCGCGGCGCGGTCGCGGCGGCGTTTCACCGGTCCGCCGTCCGTGGTGGTCGTCACCTTGCCCAGCTTAACTGACTCGGAGTAACTTACTGGGAGTAAGTTCACCGGCACAGCGCAGGAGGACGGGCATGAGCGAGCAGAACCACCGGATCGTGGTGATCGGCACCGGGTTCGCCGGGATCGGCATGGCGGTCCGACTGAAGCAGTCCGGGTACGACGACTTCGTGGTGCTCGAGCGGGCCCAGGACGTCGGCGGCACCTGGCGGGACAACACCTACCCGGGCTGTCGCTGCGACGTGCCGTCACACCTGTACTCGTTCTCGTTCGCGCCGAACCCGGAGTGGTCGAGCACCTTCTCGCCGCAGCCCGAGATCGAGGCGTACCTGCGCCAGGTCACCGACGGGTTCAGGGTCCGCCCGCACATCCGCTTCGGCCACACGGTCCGGTCCGCACACTGGGTCGACGACCACTGGCTGATCCACACCGACCAGGGCGATTTCACGGCCGAGGTCCTGCTGTCCGGGATGGGGCCGTTGGCCGAGCCGTCGTACCCGAAGCTGGCGGGGATCGAGTCGTTCGAGGGGGAGGTGTTCCACTCGGCGCAGTGGAACCACGAGCTCGACCTGAGTGGTCGCAAGGTCGCGGTGATCGGGACCGGTGCGTCGGCGATCCAGTTCGTGCCGGCGATCCAGCCCGAGGTCGAGGAGCTGCACCTGTTCCAGCGCACGCCGCCGTGGGTGATGCCGCGGCCGGACCGGAAGATCACCGCGGTCGAGAAGGCGGTCTACCGGCGGTTTCCGCTGGTGCAGAAGGCGGTCCGGGCCGGAATCTATTGGGCACGCGAGTCGATGGTGCTCGGCTTCGCGAAGCTGCCGGGGATCATGAAGCAGGCGCAGAAGGTGGCCGAGAAGCACCTGCAGCAGCAGATCCGCGACCCCGAGCTACGGGCCAAGCTGACGCCCGACTTCACGCTCGGTTGCAAGCGGGTGCTGATCTCGGACGACTACTACCCGGCCGTCGCGCAGCCGAACGTCGAGGTGGTCACCGAGGGCATCACCGAGGTGACGCCGACCGGGATCGTCACCGACGACGGGGTGAAGCACGAGGTCGACACGATCATCTACGGCACCGGCTTCCGGGTCACCGACCTGCCGGTGATGGACATGCTGCACGGTCGCGACGGCCGGACTCTGCGCGAGGCCTGGGCCGGGGGAATGGAGGCGCACCTGGGGACGGCGGTCGCCGGTTTCCCGAACTTCTTCCTGCTGATCGGCCCGAACACCGGTCTCGGCCACAGCTCGATGGTGTTCATGATCGAGTCGCAGATCGCCTACATCCTGGACGCGCTGAAGACGATGGACCGCGACGGTCTGCAGCGGATCGAGGTCCGGCCGGAGGTGCAGCGGGAGTTCGTCGACGGCGTACGCTCCGCGATGCGCAACACGGTCTGGACTCGCGGCGGCTGCACCAGCTGGTACCTCGACGCGCAGGGCCGCAACACCACGCTCTGGCCGTCGTTCACCTTCCGCTTCCGCCAGCTGACCAGGCACTTCGATGCTCGGCAGTACCTGACGAGCTGACTCTCGCTATGTGACATCGATCGTGTTACATTCGATCGGTCGGATAGCTTCAGCCGAAGGGACGCGCTGGATGATCCCGTTGCACGGCATCGGCGGGCGCGGGGATCTGCCGGTCCCGCTCTGGCTGGCGAGCTACTCGGCGGCCGCCGCGGTCGCTGTGTCCTTCTTCGCGCTGGCCGCGTTCTGGGCGAGGCCGCGATTCGAGTACGCCGGTGGCAGGCCGCTCGAGGTGCTCACCCGATGGGTGGACGCCCGGGTGGTGCGATGGGCGCTGAAGGTTCTCGGGCTCGTCGCGCTGGCGCTGCTGCTCGCCACCGCGTGGTTCGGGAGCGCATCCCCGGCGTCGAATCCCGCGCCGACCTGGCTGTACGTCTGGATCTGGGTCGGGATCATCCCCGTCTCGATCCTGTTCGGACCGGTTTGGCGGCTGGCGAATCCGTTGCGGACGCTGGCGGCGCTGGTTCCGCGCCGAACCCGGCGCCGCCTTCCGGACCGCATCGCGTACTGGCCGGCGGTCGCCGGGCTCGCCGCGTTCCTCTGGCTCGAACTGGTCTGTCCGAACGGATCGGAACCGCTCGTCGTCGCGCTGTTCGTCACGGCGTACGCCGTCGTGAATGTTGCCACGGGCATCGTTTACGGCCCGCGCTGGTTCGCGATCGGCGACAGCTTCGAGGTGTACGCCGAAGTGCTGGCGCGGCTGAGTCCGATCGGTCGCGGCCCCGACGGGCGGCTGGTGCTGCGCAATCCGCTGGCCGGGCTGGCGACGATGCCGCAGGAGCCAGGACTGGTCGGTCTGCTCTGTTTGTTGCTGGGATCAACGGCTTTCGACGGCCTCTCACGATGGTCGGTGTGGACGTCGGCGACCGGCCAGCTCGGATCCGCCCAGCACATCGTGGTTTCCACGCTCGGCCTGATCGTCGTGGTCGCGATCGTGACCGGGTTGTTCGTCGGCGCGGCGCGAGCAACGGGCGCCGCGCGGGTCCGGCCCGGTGCCGTGGGCAACGCCGGGCTGCCGGGAGCGTTCGTGCACTCGCTGGTGCCGATCGCGATCGGGTACGCCGTGGCGCACTACTTCTCGTTCGCGGTGTTCCAGGGGCAGGATGGGGTTCTCCTGGCGACCGATCCGTTCGGTCGCGGCTGGGATCTGCTCGGGATCGGGCCGGCCGAAATCAACTACGGCCTGCTGGGTACCGGGGTGATCGCCGGGGTCCAGATCGGCGCGATCGTGCTCGGACACGTACTCGGGGTCGTGTCCGCGCACGATCGCGCGACCGGCCTGTTCCGTCGCCGGCAGCTGCGGCGGGCGCAGTACCCGATGCTCGCGGCGATGGTGGCCTTCACCGCCGGCGGGATCGCGCTGGTGTCGGCGTCATGACCGGGTTGCTGGTCGCGCTGCACCTGGGCGGCGTCCCGGAGACGGCGATGTTCCTCGGCCCGATCTTGCTGATCGTCGCCTTCGTCCGCATCGCCCGCCGCAAGGAGGCCGGCGCGGACGAGGACGACTGGGACGACGACTGGGACCCGGATCTCGGCGACCTCGGCCAGTCGGACGCCCACTCAGCCGACGTTGGAACGAACAACTCTGCTACTTCGCCGCGTCCTTGACGTCGCGCCAGACCGGGTCTTCGCTCACGACTTGTCCTTCCCGGCCGGGCGCAGCGCCGATGGTTTGTGGACCGCGGTACGCCCGGACTTGTCGCTGCGGACGAGGTACTGCGGGTCGTCGGGGGACGCGTCGACAGTGCGCTTGCCCGCGTGGGTCCGCTCGGTCAGCTTCTTCTCCACGGTGCCGTACGCGGTCCCGCCGTGGCTGTTCCACTCGACCTTATCGCCCTTGCGGAATGTCTTGCCGCTCATCGGATACCTCCCGGGTGCTGGGGCCTCGCCCGGTACCCCGGAAGGTATCGCCGATGCGGCGAAACTTGTTCAGCGCACCCTGATCGTGGCGGACGTGCCCTTCAGCCGGCTGCGGCCGTCGGTGACCTCGACGTGGTAGCCGACTGTCTGTCCGCTCTTGACCCGCGTGTCGTTGAAGGTGGCAACGGTCGGCCGGACCCACGGGTAGGAGTTGCGCGTCCAGGAGCCGAGCTTGGTGTTGCCTCGGTAGAGGGTGTAGGTGAGCGTGATGTTGTCGGGGTCGACGACGGCGGGGAAGGTGACGGTCACTCTGGCTCGTGCCGGGCTGGTGAGCTTGGGAGCCGCCGGGCGGGCCGGTTGGGCGCCGCCGGCGACGTTCGTGAAGCGGGTCAGGCCCTGCTGCGGCCGGCCGTTCACGGTGGTGAAGTCACCGCCGACCCAGAGATCGTTGCCGCCGGAGGCGAACGCGAGCGGGCCGACCGCGGTGAGGCCGCCGACGTTGGTGCCCGGGAACCACGGGCCGAACTTGCCGTTCGCCGTGCTGTGCGCCAGCAGTGTGCGCATGCCGTTGCCCTCGCCGAAGCTGCCGTCCTTGCGGCAGTCGTGCGCGTGCGACCCCTTGTAGAGCCAGCCGCCGATCGCCTTGATCGCCTCGGTCGCGCCCAGGCACTTGCTCTGCCAGACCAGCTTGCCGCTCGTGGAGTCGGCGGCCAGGATGCCGTCGTAGCAGCCCCTACCGCTGCCGGCGTTGGCCACGTAGACCCGGCTGCCCTGGGTGTCGATGTCCTTGACCCGGCTGAAGCATTCATCGGTCGGCGGCGGGATCGCGGCGGCGGCCGGCATCGGGTAGGCGCGGCCGTTGGTGGTGTTCAGCATCGCGAGCGCGAAGTGGGCGCCGCCGCCGACGGTCGTGAACCCACCGCCGACGAAGACCCGCTTGCCGTCGTCGGTCAGGTCGATCGCGTGCACGTCGTCGTCGGCGTTCGGGTTCCACGGCAACAGGGCGCCGCCGTTCAGCGTGACCGCGGCGAGCCGGTTGCGCGGCGTACCGGCGACGCGGCCGAAGGAGCCGCCGAGGTAGACGGTGTTGCCGGAGATCGCCAGGGCCGAGACACGGTAGCTGGCCGACGGGTTCCAGCTGGTGAGCTGGTTGTTCGCCACGTTGAACATCGCGACGTGGCGGCGCGGTACGCCGTTCACGGTGGTGAAGTCGCCGCCGATCACCACCCACTTGCCGTCGGCGCTGGTGGCGACGGCCCAGACCGCGCCGTCCAGCGTCGGGGCCCAGCCGCTCGGGGCGCCGGTCTTGCGGTTGAAGGACGCGACGTACGGACGGATCGCCTCGCCCTCGCCCTCGGGCTTGCCGGCCGGCCGGATCCTGGTGAACAGGCCGCCGGCGTACACGACGTTGCCCGCCGTCGCCAGGGCGTTCACGCTGTCATTGGTCTGCCAGACCGGCCGCGCCACGGCCGACACCGCGGAGCCGAACCCCGGTGACGCGGCCTCGACCGGCGGCCCGGACGGGATCAGCGCGGCGGCGATCACGGCCGCGGCGGTCACCGTGGCCAGAACAAGCTTCTTCATGAACGTCCCTCAGAGCCCGCGATTCACTGTGTGCGACCCCACGCTAACTGTCCGTTCAGTCATTCGTCGAAACGGGGCGGTGGAAGCGGACGTGCAGCATCCGCACCTCGTCGGCCAGTTCGTCCACCGGACCGTCGACGATCGCGCCCGGAACCACCTGCCGGATCGGCAGCGGACTGACCGGTGCTGCCGGTACGCCGAGCTCGGCCAGCCACGAGGACAGCTGCTTCGACGAACTCGCGTAGACGATCCGCCCGAGTCCGACCCAGCCATGCGCGGCGGCGCACATCGGGCAGTGCTCGCCTGACGTGTAGACGATGGCGGCGCGGCGTTCCTCCGGCGAAAGGTAAGTTGCCGACCAGCGGGCCAGGGCGAACTCCGGGTGCTGGGTGTGGTCGCCACCGGCGACGTGGTTGTGGTCCTCGCCGAGCACGGTCCCGTCGGCGCCGACCAGGACCGAGCCGAACGGCTCGTCCCCGACCTCGAGTGCCTGGGCGGCGAGCTGCACGCAGCGCCGGAGGTGAATCAGGTCCTGCTGGTCGATCACGGTGAACTCCTCGCGGGGGTTGACCTGGAGTGCGCTCCAGGTTGTTGGATCGAACGATGGACAGCCATTTTCTCGGCCGGACCGGTCTGCAGGTCAGCGAATTGTGTCTGGGCACGATGACGTTCGGTGGTGGCACCGACGAGGCCACCGCGCACCGGATCCTGGACTCGTTCGCCGATGCGGGCGGCACCTTCGTGGACACGGCGGACACCTACTCCAGTGGAGTGTCCGAAGAGATGATCGGGAGCTGGCTGAAGACCAAGGACCGCGACGAGCTGGTGATCGCGACAAAGGTGTACGGCGAGGCCGCGCCGGGTCTGCCGGTCCGCGGAGCCGGGCGCAAGCACGTGATGGCCGCCGTGGAGGCGAGCCTGCGCCGGCTGGGCACGGACTTCATCGACCTCTACCAGATCCACGTGTGGGACGACGCGACTCCGCTGGAGGAGACGCTGACGACGCTCGACGCGCTGGTGAGCAGCGGGAAGGTCCGGTTCATCGGAGCGAGCAACCTGGCGGGATGGCAGCTGCAGAAGGCGATCGACCTGTCGCGGCATCGCGGGCTCGAGCCGTACGTCTGCCTGCAGCCGCTGTACAACCTGCTCGATCGCGACGCCGAGTTCGAGCTGATTCCGGTCGCGCAGAACGAGGGCGCCGGCGTGATCGCGTGGAGCCCGCTGGCTGGTGGTTGGCTGTCGGGCAAGTACACGAAAGAGCTGGGCGGGCCGCCGGCCGGTTCGCGGTCGAGCGAGGCGGACTGGGAGTCGCGGTCCAGTGATCGGACCTGGCGGGTGATCGACACGCTGCTGGCCGTCGCCGACGAGACCGGGCGGACGCCGGCACAGGTCGCGCTGCGCTGGGTGATGCAGCGGCCGGGGCTCACGGCGCCGATCATCGGCGTACGGACGCCGGAGCAGTTGGCCGACAACCTGGGCGCGACCGGCTGGGCGCTCGACGACGAGCAGATGCGGCGGCTGACCGAGGCGGGGGAGACGCCGCCGCCGTACCCGCACAACCTGCTGCGGATGCCGCAGTTCAGGCGCCGGAGCTGAGGCTCAGCCGGTCGAGGGCAGGTCGTTGGGCGGCAGGCCGAGTTCCTCGTAGGCGGCGATCTCGATCTCCCGGCCCATCGCCTCGCGGAACGCGGCGACCAGGGCCTGGCCGGCCAGCGGGATGATGTTCTCCAGCGTGCGCTGGATCTCCGGCCAGCCCTCGGCGGGCAGGCCGGCGTCGGCGAACTGGCGCCAGACCGTGCCGCGGAACAGCTCGACGTAGATCTTCGCCACCTGGTCGGCCTGCTCGAACAGCTTCGGCAGCATCTCGAAGATCGCGTCGAGCGGCACGCCGAGCTTGATCACCTCCAGGCCGGTGCGCAGCAGGTCCGGGTTCGGGATCCGCAGGCGGTCGTCCTCGACGCGTTCGGCGATGCCCAGCTCGATCAGCTTGTCGATGGTCCTCGCGTCGTGCGGGATGCCGGCCCGGGCGGCCAGCTGGTGCTCGGTGATCACCTCGGGCTCGGCCGGCGTCCAGGGGCTGACCAGCGTCTCGAAGACGCCGAGCGCGAGCGCGCCGTCCGGCAGCTCGCTCATCATCCGCTCGACCGCGGCCAGCGTGTAGCCCTTGTCCAGCAGCTCGCGGACCAGCGTGAGCCGAGCCACGTGGTCGGCGCCGTAGTACCCGGTCCGGCCGACCAGGCGGGGCGGGGGAATCAGTCCGCGACCGGCGTACGCGCGCACGTTCCGGACGGTCATGCCCACCTTCGCGGCGAGCTGGTCGACCGTGTACTCCTCGGGGGCCGGTGCGGCCTGCTGTCCCTCCACCCTTGACAGTCTTCCAGACGCGACGTTACATGTCTGATGTAACATTCTCCATGGCGCATCCCTTCTGTCCCGCCGATCCCCGGAGCGACGCGATGACCGTCCCACTGGCAGCCTCGACCGGCACCGCGAGCTTCGACCAGATCGCGATCGTCACCGGCCTGGTCGGACTGATGTACGCCGCACTCGCCGTCCTGCTGTGGCGGGAACGGACCGGGCGCGCGACGCTGGTAGGGCGTCTCGCGGACACCATCGGGAGACTGGACGGAGTCCCCCGATGGGCCGCCATCACGCCGTACCTGCATGCGGTGTCGCTGCTGTCCTGTGCCTTCGGGGTGTGGTGGGACATCGCGGTGCACATCGACAAGGGCCGCGACACCGGCCCGTTCGGTACGCCGGCGCACTACCCGATCTTCTTCGGCATTCTCGGCGTGATCGTGTCCGGCGTGCTGCCGATCGCGCTGGCCCGCAAGCCGCTGCCGGCCCGGACGATCAAGCTCACCCAGGGCTGGCGGATCCCGTGCAGCGCGGCGCTGGTCACCTTCTGCGGCACGTTCGCGCTGGTCGGCTTCCCGCTGGACGACGTCTGGCACCGGCTGTTCGGTGAGGATGTCACGCTGTGGGGGCCGACGCACCTGCTGATGATCGCCGGGGTCGTGCTGTCGATCTTCGCCCGGCTGCTCGCGTCGGCCGAGGTGGAACAACTTGTCGGCAGCAACAAGCGCCGCCGGTTCCAGGAGATCGTTGCCCTCGGCGCGTTGCTGATCGCGTGGGACCTGTTCAGCACCGAGTTCAACTACGGCGTGCCGCAGTTCCCGCTGGTCCTGCAGCCGATCCTGATCGTCTTCGGCGCCGCGCTCGCCTTCACGCTGGTGCGGTCGCGGATGGGCCGGGGCAGCACGTTCGGCGCACTGGCGGTCTACCTGATCATCCGCGGCGGGATCGCCTGGGCGGTCGATCGGCCGCTCGGAGAAATCCTCGGCCACTTCCCGCTGCTGATCGTCGAGGCGGTCCTGGTCGAGCTCGTCGCGCTTGCTCTGGGCAACAAAGACCGCTTCCGCCTCGGGGTGGTCGCCGGAGCACTGATCGGCACGGTCGGCGTTCTCGCGGAGTACGGCTGGAGCCAGGTCTGGATGCCGATCCGCTGGCCCGCCTCGCTGCTTCCGTCGGCGCTCGGCTTCGGCGTCGTCGCCGGGATCGGTGCCGGGCTCGTCGGTGCCTGGCTGGCCACCCGGTACGCCGAGGTGGCGGGCGAGGTCCGCGCGGTGCCGTCGGTACGGCGTACGCATCAGCTCGGCGCGGTCGGCTTGATCGCGGTGCTGGGCGTGGCGTTCTTCTGTGTGCCGCGCTCGGCCGATCCCGGCGTGACGGCGACGATCTCGCTCGAGCGGGTCGCGACCGGCGCGGAGCCCACGGCGTACGTGACGGTGAAGCTGGATCCGGCGGACGCGGCCGAGGGAGCGCGCTGGTTCGAGGCGATGGCCTGGCAGGGCGGCGGGCTGGAGCTGCACCCGTTGCAAAAGGTTGCCGATGGCACGTATCGGTCCCAGCAGCCGTTGCCGATGTACGGGAAGTGGAAGTCGATGGTGCGGCTGCACCAGGGCGCCCGGGACCTGGTCGCGGCGTGGGTCTACGCGCCGGAGGACGCGGCGATCCAGAAGCCGGCGATCCAGGTGTCGGACGGGCAGACGGTGCGGTTCATCAGCGAGCAGGAGGTCCTGCGCCGCGAGGAGCGGACCGACGTCCCGCGCTGGATGTGGAACGGTGGGTACGCGCTGCTGGCGGTGGTCGGCGCGCTGGAGATCCTCGGGATCGCCTGGCTGGTCGGGCGAGGCGCTCGCGGTGGGCGGATGCGGGCCGAGCACCTGCAGGCGGTCGAGCGGGAGAAGGAGAGCGCATGAGGGCCGACGTGAGGGTTGAACGATGACCGGCCGAGCGGGTTTCGTGCGCCGGGACGGATGGGATCTCGCCGGGAAGCGTGCGCTGGTCACCGGGGCCGCCGGAGCCTTCGGCGCGGCGACGGTCGAGGCGTTGCGGGCGCGCGGCGCGACGGTGGTCGGACTCGATCTGCAGAAAAGCGACGACGTGATCGAGTGCGACCTGACCAAGCCGGAGCTGATCCCGGCGGCGGTCGAGGAGGCGATCGAGCGGCTCGGTGGGCTGGATCTGCTGGTCAGCAACGCGGGGATCGGCGTACCGGCGCTGGCGGGTGACGCTCCGGATGCGACCGCCCGCAAGGTGATCGAGGTCAATCTGTTCGCGGGATGGGGTGTCACGGCGGCCGCACTGCCGGCGTTGCGGGCGGCGAAGGGCCGGGTGATCTTCGTGTCCTCGGGACTCGCGTACGTGACGCTACCGCTGGCCGCGTCATACCTGGTCTCGAAGCGGGCGATCGACACCTACGCCGACGCGCTGCGGATCGAGAACGGGCGGCACCTGGACGTCAGCGTGATCTACCCGGGTTACGTGCCGACGCCGATTCACGACGCGTCGCTGGAGCGTGGCGTCGATCTCGGGATGTTCCTGCCGGCCGAGACCGTCGAGCAGGTCGTGTCGACGATCATGGCGGTCGCCGCGGCCCGCCGGCCGCCGCGCAACCGGGCCTCGACACGGACGACCGGCGTAGGCGTCGCGGTCGCGCGGCACCTGCCGTCGGTGGCGGACCGGATCGTGCGCCGGCGAACCAACCAGCGGCGGCGTGGGCTGGGCGAGCTGACCGATCGACTGGGGAAGATATGACGATGCAGGCGGAACGAACGGGCGTGGTCACTCCCGACGGGGTGCGGCTGCACGTCGAGACGGCCGGGTCGCCGGACGCGCCGGTGACCGTTGTGCTGGCGCACGGATGGACGTGCTCGACGCGGAGCTGGCATCACCAGCTGGCCGGGCTGCCCGCCGTACTGGGGCCGGACGGGGTGCGGGTCGTCGCCTACGACCACCGCGGGCACGGAAGGTCCGGACCGGCACCGGTGGGAACGACGCGGATCGAGCAGCTCGCGGACGACCTCGTGACGGTGCTCGACGAGATCGTGCCGTCGGGGCCGGTCGTGTACGCCGGGCACTCGATGGGCGGGATGACGCTGATGGCGCTGGCCGACCGGCGGCCGGAGCTGTTCGGGTCGCGGATCGCGGGGGCGGCGTTGGTCAGCACGTCGTCCGGGCAGACGACGTCCGGGGCCTTCGGGCTGCCCGCGCGCCTGGACGGCGCGGCGGCCGCGGTGGCGCCGCGGGCGATCAATCTCGCGGGCGCGCGGCTGGAGAAGCGAGAGCTGCGACGGAAGGTGGAACCTGATGTCGCGAAGGCCGAGCAGGACGCCGTACGGGTGTGGCGGCAGGTCGCCTCGACCCGGTTGCGGCGGCCGGCGTTGAGGCAGTTGGTCTTCGGCAAGAAGGCCGACCCGGCGGAGGTCGACATCCTGATGGCCGACCTGGACGCGCTGCCGGCCCGGTCGTTCAGCGGGTTCTTCGAGGCGATCACCCGGCACGATCTCGGTCACGCGCTCGCCGTCCTGGACTCCGTCCCGGTCGAGGTCATGCACGGCACTCGCGACCGCCTGCTCCCACCCCGGCACGCGAACCGCCTGGCCGATCAGATCCCGTCGGCCCGGCTGTGGATGTACCCGGGCGCCGGTCACATGCTCATGCAGGAACGCCCACGTGACGTCACTCACCGTCTGGCTTCTCTCGCCCGGAGAGCAGCAAGCCGCCCCTAGGGTGGACGGGTGCAGAACCTTCTCTCGGACGTCGTAGTCGTCGACCTGACCCGCGCGCTGGCCGGACCGCACGCCGCGATGATGCTGGGTGATCTCGGGGCCCGGGTGATCAAGGTCGAGACGCCGGCCGGTGGGGACGACAGTCGTGGGTGGGGACCGCCGTTCGTGGGCGGGGAGTCGACGTACTTCCTGTCGGCGAACCGGAACAAGGAGTCCGTGACGGCCGACCTCAAATCGGCCGAGGGCAAGGACTTCCTGACCCGGCTGGTCGGGAAGGCCGACGTGCTGATCGAGAACTTCCGGCCGGGCGTGCTGGACCGGCTCGGGTTCTCCGTCGAGCGGCTGCACGAGCTCAACCCGGGGCTGGTGATCCTGTCGATCACTGGGTTCGGGCACGACGGGCCGGAGGGCGGCCGCGCCGGGTACGACCAGATCGCGCAGGGCGAGGGCGGGCTGATGAGCATCACCGGCGCGACCGAACCGACCAAGACCGGGATGCCGATCGCCGACCTGCTGGCCGGCATGTACGGCGCGTACGGCGCTCTCGCGGCGTTGCACGAACGGTCGATCACCGGGCGCGGACGGGTGGTCCGGACGTCGTTGCTCGCGTCGGTGGTCGGCGTCCACGCCTTCCATGGCACGAAGTGGACCGTGGCCGGGCAGCTGCCGGAGCGGGTCGGCAACCACCACGCGCAGATCGCGCCGTACGGGATGTACCGGACGAAGGACGACAGCATCCAGGTCGCGGTCGGCAGCGAAGGGCAATGGCGTACGTTCGCGCCGATCGTGGGGCTCGACCCCGAGGACGAACGCTTCGCCGCGAACGCCGAGCGCGTCGCCCATCGCGACGCCCTGACGGCGGCGATCGAGACGGCCTTCGCGACCGAGCCGGCCGATGTGTGGTTGCAGCGGTTGGCCGAGGCCGGCATTCCGGCCGGGAAGGTCCGCGACTTCCAGCAGGTCTACGAGTGGGAACAGACGTTGTCGCAGGGGCTGCTGATCGACGTCGATCACCCGACGCTCGGCCGCATCCAGTTGCCCGGTCCGCCGCTGCGCTTCGACGACAACCCCTATGCCGGTTCCCGCGAGGCCAATCTCCCGCCGCCGCGGCTGGGCGAGCACAACGAGTCCGTGCGGGCCTGGCTCGACGAGGACTGAACCTCCCAGCGATACCCAGACCTCGCCCAGCGGCCCGCCGCGCCCTGACGGAGAGCGGCAGGCCGCGATGCTCCGCCCGGCAGCCTCCGGGCACGGCCGGCCGTCGCCGGCTGCTGCGCGTGCACGGCCCGTCGCGGCCAGGCCCGGACGCCCACCACTGACCAACCACCCGGCAGCCGCCGTCCACACGGCGTGTCGCGGCGTGTCGCGCCGATCTCGCGTGGTTGGTCAGTGCTGCACGTCCACCCTTTCCACCTGCCTCGAACAGGTGTCGTCCGGCCGGGCGGGCTTCTAGGGTCGAAAGGCGCTGTCGGGTATCGATTCCCGCCCCGGACGAAGCGAGGGGTTGACGGGCTGCCGAGCACGGGCATAGCGTCCGGGAAATCGATTACTCACCCGAGCGCGGAGGTGTCATGGCCGAGTCCGCCCTGGTCCGGATGTCGGGGATCGGCAAGCGGTACGGCGGGGTGCAGGCGTGCCACGAGGTCGAGTTCACGCTCGGCGCCGGCGAGGTGCACGCGTTGCTCGGCGAGAACGGCGCCGGCAAGAGCACGCTGATGAAGATCCTGTCCGGCGACGTCACCGACTACGACGGGCGGATCGAGATCGCCGGCGAGGCGGTCAGCTTCAACGGACCGACCGACGCCCAGGCCGCTGGGATCGCGATGATCCACCAGGAACTCGATCTGGTCCCCGCGCTCTCGGTCGCCGACAACATCTTCCTCGGTCGCGAGCTGCGTACGCCGTACCGGACCGTCGACCGCCGCCGGATGGATCGCGAGGCGCGCGCCCTGCTGGAGCGCAGCGGCGTGAACCTCGATCCGCGTCGACCGGTCGGCGAGCTGCGCGTCGGTGAGCAGCAACTCGTCACGATCGCGAAGGCGATCTCGCTCGACGCCCGGGTGCTGATCATGGACGAGCCGACCTCGGCGCTCACCACGTCGGAGGTCGAGCGGCTGTTCGCGGTGATTCGCGAGCTGCGCCGTTCGGGCGTCGGCATCGTCTACATCAGCCACCGGATGGAGGAGATCGCCCAGGTCGCCGACCGCGCGACCGTGCTGCGCAACGGGCAGATCGTCACCAGCTTCGACCCGCGCAAGCTGAGCACCGCCGAGGTGGTGGAGGCGATGGTCGGGCGTCCGGTGCAGACGATGTTCAGCACCCCGGACGCCCCGACCGGTGACGAGCTGCTGCGGGTCGAGGACCTGGTCGTCAAGCCTCGCCGCCCGCGCCCCGGCCGTCGCGATCCCGACGGCATCTCGCTGACCGTCCGCTCCGGCGAGATCGTCGGTCTGTGCGGCCTGCTCGGCGCCGGCCGGACCGAACTGCTCGAGACCCTGTACGGCGTGGCGCCCGGTGGCACGCGGTCCGGCCGGATCGTCCTGCAGGGCAAGGAGATCCGGCCGCGCGGACCCCGGCACGCGCTGGCGCAAGGGATCGGTCTCGTGCCCGAGGATCGCCGGGCCTCCGGGCTCGTGCTGTTCCACTCGATCCTGGCGAACACGGTGGTGTCGAGCCTCCCGGCGTACGGGCGGCTCGGGGTGATCGCGCGCCGGATGGAACGGGCCGCGTCGATCCGGATGGCCGATCGGCTGCGGCTGAAGTTCGGCCGGTTGCAGGACGACGTCGGGACGCTGTCGGGCGGCAACCAGCAGAAGGTGGTGTTCGGCAAGATGCTGCTGACCGAGCCGAAGCTGCTGCTGCTCGACGAGCCGACCCGAGGTGTCGACATCGGCGCGAAGGCGGAGATCTACCGCCTGCTGGGCGAACTGGCCGGCCAGGGGCTCGGGGTTCTGCTGGCGTCGTCGGAGCTGCCCGAGCTGATCGGGGTCTGCGACCGCGTCGTCGTACTCCGGGACGGGCGCGACGTCGCGTCGTTCCGGACCGCTGATTCCGGTGAAAGCGACTTGCTCGCCGCGGCGATGGGAGAGAGCGCAGTGTTCGAAGAGGTCGGAGGCCCGCAGTGACCGACGTACAAGACAAGCCCGCGGTGGCCCCGACGCCGGTCGAGAAGGCGTCCGGCGGTGTGGCCGCGACGCTGTTCCGGTTCCAGAGCGTGTTCGGGCTGCTCGCGGTCTTCGTTGCCGCGATCATCTTCTCGCCGCGGCGCGACGGGGAGATCCTGTTCCTCAGCGCGGACAACCTGGCCAACGTGGTGCGCGCGGTCTCCGAGATCGGCATCATCGCGGTCGGCATGACGTTCGTGATCCTGATCGGCGGCATCGACCTGTCGGTCGGCGCGGTGCTCGGCCTGGCCGCGGTCGGCTCGGCGGTGCTGATGGTGGAGAGCGACTGGGGCTTCCTGCCCTCGATCGTGGTGGTGCTCGCGATCGGCCTGGTCTTCGGCGCGCTGCAAGGCATGGCGACGGCGATGATCGGCATCCAGTCCTTCATTGTCACGCTGGCCGGGTTGCAGATCGCCAGAGGCCTGGCCCGGATCTGGTCCGACGGGCAGGGCGTCGCGATCGCGTACGGCGACGGGCCGAACGAGGCGCCGTCGACGTTCGCCCTGCTGGGCGAGCGGACCTTCGGGGGACTGGTCCCGATCCCGGTGCTGATCTTCGCCGTGGTGGCGATCGCCGCCGTGGTGTTCCTGCGGATCAGCGCGTTCTCCCGGCACCTGTACGCCGTCGGCGGCAACGAGAAGGCCGCGCGGCTGTCCGGCGTTCCGGTGATCCGGGTCAAGATCGCGGTGTTCGCGATCTGCGGGCTGCTCGCCGCGCTGGCCGGTGTCGTGCACGCCGTCCAGCTCAACCAGGGCAGCCCGAACGACGGCATCGGCTACGAGCTGGACGCGATCGCCGCGGTGGTGATCGGCGGGACCAGCCTGGCCGGCGGGCGCGGCTCGGTCGCCGGGACCGTGGCCGGCGCGCTGCTGCTCGGCGTACTGAACAACGTGCTTGCGCTCAACAACATCGACTCGAACATCCAGCTGCTGATCAAGGGCCTGGTGATCGTCGCGGCGGCCGCGCTGCAACGGCTCCGGCCCGCCTCGTGAGGAAGGTCCACCCCTGATGAAGATCCCCAAGTCGACCCTGGCCGTCGCGGCCGTCACCGCCCTGGCCCTCGCGGGCTGCGGCACGACCAGCGAGCGGACCTCCGACGAACCCCAGGCGCAGAGCTCGAAGGCGTGCAAAGGGGCCGATGGCAAGTACGTGATCGGGATGAGCCAGGCCAACGTGGCCGAGCCGTACCGGCAGCGGATGGACGACGACATCAAGGCGGCCGCCGCCGAGGTGCCGCAGTTCGAGGTGAAGTTCGCCGACGCGGCGCAGGACAACGCCAAGCAGGTCGCCGACGTGGAGAACTACATCACCCAGCAGATCGACCTGCTGATCATCAGCCCGAACGAGGCCAAGCCGCTGACCGCGGTGGTCAAGAAGGCCTACGACAAGGGCATTCCGGTGCTGGTGCTGGACCGCAAGGTCGAGGGGGACGCCTACACCGGCTTCATCGGCGGCGACAACGTGCAGATCGGCACCGAGGCGGGCAAGTACGTCGCCGAGAAGGTGCTGCCGAACGGCGGCAACGTCGTCGAGATCAAGGGTCTGGCCGGCGCCACCCCGCAGGCCGAGCGCAACCAGGGCTTCGCGGCCGGGATCAAGGCCAACCCGAAGGTCAAGGTGGTCGCGACCGCGAGCGGCGACTGGCTGCGGGAGAAGGGCCAGGCGCAGATGGACGCGCTGCTGAAGGCGAACCCGAAGATCGACGTGGTCTACGCGCACAACGACCCGATGGCCGAGGGCGCGTACCTGGCGGCGAAGGCGGTCGGGCGGGAGAAGGAGATGAAGTTCATCGGCATCGACGCGCTGCCGATCCCGTCCGGCGGCATCAAGGCGGTCGAGCAGGGCCGGCTGACCGCCACCTTCACCTATCCGACCAACGGCAAGGAAGCGATCGCCGCGGCCAAGAAGATCCTGGTCGACTGCGGCACGATCGAGAAGTCCCAGATCCTGCCGACCCGACTGATCGACAAGGCCAACGCCGCCCAGATCTACGCCCAGGAGAACCCGACGGGCTGATCTGTGGCCGTTGCGTCCGAAGAATCGCTGTGCGTCCGAAGAATCCGAGGCTGTAGCGCTCGGTCCTTCGGACGCATGCGGCTTCTTCGGACGCTCGGTGGCGGGTCAGCCGCGGTGGGAGCTGCCGCGTTCGATCAGGCGGGCGCCGAGGGTGGTGGTGGTCGGAGGCCGGCTGCCGTCCGCGATCCTTGCCAGCAGCAAACGAGCCGCGACCGTGCCGATCTCGTACGCCGGCTGCGCGACGACCGACAACGGGGGATCGACGAGCGCGGCCCAGGGAGCGTCGTCGAAGGCGACCAGCCCGACGTCCCGGCCGGGGCGGATCCCGCGCTCCTGCAGGGCTTGCAGTACGCCGACGGCCATCGCGGAGTTGGCCACCAGCAACGCGTCGGGCGGTTCCTCCTGGCTCAACACGTCGAGCGCCGCCTTGTGTGCCCCGGCCGCCTTGTACTCGGTACGCCGTACGAGCTTGGTGGAGCTTCGGTGCTTGGCCGCCTTGAGCGCGTCGCGATATCCGGCGAGCCGGTCGTCCGCCGTACGGACTCCTGACGGGCCGGTGATGCAGCCGATGCGTTGATAGCCCTGGGCGATGAGGTGCTCGGTCGCTTGGCGCGCAGCCAGCCGCGTGTCGACCAGGACGACGTCGCTGTCCTGCTGCGGCAACGGCCGGTCGACCGCGACGAACGCCGTACCGCGCGCGGCCAGCTTTTCCACCGACGACGTGGTCCCGGTCGGCGACAGGATCACGCCGGCGACGCGTTCCTGGATCGCGATGTCGATGTAGCGGTTTTCCTTGCCGGCGCTCTCGTCGGAGTTGCACAGGACAACGGAGTAGCCGACTTCGTGCGCAACGTCCTCGACGCCGCGCGCGATCGCGGTGAAGAACGGGTTCTCCACGTCGGAAATGATCAGCGCGACCACCGCGGCCTCCTGACGGCGCAGGTTCCGGGCCGGGCCGTTGGGCTGGTAGCCGAGCTGGTCGGCGGCCGTGCGGACCCGGGCGGCCAGCTCGGGATCGACCGTCGCCTTGCCGTTCAGCGCCCGCGACACGGTCGCCGTCGAGACGCCGGCCAGGGCCGCGACGTCGCTGATCGTGGCCATCGTTCCTCCCTTGCCGGCGTGATCGCTGGCCCGACTCTAGCCGCCGAGTAAAGGATTACCCAGCCGATCGCGGTGCACGCAACGTACGGAACCCCCGGCCGGTGGCACGACCATGAGAAGATCGCGGGCGTGACTGCCTTGCCGAGCGTTTCCTACTCCATCACCGTCCGGCTCGAGGTGCCCGCGGGCGGCTCGACGGTGAGCAAACTGACGACCGCCGTCGAGCAGGCCGGCGGCCTGGTGACCGCGCTCGACGTGACCGCCTCCGGCCACGAGCGGCTCCGGATCGACGTGACGTGCGCCGCCGCCGACACCGCGCACGCCGGCCGGCTGGTCGAGGCGATGCGCGCGGTGCCCGGCGTCGAGATCGGCCGGGTCTCCGACCGGACCTTCCTGATGCACCTCGGGGGCAAGATCTCGATGGAGGCCAAGCACCCGATCCGCAACCGTGACGACCTCTCGATGATCTACACCCCGGGCGTGGCCCGGGTCTGCCTGGCGATCGCCGAGAACCCCGACGACGCGCGCCGGCTGACGATCAAGCGCAACAGCGTCGCCGTCGTCACCGACGGGTCCGCCGTCCTGGGCCTGGGCAACATCGGCCCGAAGGCCGCGCTGCCGGTGATGGAGGGCAAGGCCGCGCTGTTCAAGCGGTTCGCCGGGATCGACGCCTGGCCGCTGTGCCTGGACACCCAGGACCCCGACGAGATCGTCAGCATCGTCAAGGCGATCGCGCCGGGCTTCGCCGGGATCAACCTGGAGGACATCTCCGCGCCGCGCTGCTTCGAGATCGAGGCCAAGCTGCGCGAGCAGCTCGACATCCCGGTCTTCCACGACGACCAGCACGGTACGGCGATCGTCGTGGTGGCCGCGCTCTACAACGCGCTGCGCGTGGTCGGCAAGGACATCAGCGAGGTGCGCGTCGTACTGTCCGGCGCGGGCGCGGCCGGTACGGCGATCCTCAAGCTGCTGCTGGCCGCCGGGGTCAAGGACACCTGCGTCGCCGACATCGGCGGTGTCATCCACACCGAGCGCGAGGGGTTGTCACCGGACCTGCGCTGGATCGCGGAGAACACCAACGCCGCGCAGTACAGCGGAGACCTCAAGGGCGCGCTGGCCGGCGCCGACGTGTTCATCGGGGTGTCGGCGCCGAACATCCTGAACGGCGACGACATCGCCACCATGAACGACGACTCGATCGTGTTCGCGCTGGCCAACCCCGACCCCGAGGTCGACCCGGCGGCGGCCGGCGAGCACGCCGCGGTGGTCGCGACCGGGCGCAGCGACTTCCCGAACCAGATCAACAACGTGCTGGTCTTTCCCGGCGTCTTCCGCGGTCTGCTCGACGCGCAGTCGTCGAAGGTGTCACTCGAGATGGAGCTGGCCGCCGCGAAGGCGCTGGCCGGTGTGGTCACCGACGACGAGCTGAACGCCAGCTACATCGTCCCGAGCGTGTTCCACCCGGAGGTGCACACGATGGTGGCGCATGCCGTACGGGATGCCGCTGGGGGCAAGGCGCCGGCGGCCGAGGTGTTCCCGGACGACGCTCCGTCGCTCGCGTAGTGCTCGGTTCGGCGCTTCGCTCCGGCTTCTCGGCGGCTTCGTGGTCGGCGTGAGCAGCCGGGTCTGGGCCTGGCGGGCCGGCTTCGTGCTGGCCTGCCTGGTTCAGCTGTACGGGCTGTACTCACCGCGGCAGGCCGGGCCGGACACGGGCATCCCGTACACCGACAAGGTCGGGCACTTTCTGATCTTCGCCGCGGTCGCCTACCTGGGGCTGCGGGTCGGCGTACCGGTGCGGTGGTTGCTGGCGGCGCTGGTCGTGCAGGCGATCGGCAGCGAGTTCATCCAGCACTACCTGCTGCCACACCGTAGCGGTGACCCGTTCGATGCGGTGGCCGATCTGCTCGGCGTCGCGGCCGGGACTTGGCTCGGGTTTCGCCCGGCGCGCAGCGCAAAGGGTGCCCGGCACGACATGATGGGTTCATGACGGCCTCGACCCTGACCGGATCGTTGCTCGTGGCGACCCCGTTGCTCGACGAGCCGCCCTTCCGGCGTTCGGTGATCCTGCTGCTGGACCACGACGACGACGGCGCGCTCGGCGTGGTGGTCAACCGAGCCGCCGATCTCGAGGTCGACCAGGTGCTGCCGGACTGGTCCACCACGGTGAACGAGCCCGGCGTGCTGTTCATGGGCGGCCCGGTCGGCACCGACAGCGCGCTCGCGGTCGCCGAGGTGATCGAGTCCGCCGACCCGCCCGGCTGGCGGGAGTGCTTCGGCCGGATCGGGCTGATCGACCTCGACGTCCCGCCGGCGCTGCTCGAGGGCGCGATCCAGCGGATGCGGATCTTCGCCGGCTACGCGGGCTGGTCGGGCGGACAGCTCGAGGGCGAGATCACCGAGGGCGCCTGGTACGTCGTACCGTCGGAGCCCGACGACGTGTTCAGCCTGCGCCCCGAGGGCCTGTGGCGGCGCGTGCTGCGCCGCCAGAACGACCAGATGGCCTATCTGGCGACGTACCCGGACGACCCGACGCAGAACTGACCGGACGACGAGCTTCGCGGTCCCGGTGTCGCCGGTTCCGGCCGGTCCCCGCGGGGACCGGCCGTGACGTGAGCGACTACTCCTTGTCGCCGTCGTCGTCGCCGGGGTTGAGCGACTCCCAGATCTCCTTGCACTCCGGGCAGACCGGAAACTTCTGCGGGTCGCGGCTGGGCACCCACACCTTGCCGCACAGCGCGACCACCGGCGTACCCATCACCATGGCCTCGGTCAGCTTGTCCTTCGGCACGTAGTGCGAGAACCGCTCGTGGTCACCGTTGTCCAGCGACGGCTGGGTGCGCTCGTCGACAACGGTCTCGGCACCCGGGCTCAACTGAGTACTCATGGCACCGAGTGTAGGCCGATCGTTCGACCGGCCGCCGCATGTTCTCCACAGCGATTGCCCTGTGGACAACCCTCGGAGCCGGGGCAGATCGCGGCATGTTCTTGGTGTGACCCAATCAGAGGAGGCACGATGTCCATTGTGGAGTACATCGCACCAACCGAGCCGGCTGTCCCCTGGCGGCCGAGCACTCCGCTCACCCGAGCCGATCTCGCCCGGATGCCGGACGACGGCCATCGTTACGAACTCATCGACGGGATTCTGCTGGTGAGTCCGGCGCCGACCCGTCTTCATCAGCGGGTGGTCGCGGCGCTGTACCGGCAGTTGTTCGCCGGCTGCCCGCCCGAGCTCGAGGTACTGTTCGCGCCGCTCGACGTGATCATCTCCGAGGACACCGTCCTGCAGCCCGACCTTCTCGTCGCTCGGCGCGAGGACTTCACCGAACGTGAGCTGCCGAAGGCGCCGCTGCTGGCTGTCGAAGTGTTGTCGCCGAGCAGCCGGCGAATCGACCTGATGCTCAAGCACTCCCGGCTCGAGGCAGCCGGCTGCCCGTCCTACTGGGTGGTCGACCCCGACACGCCGACCCTGATCGCCTGGGAGATGCAGGACGGGGCATATGCGCAGGTCGCGAAGGTCTCCGGCGACGAGGTGGCGCGGCTGACGAGCCCCTACGACGTCGAGGTGGTGCCCGCCGATCTGATTGTCTGAGCGTTCTCGGGTAACGTTCCTGCACGGCCGACAGTCGAGTATCGGGGGAGTATGCCGTCCGTGGATTCGCACGTGCCAGCACCACCAGCCGTGCTTCCTCCGGCCTACCCGGACCGCGCAGCCTGGGGCACCGCCAACAAGCTGCGCGCCTGGCAGGCGGAAGCGCTCCAGCTCTACATGGACAAGCAGCCGAAGGACTTCCTCGCGGTCGCGACGCCGGGCGCCGGCAAGACGACGTTCGCGCTGACGGTCGCCGCCGAGCTGCTGCACCGGCGGGTGATCGACCGGGTCACCGTGGTGACGCCGACCGAGCACCTGAAGATCCAGTGGGCCGAGGCGGCCGACCGGGCCGGGATCGCGATCGACCCGGCGTTCGCCGGCGGCAAGGGCCGGACCAACAAGGACTTCCAGGGCGTCGCGGTGACGTACGCCGGGGTCGCGGTGAACCCGCTGGCCTTCCGGGTCCGGACCGAGCGGTTCCGCACGCTGGTGATCCTCGACGAGGTGCACCACGGCGGTGACGCCCTGAGCTGGGGCGACGGGGTCAAGGAGGCGTTCGAGCCCGCCACCCGGCGGCTCGCCCTGACCGGGACGCCGTTCCGCAGCGACGACAACCCGATCCCTTTCGTCACCTACGAGTACGGTCACGACGGCGCGGCCCGGAGCAAGGCCGACTACACCTACGGGTACGGTCACGCCCTGCGCGACCACGTGGTCCGCCCGGTGATCTTCATGTCGTACTCCGGCGAGATGCGTTGGCGGACCAAGGCCGGTGACGAGGTCGCGGCGCGGCTGGGTGAGCCGCTGACCAAGGACCTCACCGCGCAGGCGCTGCGGACCGCGCTCGACCCGGCCGGCGAGTGGATGCCCGCCGTACTGGCCGCGGCGGACAAGCGCCTGACCGAGGTCCGGCGGCACATGCCGGACGCGGGTGGCCTGGTGATCTCCGGCGACCAGAACACGGCCCGCGCGTACGCGAAGGTCCTGCGCGAGCTGACCGGCGAGGCGCCGACCGTCGTGCTGTCAGACGAGAAGGCGGCGAGCAAGAAGATCGCGAAGTTCTCCGCCGACGACTCGCGCTGGATGGTCGCGGTCCGGATGGTCAGCGAGGGCGTCGACGTGCCGCGGCTGGCGGTCGGCGTGTACGCGACGCCGACCTCGACGCCGCTGTTCTTCGCCCAGGCGGTCGGCCGGTTCGTCCGGGCCCGCAAGCGCGGCGAGACCGCGTCGGTGTTCGTCCCGTCGGTCACCCGCCTGCTCGGCTTCGCCGCCGAGATGGAGGTCGAGCGCGACCACGTGCTCGGCCGCAAGAACAGCAACGACGACGGCGACATCTTCGCCCTCGAGGACGACCTGATCAAACAGGCCAACCAGGCCGAGGGCGCCAGCGACGACCTGGACGCGAAGTTCGAGGCGCTGGGCTCCGATGCCAGCTTCGACCGCGTCGTCTTCGACGGCGGCGACTACGGCACCGGCGGCGATCTGGCCTCCGACGAGGAACTCGACTTCCTCGGCCTCCCCGGCCTGCTGGAGCCAGACCAGGTCCGCGAGCTCCTCCGCAAACGTCAGGCAAAGTCGATCGCCCAGCAAAAGCGCAGCCAACGAGCCCCCGACGCAGACAACGCGACGACGGACCCGACTCCGACGGAGCTCGCCACGCACGAACAGGTCGCTCTGCTCCGCCGAGAACTCAACGGCCTGGTCGCCGCCTGGCACCACCGCACCGGCCAGCCCCACGGCGTGATCCACAACGACCTCCGCAGGAAGCTGGGCGGTCCGGCCGCGGCGCACGCGTCGTCGACCCAGCTGAGGGAACGGATAGAGCTGATCCGTGACTGGGCAGCTCAACGGCGGGCCTGAGCTGCGCCAAGGTGATCCGGCTGCACGCGGCTGAGTCGGGCAGTTGGCCGGGACCTGAGCCGGATTCGGTGTGCTCGGTGCCCGGCGCGCAACCAGCGACCCAGGCTGATCGCCCGACCTGAGCCCAAGCCGGTCAGCCAACCGGCAACCTCAGCCACAGCCCTTGACCGGCGACACTATCGAGCACGCGGTCCCACACCCAGCCAGCGGTGACGCGTGCTGACTTCTTGCCAACAGACGGCCTGTACCTGGCATGCCACGGAGGTAGCAAGAAGTTCACAGGTGGCACCTACGTGCACCAGCGCGCCTACCCGCGGCCGGCGCCGCGAGGCCTGACCCACGCGAGCATGCCCACCCAACGCCAACCCAAGCCGGTCAGCCGACCGACAGCCTCAGCCCGAACGGGTGAGCCGACCGGCAACCTCAGCCGCAGTGCCGCTCAGCCGACCAGCAACCTCAGCCCACCCGGGTCGATCCCCCCGTCACCCGACCATCCGTCGTACCGACGCCGACGGCCCTCGTACCAAATCCTCCATCCAACAAACTCACGCAAACGCAGCCTGAAACCGCCGACGAAGACCTCCCCGATCCACTACCCGACCAGCCAACACCACACCCCCGATCCGCCGAGTATTGGCGATATCGCCGACCGGATCCGCATCCAGGATCAAAAGGTCCGCCCGCCGACCCGGCTCAAGAACGCCTCGATCCGAAAGCCCCAGCAGCACCGACGACCGCCGCGTAGCAAACTCGATCGCCGCCAGCGGACTCAACCCCGCGTCAACCAGCGCCTCCAGCTCCCGATGCTCAGCCAACCCAGGAAGCTGCGCGAAAACCCCGGTGTCAGCGGAATAAACCAGCCGAACCCCAGCCTCATGCAGAATCCCGAAGTTCTCCCGTAAACGCCGATAGGTCTCACCCGTATCGAACAGCGGCTCCAGCGCCCGAGCCTCCATCCGCGTGCGCAAGTCATCGATATCCACCTGAGACAACGTCTCCCCAACCAGCGGATCGTCCAACCAGTCGACATGCGTCGGCCCCTGCACCGTCATCGACGTGAAGACCGCGACATCCCGCTCGAGCAACCTATCGATCAGCTCCCGGTCAGGCGCCGGGTAACGAGGCATGTGCGCAAGAATGTCCGCCCCCGCGTCCAGCGCGACCTTGGCGTCCTCGACCGAGTAGATGTGCGCGGCCGCGAGCAGCCCGTGCCGATGCGCCTCGTCGACGATCGCGTGACTCGCTTCGGGCGACAGCTTCGCCGACTTTCCACCCCGATCGTCGATCCAGAACTTCACCGCATCGACCCGCTGAGCAGCCAGCGTACGGACGAACGCCCGAGCGTCCTCGGCGTCCACGGCCTGACGCACAGCGTCGACAGCAAAGAACGGCGCCCCGCTAGGAAGCCCATCGGACGGCGCCGCCACGATGCCCGCACCGGCTGTGAACAGAGTCGCCAGATCCGGGTCGTCCAAGGTGCCCGACCGCTGCTCGTCCCGTACGGCGATCTCGGTGCCGTGCAGGTCGGTGCCGAGCGACTGGAACGTGCTGACGCCGTGGTAAACGAACCGGCGCAGATGGTCGAGAACGTTCTCGCGCGAGTAGTGGGCGGGATCGCACACGGTTCCTCGCATGTAGCCGATGTGCCCGTGCGGGTTCACCAGCGCCGGCATGATCGTCCGGCCGGTGCAGTCGATCTCCCGCGCGCCTTCGGGGACAGCGGCCCCCGCCGGCGCAACGCTGCTGATGACGCCGTCCTGCACGACAACGACGGCGTTGTCGATCACGGTGCTGCCATCGCCGACGATCACCTTTGCGCCGGTGAAGACGGTCGTTCCCGCACCGGAGATGGTCGGCTGAATCTGGTTACTCATGAGTGGTCTCGTCTCTGTCGACGGGCGGGATCAGCTACTGGTAGCGAGCGGCGCGACGTTCGTACGCCGTGTAGTCCATCGCGGACTCGAACTCCTGCTGGCCGAGGATCAGGTCGCCGAGTTCCGCGACTTCCGCCCCGGACGCCAACCCGTCGAGCGTCCCCATCACGGCCTTCGCTGCGGCGCCGATCAGGCTGTACCAGAGCAGCAGCACGTCCGCGCCGGCGTCGGCGTACTCGGCCAGCGTGCTGCCCGGTCGATCCTTGCCCGGGGCATCGAACAGGTCCGCGGCAACCATCACGGGCGCCTCGATGGCGGCCCGGATCTCCTTGAGCTTGGCCGCCGGTACGGCGGGCGCGAACACCACGTCGGCGCCCGCGGCGACGTAGCTGCGCAGACGGCTGAGGGTGTCGTCGAGGTCGCCGTACACCCATGCGGCGTCGGTTCTGGCGATGATCATGAAGGACGGGTCGGTGCGGGCGTCGAGGGCGGCCCGGATGCGGGTGACCATCCGGTCGGGGCTCAGCAGGCCGGCCGGGCGGGAGGTGTGCTTGCCGCCGAGGTTGTCCTCGATGTGAAGACCGACCGCGCCCGCGGACTCGAAGGCCTGCACGGTGCGCCAGATGTTCGAGGGCTCGTAGAAGCCGTTCTCGCCGTCGACCAGGACGGGCAGGCTGGTCGCGTCGACGATTCGGCGGATTGCGTCGACCAGCTCGGTCAGCGTGACCAGGCCGACGTCCGGCTGGCCGAAGGTGCTGGCGGCGGCCGCGAAGCTACCGAGGTACGTCGCACGGAAGCCGGCACGTTCGACCAGGCGGGCGCTGAACGCGTCGTAGGCGCCGGGGAGTACGAGTGGCTCGGCGGAGTTGACCAGTTCGGCGAAGGTGGTCCGCCGTTGCGTGGGATTCGAGGGCATGGGGAGACTCCCTGGCTAGGTTTCGCAACGAAAGCTAGCAGGGCTGAATCTCATTCGGCAAGTCAGCTGACCAGCCTGCGGCGGGCGCGCATGGAGCAGATGAGGGGCCTGCGGTCCCCGGACTCGAAGACCTGGCAGGGGAGGCAGCGGCGAGATGTCGGACGTGATGGCCTGGTGTCGGGGGAGCGGCGCGGCGCCGGACAGATGATCCGGCGCCGAAGGGTGGCGGCGCTCGGGTGCCGCCAAAGCCGGGACGCCGCGTCGAGCTAGGCGACGTCGTCGAGTCGGCGGTCCTCGGTGCGTACCGCGGTCAGGTGGCTGCCGGGGACTTCCTTGCCGTCCGGGGTGACGAAGGCCAGTTGGGCGACAGTCCCGGAGTCGTCCAGGGTGAACCGCGGGGACGTGCCGTCGGGGTGTGGCCGGTAGGTCCGGCCCCAGGTTGCCAGTGCGCCGATGACCAGGCTGAGCGCGCGCCCGGCCTCCGTGAGCACGTATTCGTCACGCGCTCGCTCGCCCGGCTCCTGGTAAGTACGGCGTTCCATCAGACCTTCCTCGACCAGCAGCGCCAGCCGCTTGGCCAGGCTGTTCGACGCGATGCCCAGCGCGTCGCGAAACTCCTGGTACCGCGTCGCCCCGGCGATCATCGCCTCGCGCACGATCATCAACGTCCACGCGTCGCCGACCACCTCGAGGCTGCGTGCGATCGAGCAGGTGGAGTCCTTGCCGAGCGTCTTGGTCATGCGTCCAGCGTACCGCTGGGTTGCAGAACGAAAGGGAGGGTGCGGCTCAGGATGGCGGGAAGAGGGTCTGGGTGCCGATCACCTCGAGCAGACGCAGCGCCTGATCGGACGGGGAGTTGTGTTCGGTGGTGTAGAGCACCACGCGCTGGTCGTGCTCGGGGATGACCATGACCTCGCAGATCACGTCGATCCGGCCGACGAGCGGGTGGTTGAACGTCTGGCACATGCTCTGCTGCGTGCCGACCTCGTGCAGCGCCCAGATCCGGGCGAACTCCTCGCTGCCGGTGCGCAGATCGTTGACGAGCGTCCTGATCGACTTGTCGTTGGGATACTTGCCGGTCGCGGCGCGGAGGTCGGCGGCGGCTTCGCGCGCGAACGCCGCGGTGGCCTCTTCGCCGAAGAGTTCGCTCTGCGTGCTGCCGCTGAGGAACCGCAGGCGCAGCAGATTGCGGTCGCGGGGAGGCAGTGCGGAGAAGTCGGTGATCAGGGCTGCGGCGATCGCGTTCCACGCCAGTACGTCGTACTTGGCGTCGAGGACCAGGCCGGGCACGTCGAGGCGAGCGAGCATCCGCCGTACGCCCCTGCGTACGTCGGTGGGCGGCCCTGGAGGCGGTCCGGGCTGCTCGCCGGCGAGGCGGAAGAGGTGGTCGCGCTCGGCGGTGGAGAGCTGCAGGGCGCGGGCCAGGCCGGTCAGCACCGGGCGTGACGGACGAGGGCCGCGAGCCTGTTCCAGACGGGTGTAGTAGTCGGTCGACATCGTGGCCAGCGACGCGACCTCCTCGCGACGCAGACCCGGCGTCCGGCGACGGAGGCCCGCGGGCAGGCCGGCGTCCTCAGGACGCAGTCGTTCCCGGCGGATGCGAAGGAAGTCTGCCAGCTGTGCCCTGTCCACGAATCCAGGATCGCAGCTCGCCAGACCCCCAACCAGGGACGCTCGATCCCTGGATCGACCGACTCTGCCAGCGGCGGACATCGCCGCCGAAGGTGGACGCATGACTCAGCAGAACATCGCGCTCGTCACGGGCGCCACGAAGGGAATCGGGCGGGAGATCGCCCGGCAGTTCGGCGGACTCGGGTGGACCGTGCTGGTCGCCGGGCGGGACCTGGGCCGGGCGGAGACGGTGGTCAAGGAGCTGGCCGAGGACGGCGTCGACGCGGCCGCGGTTCGGGTGGAGGTGACCGACAAAGGCTCCGCCGAGCAAGCCGCCGCTTGGATCGAGCGGACGTACGGCCGACTCGACGTCCTGGTGAACAACGCGGCGATCATCGCCGACGGGGACGGACCGGTCAGCGAGGTGCCGGTGGACGTGTTGCGCGCCGGGTTCGAGACCAACGTCTTCGGGGTGGTGGCGACCACCCAGGCGATGCTGCCGCTGCTCCGGCGCGCCGAGGCGGCACGCATCGTGAACCTGTCGAGTGAGCTGGCGTCGCTCACCCGGGTCGGCGATCCGGAGTCGCGGATGTCGACGGTCCTGACCACCGGCTACAACACATCCAAGGCCGCCGTGAACATGGTGACCGTGATGCTGGCCAACGAGCTGCGTTCCAGCGGCATCCTGGTCAACGCCGCCGACCCTGGCAACTGCGCGACCGACATGGGCGGCTGGGACGCGCCGCGGACGCCGGCCCAGGGCGCGGCGGTCGTGGTGCGGCTGGCGACCCTGCCCGACGACGGTCCGACAGGTGAGTTGCACGCGGAGAATGGCGGCCTGCCCTGGTGAGTCAGTCGAAGTCGAAGATCGAGTTCCGGTCGTAGAAGTGCAGCACGTACCGGCAGTTCTGGCAGACCAGGAGGGTCATGCGATGCGAGGTGAAGCCCCAGCGGGAGTCGCTGCGTGCCTCCTCCTGCTGGAATTGCGGGCAACTGCACAGCGGGCAGGTGAGCGTCGGGGCTTGCGGCTGGTTCGTCATAGCAAGACTGACGCAGCGGCCTCGTCTGCGGTGCCCGGGGCGTTTGGGTTGTTTGGTCATGACATAAGTTGCTCGCGTGCCTCGTCTGCTGACCGACATCCGTCCGCTGCGGGAGTCGCCGGAGTTCCGGCGGTTGTGGATCGGGTCGACGGTGTCGCAGCTGGGCCAGCAGATGACCGCGGTGACGGTCTCGATCCAGGTCTACGCGTTGACCGGGTCGACGTTCTCGGTCGGGCTGGTGGGGTTGTTCGCCCTGGTCCCGCTGATCGTTTTCGGCCTGTACGGCGGGGCGATGGCCGACGCGATCGACCGGCGCACGCTCGCGCTGGTCAGCTCGGCGGGGCTCTGGCTGCTGTCGATGGTGCTGGTCGTGCAGTCCGTGCTCGATTGGGAGCTGGTCTGGGTCCTGTACGCCGTGGTCGCCGCCCAGTCGGCCTGTTTCGCGGTGAACAACCCGGCCCGGTCGGCGATCATCCCGCGGCTGATCCGGCCCGAGCTGCTGCCGGCGGCGAACACGCTCAGCCAGGCTGCGTTCAACCTCGGCTTCACCGCCGGCCCCCTGCTCGGCGCCTCGGTGATCGCGTGGCACGGCTTCGCCGCGGCGTACCTGGTCGATGTGGTGACGTTCACGGCCGCGCTCTACGCGTTGTTCCGGTTGCCGCCGGTGCCGCCGACCGGCGAGGTCCGGCGGGCCGGGATCCGGTCGGTGCTCGAGGGCTTCGCGTTCCTGCGAACGGCGCCGGCGCTGCTCGCGACGTTCCTGGCCGACATCCTGGCGATGGTGTTCGCGCAGCCGCGGGCGCTGTTCCCGGCGGTGGCGGGTGCGTTTTTTGCCGGTGGCGTGAAAACCGTCGGCCTGCTCCAGGCGGCGCCGGCGATCGGGGCGTTGCTCGGCGTGCTGTTCTCCGGCTGGGTCAGCCGGGTGCGCCGGCAGGGCATCGCGATCGTGGTCGCGATCACGGCGTACGCCGCGGCGGTCGGGCTGTTCGGCTTCGCCCGGTCGATCTGGCTCGGCGTCGCGCTGCTGGCGATGTCCGGCATGGCCGACATGGTCAGTTCGGCGTACCGGAACACGGTGCTGCAGTCGGCGGCGCCGGACGCGATGCGCGGGCGTCTGCAGGGGGTGTTCATCGTGGTGGTGGCGGGTGGGCCGCGTCTCGGCGACTTCGTGGCCGGTACGACGGCCGATCTGACCACGCCGACGATCGCGCTGGCCGGTGGCGCGTGCGTGTGCATCGTCGGCCTGCTGATCCTGCTCGCCCGCAACCGCCCGTTCCGCGAGTACGACGCCGACGTCCGGGCGCTGCGGTAGGGCTGATCGCACCCGGTCCCGCGCGTACGCCGCGGCTCAGGCCGACGGGGCGGCGGGGGCTTGGGGAGCCACGGCGGTGTTCGGCGGGGGCTTGGACAGTCCGGCGGGGCTTTGGGTCAGCCAGGCGGGGTTCGGCGGGGCTTTGGGTCAGCGAGGCGGGGCGAGCCGGACGTCGTGGTGCCGGCGCCGCGCGTCGTGCAGTTGCACCATGAACACCGGGGCCCGGCGGTATCAGGTGCCTCAGGCATCGATTCGCCCGCGGGGTCACCGGTGCGTGACTCGCTGAGTGTGGCCCGACCAGCTGATCGGCGGCGCGGAGGCCGGAGGGTGTGACGTAGAGCTGGCCGTCGCGCTGCTCGGGTCCCGCCTGCTGAACCTTGAAGTGATCCCGGTCAGGTAGCCGGAGAGCCCGAGCTCCGGCGGGGCGGGGTTGGGTCGGCCTGGCGGGGTTGGCGGAGTATGGGTCGGCCTGGCGGGGTTCGGGTCGGTCCGCCGGGGCGGGGGTGGGGGTTCGGGTCGGTGCGCCGGGGCGGCGGGGTTCGGGTCGGTCCGCCGGGGCGGCGGGGCTTGGGGAGCGCAGGCGGGGTTTGGCGGGGGCTTGGCGCCGCGCTCGGCGGTGTGATCGGCGGAGTGGCGGCCTTCCGGGAGTAAGGCTCGGGTAAGCCCCGCCCGGGCGAGGCCTGGGGCATCCTCGGCGGGGGCGCGAGGTCTGGGTCAGCCTGGCGGGGTTGGCCGGGGGTTGGGTCTGCCTGGCGGGGTTGGTGGGGGTTGGCCGGGCGAGAGTGGCGGGGGCTTGGGGCGCCATGGCGGGACTGGCCGAGGTCACGCTCGACGGCCACGAGGTCGAGGGCAACCCGCCGTCTGTCGCGCGTAGCGGCGACGCCAAAGCGACGGGCGCTGTGACGACGCCTCCACCGACGAATGGGGCGAGAGCGGGCTCAGCGTCGGGGGATAGGTGCCGGCGGCGGCTCGGATCGGCGGGGCGGTTCAGCCGCCGGTGATCAGCTTCTTCAGCACGGTCGGCCAGGAGTCCATGTCCGGATTGATCTGCCGGAGCTCTTTGCCGTCGACGGTGACCAGCTTGCGGTCACCGAGCGGCTCCTTCAGCTTGATCGCGGTCAGTGAGATCTCGTCGTCCACCGGGCAGGGCTGGGCCCGGTCGACGACGGCGGTGATCTTGTCCTCGAGCTGTTCGACCTTCAGGTCGAGCGCGCAGTCGGCCTCGACGCCGATCAGCAGGTCGCCGTCGTCGTACGACGGCCTGTTCTGGATCCACTTCAGGTACTTCGGCTTCTTGTCGCCCATCAGCTGGTACGTCTCGACCGGCTGCGGCTTGTCCTGGCCGACCGTGCCGGTGCCGTCGCCGATGAACGTGCCGTAGATCATCGTGATGCAGGGGTCGTCGCTGGTGCGCTTCTTGTTGCCCTCGGGTGGAGCTTCGACCGCGCCCCACGCGGTGGCGGCCTGGTAGCAGCCGTTCGCCTCGCGGTTGAGGGAGATGTTGAAGCCGACCAGCGCGAGGGCGACCACGACGAGCAGGCCGGCGAGCATGCGACGGGACTGGATCCGCTTCGGCGACAGCCGCTGGCCGGCCGGATCGGCGTCCTCGGGGTGCTGCTTGAACAGCCCGAGCACGGTGGTCGTCCACTGCGGGTTGATCAGCGTCGGGACCGCGTAGAGCAGGATCAGCACGACCGCGACGGCGATGGCCGGCAGCAGGGACCAGTAATTTCGCACGGCAGCAAGATACGGCGCCATCGGTCCGCGCCCGAAAAACGGATACTCTTCAGAGGTGCCGGCAGAGACGTCCCAGACGCTCGATCGAGGGCTGACGGTCCTCGAGTTGCTGGCGGACGCCCCGGACGGGTTGTCGATCACCGAACTGGCGGCGTCGCTGGGGGTCAGCCGGACCGTGGTGTATCGGCTGGTCAACACGCTTGAACTGCACCGGCTGGTCCGGCGCGACAGCGAAGGCCGGGCCCGGCTCGGGCTCGCGGTCCTGCACTACAGCCGGCGGGTCCAGCCGACGCTGCGGGACGCCGCCCTGCCGGTCCTGCGGTCGCTCGCTGAGGACACCGGCGCCACCGCGCACCTGACCGTCGCCGACGGCGAGGAAGCACTCGCCATCGCGGTGATCGAGCCGAGCTGGACCGACTTCCACGTCTCCTACCGGATGGGTTCGCGCCACGCGCTCGACCAGGGAGCCGCCGGCAAGGCGATCCTGGCCGGGCGCCGCAAGCCGGACCCCGCGGGTCGCCCGTTCGTCATCACGGCCGGCGAGCTCCAGGCCGGCGCCCAGGGTGTGTCGTCCCCGGTGCTCGGCGTCCCGGGCGTCGAAGCGTCGATCGGGGTGGTCGTGCTCGGCAAGCTCGACCGCGACTTCGTCGGCCCGCGCGTCGCCCGCGCCGCGGTCGACGTCGCCAAGCGCCTCGCCTGAACGCCGGCGGGGCTCCGAGGAGGACGGCGACTAGGTCGAGGCCGACGCCAAGCCGCGGCTCGGTCGAGACACCAGTTGGTGGTGTGCGGTCTCGCGGCGGCCGGGATAGAACCGGGCAGCTGGCGATTCGGTCCGTGCCGAGATGGAGCGTCCGCTGGTCGGGGCTGATGCCACGCTGACGGCTCCTGCGAGGCGCCGGCTGGTGATGCGGTCACCGGCTGGTCGGGAACGACCCGGCCACGCCGGCGGCTCGTTCTGGGCCGACGCCACGTCGACGGACGTTTCCGGCCACCTCCTGGACGCCCTGGACCGGTCTACGTCTGGTCTTGACGGTCGGATAGGCACTGCGCCGGCAGCCGAAGGAGCGCCGTGCCGCCGCACCGGCGGGCGCGGACGCCCACCACTCACCAACCCGACCCCACTCGCCCATCCCACGCTCAACAACCGCCCGCGCGAGCACTCAAACGCGCCTTAATGAGTGCTGGACGTCCGCGAAGTCGCCGCATGCAACAACGGCAGCACCCGATGCGGAATCTGCTCCGCCAGCGCGATCACCGTCGACGCGCGCTGGATGCCCTGCACGATCACGACCTGGTCGATCACCCGCTGCAGATCGGCATTCGAGCGAGCGACGATGCGGCACCACAGATCCTCGGCGCCGGTGATCGTGTGGACCTCGAGCACCTCCGGGATCGCCGCCAACGCTGCGGCGACCGTGGTGTGCCCGGAGCCCTGCTCGATCTGCAAAGTGGCGAAGGCCGTCACCGGATAGCCGATCGCCGCGGTGTCGACGTCGGGGCCCCAGCCGCGGACCACGCCGTCGCGTTGCAGCCGGTCGAGCCGCGCCTGGACGGTGCCGCGGGCGACGCCGAGGCGTCGCGAGGCCTCCAGTACGCCGACGCGCGGTTCGGTGGCGAACAGGTCCAGGATCCTGGCGTCCAGCGCGTCGACCGACATGCCATCCTCCCGAGTGGTCAGGGTGACCAAATAGTCCAGCAATGGTCCGACAATACTGCACAACCTGCGCAGTCAAACCAGAAACTGTTGCGCAACCTGTCCGCACCCGCGAGGCTCCAGACAAGCTAGCCACCGATCGGGAGGACCGCGATGACCAGCACCGACCTCACCCCCGCCGAGCTCGACGCCGATCTCGACCTCGACCAGCTCAAGCAACTGGTCGGCCTGGTGCCGTACGACGAGAGCAGCGACCCGTTCCCGGTGACCGCGATGGACGCCGTCGTGTTCGTGGTCGGCAACGCCACGCAGACCGCGAAGTTCTACCAGCTCGCGTTCGGCATGGACCTGGTCGCGTACTCCGGCCCGGAGACCGGCAACAAGGACGCCAAGTCGTACGTGCTGAAGGCCGGCTCGGCCCGGTTCGTGATCAGCGGCGGCGTACACCCGAAGAGCCCGCTGCTCGACCACCACCGCAAGCACGGCGACGGCGTGGCCGACCTCGCGCTCGAGGTCCCCGACGTCGACAAGTGCGTCGAGCACGCGCGAGCCATGGGCGCCACCGTGCTGGAGGAGCCGAACGACGTCTCCGACGAGCACGGCACGATCCGCCGCGCGGCGATCGCGGCGTACGGGGACACCCGGCACACGCTGATCGACCGCAGCCGGTACGACGGTCCGTACCTGCCGGGCTTCGTCGCCGCGACCACCGCCGTGACCCGGCCCGAGGGGCACCCGAAGCGGCTGTTCCAGGCGGTCGACCACGTGGTCGGCAACGTCGAGCTCGGCAAGATGGACGAGTGGGTCACCTTCTACAACAAGGTGATGGGCTTCGTGAACATGGCGGAGTTCATCGGCGACGACATCGCCACCGACTACTCCGCGCTGATGTCCAAGGTGGTCGCCAACGGCAACCACCGGGTCAAGTTCCCGCTGAACGAGCCGGCGATCGCGAAGAAGAAGTCGCAGATCGACGAGTTCCTGGAGTTCTACGACGGCGCCGGCGCCCAGCACATCGCGCTGGCCACCAACGACATCCTGCGCACCGTCGACATCATGCGGGCCAACGGGGTGGAGTTCCTCAACACGCCGGACTCGTACTACGAGGACCCTGAGCTGCGGGAGCGGATCGGCCAGGTCCGGGTGCCGATCGAGGAACTGCAGTCGCGCGGCATCCTGGTCGACCGTGACGAGGACGGCTACCTGCTGCAGATCTTCACGTCGCCGATCGGCGACCGCCCCACGGTGTTCTACGAGCTGATCGAGCGGCACGGCTCGCTCGGCTTCGGCAAGGGCAACTTCAAGGCGCTGTTCGAGGCGATCGAGCGCGAGCAGGAGCGCCGCGGCAACCTCTGAGCGACGCGACACGCCCGACACGCTCAGTGCCGCCCCTGATACCGACAGTTCAACGTCCGATTACCGGATTGACTGTCAGGTCAGGGGCGGTTCGCGTACGCTGCCCAGTGGACGGGCGTCGGGGCGCACGTCCAGGAAGGGTTTCCGATGAAGACACTGGGCATTCTGCTCAGCACCGCGGGCCTGGCCGGAGTGGGCGCGATCGCTCTGGCCTCACCAGCTCAGGCCGTCGAAGAGGCCAACTGCCCGGGTGCCAGACCGATCTCGTCCGCACAGATCTTCCGTGACAACAAGCCGCCGGGTTGGGGCGACATCAAGCTCATGCGCGACAGTTGCTCGCAGTACTGGGCCGAGGTCGTGATGGACTCCCGGCTGCCGCAGTACGCGATGACCAGCGCGTACCTGGTGCAGACCGGCGGATCCAACAACGGCCGCACCCTGTCGTGCGACAGCAGCGGCGGCACCGGCGCGGTCGTCGCCGGGCAGCGGACCTGCCGGACACCGAAGGTGAAGTCGCGCGACACCAGTACGACGTTCACGGCGGTCGCCCGGGAGTTCCGCAACTTCGGCAGCGGCTGGGACAAGATCTCCGAGAACCGGACCGCCCGCACCCGCTGACCGGAACCGGACGACACCACCGCTCGACGACAAGCTGCCCTGGCATCAACGGGCCATTAGGCTCGATGCCATGAGTGAGGTCGTCGAGCGGTTGCGTCAGGTTCTGCCTCCGGAAGCACTGGTCACCGACCACGACCGGATGCAGAGCTACCGGTACGACCGGGCGATGTTCTGCCCGGCCGGGGAGCCGGCGGCGGTGGTGCTGGCCAGAGAGACCGCCCACGTCCAGGCAGCGGTGCGTGCCGCTGCCGAGTTCGGCGTGCCCGTGGTTCCGCAGGGCGCGCGGTCCGGCCTGTCCGGCGCCGCGAACGCGCTGGACGGCTGCGTGGTGATCTCGCTGGAGAAGATGGACAAGATCCTCGCGATCGAGCCCGTCGACCGGTACGTCGTGACGCAGCCCGGCGTGTACAACGCCGTGCTGTCGCGCGCCGTCGCCGAGCAGGGCCTGTTCTACCCGCCGGATCCGTCCAGCTGGGAGTTCTGCTCGATCGGCGGCAACCTGTCGACCAACTCCGGCGGCCTGTGCTGCGTGAAGTACGGCGTGACCACGGACTACGTGCTCGCGCTCGAGGTCGTGCTCGCGAACGGCGAGGTGCTGCGCACCGGCCGGCGGACCGTCAAGGGCGTCGCGGGCTACGACCTGACCAAGCTGATCGTCGGCAGCGAAGGCACGCTCGGCATCATCACCGAGGCGACGCTGTCGCTGCGCCCGCAGACGGCCAAGCCGCGAACGATGGCGGCGCTGTTCGGCTCCGGGGTGGCGGCCGGCGAGGCGATCGTCGAGATCATCCGCTCCGGCGTCTCGCTGAGCCTGCTGGAGATCATGGACCGGACGACGATCCAGGCGGTGAACGCGTACAAGCGGATGGACCTGCCGACCGACGCGGCCGCGATGCTGATCGCGCAGTCCGACGCGGGCGGCGCCGCCGGCGCGGCCGACATCGCGACCGTCGCCAAGCTGTGCCGTGAGTACGGCGCGATCGAGTGCATCGAGGCCGACGACGAGGCCGAGGGCGAGTTGTTGCTGGAGGCCCGCCGGGCCGCGCTGGTGGCGCTGGAGCAGCTCGGTACGACGATGATCGACGACGTCTGCGTGCCGCGGTCGCGGCTGGCCGAGTTCATCGGCGCGATCGAGCAGTGCGCGAAGGAGCTCGACATCACCGTCGGCGTGCTGGGGCACGCCGGCGACGGCAACATGCACCCGACCGTGGTGTTCGACGCGCAGGATCCCGAGCAGGCCCGGCGGGCGCAGGCGGCGTTCGACAAGATCATGGAGATCGGTCTGGAGCTGGGCGGAACCATCACCGGGGAGCACGGCGTCGGAGTGCTGAAGCGCGCCTGGCTGGCCGAGGAGATCGGGCCGGTCGCGCTGTCGGTGCACGAGGCGATCAAGACCGCGCTCGACCCGCAGGGCTTGCTGAATCCGGGCAAGGTGGTGGCTGGTCGTTCGTGAGCTGAGAGTTCTTCCACCTTTGTGACTCAACCGCAACGGAACTGCCGAGGCAGCCGGACGTTTGTGGCCGCCGGTTGTGACGTCGGGGCCGCACTATGGAAAGTAGTTGTCCGAATCACGGGGGGACATCGATCGGTGAGGCATTTCAGGAGGCCACCCATGCGAGCTCGGCGCGTGCTGCCGGCTGTGCTGGCTGTGGTCGCCCTGATGCTCGGGGCCGGCTGTGCGAACGGCGGCGGCCTGCGGGTGGAGGGCGCCGAGCCCGCGACGAGTACGTCGCCGGCGCCGTCCTCGACGCCCAGCCGCAAAAGCATCGGTCCCGACCAGCAGGACCGCCGTCCGACGCCCGTCACGGTCAGCCTCGCCCAGGTCAGGCTGAAGCTGCTGGCAGACCGGAAGCTCGAACCGTTCTTCCGCACGATCCTCGACACCTGCACGGTGGTCGAGCGCTGTATGAGCCGTGGCCCGACCGTGAACGTCATCCGGTCGGCGTACCCGCAGATCGTGGTCTACATCGAGTTAGACAAGAGCTTCAACTACGGTGCCGTGCTGATGGCCGCCGAACCCACCGGTCCGCGCCGGATTTGGGGTTTGCGGGCGGACCAGACCAAGATCAGTGCCAGCCAGCACGGCGACCTCGTGGTGGAGTCCAAGGAATTCGCCTTGAACGACAAAGCTTGCTGTCCGTCTGTAACCCGGGTCCAGATCTTCCGTTGGAATGGTCGGCAGATGAATTTGGTGAGCTCGCAGGACCAAAAGGGAGACTGAACTTCGGTGGTACCGGAAGAACCGGCAGCGCGCATCCTGATGGTCGAGGACGACGCGGTGATCCGTGAGGCGACCCAATTGACCCTCGAGCGGCACGGCTACGACGTCACCACGGCCGAGGACGGCCTGGAGGCGATCGAGAGTTTCGAGAAGATCCATCCCGACGCGGTGATGCTGGACATCATGCTGCCCGGCCTGGACGGCATCTCCGTGTGCCGCCGGATCCGGGAGACCAGCCTGGTCCCGATCGTGATGGTGTCCGCGCGCGGCGACGCGCTGGACGTCGTCCTGGGGCTGGAAGCGGGGGCCGACGACTACGTGACCAAGCCGTTCGACACCCAGGTCCTGGTGGCCCGGCTGCGCGCGGTGATGCGGCGCGCGGTGGTGGACCCCGAGCGGCCCAGTCCGTCGGCGGGATCCGGCGTCGAGTCGTTCGGCGACCTGGAGCTGGACCGCGAGGCTTTGGAGGTACGGCGGGGCGGCAGCACCGTCCAGCTCACCCCGACCGAGCTCAAGCTGCTGATCGAGTTCGCGAACAACCCGGGCGTCGTACTCAGCCGCAGTACGCTGCTGCAGCGGGTCTGGGACTACGAGTGGGGTGGCGACGGCCGGCTGGTCGACGTCCACCTGCAGCGTCTGCGGACCAAGATCGGTGCGGACCGCATCGAGACCGTGCGCGGGTTCGGGTACAAGCTGCGCGCGTGAGGTGTCTGGCAGAACCGGGTGGCACTGCGCGGTGCCGCCCGGTTGCTGACGTGCT
This sequence comes from Kribbella sp. ALI-6-A, assembly GCF_001984195.1. GTDB lineage: Bacteria > Actinomycetota > Actinomycetes > Propionibacteriales > Kribbellaceae > Kribbella. The sequence continues at coordinate 293,411 of NZ_MTQN01000008.1, forward strand.
GATCCCGGACGGAGGACACCTGTGGGGCTTCGCAGCAAGCTCGGCCTGATCTTCCTGCTGGTCTCCTCGCTGGCGATCCTCGTGCTCTGCGTCGCGGTCTACACCCAGGCCGAGTCGTCCCGGCTGGACCGGACCCGCGGCCTGGCCGACGAACGGATCAAGGCCGCCGCCCAGACCTACGACCAGAACGGGGTCGAGATCCTCGGCTCGCGGCTGGACGACCCCGCCGTACCGGAGCAGCTGCGCGAGGCGGTTCAGCAGGGCAAGCGCGCGACGTTCAAGACCGGTTCGCCGAACCCGAAGATGTGGGCGGCGGTCGAGGTCAAGGACGGCAGGATCCTGTCGATCGTGCAGGACTACGACAACGAGGATCCGTCGATGAACGCGTTGCGGCGCGCGCTGATCATCGGTGGCATCGGCACGGTCGCGATGGTCGCCCTGGTCAGCGTGGTCGCGGCCGGCAGCCTGTCGCGGCGGATCGTCGCCGTGGCCGGTACGGCGCGCCGCATCGCCGGCGGCGAGCTGGACGCCTCGGCGGTCGAGACGATCGGCAAGGGCAACCGCAACAAGGACGAGGTGCACGCGCTGGCCACGGCGATCGACTCGATGGCCAGTTCGCTGCGCGGGCAACTGGAAGCCGAGCGCCGGTTCACCGCGGACGTCGCGCACGACTTGCGTACCCCGGTCACAGGATTGCTGACGGCGGCGGAGCTGTTGCCTCCCGGCCGGCCGAGCGAACTCGTTCGGGACCGGGCGAAGGTACTGCGTGGGCTGGTCGAGGACCTGCTGGAGATCGCGCGGTTCGACTCCGGGTTCGAGCAGGCCGACCTGGAGAACATCGGGCTCGGTGCGTTCGTCGGTTCGGCGGTCGGCCGGCTGCGGATGCAGCAGGCGATCGCGCCGGACGACGTCGTCGTCCGGCAGGAGGGCCCGGAGGCGACGGTGTCCACCGACTCCCGCCGCGTGGAGCGGATCCTGGCGAACCTGATCGTCAACGGCCTGCGGCACGGGAAGGCGCCGATCGAAGTGACTGTGTACGGCCGGACCGTCGAGGTGGTCGACCACGGCCCCGGCTACCCGGAGGAACTGATTGCCGAGGGCCCGCGACGGTTCCGCTCCGGCATGGCCGAGCGCGGTGCGGGACACGGACTCGGCCTGACCATCGCGGCCGGGCACGCCAAAGTGCTCGGCGCCGAGCTGACCTTCGGTGCCGCGCCGACCGGTGGAGCACTGGCGCGGCTGGTGTTGCCGCCGGCACCTGAACCGGAATCCACACGCAACTTCTGACGCCGGGCCGGCGGTGCCGTTGCCCTGGGCACACTCGCGGGGCAGGGAAGGTGGCGCTGTGCCTGGTCAGCCGAGCGCCGGGGTGATGCGGCCGGTCACCTCGCCGAGGCCGAGCTTGCGCCCGTCCGACGTGGTGGCCCAGCCGGAGATCGTGACCTCGTCGCCGTCCTGCAGGAAGGTGCGCTGTTCGTCGTTCACCGTCACCGGCTCGCGTCCGCCCCAGCTGAGTTCGATGAAAGACCCGCGCTGATCCTTCTCCGGACCACTGACAGTGCCCGACGCGAACAGATCGCCCGTACGCACGGAGGCGCCGTTGACCGACAGGTGGGCCAGCATCTGCGCCGGCGACCAGTACATCCCCCGGTACGGCGGAGTGCTGACCAGTTGCCCGTTCCACCTGACCTCGAAGGTGATGTCGGGGTTCGTCAGCTCGGCGCCCGCGAGGTAGGGCAGCACCGGCGGATCCTGCGGCGCGAGCGGAACCGCCGCGTCCTTGAGCGCCTCCAGGGAGACCACCCACGGCGAGATCGACGTCGCGAACGACTTGCCCAGGAACGGTCCGAGCGGCACGTACTCCCACGCCTGCAGGTCCCGCGCCGACCAGTCGTTGACCAGCACCACGCCGTACACGTGGTCCTCGAAGGAGTCGACACGGACCGGCGTGCCCAGCGCGGACGGCGTACCGACGACGAAGCCGAGCTCGACCTCGATGTCGAGGCGCTCCGACGGCCCGTACGACGGGACGTCGGCGGTGGGCGGCTTGCGCTGGCCGCGCGGCCTCACGATGTCGGTGCCGCTGGCAACAACCGTGCCGGCCCGGCCGTGGTAGCCGACCGGGAGGTGCTTCCAGTTCGGCAGCAGCGGTTCGGAGTCGGGGCGGAACAGGCGGCCGAGGTTCGAGGCGTGCACCTCGGAGGCGTAGAAGTCGACGTAGTCGGCCACCTCGAACGGCAGCTGCATCGTCACCTCCGACCGGGGGATCAGATGCGGCTCGACGGCGTCGCGCGAGTTCGGGTTGCGCGCCAGGTCGAGCAACCACTCCCGGGTCGCCTTCCAGGTCGCGCGGCCGCGGGCGAGGAACGCGTTCAGCGTCGGCTGGTTGAACAGCTGCGACCCGTCCAGCATCTGCGCCGACGCGACCGGCGCCAGGTCGATCAGGTGGTCGCCGATCGCGGCGCCGATCCGCGGCTCCTCGTCGCCGAGCCGGAACACGCCGAGCGGCAGGTTGTCCGGGCCGAACGGGGTGTCCGCGGGCAGGTCGATCCAGGTCACAGGGCCCTCCGGGGTCCAGGAGTCGGGGTGAGGTCAGCCGAGCAGGCCGAGCGCCAACAGGTCGGCGTACGGTTCGTCGATGCTGCAGGAGCCGTACGACGTGAACCAGCGGCGGGTGCTCTCGGCCTGCTGCTCGGACACGTCACGCGCCTTCGCGGCGAGCGTCTCGCCGTCGCGCTCCTCGAGGATCGCGGTCAGGTCGTCGAGGTCGGCGCCGTCGAGCGAGGCGCGGGTGGCGAGCAGCACGTTGAGGAAACCGTGGTGCTCGAAACCGGTGTCGGCCGCGGTGTGCCGGACGGCGTTGTGCAGGCCGGCCGTGCACTTGAACGGGACCTCGCGATCCAGGCAGCCGGTGACGAAGGCCGCGACCTGGTCGGCGCGCGGGAACAGCGTCGCGTCGAGGCCGCCGGTCCGCAGTTTGGCCGCGTACCCGGCGTCCGCGACCACGTCGAGGGCTCGCTCCCAGGCGCCGTCGAGGCCGATCTCGACGAACGCGTTCTCCTCGTCCAGGCAGTCGTCGCAGGCCCGGACGACGCGCAGCGCGTTGCGGGACAGGTCGTCCTCGTCGCGCAGCCGGACCTCCACCGAGGTCACGGTGACGTCGGACGAGCGGTCGCCGTACCGGACGGCCGGCGCGATCCCGCCGGCGCCGCCGGTGATCACCACGGCGACCTCGAGTGGGCCGTCGCCGGATTTCGCGGCCTCGGCGGCGACCTTCATCAGGTCCTCGTCGGAGCAGACGAACGCGCCGACCAGTTCGGCGTACGGTGCGGTGCGGTGGGCACGGTGAGCGGCCACGGCCTCGGGCAGCGGGAGGTTGCCCGGCGGGAACATCGCGGCGTCGTCGACCAGGTGCCGGAACAGCGCGGGGACGGTTGACATGGCTCCGAGCCTAACGGATCCTTTCGGTAAGCGGACAGATGTGTCCGATAAACGGAGAGTCCGGAAGAAGGAGTCATGGCTTACTACCGGCAGGTCGGTCAGGTCCCGCCGAAGCGGCACACCCAGTTCCGAAAGCCGGACGGCGGGCTCTACTACGAGGAGCTGATGGGCGAGGAGGGCTTCTCGTCCGACTCGTCGCTGCTGTACCACGCGGGCGTGCCGTCGGCGATCGTGGACAGCCAGGTGTGGTCGTTGCCCGACCTCGCGACGACTCCGAACCATCCGTTGACGCCTCGGCATCTGAAACTGCACGACCTGTTCGAGGGGATCGCGGGGAACAACGTCGTCGAGCACCGGCGGCTGGTGCTCGGCAACGGTGACGTCCGGATCTCGTACGTCGCGGCCGCCGAGGCGTCGCCGTACTACCGCAACGCGATCGGCGACGAGTGCGTGTACGTCGAGAAGGGGTCGGCGACGGTCGAGACGGTCTTCGGCGTGCTGGAGGCGCGGGAAGGCGACTACGTGCTGATCCCGCGGGCGACGACGCATCGCTGGTTGCCGGGCGCCGACGGGGTGTACGCGTACTGCATCGAGGCGAACAGCCACATCGCGCCGCCGAAGCGGTACCTGTCGCGGTACGGGCAGTTCCTCGAGCACGCGCCGTACTGCGAACGGGACCTGGTGACGCCGGCCGCGCCGTACGTGGTGGAGGGCACGGACGTCGAGGTGCTGGTGAAGCACCGGGGCAACGGGCCGGGCGGGATCGTCGGCTCGCGCATGACCTATGCGACGCACCCCTTCGACGTGGTGGGCTGGGACGGGTGCCTCTACCCGTACACCTTCAACGTCAGCGACTTCGAGCCGATCACCGGCCGCATCCACCAGCCGCCACCGGTGCACCAGGTCTTCGAGGGCCACAACTTCGTGATCTGCAACTTCGTGCCCCGCAAGGTCGACTACCACCCGCTGTCGGTGCCCGTGCCGTACTACCACTCGAACGTCGACTCCGACGAGGTGATGTTCTACTGCGGCGGCGACTACGAGGCCCGCAAGGGTTCGGGCATCGGCCTCGGCTCGATCTCCCTCCACCCCGGCGGCTACGCCCACGGGCCCCAGCCCGCTGCGATCGAGGCGTCGCTGGGCGCAGAGCGCTTCGAGGAGTTGGCCGTCATGGTCGACACCTTCCGGCCGCTGGAACTCGGCGAGGGCGGTCTGGAGGTAGACGACGGCGTGTACGCGTGGACCTGGGCCGGGCGCCGGTTGTAGTCCCCTCCGGATACGCGCGGACATGGAGTCGCGGACGGTTCAGGTGGATGGCGTCGCGCTGCACGTCGGCGTGACCGGCCAGGGGCGCGACGTGCTGGTGCTGACGGGTGGACCGGGCTGCGTGCAGTACCTGGAACAGGACGAGATCTCGCCTGCGGGCCACCGGGCCTGGTATCCGGAACCGCGGGGAGTCGGCCGATCGGGCGGCGGCCCGCACAGCATGGAACGGGCGATCGCTGACCTTGAAGGCATCCGGGCGGCTGTCGGTGTCGACAGGTGGATCGTGCTGGGTCATTCGTGGGGTAGCGACCTGGCGGTCCGCTACGCAGTCGAACACCCGGAGGCGGTGACCGGGGTCGTCGGCGTCGCCGGACGCGGGCCCCAACGCGATCGCAGCTGGTCCGAGGCCTACGAAGCAGGCAAAGCCTCGGAGCCTGTCGTCGCGATCGACTGGGTTCCGGCGGTGCATCAGGCGCTCAGTGCTTCGTTCGCGGACTGGATCCGTCACCCCGGTCTGTGGCGAGGGCTGGCCGACTGTGCGGTGCCGATGCATTTTGTTGCCGCAGGCGACGACATCCGCCCCTCCTGGCCGCTGGCGCAACTTGCCGCTCTGCTTCCGCGCGGCAGGTTCTCGACGGTGCCGGGCGTGCCGCATGACTTCTGGTCGACCCACCCCGAGATCTGGACCAAGACCGTCACCGATGCTTGCGCCGCGCTGTGAGCAGTTCGGGCAGCGCTTCCTGACCGGAAGGGCCCGCGATGCCGGCGAGTCTCGACAGCACGCGGCCGTTGCTGTTGGATCGAGTGGTTCGACCAGTCGCACCGACGGTGCGAGCTTGCCGACAGAAGGAGCGCTCGGTGCCGACGATGGACTACGACGAGTTCGCCGAGGCCTACGCCGCGGACAATGAGGTCAACCTGCTCAACGGCTACTACGAACGGCCGGCGATGCTGAGCCTTGCCGGTGACGTGGCCGGCCGTCGCATCCTCGACGTCGGCTGTGGCGCCGGTCCGCTGTCGGCGGCGCTGCGTGACCGGGGCGCGATCATGAGCGGCTTGGACCTGAGCGCGGAAATGATCGCACTGGCCCGCCGACGACTGGGCGACGACGCCGACCTGACCGTCGCCGATCTGGCCGAGCCGCTCCCGTACGCCGACGCGGCGTTCGACGACATCGTTGCCTCTGTCGTCCTGCACTACCTGGAGGACTGGACCGAGCCGCTCGCCGAGCTCCGCCGGGTGCTGAAGCCGGGCGGACGCCTGATCCTGTCGGTGAACCACCCCATCGTCTACACGGCGTTGAACCCCGACGGGGAGTACTTCGACACCGTCGCGTACACCTACGACGCCGAGCACGCCGGCCGCACGGTCGTCTACACGAACTGGCACCGGCCGCTCCAGGCGATGAACGACGCCTTCACGGCGGCAGGTTTCCGGATCTCGGTCATCAGCGAGCCACCGATCGCCGACGACACCCCGAGCGAACTGCGTCCGCCCAACCTGGAACACCCCGCGCGGTTCATCTGCTTCATCTTCTTCGTCCTCGAGGCGTGCTGACGCGGACAGCCAGCGGGGCCCGGGGCGGGATCACTCCATCGACTCCAGGATGCGGGCGAGTGTCCGGCGTCCCATTCCGCTCATCGTCGGGTTGCTTTCGACGTAGTACCAGACGAGCCCCATCGCCTGTTGGAAGGCCCAGGCCTTGCCGCGCTCCCACTCCAGATCGTCACAGCCCAGGGTCTGCCGAAGCACTTGCCGCGGGCCGGCCTGCAGCAGGTGCCAGGCACCGACCAGATCCAGCGCGGGGTCGGCCGGCCCGAAGCTGCCGGTGTCGAGTACGCCGCTGAGCCGATCGCCGGTGACCAGTACGTTGCCGGGGATCAGGTCACGATGGCTCATCACGTCGGCGCTCGTGCGAGGCAACTCCCGGAAGTGGCTCCACAGCTCACGCAGCCGCGGCACGTCGAGCAGTCCTTCGCTCTCGTCGAAGCACTTCGCCATCCACTCGTCGTGGTGAGTGAGTACGCCGCCCCGGCCTTCGCCGCTGAACAGCCGCCCTCGGGTGTCGGCGTTCCGCAGGGCGGCGATGAAGGCCGCGAGGTCCTCGGCGAAAGCGTCCGACCCACTCGGATCGGCATCGAAGGCGATCGTTCCGGGCAACCAGGTCTGGACCGACCACGGCATGGGGTAACCCGATCCAGGCTCTCCCAAGGCGACGGGTTCCGGGACGGGGAACGGAGACACCTGCGCCAGCTCCGCGCTCGCCCGGGCTTCCTGCTGCAGCACCGCCAGCACCTCGTCGGCCTCGGCCAGCCGCAGTGGGAAACGCGCGGAGAGGTCGTCGCCGATCCGGAAGATGGCGTTGACCGTCCCGGTCGACGGCAGGAGCCGGATCGCCTTCCCGCTCCACTGCGGGAACTGCTCGTGGATCAGGGCCGCGACGGTCGCGGTGGTCACGTCCACCTGGTCAGCGTGCATGGTCGATTCCTACACGACGGTCACCACAACCAGCACGTCGTTTTCACCGATGCGGTGTCGGGAGGCGAGTGGACTGGAGGCCTGCGAGGCTAGGGGGATGAGCGAGCAGGTTCCGGTGCAGACGTTTGTGGTGGGCATCGATCGGGACGCGATGGCCGCGCGGCGGGCTCGGGTGCGCAACGGCCTCCGGCGGGGCGCCTGGATCACGGCGGCGATCGGTGCCGTCGGCATCGGGGTGGCGGTGTACGCGCTGGTGGCGTTCCGGGGGTCCGGGATGTGGCCGTTCATGCTGCTGCTGATCGCGAGCATGCTGCCGCTGGTCGCCAGTACCGTGCTCGCGCTGCGGCTCGATCGCGACCGGCAGCAGTGGTTCGCCGCGAACGAGTTGCCGCCGGTCGCGCTGCGGATGTCGCCGAAGGCACTCGAGCTCGCGCCCGAAGGGGCGTCGTACGCGGTGGTGTTGCCGTGGGCGACGGTTCGGGGATTCCAGCAGGTGAAGGTCTTCGGGCAGTACGTGCTGGAGCTGCGCCTGCAGCCGGGCGCGGGGGCGACGACCGCAGGGGTACGCGGGCTGGACCAGCCGGCGGTGCGGGCGGTGGTGAAGCCGCATCCGCTGTTGCGGCCGACCGGGATGTTCCCGGTCAACGCGCTCGACCAGCCGCTCCACGTGATCGACCAGGCCCTGCAGCACTACTCCGGCGGAAAGGCCGCGATTCTGCGCTGACCCTCAGCAGGGCAGCGCGCGGAACCTGTAGCCCTGGGCCGCGAGCTTGGGCAGCGCACGGTCGAGCGCCTCGACCGTTTGCGAGCGGTCGCCGCCGCCGTCGTGCATCAGGAAGATCGCCCCGGGCCGGGCGCCGCGCAGCAGTTTGCGTTCGATGCTCGCCACGCCGGGCTTGGACCAGTCCCTGGTGTCGACGTCCCACAGGATCTGCCGCTGGTGATACTGCGCGGCAACCGCCGCCACCCGGGCGTTGGTGTCGCGGAACGGCGGCCGGAAGCACCTGGACTTCACGCCGGTGGAGATCTCCTCGTGCAGCCGCGCAGGCGACAGTTCGGTGAGCATCGGGTGGTCCCAGGTGTGGTTGCCGATCCGATGGCCGGCGCTGCGGGTGGTCTCGACCAGCGACGGGTGGGCGGCGGCTTCCCGGCCGAGCACGAAGAACGTCGCCTTCGCGCGATGCTTGGCGAGCACGGCGAGCACCTTCGGGGTGTAAACGCGCTGCGGGCCGTCGTCGAAGGTCAGGTAGAGGACCTTGCCGCCGGCTTGGAGGTTCCAGTTCGCCGTCGGGGTGCCGGTGCGCTGATTCTTCCGCGTCCCCGGAGGCTTCGTCGAGTTCCCGGCGGGCAGGTGGACGGCGAGTGGGCCGTGCGCGACCGGCCGCAGCGCGGGTGCGGCGAGCAGGTGCGGGTGGTCGGCCGGCTGGGCGGCCTGGGCCAGGGCGGCCCCGAGAAGTACGGCGGCAGCGAGCAGCAACTTGCCGGGCGGCGGCAGGGTCATGGGCGGCATCCTCTCGCGGCGACCGGGACATCCCCGCGTCACCACGGCGCGTGTCGCACGTATCGTGGCGGCCGTTGTGACCAACGACGCGTGAGGCGGACAGATGACGGACAACGGTGACCGGACGATCGGGAGGCGCACGATGATCTCGGGCGCGGCGGCGACCGCACTGGCGGCTGCGGGGTACCAGGCGGCCCCGGCGTACGCCGGACAGCCGCACGGCGGCGGACCAGGACAGCGCACGGTCCGGCTGAGCGTGCTCGGCACCACCGACTTGCACGGCAACGTCTTCAACTGGGACTACTTCAAGAACGCTGAGTACGACGACTCGGCGCACAACGACATCGGCCTGGCGAAGATCTCCACGCTCGTCACCGCTGTGCGGACGCAGATCGCAGCCGAGCGCCGCGCGCCGGCGCCGCTCCTGCTGGACGCCGGCGACACCATCCAGGGCACGCCGCTGGCTTACTACTACGCCAAGATCGAGCCCATCACCGGTGGCCACATCCACCCGATGGCGGCCGCGATGAACGCGATCGGCTACGACGCCGCGGCGCTCGGCAACCACGAGTTCAACTACGGCCTCGACATCCTGCGCAAGTTCCAGGCGCAGCTGACGTTCCCGCTGCTCGGCGCGAACGCGCAGGACTGGACCACCGGGCTGCCGGTGTTCCCGCCGTACGTGCTGAAGCGGGTGCACGTACCGGGCGCCGGCCGGCCGATCACGGTCGGCATCCTCGGGCTGACCAACCCGGGCATCGCGATCTGGGACAAGGCGACGGTCGACAACAAGGTCAAGTTCGGCGGCATCGTCGAGCAGGCGAAGTACTGGGTGCCGCGGGTCCGCAAGGCCGGCGCCGACATCGTGATCGTCTCCGCGCACAGCGGGATCGACCTCAGTTCGTCGTACGGCGACGCGCTGCCGGTGCCCGAGAACGCGTCCGGCCCGATGGCCGAGCAGGTCCCGGGCATCGACGCGGTCCTGGTCGGGCACGCGCACCAGGAGGTGGCCGAGCGGTTCGTCACCAACCAGCAGACCGGCGAGCAGGTCCTGCTGGTCGAGCCGCTGAAATGGGGCATGCGCCTGGCGCAGATCGACCTGGACCTGCAGTTGCAGCGCGGCCGGTGGAAGGTCGTCGCCAAGCACAGCCAGGTGCTCAACGCGAACTCCGTCGAGGCCGACCCGAAGGTGGTCCAGCTGCTCCAGCAGGACCACGACACGGTGGTCGGCTACGTGAACTCCAAGATCGGTACCTGTACGACGGCGATGTCCGCGGCGACCGCGCCGTGGGAGGACACCGCCGCGATCGACTTCGTGAACTTCGTCCAGGCCGACGCGGTGGCCAAGGCGATCGCCGGTACGCCGGAGGCCGCGCTGCCGGTCCTGGCGATCGCGGCGCCGTTCAACCGGGCGGCCGCGATCCCGGCCGGTGACGTGTCGGTGCGCGACGTTGCCGGGCTCTACGTCTTCGACAACACGCTGCTCGCGGTGAAGCTGACCGGCGCGCAGGTGAAGGAGTACCTGGAGTTCAGCGCGCAGTACTACAAGCAGGTCACCGGCACCGGCCCGTTCACGCCCGACCAGGTGACGAACGCGCCGACGCCGACCGCGCCGAACGGCACACCCGACTACAACTACGACATCCTCGGCGGCCTGACCAAGCCGCTGGTGTACCGGATCGACCTGGCCAAGCCGGTCGGCTCCCGGATCACCGGCCTGTCGTACGACGGTGCGGCGGTCGCTCCGGACCAGGAGTTCGTCGTTGCCGTGAACAACTACCGCCAGTCCGGCGGCGGCAACTTCCCGCACATCTCCAAGGCCCCGGTGCTCTACAACCGCCAGGTCGAGATCCGGCAGCTGATGATCGACTACGTCACCGCCACCGGCGAGGTCGACCCAACCGCCTTCGCGACCACCGACTGGTCGCTGGTCTCCAACGGCACCCCGATCGTGGTCAAGGCCTGATCCGCAACCGGGCTGGGCGCGATCGGCGCCCCGCCCGGCCGGCGGTCAGGTCGCGTAGGCGCTGCGCTTGCCGAAGAGGAACCAGAACAGGCTGCCGATGAACGGCGCGACGATGATGAAAACGAGCCAGACCAGCTTCATGCCGCCGCTGTGGGGTGCGGTCAGCGAGCTGACCAGGGCGCCCAGGACGAGCAGGGCGTAGGCGACCAGGACGGCGATCAAGCCGAACCCGCCGAGGGCGCCGAGGATGTCGTTGTCGACGATGTAGGACATGGGACCAGCCTCGCCGAACCGGACTGGTCCACACATCCGCCCTGCGGTCGGAGTGGGCCCCTACGGAAGTCGTAGAGCGACGGGGTCTTGACGGAGCGAAAGGCTAAGTGATTTAGTCACTTTGTGACTTACTCGACCGCGCAGCCCCCGAGCTTGTCCGACCGCCTGACCGAGGCGATCCTGGGCATCATCCGGGACCAGGACCTCGGCCCGGGGGACGCGATCCCCTCCGCGCGGGAGCTGGCCAAGCGGTTCGAGCTGACCACGCCGACCATCCGGGAGGCGCTGCGCAAGCTGGAGGCGACCGGTGCGGTCGAGTTCCGGCACGGTTCGGGCACGTACGTCGGCCCGACCATCAACAACGTAGTCCTGGCCAATCCACACCGGCCGCCGATCACCAAGCAGTCCGTGCTGCAACTGATCGGCGCGCGCCTGGTGATCGAGCCCGCCGTCGCCCGTGAGTCGGCGCTGAGCCGCGGCGAGCAGAACCTGGAACGCCTCGAGGCCGCCGTGACGAACGCTTTGGTGCCGCCCGGCGGACCGGCGTTCGCGCTGAACTTCCACGTCGAGCTGGCGGCCGCCTCGGGCAACCCGCTGCTGGAGGAGGTGCTGGCGTCGCTGCTGAAGGTGCGGCTGCGCGAACAGCAGCAGATCCGTCAGCTGTACGACAACCGCGAACGCGACCACGAGGAGCACCGGGCGATTCTCGACGCCGTCCGCGCGCAGGACGCGGAGGAGGCCGAGCGCCTCACCCGTGAGCACCTCGACAACATCCGCGCGGCCGTCGACGCCGCGGACTTCCCGGAGCTGTCATGAAGAGCACGCCCAGGATCCACCGGCTGGCCGAGATGACCACCGACGCCGCGCAGGACGCCGTACGGACCGCGCCGCTGGTGATCATCCCGGTCGGCGCGCAGGAGCAGCACGGCGGCGGGATGGCCATGTCGACCGACACCGTCCGCGCGGTCGGCGTCGCGGATCTGGTCGCCGAGCGTCTGGCCGGCCGGGCCGTGGTCGCACCTCCGCTGACGTACGGCGTCTCGCCGCATCACATGGCCTTCGCCGGCACCATGACGTTGTCCCCGGCAACTTTCATCGCCGTCCTTCGGGAGCTGGTGGACAGCCTGTACCAGCACGGCTGGCGGCGGTTCCTGGTCGTCACCGGGCACGGCGGCAACAACGCCGCGCTGTCGGTGCTGGCCCAGGAGTACGTCCGCTCCGACCTGACCTTCGCGTGGACGCCGCTGACCGAGATCGTCGCCGACCTGATCACCGACGTCGGTGAGGTGCACGGTCACGCGGGGGAAGCGGAGACCGCGCAGATGCTGTACCTCGCGCCCGACCTGGTCCACCCCGACCGGCTCGAACCCGGCGCGTTGACGCTCGACGAACTCAGCACCCCGGCCCGGCTGTCCCGGCAGAAGCGGGGACCACGGCTGTCGGTCGGGTTCGACGTGTACCACAAGCGTGGCGTCCTGGGAGATCCCCGACGCGCCACCGCTGAGTCAGGCCGTCTCCTGGTCGAGACGGCCGCCGACCGGATCGCAGCCTTCGCCGACGAGCTCCTCTCGGCCTGACCCGCACCACCCCGGCCCACCGGTCCAGCGCTCGCTGCGACCGGCGCCGAGCGCACCCACACCCCTGTCACTGGTACGCCCGACGCGTTCCAGGCGCGAGCCTGCCCGCCCGCGGTTCGCATGCCCGAGGAGGCACCCCATGAGACTCCATCGCCTTGCCCTCGCCGGCCTGGTCACGGCCGGCCTGGTGACCGCCGTCGCCAGTTCGCCGCTGCTCCCGGCCACCGCCGCCCCGGAGGCCGGCAGCACGCACGAGCAGCAGGACGCCACCAACCGCAGTCCTGGTTGCTCGAAGCAAACAAGCCAGCAGCCCGGCACCGGCGCGGATTACACGCTCGTCAGCGGTGGTATCACCCGCACCTACCGGTTGCACCTTCCGGCCACCTACGACGCGAAGAAGGCCCAGCCGCTGATCGTCGTCTACCACGGCCGTGGCAAGACCGGCGCGTTCACCGAGGCGTTCTCCGACCTGTCGAAGCTCGACGCGGTCGTTGCCTACCCCAACGGTGTGCTCGGCGACGAGGACAAGCAGGCCTGGCAGGGCGCGCCGTACGCCAAGCCGGGTGTCGACGACGTGAAGTTCACCGCCGACCTGCTGGACACCCTGGAGGCGGCGTACTGCGTCGACAAGGACGCGGTCTACGCGACCGGCAAGTCCAACGGCGCGGGGTTCACCGGCATCCTGGCCTGCCGAATGGCCGACCGGTTCGCCGCGATCGCACCGGTCGCCGGCGCCTTCTACATCGAGGGCGGCCGCTGCGCGCCGAGCCGGCCGGTCCCGGTGCTGGCGATCCACGGCACCGGCGACACCACCATCCCGTACGGCGGCGACGGTCAGCGCGACCTGCCGAGCGTGCAGACCTGGGTCCGCGACTGGGCGGTCCGGGACCACTGCGACCCGGAGCCGCGGCTGTCCACCCAGGGCGACGACGTGCTGACCGCGACGTACCAGGGCTGCGAGGCCGACGTCGTGCACGTCGCGGTGACCGACGGCGGTCACAGCTGGCCGGGGTCGGACGCGTCGTCCGGGCCGGGCTACGTCACCCAGACCTTCGAGGCGCACGAGCTGATCGGCTCGTTCTTCCGCGCGCACAAGCTGAGGCACTGAGATGAGCACGGCGACCGGGCAGACCAAGGAGCTGCCACGCCTGGTCCGGGCGATGGCGGTGATCGAGAAGGCCGGCAACGCGCTGCCGCACCCGTTCTGGCTGTTCTGGATCCTGTCCGCGATCCTCGCGGTGGTCAGCTGGATCCTCTCGCTGCTGGACGTGTCGGTGGTCTCGCCGAAGGACGGCAAGACCGTCGCGGTGCAGAACCTGCTGTCCGGCGACGGCCTGCAGATGGCGGTGTCCACGGCGGTGTCGAACTTCGCCGAGTTTCCCCCGATGGCGACCATCGTCGTGGTGATCATGGGCGTCGCGCTGGCCGAGCGGACCGGGTTCCTGCAGTCGCTGATGAAGGTCAGCGTCTCCCGGGTCCCGACCTCGATGGTGGTCTTCGCGGTCGCCTTCGCCGGCACGATGGCGCACGTCGCCTCGGCCGCGGCGTACATCATCCTGGTGCCGCTCGGCGGCCTGGCCTTCCGGGCGGTCGGCCGGTCGCCGATCCTCGGCATCGTGGTCGCCTACACCGCGATCGCCTCCGGGTACGACGCCAGCCCGATCCCCACCCCGAACGACGCGATCTTCGCCGGCATCACCGAGACCGCCGCCAAGACCGTCGATCCGGACGCGTCGATCTCGCCGCTGTCGAACTGGTTCTTCAACATCGCCTCGTCGGTGCTGCTGTCGCTGGTGATCACGCTGGTGGTCCGGCTGGTGCTGAGCAAGCGGACAGACCTGGACGCAGACCCGGACGCGCCTGGCGACGACCCCGACGCACTGCACCTGTCCGACCGCGAACGGACCGGCCTGCGCCGGGCCGGGATCGTCTTCCTGCTCGCCGCGGTCGCGATCGTCGCGCTGCTGCTGCCGCAGAACTCGCCGCTGCGCGGGGAGAACGGCAGCATCGTCGAGTCGCCGTTCCTGGACGGGATCGCGATGGTGGTCGCGGTGCTGTTCGGCCTGGTCGGCATCACCTACGGCGTGACGGTCGGGACCATCAAGGAGGCCGGGGACGTACCGAGGCTGATGGCCGAGGGGATCAAGCAGATGGCGCCGGTGCTGGTGCTGTTCTTCGCGATCGCGCAGTTCCTGGCCTACTTCAGCTGGAGCCGGATCGGTGACCTGCTGTCGGCGGAGTCGGCCCGCTGGCTCGGCGAGATCGGCGCGCCGACGGTGGTGATCTTCCTCGGCATCCTGGTGCTGCTCACGCTGATCAACATCCTGGTCACCAGCGGCTCGGCGATGTGGTCGCTGACCGCGCCGATCCTGGTGCCGATGATGCTGCTGCTGAACGTGCCGGCCGAGACCACCCAGGCGCTGTTCCGGATCGCCGACTCGGGCTCGACCGCGATCACGCCGATGAGCCCGTACTTCGTGATGGCGCTCGGCTTCCTGCAGCGCTACCGCAAGGACGCCGGGGTCGGCACGCTGGCGTCGTACACGGTGCCGCTGGCGGTCGCGATGACGATCGCCTGGACGTTGCTGTTCCTCGCCTGGTGGGCGCTCGGGATCCCGCTCGGACCGGGGGCGCCGGTCAGGTGAGTGCGACGCCCGCGGCGCGCAGCTCGACCAGAGTCTGCTCGGTGCTGGCCGGTGCCACCCCCGCGGTGAGCTCGGTCAGCACCGTCGTACCGAATCCTTCGCGGTGCGCGTCGAGGGCGGTCGCGCGGACGCAGTAGTCGGTGGCGATGCCGCACACGTCGACCTCGGTGACGCCCTTGTCCCGCAACCAGGCGGCCAGCGCCTGACCGTCGTCGTGGGACTTGCCCTCGAAGCCCGAGTACGCCGCGGCGTACTCGCCCTTGTCGAAGATCGCGTCGAACGGCTGCGGGTCGAGGTTGGGGTGGAAGCCGACGCCGTCGGTCCCGGCCACGCAGTGCCGCGGCCAGGAGTGCACGAAGTCGGGCTGGTCGGAGAAGTGGTCGCCCGGCTCGATGTGGTGGTCCCGGGTGGCGACCACGTAGCCGTACTTGCGGTCGTTCGGCTCGGCTTCCTGCCACTCGTGCAGCAGCTGCCCGATCCGGAACGCGACGTCCGCGCCTCCGGCGACGGCCAGGCTGCCGCCCTCGCAGAAGTCGTTCTGCACGTCGACCACGATCAGCGCCCGTGTCATCACAGGACTCCTCTCTCCTGCCTCCACGGTACAAGCCGCGGGCCCCGCGCGCGGGTGAGGAGGGCGAGCAACTACCCCCGCGCCGATCGGTGAGGGATGCTGGAGCATGGACCCGATCGCGCCGCACGGCCTGCACCACGTCACCGCAGTGGCCACCGATCCGCAACGCAACATCGACTTCTACACCACGGTGCTCGGGCTGCGGCTGGTCAAACAGACGGTGAACTTCGACCGGCCCGAGCTCTACCACCTGTACTACGGCGACGAGGAGGGGCGGCCGTCGACGCTGCTGACGTTCTTTCCTTGGCCCGAGGCGCCGGCCGGCCAGCTCGGCAGCGGCCTGGCCACGGCGACCGCGTTCAGCATTCCGCCGGAAAGCCTCGGCTGGTGGCAGCAGCGCCTGGCCGCGCTGAAGGTCGACGCCGACGCCCCGGTACGGCGTACCGACGAGGAGGTGATCGCCTTCCGTGACCCCGACGGGCTGGTGATCGAGCTGGTCGCGGCCGACGGGGACTTCCGCTCGGGCTGGGACGGCGCGGCGGCGATCCCGGCCGAGCACGCGGTGCGCGGCTTGCACGCGATCACGATGACCGAGGCCGCGCTCGAACCGACGGCCGACCTGCTCGCGGGCATGCTCGGGATGACGCTTGGTGCGGAGAGCGGTGACCGGGCCCGGTTCACGATGGTGGGGGACAACCCGGGCACGCTGGTCGACGTCACGGCGGGCGCGGACGAGAAGGGGCGGCAGGCCGGCGGCACCGTGCACCACGTCGCGTTCCGGGCGCCCGACCGGGAGACGCAGGCGCAGTGGCGCGAGCAGCTGATCGAGGCCGGTGCGAAGGTGACCGAGATCCTCGACCGGCAGTACTTCACCTCGATCTACTTCCGCGAGCCCGGTGGCGTGCTGTTCGAGATCGCGACCGACCAGCCCGGCTTCACCGTCGACGAGCCGTTGCTCGAGCTCGGCCGCACGCTCAAGCTGCCACCGTGGCTGGAGCCGAACCGCGAGCAGATCGAGAACACTCTGCCCGCCTTGCAGCTGCCGGGCGTCTGAGCGGACCCCCGGCCGGCTCAGAGCTAGGGGCGCGTGGCGACCGGGCGGGTCTGGTCCTTCTTGCGGGCGCGGTAGGCCCTGGCCTTCATCTTGTTGCCGCAGGTCTCCATCGCGCACCACTCGCGCCGGCCGCCGCGGGAGCGGTCCAGGTACACCTGGGTGCACTCGGGCCGGCCGCACTCCTTGAGCAACTCGGCGTCGGAGCCGCCGAGAATCGCGATCGCGTCCCGCGCGACCGTCGACAGCGCCTGCTCGGCGGTCGCGTCGATCCGGTGCCCTCGAGGAAGCAGCTGAGGTACCGCCGCTGGGAGCCGCGCCGCCGCGTTGACGATCGAGGCGGCGCGCTCGTCGTACGGGAGCTCGTTGAGCCGGGCGAAGACCAGCGCGTAGATGGCCTCCCGGACGGCGATCGCCTTCGGGACGTCGGCCGGCCGGCAGTTGACGTCGCTGCCGGCCACCACGCCTGCCTCGCGGTACCACGCGGCCAGGCTGTCGGGGGAGGTGAGCTTCTCCACCGGCACGGGATTGCGGCGCGCGCGCAGCGTGCCGACGAAGTCGAGCGCAAGGTTCCCGCAGGGAAAGGCATGGTCCACGTCACCAGTTTGACAGGTGACGTGCTGCGCTGCAACGATCGTCACCAGTTAGACCGGTGACGCAAGGCGCGGAACCGGCGCGAGGACGAGAGGACACCACGATGAGCAGCCAGTACACGGCCGTCGCCACCGCCACGGGAGAGAACCGCGCGGGCGGCCGCACGTTCACCGACGACGGTCTGCTGGACGTCACCCTGCAGGTGCCGAAGGAGCTGGGCGGTCCGGGCGGCGGCACCAACCCGGAGCAGCTGTTCGCGGTCGGCTGGTCGTCGTGCTTCCTCGGCGCGCTGAAGCTGGTCGCGGCGCAGCGCAAGCTGCCGGTCAAGGACCTCGCGGTCGTCGCGGAGATCACGCTGAACGCCGACGGCGGCGAGTTCAACCTGTCCGCCGTGCTGCACGTCGAGGCGAGCGGCATCGACGAGGAGACCGCGGTCGAGCTCGGCCAGGCCGCTCACCAGGTCTGCCCGTACTCCAAGGCGGTCGCCGGCAACATCCCGGTCACCATCGACGCGACCGTCGCCTGACGGTTCGCTGAGCAGGCTCGCCTGCTGATCAAACGTTTGCCCCCTACGCCGATCGCTGCGCGCGACACTCCGACCGCGGCGGGTGATCGGTGGCCGTGGCAGGATTCGCGTCGTTGACGATCGGTCTTGCCACGGGGGTGGGGATTGTGGTTCGGGTACTGACGCATTTTCCGGCGCGGCAGCGGGTGTGGGACGCGTCGCTGCGGTTGCAGGTCGTTCGGGCGCGGTCCTGTGACGCGTGGGCGGCCGGGCAGCGGCGCGACGTCCAGGTGCAGGTTTTCGGTCCGGACAACGTCGGGTTGCGGGACTGGCTGCACGACCTGTGCTGGGACTGTTCGGAGTTGACCGCGGTGACCTCGACGCAGTGCCAGTCCGTCGAGAGCTTCGCCCCGAGCCACAAGCTGAACCAGGTCCTGGTCGAGCGCGGCTGCCGGATGACCAGTTTCTTCGACACCACATCGGGCACCGACGCGATGACCGAGTTCCTGATCGCGGCCGACGGCATGCCGTACCACCTGGCCTACGGGCCGATTCAGCTCAAGGTCTTCGACTGCGAGCGGGTGGTGCTCGAAGGCCCGCTCGTCGAAGAGCAGCGCAGTCTGATGCTGATCCGCGGGCAGGAGGCCGTGAACGCGGCAGGCCAGTACCTGCGCGCGGTGCGGGAGACCGCTGTCCGGGCGAGTGCGCTGGACACGCCGGAGGCCGGATTCACCAGTCGACAGCAGGTCATCGCCGAGTTGCTCTGCGAAGGCTGCACCGACGACCAGATCGCAGAGCGGCTCGACCTCAGCGTCCGTTCGGTTCGCTACGAGGTGGCTCGACTGCTGGACGTTCTCCAGGTCCGGACCCGCTTCGCCGCGGGAGTCCGTTACGCGCGGACGAAGGCCGAGCTCAGCTGAGGTGGTAGGCGATCTCCGCGGCGAGCGCCGTGGTGAGCGATTCCGGGGTGTCGTCGGCGAACTCGGGTACGACGTGGTGGACGATTCCGGCGTCGCGCAGATCCGTCGCCGCGATCCGCTGGGCGGTGGCGAGGGCCGGCGCGTGCGCGGTGTCGCCGTACATGATCGCGCTGGCGCCTTCGGGCGGCAGCGGTGCCAGCCAGGCGTGGCCGGCCGCAACCACAGTAGTTGCCGGGAGCAACGCCAGGGCGCCGCCTCCGGTGCCTTGACCGAGCAGCACGGACACGGTCGGCACGGTCAGCGTGCTCATCGTCGCGATGCACTGGGCGATCTCGCCGGCCAGCCCGCCTTCCTCCGCCGTGCGCGAGAGCTCGGCACCGGCCGTGTCGATCAGCGTGACCAGCGGGAGACCGAGATCCTCCGCCAGTCGCATCCCACGCCGGGCCGTCCTGAGAGCGGCCGGGCCGAGCGGGTGCTCCGACGCGCGATCCTGCGCGACCAGGACGCATGGCCGGCCGTCCACGCGGGTGAGCGCGACCAGCGCGCTCGCGTCCGCCGAGGTCAGCCGGACCGTGCCCGTGCAGGCGTGGCGCAGGAACTCCCGGGCGCCGGCCCGGTCGTCCCGCCGCGTCCACGTCACCGCTTCCCAGCCGTCGGCGTGCACGACCTCACCAGCACGCCGTTCCAGGCTCGGCGGCGCCGGCGGATCGACCAGTACGCCGAGAGCGCGGTCGAGCAGGACCGGCAGATCCACCGACGCCACGACGCCGTCGATCACGCCGTGCGCGGCCAGGTTCTCCGCGGTTTGCACGTCGGGCGGAAACGGTTCGTCGTACAGGGCCTGGAAGACCTTCGGGCCGAGAAAGCCGACCAGTGCGCCCGGTTCCGCGACGGTGACGTGGCCGAGGGATCCCCAGGACGCGAAGACTCCGCCGGTGGTCGGGTGGCGCAGGTGCACGAGGTACGGCAGTCCGGCCGCCTTGTGCTCCATCAGCGCGCGGGAGATCCGGACCATCTCGAAGAACGCCGGGGCGCCTTCCTGCATCCGGGTCCCGCCCGACGCCGTCGACGCGAGCACCGGCAGGCCTTCGGCCGTCGCACGCCGTACGGCGGACGTGATCCGATCCGCCGCCGCGCGCCCGATCGACCCGGCCAGGAAGGCGAACTCGCTCACCAGGACGGCGACCGGCCGGCCGCGCATCAGCCCGCGTCCGGTCAGCACCGACTCGTCGGCGCCGGACCTCTCGGCTGCCTTTGCCAACTGGTCCAGATACGCCTGGGAATGCCCGGTCAGGTCAGCCGGCTCGTCCCAGGACTCGAACGATCCCGGGTCGAGCACGACCTCGATCGACTCCCGCGCGCTGGGCCGACGGGCAGCCCCGTCCTGGCTCGCCTTGGTGCTCATGAGACCCACTCCCGGATCGCGTCCCCGTGCTGGTCGAGCGTCGGCGGCGCCGCGTGGTCGCGCCGGGTCGTCTCCGAACCGTCGGCGGCGAAGAACCGCAACGGCGGCCCGGGCAGCCGCAACGCGCCCAGCGTCGAGTGGTCCACGTCGATCAGCAGTCCCTGACTGGCGGTCTGCTCCCACTCGTAGACCTCGTCCAGTCTCCGGACCTTTCCGGCCGGAACGCCGACCTCGTCCAGCCGGGCCAGCAGCCGCTCAGCCGGCCACTGCGCGAACGCCTGCTCGACCACCTCGATCACCCGGGCCCGGTCGGCCACTCGCGCCGCGTTGGTCTCCAACCCGGTCTGGTCCAGCTCGAAGGCCTCGACGAGTCGTTGCCACAGGCCCTCACTACCGACCGCGATCTGCACCGACCCGTCCGCGCACCGGAACAACCCGTATGGCGCGATCGACGGATGATGATTGCCCTGGGCAACCCCGACCTCGCCGGCCACGGTGTAGCGGGTGCCCTGGAATGCGTGCACCCCGACGACCGCCGCGAGCAGCGACGTCCGGACGACCTGCCCGGCACCGGTCAGGTCGCGTTCCCGCAGGGCCGCCAGGACGCCGTACGCGCCGTACATCCCGGCGAGCAGATCGCCGATCGGTACGCCGACGCGTTGCGGGTCCTCGGGCCCCGAGCCGGTCAGCGACATCAGTCCGGCTTCTCCTTGGGCGATCTGGTCGTAGCCCGCCCGGCCGCCCTCCGGCCCGTCGTGGCCGAACCCAGTGATCGAGAGTGCGACCAGCCGCGGGTTCCGCTGCTGGAGGGATTCCAGCCCGAGACCGAGCCGCTCGAGCACACCGCTGCGGAAGTTCTCGACCAGGACGTCGGCCCGGTCGATCAGCCGCAGCAGGACCTCCCGGTCTTCGGCGTCCTTGAGGTCGAGGGTGATCGACTCCTTGTTGCGGTTGGCCGACAGGAAGTAGGTCGACTCGTCACCGGCGAACGGTGGACCCCAGCCGCGGGTGTCGTCGCCGCGTCCCGGCGCCTCGACCTTGATCACCCGGGCGCCCAGGTCGCCGAGCATCATCGTCGCGTGCGGCCCGGCCAGCGCGCGGGACAGGTCTACGACCAGCACGCCGTCCAGTGGTCCGGTCATCGTGGTCACCATCCCGGCAGGACGAGCGCGGCCCAGACCAGCAGCGGACCGACCACGACGACGATCATGCTGTAGGTCAGGATCTGCTTGTAGAACACGGGTTCGGTGATCGTGTCCGGCTTGTTGGCCAGCATCAGCGCGCCGTTGGTGGAGAACGGGCTGACGTCCACGATCGTCGACGAGATCGCCAGCGCGGCCACGAACAGCCCCGCGCTGATCCCGCCGTTCGCGATCAGCGGTACGGCGATCGGGATGATCACCGGCAGCAGCGCGGTCGACGAGGCGAACGCGGAGACCACGCCGCCGACGTAACACAGCACCAGCGCGCCGATCGCGATCGCGCCCAGCCCGGCGGCCCAGTTGCCGACGAACTCCGGCGAACCGGCCTCGGTCAGGATCGCGGCGTACGTGCTGACGCCGGCGACCAGCAGCACGGTCGGCCAGGCGATCTGGCGGACCGCGTCCTTGTGCTCCTTCGGCGCGAGCATCGCCAGGATCACCGCGGCGGTGATCGAGACGAAGCCGATGTTCTTGTCGAACACCAGCGCGACCACGGCGACGCCGACGAACGCGACCAGCGTGAGCACCTGGTCCCGCCGTACGCCGAGAGCCTGCGTGCCGGTCGGGGCCGACGTGCCGTAGCCGCGGGCCGGGACCGTCGCGCCGCCCTTGTGCAGGTCCTCGGTCAGTTCGTCGTCGTTCGGGTCGACCCGCTGGGCCATCAGCTTGCGGCCGCCGAGCAGCACGAACAGGATCGCCGCCATCACCAGGTTGACGACCAGGCTGGCCAGGAACACGGTCAGCTCGCTGGAGGGCAGGTTGTTGTCCTCCATCACCGAGTTCGTGATCGTGCCATAGATGCTGATCGGGGAGAACCCGCCGCCCTGCGCGCCGTGCACGACGAACATGCCCATCATCAGCGGGTTGATCTTGTACTTGCCGGCGAACCCGAGCGCGATCGGGCCGATGATCGCGCAGGCGGCCGGACTGGCGGCGCCGATCGCGGTCAGCAGCGCCGTGACCGCGAACATCACCCACGGGATCAGCGCGACCCGGCCGCCGACGGCGCGGACCGCCGATCTGACGATCAGGTCCACGGTGCCGTTGTTCTTGGCGATCGCGAACAGATAGGTGACACCGATCAGCGTCAGGATCAGGTCACCGCTGACGCCGCCGAGGATCTCGCGCTCGCTCAGGTCGAGGGAGAACATGCCGACCAGCCACGCGGCGACGTACGCCAGCGCGCCCATGTTGATCGGCAGCAGCGTGCCGATCACGAACAAGGCGACCAGCGCCAGGATCGCTACCCACTCCGGTCCCATAGACCTGCCTCCAGCGTTGATGAGGGGGAGCCGACGTTGGCTCAGTGGCCTAGCCAATAGCTCAGTTTGCCAGTTGTCAATACTCTGATCTCATGGACGACTCTCCGCGCTTTCCGCGTCCGGTGCTACGGACCCGCCTGTACGAGCAGGTCGCCGAGCAGATCACAGGGTGGATCGCGGAGAACGGATTGGGCGCCGGGGACCGGTTGCCGCCCGAGCGTGAGCTTGCGGTCCGGCTGGGCGTGAGCCGGGCCACCCTGAGCCAGGCGCTGGTCGCGCTCGAGGTGATCGGCGTCGTCGTCGTCCGGCACGGCGACGGGACGGTGCTGACCGAGCGGGCTCGGACCGGGCCGGTGATCGAGGCGATCCGCGCGCACGCCGACCGGCTGCCGGAGATCATCGACGCCCGCGACGCGCTGGAGTCGAAGCTCGCCGCGCTGGCGGCGGTACGGCGTACCGAGGACGACGTGGCGGCGATTCAGGCGGCGCTCGCGGCGATGGAGGCCGACATCGCGGCCGGTGGGCGCGGGGTCGACGCCGACGAGCAGTTCCACGGCGCGGTCACCGCGGCGGCGCGCTCGGAGCTGCTCGGCCAGATGATGGAGGCGATTCACGACCTGATCCGCGAGAGCCGGATCGAGTCGCTGTCGCAACCCGGCCGGCCGAAAGACTCGCTGGCCGGGCACCGCAAGGTCGCCGAGGCGATCATCGCCGGCGACCCGGCTGCCGCCGCGGCCGCGATGCATGATCACGTGATGCTGGTCAGCGACGTCGCCTTGTTGCGCGAGCAGAAGTCGTGACGGGGACAGAGCATCTGATCGTCGTCGCGGCGGGACTGGTGGCCGGTCTGCTGACGTCCACGGTCGGGGTCGCGTCGCTGGTGAGTTTCCCGGTGCTGGTCGCACTCGGCATTCCGCCGGTGGTCGCGAACGCGTCGAACACGGTCGGCATGATCCCGGCCGGCCTCGGCGGATCGCTCGGGTACCGGCGGGAGTTGCGCGAACAGCCCGCGGTGACCTGGGTCGTGGTCGCGACCTGTGCGATCGGCTCGGTCGGGGGAGCGGTCCTGCTGCTCGCGCTGCCGCCCGGGGTGTTCGAGGCGATCGTCCCGTGGCTGATCCTGTTCACCTGCCTGCTCGTCGGCGCGACCCCGACGATCTCCCGCTGGCTGCGCTCGCGCCAGCCGCACGAGGTGGCACCGCGGACGAAGATGTCGCCGCTCACCACGTTCTTCGCCACCCTCACCGGCGTGTACGGCGGCTACTTCGGCGCCGGCTCGGGCGTGATGATGATGGCTGTCCTGGGCCTCGGCCTGGATCTCGACCTGCGAATCGTCAACGCGCTGAAAACGCTGGCGGTGATGGCCGCGAACATCGTCGCCGGCCTGATCTTCGTGTTCGTCGCCGACCTCGACTACACCGCCGTCGGCCTGCTCGCGATCGGCTCGATCGTCGGGGGCTACGCCGGCGCGCACCTCGGCCGCGTGCTGCCGCCGACGTTGCTCCGCATCCTGATCGTCCTGGCCGGCATCACCGCCGCCGTCACGATGCTCACCTGACCGGCGGAGTCAACGCTTTCCGGAGCTCGGTGGACGCGACCTCGATGTCGTTGTGGCGTTCGCTGTGCAGTTCCTGCAAGGCAACCGCGGCCAGCCCGACGACGCCGGCCTTCGCCGCCTCGGCGAGGTGCGGGTCGCCTTCGGTCAGGGCGCCGAGAGGTGCGGCGGCACCGGCGATCGAAACCAGTGCGCTCAGCGGCAGGAGGAACTGGAGCAGTTCGTCGAGCTGTTCGTGGCCGGCCTGCTGGAGTTGAGTGCGCAGCTCCTCCACCCGCACGGCGGCCTCCGCGATCGGTCCGGCGACGCCGTGTTCGGTGAGTTCCTCGAGGATCTCGGCGGCGTCCTCGTGGTCGAGACCGAGGAACACCGCCGCGGCGTCCAACGGCGTGTAGTCCGGCGCCTCGACCAACTGCGAGACCGCCCCGACGACCCGCTCCCGCGCCTTCGGATGCTCCACCCCACGCAGCAACAACACCGCGGTGGTCAGCGCGACGTCCACATCTGCCACCACGTTCTTCAACTGCCGCGAGGCGTCCTCACCCGCCGCCCGAGCAGCCGCCCGCTCCCGCTCGTGCGCGAACAACCGCTGCGGCATCGGCACCGCCGCGATCACCGGCTGGAACGCCCCGACCGACAACGCCGACGTACGATCCACCGGCGCCTTCTCCCCGGGCTTCACCGGCGCCCCGGCCCCCTTGCCGGGCACCTTGAAGAAGTCGTCACGACGAGGACCACCAGCGGTAAGACTCACCCGACCACCCTACGACCTCAGAACAGCCTGGCGAACGAGCTGATCAGGATGAGGCCGATGATGATGCCGTTGGCGAGCTTGTGGTCGACGAGGACGGCGACGAACTCGCGGATGGTGGCGTTCGGCCAGAAGTAGCGGGCGGTGGGGGAGCCGAGGACCTGGCCGTTGACTTTCGCCTTGCGGGCGGTGAAAGCGGCGCGTAGTGCGTGGAAGTTGTTGGTGACGATCAGGCACCGGTACGCCGGGTTGCGCGCGGACATGATCGTGTCGCTGAAGGTCAGGTTCTCGAAGGTCGAGGTGGACCGGTCCTCGCGCAGTACCGCCTCGGCCGGTACGCCGTGGTCGATCAGGTAGTCGGCCATCGCGACGGCTTCCGGCACGTCCTCGCCGGGGCCTTGCCCGCCGGAGGTGATGAGCAGCGGCGTGCGGCCCTTGTCGCGTTCCTGCTGCCAGACCTGCTGAGCCTTGTCGAGCCGGCTGGCCAGCAGCGGGGGTACGCGCCGGCCGCGCAGGCCCGAGCCGAGCACGACGATGAAATCCGGCCGGCGGAAGAAACGGATCCGCGCGTAGACGAACGCGTAGGCCAGGAAGCAGACGAACAGGAACGACACGTAGCCGAGCACCCCGCCGATCGCGTCCCGGACCGCGCCGAGGAACGGCGAACCGGTCTGCAGCAGCAGCGCGCTGACGAGGACGAATCCGAAGATGCCCACGCCGGCGGCCAGCGACAGGAGGTTCGCCGGTCGGCGGCCCTCGCGGCGCAGCATCACCACGCCGTTCGCGATCAGCGCCACCGCCAGCACGAAGACCGTCACGGGGATCAGCACCAGCACGACCACGACCAGCCAGCGCGCGGCCGTCTCGTTGACCGACTCCAGCGCGAAGATCGTGCCGATGCCGGCGAAGAACAGCGTGAGCACCAGGTAGATGCCGTTGCGCAGCACCCGCCGGTCGCGCAGGAAGCTGATCACGAACAGCGTGAACCAGAAGCCGGCGATGCCGAAGCCGAAGATCATCCGTGCACCCGCCGGCGTTGAGGGGATGCCACGGTAGGTGTCTCCTTGCTCACCGAGGGAATCGAGTCGTATCAAACCATGCCCAGTGCTGTCCGCGAGAGCCGGGCTCGCCGCGCCCGGCGGCGGAAATTCGCCGAGTTGCATGCCGGGCCGGGAGCGTCGCGACGGCCGGTGTGTGGACGCCGTACCGGGCGCCGCCGCGGGTGTGGAAGGCTCGGGGTGAATTTCCGGCGAGAGGACTGCGGATGAAGAACTGGGCGGGCAACATCACCTTCTCGGCGGAGCAGTTGCACCGCCCGGCGTCGGTCGGCGAGCTGCAGGAGCTGGT
This sequence comes from Kribbella sp. ALI-6-A, assembly GCF_001984195.1. Taxonomy (GTDB): domain Bacteria; phylum Actinomycetota; class Actinomycetes; order Propionibacteriales; family Kribbellaceae; genus Kribbella. The sequence continues at coordinate 319,721 of NZ_MTQN01000008.1, forward strand.
CGGCGGCAGCGAGCGCGTCCGGGTGCTCGGCACCGGGCACTCGTTCAACCGGATCGCGGACACGGCCGACACGCTCGTCTCCGTCGCGACCCTGCCGAAGACGATCGAGGTCGCGGCCGACCGGCGCAGTGTCCGGGTCGCGGGCGGCCTGCGGTACGGCGAGGTGACGGCGGCGCTGCAGGCCGACGGGCTCGCGCTGCACAACCTCGGGTCGCTGCCGCACATCTCGGTCGCGGGCGCCTGCTCGACCGGGACGCACGGCTCCGGCGACACCAACGGCACGCTCGCCTCGGCCGTCGTACGGATCGAGTTCGTCGCCGCGGACGGGTCGCTGGTGAGCCTGGACCGGTCGGATCCCGACTTCGACGGCGCGGTCATCGCGCTCGGCGCGCTCGGGGTGACCACTCATCTCACGCTCGCGGTCGAACCGGCGTACGAGATCAGGCAGGTCGTGTACGACGGGTTGCCGGTCGAGCGGCTGGGCGCGGACTTCGCCGAGGTGTTCGGCAGCGCGTACAGCGTGAGCGCGTTCACCGACTGGGCCGACCCGGAGGTGATGGTCTGGCGCAAGGCGAAGCAGATCGACGTCGTTCCCGAGTGGCTGGGCGCCCGGCTCGCGGACGGGCCGCGGCACCCGATCAAGTCGATGCCGGCCGATTTCGCCACCCAGCAAGGCGGTGTGCCCGGCCCGTGGAACGCGCGGCTGCCGCACTTCCGGCTCGAGTTCACCCCGTCGAACGGCGAGGAACTGCAGTCGGAGTACTTCCTGCCGCGCGAGCGGGCGGCCGAGGGCATCGAGCAGCTGCGGGCCCTGGGCAACAAAATGGCCTCGGTCATCCAGGTCTCCGAGCTGCGCACGATCGCCGCCGACACGCTGTGGCTGAGCCCGAGCCAAGGGCGCGACACGGTCGCGTTCCACTTCACCTGGATCCAGGACGAGACCGCGGTCCGCCCGGTCGTCGAGGCGATCGAGAACGCCCTGCTGCCGCTCGGCGGCCGCCCGCACTGGGGCAAGGTCTTCGCCGCCGACGCCGCGACGCTGCGCGAGTGCTACCCGCTGGTCCCGGACTTCACCGCGCTCGCCGCCCGCCGCGACCCGAACGGCACGTTCCGCAACGACTACCTGGACACCTACCTGCCGCTCGGCTGACCCACAGAGCGGTCGGGACGCCGGGCCGCGCCGAGGAGGCCTGGTCCGGCGCCCGGCCGGATGCCGCGACACCGCCCGCCGGACAACCCTCACCCCCTGCCCGGCAACCACTTCCCGGCGACCCATTGACGCCGCCGGGACCGTCCCTTACGTTTTGTCGAAACGCTTCGACGAAGCGTTTCGACGATCCGGTCCGGAGGCAGCCAATGGCGACGATGCACGACGTGGCGCGCCGGGCCGGGGTGTCGGTCAGCACGGTGTCGTACGTGCTGACCGGGACCAGGCCGATCTCCGCCGCGACCCGTGACCGCGTGCTCGAGGCGATGGCCGAGCTCGGCTACCAGCCGAACGCGATGGCCCGCGGGCTGGCCAGCCGGCGCAGCAACATCGTCGGACTGCTGCTGCCGCTCACCGGGCGGGCGCTCGGTGCGACCGAGACCGCGTTCGTCACGGGGGCGACCGAGGCCGCTCGCCAGGCCGGCTACCACCTGATGCTCTGCCCGGTCGGCCCCGGCGACACCGACGAGTTGCAGGTGCTGGCGACCCAGGGCCTGCTCGACGGGTTCCTGGTGATGGAGGTCGGCCTGACCGACCAGCGCGTCGACCTGCTGCGCACGCTGGACTCGCCGTTCGTGTTGATCGGCCGGACCGCCGACACCGACGGGCTGGCCTGTGTCGACATCGACTTCGAGCAGACGGTGGAGGACGCCGTCGCCCACCTCGTCGGGCTCGGCCACCAGGCGATCGCCTACGTGAACCACTCCAGCGCGAGCCTGGCCGGCGGCTACGGCCCGGCGAAGCGGACCGAACTGGCCTTCGAGGCCGCGCTGGAACGGCACGGCATCACCGGAGTGATGGTGCCCACTGAGGACACCGCCAGCGGCGGCCGGGCCGCGATCCGGCAGGCCCGCGAGCAGTGCCCGGAGTTGACCGGCGTCCTGGTGATGAACGAGAACGCCGCCCTCGGCATCCTCGCGGACCTGCGCGAGTCCGGGCTGGAGGTGCCGTACGACGTCTCCGTGGTCTCGATGGTCACCTCGGAGGTGGTCGCGGACCTGGCCAGTCCGCCGCTGACCGCGATGACGTCACCGGGCACGGCGCTCGGCGCGGCCGCGACCCGCGTGCTGCTCGACCGGCTCACCGGCGACGCCGGCGACCCGACGTACACCGAACTCGTGCCCTGCGTGCTGGACGTGCGGGGGACCAGCGGGCCGGCCCGTCCCAGGACCCGCCCGACCAAGGCGGCCCCGGGCCGTCGCTGAGAAGTGTCCGCCGCCGCGCTGCAACGCGGCGACGGACCGAGGAACCACCGGACACATCCGTCGAAGGAGTACACCCATGCGGTCTCCCCGCACCATGATCTCAATCGGGGCGGCATTCGTGTCGCTCGCCCTGGTGCTCGCCGGCTGCGGCGGGCAGGGCGACGACGCCGCCGCCGAGAACGGCACCGGCACCTTCAAGCTCTGGCACTACGAGAGCGCGAACGGTGCGATGGGCAAGGCCTGGGACAAGGCCATCGAGGTGTTCCAGGCCGAGCACCCCGACGTCGAGGTCGAGTTCGAGCGCAAGGCGTTCGAGCAGATCCAGCAGAACGCGTCGATGATCCTGGCCTCGGACCAGGCACCGGACCTGATGGAGTACAACAAAGGCAACGCGACCGCGGGTCTGCTGTCGTCCAAGGGTCTGCTCACCGACCTGAGCGACGAGGTGAGCAGCCGCGGCTGGGACAAGATGCTGAGCCCAAGCCTGCAGACCACCGCCCGGTACGACGAGAAGGGCGTGATGGGCTCGGGCAGCTGGTTCGGTGTGCCGAACTACGGCGAGTACGTGATGGTCTACTACAACAAGGACCTCTTCCGGCAGTACGGCGTCGCCGTGCCGAAGACGCTCGACGAGCTGACCAAGGCGATGGACACCTTCGTCGCGAAGAAGGTCACCCCGCTCGGCATGGCCGGCGCGGAGTACCCGGCCGGACAGCTGTACTACCAGCTCGCGCTGTCCAAGGCGGATCGCTCGTTCGTCGACAACTACCAGCTCTACAAAGGCCCGGTGAGCTTCGACTCCGACCCGCTGAAGTACGGCGCCGACACCTTCCGCGAGTGGGTCGACAAGGGCTACGTCTCCAAGCAGTCGGCCAGCCTGAAGGCCGAGGACATGGGCACCGCGTTCATCGCCGGCAAGACGCCGATGATCGTCAGCGGTTCGTGGTGGCACGGGCGGTTCGCCAGTGAGATCAAGAAGTTCCAGTGGGGCACGTTCCTGTTCCCCGGCAACAAGCTGAACGCGGGCTCGTCGGGCAACCTGTGGGTGGTTCCGGAGCAGTCGAAGAACAAGAAGCTGGCGTACGACTTCATCGACATCACCATGCGGCCGGAGATCCAGACCATTCTCGGCAACAACGGCGGCGTCCCGGTCAAGGCGGACCTGAGCAAGGTGACCGACCCGAAGAACAAGGAGCTGATCGCGAACTTCGAAGCGATCACCTCCGCCGACGGCCTGGCCTTCTACCCGGACTGGCCGGTGCCGGGCTACTACGACGTGCTGGTCGCCGGCGGGCAGTCGCTGATCAACGGGTCGAAGAACCCGCAGCAGGTGCTCACCGAGCTCGGCAAGGCGTACGAGCAGGGCGTGTCAGAGATCCAGAACGGCTGACCCGATGCCTTCCTCCACCCTGTCCCGGGTGAAGGCACGGCCGGGCAGGGGGTACTGGTGGTACCTCCTGCCCGGCGCGGTCGCCTTCACCGTCGTGGTCGCGGTGCCGTTCGCCGCGAACATCTACCTGTCGCTGACCAAGTGGTCCGGTATCGGCGATCCCCGGTTCGTCGGGCTCGACAACTACACCCGCCTGCTGCACGACGAGGTGTTCTGGACGTCGTTCCGCAACACCGCGGCGATGGTGATCGCCATGGTGGTGGTGCCGACGCTGGTCGGACTGGTGCTCTCAGCAACTTTGTTCGACGTGATCGGCCGCCGGTTCGGGCCGAAGGCGGCCTCGTTCCTGCGGGCCACCTTCTACCTGCCGCAGGTGCTGCCGGTGGTGGTCGCCGGCATCCTGTGGGGCTGGCTGCTGCGGCCGGACGGCGCGGTCAACGCGCTCGGCGAGGCGATCGGCTTCGGCACCCACGACTGGCTCGGCGATCCGGGCACCGCGTTGCCGATGGTGATGCTGGTGATGATCTGGGTCCAGATCGGCTACCCGGTGGTGATCTTCATGGCCGCGCTGCAGCGGGTCGATCCCGACCTGTACGAGGCGGCCGAGATCGACGGCGCCGGCTGGTGGTCCCGGTTCACCGCGATCACGCTGCCACAGATCCGGCCGGAGACGTTCGTGGTCACGCTGACCTGCACGATCGCCGCGCTCAAGGTGTTCGGCCCGGTCTGGGCGCTCACCCGCGGCGGCCCGAACAACGCGACCACCGTGCCGTCGTACTTCGCCTACAACGCGTTCTTCAACAAGCTCCAGGTCGGGTACGGCGCGGCCGTGGCGACCGCGCTGACCCTGGTGATCGTTGCCGTCAGCATCGGATTCCTGAAGGCCCAGCGCAGGGCCGAGGAGGAGGCGTCATGACCACCCTCACGCTGACCCGGGCGAGGGCGACCCGGCGCGATCCGGACCGGTACAAGCGCGGCGTCGCCCGCTGGGTGGTGCTCGCGCTGGTCGCGTTCACCGCGGCGCTGGTGCTGGTGCCGTTCGCGGTGATGCTGATGAACGCGTTCAAGTCGCCGGCCGACTACTCCGGCAACGGGCCGCTCAGCTGGCCGGAGTCGTTCCAGCTGGACGGGCTGAAGACGTACTGGACGCAGGTCCGGTTCGAGGGCAAGTTGCTGAACTCGATCGTCATCGCCGGTGCGGTCGCCGTACTGGGCGTGGTGCTGTCGCTGCTGAACGCCTACGCGCTCGGCATCGGGCGGGTCCGCGGCCGGTTGTGGATCGTGGCGGCGTTCCTGCTGGCCAACATGATCCCGCAGGAAGCGCTGATCTACCCGCTGTACTCGATGGCCAAGGCAACCGGTCTCTACAACAGCCGGCTCAGTGTGATCATCATCTTCACCGTCATCCAGAGCGCGTTCGGCACCTATCTGCTCGCCTCGGTGCTCGGCACGTTCCCGAAGGCGCTGCTCGAGGCGGCCGCGCTGGACGGTGCCGGCCGGTGGACGACGCTGTGGCGGGTGGTCGTCCCGACCGTGCGGCCGACGCTGTCGGTGCTGCTGATCTTCTTCTTCATCTGGACCTGGAACGAGTTCTTCATCCCGTTGGTGATGCTCGTCGACAACAGCACCCAGACCGTGCCGCTCGCACTCGCCTCCCTGCAGGGCGACCGGCTGATGGACGCCACCACCACGAACGCCGGGGCTTTGATCAGCCTGCTCCCGACGGTCGTGTTCTTCCTGATCTTCCAGCGCACGCTGACCCGGGGCGTCACCGCCGGCGCGGTCAAGTAGAGAGGCAGTCGATGAAGTTCACAGACGGCTACTGGCAGCTGCGGCCGGGGCTGACCCGGTTGCGCCCGGCCGCGGTCGAGAGTGTCGAGGCCACCGAACGGTCCCTCGTCGTCTACGCCCCGGCCAAGCAGATCGTCGGCCGCGGCGACACCCTGAACCAGCCGTTGTTCACGGTGACGCTCAGCTCGCCGGCGCCCGACGTCATCGGGGTCCGGATCGAGCACCACAGCGGCGGGCTGCCACCCAGACCGGCGTTCGAGCTGGCGGTCGAGGAGGACCACCCGGTGAAGGTCGAGGTCGGGCAGGAGACGGCCCGGCTGACCAGCGGTGACCTCACCGCGATCGTCCAGCTCGACGGCCCGTGGGATCTGCGCTTCGAGCGCGACGGCAAGCCGCTCACCGATTCGAGCGCGCGCAGCGTCGGTCTGATCACCGACCAGCAGGGCCGGCAGTACCTGCACGAGCAGCTCGCCCTCGGGGTCGGCGAAACGGTCTACGGCCTCGGCGAGCGGTTCGGCCCACTGGTGAAGAACGGCCAGGTGGTCGACATCTGGAACGCCGACGGCGGAACGTCCAGCGAGCAGGCGTACAAGAACGTGCCGTTCTACCTGAGCAGCGCCGGGTACGGCGTACTGGTGGACACGCCGGCACACGTCTCGTTCGAGGTCGGGTCGGAGGTGGTGTCCCGCAACCAGTTCAGTGTCGAGGGTCAGCAGCTCACGTACTACGTGATCGGCGGGCCGACACCGAAGGACGTACTGCGCCGCTACACCGCCCTGACCGGCCGACCGGCTCGGGTGCCGGCCTGGTCGATGGGGCTGTGGCTGTCGACCTCGTTCACCACCGACTACACCGAGCAGACGACCAGCAGCTTCGTCGAGGGCATGGCGTCGCGGGATCTGCCGCTGAGTGTCTTCCACTTCGACTGCTTCTGGATGCGGCAGTTCCACTGGTGCGACTTCCTCTGGGACCCGGTCGCGTTCCCGGACCCGGCCGGCATGGTGCGCCGGCTGAAGGAGCGCGGCCTGCGGGTGAGTCTGTGGATCAACCCGTACATCGCGCAGCGCTCGGTGCTGTTCGAGGAGGGCCGTCAGCTCGGCTACCTGCTGAAGCGGCCCGACGGCTCGGTCTGGCAGTGGGACCTGTGGCAGGCGGGAATGGCGATCGTCGACTTCACCAACCCGGACGCGACGGCGTGGTTCCGGTCCAAGCTGCAGGCGCTGCTCGACCTCGGCGTGGACTGCTTCAAGACCGACTTCGGCGAGCGGATCCCGGCCGAGGACGTGGTCTGGTACGACGGCTCGGACCCGCACCGGATGCACAACTACTACCCGCACCTCTACAACAAGGCCGTGTTCGACCTGCTGACCGAGCAGCGCGGCGAGGGGGACGCCGTCCTGTTCGCGCGCTCGGCGACGGTCGGCGGGCAGCAGTTCCCGGTCCACTGGGGTGGTGACTGCGAGTCGACCTTCGAGGCGATGGCCGAGTCGCTGCGCGGCGGGCTGTCGCTGGCCTCGTCGGGCTTCGGATACTGGAGCCACGACATCGGCGGCTTCGAGGGCACGCCGGACGCCGCGGTGTTCAAGCGGTGGGTGCCGTTCGGGCTGCTGTCGTCGCACTCGCGCCTGCACGGCTCCGGCTCGTACCGGGTGCCATGGGCCTTCGACGAGGAAGCCGTCGAGGTGCTGCGCAAGTTCACCAAGCTGAAGCTGTCGCTGATGCCGTACCTGGCCGCGGTCGCCGAAGAGGCCCACACCTCCGGTACGCCGATGATGCGGCCGATGGTGCTGGAATTCCCGACCGATCCGGGCGTCGCATACCTGGAACGCCAGTACATGCTGGGCCCCGACCTCTTGGTGGCGCCGGTGATGAACAAGGACGGCGAGGTCCGCTTCTACCTTCCTGAAGGGACCTGGACGCACCTGCTGACCGGCGAGCGGCTCACGGGCAGTCGCTGGGTGACCGAGACGCATGGGTTCGACAGCTTGCCGGTGCTGGTGCGTGAAGGCGCCGTGATCGCGGTCGGGGCGGTCGACGACCGTCCGGACTACGACTGGGCCGACGGCGTCGAGCTGCGCTGGTTCGCGCCGTCCGAGGGACAGTCGCAGCGGGTCCGTCTCCCCGGGCCGAACGGGGAAACGGTCGCCACCATCGAGCTCACCCTCACCAACGGCGAACCGGTCGCCCGGGTGCTCGAAGGCACCTGCGACCGGTTCACCGTCACCGTCGTCTAGTCGGACAAGAACGTCAGCTTCTCCAGCGAGATCTCCTCGCTGGAGAAGACGACGTACAGGGCCCGTACGCCGTCGGCCGGCGCCAGTGTGGCCACCTGCTGGGCCCAGGTGTGCCGATGACCGGTCGGCGGCACCTCGATCGTGCCCAGCGGCGTTCCGTGCAGTGGGTCGTCGAGCCTGAGTTCCAGCGTCGCCGGTCGCTGCTGTTCCGACGCGACCGTGGCGACGCAGCGGCCGGCGCCGAGTGTCAGGTCGACGTCCTCGAAGAGCAGCCAGGCGCCGGCCTCCAGTGACCGGACGGCGTCACCGCGGACCGGCGTCGTGTCGGTGAGCGTGATCGCGCAGTACTCGTCGAACGCCGTCGCGGCCAAGGGGATGCGCAGGTCCCGCGGGGGAATCCGCTCGCCGTGCACGTCGAAGGCGGCCGTGAGCCGGGTGTCCGTACAGGACCGCCCGACCAGCACACTGTGCCTGGCCGTCTCGACGCAGCGCCGGTCCCTGGTGACGTCGAAGTACGCGAGGTCCGCCACCGGAAGCTCGAACTGCACGCGAATGCTCTCGCCTGCCGCCAACGAGATCCGCCGGAAGTCGCGAAGCTGGCGCAACGGCTGCTTGGCGCGGGACTTCTGCTGGTGGGTGTAGAGCTGGACCACTTCCCGGCCCGCGCGAGAGCTGGTGTTGGTGACGGTCAGGCTCACCACGAGCTCACCGTCGGCCGGTACGGACGTGGAGCTCAGCTGGAGATCGGAGTACGCGAAGGTGGCGTAGCTGAGACCGTGGCCGAACGGGTAGAGCGGCCGTCCCCGGTAGTAGAGGTACGTCGCGTCGGTGGCGACGATGTCGTAGTCGAGCAGGTCGGGCAGGTCTGCGGCCGACCGGTACCAGGTCTGCGGCAGGCGTCCGGCCGGGTCCGCGTCACCGAACAGCACGTCGGCCAGCGCCCGGCCGTACTCCTGACCACCGTGTGCCGACCAGAGCAGCGCGGGGAGTTTCTGGTCCGCCCACTCGACCGAGAACGGGTAGCTGCTGGACATCACCAGCACCGTGCGGGGATTGGCCGCCTGGACCGCCCGGACCAGCCGCTCCTGACCCGCGGGCAGATCCAGTTCCTCGCGGTCCTCGGTCTCCCGGCCGTTGACCAGCGGGTGGTTGCCCGTGACAACGATCGCGACGTCGGCCCGGGCCGCGAGTTCGGCGGCCTGCGCCGCGCCGTCGACGAGTGTCTCCAGCGTGAAGGTCGTCGCGGCACTCGCGTCGTCGGCGGTCGCGGTGACCGATCCGTCGGCGGAGACCACGACGTACCGGTCGCCCGTGCGGTGGCGCAGAACGGCGTTCGTCTCGCCGGTCACGATCAGCTCGAAGGTCTCGTTGACCACCCAGGTGCTCGGGCCGGGATGGTCCGCCCGCAGCGAACCGTCGTCGGTCACCGTGACGTACGAACCGGTCTGCACCGACCGCAGCGTCCACGCGCCGCCGCCCCAGTCGAAGAGGTCGAACCCGCCGGCCGCACCGATCTCCAGTACGCCGTCCGCGCCCGCGCTCAGGCAGCCGTCCGGCACGCGCAGCTCGACCCGGTCGACGCCCTCGCAGAAGTCGACGGCGTCCGCGCCGAGCCGTTCGACCAGGCCGTCGCGGGCAGTGACGCGGTACGGCAGGGTGCCGGAGTACCAGTCCTCGTACAGGGTGTCGGCGAGTGGTCCGACAATCGCGATCCGGCCGGTGGTCGCAGGATCCAGGGGCAGCAAATGGCACTCGTGCTTCAGCAGCACGATCGATTGCCGGGCAGCCTCCTGGGCCAACTGGCGATGCGCAAGGCAGCCGACGACGTCCTCCCCGAGGTCGGCGTACGGGTCGAGCTCGGGCGGATCGAACTCGCCCAGCCGGAACCGAATGGCCACCGTGTGCCGGACGGCCTGGTCGATGTCGTCCTCGGTCAGCAGACCCTGCTCGAGCGCAGCCGTCAGATGAGCCGTCGACGGTCCCGCGTCGTTGTCGTCCTGCGTGAAGCTGTCGACTCCCGCGGTCAGCGCCGCCGCGTACGCCGCCGGCCCGTCCGCGCAGTACTGCTGGAGCCCGACGAGGTTCGCCGGTGCGCCGGCGTCGCTCACGACCAGCAGGTCGTCCTCGGTCCAGCCGCGCAGGACGTCGTTGATCAGCGGGCTCAGGTGGGCAGGCCGTCCGTTCACCAGGTTGTACGACGGCATCACAGCGACGGCCGCGCCGGCCTCGATCGGCGCGCGGAAGGCCGGCAGTTCGTAGTCGTGCAGCACTCGCGGCGGCAGGTTGCTCGACGTCGTGCACCGGTCCGTCTCGTTGTTGTAGGCAAGGAAGTGCTTCAGCGTCGGCGCGGTCTTCAGCGGACCCGGCGCGGTGCCGGCCAGGCCGCGGCCGTAGGCGATCGCCAGCTGCCCGGTGAGCCAGGGATCCTCCGCGTAGCCCTCCTCGTTGCGGCCCCAGCGCGGATCGCGCAGCGGGTTCACCACCGGCGCCCAGACGTTCAGGCCGACCGCGGCCGGATCGCGGCGGTGGAAGACCCGCACCTCGTCGCCGACCGCGGAGCCCACGGCCTCGACCAGTTCGGTGTTCCAGCTGGTCGCCAGGCCCACCGCCTGCGGGAACACCGTCGCCGGGCCGAGCCAGGCCACGCCGTGCAGAGCCTCGGTCCCGGTCCGGAACGGCGCCAGACCCAGCCGGGGCACGGCGGCCTGGTGCTGGTGCAGCAGCCCGAGCTTCTCGGCGCGGGTGAGCCGCCCGAGCAGGTCGTCGATCCGTTCCGGCAGCTTGCGGGCCGGATCGCGGAACGGGGGAGGGGAGCTGGGCGGCGTGCTGGGCGGCGTATTGGGCGGGGAGGTCATCGTGAATCGGGCTCCGGTGCGCTCGGCCGTCTGCCGACGGAAAGGCGGTCGAAGCGCTTCGACAATCGCCTCGCGGAGAGGGTGGCAAGCTCGGTCGTCGAAGCGCTTCGATCAGAAGGTGTCTGAGAGCGTCGCACCCTCGGCACGGGCGGTCAAGATCTCAGCACCGACTGACAGCGAATGAACGGATGGTTCAGGGGCTGGTGACCGGAAGGCGTCCGGTGTCCAAGCGGTCCAGGGAGCGGGCGACCGCGCCGATGGACGTCGCGTCATGGCCGAAGGTCGAGACCACGACCTGGCAACGGCCGTTCACGGTCACGAGAGCGCCGTCGTCCAGCTCCTGCTCGATCGCGGGCACCAGCCAGCGGCCCAGCGCGGCGTACGAGCCACCGAGGACGACGAATTCGGGGTCGAGCAGGTCGACCAGCACGCTGATGCCCCGGCCGAGCAGGGCGCCGACTTCCGCCAGCGCCTTGAGCGTGGCGGTGTCGCCGTCCTCGGCGCGCCGGACCAGTTGCTCGGTCCGCAGTTGCGGGTCGGTCTCCGGGGCGTCGGCCGGTTCGAGCCGGGCGAGGATCGCGGGCATACCGGCCACCGCCTCCAGGCATCCGCGCCGGCCGCAGCCGCACAGGGGACCGTCCGGCTGGATCCGCAGATGGCCGATCTCCCCGACGTACCCGTGCCGGCCGCGCAGTGGGCGCCCGTCGCAGATGACGCCGGCGCCGACGCCGGTGTCGCCGGACAGCTGGATCAGGTCCGCGGTACCGGCGAACGGACCGTATCGGTGTTCGGCCAGGGCGCCGAGGTTGGCGTCGTTGTCGACGATCACGGGGAACGCCGGGCGGGCGAGCGCCGAGACCAGGTCGGCACGCAACGGCACGTCACGCCAGCCGAGTCCCGCCGCCAGCACCACGGTCCCGTCGCGGTCGACCAGACCCGGTACGCCGACGGTGAGCCCGAGCACGTCGCGGCCCGAGGAGTGCACCGCCGAGATCGCGCGGCGGGCGAGCGCGGCCAAAGCGGCGATCGTCTTGGCCGCGGTCGCGTCCGCGCCCGGGCCCGCCCGGTGCCAGCGCAGCAGCTGCGTGCCGGCGGAGTCGTACGCGATCGCGGTCAGCCCGCGAGCGCCGATCTCCATCCCGATCGCCGCGTACGCCGACCCGTCGAGCACCAGCAAGGTGGCCGGCCGGCCGACGTGGTTCTGGGTCTGCTCGGTCTCGCGGGCCAGCCGCTGGTTGATCAGGTCGGCGACGATGCTGGTCACGGTGGCCTTGTTCAGGCCGGTGCCGGACGCGATCGCCGCGCGCGAGCAGGGCGCGTTCGCGCGCAGGAAACCGAGTACGGCGGCGAGGTTGGTGGCGCGGACGTCGGTGTGGTCCGCGGTGTGAGGGGTCAAGGTCCGTCCTCTTCGGCTCGGTCGGCGCGCTGACTGCGTCCTGGGTCAGTTCTACACCTTGTGGCGGCATCGGTCCTGAGCTAATTTGTTTGGCTACCAGCCCAACTAATTCTACCCCGGAACGGGCCCCCGTTCCCAGCCGAAAGGGAAGCTCATCGTGATCGCACCCGCAGGCGGCTCGACCAGCCGCCGGACATTTCTCTCCCTGCTCGGGGCCGGTGCGGCCGTCGCGACCGGCGGCACCGCCCTCACCGCCTGCTCGAACGACGGTGGCGGCGGATCGTCGACCAGCGGCCGGGCCGAGACCGAGGACAAGCTGACCGCGCTGCTGCCGGCCTACCTCGCCTACGAACCGGTCAAGCCCGACATCCCGGGCAGCAACGGGGCCTCGCCGGGCTTCACGAAGTACCCGACCGAGCTGAAGCGGGCGCTGCCGGACAAGCCGGTGGCCAGCGGCAAGGAGGTCAGCGCGATGACCCCGCTGTGGGGCCCGCTGCCGCCCGGGCTGGGCAACAACACCTACTTCGACGCGAACAACGAGCGCATCGGCGCACCGGTCCGCTTCAACGTCGTCAACGGCAACGAGTACGGCGACAAGCTCGGCCCGGTGCTGGCGGCCGGCAACGTTCCGGAACTGCTCTGCGTCCCGGGCTGGGAGATCGCCGGTCAGACCCGGTTCGGCCAGGCGGTCGACAAGCTCTTCGAGGACCTGACTCCCTACCTGGCCGGCGACAAGGCCTCGGCGTACCCGATGCTCGCGAACCTGCCGACCCGCGCCTGGGCCTACGGGGTGTGGAACTCGCAGCTCAAGGCGGTTCCGTTCCCGGGGGTGGGACTTCCCTGGGCGCTGTACTACCGCAAGGACCTGTTCGCGAAACTGGGGGCCGAGCCGCCGAAGAACGCCGACGAGATCCTTGCACTGGGCAAGGAACTGACCGACGCCAAGGCGAACCGCTGGGCGTTCGGCTCGATCGTCGACGAGATGGCCCGGGCCTTCCGGGCGCCGGCGGGCTGGCGCAAGGACTCCAGCGGCAAGCTCGTGAACAAGATCGAGACGCCGGAGTTCGAGGAGGCGGTGGCCTTCACCCGCAAGCTGTTCCAGTCGGGCTACGTGCACCCGACCGTGGTGGGCAACGCCTCGGCCGACCAGAAGCCGCTGTTCGAGGGTGGTCAGATCCTGGTGTACCAGGACGGCACCGGATCGTGGGCCGAGGCGCTGCAGCGGCAGCTGCCGATCAACCCGTCGTTCGAGATGCAGGCGGTGATGCCGTTCGCCCACGACGGCGGTGAGGCGATCGTGTGGGGTGGTGACCCGGCCAGCATCTTCACCTTCGTCAAGAAGGGACTCGGGGAGGAACGGGTCAAGGAGCTGCTCGGCGTGCTCAACTACACCGCCGCGCCGTTCGGCACCGAGGAGTACCAGCTGGCGGCGTACGGGGTGGAGGGCAAGCACTACACGAAGGAGAGCTCCGGGGCGCCGAAGCTGACCGCGCTGGGCTCGAAGGAGGTGGCGAACACCTACATCTTCCTCGGCGGCCGGCCCTCGGCGCACACGCAGAGCCAGTACCCCGGCTACGTCGAGGCGATGAGCGCCTGGGAGAACGAGTCCTGCAAGCGGATGGAGAAGAACCTGTTCGAGGGCATCCGGGTCGAGGCGCCGTCCAAGCTGGCCGGGCTGAACCAGCCCTTCGACGACAAGCTGCAGGACATCCTCCGGGGCCGGCGACCGGTGTCGGAGCTGAAGGCGGCGGTCCAGGCCTGGCGGTCCGGCGGTGGGGACGAAGGCCGCGACTTCTACGCGAAGGTGCTCAGTGACAACGGTCGATGAGGTCAGGGCGCCCGCCGCGCAGCAGCCCGCGCCGGCGCCCGGCCCCCGCCGGACCCGTCCGCACTGGCGGGGGAGGGTCCGCCGGGACTGGCCGCCGCTGCTGATGGTGGCGCCGGTGATCGTCCTGCTGCTGCTGTTCCACTACCTGCCGACGCTCGGCAACGTGATCGCCTTCCAGGACTACTCCCCGTACGTCGGGATCCGGGACAGCGAGTTCGTCGGGCTGGCCAACTTCAGCCGGATGTTCGCCGACGGCGCGTTCTGGTCGGCGCTGGTCAACACGCTGACGATCACGGCGTTCCAGCTGGTGTTCTTCTTCCCGATCCCGATCCTGCTGGCGCTGCTGCTGAACAGCGTGCTGTCGGTGAAGGTCAGGACGTTCATCCAGGGCGTGGTCTACCTGCCGCACTTCTTCTCCTGGGTGCTGGTGGTCTCGCTGTTCCAGCAGATGATCGGCGGCGCCGGGCTGCTCGCGCAGAGCCTGCGCGCCAACGGGTTCCAGGCCGTCGACCTGATGACGAACCCCGACGGCTTCATCCTGCTGGTCACCCTGCAGGCGGTCTGGAAGGACGCCGGCTGGGGCATGATCGTGTTCCTGGCCGCGCTGAGCACGATCAACCCGGCGCTGTACGAGGCCGCGGCGGCCGACGGCGCGAACCGCTGGCGGCGGATGTGGCACATCACCCTGCCGGGTCTGCGCCCGGTCATCGTGCTGCTGCTGATCCTGCGGCTCGGGGACGCGCTCACCGTCGGTTTCGAGCAGTTCATCCTGCAGCGCAACGCCGTCGGCGCCGGCGCGGCCGAGGTGCTGGACACCTACGTGTACTTCGAGGGTCTGCTGGTCGGGGACTTCGGCTACGGCGCGGCCGCCGGCTTGTTCAAGGGACTGGTCGGCCTGGTGCTGGTGCTGGCCGCCAACAAATTCGCCCATCTGGTGGGCGAGCAGGGGGTGTACTCGCGCTCATGAGTTCACAAGCCGTGAAACCGCCGGCCGGGCTGTTGTCCCGGCGGCGCCACCCGGAACGTCCGATCTGGGAAGAGGAACCCACGCTGGTGGGCCGGCTGGGCAAACCGGTCGTCCTCGCGCTGGTCTTCCTGGTGATCGCCTTTCCCTTGTACGTCGTGGTTGTCACCAGCCTGTCGAGCACGGAGGCGGTCACCCGCGCGGGCGGCCTGGTCGTGGTACCGCGGGAGCTGACGCTGGCGGCGTATGTGCAGTTGCTGTCCGGTGGCGTCGTGACTCGCGCCCTGGTGATCAGCACCGCCATCACGATCGTCGGTACGGCGTTCAGCCTGCTGATCACCGTGCTCGCGGCGTACGGGCTGTCGCGGCCGGGATCGCTGTGGCACCGGCCGCTGCTGTTCGTCGTGCTGCTCACGTTCCTGTTCGGGCCGGGCATCATTCCCAGCTACCTGCTGGTGAACTCGCTCGGGCTGATCGACAGCTACGCGTCGCTGATCCTGCCCACCGCGATCTCGGCGTTCAACCTGATCGTGATGAGGGCGTTTTTCATGGGCATCCCGGCGGAGCTGATCGACAGTGCCCGGATCGACGGCGCTGGTGAGTTCGCCGTGCTGACCCGGATCGTGATGCCGCTGTCGAAGGCCGTCGTCGCGGTGGTCGGGCTGTTCTACGCGGTCGGCTACTGGAACGCGTTCTTCAACGCGATGCTCTACCTCAACGACAACACCAAGTGGCCGTTGCAGCTGGTCCTGCGCACGTACATCGTGCAGGCGCAGGTACTGCCGAGCGGCGCCGGCGGAGTCACCGCCACGCCCGCGCTCGGGCTGGCGCCGGCGCCGAGCCTGGCGATCAAGATGGCGATCGTCGTCTTGGCCGTGATCCCGGTCCTGCTGGTCTACCCGTTCATCCAGAAGCACTTCACCAAGGGCGTCATCATCGGCGCGGTCAAGGGTTAGTCCTCTTTCGAAGGAGTGAAATGACGCTTCCGCGTAGGCATTTCCTGACCCTGGGCACCGGTGCGGCGGCCGTCGCGGCCGTGGCGGCCTGGCCGGAGCCGGCCGCCGCGGTGGCCGAAGCTGGGGCTGGGCACGGCGCCGGCCGGTACCGCTGGCGCAACGTCGAGATCGTCGGCGGCGGCTTCGTCACCGGCATCGTGCACCACCCGAAACAGCGTGGTCTGGTCTACGCGCGCACCGACATCGGCGGCGCCGCGCGGCTGGACCCTCGGACCCGGCGCTGGGTCCAACTGCTGGAGTGGGTCAGCTTCGCGGACTGGAGCCTGACCGGGGTCGAGAGTCTGGCGCTCGACCCGCAGGATCCGTCGCGGCTCTACCTGGCCGTCGGCACCTACACGAACGAGTGGTCACCGATCAACGGCGCCATCCTGCGCTCGACCAACCAGGGCCGGACCTTCCGGCGAACCGACCTGCCGTTCAAGCTCGGCGGCAACGAGCCGGGCCGGTCGATGGGGGAGCGGCTCGCGGTCGACCCGTGTGACGGCCGGGTGCTGTACTTCGGGACCCGCAACCAAGGCCTGTGGCGCAGCACCGACCGCGGTGAGACGTGGGCGCGGGTCGACAGCTTCCCGACGGCCGGTACGGCGGGTCTCGGGCTCGGCTTCGTGTTCTTCGACCCGCGCGGTAGCCGGCGCGGCCGACCGACGCGCACGATCTACGTCGGCTCCACCGATCGCGCGAACCCGATCTGGCGCAGCGACGACTCCGGGCTCACCTGGTCGCCCCTCGCGAACCAACCAACCGGTTGGCTGCCTCACCACGCTGAGCCGGCCTCGGACGGGCAGTTGTACGTGACGTACGGGGACCTGCCGGGGCCGTACGAGATGTACGACGGCGGTGTTCACAAGCTCGACCTCGCGACGGGCGTCTGGACCGACATCACCCCGCTGCGGCCGAACACCGGCGGCGAAGCCGGCTTCGGGTACGCCGGTCTCGCGATCGACCCGCGCAGACCCGGCACGGTGATGGTCGCGACGATGAGCCGGTGGGGTCCGGTCGACGACGTGTTCCGGACCGTCGACGGCGGAGCGACCTGGCACTCGATCGGGGCCAAGATCGTGCTGGACACCTCCGGTGCGCCGTACCTGGACTTCCACGGCACGCCGAAGCTGGGCTGGATGATCGGGGACATCTCGATCGACCCGTTCGACTCGGACAAGGTGCTGTACGTCACCGGCGCCACGATCTTCGGCACCGACGACGTGACCAACGCCGAGGCGGGCCGCAGCACGCACTGGTCGGTCCGGGCGCAGGGCCTGGAGGAAACCGCGGTGCTCGATCTGATCAGCCCGCCCTGGGGACCGCCGCTGATCAGCGCGCTCGGCGACATCGGCGTCTTCCGGCACGACCGGCTGGACGTCGTACCGCCGGACGGGCAGGCGGCGAACCCGGTCAGCGGCTCGTCGCCGAGCCTGGACTACGCGGCCCGGACCGAGGGGTTCGTCGTCCGTGTCGCGTACGGCGACAGCCTGCAGCGCGGCGCGTACTCGACGGACGCCGGCAAGAGCTGGCAGCCGTTCGCCGGAGAGCCGGCCGGGTCGACGCAGCCCGGCAAGATCGTGGTCAGCACCGACGCACGGACGATCCTGTGGGTGCCGGGCGATGTGCCACCGCACTACTCGCGCGACCGCGGCGCCTCGTGGACGCCGGTGACGGGACTCCCGCAGCAGGTCGTCGTCGCGGCGGACCGGGTGCACCCGAGCCTGTTCTTCGCGTTCGACGCGGGCAGCGGTACGGCGTACCGGAGTCTGGACGGCGGCCGGAGCTTCTTGCCGACGGCAACGGGGTTGCCGGTGGGCGCCGGTAAGCTCGAGACGGTTCTCGAGCGGTCCGGGCAGTGCTGGCTCGCGGCCGGTCCTGCTGGTCTGTTCCGCTCGGTGGATCATGGCCTCAGGTACCAGCGGCTGACGACCATCGAGGAGGCGCTGACCGTGGGCTTCGGCAAGGCGGCGCCGGGCCGTCATGAGATGGCGGTCTACACCTCGGGCACGGTGAACGGTGTGCCGGGCATCTACCGCTCCGACGACAGCGGCGTCAGCTGGCGGCGGGTCAACGACGACCGGCACCAGTACGCCTCGACCAACGACGCGATCGCGGGCGACCCCAGGGTCTACGGGCGGGTCTACCTGTCCACCAACGGTCTCGGCATCCCCTACGGAGAACCGGTATGACGGGTCTGTACTACGGCGGCGACTACAACCCCGAGCAGTGGTCGCCGCAGGTGTGGAAGGAAGACGTCGCGCTGATGCGCGAGGCCGGGGTGAACCTGGTGACGGTCGGCGTGTTCGCCTGGTCCAGCCTGGAACCGGCGCCGGGCACGTACGAGTTCGGGTGGCTCGACCAGGTGATGGACCTGCTCGGCAGCGCCGGCGTACAGGTTGATCTGGCGACGCCGACCGCTTCACCGCCGCCGTGGTTCAGCCTGCGGCATCCCGACGCGCTGCCGGTCAACGCTGACGGTGTCCGGCTCACGCATGGCAGCAGGGACACGTACTGCGCCTGCGCGCCGGCGTACCGGGAGGCGGCGGCGGGCATCGCCCGGGCGCTGGGCGAGCGGTACGCCGGGCATCCCGCGCTGGCGATGTGGCACGTGCACAACGAGTACGGCACGGTCTGCCATTGCGATCACGCGGCCACGTCGTTCCGGCGCTGGTTGCGGGATCGCTATGGCGACCTGGACCGGCTGAACGCGGCCTGGACGACGGCCTTCTGGAGCCAGGGCTACGCCGACTGGGAGGAGATCCGGCCGCCGCGCGCGACGCAGTACCTGGTGAATCCGGCGCAGGCACTGGACTTCCGGCGGTTCTGGTCGGACGAGTTGCTGGCTGCGTACTCGGAGCAGAAGGCGATCCTGCGGTCGTTCACGCCGGAGCTGCCGATCACGACGAACTTCGTGTTCGGCTCCTGGGTTCCGGTCGACCACGCACGCTGGGCGTCGGAGGTGGATTTGGTTGCCATCGACCACTACCCGGGCGACGCGGGGATCGGTGCGGAGCAGCAGACGGCGTTCGGGGCGGACCTCGCGCGGTCGTGGGCGGGCGGCGGGTCCTGGCTGCTGATGGAGCAGGCGGCCGGATCGGTGAACGACGGGCGCCGCCTCACCACCAAGACACCCGGGCGGATGACCCGGCACAGCCTGGCGCACGTCGCCCGCGGCTCGAAGGGCGCGCTGTTCTTCCAGTGGCGCGCGTCGCGCGGCGGGGCCGAGATGTTCCACTCCGCGCTGGTGCCGCACGCCGGGTCCAGTACGAGGCGTTTTCGCGAGGTCGTCGAGCTCGGCGCCGCGTTGCCGCGGATCGCCGAGGTCGAGGCGAGTGCGGTCCGGGCCGACGTCGCGATCCTGTGGGACGTGGAGTCCTGGTGGGCGATGCAGGCGACCCACCTGCCGTCGTCCGAGCTCGACTATCTGACCGCGGTGCAGGCCGCGCACCGGCAGGTCTGGGCGGCTGGAGTCGGAGCGGATCTGCCCGGTCCCACGGCCGATCTGTCGTCGTACCGGCTGGTCGTGGTGCCCAGCTTGTACCTGGTCTCGGCCGAGGCGGCTGCTGCGATCGCGCGGTATGTCGAGGGCGGTGGGCACGTGCTGGTCACGTACTTCAGCGGCATCGTGAACGAGAACGCGCAGGTCTGGCTGGGCGGCTATCCCGGCGCTTTCACCGATCTGCTCGGCATCCGGGTCGAGGAATTCCACCCCGTCGCCGAAGTCGAACTCGCGTCGGGTGGTCGCGGCACGGTGTGGAGCGAGGACGTGCAACTGGCCGGCGCCGAGGTGATCGACCGGTACGCCGGTGGCGTGCTGGACGGGTCGCCTGCGATCACCCGGCACCAGTACGGCGCCGGCGTCGCGTGGTACGTGTCGACGCAGCTGGAGGACGAGGCGTACCGGGCGCTACTGGACCAGGCGCTGCGCGGTGCGGGCATCGAGCTGCCGGTGCTGCCCGCGGGCGTCGAGCTGGTCCGGCGTCACGCCGAGGGGACGACGTGGACGTTCCTGCTCAACCACGGCGACGCGGCGGCCGTCGTACCGGTTGAGGGGCTGGACCTGCTGTCCGGCGCGGAGGTGAACGGAAGCCTGGTCCTGCCCGCCGGTGGTCAGGCGGTCGTCCGCTCCGAATGAGCTTCAGGCGCGGCGCAGGTGCTCGCCCGGGCGGTCAGCCGGGCGGGCACCAGTGTCACGCCGGCCGACGTCCGGTGGCCTTCGAGCTTCGCGATCAGGGCCTCGACGGCCTGCTGGCCGATCTCGTCGGCCGGCAGCGTGACCGACGACAGCTGGGGGACCTGGCGCTCGGCCACGTCGTCGGCGCAGATCGCCATCAGCGACATGTCCTCCGGCACCCGGCGGCCGAGACGGCGCAGAACGTCCAGCAGCGGACCGATGATGGGCTCGTTCTGGACCACCAGGCCGGTGATGCCCGGATGCGCCTCGAGCAGCTCGCCGACCGTCCCGAGCACCGCGTCGAAGGTCGGCTCGCACGGCGTCTCGATGCCCATCACGCCGCGGCGCTCGGCCGCCGCCTGGAAGCCGGCCAGCGTGCGGTGCGCGAAGCCGGTCTGCCGGGCGTAGACGGCGGACGGCGTACCGAGCAAGGCGATGCTGTGGTGCCCGAGGTCGGTCAGGTGGTCGACGCACTGCTCGGCTGCCGCGAAGAAGTCGAGGTCGATACAGGTCAGGCCCTCGGTGTCGGCCGGTACGCCGATCAGCACCGACGGCATCGGCAGCTCGCGCAGCAACGGCACACGCTCGTCGTGCAGCTCGACGTCCATCACCACCAGGGCGTCGACCAGCGCGCTCTGCGAGACGCGCTCGAGTCCGGACCGGCCCTCGTCGGCCGTCAGCAGCAGGACGTCGTGGTCGTAGCGGCGGGCGGTGGTCACGACGGCGGTGGCGAACTGCATCAGCACGGGGACGTGCATGCCGGCCCGCAGGGGGATGACCAGCGCGAGCACGTTGGACCGGTTCGAGGCCAGCGCACGGGCGCTCGCGTTCGGCCGGTAGCCCAGCACCCGGACGGCCTCCTGCACGCGATCGCGGGTCTCGGGCGAGATCGACCGCTTGCCGCTGAGAACGTACGACACCGTGCTGGCCGCCACTCCGGCCTGCCGCGCGACATCGGCGATCGTGACGATGGCTGCCTCCTCGGTCCGCGTGGCGGTCGAAGCGCTTCGACCTTGTCCGCTCACAGCGTCGAGCGGCGCACGGTTCCTGTCAAGACCGTACAGCCTTCGGTCGGCATTTCCGGCCCGGGCCGTTGACCTCCGATAAACCGGCTGCGACAGTGCTCTCGATCCGCCGGTCGTGACCGGCGGAATTCCCTCGTCGATTCGATTCGAATTCGACGGCCATCCTCCGGAACAGACGCTTTCCTGCCTTTCGAATGATCGTCGAAGCGGCAGCGGGTCCTACGCGACGGCGTACGACATCTGGGCCGGCAACAACGCCTACGAGATCATGCTGTGGATGAACAAGCAGGGCGCGGTCGGCCCGATCGGCAGCCGGCAGGCCACCGCCACCGTCGGCGGCCACACCTGGGACGTCTACCGGGGCACCAATGGCGCCAACGAGGTGTTCTCGTTCGTCCGCACGAGCAACACCAATTCCGGCACCGTCGACATCAAAGCGGTGCTGAACTGGATTCGTGGCCGCGGCTGGATGGCCGACGCGACGGTGGGCGAGGTGCAATTCGGATTCGAGATCACCTCGTCCGGCGGTGGGCTGAATTTCAGCACCAGCAGTTATTCGGTCACGTCGTCCTGACCCTTCACATGGCGCTGCGCGGGGCGTACGGGTTCCGGCTGTTCAGGTCGCCGATGTAGTCGGTCGGAATGGCCGGTTCACCGCGGCTCAGCTGGCTGGCGCTGCGCGGCAGCTCGTCGCGGACCTTGAGGTGATGGGCCTGGGACTCCGCCGGCGTCGTCCGGCCGACGATCTTGCCCGCCTGGACCAACGGCTGCAGCAGCGGCCGGTCGTCCCCGTCGTCCACCGGCGGCTCGCCGACGCCGATCACCTCGGCCTCGGCGACGCCGTCGGCGGAGCGACGGCGCAGCGCGTACTTGCGGCCGCCGATCGAGATCTTGTCCGGGCTCTTCTTCGCCACCGGGACCAGCGTGCCGTCGGCGTCCTCGCGGGCGACCAGCTTGTAGACGAAACCGCAGGTCGGGTAGCCGCTGCCGGTCACCAGCGACGTGCCCACGCCGTACCCGTCGACCGCGGCCGGGGCGAGCGCGGCGATCTGGTACTCGTCCAGGTCGCTGGTCACGATGATCCGGGTCTTCGTCGCGCCCAGTGCGTCGAGCTGCTCCCGGACCTGGCCGGCCAGCGACGGCAGGTCGCCGGAGTCGAGCCGGACCGCGCCGAGCTCCGGACCGGTCACCTCGATCGCCGTCTTGACCGCCTCGGTCAAGTCGTAGGTGTCGACCAGCAGTGTCGTGCCCTTGCCGAGCGCCTCGACCTGCGACACGAACGCGTCCCGCTCGGTGTCGTGCAACAGCGTGAACGAGTGCGCCGCCGTCCCGGCGCTCGGGATGCCGAACCGGCGCGCCGCCTCCAGGTTGGAGGTCGTCGCGAACCCCGCGATGTACGCCGCCAGCGCGGACGCGACCGCGGCCTCCTCGTGGGTGCGCCGCGAGCCCATCTCGATGCACGGCCGGCCGCCGGCCCACCAGGTCATCCGGGACGCCGCCGAGGCGACCGCGGAGTCGTGGTTGAGGATCGACAGGAACACGGTTTCCAGCAGCACCGCCTCGGCGAAGCTGGACTCCACCACCAGGACCGGCGAGCCGGGGAAGAAGATCTCGCCGTCGGCGTAGCCGCTGATGTCGCCGCTGAACCGGTAGCCGGCCAGCCAGTCGCAGGTGGCCTGGTCGACCACGCCACGCTCGGCCAGGAACGCGACCGTCGCCTCGTCGAAGCGGAACCGCTCCAGCGCGTCGAGCAGCCGGTTCACGCCCGCGACCACGCCGTACCGGCGGCCGTCGGGCAGCCGGCGGGCGAACAACTCGAAGACCGACCGGCGGTGCGCCGTACCGTCGGCGAGCGCGGCCTGCAGCATGGTGAGCTCGTAGTGGTCGGTGAGCAGGGCGGTCGTTGGCTCCGCTGAAGTCGTCACAAGGGCAGCCTATTGCGAGACCGGATCGGCCAGTGGAGACAATGGGCCCGTGACCACCGCACCGAGCGAGCTCGACAGCCCCGAAGTCGACGAGGCGATCGAGTTGAGCCCACCGTGGGTGACGATCGTGTGGAACGATCCGGTGAACCTGATGGACTACGTCACGTTCGTCTTCCAGACCTACTTCGGCTACTCCAAGCAGAAGGCGGAGAAGCTGATGATGCAAGTGCACGAGGAGGGCAAGTCGGCCGTGTCCAGCGGCAACCGCGAGGCGATGGAGCGCGACGTCGAAGCCATGCACAGCTACGGCCTGTGGGCCACCTGCGAGAAGTCGTGACCCGGTTCCGGAAACGCCGCAAGACCGTCGTCGTCAGTTTCGCCGAGCACGAGGCCGACATCCTGGCCAACCTGCTGCGCAACCTGGTCGAACTCCTGTACGACGGCATGCCGCCGCGCGCCACCGAGGCCGGCGACGACCCCCTGGCGGCCCTGCTCGACACCGACGGCCCGACCGCGCCGCCGGAGGACGTCGTCCTGCAGCGCCTGCTGCCGAACGCCTACTCCGGTGACGACCAGGCCGCGGGCGAGTTCCGCCGGTTCACCGAGCGGGGGCTGCGCGACGGCAAGGCCAACGACGCCCGGCGCGTGCTGACCGCCCTCGAGGAGCACTCCGTCGAGGACGGCATCCCGCTCGAGCCCGACGACCAGCTCGCCTGGCTGCGCGCGCTGAACGACCTCCGCCTGGCGATCGGCACCCGCCTGGACATCAAGGAGGACGACGACTACGCCGTCTGGGAGAAACTGCCCGACGACGACCCCCGGCGCCTCACCTACGACCTCTACGACTGGCTCGGCTACCTCCAGTCCGCCCTCCTGCACAACATGCGCTGACCCCGCGGCCTAGGGTTGGCCGCATGGAGAAGCGGACGTTGGGGCGTACTGGTCGGGATGTCGGCGTGGTCGGGCTGGGGGCCTGGCAGCTCGGGGCCGACTGGGGTGAGGTCGGGGAGGACGAGGCGCTCGGCGTACTGCGGGCGGCTGTCGACGGTGGGGTGACGTTCATCGACACCGCCGACGTGTACGGCGACGGCCGCAGCGAGCGGCTGGTCGGCCAGGTGCTCAAGGAGTACGACGGTCTGACGGTCGCCAGCAAGATGGGACGCCGGGTCGAGCAGCAGCCGGAGAACTACACGCTCGACAACTTCCGCGCCTGGAACGACCGGTCCCGGGAGAACCTGGACGTCGAGACGATCGACCTGGTCCAGCTGCACTGCCCGCCGACCGAGGTCTACTCGACCGACGCGGTGTTCGACGCGCTGGACACGCTCGTCGAGGAGCAGCGGATCGCGGCGTACGGGGTGAGCGTGGAGACCTGCGCCGAGGCGCTCACGGCGATCGCCCGGCCGAACGTGGCGTCGGTGCAAATCATCCTGAACGCGTTCCGCCTGAAGCCGCTCGACGAGGTGCTGCCGGCCGCCCGCGAGGCCGGCGTCGGGATCATCGCCCGCGTCCCGCTGGCCAGCGGTCTGCTGTCCGGCAAGTACGACGAGAACACCACCTTCGCCGCCGACGACCACCGCACCTACAACCGCCACGGCGAGGCCTTCGACGTCGGCGAGACCTTCTCCGGCGTCGACTTCCGCACCGGCCTGGAGGCCGTCCAGCGCCTGATGCCATGGCTGCCGGCGGGCGCGACGATGGCCCAGTTCGCCCTGCGCTGGATCATCGACCAGCCCGGGGTCTCGGTCGTCATCCCCGGCGCCCGCAACCCCGAACAGGTCGCCGGCAACATCGGCGCCGCGGCCCTCGATCCCCTGACCGAGGAGCAACTCGAAGCCGTCCGTTCGACGTACGACGAACTCGTCCGGCCCCAGGTCCACGACCGCTGGTAGTCCACATACTGGACCGGATGCCGGGTTGGCGGGGACGCCTGGTCGCGCTCCGTATCGTGGAACTGTGCTGATCATCGACCAGGCGACGTACGACGCGATCGTGGCGCACGCGCGGCGGGACCACCCGGACGAGGCGTGTGGGGTGGTGGCGGGGCCGGCGGGGTCGGACCGGCCGGAGCGGTTCATCCCGATGCTGAACGCGGCGATGTCACCCACGTTCTACGAGTTCGACTCCGGCGACTTGTTCAAGCTCTACAAGGAGATGGACGAGCGCGACGAGGAGCCGGTGGTGATCTACCACTCGCACACCGCGACCGAGGCGTACCCGTCGCGCACCGACATCAACCTGGCGCAGGAGCCGGGGGCGCACTACGTGCTGGTGTCGACCCGCGACGGCGCGGACTCGCCGGCCTACGACGGGCCGGTGGAGTTCCGCTCGTACCGGATCATCGACGGCGCGGTCACCGAAGAAGAAGTGCAGATCGTTCCGAACAACCGAGGAGACAACTGAGATGGCGATCGAGCTTCGCGTCCCGACCATTCTGCGCACCTACACCGGGGGCGAGAAGGCGGTGAACGGCGACGGCAGCACGCTGGCCGAGTTCATCGACAACGTCAACGGCGCGCACCCGGGTCTGAAGGAGCGGATCGTCGAGGGTGAGCCCGAAGAGCTGCGCCGGTTCGTGAACGTCTACGTCAACGACGAGGACGTGCGCTTCACCGGCGGTCTGCAGACCGGGGTCAAGGACGGCGACGTCGTCGTCGTACTGCCCGCGGTGGCCGGCGGCTGATCATGCGTTTCGACAGCCTGCTCGACTCGGTCGGCGGTACGCCGCTGGTCGGGCTGCCCAAGCTCTCGCCCTCGGCCGACGTCCGGTTGTGGGCGAAGCTGGAGGACCACAACCCGACCGGCTCGATCAAGGACCGGGCGGCGCTGCGGATGCTGCTGGACGCCGAGAAGGACGGCCGGCTCCGGCCGGGCAACACGATTCTCGAGCCGACGTCGGGCAACACCGGCATCTCGCTGGCGATGGCGGCCAAGCTGCGCGGCTACCGGATGGTCTGCGTGATGCCGGAGAACACCTCCGAGGAGCGCCGCCAGATCCTGCGGATGTGGGGTGTGGAGATCATCTCCTCGCCGGCCGCGGGTGGTTCCAACGAGGCCGTCCGGGTGGCCAAGCAGGTCGCGGAGGAGCACCCGGACTGGGTGATGCTCTACCAGTACGGCAACCCGTCGAACGCGGCCGCCCACTACGACGGCACCGCGCGCGAGATCCTCGCGGACCTCCCGTCGGTGACGCACTTCGTCGCAGGTCTCGGCACCACCGGCACGCTGATGGGCGCCGGCCGGTTCTTCCGCGAGCACAAGCCCGAGGTGCGGATCGTCGCCGCCGAGCCGCGGTACGGCGAACTGGTCTACGGACTGCGCAACCTCGACGAAGGCTTCGTGCCCGAGCTGTACGACGCGTCGCTGATCGACGGCCGGTTCTCGGTCGGGCCGCGCGACGCCGTCCGGCGGGTCCGCGAGCTGCTCGACAACGAGGGCATCTTCGCCGGCATCTCGACCGGCGCGATCCTGCACGCGGCGCTCGGCCAGGCGGCCAAGTGCGTGCGTGACGGCGAGCAGGCCGACATCGCGTTCGTGGTCGCCGACGGCGGCTGGAAGTACCTGTCGACCGGCGCCTACGAAGGCACGATCGACGAGGCCGAGGACCGCCTCGAAGGTCAGCTCTGGGCCTGAGCTGAGTCAGGTCCTCGCGGTGCGTGGCACCGCTCGAGGTTCCCAGCCCGGTGGGACGGTCCGTCCCTGGTGGCCGGGACGCCGGGACGCCCAAGGTCGAGACATTCCGTTTCGACCCTGGGAGGGGCCCATGTCCAGCACCAGAACCAGTTCACCCGTTCCGGCCACGACCACCGGGCGGCGCCTGCGCGCCGCGGGGTGGTCGCTGATCGGCTCGTTCGTGGGTTTCGTGGTCGCGGTCGCGACGATGATCGCCACCGGCAACGGCTACGACGCCGCGTTGACCGAGGCCGCCGAGCGCCGCGGTGTCGGCCTCAACGATCTGCCGGCTGAGGCGATCGCGCCGATCAACCGGCAGTACAACGACCTTCCGACCGGCATCCTCACCCTGTGCCTGGTCCTGCTGGCGCTCGGCCTCTTCCTCGCCGGTGTCCGGCTGGCCACCTGGGACAGCGGCGGACTGGGCAAGGCGTCGGTCGCGGTCGCGGCGGTCATGCCGGTGTGCTGGCTGGCCGTCTACGCCCTCGAGTACTCGATCGGAGTCGAGGAACCCGAGCGCTGGTTCGACCTGTACGACGCGGCGTACGACCCGGCGATCGCCGTCAGCTCCGTCGCCGGATCGCTGGCGCTGCTGGGTGTCGTGGTCGTGCTGCGGCGGGCCGGCGTGGCACGGCGTACCGGTCTGGTGGTCGCGGTGTTGGCCGGACTCACCGTCGTCACCGCGGTCGCGGTCGGCGCTCCGCCGGTCGTGCCGTTGCTGTTGGCCGCGATTGTCGGCATCGTGATGGTCAGGACGGCACGGTCCGGCACGGCCGGGTGACCGACCGTCGGGCCGGGAGTGGTCGGGTGGAGCTGAAGATCCGGTTGCCGCAGACCGTCGCCGTGGGCGTCACCTTGGTGGCGCTGACGACGGCGGCACTCGGTACGCCGGCGGTCCACCGGCGGATCCAGGTCCCGTGCGAGAGCGGGATCTGCCAGCCGTTCGAGCGGCCCACCCAGCCATCGCAGGAGGTGCTTGCCGCCCTGCACATCTCGGTGGCGGCCTACGCCGGGATCATCACCGTCGTCAGCTGGGCGCTGTTGCTGCTCGCTTTGTCCGTCAGCCTGGTCCTCGTCTGGCGCCGGCCGTCGCTGCTGGCCGGGGTGACCGGGATCCAGCTCGGCGGGATCTTCGTCGGCCCGTTCGCCGACGCGCTCGCCGAGCAGGGGAACCCCACGACGACGGTCCTGCGGACCATCGTGATCGCCGCGGTCCAGCTGACGATGCCGCTGCTGATCGGGCTGTTCCCCGACAACCGCTGGCACCCTGGCTGGTTTCGCTGGGCCTGGCCGGTGGTCGGCCTGACCGGCGCGGCCCTTGTGGTCGGCGATCAGCTGAACGTGATCCAGCCGACCTCCGCGCCGCAAGGTCTGTACGACCTGTCGTCGGTGCTGTTGCTGGCCGGGATCCAGGTTCACCGCTATCTACGGGTGTCGGACTGGACCGCGCGGCAGCAGGCCAAGTGGTTCGTGCTCAGCTTCGTCGTGCTGGCCGCCAACGTCGTGGTCGCCAACGTGCTCGACGTCGCCGGACTGGTGGAGCACTGGCAGCTCGGACTGGTCGCGACGGCCTACCTCGCCTTCGTCGCGATGATCCTCGGACTGGCCTTCGCTCTCCTGCGCTATCGCCTGTACGACGTCAGCGTCGTCCTGCGCCGCACCTTCCTGTACGCCGGTGCGGTGATCGGGCTGGTGATCGCCTACGCCGGCCTGGTCGCGCTCGCCAGCCTGTCGATGGCGCGGGCCTCGGCCTCGATGGTCGGAGCCGCGGCGGTGGCAGCCCTGGCACTGGGCGGTGGTCTGCTGGCGGCGCGCGCCGGCGGCTGGTTCCGGGACAGGCTGCTGGGAGCCAGTGGCCGTCCGGGCGGGGTGGCGGCGCTGCTGGCCCGCGGGATGACCGGCGAGGACGGCCAACCGGCGAACCTCGCCGAGACCATCGCGGCCGCCCTCGTCCTGCCCTACGTCGCGGTCCTCGATGCCGGCGGCCGGACCCTGTGGACCCACGGCGACCGCGTTCCGCCGGACATCCACCCCGAAAGTGTGGTCGACGGTTCCGGCACCGTGCTGGGCTCATTGCTGCTGGCAACGACCAACGGGGCGCGGCTGTCCCGGCGGGAACGCCGGGCGCTGCGCGAGGTGCTGCCGTTCGTCGTACTGGTTCTGCGGGCGCAGCGGGAGTCCGGTGAACTGCGCGCGGCGCGAGCGGTGGCCGCCACCGCGCGCGAGGACGAGCGACGCCGGCTGCGGCGCGATCTGCACGACGGGGTCGGACCGCTGCTGGCCGGCCAGTTGCTCACCCTGGACTCCCTGCGGCTCGCCGCGGCGCAAGCGGCCCGCGAGGGGGAGTTGCTCGCGCACCTCGAGGGCCAGGCCCGCGCCGCGATCACCGAGGTCCGGCGGATCAGTCGCGACCTTCAACCGGCCGCGTTGAGCACCGGGCTCGGCGCGGCCCTCGAGGCCGAGGTGGAGCGGCTGCGCGTTGCGGGGCTGGACGTCCGCCTGCGGCACGCACTTCCGGACGACGGTCTCCCGGCAGCGCTGGAGGTCGCTGCGCTGCGCATCGTTGCCGAAGCGCTGGCGAACGTCGTACGGCATGCCGGTGCGCGGGCGGTGACAGTGGAAGTTGCCGCGAGCGACGGCTGGCTGGACGTCCACGTCGCCGACGACGGGCGGGGGTTCGGTGACGATGCGGTGCCGGGCGTCGGGCTGGCGTCGATGCGGGAGCGCGCCGAGGAGCTCGGCGGGTGGCTGGACGTCGTGACGAATTCGTCCGGGACCCGCGTGCACGGGAGGATTCCGCGATGAGCGACGAACCGGTCGAAGTGGTGCTGGTCGAGGACCATCCGATGTTCCGGCTCGGTCTGCGGACCCGGATCGAGCTCGACCCCGGGCTGACCGTGGTCGGCGAGGCCGCGGACGGGCTGGAGGCGGTCGGCCTGGTGGAACGGCTCGCGCCGGACGTCGTCGTGGTGGATCTCAACCTGCCGGGGCTCAGCGGGATCGAGCTGATCCGGCGGCTCGGCGCCACCGCGCCCCGGGTCGCGCCGCTGGTGCTGACCATGCTGGACGACGAGTCGGTGTTCGCGGCGGTGCGGGCCGGCGCGCGCGGTTACCTGCTCAAGGACGCCGAGCCGGATCGCATCCTGGCCGCGATCCGGGCGGTCGCCGCCGGAGAGGCGGTGTTCTCCGGCGCGGTCGCGGCGCGGTTGCTCGCGCTCGCGGCGCAACCGGCCGGCCGGCACCGCGCGCCGGTCTTCGCCGGGCTGACGGAGCGGGAACACGAGATCCTCGCGCTGATGGCCGACGGCCTCGGTAACGTGGCGATCGGGCAACAGCTCGGACTGCGGCCGAAGACGGTCCGCAACTACGTCTCGAACGTGCTGACCAAGATCCAGGCCGCGGACCGCGCCGACGCCGTACTGCGTGCTCGCTCCGCCGGACTCGGCGACGGGCGGCAGGGTTGACTCAGGTCTTGAACAACACTTTGCGTCCCAGTCTCGGGTGGGTGCCGCGGCCCTTGCAGCTGTTGCAGGGGCGAGTGGCGTAGTTGAACAACGTGCCGCGGTGACGGCCCATGCCCTTGCACCGATTGCATTTCGCGTTCGGGTGCAGGCGTAAGGACAGGACGTAGGCGGCGAAGGCGGCGGCCAGCAGCACCAGCAGCATCCCGGTCGGCCCGAGGGCCGCGGCGATGTCGGCGGCGGTGCTGTCGGCGTTGGCGTCGGCAACCTGGCCGGCGGCTTGCCCGGCGGTGGTCGGTTGCGGATTCGGTGCGGCGGTGGAGCCCAGTGCCACCGCGATGTGGACTGCCAGGTTCATGGCATCGCGAGGGGCGGTCGGAAATACATCGCTCCAGAGTGGCGTGCGTCACGTGAGAATGCAATTCCGCAGAGTAAAGATGTGGACAACTCCGGCGTGTCGTTCGGAAGTCTTAGGTGAGGGTTCCTTCGGAACTGCCCGCTGCCGGTCCTGACGGTGCCGCGGTCTAATCTAACCGTTGTGGCAGACGCACCGATCGGCATCTTCGACTCAGGCTTCGGCGGGCTCACGGTGGCGCGGGCGGTGCTGGACCAGCTGCCGCACGAACCGATCCTCTACCTGGGCGACACCGCCCGCCAGCCGTACGGGCCGAAGTCCATCGCCGAGGTCCGGGAGTACGCGCTGGAGTGCCTGGACCACTTGGTCGAGGCCGGCGTGAAGGCGCTGGTGATCGCCTGCAACTCCGCCAGCGCCGCGATGCTGCGCGACGCCCGCGAGCGGTACGACGTCCCGGTGGTCGAGGTGATCCTGCCCGCCGCCCGGCGCGCGGTCGCCGCGACCAGGAACCACAAGGTCGGCGTGATCTGCACCCGCTCGACCGCCGCGTCGCAGGCCTACGACGACGCGTTCGCGGCCGCGCCGCAGGTCGAGCTGACCACCCAGGCCTGCCCGAAGTTCGTTGATTTCGTGGAGTCCGGCGTGACGTCGGGCCCGGAGCTGCTGGCCGCCGCCCACGAATATCTGGACCCGCTCGTCGAGGCCGGCGTGGACACGCTGATCCTCGGCTGCACGCACTACCCGTTGCTGACCGGCGTCATCTCGTACGTGATGGGCGACGAGGTCACGCTGGTGAGCAGCGCCGAGGAAGGCGCCAAGGACGTGTACGGCGTACTGACCAAGGCGAATCTGCTGCGCGACGATGCGCTGCCCGCGCCGCGGCACCGCTTCGTCACCACCGGAAACCCGGCCGACTTCGCCGCGATCGGCTCTCGCTTCCTGGGACCGGTGATCAGCACGGTCGACCAGTTCGCCTGGGTGCGTTGACCCAACTGTGACCCAGGTCGCAGCAGACGTTGTCCACGGCACCGGTTGCGGGCGCGATCGTCGGCAGGCAACTGTTCTGCGACGTCCCGGCGTGCTCTGCGCGGTGGGCAACCCGCCGGTAATGTTCAAGGTATGAAGCTCACCGTGATCGGCTGCTCCGGGTCCGTCCCCGGGCCGGACTCGCCTGCGTCGAGCTACCTGGTCACCGCGGACGGGTTCCACCTGGTGCTCGACCTGGGCAGCGGCGCGCTCGGCGCGTTGCAGCGGCATCTCGGCGTACCGGAGATCGGCGCGATCGCGTTGTCCCACCTGCATCCCGACCACTGCATGGACCTGTGCGGTCTGTACGTCGCGGCGAAGTACTCGCCCGCGTCGCCGTTCCCGCGGATCCCGGTCTACGGCCCGCCCGGGACGGCCGGGCGGATGGCGCTGGCCTACGACCTGCCGGATGACCCGGGCATGGAGGAGGAGCTGGAGTTCCACACCTGGCAGGAATCCCAGCAGATCGGGCCCTTCACGGTCCGGACCGCGCCGATGATGCACCCGGTCCCGGCGTACGCGATCCGGGTTGAGTACGGCAACAAGTCGCTGACCTACACCGGCGACACCGGGCCGAACGACGCGCTCGTCGAGCTGGCCCGCGGCACCGATCTGCTGCTGTCGGAGGCGGCCCAGCAGGACAACAACCCGGCGAATTCGGCCGATCTGCACCTCACGCCGTCCGAGGCGGGCGAGCATGCGAAGCGGGCCGGGGTGAAGCGGCTCGTGATCACCCACGTGCCGCCGTGGTACGACCGGGTCACGCAGACCGAGAACGCGCGCCGGACCTTCCCTGGTGAGGTGCTGACCGCGACACCGGGCGCCGTCTACGAGATCTGACGCCGCCACGGTTGCCGACGGCATCCGGTCGAGGACGTGAGCCGGCCACTCGCCGTGGTGCGAGTGGCCGTTTCGCTTTGTCCTCCAGGGGATTCAGCGCTGCTGGCCGCCGTCGAAGTAGCTGACCAGCGCCGGGTCGAGCTGCGGGATGTCGATCGGCGTGCCGTTCTCGCGCAGGGACGTGGTGGCCGCGTACCCGGCGGCGACCGCGGCGCGGGCGGCGATCGGCGAGGTCAGCGTGGTGCCGCCGTCGCGGACGAAGCGGACGAACTCGTCGACCAGCCGCGGGTCGGCGCCGCCGTGCCCCTCGTCCTCGGAGGCGACCTCGACGACCTGGTCGGCGTCGGCGCGGTAGCCCGAGCGGCCGCTGTTCCAGACCTTCACGACGCTGCCGGAGGTGTCGCCGAAGTTCTCCAGCCGGCCGTGGGTGCCGATCACCGTGTAGTTGCGCCAGTAGTCCGGGGTGAAGTGGCACTGCTGGTAGCTGAGGAAAACGCCGTTGTCGAGCTGGAAGTTCGCCATCGACAGGTCCTCGACGTCCATCACCGGCGCCAGGCCCTTCTGCTCCAGCGGCGGCCAGTTGTCGTTCGACACGAACTCGTGGAACCGCTGCCCGGAGCGGTCCTGGCGGTCCTCGATCCCGCCGTACAGGACCAGGCCGCCGAGGGCGGTCGCGTGGGTGGTGTAGCCGCCGGCCAGCCAGTGCATCACGTCGATGTCGTGGGCACCCTTCTGCAGCAGCAGACTGGTGGTCCGGCGGCGGTCGGCGTGCCAGTCCTTGAAGTAGAAGTCGCCGCCGTGCCCGACGAAGTGCCGGCACCAGATCGCCTTCACCTCACCGATCGCGCCGGACTGGATCAGCTCGCGCATGGTCTGGACGACCGGCATGTGCCGCATGTTGTGGCCGACGTACAGGCGGGTGCCGCTCTCGTACGCCGCCTGCAGGACGCGGTCGCAGCCCGCCGTGGTGATCGCGAGCGGCTTCTCCACGAACACGGCGACGCCGGCCCGGAGGAAGTCGATCGCGGGGTCCTCGTGCAGGTCGTCGGGGGTGGTCAGGAAGACACCGTCGAGCTTCAGGTCGAGCAGTTCGCGGTGGTCGCCGTACGCCGTGGCCTCGGGGTACGTCGCCAGCGCGGCCTGGCGCTGCTTGTCGGCCGGGTCGCAGACGGCCACGATCTCGCCGCCCTCGCCGGGGTGGTGGGCGTGCCGGGCGAGTTGACTGCGCTGGCCGAGTCCGACCACACCGAACCGAAGATCAGTCATCGTTCACTACTCCTGCACGTAGTTGTTTGTAAGAGCCTATGTCCGAACACTTCCGCCCTTCAACACCTGTTTGCTCCCGCCGTGTTGCCCGGCCGTTCCGCCAGCTCTCACCCAGCACCCGCCCAGCGACGTCATCATGACGGAACGTGAGCCTCCACTACGTGGCACTCGGCGACTCGACCACCGTGGGTGTCGGGGACCCGCAAGACGGCAGCACGACCGACCTATCCGGTGCCGGAGCGCGTCCGGGCGAGGGGTGGCGGGGCTGGGCCTCGCTGCTCGCCGACTCCCTGGGCAGTTCCCACCGTGTGACGTTCTCCAACTACGCGATCAGTGGCGCGACCGCGCCGCGGGTGGTCGCCGAGCAGCTCCCCGAGATCGGCTCGGGGCCGATCGACCTGGCCTCACTGATCGTCGGCCTGAACGACACGCTCCGCTCGTCCTTCGATCCCGGCCAGATCCGCGACTGCCTGCACCAGTGCGCCGCGGAGCTGACCGGGCGAGGCGCACTGCTCCTGACCGTCCGGTTCCACGACCACGGACAGATCTTCGGGCTGCCCACCTGGCTGCGCCGGCCGCTGTGGCAGCGGATCGAGCAGGTCAACGCCGTCTACGACGACCTGTTCCTGCAGTACGGCGGGATCCGGCTCGACATGGCCGACTATCCCGAGGTGTATCGCCGGGACTTCTGGTCGGTGGACCGCCTGCATCCCGGCGAGCGGGGTCACCGGCGACTGGCGCGGGCGTTCGCCGACGAGCTGGCCGCGCGCGGCGTACGGATCGACGTACCGCCGGAGCTGGACTGTGCCGGTGAGCCGCCGAGCCGGTGGGCCGACACGGTCTGGATGGTGAAGGAGGGCGTTCCGTGGCTCGGGCGCCGGGCCGGGGACCTGACGCCGTGGGCCGCGCGGATGGTGCTGACGCAGTTCCGCCCGCCCGCCGATGCGGGGGTGCGACGACTTCGGGCCTAGGGCACGGCTCCCAATTCCCCGCCTACTGCGCGGCACCCGGCACGGCACCTCGGCGCACGGGAGCCAAGCTCACGATGCTTCGCATCGCCACGCTCGTCTCCCGCACGCCGAGCTACCGCACCGGGCACCTGCTCGCGACGGCGGGGAATTGGGAGACGTGCCCTAAAGTTTCGGGCATGGCTCGTAGCGACGGACGTACCCCTGACCAGCTTCGCCCGGTGACCCTGACCCGGAACTGGCTCGACCACGCCGAAGGATCGGTGCTGGTGGAGTTCGGCCGGACCCGGGTGCTGTGCGCGGCGTCGGTCACCGAGGGCGTGCCGCGCTGGCGCAAGGGATCCGGCCTGGGCTGGGTCAGCGCGGAGTACGCGATGCTGCCGCGCTCGACCAACACCCGCTCCGACCGCGAGTCGGTGAAGGGCCGGATCGGCGGCCGCACGCACGAGATCTCCCGGCTGATCGGGCGCTCGCTGCGCGCGGTGATCGACTACAAGGCCCTCGGCGAGAACACGATCCTGCTCGACTGCGACGTGCTGCAGGCCGACGGCGGCACGCGGACGGCGGCGATCACCGGCGCGTACGTCGCGCTGGCCGACGCGGTGTCGTTCCTGCGCGAGCGCAAGGCGCTGAAGGGCGAGCCGCTGACCGGATCGGTCTCGGCGGTGTCGGTCGGCATCATCGACGGCGCCGCGATGCTCGATCTGTGCTACGAGGAGGACGTGCGGGCCGAGACAGACATGAACCTGGTGCTGACCGGCGACGGCAAGTTCATCGAGGTGCAGGGCACCGCCGAGGGCGCGCCGTTCGACCGGGCCGAGCTCGACGCGCTGCTGGAGCTGGGCACGGCCGGCTGCGCCGAGCTGACCAAGCTGCAGCTGGAGGCGCTGGCATGAGCAAGGTGCTGCTCGCGTCGAACAACGCGAAGAAGCTCGAGGAACTGCGCCGGATCCTCGCGCCGATCGTGCCGGGCATCGAGGTGCTCGGGCTCGGCGACGTCGCGGCGTACGACGAACCGGCGGAGACCGAGCCGACGTTCGAGGGCAACGCGCTGCTGAAGGCCCGGGCGGCCGTCGCGGCGACCGGGTTGCCGTCGATCGCGGACGACAGTGGGATCTGCGTCGACGCGCTGAACGGCATGCCCGGCGTACTGTCGGCGCGGTGGTCCGGGCCGGCCAAGGACAACCACGCGAACAACCTGCTGCTGCTCGGCCAGCTGGAGGACGTGCCCGACGAGCGCCGCGGCGCCGCCTTCGTCGCGGCCGTTGCCTTCGTCCGACCGGAGGGCGCCGAGGAGGTCGTGCGCGGCGAGATGCGCGGCTCGGTCATCCGCGAGCTGCGCGGCACCGGCGGCTTCGGGTACGACGTGCTGTTCGTGCCCGAGGGCTACGACCGCACCACCGCGGAGCTGTCGATCGAGGAGAAGGACGCGATCAGCCACCGGGGCAAGTCGCTGCGCGCCCTCGCCCCGCTCGTCGCGAAAGCCCTGGAGGCCTAGATGCTGTTCGCCGGAACCGACACCGAAGGCGTCGCCGAGGGCCGCATCACCGCGGCGTACCGGCGCTGGGCCGA
Source organism: Kribbella sp. ALI-6-A (assembly GCF_001984195.1). Taxonomy (GTDB): domain Bacteria; phylum Actinomycetota; class Actinomycetes; order Propionibacteriales; family Kribbellaceae; genus Kribbella. The sequence continues at coordinate 355,873 of NZ_MTQN01000008.1, forward strand.
ACCGCGCGTCGTCGAGGGCCGGGTCTACCGCACCAACGCGGGCCGGATCGAGATCGACAGCATCAAGCGGGTCAACCCCGAGCTGATCTCCGACTACGACGAGATGCTCCACCTGGCCGGCCGCGCGAACGCCAAGGACGTCCGTCGCCGGCTGCGGGGCGACGAGACGCTGCCCACCTGGCTGATCCGCTTCCATCTGGTCGAGGGCCCGGATCCCCGTGACGAGCTCGCCAATGCGGCCGACCTCAGTCCCGCCGACGTCGAAGAGCTGACCAGCAAGCTCGCCCACCTGGACAGTTTCAAGGAGTCTCCTTGGACGCTCGCCACGCTGCGGCTCATCGAGGCCAACCCCGCGACGCGGGCCGCGGATCTGGCGGGGCAACTGGACCGGGACACCCCGGGCTTCAAGATCGACGTCCGCAAGCTGAAGAACCTCGGCCTCACCCACAGCCTGGAAGTCGGCTACGAACTGACTCCTCGGGGCGCGGCGTACCTGAAGGCGTTGGGCTGAGCGGGATCACTGTCCATAGCAGGTGACCATCGCGGTCGCGCGTTGGTGCAGCTTGGTGCGTAACCACTGTGGGGTCAGGGTTTCCGCGTTTGTTGCCAGTTGCCACATTGCCCATTCCGCGTGTCTGGCGTCCTGGAAGGTGACTTCCATGCTCAGCCAGCCGCCGGGTTCGGACGCCTCGGAGAGTACGGCGAGTGCTGTGCCGACGAGGTCTTTGCGGCGCGCTGGGTTCACTCGAGCGTGGACGGTGACCTGGTCGCCGCCGGTGCGGAACTGGGTGCTGCGTTCCTGCCAGGCGCTGTCCAGATCGATGTGGTCGGGGCGCTGGGCCGGTTCGGTGAGTTCTTCGGCGGCCAGAACGCGCGACACCCGGTAGGTGCGGTCGGCGCCTGACTTCGTGGCGAGCAGGTAGCTCTGGCCTCGGACGGTGACTAGGCCGACGGGGTCGACCGTGCGCCACTCCGGATCCTTGCCCAGGGCTGCGTAGTGGATGCGGAGTTTGTGGCCGGCGAGTACCGCGCGCCGGACCTCGGCGACGACGGTGTCGGGGGCCTCCTCGGCGACTCCGCGCCGCGAGAGAAGGTCGACCTCGGGTTCGAGCAGCAGTCGCTGGGCCGCGCCGGTTGCGGCGTCGCGGTAGCCGGCGGGGAGCGCGTCGACGACCTTCAGCATGGCGGAGGCGAGGGCCGAGCCGAGGCCGAACGCCTGGGCGCCGCGGCGCGATCCGGCGACCAGGAGGGCGAGGGCTTCGTCGTGGTTCAGCCCGATGAGCTCGGTCTGGAAGCCCGGCAGTAAAGCGAATCCGCCGTGGCGGCCGCGTTCGGCGTACACCGGGACGCCGGCCGCGGACAGTGCCTCGATGTCGCGCAGCACTGTGCGGGTGGACACCTCCAGCTCCTGGGCCAGTGCCGTCGCGGACAACCGGCCGCGCTGGCGGAGCAGCAACACCAGCGAGACCAGGCGGTCGGCGCGCATACGACAAAACCTCTCCGGAATACACGACCAAGGGTGTCGTGATTTGTTGGCAGGCTCATCGGCGTACGGATTTCCCGACGAACCGAATGGAGCTGAAGTGGCAGTGGAGCGAACGGCGATCAACCCGGTGACCTGGTCGACGGAGCTGGGATTCAACCAGGGGGAGGTCGTCTCCGGGCACACGCGGACCTTGTACTGCTCGGGGCAGACCGCGACGAATGCCGACGGTAAGCCCGAGCACGACGGCGATCTGGCGGCCCAGCTGGCGTTGAGCCTCGACAACCTGGAGGCCGTGCTGGGGGAGGCCGGCATGTCGCTCGCGAACCTGGTGCGGCTGAACGTCTACACCACCGACGTGGACCTGCTCTTCCAGCACTACGGCGTACTGGCGTCGCGGTTGGGGGCCGCGCGGGTGGCGCCGACCACCACGATGCTCGGCGTGACCCGGCTCGCGATCCCTGGCCAACTGGTCGAGCTCGAGGGCACCGCGGTCGCGTAACGCCCGGGACGGCTAGCAAGCGCGCTCGTACTCGACTTGCGCCAAAGCCTGTCCGTCCCCGAAATCCCTGGTCTGCGTGGCGCCGGTCTCGGCGAATCCGCACTTGCTGTAGAACCGCCGGGACTGGGCCGTGTCGCGCAACGTCCACAGATGCACCTGGGTGAACCCTTCGTCCCGCAACACCTGCAGCGTCCCGTCCATCAACGCCGCCGCGACTCCGGATCCCCAGCCGTCCGGATGCCCGTAGAAGCTGTAGATCTCGGCCAGTCCGGGCCGGGTCCCGGATTCCATCACCCACGCCATCGCCAGCGGCCGCCCGTCCACCGATCCCAGCATCACGATGCCCTCACCGGAGCTGATCCGGTCGTGCCAGCGGGTCAAGCGGCTCTTGATCTCCCCGGCCGCGAACTTCTCGTCGAAGAACGGTGCATAGGCCGCCGCCCACGCCGCCGCGTGGATCTCGCCCACCGCGTCCCCGTCACCGGCCACCGCGCGTCGTACGTCGATCATGGTCCGACGGTAGGAGATCGCGCCGACAGTTCAGGTCGCGGCGCCGAGGATCAGCCCGGCCGCCAGGGCGCCGTACGCCGTACCGGCGAAGCGGGGGAGCCACTGGTTGGCGGCGCGGTGCCGGCGCAGGAACCGACCGACGCGGACGGCGCCGCTGCCGATCGAGAGGTCGACGACCAGGCCCACCAGCAACATCGTCAGCCCGAGGGCGAACAACTGCAGCGCCTGACGGCCCAGGCTCGGGTCGACGAACTGCGGCAGGAAGGCCAGGTAGAACAGCAGGATCTTGGGATTGGTGAGGTTGTTGACCAGGCCGCGCACGTACACCGGGCCGAACCGGTCCGGCACCGCCTCGCCCGCGGTCGCCGGGGTGAGCTCGGACTTGCGCAGGGACTGGAAGGCGAGCCACACCAGGTACGCAGCGCCGGCGAAGCGGAGCACGTCCATGGCGATCGGGGCCGCACGCAGAACGGCGGCCAGGCCGAGCGCCACCGCGCTGGTGTGCACGAGCATCCCCGTCGCGGTGCCACAGGCTGCGGCGCGGCCGGCGCGACTTCCGCCGGTCAGCCCCTGGGCCAGGATGAACAGCATGCCGGGACCCGGCGTGAAGTTGATGATCAGGGCGGCGACCAGAAAGGTGGCGAACAGTTCGGCGTTCATCGTTGTCTCCTCGGAGGCGGGTTGTGGTGGTGGTTCCAGCGTCGGCCTCCGAGTGGTATGACGTCCAATGCCAATATCGGCGACAACCCATAGATACTCTTGATCTATGTTCAACCTGATCCAGCTCAGCGTCCTGGCCGCGGTCGGCCGGCACGGGTCGGTGACCGAGGCGGCCAAGGAACTGCACTACTCCCAGCCGTCGGTGAGCCACCACTTGGCGCGGCTGGAAGCCGCCGCCGGCGTGAAGCTCGTCCAGCGGGTTGGTCGCGGCATCCGGTTGACGCCGGAAGGCCAGCTGCTGGCCCATCGGGCTGCCGAGATCGTGGGCCGGGTCGACGCGGCGAGCAGTGAGCTCGCGGCGCAGGTCGGACTGCAGTCGGGGCGAGTCCGGCTGGCCGCGAACGCGTCGGCGCTCAGCACGATCGTGCCGAAGGCGGTCGACGCGCTGGCGCAGGCCTATCCCGGGATCGAGCTGAGCCTGATCGATCGGCACCCGGTCGAATCGCTGCAGCTGCTCCGGCACGGCGAGGTCGACGTCGCCGTGGTGTTCCGGTACGCCAACGCGCCGGCCGAGTCCGGCGAGTTCCGCCTGGTCCAGCTCGGCGACGACCCGATCCACCTGATCAGCCGGCAGGGCGACGACAGTCTCGCGAATCATCGCGAGTCGTCCTGGATCGGCGGGTGTGACCGCTGCGTGGCGGAGTTGCTCGCTGTGTGCCGCAGCGCGGACTTCGATCCCCGGATCGGCTCGCACAGTGACGACATCGTCGTCGTCCAGGCGCTGGTCGCGGCCGGTCTCGGGGTCGCCCTCCTGCCCGGTCTCGCGCTGCAGGCTCATCGGCGCCCCGACGTCCACGCCACCGAGCTCGTCGGTCTGCGCCGACAGATCCAGGCGGCGACGTACGGCGAACCGCCCGACCCACCGGCTGTCGCCGCCGTACTGGATGCGCTCGGCGCAGCCAGCGCATTACAGGAGGTTGGAGGCCCACCCGACCACGTCTCGTAGACCGGGCAACGAGCTGCACGGGCCGGTTGGCCGGAGATGATTTCGGCGTCGGCCGGGGCTCGTGTGAGGTCAGTCTCAGGAGTTGGGTTCATGTCTCCGGACCGGTTAAGTTGCTTAGGCAAGCCTTACCTAGGATCTGGGGAGATCGTGCGAGACCTTCGAGTCGCCGTCGTCGGCGCAGGGCCGGCCGGGATCTATGCCGCCGACATTCTGACCAAGGAGCACGAAGGCGCTCACGTCGACCTGATCGAGCGGCTGCCGGCGCCGTTCGGGCTGGTGCGGTACGGCGTGGCGCCGGATCACCCGCGGATCAAGGAGATCATCAAGGCGCTGCACCGGGTGATCGGGCGGGACCGGATCCGGTTCCTCGGCAACGTCGAGTTCGGCGCGGACCTCAAGCTCGAGGACCTGCGCCGGCACTACCACGCGGTGATCTTCGCGACCGGGGCGATCTCGGACCGCGAGCTCGCGATTCCGGGCATCGATCTGCCGGGCAGCTACGGCGCGGCCGACTTCGTCAGCTGGTACGCCGGGCATCCCGACGTACCGCGTGAGTGGCCGCTGGACGCTCGCCACGTCGCGGTGATCGGCGCCGGCAACGTCGCGCTCGACGTCGCCCGGATGCTGGCCAAGCCGGCCGACGAGCAGCTCACCACCGAGATCGCGGACAACGTCTACCGCGGGCTGAAGGCGAACCAGGCCACGGATGTGCACGTCTTCGCGCGGCGCGGGCCGGCGCAGATCAAGTTCACGCCGATGGAGCTGCGCGAGCTGTCGCACTCGCCGAACGTGGACGTGATCGTGCACCCCGAGGGCTTCGAGATCGACGAGGCGAGCCAGAAGGCGATCAACTCCAGCAAGGGGACGCGACTGGTCGTCGACACGCTGCTCAAGTACCTCGAGGCGGAGCCGACCGGCGCCGCGCACCGGATCCACATCCACCTGTGCCACGCGCCCGTCGAGATCCTGGGCGAGACCCGCGTCGAGGGGCTGCGCACCGAACGCACCGAACTGCAGGGCGACGGGACTGTCCGGGGCACCGGCGAGTACGTCGACACTCCGGTGCAGGCGGTCTATCGCGCGGTCGGATACCTGTCGTCGAACCTGCCCGGCCTGCCGTTCGACCACCAGGCCGGCGTGATGCCGAACGCGGGCGGCCGCGTGCTCGGCATGGATGACGAGCCGCTGCCCGGGCTGTACGTCACAGGCTGGATCAAGCGCGGGCCGATCGGGCTGATCGGGCACACGAAGTCCGACGCCGCCGAGACGATCGCCAACCTGCTCGCCGACATCGACCAGTTGCCCCAGCCGGAACTGGAGGATCCTGACGCGATCCTCGAGCACCTCGCCGCACGCGGCGCGACGATCGTCGACGCCGAGGGATGGACGAAGCTGGACGCGCACGAGCTCGCGCTCGGTGAAGCCGCCGGGCGGGAGCGCATCAAGGTCGTGCCGCGCGAGGACATGCTGCGAGCCTCCCGGGGCTGACGCGCGTGCGGCGAACGTCCGCCCGAAGCTGATGCCCGTACGGCGACAGCGTCCAAGGCGCATCCGGCCCGCCTCCACTTTGTGCACCGCCCAGCCACTTCGTCAGCCCTGGAGCGGCTGGGCGGTGCACAAGCGCGGGTCCCCGGAGGCGCGGCGGCGGGTCGGTACGCTGGAGCATCGGACGTGGCGGACCTGAGGGGTGTGGGTGAGCAAGGGCTGGTGGTGGCTGGCGATCGGCGCGGTCGCGGTGGCGGCCTGGGCCGCGCGTCCGGACTCGCCCGATACCGACACCTCGGCGGACAGCCCGGCCGCGTCCACCGCGACCAAGACGCCGGCACCCGCGCCGAAGTCCGCCGAATCCAAGCCGAAGCCGACGCCGTCCACCACCGACTGGTGGACCGACTACGATCCCGCGCACTTCGCCGTACAGGTGAAGCGATCGGCCGCCGCGGCGAAGGTGGACCCGCAGCTGCTGATGGCGATTCTCTACAACGAGTCCTACAAACCGCACGACCCGGAGTTCGAACGCGCCTGGCTGCGCATCGACTCCAACCCCGCGCTGGGAATCGCCAACATGCACCGCGCCGCCTTCGAGGACACTCAGCGCGGAAGCCGGTTCGCCGGCCGCAAATGGGAGGAACTTCCCGACCACCCCGAGCTCGCGATCGAAGCCGCCGCCTGGCACCTGCGCGACCTCGCCGCGCGCCTGCCCAGCAAACCCCGTACCGAGCTGAAGAAGCACGAATTGATTGCCCTCGGCTACAACGCCGGCCAGGGCAACATGCGAGCGTTCGCCCGCGGCGTGAAGCCCGGCTCGCAGGCCCAGTCCTACCTGGACCGCTTGCGCGACAACTGGGACAAGTCGGGAGAAGCCCTTCGGGCGTAGCTTCTGTGAGGTGGGTCACAGGAGTCGTGCTTTCCCGCCGTACGCCGTGCTGTGGTCGAAGAAGCCACCTTCGACAAGGAGACGCGGATGATGGATGTGGACGAAGCGGCGGAGCGCCTGGGATTCCCGGCTGGTGCCCGTGCCTGGCTCAACGGCCTACCGGTGCCTGCCGACGTGCAGCTCCCAGCGAATCCCCAAGCCCTGTTGGACTTCTGCGGTGTAGCCGACAACGACCAGCGGGAGATGCTCGCCGCGCGTCCTGACCCGGAGGCCCATCCTGAGTGGTGGGCGGTGGTGTCGGCCATGGCTGCCAGTCTCGAGCAAAACCTGGACAAACCGATCCCGTCGACAGGCTTCCAGGGCTGGCCTGTGGTGCCCGCAGCGTCCTCGCCGGTCGGCCTGTTCGCCGCCGCTTGGGCGCTGCTCAGCGCGCTCCCTCGGCTGCTCGATCGCCACGAACGACGTGGGGTTCCGGACGCCGTGAGCCGCGCGACCGCCTCCGCACTCGGCGGTGTCATGGGCACCCATCGCCACCTCACCGGTCGTCCCGGAGTCGGTCTGATGCCGCTGTGGGGTCCGCCGTTGCGGTTCCGGGGCGCCGATTTCGAGATCGGCCGGCATTCGTTCACCCGTGCTGAACTCGGCCTCGGCGACGGCGTCGCGGGTCATGTGCTGATGATCCACGTACCGCCGATCGGCCCGCTCGATCCATCCAGTTCGGAGCGGTCGGTCGCCGAAGCGGCTCGTCTGTTCGACCAGTGCTACCCCGACGAGCCGGTGACGGCGTTCGTCTGCAACTCCTGGCTCCTCGATCCTCAACTGGCCGAGTACCTGCCGGAGGACTGCAACATCCGCCGCTTCCAGCGCCGGTTCGACGTACTGCCGCTGCTGCCGCCTCAGGACCCGTACGACGACGACCGCGACATGATGCGGATAGGGCTGCACCTGTCGCCGCCGACAGGTCCCTTCACGGCCGAGGATTTGGAGCGGGTGCCGCAGAAGACCACACTGCAGCGCGCGTTCGTCGCCCATCTGCGGACCGGCCGTCACTGGCAGAAGCGCACCGGCATCCTCCGCTCGGACGAAGCCCTCACTTCTTGGCCGGCGACAGATGCGCGCGCTCGCCCTGCGGGCCGAACAGCGTGAGCAGCTCGGCCGGGCGGCGATCGGCGCTGCCGATCCAGTGGGGGACTCGGGTGTCGAACTCCGCGGCCTCGCCCTCGGCGAGCAGGAACTCCTGCTCGCCAAGGACGAATCGCACCTTCCCGTTCAGCACGTAGAACCACTCGTATCCCTCGTGCGTCTGCCGCTTCGTCGTCGACGCGCGACCGGCCGGCGGATAGATCACCTTGTACGCCTGGACGCCCCCGGCTCGTCTGGTCAGCGGCACGATCGTCAGCCCTGACCGCCGTACGGGGCGCAGGTGGATACGGGGATCGCCGGTTGGTGGCGCGGCGACCAGGTCGTCGAGCGGTACGCCGTGCGCTCGCGCCAGCGGGAGCAGTTGCTCCAGCGTCGGGCGGAGTTTGCCGTTCTCCAGGCGGGACAGGGTGCTGGCGGTGAGGCCGGTCTCGGTCGCGAGGCCGGCCAACGTGGTGCGTCGCGCCTGGCGGAGCGCCCGCAAGCGCGGGCCGACTCCGGCCAGCACGTCATCGTTGCTCATGGCCACATCATGCGGATCTGCAACATCCTTTGCAAGAAGGAAAGCACTGCGGAAAGGGTGGAAGCAACACAACACAAGGAGACAAAACGCATGGACGCAGAACGCTTCTGGGACGACCTGTACGACGCCCGCAGCACCTGGGGAGAGCGACCCAATCCGCTGCTCGTCGAGACTGTCGAGGCGCTGCCCACCGGCGAGGCGCTGGATCTCGGATGCGGTGCCGGAGGCGACACCATCTGGCTCGCTCGCCAGGGCTGGGACGTCACCGCCGTGGACATCTCCGGCACGGCCGTCGAACAGGTGAGCAAGCGAGCTCACGATCTCGGCCTCGCCGACCGAGTGACCGCCGTACGGCACGATCTGGCGCGCGGCTTTCCGGAGGGGACCTTCGACCTCGTGTCAGCGCAGTACCTGCAGACTCCGTTCGCGTTCCCGCGCAGCGAAGTCCTGCGTACGGCGGCACACGCTCTGCGCCCCGGCGGTCTGCTGCTGATCGTCGACCACGGCTCGACCGCGCCCTGGTCGTGGAACCAGGACCCCGACGCGCACTTCCCGGCGCCGAGCGAGATCGCCGCCGAGCTCGGCCTCGACCCCGCCCAGTGGCCGGTACGACGAGCCGACCGTCCTCAACGCGAAGCCGTCGGCCCGGCAGGGGAGACCGCCACGGTCACCGACAACGTCCTGCTCATCCAGCGAGTCGACCGATGACCGACAGGAAACCGCCGCGGACCACAAACGACGAGAAGGCCACGCTGGTCGGCTTCCTCGACTATCTGCGCGACGCGATCGCGGCCAAGGTCGTCGGTGTTCCCGAACCGGAGATACGAACCCCGGGAGTGCAGTCCGGCACGAACCTGCTGGGCCTGGTCAAGCACCTCACCGCCGTCGAGCGGTTCTACCTGCTCGGCGAGGACGTCCGCGACTGGCCGGGCACCATGCGTCCGTCGCAGAAGGAAACCGTCGACGGCGTCCTGGCGGCGTATCGGGAGATCAGAGCGCGGGCCAACGAGGTGATCGACGCCTGCCCCGATCTGACACTGCCCGCCCCGGGACCGCCACGGCGTGGCCCGAAGCCGTCGATGCGCTGGGCGCTGGTCCACCTGATCGAGGAGACCGGCCGGCACGCCGGGCACGCCGACATCCTCCGCGAGCAGTACGACGGCTCCACCGGTCGCTGAAACTAATTTCTTCACAGGGGACAGAAAGTCTTGACAACCCTCCGGTGAGCCTTCAGGGTTCCAATATCCTATCCGATCCGCCCCGGTCGGTACGGATCACTCGAACGACCACAGAGAGGGTCACCGCTCATGACCAGATCCCTTCGGCCCAAGGCGGTCAGAGGCCTGATCGCCGGGCTCGCCGTCGCCGTCGTCCTCCCGATCGGCGCTTCGGCCGTCTCGTCGGCCGCGCCGATCACCCCAGGTACGACCACCGCGGTGGGCAAGGCGGCGCCGGCCGAGGTCACCGCGCCGGACGCCGAGCCGTTCGCGCCCGCCGGCCCGATCGCCGCGAAGCCCTACATGGGGTGGAGCAGCTACAGCATGCAGGTCTACGCGCCCGAGGGCGGCAAGTGGATCACGGCCGCCCAGATCAAGGCCCAGTCCGACGCGATGCACCGCAAGCTGCAGCCGTACGGCTACGACCACATCAACATCGACGCCGCCTGGAACGACGGGATCGACGCCTACGGCCGCCCGACGCCGAGCAAAACCCTGTTCCCGAACGGGTTCCAGGAGGTCATCGACCACATCCACGACAACGGCCAGAAGGTCGGCATCTACGGCATCCCGGGCATCTCCGACGGCGTGCTGAAGGCCAACCTGCCGGTCTACGGCCACCCGGAGTGCCGCACCGGCGATCTCGCGGCCGAGCCGCGCCAGCAGGGCGACTACTGGGGCTTCGGCTACCGCATCGACATGACCAAGCCGTGCGCCCAGCACTACATCGACTCGATCGCCGACCTGTACGCCGAGTGGGGCATCGACTTCCTGAAGTTCGACAGCGTCACGCCGGGTTCGGGCAAGAACGACCTGTCGCTGGACGCGCGCGACGAGGTCAAGGGCTGGTCGCAGGCGCTGGCCCGGCACAAGATCTGGCTCGAGCTGTCCTGGGCCCTCGACATCCGGTACGCCGACTACTGGAAGCAGGTCGCGAACGGCTGGCGGATCGACTGGGACATCGAGTGCTACTGCCCTGGTGAGGCACTCACCGCCTGGCCGAACGTCTCGCGGCTGTTCCCGAAGCTGGCCGACTGGTGGCGCCACGCGGGACCCGGCGGCTGGAACGACCTCGACTCGCTCAACATCGGCAACGGCGCGATGGACGGCCTGACCCGCGACGAGCGCCGTACGGCGGCCACCCTCTGGGCGGTCTCGGCCGCGCCGTTCTACGTCGGCAACGACATGACCAAGCTCGACGCGTACGGGCTGGAGCTGCTGACGAACCGCGAGGTGATCGCGGTGAACCAGGCCGGCCGCCCCGCGCAGCCGGTGTCGACCAAGACCAACCGTCAGGTCTGGTACTCGCTCAACCCGGACAGCTCGTACACCGTTGCCCTGTTCAACCTCGGCACCACCGAGGCCGACATGACCGCGACCTTCGCCGACCTCGGCCTGGACGGCGCCGCGTCGGTGCGTGACGTGTGGGCGAAGAAGGACCTGGGCACGTTCGCGACCGGCTACACCGCGCGGGCCGTGCCGCCGCACGGCGCCCGGCTGTTCAAGGTCACCCCGCGGCCCAAGGCGTCGATCCGCGTCAACGACGACGACCTGCGGGTCCAGTACGACGGCGACTGGCAGCGCAACAACAACCGCGAGGTCTCGGCCGTGACCGAGCCGCTGACCGTCAAGGTGTCGGAGACCTCCACGGGCACCCAGACGCCGACGGACAACGCCGGCGTGCGCACGGTCACGCTGAACAACGACGACCCGAAGATCAACTACACCGGGTCGTGGAGCCGCAGTACCGGTCGGGGGATGGGCGACTACCAGGACGACGTCCAGTACACCGAGGCCAACGGCGACTCGTTCTCGCACACCTTCGTCGGCACCGGTGTCGACTACGTGACCGAGACGCACGAGTCGCAGGGCGAGGTGGAGATCTACATCGACGGCGAACTCAAGCAGACCGTCAACACCTACCAGGCCGAGGGCCGCGGCGCGCAGCAGAAGGTCTTCAGCATCTCCGACCTGCCGAACGGCACGCACACCATCCGCGGGGTGAAGAAGTCGGGCCAGTTCATGCTGCTCGACAAGCTGGACGTCCGGCAGGTGAGCCTGCTGAACCCCGACACGGTGACCTTCGACAAGTCGGCTCCGGCCGACGTCACGATCCAGATCGCCCGCGACTCCAGCGAGCTGTCGTCGATCGCGAAGGCCGGCAAGTTGCTGGTCAAGGGCACCGACTACACCGTCGACGGCCGCAACGTCACGCTGAAGAAGGAGTTCCTGGCCACCCAGCCGACCGGTGACAACGCGCTGGACTTCACCTTCCGCGGCGACTACCGCGACGACGTCCACGCCACCACCGCCAACGGCGCCTCGGTCAGCTTCGGCTTCCGCGGTACGTCGGTCGACTGGATCACCGCCAAGGCTCCCGACCAGGGCGAAGCCGACGTCTACCTCGACGGCAAGCTCGTCCGCCGGGTCAACCTGCACAGCGACGAGCGCAGCACGCTGCAGCAGGTCTTCAGCCAGACCGGTCTGAAGGACGCCAACCACACCCTCCGTATCGTGAAGGTCTCCGGAGACGTCCTCCGCACCGACCAGCTCCGCTACACGACCGCGAGGTAGTTCCTGCTCGAACCCGCGGGCCGGCCGATGTCCCATCGGCCGGCCCGCGGCGTTGTTCCAGGCTGAAGCCGGCGCTCGTCACAACCCGCCTCGCTGTTCGGTCAATGCTGGTGACATCGACCGCTAGGCAGGAGAGCAGAGCCATGAGTGTCCTGAAACCGACCATCGTCCTCGTGCACGGAGCGTTCGCGGAGTCGGCGAGCTGGAACGGGGTGATCGAGCGGCTGCGGGCGGAGTCGCTGGACGTCGTCGCGGTCGCCAACCCGTTGCGTGGTCTGGCCGAGGACGCGACGTACGTGCGGGACGTGATCGCCGGGATCGGCGGGTCGGTCGTCCTGGTCGGGCACTCGTACGGCGGCATGGTGATCACCGAAGCCGCGACCGACAACGCATCGGTTCTCGCGCTCGTGTACGTCGACGCGTTCGCGCCCGAGCACGGGGAGAGCGCGTTCGAGCTGTCGGCCAAGTTCCCCGGCAGCACGCTCGGCGAGGCCCTTACGGTCTACCCCGTCTCGTCCGGCGGGAACGAACTGGTCATCCGGCAGGACAAGTTCCACCACCAGTTCGCGGCCGACGTCCCGGCCGGCCAGGCCGCGCTGATGGCCGCGACGCAGCGTCCGGTGACCGAGAAGGCGCTGACCGATCCGCTGCCCACCGACAGCCCGGCGTGGCGGACGATCCCGTCCTGGTTCGTGATCAGCGACCAGGACCTGAACATCCCGGTCGCGGCCCACCGCTACTTCGCCGAACGGGCCGGCGCCCGGGCGACACGCGAGGTGCCCGGGGGCTCGCACGCGCTGAGCGTCTCCCAGCCCGCGGAAGTTGCCGCAGGCATCCTCGACGCGGTCACGGCGGTCTCCAACTGAAGCCGATCCACGCGCCCGGAGGCGATCCGGGATGACCGCGACCGCGATGGTGGCCGAGTTCGACGACGTCGCGGGCTGGACCGCCGACGCCGTCGAGCGACTCGGGGACCAGTACGCGATCCCGGCCGCCTGCCGGGGCAGCGCGAGCCCGGCCGCACTGGCCTGGCTGGCCGAGGCCTGCGAGCTGTCCGCCGGTACGACGCTGCTGGACGTCGGCGCGGGAGTCGGCGGTCCGGCGGCCTGGGCGGCTCGGCGGTTCGGCGTACGGCCGGTGCTGGTCGAACCGATGCCGACGGCGTGCCGGGCCGCCCGGCGACTGTTCGGGTTGCCGGTGATCGCTGCCGACGGTGGTCGGATTCCCTTGCGGACAAGCTCGATCGACACGGCCTGGTGCCTCGGCGTGCTGTGCACGGTCGAGGACAAGGCCGCGCTGCTGGCTGAGATCCATCGCGTCCTGCGACCCGGTGCTTCTCTCGGGCTGCTGGTGGTAGTAGTTGCCCGCGACAACCGATGGCAGCCGCTACCGGACGGCAACCACTTCCCGACCCAGGACGAGCTCGCAAACGTGCTGGACCGCACCGGATTCACCCTGCTCGAGCAGACGACCCGCCCCGACAGTACGCCGCTGTCGTGGTCGCGACGGGTCGAGGAGGTGACCGCGGCGGTCACCGCGCAGCACCGCGCGACTCCCGCCTACGCTCTGGCCGCCCGGCAGAGCGAGCGACTCGGTCGCTTGTTCAGCTCCGGCCACCTCTCCATGCAGTTGCTGCACGCCGTCAGCCGCTGAACGGCGTGATGTCACAGAGGACCCCGCTACCCGGTCATTGCCGGTAGATGCCCAGCAGGAGGACGAGATGGAGCCGAGAATCGACACCGAACGCCTGGTGATCCGGCCGTGGCGCGACGCCGACGCCCCGGCCGCGCTCACGATCTACGGTGACGAGGAGGTGACGCGCTGGCTGACGCCGGCGATGGACCAGGTCGCCGACGAGCCGGCCATGCGCGCCGTACTGCGGCGCTGGCAAGTCGGCGACGTGGCACCGGTCAGTCACTGGGCGGTGCAGGAGCGCGACACGCGCCGGCTGGTCGGCGGCGTGGCGCTCCTGCGCCTGGCACCGTGGCAGGACATCGAGATCGCCTGGCAGCTGGCCCGTACGGCGTGGGGCCGCGGGTATGCGGCGGAGGCGGGCGAGGCGCTGGCCCGTTGGTCGATGCACCACGCCAACGTCGACGAGTTGTTCGCGCTGATCGGGTCGTCGAACACCCGCGCGGCGGCGACGGCCGAGCGGATCGGCATGGAGTGGATCGGCGAAACGGACCGCTATCACGGGCAGCCGCTGGAGCTGTACCGGCTGCGCCACGACGATCTGGCGTACTGCGAGACCTGCGAAAGCGATCTGGAGACCGATGCCGTGGCGGCTGGACAGAGCCGCGGCGACTGATCGGTCAACCGCGCAGGGCATCGGCGATCGCAGCGGTCACGACGTCCGGGGCTGACACAGCCAGCGAATGCGAGGCGCCGGCCACCTCACGGATCCCCCTCGCCCCGGCCCGACGCGCCATCGCGCGATGCACCGCGACCGGGATGACAAGATCCTCGTCCCCGAAGGCGAACCACGACGGCAGCCGCTTCCACGCCGGTACGCCGGCCGGCAGCGCGGCCATCAGCGCAGCCTGCGCCACCGGCCGCTGGGTCACGCTCAGCAGCGCGGCTCGATCGGCCGCGACGTCAGCCGCGACGACGCGGTGGAACGCGTCGTGGGCGATCGTCAGTTCCACGCCGCCGGTGCTCACCGGCGATGCCACCAAGGCGTGGGCGAGCATGCTGCCGGGGGACCGGCCCATCAGCTCGAACGCGCTCTCGCCGTGGTCGGGAGCGAACGCGGCGACGTACACCAACCCCCGTACGTCGTGAGCGTGCGTGGCCGCCTCGGTGATCACCGCTCCGCCGTACGAATGGCCGACGAGAACCACTGGCCGGCCGAGACCGGCGATCACGTCCCGGACGTAAGCGGCGTCCATGGCGAGACCGCGGAGAGGGGTGGCGGCAGCGACGGCCTCGATCGAGCGGGCTCGCAGTCGCGTGAGGACCTCGCTCCAGAGCGCGGACTCGGCGAACGCGCCGTGCGCCAGCAGGACCATCGGTCGCTCGTTCATCGGGACTCCTGGCTGTGCGGATGTCTCCGCCGGGCGGGTGCGCCCGAGCACAGTAATGACAGGGAGCACACCTCCGTTGTGACGAGATGACCCTCCGTACGCTCCCGCGAGCCTGAATTCGTCTGCTCAGCGACCGCCGAGGTCAGCGGTGAGCAGGTCCTCCAGGTCGGTGAGGTCGCCGGCCCGGGCCGCCTTCAGGAAGGCGTCCAGGAGTTGCCGGTGGGCGAGCGACGACACCGGTGCCCTGCGGTCGGCGGTGAGGTGGCCACGGGCGCGGCTGACCAGTTGCCGCGCGTTCGCCGCGCCGGTGTGCAGCATCTCGGAGATCCGCCCGTACGGGTAGTCGAACGCCTCGCGCAGGACATAGGCGGCGCGTTCGCGCGGTGGCAACGTGCCGAGCAGGGTGAGGATGGCCAGCTCGACCTCTTCGCCGAGCTCGGCCTCGGCGGCCGGATCGTCGTCGGTGCACCCGAGCTGCTCCTGGTACCACTCGCCGACCGGCGTCTCGTGCCGGCGACGGGCCGACTGGCTGACGTTGATCGCGAGCCGGACGGTCATCGTCACCAGGAACGCGTGCGGATCCGCGACCACCGTCCGGTCGGTGCGCTGCCAGCGCAGCCAGATGTCCTGTACGACGTCCTCGGCGTCGCCGGCACTGGCCAGGACGCGGCCGGCGATCCGCAGCAACCTGGGCCGGGCGCTGACGAACACGGCGACACCGTCGTCGGCCGCGGGCGACGGCACGCGGATGGGACTTTCGGTGTGTGCCCTGGACACGGTGACGGTCACGGCTCCGGTTCCTTCCCTTCCGGCGGCACCGCGCGGTGCCTGTGTCACCACCGTCGCGCCCGGCGCCGGTGCGCCGCGCCCTGGGAAGTCCGTGGTCACCCCGTGGTGTGACCACGGACGACCACGTGGCCGGACCACGCGCCACCACGTGCGCGCAGTCCCTCGGCGGGCAGCACCGTGCGCCGGGCCACGGAGGGGTGGCCCGGCGCGGGTTCGGTGCTTCGGGTAAGGAGGGCTGCGACGCCGGTCAGCGCACGGCCGCCCTCGCCGCCCCTTCGATGAACCGCGTCACGGTCGTGGGGTGGGTCATCAGGCCGACATGCCCGGCGTCGTACGTCGCCGTGGTGGCCCCGGCGCGGTTCGCCATGGTCCGCTGGGCGCCGATCGGGATGATCAGGTCCTTCGTGCCGAGCAGGGCCCAGGACGGGATCGTCCGCCAGGCCGGGGTGGCCGACGGCTCGTTGAGCGCGCCGACCGTGGCCGGCCGCTGCGTGGCCGCCACCAACGCCTTGTCCTCGGTGCTCAGCCCGGTCGCGAACGACGCGAAGACCGTGGACCGCTTCAGGTACAGCTCGGTGGCCGGCGTCGGCGGCAGAGTGGCGGGCACGAAGTCGAAGATCGTGGTCGGGTCGACCGAGAGCGCGGAATCCGGCCCGGCGAGCTGGGTGGCGCTCTCGCCGGCGTCCGGCAGGAACGCGTTCACGTAGACGAGCGCCTTGACCCCCGGGTGGCCGACGGCCGCGTTGCTGATCACGGGACCGCCGTACGAGTGACCCACCAGCACGATGGGTCCGGTGATCGTGTCCAGGTACGCCCGGATCGACGCCGCGTCGCCGGACAGCGACCGGAGCGGGTTCGCGAGGGCGGCGACCCGGTAGCCGTCGTCCTGGAGCTTGCTGATCACCGAGCTCCAGCTCGACGCGTCGGCCCAGGCACCGTGCACCAGAACGACGGTCGGTTTCGCCGTTCGGCTTTCGGAAGCGGCGCTCTGCGCCGGACTGAGACCGGCCGCGAACAGCGCGAGCGCGGCCAGGATCGTGACGGCGAACGACGGGTGCGCCCGGCGGGTGGTGCGAGGAAAGAGCCTCATGGTGCGGATGTCCTGTTCTGTGCGGTGGGCGGCGGAGTCGCACGACTCACCGGGACAGACCGAGCGGTTCCTGGCGCTGTGACAGCCGTTCCGGGGGAGGCGGACAGCCGTGCCGGCCTGTCACAGCGCTCGGCCGGGAGCTGTCCTCTGAGAGTCCGATCACTAAAAGTCAACGCGAGTTGACTTTTCGGCCGACCGAATCCTACCGTCGAAGTCAACAGCCATTGACAAATTTCAGGGGTGGTCATGACGCAGACGTCCGCCCGCGCGGAACGGGGCTCGGCGCCGCCGCGGGCTACCCAGGAAGGGCTTCGCCGGTTCGTCGAGCGGTTCGCCGAGGACCATCCGCCGCTGTCGCTGGCTGCGGCGGACCTGACCATCCACGACCCGGACGCGGTGCGCCGCCGGTTCGGGCCGGTCTTCAACTACCTGACCCGGGTCGAGTTCGAGGTCGAACGCAACGTCCTGGAGCTGCGCGCCTTGATGCCGGATGCCACCGAGGTGGACCGGTTCTTCTACCAGGAGGTCTGGTCGCCGCAGGAGTTGCAGCACGGAGTGCTGCTGGACGCCGTACAGCAGGGCTTCGGGTTGGCGCCGGAGCCTGCCGAGCTGAGCAGGGTGAGTGCCCGGATCAGGCTGGTCGGGGTGCTGTCGCACCTGCCCGGCATGCTCGGCGTGGTCCGGCTGCTCTACTACCTGACCGGCGCTGCCACCGAACGATCTGCGGTGGTCGCGTATTCGCGCCTGGTCGACGGGCTGCGCGCCATGGGTGAGCGAGCCGTGGCGGAGACGGTCGTTGCCCCGATCAAGCGGCAGGAGCCGGGCCACTTCGCCTTCTACCGGCTGTCGGCGCAGGCGCTGGTGGCGGACGAAGGACTCCGGGACTGGCAGCTCCAGCTGGCGCGGATCCTGCGCCGCCGGTCGTTCGGGCTCGTCGGCGTGAACAATCGCAAGCAACAGGCGGACTTCGGCGACGTCGCTCGTGCTCTCGGTCTGGATCGGGAGCTGCTGGAGGTCGCCCGGCAGGTCAGCTTGGTGGAGCGCGAACTGCTGTGGGCTCAGCAGCAGGGCATGGACGTCCCCAGCTACATCCTGGCGGCGCTCCGGGATGCGATCGAGTCGAGCGTCGCGCGGGAAGCGGGACTCCGGCTGTGACCGGCCGGCGATGCTCAGCCGGTGGCCATGTCCAGAGGGTCGCTGAGGTAGCGCTGTACGGCGGGTGCCAGGTCCGCGACCAGGCCCTCCGGGGTGCGAGCGGTCATGTCGGGCAGGCGCAGCAGATAGCGCGTCAGGGCGATGCCCAGCAGCTGGCTGCAGATCAGGCCGGCCCGTCGTGCGGCCTCCGCCTCGGGCGCGACGGTCGCCACCATGGCGCGCAGTTGGCGAACGTAGACCTCGCGCAGTTTGGCCGCCGCCGTCTCGTGGGTCGCGGCGGACCGCAGCAGGATCGGCAGTACGGTCTGCTTCTCGTCGCCCTCCCAGAGGTCGAGGAAGTGCCGCACCAGTACCTCGCCCCGGCGGTCGGGCTCGACGTCGCGCAACTCGGGCAGGTGCAGGTCGAGGTCGACCGCGGTCGCGAACAACGTCTGTTTGTTGGTGAAGTACCGCACCACCATCGCCGGATCGATCTGGGCCTGCGTGGCGACCGCGCGAACGCTCACCTGGTCGTACGGATGCAGGGCGAACTGCTCCCGCGCGGCCGCCAGGATCGCCGTCCGGGTGCGCTCGGACTTCTTCATTCCCGCAGCGTAGCAAGTAAGTCAACACTGGTTGACTTTCGGTTCGGCGGTCGGGAGCCGTCACAGGACGGTGGTCCGCGCTGTCCAACCTGTCGACCGAGGAGGAGGTCGTCATGACCAGCACCCAGCAACGCCGGGCCGAGCGGGCCGTCCTGATGAAGTTGCGGCTGCTCGGCCTGGGCCGCAATCCCCTGCGCAGAAGGGTGGACCGGGTCGAGTCCGGCGTGATCATCGCCGTACTGATCGGTGCTCTGCTGGCGATCCCCGTGGCGCCCGGGCTCGGGACGTCGGTCCGCGAGCAGGCCGACCGTACGGCGGCCGAGCGGAAGGCGCAGTTGCGCCAGGTCGAGGCGAGAACCGTGGAGAACACCGCTGAAATCGTTCCCTCCACCCCTGGCCAGGTCACCTCGCAGGTCCGGGTCGTTTGGTTCGACGCGACCGGACTGTCGGGCGAGGGCCGGGCGGAGGTGCTGATCGGCACCAGGGCCGGCACTGCGTTGACGATCTGGCTCGACCGGAACGGATCGATCGCCCGCGCGCCGCGGGAGTCCGCCGACAGCGTGGCGCTCGGCGTCGCGGCCGGGTTCGCCCTGCTGATGGTTGCCTGGCCGCTGTTGTGGGGCGGGTACCGGCTGGCCAGGCTCTCGCTGGATCGCCGGCGCGCTCAGGAGTGGGAACGCGAGTGGGAACTGGTGTCTCCGCGCTGGACCCGGTCGCAGAACTGAACTCGTTGCGCAAGGCACGCAATGGGTGGTGACCACGTTCTGAGCCGTTCACCGGGCGTCACCGCGACGAACTGGTGCTATCGCGAACTGGCGGTTCGGCGCTAGCCTCGTTCGGGGGTGGTGCGAGCGATGGTGACTGGTCCGTCCGGGCCCGGACTTCGTGGGCGGCGCAGAGAATGTGGCCGCCTCGACGACGTGCTCGCCGGCGTGCGATCCGGCCAGGGCCAGGTGCTGGTCGTTCGGGGCGAGGCAGGCATCGGAAAGACCGCGCTGCTGGAGTACCTGGTCGCCCGGGCCGACGGCTGCCGCGTCGTACGGGCGGCCGGTGTCGAGTCCGAGATGGAGCTTCCGTACGCCGGTCTGCACCAGTTGTGCGGCCCGATGCTCGGCCTCGGCGACCACTTGCCGCAGCCGCAACGCGAGGCGCTGGGGATCGCGTTCGGGTTGGAGTTCGGTGGGCCGCCGAACAACTTCCTGGTCGGAGCGGCCGTGCTGGGTCTGCTGTCCGCGGCCTCCGAGAGCCGGCCGCTGCTGTGTGTCGTCGACGACGCCCAGTGGCTGGACCAGGCTTCTGTTCAGGTCCTGACCTTCGTCGGACGCCGCCTGCTCGCGGACCGGATCGGCCTGGTGTTCGGGCACCGAGAGCCGGTCACCGGGCCCGACTGGCGGACCGCTCCCGAGCTCGTGGTCGGCGGTCTGGCCGACCGGGACGCCGCGGCGTTGCTCGACGACGTGATCCCGGGACGGCTGGACGAACGCGTCCGGGATCGCATCGTGGCGGAGACCAGGGGAAATCCACTGGCACTGCTGGAGTTGCCGCGGGGGCTGACCCCGGGCCAGCTGGCCGGTGGTTTCGAGCGGCCGGACGCCCAGCCGCTGGCCGGCCAGATCGAGCAGAACTTCGTCCGCAGACTCCAGGCGCTTCCGCCGGACACTCAGCGGTTGCTGCTGACCGCGGCCGTCGAACCAGTCGGCGACGTGCCGCTGCTGGTCCGGGCGCTGGCGATCCAGAACGTCCCGGTGGCCGCTGCCGGGCCCGCGGAAGGGGCCGGGCTGATCGAACTCGGTGCGCGGGTCCGGTTCCGGCATCCGCTGGTCCGATCGGCGGTGACGCGCGTGGCCGCTCTCGACGACCGGCGGCGAGCCCACGAGGCTCTGGCGGAGGCGACCGACCCGGACCGGGATCCGGATCGGCGGGCCTGGCATCGTGCGCAGGGAGCGAGCGCGCCGGACGACGAGATCGCGGTCGAGCTGCTCGCGTCGGCCGAGCGAGCGCAGGGCCGAGGCGGAATCGCGGCCATGGCAGCATTTCTGCGCCGGGCGGCCGAGCTGACCCCGGAGCCTGACCAGCGCGCGGTCCGGGCTCTCACGGCTGCCCAGGCGACCCTGCGGGCGGGGGACTTCGCAACTGCGGCGTGGCTGCTCGTCAGTGCCGGCGACGGGCCGGTGGATGCCCTGCACCAGGCGCGGGTCGAGCTCGTCCGTGCGCAGCTCGCGTTCCTGTCCGGCCACAGTGTCGAGGCCCCGCCGCTGCTGCTCGAGGCGGCCCGCCGGCTCGAGCCACTGGACGACGACCTGGCCCGCGACACCTACCTCGACGCGATCTCGGCCGCGCATTTCGCCGGACGGCTGGCCGGGAAGGCCGGGCTGGCCGAGATCTCCCGGGCGGCTCGCGCCCTGCCTCGGCCGGACGGGAGCCGCAAGCGCGACCTGGCGCTGGACGGCGTCTCGGCGTTGTTCACCGACGGCTACCCGGCGGCGGTCACGCCGGCCAGGCAAGCCGTCCTGGCGTTCTCCGGTGCCCAGGGGCCACCCGACCAGGACGACCTGCGGTGGTTGTGGCTGGCGTCGCTGCTGGCGGTCGACCTCTGGGACGACGAGAACTGGGAGGTGCTCACCACCCGCCACGTCCGGATCGCCCGCGAGACCGGCGACCTCAACGACCTCCCGCACGTCCTGAACCACCGGGTCATGCTCAACCTCTTCGCCGGGCAACTCTCCGAGGCCGCCGCGCTGGTCGCCGAGATCAAGACGATCAGTGACGCGACCGGAGTCGGCCTCACGCCGTACGGGGCGGTCTGCCTGTCCGCCTGGCGCGGTCGCCCGGACGAGGCCCGCGCGTTGATCACCAGGACCCGCGACGAGGCCCAGAGCCGGGGCGAAGGTGGCGGGATCACCATCGCGCACTTCGCGCACGCCGTCCTGCTCAACGCTCTGGCGAAGTACCAGGAGGCACTGGCGGCGGCCACGGAGGCGACGGCGTACCCGATCGAGCTCGGCGTTGCGAACTGGGCGCTGCCCGAGCTGGTCGAGGCCGCGGTGCGTAGCGGCCGACCGGATCTGGCGTCCGACGGCTTCGAGCGGCTCACCGTGGTGGCGCAGGCGTGTGGCACGAACTGGGCCCTCGGCGTGCTCGCCCGATCGAGGGCGCTGCTGACGACCGGCCAGGCGGAGGCCGAATCGGCGTACCGGGACGCGATCGAGCTGCTCGGCCGCACGCGGATGCGGATGGATCTCGCCCGCGCCCGGCTCGTGTACGGCGAATGGCTGCGGCGCGAAGGCCGACGGCAGGACGCGCGCGACGAGCTGCAGATCGCGTACGACGTGTTCAGCGCGGCCGGCGCCGATGCGTTCGCCGACCGCGCCGCCAGCGAACTGAGGGCGGCCGGCGCCGCCGTCGGGACCCGGACCGACCGTCTCAGCGACACGTTGACCGCACAGGAGGCGCACGTCGCCGAGCTCGCCGCCGCCGGTCTGACCAATGCCGAGATCGGGGCACGGATGTTCCTCAGCCGGCACACCGTCGAGTGGCACCTGCGCAAGGTCTTCACCAAGCTCGGCATCACGTCCCGCAAGCAGCTTCGCGCGCGCACGTCGGTCTCGCGGTAGGGCGTGTGGTGGCGGCAACGAGTGGTTCACGAGCCGGACTGCTGGGCCGCCGCGAGGAGTGCCGTGTCCTCGACGACCTCGTGGCGGCCGCGAAGGCCGGGCGAAGCACCGCGCTGGTGCTGCGCGGCGAGGCCGGGATCGGCAAGACGGCCTTGCTGGACTACCTGGCGGCGCACTCGGACTCGTGCCACGTCGTACGGGTGGCCGGGGTGGAGTCCGAGATGGAGCTAGCCTTCGCCGCCTTGCACCAGATCTGTGGCCAGTTGCCGGACGGCCTGTCCGAGCCGAGGCACGCTGTTCTCGCCACGGCGTTCGGTCGCGCCACCGGTCCGCCACCCGATCGGTTCCACGTCGGCATCGCCCTGCTGGATCTGCTCGCCGAGGCCGCCGAGACCCGGCCGTTGATCTGCCTGATCGACGACGCTCAGTGGCTCGACCGGGTGTCCGCCCAAGCTCTCGCTTTTGCCGCGCGACGGCTCGGGGCGGAGCGTGTCGCCATCGTGTTCGCGGCCCGCGAGGCGGAGGAGGTGCACGACCTGGCGGGTTTGCCCGTGCTCGCCGTCCGAGGTCTCGGGTACGCCGACGCGCGCGCCCTGCTGGACTCGGCGATCACCGGTCCGGTCGACGAGCACGTGCGCGAACGCTTCCTCACCGAGACCCGGGGAAACCCGCTCGCGCTGCTCGAGCTGCCGCGCGCCCTGTCTGGCCAACTGGCCGGCGGGTTCGGGCTGCCCGGGGCTCGCCCGTTGCCTCGCCAGATCGAAGAGGAGTTCCTGCGCCGCTTTCAGCCGCTGCCGCGCGACACTCAGCTCGTCGTGCTGACCGCCGCCGCCGAGCCGCTCGGTGATGCGGCCCTGCTGTGGCGTGCGGCCGAACGCCTCGGCCTCGAGCGGGCCGCGGCCGAGCGCGCCGAATCGGCCGGGCTGATCGAGCTCGGCGCCGGTGTCCGGTTCCGGCACCCGCTGCTGCGCTCAGCGATCTACCGGGCGGCGTCGGCCGAGGACCGGCGTCGCGTGCACGGTGCCCTCGCCGAGGCCACCGACGCCGGCCGTGATCCCGATCGCCGGGTCTGGCACCGGGCCTACGCCGCGGTGGGGCTCGACGAGTCGGTCGCGGAGGAGCTGGAGCAGGCTGCCCAACGGGCCCAGGCGCGGGGCGGTGTCGCGGCCGCCGCGGCTTTCCTGGAGCGAGCGGCGGAGCTGACGCCCGAACCGGTACGCCGGGCCGAACGCGCCCTGGTTGCCGCTGGCACCAAGTTCGCGGCGGGGGAGTCCGATGCCGCGTACAACCTTCTCGCGGCCGCCGACCTGGGTCCGCTGGACGAGCTCCGGCGTGCGCATCTCGCGCAGCTGCGCGCCCGGATCGCGTTCGCCCGCGAGCGAAGCAGCGCCGCGGTCGGACTGCTGCTCGACGCGGCCGATCAACTCGAAGTGCTCAACGACTCGTCCGCGCGCACGACGTACCTGGAGGCGCTCGGGGCGGCGATCTTCTCCGGACGGCTGGCGGTGGTCGAGAAGGCCGCCCAAGCAGCTCGCGCGGCCAAGCCGGCGCCGTCGCCTGGGCCGATGGATCTGCTGCTGGACGGCGTGGCCACCCGGTTCAGCGATGGCTTCGAGGCGGCGATTCCCTTGCTTCGCAAGGCGTTGCAGGCCTTTCGCGAGGAGGCTGACGAGGTCACCGACGGACTGGTGCGCTGGTTGTGGCTGGCCTGCCCGGTCGCCCCCGAGCCGGTCGCGTCGGAGCTGTGGGACGACGAGGTCTGGCACGACCTGGCCGACCGGGCGGTCGAGCTCGCGCGCGGATTCGGTGCCCTGGGCATCCTTCCGGTGGCGCTGTCCTACCGGGCGACGGTCCATCTGCACGCTGGTGAGTTCGCCGCCGCCGCGACACTGATCAGCGAATCCGACGATCTCACCGCAGCCACCGGCAACGTGCCGCTGCGCTACACCCGCCTGCTGCTCGCCGGCTGGCGCGGCGAGGAGACCGCCGCGATGACCGCGATCGAGTCCGGGCTCGAAGACGCCTCCGCGCGCGGTGAGGGCCGGGCTGTCGCGCTGGCCAGACACGTGACCGCGGTGCTCTACAACGGCCTCTCGCGGTACGACGACGCGCTCGACGCGGCCAAGCAGGCCTGCCGGCAGGAACACCTCGGATTCGTCGGCTGGTCCCTGGCCGAGCTCGTCGAGGCCGCTGCCCGGTCCGGCGTACGCGATGCAGCTGTCGACGCTCTGCACGAGTTGGAGCAGCGGACGCTCCCAGCCGGCACCGACTGGGCACTCGGCGTCCTGGCCCGCTCGCGAGCGCTGCTCGCCGAAGGGCCGGCCGCGGACGCCCTGTACCAGGAGGCGATCGAGCGCCTCGGCCGCTCGCGGGTCGCCGTCCACCTGGCCCGTGCGCATCTCGTGTACGGCGAATGGCTGCGCCGTGAGCAGCGGCGCCCCGACGCGCGGTACCACCTTCGGCTGGCCTACGAGCGGTTCAGCGCGATGGGGGCGATGGCGTTCGCCGAGCGGGCCCGCCAAGAGCTCGCGGCCACCGGCGAGGCCACCCGCAGACCGTCCACCGACGGCGGAGTGCTCACCCCGCAGGAGGCGCAGATCGCGCAGCTCGCCGCGTCCGGGCTCACCAATCAGGAGATCGGCGGCCGGCTGTTTCTCAGCCATCACACGGTGGAGTGGCATCTCCGCAAGGTGTTCACCAAGCTCGGCATCACGTCGCGCCGGCAGCTCGACCCGGCGCTGACGAGCGAGGTCTCACTCGGCTGATCTGGCCGGTCAGGCGTGGCGCGCGCCGGCCACCGCGGCGCGGATCGGCCCACGATGCAAGGGTCCGTGACCCGGCAACAGGAGGTCGGCGTCGAGGTCCTCCAATGTGCTCAGGGTCGCGAGCAGCGTGGTGCGGTCGGTGTGGTGGAACATTGCCGGCAGCAACTGTGGTCCGGTCGTCGCGGCGATCGGGTGCCCGGTGACCAGGCTGTCCCCGGTGATCACAGCGCCGACCGACGGCAGGTAGTACGCCGTATGGCCGGACGTGTGGCCATGGGTGGGCACCGGCACCGGCGCGCCGGGGAGATCGAGGGCGCCCGTCGACGGGAAGGCCTGGACGTGCGGCGCCGTCACGTCCTGCGTCGCGCCGTTGCGCAGGATGTGGACAGCCCATGGCAGCACCCGCGGCCGCCACAGATTGGCGAGCAGCTTCGGCGGGGTCAACTGCTCCAGGTAGTCCCGATGCGCGTGGCCCACCTCAGCGGGATCGACGTACGCCGGGGTGCCGTACCGGTGATGGAACGGGTTCACCGCGCCCAGGTGATCGACATGCGCGTGCGTGACGAGGATCGCCCGTACGTCCTCGGGCCGCCGTCCGATCGCCCGGATCGACGCCTCGACGTCCTCGAGATCGCCGGGATAGCCACCGTCGACCAGCGTCAGGTCGGTCCCGTCCCGCAACAACACCCAGTTGACCGCCGACCCCCGCACCAGGAAGACGTCCTCAGCCGCCTCCACCACCCCGCGGTCACTCACCGGAACTCCTATCGATGCTTAAGGCAATAGTTGCCGCCACCGCACCATTGTCTCGTCCCGCCGCACCAGGACCCGCACCCGTGGCACAACCTCGCCACGGGCGGTGCGTACGGTACCGAAGTGAACCCAGCGAAGGACCTGATGATCCGGCCCGCAACTCCCGACGACGTCGAAGCGCTCTACGCCGTCTACGCCGAACTGGCCGCCGACGGCGCCGTCGAGCCCCAGCAGGCGAAACCCCTGCGACAGACCTTCGACGAAGGCTGGGTCCGCGACCGCGCCGTCTACGCCGCCCACCTCGACGGCTCCGTTGCCGGCGGCTACTTCTTGCGACCCAACTTCCCGGCCTTCGCGGCCCACATCGCCCAGGGCGGTTACCTCGTCGCCCGCTCCGTACGCCGCCAGGGCATCGGCCGGAAGCTCGTCGAACACTCTCTGCAGGAAGCAACCGCAGCCGGCTACACCGCGATGATGTTCAACCTGGTGATGGAGTCCAACCCGTCCCGTCACCTGTACGAAAGCGTCGGTTTCCAGCGCATTGGCACCATCCCCGACGTGCACGGCACCGAGAGTGCCCTCATCTACTGGCGCTCGCTGACCGGTTGACCGTTCTATTCGCGCCAACCGCTCAGCTCCACGGACTTCCCGGTGTCGACCCGGAAGCCGAGTCTGATCGCGGCCTCGGCGCCGGCGGACAGGTCGAGCTTCCAGGTGACGACGCCGAGGTCGGTGGTTTCGGCCGGCTCCGGTACGGCGGTGGTCGGCTTGACCGCGATCTCGTGGTCGCGGGCCACCGGCAACTGGTCGAGCACCGTAATCCGGGCCGTGCGGGGCGTGTGGTTCTCGATCTTCGTCTCGTACTCGACCTCACGCCGGCGGGTCGATCCGAGCGTCGCCTTGGTCGCGGTCCGGCGGACCAGCTTGCGCTCGACGCGGATCCGGTCGTCCAGGCCGAGGGCGAGCTCGACGTCTTCACCGGGCGCCCAGAGCGGCAGGGCGGCCGAGCCGACGAAGTCCGCCTCGTGGAAGACGGAGGCCTTTCCGGCGGGCAAGGTGTGCTCCGAGGAGTTCACGACCGTGGCCCGCAGGTGAACGTCGGTCGACCGGACCGGCGCGGTGACGTAGTCCAGTTCGGAGTCGAGGTCGACGGACGCGATCGTCGCGCGGTGCGAGGCGCCGTCAGCGGGGACGGCGACCGGTCGCGGCGGGGTGTAGGTCGCCGCGGTGACACCCTGCTCGACGGTCGCGGCGAGGTCGGTGAACACGGGCGCCTCGGCCTGGAGGCTCTCGGCGCCGTGCCGGGCCCTCCTGCCTCCGCCGTAGCCCAGCGGGGCTCCGGCCGGCGCGGCTGCGACGGGCACCGGTGGGTGATAGCGGTCCAGGTACCAGGGGTCGAGCTCAGGCACCTTCGCCGTCACCATCGGCCGCGCGGTCGACAGCGTGAGATCACACTCCGGCCAGTCCTCACCGGTGTGCTGGGTGATCAGCCCATACCAGTTCAGCGTCAGCCGATCCCCGATCAGGCGGACGTCGTACGAACTGGTCCACCCGGCCCGCGGTACGACGTATGACAGCTCGATCTCCACCTCCGCCTCGGACTCCAGTGCCAGCCCGACAGCAGCCGAGCGGCGATCGGGAACGCGCTGCTCGACAACCGCGGCCAACCGACGGTCGGCCGCCGCCAGACGTTCCTCAGCTTCCCGCCGCTGCTCGGCCAACTCCCGCCGCTTGGCCCGTACGGCGGACAACCGTCCAGCCAGCGACTCGGTGAACTCACCAAGCTCAACCGTCGCATCCCCGGCGGCAAGCGTCCGGGCGAACGTCCCACCGGCCCGCCGACCCAGCTGTGCGAGGAACTGGTCGAGCTGCGCCTGGACCTCGTCGGCGTCCGACAGTTCGTCCACCTCGGCCTGCGCCTCGCGACGCTGACGCTCCAGCTCGGCGACGGTCTCGTCCGGCGCCTGCGGAAGATGCCGTACGGCCACGTCCACCCCGAGCACCGTGGCCGGCCCGCGGCCGGAGACCCGCACGGAGTCCTCCTGCAACGCCAGCGGAAGCGACTCGACGTACACGGTCCGGTCACCGGCCGGCACGGTGATCCGCCCGCGCCGGGTGACCCGCGCCCGGTCGGGATAGACGACAACGGCCACGATGGGGGCGTCCACCACGAGTTCGCTCATGGCCCGACAGTAACCCCCATGGGGTGCCCTCGGCCGCCCGAACGACGACCGGGCCGAACCCCGTGGGATCCGGCCCGGCCATCGCGGTGCGCTAGTTGACGATGATCCGGTCGACCTCGATCGTGAGGCCCTTGACGAGTGGCGTGGAGGTCCCGGTCGTGACCGTGCCGGTGCCCTGCTGCACTCCCTTGATGTTCATCGAGTACGTCATCGAACCACCGGGGGCTCCCGGCGTCGACTGGATGCGGTAGTTCTCGGTCGGCGGGCCGGTGATCTGGCTGCCGGCCGTGCCCTCGGAGTTCTCGGCTCCGACGGTCAGGCCGTAGCCGGCCGGCGGACTGCCGAGCGACCCGTTGTAGGTGTAGCTGATGTCCTCGGTGCCGTTGACCCCGATCCACTGCTGGAACACCTTCAGGTCGGACGTGCCGAACACGTTCACCCGCCACTCCAGCACGATCCAGTCCGACACCCCGTCGGTCAGGCTGGTCGCGTAGATGCCCGGTGCGCCGGTGCCGTCCAGATCGGTCCAGTACGACGCGAGCACGTTGTTCGGCCGGGCGGGATCCGGCAGGTTCTGCGGCGTGAACTGCACGTCCTCGCTCGACGACGTGCCGCCGACGACCGAGTATCCGTTCGAGGTCACGCCGATCCGGTTGTACGTCTGCCCGGCGTACTGGAACGCCGGCAGATTGAAGTTCAGCGCCTCTTCGTCCCCGATCGGGGTGGGCGTGACGCCGAACGTGTCGAGCGGGATGTAACCGAACGTCTCACCCGGTGCGATGACCGGTCGATCGGGTTGGCGCGCGGCCAGTGTCCCGGTCTTGGTCGCGATCTGGGTGCCGATCTTGGTCGCGCCGGTGACGCTGTTCAGCCGGAGTTGCGAGCTCAGCGTGCTCACCGCGGTGACCTGCGCGCTCTGCAGGCTGTTGTTCTGCACGGTCACGGTGCAGGTCGACGCGCCGGTGTTGCGCGCGATGGTCGACGGCGTACAGGTCTGGTCGATCGGTACGACGCCTTCCTGGCGGAAGAACGCGACCGGCAGGTGCAGGGCCCGGCTGCCGCCGACCTGCTTGAGGTTGACCTGACCGAAGTACTGCCCGTCGGGCAGTGCGGGTGCGGTGATGGCGATCGTCAGTTTCTGCGTCTTGCCGGGCTTCACCTGGAACACCGGCGGTAGCACGGTGACGTTCGCGCCGCTGACCGTCGTACCGGCGGCGGTGAAGGTGAGCGTCTGGTTGGTGACGTTCTTGACCGTCCGCTCGGCGGTGATCAGGCCGGGCATCGTCGGTGCGTTCACCGACGGCAGGTTGAGGTCGATCCGGTTCAGCGAGTCGGTCGCCGCGGCCGCGTAGTTGGCCGCCGTCTCGTCCAGCGTCAGACCGGGATCGCCGGCCTTGGTGAGGTCGATCCGGCCGCTGCCGTAGTCGAACGGGTCCGCCTGGGTGACCCGGTCCGGCTTCTTGACCGTGGTCTTGGCCGTGGTGCCCAGCGCGGACTTGACCTGGCCCGGCGTCCACGAGGGGTGCAGGGCGAACACCAGCGCGGCCGCGCCGGCCACGTGCGGGGACGACATCGACGTACCGGCGATCGCCTGGTACAGGTTCCCGGGCGGTCCCTCGGAGGGGGACTCGGGAGTCGGCGTGTGGCCCGCGAGGATGTGCAGACCGGGTGCGGTGACGTCGGGCTTGAGGAAGTCGCCACCGGGACCGCGCGACGAGAACGACGTCATCACGTCGCCCTGCCAGGTGGTCTTGGTGCCCGGCGTCATCGACGCGGTGGTGGCCGGATGCGCCGCCAGGAACGCGAGCAGTACGTCGGCGTCCGGCTTCTCGAGCTGTGCCGTCGGCAGCCAGTGGTTGTCGGTGAACACGTCGGACGGGAAGGTCGTGTTGTACATCAGCATGCCGACCGCGCCGCCCTGCTTGACGTTGAAGCCCTTCATCACCCGGCCCGGCGTGAACTGGCAGGCGACGATCTTGCCGGTGAAGATGCCCGGAGGCGCCGGGGTGTTGCAGGTGACGTCGTTGTACGGCGGCGCCGAGGCGAGCACGACCGGTGCCGGGGTGCTGAGGCCCGGGGTGACCGACGCGCCGGAGATCGTGGCGGTCGTGCCGCCGCCGGACAGCGTGACCGTCGAGCGGAACGTCCGGCTCTGCGTGGAAGCCGCCACGGTCGTGACCCACGGGCTGCGGTGGTCGGTGGTGTTCGCGCCCGGACCGGAGTTGCCGGCCGAGGCGGCCACGAACACGCCGGCCGCGTAGGCGTCCAGGAAGGCGAGCTCCACCGGGTCGCTGTAGGGATCGCTGCCGCCGGAGATCGAGAAGTTGATCACCTTCACGCCGTCGAGAATCGCCCGCGCGACGGCCGCGGCCGAGTCGCTGGGGAAACAGCCCTCGGCGCCGCAGACCTTGTAGACCGAGACGGCCGAGGCCGGGGCGATCCCGAGGATCGGTCCGCGGTCGATGCCGAGGGTGTTGGCGTTCGCGACCGGTCCACCGGCCGACGTCGTCGCGGTGTGCGTGCCGTGCCCGTTGGAGTCACGCGCGGAGTCGGGATAGACGTCGCCGCCGATCACCGCGTTGTAGGTGTCGAGGAACGGCCGTCCGCCGATCAGCTTGTTGTTGCAGGTGTAGACGTCGGTCGCCGGCGTCAGCGGGTTGTCGCCGAAGTCGCACACCCGTGGCGTGCCGTCGACGGTCGGCGACGGTGCCGGCAGCGTGCCGGGGTCGGCGAACGACGGGTGCTCGGGCCAGGCGCCGGTGTCCAGGATGCCGACGACGACCCCCTTGCCGGAGGAGGCCGAGCCGCCGAGCCGGTTGTAGATCGCCGGGGCGCCGATGAAGGCGCCGCTGGAGTCGGTGAGCAGCTTCTGCGGGTTGTCCTGCTGGACCGCGGCCACGCCGGGCAGCTTCAGCAGCTCACGCGCCTTGTTGGCCTGCACGCTCAGCGCGACGCCGCCGTACACGGTGCGGAGCTTCTGACCGGCGCGCGCACTCGGAACCTCGTCGCGCAACGCGGCGAGGAACTTGTTCTCCACTGCCGCCACGTGCTGGAGGTACTTGGTCGCGTTCGCGCTGCGGGGATCGAGGCGTTTGCCGGTGACCGCCGGGCTGGTGCCGGGCAGTCCCTTGATCCCGCCGCGGTACGACGCCAGCGCGTCGTAGTCGAGCTTGACGACCACGCGGACCTGCTTGGCCGAGGTGCTGTTGACGAGTGCCGGGTCGCTCTTGGCGAGTTGACCGCTGGGCGATTTGGCGCCGTGAACGGTGTCCGCGACCGTGAGTGGCGTCGCGGTCCAGGGCCGGCCGCTGGGGCCTGTCGGTGGCGGGTCGGCGGCCGACGCGCTCACCGCGGGCAGAGTCGCGGCGACCAGCAGGCCGGCGGACAGGCCGGCGATGGTGACGCGTCGAGTGGATCGGACGTGGGTCCGGGCAGTGGACCTCATGTGGGCCTCCCGTGAAGGCAGCTGACGCCGTCACCACAGAAGGCCAGGCATGGGACGTCGGGCAACGCCGCGACGGCGCTGCAGACCCTTCAGTCCTGTGACCGAACCCCCCCGGGTTCCGGCGTACCGGCAGGAGCCCCCACGGCACCCGCCTGAGCAGAGGCTAAGCCCACAACGTCACTCTCGGCTAGACCTCGTGCACGGTCCAGCTCAGTCGCAGGTGTCGCAGATCCCGCTGGCCGGCGTCTGCAGGTTGCAGCGCGGGCACTTGTTGATCGGCCGCTCGGCGATCGCGGCCTTGCGGGCCCGGCCGCGGGCCGCGCTCAGCTTCGACGGGATCACCGGGCTGCCGCCGTCGGCCGGCAGACCGGCCGCCTGGAAGTGGCGGTAGACGGCGAGGCGCTCGTGCGAGGCGTGAACGTCGGGGTCCGGGGGAGTGGTGCCCGTCGCGGCACCCACGATCGCGGCGTACCCGTCGAAGACGCTCTCGTCGGCGTTGACGCACAGCGCGGACAGCATCGGCTCACCCCGCCGAAGGCTCTCGGCCGAGACCTCGGCGAGCACGCCGCCGATCCACTGCCGGGTCGGCTGCTTGGTGCGGATGCCGGTCAGCTCCTGGACGCCGGTGGCGATGTCCTTGTGCTGCACCAGGGCCTGGTACTTTCCGGCCGCGCGGAGCAACATCTCCCGCGCGGCGCCCGCCCACTCGGTTCGCGCGGTGGCGATCCCGACGTCGGACACGTCACGCCAAGCGCGTTCCTCGACATCCGGCAGGTTCTGGTCTGGTGCGGCGACATCGGAAGTGGACACCTGAAGACCCTAACCGGGTCAGCTCCAGGCGCGAAAACCGCGCCTCAGCGGTCGTGCGAATCGAAGGTGACCTCGATCGTTTCGGCGGCCTTGTGACGTTGTGCCTGGGCGTACATCGCGTAGGCCCGATGGTCGGCCGGGGTCAGGTCGGTGGCGGAGTCGGTGAACAGCGCGAGCAACGAGCGCGGGTAGAGCCGGTGCACGATCACCGAGTTCAGCTCGGCGCCGATCACCGCGATCGTCGAGGCGCCGTAGATGAGCCCGATCAGCCCGAGGGTCAGCGCGAACACGCCGTTCACCTCGCTGGCCTTGGCCAGGACGTCGTTGACGTAGATGCCGCCCAGACGCTCGAGCAGATGCCAGCCGAGCGCGGTCAGGAACGCTCCAGGGACGATCTGCCGAAAGGGCGGCCGAGGCCTCGTCCCGGGCCGCAGGCAGAGCGTCAGCATGGCAGTCAGCACCAGCACCGAGCCGATCGAGACCAGCCACCCCATGTTGTCGGCGAGCTGCCCGGACAGCTTGCCCATGCTGCCGGCCAGGACGGTCAGGGTGGCGAAGCTGAGTACGGTGAGCCCCGCCAGCGACAGCAGCGCACCCGACCGCAGACGCCCACGGAACGGATTGGGCCGCCTGTTCCGCGGCACGCCCCACGTGACGTTGACCGCGTTCTGCACCGCTTGCCCGAGCCCGATCACGCCGTACACCGCGGTGGCCGTGCCGACGATCACCGCCGCCGTACTGCCCTGCAGACCCTGCGGCGTCGCCAGCTGGGTCCCCACGATCGGGAACTCCTTGAGCGCCGACTCCAGCACCGCGCGCTGCAGGTCCTCGTTGCCCTGCAGCACGAAGCCGAGCACCGACGAGGAGATCAGCAGCATCGGAAAGATCGCCACGAACGCGTAGTAGGTGACGATCACCGCGAGATAGCTGCCCTGGTCGTCGAAGAACTTGTACACCACGGCGAGCGGGAACCCGAGCCTTCGCCGCCGCCGCTGTACGGCGTCCAGCCGCTGTCCCAAGGTCGTCACGCACCAACCGTACGATCCCGGGCACGCGCTGCTGCTCAGGGTCGGCGGCGCGGCCTCACCAGGACCAGCCGCGGGAGGCCAGTTCCTGCTCCTCGAGCCAGCGTTTGTCCTCGCCGCGCGCCAAGTGCACCGTCTCCGGTACGCCGGCCAGACGGCACGCCTCGTCGAGCAGGTCGTCGTACGCCGCCTCGGCGGCCATCAACCGGTGGGCCCGCGCGTAGATCCGCGGCGCGGTCTCGATCCGCTGGATCTCGACCGCCAGCCGGCCGAGCCTGGTCTGCAGCCGTAGCGTCTCGAACGGATCAGCGACCGTGACGGATCGCCGGCGGAACTGGCCCGCCAGCTGACACAGTGACGTCCGCAGCCACTCCATCGCCCTCACTCCCTGCGTCGAGATTACGACGAGCAGGTCGCCGAGGGCGAGAGCCTGGCGTCAACGCATTGCTTCGCGGACGGCGTCGAGCCGCGCGCTGAGAAAGCCGCGCTCAGCCGCGTTTCCGGCCAGGGCAAGGGCTTCCTCGTACGCCGTCGCGGCCTCCGGCAGCCGGCCGAGCCGGCGCAGGAAGTCGGCGCGGATCGCGCTGAGGTAGTGGTAGATCGCCAGCGCGGGTTCCGCGGTGAGCGGCTCCAGCGCCCGCAGACCGGCCTCGGCTCCGTCGCGCATCCCGATGGCCACCGCCCGGTTCAGGTCGACGACCGGTGACGGCCACGAGGCGCGCAGGACGTCGTACAGCGCGACGATGGCGGACCAGTCGGTGTCCTGCCAGGACGGCGCCTCCGCGTGCACGGCGGCCAGCGCGGCCTCGACCGCGTAACGCGACGGCGCCGCACGGCCGAGTGCGTCGGTGAGGGCCGCGACGCCTTCGGTGATCAGCTTGCGGTCCCAGTGGCTCCGGTCCTGTTCGGAGAGCAGCAGCAGCCGTCCATCCTCGTCGACGCGAGTCGCCGAGCGGGCTTCGCTGAGCAGCAGCAGCGCGAGCAGCGCACTGACCTCGGCCTCGCCCGGCATCAGCAGCCGAAGCATTCGGGCCAGACGGATCGCACTGTCCACGAGATCCTGGCGAACCAGCTCTTCCCCGGACGGCGCCGTGTGTCCGGTAGTGAAGATCAGGTGGGTGACCTCCAGTACGGCGTCCAGACGGTCGGACAACTGGTCGTAGGCCGGTACGCGGTACGGGATCCGGGCGGTCGCGATCTTCTTCTTCGCCCGGGTGATCCGCGCGGCCATGGTCGACTCCTGGACCAGGAAGGCGCGAGCGACCTCGGTGGTCGACAGGCCGCAGACCAGGCGCAACGTCAGCGCGACCTGAGCCTCGCGCGACAGGGCCGGGTGGCAACAGGTGAACACCAGCCGCAGACGGTCGTCCTCCAGGATGTCTTCCGGCCGCGGTGCGGGTGCATCGGGCACCAGTAGAGGCATCGAGCGGCGGACCAGGTCCTCGCGACGGAGGAAGTCCAGCGCGCGATTGCGGGCCACCGTCGTCAGCCACGCGCCCGGCCGGTCGGGGATCCCGGACGCCGGCCACGACCGGAGCGCCTGGGCGTACGCGTCCTGGGTGAACTCCTCGGCCAGATCCAGATCGCGCGTCAGTTTGGCCGTGGCGGCCAGCACCTTGGCCCACTCCAGCCGATGGGCCGACGCGACCGCCTCGGCCACGGCGCCGGCCGCCACGTCGGTCATCCGCGGTTGACCAGCGGCCGGATCTCCACGCCGCTGTGACCGGCGTGGACCTCGTGCAGACCGGAGGCCAGCGAGATCACCCGGTCGAGATCCTCGGCCTCGAGCAGGTAGAACCCGCCGAGCACCTCCTTCGCCTCCAGGAACGGCCCGTCCGTGATCGCCACCTGACCCACGCCGCCGCTCCGCAGACTGGTCGAGGTCTGCGAGGGCTCCAGCTCTCCCGCTGCCAGGATGGCGGGACCGGCCTTGGCGGCGAACTCCCGGTGCGCTTGGTCGAGCTCCGCGCGCTCCGAAGAGCTCATCGCCGCCCACTGCGCCTCGTCGCCGAAGATCAGCACCATGTACTTCGTCATCTGCGTTCCATCCACTCGTCGGGCCCGGGCCGGACCCACCTACTTCGACGACGAATCCGCCGGACCCGAAATCGACACTGTCACGCCGGGGGATCAGGATTTCTGCCGGACCGGGATCCGGACCCGCAGGGTGGTCTCGCCGGGGACCGAGGTGATCGTGATCGCGCCGTTGTGGCGTTCGACGACGATGCGCTGGGCGATGTCCAGGCCGAGACCGGTGCCCTTGCCGACGTCCTTGGTGGTGTAGAACGCCTCGAAGGCCCGGGCGGCGACCTCGGGCGACATTCCCTCGCCGCTGTCGGTGATCTCGACGACGACCTCGTTGCCCTCGGCCCGGGTGCGGACGCGCAGGGTGCCGGAGCCGTTCATCGCGTCGACGCCGTTGTCGATCAGGTTGGTCCAGACCTGGTTGAGCTCACCGGTGTAGGCCTCGATCCGCGGCAGTTCGCCGTACTCGCGGACCACCTCGATCCCGTCGCGCAGCTTGTGGCCGAGCATCACCAGCGTGTTCTCGAGGCCCTGCGTCACGTCGGTCGGCTGCAGGGACGCACGATCCATCTGCGAGTACGACCGGACGGCCGCGACCAGCTCGGAGATGCGCCGGGTCGACAGCTTCACCTCGGACAGCAACGTGGTCGCGGCGAACGTGCTCGCCACCCACTCCAGGCCCGGCTCGAGGTTGTCCTCGTCCAGTACGGCGGCCGCTCGCTCGCACCAGGCGACGTCGACCCCGGCTGCGGCCAGCGGCTGGGCGATCACCCAGTCCCGCTCGATTCCGCGACGCCCGAGCCACGTGGCCAGGGCGTTCTCCTGGTCCGCGACGTCCAGCGGGTCGAGGCCGACCGCGGCCGGCTGGATCTCGCGGCGGAGCTTGTCGAGCTCGGTCAGCTGCGGGGCGGAGATCTCGCCTTGGGCCAGCCGGTCCAGGGAGGAGATCAGCGTGTGGCAGACCCCGGCGAGCGCGTCCGCGGCCCGTGTCGCGGCGGCCGCGGGATTGTTGATCTCGTGCGCGAGTCCGGCGGCGAGGGTTCCGAGCGTCACCAGCGACTGGCGTTGCCGCGCGGTCGCCTCGATGGATCGTGCGGTCCCGTAGACGCCGTTGATCAGGTGGCTGCCCAGGGGGAACCAGGCGTCGGTGAGCGTACGCAGTACCGTCGCCGGGACCCGCAGGACGCGGCCGTCCTGCACACCGCGCCCTGACGCGAGATAGACACCACGCTCGTCCCAGGCCCGGAACCCACCGGCCCAGCGGCCCGGCACGTCCAGCCGGCCGACCACCGTGTCCTCCCGGCCGACGTGCCTGGACAGCTCGATCGCGCCGTCGAGCAACACCCACCAGTGGTCCGCGTGCTCGCCCTCGGTGAACAACGTGACGCCGGGCTCGATCCGTACTTCGGTACCGCCGTCGAGCAGTTCCCCCAGCTGCGCGTCACTCAGCCCGGCGAAGAGGCTGAGTCCGCGGAGCTCGTCGACGTGCACGGTTCACACCGTCGCCAGGTAGCGGTGCACCAGATAGACCGACATGGCGCCTTCGCCGACCGCGGACGCGACCCGCTTCATCGAGTCGAGCCGTACGTCGCCGGCCGCGAAGACGCCGGGCACACTCGACTCGAGCGCGAAAGGGGCCCTGGGCAACCGCCACGCCTGGTCGCGGGCGAGCAGCTCCTGGCCGGTCACCACGAATCCCTTGTCGTCACGGACGACAGCAGGGCCGAGCCACTCGGTCCGCGGCGAGGCACCGACGAAAACGAACAGCCAACTCGTCGGCAGCTCCTCGGTGCGACCGGTGGTGCGGTCGGCCACGGTGATCGCCTCGAGATGCCCGTTGCCACGGCAGGCCGCCACCTCACTACCGCAGCGCACCTGGACGTTGGCGGTCGCCGCGATCTTGTCGATCAGGTACCGCGACATCGTGGCCTCGAGCGAACTGCCCCGGACGATCAGCACGACCTTCCGCGCGTAGCGGGCGAGGTTGAGCGCGGCCTGGCCCGCCGAGTTGGCGCCGCCGACCAGATAGACGTCGTCGTCTTGGCACTGGCTCGCCTCGCTCGCACTGACGCCGTAGTACACGCCGCGGCCGGTGAGCTCGGCGAGCCCGTCCGCTTCGAGCCGGCGGTACGAAACCCCGGTGGCCACGATCACCGCGCGGGCCTCGATCTCGCCCGCACCCTCGACCAGTACGGCATGCACCGGCCCTCGGGTCTCGAAGCCGACCACCGAGCGGGCCAGCACCATCTCCGCCCCGAACCGCGACACCTGGGCGACCGCGCGCTGCGCCAGATCCGAGCCGGTCAGTCCCTTGGGGAACCCGAGGTAATTCTCGATCGCCGCGCTCTGCCCGGCCTGACCACCCGGCGCCTCACGCTCGACGATCACCGTGCTCAGCCCCTCGGACGCCGCGTACACCGCGGCCGCCAGGCCCGCGGGTCCACCGCCGACGATGCACACGTCGTACAAGGGCTGCTGGGCGGTGGTCCGCAGCCCGAGCGCCCCCGCGAGATCGAGCGTCGACGGCGAGCGGAGGGTGTCGCCGTCGGGGATCAGCACCAGCGGCAGATCCGTCGCCTGCGCCTCGGCCAGTTGCGTCAGCCGCCGGGCCTCGGCATCGCGTTCGACGTCGTACCAGCGGTAGGGCACGTAGTTGCGGGCCAGGAACGTCTTGATCTCGTGGCTGCGGTCCGACCACCGATTGCCGACCACGCGGACGTCGGACGTGTGATCCGGATTCGCCTGCCGCCAGTCGTCGAGCAGCCCCTCGATCACCGGGTACAACCGCTCCTCGGGTGGATCCCACGGCTTGAGCAGGTAGTAGTCCAGCCCGATGTCGTTGATCGCCGTGATCGCGACGTCGGTGTCGGCGTACGCGGTGAGCAACAGGTACTTCGCTCCCGGCGCGTGCACCCGCGCCTGCTCCAGCATCTCGATCCCGGTCATCTCCGGCATCCGCTGATCCGCCGCGATCAGCGCGACCGGCTGATTGCGCAACGCAAGCTTCGCCAGCACCGCAAGGGCCTGCGCCCCCGAGGTCGCCCGCACCACGAGGTAGTCGTCCCCGTACCGATTCCGCAGATCCCGGGAGATCGCGGCCGACACCATGGGATCGTCGTCGACGGTCAGAATGGTGGGTTTGCTCATCTGGTCTCCCCCCGAGAGTCAGGGTAAGCACCCCGGCGGCGTTCGGAAAGGTCCCAGCCGTCGACGCGGAGCGGGGTGTTCCCGGAGTTGTTGTCCGGGGCCCCTACTGGAGCCCTGACGGTGACCGTCCGATCCTTGTCGGTGACACGCGGTGGCTGACGTCCTCGCGTGAAAAGCAGTTCGGCAGCCTCGCGGGGCTGGGCTAATCTGCGGCCATGGGGCAGGGGGACATCGACGAGATCGCCGACCGGACCGGGTTCTCCGGTGTGGTCTGGATCGACCGGGCCGGCCAGATCGAGTTCGCCAAGGCCTACGGGCAGGCGAACCGGACCTATGGCGTCCCCAACACCCTGGACACCAGATTCGGTATCGCCAGTGGCAGCAAGGGTTTCACCGCACTGGCGGTGCTCTCACTGGTGCAGGAGGGTGTGCTGGAGCTGAGCACCACCGCCCGATCCCTGCTCGGCAACGATCTCCCGCTGATCGCGGACGACGTGACCGTCGAGCATCTGCTCACCCACACCTCAGGCATCGGCGACTACCTGGACGAAGAGGCCGATACCGAGATCACCGACTACGTCGTCGGCGCGGCGCACGAACTGACCACGACCGAGGCTTTCCTGCCGTTGCTGGACGGGCATCCCACCAAGTTCCGGGCCGGTGAGCGGTTCAGTTACTGCAACGGTGGCTTCGTGGTTCTCGCCCTGCTGGCGGAGCGGGCCGGCGGCGTCGGCTACCACGACCTGGTCCGGGAACGAGTCCTCCGCCCCGCCCGGATGACCAGAACCGACTTCCTTCGCTCCGACGAGTTACCGGCTGATGCTGCCGTGGGTTATCTGCCGCTGGACGGTTCGGACCGCTCCAACGTCTTCCATCTCCCGGTGCTGGCCAACGGCGACGGCGGCATCCACACCACCGCGGCCGACCTCTCCACCTTCTGGCGCGCGTTGTTCGCCGGCGACATCGTGGATGGCGTCGACGAGGTCGTCCGGCCTCGCTGCGACGTACCGGAGCAATCACGACGCTACGGTCTCGGCTTCTGGCTGCACGCGAGCACCGACACCGCAATGCTGGTCGGGTACGACGCCGGCGCGTCGTTCCAGTCCACGCACGACCCCCAGACCGGCACCACCCGTACGGTCCTGTCGAACACGTCCCCCGGAGCTTGGCCCATCGCCCGCGCTCTCATGTCCTGAGAACCGGTCCCTCGGACCGGGTCGGGTCAGTCGACCACTGCGGGTGGCGCCCCCTCGTCGGCGTGGCGGGTCTGCGGGCGCCTGCGGGGGAGCATCAGAGCCGGTATCAGGGTGAGAGTCACCAGCACCCAGGCGACCCAGTAGGTGTGCGAGAACGCGTCGGCGGCGTCGACCAGCCCGCGCGCGATCGCCGCCGGATCGATGTTCAGCGGGGCAATGCTCTCCGGCTGGGTGTTGGACAGGATGGCCGCCTGCGTCTCCCGGAGCCCGTCGCCCAGGTCGGGAACCTGGGTGCCTGGGATGATCGGCGAGTTGTTGAGCTGGTTGGTGAGCACGACCGACATCGTCGCGACGCCGCACGACGAGGCGATCTGCTGGCTGATGTTGAGCAGCGTCGAGCCGCGCGCGACCTGGGCGCCGGACAGGGTCCGCAGGGCCGTGGTGAACAGCGGCATCATCGTCGCGCCCATCCCGAACCCCATCACGACCAGCATCGCGATCAGCAGCGGGTACGGCGTGGTCGCGGTGATCTGGGTCAGACCGAACATGCCCACGACGATCAGTGCGAGTCCGACGGGCACGATCCGGCCCACCGGGATCTTGTCGACCAGCCTGCCGGCGATCGGCATGGTGACCATGGCGCCGAGCCCCTGCGGCGCCACCAGCAAGCCCGCGTGCAAGGTGGACTCGCCGCGGATCTGCTGGAAGTAGGTCGGTACCAGCAGCAGCCCGCCGAAGAACGCCGCGGCGAACAGGAACATCGTGATGATCGAGATGGTGAGGTTGCGGTCGCGGAACAGCCGCAGATCGAGCAGCGGGTGCTCCGGCCGGAACGAGTGCCAGACGAAGGCCGCCATCAGCAGTACGCCGGCCAGCATCGAGACCCACACCCGTGGCGCACCGAAGTCACCGCTCTCGGCCGGCAGCGAGGACACGCCGAACAGGAACAGCGCGAGTCCGGGCGACATCAGCGCCACCCCGAGGAAGTCGAACGACTCCGACCGCTCCGCGTGGTCCGGGGTGAGCGCGAACCAGGCGTAGACCAGCGCGATCGCGCCCAGCGGCACGTTGATCAGGAAGATCCAGTGCCAGCTCGCCACCTCGATCAGCCAGCCGCCGAGAATCGGTCCGAGGATCGGGCCGAGCAGCATCGGTACGCCGAGGATCGCCATCAACCGGCCCATCCGGTGAGGACCGGCGGCCCGGGTCATGATCGTCATACCGAGCGGCATCAGCATGCCGCCGCCCAGCCCCTGCAGGACGCGGAAGGCGATCAGCATGTCGATGCTCGACGCGGTCGCGCACAGCGCCGACCCGGCGGTGAACAGGAAGATCGCGGCCATGTAGAGCCGCTTGGTACCGAACCGGTCGGCCGCCCACCCGGTCAGCGGGATCACGGTCGCGAGCGCGAGCGTGTACGCCGTGACCGTCCAGGCGACGGTCGAGTAGGCGACCGGACTGTCGGGCGACCCGAACTTGTCCTGGAACGTCGGCAGCGCGACGTTGACCACGGTGATGTCGAGGATCGACATGATCGCCCCCAGCACCACGACACCGGCGATCTTCAGCACGGCGGCGTCGATGTGGTCGGGATAGGCGGACTGCTCGGCTGGCTGGCTCACGATCGGTCCTTTCGGCACGCAGCACGTCCGTCCAGACGTTACGCGCGTCGCACGGCTTCGACGAGCACTTTTGCGGAGGCGCCCGCGTCGGCGTCTATCGTTTGCCGGCATGAGCCAGCAGTCGCCGTACCAGCCGTACCCGCTGCCGTACCAGCCGTACCAGCCGCAGCCGTACCAGCCGCAGGCTCCGATGGGCACGCTGCACCTGACCATCCAGGGCAGTGTCTTCACCGGCACCATCGTCCCGCCCACGGTCCGCCTGAACGGCTACAAGGTTCCGGTGAAGTACGGCCGCAACGACATCCCGGTCGTCGCCGGTCCGCTGCACATCGACGTCCACGCTCAGTGGATGCGCACCTTCGGCCGAGCGTCCCTCGACTGCACCGTGCACCCCAACCAGGCGGTCCCGGTCTTCTACGCTCTCCCGTACCACCAGTTCGCCTCGGCCGGCAGCATCGGCCACGCGAAGGTCGACCGCAACGGCCTCGGCGTCCTCCTGGCCTTGATCGCCGCCTTCACCACCGCGACCGTCCTGATGATCCTGGTCTTCCTCATCCCAGCCCTGAGCGCACTTCCGAGGTAGATCCACTCCCATGCCGACTTCGCGCCCCCGCCGCCCCCGCCCACCTGACATGCCGATCCCGCCCGGCGCACGAACGGTCTTCACCGACGGCGCCTGCTCCCGCAACCCCGGCCCCGGCGGCTGGGCCTGGGCTGTGTCCACCACCGACTACGCCTCCGGTCACGAGGCCA
This sequence comes from Kribbella sp. ALI-6-A, assembly GCF_001984195.1. Classification (GTDB taxonomy): domain Bacteria; phylum Actinomycetota; class Actinomycetes; order Propionibacteriales; family Kribbellaceae; genus Kribbella. The sequence continues at coordinate 397,841 of NZ_MTQN01000008.1, forward strand.
CCTCGACCAACCAACGCATGGAGATCCGCGCCGCCCTGGAAGCCGTCCGAGCGAACGAGGGCCCACTCCTGATCGTCTCGGACTCGACATACGTGGTGAACTGCTTCCGCGACAGCTGGCACACCGGCTGGCTCGAACGAGGCTGGCTCACCTCAGCCAAAAAACCGGTCGCCAACCGAGATCTCTGGGAACCCCTGGTCGCGCTGGTCACCACCCGAGGCAACATCGCCTTCCAATGGGTCAAAGGCCACTCCGGCCACGAAATGAACGACTTCGTAGACAGCCTGGCCGTCGCGGCTTGCTTTCCGCAGGAGTGACCGTGACCCGACACAGTGAGTCCAGCCGGTCGGTGCACGGGACAGACTCAGCCAGCCGGTTCGTCTGAACGCTCGTCGCAGACGCGGGCTCCCTCATCGATCCACCAAGCTGCGGTGCCGGCCAGCACGGGGTCCTCGGCGTCTCGCCATTGGTGCAGGACGGGGCTGGCGGACATCCCGGCGGCGTACAGGACCCGGCGCAGTTCGGTGGGATTGAAGACCAGGGCGTTTTGCAGGTCGGTGGGGTCTGGAGCTTGTCCTGCCTGGGCCAGAAGTAGCAAGTGGGCAAGGAGCGGGACCACCGGTTGATGGCCACTCGCTCGCGCCGGGGGCGCACAGCCGCTGTTCATGCCGACCAGACGCTTCCAGGCGCGTTCACGTAGTGCCGCTTCCGCCGTACGGGCTGCGGTGTCCGCAAGGGATGCCGCCACCTGCTCCGCGTACGGCGCGCTGGTGAGGAGAATTCCGCTGGTGACAGCCGTGGTCTCCGCCGATCCGAACAGGGCGTCGAACATCAAGCGGGCCAGCAGATCCTCGTCCGGCAGACCGAAGTTTGCGGAGAGTGCCTGGGCATGCGCCTGACACCTGGACCAGTGGGTGTTCACGCGCGTCTCGCTCAGATGCGGCAGCTCAGTCGGGGGAGCGGGAGGTCTGCCCAGGTACCGCCTCAACCCGTCTGCATGCTGCCGGGGAATCAAGTGGAACAGGTGGCAGAGAAGGCTCCACGGCTCGCCCGCTGCCGCGTTGTAGGCCCCGACGAACGGTTCGCTGAGTCCGAACCACAGGTCGGCATCGAAGTCCCGCAGACTGGCCATGTTCTCGATCGCGATGACTCCCGCATGGACGACGTTGGCACGGTGGTCGCTCAGTTGCGCCACGGCCCAGTCCCATCCCTGGGGATCGACCTTCTCCGACACCGCGCTCGCCAGGTCGGCGATGGCCTGGACATGGGGATGCTCGAACGCGCGCCTGGCCACTTCGATGACAACGTTCCCCTGAGGACCGCATCGGATCCGGGACAAAGCTTCGTAGCGCAAGGGATACCCCGTGCCCACGCTTCGTCCGAGCTCACTCGCCAGTCGCTGCGTCTGCCGGAGGAGTTCACGGGTGGGAACGGGAACCTCCTCAACGAGGTGGGCCCACTGCCACCAATCGCTGCCGCTGAGCGGTTCGGAGTCGAGCGCGTCCAGGACAGCAACTCGTCCTGCGATGCTGCGCGGGCCTGGCACAGGGGCGAGATCAGGCGGGCTGGAGGCGAACGTGCGATACAGGATGTCCACGGGCGCCACCAGAGTCCCGGCCGGTAGTTCCAGGGCCAGTTCGTACCAACTGGTGACCCGGGCCGAGCGACGCCGGCCGTTCTCGACCTCGGCCAGGGACCTCGTGCTCGCAGTGACGCCGTGCCGGCGAAGGCGAGCGACCAACTGGGCACGGCTCAGCCTCGCGGCCGTCCGGTGCGCACGGAGCAACCAGGCCGCCCGCACCTGAGTGTCGACAGAACGTGCGTTGAGAGGAGTAGAGTCCCGAAGGACCGTTGGTTTACTTCCTGTTCGCCGAGGAATTGGTGAATTGTTTTTGGCCATCGGATGGCTCCTCGGGCGTCTTCAGGCGCAGCCGTCGTCAGAAGAACTGTCCTGGCAATGATCCCGCGGCCTCCGGACGCTTGCCACCGATGGCATGGCGTAGCACAGAAAAGGCATTCATGGGGCTGATGTGCGTGGAGGAACCCAGTCGGCGCACGAATGACGCATCGCCGAAACGCGGCACATCCTGGAATCCTTGACCTCAGCAGATGCTCCTCGTGGAGGTGTCTCATGCAGGATGTGAATTGGGTCGAGGTGATTGCGGGCTTCCTTTTGGGTCTGACCCCGCTCATCTGCCGCCAACTGTGGTTGCTCGTGAATTTCAAGCGTTTGCCCGGCCAACGGAAGTACTTGGGAACGTGGTACGCCTATCACCGCAGCACCACCGGATCCGGCAAGGTCCAGGCGCGCAAGCTGAAGGTGACCTACTCTTTTCTGCTCGGCCGGATGAATGTGAGGACGTTGAAAGTCCCCGGGAATGAGACGATGAGCCGCCTGCAGTTCTCGGGTCATATCTCCGCTCGGGAAGGCATGGTCCGCTATGTGACCTTGAAGGACCCGAACTCGCACGAGCGGCTGACCTGGTACTTGTTCGACCAGTTCCTGGATCCTCTGGATCACACCTTCGGGCTCTACCTCGCCCTCGACCTTCGCGGTCTCCCGGCGGCCGGCGCGATGATGATCAGCCGATCACCAGCAAGCCCTGAAGAGTACGAACGCCTGAGCCGGCACGTCGTCCGTATCGCGGCCATGCTGGACGGCTCGGATGACGGGGCCCTGCCGTCGAACGCCATGGTCTGATCGCCGGCGGCGGCTCTCGAGCTGGCAGGCGGCCCCAGCCACAGACTGCCAACTATCCTTTTGTTCTTTGTGTTTTTCTCTGTGTGCTTCTGTTCTTGTATCTTTGATGCTTTTGTTTTGTTCCCTTGGCTGTTCCTGCTCGTTGCAGGGTCCGCCTGTCGTTCCTGGGTGCCAGAGGCGGGATTTGAACCCGCACGCCCGAAGGCACCGGCACCTAAAGCCGGCGTGTCTGCCGTTCCACCACTCTGGCCGGGGTTGCTCCCCAGGAGGTCATCCTAGGGAGCAACCGGTGTCAGCGGTTCTGCAGGGCGTCGATGAAGACGTCCTGGAGGTCGGTGGGGTTGCGGGCCACGTAGCTCTGGCCGCCCGTGGCCTGAGCCAGGCGCTTGAGTTCGGTCTCGTCGGCGTCCGGGCCGATACCCAGGGCGATGATGCGGACCGGGCGAGCTGGGTCCTTGAGGCCTTCGAGGGTCTGCAGGGCCCGGTCGAGAGTCATGCTGCCCGGGTCGTCGTTCTTGCCGTCGGTGAAGAGCAGGACGGTGTTGACGGCGCCGGAGTTGTACTGGCTGCGGACCTCCCGCACGGCCGCGATCGCCGTGTCGTACAGGCCTGTTCCGCCGCCGACGCGGGCCGACTGGGCCTTCAGTTGGCCGAGCATCTGCTGCCGGTGGCCCTGGGTGAGCTTGCCGATCGGAACCAGCTTCTTGAAGTCCGCCGATTCGGGGCCGATCTTCGTCGAGAACACCCACAGTCCCAGTTCGGCCGAGTCGGGGAACAGCCCGAGGCCGTGGGCGGCGGCTTCGATGGTCAGCTGCATCCGGGTCTTGGCGCTGCCGGGGACCTTCTCGGCCATCGAGCCGGAGACGTCGATGACGGCCAGCGAGTGGGCCGACAGCGACAGCGTCGTCCAGCTCTGCAGGACCTTGCCGATGGCGGCGGCGGTCGGCTTGGTCAGCTGGGTGATGTCGCCGACGCCGCGGCCCTCGCCCAGCGGGCTCATCAGCGGGTCGCGGAAGCCGGCGTCGTCGCGGGACTGGCCGACCGCGTCGGACAGCATCTCCGCGGCCAGGGCCTGGCCGGCGTCGCTGATCGCCTGAGTGTTGTTCTTGGCGGTCACCACGACCGGGTAGTCCAGTAGCAGCGTCCCGGTCCGCGGCACGATTGCCTTCAGCGGAGCGGTCGGGTGCTCGTCCTGGTACTTGACGAACGCCTGCTCAGACATCGGTACGACGACCGGGCTGTTGTCCGCCGACGCCTTGCTCAGCGGGCCGCTCACCTCGGTGTACTGCTTGGCCATCGAGCCGAGCCGCTGCGCGAGCGGGACCAGCACCTTGGCGACCTGGCTGTTCGAGGCCGAGGTCTTGGCCCGCTCGGACTGGATCGCGAGCAGCGCGAGCGCGCCGGACGACGACTTCAGCGGGTCGAGCAGGGCCGGCTGGGTGTCGGCGAAGGTTCCGAGCCACGACGAGGTGTTCGCGAAGTTCTCGGTCCGGCCGACCAGGACCAGCGGGGAGCTGGCCAGCGACGGGACCGCGACGGTGGGGATGGACTCGCCGTCGTCGGCGCGGCTCACCCACAGCGAGGAGTCCGGCACCCACAGGTCGGGCCGGCTGTCGCTGCCGGTGGACAGTTCCTGGGCGACCGACGCGGACTGCGCGGCGGTGACGGTGAACTGCAGACAGGGGCTGCCGTCCTCACCACCCTTGGCCATCAACGCCTTGGTCGCCTGGTCCAGCTGAGGCTGGAACTCCGGCGTGGTGCTGAGCTTGACCTGAGTCGGCTCGTCACACTTGCTGCTCAGCAAACCGTCGGCGCTGGACTCGGATCCGAAGGAGCGGACCACGAACACGGCACCCAGCGAGAGCACCAAGAGACCGACAGCGGTCAGGTACACCGGTCGTCGGTTGCTGTTACTTCGCGTCACCGCAGAGGAATGTTTTCCCATCGCGGCAGGTCCCTCCCTCCCAGAGGCAGACTGCGCGCGAAGATTACCCGGTTTGCACTGGTCAGGGCCAAGGTCGCCGGGCACCGTGACCGCACCGGAACCAGGCCGTCATGGAACGCGGGACGCCCCGGCAGTACGGCTACTCCCGCGTCAGGCCTGAAAACTCACAGTGCGTAGCGACGGGATCGCGATCAGCTTCAACGGCGATGTGATCCAGATCACACGAATGATTTGCTCAAACGACCGTTCCACGGACCGGCGCCATGAAATCTTCGAAGGTTTTCCTTCGCCGAGCCGGTCGCGCGATCTCAGAGACCGAGATCGCGGCGCAGCTTGGCGACGTGCCCGGTGGCCTTCACGTTGTACTGCGCGACCGCGATCTTGCCCTCGCCGTCGATCACGAAGGTCGAGCGGATCACCCCGGTCACCTTCTTGCCGTACATCGTCTTCTCCCCGAACGCCCCGTACGCCGTCAGCACTTCCTTGTCCGGGTCGCTGAGCAGCGGGAACGTCACGCCGTCGCGGTCCCGGAACTTCTGCAGCTTGGCCGGCTTGTCCGGCGAGACCCCGAGCACCGTGTACCCGGCGGCGGCCAGCGAGTCGAGCGAGTCACGGAAGTCGCAGGCCTGCTTGGTGCACCCCGGGGTCATCGCTGCCGGGTAGAAGTACACGATCACGTTCTTGCCGCGCAGGTCGCGCAGCGACACCTCGTTGCCGTCGGCGTCGGGCAGGGTGAACTCCGGTGCGGCGTCGCCGACCGAGAGGCGCTCGGACATGACTGTGTCCTTCCCACAACGCTGACCAACAGGTGCCCGGACGGGCGCGGCCGAGCCTGACCGGGTGATTGTCCGACATTCTGCCGTACGACGTCCGCCGGGTCGCAAGGGGCTCCTGTGACCGGTGTGACGCGGCGAGGGGACTTGCGCGCCGTGCCGGGCAGGAGTGGAGTGGTCGCATGCGGGCGATGACGGTGATTCCGGGCAAGGCTGACTCTGCGTCCGTCGGGGAGGTCGCCGAGCCGCCCGAGACCGACGGCACGATGCTGGTCGAGGGGGTGCTGGCCGGAATCTGCGGCACCGACCTCGAACTCGTCTCCGGGGAGTTCGGCGGGGACGGCGCCAATCGGCTGGTGCTCGGCCACGAGTCGCTCGGCCAGGTCCTGGACGCACCGCCCGGCTCCGGCTTCTCCAACGGCGACCTGGTCGCCGGCATCGTCCGGCGGCCCGACCCGGAGCCCTGTCCGGCGTGTGCGCGAGGTGAGTGGGACTTCTGCCGCAACGGCCGCTACACCGAGCGTGGCATCAAAGGCCACGACGGGTACGGCGCAGAGCGCTGGCGGGTCGACCCCTACTTCGCCGTACGGGTGCCTGCCGAGCTGGGCCGCCTCGGCGTACTGATCGAGCCCGCCAGCATCCTCACCAAGGCGTGGGAGCAGGTGGACCGGATCGGTGGACGCTCCTGGTACGAGCCGAAGCAGGTGCTCGTCACCGGCGCTGGACCGATCGGCCTGCTCGCCGCACTGATCGCAGCACAGCGCGGGTACGCCGTACACGTGCTGGACCGCTCGGACCAGGGCCCCAAGCCGCAGCTGGTCCGGGACCTCGGCGGCAGCTTCCTCACGAACCTCGAAGACCTGCAGGTCCAGCCGGACGTCGTGATCGAGGCCACCGGCGCCGGTCCGGTCGTGGTGGAGTCCGCCAAGCTGCTCGCGCCCGCCGGTGTGATGTGCCTGACCGGCATCGCGCCCGGTCCGTCGAGCATCGACGTCCAGATGGACGCCCTGGTGCGGCAGCTGGTCGTGCGCAACGCCGCTCTGGTCGGCTCGGTCAACGCGGCCAAGCGGCACTACGCGGACGCCGTCGACGTACTGCTCGCCGCCGACCGTGACTGGCTGGACCGGCTGATCACCCGGACCGTTCCGCTGTCGGACTGGCCGAGCGCGCTGACCAAGGAGCCCGACGACATCAAGGTGGTCGTCGACTTGCGAGCGTGACCTGCGAGGATGGAAGCAGTTGCCGGCCAGTAACCCAGACCGAGGAGGACAGGTGTCGGACACGCGAGCTCGCAGTCCCGAGCAGATCGAGGCGGACATCGCCGCCACCCGTGCGCGACTGGCCTCGACCGTGGACGAGCTGGTCGACCGCGCGCACCCGAAGAACGTCGCCAAGCGGCAGGTCGAGCAGGCGAAGGCGCAGGTCTTCGACGAGCGCGGCGAGCTGCGCACCCAGAAGCTGGTCGCGGTCGGCGCGGCCGTTGTCGGCGTGGTCGGCGTCCTGGTGATGATCCGCAAGCTGGTGGGTCGCCGGTGACCCCTCGCAAGCGGCTCTCCGACGACAAGCTGCCGATCCGGATGCTGCACGACCGGGTGCTGGTCGCGCTGGAGGCGGAGGGCGAGCGCAAGTCGTCGGCCGGCATCCTGATCCCGGCGACCGCCCAGATGGGCCGCCGGCTGGCCTGGGCCAAGGTGGTCGCGATCGGCGCCAACGTGCGCACGGTCGAGGTCGGCGACCGGGTCCTGTTCGACCCCGAGGACCGGGCCGAGGTCGAGGTCCGCGGCGACGACTACGTTCTGCTGCGCGAGCGCGACCTGCACGCGGTCGCCGCCAACCGCCTCGAGGACGGCCAGACCGGCCTCTACCTCTAGCAGCCCGTACGACGACCGCGGCCGCCGCGGCAGCATCCCAGCTGCCGCGGCGGCCGCGTCACGTCGTACTGGTCGAGTGGCTCAGAAGCTGTTCGGCCCGAACCGGAAGATCGCGACCAGCGCCGACAGCACCAGCACCACCGTGTTGATCGCGAGCGGCTGGTACTCCTTGCGCCGGACGTGGGTGATGATCGCGCCGATCATGATCACCGCCAGGCCGGTCGCGGCCAGCGGGACCAGCACGGGCGCGATGTCGAGCAGCGCCGGCAGGATCAGGCCGATCGCGCCCAGCACCTCGGCGGCGCCGATCAGCTTGAGCGTGCCGGCCGAGAAGTCGTCGGTCCACTTCATCGCCGGGTTCTCGGCCAGCTTGGCCTTGGACTGCAGCAGTTTGTTCGCACCGGCGGCCAGGAAGAACGCGGCCAGGACGCCCGCGACGATCCACAGAAAGACGTTCATGGTCTACTTTCAGTAGTTTAGTTGATGCTTCAACTCAAGGTAGCCGGATTGAGTTGAAGCGTCAACCAAGCCGGTAGACTGGGGTGATGGCAGACGACGTCCGGTGGCTGGATTCCGACGAACTGCAGGGGTGGATCGCGCTGGCCGGTCTGCTGTTCAAGCTGCCCGGGGCGCTCGACTTCCAGTTGCAGCGCGATTCCGGCCTGAATCACTTCGAGTACACCGTGCTCGCCGCGCTCTCGGAGTCGCCGGACCGGTCGCGACGGATGAGTGACCTGGCCGGCGAGGCGAACGGATCGCTCTCGCGGTTGTCGCACGTGGTGAAGCGGCTCGAGCGGCGCGGATTCGTGCGGCGGCGGCCGTTCGAGGAGGACGGCCGGATCACGGTCGCCACGCTCACCGACGAGGGTTACGCCTATCTGGTCGAGGCCGCGCCGGGTCATGTCGAGGCTGTTCGGCGGTACGTGATCGACGCGCTCACGCCGGAGCAGCTCGGCCAGCTCAAGGCGATCAGCGACCAGATCCTGGCGAAGGTCGACGCGGACCGGTCCTGCTGAGCTCTTGGCAAGAACCGCACGGTCGTGCTCTTATGTGACCGTGGGCAAAGGTGAGCAGACCAAGGCGGCGGTGCTCGATGTCGCCGCGGCCGAGGTCAGCGTGATCGGGCTGGGCGGGCTCAGCATCGGCCTGCTCGCCGAGCGGACGAGCCTGTCGAAGAGCGGCCTGTTCTCCCACTTCAAGTCCAAGGAACAGCTCCAGCTCGACGTGATCGACCGGACCGCGGAGCTGTTCGCCGAGCGGGTCGTCCGGCCCGCCCTGAAGGCTCCGCGGGGCGAGGCGCGGCTGCGGGAGTTCTTCGACCGCAAGCTGCGCTGGGGCAACGGCGACCTCGCGCTGCCCGGCGGCTGCTTCTTCTACAGCGTGTCGGCCGAGCTCGACGACGCGCCGCCCGGCCCGGTCCGCGATCGCTTCCTGCAGGCCTATCGCGACTATCTCGACGCGATCGCGACCGTGTTCCGGACCGGCATCACCGAAGGCCAGTTCCGTCCGGACGCCGATCCGGAGCAGTACGCCTTCGACATCCAGGGCGTGCTGATGGCCTTCCATCACGCCAGCCGGCTGCTCGGCGACGACCGGGCCGAGGCCCGGGCCCGGGCGGCCTTCGAAGCGCTGCTGGACGCGGCGCGGATCTGATGCACACCACCTGAGGGGGGAACGGCGATGTCGTCGGCCAAAAAAAGCACGATCGTTCGGTTCTATGCGGTGACCTTCCCGTTGCTGGAGCGGTTCGCGCCACCGCTCGGCGCGAAACTGCTGGACCAGGTGTGGTTCCGGCTGCCACCGGTGCCGGCGCAGGTCCGGCGCCCGCGGATCGCCCTGCCGGACGCCACGCCGTTCGAGGTGCCGTTCGAGCGGGGAGCGATCCGGGGCCAGGTGTACGGCGGCGCCGGGCCGCTGGTCTATCTCGTGCACGGCTGGGGTGGTTGGGGACTGCAGCTCGCGGCCTTCGTCCCGCCGCTGGTCGAGGCAGGCTTCCGCGTCGTCGCGTACGACGCGCCGAGCCACGGAGAGTCTGAGCCCGGCCGGGAGGGCAAGGGCCGGAGCACGCTGCTCGAGATCGGGGACGCGTTCCAGGCGGTGGTCGCGGACCGCGGACCGGCGTACGGGGTGGTTGCGCACTCGCTGGGGGCGGCGGCGATCTCGCACGCCCTGGCCCAGGGCGCCGAGCCGGGGCGCGCGGTGTTCGTCTCGGCGGCGACGGACTTCGCGGAGACACTCGACGCGTTCCAGGCGGGCTTCGGGTTCGGGGCGCGGGTGCGGGCCGGCTTCCTGCGGCGGTTCGCGCGCAGGTTCGGGCCGATGGAGAGCTTCGAGGGCGTGACGGTGGTGTCCGCGCTGGCGGAGCGGCGTGAACTGCCGCCGTTGCTGGCGATCCACGACCGCGACGACCGCGAGACGGCGGCGGACGGGAGCCTGCGGCTGGCGAAGGTCTGGCCGGGCGCGACCGTCGAGCTGACCGAGGGACTCGGGCACCGGCGCATCCTGCGCGATCCCGCGGTCATCGCGATGGCCTGCGAATTCCTCGGCAAACCGCAGACCGCGCCCGAGTAAATGTCGCCGAGGCGGCGACAAACGCCCCCGAATCAGAGGACGATACGAGAAGTGGGCGCCTGCTGAGTCATTTGAGGTTCAGCACATTCGGGGTGGAGGGGCCGATGAACGCCACGTCGTTGTTGTTCTCTGTGGGGCTGGCGGTGATCGCGGCCGTGATTCCGCTGGTCTCAGGGCGGGCCCGGGCGGTCTGGCGTGCGATCTTCCGGGATCCGAGTGAGCGGACGCTGTTGTTCGACCAGGGCGACAGCACCGGCGAGCTGCGAATCAAAGGCAACACCGTTCAGGTCCGGTTCGACGGCGAAGTGCTCGAACTGGAGAATGCCAGTCCGGCCCAGATCGACGAGCTCGTACGGACCTTCATCGAGCGGTCCGCCGCCGGCCCGAGCCGCGACAACGCAGGCGGTACGTCGGAGCGGCAGGCCGACGATGACTGAGCCTCACATTGGCGCCGACAAGCCACCGCTGATGAACGTCACCCATGCGACGACTCTGACCCCAGCGTTCAAACTGGTCTTTCTGGCCGTTTTCGGACTCACCGTGGCGGCGTTGGTCCTCAACGTCGTCCTGGTGATCTCGATCGACCAGCCGAACGATCAGGCGAAGAGCCTGATCGAAACCTGCTCGACCATCGTGAAGGCCGGCTTCGGAGCCATCGTCGGCCTGATCGGCGGTAAGTCGGTTTGAGGAGGGAGGTTGTCGGGCTGCGCACGGCGGGCACACGGCGGACTGTCCGCCGATCGGGCGGCCGGGGGAGGCGGGGATTCGGTGCGAGAGACAATGCCTGAGTGACCGATCTCTTCTCCAGCTCCACCTCCAGCCGGCTGCCGGACTTCCCGTGGGACAAGCTCGCCCCGTTCAAGCAGAAGGCGGCCGACCATCCGGACGGCATCGTCGACCTGTCGATCGGTAGCCCGGTGGACCCGGTCCCGGACCTGGTGAAGAAGGCGCTCGCGGACGCGGCCGACGCCCCGGCGTACCCGACGACGATCGGTACGTCGATCGCGCGGCAGGCGGCCGTCGACTGGCTGGAGCGTCGCCACGGCGTGACGGGCGTGGACCCGCAGGCCGGCGTGCTGCCGGTGATCGGCACCAAGGAGCTGATCATGCTGCTGCCGACGCTGCTCGGCGTCGGCGCCGGCGACACCGTGCTGATCCCGGACCTCGCGTACCCGACGTACGAGGCAGGTGCGGCGCTGGTTCGGGCCGAGAGCGTGCCGGTCGCCGACGTCACCCAGTACGACGGCCCGGCGCGCGTGGCCTACCTGAACTCGCCGCGCAACCCGTCCGGTCAGATCACCTCCGCCGAGGAGCTCCGGGCCGCGGTGGAGTGGGCCCGGGCCAACGGTGTGCTGCTGGTGAACGACGAGTGCTACATCGAGTTCGGCTGGGACGAGCAGCCGGTGTCGGTGCTGCACCCGGATGTCTGCGGCGGCTCGTTCGACAACCTGCTGGCGGTGCATTCGCTCTCGAAGCGGTCGAACCTGGCCGGCTACCGCGCCGGTTTCGTGGCCGGTGACGAGCGGGTGGTGAACGAACTGCTGGCGGTCCGCAAGCACGCCGGGCTGATGGTGCCGTCGCCGATCCAGGCCGCGATGGCGGCCGCGTTCGACGACGACCAGCACGTCGAGGAGCAGCGGGCGCGCTACATCCGGCGGCGCTCGGTGCTGCGCGAGGCGCTGACCGGTGCGGGCTGGGAGATCACGCTGTCGCAGGGCGGGCTCTACCTGTGGGCCGAGCACCCGTCGTACGACGCGTACGGTTCGGTGGCTGCGCTGTCCGAGCTCGGCATCCTGGTGGCGCCCGGCGCCTTCTACGGGACGGCCGGCGAGCGGAACATCCGGGTCGCGCTGACCGGGACCGACGAGCGGATCGACGCCGCGGTGAAAAGACTTCAGGACTGGACCGAACCTCTTGCGGGTTCGTAACGTCCTTCCTGGTGAGGGGTGGCGGGACCGAAGTGGTCCCGCCCATTGGGGAGGACCGCCATGGCTCGGAGAGCTCTGCCCACTGCGGCAGTAGTAGCTCTGCTCGCAGTAGCACTACCGATCACCGCGCAAGCCGACGTCACGCCCGGCGTGCCGACCGGTACGCCGGTGTCGACGCCGGTCACACCACCGGCCGAAACACCTCCCAGTACGCCGATCGAACCGCCGACCAGTACGCCGGCCGAACCGCCGACCAGTACGCCGGCCGAACCGCCGACCACGCCACCCACCACGACGGTGACGCCACCACCGACGACGCCTTCGCAGCCGCCGTCGGTGACCGCCGAGGCGCTGGCCATCTCGCTGGATCAGCCGGCCACCAGCTGGGAAGACCGGCCGCTGACGTTCACCGGCAAGCTGAACAACGGCGCCGTCGGCTGGTACCTCTCGCTGTGGCAGGCGTTGCCCAGCGGCTGGACCCTGCGCGGTGCGACCAAGTCCACCACCGGCGGCGCGTACAAGATCACCTACACCCCGACCGGCCCGATCCGCACCACCTTCCGGGTCGTCGTCGGCCCGAAGTTCTACGGCACCCCGGCGATGTCGCCGGCCCGGATCGGCACCGCGCAGGACCGCCGGATCGTGGTCACCAAGCCCGCCGCCTCGTACGTCGCGCTCACCGGCGTCGCCGTCACCGGGACGACGGTGCCCGCGCAGGCGGGGCTCGAGGTCGTGCTCCAGGACCTGCTCGGCAGCGGCGCCTGGCGCTGGCTGACCAGTGTCAAAACCGATGCCAAAGGCAACTTCCGTCTGCGTGTCCCGGACAATTTCCCGTCCAGCCGGTCGGTCCGGGTGGTCAGCCGCGGCGTGCCGACGACCGCCGTGGAGGTGTCCGGGACGGCGTACGTGGTGATCAAGGCCGGGCTCAACCCGAAGGTGTACGCGGTCGCCGCCAGCATGGTGCCGAAGACCTATCGGGCCGGCTGCCCGGTCGGGCCCTCGTCGCTGCGGCTGTTGACGATGAACCACTGGGGCTTCGACGGCCTGCTGCACAAGGGCGAGCTGATCGTGCGCGACGCCGCGGTGCAGAAGATGATCACGGTCTGGACGGCGAACCTCAACGCGAAGTTCCCGATCCGGCGGATGACCCGGGTCGACGTGTTCGGCGGCAGTGACATCCGTGCGATGGAGGCCGACAACACCTCGGTCTTCAACTGCCGGCAGGTCACCGGCGACCCGTACTCGCTGTCGCCGCACTCCTACGGCCACGCGATCGACATCAACACCGTCGAGAACCCGTACCTCGCGGCGAACGGCGTCTGGTACCCGAGCAACGGCCTGTCCTACCGCAACCGTTCCGTCGTCCGCCCGGGCATGCTGTTCGCCGGCAGCACGCTGACCAAGGCCCTCGAAGCCCAGGGCTACTTCTGGGGTGCACGCTGGTCCAAGCCCGACTACCAGCACTACCAGCCCAAGTGAACATCCGGTACGCCGTGGTCCCGGCGGCCCTCCTGGTCGCCGGGCTGGTCGCCTCGTGCACCTCCGACCCCCAGCCTCAGGCGGTGCCAACGACCCCGGAAGTGGCGATCCCCAGCACGGTCGGAGGCACGGTCCCCGTCCCCACCATCACGCCGAGCACGGCCAAGCCCACCGACGCGGCCAAGCCGCCGGTCCTGCCTGAGCAGGCGACCGCACCACCGCCCCCGGCCGCCGGTCCCGTCTCCAGCAAGAACCTGCCTCCGGCCGACAAGCTCGGCACCGGCTGGAAGACGTTCGTCGAGGAGGGCGGCGCCGAGGCGGGCTGGCTGGGCAACAAGACGTGGACCAGGCAGCGCAGTGCGCATCAGGCGGCGTACGAGGCGCTGCCGGTCGGCTGTGCGGGCCGCCTGCCGACCGGCTCGTTGCCCGTCCCGCTGCACGCACTGCAGGCGACGTACCGGACCGGTGCCGACCTGCCCGCCACCGCGCTCCTGCTCCGCTTCGTCAACGCGGCGCAGGCTCAGCAGTACTTCACCGGATACCAGGCCCGCATGGCCGCCTGCGGCGCGTCCGCTGACGCCCAGCTCGCCGTAGAGCCGCTGTGGTCGGAGCAGGACGCCGCGGCTCAACTACGCCGGTACGCCGGTGCCGAGGCCTACGCCGAGACGTCGGTCCGGCAGGGCGCGACCGTCGCACTGGTCGCCGCCCAGGACCCGAACGCCGGCGCCGAGTGGGCGCAGAAGGTGGTCCCCGAGCTCCGGACTGTGATCGATTCGGCATGAAAGATGTACTACCTTTCAGTTTTTGATCCGCCTAAACTCCCGGCATGGGTGACTTCGAGCGGTACGGGCGGCTGACCGCCGAGCTGGATCCGCCGTTCGCGGTGGTGGACCTGGCCGCCTTCCGCCGGAACGCGGACGACCTGGTCCGCCGCGCCGCGGGCGTGCCGATCCGGGTCGCGTCCAAGTCGGTGCGCAGTCGCGCGCTGATCGCCGAGGCGCTGCGGCGGCCGGGCTTCCACGGCGTGATGAGCTACGCGCTGCCCGAGGCGCTCTGGCTGGCGCGCAACGGAGTCGACGACATCCTGATGGGCTATCCGACCGTGCACCGCGCGGCGCTGCGGGAGTTGGCCGGCGACGCCGAGGCGGCCGCCCGGATCACGCTGATGGTCGACGACGTCGAGCACCTGGCCTACATCAGGCAGGTCACCGGCGGCGGCGAACGGCTCCGGGTCTGCCTGGACGTGGACGCCTCCCTGCGGATCTTCGGTCAGCATCTCGGCGTACGGCGGTCTCCGCTGCGAACGCCGGAGCAGGTGCTCGCGCTGGCCCGGCAGGTCGCGGCGGACGACGCGTTCGAGCTCGTCGGGGTGATGTTCTACGAGGCGCAGATCGCCGGGCTGCCGGACACGTCGCCCGCGGTTCGCTGGGTGAAGCGGCGGTCGGCGGCCGAGCTGTCCGACCGGCGCGGCGCGGTCGTCGACGCGGTCAAGCAGGTCGCGTCGCTCCAGCTCGTCAACAGCGGCGGCACCGGAAGCATCGAGATCAGCAGCGCGGATCCCTCGGTCACCGAGGTCACCGCCGGTTCCGGTCTTTACGGTCCGACACTGTTCGACAAGTACGACGTGTTCCAGCCGGAGCCCGCGGTCGCCTACGCGCTGGGCGTCGTCCGGCGGCCCACGCCGCGGATCGCGACGTTGTTCGGCGGCGGGTACGTCGCGTCCGGCCCGGCGAAGAAGTCCCGCCTGCCCGCGCCGGCGTGGCCGATCGGGCTGCGCCTGCTCGGCACCGAAGGCGCCGGCGAGGTCCAGACTCCGGTCGAAGGCGAGCACGCGCGCGGCCTGAAGATCGGCGACCGGGTGTGGATGCGCTACGCGAAGGCGGGCGAGATGCTGGAGCGGTTCGACCGGCTGTACGCGATCGACGGCAACGAGCTGACCGAGCTGGTCAGCTACCGCGGCGAAGGGAAGAACTTCGGATGAGCTGGACGGTCTGATGAGCACCTGGCGGAACTGGGCGGGCACGGAGTCGGCGACCGGCGTACAGGTGCTGCGGCCGGCCTCGACCGACGAGGTCGCGGCGGCGGTCAAGGCCGCGGCCGAGCAGGGCAAGAAGCTCAAGGCGGTCGGCTCCGGCCACTCCTTCACCGGCTGCTCGGTCCCGGAGCAAGTGATGGTCCGGCTCGACGGGCTGTCCGCGATCCAGGCCGCCGACCGGACGTCGGGCCGGGTCACGGTCGGCGCCGGCACCGGTCTGGCCAAGCTGAACGCCGGGCTGGCGTCGTTCGACCTCGCGATGGCCAACCTCGGCGACATCGACAAGCAGACGATCTCCGGCGCGATCTCCACCGGCACCCACGGGACCGGCGCGAAGCTCGGCGGACTGGCCACCCAGGTGGTCGGCCTCGAGCTGGTGACCGCCGACGGCTCGGTGCTGCAGTGTTCCGCGGACGAGAACCCGGATGTGTTCGCGGCCGCGCGGGTCTCCGTCGGCGCGCTCGGCGTGATCACCTCGCTGACCCTGCAGTGCGTGCCGGCGTTCCTGCTCCGCGCGCAGGAGATGCCGCTGCCGCTCGGCGAGGTGCTGGCCGGGTTCGATGAGCTTGCCGATGGCAACGACCACTTCGAGTTCTACTGGTTCCCGCACACCGACGTCGCGCTGACCAAGCGCAACAACCGGGTCGCGGCCGGCGTCGGCCCTTCGCCGGTCGGCCGGGTCCGCGGCTGGGTGGACGACGAACTGCTGTCCAACAAGGTTTTCGAGCTGACCAACAGGCTCGCGGTCCGCAGGCCGGCGCTGGTACCGCGGATCAACCGGATCGCGACCCGGGCGCTGTCGGCGCGCGAGTACGTCGACGCGTCGTACAAGGTGTTCTGCTCGGAGCGCAACGTGGTGTTCCGCGAGTCCGAGTACGCCGTACCGCGGGAGCACCTGGTTGAGGTGCTCGGGCAGTTGCGGGCCTGGATCGACCGGTCGGGGGAGCGGTTCCCGTTCCCGATCGAGGTGCGGGTCGCGGCGGCCGACGACATCTGGCTGTCCACCGCGCAGGGGCGGGCGACGGCGTACCTCGCGATCCACCAGTACCACCGGCTCGACCACGGGCGGTACTTCACGGCCTTCGAGCAGATCGTCGCGGCGTACGGCGGCCGGCCGCACTGGGGCAAGCTGCACACGCTCGACGCGACCCGGCTCGCGGAGCTCTATCCGCACTTCGGCGACTTCCTCGCGGTGCGCGACCGGCTGGACCCGGGACGGGCATTCGCAAACCCCTACACGCGACAGGTCTTCGGAGACTAGCCTGCGGGCATGACTGCACTGGAACCCGTGGCCGAGGACTGGCAGAAGGCGCTCGCCGTGGTGGCGCACCCCGACGACCTGGAGTTCGGGACGGCGGCGGCGATCGCGCGCTGGACCGCGCAGGGCAAGGAGATCGTGTACGTCCTGCTCACCTCCGGCGAGGCGGGCATCGACGGGATCGCGCCGGCCGAGTGTGGTCCGCTGCGCGAGGCCGAGCAGATCGAGTCGGCGCGCATCGTCGGCGTCAGCGCGGTCGAGTTCCTCGGGCAACCCGACGGGACGATCGAGTACGGCGTCGCGCTGCGCCGGCTGATCGCCGAGACGGTCCGCCGGCACCAGCCGGAGATCGTCATCACGAACAACTTCCGCGAGACGTGGGACGGCGACGTCCTGCTCAACCAGCAGGACCACATGGCGACCGGACGGGCCACGCTGGACGCCGTACGGGATGCCGCGAACCGGTGGATCTTCCCCGAGGTCGGCGAGCGGTGGGCCGGCGTCCGGCAGGTGTGGGCGGCCGGGTCGCCGCTGAGCAAGCACGGGGTGGACACCACCGAGACATTCGAGATCGGCGTCGACTCGCTGCGCGCGCACAAGGCGTACATCGACGGGCTGAACTGGCCGCACTTCGACCCGGCGGAGTTCCTCGAAGGCGTGTCGCGGGCCGCGGGCACCCGGCTGGGTACGCCGTTCGCGACAGCCTTTGAGGTGTTCACGCCGTAGGGTGTGGCGGCCAGTTTCCGCCTGCTGCGCGGGACTGGCCTAGCCGACGTGCTGGTTCAGAGGGCCCGAGTCGTCGGCGGGTCAGCTCGGACTGGGCTGGGCGAACCGCAGGACGTTGCCGTACGGGTCGATGACCTCCAGCGTCGGTCCGCCGGGCGCGTCGACGTCGACGCCCGGTCGCAGTGGCGCGTTCGGCCGGGCGTGCAACTGCTGGTGCAACTGGTTGACGTCGGCAACGGGAATCCACACCACACCGTGCGGGCTTCCGTCGCCGTGGTGCTCAGACAGGTGCAGCTTGGCCGCTGACCACGACACCTGGACGTACTTCGGCAGCCCCGGCTCGAACTGGTGCTCCCAGTCCAGGCGGAAGCCCAGATAGTCGACGTAGAAGGGCAGCGCGACGTCCACGGACATCACGCGCAGAACAGGCACCGCGGGGCCGGCCTCCGACGGATGTCCGGCGGCCGCCAGGATGTTCCAGTCCTTGGCGCCCTGCTGGTGCGCGACGAGCTCCAGCGCGAGGCTGTGCGAGATGTCGACCCCGGCCGCGGCCAGGTCTCCGCGCAGCTTCCGCGCCAGCTTCTTGGCGTGCTCAACACTGTCGACAGCCATACTCGGCCTTCCACACGGCCCAACCAGTCCGGTGCTCGCATTGACGGATTTCAGACCGCGTCAGAAACCGAGACGGCAGCTCTCCCGACAGTGCGCTTCACCAAACCCCGAAGGGCGCGAGCGGCAGGCGGCACCAAGCCACTCACAAAGTAGCACCGCCGTGCCGCCGGCGTCAGCCGTGTGGACAAGTAGTCCTCGGTCAGCTGCGCGGAAGGCCGTGGCTCAGCTGTGTGGAAGCTCCTTGCTCGCGCGAAGGTGCGGCGGGGACGGCTGTGGCGTACGCGGCTCGCGGTCACCAGACGGATCGCCCGGGCGCTGCGTCCACGAACGGACGAGGGCGCGGCCGTGCTTGGTCAGTCTGACGAGGTCGAGCTGCTGGACCTGGGTCGCGGGGATGCCGAGCTGCGCGAGCGTACGCTGCGCCGTCGCCGCGGCCTGGTCGTGCTTGCGCGGGCTGGACTTGTGCCGCAGTACGACGGCCACCTGCCCGTCGGGCAGATCCTCCACCCGGGCAAAGCGCATCGCCTTGTCGAGCTTCGGGGAGTCGAGGGCCAGGTCAAGGTAGGCGGACGTGGTCAGGCGCCGGTCGAGCCGGGTGCGGGCGATCACTTCGTACTGGGCCATGCCTTGATCATGCGTCGCCCGACCGCCGTTTTCCAGGAAACGTTGCCCGACCTGCCACACTCGTTCTCCGGGGGCTGCGCACGCAGGAGACGCAAGACCATGTCGGACCCCGACGCCGCACCGCACTCGTAGCCCTCACCCTCCTAGCGCCAATCGGCATGCCGAGCCCGGTGTCGTTCGCGCCGCCCTCTCCCGCTGTTGGGCAGGGCTCAGTCGGGCGCAGTCGCAGGATTCGCGAGTAGACGCTGTAGCGATTCGGGAACCGTCATGGCGGGGACTTCCGACTGCTTGTCCGAAAGCGCGCGGTGCAGGAGCGGCAGGTTGAGTCGAGTCGTGTCGACGGCGGCGATGGTCGCGTCGATGCGGGAGTCCTGCTGCCTGGCGACCATGGTGGCGAGTTGCACTTCGATCGGGACGGTGGGGACGGGTTGCCCGTGGTACTCGAGAATCTCCGCTTCCTGCCACACCAGCGGCGAGCGGGCCTCGAGCATCAAGGCGGCGACGGCGGGCGCGTCGATGTGGGCCAGTTCGACCTTGACGCCGCCGATCATCCACAGGCCGAACGTCCACCGCTCGCCGGGCCGGTCGAATCGCAGCACCGGCTCGGCCGTGGTGCTGAACCAGTCCGGTCCTTGGCCTGACACATCTGGCCCTGACTCATCAGCACCTCGCGCATCCGGCGTCGGCAGGACCGCCGCCGCACGGGTGACGTCCTCGGCCGTGCGGATCGCGATGTCGATGTCGCCGGGAACGATCGCCGCGCCGCGGAGTGCTGTCGCCGCGCTGCCGAGAAGCATCCACTCGATGCGATGGCCGTTCAGCTGCTCGGCGACGGTGGCCAACGTCGTGGTCCAGGGAGCGCTCATCCGCTGAAGCTAGCCGCCGCCACCGACATCGCGTGAGCCCGCAAGCAGACGAGACCGCTGAGCCCGGCCACGGACGCCGTACGGCCGAAGCGCGGGGATGCGACGGCATTTCGACGCGGATCGCGGGCGTCTGACAATCGGCTACGAACCACCGAGCCCGCGGCGAACCACCGAACCCGCGGCAACCACCAAGCCCGCCGCGGCATCGTCACGCCGCCCGAGCGATCGCACCGAAGCCAACCGCTGGGCTCGCCACCTCCACCGCCCTTACCCGGGTCACCCGGTACGCCGCGGGGTCCGCGCCGCGCTGCCCTCCGAGCTCCGCCGGGAGTTGCGGACTCCTGCGCGTTGATCGGCACCGACGCCGGCGTACCTGACGTCGCTGTCGGTCGATCGGGAACCGGCGCGGACCGTGCACCCTCGACAATGCCGGCCTGCCCGGAACGCCGGGAAAGGCCGCATCGTCGCCGCGAGATGCGGACGGGTGACGGTCCATCTGTTCCGCCGGCGCGGCGGGCCAGGCGACGCGGTTCACCTGGCCGCGGGCGTTCACCGTCGACTTTCCGACGTTCACCGTCGACCTGGTGGGTTCCATGGCGGTATGCGGCCGTAGAACCCACCACCGCAGGGGGTGGCCATCCAAATGCTGAGGCGGGGAGGAGGTGGAGTGCAGGCGGAGTGGACGTGGGGCCCGCACGCCGCTACGAAGGCGGTGAGCTGCTCGCGGGCATCGTCGTCGGTGTCCCGGTGCGGGTTATGGGTCAGAGTTCCAGGGCTCGGGTGGCGTCGGCGAGGACCGCGGGGGACGCCAAGGACTGCCAGCGGGGGATCAGTTCCTGCAGGTACGGGCGGAGTTTGCCGGCCAGATCCGGGGCGTGGTCCAGGACGTCGAGTTCGTTGACGATGGTGAGGTCGACGAAGTCGCGTAGTTCGGCGGTGGTGAGCTCCTCGGACGTACCGGTGAAGCGGTCGGTGACGGTGCGGTGCTCGGCGAGGTCGCGCCAGGTGGTTTCGCGTTCGCAGGAGCCGTAGCGGTAGACGAGGAGCTCGGCTTCGGGACCGATGACTGCTTCCAGGACCGGGCGTTCTTCGCGGTGGTCGAAGAGGTGGGTCGGGAAACCGTCGGTGCCGTAGGCCGCGTGGGCCAGGCCGGCCAGGACGAGGGTGTCGGAGGCGCCGAGGGTGCTGAGGCGTTTGGCGACGCGGTGCAGGTGGACGTAGAGCGTGCCCCCGGCGTGGTCCAGCTCGTCGGCGCCGCGAACCAGCAGGAGCGATCCCAGGTCTTGGAAGGTGCTCATCTGACCTCTTCTGTTCGGAGCGGTCAGGGCCCGGAAGGTGAACCCAGAGCAAACACGGTACGGCGCGCGGGATCCCCCTGCCCAGGACACGGCGCGCCGACTACGTCACACGCTTCAGCTCTGGCGCTTCTGGTCCGCCACCCAGCTCTCGATGCCGTCCAGGAACCGGTCCACTCCGAAGCTGAGCTCGAACGGCAGCCCGTCGGCCGGTTCACGTTGCCGTTGGCCGCTCGCACCCTCGGCCGCCTGGACAGCGGTCAGCGCAGGGAAGCTTTCCGCGTCGATGTACTCACCGACGAGCTGCTCCACGTCGGCCTCGGTGCGCAGGAGTCCGTCGTCGGTGCTCGCCGTGTTCAGGCTGATCTGCGCCGCGCCCCGGACGACCGCGGTCAGGTGCAGCGCGGCCGCTCTCGCCTCGGCGCCGGCCAGGCCGGCTGCCAGCAGCGCGCGCAGGAGGCGCTCGAGCCAGGCGAGCTGGTGAGGTCCCATCGGTGCGTGGTCGAGCGGCACCCGCAGGATCCAGGGTCGTCGCCGAAAACCGCTCCACAGCGCGTCGACCCACCCGCGGACCGCGAGCCGGTGGTCGTCGGGGTCGAGGTCGGGCGGCGGGCCGGCCCCGAGGTCGGCGGCGACCTCCAGCAGGAGGTCCTTGTTCGGAACGTGGTTGTAGAGCGCCATCGTCGAGTAGCCGAGCTCGGCGGCGATCCGCTGCATGGACAGCGCCTCGATCCCGTCGGCGTCGGCGATCCGGACCGCCGCCTGCGCGATGCCTTCCACGGTGAGCCGGCGCCGCGGACCGCGCTGCCCCTCGGGCCGTCCCGACCACAGCAGCGTGACGCTGCGCCGGAGGTCCGGGTCCTTGCCGTCGCGTGCGGTCATCCACCATCCCGTTGTCGGTCGTTCTCCCGCGCCATTCTAAATCTATGTACGTTGTACGTTTTATGTATGCTATACATAGTTTCGGCAAGCCTCCACCACCGAACGGACCGACATGACCTCGACCCTGAACGCACCCTCCGCGACACCGACACCGCCACCGCGGCGACGCAAGCCGGTCTGGTGGCGCCGCACCTGGATCGCGCCGCTGATGTTCGCGGTGGCGGCGTTCTTGGCGTTCTCCGTGCCGCCCTACCTGACCTTCGACCCCGCCAACTCGCGCCTGGAGCCGCCGGCGGGCAACGACCTCTACTACCCGTTCCTCGTCACGCACGTCCTGCTCGGCACGGTCTGCATGACGATCGCGTGCTTCCAGGTCTGGCCCGCGTTCCGCAACAAGCACCGGCGCGGGCACCGCATCGCCGGCCGGGTCTACGTCTTCACCGTGATCCCCGCCGCGCTGCTCGGCCTGTACATCGGCTGGTACACCTCGGCCGGCCCGTCCGTCCGGGTCGCCAACCTGGTCGGATCGACGCTCTGGCTCGTCGTCACGGTCGCCGCGTTCCGGCTGGCCCGCCAGCGCCGGTACGACGAGCACCGACGGTGGATGTCGCGCAGTTTCGCGCTCGTGATGATGATCCCGCTGAGCCGAGTCATCAACATCCCGGCCATGATCATCCTGACGCCGAAGGTGGACAGCACCTTCGGTGGCAACGAGCAGCTGATGCAGAACACCGCGACGAGCATCGGTGTCTGGCTCAGTCCACTGCTCACGCTGCTGCTCGCGGACTGGCTGCTCGACCGCCGCAAGCCCAACGCCCGCCGCGCCGCCGGCGGTGCCCCTGCCGGTACGGCGAAGCCGGCCGCCGCCGGTGCCGCTGCAGGCCCGTCGAACCAAGCCGCCGCCGGTGCCGCCGGCCCGACGAGCCAGGGAGCAGGCCGATGAAGGTGTTCGCGGATCAGGACCGGTGTGTCGCGTCCGGGCAGTGCGTCTTCGCCGCGGAGGGTGTGTTCGACCAGCGCGACGAGGACGGCATCGTGGTGGTGCTCGACGACAGCCCGCCCGACGATCGGCTGTTCGACGTCCAGGACGCGGCGGCGGGCTGCCCCGCGCTCGCGATCACGGTCGAGGGCTGACGGCCGATGCTTCGCCATGTCGTGGTGGTCGGCGCGTCGGCCGCGGGACTCGCCGCCGTGGAAGCCCTCCGCAGCAAGGGGTACGACGGGAAGCTCACCCTGATCGGGGGGGAGCGGCGGCCGCCGTACGACCGGCCGCCGCTGTCGAAGCAGGTCCTGTCCGGGGTGTGGGAGCCGGAGCGGGTAGTGCTCCGCGACGAGCCGGCGATCGACCGGCTGGACGCCGACCTCAGGCTGGGCCAGACCGCCGTCGGCCTGGACGCTTCCCGGCGCACGCTCCGGCTCGCGGAGACTGCGGCCGGGCTGAGCACGCCCAAGCTGGGTGAGGCCGTGGCCGGGCTGGGCACGGTCCAGCCGGGAGAGACTGCCGTCAGCCTGGACGTGCCCCCGGTGGACCAGCTCGGCTTCGATGCCTTGGTGATCGCGACCGGGGTTCGTCCTCGACGCCTGCCCGGCAGCGACCTCGCCGGGGTGCACACCGTGCGGACCCTGGACGACGCCTTGGCGCTCCGCACGCTGTTGCGAAGTGGCCCGAAGGTGGTTGTCGTCGGCGCCGGCTTTCTCGGCTCCGAGATCGCGGCGGTAGCGCGCGGCATGTCGCTCGACGTCACACTGGTCGATCCGCATCCGGCGCCGTTGCAGCGTCAGTTCGGCGCACGCATCGCGGACCTGGTCGGCCAGACCCATCGCGACCACGGCGTACGGCTGCGGATGAACACGGGCGTGTCCCGGTTCGTGTCCTCCGAGGGCAGGGTGACGGGCGTCGAGCTGAACGACCGGACCGTGCTCGACGCCGACGTGGTCGTCGTGGCGATCGGCTCGGTCCCGGCGACGGAGTGGCTCGCGGACTCGGGCCTCGCGGTCGGCAACGGCGTCGAGTGTGACGCGATGTGTCAGGCGGCGCCCGGGATCTATGCCGCGGGTGACGTGGCGTCCTGGCACAACCCGCGCTTCGACCGGCGGATGCGGATCGAGCACCGGCTCAACGCGACCGAGCAGGGCACAGCGGTCGCCGCGAACCTGCTCGGCGCGGACCGGCCGTTCGCTCCCGTCCCGTACTTCTGGAGCGACCAGTACGACGTACGCCTGCAGGCCTACGGGATCTTCCCCCCGGACGCCGAGATGACGGTGGTGCGCGGAGACCTCGCGGACCGCAGGTTCGCCGCCGCCTTCGTCGAGCAGGACACAGTGGTCGGCGTACTCGGCTGGAACTGCCCGCCGCGCGAACTGCGCGAACTCCGCCAACTGGTCGCCGACGGCGCGCCCCGACCCACTCTCGTCGGACCGTGAAAACCCTTCGGAGGAACAGGTTCATGCAGGTCAGCACGTTCTTGTGGTTCGACGACCAGGCGGAGGAGGCCGCAGAGCTGTACACGTCGGTGCTCCCCGCGTCGAAGATCCTCGACCGGCAGCGCGCGGCGGACGGCCGGGTCACCACGGTCGTCTTCGAGCTCGCCGGGCAGCGCCTGGTCGCCTACAACGGAAGAAGCCGGCTGCCGTTCACCCCCGCGCTGTCGCTGTACGTCACCTGTGACACCCAGGAAGACATCGACACGGTGTGGGCGGAACTCAGCGACGGCGGCGAGCCAGGCCCGGGCGGTTCGCTGACCGACCGTTTCGGCGTGACCTGGCAGATCATCCCCAGGACCCTTGGCGAGCTTCTGACCGACGCCGAACCCGACGCGTCCGAACGCATCCTGACCGCCCTGCACGCGATGACCAAGATCAGCATCCAAGGCCTGGTCGACGCCTGCGCCCGCGCCTCAGTGATCCGGACGCTCACCAGCTGACCGGCTTGGGCACGCGTCATGCCGGGCCGTTTCCTGGGAAACGGCCCGGCATGCTCCTCAGTGCGTCCGGGTGGGGGTGGACGCCTCTACCCCCACCCAGAGGGCCACGGCCGGTGCGGGGGAAGTCCGCGGGTCGGCTGCGGGGATCGGGAGGCCGCAGGGTTGCGGCGGGGTGGTGCTGGGGTCAGTCGTCGAGTTCGGCGAGGGCTCGGCGGGCGGCTTCGAGTTCGGCTTCCAGGGCGGCGACCTTGGCGGCCTGCTGCTCGCGGGCGGCGTCGATGACCTCGTCGATCGGGCCGGACAGGTCCTCGTGCAGCTCCTTGGCGGCGCGGGAGACGGCTGCGGCGGCGACGAGCAGGTTCTTCGCGATGTAGCTGTTGCCCTGCTTGAGCTCGGCCTTCCACTCGCCGTCGGCGGTGCCGGTGACGGTCAGGGTGAGCTCGAGGGTCTTGGTCTTCTTCGCCGGCGCCTTCTTGGCGGGCGCCTTCTTCGGCTTCTCGGCGACCGGGGCGGAGGTGGCCTCGCCGGGGGCCGGGGAGGAGGCGTCGGCGGCCGGGGTCGCGTCGGCGTCCGAGACGGCGTCGGACGACGGGGCCTCAGGGGAGGTGACGGTGTCCGTCACGGTGCTGCCGGCCGGAGAGTCGAGCGCCTCGGCGGGAGTGTCGACGGCGTCGGTCTGGGCTTCAGCTGCAAAAGTGTTTACGGTCATCGTTGCGGCGATCTCCCTGGGTGAACATGTCCCCGCCGGAGCGGGCTGGCGCTGAGAGAACAGTAGAACACATGTTCGATCTCAAGGCCAATTCCCCTGCCGCGTCAAACAACGAGGGCGCCTGCCACCGGCAGGCGCCCCCAAGGCAATTCAGGCGTCGTGTTCCTTGCGGTCGCCGGACCAGTCGAGGTGGAACGCGCCCTCGCGGTCCACGCGGTGGTAGGTGTGCGCGCCGAACAGGTCGCGCAGACCCTGGATCAGCGACGCGGGCAGCCGCTCGGCGCGCAGGCCGTCGTAGTACGACAGGGAGGCCGAGAAGCCCGGAGCGGGAACGCCGGCCGCGGCCGCGACGCCGACGACGCGGCGCCAGGCCTCCTGGCCGTTCGCGACGGCTTCCTTGAAGTAGTCGTCGACCAGCAGCGACGGCAGGTTCGCGTCGCGGTCGTAGGCCTCCTTGATCCGGTCCAGGAAGCGGGCCCGGATGATGCAGCCGCCGCGCCAGATCTTCGCCATCGCGCCCAGGTCGATGTCCCAGCCATACTGGTCGCTGGCCGCGCGGATCGCGTCGAAGCCCTGCGCGTACGCGACCAGCTTCGACGAGTACAGCGCGTGCCGCACGTCCTCGATGAACGCGTCGCGGTCCACCTCGACCTTCGGGTTCGCCGGGCCGGGCAGCACGCCCGCCGCGGCCTCACGCCGTACGACGTCACCCGACAGCGAGCGGGCGAAGACGGCCTCCGCCATACCGCTGACCGGGATGCCCAGGTCGAGCGCGACCTGCACCGTCCATCGGCCGGTGCCCTTCTGCTCCGCCTGGTCCAGGACGACGTCGACGAACGGCCCGCCGGTCGAATCGTCGACCTGCGACAGCACCTCGGCGGTGATCTCGATCAGGAACGACTCCAGGTCGCCGCTGTTCCACTCGCGGAACACGTCGGCCAGCTCGCTCGCGGACAGCCCGAGCACGTTGCGCAGCAGGTCGTAGGACTCCGCGATCAGCTGCATGTCGGCGTACTCGATGCCGTTGTGCAGCATCTTGACGAAGTGGCCGGCGCCGTCCGGGCCGACGTGCACGCAGCACGCCTCGCCGTTGACGTGCGCCGAGATCTTGGTCAGCATCGGCTCCAGGGCCGCGTAGGCGAAGGTCGAGCCGCCGGGCATGATGCTCGGCCCGTTCAGTGCGCCCTCCTCGCCGCCGGAGACGCCGGCGCCGACGAAGTGCAGGCCCTTGGCCTTCAGCGCGTCCTCGCGGCGGCGGGTGTCGGCGAAGTGCGCGTTGCCGGCGTCCACCACGATGTCGCCCTCGTCCAGCAGCGGCACCAGCTCGTCGATCACCGCGTCGGTCGGCTCGCCGGCCTTGACCATGATGATGATCTTGCGCGGCGTCTCGAGCGACTCCACCAGCGCCGGCAGGTCGGCGGCCGGGACGAACTCACCCTCGTGGCCGAACTCCTCGACCAGGGCGTCGGTCCGGCCCTGGGAGCGGTTGTGGACGGCGACGCGGAAGCCGTTGCGGGCCAGATTGCGGGCCAGGTTGCGGCCCATCACGGCGAGGCCGGTGACGGCGATCTGGGCTGGAGCAGAACTCATCGGTGTCTCCTGCGGGTGAGGACTGGACGTTCGGCGTGCGGGTCCAGTCTGTCGCCCCTGGCAACACGTCGGCCCATCGGGTGACCAACTGGTGGATCACCCGGTTCATTCCGAAATCGGCCCGGACATTCCGAAATTCCAGCGCTGCGAGCCCTTCTCAAGCACCGGACGCCGGTGGTAGACATCTGAGAAATCGATTTCCCAGTCTCTCCGGAAGGTCTCCGCCTATGACCAGCCTGCTGCGCCGTACCGCCGCGGCTCTGCTCGGAGCAGTCCTCGTTCTCCCCGTCGCCGCGACCGCCTCAGCCACCGGTACGACGAACGCCGCGCCCTCCGCGCAGGGCGGCAACGGCCCGGTCGGCTGGGACGTCTACCGCCGGCTCGACCGGTTGCCGGAGCTGCAGACCGGCGTCCGGACCAAGCAGTTCTCCAGCTTCGGCCGCGACGGCACCAACAACGACGGCTTCGACGGCACCTACTCCTGCCTGCGCACCGACGCGTCCGGCTGCGTGCTCGCCGAGGACGCCGGTCCGGGCGAGATCGGCACGATCTGGTTCACCCGCGACGGCGGTGACGTGCGCGCGACCGGCAAGATCACCATCGAGCTGGACGGCCGCAAGGTGGTCGACGCCTCCCTGCAGGACGTGGTCGACGGCAAGCTCGGCGCGCCGTTCGTCTTCCCGCTGGTCGCCAACGCGCTGGAGACCTCCGGCGGTGTCTACATCCGGGTGCCGATGCCGTACCGCAGCTCGATGAAGGTCACCGTGCAGAGCAACCCGTACTTCTACCACGTCGGCTACCGCGAGTTCCCGGACGCGACCGGGGTCCGCACGTTCGACCCGGCCGACAAGGCCGAGGATGTCGTCGCGCTGCTGAAGGCGGCCGGCACCAAGGACCCGAAGCCGGCGCGGCCGGGCGCCCGGACGACGGGCAAGGCGGTCGATCTCGCGCCGGGCGCCCAGGTGAAACTCGCCGAGGTGACCGGTCCGGGCGAGCTCAGCGCGCTGCGGCTGAAGTTCCCGCAGATCAAGGGCCTCGAGCTGCCGAGCATCTCCGACGACGGCCGCGCGCACGTCGGGACCAGCGAGTTCACGATGAAGGTCGACCCGGCCAACACCGGAGTGAAGCTGATCCGCCGGATGGACCTCAAGATCGGCAACCAGCGGGCGAAGGTGTTCGTCGACGGGGTCGAGGCCGGCGAGTGGGCGCCGTTGAAGGCCGACGGGGCGCAGTGGTTCGACCAGGTGCTCGAGCTGCCGGCCGCGCTGACCGCCGGCAAGTCGCAGCTGCGCATCCGCAACCAGTTCGTCTCCTCCGACCTGGACTTCAACGAGTTCACCTACTGGGCCGACTCGATCGTCGGCGGGACCGCGAAGCGCACCGACACCCTCGATCTCGGTCCGGATCACCCCGCCGAGGAGCAGGCGCACCAGTATGCGATCACCCAGCAGAACTGGAGCGGCCGCAACTCGATGCCGTACGCCGCGACGCCGGAGGACCTGGAGCGGGTCAAGTCGTCCGACGCGCTGCTCGCCGGTGTCCGCGTCCAGGTCACCGTCGACGGCAAGCAGCGGGTCAACGCCCCGATCGGCGAGTTCTTCGGCTCGGGTCTGGGCGAGAATCCGGTCCGCAGCCTGTACTTCGCGATGGACCCCGACGGCTGGTACTCCGCCTGGTGGCCGATGCCTTACCTGGCCAAGGCAACCGTCACGCTCGTCAACAACTCGTCGTACCGGCTGACCGGTCAGGGTGAGGTCACGTCGGCCCGCGACGCCGGTGCGGCCGTCGACCTGGTGACCGGGCGCAGCGGCTACTTCACCGCGATCTCGCACCGCGGCGAAGCGGTGATGGGCAAGGACTGGACGATCGCCGAGACCACGGGGCGCGGCAAGTTCGTCGGGGTCTCGCAGACCATGGAGGGCCTGCAGCCGGACGGCAACACCCGCGGTTACCTGGAGGGCGACGAGCGGGTCTACGTCGACGGCGAGCGCACTCCGGCGATCTACGGCACCGGCACGGAGGACTACTACGAGTCCGGCTGGTACTTCAACCAGGGCACCTACTCCACCCCGTTCCACGGCAATTCCGGGCACGAGGTGCGGCTGGGCGCCTGCGCCGTCGAGTGCGACAGCGCCTGGCGGCTGCACATCACCGACGCGATCGACTTCCAGAACCAGCTGACCTTCGGCATCGAGCACGGCCAGCAGAACGACCACGCGGCGATCTACGGCTCGACGGCCTTCCTGTACGCCGGGGCGAACAACAAGTTCGGTGCGCGGGAGACCGACCGCATCGACACCGGCTCCGCGACCAGCCGGACGCAGCACAACTACACCGACCCGGGCGCGCAGACCGCGGACCTGACGTCGGTCTACGAAGGCGACCACGACGACACGGTGCTGACCGACCAGGTCCGCTCCACCACGGGCGCGGTCAAGTTCGACGTGAAGATCGACCCCGTCAACCGGGGCGTGACGTTGCGCCGGACCGGTGACCAGAAGCTCGCCCGGCAGTCGGCGCAGGTAGTTGTCAATGGCAAGGATGCGGGGACCTGGCTGCAGCCGCTCGGCAACGATCGGCAGCGCTGGCTGGACGACAACTACCAGCTCCCGGCGTCGCTGACCTTCGGCCGGACCAAGCTCAGCATCGAGCTCCGCCCGACCGCGGGAGCACCCGCCTGGACCGCCGCCGCGTACGCCGTACAGTCGCTCGTCATCCCGTACGCCGACCACAAGGCGCCCGCGCCGGCGACGAACCTGGTCGCCACCGGACGCACCGACAACGCGATCGGACTGACCTGGTCGGAGGCGTCGGACGACAGCGGCATCGCGCAGTACAAGGTGTACGGCGCGAAGGCCGGTGCGGCCGAGCGGCTGATCGGAACGAGCAGCGTGCCGGGCTTCGTACACCGAGGCCTCGGCCTGAAGGAGACCTGGACGTACCGGGTCTCGGCGGTCGACCTGGCCGGGCACGAGAGCGCGAAGTCCGCGGCCGCTCAGGCGACGTCGGGCCGCACGCTCCGGGTCGAGGCCGAGTCGCTGCTGCCGGCCGTGTCGGCGACGGTGCCGGTCGACCCGCAGGGCAACTGTTGCGGGGTGAGCTGGTCCGGCGGCAGTCAGCTGTGGATCCACGGGACGAAGGCGGGTGACAAGGTGGTGCTCGAGTTCTCGGTGCCCTCCGCGGGCACCTACACGATGTCGTCGGTGCTGACCAAGGCGGCCGACTACGGCATCGTCGACGTCGCGGTCGACGGTGGTACGCCGGTGTCGTTCGACGGCTACCAGGCGACCGGCGTCGGGACGCAGAACGTTGATCTCGGCACCGCGACGCTTGCCGCGGGCAAGCACCAGTTGTCGGTCACGCTGACCGGCAAGAACGCCGCGGCGACGAACTTCCTCGCCGGGGTGGACGTCCTGGACCTGGAGCTCGGCTGATGCGCGGCCGGGCGATCCTGGCGGCGTTGGCGGGAGCTGCCGTACTGAGCGCGGCAGCCCTGCCGGCGTCGGCCGGAGGCGGTGACGACCGGGTGCGCAGTACGCCGTACGTGCAGGTGGACCGGGTGGTTGCGGCAGGCAAGTTCATGAAGGTGTACGACCCGAGCGTGGGTGAGAACGAGCAGTGGTACTACAACGACCACACGCTCGTGCAGGACCGCAAGACCGGGACCTGGCACGTCTACGCCATCACGCACGCGGAGCCGGCGAACCCGCTGGACGAGAAGAGCTTCGGGCACGCGACGGCGCCGACCCCCAACGGGCCGTGGACCAAGCAGGCACCGGCGCTGGTGGCGGATCCGGCCGCGGGGGAGAGTCACATCTGGGCGCCGTACGTGCTGTACGACGCCGGGACCTACTACATGTTCTACGCGGGCGGGACCGCGGACCACACGGCGTACCGGATGCACTTGGCGACGTCGACGGACCTGGTGCACTGGACCCGGGACTCGGCGGCGAATCCGCTGTTCACCGACGGGTTCGACGGGCGCGATCCGATGGTGCACCGGGTGGGCGACCAGTGGGTGATGTACTACACGGCCAACTCGACGCCGGCCGGTGGCAACCACATCGTCGCGTACCGGACGAGCACGGACCTACGGCACTGGAGTGAGCGCCGGACGGCGTTCGAGCACCCGCAGAC
Source organism: Kribbella sp. ALI-6-A (assembly GCF_001984195.1). Classification (GTDB taxonomy): domain Bacteria; phylum Actinomycetota; class Actinomycetes; order Propionibacteriales; family Kribbellaceae; genus Kribbella. The sequence goes on from NZ_MTQN01000008.1 coordinate 428,767, forward strand.
CGGGACGTTCGGCGGGCCGACGGAGTCGCCGTTCGTGGTGCAGCGCGGGTCGGACTGGTACCTGTTCGTCTGCTGCGACGGCGGGTACGAGGTGACGAAGGTCTACAAGAGCAAGGACCCGCTGAAGTTCACCGTCGACCAGTTGGTCGGCACGATCGCGGCGCACGCGGCCGAGGTCGTGCAGGACGGCAACAGCTGGTGGGTCACAGGCGCGGGCTGGGGCAAGGGCGGTCTGTACGTCGCTCCGCTCGACTTCGACACGTTGCAGGTGACGAGAGGACGGGTCGTCTCGACGAACTACTACCGGGCGACGATCCAGAGCGCACCTCGTGCGGCGCTGACGAAGCTCGAGGTGGATCCGTCCGGGCAGCGCGAGTACGTGCCCGCGCTGGACTCGTCGTCGCGCTCGACCGCGCCTTACCTGGCGGTCGGGAACTTCGGGGCGACGGACACCGCCGGGCCGGCTGCCCGGGTGGAGTCGAGGCGGGACCGGCTGGCGTTGAAGGGCATCAGCTTCAACGACGAGCCGGTGACGGCGGACTGGACGTTCGCGTTCGGGGCGAAGACGTTCGACACCCAGCTGCGGTGGAACGTGAACGGTCCGACGACCGCGCCGGTCTGGGAGGTGGCGCTGAACGTCGACTCCGCGCTGCCGAACCTGGGTGATCCCGGTGGGTTCAACCGCAACGGCGACGTGGCGGGGCTGCCCGCGTGGTCGATGGCGACAGGGCCCGGACTCAGCGTCGTCACCGCGTACAAGGCGGGCTCGGCGTGGTCGACCGACAACCACTGGTACGACGCACCGAACGGGGCTGTCGCCTGGCAACCCCTGTGGCAACCCGGCGGGCGAGCGCTGCCGCCGGGCACCTACGACGCAGGCACGTTCCGCTTCGGCTTCTCGGCGCAGGAGAAGGACACCGCCTACGCCGACCAGTTGGCGGCGGGCCTGAACTAGGGCGCGACCTCCACCACCGACCAAGCCCGGTCCCGCGCTGACGCGTGGGGCCGGGCCCGCGTGGAGTCCCGCCCGGACGCGCGAGCACCGGGGGTTGATCGGTGGTGGAAGTCGCTAGGGTCGGCGTATGACGACCTTCAGCTTGGAGCCCCGGCGGACCGCGCTGGTGCTGATCGACCTGATGCCCCGGATCATCGGGCTGCAGACCGCGCCGCTGTCCGGTCGCGAGGTGCTGGAGCGGTGTGTCGCGCTCGCGAAGGCGACCCGGTCGGTGGGCGGGCTGGTGGTGCACGTGCGCGTCGAACGCCCGGGCGTGGGGGTGCAGCCCGCGGGCAGTGAGCTGGCGCCCGAGCTCGAGCCGCAGCCGAACGACCTGGAGATCGTCAAGCAGACCGTCGGCGCCTTCCACGGGACCGGGCTGGACGAGGCGCTGCGCTCCCGCGACATCGACACCGTGGTCCTGGCCGGCATCGCGACCAACTTCGGCGTCGAGTCCACCGGCCGGGCCGCCGACGACCACGGCTACGCCACCGTCTACCTGAGCGACGCGATGACCGGCCTCGACGCCAAGGCGCACGACTTCGCCGTCTCCTACATTTTCCCCCGCTTCGGCACGGTCACCACGGGCGCCGAGTACGTCGCCGCGCTGAGCCCCGACGCCGGCTGATGGGGACACAAGCCGCTGTGTGGTGACCCCGCGGTGGAGCAGTTGGCGACGGCGGCGATCGACCGCCTCCGCCTGCTCGCGGTCAGCTGAAGCGGGCCGCGTTCTCCGTCGCCCACTGCTGCAACGTCCGGGCCGGGTGCCCGGTGACCTGCTCGACGACGTCGTTGACGGTGGTCTCGTCGACGACCCCGGCTCCGAAGAAGCTGTCGATCGCGTCCGCGTACGCCGCCGGCATCGCCGCGAGCAGCTCGGCGTGGGACTGCTCCCGCGACAACTCGATCGCCCGCAGCGGACGCCCGATCGCCTGCCCGACAATCTCCACCTGCTCGGCCGGCCGCAACGCGACCGGCCCCGTCAACCGGTACGCCGTACCGGCGTGGCCGGGCTCGGTGAGGGCCCGGACCGCCACGTCGGCGATGTCGTCCGGGTGGATGGTCGAGATCGGGACCCCGGGATACTGCACCCGGATCTCGTCGCCGGTCGCCAGCTGGTCGCGCCAGCGCAGCGCGTTGGACATGAAGGTGTTCGGCCGGAGGAAGATCCACTCCAGTCCGGAGTCCCGCACCGCCTGCTCGGTCGCGAGGTGGTACGCCGCGATCGCGTTGTCCGTCGTCGAGCCGACCACCGAGCTGCTCGACAGTACGACGATCCGCGTGACACCGGCGGCCTTCGCCATGGCGAGCAGTTCGTCGAGACCGGCGTACCCGCTGAGCAGGAAGATCGCGCTGACGCCGGACAGCCCGTCGGCGAAGGTCTGCGGCTGGTTGAGATCGCCTTGCAGCAGGTCGATTCCGGGCGGCAGCTCGCGCTCCCGGCGCAGCAAGGCCTTGCCGGGAACACCGCTCGCGGCCAGCGCGCGGACGACGGCACCGCCGGCGTTGCCGGAGGCCCCTGTCACCAAGATCGTCATGCGTTTCCCTCTCGATGCGCCGTCACAGCAGGCCGAGCTCGGTCGCGGTCTCGACGGCGCCGGTGATCTCGTGGGCGGGATCGCCCTCGTGGTAGATGCGCTCGTCGGGCTCGATGTTGTCGAGGAACCGCTGGTAGGTGATCGCGCCGAGCAGGCGGCTGACGACCGCGATCGGCGGGAGCGCCCGGGCGGGATCACTGGCGGGGAGGTGCTCGCGCCACGCGGCGATCCAGGTCGAGCGGGCCAGTTCCCGCTGTGCGGGCGGTAGGTAGCCGGAGAGGCGGTGCAGATCGGTGGCGGGGTGGCCGACGTAGCTGTCCGCCCAGTCCACGATCCGGCGGGTGGTGCCGTCGGACCGCCAGTTGCCGGGGTGGAAGTCGCCGTGCACCAGGGTGTTCGGCAGGCCCGACGACTCCAGCGTCGCGACCAGTCCGGGAAGTACGTCGACCAACTGCCGAGCCTTCGCCGAGACGTCAGCCGGCAACTGTGAACCCGCTTCGCCGTCGAGCAGCCCGGCGACTTCGGCGGCCACGCTCTGCGGAAGCATCCGGGGCGTCCGCAGCTCGGCCGGGTCGATGGTCGCCTGGACGGTGACCCACCGGCCGATCACGTCGCGCAAGGTCTCGTCGTCCGGCTCCCAGCAGTCGACGCCCGGAGCGTGCTCGAGCAGCGACCACCGACGGTCCGCGTCCATCCCCAGTACGCCGGGCGCGAGCTGCGCGTCGTACTGCTGGACGTGGCGGATGACGTCCGCGTCGATGCTGCAGAACGGGCTGTTCGCCTTGGCCCAGGCGCCGCCGTCCGGCGTGCTGAAGCGGATCAGGCAGGACAGGTTCCAGGTCTTCACCTGCGCCGGTCGGGACGGGCCGACGACGCCCTGCGCCCACTCGATCAGCCGGCGCGGCCCGTCCACCTCGGCCCAGCTCGCGCGGAACGGATGCGGCTTCACGATCTCGGCCCACTCCGGCAGCGGCGTCGGGTCGAGGACTCCCGGGCGCGGCTCCGCGGCGGCCTGGACGTGGTAGACGACTCGACCGCCACGCCGGGTCTCCGCCTCGTCGGCATGGACCAACCGCAGCACCAGAGTCTGTACGCCGAGCAGTTGGTCCAGGTGCGCTGTGGTCGCCTCGATCTCCGCCCACCAGGGCCGGTCGGCCTCGAAGGCCGGCACCCGGCCGAGGTACCGGTCGCCGAGGCTGACCAGCGCCTCCACTGTTTTCGTTTCGCTCACCTCACCGATGGTCCGGCAATTCCCGGCTCGCCGCTCGTCAATTTCGCCGGACCCGGTGCCAGGTTCGTTTGCCCGAGCGGACGACGGCACCGTCGACCACCTGGACGGCGGCCTCCGCGTCGGTCAGCTTCGTCCCGTCGACGCTGACCGCGCCCTGCCGGATCAGCCGCCGCAGCTCGGACTTGCTGTCACCCGGCCGTACGGTGGTCAGCAGTTCCAGCGTGGTCAGCGGTCCCGCACCGACGACGGCTTCGGGCATCTCGGTCGGCTCGGCGCGTTCGGAGAAGACCCGGTGGAAGGCGTCGAGTTCGGCTCGCGCCGTACCGGCGCCGTGGTAGCGAGTGACCACCGCCGCGGCGAGCTTGAGCTTCGCGTCTCGGGCCGCAGGACCACCGACCGCCGCGGCGCTGCCGAGTGCGGCGACCGCGTCCAGCGGGAGCTCGGTGTAGACCCGGGCGTAGGTCTCGACCAGCTCGTCGGGCAGGCTCATCAGCTTGCCGAACTTCTCCCGCGGCGGATCCGTCAGCGCGACGTAATTGTTCAGCGACTTCGACTGCTTCGGGCCGCCGTCGAGACCAGGGGTGATCGTGCTGGTGATCACGACCTGGGGTTCCGCGCCGAGTCGCTGCTGGAAGTGCCGGCCGAGCAACTCGTTGAACAGTTGGTCCGTCCCCACGATCGTCAGGTCGCTGCGCAGGGCGAAGCTGTCGTAGCCCTGCAGCACCGGGTACGTCAGTTCGTGCAGCGCGATCTCGCGTCCGGCCGCGACCCGGGCCCGGAACATGTCGCGGGCCATCAACTGCGCCTGCGTCACGTGCGCGAACAGGCCGAGCAGCGTCGCGACTTCCATCGCGTCGTACCACTCGGAGTTGCGGCGGACCTCGAACACCTCGGGGTCGGTGCGCAGTACCAGCGACACCTGTTCGAGGAACGCGGCCGCGTTGACCTCGATCTCCTCCGGCGACAGCATCGGCCGGGTCTCGCTGCGGCCGGTCGGGTCGCCGATCCGCGTGGTCAGGTCGCCGAGCAGGAACACGACGGTGTGGCCGAGGTCCTGCAGCGCGCGCATCATCCACAGGTTCACCGCGTGGCCCAGATGCAGGTCGGGCGCGGTGCAGTCGACGCCGTACTTGATCCGCAGCGGACGGCCGGACTCCAGCCGCGTGCGCAGGTCGGCCTCGCCGACGATCGAGTCGGTGGTCCGCCGTAACCGGTCGATCACGGCCTGGGCGTCGTTCATGGGGGTCCTCTCGGGAAACAGGGCGAGAGGCGACGGGGAGCCTCCCGGCAACGGAAAGAGGCAGGAACCGGACGGTTCCTGCCTCGGAGGCTCTGGTGCTGAAGCTGTGACAGGGGACTACGAAACCCCGGCTCCTCCCAGAGCCGGTCGATACGTCGCCTGAAACTTCGTCACGTCACCAGCCTAGCAGCGCGCCGGATAGGCTTCGCGGATGACCACGGAGAAGGTCGTCCTGCTGGACGACACGGGGCACGCGATCGGCAGTCAGGACAAGGCGACCGTGCACCACGCCTCGACACCGCTGCATCTCGCCTTCTCCAGTTACGTCTTCGACCGGCGCGGCCGCGTGCTGCTGACCCAGCGGGCGCACAGCAAGACCACCTGGCCTGGTGTCTGGACGAACAGTTGCTGCGGGCATCCCTTGCCGGACGAACCGGTCCAGGACGCCGTACGGCGACGGCTGGCCGACGAGCTGGGACTGGTCGCCGAGCGGATCGACCTGGTGCTTCCGGAGTTCCGGTACCGGGCGGAGATGCCGGCCGGGATCGTGGAGAACGAGCTCTGCCCGGTCTTCCGGGTCGACTGGGACGGTGACCCGCAGCCGGACCCGGCCGAGGTCGCGGCGTACGAGTGGGTGGAGTGGTCCGAGGTCGCCGCGTGGCCGGGGTTGTCGCCCTGGTGTCTGCTGCAGCTGGACGCTCTCGCCGAGCTGGGGCCGGACCCTGCGGAGTGGCCGATCGGCGACCCCAAGCTGCTACCGCCCGCCGCGCGGGCGGCGGGGTAGGGGAGGCACACGCCGGCCGCGCCGCTTCGCGCGCGAGATCAGCGGGCCTGGAGTGCCCGCTGGAGTTCGGCGCCCGTCCACGCGCGGCGGGGGCCCGTCTCCTCGGCGCGAATCAGCTCGACGAGCTTGGCGTTGACCGGCGCGGTGCGGCCGAGAGATTCGGCGAGGCGGACGACTTCGCCGTTCAGGTAGTCGATCTCGGTCCGTCGGCCGGCCCGCAGGTCCTCCCACATCGACGTCCGTGCGTACGGGTCGATCGCGAGCATTTTCGAGGCCAGCCGGCGGAACACGAAGTCCGGCAGGCGGAGGACCGCAGGCATCCGCTCCGGCGGCAGCGCGGTCAGCCGGGCGGGCCGAATCCCCTTCAGCTGAAGGAGTTTCAGCGTCTCGTCCTGCGCGGCGGCCAGGCAGCGGCGATAGGCCCGCTGCGAGAGCTCATCCCGCAGTGGCACATCGGACAAGGCGTTGACCGGGTTGTTCAGGTTGAGCAGCAGCTTCGCCCACTGCACCGCGAGGATGTCCGCGTGCTGCTGCAACGGCAACCCGGCCCGCGCGAAAGCCTCCACGTACGGCGCGAGCGCCGCGTGCTCCTCGACGTCGAGCGCACCCTCGGTCCCTTGGTGGAACGCCCCACCGCCCTTGGTGAGCACGTTGAAGGGGACCATCCCGCTGAGCACCACCTGCTCCGGCAGCCGTTCCCGCAGGACATCGCCGTTACGGACGCCGTTCTGGAAACTCACCACGACCGCGCCGGGCTTCAGGACGGCGGCCAGCTCGTCGGCGGCGCTCGCCGTCGCGGCGGACTTCACCGTCACCAGCACGAGCTCCGCCTCGGCCACCGCCTGCGCGCTGGTCGCGAACCGCAAGCCGTCGACCCGCAGGTCCGCGCCGAGGTAGTCGGTCAGGTGAAGCCCGTGCGCGGCCAGCTCGTCACCGACTCGCTGCCGCCCGACGAACACGACCTCCGCTCCGCCGGCGACCAGCCGACCGCCGACGTAGCACCCGAGCCCGCCCGCGCCGTACACCGCGATCGTCACACCGGTCTCCCTTCGGGCAGTTGTCCGGTCAGCTCCTGAAGTATCGGTCACGCGGATCCCCACTGCGCCCGACGACGCGCGGCGCGGATCAGGCCGGGTGGCGCCAGCTCATGTCGGCGTGCATCCAGTGCGGGTAGGGCAGCGGCGTGCGGCTGACCTCGTCGAGAGCGGACAGGTCCTCGGGGGTGAGGGTGAGGTCCACGGCGGCCAGGTTGGCCGTCAGCTGCTCGGGGCGTTTCGCACCGACGATGACGCTGGTGACGGCGGGACGCGCCAGCAGCCAGGCCAGCGCGGTCTGCGCGACGGTCGCGTCGTGCTGGTCGGCGACCTTGCGCAGGACGTCGACGATGTCGTAACCCTGCTCGAGGTCGACCGGCGGGTTGGAGAACTTCGCCCGCCGGGCCCCGGTGTCGGTGGTCCCGTCCCGGTCGAACTTGCCGGACAGGAAACCGCCGGCGAGCGGGCTCCAGACCAGCAGGCCGACCTTCTCCTCGAGCAGCAGCGGGACCAGTTCGGTCTCGATGTCACGGCCGGCCAGTGAGTAGTACGACTGCGAGGCCTGGAAGCGGTTCAGGCCGAGACGATCGGACGTGCCGAGCGCCTTCATCAGCTGCCAGGCGGCCAGGTTGGAGGCGCCGAGGTACCGGATCTTGCCCTGCCGGACGGCGTCGTCGAGCGCGCGCAGCGTCTCCTCGATCGGCGTGATCGGGTCGAAGGTGTGGATCTGGTAGAGGTCGATGTGATCGGTCCGCAGCCGCCGGAGGCTGTCGTCGAGCGCCTTGGTGATCCAGTGCCGGGTCAGGCCGGCCTGGTTCGGGCCCGGGCCCATCCGGGCGGCCAGTTTGGTGGCGAGCACGACGTCGTCGCGACGGGTGGTGAGGATCCGGCCGAGCATCTGTTCGGACTCACCCCCGGCGTACATGTCCGCGGTGTCGATCAGGTTGACCCCGTGGTCCAGCGCGGTACCGACCAGGCGGTCGGCGGCGGTCTCGTCGAGCGCGCCGATCGCCTCCCACTGCGCACTGCCGGCGCCGCCGAACGACATGGTGCCCAGGGCGATCCGGGAGACGTACAGGCCGGTCGCACCCAGTTGAGCGAATTTCATCAAGCGTCCTTTCAGGAAGTCTGTCGCCAGGCTAGGAACGCGCCGGGGGATACTCCATGAGCAGAAGTCCGGAGTAGTTGAGCGATCGTCTGAGAGGACCCGCGGCATGGATCCGCTGTCGGAGATGCTGGCGGTGCTGGAGATCGAGGCGGCCCAGCCGTCCCGGTTCGAAGCCGCCGGGCAGTGGTCGCTGCGGTTCCCCGGCGGACGGCACCTCAAGGTCGGCGCGGTGCTCGCGGGGCAGTGCTGGATCACCGCCGAGGGGGCCGAACCGGTGCACCTGCGGGCCGGTGAGGGCTACCTGCTGGCCAGCACCCGCCCGTACGGTACGGCGTCCGACCCGGCGCTCCCGGCGATCGACGGGCAGCAGGTGTTCGACGGGATCTCCCCGGACACCGTGCGGTACCAGACGAGTGCCGACGATCCGGACCGGACGATCATCGTCGCGGGAGCGGTGTCGCTCGACCCGACCTCGGCGGCGCTGGTGGTCGACCACCTGCCGTCGATCGTGCGGATCGACGCGGGCAGTGCGCCCGGTCGCGCGCTCGGGCCGCTGCTCGAGCTGCTCGGCCAGGAGTCCGCGGAGGACTCGCTCGGCGCCGGCAACGTGCGCGAGCAGCTGACCAAGGTGCTGTTCGTCCAGGCGCTCCGGGCGTTGATTGCCTCCGACAACCGTCCGGCGGGCTGGCTCGGCGCGCTGGCGGACGAGTCGATCGCGCCGGCGCTGGAGCTGATCCATCGCGAGCCGGCGCGTGCGTGGACGGTCGCCGAGCTGGCGGAGAAGGTGGGGATGTCGCGGAGCTCGTTCGCGCTGAGGTTCAAGACGCTGGTCGGGCTGCCGCCGGTCGACTACCTGGCGCGCTGGCGGATCCTCGCGGCCGGACGGGCGTTGCGCTCGACGGACCGCACGGTGTACTCGGTGGCGACGGAGTTCGGCTACGGCTCGGAGAGCGCGTTCAGCAACGCTTTCAAGCGGGTCACCGGCCATTCGCCAACTCGCTATCGAGTCAAGAACAGCTGAGTTCATGCCTGGCCGCCGCGGCACCGCCGGACCACGCGGCTGGAACTTCCCGCCGCTGCCGGCGGAGAAAGGGCGAGGGGCAGCGGTGGGGGTGCCGGGGGCGGGGGCTGGGGCGGTGGGGTGCCGGAGGGCGGGGTGGGGCCTGGGCACCCACCCCGCCGTTCGTATCAGACCTCGGGGGTGTCTTCCGGGGTGTCCTCGGTGTCGGTCAGGGCCCACTTCAGCTGGAACTCGACCTCCTCCTCGTCCTCGCCGCGTTCGTGCTCGACGCTGAACTTCGCGTTCCTCGGAACGGTGAAGCGTTCGCCGGCGATCTGGATCCGGAACGGCTTGCCGGCCTCCAGCGCGTCGGCCAGCCGGCGCAGCTTGGCGGCGAAGTCCTCGACGGAGTAGGTGCGTTCGACATCTCTCTCACTCATGGCGCACATCCTGGCAGCCGGTGGGGTGACCGAAAACCAGCTGCGCGCTGTTGACCGCCTCGTCTACCGTTGCGGACATGGCTACTTGCCTCTGTGTCTAGCTGCGCGACCCGCTTCCGCACCCGAAGTGTGTCCCGTAGGCATCACAGAGAGTAACCATTCCCATGATCACCGTTCACTCGGTCGACGTGCGCGCCGGCGCCCAGCTGCTGCTGTCCGACCTGTCCTTCCACATCGGTCCCGGCGACAAGGTCGGCCTGGTCGGCCGCAACGGCGCCGGTAAGACCACGCTGCTCAAGACCCTGGCGGGCGAAGAACGCCCGGCCACCGGGACGATCACCACCACCGGCTCGGTCGGCTACCTCCCGCAGGATCCGCGCGCCGCCGATCCCGCCCTCACCGTCACCGCCCGGATCCTGTCCGCCCGCGGTCTGGACGTCGTCGTCGACCGGCTCCGGCGCGCCGAGGCGACGATGAGTACGGCGACCGGTGCCGAGCAGGAACGCGCGATGGCGGCGTACGCGCGGGCCGAGACCGAGTTCCAGGCCGCGGGTGGCTACGCCGCGGAGGCCGAGGCGGCTCGCCTCGCGGCGGGTGTCGGGCTGCCGCTGCGTGCTCTGGAGCAGCCGATCGGCGAACTGTCCGGCGGGCAGCGTCGCCGGGTGGAGCTGGCCCGGATCCTGTTCGCCGAGCACGACACGTTGCTGCTCGACGAGCCGACCAACCACCTCGACGCCGACTCGATCGTCTGGCTGCGCTCGTTCCTGCTCGGCTACTCCGGCGGTCTGGTCGTGATCAGCCACGACCGCGATCTGCTGGCCGCCACGGTCAACCGCGTCTTCCACCTCGACCCGCAGCGGCGAACGATCGACGTCCACAACACCGGCTGGGCGAAGTACCTCACCCAGTTGGAGACCGACGAGCGGCGCCGTACCCGCGAGCGCCACACCGCCGAACGCAAGGCGGCCGTGCTGCACGCGCAGGCGGCCAAGATGCAGGCCGGAGCCAGTACGGCGGTTGCCGCGCGCAACATGGCCCGCCGCGCCGACAAGCTGCTCGCCGACCTCGAGCCGGTACGCCGAGCCGCCCGCGTGGCGCGGATCCGCCTGCCCGACCCGGCGCCGTCCGGCCGTACTCCGCTGAGCGCGACCGGCCTGACCAAGTCGTACGGCGCGCTCGAGGTGCTCAAGGGCGTCGACCTGGCCGTCGACCGCGGCAGCCGGTTGGTCATCCTCGGCCTGAACGGCGCGGGCAAGACCACCCTGCTGCGGATCCTCGCCGGCCGGGAACAACCCGACAGCGGCCGGGTCGTCGCCGGACACGGTCTGCGCCTCGGGTACTTCGCGCAGGAGCACGACACGCTCGACCTGGCGAGCACGGTCCGTCAGAACCTTGCCGCGGTGGCGCCACGACTGACCGACGGCGAGGTGCGCAACGTGCTGGGCTCGTTCCTGTTCAGCGGCGACGACGCGGACAAGCCGGCGCACGTGCTGTCCGGCGGCGAGAAGACCCGGCTGGCCCTGGCGGGCCTGGTCCACTCCGGCGCCAACGTGCTGCTGCTCGACGAGCCCACCAACAACCTCGACCCGGCCTCCCGCGACGAGGTGCTCGGTGCCGTCGGCAACTACCCAGGCGCGATTGTGATGGTCACTCACGACGAGGGCGCGATCGAGGCGCTGCGCCCCGACCGTGTCCTGCTGCTGCCCGACGCCACCGAGGACCTGTGGACCGACGACTACCTGGACCTGGTGTCGCTCGCCTGATCCGGGGCGACGGACGTGCACCACTCACCAACCCAAGCCGGCACCGGCGTGTCGGCCCCGACACGCCGTGCGGCGACGAGTTGGTGAGTGGTGCACGTCCGGACGACGCTCCGAAGAGCCGCCGTGGAGCACCTGAGGGCAAACCGTCAGAGCCGCTCGGCGAGGTGGACGGTGACCTCGTCCCCGGTGGTCTTGCCGATCACCTTGCGCAGGGCGGCCTTGACCGGGAGTTTGTGGGTGCCGTCGCCGAGCGCCATGAACGAGCTCTCGAACGGGTGCCCGTCGATCGTGCCGCGGACCTTGACCAGTCCGCGGGTGCCGAAGAACTCGGCGGAGCCAGGCATCACGACGTACGTCCAGCCGCCCTTGGCGTCGCTGGTGTGCAGTTCGGCGGTGAAGTCGTAGTCCAGAGTCGTCATGGGTTCCTCCTCGGTTCGACGTGCTCTCACCCCACAGGTAGAAGCCACCGGCGCGATTTCGACACTAGTCGGATGGCAGGATGAAAACGTGAAGATTCGACCGGGGGAGCACGCCGACGTACCGGCCGTTCTGGCTTTGCTGGACGGCGCGACCGAGTGGCTGGTCGCGAACGGACGGACCGGTCAGTGGGGGACCGAGCCGCATTCGACGAACCCGCGGCGGATCGGCCAGATCACCGGGTTCGCGGCCGACGGTGGGCTGTGGATCGGGGAGCGCGACGGCCGGGTGGTCGGCGCGCTGGCCGTTGGCGAGGCGAGCGAGCACATCCCGCCGGCGACCGAGCCCGAGCTGTACATCCGGCTGCTGGTCACCGATCGCGCGGCGAAGGGCAGCGGGATCGGCACCGAGTTGATCCAGCACGCGCTGCACCTGGCCAAGCAGGCCGGAGTCGAGCTGGTCCGGGTCGACTGTTACGCCGGGGGCGACGGCGCCCTGGTCCGGTACTACGAGCGCCAGGGCTTCACCCGCACCGAGCCGTTCGCCGTACCGGTCAATGACTCGGTGTGGCCTGGACAGGTCCTGGCCCGGCGGGTGTGACCGCGCGGTGCACGGCGCCGTGCGCGTCGCTGCAGTGAAGCTCCGGTACGTCGCCTGACGCGTGGTCGACCTGAAGCGTCGAGTGGGTCAGGTGATGCCGCTCCGCCAGCACGGCCTCGATCTGCTCGCGGATCAGGTGGCAGTCCAGACCCTCGCGGACCAGGATGTGCGCCGAGGCGGCCGGTTCACCGGAGGTGATCTCCCAGACGTGCAGGTCGTGCACCTCGACCACGCCGGGGATGCAGCACAGCTCCTTGCCGAGCGCGGCCGGGTCGATCCCGGCGGGCGCGGCCTCGAGGAAGATCCGGCCGGAGGCGCGGACCAGGTCGACGCCGGCCTTCAGCATCAGCGCGGCGACGATCAGCGCGGCGATCGAGTCGGCGCGGGTGAAACCGGTCAGCAGCACGATCAGCCCGGCGACGGCCGTGGCGACGAACGCGAACAGGTCGTTGAGGATGTGCTGGAACGCGCCCTCGACGTTCAGGCTGGAACGGTTGGCCTTGCTGATCAGCCAGGTCGCGGCGAGATTGACGAAGATGCCGACCACGCCGACGATCAGCACGAGCAGACCCTCGACCTCGGGCGGGTGGATCATCCGCTCGACCGACTCGTAGACGAAAAACGCCGCGAGCAGCAGCAAGGTGATGCCGTTGGCCTGCGCGGACAGGATCTCGACCCGCTTGAGGCCGTAGGTGAAACCGCCCGCCGGTGGACGCGCCGCCAGCCGGATCGCGATCAGGGCGAGCGCGATGGCGATCGCGTCGGTCAGCATGTGCGCGGCGTCGGTGATCAGCGCCAGCGAGCCGGCCGCGAAGCCGACGATCACCTCGGCCGCCATGAACGCGAGGATCAGGGCGAGCGCGCCGGTCAGCAGTTTGCGGTCGGCACTCGTACTGACCCCGTGCCCGTGTCCATGCCCGTGACCGTGCCCCGCGCCGGCCATCAGGAGCTGCGCTCGGGGTGGATGGCGTCGGTGTGCTCGGTGTGCGCGACCGCGAGGTCGACCAGCATCCGCACGTGCGCGTCGTCCAGGCGGTAGTAGGCCATCCGGCCGTCCCGGCGGACCGAGACCACGCGGTGGGCGCGCAGCAGGCGCAGCGCGTGCGAGGTGGCCGACTCGCTCATGCCGGTGACCGCGGCGAGGTCGCAGACGCACAGTTCGCCGTCGAGCAGCGCGACCAGCAGCTTGAGCCGGCGCGGGTCGCCGAGCAGCCCGAACACGTCGGCGGTGTCGACGACGTCCTGCTCCGACGGCATCCTGGCGTGAACGGCCGAGACCCGCTCGGGGTCGACCAGCTTCACCGCGCAGGCGTCGACCCCGGTGGGGGACTGCACATCTGCAGAACTCTTCATATGTCACACCGTAGAGCACCGCCCGGCCCTTGGCCAGGAAGCGGAGTGTCTGCTCGCTTGCATCGCACCGCTGGATGGTGGCACGGGCATGCCACTGTCACTGCCCGTATCGTGCTCTGACACCATCGTCACGGGCTGGTTTGTCCTGAGTAAGGACTGTGTGAAGAATCGGTGCTGTCGGCTCTGTCGGGATGGATCGGCGCACGGCCGGCCGTAAGTTCGTTGAGGTGTCGGTCGAGGTCGGGAGTGAGCGAAGTGTTACGGGGCAGTCGGGTGGTGCCGTCGGCACGCCCGCGGGAGATGGCGTCGGCGCGATCGTGACGACGATGAACAAGATTCTGGCGGGAGCCGGAGTGGTGCTGGTGCTGGTCGGCCTGGGACTCGGGTTCCGGTCGGTCTCGGCCGACGGGGTCGACTGCGGTTCGGCGTTCTCGCCGGCCCGGGGGATCACGCCGATGGCCTGCGACGGGCAGCTGGACAGCTCGGTCACGCTGGTGACCGTGGTCCTGGTGGCCGGCGTACTGCTGCTGGCGGTCGGACTGGTGCTGAAGCTGGTCCGCGACCGGCGGGTCGAGGCCTGACCGCGGAAACCAGGTGCGCCGCGCGCCGGATCCACGGCAAGCTGCGCCGGTGACCATCGAACCTTTCCGGCTGGCGATTCCCCAGCAACAGCTCGACGATCTCGCGCTGCGGCTGGACCTGACTCGCTGGCCCGACGAGCTTCCCGGCGTCGGCTGGGCGTACGGCGTACCGCGGGACCATCTGCGCGAGCTGGTCGAGTACTGGCGGCACGAGTACGACTGGCGCGCCGCCGAGGCCCGCTTGAACGAGTGGCCGCAGTTCACCACGACGATCGACGGCACCCGGGTCCACTTCGCGCGGGTGCCGTCGCCCGAGCCGGACGCGATCCCACTGGTGATCACGCACGGCTGGCCGGGTTCGATCGCGGAGTTCGTCGAGGTTGCGGGACCGCTGACGGATCCTCGCGCGCACGGCGCCCCCGACGCGCCGGCCTTCGAACTGGTGATTCCGAGCATCCCGGGATTCGGCCTGTCCGGCCCGACCACCGAGCCGGGCTGGGAGGTCAACCGGATCGCCCGCGCCTTCGCCGAGCTGATGGACCGGCTCGGCTTCCGCCGGTACGGCGTACAGGGTGGTGACTGGGGCGCCGGAATCTCCCGGGAGCTCGGGCGGATCCGGCCGGGCCAGGTGATCGGCGTCCACCTCAACCTGCTGCCCGGCGGCGGCGCGACTGCTGAGCCGACCGAGCAAGAGCTGGCCGGGCTCGATCCGGCCGAGCGCGCCCGGACCATCGCTTCCTGGCAACGGATGCGTGCGTGGCAGCAGGAGAAGCAGGGCTATGCCGATCTGCAGTCGACCCGGCCGCAGACCCTCGCCTACGCGCTGGTCGACTCGCCGGTGGGGCAGCTGGCCTGGATCGCGGAGAAGTTTCACGAGTGGGCCGATCCCGCGCAGCCGATCGGCCGCGACCACCTGCTGACCACGGTGATGCTCTACTGGCTCACCGGTACGGCGGGATCGGCCGGGCGGATCTACTACGAGCGCGCCCACCACGGCCGCCCGGTCGAGCCGTCGCGCACGCCGACCGCGCTGGCCGACTTCGCCCACGACAACTTCATCCCGCTCCGGGCGATCGCCGACCGGACCGACAACATCGTGCGCTGGACGTCGTACCCGCACGGTGGTCACTTCGCCGCGCTGGAGCAACCGGCCGTGCTGGTCGACGACGTCCGCGCGTTCTTCCGGGAGCTAGGCCGGTAACGCGGCGTTCATCCGGTCGAGCATCTCGGTCAGCAGCTCCGGGCCGGTGCCGAAGTTCAGCCGGACCCGGTCACGGCCGGCCGGGTCGTAATCCGAACCGGGGCCCAAGGCAACTTTCGCCCGGTCCAGGAAGTACGCCGCCGGATCCGGCGCGAGCCCGAGCCCGGCGCAGTCCAGCCAACCCAGGTACGTCGCCTGCGGTGGCGACCAGGTGACGCCGGCCGGCAGTCGCTCGCCGATCAGCGTACGGTTCCGGTCCAGCTGCGCGATCAACGCGTCCAGCCAGGCATCGCCGTCGGCGAAGGCCGCCTCGGCCGCGATCACCCCGAGCAGGCCAACCTGCTCGGCTGTGAACGGCAACCGCCGGACGACGTCTTGCGCGCGGTCGGAGGCGGTGACGAGCAACGCGCACTTGAGTCCGGCCAGGTTGAATGCCTTGGACGCCGAGGTCAGCGCGATCCCGCGCTCGCGCGCGGCGTCCGAGACCTCCAGCCAGGGCACGAACTCGGCGCCGGGAAGAACCAGCGGAGCGTGGATCTCGTCGGCCAGCACCCATGCGTCGTACTCGGCGCAGAGCTCGGCGATCTGCTCCAGCTCGTCGCGCGGCAGCACCCGGCCGGTCGGATTGTGCGGACTCGCCAGGATCAGGATTCGCAGTCCGTCGCGCAGCTCGACCGCCAGTCGGTCGAGGTCGAACGACCCGTCGGTCCGTAAGGGAATCTGCCGAATCGTGAAGCCCGCCGGCGGAAGTTGCTCGAGAAACGGTGGATAGCCCGCTGTCGCGAAGCCGACCTTGCCGCCCGGCGCGAGCACCCGGCACAGCTCGATCAGCCCGATCAGAACCTCGGGGATCAGCGTCAGCCGATCGGGATCCACCCGCCATCCGAGCCGGCGGGCGGCGAAGCCGGTGAAGGCCGCGCGCAGCTGGGGAGTGACTTCGTGCGCGTAGCCGAGATCGCTGCGGGCGATCGCGTCGTGCAGGACGGCGGCGATCGGCGGCGCCAGCGCGAAGTCGAGCTCGGCGACGGTCGCGCCGATCACACCCGGCGGATGCCCGGACCACTTCTCACTGCGCCGCTGCCGCAGGACTTCGAGCTGGGGAACCGTCAGCATCGGTTCAGGCTACCGACCACGGCGGGCCGCGGCGCGGCAATTAGGGTGAGGCCATGAGCTTCACCGGGTTCCCGGTCGCCGCGCTGGACTTCTACGACGACCTCGAGATGGACAACAGCAAGACCTTCTGGGCCGAGCACAAGCACGTGTACGAGCAGTCGGTGCGGGCTCCGATGGCCGCTCTGCTGGCAGAGCTCGAACCGGAGTTCGGCCCGGCGAAGATCTTCCGGCCGTACCGCGACGTGCGGTTCGCCAAGGACAAGACGCCGTACAAGACGCACCAGGGCGCGTTCCTGCCGACCGGACCGTCCACCGGCCGGTACGTCGAACTGTCGGCGCCGGGCGTGCGGGTCGGGGCCGGGTTCTACGAGGCGGCCGCGGACCGGCTCGGCCGGATCCGGACGGCGATCGACGAGGACCGCCGCGGCAAGGAACTGGAGAAACTGCTGGCCCGGCTGGTCGCCGAAGGATGGACGGTCGGTGGCGACAAGCTGAAGACCACCCCGCGCGGGTACGACGCCGGCCATCCGCGGATCGAGCTGTTGCGGCACAAGTCGCTCGCGCTCAGCCGGTCGTACGGGTTCGAGCCGGTGATCCACAGCGCCGAACTGGTCGACCGGATCCGCACCGACTGGCGCGCCGTCACCCCGCTGCTGGACTGGCTCGACGCCAACGCCTGAGGCGGACCGGCGGTCAGAAGTCCTTGAGAATGGTCGAGATCAGGTCGCGGGTCTTGTTCGGCGGCGGGGCCGCGACGCAGAGGGCTTCCATCGTCGCCGTGTACTGGTCGAGGTCCTCGAGCTTGTCGAGGTACAGCGCACTGGTCAGGTGCTCGATGTAGACGATGTCGGGCAGATCCTGCTCGGGAAACCGCAGGATGCTGTACGCGCCACCGGTCGCCGCGTGGCCACCGGCCTCGAACGGCATCACCTGCAGCGTCACGTTCGGCATGTAGGTGGCCTCGATCAGGTGCTCGAGCTGAGCGCGCATCGCTTTCACGCCGCCGATCGGCCGGCGCAGCGCCGACTCGTCGACGACGGCCCAGAGCCGGACCGGGCTCACCCGGGTGAGCACCTCCTGGCGGCTGACCCGCAGCGACACCCGGCGGTCGACCTCGTCGGCCGGAATCAGCCCACGGCCGAGCTGAACGACGGCGCGCACGTACTCCTGGGTCTGCAGCAGACCGGGCACGAACTGCAGCTCGTAGGTACGAATCAGCTGGGCGGAGGCTTCCAGACCGAGGTAGGAGTGGAACCAGCTCGGCAGCACGTCGCCGAAGCGGTGCCACCAGCCGGGGTTGTTGGCGTCGCGGGCCAGCGACAGCAGCCGCTCGCGCTCCTCGGGGTCGTCCAGCCCGTAGAGCCGGAGCAGGTCGGCGACGTCGCGCTCCTTGAAACCGACCCGGCCGAGCTCCATCCGGCTGACCTTCGACTCCGACGACCGGATCTCCCAGCCCGCGTCGGACCGCGAAATACCGGCGGCCTCACGCATCCGGCGCAGGTGCGCTCCCAAGATGATGCGTAGCGCTGTCGGCCCGCTTTGCGCGCCCGACTCCGTCACACTCACCTCCGACGCCTCAGCTGTGCCTCTGTCGTACCCCGAGGCAAATCATCGCACGGCGGGCCGACGATCTGTCGCCGTTGTTCGGCAAGAGTCGTGGCGCCCGGCGAATCACTACCCAAAGTGACCCCGAGCCGGATGCGCCGCGCCCCACCCACTCAATTTGTCCGGACATAGTAGCGGCCGAAGAGGCCCTGGACCAGGCCCGAATCCCGGCGTGCGCGCCGCTGCTGAGCCTGAATCGGGTCTTCGGCAGGTCACAAACGGAAAACGTGCGAATGCACGTGCATCGGGCGCTTGCATTCGCAGCGTGCCGACGCCATGATTGATTCATGCACAGAAGGTGAGCTGGATCTCGCGCCAAGTGACATCTCCGTCGCAGACGCGAACCAGCAGGCCGGACCTTTGGCCCGTCGGCGGTTCGCCGCCGGCATGACTGGTTGGGGTACCCGAGTCGATGAGTGACCACGACGCACAGCCCGCCGAGTCCGTCGCCGCGCAGACCGGCGACCGGGCGCCCGACGAGCTCACCGAGCGGGAGATCCAGGAACTGGTGGCGCGCTGCCCCGAGCAGCAGCGCTGGGCCTTCGAAGGGTGGCTGCGCGGCGTCCGTCAGCTCGACGGCGACCCGATTGTGAGCCTGAGCCCATGAACACCGATCGAGGAGGACGGAAAATGGTGCGGATCTGGTTGGGTGACCACCTGATCGCCGAGTACGTCGCGGAGCCGGACCGGGCCTCGCGCTACCAGCGGGTGATGACGCCCAAGTTCACCGGTCTGCGCATCACTGTCGACAACGCGGCCGGCCCCGGCAGCGCCTCGGAACTGCCGCGCAGCGAGCAGCTCTGGCCGCTCACCGTGCAGTAGGCCCTAGTAATACAGCCCTCTGAACGACCGCTCGCGGGCCAGTGATCGGGTCCGCCGGCGGTGCACCACCGCTCCATGGTTCTCGGAGCGCCTCGATGGAAAGGCCGTCTCCCTCCTCAGGTGACGGCTGGGCAAAAGGCCGTCCTCCTCCTCAAGGGACGGCCTTTTGTCATGCCCGGGCCGACCAGCGGCCGGCAGACATGAAGAGGCCCCCTCACCGCTCGCCCGGTGAGGGGGCCTCTTGTCTTGGGTCGGACCCGGTTCAGGCGAGGTCGTCGAACTCCCCGTCCTGAACGCCGCCGAGGAACGCCTCGATCTCCGCCTGGGTGAAGACCAGGGCCGGGCCGTCGGTGTGGCGCGAGTTCCGCATCGCCACGCCGCCGCCCGGAAGCTTCGCCACCTCAACGCAGTTGCCGTTGGGGCCACTCCGCTGACTCTTGCGCCAGACCAGCTCGCTCATCGCGTCGCCGGGCATGCCGTTGTAGACAGCAGTCATCAGCTGCACCTTCCGTACGTCTTTGGCATATGCACGTGCATTTGGGCTTGCATTTGCATCGTACACGTTGGAGGCGCTTGTGTCCGGTCCAATACGCGGTGTGACCGAGGGTGTGTCGCCGGCCCGGTGCAGCGTCGCTATGGGTGATGGAAACCGGCCCTCGGACGCTTCCGGGCGACTCGGTGATTGGCCCGCGCCCGGCAGGGGAAGACTCCGACCGGACCCCCGTACGTCGTACTCGCGTGCCGCTGCTGGTACGCCGGCTCGGGGGCCTCGCCGGACTCGCGCCGGCGACCATGTCAGGACGTGGCGGCCGATGCGGAATCCCTTGCCTAGTTGAGAAATCAGGCTTTTCGGATCTGGCTCGGACAACACTCCCGAGCGGGCTGATCCAGGGCCGCACTGGTATCAAAATGCACTACGATGACCGCACTGTTTCCCTACAACACAAAGGCTGCGTCGATGGCGACTTCCGACGGCCCGGGGGCAACTCCGGCGTTCGACACCTCCCAACCCACCATCGCCCGCGTGTACGACGCGCTGCTGGGTGGCAAGGACAACTTCGCCGTCGACCGTGAGGGTGCGGCGACCTACCTGAAGTACGTCCCGGATGCCGGTCGTTGCGCGATCGACAACCGGGCCGCGCTGGTGCGGGGCGTTCAGTACCTCGTCCGCGACGCGGGCGTCGACCAGTTCCTGGACATCGGCAGCGGCCTGCCGACCCAGAAGAACACCCACCAGGCGGCGCAGGAGATCAACCCGAACGCCAAGGTGGTCTACGTCGACGTCGACCCGATCGTGCTCGCGCACGGCCGGGCGCTGCTGGCCACCAACGACAACACCACCGTGGTGACGGCCGATCTGCGGCAGCCGCAGGAGATCCTCGACCACCCGGACGTGAAGCGCCAGCTGGACTTCAGCCGCCCGATCGCGCTGATGGTCGTCGGTATCCACATGCACTTCCACGACGACGAGAAGCCCGACGAGTGGGTCCGCACCCTCATGGACCAGCTGGTCCCGGGCAGCTACCTGTTCATCACCGACTTCGTCGACACCGGTGAGCCGCTGCAGAAGGCGATGGAGCAGGCCGGCCTGGAGAGCCTGGGCAACGGCTGGATCCGGACCCCGGAGCGGATCGAGCAGCACTTCCTCGGCATGCCGCTGGTGCCGCCGGGCCTGGACTTCCTCGAGCGCTGGAACCCGTCGGCCCCCGACGACGAGGTGCCGGACGTCGACGAGCTGCAGCCCTACCAGAAGATTCTGATGGCCGGTATCGCCAAGAAGGTCTGACCCGCACGTCTCCCGAAGGCGCGCGTTCCTGATCCTGGGAACGCGCGCCTTCGTCGTCACCCGGATGTGATCGACTACCGCCATGACGCAGCTGCGGCGGGACCTGGGAGTCGGCGATGCGGTGGTGGTCGGCCTCGGCGCGATGATCGGTGCCGGGGTCTTCGTGGTCTTCGCCCCGGCCGCCGGGATCGCCGGCGCGAGCCTGCTGATCGCCCTCGCGGTCGCCGCGGTGGTTGCCTATTGCAACGCGACGTCGTCGGCCCGGCTGGCCGCCGTCCATCCGCAGTCCGGTGGGACCTACGTCTACGGCCGCGAACGGCTGAGCCCGTTCTGGGGTTACCTGGCCGGCTGGGCGTTCGTCGTCGGCAAGACCGCGTCCTGCGCGGCGATGGCGCTCACCGTCGGCTCGTACCTGTGGCCCGGGCAAGGGCGCGTGGTCGCTGTCGTCGCGGTCGTCGCCGTGACGACCCTGAACTACTTCGGCGTGCAGAAGTCCGCCTGGGCGAGCCGTGTGATCGTCGCCGTCGTCCTGCTGGTGCTCGCGGTGGTCGTCGTGGTCGGTCTGACCGCGGACGCGGCCGACTTCCAGCGGCTCGAGATCGGCAGCTCCGTTCCCCTGTCGGGTGTGCTCCAGGCGGCCGGCCTGCTGTTCTTCGCCTTCGCCGGTTACGCGCGGATCGCGACGCTGGGCGAGGAGGTCCGTGATCCGGCCCGGACGATTCCCCGCGCCGTCCCGCTCGCGCTGGCGATCACCTTCGGCACGTACGTCGCCGTCGCCGTCACCACCCTCGTCGTGCTCGGACCGGATCGCCTGGCCGCCTCCCCGGATCCGCTCGCGGACGTCGTGCACGCCGCCGGCGTACCGCTGCTCGGCCCGGTCGTACGGGCCGGCGCCACCGTCGCGGCGCTCGGCGCGCTGCTCGCGCTGATCCTCGGCGTCTCCCGCACCACCTTGGCGATGGCGCGGGACGGTCACCTGCCGCGTCGCCTGGCCGCGATCCACCCGCGCTACCAGGTCCCGCACCACGCCGAGCTCGCGGTCGGGCTCGTGGTCGTCCTGGTCGCCGCGACGACCGACCTCCGCGGCGCGATCGGCTTCTCGTCGTTCGGCGTGCTGGTCTACTACGCGATCGCCAACGCCTCGGCCTGGACGCTGCGCCCACGCCGGTACGCCGTACCGGTGGTCGGCCTGATCGGTTGCCTCGGGCTGGCCTTTTCCCTGCCGTGGGCGTCGATCGCCGTCGGCTCGGCCGTCCTGGCCGTCGGCGTACTGCTGTACTGGGCCAGCGGGCGACGACGCGTACGGTCTTGAACCCCAGTTTCACGCCACACCGTTGCCCAGGGCATGCATGGGATCCGGGCGGTTGGGTACGAGCCTGATCAGGAACGTGACCGTGGTCCAGAGATGTGCCACGCCGTGACTACCTGTCGCGAGGTCGTACCGATGGCTTCTTCTTCCGTTGAGACCGTGCCCACCCAGTGCTCGACCGCGGCCGATCGGGCCGCCCGTGAGGCCGTTACGCACGAACTGCTCGAACGCCGTGCCGCCAGCACCGACGAGACCGAGCGGCGGCAGTTGCTCGAACAGGTCGTCGAGCTCAACCTGGAGATGGCCAAGGGCATCGCCCGCCGGTTCCGCGGTCGCGGGGCCGAGGCCGACGACCTGGAGCAGGTCGCCTCGCTCGGCCTGGTGAAGGCCGCGCACCATTACCGCCTGGACGCCGACACGCCGTTCATCGGCTTCGCGATCCCCACCATCCGCGGCGAGGTGAAACGGTACTTCCGCGACTGCGCGTGGACCGTGCGGATTCCGCGCCGGCTGCAGGAGATGCAGGGCACGATCGCCGCCAAGCTGCCGCTGCTCGAGCAGGAGCTGAACCGCGAACCGACGCCGGCCGAGATCGCCGACCACCTCGACGTGGACGTGGCCGACGTCGAGCAGGCGCTGGCCGCGCGGGGATGCTTCAACGTCCTGTCGCTGGATCGGCCGGCCGAGCCGGACGCCGAACTCACCCTGGCCGACGTGGTCGCCGACGACGAGGACGCGAGCATCGACCAGTTGGAAGCGGTCGACATGCTGCAGCCGGTCCTGCAGGACCTCGGTCCGCGCGAACGGCGGATCCTGCAGTTGCGTTTCGTCGAGGGCTGGACCCAGTCCGAGATCGGCGCGGACATCGGGGTCAGCCAGATGCAGGTGTCCCGCGTCCTGCGCCGGATCCTCGACGACCTGCGCGCGAAACTCGCCCCGATGCCGGCCGCGGCTTAGAGCGCGAGGACGGCGCCCGCGGCAACCAACCGTTCCTGCAGCTGCCGTACGTCGAGCTGTTGCACCGCGCAACCAGCCCGGAGGGCGTGCACGGCCGCGAGTCCTGCCGCCTGCCCGAGCAACTCGTACTGCGGCTCCATCCGCACCGACGCGAAGGCGACGTGCGACGCGCTCAGGCACACCGGGACGAGCAGGTTCCGGCAGTCGTCGTATTTCGGCACGATGCACCGGTACGGGATCTGGTACGGCGCGACCGCGACCGACAGGTAGCCCTCGTTGAAAACCCACGGTGCCGGGTCCGGATGCTCGTAGGCGACCGCCCACGTGCGCTGCACCTCGCGGATGTCGATGTGGTACGACCCCATCGCGATCGCGTCGTACTGGCGGACCGGGCGGGGCAGCAGGTCGTGCTGGGTCAGCACGTACTCGCCGTTCATCCGCCGCGCCTCACGGACGTACAACTGGTGTGGCAGGCCGCCGTCGAACTCGTCGGGCGCGAACCCCCAAGCCCCGAGGCCGTCCCGGACCGACCGGGGGACCGCCGGGTCGGTGGTCATGAACCAGAGGAAGTCGCGGGTGTAGTCGGCGTGCCGGCGGCGGATCCGTTCGCGCAGCTCCTCGTCGGCGTCCGGGTAGGCCCAGTTGGTTCCGTCGAGCAGACTGAGCGACAGCGGGCCGATCGAGTTCCCGTCGCACTTGCCGTTCGGCAGGTTCGGGACCAGGCCGATCACGTCGCCGGCGGCCGGTTCCACACCGTTCGCCCGCAGGACGGCGAACCACCGGCGAGCCAGTTCCCACTCGGCCGGGTCGTAGCCCGGCCGCTGCTCGAACGGCAGCCGGTCCGGCGCCGAGCTGAGACAGACCCGGAACCCGTAGGCCATCACTCCGCCGTCGCCCTCACCTGGCGCGACCAGTGGACGCTGGTGGACGAGCGGCAGTGGCTCACCGTCCTGCAGCGGGGACACCGCGGTCGGGAACTGGTGCTTGCCCGGGGCAAACTCCTGCCGGCCGCCCAGCGACTCGCCGTACTTGAACCTGCCTTCCCGGCCCACGGCGTACGGCACGCCCGCGGCGGCCAGCAGATCGCCTTCGTAGCCGGCGTCGACGAACATCCCGGCCCGATACGTCCCGGCCGTCGTACTGAGCGCGCGGATTTCGCCCTCAGTGACGTCCACGCTCAGCAGCCTGGCCTCGAAGACGACGTCCACGCCGGCCTCGGTGAGCCAGTCGGTGAAGATCTGCTCGGCGACATGCGGTTCCGGGCCGGCGTAGTGGCCCGCCGGTACGCCGTACCGGTCGGCGACGGCGAGCATGAACTCGCGGGCCAGGCCGCCGAGCACGCGGGCGTCGCCCAGATCGGTGTAGCCGAGGCCGCCGGACACCATTCCGCCCAGATGGCGGCCCGGTTCCAGCAGGATCACCCGGGCGCCTTCCCGCGCGGCGGCGACCGCCGCGGTCACACCGGCCGCGGTCCCGCCGTACACGACGATCTCGGTCTCGTGGGCTGCGTCGTTCACCGGGCCAGCCTAGGGCCGACTCACGCGGGCGGTTGTCACGGTCGGTGCGGGGGTAGAGGCACAATGAGGGGGATGCTCACTAGCCTGGGATCGGGGCCGTGTACTACCGGATGATCTGGACGTTGCCCAAGGATGCGATCGCCGTGGTGCGGTGGTATCCGCGGATGGTGGTGGCCTTCGCCGGTGCCCTGGCCGGAACCGCGCTGGTGTTCGACGTGTTCTACCTGATCGCCAGTCCGGGGCTCGCGCTGGCGCTGGTCTACACCGTGCCGGTGCTGGCCGGGCTGGTCGCCGGACTGGTTGCCGCGGCCGACGACGTCGGGCTGGAACGGCGGGAACTGGTCTGGACCGTGCTGGCGACCGTGGTGCTCGGCCTCACCAACGCCGTGCTGGTGGCGATGGTCTCCGCGATGCGCCGGACCGATCCGTCGAACTGGCGGGCCGGTTGGCAGGCGGTGCTGTTCGCCGGCTGCACCGTGTTCTCGGTGGCGCTGATGATCGTTGTCCTGGGCAAGCTGGTGCGCGTGCTCGGGGTCGAGGTGCAGACCCGGTGGCCGGTGCGGGCGGTGCCGGTCGTGGTGCCGGCGACGGCGGTGGCGCGCGTGGACGAGAAGCCGCGAGCGAGCAAGGAAGCGGCCGCCCGGGCTCCGGTTCCGGTGCGGGTCCCGGAGCCCGAGCCGGAGATCGAGCAGTACGGCGACGAGTACGACGAGCCGGTCCCGGCGTACGTGCCGCGGGTGGTCGATCTCGACGAGCCGCGGACGATCACGCCGTCCGCCGAGGGGACCGGCCACGCCGATCGCCGGGTGGTGCGGCGCCGGACCCCGCCGAGCGTGCCCCCGTCGCGTCGTACGCCGCGCACCCGCCGCCGTCCTGAGCGGTGACACGTTCCGGGTCAGCGCCCCGAAGTACGGCTCGGTCTTTGCGGTGAAGAAGAACTCCAGCGGCTGCGCCGTGACCGCGATCGGCTCGACCGGTCACTCGTTGCTTGGAACAACGTCCGGACCAGCTCGATAACCGGCCCGGGCAGGGTACCGGTCGACCAGCCGCAGTCGATCGGCGTACTGCGGCCGACGAACCGGGGATCCGTGCCGATCAGGTCGAATCGGCTCCGGTCTCCCGCATCGCCTTCTTCAGCCGCAGCGGCAGGCCCAGCCCGGGCCGCCGTCGTCCAGGACCATCGCGCGGATCCGCCGCTGGATGGCGCGACGTCGAAACACTGGGCCGAACACCCGTTCTCGGGTAGCGCATGCGCGACCACGCCCTAGGCTTGCGAAGGTGAAACCCGTGTGGGACCTCGCGATCGTCGGTGCCGGCCCGGCCGGGACGGCGGCTGCGCTGGGCGCGCTCGCCGCGGACCCGACGCTGTCGGTGCTGCTGCTCGACCGGACCGGGTTCCCGCGGGACAAGACGTGCGGGGACGGGATCGCGCCGCACGTGCTCGACCTGCTCGCGTCGGTCGGGGTGACCGGGCTGGTCGACGACTGGACGCCGGTCCGCCGGCTGGCGCTCGAGCACGACGGGCTGGTGGTCGACCGGGAGATGCAGCGTGCGACCTGGGTGGTTCCGCGCGAGGTGTTCGACGCGCGACTGGTCGAGGCGGCGACGGCGGCCGGCGCGCAACTGGTCGAGCATCGGGTCCGCTCGGTCGAACTCCGCCCCGACTGCGTCCTGCTGGACGGCACGATCGCGGCGAAGGTGGTGGTCGGCGCGGACGGCGCGCAGTCCGTCGTACGGCGGGCGCTCGGGGTGAAACCGGCGCCTGCCGCGCTGGCGCTGCGTGGGTACGCGCCGACGCGCGACGGCCGCGACGCCCGCCAGGTGATCGTGTACGGGCCCGGCCGGCAGCCGTCGTACGCGTGGTCGTTCGACCGGGGCGACGGCCTGTCGAACGTCGGCTACGGCGAGGCGCTGCACCCGGGCCGCCCGCACCCGACGCGTGCGGATCTGCTGGCCAAGCTGGAGCAACTCCTGCCGGACTCGACCCGGGACGGTACGTCGTGGAAGGCGCACCACTTGCCACTCACCACCTGGACCTGGCGCCCACAGCTCGGCCGCGTCCTGCTCGCCGGGGACGCCGCCGCCCTGATCAACCCGATGACCGGCGAGGGCATCTACTACGCCGTCGCCACCGGGCTGCACGCCGGCCGGGCTGCTCGGGCCGGGTCGGAGGCAGGAGCGACGTACCGCAAGCTCGTCCGTCCGCTCGCCGCGCACTTCCGGCACGCGACGCTCGCGGGACGCCTGTCCGGATCCCCGCGCATCCTCGACGCGGGAATCCGTGGCGCGGCCGCCGACCAGCGCGTGTTCGACGACCTGGTCGCGCTCGGCCTGGCCGACGGGCGGATCACCTCGCGCGTGCTGCGCTCGCTGGTCGGGCGCTGAGTCGTCTCAGCATCCGAGCGATTTGTCGATCTGCCCACTGGCCAATGGATTCCTTCTACGGTGGGTCCATGCTGGACGAATCGACAGCTCGCGAGGACAAGCGCACCGACTGGTTGCGCTCCCGCGAGGAGTGGGCGCCGACCGTGGTCGGGCTCGTCCTGATCGTCCTCGTGCTCGCGGGCGTCATCCCGGTCGACCTGCTGCCCTGACGGCGAGCGCGTCGCGCTGGGCCGGAGTCAGCCGCCCAGGTGCTGCCGCGACGGCGTACGTGGTGGGCGTGGGCCGGTCGAGCGTCAGGGGATCGGTGAAGGGCGCGTAGGTCTCGGCGTCGCGGAGGGCGTCGGCGACCCGATCGGCGGCCCAGCCGAGGGCATCGGTCAGCTCGGGTGCGGTGAGTGGGCGGCGCGCGTGCAGCAGCGCGGCGAGCACGGTGGCCGCGTCTTCCGCGGCGGCGGACGAGAGGCCGCCGGCCATGTCGTCGCTGAGCTGGGTGAAGAAGCGGGCCATCTGGTGCAGCCGCGCGCCGGCCGGCGTACCGGGGTCGAAGAGGGCCGCGCCTTCCCGGGCTCGCTCGGCCCAAGCGGCGTTCGCGCGGGCGCTGGTGACCCAGGCGCGCATCCAGACGTCGTCGGCGATCCGGTAGTGCTCGCGGCGGCTGTCCGGTGAGCGCCCGCGCTCGACCAGCTCGATCTCTTCCAGGTAGGCGATCGCCTTCGAGATGGACGCCGGGCTCACCCGCAGCCGGCCGACCAACTGCGCCGCCGTGAGGCTCGGCTCGTCGGTCGTGGAGAGCAGGGCGAGCACCCGGGCGGCCATCCGTGGGACACCGTTGGCCACCATCGTCGCCGCGAAGCGCTCGACGAACTCCAGGACGGCGGGATCCTCGCCCGGTGCGGACGCGGGCGGGTCGGACCGATGCCGGCGCCGAGCCCGGTACGCCGTGGCGTGGTGCGCGTGCTCGGCCCGGTACCCGCGCGGGCCGCCGTTGCGGGCGATCTCCCGGCTCACGGTGGAGGTCGGCCGATCGAGCCGGCGCGCGATCTCGGCGTACCCGAGACCGTCGGCCAGCCCGGCGGCGATCGCCTGACGCTCGTCCTGGCGCAGCCGGTCTCCTGGCATCGGTCCTCCTCCCTGGTGCGTTCATCCACAGCTCATTGCAACGGCCGATTGCATTCACTGTCAGGTCCATTGCATTGAATCGCTGGAATCGCCGAAAAACAAGGGATTCTGACGATGATCAGCGTTGCCGGTGGTTCGAGCGAACCCTAGCGTTCACAGTCATGGAAACAATAGACGTGCGCGGACTGCGGATGCGGTACGGCGCCACCGACGTGCTGCACGACGTCAGTTTCGCGGTCGGTCCCGGCGAGGTGCTCGCACTGCTCGGCCCGAACGGCGCGGGCAAGACGACCACGATCGAGATCCTCGAAGGCTTCCGGATGCGCTCGGCCGGTGCCGTCACGGTGCTGGGCGTCGATCCGGCCCACGGCGACGAGGCCTGGCGGGCCCGGCTCGGGGTGGTGCTGCAGTCCTGGCGCGACCACGGCAAATGGCGGGTCCGCGAATTGCTCGCCCACCTCGGCCGGTACTACGCGCCGTACGCGACGGCGACGACCGTGAGGCCGTGGGACGCCGACGAGCTGATCGAGCTGGTCGGACTGACCGATCGCGCGGACCACAAGCTCAAGACGTTGTCGGGCGGGCAACGCCGCCGGCTGGATGTTGCCATCGGCATCGTCGGGCGGCCCGAGCTGCTGTTCCTCGACGAACCGACGACCGGGTTCGACCCGGCCGCGCGGTACGCCTTCCACGCGCTGGTCCGGCGGCTGGCGACCGACCTGCACACGACGATCCTGCTGACCACGCACGACCTCGACGAGGCGAGCAAGCTGGCCGACCGGATCCTCGTCCTGTCCGACGGCCGGGTCCTGGCGAGCGGCACGCCCGACGAGCTCACCCGCCAGATCGCGGGCCGGGACGAGGTCCGCTGGCGCATCGACGGTACGGCGTACGAGGAGCTGACGGGGGAGTCGACCGCCTTCGTCCGCGATCTGTTCACCCGGTACGGCGACGCGGTGCAAGACCTGGAGGTGCGCCGGGCCCGGCTGGAGGACGCGTACTTGGCGCTGGTGGGGGAGGGCCGATGACCGCATGGCGGATCGGTTGGTCGCGCGGCATGATCGAGCTGCGGCAGTCGTTCAGCAACGGGGCGGACCTGGTCAGCCATTTCCTCTGGCCGGTCCTGATGCTGGTCGCGCTGTACTTCCTGCGGGACCGCGAGTTCGCCGGGACGGGGATCCTGCTCGGAACCCTCGCGCTGCCGAGCATTCTCGGCATGAACGCGGCGATGGGCATGGTCAGCATGAGCCAGCAACTGACCGCGGACCGCGAGGACGGCACGCTGCTGCGCGCGAAGGCGACGCCGGCCGGCGTCCAGGCTTATCTGGTCGGCAAGGTCGTCTCGGTCGCCGGCGGACTGATCGCCGATCTCGCGATCTTGCTGGTGCCGGGCTTGTTCCTGGTCGACGGTCTGGCGTTCTCGCTGACGTCGTTGCTCACGTTGGTCTGGGTGCTGCTGCTCGGGTTGCTCGCGACCCTGCCGATCGGCGCGATCCTGGGCTCGGCCTTCCCCAGCGCGCGGGCCCAGGGACTGGTGCAGCTCCCGGTGCTCGCGATGATAGCGATCTCGGGCATCTTCTATCCGCTCAGCGCACTGCCGGGCTGGCTCCAGGTGGTCGCGCAGGTTTCGCCGATCTACTGGATGGGACTCGGGACCCGCTCGGCTTTGTTGCCAGATGCAACTGTGGTGGTGGAGGTCGGGGAGTCCTGGCGGCACCTGGAAACCGTCGCCGTGCTGGGCGCCTGGGCTGTGCTCGGACTCCTCGTCGCGCCGGTCCTGCTCCGGCGGATGGCTCGCCGGGAGTCGGGGTCGTCCGTGGCGATTCGCCGCGAGAAGGCGTTGCAACGAGTCGGCTGAGTTCAGTCCGTACCGAAGTGCGTCCGTGAGGCCTGCTTTTGAGCCTCACGGCGTACGGCGGCCAGCAGTGCGTCACCCAGCACGGTGCCGATCACGGCTCGCTCGGTCAGGGCGTCGAGATCGTCACCCGCCCGCTCCAGCCACTTCAGCTCCAGCTCGGCCAGCTGAGCGGCCGTGTCCCGATAGGCACTCAGCAGGTCGGCGATGTCGGCATGCCCGAGGTCGTCGGCCGTCGCGAGCACCTCGTCGACCGAGCTCGCGGCGACCGCGCGTTGCGCCTCTCCGAGCGTGCTGTGCACGGTCCGCTCCGGATCCTCGACGGCCGCGACCACCCGCTTGACCATCGCCACCGGAATCCCGCCGAGCCCGGTCAGGGCCCGAAGCAACCGAATCCGGTGCAGGTGCGACTCGTCGTACGAGACCTGGTTGTAGCCGGCTCGCGCGCCGCCGGGCAGCAGCCCTTCGCGCACGTAGTACTTGATCGTCGCCGCCGGTACGCCGGACCGCTCGGCCAGCTCGTTGATCCGCATCCAGGTCCTCTCGGGTCTTGATCGATAGTACCACTATCGACTAGCCTCGCGGCATGTTGACCCTGCGCCTGGCCGCCGTGGCGATCGCCGCCGTCACCGCGTTGCTGCTGCTGATCGGCGACCATCCGCGGGAGTTCGTCGTCGCGGATCTCCTGGTGGTCGCCCTGCTGGCCCTCGCCGCCGTCCTGCCGGTGTCGCGCGGGGCCGTGCTCGCGCTGGCGATCGGGTTCGGGGCCGGGCTGGGCGTGTTCACGGTCGCTTTCGTCGGCACGCTCGACGACGGCCCGCTGAACTGGCCGCTGGCCACCGCTGTCGCCGGATGCCTGGCCGGAGTCGCGTTGACCTGGCGCCAGTACGGCGTGGAGTCGCGCGCCTAGTCGATCGTCCTCGGCTGGGCCGACGGCCCGGGGGTGAAGGCGACCTCGCGCGGCTCGGGCTCGTGGCCGGCGGCGCAGTGCATGGTGACCGTGACCTCCTCGCCGCAGCCGCGGTGGCGGGCGATCAGCGGCGGTCCGTCGTCGAGCGGGAGGTGCTCGTCGCCCCACTGGACCAGCGCGACCATCACCGGGTAGAGGTCGAGGCCGGCCTGGGTGAGGCGGTACTCGTACCGCTCGCGCTGGCCGGGCAGCCGGTACGGGACGCGGCGGAGCAGGCCGCGGTCGATCAGGCGCGCGAGCCGGTCGGTGAGCACCTGGCGGGGGATCTCGGTCCGGGTCCGGATGTCCTCGAACCGGCGCAGCCCGACGAACACCTCGCGCAGCACGTGGAACGTCCACTTGTCGCCGAGGATCTCCATCGTGCGCGAGATCGTGCAGTTCGCCGTCGACCAGCGCAGCGCCTCCGGCCTCGTCTCCGACAGTGTTTCCTGCTGGCTCATGCTCCGATGATAAGTCCGCTTGACAGACTCAGCCAACCGCGGGCAGTCTGAATCTGTGAATCAGACTCAGCTGAGCCCTCCGCCGCCGGTCGCTGTGCCTGCCAGTCCCCTCCTCGACGTCGCGCCGCGTCGAACCGAGGCGTTCCCGATCCGCCGGGCGACCGGGGGCGACCTCGGCAAACTGTCGGAGATGCTCGACGGTCTGTCCGAGCTGAGCCTCTACTTCCGCTTCCAGACCTCCGTCGGCCACCCGCCCCGCCGCTCACTGATCGAGCCGCTGCTCCACCCCAACGGCCAGTCCTGGGTCGCCGAGCACGACAACCGCCTGATCGCCCACGCGATGTGGGCCTGGGCGCACGGCGCTCCCGCCACACCCACCGCGGAACTCGCCGCCATCGTCGCGGATCCTTACCAGGGTCGCGGTCTGGGCCTACGCCTGCTCACGCTGGCGGCGGCCCACGCCACCGCCGCCGGAGCCGCCCAGCTCCTCCTGGTCGTCAGCTCCGCCAACGACCGGACGCTGCGCCTCATCCGCCGCCGCTGGCCCACCGCCCCGGCCGAACGAGACGGCGCGTTGATCAACTTCACCGTGCCCACCCCGATCTGACGAACCGGCGCCAGGTTCCGCGTCACGATCGACCTCGCGCCTCCGGCCGGCCCCTGGTTCGGGGCCGGCCGGAGGATGCTGGAGGGCGGAACCGATCAGCCGAACATGCCCGGCTCGTAGAAGCCGGCCGGCTGCTGGATCATCACGTTCAGCCGGTTGTAGGCGTTGATGATCGCGATCACCGAGACCAGTGCGACCAGCTGGTCCTCGTCGTAGTGCTTGGCGGCGTTCGCCCAGACCTCGTCGGAGACGCCGCCGGCGGCGTCGGCGATCCGGGTGCCCTCCTCGGCCAACTCCAGCGCGGCCCGCTCGGGCTCGGTGAAGACGGTCGCCTCGCGCCAGGCGGCGACCATGTTGAGCCGCAGCGGGTCCTCACCGGCGGCGACGGCGTCCTTGTAGTGCATGTCGGTGCAGAAGCCGCAGCCGTTGATCTGGCTGGCGCGCAGCTTCATCAGCTCCTGCGTCGCCAGCGGCAGGCTCGACCCACTGACAGCGCGTCCGGCGGAGTTGATGTACTTCAGCACCTGACCCGCGAGCGCGTTGCCTTGAAGGTTGAGACGGGCGTCCATGACGATCTCCCTCGCTGTGATTTCCGTTGTCACCGCTCTGACAGCTCTCACCCACCCGGATGTGACAACGACGCGCTGTGACCTGGATCTCTCCGGTCAGCCGGCGTACTCGGCGGCGACGTCGAGCACCCAGGTCACGCCGAAGCGGTCCCGGACCATGCCGTAGAGCGGCGACCATCCGGCCGGGCCGAGGTCCTGTACGACGTGCCCGACCTCCGCGAGCCCCTTCCAGTACGCCGTGATCTCGTCGGGGTCCTGGCCCCGGACCGAGACGAAGACCGCGTTGACGCCCGGCTCGTACGGCAGCCGCCCGGGAACGTCGTACGCCATCACGTGGATGCCCTGGTCGCCCTGGAGCTGGCCCCACAGGATCTGGTCGGCCTCGGCCGGTTCCTGGACGGCGCCCGCGTCGGCGTAGCGGACCAGCGTGAGCTCGCCGCCGAAGACGGACCGGTAGAACTCCAGCGCCGCGCGAGCGTCGCCGCGGAAGTTGAGGTGCGTGGTGGTGGTGATGGCCATGATGTCTCCTCGAGAACTGGATGATGTGCCGGCCACGCTAGGAAGCATCGCGGCCACTTCCTGACCGCAATGGCGGCGATGCTGAGGTCATGGCGAACACGAGCTCGCGAACCCTGCGGCTGCTGTCGTTGCTGCAGGCCCGTCGGTACTGGCCCGGCCCGTTGCTGGCCGAGCGCCTCGAGGTGTCGGTCCGCACGTTGCGCCGCGACGTCGACCGGCTGCGGGAGCTGGGGTATCCGGTCGACGCGCATCCCGGTGTCGACGGTGGCTACGCGCTGGCGCCGGGGGCGTCGCTGCCGCCCTTGGTGGTGGACGACGACGAGGCGATGGCGCTCGCGATCGCCGTGCAGTCCCACCTCGACGACCAGGCCGCCTTGCGCGCGCTGACCAAGATCGTCCAGGTGATGCCGCGGCGGTTGCGCGCGCGCCTCAACGCGGTCCGGTCGGCGACGACGCCGGCGCCGTGGCCGAGCGCGACGACGGTCGACCACGAGGTGCTGACCACACTGGCGCTCGCCTGCCGCGACTCCGAACGGGTCCGGTTCGGCTATCGCGCGATCGACGGCAAGCTGACCACCCGGGAGGCGGAGCCGTTGCAGCTGGTTCCGCTCGGCCGGCGCTGGTACCTGGTGGCCTACGACCTCGATCGGCGCGACTGGCGCACGTTCCGGATCGACCGGATCACGACCGCCGAAGGAACCGGTACGCCGTACGGGCCGCGGACGCCGCCGTTCGACGACGTCGCCGACTTCGTGCGCGCGGGAGTGCTGGGCGGATCGTCCGGCGGCCGGTACGACGTCGAGGTGGTCGTCGAGGCGCCGGCCGAGATCGTCAGTGCCCACTTCGGTCGTTGGGCCGAGGTGCGCGTCCTCACGCCGGCAAGCTGCCGGGTCGTGCTGGAAACGGACTCCCTCGACGGCCCGCTGTTCAGTCTCGGTGCCCTCGGCACCGACTTCCGGGTGGTCGGACCGCCCGAGCTCGCGGCCGCGGTCGCGGACTGGGCGGCGAGGTTTGCGCGAGCCGTCGACGCATCAGGCTAGGGCGTGTCTCCTGGTTCCCCGCCTACTGCGGAATTAGGAGACACGCCCTAGGCAGTGTCGAGCGACCTGTCAGGAGCGAGCTGGGTCGCTGTCGCTCAGCCGCTGGACGCCGCGACGGCGCTCCTCGCGGGACGTGTCCTTGGACTCCTTCGACTCCGGCGCCGGGCACACCGGCGTACGGCGTACCGGGCCTCCGCCGAGCCGGCGGTGCTTCCACTGTTTGTCCTCGTAGTCGTAATAGGTATCGACTCCGCCCACAGTCATGGTCGTGCCTTTCCGTGCTCCCCGATGGGTGCCTACTTCCAGACACACCAGCCCCCTGGTACCCAGTGGCATGCCCAAGCGTCGTCAACTCGATGACGCAGCACTTGTCATCGTTTCGATGACATGCTAGAACGGTGCTGCGTATTGACAGACCGGACAACGAGCTGTGGAGGTGGAAACGATGTTGATGCGCACTGACCCGTTCCGCGAACTGGACCGGCTGGCTCAGCAGCTGACCGGCGGCGTGACGCCGGGAACGTGGTCGCGGCCGAACCCGATGCCGATGGACGCCTACCGTTCCGGTGACGAGTACGTCGTGGTGTTCGACCTGCCGGGAGTGCCCTCGGACGCGATCGATCTGGACGTCGAGCGCAATGTGCTGACCGTCAAGGCCGAGCGCCGGCCGCTGCCGGTGGGCGACGGGGTCGAGATGCAGATGTCCGAGCGCCCGCTCGGGGTGTTCTCGCGGCAGCTGTTCCTCGGCGACGGCCTGGACGCCGAGCGGATCGCGGCCTCCTACGACAACGGTGTGCTGACGGTGCGGATCCCGGTCGCCGCACAGGCCAAGCCGCGCAAGATCAAAATCGATGCCAGCGGCAACGAGTCGCACCAGCTCGACGCCTGACGACAGGTCGCCCACGGCCACTGCGAGCGGAGACACGATGGAGCAGGACGGTGCGCCCGGCGACCCCGCGGCGGAGATCGCCTTCGTCGGCGACGTGGTCGCGCGACGCGCGGACGGCGTCGACCGGACCGACCTGCTGGCGGCTCTGCAGCGGATCCGGAGTCTTCGGCAGCAGCTGACGGCGTGGGAGCCGCAGCTGATCGACGCCGCGCGTGCGGTGGGGGTCAGCTGGGCGGATCTCGCGCCGGCGCTCGGAGTGGCCAGCCGGCAGGCCGCCGAGAAGCGGTACCTGCGGTTGAACGCGGACGCCGAGGCGCCCGCGATGACCGGCGAGCAACGCGTGCAGGCGACCCGCGACCAGCGGGCCGGAGACCGGGCCGTGGTCGCCTGGGCGCGCGACAACGCCGCCGACCTGCGCCGGCTCGCCGGACAGGTCAGCGCCCTGAACGGGCTCGACCGATCCACCCAGGCGAGTGTCGACCGGGTGCACGACGCCTTGGGTGGCAGCGATTCGGCCGCGCTGCTCGAGCCGCTGGCCGATGCCGGCCCGCGACTTGCCCGGGACCATCCGCTGCTGGCCGAGCGGATCTCCGCGGTGGAGGACCGGACCAACGAGGTCCGCGAAGCCGGAGCCCGGCGGACGGGGAGTTAGGGCGTCGCCCGGGCCGGAACACTACAGGTGAAGGGGAGAACGATGAAGCTGCTGTTCGAAGTTCGTCCGGTGGAACACCTGGAAGCCAGCGTCGACTACTACCGCGGGCTCGGGCTGGAGACGCTGGGCTGGCCGGACGACGAGACGGCGCTGCTGGGCGCACCGGCCGGCAGACCGACGATCGTGCTGGTGCGGGATCCGGCCGAGGCGGCGCTGGGGGCCGGCGGCGTGTACGAGGTGGGCGACGTCGACGAGTTCTACCAGTCGCACGGTGAGCTCGACTGGCTGATCGCCCCGGTCAGTACGGCGCTCGGCCGGTATGCCGTCTTCGCCGATCGCACCGGCCTGTGCATTCGCGTGCTCGACCCCGATCCGCACCTGGGCACGGCGGCCGGCACGACCTTCCGGCAGTACGCCGTCGCCAGCTGATCGCCGGCACAGCAGTCCGCGGCTGCGCTCAGCCCTGACTCCTCGGCCAGAACCCGAGGCGCACCGACGTGTGGTCGAAGGTGGCCGGGAGCTTCGGCTGCGTGAGCGCGTGCCGGGTGGCCGGATCGACGTCGAGGTCGTAGTGCGCGACCGCGTGGCTGGTCGCGGCGCTGGTGGTCAGCAGCACCACGTTGCGCCCCGGGCAGACGGCCGGCCCCGCGCTGAACGGGATCAGCGGCCAGTCGCCGTCCGACCGTCCGTCGAGCCAGATCTCGGGCGCGAAGCTGTTGGCGAAGTCCAGGGCTTCGTCGTCGCGGTGGAACACCGAGCTGACGATCGCGAACTCCGTCCCGGCGGGCGCGGTGCCGCCGTTCCATCGCGTCTCCTGCCGGGCCTCGCGCAGGATCACCAGGGTGGTCGGCCAGAGCCGCACGGACTCCTGCAAGGCGGCACCGGCGTACGCGAGCAGCGGTGAACGATCGGGATGCTCGGCCTCCTCCCGCACCGGCTCGGCGAACTCCGGCCGAGCAGCAAGTACGGCGAGCAGCCGCCACAACGCGATCCCGGCCGCGTCGAAGGCGAACAACCACTGCGGGACCTGCCCGGCCGCATCCAGTACGCCGTCCGCGGGCGGTAGCGCGGAGACGAGACTGCCGGGCGCGGCGGCTTCGACGTACGGTGCGAGTTGTTGCTCGAAGCTGTGCCGGCGGCGATCGTCGCTGTGGTGGAACTCCGCCCAATTGGCGTTCCCGCGCAGCCCGTCGAGCAACCGGATGAGCTCGTCGTCGTCGCGGGCCGCGTCGCCGAGCACGATCCGGCGCACGGCCCGGTACCAGAGCGCCCGGAAGTCGTCCCAGCCGAGCGTGCCGTACAGGCTGCCGAACTCCTCGGTGATCGCCGCGAGCATCGTGTCCGCGTGCCGGTGAACCGGCCGGTGGGTGTCGAGTGCCTGCTCGTTGAGGTCACGCCGGGCGGCCCGCAGTGGCGGATCGGTGACCAGGAGGCCGTGCGGCTGGAAGTGGTTCAGGGCCGCCACCTTCTCGGTGGTGGCTGCCGAGAACGGCTCCGGCGTCTCGTCCAGGATCCGCCGGACGTCGGCCGGCCCGAGCACCAGCGCGAACGGACGCAGCGGGAGCCGGAGCAGGACCGGCCCGTCGCCGTACTTGCGGCGCAGGGCCCGGACGCGCCGCGGCGCGCGGTCGTCGGCGGCGATCCGCTCGGCGAACCCGGTCCACAGCGGGCGGCGCAGAATCGCGCCTTGGGCAACGACCGGGAGCAGGACGTCTCGAGCTGCCCGTGCGGAGTCGATGATCGAGGCGGTCGGGAGCTGGGTCGCCATGCGGTCCTGGTGCCCGCGGCGGTCCGGGACAAACCCGTCGGGTACGGCGGCAGGCGCCGGGGTACTGGCCTGTCATGACGGAGACACCGCGCAGCGTCTGGCTGGCCACGACCACGATGCCCACCTACGAGCCCGCGGCCGGAGACCTGTCCGCCGATGTGGTGGTGATCGGTGGTGGCCTGGTCGGTCTGACCACCGCCCTGTTGCTGGC
Source organism: Kribbella sp. ALI-6-A (assembly GCF_001984195.1). Taxonomy (GTDB): domain Bacteria; phylum Actinomycetota; class Actinomycetes; order Propionibacteriales; family Kribbellaceae; genus Kribbella. The sequence continues at coordinate 466,184 of NZ_MTQN01000008.1, forward strand.
CGACGACGGCGCCGACGTGATCGTCGTCGAGGCCCGTGGCGTCGGCGGCCGGACCAGCGGCCACACGACCGGCAAGGTGTCGTCCCAGCACGGCGCGATCTACCGCCGGCTGGCCGACCGGCACGGCCGCGACACGGCGAGCCGGTACGGCGCCGCGAATCAATCGGCGATCACGCAGGTGGTCGGCCTGGTCGAGGCGTTGTCGATCGACTGCGAGCTGACCCGCGCTTCGTCGTACGCCTACACGACCTCGTCCGACCAGCTCGACGCGTTGCGCCAGGAGGCCGAGCTCTGTGCCGAGCTGGGGTTGCCGGCCCGGTTCGTGACGGAGGTCGGGATCCCGGGAGCCCTGGGTGGCGTCGAGTTCGCCGACCAGGTCCACCTGCATCCGGCGAAGTACCTCGCCGGGCTGGCGGCCGCGGTCGGCGAGCGCGGTGCCCGGATCTTCGACCGCAGCCGGGTGACCGACGTCGACACCAAGAACGACACGGTGACGGTGACCACGGACACCGGTGCGACGATCACCGCCGGGCACGCGGTGATGGCGACGCTGTCACCGATCGGCCTCACCGGCGGCTTCTTCGCCCGCGTGCAGCCGCGCGGGTCCACCGGTATCGCCGTTCAGCTGCCGCACGAGGCACCGGCCGGCCTGGCGATCACGGTCGACGACCCGGTTCGCTCGACCCGGCCCTGGCTGGGCGGAGGCCCGAACGGCCTGATCGTCGTCGGCGACGCCACGCCCGAAGCGCTGCTGGACTGGGTCGGCTCGACCTGGAACACCGGCACCCTCACCGCGGACCACTCCTGGTTCGCCCACGACTACAGCAGCCCCGACCTGCTCCCGTACGTCGGTTCGGTGCCCGGGTCCGAGCGTGTCCTGGTCGCGACCGGCTTCAACAAGTGGGGGCTGACCCAGGGCACGGTCGCCGCCGAGATCCTGTCCGACCAGATCTCGGGGCAGCAGCATCCGTACGCCGATCTCTATCCGGCGTCCAGAATCGGTGGCCCGGCCGCGATCGCGGAGCTGATCAAGCACAACCTGAAGGTCGGCAAGGACTTCACCACCAAGCATGTGCAGCGCCTCGCCGGGGCCGACAAACCGGTGTGCACCCACCTGGGCTGCCCGCTGGACTGGAACGAGTCCCAGCTCACCTGGGACTGCACGTGCCACGGCTCGCGCTTCGCCGCGGACGGCGCCGTCCTGGACGGACCGGCGACAAAACCCCTGCAGAGATAGCAAAAGCAAGGAGAGCGAATCTCCCTGCCACTTTCAGGTTATAGCCGACCGGGGGACTTGCCGCAAGCCCCGGTTCGTCCTGGAGAATCCCGCAGGTTGCCGGACGACAACTGGGGGAGTGGGATTCATGAGGGACGTTCTGGTGGTGGGCAGCGGGCCGACGGGGCTGATGCTGGCGGCGGAGTTGCGGCTGCACGGCGTCGACGTGGTCGTGCTGGAGAAGCTGATCGAGCCGACCAAGGTGGTCCGATCGCTCGGGATGCACGCCCGCACGATCGAGGTGATGGATCAGCGCGGCCTGCTGGAGCGGTTCCTGGCGATCGGTCGCCAGCACCCGCTCGGCGGCTTCTTCGCGGGGATCCGCAAACCGGCGCCGGAGCAGCTGAACACCTCGCATCCGTACGTGCTGGCGATCCCTCAGCCGGCCATCGACCGCGTTCTGGAGGAGCATGCCGTCGAGGCCGGTGCCGAGATCCGGCGCGGCGCCGAAGCCGTCGGGCTGAGCCAGGACGACGACGGGGTCGAGGTCGAACTCGCTGACGGGACACGGCTGCGGGCCCGGTACGTCGTGGGCTGCGACGGTGGCCGCAGTACGGTGCGAAAGCTGATCGGCGTCGGCTTCCCGGGCGAGCCGTCCACGGCCGACACGCTGCTGGGCGAGATGTCGGTGACCGCGCCGCCGGAGACGATCGACGCCGTTCAGACCGAGGTGCGCAAGACCCAGCTGCGGTTCGGTTTGATGCCGCTCGGGGACGGGATGTACCGGGTCGGCGTACCGGCCGAGGGGGTGGCGGAGGACCGGAGTCTGCCGCCGACGTTCGAGGAGTTCCAGCGGCAGCTGGTGGTTGTCGCGGGTACCGATTTCGGGGTGCACTCGCCGCGCTGGTTGTCGCGGTTCGGCGACAGCACCCGGCTGGCCGACCGGTACCGGGTCGGACGGGTGCTGCTGGCCGGCGACGCGGCGCACATCCATCCACCGATGGGCGGGCAGGGCCTCGGCCTCGGGGTTCAGGACGCGTTCAACCTGGGCTGGAAGCTGGCCGCCGAACTCGCCGGCTGGGCGCCGGACGGGTTGCTGGACAGCTACGAGATCGAGCGACGGCCGGTGGCGGCCGACGTACTGGACAACACGCGCGCGCAGAGCCTGCTGGTGTCCTTGGAGCCGGGGCCGCAGGCGGTCCGCCGGCTGGTGTCGGAGTTGATGGACTTCGACGAGGTGAACCGCTACCTGACCGAGAAGATCATCGCGGTCAACGTCCGCTACGACTTCGGCGAAGGACCTGACCTGCTCGGCCGGCGGCTGCGCGACGTGGAGCTGAAGGGCGGTCGCCTCTACTCCCGCATGTACGCCGGGCGCGGACTTCTTCTCGACCAGACCGGACGGCTCTCGGTGGACGGTTGGGACGACCGTGTTGACCGCGTCGACGACGTCAGCGAGGCGCTCGACGCCCCGGCAGTTCTACTCCGGCCCGACGGCCACGTCGCGTGGGTCGGCGAGGACCAGGCGGACCTGGTCAGTCATCTCGCGCGGTGGTTCGGGGCAGCGAACGGCAGCTGAGCGCGCCGCCGACGTCGATCAGCGCGACGGCCGCCAGCAGCGCCAGGCCGACGACAAGGATGTGCGGCACGCCGGCCAGCGCCAGGACGACGGCGCTCACGGCGCAGACCAGGAACGCGGCGGCCGACAGCAGGACGCGGAGGCTGAGAGCGGCGGTGGACTGGGGAACCGGCGTGGCGGGCTGAGGAGCCAGCATCTCGATCACCTTTTTCGGGACGGCGACCCCGGCTCGGGCCTGACCGGGGAGCCACTGGTACCCAGCCGTATGCGCGCCGCCGCGACGCCTCAGGCGATGGCGGGCGAGGTGGCGTCGGGGATCAGCAGCGCGGGCCGACCTGTCGGGCTGATCGGGGTCGACCAGACGTCGCTGCCCTTGTCGCCGCGCTGCAGGGCGTAGAGCAGCGTGGTGTTGTCCCGCCAGAGCACCTGGTCGTCGAGATGCCGGGACTCGGGCGGGTAGCTGACCCGGCGGCTGGCGAGCTCCAGTACGGCGATCCGCCAGGTGCTGTCGGGGTTCTTCTGCTTGAAGGCCACCCGCCGCCCGTCGGGTGACAGCGACGGGCACTCCGCGTTCTCGAGGATCGCCGTGCCCCGGTAGGAGCGGTAGTCGGCCTCGATCAGGTAGGTCTTGTTCTTGCTGCCGAGCGTCACGTAGAACCGGTTGCCGTCGGCACCGAAGGTGATACCCCAGTAGTTGACGTCGTGCGCGAAGTAGCGACGGCCGTCGACGAACACCGGAAGCTCCTCGATGCTCTTGACCAGGCGGCCGGTGTCCACCTCGTACAGACCGCTGCGGGTGGAGAAGCCTGTCGCGGCGTACGAGTCGCCGGTGACGAAGAGGGTCCAGCTCACGATCTTGCCGTCCGGCGAGACGCGCGCGCGGCTCGGCGTACCGGGCAGCGTCTGCCGGTGCCGCACCTGCAGATCGGGGCGCAGGACAAGGACTTCGCTGAGCGGAGGCAGGGAACCGGGCTTCGCGCGCAGGCAGATCCCGGTGCCGCGGGCGGCCGCGAAACGGTCGCACTGCAAGTCCGCGACCTTGCGCGGCGCGCCCGGTGCCGCCAACGCCGCCACCTGCCCGTACGCCGGTCCGGCGGCCGCGTTGCGGAACAGCACCGTGCCGGGGGAGAGGGTGATCGGCTCGCCGGTCACCACCGGCTGCGCGTTCGCGGCCGGGCCACCGCCGCGCGCCGCCACGACGTACGTGATCCCCCCGCCGACCAGGACAAGGGTGCCGAGCAGACCGAGCAGGAGCTTTCTCATCGCTTCACTTCCCAGGGTTTGAAGGCGGCGGCCGCGACGGTGACCAGCAACAACGCGACGGTGGTGGCGATCAGCGCCGGGCGAAGGTCCCACACCGTCCACACGAGACCGACCAGTACTGCGGACACCATCCGCGCCAGTGCCTGACCGGTCTGGAGCAACGCGAGACCGGTCGCCCGCAGATGCTCGGGCAACAGGGGACCCGCGGTGGCGGGCAGTACGCCGTCGGTCGCCGCGTAGAAGCAGCCGTGCAGGGCGAGCGCGACGACCGCGATCCAGTTGCTGGTCGCCGGTCCGCAGATCAGGAGCAGCGCGATTACCAGGGCGGCGTGCCCGGCGAGGAAGACCTTCCAGCGTCCGACCCGGTCGGCCAGCCGGCCGAGCGGTACGGCGAGGATCAGGAAGCTTCCGGTCGTACCGAGTGCCAGCAGGGGGAACCACGTGCTCTCGATCTCCCACCGGCGCTGCAGGGCCAGATAGACGAACGAGTCGGTGATCGTCACCAGCCCGAGCGCCGCGGCCCAGCCACAGCACCGCCGGAACGACGGAATCGTCAGCAGGCCGATCATCGTCCGCAGCGGCACGGGCTCGCGGGCTTCGCCCGCCTCGCCCGCGGACAGGGAAGGAGCTGAGGCCGCACCGGGCCGAAGGTCCTTCACCAGCAGGACCAGCAGCAGGACACCACACCCCGCGATGCAGAAGCTCGCGACGAAGACCGCGCCGTAGTCGCCGAGACTCGCCCACAGCACGCCGACCGCGACCAGCGGGCCGAGGAAAGCGCCGAAGGTGTCCAGTGCGCGATGAACCCCGAAGGACCTGCCGAGCGTCTCGGGTTCGCTGCTCAACGAGATCAGCGCGTCGCGGGGCGCCGTCCGGATGCCCTTGCCGGCCCGGTCGACGGCGAGCACCGCGCCGATCGCCGCGACCGAGGAGCCGGCCGCGAGCAGGCCGAGCTTGCAGATCGCGGACAGGCCGTAGCCGATGCCGGCGACGGCCTTCAGACGCCGCCAGCGATCGGCGGCGTGCCCGCCGACGAGCCGGAGCAGCGCCGTCGAACCGGCGTACAGGCCGTCGAGCAGGCCGAACTGGAGGGGGTTCAGGCCGAGGCCCAGCACGAGGTAGAGCGGCAGGATCGCGGTCACCATCTCGGCGGAGATGTCGGTGACCAGGCTGACCACTCCCAGCGCCAGGACGTTCCCGGGCACGCGGTGCCACCGCGGGGTGCCGCCGACCCGGCGCGTGGCCTGGTCGGCGGCCCGGCTGTTCGCCAGATACATCAGCGGTCCCCGTCAGTGGCAGGTGTAGGTGGGGCTGCTGTCGAGCACCTTGCTGTCCAGCCCGATCAGCTGGGTGGAGAAGGTGTTGTCGGTCATCGAGAGTTTCAGGGCGCCGTACGTCGAGAGGATCTTGGCCGTCGCCGGGTGCGCGGCGTGGACGTCGTACAGCGGGGCGCCGCCCATGCCGCCGATGATCTGGACCGGGCCGGCCGGGTCGACCTGGCCGTTGACGTTCTGCGGCAGGAACCGCTCGTAGTGGTGGTCGTGGCCGTTCAGCACCAGGTCGACCTTCGCGCCGACCAGCGTCTGCCACAGCTGGATGCTGTCCGGGTTGTCGCCGTGGTCGCCGGAGCTGAAGCGCGGGTGGTGGTAGTAGGCCGCGATACAGCCCTTGGTGTTGCGGGCCAGGTCCTGCTTGAGCCAGGTCAGCTGGGCCGGCTCGGCCATGCCCTCACCGGTGACGAAGTCGTTGGAGTCCAGGGCGATGAAGTGCCAGTTGCCCTTGTCCCAGCTGTAGTACTGCTTGCCCTGCGGCGTCGCGATCGAGCCGAAATACGCGCGGTAGCCGGCGAACGGGGTGTCGTCGTAGGACTCGTGGTTGCCGGGGATCGGCTTGGTGATCGCCTTGAACTTGCCCCACGACTTGTCGTAGTAGTTGCGGAAGTCCGACAGGTGGGCGTCGTCGTACTGGTTGTCGCCCATCGTGATCACGTTCGCCGGGCTCATCGCCTGGATCAGGCGGGCGGTCTTCGGGTGCACGCAGCTGGAGTCGGACTCGGTGCACCGGTCGGCGATGTCACCGGCCGCGCCGAGCACGAAGGCACCGGTGCCGCCGGAGCCTGTCTGCACGGTGATGGCCTGGCTCGGGCCCGACAGGTTTCCGGCCAGATCACGGGCGCGGACGGCGTACTGGTACGTCGTACTGGCGGTGAGGCCGGTGTCGTTGTACTGCGTGGATTCGGTCGAGGCGACGACAATGCCGTTGCGCAGTACGTCGTACGAGCCGACGCCGACGTTGTCCGTCGAGGCGGTCCACTGGAGTGCGGCCGACGTCGCGGTGACGGCGCTGCTCTGCAGACCGGTCGGGACGCTCGGTGGCTGGGTGTCACCGCTGGAGTCGGCCGTGCCGTAGACCTCCAGCTCCCACAGCGAGTACCCGTACGGCGTTCCGCGCTGCGTGCCGACCAGCCGGACATAGCGGCCGTGCGCTGTCAGGCCGCTCAGGTCGTCGACGGCGCCGTTGCCGTCAGCAACTTCCTTGACGGTGCGGAAGTCGGTGCCGTTGCCGGACACCTCGATCCGGTAGACCTTGGCGTAGGCGGCCTCCCAGTTGAGCTTGACCCGGCGGATCGTGGCCGGCTGGCCGAGATCGACCCGGATCCACTGTGGGTCAACGCCTTCGGTGCTGGCCCAGCGGGTCGTCGTACTGCCGTCGACGGCCTGTCTCGCGGGCAGCGTGTCGTCTTCGATGCTGGAGGCAAGGGCTGGTTGCCGTGCCGAGAGCAGGACATCGGCGGAGGTGCGTGCCGTGGCCTGCGAGCCGCCGAGCGCGACCAGAAGGGGGACGGGAAGGAGGACGGCAAGGACCGTGCGCAAAGTCATGAGGACTCCTAGGGGCGATCGGAGCTAACTAATAGGAAACTTACCTAACAATTAATCTCCGGTCCAGAGGTCGCGGCCCATTGACGCGACGGTGGCCTGCGCTCACGCTCGAAGCAGCGGTTGGGGCGGCCGTGCAATCCGTTGTGGGGGTGGGAAATCGTGGCACGTGAGGTGATGCGGCCGCCGGCCGGTCCGGTGCCGGCAGCGGTGACCAAGGACCTGAACCGGTTAGGAGCTGCGCTGGACGAGCAGCTTCCGGCGAAGGTGGACGACAACCTGCTGATCGGGACCTGGAACATCCGGGGATTCGGCGGGCTGACGCCGAAGTGGCAGTCGGGCCCGAACGACCAGCCCAAGCGGGACTGGCACGCGCTGGCCTGTCTCGCGGCCGTGGTCGAGCGGTTCGACGTGACGGCGATCCAGGAGAGCAAGCGCGACACGACGGCGCTGATGGCGCTGCTGCACCGGCTCGGCGAGCGCTACCGGGTGATCGTGTCGGACGCGACCGAAGGGGCCCCGGGCAACGCCGAGCGGCTGGCCTATGTCTACGACTCCGAGCGCGTGCAGCCGTCCGGCCTGGTCGGCGAGATCGTGCTGCCGGCCGCCGCGGACCACGAGGTCGAGCAGTTCGCGCGGACGCCGTACGCCGCGGCCTTCGTGCGCGGCGGGACCGACTTCATCCTCACCACGGTGCACGTGCTGTGGGGCAAGGGCCCGAAGGACCGCCTCGGCGAGGTCCAGGCCTTCGCCGACTGGATGCGCAAGTGGGCCGATCGCCCGAAGGACTGGAACCACAACCTGCTGGTGCTCGGCGACTTCAACCTCGACCGGATCGACGATCCGCTGTACGCCGCCTTCGTCTCCACGGGACTGTGGCCACCACCGGACCTCGGTCTCGTGCCGCGGACGATCTTCGACAACGACAAGGACCATCACTACTACGACCAGATCGCCTGGTTCAACGACCCCACCGACCCGGACCTGCCGCCGATGCTGAACGGCCTGACCTTCACCAACCGCTGCGGCAGCCTGGACTTCGTCCCGCTGGTGCTCGACGGACTGACCAAGTCCCAGCTGTCGTTCCGGATCTCCGACCACTACCCGTTGTGGGTGGAGTTCACCGTCTGATGAGCCCGCCGGTTTCGATGCTGTTCACCGACATCGAGGGGTCGACGGTCCTGCTGCGGCGCCTCGGGGACAGTTACCTGGACGCGCTCGAAGGGCATCGCCGGATCCTTCGCGCCGTGTGGCACAGGTACGGCGGGGCCGAGCAGGGCACCGAAGGGGACAGCTTTTTCGTGGTGTTCGCGAGCGCGGCCGAAGCGGTCCGGGCGGTGGTCGACGCCCAACGTGGGCTGGCAGGACACCAATGGCCCGGGGGCGAGCGGCTGAGAGTGCGGATGGGGATCCACACCGGTACGCCGGGGATCTCGGACGGTGACTACTGGGGGATGGATGTTCACCGGGCCGCCCGGGTCGCGGCGGCGGCGCACGGTGGTCAGGTGATCGTCTCGGCGACCACGGGGGACGCGGTCAGGCACGATCTGCCCGACGGCGCCGCGTTGCGTGACCTCGGCACGCACCATCTCAAGGACATCCCCGAGCCCGAACGGTTGTTCCAGCTCACCGTCGTGGGCCTCGACGCGGAGTTCCCGCCGCCGCGAACGGTCGGCACGGCGACGAGCCTGCCGGTTCCCTCGACTCCCTTGCTGGGCCGCGACGGCGATCTGGCCCGGCTGGACGAACTGATCGGCCGGCCCGACGTACGGCTGGTGAGTCTTGTCGGCCCCGGCGGGGCGGGCAAGACCCGGCTGGCGATCTCGGCCGCGGCCGCGGCGATCAACCGGTTCCCGGGTGGCGCCTACTTCGTGCCGCTGGCGGAGGCCGAGTCGGACGAGGTGATGTGGTCCTCGATCGCCGAGGTCCTGGACGTACCGCCACGAGAACACCCGCCGGCGCGGCTCACGTCGTACCTGGCCCAACGCACGCTGCTGCTGGTGCTCGACAACCTGGAGCAGGTCGACGGGGCGGACCGGGTGGTCGCCGGGATTCTCGACCGGGCGCCGCAGGTCACCATCGTTGCCACGTCACGGCGACCGCTCGGGCTGACAGCAGAGCAGCAGCACCTGGTGAGGCCGCTGGACACCCACTCCGCCGCCGTCGAGCTCTTCGTCCAGCGCGCGGTCGCGGTGCACCCCGGCTTCACCGCGACCGGCCCCGACCGCGCCGCGGTCGAAGCGATCTGCCAGCGGCTCGACGGGCTCCCGCTGGCCATCGAGCTGTGTGCTCCGCGGGTCCGGGTCCTCGGCCTGCAGGAGTTGCTCGACCGCATCGACCGTTCGCTCGACATCGCCTCGACCAGCAGCGCGAGACCCGACCGGCAGCGCTCCCTGCGCGACACCATCGCCTGGTCCTACGACCTGCTCGATCCCGGGCATCAGCGTCTCTTCCGCCGGCTCGCTGTCTTCTCCGGCGGCGCTGACCTGGCCGCGATCACCGCGATCGCCGCGGACACCGCCGATCCGCTCGACGCCGTCGCCGAACTGCACGACGCCAACCTGATCACCGTCACCCCGGGCTCCCCGACCCGGTTCGTGATGCTCCGGACCATCGGCCAGTACGCCGGCGAGAAGCTGGCCGCCACCGAGGAGGCCGACGACCTCTGCGCCGCGCACGCGACGTACTACGCCGATCTGGCCACCGAACTGCGCGATCTCCGCGAGTCCAGGCACGGGACTGCCCGCGACCTGGCCGAGGCCGAGCTCGGCAACTTCCGTGCGGCGTTGTCCTGGGCAACATCGTTCAACAGCGCCGCGAGCCTGCGCCTGTGCGCGGCCCTGAGCTGGCTGTGGGTCATCACCGGGGACATCGCCGAGGGCCGCCGCTGGCACGAGACGGTGGTCGCCCGCGCCGGTACGAGGCCGTCGGTCGACCTCGCCGCCTGCGTGCGCGGACTGAGCAATCTCCTTCTCGTCCAGGGCGAACCGGAACGCGCCCTCGCCGAGGCGCTCCGGGCCCGCGAGATGTCGAGTTCCCTGGACGACCGCGCCGGCGTCGTCTGGGCGATGAGCCTGATCGGTACGGCGCAACGCCAGCAAGGCGATCTCGAGACCGCACGGCGAACTCTTGCCGAAGGCCTGGAACTCGACCGCCGGCTGGACGGCAACGGCCGCCGCGCCCGGATCCTCGGCAACCTCGCCGGCGTCGAGCAGGAACTGGGCCACCACGATCGGGCCGAGGCGCTGCTGCGCGAGTCGCTGGCCGTGCTCGAAAGAATCGGCGACGCCCACGAGACCGCCGTCCAGGGACAGAACCTCGCTTATCTGCTGGCGGTCGCCGGCCGGATCGACGAGGCGAGTATTTTGGGCCGGGACCTGATTCCCACCGTGCTCGGTCTGGGCAGCCCCAGCTTGACGATGGCCTTCGCGAACACCATGATGACGATCCTCGCGCGGCAAGGTGACGCGGGCATCGCCGGCCGCCTGTTCGGGGCCGAGGAGGCGATGGGTGAACGCCTGGGCGTGGTGAATCCGTATCTCGCGGAAGAACTTCAAGAGGTCTTGACCCTGGTCGCCGACATGATGAGCCCTGAGGAGTGGCAGGCCAACCGCCGCCGCGGTCGCTCCGAGCGGGTGGAAGACCTCCTGGCCGGCCTCGCACGTTAGGTCCGAGCGGGCCGGGGGCAATGAAGGTGTACGACCTGGGCCGGCCAAGAAGGCCGGCTGTGGATCAACTATCGGAGTGCCGTCATGCATTGGTACCTGGATGTTCTCAAGAAGTACGTCGTGTTCAGCGGCCGGGCCCGCCGCAAGGAGTTCTGGATGTTCACGTTGTTCAACGTGATCATCTCGATCGTCCTGACGGTGATCGACCGTCTGATCGGCACCGACAGCTCGGGCGCGGGCCTGCTGAGCGGGATCTACACGCTGCTCGTTCTGCTGCCGAGCCTCGCCGTCACCGTGCGGCGGCTGCACGACACCGACCGCAGCGGCTGGTGGATCCTGATCGGCCTGATCCCGCTGATCGGCGCGATCGTGCTGCTGGTCTTCGAGGTCCAGGAGGGAACCGCGGGTGACAACAGCCACGGCCCGGACCCGAAGGCGCAGGAGCGGTTCGGCGCGGCCGCGGGCAGCCCGGAGCCGGGTTACCCGACCGTCTGAGTCGCTGAGAACAACAACTGAGCCCGCGCGCCGATCCGGCGCGCGGGCTCAGTGCTGTTCGGCACCTAGTTGTCGTCGGGCTTCGGCTCGGCCATCCGGCGATGGACGGCGGCCTTGAGCTTGTCCGGCAGCACCTTGTTCGCCAGTTCCTGGGCCTTGGTGGTCAGCGACTCGGCGACCGCCCGGTTCTTGCCGGCCAGCATCGCCTCGAAGCCCTGCTTCGCGACCGCGGCCGGATCGTCCTTCTCGGCCTGGCCGACCGGGGTGTCGTCCATCCCGGCCCGGTGGAAGAAGTTGGTCTCGGTCGGTCCGGGCATCAGCGAGGTGACCGTGACGGGAGAGTCCCTCAGCTCGTCCTGCAGCGCTTCGGTGAACGACTGCAGGAACGACTTGGTCGCGTTGTAGACCGCCTGGTACGACCCGGGCATCGTCGCCGCGATCGACGAGGTGATCAGCACCCGGCCCTCGCCGCGCTGCACCATCCCGGTCAGCACCGACTTGGCGATCGCGACCGTCGACTTCACGTTCAGGTCGATGATCCTGAGCTCGTCGGCCAGGTCGTTGTCGACGAACGCGCCGCCGAGCCCGGCGCCCGCGTTGAGCGCCGCGGCCGCCAGTGGCCGGGTGCCGACCACCGTCATCAGGCTCTGCACGCCTTCCGCGGTGGTGAGATCGAGCCGGGTCGCCTCGACTTGGACCGACGCGTCACCCGCCGTGCGCAGCGACGGCGCGACGGTCTCGATGCCGTCGTCCTCCGCGGTGATGATCAGGTCGTACCCGTGTGTGGCGAACTGTTTGGCCAGTTCCAGCCCGATACCACTCGAGGCACCGGTCACCAGGGCCAGCGGTCGGTTCTCGGTCATCAGTCGCTCCTCCAAAATCCCACCCGCGGATCGTTGTCTCGGTCGAGCCCTTTCCCGGTACCCGGGCCGATTCACTGTTTCCGCCCGGCTGGTGCCCGGGCCGTGAATAGTGGTCCAGGGTGGGTACCGACGCGCGATGAGTGCAGAACGTGGCGTACCCGGCGCAGAGGCGGACAAGCCCTCGGAGATTCCCGCCCGCGGGTGGTGGCAGGTCGTTCGGCGGGCCTGGAAGGAGGCGAAGGACGACCAGGTGCCGTTGCTGGCGGCCGGAGTGGCGTTTTTCGGCTTCCTGGCGTTGTTCCCGGCCGTGGCGGCCGCCGTACTGACGTACGGGCTGGTGGCGGACCCGGCGCAGATTCGGCAGCAGGCCGACGAGTTGGGCTCGGCGATGCCGGCGGCCGGGCGGGACCTGTTGCTGCAGCAGATCGACGGGCTGGTGTCGGCTCCGCGCCAGAGCCTGGGGATCGGGCTGGCGATCGCCGTGGTCGCCGCGCTGTGGAGCGCGTCGGGCGGCGTCGGCAACATGCTCACCGCGGTGAACCTGGCCTACGACGAGGACGAGACGCGCGGCTTCGTCCGCCGCAAGGGCCTTGCGCTGCTGCTCACGCTCGGCGCGATCGTGTTCGTGCTGCTCGCGGTCGCGCTGTTCTCGGTCGGCGCCGCGATCGGGGACGACGTGTCGACGCCGATCCGGATCGCGCTGGCCGTGGGACGGCTGGTGCTCGCGATCGTGCTGATCACGATCGTGCTCGCGGTGATCTACCGGGTGGGACCGGACCGGGACGCGCCGAAGATGCGGTGGGTGTCGATCGGCGCCGCCGTGGCCACCGTGATCTGGCTGGTCGCGTCGATCGGCTTCTCGCTGTACGTCGAGACGTTCGGCAACTACGCGAAGACCTACGGCAGCCTGGCGGCGATCGTCATCCTGATGCTGTGGCTGTGGATCAGCGCCTACGCCATCCTGCTCGGTGCCGAGATCAACGCCGAGGCCGAGCAGCAGACGGCGAAGGACACCACCAAGGGAGATCCGCAGCCGCTTGGCGAGCGCGGCGCGGTGAAGGCCGACTCGCTACCGAGCTGACGCTGTGTTTCTTGTCGATCACTCAGGGTACTGACAGGCGAGGGTCGAAGAGAACGGGGTGGACGGCGATGACGATCGAACGGGTGCTGGGCCGAACGGCGTACGACGTGGCGGGAGCGCGGATCGGGCCGATCATGACCTTGCACAGCTGCACTCCCTCGGGTGAGATCGCCTGGGCGACGGTGGCGCGCGGCATCACGGGCGCCCAGCACGCACTGGTGCCACTGACCGGCGCCCGGGTGTCCGAGGACGGCGTCCATCTCACGGTCGAGAAGACCACGATCAAGAAGGCGCCGAGGATCGAGGTCGACGGAGCGCTCTCGGAGTCCGAGCTCGCCCGGCTGGCGGGTCACTACGGGCTGACCGCCGATCAGAGCACGACACCCCGCGAGGTCCGCCCGCGCCGCAGTACGGCGTACGCGCGGCTGGGAAGCACTCGCCGCCGACCGGTCGCGCGTCCCGGCCAACGGCGATCCCGCGAGGCCGAGCCGCGCCCGGTCACCGTGCAGCACGACGTCCAGCTTCGCCCGCCGCGCGACACCGCGGACGGGCTGATCGGCAAGGCGCGCGCTTTCCTGCGGCGGTGGCTTCGGTTCAGGCGGTGAAACGAGCGCGGGCTCGTTTTCGTTCACGCGGTGAAACGAGCGCGGGCTTGTCGGCGGCCCGCTCAGCCGCGCGCCCCTCAGCGGCGCCCGGCCGAGGCTCGGGCCCGCAGGTGCTGGTCGGCCTCTTCCCCGAGCAGCCCGAAGCCGAATTCGGCGGCGATCGCCGCCGCCTGCTCGGCTGCCTCGACCGCCGACGTCGTGTCGCCGATCCGGTGCCGGGCCGTGGCGAGGACGAGCAGGGCCTCGGCTTCGATGTAGGGGTAGACGCCGCGCGCGATCGCGAGACACTGCTCGCCGCCCGCGAGCGCGGCGGCGGTGTCGCCGCTCCCGAGGTAGGCCTGTGCCAAGGTCGCGGCGGTCTGGGCCTGCGCCTTGCGGTCATGAACGGCGGTCGCGAGTTCGTTGGCACGCAGGGCCAGTCCGACAGCCGTGGCCGCGTCGCCCTCTTGGATGTGCAGCCGGGCCAGCTCGTCCAGCGTCGACAGCTCGCCGCGCGGGTGCGATCGCCGCCGGTACGTCTCCAGGACGTCGCGGAGCAGTTCGGCCGCGCGGTCGACCTCGCCCAGCTGCCGCAGCGCGCTGGCCAGATTGCCTCGGGTGATGAGCGCGGACGCCTCGCGGCCGGTCGCGTCGATCGCCACCGAGGCGGCGAGCAGGTCGGCGGCCTCCCGCAGCTCACCCTCGTACAGGCGGGTCATGCCCAGACCGTTGAGCGCCACGGCTCGCACATGGCTGTGCTGGTCGTCCTCGGTCAGGTCGAGAGCACGGCGCATCCACAGGCCGGCCTCGTGCAGCGTGCCACGTTCGACATGCAGCCATCCGGCCTGGTGGGCCGTGTAGGCGGCGGCCGTGCTCCAGCCGACGGCCACCGCGAGCGCATGACCGGCGAGGCAGTCGGCCATCGCGTCGTCGTCGCGGCGGGCGGCCCACAACGCCTGCCCTCGGTTGATCAGCATCGCCACGCGGGCGATGTCGTCGCCGGCCGCCGTCGCGGCCGCCGTCCCGGCCTCGGCCGCCGGAAGCCAGCCGTCGGCGTTCCGGCGGGTCAGGAAGTAGCCACGGAGCTGGTCGGCGATCTGCCAGGCGAGGTGCCGGTCACTGGACTGCGCCGAGTCCTGGACGACCGCCAGCAGCGCGCGCTGTTCGTCGTCCAGCCAGTCGAGGGCGGACGCGTGCGAGCGGAAGAACCGCTCCCGCTCGGGGTGGGAGCCGAGCCGGACGAGGTGTGGGTAGACCCAGTCGATCGCGGCCGTCACCGCCTCGGCGTACCAGGTGTACAGGCGAGTCCGCGCGGCGTCGGCTTCGGCGTCCTCGGCGAGCAGCCGACGGGCGTACAGGCCGAGCAGGTCGTGGAACCGGTAGTGGTTTTTGGTGTGCTGCATCAGCATGTTCGCCTCGAGCAGGTCCTCCAGGACGCGCTCGGCCTCCGCGGTCGGCATCCCGAGCAGGATTCCGGTGCTGTCGGCGCTGAAGTCGTCGCCGGGGTGCAGACTGCACAACCGGAACGCGCGCTGGGCGTCCGCGCCCAGATCGGCGTAGCTGAGCTGGAAGCTGTTGAGCACACTGGACTCGCCCAGGCTGAGCTCGGTGAGTCGCCGGTTCCTGTCGTCCAGGCGCCGGGCCAGGTCGGCGACCGTCCACTCCTGCCGGGTGGCGAGTCGCGCGCCGGCGATGCGCAGCGCGAGCGGAAGCCGGGCGCACGCTTCCGCGAGCTCCTGGACTCCATCGGTGTCGGCGTCGAGCGTCCTGGCGGTGGCGGTGATCAGCCGGACGGCGTCGTCGCGGGGCAGCGGCTCGAGATTGACGACGTCGGCCGTCTCCAGGTCGGGCAGCCGGCGCCGACTGGTCACGATCACGTCGCTGCGTCCCGCTCCGGGCAGCAGCGGCCGGACCTGCGCGGCGTCCTGTGCGTTGTCGAGCAGGATCAGCATCCGTCGATCGGCGAGTTCGCTGCGCAACAGCGCGGTCGCTTCGGCCTCGTCGGTGCCGATCCGCCGGCTGGAAACGCCGAGAGCGCGCAGGAAACGGCCGAGCACCTGGAGCGGCGCGGGGATCGTCGCGTCGCTGCCGCGCAGATCGGCGTACAGCTGACCGTCCGGGTACTCCGCGCGAAGCTGGTGCGCGGCGACCAGAGCCAGGGCGGTCTTGCCGACGCCGGCGATGCCGTTGACGAGCACGACCCGGGAGGAGAGCGCGCCGGGGCGCCGGAGCGCCGTACGGATCGTTGCCAGCTCATCCTTTCGGCCGACGAAGTCCGGGGGTGCCGACGGGGCTTGCTGGATCACCGCCTGGGTGGCCGGTCGCGACGCCCCGCTCTGCCGGCGCAGTACGTCGAGTTGGACGGCGCGGAGCCGCTCGCCGGGATCGATGCCGAGCTGGTCGGCGAGCGCGGCGCGGATCCGGTCGTACGCCGTGAGCGCCTCGGCCTGCCGATCGGCCGCGGCGAGGGTCTGGATCAGTTCGAGGTGCAGGGGCTCGTCGAGTTCGTGGCGGGCGGCCAGTTCGCGGAGCGGGGTCAGGGCTTGTTCGGGCCGACCGACGGCGCGGGCGAGCTGCGCGAGGGTGCGGACCGCGTCGGCGTACTCGTTCGCGATCGCGATGTAGAGCGGGTCGGCCGCGAGCGTCTCCACGTCCGTGTCGCCGCGCCACAGGGCGACGGCGTCGGACAGCTTGCCGAACGCCGCCGCCGGTTCGTTGACGGCGGCCTGGGCGACGAGGTCGCGGAATCTCCACGCATCGACGGCATCCGCACTGGTGTCCAGCTTGTAGCCCGCTCGGGTGCCGACAACCACGCCGGTCGAGCCTCCGGGCTCCAGAAGTCGGCGCAGCCGGGCAATGCGTGTCTGCAGCAGGTTGACGGCGTTGCGCGGCGCCTTCGCCGGCCACAGGAGCTCGACGAGCTCGTCCTGGCTGACCGCCGTCCCGAGGCTGAGGGCCAGGCGGGCCAGCAAGGCGCGCTGCGGCCCCGAGTTGACGGGCACCGCGACGTCCCCGTGCCAGACCTCGATCGGACCGAGGATGCCGATCCGCAACGGTCCGGTCGGCGCCGCTGGTGCCACGGTGACGGATCGGTGCCCTTCGGCCGCGGCGTGCAGGAGTTGCGCGTCGGCCGGCGTCAACGCCAGAGCGGCCGCGATGACCTGGATCGACTCGGGTTTCGGGCTCTTGGTGCGCCCCTGCTCCAGGTCGCGAATCGCCGCCGCGCTGAGACCGGCCCGGTCCGCGAGTTCGCGCTGCGTCATCCCGGCGGACCGGCGATGTGACCGCAGGACTTCGCCGAAGCGGCCGGCCGGTCCCTGGACGTGACGGTTCCGCGGTGGGTCGTCCCACGGCCGTCCGGACACGATCGTTACCTTACGGGCCCCGGGGGGCTACCCATCCGGATTCGCCGCGAAAAGCGCAGTGTAAAGATTTCCGCTGTCATTTTTCTGCCCGTACTCGCGCCCGTACCCGGTATTTGTTGACGGCCCTCGCGGGGCGGTAGTTTTCGCGCATGAACAGGTTTGTGGACCCGATCGACGTGATCGGGCCGGAGCTCTCCCGGCGGATCGAACCACTCGGCGACGGGCGACGCTATGTGCGTCCCACACCAGGAGCGCTGATCGCGGCCTGGATCGTCGACTTCCTGGTGTTCCTGCTCGCTCTGGTGGGTGGAACGGCGGCCCTGCTGGTGATGGAGAGTGCGGGCAGCATCACCACCGAGGCCGCGGCGCTCGGCGTCATCGGGCTGATCTTCGGGATTCCCCTTGTGTACGGCGTATTCTACGGCAACGGCCGGGCGCTCGGAGCGCTGCTGACCGGCACGCGGCTGATCCGCGTGAAGGACGGTGGCCGCGTCGGCTTCTGGGCACCGTGGGCCATGCTGGTCCGGGTCCTGCTGCTGCCGATCCTGGTGGCCTCGATGTTCGGCAATCTGCCGCCCGGAGACCTGCGCAGAGCCAGCCTGGACGTCGACGCCACCCGCCGGCTGTGGGAGGCCGAAGCGGCGGCCAACGAATCCCGCTTGCATTTCTGAGGACTCCAACCAATTCGCGGACATTGTCGCGCGACTTTACGTCGCTCGCCCCACGACACCGGTCTGCGATCGAACTGGAATCCCGGAAACCTTGCCGGCATCAACAACCTGCAGATCCGGGTCCAGAACGGAACCACCGCGCAGGGAACGTCCTGCGTCCAGGAGCGCCGGATCGACGCCTTCGAGCAACGGCTGACTCGGCGTCGCCGCTGGACACCGGCCGCGTCAGGTTTCCGTCATGCCGGATTCCGACAGTTGGTGACCGGGAGCGCGGGCTGAGTACAGGCTGATACTGACTCCATCAGACCGCCTCCGGCCGTCGGCCGGCAGTCACCAGGAGTCCGCATGAAGAAGTTGCTCGCATGGCCGGTGGCCGCGGCCACGCTCAGCCTGGCTGCCGGCTTGGCCGTTCTCCCGAGTCAGGCCGCGGTGCCGGCGGTGACCGAGGCCGCGGCGCCGGGCCGGCTGAGTCCTGAGGAGTCCGAGGCGCTGGTCGCGCGGGTCAAGTCCCTGCTTCCGGCGGACATGGATGCCCGCCTGCTCGCCGTCCAGGAACGCCTCGGGCTGGAAGAACAGGAGCTGGTCGGCGGAGTCATCGATCCCTCCGACTACCAGTGCTCGCCGGGGAGCCCGGTGCGGGACTGGCTCGAGTCCACGAAGGCTTCGTGGACAGCGGCCGATCACGGCACCGCCAACTTGATCTCCACCCTGAAGCCGCATCTTCTCGACGCCCTGCTGTTCCCGCGGCCCGCCGGGCCGCTCGTTTTCGGCACCGGCGGCCAGGACACCACCGACATCACCCACAGCTTCCGCGACCTGCAGCGGTTCTGGGACATCGAGTCCGGCGACATCGAGCTCACCCCGTTCCACGGCACGGTGCTGCTCGACCAGGCCCGCCTCTTCCAGGTTTTCCACCGCGCCTTCGGTTTCGATGTGACCACCTCGACCAACCTGGCCGGCCTGATCAGCCAGCTGGCGAACCAGCCGCAGTTCGACTACGGCAACCACCCGACCTTCACGTTCAACGCCTTTGCCTTCAGCAACCGCGGCGTACCGTTCCCCGGCATCGGCCAGGTCGCGGACAAGATCCTCATGGGTGACGGCGTGCTGGCCGGCTACCGCGCGGTCGGTCTGGACGACGTCGCCGCCGAGGCGATCGTCGCGCACGAGTTCGGTCACCACATCCAGTACGAGCTCGACCTCACGGCCACCACGCTCCCGGCGCCGGAGGCCGCGCGCCGGCTCGAACTGATGGCGGACGCCTTCGCCGGCTACTACCTCCACCACGCCCGCGGCTCCGCCCTGCAGACCAAGCGGATCAACCAGTTCGTCGAGTCCTTCGCCCAGCTGGGCGACTGCTCCTTCGACGCCATCAGCCACCACGGCACCCGCAATCAGCGGCTGGCCAGCTCCCTGTGGGGCACCCAGGTCGCCGACGCCGCGCGCCCGCAGAGCACCATCCTCCCGAGCCGGACCTTCGGTCAGCTTTTCGAGCAGAAGCTCCCGGAGCTGATCGCCCCCGACGCGGGCTGATCCCCACCTGACGTACGCCGAGGGCTGCCGACCACTGGTCGGCAGCCCTCCGATCGTTGCTGGCGGCTACTTCTTCCGCGGTGGCGCGGTGCTGTTGCGAACGACGAGTTCGGTGGGGACGGCGACCGGGTCGTGGTGGTGTTCGCCGGCCTGGATCTCGCGGATCAGGGCGTCGACGCTGCGGCGGCCGACCTCGGCGAAGGACTGGCGGACGGTGGTCAGCGGCGGCCAGAAGTGGGCGGACTCGGCGGTGTCGTCGAAGCCGACGACGCTGAGGTCGCCGGGGATGGAGCGGCCCTTCTCGTGCAGGGCGCGGAGCAGGCCGAGGGCCATGTGGTCGTTGGCGACGAAGACCGCGGTGACCTCGGGATCGGCGGCGAGTTCCAGGCCGGTTTCGTAGCCGGAGCGCGGTGACCAGTCGCCGACCAGCACAGGCGGGACC
Source organism: Kribbella sp. ALI-6-A (assembly GCF_001984195.1). Taxonomy (GTDB): domain Bacteria; phylum Actinomycetota; class Actinomycetes; order Propionibacteriales; family Kribbellaceae; genus Kribbella. The sequence continues at coordinate 485,820 of NZ_MTQN01000008.1, forward strand.
GGGCAGCCGCGTTCGGTGAGGGTCTGCTGCCAGGAGCGGAGCCGGCGGGCGGCGGCGAACGACGACGGCGGGCCGCCGAGGTGCCAGACCGTCGCGTGACCGAGGTCGAGCAGATGCTCGGTCGCCAGCCGGGCGCCCTGGGCCTGGTCGGTGTCGACGATCGGATAGTCGTAGTGGGCGCTGGAGTCGACGACGACCACCGGCAGACCCTCGGGCAGCATCACCTCGGCCTCGTCGAGCTGATGGGCCTCGATCAGGATGATCACGCCGTCGACGGCCTGCTCGCCGAGCCGGGTGAACGCGGTCGACACCGCCCCCTGGGTCGCGTCGAGCACCGGCAGCAGGTTGACGGCGTACCCGCTGGTGGTGGCGGCGGTCGCGATCGCGTCCAGGGTGCGCGTGTTGCCGAAGCTGGACAGCTCGAAGACGATCACGCCGATGCTGCGGAACTGCCCGTTGCGCAGCGCGCGGGCGGCGCTGTTGGGCCGGTAGCCGACCTCGCGCATCGCGGCGAGCACCCGGTCGCGGGTGGCGGCGTCGACGTTGGCGCGGCCGTTCGCCACCCGGGACACCGTCTGGCCGGACACGCCGGCCACCCGCGCGACGTCGGCCATCGACGAGCCGCGGCGGCGTCGTACGGGAGTGTCCTCCGCTGTCATCGAGCCTCTCCTCCGGTCACACCGAACCATAGACATGTTGACGTAAACACGCTACCGTCACGGCGATCATGTTGACGTCAACATCGACGTGTCCCGCGCGTCGATCGACCAGAAGGAGGGCGGCACGTCGATGGCCGACTCCGTTGCACTGCGCTCCCGGCGCGCCTGGCTGCACCGCGACACCAAGGGCTGGATCTTCGTCGGCCCGTTCCTGGCGGTGTTCGCGCTGACCTTCCTGGCGCCGATCGGGTACGCCATCTATCTCAGCCTGTTCCGCGAGCAGGCGTTTTTCGGCGGCACCACCTTCGTCGGGCTGGCCAACTACGCCGACGTGCTGCGGGACGCCAAGTTCTGGGAGTCGTTCGGACGGGTCGCATTGTTCCTGGTGGTCCAGGTGCCGGTGATGCTGGTGCTCGCCCTGCTGGCCGCGCTCGCGATCGACAGCGCCCGGCTGCACGCGTCGGGCTTCTTCCGGATCGTGATCTTCCTGCCGTACGCCGTACCGGGCGTCGTCGCGGTCCTGCTGTGGGGCTACCTGTACGGCACCAACTTCGGCCTCGCCGCCGACCTCAACGACCTGTTCAACACGACCGCGATCCAGCCGCTCAGTCAGCACTGGATGCTGCCGTCGATCGCGAACATCGTCACCTGGGAGTTCGTGGGCTACAACATGCTGATCTTCTACTCGGCGCTGCGGACCGTGCCCGAGGAGCTGTACGAGGCGGCCGCCATCGACGGTGCCGGCACCTGGCGCACCGTGCTCGCGGTCAAGCTGCCGGCGCTGCGCGGCGCGATCGTGATCGCGACCATCTTCTCGATCATCGGCAGCTTCCAGCTGTTCAACGAGCCGAACATCCTGCGCACGCTCGCGCCCAACGTGATCACCACCTACTACACGCCCAACATGTACGCCTACAACCTGTCCTTCGCCGGACAGCAGTTCAACTACTCCGCCACGGTCGCGCTGGTGATGGGCCTGTTCACGGCCGTCATCGCGTACGTCGTCCAGCTGCGCGGTTCGCGGGAGGCACTGTGACTACGACGACGTCCCCGCTGCGGCCCCGGCGTTCGCCGCTGCTCACCGGCCTGATGCTGCTTTACCTCGTCTACACGCTGGTCCCGCTGCTCTGGCTGTTGCTCAGTGCAACGAAAACCCAGGCCGACCTGCTCGACAGTCCGGGGCTGTGGTTCGGCGATCACTTCGCGCTGTTCGCCAACATCAAGGACACCCTCACCTACGACGGCGGCATCTTCGTCCGCTGGCTGGGCAACACCCTGCTGTACGTCGTGGTCGGCGCCGGGGGAGCGACGCTGCTGTCGACCGCGGCCGGCTACGGCCTGGCGAAGTACAAGTTCGCCGGCCGGCGGATCGTCTTCGCCGTCCTGCTGGGCGCGGTCGCCGTGCCCGGGACGGCGCTCGCCGTACCGACGTTCCTGATGTTCTCCGACCTCGGCCTGACCAACACGGTCTGGGCGATCATCATTCCGTCGCTGATCAGCCCGTTCGGCCTGTACCTGATGTGGGTCTACGCAGGCGAGGCCATCCCCGGCGATCTGCTCGAGGCGGCCCGGATCGACGGCGCCGGCGAGATCCGGATCTTTTTCACCGTCGCGCTGCGACTGCTGGCCCCGGGCATCGTCACGGTGCTGCTGTTCGCGGTGGTCTCGACCTGGAACAACTACTTCCTGCCGCTGATCATGCTCAGCAAGCCGAGTCTCTACCCGCTCACCGTCGGGCTCACCCAGTGGAGCAACCAGGCGACCGGCGTGGGGGCCCGTCCGATCTACAACCTGGTGATCACGGGGTCGCTGCTGACCATCGTGCCCCTCGTCATCGCCTTCCTCCTTCTCCAGCGGTTCTGGCAGTCCGGCCTGACCGCGGGCAGCGTCAAGCAGTGAAAGGCAAGCTCATGAGAACAGCAGCCCGGCGGATCGCCGTCGCCGCGGTGGTCCTGGTGACCGCGGCCCTGGCCGTCCCCGCCACCGCCTCACCCGCCGTCACCACCCCGAAGAACACCAGCGAGTTCCGCGGCGTCAACTGGGCGGATCCGCGCGACAACTACGCCTCCGACGAGGTCGTGCCGAGCGGGCTCAGCACCGCCGACGACTACGCGACCACGTACCGCCGGGCGACCGGCATCGTCGGCGAGTTCCGCCGCGAGCTGGGCGCGAACACGATCCGGATGCCGATCAACCCCTCCAGCGTCGGCACCAGCTGGTGGACGTCGTACCGGGGTGCGATCGACGCGGCGACCCGGCAGGGATTCAAGGTGATCCTCAGCTACTGGGAGGCCAACGACGCCAAGGACGGCAGGGTCGACGACCAGGCCGCCTTCGACACGATGTGGAACACCGCCGTCGCGGCGTACCGGACGAATCCTCGGGTGTACTTCGAACCGATGAACGAGCCGTTCGGCTACTCGCTCGGCGAGTGGGTCTCGCTCACCTCGTCCTGGCTGGCGAACCATCGCGACGTCCCGCGCGGCCGCGTCGTCATCTCCGGCACCGGCTACAACGACGACGTCACCGGCGTCGGCGCGGCCCGCGAGCTCAAGGGCACGCTGTTGTCGCTGCACTTCTACGGCTTCTGGGACGACGCCACCACCGAGGCCGAGTGGCTGGCCAACCTGCGGCCGCGGATCGGCGAGTACGGCGCGCGCACGATCATCGACGAGGCCGGGGCGCCGATGACGACCGGACTGAACTACGGCAACCACGAGGGCAACGTCTACACGTCGTACTTCGGAGCCCTCACCCGGACCGCGCGGGAGCTCGGCATGGGCGTCGTCTACTGGCCCGGCCTGCGGACCGGCGACGCGTACTCGCTGACGACGCTGGTCGGCGAGCGGGATCTGGAAGTCAACAGCGAGTCCGGGCTGGCACAGCTGCAGTGGGGCTGGGGACTGCTCGCGGAGGAACCGGTGAACGACCTGCCGCCGGCGCCGCCGGGTGAGGTGCTGCGCGGAGTGGCGAGCGGCCGCTGCGTCGACGTACCGGGCTTCTCGACGACCAACGGGACCGCCCTCGATCTGTGGGACTGCAACGGCGGCGGCAACCAATCCTGGAACCTGACCGCTGATCAGCAGCTGACCGTGTACGGCACGAAGTGCCTGACCATCGGCGGCGACGGCGCGAGCGCGGGCAGCCCGGCGATCATCACCGACTGCACCGGAGCGGCCAACCAGGCCTGGCAGTTGCACGACGACCTGTCCGTCAGCAGCGTCGCCCACCCCGGGCTCTGCCTCGACGCCGCGGGCGCCGGGACGGGCAACGGGACGCCGGTCGACGTGTGGTTCTGCAACGGCGAGACGAACCAGCAGTGGACGCGCTCGTAGCGATGAACGCGCAGAAGAAGTCGAACAACGAGAGGAACACCGCAATGAAGAGCAGTCATCGGCGCAGCGCGAGGCGGCTTCTGGTCGTCACCGCGGCCGTCACCGCCGCGTCGCTCGTCCTGGCCGCCTGTGGCGGATCGGACCAGGCCGGCAGTAGCAGCCAGCCGCAGGGATCGGCCGCGGCGGTCGACGAAGCCCTGGCCAAGGGCGGCACCATCACCTACTGGAGCTGGACGCCGTCCGCCGAGGCGCAGGTGAAGGCGTTCGAGAAGCAGTACCCGAACGTCAAGGTGAACTACGTCAACGCCGGCACCGGCAACGACCACTACACCAAGCTGCAGAACGTCATCAAGGCCGGCTCGGGAGCGCCCGACGTCGCCCAGATCGAGTACCAGGCGCTGCCCCAGTTCGCCCTGCCCGGTTCGCTGGTCGACCTGCGCGAGTACGGCTTCGACAGCCTCGAGTCCGCCTACACCGCCTCCACCTGGGGCGCTGTGCACGCCGGCGACGGCCTGTTCGGGCTGCCGCAGGACTCCGGGCCGATGGCGCTGTTCTACAACAAGGAGGTCTTCGACAAGTACGGCCTGACCGTGCCGAAGACCTGGGACGAGTTCGTGGCGGCCGGCAAGAAGCTGCACCAGGCGGACCCGAAGAAATACATCACCAACGACACCGGTGACGCCGGCTTCGCCACCAGCATGATCTGGCAGGCCGGCGGCAAGCCGTTCACGACCGACGGCAAGAACGTCACGATCAACCTCGCCGACGACGGCACCAAGAAGTGGACCGGGGTCTGGAACCAGCTGGTCACCGGCGGCCTGGTGGCGAGCATTCCCGGCTGGTCCGACGAGTGGTTCAAGGCGCTCGGCGACGGCACCATCGCGACGCTGCCGATCGGCGCCTGGATGCCCGGCGTCCTGGAGTCGTCGGTGAAGGCCGGCGCGGGCAAGTGGCGGGTCGCCCCGCTGCCGACGTACGACGGTCAGCCGGCCACCGCGGAGAACGGCGGCAGCGCCCAGTCGGTGCTCAAGCAGAGCGCGAACCCGGCGCTGGCGGCGGCCTTCGTCCGCTGGCTCAACCACGGTGAGGGCGTCAAGCCGTTCCTGTCCAGCGGCGGTTTCCCGTCGACCGTTGCCGACCTCAAGGATCCCGCGTTCGTCGACAAGAAGAGCGCGTACTTCGGTGGCCAGGCGGCCAACCAGGTGCTCACCGCCGCGGCCGGCACGGTGGTCAAGGACTGGAGCTACCTGCCGTTCCAGCTGTACGCCAACAGCATCTTCGGCGACACCGTCGGCAAGTCCTACCAGGCCAAGACCGACCTGGACCCGGGACTCAAGGCCTGGCAGGACGCGCTGGTGACCTACGGCAACCAGCAGGGCTTCCAGACCAACAGCTGACGCCGGTCCTCCGGCAGAAAGAGAGTCATGTCCGACTTCGCGATCGGTGAGTCCGACTTCCTGCTCGACGGCGAGCCGTTCCGGATCCTGTCCGGCGCCCTGCACTACTTCCGGGTGCATCCCGACCTCTGGGCGGACCGGATCGCCAAGGCGCGCCGGATGGGGCTCAACACCATCGAGACCTACGTGCCGTGGAACGCGCACAGCCCGCGCCGGGGCGAGTTCGACACCACCGGCATGCTCGATCTGGGCCGGTTCCTGGAGCAGGTCGCGGCGGCCGGGCTGTACGCGATCGTCAGGCCCGGACCGTACATCTGCGCGGAGTGGGACAACGGCGGCCTTCCCGCCTGGCTCTTCCAGGAGCCGGGCGTGGGCGTCCGCCGGCACGAGAAGCGGTTCCTGGCGGCGGTCGAGCGTTATCTCGAGGACGTGCTCGGGATCGTCCGGCCGCTCCAGGTCGACCAGGGCGGTCCGGTGCTGCTCGTGCAGGTCGAGAACGAATACGGTGCCTTCGGCAACGATCCCGAGTACCTGGACGCGGTGGCCGGAATGATCCGCAAGGCCGGGATCACCGTGCCGCTGGTCACCGTCGACCAGCCGACCGGGCCGATGCTGGCGGCGGGCGGACTGGACGGCGTACTGCGGACGGGGTCGTTCGGATCCCGCAGCGCCGAGCGGCTGGCGACCCTGCGGGAACACCAGCCGACCGGGCCGCTGATGTGCATGGAGTTCTGGGACGGGTGGTTCGACCACTGGGGCGGACCGCACCACACGACCAGCGTCGAGGACGCCGCCCGGGAGCTGGACGCGCTGCTCGCGGCGGGGGCGTCGGTGAACATCTACATGTTCCACGGCGGCACGAACTTCGGGCTCACCAGCGGCGCGGACGACAAGGGCGTGTTCCGGCCGACGGTCACGTCGTACGACTACGACGCGCCGCTGGACGAGGCCGGGCGGCCGACAGCCAAGTACGACGCGTTCCGTGAGGTGCTGTCGCGCTACACGGACGTGCCGACGGAGGAGGTGGCTGTCCCGTCGGCAGCGGCGCCGGAGTTCAGCGTGCCGTTGGGTGAGCCGGTCCGGCTGCTGACGGATCCCAGCGCGTGGGGTTCGCCGAGCTGGCACGCGGCGATGCCGACTCTCGACGAGCTGGGGGCTCGGCTGGCGCTCTTCCGGACCGAGATCGACCGCGACGGGCCGGTGCTGCTGAGCATCGGCGAGGTGCGCGACCGGGCGCTGGTCTTTCTCGACGGCGACCCGGTCGGCGTACTCGAACGGGATCGGCGGGATCGCGCGCTGATGCTTCCGCGGGGTCGGGGCCGGCTGGAGATCGTGGTCGAGGACCAGGGCCGGGTCAACTACGGCCCGCGGATCGGCGAGGTCAAGGGCCTGATCGGTGAGATCCGGCTCGGCGCGGAGCTGCTCACCGACTGGTCGGCGTGTTCGGTCGACCTGGACGGCGTACCGACCGTCTGGGGCCGCGCGACGGTGGACGGTCGGGCCGGCATCGGCCCGACCGCTTGGCGAGCGTCCTTCCGGGTCGGCAAGCCGGTTGACCACTTCGTCAGGACCGATGCCTGGGGCAAGGGAATCGCCTGGGTGAACGGCTTCTGCCTGGGCCGCTACTGGCATCGCGGCCCGCAGCACACCCTCTACGTGCCCGCACCGATCATCCGCGCCGGCGACAACGAGCTGGTCGTGCTCGAGCTGGAGACCTTGGCCGATCCGACCGTGCACTTCGTCTCGGACCTCGCTCTGGGGCCGGTCGAGGACTGAGTACGGCGGCCTGCCCGGACGGGAGACCGCGAGGGCAGGCCGCGAGGCGTCAGCTCGGACTCTCGTCGGACAGCCGGCTCAGAGCCTCGACCAGCTGGCCGCGGCTGGTGATGCCCAGCTTGGGAAAGACCTTGTACAGATGCGCTGCCACCGTGCGATGCGACAGATAGATCTGGTCCGCGATCTCCTTGTTGGTCAGCCCCGCGGCCGCCAGACGCATGATCTGGAACTCCTGGGGCGTGAACGACACGTCACCGCAGGGCTCTCGCACTCCCGCCGGTGTGACGCCCGCGGCGCGCAGCTCGGCCGCGGCACGTTCGGTCCACAGCCGAGCTCCGCAGCGGTCGAACAGATGGTGCGCGGCCGCCAGCTGTTCGCGCGCGGCGGCGATCCGCCGCTCGCGCCGGAGCCATTCGCCGTACGCGAGCCTGGTCCGGGCGACCTCCAGGACCGCAGGGCAGTCCTGAGCCTGCTCGACGGCCGCTTCGAATCTCTCCGCCGGGTCGTCCCCACCCAGTACGGCGTGACTGCGGTGCACCAGCATCCACAGGTGGGCCGAGCCGAAAGCCGCGGCTTCCTTCTCGGCAACGGCCACCACCTCGGCGGTCTCGGCGGTCTTGCCGGACCGCACGGCCGCCTCCGCGAGGTCACCCAACGCCCACAGCCGTGTGGTCGGGTCCATCGACAGGTCGTTCAGGACGATCCACGCGTCGCGGAAACGTCGCTGCTGCAAGGCGAGGACGCCGACCGCCCAGTTGCTGCGAGCAACCGTCGAGGTCCACGCCAGGTCCGCCGGCTGCGATCTGGTGCGCTCGACCGCCCGCGCGGTCTCCGCCGCATCTCCACGCCAGGCGTGGCCGAGCGCGCCCGAGGCCGCCGCTGCCGTCGCCACGGAGGTCAGGCCCAAGTCCGTGGCCATCCGCTCGGCCAACGCCGCGTCGGCGATCCCGTCCAGAACACTCCCGGTGAGAACGCGGGCGCAGGCCAGCCACGCGAGCAGGTGTGCTTCGTCGGCCGTGCCGCCGGTACCGCGCAGATGGTGATAACCGGCCAGCAGACCGGCCTGCGCCGTGGCCAGATCCTGCATCCGCTCCGCGGCCAGACCGACGGTGAGCAGCACACGGGGATCGGTCACCGCGGGTGGCAGCAGCGTCGGCAACTGGTCGCGGAGGTGTGGTGCGCGACCCTCAGGATCCAGCAGGGCCAGGGCGATCTGCTGCAGCGGATTGCGCCGTTCGAGTTCGACGGAGTCCAGTTCGTCGAGCAGAAGCTGACGGTTGCCGGAGCGCTGCGGGCGAAGCGCGAGTTGAACCGCGGCAGCCCACAACAGAACGACCCGTTCCTCGGCGTCACCCTGCGCCAGGCGACGCAGCAGGTCGGGCACGGTGGTTTCGCTGCGCAGGGGCAGGCCGGCCATCAGCGTGCTGACGATCTCGGTGCTGGCCAGCTGGACCGCCACCCCGGCGTTGCCGGCCAGAGGCAGCGCTCGTTCGACGGCGCGCACCGCCTCGCGGGTCAGACCGGCGCGGCGAGCGTTCTCGGCCGACGCCGCGAGGCGCCGTCCGCGCTGACCCGGGTCGGGCGACAGCGCGGCCGCGCGGTCGAAGAGGGCTGAGGCTTCCGCCTGCGCTCCGCGAAGGCCGGCGTCAGCCGCTGCCGTTTCCAGATCAGCGGCCAGTTGCTCGTCGGCCGCGAACGCCGCCGCGGCGCGGTGCCAGACCGAGCGCACCGGGTCGCCGATCACCGCGCTCAGCGCCCGGTGAGAACCGCGGCGCTCACTGGTCGACGCGGCGCCGTGCACGACCGAGCGCATCAGTGGGTGGCGGAACCGGATCACGCCCTGCCGGACCTCGACGACACCCGAGCGTTCCACCGCGTCGAACGCTTCCGGTCCCGCTCCGAGCGCCTGACCGGCAGCGAACAACTCGTCGACGCTGAGGGCCTGGTCGACGGCCGCGAGGACCAGCAAGGTTCGCGACGCCGGCGGCAGCCCGGCGACCTGATCCAGAAAGGCTCGCTCGAGCCGGCGGGTGGTCGGCAGGAACTCGGGTAGCGCACTGCCGCCGGGAACCTCGTCGGCCACAACGCGGGACAACTCGGTCAGCGCCAGGGGATTGCCCGCTGCCTCCCGCAGCACACGATCCTTGACCGGCCGGCTCAATGAACCAGCGACGTCGTCCAGTAACCGGGCCGCTGCGTCCTCGGGAAGCGGACCGAGCGCCAGCTGCAGCGTCGAGGCCGATCGCAACGCGTCCAGCTCGTCCCCGCGACTGGTGACCAGCATCAACAGCCGGCTCGGGCCCAACCGACGGGCCACGAAAGCGATCGCGTCGGACGTCGAACGGTCGAGCCACTGCAGGTCCTCGACGACCACCACGACCTTGCGGTCCGCGGCCAGCTCCTCCAGCAGTCCGAGGACGGCGAGGTTGACCATCAGCCGCTCCGGAGCGGGATTCTCCTCGATCCCGAACGCGCCGAGCAAGGCCTGCCGCTGCCGTGGCGGCAGTGCTGCAGCCCGGCCGAGCACGGGATGCAGCAACTCGTGCAGCGCCGCGAATCCGGACGGTGCCTCGCTCTGTGTCCCCGCGCACCGCAACTCGAGGAACCCGTCGGCGCGTGCCACAGCCGCGGCCTCGTCGACCAGCGCGGACTTGCCGATGCCCGCGTCACCAGTGATCACGGCCAGTACACCGCCGTCGTCGACGGCGGAGATCGCCGCCCGCAGACGATCCAGCTCGTCCGTCCGGCCGATCAGCTTTTCACCCACCCGAGACGCTTCCTGTCGCCGTGTCCCCGCGTCGGCCCAGCCGTCGCGGCGTCGCCGACCATGTTAGGTGACATTTCACCTAATTCCAATGTGCTCCCTCAGCGGGCCGGGAAACAGTCATCTGACGGATGGTGGCCGCCCGGCCCGGTCGCGCACGATCGTCGTCAGCGAGCCACCCCTGACGAAAGGAAGATCCGATGAGTGATCCCGTCAAGCCGGTGCTGGAGCCGGCCGCGCAGGCCTTTGCCGATGCGAACTCCACCCCGCCGTTTCTGTACCAGTTGACGCCGGAGGAGGGCCGCAAGATCGCCGACACCGTGCAGACCGATCCGACGCCGGTCCTGCTGGATGCCGACATCTCCGACCTGACCGTCGAGGGCGGGCCGACCGGCACCGTGCGGGTCCGGATCGTGCGGCCGGCCGGCGCCACCGGCGTACTGCCGGTCATCTTGTACTGCCACGGGCTCGGCTGGGTCTTCGGCGGGCCGACCACGCACGACCGGCTGGTCCGCGAGCTGGCCGTCGGGGCCCAGGCCGCGGTGGTGTTCCCCGACTACGACTTGTCGCCGGAGGCGAAGTACCCGACCGCGATCGAGCAGATCTATGCCGTCGCGACCTGGATTCGCGACGCCGGGGCCGAGCAGAGCCTGGACAGCACCCGGGTCGCGGTCGCGGGCGACTCGGTCGGCGGCAACATGGCCACGGTCCAGACCATTTTGTCCAAGCAGCGCGGCGGACTGCACTACCAGGGCCAGCTGTTGTTCTACCCGGTCACCGACGCGAACTTCGACACCGGCTCCTACGAGCAGTTCGCGGAGGGCTATTTCCTGCCCCGTGAGGGGATGAAGTGGTTCTGGGACCAGTACACGACCGATCCGGCCGAGCGGGCCGAGATCACCGCGTCGCCGCTGCGCGCTTCGCTCGACGAGCTGGCCGGCCTGCCGCAGGCACTGGTGATCGTGGCCGAGGCCGATGTACTGCGCGACGAAGGCGAGGCCTACGCGGCCAAGCTGCGCGCCGCGGGCGTGCCGGTCACCGCCGTTCGCTACGGCGGGATCATCCACGACTTCGTCGGCCTGAACCCGCTGCGCCACACGTTCGCCGCCGAAGGCGCCATCACCCAGGGCGCGGCCTTCCTGTCCCGGGTGCTCGGCACCGACTGAGCGGTCGTCGCCGGGTCCGGCGGGTGGCGCGACGCGGACCGTCCCGGATGCGATGATGCACCTGATCCGTACGACAGTCACGGTCAGCCGAAGCCGAGGATATGTCCGACCACCATCGCCTACCGCCCGAGTCGCCGTACGCCTTCCTCTCGCCGGCCGAGGCTCGTGCCTGGTTCGCCTACATGAAGCTGCAGCTGAGACTGCGCTACGAGATGAACCGCCAGCTCCGCGCCGACAGCGGCATCTCGCTGGCCGACTACGACGTACTGGTCGCCCTGACCAGCGAGTCGGACGGACGGATGGGGATGTCGGCACTCGCCACGCGCATCGGATGGGAACGCAGCCGCACCTCGCACCACGTCAAGCGCCTCGAGGCTCGGGGGCTGCTCGACGTCACCCCGTCGGCCGAGGACAAGCGCGCGGTCGACGTCACCCTGACCGAGGCCGGCCGGCAGAAGCTGCTGGAGGCGGCGCCGCAGCACATCGAGCTCGTGCGCTCGATGTTCTTCGACGGGCTCAGCGCGGACGCGCTCGCCCACCTCACCACAGCGCTCGAGGACATCTACGAAACCGTGATCGAGCGCGGAACACTGCCCCGGCCGGTCGACCACCCCTGAGTTGACCGACAACCGAGCGCCGGCGGCGGAGCCGCCCCGGCGTACTGAGCTCGTGCGCTCAGGGATCTCTGACTTGCGACGAAAGGAATCGTCATGGCCGACACCATGGCCGAGTTGATGACCAGCAATCTGAACCTCGTCTTCGGCGAACGGGACCCGGCCGCGCGGCGCGCCGTGGTGGACCGGATCTACACCGAGGACGTCACGTTCGCCGACGCGGAGGGCGTGCTCACCGGGCGCGACGCGCTGCACCAGAAGGCGCAGGACCTGCTGGACGCCGCGCCGGACTTCGTGTTCACCGAAGCCGGTCCGGTGTACCAGGCGCAGGATCTGGGCTGCCTGGCCTGGAACTTCGGACCCGCGGGGCAGCCTCCGGTCGTCTCCGGGATGGACATCGCCATCGTCGAGAACGGGCGGATCGCCTCGCTGCACACCGTGCTGACCACGTCGTGAAAGGAATCGAACCGATGAAGACCCTCTCCGTGATCGGAGCCGGCAACCTCGGAGCACAGATCGCCCGCGCGGCCGTGGCGGCCGGCCTGTCGGTGGTGATCGCGAACTCCCGAGGCCCGGAATCCCTGGCAGAGCTGGTCTCCGAGCTCGGGCCGGCCGCCCGAGCGGCCGACCCGGCCGACGCGGCCACGGCCGGCGACCTCGTCGTGCTCTGTACGCCGCTGAACAGCTATCCGGATCTGCCGGCGGCTCAGCTCGAGGGCAAGGTGCTCGTCGACGCGACCAACTACTATCCCGAGCTGTTCGGACCGATCCCGGAGTTCGACAGCCGGTCGATGTCGTCGTCGGAGTTCCTGCAGAGCCGGCTGCCCGGAAGCGTGGTGATCAAGGCCCTGAACAACCTCGGCGCCGCAGACCTCACCACCGACGGTCAGCCGGCCGGCAGCCCCGGCCGGCGTGCGCTCGCGGTGGCAGGCGACGATCCCGACGCCAAGGCGCGGGTCGTCGCGTTGGTCGACGCGCTGGGCTTCGATGTGATCGACGCCGGTCCGCTGAGCGAAGGATGGCGCTTCCAGCGGGATCAGCCGGCGTACGGGATCAGACTGGACGCCGACCAGATGCGCGCCGCACTCTCGGACGCCAAGCGCTAGCCAGTGAAACGCAACGCGGCAGTCGTTCTGACTGCCGCGTTGCTGCTCACGCCGCGCTGCGGTGCAGGCGGGCTTCGGCTTGGTCGAGCAGGGCGGTCAGAGCGACGGGTGGGTGGTTCCAGAGAATCTCGGCGCGAGCGTTGTGCAGCGCCGGCCACACACTGGCCGCCCAGGCGACCTCCAGTTCGTCGTTGGTGAAGGCGGAGCCACGTTCGTCTTGGTAGGCGTCGAGGAACGCCTCGGAACTCGCCAGCGGTGCCAGCGTCGGTGTCTCCGCGCTGGTGAAGGCACCCGAGGCGGCACCGACCAAAGCCGCTTCCGGCAGCCAGGCCACGCTGTCCCAGTCGTGTACGACGTACGGCGTGTTCTGGTCCCAGCGCAGATTCTGGGCTTCCCAGTCGGCGTGCCCGAGGACCTGTCTTTGCGAGCTGGAGGCGAGCAGTCGCTTGCGCGCCCGGGCGGCGACGGCCACCAAGTCGTGGGGGAGAGAGTCCGCGCCTGGCCGGCGATCGTGCAGCTCGTTCGGCGGCCAGTGATCGGGACCGTCGTGATCCCAACGCACCCACTCCGGATTGGGCAAGGGAGGGGAGAGGTGCAGGCGGCTGGTCACCTGCGTGCAGGCGGCGTACAAGCGCGCCGAGCGCTCGGCTGCGTCGACGCCGGTACCGCGGTCGATCTCACCGCCGGGCAGCCATTGCTCGGCATGCACGGCGAGGCCGTTCACCATGCTCACCTCGGTCAGCGGTGTTGCGCACGGCAACCCTGCCTCGCGAACCGCGCGCTGCACAGCGAGGCAGATCGCCACGCGCCCAGTCGGATCGGGCCGGGCCTTGACCACCACCTCACGCCCGTCGTCCAGTCTGACCGCCTTGACCTCGGACATCACCGATGCGGCCAACAGCTGCTCGATCGGGGCGGCCCCGAGTCGGGATTCGCACCACGCCACCAGCCACGGCTCGAAGGCTTCACCCACCATGGCAACACCCTGCCAGTTGCGCACACCTGCAACGAATCCGCCCTTGTCGGCGGCGACGGCGAGCCGTACCGTGCGGGACAGGCGTGGGGGGACCGCGCGACAGGTCGACGTTCCGTGGGGGGACACATGAGACTCAGAACGATGCTGACTGCCGTCCTGGCTGCCGGGCTGGCGGTGTCGGTGGCGATGCCCGCAGCCGCTGTCACGCTGCCGAAAAACGGTGACCTGGTGTTCGTCGAGTCCATCGACGGCATCGCGACGCAGGCGTCGGGGGCGGCGTACGTCGTACAGACCGATGGGGCGTACCCGAAGTTCTCGCCGAACGGCCGGCAAATCGCCTTTGTCCGTGGTCACGGGGTCTGGACACGCACACTGAGCGACGGCAGCGAACGACTCGTGCACCAGTATCCGGTGGAAGCGGGCAACAACTGGATGACGCTGGCCTGGTCACCCGACGGTGGTTCGATCGTCACGGCGTACAGCCTGCAGCTGGACCGGATCATCGTGAGCACGGGGGCACGATCGATCATCTACACGGCGCCGGCCGGCACGACCGGGCGGCTGACCTCGCCGGCCTGGTCGCCCGACGGCAACCGGATCGCCTTCAGCAACGGCAACACCATCAAGCTCGTCCACCCCGACGGCAGCAACGTCCGCACGCTGACGTCGAGCCCGGTGGGCGTCATCAACGACTACCCGGACTGGTCGCCGGACTCGCAACGGATCGCCTTCATCACCAACCGGTACCGCGGCGCCCAGCACAGCGAACTCGTGATCCTGCCCCGCAGCGGCGCCGGCCGGCCGTTCCGGGTGAGCTACACGTCGTACCCGCAAGGCATCTACTACAAGGGCGTCGCCTGGTCGCCGGACGGCAAGAAGATCGCCGCCCTGCAGTTCAACCGCAACGCCCTCCCGGACGACCAGGACAGCGACGAACGCTTCAAGGTTCGCGGCTACCTGCCCGATGGCTCCCACAGCTACTCCCTCACCGGCCCGATCAAGGGCGACGACGGCTCCGAAGGCCTCGACTGGGCCCCGAAGCTGTCCTGAGCAAGGGATCGGACAGGACGCCGCGGAAGGTCATGGCGTCGCGCCGGTTGTTGTTTCGGTTTGCGTGAGTGCGGCGAGAAGTTGCAGCTTCTCGTCGCTCTCGCTGTTCTTGTCGGGGTAGTAGACGACGAGCAGGACATCCTCGACGGGGAGCTTGTCGCGGTGGAGCTGTAGTTCACCGACGACGGGGTGGTCGACGGTGACGCTGCCTCCGTCGAGCGTACGGACGTCGTGCCGGGCCCAGAGGGTGCGGAACCGTTGGCTGGACAGGGCGAGCTCCCCGACGAGTTCCACGAACCGCGGGTTGTCGGTGTCGTCGCCGATCGTGGTGCGCAGAGCGCCGACGAAGGAGGCTGCGGCGTCGGCCCAATGGGGGTGGAACGCTTGTTCCTCGGCATCGAGGAACAGCGAACGCAACCGGTTCTGCCCCGGCTGCAGGCGCGGATTCAGCGCGACGGCCATCGGGTTCGACGCCAGTACGTCGAACGCCCGGCCTTCGACGAACGCCGGGACCTGAAGGTGCGCGAGCAGTTGGTGCACGCGAGCCGGGACGTGCTCGGGTCGCTTGCGCCGTGGTGACCGGGGGCGCGCCGCGGTGAGGCCGAGCAGATACGTGCGCTCGACGTCGTCGAGTCGCAGCACCCGGGCGAGTGCCTCGAGGACCTGAGGTGAGGGATTGGTGTCGCGGCCGCGTTCCAGGCGCAGGTAGTAGTCGGGGCTGATGCCGGCGAGCAGGGCCACCTCCTCCCGGCGAAGGCCGGGGACACGGCGGTTGCCGCCGGGCGGGAGACCTGCCTGCGCCGGGGTGACGAGTTCCCGCCGGGCGCGCAGGTAGCTGCCGAGCCGGTTGCCGGATTCCTCATCCTTCATACCTCCACCGTAATGCGGCGTACGGGGGTGGAGAGGGGCCCTGTCAGGACCAGGCAAAACCGGGGCCGTCCCACTCGCGGCGGATGCGGCCAAGACTGCAGGCGAGACGTTCCGCGGCACCGCGGAACGCCACCGCAGGCGCTCCGGACTCCGGCGGCGCCCTGAAGAAAGGAAGATCCCGTGGATCTGTCCAACCGCACCGTTCTCGTCGTCGGCGGGACCTCGGGGATCGGCCGGGCGCTGGCCCGCCGATTCGCCGCGGCGGGAAGCACCGTCGCCGTCGGCGGCCGCAGTACGCAAGCACTGGCCGAACTCGCCGCGGAAGGCTTCGGCACCGTCGGCATCGATGTCACCGACAGCGCGTCGGTCGCGTCAGCTCGCGACGCCGTCCTCGCCCGGTACCCCGAGCTGGACACCGTCGTGACGATGTCGGGCGTCATGCTCCTGGAGGACCTGCGCGACCCGGCCCACTTCGAGGCGGCCCAGGCGACGATCGACACCAACCTGGTCGGAACCATCCGGGTCATCGACGCCTTCACGCCGCACCTGGTCGGCCGGGGCGTCGGCACGTTCGTCACCGTCACGTCCGGCATCGCCTTCCTGCCCTTCCCGCCGATGCCCACGTACGCCGCCTCGAAGGCCGCGGTGCACGCGTACTCCGAGGCGCTGCGCGCGCAGCTCGACGGGACCGGCGTCGGCGTCGTCGAACTCGTCCCGCCGGCCGTCGCCACCGCCGGCCAGGAGAAGGTCAACCCGCACGCGCTGCCGCTCGACGCCTTCATCACCGAGGTCGTGCAGTTGCTCTCAGCCGATCCCACTCCCCGCGAGATCGTCGTGCAGGCGGCCCTGATGCACCGTTGGGCCGAGCGCGACGGCACCTACGACGACCTCGTCGCCCAGCGATCGAAGGCCCTGGCGATGCTCGGAACCCGTTGACTCGCCTGGCAGGCGGTTCCGATCAGGAAGAACCGTCTGAGCTGTGCCGCCGATTGCCGAAGGGTCCACCCGCTGCGAAAGCGAGGTCCGCGAAGCGCGTCCCGATCAGCGCGTGGGTCTCGGCGCTGGGATGGAGCCCGTCGGGCAGCGGGTACGTCGCGGCATCGGCTTCGCCGTACAGGGACTGGCCGTCGAGGTAGTGCAGGTTCGCGTCGTCGGAGCGTGCTTCGACGATCTCCTGGAGCGCCGTACGGATGACCCGCAACGTCAGTCGCCCCTGCGCGGTGTCGCCCGGTTGTCCCGTCGCGATGAACTGGACCGCGTCGGTGCCGAGGGTGGCCGGATCGAACGCGCCCGGTCCCGGAGTGTTTTCGTGCACGGCGCAGAAGATCGGCGAGATGAGCAGCAGGGGAGTGGTGGGATGGCCGTCGCGGATGGTGTCCAGGAAGCCGTGGACCGCGGGCACGAAGGTGCGCAGGCGCATCCCGTCCAGGTTCACCACGTTGATGCCGAGCTTCGCGCTGATCAGGTCCGCGGGGGTGTCGCGGATCAGGCGCGCGATGAACGGATCCACCACGGCGCTGCCGCCGAAGCCGAGGTTCTGCAACCGCACCCCGCCGCGCTGGGCGGCGAGCACGGGCCAGATGCCGGTGGGGTTGGTGGCGTTCGAGCCGTGACTGATCGAGCTGCCGTGGTGCAGCCAGACAGGGCCGGTCGGGGTGACGGCCCGCACCGGTGCGTCGGAGTGCAGGGCGATCAGGTCGACCTGTTCGTTGTGCGGCAGCCAGATCTCGATCGTCTTCTCTCCGCCCGGAAGATCGTCCACCGTGACGTGGTCGGATTCACCCGGAAGGAACGTGCTGGTGCCGGTTCGCAGGTCGAGCTCGACGCTGTCGCCCTCGGCAAGGGTGTGGGACGTCTGAAGCTTGCCGTCGACAACCAGGTCGAGGTTGCCGCGGGCCCGTTTCACGCCCCGGTAGGCGACGCGGGTGGCGTGCACCTCCAGGGTGAGGCGTCGAGCAGTCGTCACGACCGCGATCCGCACACCCGACGGCTGCGCCTCCATCATCTGCAGCTGAGGGTCGGCGTAACGTTCGCGGACGAGTCGCGGAAGCCGGTGCGGACGCAGCCCGCGGTTGGTCGCTTCGAGCTCGATCGCGCCGTGGACGAGCTCCGCCGTGAGCGGCGTGGTGATCATGATTTCTCTTTCGTGCGAAGGCTTTCGCGGTCGTGCCAATGGGTCAGCAGGAGGTGCAGGGAGTCGAGCAGTTCCTGCCACGACCGCTCGGCGGCAGGAGTGCTGTGGGCGAAGCTCCCGATCCGCTCGAGGTTGAGGAATCCGCTGAGCGCGCTGCCGACGATGCGGATGGCGTGCGTCCGGTCGTCGCCGGTGATTCCGTAGCCGAGCAGGACGGCGTCGTTCACGCGCACGATGCGACGCGCGGCCGGCGCGGCGACTGCGTCGGCGCCCGCGCGGCGCTGCAACGACTCCCACCGGCCGGGGTGGTCCTGGACGTAGCTGCGATGCGCGTTGCCGAACCCGACCAGAGCGTCGTACTCCGAACGCCCCGCGATGGCGTCGCCGATCCGTTCCGCGAGCTCGTCCAGCGCCAGGACGGTGATCCCGTCGCGAAGCGCTGCCAGGTCGCGAACATGCGTGTAGAGGCTGGGCGTCTGTACGCCGAACGACCGCGCGATCGCGGCGAGCGTCACGGAGTCGAAGCCGCCGGCGTCAGCGATCTCGGCTCCGCGGGCGATCACCGCGGTGCGGGTCAGCTGCGTGCGGTCCATGACACCACCCTAACACCATTAGGTCAAATCCTAATGGTGTTAGGGTCGGTTGACCGCTCCAGGTCAGCTGCTCGGGCAGGTGTCGCGGTACTCCGAGATGGCGCGATCGCCGGTCGGCGCCGGGCAGAGGAACTGTTCGTAGCGGGTGTCGTCGTCGATGAACCGCTTGAGCCAGGAGATGCTGTACTTCGCGATCGTCGTGTTGGACGTGTTCGGGGCGAAGTGCGAGGCGCCGGCGAGTTCGAGGTACGCCTTGTCCGGAGTGCTCGGAAGGCTGTTGTAGAAGGGTTCCGCGTGGGTGGTGACCGACGCGACCGAGTCGTTCTGTGCGCCGACGATCAGGGTCGGTACCTGGTTGCCGGACCAGTTCTTGGTGGTGTTCCAGGGAGTCAGCGGGATCGCCGCCTGCAGCGCCGGCTGGTCCTTCGACGCCTCGAGGCTGCCGCCCCCGCCCATCGAATGGCCCATCACGCCCAGCCGGGAGGCGTCGATCCGGGTCCGGACCGAGCTGCGCTGGGTGAGGTAGTCCAG
This sequence comes from Kribbella sp. ALI-6-A, assembly GCF_001984195.1. Classification (GTDB taxonomy): domain Bacteria; phylum Actinomycetota; class Actinomycetes; order Propionibacteriales; family Kribbellaceae; genus Kribbella. Next base: position 504,791 of record NZ_MTQN01000008.1, read on the forward strand.
AGCCGCGAGCAACTGATCACCCCGGCTGGACGGCTGGTCGTACCGCGTCAGCGTGTCGATCGTGAAGATCACGAAGCCCTGCGACGCCAGCCGCGGGCCGAGCCAGCTCATGCTCGACTGGGAGGCGGTGTAGCCGGGGGCGATCGCGACCGCACCGAAGGTGCCTTCGGCGGTGCTGGTCGGGTAGTAGATGGTCCCGCCGCCGAAGCCGCTGACGACGGCCCGGGAGACCGACTGCTGCGAGGTCGCGAACGGGCCGCGGGCGGCCTCGATGCCGGCGGTCGTCGGTGCGGGACCGCGCTCGTACGGATTCTCGGCCGCCTGCGCTCCCGGTACGACGGTCAGCCCGCCGGCGGTGAGTGCGAGCACCGTGGTGACCAGGCCGAGCAGTCGCGCGGCCGGTCGGTTTCTGCGCGTTGAGTGGTTCATCAGACCGCGACTCCTTGCCAGAGAAGGTCCCGCCCCGTCGCCCCTCGGCAACACCTCGGTGAGACATTAAGGGCGAATGTTTCACCCGGCAAGACTTCGCCTACGGTTCGTGACGCACACCACGCGAAGCGTCACCGAGCACCAGGGCGCGGTACAGCCGCCCGACCTCCGCGGGCCGGGCCGGGCGCCCGGCGATCACGTCGGCATAGAAGAACGACTCGGCCATCCGGACCAGCGCGTAGGCCAGGTCGTCGACGTCCAGCAACGGCGTGAATCCGCCCGCCTCGGCATCACGCCGCAACAACCGCGCATGCGCCTCCCGTACGCCGGGGTGCACGGTGCCGAACGGATCGGTCAGCACCCGGATCGCGAGCAGCGGCTCCTCGTCCAGCAACCGGCGTACGCCGGTGTTGGTCGCGGCGCGGATCCCGTACCACTCGAGTTGCTTCAGGCAACGAAGCTCGCCCTCGGGCGTGTGCAGCGCGTCGCCGTACTGGTCGATCCATCGTTGCTCGCACAGCTTCAGCGACCGATCCGACAACCAGGCCAGCGCCGACCCCAGCAGCTGTTCGCGATTGCCGACCCGTCGGAACAACGTCGCCCGCGACAACCCGAGCTCCGCGGCCACGCCGTTCAGCTCCACCCGCTTGCCGTCCGCGATCTGCTCCGCCGCATGACGAACGATCTGCTCAGCCGAAACCACCACCACGGCCGCAGTCTAGTCAGCGGAGCCACTCGCGACCGGAGCCCCGTCATTGGTCTTCGTCCTGAACCTGCCACGACGACGCGCAACCGGAGAGCCGCGGCTAGTCTCACCAGGGATTTCGACTTCGAGGAGGACCCGATGGGCTACCAGGAACGTCGAGCCAAGCAGATCGCCGCGCAAGCCGCACCACATCTGGAGCCCGGCGAGCAGATCCAGACGGGTTTCCTCGCAGTGACCGGCGGCGCGATCTTCAACACCGGCTGGTGGGTCGTCGTCACCGACCGCGCGATCCTGGTCGTCCGCCGCGGACAGTCCGTCCGTGTCCCCCGCGACGTGGTGTTCGGCGAACCGAAGGGGGTCTACCACCCGATCGTGCTCGATCAGCGGTACCGGGTGCACCGGCAGTTCTACCAAGAACTCGTCGCCGCCGACGAAGCACTTCGGCAGATGCGGGCCGGTGACAACCCGGCGCAGTGAGGCGAGACGGGTCAGCGCCTTGGGAGGTACCTTCCCCCGGGCAATCGCGGCAATGCCGCAGGCTGATCAGGCTGGCACCCAGCTACGCAGGTCAGGCTCGGCCGTCCGGGCTGCGCGCAAGTGGTCGAGGAACGCGGCCAGACCGGGATGCCGGTTGTCGGTGTGCCAGATGATCGCGTGGGGATAGACCGGCGTGGGTTCGACGATGGGAATCCGGCGCAGATCGTACGCCTCGGGCCAGAGGTACCGGGTGCCTTCGCCGACCAGGGTCGCGAGTTCGGAGGAGCCGGCGAGTTCGTCCAGCAGCACCTCGGACCCGAAGCTCGGGCCCGCGGTGTCGATCCTGAGGGCGAAGGTGGCCGCGAGTTCGGCGTAGTACCGGCCCCACTCGGAGTCGGCCGGCAGACCTGGCATCCAGATCGGGTACGACGTGAGCTGGGCGAGTGTGAGCCGGTCGGCGGAGGCGAGCGGGTGCCGGGGCCCGACCAGCAGTTGATGCCGGTCGTCGATGACCCGCTCGGCCCGCACCTGCGGGTCGCTGTGCTCCCGCGGATACCGGAACGTGGCGTCAATGGTGCCATCGGCAACAGCAGCGACGGCTTCCTCGGGAAGGGCGTGCGACAGCTCGACGACTTCCAGCTCGATGCCGGGGTGCAGCTGGTGAAAGGCGTGCAGTGCGGCGGCCGGCGCCGTCCGGCGATTGAGTACGTCGATCCGCAGCGCGCGGCGTCCCGTCCGTACGGACGCCTCCGCTCGCCCTGCGACCCGGAGCAACTCGCGGGCATGCGGCAGGAAGGCCTGGCCGTCGACGCTCAGTTGGGCCCCGCGCGGAGAGCGGGTGAAGAGCAGGACGCCGAGATCCCGTTCCAGCGCCGCGATGCGTTTGGACACAGCCTGCTGCGTGATGCGCAGGTGGTCCGCGGCCGCCTGGAACTGTCCGGCATCCGTCACCGCCACGAACGTCCGAACGGCCTCGAGATCCACGCGGCAACTGTAGGCGGACAACCAGGCGTTGTGGCGCGGCCGGGGTCCGGTTGTTTGCGTTGTCGTTTCGCCGGTTGCTTGGGTGAATCCCATGGAAACCGCAACTGCCGTACCGGACTTCCCGGCCTTCCGCGAGCGCGTTCTTCAGGCCATCCGCGGGACCGAGCAGCTCAACAAACTCCCGTACGACCACCAGCCCGCCATCCTCGCGGCGTGGAGCCGGCTGACCGGCCAACCCGTCGACGAGACCTTCCACCTGATCCCACCGGTGTACTCCGACCACGGCATCAACATCCGGGTCGGTCAGCACGTCTTCGTCAACCAGGGCTGCCGCTTCAACGACATCGGCGGGATCGAGGTCGGCGACCACGTGATGATCGGACCAGACGTCAGCCTGATCAGCTCCGGCCACCCGGTCACGCCGTCCGAACGCCGCTCGGGAATCACCGCGGCCCCGATCCGCATCGAGCGCAACGTCTGGATCGGCGCGTCGGCGATGATCCTGCAGGGCGTGACCGTCGGCGAGGACTCGGTCGTGGGCGCCGGCGCGGTCGTCACGCACGACGTACCGCCGGGCACGCTCGTCGTCGGGTCCCTTGCGCGGGTGGTGCGAACCATCCGCTGACCACCTCAGCCGCGCGAGTCTGCTCGAACTCATCGGTCCCAGCGCACGCCGGTGGCGACAACCGTCACGGGCGACGATCCTCGGTTGGCGGAGTCGGGATCATTGGCGCCGTCGCCGGCGCGGATGCCGCTCGCGATGGTCACCGTCGCCACGTGGACGCCGCGGGGAGCGAGTTCCTGCCCCGAAGCGGGGTGGCGCCGAGCATCTGGGGTACTGGGCCGGTATGAGCGACGAGGACAACACCGGGCCGGTGGAAGCGGTGCGGGTCGGTCCTGGGCAATTCTTGTTGGCTGCCGAGCGCGCTGAGGTCGAGATCGGTCTGGTGTTCGCTACAGCGGGCCAGACGTTCGAGGTCGTCTCGCGTCCGGTCGACGTCGGCTCTGGTCGGTATCTGGCCACAGTGAACCTGATGGCCGGCCCTGGCGCCGGCCGTCAGCTCACCGTCGAAGTTCTCCAAGCCGGCCCTCGCGCCGACTGAGCTGTTGCTGACACCGGCTGTGCTGGCCGGTAGCCCAGCGATGGCTCACTTGGCAGAGGCGGCCCAGCGATGCTGCAGTCTTGCCGGCAGGAAGTGGCCGAAGACGTTCCCCGCGAAATGGCCTCCGGCGATGGTCGTACGCTCGTCGTGGTAGTCGTCGAGCAGCCTGACGCGTGTTTGCGTCCCAGCTTGGGGTCGACGTCGAAGCGGAAGTTCCAGTGGGTCTCGCTGACCTGCGCCTGGGTGTGCATCACATCGCCCAGGATCAGTACCCTCTCGTCGCTGTCCGGGGCGGTGACGAGCAGGCTGGTGTGGCCGGGCGTGTGGCCAGCGGTTGGAATCGCACGGACGCCTGGCACGATCGGCTCCCCACGATCCAGAAATTGGACGACCGGGCTCAATGGCTTCTGGACGGCCTCCGGGTCAGGTCCGGTGAGTTCGGCGCTGCCATTCCAGAACTCCCACTCCGAACGGTCGACCACGTGGCGCGCTCGGTCGAAGGTCAGGCCGGTCGGCGATCCGCTGTGGACGGCGTTCGGGGCCGGCGCGTGGTCAGTGGTCCAGCCGACGTGGTCGTGATGAAGGTGCGTGAAGACGACCGTGTCGATGTCGCTCGGGTGCAGATCCTCGGCAGCGAGGCTGTCGATCAACCGCCCGCCGGTGAACGAACCCATCCCCGGGATGTCGAAGTCGACCGCGCCGAGACCGAGATCGACCAGCACCCGGTGGGTCGGGGTTCGCACCAAGAACGAGCCGACGCTGATCGGCAACCTTCCGTCGTCGTCGAGATAGGGCGCGTACGCCGACCAGCCATCCGGCGCGGAGGCAGGGAAGAACACGGTTGGGTCGAGGTGGACCTCCCCGTCGGGAAGGTAGGTGATCGTGGTCGAGCCGAGTGTGACTCGGGATCGTGGTGCGGCGTTGAGCATCGAGAGCATCCCTTCGTGAGCTGATGGAACTAACCATTGGTGAGCGCTGATGCGCTGGACAAGTACGCACTTGCAAGTGCGTAGATCCTCGAATCGCTTCCCTGGAACGCTTCACGGTCTGATGGACCTGGCTCCCCTTGAAACGAGTACTAACCGTCGGTTAGCTTCCAGGAATGCCACGACCTCCTGTCAGACCTCGGCCCCGCCCGGGCACGCGTAGGCCGGCCCGCGCCCGGCTTGCGGACGGTCACTTGGCGAACGTCTACAGTGCGGCCTGCCCGTCTCGGCAGGCGTTGGACCGGCTGGCCGACAAGTGGAGTGTGCTGCTGATCGGTGCGCTGGAGGCCGGGCCGCAACGCTTCGGCCAGCTGCGCGATCGAATCGACGGCGTCAGCGAGAAGATGCTTGCTCAGACACTGCGCAGTCTCGAGCGGGACGGGTTGGTCAACCGGCAAGGTGACCGTCCGGACCGCACGGTCGTCTACCAGTTGACGCCTCTGGGGGAGACGCTGCGCGCACCGGTCGCCGCGATCCGGGAGTGGGCTGAGCAGTACATCAATGACATCGAGCAAGCTCGCGAGCAGGCTGACTCACGTCAGTCCGAGGATCCTGGTCGGGTCCGCGAGTGATCAGCTCATCGTCGCCCGGTGCTGCCGCAGGTGGTCGAGTACTGCGGTGAGCATCGGCGTGCCCTGGCCGCCTTCGCGGATGGCGGCGAAGAGATGACGTTGTGGGCTCGGGCCGTGCACCGGCCTGATCGCCAGGTCTGGTGGCATCGAGGTCTGGGCAAGTCGTGGCAGCAGTGCGACAGCGTGAGCTTCACGGACCAGCTGTGTGACAGCGTGCCAGTCGTCGACCCGGTGTGCGACGCGAGGTGCGAAGCCGGCGCCGGCACAGACGGCGGAGGTGACCGTGGCGCAGCAGCCGCCCGGCGTACCGGTGATCCACAGCTCTTCCCGCAGATCGCGCAAGTCGATGTCCGGCTGGTCCGCGAGTCGATGTCCGGCTGGTAGCGCGACGTCCAGGATGTCGGGTCCCAGCTCGACTCGGTGATACCGCGGATCTCCCGCGACCGGGGACCCGTCGAAACTGACCGCGATCGCGAGGTCGACGCGCCCGGCGTCGAGCAGGTCGAACAAGCCGGGAGGGTCGAGTTGCTGCAGCGAGATCTGCACCTGCGGAAGCTCAGCGCGAAGCGACGTCAGGACCGGCGGCAAAAGGCCGACCAGCGCCGAGGAGAACGCGCCGATGGTCAGTTGACCTCGAACGGTTTCGTCCCAGGTCTGGAGATCCAGTCGTGCCTGCTCCAGTCTGGCGAAGACGCTGTCGGCGTGCTCCAGTAGCGCGGCGCCGCGGGGAGTCAGCTCGACCCGGCGGCCGCGCCGTTGGATGACTGCGAACCCCAGCTCGCGAGAAAGCCCGGCGAGCTGCTGCGAAACCGCTGAAGGCGTCAGGTGCAGAGCCGTCGCGGTCTCCGTGACGGTGCCACGCTCTCGAAACTCACGGAGAACCCGGACCCGACGCAGGTCGTCGATGAAGTGCGGGCTTAAGGGTTTCATGTCAAAAGGCTAGATGGACTGAATCCTCCAGGCCAGCTCACGCTTGATCCGTGAACAGGCGACCAGTGCGATTGGGCATCATCGGTCTCGGCGCGATGGGCACGGAGGTTTTGCGCGTAGCTGCGGACCATCCGGAGTTCACCGTCGTTGCGGTGGCCGACCTCGAGCTGAGCGTGCTCGAACAACATCGCCCGGGTCATCCGGACGTTCGATGGACCCAGGATCCCGCCGACATCGTTTCAGCGGTGGACATCGACGCCGTGTATGTCGCGACTCCACCCGCAGCGCACGCGACGCTGGTTACTGCGGCGTTGAAAGCAGGTATGTCCGTGCTGTGCGAGAAGCCCTTGGCCATCGACGGAGCTGATGGCCAGCGCATGGTCGACGCGGCGGCCGAAGCCGCAGCGGCATTCGGCAGCGCGACTGCGGTCAACTTCGCCCTCTCGGATCGGCACGCCACCCGTCAACTGGAACGTGTGCTGCGTGCGGGCGACGTCGCTGAGGTGCTGTCGGTCGAGATTCGGCTGGCGTTCGCACAGTGGCCGCGAGAGTTTCAGGCCGGCGCGGACTGGCTCGATGGGCGAACGCAGGGCGGCTTCGTCCGCGAGGTTCTGTCCCATTTCGTCTATCTGACCGACCGTTTGATCGGTCCCCTGGAGCTCGTCGAGTCGGTACTGGAGTATCGCGCGGGCGACGAGACCCGCAGCGAGATCGCGGCCCGGGGGGTGCTCCGGGCCGGTGACGTACCGGTTCAGGTCTGCGCGGCCAGCGGTGTCGCCGGACCCGACACCTACGAATGGATTCTCCGTGGGACCGAACGCTCCTACCTGATCCGGAACTGGGATCAGCTTTTCGTAGCCGACGGCAACGGATGGCATCCGGTCGAGCTGATCGGTCCCCGCGGTTCGGAGGCGACCCGACTGCGCCTGTTCGCCGACGCGATCCACGGCGTGCACTCGATCGACCTCGCCGATTTCGAGACCGGTCTGCGTGTGCAGCGGGTCATCGAGGCGTTCCGCTCGGGCGGCACGGCATGAAGGTGATCGAGGTGGCCCGCCATGGCGGGGCCGAAGAGCTCCGGATGGTCCATCGGCCGGCGCCCGCGCTCGGGGAAGGTCAGGTCAGGGTCAGGACAGCTGCCATCGGCGTCAACTACCTCGACGTCCAGGAGCGCACCGGCGCGTACCAACGGGCGGTGCCTTACGTGCCGGGGGATGAAGGCAGCGGCACGATCGTCGCGGTTGGTGCCGGGGTCTCTGGATGGCGGCTGGGACAACGGGTGTGCTGGCAGGGGATCCAGGGATCGTATGCCGACGAGGTGGTGGTTCCCGCCGGGCGGCTCATCGCCGTACCCGGTGACGTGACCGACGACGTGGCGGCGGCACTGCTGACTCAGGGATTGACGGCGCACTACCTGGTCACCGACTCCTACCGAGTGCGCGCCGGGGATTTGGTCGTCGTCCTGGCCGGCGCCGGAGGCGTGGGACTGCTTCTCACCCAGGCGGCCAAGTTGAAGGATGCTCGTGTCGTCAGTGTGACCTCCACTGCGACGAAGGCCGAACTGTGTCGGGCCGCGGGAGCCGATCGGGTCGTGACCTACGACGACCTGGAGTCAACGGTGCTGGCCGAGTCTGCCGGAGAAGGCGCGCAGGTTGTGTACGACAGCGTCGGTCAGTCCACGTTCGAGAAGTCCTTGAGCTGTCTGCGACGGCGCGGAACCCTGGTGCTCTACGGGCAGTCGAGTGGTCCGGTCGCCCCGTTCGATCTGCGACGGCTCGGACAGCTCGGGTCGCTGACGGTGACCCGGCCGACCCTTCGCGATTTCGTGGTCGGTGAGACTCAGTTGCGTGCGCGGGCGGCGGAACTCATCGACTGGGCGCAGAAGGGCCTCGTGACGCCCCGGATCGGCGGCAGCTATCCGTTGGCCGAGGCCGCTCGAGCTCATGCCGATCTGGAGGCCCGACGGACCAGCGGCAAGCTTCTGCTGATCCCGTGACGGGGGAGCTGCTCCCGGGGGTGTGGGATCAGTCGTCCACCACCTGCAGTTGGACGTCATGGTGCTCGGCATCGGCGGCGGCGAACGCGAGTAGATCGGCGCCCTCGGTGGCGAGTGCCGCGGCGACTTCGGCGGATGGCCGGCGGTAGGTGCGCACTCGTAGCGTCGCGGCGGTTTTCGTCCGCTCGATCGTCCAGTCGCCACCGGTCTCGCCGTCGACCAGCACCACCGACGGCACTGGCCCGTGCGGACGGAACGAGTGGCGGTGGAAATCGGCGGTGATGATTCGGGAGCGGTCGGCGTGGGAGAGCAGCAGGTTGTCGAAGTCGTAGAGGTACCGCGGCGGCGCGGGCGTGTCGGCACCGGGTCGCGGCGCGTCGGGCAGATCGAACAGTTCGCGGTTGTCCTCGTCCCGGAAGACGAGCAGTTCGCTGCGCATCGGTTCGATGACTTCACCCAACCGGGTGAGGCCTGACCAGGTCTGGACGTCGCGCACCGACGCAGGCCCGAAGGCGCCGAGGTAGCGGCGTACCAGCCCGGCGAGATCAAGACCCCCGTCGGGTCGGCCGCCGAGCCAGGACTCCGCGGTGGTGTGCGCGATCGACCCGCTCTGACCCCACAACCCGCGGGGTGGTACCTGCACGAGCGGCACCAGGTTGCGTACGGCGTACGCGAGGCTGGCGGGCGGACAGTCGGGCCAGCGCTCGTGCAGGAGTCGCCCGAGTTCGCGCTGGGTCCTCGGACGCTCTGCGAGCAGGTCGCGGCCGGCGGCGGTTACCGCGTCCACATCGAGGTCGCGGACCGCATCGCGGTGCGTGTGGTTGGTGAACAGATCGCGATCCAGGACCGGCTGGACAAGCGGGCGCAGAGCGCCGGCGTCGCGTGCCGTGATCAGGTGGATCGTCGACCTCATCACTGCCATTCGTACCAAGGCTCGCGAGACCAGCCCGTCGGCGGCGACTTCGGGGTGGAAGCCGGCGATCCTGGTCCACAAGCCGGTGTACCAGGTGTGCGGTGTCTGCGCCTGGAGGCCGACGAGATGTTCGATCACGTCCGGCACCGGCCGGTCGGTGCGGGAGAGCAGGAACTGGCGGGCGAGGGTGGCGCGGTTGAGGTCGCGCCGGCTCAGCAGGCTCGTCATAGTGTCAAATCTCTGTTGGCTGGATGGACGGCGCTTTCAGCTCGGATCGGGACGCCTGGCTGTAGCGTTCGGCGAGCTGCTCAAGGTACGCGTGGAGTTCGGCCGGTCCGTCCTGGATCTCGAAGTCGGTGTCGAGCAGGCCCAGGTGCACCGCGAGGCCTTTCACGGAGCTTGACCCGGTGCTGAACAGGCAGGTGTGCTCGTCGATCGGTTCGATGGTGCCGGCCGCCGGCGGTAGTTGAGCAGCCATGGTCTCCGCCGGTGCGTGGACGATGATTCGGGCGCGATAGCGCCAGCCGGCCGCTGATACCCGCCGGGAGAGGTAGGTGGCGACGTCACCGTCTTCAGGGAGCCGGCGAGGCGTGAACCGTGGCCCGGTGGGTATGCGGGGCGAAATCCTGTCGACCCGGAACGTCCGCCAGTCCTGCCGATCGAGGTCGTAGCCGACCAGATACCAGCGGCGTCCCCAGTTGACGAGACGGTAGGGCTCGACCTTGCGTCTGGTGGGTTCAGCGCGGTGCGACAGATAGTCGAATCTGAGCTGCTCGTGATCGCGGCAGAGCGCGGCGAGTTGGGAGAGCAGTTCCGGATCGATCACCGGTGCGGGTTCGTCGTGGGGGACCTGGACGGTGAACGCGGCGATGGAGTTGACGCGGCGGCGCAGGCGGGACGGCAGGACCTGTTCGAGTTTGGTCAACGCTTGCAATGAGCTCTCTTCCAGCCCGGTGAGCTCGGCGGATTTCCGTAGCCCGATCACCACGGCGACGGCCTCGTCGTCGTCCAGGAGCAGTGGTGGCAGCGATCCGCCGGCGCCGAGTCGGTAGCCGCCGACAGAGCCTCGGGTCGCGTCGACCGGATAGCCCAGGCCTCGGAGCCGTTCGATGTCGGCGCGGATGGTGCGGGGGCTGACGTCGAGCTTTCCTGCCAGCTCGGCACCGGTCCAGTCGCGTGGCGACTGGAGCAACGCGAGCAGCTTCAGCAGCCGTGCCGAGGTCTCGATCATGCGAAAAGTCTGCCAGTCCATTAGGAAGCTGGCTCGCCTAATAGGGAAATAGCGTTCTTTCCATGACGACATCTACCGACATCCGCCCGTTCCGGATCGACATCCCGCAAGCCGACCTCGACGACCTGCAGAGCAGACTGGCCCGGACCCGCTGGGCGAACGAGCTGCCGCTGAAGACCGAAGGAGCGGTGCAGACCGGACCGGTGCCGCCGGGCTGGGAGTACGGCGTACCGGTCGGCTATGTGCAGCGACTCGTGGAAGCGTGGCGGACGACGTACGACTGGCGCGAGTGGGAAGCGCGGTTGAACGCGTATCCGCAGTTCGTCACCGAGATCGACGGCCAGCAGATCCACTTCCTGCATGTGCGATCGGCCGACCCGGACGCTGTCCCGCTGCTGCTGACGCACGGCTGGCCGAACAGCGTGGTCGAGTTCCTCGAACTGATCGAGCCTCTGACCGCACCGACCGAAGGTCAGGCCTTCCACCTGGTGATCCCGTCTTTGCCCGGATTCGGATTCTCCGGCCCGACCGCGGATCAAGGCTGGAACAGGTACCGGACCGCGCGCGCCTGGGCCGAGCTGATGCATCGCCTCGGCTACGACAAGTACGGTGCCCACGGCAACGACGCGGGCGCGTTCGTAGCACCTGAACTCGGCCGGATCGATCCGAGCCACGTCATCGGCGTCCACGTGACCCAGCTGTTCTCGTTCCCGTCCGGCGACCCGGCCGAGCTGGAAGGCCTGTCCGAGCACGAGGTCGGATACCTGACGTTTCTGCAGACCTTCCGGGACAGCATGTCGGCGTACGCCAAACTGCAGGAGACGCAGCCGCAGACCCTCGCCCACGCCCTGGCCGATTCGCCCGCCGGCCAACTGGCCTGGATCGCGCAGCTACTGGGCGGCACCAGCGACGAGCACGTGCTGACCAACGCGACGATCTACTGGCTGACCAACACCGGTGCGTCCTCGGCCCGCTTCTACTACGAGGACCACCACGCCGAACATCCCACCACACCGACCACCACGCCGACCGGCCTGGCGAGCTTCGCCCACGACTTCCGGCCGCTGCGGCGGTTCGCCGATCGCGACCACTCCAACATCGTGTCCTGGAACGAGTACGACCGCGGCAGCCATTGGGCCACCCAGGATGCTCCCGACCTTCTGATCAAGGACATCCAGGGGTTCTTCGGCAAGCTCACGACCTCGTAGTCCGGGAAGACGGTGAGGAAGGCGCGACCTTTCTCACCGACATCGATGGCAGGGCGTCTGGTTTCCGCGGACGCCGGGGTACGTTCCCGGCGTCCGCGGTCTTGCGGATTCGCAGCCGTGCGGTTGCTCGAGGAGTCGGGAGCGCGCTGGAACAACTCCACGCCGGATCGAGCAGAGCGACACCCGTCTACCATCTCGGAGAATGATCGGTAACGACGACCACCTTCTAGAACTGGAGATCGACACGATCTTCGGACTCGCGCCCGATCCGCCAGGCGAGCACCTACGCCTGGCGACATCGGATGTCGCCGCCGTCTTCGGATGGTCGCCGAACGCACGAGTCCTTGCTCTGAGCGCGACTGCAGCCGAAGTGATCGACGCGCTCGATCTCAGCGTCGCTGGGGACTTCTCGCCGGAGATCGAACCGACTGTGGTGACACAGGTGAAGAACTGTCTGCTCGACAGGACAGATCCTCCGTCCACGCTGAGCGTGGCAGGCGGACCCTCCTATGTCTTCCCTTCATCCGTCGAAGCTCCGCACGTGGGCTTGCCGATCGTCGTCTCCGACGACGCCGGGATCTCCGCCGCGCAGCGATTCGTCCGGCCGGACAACTGGGAAGTCTGCGAGTGGAAACAGTTGATCTGCGGCGAAATCGGACCGTGGGCGATGGCAGTGAACGATCTCGAACCAGTCTCCATCTGTCACACCCCCACCTCGACACCGAAAAGCGCTGAAGCAGGCATCTGGACCCGGCCGGATCACCGAGGAGCCGGACTTGCAGCGGCTGCCACGGTCGCTTGGTGGAAGCTCGAACGCCGATGTCGCGAGGTCATCTTCTACAGCACCGGTCGAGACAACTTCGCTTCCCGGTCAGTCGCTGCCAAGCTAGGTCTGCTACCGCTCGGGTGGTTGTGGACCATCAGATGAGCAGCCGCAGAGGTACCGTGCAGGGCGTGGGCGAGGCTGATCGGGAGGTTGCGCCTTCCGGACTGCTACGTCCAGCTGTTTCAGGGCGGTCACGTACCAGTGCTTTACTCAGCGCCGACGTCAGATCGACGAGCCAGGCGGTGGCCCGGCTTGTACAGCGACGCTATGGCGCGGCGGGCGGGATCGCGCCGAGGTGCTGGCCGGCTCTCAACGCAAAGCTCGGAAGCAGGTGGCGGACCAGGTAGGCACGCAGCCGGGCCGACCACGCGCGTCGACGCCGGAGCCCGGGGGATCACGACAGCATCATCCCACTACTGCCGAACGGCCCCGGCCCGGTCGCCTCGATCCCCGCCGCTCGCAGACGGTCAGTTGGCCTCGGCCACGACGACCTTCACGGTGGAGTACTTGCGGCGAAGCTCCTTGAACGGCTGGTACTCCGGGGAGTTCCAGAAGTCGAGGATGGCCTGCTTGCTGGGGAATTCGTGGATGACCAGGGTCGGCGGGTGCCAGTCGCCCTCCAGGGTCTGGCTCTCGGGATCGACGAGGACGTTGCGGGCGCCGACCCGCTCGATCAGCGGGTTGACGCCGTCGATGTACTGCTGGAATCCCTCGGCGTCGGCGATGTCGAGATCGATGACCACATAGGCGCTCATGGCGTTTCTCCTGATTGTCGTTGGTGACTTGTCATCAGCCTAGGAAGCAGAGAGGGGCTTTTCTATGTTGCTGTCGCCCGGAAACATGTGTGATCGTCCCGATTCACCGGTGCGGGCTCAGGCCCGAGTAAGCGTCGCGGCGGTGGTGAGGATGGCCGCCAACTGCGCCCGCAGCAGCTCCGTCAGTGGTATCTGCCGTCCGGGCGCCGCTTGCTCGGCCGCCGTTGCCCACTGGTCGAACAGCTCGCTCAGCTCCCGGTGCGCCCGCCGTACGGCGGGGGAGTGGTTGCCGACGGCAAGCTCGCCGGCGAGCAACCGCAGCGCGGATCCACAGCCGCGCAGCCGAAACAAGTGGGCCGTCTGCTGCCAGCCGAACCACTCGGCCGTCGTCGCCTCGCGCTGGTGCTCGCCGGAATGCGCGCGCAGGGCGGTGGCGAGCCCATCGACGGTACGCCGTACGTCGGCGGTCGACCGGACGAACGGTGAGTCCGGCGCGGACAGCGTGGCCGTCGCCGGATCGAGCCGCGTCCCGATCGCGGCCGACACACCGTCGAGCAGGTCCGCGGCGCCGGTCAGTACCTCGCTGAGCGGGACGCCGCTGCCGGTGGGATCGCAGCTGCGCGGGTCCGACCACTGCGGTACCTCGACGACGAGAGACAACGTGCCATGTCGTCGTGCCGCGTACTCGAGACTCGAGGTGCCGGTCGTCGTCACCGCGGCGTTCACCTCGGTGCTCGTCGGAGCGAGGAAGACGCCGGGCGCGAGTGGCCGGGCGCCGGGCAGCTCGGGATCGCCGAGATGCAAGGGAATGCCCACGTCCAGCTCGGTGAGGGCCTGGGCCAGGCCCGGCACTTCGCGCGTCACATAGTAGAAGACTCCGCCGAACTCACCGTTGTGCAGCGAGACCAGCAGGTCGGGCCGGATCGAGTCGATGGCCTCCATCAGCGCCTGGGTCTCGGGTGGGACGTCCGCCGCCGACCCGTCGCCGGGGAAGCTCCACTCGATCTGTTCGGCCAGGGGAGGGCGGTACAGGTTCCGTGCGTAGTGGCGCCGGGTGAAGGGTCCGCCGTACCAGCCCTCGTTGAGCCGGGCGGCGTCGGGATCGAGGCAACCGATGAAGTGCCAGGTGTACTCCGCGCTGAGCGGCCCCATGGTCGCGGAGCTGCTCTCTGGGCAGAGCGACTCGGCCAGATAGGGCACGGTCAGGAACCCGACCGGCTCGTTCGCATGCGGACCGGCGACGACCAGAGCCTCCCGGGGACCCGAGCCGATCGAGACCAAGTGGATCTCCTCACCCAGCCGGGAGGTGCCGAGCCGGCGGCGCCGGACCAGTTCCGGATGCCGATCGGCCAGCGCGAGCAGCCGCTCGTCGACCTCCTCGGGGGTCGGAAAGACGGTTTGCTCCGGCACCTGGTCGAGGAGCTGCGAGAGAATCATAGATAATGACATTATTCAGATAATGCCGTAATCTCAACAGCACGATGAAGCGGGCAGAGATTCAGCAGCGAAACCGGCAGGCGCTGACCGCGGCGGCGATCGACGTGATCGCCGAGCACGGGTACCGGGCCGCCACGGTGGAGACCATCGCGGCCGTGGCGGGCCTGTCGACCGGCGCCGTGTACTCGGTGTTCGGCGGGAAACAGGAGCTGTTCTACGCCGCGATCGCGGCGTGCCGCGGCGAGTCGATCGACGAACTCGCCCTGCCGGCCGACGGCTCGGTCGAGGAGATCCTCCGCGAGTTCGGGGCCGCGATGGCGGCGTCCGCGCGGTCCGACGGCTCCCGGCGGCTCTACCGGTTCGAGCTCGAACTCGCTGCTCTCGCCCTGCACGACGCCGCCTTCCGGAAGCGCCTGCGCAGTGACGGCGACCGGCTGGCCGACTTCCTCGCGGCAGCGCTGACCGGGAGGCCGGCCGCCGACGGCACCGCGTTGAGCGCGAAGATGGCGGGTCGAGTGGCGATCTTGGCCGTGTCCCTGGCCCGCGGGCTGATCCAGCGCAGTCTGTGGCTGGACGACGACGAGGTCGATCTGTCCTCCGCGTGCGCCGCGTTGGCGCCGGTGTCGGCCGCGGATCGGTGAGGCACAAGGGAGATGGCGATTGTGGCTACGCTGATCGACCATGGAGTTTGACGCGGTAGTGGTCGGCACCGGGTTCGGCGGGTCGGTCGCGGCGGCGCGGCTGGCGCAGGCCGGTCTGCGCGTCGTCGTCCTGGAGCGGGGCCGCCGCTGGCCGCGTGGGTCTTTTCCGCGCAACGACGCGGATCTCAAGGACGGCTGGTTGTGGCGGTTCGGGCGCGGGCTGTACGACGTCCGCTGGCTGGACCAGATGGTCAGTGTGCAGGCCGCGGGCTGGGGTGGCGGCTCGCTGGTGTACGCGAACGTCTTCGCCCGGCCGCCCGCCGACGTGTTCGACGACCACTGGCCGAGCGCCCACACCCGGGACACGCTGGCGCCGTACTACGACCTGGCCGCGCACATGCTCGAGGTAGGGCCGGTGACTCCGGATCCGGCCACCGGTGAGTATCCGTTGCGGACCGCGGCGATGGAATTGGCGGTCAACGGGATGGGCCGGCCGGCGGGCACAGTTCGGCCAAACCTCGCCGTCCGGTTCACCGACGCTCCCGACGTACCCGAAAAGAACCGGCACGGCGCTGAGCAGCTGGGTTGCACATTCCTGGCGGAGTGCGTGTTGGGCTGCAACCGGGGCGCGAAGAACAGCCTCGACCTGAACTACCTGACCGTGGCCGAGAAGGCCGGCGCCGAGGGCCGGACCGGATGCGAGGTCACCGGCATCGAGCCGGTCGAGGGCGGCGGCTACCGGGTTCGCTACCTGGACCACGAGGCCGGGGAGTCCCGCACGGTGACCGGTACGCAGGTGTGGCTGGGCGCCGGCGCGGTCGGTACGACGGAGCTGTTGCTGCGCGCGCGGGACGTCGCCCGGACCCTGCCGGGCCTGTCGCCGGCGCTGGGCAACGGGTTCTCCGGCAACGGTGACTTCCTCGCGTTCGTCCGTCGGACCAAGACTCCGCTCGACCCGGACCACGGGCCGACCATCACCACCACCAGCATCGTGGACTGTGAGATCGACGGCCGGCGGTTGTGGTTCCAGGTGCAGGACGGCAGCTATCCGCGCCGGCTCGCGATGCTGGTGGCTGGGCTCAACCCGGCCCAGGCGCCGCTGGATGCGATCCGCTCGTGGACCAAGCGGTTCCGCACCGGACCACGGCGCGGCGACAACATCATGACGCTGCTGCTGATGGGCCGCGACAGCTCCGACGGCCGGCTCAAACTCGACCACAAGAACGAAGCCGCCGTGGACTGGCGATACATCGCCAACAAGGATCTGTACGCCGCGCAGAGCCGGGCGTCCCGCGAGGTCGCACGGCAGCTCAGTGGCCGGATGAGGCTGACGCCGACGTGGCGGTTCCTCAAGCAGGCCGTCACGGTGCACAACCTCGGCGGGACACCGATGGGCAAGGATCCGGCGACGGCCGTGATCGACGAGTACGGCCAGGTACACCGCTATCCCGGGCTGTTCGTGGTCGACGGAGCGGCGGTGCCGGGGGCCACCGGTACCAATCCGTCCGCCACGATCACGGCCATGGCCGAGCGGATGGTCGAACACGCGATCCGCCGGCACGTCGGCGACCCGACGTGGTGCGCCCCGGAGATGCGCGACGTCGTACCGGCCAACGTGCCCGAGGACGCCGCGATGGCAGCGATGGCCCAGGCTCGGGTGGAGACCGTGGGCAACGGGGTGCGATTCCAGGAACGCATGACCGGGACGGCGCGGTTCCCCGACGGGAGCGCGGCAGTGGATCTGCGGTTGTCGGTCCGGATGCCCGGGTGGCAGCCGTTCAGGGCGGACCCACGGCACAAGCTCACCGTCAGCGGCACCGTCACGGTCGGAGCGGTCACGGCCGAGACTGAGGTCGCCGGGACGCTGGCACTGTTTCCGAGCGGCGACTCGGTCGCCATGCAGTACGACCTCGGCTTCGTCGCCGACGACGGCACCGACTGGGTGCTGCGCGGCGTGAAGAACCAGCGTCGCGGAAACCCGCTGGCACTGTGGAGTGACCTGACCACGCTGTCTTTCGACGTGCACCCGGCCGAGGGCGGCGGCCCGGTCGGATCGGGCGTCGTACGGTTCAGCGTGCCCGGCGCACTGTCCCTCGGTTTGTCCTTGCGTGGTGAGGCCTACAGCCGCCGCAACCGCATGGCCGCGCGAGCCCGCTTCGCCGGCTTTTTCACCGCCCAGGCCGCACGAGGCCTCATCGCCCGCCGCTGATCCGCGCAAGGGCGGGCCGGACGACGGCGCGGTTCACTGGCCGCGGCGGCCGACTAACGCGGGAGTGAGGCGAAGAAGTCAAGGAGCCCCTGTGGGTCGGACCTGCGACCGGACGCGCGAACGCTCGCCGGCCTCCCGCAGCGTCGTACCGGCGTCGAGCACGGCGTGGCCGAGCGGTGTCAGGGTGTGCCACACCCCGTTCCGCTCCCGTTGTGACGCGACCAGACCGGCTTTGCGCAGCACGGCTGCATGCTCGGAGGCCGACGGCGCGGAAACACCGAGCTGCCTTGCCAGCTCGCCCGTGCTCGCGCCGTAGGTCAGTGCGACTAGCGCGGCTCCGCGCGTCTTGCCCAGCAGCGCGGCGAGTGCGCGCTCGTGCTGATCTGTCCCGGATGGCTGGAGCGACGACATCCGGTGCGAGATCGGGTAGACGAGAACAGGTGCGAGGGCCTGGCCGGTCAGCGAGAAAGGAGCGCGCCAACAGAAGTAGGCCGGCTGCAGAGTCAGGCCTCTTCCCTCCAGGTGCAAGTCACGCTCCGCGCTGGTTTCGATGGTGAGCACCGGCTCGCGCCAGGTGATCGACGGGTGCACCGAGGCCAGGAGGGCCGCCGTCCCAGCGCCGGCAAGGATCCGCGCGCGAGCTGCGATGTCGGTGCCGACATCGCGGCGCAGCGCACTCCAGTACGGCGCGATGGCCTGGTCGTGGTAGGCCCGGAGGGCAGTGGCCAGTTGTCGCCAGGCTCTGGCCGAGTCCGGCGGACCCGCAGCCCACCGGGGCATCTCACCCTGTCGGCCAAGGATTCCCAGCTCGTTCCGGAAGCGGGCGGTCGATGTGCTCAGCACTGTGTCGTGGCGCTCGTCCTGGCCGGCGCCAGCAACGGGCGCGAGGAAGTCGAGTGAGCATCCCCGCGAGCGCGCGAGTCGTACGTACGCACGCGCCTCCCTGGACAATGCGGACTCCACCCGCGAGCGCCACTCGGCGAAGACCGGCGGACCGCCGGCCGAGTTGACGTGGTGCGTGCTCAGGATCGCTTCCCACCGGGGGTCCGGTCCGGATGCGAGCCGGACACGGGTCAGGTCCTCCGAGGTGAAGTGGATCCGCAGCATCGGCAACCTCCGGCGCACCCGCGCATGGGTGGTGACGCCGTCTTTCGGCGTCACCACCCATTCCACGTGGCAGCGCTTTCAGAACGCTGTCACAGCTGCGGAGATCTGACAGCCGGGCCGGGGGCGACCGTGCGATCGGGACGAGGGCGGCGTCGATGGCGCCGGCCCGTGGTGAGAATCCGGATCACTGGATCTCCACGTGGAAAGGATCGTTGTCGAGCACCCGGTAGGGGATGTACAGCAGCGTGTTCAACTCCCTGCCGGCCCCGCTGTTCTCCTCTTCGTCGATCATGCAGGCGCTGAACCCCGGCCCGGTGCGCCCGATCCGGTGGGTGTCGCTGTCGGCGATCTCGCACCACTCGAACGTCCGGCCCCCCGTTCCACCGCCGGTGTATCCGCCCTCATAGGTCGAGGCGAAGGGGTATTCGTCGCAGCTCTTGTCGCTCGGCCGCGGCAAGGACGACGGGCAGGACGTGGCGCGGTTCACCTCTTGGAACGCGGGGTTCGTGAGGCGGTGCAGAGGCCGGCCCGAACCGGGCGACCCTGGAAGACCGCTCGCCTGCGCCTCCTTGATGTGCCGTCCGTACGCCGGGAGAGCGGAGCTGTACCAGGTGATGACCGGGACCGAAGCGGCGAAGACGCAACCGGGGCTCGACACGCCGGGGAGCTCGTTGTCGCACCGCACCTCGGCCGCGGTGGGCACGTCGAGCGGATGCGGCTCGGCAATGGGGGGAGCACGGAAGGACAAGGTCCACCAGGGCGTCGCCGTCCCGCGTTCGTCGAACTCGACGGGCCATTCGAAGCTCGACTCGCCAGACACGCTGGCACCGGACGCGGACAGAGTCGCCAACGGGAAGGACTGGGAGTGGTCCGCGCACTCACCGGAGCAGTCGGCCACTCCTCTCACCTCGGTGCCTTTCGCGTCGCCGGACACGAAGTCCGCCGTGACGGTGACCTGGTGCGTCCAGACCGGAGACGTCACCGACGTCGTGGTGTGCTGGTAGACCGTGAAGCGCATCAGGCCGGTCACCCTGGTGACACCGCTCTGAGTTCTTCGCACGGTGAGTGTCCCCGGCGAGACCGTGCACGCCTCCGTGCGGAGCATGCTCGTTGCGCCCGTACCGAGTTGCTGGCACCACTGGGGCACTGCAGCGGCGGCTCGCCGATCGGCACCGGCCTTCGACGACCGTTTGGCGGTGTCGACGGCGAGGCAGACCTCGACGCCTGGTGCGGTCGCGTCAGCGCAGCCTCCCGTGGAGGTGAGGCGCGCACCGGCGCGCGGCTGCGCGACGGTCGCGGCCCGGGAATGGACGGCGTACGCCGTCCCGGCGCTGTCCGTCGAACGGATGGATGGGTCGTCGCCGGCGAAGGCGGGCAGCGGAGCCAGGACCGCCGCGAGGGCGATCGCTGCCACCGTCCGCACCGAACGAGTGGTCCGTAGACCTGAGTCTGATTTCATCGGTCACCTGTCAAGGGAAGGGAAACGAGACGGTGGGCTAGTCGCGCCAGCGACCGAAGCCCCGGAGCTTCACCTGGAGCAGCCGGCTCGTGTCGGCGGGATTCGGGTAGTAGACGATCATCGACGTGCCCTCCGGCAGCAGGAGCTGGATCGCCTGCAGGCAACCTGCGACCAGTTGCCGCTGAGCGTCGGGCCCTTGGCCGTCGGCCGGCAGCGCGTCGCAGACGCCGCCCGAGTTGTTCATCACCAGCCGGAGCGTGTTGTCGCGCAGCGCGACCTCGCGCGACGCCACCAGGTTCACCAGCTTCGTCTCCAGGTGGTTTGCGGGTGGGCTCAGCGCGACTCCGAACTCCTGGAGGTAGAGCATCGCCAGTCGCTGACGCAGCTCGGCCACGTCATCGTGCAGCCCGCTCTCGACCGCGTAGTGCGACCAGGCCTCCAGATCGTCGGCGGGCGGCGGGGTCGTGATCGGCAGCCCGCTCGGGTCGAGGATCACTCCCGACTTGTCGACCAGGTAACCGACGTTGTTCTCCGGCCGGTACTGATCGCTCATCTGTCTCAGCGTTGCCGCGAGGTCGTCGTACACGCAGGTCTCCTGCTCCAGAGTGCACTCGATCGGCAGGATGGCCAGCAGCTCTCGCGCCCACTGCGTCTCATCGATCGCGTTGGTGATCACCTGGTCGGACCAGTGCTCCGACAGATAGACCGTCGCAGGCAGGCCCCAGACGTCCTTACCGCCGAACTGAAGTTCGGCGGGAAGCTGAACCGGGTCGTAGGTAATCTTCAGGCTGTTCCATCGATCCATGAAGTCGCCGTACTGGTCACTGCCGGGGAGCTCGATCAGGCACTGAAGCGCACCGAGCAACGTCTTGCACTCGCCGACCCCCTTCGCCGCGTCGAGGATCGAGATCAGCTCGCCGAACTGCAGGTCGCGGGCCCGGTACGCCGCGTCCTCGGTGTCCGAGATCCGGCCGTGGATCCCTCGTACCACCCGGTCGAAGTCCGGGCTCAGCACGGCCGCCAGGCAGGTGTCGTACTGCCGTCCCTGGCCGGCGAAGAGCCGGTGGCACTCCCGGACGTTCTCCTGCGCGAACGGGCCGTAGAGGGGATTCTTGTCACCGCCGAGAATGCTGTCCCGGTACTGGCGACACTCCTCATCGGTTCCTACTTCCCCGTTGCTGTCCGGAATTCTCCGGCAGTGGCCGTACCAGTTCGCCTGGAGTGAGCGAAGCTTGTTCTGGGCGTCCTCCTTGTGCCGTTCGAACACTTCCGCCGCGATCCGCGCGGCCTCGGAGGCGTGCGCTCCCGCGACGAGCTGAGAGACATAGGCGTCCTCGTACGCCGCGTACGCGCTGGCCGCCGATTCCATCGCGCTGACGGCGGACGCACGGGCCCACTGCGCCGATCCCGCCGCCTGACGAGCGGAGGTGTTGGCCCGTGCCGCCGCCGCTGCCGCCGTCCGCACGGCCGCCGCGGCCCGCTCGGCGGATCCGGCGGCGTTCTCGGCATGTGCCACGGCCTCCGCCGCGAACCCTCGGGCTGCCTCGGCCGCCGCGACCGCCTGGTTGCGGAAACCGATCGCCTCGTTGGCGGAGTTGTTCGCATCCGCCGCGGCGGCCTGGGCCAGGCGGGCGAGCTCCACGGCCTGCTGTGCGATCTGCGACGTCTCCACCGTCAGCGACAGCGCCACGAAGTTGTGCGTCGCGGTGGCGAGGTCGCGTTGCGCGGCCTGGTGCCGGCCGACCTCGAGGAACTCGATCTGCATCCCCGTGGTGCCGGCCAGGGCGATCTGTGCGCCGTTGCGGACCTCGACGCCGTTCGTGGTGTCACCCGCGATCCGCTGCACCTTCCCGCGAACGTCCATGGCCTGCGCGGTGGGGTACGTCGTCTCGAGGAAGCGACGCAGTGCCGTGGCGCTGCCGTCGTTCAGCGCCGCCTGTGCGGCGCCGGCCACTTCGGTGCCACCGTTCGCCCTGGCGTCGGCCAGGAGTCTGTTGATCTCCGTGCGGTCCTCGAGGACCCGCTCGGGGTACACCTGCTCGCGCAAGAAGCTCGCCACCTGCGCACCCGTGCCGTCGAGCGCCTGCTGGGCGGCCCGGCGCATGGCGTCCGACCCCATCACCATCAGGCCCGACAACGTCGTCCGGTCGTCCTGCTCCTGGGCCTGCGGGAGTGCGGTTCGCACGAATTCCAAGACCCGCGTCTCGTCGTCCGCGCCCAGAGCCTCGACCGCCGCCATGCTCGTCCAGGTCCCCGGAACATGCACCAGTTGCAGGGCCACCTCGCGCGCCTTCTTCGCCAGCAGCGCCTGGTCGGCGTTCGGATCGTCGGCCTGCTCGATGACCTGGTCGATCAGGGTGTTGGTCTTGTCGGAGTGGTAGTCGGACATCGGACTGTCCAGCGTCACGGTCATGTCGTAGGTGACATCGTCCGCCGCGTCCTGCGCCCGCCGTGCCCTCGCGAGCCCTGCCTCCAGTTCGTCCTGGAGACGCTCGGCGTCGGCAGCCCGGGCGGCGGTGTAGACCTCCTGGGCCAGCTCCGCCGCGCCGAGCGCGTCGGACGCGGCCTGATACGCCTTCTGGGCATGGGCGCTCGCGAGCTCGGCGGCATTGACGGCGTTGCCCGCGTGCTGACCCGCGCTGATCGCAGCGGCCGCGGCCTGCTCGGCGTTCGTGATGGCCCGCTCCGCGGCATCCCGTGCGGTCCGTGCCGCACCGACCGCGATGTCGGCGAAGTGGGCCGCCTGCTCGGTCGCGCGTCGAGCCCGCTCCGCGCTCGCCTTGGCCCGCGTTGCCGCGGCGTGTGCGAGCTTGGCCTCCGCGCTCGCCTCGCCCGCGAGGGCCCCGGCCTCTTCTGCGGCGACGCCCGCCGCGTAGGTGGCCTGGCGCGCCGCGCCCGCGGCGAGCACGGCGTCCAGCGCCGCGGAGTTAACGGCCACGATCTGGTCGATGCCCGACCGCCACCCCGGCATGTCGGCGCCGACCGCACCGAGCCTCGTGGCAGCGGCGAAGGCCGCGGCAGCATCACTCTCGGCGAGCTCGGCGTCCGTGGCCGCCGACCATGCTTCGCCCGCCTTCGTGTGCGCGCGGGCCGCGGCGGTCGCGGCCCGGCCGGCAGCCCCCGCCGCCGCCCTGGCCGCGTTACCTGCGGCACGAGCAGCGCTGACAGCGACTTCGGCGGCCGCGACAGCCTTGTCGGCCGCACCAGCGGCGATCCGGGCCTGCTGCTTGGCCACCGCCGAGTTCTGCCCAGCCTGCTTCGCCTTGTTCCGCGCCTCCTCAGCGGCCAGCCGCGCCGCATCGGCCTCGGCCCGCGCAACCCGCGCCTGTGCGACGGCGGCCGTCGCCTCGAGCGCTGCCCGCCGCGTTGCCTCCGCGGCCACGTTCCTGAGGTCGGTGAGCGTCTGCTTCTCGTTGTCGCGAGCCTGCGCGACACCCCAGTCGATCTCGACGAACCGGACCAGCATCTCCAGACTGCCGTCGTTCAGCGCCCGGTTCGCGGTCGCCTGCACCTCCGGACCGCCCTTGGCCATCGCGGCGTTGACACTCGCCCGCAGGTCCATCCGGTAGGGCTGACGCCAGCCTGAGTCGAGGAACTTACCCAGGACGTCGGCAGAGCCGTTGTTCAGCGCGGCCTGGGCGGCGGCCCGCACCTGCGGACCGCCGACCGCCTTCATCTCACCGACTCCGCCGCGCAGGTCCATCTGGCGCGCCGACTGCCAGCCGGACCGGAGGAACTCGGTAACCGCCCCCTCCTGGTCGGACCGCAGAGCGGCATTGGCCGCCTGGGCGACGTTGACCCCGCCGCCTGCCTTCATCCGGCCGGCCGCCTCGCGGTCGTCCAGTGCGACCAGACCGGGCAGCTGTTCCAGGAACGCGCAGATCTCCGGCTCACCGCCCAGCAGAGCTTCGGCGGCGGCGGGATGCACGTTCATTCCGCCGGTGATCCACGCGTCCAAGACGATTTGGCGCTCGCACTTGGTGGCTGCGCCGCGCTGCGCCGAGGCCACAGTCGGTACTACACCGGACGTCGCCGTCAGCGCGGCGGCCACCAGGAGTGCGACCAAGGCCCGACCACGACCGGACCGGCCCGGTCGCGCGACTCCGAACATTCTGCTCATCGTGCGTTCCTCCCCTTCAACCTGCGCGATCGGTCGGCCGTGGCGTCGTCAGCCGGCAACCCGGATCTCCAGCAGCGCTTCCTGGCAGTTGTCCGGAAAGTCCGGATCGCTGGTGTCGCAGTTCGCGTCGACGTAACCGAACTGCTCGCTCTCGTTCGCCTCGACCAGCTTGGTCCGCTCGGCGCCCGTCTCCAGGTTCGTCACGGTCGCGTTCACGTCGTGCCCGGCGCCCGCGGCGCGGCTGTCGCCCTGGATCTCGAAGACGTTAGGGATGCGCAGCTTCAGGTGGCCCTGATCGCCGAGCACCTTGAAGCAGACGGCCGTCACGCCCAAGTGGTCCTCACCGACCTTCGCAGCGCCGTCGAGCAGGCCCGGGAACACCTTCAGCACCCCCACGCCGTCGGCCGGCGCCGTCGCGCAGGAGACCCACACGATGTGTCCGTCCCCCGAGACCAGCTCGAACTCGAGCTCCGGTGCGCGCGCGCCGCCCCAGTCCGGGTTGTCCGGGTCGTCGTCGACGTCCGGGAAGTTGGGCACCGGCCCCGAGCGGATGAATCGCTCGGGATAGGCGAACTCCTCGACCAGGGACTGCTCGCCCCGTGGGCGCTGGACCGGCGTCGTACTGGGCAGTGGCGGGTCGAGGCGATCCATCACCCAGGCGATACCGGAGCCGGGGCGGTGGGTCAGCAGGTTCGTCCGGCTGCCGATGTGCTCGCTGTCGAAGGCGACGATCCGGTCGGACACGACGCGAAGGTCGTAGCCGCCGATTCCGCCCGCCGTGAGCGGCACCTTGTCCTCGAAAGCCGTGCCTGGCCCCTTGGAGATGATCGAGTGGTGGCCGGTCTCCCCGGAGCGGTAGGCCAGGATGTCGTCGGCGCGGCCGTCGTGGTCGTAGTCGTAGGCGATGGCGTGAGCGTTCGCGTTGCCCAGCATCCACCACGAGGTGCTGTACGTCTTGGTGAAGGTGTTGCCGGAGCCGCGGGTGAAAACGGTCAGCAGCGACGCACCTGGGCGGTACACGAACAGATCGTCAGCCTTGCCAGTGTGGTCGTAGTCGAAGGCCACGACGCGGTCGGCAGCGGTCAGGGTGTAGCCGGGCAGACCGCCTGACGTGATGGGCAGCTTGTCCGTGAAGGCGGCGCCGGTGCCCTTGGTGATCACCGAGACCTGGTTGCTGCTGGGCCGGTACGCCATCAGGTCGTCCGACTTCCCGTCGCGGTCGAAGTCGTACGCCAGGAGCTGGGCGTCGGCGCTCAGCATCGACCACGGTGTGGAGTACGCCGTACCGAACGAGGACCCCTGACCATGGGTGATGACCGTCAGCTGCTGCGCGCCCGGCCGGTAGACGGCCAGTTCGTCCAGCTGACCGTCGTGGTCGTAGTCGAACGGCACGATCCGGTCGGCGGTGTTCGTCAGCGCGTACCCGCCGATTCCGGTCTTGCTCACGAACACCGCCACGTACTTGTCGTCCGCAGGGTCCTGAGGGTTCTTGAAGTCCAGCTTCGAGATGATGACGACGTTGCTTCCGGGCCGGTACATGAGCAGGTGGTCCTGCCGACCCGAGTGGTCGAAGTCGAACGCCACCACCTGGTCCTGGGCCAGGTGGAAGTCGAACCCGCCGATTCCCCCTTGTTTCCCAGGCGTCGTGGGGCTGGCCACGCTCAGGTACGTCGCATGGAACCCGCTCCGGTATCCGGGAGTATTGGTCTCGATCCAGTCGCGCAGACCGTCGAGCCGGACCGCCGTGGCGCCGGTGCCCACCCCGCTGGGCTGCTCCAAGCAGCCGTCATGGGCAGCGCCGATCAGCAGTCCCACCACTTCCGGCTGTCCACCCGAGGCTCCGGGCCGGGTGATGGGCCCGCCGGCATCGCCCTGGCAGGCAGAGACGGGTGGCTCGTCCGCCGGGGTCGTCGGGTTCTCGTGCCCGAGTACGCCGAAGGTCGCACCCGAGACGTTGCCGACCGCCACCGTCGCGGCCTCCACCTCGTCGGGCACCCAGGTGTCATCCGTACGGCCGTACCCGCTGACTGCCAGGAGTTCGCCGGCCGAAGGCGCCGTCGCGCTCACCGAGATCGGCGTCCCGGTCGTCGCAACCAGCGCCAGCCGCAGCAGCGCGACGTCCTGGACCGGATGTGGCACGACCCGATCGACCGGTAGAACCTGTCCGGCCACGGCCGTGAGATTCGGGCGCCCGACGGTCGCCGTCGTCGGACTGGCCGGAAAGCCCGGTTTGACTACGCCCTCGGCACCCTCGGCGAAGCAGCTCGCCGCGGTCACCACCCACTGCGGATCGACCAGGGCGCCCGTGCACGCCTGCGGGTTTGCGCCCCCGATGTTGATCTTGACCACGAACCCGACCCAGCTCGGGTTCACTGTGCCACCACCCGAGATCGCCTGCGCAGCAATCGCCGGCGCCGCGACGCCGATCACCCCCACCAGCAACGCGACAAGTAGTTTCCGCACCATGCCGTCCCCTCCGACGATTACTCGCATCCCCTGATGGGGCACGAGTATGGGGTGGCCGCCGTACGCGCCAGAAGGATTTTCGGCCGAGGCCGAATTCCCGGCGGGGGCCCCGTTTTCGCCACGGTGGTGGGACCACCCGCACGAACGGCTCCAACTCAAGCACCTACACGTGGGGCGGTGCCGACCAGAACGAACGGCTCCAACTCAAGCACCTACACGTGGGGCGGTGCCGACCAGAACGAACTCATCGCCCTGGAGGAGCCACCGACTACTACGCCCTCGACAACCAAGCCAGTCCGGTCAACCTGATCACCAACGCCGGCGCCCTGTCCGCCACCTACACCTACGACCCGTCAGGCAAACAACTCGCCGCTACCGGGACGGCCGCCACGACACCACCACCGCCAACTGGACCGCCCAAGGTGCAACTGCGAGTGGAGGTTTGGCCCTGCCTGTGGCCCTGGGTATGGCGGGCATGGGCCTCGGGTTGATTGGTGCTGGCACGGGGATGATGGACGATTGTATTGAGTGGGCAGAAGAGGAGGATTGAGTGCTCGTGGGAAGGCCTTCTGTGCGTTGGCTCATCGCGTACTGGGCCGTCATCCTCTGCGTTGTCGGAGTGCTCGTAGCCAGGATGGTTACCGCTGATGGAACCCTCGCCAAGGCCATCCTGGGCGTCGTGTCAGCGGGTCTCGTCCTCATTGCACTGGGCTTCAGCATCGCCGCACTCCGGCCATCTAGAAGAACGACGCCCTGACTGCTCCCGATCAAGCGGCATGAATCACGGCATACGACGCAGTGGACGATGGGTACGGTGGTTGCCGGACCGCTCGGCTTCCCGGTGGTGGACAGCATCGACGAACTGTTGGCGCCGGGCGCCCACAACCACTTCGAACGCGCCGCCGGGCTGACCGACGGCGGTTACGCGGTGCTGGATGCGCCGCCGCGGACGCTCGTGCGGGTCTTCTTTGTTCTGGTAGTGCTGGGTTTTGTCCTGTTCGAACGGCACCGTCTCGGCCGGCAGATGAAGCTTCTCAGGATTCACGCTCGACACTTCTTGGCCAGTCGTGGAGCTACATCCGGCGTGGCGGCGATGCTTGAGAGCATCGCCGCTTGCGACAGGTCGGATGCCCCTCCTGCGGAGACTTTCCGGCCCGTCTTGTGCGGTTGGACGCTGCCCGCCGACCTGGCGGTCGACCCTCGTATTGCGGCGAAGCAATCAGCTGCGGCCGTAGTAGGCGGCGAGCACCATCTACGCGCCACCCTCAAGCTCGGCCGGCCGTGCTTGCGATGTAGAGCGTGGCATCTGCAGAGAATCGCCGCCGAAGTTCCGTCGTAGGCGGTCCTCGGACGCTGGCTGCGTTGTCTCTCCTCTGTCGACCGCGGCTGTCAGCGCGCAGGGAGGCCCTGAGAGCGCATTGGTCGGGCAAGCACGACCGGCCGATCTGTTCCTGCTCTGAGGCGTCAGATTGCCTTCGCCATGTGGCCGCCGTCGACGAGGATGGTCTGGCCGGTCAGGAAACTCGCGCGATCGCTCGCGACGAAGGCAACGACGTCGGCGATCTCCTCCGGCGTGCCGAGACGGCCGAGCGGGTTCGTTTCGGCCATTTTCTGGAACCTGTCGGCGCCGATGAACTCGGTGACGTTCTCACTCGACACGTTGCCCGGCGCGATACCGATGACCCGGACGTTGTCGGGGCCCCACTCAACGGCCCACGACCTGGTGTAGGAATCGATGGCAGCCTTCTGTGCGCCATAGGTGGACATGTAGGGCATGTGGCGCGTCCCGGCGATACTGCTGATGTTGATGACAACCCCGCCGCCGCGGGCGGCCATCCCCGAGGCGAAGCCTGTTGTCAGGGCGAAGGCTGCCCGGATGTTGACGTCCCAGGACTCGACGTTCGCGTCGAGATTCTGCTTCAGGCTCGGCGCGATGCTGTCCCGGTAGCTCGCCGCGTTGTTGACGAGGACATCGACGTCACCGGCCTCGGTGATGATCCTGTCGACGTCGGCGAAGTTGCTGAGGTCGGCAAGGATGAAACGGGCCTCACCGCCCCGCGCCCGGATGTCTGCGACGACGGCGTCCCCGCGTTCCTGGTTTCGACCTGTGATCACAGCCGTGTGCCCGTCGCGGGCGAACGCGTGCGCGATCGCCGCGCCGATTCCACCCCGTGCGCCTGCCCCCGTGATCAGAACGTTCTTCCTTTGCGAGCTCATGGCTGCCCTTCGTCGTAAACTGTAGCGAGCGTTATCTTTAACGTTCGCTAAGAATATAAGCATGGGGATCGTAGGCATGCAAGTCCGGCAGCCGACCATGCCGAAGACTCCCGGTCGCGATCGGCGCTACTACGGGACCGTCGACCTCGGCGAGGACGCCTACGACGCGTTCCTCAAGAGCACCCCCGCGACAGGTGCGTCAGGGCCCACTCAACGCGCCGTACGCTCGCACCAGTGCCCGCTGCCTGTGGGTGAGCTACTGCACGACGTCAGGGTCGGCACGCTTCACGCCGAGGATCGGCAGGCCACCGACGACGGCTGCTCGGTCGCCTAGTGCTCTGACCACAAAACGTTGGCCGGGTTAGGTGACCCACCGGGCCGGGGCCGCGCAGCAGGCCCGGTATCGGTCACGGCTGTGCGGGTGGCAGATTCCGTTCGAGTACGCCGATTAAGTGATCCAGAAGGCCAGAAGTTGCCGCCTCGTGCGTCGCGGGACCGGCTCGACAATCCGGCTGCGCCGGGCGATGGTCGTGTCGCCTTCGCCGACGGCAGCATCGTGCCGGTCATCACCCGTCTGGTCCAGGCCGACGAAAACTCCGTCCGCGCCGTCACCCACCGGGTCAACGAGAGGGGAATGCCCAGCCTGGACCCTGACGGGCCTTACCGGGATCTGGGCGGCATCGCTTCTTGATGTTGATACAGGAGACTCGGGCGGTAGCCGCTGGCGGGTGAGCAGTCTTGTCCTGGCTGCTGGTCAACGCCATCGAGGGTGAGGAAAGCAACATTGCTGGCGCAACGCCAACGCCCGCCACCCCGACGTCCTCGCCGCCCAACGCCGCGAACGCGCACGCGTCCGCAGGCGAACGTCAACACCGCTGGGGCCACCCGACCACGAAAGCCGCCCAACCGACCCGACCAACATTCGTGGTTGAGCACTGGTGCGCCGGCCGGGTGGCAGCCGACGGCCCTTCCTCTCCTCCGGAAGATTCGGCCTGCTGCGGTTGTTAGGGTCATATTCAGAAAAGGAGGTCAGCATGCCCCGTGGCAGGCCGCGAGAGTTCGACGCCGACCAGGCGCTGGACCGCGCAACCGATGTGTTCTGGCGTCAGGGTTACGATGGGACGTCCATCACCGACCTGACCGCCAGCATCGGCATCAATGCGCCCAGTCTCTATGCAGCATTCGGGAACAAGCGCCAGATCTTCGACAGAGTCATGGACCGTTACATGCAGACCAGGCTCGTCCGTCGCGCGCAGGCACTTTCCCTCGACGACCCCGTCGAAGCCTCGCGAAAATACCTGCAGGGAGTCGTGCTCGACGCGACCATGCCGGACCATCCGAAAGGCTGCCTCATGGTCGGAGGCGCGCTGGTATGCAGCGATGCCAACCGCGACGTGGCCGATCAGCTCGCCGGCCTGCGAAAGGATGTCCGGAAGGACCTCCAGCGATTGTTCGCGCGGGCCATCAAAGCCGGCCGGCTACCCGCCAACGCCGATCCCGCGTCACTCGGCGCTTACGTCGCGGCCGTCGCGCAAGGAATCTCCGTCGACGCCTCGGACGGCGCGTCCAGGCAGAGCCTCATGAAAATAGTGGAAGTGGCCCTGTCAGCATTGCCGACGTCTG
Source organism: Kribbella sp. ALI-6-A (assembly GCF_001984195.1). Taxonomy (GTDB): domain Bacteria; phylum Actinomycetota; class Actinomycetes; order Propionibacteriales; family Kribbellaceae; genus Kribbella. The sequence continues at coordinate 535,186 of NZ_MTQN01000008.1, forward strand.
CCACCTGATCCGCGATCGTCCGGCACTGCTCGCCGCTGCTGGATCCAGGTCAAGGTCGCTGACCGCGTAGTGCACCTCCAGAGCGAGGACGGCATCCGGATCGCGCAGCGGGCTCAGCCGCTGTGCGCTCGACGGGGTGGCTGAGGTGTAACACCCCGAGCATGTTGATGTGCCCATACCCGAGCGGCGACAAGCGAGCGGCGTCCTCGTCGCGGACCGGGTAGCGCTGCTCACGGAGCGCGTTGACTGCCAGGTCGATGTAGCGGGTGTTGAAGAGCGCGACCGTGTTGAGGATCTGGCGGGCGGTTTGGCCGCTGTCGTCGAGGGCTGTGGCTGTGGTCTTGCGGAAGACGTGGGACGTGATCCAGAAGAGTGCGTCGGCGTCGGCGGGTTCGGTTGCTGCGTCGACTCGGCTGGCGAGGTTCGGTAAGTTCTGGAGGCCGTATGTGGCGATGAGGTCGGTGATGAGTGGGCGGCCGATCTTGATTCGGCCGGTTTCGATGAGTTCGATCTTGGTTTGGGGCCAGCCTAGGGAGTCGGCGACGGCTTTGCGTGTCATGCCGGCTTCGCGTCTGGCTGCGCGGAGGGTTAGGCCGAGGTCTCGGCGGGCTGTGCTGCCGACGGGGAGAGGCTTGTGCGGAGCGAGCGACGGACGTTGGAGGGGTCGCGGTAGCCGCCGTTTGTGTCTGGGAAGACTGGTTCGTCGAGGCGGACTCCTGTGGCGAATCATCTGCGGAGGACGGCGCGTAGCCACTCGGGTGTGGCGAGCTCGCGTTGGCGGCCTTGGATTTGGTGGTCTTGCTCAGGAGGCCCTCGCCTTTGACTCGGACGACGGTGTTGGTGATCTTGACTCGTCCTGCCTCCAGGTTGATCTGGTGCCAGAGGACTGCGAGGGCTTCGCCGATGCGGGCCCCGGTCCCGAGCATGAAGGTGACGAGGTCGGGGAGGTCGGCTCTGACGGCGGTTTCGTCGTTGGCGAGGTGGGTGCGGACCAGGCGGACTTCGTCGGTGCCGAGGGCGCCGGGGAGCTTCTTGGCGTGGTGTTCGATGCGGTCGACTTCGCGGACGGGGTTGACGGAGATGTTCTTCTCCCAGAGTTCGATCGCCTTCGAGACCTTGTCCATCGCGGTGAGCTCGCCGGCTCGGCTGTTTCGGGAGCGGTCCTGGAGCTTCGTCAGCAGCGCCCGCTCGGCTGCCGAGGAAGTCATCCTGTACGCGGACACGGGGCGCACTTGGCCGTCGTGGTCGCGGAACCTGGCTTTTGCTCTGAAGCTGAGCGGCTTGCCCTTGTCGTCTGTCTTATCGATCGAGGTGGAGATTCGTCCCCACGATCCGATCGGGAGCGGCGGCCTGGGCATGTAAACCTCCAACCTGTTCGATGGTTGGCCGCTCAACGTCTGGCTCGGCGCGACGATGCAGAGCAGTGTGATGTGACACACAGTCACAGTCTCGTGAAGGTCTGGGGGAGCGCCCAGGAGCGTTTCGGCGACGTCGACGGAGGTTGCTGGCTGCGGGGCGACATGCGGACCGGCGGCAAAGTGGTTCGTAAGTGGTCCGCTGGACGCACAAAGGCCCAGGATCAGATGCGATGTCTGCCTGGGCCTCGATGCTGGTGCGCCGCCAGGGACTCGAACCCCGAACCCGCTGATTAAGAGTCAGCTGCTCTGCCAATTGAGCTAGCGGCGCGTGTTGTTCAGTTGGTGTTTCCTTCGAACGAAGAGAACAGTAGCAGGGGATCGGGGGAGAAGAAAAATCGGTTCTGGGGGCGGTGGATCAGGGGTGGAGGGACAGGACTGCCTGGGCCGCGTTGTGGCCGGCGATGCCGCTGACGGCGCCGCCTCGGCGGGCGCCGGAGCCGCAGATGAGGAGGTTGGCGACGTCGGTTTCGACGCCCCAGCGGCCGGTCTCGGAGTCGTCGTCGGACCAGGGCCACTGGAGGTCGCCGTGGAAGATGTGGCCGCCGGGCATGCCGACGCTCGCCTCGATGTCGACGGGGGTTTTGGCCTCGATGCACGGGTTGCCGTCGGCGTCGCGGGCGATGCAGGCGTCGAGCGGTTCGGCCAGGTAGGACTCGAGGCCGGCCAGGACGCGGCGGACGGACTCCGCGCGGGCCGATTCGTTGTCGGAGGCAAACAGGCGGGTGGGGAAGTGGACGCCGAAGACGGTCAGGGTGTGGTGACCTGAGGCAACCAACGACGGGCTCAGGATCGACGGGTCGGTGAGGGAGTGGCAGTACACCTCCGACGGCGGTACGGCGGGCAGCCCGCCCGCGGCGGCTTCGAGATACGCGGTGTCGAGCTGGCTGTAGTCCTCGTCGATGTGGAACGTGCCGGCGAAAGCGCGTCGAGGGTCGTCGCCGGACTTCAGCCGGGGGAGGCGCGAGAGCAGTAGGTTGATCTTCAGCTGGGAGCCCTCGGGCACGGGACCGCCGGACCGACCCCGCAGCCGATCCAGTACGGCGGGCGCCACGTTCGCGAGCACGTACGAGCAGTCGACCGATCGCTCCCCGTCACCGCCGAGCCAGGTCACCGCGGCGCGCTTGCCGTCGGCCTCGATCCCGGTGACGGCCGCGTCGGTGACCACCGAGGCGCCCGCGCGCCGCGCGGCGTCGAGCAGCGCGTCGGTCACGGCGCCCATGCCGCCGACCGGGACCCGCCACTCGCCGGTGCCGTTGCCGATCAGGTGGTAGAGGAAGCACCGGTTCTGCAGCAGTGACTCGTCGCGCAGGCGAGCGAAGGTCCCGATCACGCCGTCGGTCGCGACCACGCCGCGCACGGTGTCGTCGGTGAAGCGGCGTTCGATCGTTTCGCCGAGGGGGCGGTCGACCAGTTCGGACCAGAGGGCGGGATCGACGCGTTGGCGCAGGGCCGCGGCGGGTTGGAGGGGTTCCAGGAGGGTGGGGGCGACTGCGGCGGCCAGGTCGGAGACGGATGAGTAGAACCGCTGCCACGCGTCGTACTCGGCATCGCTCCCGGTCAGCGCCGCGAACGACTCGCGCGTCGCCGAGCCCTCCGGGCGCTCGACCATCAGTCCGAGGTCACGACCGCCCCGGCGTACCGGCGTGTACGAGGCGACCGAGCGCGACCGCAACTGCAGGGACAGTCCCAGGTCCGCGACGATCTTGTCGGGCAGCAGGCTGACCAGGTACGAGTACCGCGACAGCCGCGCGTCGACGCCGGGGAACACCTGCTGGCTGACCGCGGCGCCGCCGGTGTGCGGCTGCTGCTCCACGACGAGCGTGCTCAGGCCGGCGCCGGCCAGATACCCGGCCGCGACCAGGCCGTTGTGCCCGCCGCCGACGATCACGACGTCGTAGAAGTCCTTCATCGGACCGGCCACTCCAGTTCCTGGTACGCGGCGTCCCAGAACATCCACTCGTACCGGGTCGTGACGGAAAAGTGCCGGTGGCAACGATCCCGTTCGCCCGGGCCGACCTCGGCGCCGAGGCGGTCCGTCACCGCCAGCACCGACTCTACGACCGCGTCGAACTCCGGGGAACCGTACGTCGCGATCCACTCCGCGTAGACCGGATCCGGCGAGGACAGCTTCAGCAGCTCCCGGCCGACGTCGCGGTAGATCCAGTAGCAGGGCAGCACGGCCGCGACGGCTTCGGCGTACGTGCCGGTCGCGCAGACCGCGGTCAGATACGACATGTACGCCGTCGTGGTCGGCCCCGAGCCGGTGGCGTCGACATCGGCCGAGGTGAGCCCGAGCTTGCCGAGCAGGGAGGCGTGCAGCTCACGCTCGACGTCGATCGCCTCGGCGGCGTGCCGGGCGAACATGCTGACGGCGTCCTCGTCGGTCGCCCGGCCGGCGGCCAGCGCGAGGGACCGGGAGTAGGCGCGCAGGTAGTGGCTGTCCTGGATGATGAAGTACCGGAACTTGTCGTGCGGCAGGGTCCCGTCGGTGAGTCCGGTGATGAAGGGGTGCCGCAGGATCTCGGCGTACACCTTGGCGGCCCCGGCGTCCCACAGCTCGGCGGAAAACGTCATCCTGGATCTCCTCGTGCTCGACTGGAACGACCCTAGCCAGAACCGGACGGTCGTAGACGAGACGAAAGTCACGTCGCGGACTTACCCTGGCGCCATGGGGGAGCAGCGACTGGAGGTCGCGGGACCTTCCGACGGTGTCGCCGCGAGCATGCCGCCGGACACTGCGTTGCTGCGCCGGATCCGTGAGTCGGTGATCGGCGACGACCAGGTGATGCCGGGTCCGTACGGTCCGCGACGGGTCACCTACGCCGACTACACCGCCTCCGGCCGCGCGCTGACCTTTCTCGAGGACTTCATCCGCGACGAGGTGCTCCCGCGCTACGCGAACACGCACACCGAGTCCAGCGGCACCGGGCTGCAGACCACCCGCCTGCGCGAGGACGCCCGGCGGATCATCCACGACAGCGTCGGCGGCGACGAGCAGACCGCGGTGATCTTCTGCGGCTCGGGCGCGACCGGCGCGATCGACAAGCTGATCGGCGTCCTCGGACTCCGCATTCCGGCGCCGCTGGACGACGAGTACCACCTGACCGCCACGATCCCGCCCGAGCAGCGGCCGGTCGTGTTCATCGGCCCGTACGAGCACCACAGCAACGAGCTGCCCTGGCGTGAGTCGATCGCCGACGTGGTGGTGATCGGGCAGGACTCCGACGGGCACATCGACATCCCGCTGCTGGAACGCAAGCTGATCGAGTACGCCGGCCGCCCGCTGAAGATCGGCTCGTTCTCGGCCGCCAGCAACGTCACGGGGATCGTCAGCAACACACATCGCGTGTCCGCCCTCCTGCACCGGTACGGCGCACTGTCGTTCTGGGACTTCGCCGCCGCCGCGCCGTACATCGAGATCGACATGTACGGCGGACAGGCCGACGACCCGCTCGCGTACAAGGACGCGATCTTCCTCAGCCCGCACAAGTTCATCGGCGGGCCCGGCACGCCCGGCGTACTGGTTGCGCGGCGGGAGCTGCTGCGCAACCGGGTGCCCGACGTACCGGGTGGGGGAACGGTCGCGTACGTGAACCCGGTCGAGCATCGCTACCTGGACGATCCCGTGCACCGCGAGGAAGGCGGCACACCGGCGATCATCGAGTCGATCCGGGCCGGGCTGGTCTTCCAGCTCAAGCAGGCCGTCGGCATCGAGGTGATCCGGGCGCACGAGGACGCCTACCTGCGGCGCGCGGTCGAGGCGTGGCGGGCCGAACCGAACCTGCAGATCCTCGGCAACCTCGACGCCGACCGGTTGTCGATCGTGTCGTTCGTGGTGAAGGCGCCGTCCGGGCGGTACCTGCACCACAACTACGTGGTCGCGCTGCTGAACGACCTGTTCGGCATCCAGTCGCGCGGCGGCTGCTCGTGCGCCGGCCCGTACGGGCACACGCTGCTCGGCATCGACCTGGCGCGGTCGGCGGAGTTCGCCGAGGAGATCGAGCACGGCTGCGAGGGCATCAAACCCGGCTGGGTGCGGGTCAACTTCAACTACTTCATCTCCGAGGCGGTCTTCTCGTACGTCGTGGAGGCGGTCCGCCTGGTCGCGCGGGAGGGCTGGCGGCTGCTCGGCGACTACCGCTTCGACCCGTCGAACGGCCTGTGGCGCCACCACCGCGGCCCGGTCGAACCGCCGATGCGCCTGTCCCAGGTCGGCTACGACGCGGACGGCTCGCTTCACTATCCCAAGCATCACGACACCGCGCCCGAGTCCGCGCTGGCGGACTACCTGGCCGAGGCCCGCGAACTACTCGGAGCCTGTCCGCACGCCGGCACCGACGACGAGGGCACGGTCAACACCGAGTTCGACCATTTGCGCTGGTTCGACCTGCCGAGCAGCTGTCTGTCCCCGGTGGTGCCCTAGCCCTCAGTGTGTCCGCAGGTGCTCGCGCAGCAGGTCGGCCAAGGGGTCGCGTTGGACGCAGTTGGCGAAGGTGAACGACTCGGCCAGCGTCCGCGCCTGCGATTCGTCGACGCCTTCGAAGCACGCGGCGAACTGGTCGACCAACGGCTCGGCGAGCAGGATGTTGCGGACCAGGACGTTGATCCACTGGCGCTGGCCCCACGGGTACGGGTCGTGGTCGGGGAACTCCTCGGCGAAAAGTTGTTCGATCGGGGCGAGGATGTGGCGGACGCCTGCGTCGTTGCCGCCCCAGGAGTCGGCGCCGAGGCGTTGCTTCTTGGCGAGGAACGGCCGGATGCGTTGCAGATAAGGGCTCTCGGGCCTAGCGTGCACGAGGCCCTGGAGGCCGATGTCCTTGTACGTCCACAGCGTCCAGCTCGCGTCGTGCTCCGCGTAGATGTCGAGCTGGTCCTGGAGCAGCTGGTAGCGCGCGGCGTCCTGCGCCGGGTCGCCGGTGTAGACCGGGCCGAATTCGCCGATCCAGATCGGCGTACCGGTGGAGCGCATGAACTCGGTGCGTTCCAGGAAGGTCTTCTCGACCAGGCCGCGGTCGAAGTACTTGCCGCGCGTCACGCCCGGATACTCGCTGGCGGCCGCGATGCCCGGCAGGGCGTAGTCGTGCGCGGTGAAGACCGTGTTCTCCGGCACGTCGGTGAACATCGAGAAGTCGGTGGAGTAGCGGTTCCCGTCCAAGAACAGCACGTGAGCAGGATCGATCGCCCGGATCGCCGTGGCCAGGCGCTGGTAGAACGGCCCGATCACCTCGCCGCTCGGATCGGCCGGTTCGTTGACCGGGTTGTACCCGGCGACCCACGGGTCGTCGCGGTACCGGTCGGCGAGCGCCTCCCACAGGCGCACGACCCGGTCCTGGAAGTGCCGGTGGTTCCAGAACTCGGCCCAGTGCGTCGGGTTGTCGCTGTGCCAGTGCTGGTTCTGCCGGCCGGGTACGGCGTGCAGGTCGAGGATCGAGTAGATCCCGGCGTCCGCGCAGAGCCGCACCACGCGGTCGAGCTGCCGGAAGCCCTCCTCCTTCAGCTCGAACGGCCGGTCGTCGTCCTCGAAATGCTTGTAGGAGAAGGGGATCCGGATCGCGTTCAGGCCCAGCGAGGCCAGGTACGCCGCGTCGTCCGGACCGAAGAAGCCGGTCAGGAACGTGTCGAAGAACGCCTCGTACGCCGCCGGGCCGAGCACCTTGCGCAGCGCGCGCCGCTGCTGCGACTCGGTGGCCGGGTAGCCGGTGATGAAGTTCTCCATATTCATCCAGCCGCCCAGGCCGATGCCGCGCAGCAGGACCGGCGTACCGGAGCTGTCGACGAGTCGGGTGCCGTCGACCCGCAGTGGTCGGGTCATCGTGGTCCCTCCGCCGTGCGGCCGGTGCTGCCGCGGACGAGTAGACGCGGCCGGAAGTCCGCCGCGCCCGCGCCGTCGTTGCCGTCGAGCTGCATCCGCAGCCGCTCCCAGGCCTGCCGGCCCAGCGTGTTCCTGGGGACGGCGGCCGAGGTCAGCGGCGGGGTGGTGAACCGGGCGAACGGGATGTCGTCGAACCCGGTCATCGAGATCTGGCCGGGCACCGAGACGCCCAGCTCGTGCAGCCCGCTCAGCGCGCCGAACGCGACCATGTCGTTGAACGCGACGACGGCGGTCGCTCCACTGGCGGCGACCTCGCCCGCGACGGCGTGCCCGTTCTCGAACATGGCTCCGCAGGGCACCTGAAGCAGCTCGAACTCGCGGCCGTCGCGCGACAGCTTGATCAACGCGTCCAGGCGCTCGCGGTTCGACGTACTGGCTGGTGGGCCGGCCAGGTAAACGATCCGGCGGTGGCCGAGCGAGAGCAGGTGGGCGACCAGGTCCTGGATGCCCGCCGCGTAGTCGACCGACAGCGACGGTACGCCGGGCAGCTTGCGGTTGATCAGCACCAGCGGCGCGAGCTGGGGCGCGAGCCGCTCCAGGTCGGCGGTCGGCAGCCGGGGGGACGCGAGCACCACGCCGTCGCAGCGCCGGCGGGCCTCGAGGGCGAGCACCTCCTCGTCCTCGACCTGCTCGTTCGACTCCGCGATCAGCAGGCGGTGCCCGTCCTCGCCGGCGGCCTGGCTGAGGCCGCGCAGCACGTCCTGGAACATCGGGTTCGACAGGTCGGGCACGATCAGCGCGATGGTGGCGGTTCGGCCGAGCGCGAGGCTGCGGGCGACCTGGCTCGGCGCGTAGTCGAGCGCGCGGGCCGCCGCGAGCACCCGCTCGGCGAGCTCGGGCGCGACCGTGGAACGGCCGTTCATCACCCGGGAGACCGTCGCCCGGGACACACCCGCGACCTGCGCGACCCCGCTGATGGTCGCCGCCGATCGCTGCTGCTCGACCACGACTGCACCTCCTCGCTGACCGGCGACGGACGTCACCGGTCTGGAAAAGATAACCCGCTCCGAGGGATGTGAGAAACCGGTCTCTTGGCCGATAACGGACACCGAAGCCCTTGTAACGAAACAGTTTCGAGTTCGTTGTTCACCCATTGACACGTTTCAAGAATCACTGCTAGAAACCGGTTACTCGATCCGGAGGTGACGCGTTGAGCCCGACCGGCAGCACCCTGACCCGCGAGCCACAGGAGGTGGCCGGTGAGCCACGTCCACCCGGCCGCGACCGCTCCACGCGGTACAGCCAACGCCGCCGCGACGCGGTCACCGGCTACCTGTTCCTGACTCCGTGGCTGATCGGCCTGGTGGCGATCACGCTCGGCCCGATCCTGGCGTCGCTGTACCTGGCGTTCACCGACTACTCGCTGCTCAAGCCGCCGGAGTGGATCGGCCTGGCGAACTTCCAGGAGATGCTGTCCGACCGGCGGCTGCACAAGTCGCTGCTGGTCACCTTCCAGTACGTGCTGATCTCGGTGCCGCTGCAGTTGCTGATGGCGCTCGGTCTGGCGATCGTGCTGAACAAGGGCATCCGCGGGCTGGGCTTCTACCGCTCGGTCTTCTACCTTCCCTCGCTGCTGGCCGGCAGTGTCTCGATCGCAATCCTGTGGCGGCAGATCTTCGGCCAGGAGGGCCTGGTCAACGACGTCCTGGCGAAGTTCGGGATCGAGGGCCAGAGCTGGGTCGCACACCCGGACTTCGCGCTCGGCACGCTGATCCTGCTGAACGGCTGGACCTTCGGCGCCCCGATGGTGATCTTCCTGGCCGGCCTGCGCCAGATCCCCGCCTCGTACTACGAAGCGGCCGCCGTCGACGGCGCCGGGCGCTGGACGACGTTCGTGCACATCACGCTGCCGCTGCTGACCCCGATCATCTTCTTCAACCTGGTGCTGCAGGTGATCGGCGCGTTCCAGAGCTTCACGCAGGCGTTCGTGGTGAGCGGCGGCACCGGCGGCCCGGCCGACTCGACGCTGCTCTACACGCTCTACCTGTACGACGAGGGCTTCGGCTCCTTCCACATGGGCTACGCGTCGGCGATGGCTTGGTTGCTGCTGGCCATCATCGCCGCCCTGACCGCGATCAACTTCCTGTTCGCCAAGCGATGGGTGTTCTACGGTGACGAGTGAGACGCTGCCCCGGGTCCGCGCAGGCCGCACACCCGGCACGGAGTCGCGAGGCAAAGGCCTGCTGAAGCACCTGCTGATCATCGCGTTCGGTTTCGTGATGCTGTATCCGCTGCTCTGGCTGCTGTCGAGCTCGTTCAAGCCGACCGAGGTGATCTTCCGCGAGCCGTCGCTGCTGCCGAGCAAGGTGCAGTTCGACAACTACACCGACGGCTGGACGGCGCTGGCGCACCCGTTCCAGCACTACCTGCTGAACTCGGCGGTGATCGCCGTGCTGGCGATCATCGGCAACCTGCTGACCTGCTCGCTGGCGGCGTACGCGTTCGCCCGGGTGGAGTTCCCGCTGAAGAAGCTGTGGTTCGCGTTGATGCTCGGCACGATCATGCTGCCGATCCACGTGCTGATCGTGCCGCAGTACGTGTTGTTCTCCAAGCTGGACTGGATCAACACGATCCTGCCGCTGGTGGTGCCGAAGTTCCTGGCCCACGACGCGTTCTTCGTGTTTCTGATGGTCCAGTTCATCCGCGGACTGCCGCGCGAGCTGGACGAGGCGGCCCGCCTGGACGGCTGCGGGCACTTCCGGATCTACGCCCGGATCGTGATGCCGCTGTGCCTGCCGGCGCTGGCTACCTCGGCGGTCTTCACGTTCATCTGGACCTGGAACGACTTCTTCAGCCAGCTGATCTTCCTCACCGACCCGGACAAGTACACGGTGCCGGTGGCGCTGCGCTCGTTCATGGACGCGCAGAGCGGCACCTCGTGGGGGCCGCTGTTCGCGATGTCGGTCGTCGCGCTGGTGCCGATCTTCGGGTTCTTCCTGGCCGGCCAGCGCTACCTCACCCGCGGGATCGCCACTACGGGGCTCAAATGACCACTGGACAAAGGAACACGATCATGAAGCACCACGCGCCGACGTACCGTGCGGCCCGGCGGATCACCGCGCTGGCCCTGGCCGGTCTGTTGCTCGCACTGCCCGGCTGCGGCGGTGACTCCGGCAGCGGTTCCGGCGACCCGAACGCACCGGTCACGTTGCGGTTCTCCTGGTGGGGCAACGAGGACCGGGCCAAGCTCACCCAGCAGGCGATCGACGCCTTCCAGACGGCGAACCCGGGCATCACGGTCAAGCCGGAGTACGGCGACTTCAACGGGTACTTCGACAAGCTCGCCACCAGCGTCGCCGCCAACGACGCGCCGGACGTGATCACGCTCGGCGGCGCGTACCCGCGGGAGTACGGCGACCGCGGCGCGCTGCTCGACCTGGCCGAGGTCAAGGACACGCTGAAGACCGACAAGATCGACCAGGCGGCGCTGTCCAACGGCAACTTCGACGGCAAGCAGTACGGCGTACCGACCGGGGTGAACGCGTTCGGCGTGGTGGTGAACCCGAAGGTGTTCAAGGCCGCCGGCGTGCCGCTGCCGGACGACGACACCTGGACGTGGGAGGACTTCCGCCGGATCGCCGAGCAGGTGGCGAAGGGCTCGCCAAAGGGCACGTACGGCGCCGAGGACCCGACCAGCGCCGACATGCTGGACCTGTACGCGCGTCAGCGCGGCGAGTCGCTCTACACCGAGGAGGGCAAGGTCGGGATCAGTGAGAAGACGCTGACCGACTGGTTCACGATGACCACCGCCTTGCGGGACGCGGGCGCCACGCCGCCGGCGTCGCTGACCTCCGAGCTGGCCGGGCAACCGGCGCCGGAGCAGACGCTGATGGGGCGCGGACTGGCCGGCATGCAGCTGGACTGGACCAACCAGCTCGGCTCGTTGCGCAAGGCATCGGGCGCGGAGCTGGTGCTGATGCGGGCCCCTGGTGAGAGCACGGCGACCAAGCCGGGGATGTGGCTGCAGGCGTCGCAGATCTACACGATCAGCGCGCGCACCAAGCACCAGGAGGCGGCCGCCAAGCTGGTGAACTTCCTGGTGAACGACCCGGCCGCCGGCAAGATCACGCTGGCCAACCGGGGTATCCCGGCGAACTCCGAGGTGCTGACCGCGGTCAAGCCGTCGCTGCCCAAGGACGAGGGCGCCTCGGCGGACTTCATCGCCCAGATCACCCCGAAGGTGGGACCGGCGCTGATCATCGGGCCGACCGGTTCGACCGAGAGCGTGAAAATCCTGGAGCGCACGAACGCGGAGGTCCTGTTCAACCGTCAGACTCCCGCCCAGGGCGCCAAGCGCTTCCTCGAAGAGCTGACCTCGGCGATTCGGTGACGGCACAGCCGCCGATCGATCGGCGAGCCCTGGTGGGGCGGCACGACGTCCAGGTGGTGGGCGTCGTGCCGGAGTCCCCGGTGTCGGTGGGCAACGGGGAGTTCTGTTTCACCGTCGACGTGACCGGCCTGCAGAGCTGGCCCGAGCGGTACCCGGTCGAAGCTCGGACGAGTGACGAGGCGCCGGGCACGTTGCTGGGGACGCTGTCGCAGTGGGGATGGCACAGCTTCCCGGGCACGTACGCGTTGGACGAGACGCGGCGGGTCTACCAGACCCCGACCGGACCGGTGCCGTACGTCGATCTCGGTGGCGAGATGGACCTGGCGACCACGCAGGAGCCGGGGCAGTCGGAGGCCGAGCAGTGGTTGCGGGCCAATCCGCACCGGCTCGATCTCGGGCGGATCGGCTTCGTGTTCGCCGGGCAGACCTTGCCGGAAGTCGAGGACGCGCGGCAGCGGCTGGATCTGTGGGGCGGAGTGATCGAGAGCTCGTTCTCAGTCGCGGGGCACGACGTGCGCGTACGGACGCTGTGCGCGCCGGACGACGACGTGGTCGCCGTACGGATCGAGTCGCCGGCGCTGGCCGTGGGGCTGGGGGTGCGGTTCGCGTTCCCGTACGGATCAGGTGCCTGGGGCAACGGAGCGGACTGGGCCCGGCCCGAGGCGCACACGACGACCGTGCACGAAGCCGACGGCGGCTGGCAGGTCGAGCGGCGCCTGGACGACACGCAGTACTGGGTGGCGGTCGGTGCCGATGACGCGCGGCTGGAGCACGTCGGGGCGCACGAGCTCGTGCTGACCTCGGACTCCGACGTGCTGGAGTTGCGGGTCGGGTTCTCGGAGCAGCGGGCTGAAATGCCGGCGGGTTTCGCGGAGATGGAGGCGGACTGCCGGCGAGCCTGGGCCGACTTCTGGGCGTCGGGGGCGGCGGTCGAGCTGTCGGGCGATCCGCGCGCGGCCGAGCTGGAGCGGCGGGTGGTCCTGTCGCAGTACCTGACCGCGATCAACTGCGCGGGCTCGCTGCCGCCGCAGGAGACCGGGCTGGTGTGCAACAGCTGGCGCGGGCGGTTCCACCTGGAGATGCACTGGTGGCACGGCGCGCTTTTCGCCTTGTGGGGCAGGCCCGAGCGGCTCGAGCGCAGCCTGGGGTGGTACGAGCGGATTCTGCCCGAGGCGCGGGAGACGGCCCGGCTGCAGGGGTACGGCGGAGTGCGCTGGCCCAAGCAGGTCGCGCCCGACGGGCGGGAGAGCCCGAGCAGCATCGGGCCGTTCCTCGTCTGGCAGCAGCCGCACCCGATCTACCTGGCGGAGCTGATCCGCCGCACGGGCTCGCCCGAGGCGGTCGAGCGGTACGGGCGGATCGTGCTGGAGAGCGCGGAGTTCATGGCGTCGTACGCCGTGCCGACCGAGCGGGGCTTCCAGCTCGGTCCGCCGCTGATCCCCGCGCAGGAGTCGTATTCGGCGATCCGGGCCGAGCTGGTGAACCCGACGTTCGAGCTGGCGTACTGGCGATGGGCGCTGCTGGTCGCTCAGGAGTGGCGCGGCTATTTGGGTCTCCCGCCCGAGCCGCGCTGGGCCGAGGTCGCTGACGGGCTGGTGCCAGCGCCTGTTCAGGACGACTGTTACGCCGCGATCGACGGCGAGCCGTGGACGATCCGGACGGACCATCCGTCGATGCTCTATGCGCTGGGCCTCGTGCCGGACACCGGGTACATCGATCCCGCGACCATGCGGCGCACGCTGGCCGGCGTACTGGGTGACTGGGACTGGGAGAGCACCTGGGGCTGGGACTACCCGGCGATCGCGATGACCGCGGCCCGCCTCGGTGATCCGGCGACCGCCGTCGACGCGTTGTTGCTCAAGGCCACCAAGAACGACTTCCTGCCGAACGGTCACAACCGTCAGACGCCGTCGCTGCCGCTCTACCTGCCCGGCAACGGCGGCCTGCTCGCCGCCGTGGCGCTGATGGCGGCAGGCTGGGACGGTGCGGACGGTCCCGCGCCCGGCTTCCCCGCAGGCTGGACCGTCCGCCACGAAGGACTGCTTCGCTCACCCTGACCTCACCACCTCAAGGAGACCCGTGACGCTTCCGCAGAACCGCCGCTACGCCGTGGTCGGTACCGGCTCGCGCGCCGGCATGTACGTCGACGCCCTCACGACGACGTACGCCGACGTCGGGACGCTGGTGGCCTGGTGCGACACCAACCCGACCCGGATGGCCTACTACGACGGTGTGGTCACGGCCGCGGGCGGGACGGCTCCGCCGCACTACGGGCCGGACGACTTCGGGCGGCTGCTCGAGGAGCAGCGGCCGGACGTCGTGGTCGTCACGTCGCCGGACGCGACCCACCACCGGTACGCCGCGGCCGCGCTCGAGGCGGGCTGCGACGTGGTTGTGGAGAAGCCGCTGACCACCTCGCTCGAACCGGCGAAGACGATCGTCGAGGCGATCGAGGGTTCGTCGGGTGACCTGGTGGTGACGTTCAATTACCGGTACTCGCCGCGCAACAGCGAGGTGCGGCGGCTGATCGCGTCCGGTGCGATCGGCAAGGTCACCTCGATCCACTTCGAGTGGGCGCTGGACACCGTGCACGGCGCCGACTACTTCCGCCGCTGGCACCGCGAGAAGGCGATCTCCGGCGGCCTGCTGGTGCACAAGTCCAGCCACCACTTCGACCTGGTGAACTGGTGGCTCGCGGACGTGCCCGAGGTGGTGACCGCGGCCGGGGGCCTGCGCTTCTACGGCGACAAGAACGCCGCCGAGCGCGGCCTCACCGACCGCCCGGCCCGCTCGGCCGGATCTCCTGGACTGTCGTCCGACCCGTTCGCCCTGGACCTGGCGGCCGACGAGAAACTCCGCGCCCTCTACCTGGACGCCGAGGCCGACGACGGCTACATCCGCGACCAGGACGTCTTCAGCCCCGGCATCACCATCGAGGACAACATGGGGCTGCTCGTCACCTACCGCTCGGGCGCGATCCTGACCTACTCCCTGAACGCCCACGCCCCCTGGGAGGGCTACCGCGTCTCGATCAACGGCACCGAGGGCCGCCTGGAACTGGACGTCGTCGAGCGCAGCTTCGTCGAGGGCCCCAACGGCGTCGTGGGCCGCCCAGCCGTCGACCCCAGCGTCAACCCCGACGACCCGTCCTTCGGCGGTACGACGAACCCACGCCCCGCCGGCGAACGCATCCTCCTCCAGCGCCACTGGGAGCCGGCCCAGGAGATCCCCATCCCCGAAGGCGAAGGCGCCCACGGCGGCGGCGACAACCACCTGCTCGACGACATCTTCCGCCCCACCGGCACCCCCGACCCCCTCGACCGCCGAGCCGGCTACCGCGACGGCCTCCGCAGCGTCGCGGTAGGCATCGCCGCCAACCGCTCCCTGGAAACCGGCCTACCCGTCAACATCACCGAGTTCGGCCTCCCCCTCGACCGCTGACCAGTCCGCACACCACACCAAGCTCCGGCGCGGTGTGGTGTGTGCTCAACCGCCGCTGGTCCGAGCCGAGGTGCTGAGGGCCTGCTGATACGTGCCGTCACGCGCAGGTGTCCACAAGACGCCGTTGACGATGAGCGACCGGTCGTCGAGGGGACGAGCGGCCGTAGCCAGTACCGGCTTCCGTTGCCAAGTGCATCCGGTCCGGTAGGCCTGCTGAGTAACCCGAACGGCGACCGCGCCGGGCCCTTCCGCGTACGTCGTGGCCCGCAGTGCACGAGCGCACCCCGCCGGGGTCGCCACGATGATCACCACCTGACGATCATCAGCCGCCACCGCCCGCACGTCGTACACCCTCGCGACGGTGGTCTTCGGCGCCGGGGTCGGGGAAACGCTCGGTGCTGCCTGAGTCACGTCCGGCGGCGGTGGGGCAGGATCGGCCTCGGACGAGCCGAAGACCTTGGACAGCACGAACACGCTGAACGAGAGCAGGCCGACCAGAAAGGTCACCACCACGGCGACCCCGTAGACGAACCACACGCTGCCCGACGATTTCATCCCGAAGATCTTCTCAGCCCCACCGGCTCAACCCCCGCAGAAACGCGAGCCGAGCGAAGCGAACGCATCCGCGAAGCCGAGCGAAGCGAAGGCGGCACCCCATCGCGGCGGCCGGCCCCAGAGCCGAGCGAAGCGAAGGCGTAACCCCGACCGGCGGCATCAGCCCAGGAGCCGAGCGAAGCGAAGGCGCAGCCCGACCGGCGGCCCCAGCCCCGGAGCCGAGCGAAGCGAAGGCGCAGCCCAACAGCCGGCCCCAGCCACGGAGCCGAGCGAAGCGAAGGCGCCAGGGGGTGCGGGTGGCGGAGCCCCCGCTCGCGGCAAGCGCAGCGCAGCCGCACAAAACGCCGAAGGCGACCTGTGTCCGCGCTCTCCGCGGACACAGGTCGCCTTCGCCTGAGGGTGAGTGACGGGACTCGAACCCGCGGCCACCTGGACCACAACCAGGTGCTCTACCAGCTGAGCTACACCCACCATTGCCGCCCTGACTGCGACGGCTGGGTAATCATAGCGATGATGGTCAGTTGTCGGAAATCGGGGTGCTGACCAGGCTCGCGGCGGCCCGGGCGGTGTCGGTGTCGGGGCCCGGCTGGGGCACGAAAACGGTCTGCCGGTAGTAGCGCAGTTCGGCGATGCTCTCGGTGATGTCGGCCAGCGCGCGGTGGTTGCCGGTCTTGGCGGGGGTGGCGTAGTAGACCCGCGGGTACCACCGGCGGACGAGTTCCTTGATGGAGCTGACGTCGACGTTGCGGTAGTGCAGGTGGGCTTCGACCTTGGGCATGTCGCGGACGAGGAAGGTCCGGTCGGTGCCGACGGAGTTGCCGGCCAGGGCGGCCTTGCGCGGTTCCTTGACGTAGCCGTGGATGAAGTCGAGGACCTGCTGCTCGGCGTCGGCCAGCGGGATGCCGTTGGCGAGTTCGTCGAGCACGCCGGAGCCGGTGTGCATCTCGCGGACGAAGTCGCCCATCTGTTCGAGGGCTTGCGGCGGGGGTGCGATCACCAGGTCGATGCCTTCGCCGAGGACGTTGAGTTCGTAGTCGGTGACGAGCACCGCCACCTCGATCAAGGCGTCGGCCGCCAGGTCGAGGCCGGTCATCTCGCAGTCGATCCACACCAGCCGGTCGTTCATGAGGAACCACCTTACGGCGAGGGTGTCCCGCCGTCGCGCCCGGCAGCCGAATCGCCGGGCGTGGCGGGGTTGTCCGGTACGCCGTGGGTCACGCCGGAGCGTGGCCGACGTGGATGCTGCGGACGGACAGCGACGCGAGATCGGTACGCCGGCCGAGGTAGTGCGGGCTGCCGGCGTCGAGCAGTTGCCGCCAGACCGTGAGGTCGTCGGCGTCGAGAGTGATTTCGGCAACATCCCCGTGCCCGTGCCCGTGGCCGTGCCCATGACCATGCCCGTGATCCGAGTCCTGCTCAGCCGGATCCAGCCGCGCGACCCGCAGCCGGAGCTGCTCGATGACCCGCTCGCGGTCCTCCTCCGGCAACGGCACCGGCTTTTCGGTGAGCACGCTCTGTGTGGTGACGTCGGTCAGCCCCGCGTTCCGCAGCGCGTCGGTCCACCCGTACGGCATCGGCACCGACCCCGGGATCGCCTCACGCATCGCCGCGAACCAGCGATCCTGCGCGAGGTCGAGCCGGAGCTCCAGTCCGGGCTCGCCCAGACCGAGGTCCCAGGGCAGCATGCGCGACGGCAGGCCGCCCTCGGCGAGCGCGAGTCGTCCACCGGGCGCGAGCAGCGACGCAAGGGCGTTGACGGCCGCTTGCTGGTCAGCGGCGTGGTGGACGGACGCCGACGCCCAGACCAGGTCGGCGGGCGCGCCGATCGCCGCGCGCAGCGGTTCGGGTCCGTCGTCCATCGAGACGAGTTCGCAGCGGACCAGGCCGGCGGTGTGTTCGCGCGCCTGGCGCAGCACCTCCTCGTCGGCGTCCAGCGCGACGACGGTCGCACCCGGTACGGCGCCGGCGAGGGCCTTCGCCATCCCGCCTCCTCCGCAGCCGACGTCGACGACGAGTTGGTCGGTGGGTCGGACGAGGGCACCGGCGACCAGTTCGTTCCAGTCCGCCTCGTCGGTCGCGGTCTTCCGCAGGTGCTCGGCCTGCGCGGCCCAGTCGATCTCGGTCATGCCGACAGTGTCGCGGATCACACGCCGGTACGCCGTACGGTGGGCCGATGATCGCGACCAGCTTCACCACCGAGCGGCTCGAGCTGCTGCCGCTGAAGGTCGAGTACGCCGCGGAGATGGCCGGGGTGCTGTCGGCGCGTGAGCTCTACGCCTTCATCGGTGGCGAGCCGCCGTCGGTCGAGCAGCTCACCGAGCGGTACCGCCGGCAGGTCGCGGGATCCGGGCGGCCGGGGGAGCACTGGCTCAATTGGGTGATCAGCCTGGACGGCGTACTGGTCGGCTACGTGCAGGCGACGGTGACCGGCGACGGGGCGGAGATCGCCTGGGTGGTCGGCGCGGACTGGCAGGGCCAGGGAATCGCGAAGGAGGCGGCGGCCGGGCTGGCCGAGTGGCTGCGCCACTCGAGCCGGGAGGTGGAGCGACCGGTCGTCGGCGACTCGGCTACCTCGGCCGGGCGTGCGTTCCGGGGCGATGCGAGGGGAGCGAGCGGCAACGGCCGGCTGCGGATCGTGGCCCATGTGCATCCCGGCCACGCGGCATCAAAAGCGGTGGCGCAAGCGGTGGGGCTCAGCGCGATCGGCCGGCTGGACGACGACGGGGAAGAGCTGTGGATCGGGTGAGAAAAACGGAACAGGCCCGCTCCGACGAATCGGTGCGGGCCTGCTGCGTCTGTGGGGTTCAGACCGGGCGGACGTTCTCCGCCTGCGGGCCCTTGGGGCCCTGCGCGAGGTCGAACTCGACCTTCTGGTTCTCGTCGAGGGTCCGGAAGCCGTCCGTCGCGATCGCCGAGTAGTGCACGAACACGTCGGCGCCGCCGCCGTCCTGCGAGATGAAGCCGAAGCCCTTTTCGCCGTTGAACCACTTCACTGTTCCGCTAGCCATGATCTGCTCCTTTGGTGGGGCGGGTATCAGGTCCGACGGTCGCCGGCACCTGGGTTGCCGAACGAGCCCTCCCACCCGGACCGTGGCCCGGAAATGAGAAAAACGCCCTGCGGATCACACTTCCCGCGGGCGTTTCAAGAACGAACGTGGAACTGCAAAACTGCAACCGAGAGAAACCGTAGCACGAATTGACTGGCTGTACAGGCAGCCACGACACATCACCATGAGCCGCGGTGGTCCGGGACCATGAAGGCGAGCGGCACGATCAGCACCAGTACCGCCGCGAACACCACGAAGCTGTGCGCCTGCGCGACACCCGGGTGCGCGGCGTGCGACAGGATCGTCGTGGTCACCGAGACCGCGATGATGCCGCCCGACTGGCGGAACATGCCGCGTAGCCCGGCGATCGCGGAGATCTGGTCCGGCGCGAGCTGCAGCGAGGCGTTGTTCGACGCGGGGATCGACAATCCCATGCCGATCCCGGTCACGGCGGCGGCCACGGCCAGCCACCCGTACGGCGCGAGGCCGTGCGGTGCCAGTGACATGATCGTCATGCCGCCCGCGACCAGCAGGAAGCCGCCGATCATCGGCGCCCGGTAGCCGGTCCGGCGGAGCGCGAAGACGGCCAGCCCGGCGACGCAGATCATCCCGACGGCCCTTGCCGTGAGCAACGTTCCGGCCTGCAGCGGCTGGATCCCGTAGCGGGCTTCGGCGTACAGGGGGACGAGGGCGCCGAAGCCGAGCACGGCGGCGCCGTACAGGAGGTTGATCGCGTTCATCACGGCGAAGCCGCGGCCGCGCAGCAGCTTGACCGGGATGAACGGGTCGGCGGACCGGTTGGCGTGCCGCAGGAACAGGAAACCGAAGCACAGCGCGAGCACTTCGCTCGCGATGAACAGCGGATCCGACGCCGAAGCGCCGCCGCTGCCCAGCGAGCTGATCCCGAACATGCCGAGCAGGATCGTCACGGCGAGCAACCCGGCGCCGACCAGGTCGATCCGGGCGGCCTGCTTCGGCGCGCTGTGCGGCACGAACTTCCAGGCCAGCAGGATCAGCAGGACGCCGGCCGGGACGTTGACCAGGAAGATCTCCCGCCACGACCAGTAGGTGACGATCACGCCGCCGATGATCGGGCCGAGAATGCCGCCGATCGGGAAGATCGAGGTGAACATGCCGACCGCGCGGTCCCGGTCGCGGCCGAACTGCTCGGCCACGATGCCGGTCGCGGTCGGCATGAAGGCGCCGCCGCCGATCGCCTGGAAGGCGCGGAACACCACCAGTAGGTAGATGTTGCCGGCCAGGCTGCAGGCCAGCGAGGCGAGCGTGAACAGCACGGCGGCGCCGAGAAAGATCTTCTTGCGCCCGAACTGGTCGCCGAGCCGGCCGGCCACCGGCATCACCAGGATCTGGCCGAGGGCGTAGATGGTGATCGTCCAGCCGCTCCAGTTGAGCTGCGCGTGCAGGTCGCGCTGGATCGCGTTGAGTGCGGTGGCGACGATGGTCTGGTCGATCGAGGCCATCAGCAGCGCGATCGACACGATCGGGAACACCACCCAGCGGCGTGGCGACGGCTCGCCCCCGGCGGGTGGCGGTGGGGTCTGCCCGGCCACCGGCCCGTTCGTGGCCGGGGTGGTGGCGGCTGGGAGACTCTGGGATTCCATCACCAGTCAGAGTACATTGCTTGCCAGCAGGCAATAAAGGGGTAGAGATGTCCGACACCGAGACGTTGAACAGGTTGCGCGGCGTGATCTCGCGGCTGGCGCGCGAACTCAACGCCACGGCGACCGACGAGGGCCTGACGCCCACCCAGGCGTCGGTGCTCGGCCTGATCGCGTTCCGCGGGCCGCTCGGACTGACCGAGCTGGCCCAGCTCGAGGGCCTGAACCCGACGATGGTCTCGCGGGTGATCGGCCGCCTGACCGAGCTCGGCCTGATCCAGCGCGACCCGAACCCGGCCGATCTGCGGGCGATCCAGGTCGAGGCGACCGACCAGGGTCGCGAGCTGCACCAACGGATCAAGCTGTTGCGCACCGAGGCGATCGGCAAGTGCCTGGACCAGCTCCCCGAGGAATCCGCCCGCACGATCATCGACGCGCTGCCTGCTCTGGAGGAACTGGCCCAGGCTCTGCGCTCGACGCACAACTGAGGTCAAGCGGCGTCGCGCCGCAGGAACGTCGAGGTCGACGCGGTCAGTGCCGCGACGGCCCAGGCGACGAGGGCAGCCGTCGACAGACCGATCGCCGGGTCGCTCTGGTGGAGCTGACTGCCGGCTTGCCCCGGGAGGTAGTCGCCGACGCGTCCCAGCAGCGGCAACGCGACGTACGCCAGCAGCAGGACCGTGACGAGGGCGGGGATCGTGCCGCGGAGCATCAGGCCGACTCCGTGGCCGAAGAGTGCGAGCACGGTGAGGTAGACGATCGTGCCTGCGGCGCTCACCACGGAGGTCTCGGCGAGGCGGTTCACCACCGCGAGGTGTGCCGCCGCGACGGTGAGCGTGGCGATGCCGGCGACCGTCAGCGCGCAGGCGATGGCTTTGGCGCAGGCGAGGAGCAGCCGGTCGGGCACGCTGATCAGCGACGTGACGATCTGCCGGTCGTCGTACTCGCTGGTGGCCGCGAGGATGCCGACCAGCACGACCCCGATCTGGCTGTACGTCGTGACCTGCACGGTAGCCGCGTCACCAGTAGCGCTGAGAGCCAGCGTGAGCAGACCAGTCAGTACGACGGTCGTCGCGGCCGCGAGAATCACGGCCGGCAGAGTCCGCAGCTTCAGCAGTTCGGACGCGACGACGTTGCCCGGACGTGGGCCGCCGGCCCGCTCAGGCATCGCGCCGCGCGAACAGGAATCCACTGGCCAGCAGGATTCCGGCGGTCCACAGCGCCATCACCAGCCCACCCGTCAGCGGCGCCACGCCCGTCCCGGTGTCGCGGATGATCATGCGCAGCCCGGCCAGATCAGGGAAGTAGTACGCAACCGAAGTCACCTTGGACAACAGGTACGTCACTGAGACCACCGACGAGTTGACGACCAGCACGATCAGCGGAATCACCCCGCTCCGGGTGACCCAGGTGATGCCGAACCCGATCAGCGCGCTCAACGTCCAGTACACCAGTCCACCGACCGCGCGGCCGCGCTCAGCGCCGTCCAACCCGTTGGCCAGCACGCTGTGCGGTCCGAGCAGCACGCTGGTCACGGCGAGGACCCCCACGATCGCAGTCGTTGCCAGCACGACAGATGCGATCACCAACGCGAGTGCCTTACCGGCGACCAGCCGCCCCCGCTGCGGTACGGCGAGCAGGCTGGTCGTGATCTGGCGGCCACCACCGGCGTCCGTGCTGTTGCTGGTGTACTCGCTGCCCACCAGGACGACGCCCAGCACGATCGCCCCGACCGCTCCCGGCATGACCAGCTGGAACACATTGTCCGCCGCGGACCCGTACGCCGTACCCGCGTCGAGCCGCTCGCGGAGGCCACCAGCGGTCAACGCGCCGATTGCCACCTGGCCGGCAACGCTGAGACCACCGGCCAGCAAGGCGATCGGCAGCGACATCAGCTTCCGGAGTTCGGCGACGACGAGCTGCCTCATGCCTTGCCTCCGGCGGTCAACGTGAAGAACGCGTCTTCCAGACCGGCATGGTCGCCGACCACTTCGTCGATCGACCCCTGCGCGACAACGCAGCCGGCCGCGATCACCACCAGGTCGTCCGCCGTACTGCTCATCTCGGCCATGAAGTGGCTGGACAGCAGCACCGTGCGCCCGTCGTCGGCCGCCGTACGGACGAGCCGGCGCAGCCAGCGGATGCCTTCGGGGTCGAGGCCGTTGACCGGTTCGTCGAGCACCAGGACCTCGGGATCGCCCAGCAGGGCGGTGGCGATGCCGAGCCGGCGGCTCATGCCGAGCGAGAACTTCCGGATCCGGGTACCGGCCGCGTCGGTGAGACCGACCTCGTCGAGTACCCGCGGCACCCGGTCCCGCGCGATTCCGTTGCTCAGGGCAACCCATTCGAGATGGGCCCGGGCGGTCCGGCTGCGATGGGCGCCGCTGCCTTCGAGCAGGGCGCCGACGGTCCGCAACGGCGACGCGAGCTCACGGTAGGGCTTGCCGCCGATGGTGGCGGTGCCGCCGTCGGCGTGGTCCAGGCCGAGCAGGATGCGCAGCGTCGACGACTTGCCCGCGCCGTTCGGGCCGAGGAAGCCCGTGACGCGGCCGGGCAGTGCCCGGAAGCTGACGTCGCGCACGGCCGGCGTCCCGCGGTGGTGTTTGGTCAGGTGGGTTATCTCGATCACGCGAGGAGTCTGTCGCCGCGCGCGCCCGCGCGGCAGCGGCCAAAGGTTGACTCTTCGCTCAGCGCTCGGCGAAGCCCGACTCGTAGGCGAGGATCACCAGCTGGGTCCGGTCGCGGACGTCGAGCTTGGTGAAGATCCGGCTCAGGTAGGTCTTCACCGTCGACAGGCTCAGGTACAGCTCGGCCGCCAACTCCTCGTTGGACAGGCCGCGCAGTACCGCGGCGACGAGTTCCAGCTCGCGCGGGCTCAACTGCTCGAAGGCTTCCGGCGTACGCCGGGCCCGCCGGCGCGAGACGTCGGCGATCAGGCGCCGGGTGATCTCCGGCGACAGCATCGCCTGGCCGTCGTACACGGTGTGGATCGCGCGCAGGATGTCGGTCACCGGCGCGCTCTTCAGCAGGAATCCGGTCGCTCCCGCACTCAGCGCCTCGTACACGTACTCGTCCAGGTCGAACGTCGTCAGCACCAGCACCTTCGTGGCGGGCAGCCGTGAGCAGATCACGCGGGTGGCGGCGAGTCCGTCGGTCCCCGGCATCCGGATGTCCATCAGTACGACGTCCGGCTGCAGCCGCGTCGCGAGCTCGATCGCCTCGTCGCCGGTCGCGCAACTGCCCAGCAGCTCGAGCTCCGGATCGCTGCCGACCAGCTCGGTCAACGCGGCGCGGACGCTGTTCTGGTCCTCCGCGACCACCACTCCGATCATCGCCGGTCCTCCGTCGGAATCACCGCGGCGATCCGGAAACCACCGTCGGGCAGCGGGCCGCAGGAGAAGTCCCCGTCGACCAGCTCCACACGCTCACGCAACCCGACCAATCCGTAGCCCGCGCCCTCCGCAGGCGAGTCCGTGCCGGGCCCCGACAACACCTCGACCTCCACCGCCTCCGGACGCCCGGCGACAGTCACGGTGCAAGCAGCGCCCCGCGCATGCCGGACGGCGTTCGTGAGCCCCTCTTGCACCACCCGGTAGATCGTCGACTCCAGACTCGCCGGAACATGCTCGCGCCCGGTCAGCGACAGCTCAGCCCGTACGCCGGCCGGCCGCACGTCGGCGACCAGCTCGGTCAGTGCGTCCAGCCCCGGCGCCGGCGCTCGTTCGGCCGCTTCGGCGTCGTCCCGGGCGGCGCCGAGAACGATCCGGAGATCGGCCAGGGCCTGCCGGCCCGACTGCTCGACCCGGCTCAGTTCGCGCGACAGTCGCTCGGCGTCGCCGGAGGCCACGTGTGTCGCCACCCCGGCGGACAGCGTGATGCTGGTCAGCGAGTGCGAGACCACGTCGTGCACCTCCCGGACCAGCCGCAACCGTTCGGCCAGGACGGCCTGCTCCGCCTGCAGCCGGCCGTTCTCCGCGACCTCGGCCAGCTGTCGCCGGGTCGCCTCGCCGAGCGCCCAACTGCCGGTCAGGACCAGGATGCTGATCAGCGCGTAGCGCGCGGCCTCGGCGGCCTCACGGGTGCCGGCGAATCCGAGCACTGTCACCCCGATCAGCACCGCCGTTCCGACCGTCCGCGCGATCTTCGCCGTGCTGCGCCGGACGGCGATCGGGTAAAGCGTCCAGGCAACGGCGACGAACGGGTCCTGGGTGGCGCCCAGCAGAGCACCGGCCAGCGTCGCCGTTGCGGTCAGGGCGAGCGCGGTCATCAGGAACCGGCCACGCAGTAGCAGCCCGGTCAGCAGGACGACGATCAGCCCGAGCTCCAGCAGCACCCAGCGGCCGGGCAAGTCGACCGGCAGCCAGAACACCAGGACCACGAGCGTCGCGACGGCAGCGTTCAGCGCGACGCCGCCGGCGCGGACCGGAACACCGAGCATGGGCCGACGATACGGGAGCCGCCGGCCGCCGTGACGAAATCGGGAGGCGCCGGGGCAGCGCATTCACCGAACATCGTATACCGTCGACAGTATGACAATGACGGCTGCGGTGGTCCTGGCCGGCGGTCGGTCCTCGCGGATGGGGACCCCGAAGGCGGGCCTGGAGTGGCACGGCTCGACCTTGCTCCGGCACGTTACCGGGGTTGCCGCCCGCGCGGTAGATGGTCCGGTGGTGGTCGTCCGGGCGCCGGGTCAGGAGCTGCCGGCGCTCGATCCGGCCGTGCTGGTTCTCGACGACCCCGAAGAGGGACGCGGGCCGCTGCAAGGTCTCGCGGTCGGCCTCGGCGCCCTGGCCGACCGTGCCGAGACCGCCTTCGTCTGCTCGACCGATCTGCCCTTCCTGCACGTGGCTTTCGTCCAGGCGGTACTGCGGCGGTTCGGCCTGGAGGGACCGGAGATCGTGCTGCCGTTCGTGCACGGCTATCGCCAGCCGATGACCGCCGGCTACCGCACCGACCTCGCGCCGCGAATCACCAAACTGCTCGACGCGGGCCAGCTGCGCCCGGCGCACTTGTTCAAGGAGTCCGACGTACGCCGCCTCGAAGAGGCCGAGCTGCTCGCCGACCCCCAGCTCGCACGAATCGATCCGCACCTGGAGTCCGTCGTCAACGTCAACGAGCCGTCCGAGTACCGCGAGGCGCGCGACCGGCCCGCTCCCGAGATCCTGGTCGAACGTTTCGGCGTACTCGCGAACCGGGGCGGCGGCGGGCGCGGCGCCCGGCGGGTCCGGGCCGCGAACCTCGGCGCCGCCGCCGAGCAGGTCGGACTCAGCTTCGACGGCCATGTCCTCGCGGCGATCAACGGCGACCAGATCCGCGGTGACGGCCTGGTGCCGTTGGTCGCCGGTGACACGGTTGCCTTCATCTCAGCGGATGCGGGCGGGTGATCCGAATGCCTCCAGGTGGCTACTTCGGCCAAGCGCTGGTCGTCGACGTGTCGGACGGCTCGACCACCGTCGTACCGCTGGCGGACGACGTACTGCGTCAGTACCTCGGCGGCGCGGGCCTCGGCGTCTGGCTGTTGAGCGAGCTCGGCGAAGCCGGTGTCGACCCGTTGGACCCGGCCGCGCCGCTGGCGTTCGTCTTCTCACCGCTGGTCGGTACGCCGCTGACCACCAGCGCCAAGTTCGCGGTGGTCGCCAAGTCGCCGCTGACCGGGCTGCTCACCGACGCGCTCGCGTCCAGCCACTTCGCGATCGCCGGCAAGTTCACCGGGTACGACGCGATCGTGCTGACCGGGCGATCGGCGTCGCCGTCGAACGTGTTCATCGACGAGTCGGGCGTCCAGCTGGTCGACGCGTCCGCGCAGTGGGGGATGTCGGCGGGAGACGCCGAGGAGTCCATCCGTGCGTCGTACGGGCGGACCTGGCGGGCGGCGAGCATCGGCCCGGCCGGTGAGGCGCTCGTGCGGTACGCGACGATCTCGCACGACGGGCGGCACGCCGGGCGTGGCGGGCTGGGTGCCGTGATGGGCTCGAAGAACGTCAAGGCGCTGGCGGTGAAGGGCCGCAAGCGGGTCTCGCTGCACGACAAGGACCGGGTGCTCGCGGCGGCCAAGGACCTGCGCGGCCGGTCGTTCGGTCCGGCCACCGAGAAGTACCGCGAGCTCGGCACGCTGGCGAACCTGCTGGCCTTCAACGCGATCAGCACGCTGCCGACCCGCAACTTCCAGGCGGCCACGTTCGAGGGCGCTTCGATGCTGTCGGCCGAGGACCTCGCCTCGAAGCGGTCGGTGGCCAAGACCAGTTGCGCGTCCTGCACGATCGGCTGCGAGCACATCTACGCGACCAAGGGCGGCGGCAAGGTCCGGGTCGAGTACGAGAACATGTTCGCGCTCGGGCCGATGTGCGGGGTGTCCGACCCGGATCTGGTGCTGGCGGCAAGCTCTCGCTGCGACGAGCTCGGGCTGGACACGATCTCGGCCGGCGGCACGATCGCCTGGGCGATGGAATGCGTCGACCGCGGCCTGCTCGACGTGCCCTGGCTGCGCTTCGGTGACGGCAACGCGTTGCTGCGGGCCCTCGACGAGATCAGTGCGCGCACCGGAGTCGGCGACCTGCTGTCGGAGGGCACCCGCCGGGCAGCCGCCGTCGTGGGCCAGGGATCGCTGGCGTTCGCCGCGCAGGTCAAAGGGCTGGAGATGCCCGGCTACGAGCCGCGCACGATGCAGGCGATGGCGCTCGGGCTGGCGGTCAACGCCCGCGGCGCCGACCACAACCGGTCCGGCGCCTACGAGGCCGATCTCAAGGGCGGCCTCGATCGCGTGCACGGCACCGACGAGCACGTTCGCGCGGCGATCGAGACCGAGGACCGGGCCGCGATCATGGACTCGCTGATCCTGTGCAAGTTCCTCCGCGGCGTCTTCGCCGAGCCCTTCGGCGAGTGGGCCGCGCTGCTGGCCGGCGTCACCGGCTGGGACGTGGACGGCGCCGAACTGCGCGAGACCGCGCGCCGGATCGTGCACGCCAAACGGGCCTACAACCTGCGCGAGGGCTGGACCCCGGCCGACGACTGGCTGCCGGACCGGTTCCTGGACACCTCGCTCGAACTGGCCTCCGGCCGGACCGCGACGCTGCCGGCCGAACGGTTGCGATCGATGATCGCCCACTACTACGCCGAGCGTGGCCTGGACGCCGAAGGCCGCCCCACTGTTGTCACCATCGCTACCGGAACGGAGCCGACACCATGACCATCACGCGCCCTGCAGCGCCGGAGGTCGAGCAGCGCACGGTCTCGCTCACCATCGACGGGCAGCCGCTGACCGTCGCCGAAGGCACCACCATCTGGACCGCGGCGAAGGACGCCGGTATCGACATCCCGGTGCTGTGCCACGACGAACGCTACGACCCCGTCGGCGTCTGCCGGATGTGCGTCGTCGACACCGGTGGCCGGGCCTACGCCGCGGCCTGTATCCGGCCGTGCGAACCGGGCATGGAGGTGGCGACCTCGACGCCCGAGGTGCAGCGCAGCCGCGAGGTGCTGGCCGAGCTGCTGCTGGTGGACCAGCCGCCGCGGGAGGAGGACCCGAAGCAGACCACCACCGCGGACAACGAACTGCTCGCGGTCGCGGACGACTTCTTCATCACCGACATCCAGGACCTGTGGCCCGGTCCCTCTCGCGGGGTGGACGTGTCCAACCCGGTGATCGAGGTCAACCACGACTCCTGCATCCTGTGCGACCGCTGCGTGCGCGCCTGCGACGACATCCAGGGCAACGACGTGATCGGCCGCAGCGGCAAGGGCTACTCGACCCGGATCGCGTTCGACCTGGACGACCCGATGGGCCAGTCGTCCTGCGTCACCTGCGGCGAGTGCGTCTCGGCCTGCCCGACCGGCGCGCTGACCAACAAGGCGATCAACAACATCCCGATCCAGCCGCGCGAGACGCTCGAGGCCGTCGACACGGTCTGCCCGTACTGCGGAGTCGGCTGCGCGCTGACGTACTACGTCGATCGTGAGCGCGGCGGGATCTCGTTCGCCGAGGGCCGCGACCAGCCGGGCAACCAGGGCCGGTTGTGCGTCAAGGGCCGGTACGGCTGGGACTACGCGTCGTCGCCGCAGCGCCTGACCAAGCCGCTGATCCGGATCGACGCGTCGTACCCGAAGGGGCCGCTGTCGGCGGCGACGCAGGAGAACAGCACGCAGGACCTGGACGGACCGGGCCGCAAGCGCGGAGCCGGCAAGGGCCGCAAGCCCGGCGGTCTGGTCCCGTACGAGGAAGTGATGCCGCACTTCCGCGAGGCGAGCTGGGAGGAGGCACTCGACCTGGTCGCCCGCAAGCTCGGCGGGATCTACGCCGAGAGCGGCTCCGACGGGATCGCGGGCTTCGGGTCGGCGAAGTGCTCCAACGAGGAGGCCTACCTGTTCCAGAAGCTGATTCGGACGGCGTTCCACAGCAACAACGTGGACCACTGCACCCGGCTGTGCCACGCCTCCAGCGTCGCCGCCCTGTTCGAGGGTGTCGGCTCCGGCGCGGTCTCCACGACGTACGGCGACATCGAGAACGCCGACGTCGCGATCATCACCGGCAGCAACGCGACCGCGAACCACCCGGTCGCCTCGTCGTTCTTCAAGCAGGCCAGGCGCAACGGCACCAAGATCGTCTACATCGACCCGCGGGCCGGCACGGTCGCGGACCACGCCGATCTGTTCCTGCAGCTGAAGCCCGGCACGGACGTTGCCCTCTACAACGGGATCATGCACGAGGTGATCCGGCTCGGGCTGATCGACCGCGAGTTCCTGACCAGCCGAACGTCGAACTACGACGAGCTGGCCCGGACCGTGGCGGAGTACCCGCCGGAGCTCGCGGCCCGGATCACCGGCGTCGACGTCGAGCTGATCCGCGAGGTCGCCCGGGTCTGGGGCGAGGCGAAGGCCGGCGTCATCTACTGGGGGATGGGAATCTCCCAGCACACCACCGGCACCGACAACGCCCGCTGCCTGATCGCGATGTGCTGCATCACCGGCAACGTCGGCCGGCCCGGTACCGGGCTGCACCCGCTGCGCGGGCAGAACAACGTGCAGGGCGCGTCCGACGCCGGACTGATCCCGATGTTCTACCCGAACTACCAGCGGGCCAACGAAGCCAAGACGCGGGTGCTGTTCGAGAACGCCTGGGGCACCGACCTGAACCCCGAGAACGGCCTGACCGTGACCGAGGTGATCAAGTCGATCCTCGACGGCGGCGTCCGCGGCATGTACATGCTCGGCGAGAACCCGTTCCTGTCCGACCCGAACATCAACAAGGTGCGCAAGGCGCTGTCCCAGCTGGACTTCCTGGTCGTGCAGGACATCTTCCTGACCGAGACGGCCGAGTTCGCCGACGTGGTGCTGCCGGCCACGTCGTACCTGGAGAAGGACGGGACGTACACCAACACCGACCGGCGCGTGCAGCTCGGCCGTAAGGTGTTCGACCCGCCGGGTGAGGCGCGGGCCGACTGGGAGATCGTGCAGGACATCGCCCAGCGGCTCGGACTGGACTGGAACTACTCGTCACCGCGCGAGGTGTTCGAGGAGATGGTCCCGTTGATGCCCGACTACGCGAACCTGACCTACGACAACCTGGGTTCGTCCGGGAAGCTCTACCCGGTCGCGGATCCCGAGCACAGCGACGGCACGGTGGTGTTGTTCGACGAGCGCTTCAACACCGCCGACGAGCTGGCCCACCTGGTCCCGGCGGAGTGGTTGCCGGCCAAGGAGCTGCCGAACGAGGAGTACCCGTTCGTGCTCAACACCGGGCGGCTGCTGCAGCACTGGCACACCGGCTCGATGACCCGGCGGTCGTTCGCGCTGGACACGATCGCGCCCCGGGCCGAGGTGTCGATCCACCCGGCCGACGCCGCCGAGCTCGGCCTGGTCGACGGCGAGTTCGCGCGGGTGTCGTCGCGGCGCGGCGAGATCGTGCTGAACGTGAAGATCTCGCACCGCGAGGCGCGCGGCAACGTGTTCATCCCGTTCCACTTCCGGGAGGCGGCGGCGAACCTGCTGACGATCGACGAGATCGACCCCACCGGCAAGATCCCGGAGTTCAAGTTCTGCGCCGTCGCGATCGCCCCGGCCGGCGACCGCGGCAGCGTCCGAGTCGGAGGTGCACCCCAGTGACGGTCACGGCGAACAAGGTCCCCGGTGTCGAGGCCCGGGCCGGCAAGTTCCGCGGTCCGAGCCTGATCCCGCTGCTGAACGCGATCCAGGCCCGCCGCGGCTGGCTGCCACGCGAGGAGCTGGAGGCGTTGTCGCGGCAGCAGAAGCGGCCGCTGTACGAGATCGAGGGCCTGGTCTCGTTCTACCCGCACTTCCTCACCGCGCCGCCGAAGGACGTCACGGTCCGCGTCTGCCGCGACCTGGCCTGCTGGCTCAAGGGCGCCGAAGGCCCGGCCGCCGACCTCAAGGCCCGGTACGCCGGCGCCGACGACGTCGACGTTCTCGAGATCTCCTGTCCCGGTCGTTGCGACATGGCGCCGGCGGCCACGGTCAACGAGAAGCCGGTCCGGCTCGAGGACGTCCCGGCCACGATCGAGTTGGCCTCGGGCGGAGACCACGATCTCGGCGCGACCGTCGCCTACGTCCCCGAGGGCGGCTGGCCCAACGACCCGTACGCGTCGGGCGAGCACCACTACCGGTCACTGCGGGCGCTGCTGAGCGGGCAGATCTCCCCGGAGCAGGTGATCACCGCGCTGCAGGACGCCGGCCTGCGCGGGATGGGCGGCGCGGGCTTCCCGACCGGCAAGAAGTGGGAGCTGGTCCGGGCCGCCGAGGGCCAGGTCAAGTACGCGATCTGCAACGCCGACGAGTCCGAGCCGGGCACCTTCAAGGACCGTCAGCTGCTCGCCGAGCAGCCGCATCTGGTGCTGGAAGGCCTGCTGATGGGCATGGTCGTCACCGGCGCGGATGAAGGCTGGGTCTTCATCCGGCACGAGTACGGTCCGGAGGAGGCCGTGCTGCACACCGAGATCGGGCGGCTGCGCGAGCAGGGCCTGATCGGTTCCGACGTGCTCGGCACCGGGCGCCGGCTGATGCTCGACATCTTCACCTCGCCGGGCGGCTACATCCTCGGCGAGGAGACCGCGCTGATCGAGTGCATGGAGGGCCACCGGGGCGAACCCCGCAACAAGCCGCCCTTCCCCGGCAACTACGGCCTGTGGGGCAAGCCGACGCTGATGAACTCGGTCGAGACCTTCGCCGACGTCCCCGCGATTGTTGCCAAGGGCGCCGACTGGTGGAACGCCCAGGGCGTCAACGGCGCCACCGGGCTGAAGTTCTTCGCAGTCTCCGGCCACGTCGAACGGCCGGGCGTGTACTGCGTGCCGATGGGGACGACGATTCGCGAGCTGATCGACGTCGCCGGGGGTGTCGCCGGGGGTGCGGAGCTGGAAGCCGTCCAGCCCGGTGGCGCGTCGTCGAACTTCCTGGGACCAGAGCATCTCGACGTACCGCTGGACTTCGGCACGCTGGCCGAGGCCGGGTCGATGCTGGGATCGGGCGCGATGGTGGTGATGGCCGCCGGGACCGACGCCCTGGCCGCCGCGACCAACGTGCTGCGGTTCTTCCGCAACGAGTCCTGCGGCAAGTGTGTGCCGTGCCGAGTCGGCTCGACCAAGGCCCACGACCTGTTGACCGACACCCTGAAGTCCGGCGGCGAGCTGGACGAGGCGCGCAAGGCCCGGCTGCTGGAACTCGAGCTGGTGCTGCGGAAGTCGTCGATCTGTGGCCTCGGGCAAGTAGCGCTCGGACCGGTCGTCAGCGTGCTCGGTCGCCAGCGCGGCGGTACGACGGCCCGGCCGCAGCCGCGGGACTGAGGAGGCACCGTGCCCGGGAAGGAGTTCTTCCAGACCCAGTCGGTCGCGCAGGCCCTGGCGGGATTCCGCCCCCGGCGCCGGACCGGCACGGAGACCGTACGCCGTGAGGACGCGCTCGGCCGGGTTCCGGCCCGGCCGGTCCTGTCCGGGGCGGAGCTGCCCGGCTTCGCCCGCTCGACGGTGGACGGCTACGCGGTGCGTGCCGCCGACACGTACGGCGCCGGCGACGGGCTCCCGGCGTACCTGGACGTGGTCGGGGCGTTGCGGATGGGCCGGGCCGCGGATGTCGAGGTGCGGTCGGGCGGTGCCGTGCAGATCCCGACCGGGGCGGCCGTCCCGGCCAGCGCCGACGCGGTCGTGATGGTGGAGCACACGCAGGTCACCATGCCGGGCGTGATCGAGGTGACGCGGCCGGTGGCAGTCGGCGACGGTGTGGTGCGGGCTGACGAAGACGTTGCCATTGGCAAGCAGCTTGCCCCCGCCGGGCGGCCGTTGCGGGCCCAGGATCTCGGCTTGCTGGCGGCCGCCGGCGTGACGCAGCTGGAGGTGTGCCGACGGCCGCGGGTGGCGATCATCTCGACTGGTGACGAGGTGGTTCCGCCGGACACCGCTGAATTGAGTCCTGGGCAGGTACGCGATGCGACTGCCTCGGCGCTGGCCGCGCTGGTGACGCAAGCGGGCGGCGAGCCAGCGTCGTACGGGATCGTGGCCGACGACGTGGACCTGCTGACCAAGACGCTGGCCTCGGCGGTCGCCGAGTGCGACCTGGTCGTCGTGTCGGCCGGTTCGTCGGTCGGTGCGCGCGACGAGACCACGGCCGCGGTCGAGTCCCTCGGCGCGCCCGGGGTGTACTGCCACGGGCTCGCGATCAAGCCGGGCAAACCGACGTTGCTGGCCGAGTGCTCGGACGTACCGGTGATCGGCCTGCCGGGCAATCCGCTGTCGGCGCTCGTGGTGTTCCGTATGGTCGGTCTACCGGTCCTGCGACTGGTCGGCGGCATCACCTCCGCGCCGCCGGAGCCGTCCACTCGCGCGACGATGGCCCGGCCGGTGGCCTCGGCGGCGGGGCGTCTCGACGTCGTTCAGGTGTCCGTGTGCGACGGTGTCGCCACGCCGCTGTTCGGGCACTCGGCTCTGCTGTCGTTGCTGACCAGCGCGGACGGTTACGTGGTGATCCCCGAGCCGGCGACCGGGCTGGACGCCGGAGCTCAGGTCACCGTGACGATGTACGGATAGGTGAGGACTCGTGCACAGCAGCCCCTTCATCAGTGACGTGCCCGTGGCGGACGCCCTGCAGGCCTGGTACGACGCCTGCGCCGCCGCGGGGTGTCCCGACCGCGTGGCCGCCGACCTCGTCCCGGTGTCCGACGCCGCGGGACGCGTGACGGCCGAGCCGGTCTGGGCGACCCGGTCGTCGCCGGTCAGCGACGTGGCCGCGATGGACGGCATCGCCGTACTGGCTCAGGACACCCATGGCGCGGGGCCGACCAGCCCGCTGCTGCTCGGCCCCGCGTCGTACGTCGTGGTGGACACGGGTGATCCGATGCCGGACGGGTGCGACGCGGTCGTCATGCGGGAGCAGGTGCACTACGTCGAGGGCGAGGCCGAGATCAGGTCCGCCGTCCCGCCGTACCAGCACGTGCGGTCGATCGGTGAGGACATCAGCGCGGGCGAACTGCTGCTGCCCGAGGGCCATCGGCTGCGGCCGGTCGACCTGGCCGCCGCCGCGGCCGCCGGAGCCACCCGTCTGCTGGTACGCCGCCGCCCGCGGGTGGCCGTGATTCCGACCGGCGACGAGATCGTGCCGGTCGGCTCACCGGTCCGCCGCGGGGAGATCCTCGACACCAACTCGCTGATGCTGGTCGCGCAGGCGCAAGAGGCCGGATGCGAGGCGTGGGCGACCGAGATCCAGCCGGACGACGTCGACCGGATCGGTACGGCGCTGCGCGCGGCGGCGGAGTCGGCGGACCTGGTGATCGTGATCGCGGGCTCGAGCGCCGGCCGAGACGACTACACCGCCCGGATCGTGCGGGAGCTGGGAACACTGGCCGTGCACGGCGTCGCCGTCCGGCCCGGCCATCCCGTCGTACTCGGCGCTGTGGACGCGACCCCGGTGGTCGGCGTACCGGGGTATCCGGTGTCGGCGGCGCTGACCTTCGACATCTTCGTTGCGCCTCTGCTGGCGGCGCTGGAAGGAGCGGCCGCTGCGCAGCGGCCGGAGGTGACCGCGAAGCTGGCGCGCAAGCTGCCGTCCGTGGTCGGGATGGACGACTGGGTGCGGGTCCGGCTCGGTTCCGTCGGTGGGCAGGTCGTGGCGTCACCGCTGCCGCGCGGCGCCGGGGTGCTCACGTCGCTGGTCCGGGCGGATGGGCTGCTGCTGGTGCCGGCCGGTGTCGAAGGGCATCACGCGGGTGAAGAGGTCGGCGTTCGGCTGTTGCGCCGGTTGCCGGAGATCGAGCGCACGATCGTCGCGATCGGTTCGCACGACCTGGTCGTCGACGTCGCGGCGACGATGCTGCGCGGCGCCGACCCGACGCTCACGCTCGCGTCGTCGAACGTCGGATCGCTCGGCGGTCTGGTCGCGCTGCGGGACGGGTTGTGCCATCTGGCCGGTTCGCATTTGTTGCATCCGGCAACGGGTGAGTACACGCTGCCCTACCTGGACGAACTGATGCCCGGTCGCGAGCTCGCCGTCATTCGCCTGGTGCACCGCGACCAGGGCCTGATCGTTGCGCCTGGCAACCCGCTGGGCATCACCGGTCTGGCGGACCTGCCCGAGCACTCGTACGTCAACCGCCAGCGCGGCGCGGGGACCCGGATGCTGCTCGACCAGGAACTGCGCCGGCTGGAGATCGACCCGGCGGCGGTACGGGGTTACGCCCGCGAGGAACCGACGCACCTGGCCGTCGCGGCCGCCGTCGCCGCGGGCCGGGCCGACTGCGGTCTCGGCATCCTCGCCGCGGCGCGGGCGTTCGGGCTGGACTTCGTGCCGGTGGCCGAGGAGCCGTACGACCTGGTCGTGGAAGCGTCGAGTCTCGACGACCCGCTGCTCGCGCCGTTGTGGGAGTTGCTGCAGTCGGCGGACTTCCACGGCGCGATCGCGAAGCTGGGCGGCTACAACACCACCGAGACAGGCAGGCGGTTGCGATGACGTTCAAGACCTTGGCGGCGGTGCTGGCCGTCGTACTGGTTGCCGGATGCTCCAACAGTACGGCGGCCACGAGCGACTCCGGGCCCTCGGGCACGATGGTGCTGGCGACAACGACCAGCACGCAGGACTCCGGCCTGCTCGACGTACTGCTGCCGGCCTTCGACGAGGGCAGCGACTGCTCGGTCAAGACGGTGGCGGTGGGCTCCGGGCAGGCGATGAAGATGGGTGAGAAGGGCGACGCCGACGTCCTGCTGGTGCACTCGCCCGCTGCCGAGGAGAAGTTCATGGCGGCCGGTCACGGCAGCAGCCGCGAACCGGTGATGCACAACGACTTCGTGGTCGTCGGACCGCCTGCGGACCCGGTCGGCCTGGCCGGCGCGGCCACCGCCTCGGCGGCTCTGAAGCGGATCGCCGATCGGCAGGCGCCGTTCGCGTCCCGCGCCGACGACTCCGGCACCAACGCCAAGGAGCTGGCGCTGTGGAAGGCGGCCGGCGTACGCCCGACCGGCCGGTGGTACGTCGCGACCGGCCAGGGGATGGGCGCCACTCTGACGATCGCCAGCCAGAAGCAGGCCTACACCCTGGCGGATCGCGGTACCTTCCTGGCCACCAAGGGGCTGCAGTTGAAGGTGCTGTTCGAGGACTCCGCCGACCTGCGCAACGACTACCACGTGATCGTGGTCGACCACGAAGGCGTGAACACCGCCTGCGCGACGGCGTTCGCCGACTGGGTCCGGGACCGGCCCGCGCAGGAACTGATCGCGAAGTACGGCATCGAGAAGTACGGCGAGGCGTTGTTCTTCGCCGACGCGAAGCGATGACCGCCGAACCGGTCTACGAGGTCCTGGCGCGCTCGGCGACGGTGTCGCTGACGGCCACCGTCATCGCCTCGCTGCTCGGGATCTCGCTCGGCACCGCCCTCGCCCTGGCGGGGCTGCCCGGCCGACGGCTGCTCACCGCGGTCGTGAACACCGGGATGGCCGTGCCCACCGTCGTCGTCGGCCTGATCGTCGCGTTGCTGCTGTGGCGCAGCGGACCACTCGGCGACCTGAACCTGATCTACACCGTGCGCGGCATGATCATCGCGCAGGTCGCGATCGCGACCCCACTCATCACCGGCATCACGATGGCCGCCCTGCAACTGCTGCCGCCCGAACTGCCCGAGCAGCTGCGATCGCTCGGAGCGAACCGCCGGCAACTGGTGCTGCGGCTGTGGATCGAGGCGCGGCTGCCGCTGCTCGCCGCGGCGATGGCCGGCTTCGGTCACGCGATCTCCGAAGTCGGCTCCGCGACGCTGGTCGGCGGCAACATCCACGGCCAGACCCAGGTGATGACGACCGCGATCGTCGAGAACGTCAGCCGCGGCGAGTTCGGCACCGCGATCGTGTACGGCGTGATCCTGCTGGTGCTCGCGTTCGTGGTGAACAGCCTGCTCGCCTCGATCCAGCAGCGGGGAGCCGTGTGGGCGCGGAACTGAGCCTGCGCGCGGTCCGGCACCGCCGCGGCGGGCGGGACGTGCTGTCGATCGACCGGCTCGACGTCACCGCGGGCGAACGCCTGGCGGTTCTCGGCCCGAACGGCGCGGGCAAGACGACCTTGCTGCGCCTGCTCGCCGCGGTCGAACCGCCGACGGCCGGGCGCATCACGGTCGACGCCCTGGACACGGCGAGCGGGGGAGTGGACCTGCTCAGGCGGACGGCGTACGTCACGCAGCGGGCGGGTCTGCTCAGTACGAGCGCCTTGCGCAATGTCGAGCTTCCGTTGCAGTGGCGCAAGGTACCCCGCCGGCAGCGGCGGCAACTGGCGATGGACGCGCTCGACCGGCTGCGCGTCGCGCATCTCGCCGATCGTCCGGCCCGGGCGCTGTCCGGGGGCGAACAGCAGCGGGTCAGCCTGGCCCGCGCACTCGCGCTGGATCCCGAGGTCCTCCTGCTGGACGAACCCGCGGCCGGCCTCGATGCCCAGTCCCGGACGGTCTTCTTCGCCGATCTCGACCGGGCGCTCGGCGATCGAGCGATCACCGTGGTCCAGGTGTCGCACCGAGCCGACGAGGCGCTGCACTTCGCGGACCGCGTGATCGTGCTGCTCGACGGCCGGATCCACCAGCTCGGAACACCGGACGAGCTGAACCGCCGGCCCGTCGACACCGACGTGGCGGCACTGGTCGGCTACGAGAACCTCATCGACGCCGAAGTCGGGCCCGACGGAACAGTTCTGGTGGGCGAGGCGCCGACCGGCCTGACCACCGATCACCCGCCGGGCCCGGTCACCGTCGCCGCCTTCGCGAGTGGCGTCCGGCTGCTGCCCGCGGACTGGCCCGGGCTTCCCGTCCAGGTCACTCGGGTCAGTCCTGGGCCGGGGCACCGCACGGTCGCGGTCGCCGGAGTCGTGTCCTTGCTGGCCCACGTCCCGCTCGGTGCGGGCACGTTGCGCGCCGGCCTCGCCGTCCGCGCGACCTTCGATCCGGCGCTGAGCACCATCCTGCCGCGCCCCTGAATCCAGCAAGGGCTTTCCGAAATCGCTGGTAGGCAAGGCCTATCGAGTGATCGGAAATGTGACGTTGGTCATGCCTTGACCGCCTACAGGAGCCAGCCTACTGTATGCCGTATACCGAGCCCCTCCGAAAGGCGGGACCATGTTGACTGCTGTGCCC
The DNA here is from genome assembly GCF_001984195.1 of Kribbella sp. ALI-6-A. Taxonomy (GTDB): domain Bacteria; phylum Actinomycetota; class Actinomycetes; order Propionibacteriales; family Kribbellaceae; genus Kribbella. Next base: position 573,064 of record NZ_MTQN01000008.1, read on the forward strand.
ACGTTCGCCGTGAACTGCTCGCTGTTGTTCACCGAACTGCCCCTGCTGCAAAGACCTGCGGCCGCCCGCTCGGCCGGCTTCGACGCGGTCGAGTTCTGGTGGCCCTTCGACTCGGCGCTTCCCGGTGATGCCGAGGTGACCGCGTTCGAGCAGGCGATCCTGGACGCCGGCGTCCAGCTGACCGGACTGAACTTCGCCGCCGGCGACATGCCCGGCGGCGACCGCGGACTGGTGTCGTGGCCGCAACGCTCACTGGAGTTCCGCGACAACATCGCGGTCACGCTGGGCATCGGCGAACGCCTCGGCTGCCGTGCGTTCAACGCGCTGTACGGCAACCGGGTCGAAGGATCCACCCCGGCTGCGCAGGACGAACTGGCCGCGGAGAACCTCGCTCTGGCCGCCACCGCCGCCGGTTCGTTCGGTGCGACCGTGCTGGTCGAACCCGTCAGCGGCGCCGAGCGCTACCCGCTGCTGACCGCGGCCGACGCCGTCGCGGTGATCGACCGGGTGGTCCGCGAGTCCGGTGTCACGAGCATCGGGCTGCTGGCCGACCTGTACCACCTGACCGTCAACGGGGACGACGTGAGCAAGGCGATCACGACGTACGCCGACCGGATCGCGCACGTGCAGATCGCGGACGCGCCTGGGCGCCACGAGCCCGGCACCGGAACGATCCCGATCGCCCAGCACCTCGGCGAGCTCGCCGACGCCGGCTACGACGGCTGGATCGGGCTGGAGTACAAACCCTCCGGACCGACCACCGACAGCTTCGGCTGGCTGACCGACCTGGCCGCGCCGGACCGTTCCGGTTCTGACCGATAAGGAGCAGGTATGCCACGAATGACTGCCGCCCGTGCGGCGGTGGAGATCCTTCGCCGCGAAGGTGTCTCCCACCTGTTCGGACTTCCCGGCGCCGCGATCAACCCGTTCTACGCCGCGGTGCGCGCACAGGGCGAGCTGAAGCACGTGCTCGCCCGGCACGTCGAGGGCGCCTCGCACATGGCCGAGGGCTACACCCGCGCCGCCGCCGGAAACATCGGTGTCTGCGTGGGGACGTCCGGTCCGGCCGGGACCGACATGATCACCGGCCTGTACGCGGCCTCGGCCGACTCGATCCCGATCCTGTGCATCACCGGTCAGGCGCCGGTGGCCAAGCTGCACAAGGAGGACTTCCAGGCGATCGACGTCCCGGCGATCGCCGGACCGGTGACCAAGATGGCGGTCACCGTGATGGAGGCCGCGCAGGTCCCGGGCACCTTCCAGAAGGCGTTCCAGGTGATGCGCAGCGGGCGTCCCGGCCCGGTGCTGATCGACCTGCCGCTGGACGTTCAGCTGACCGAGATCGACTTCGATCCCGAGCTGTACGTGCCGTTGCCGATCGCGACGCCGCGGGCCAGCGTCGCGCAGGCGGAGAAGGTGCTCGACCTGCTGGCGGCGGCCGAGCATCCGCTGATCGTCGCCGGTGGCGGCGTCGTGAACGCCGACGCGGCGGACCTCCTGGTCGAGTTCGCCGAGCTGAACGGCGTCCCGGTGGTGCCGACCCTGATGGGCTGGGGCACGATCCCGGACGACCACCGGCTGATGGCCGGCATGGTCGGCCTGCAGACCTCGCACCGGTACGGCAACCAGACGTTGCTCGCCTCCGACCTGGTGATCGGGATCGGCAACCGCTGGGCCAACCGGCACACCGGCGGGCTGGACGTCTACCGCGGCGAACGCAAGTTCGTGCACATCGACGTCGAGCCGACCCAGATCGGCCGGGTCTTCGCGCCCGATCTCGGCATCGTGTCGGACGCGAGGGCGGCGCTGGAGACCCTGATCCACGTCACCCGCACCCGGATGGCCGAAGGGCCGTTGCCGGACCGGTCCGAGTGGGCCGCGTTGTGCCGCGAACGCAAGCGCACGCTGCAACGGCGTACCGACTTCGACGCGGTGCCGGTCAAGCCGCAGCGGGTCTACCAGGAGATGAACAATGCCTTCGGACCCGACGTCCGCTACGTCTCCACGATCGGGCTGTCGCAGATCCAGGCCGCCCAGATGCTGCACGTCTACCGGCCACGGCACTGGATCAACGCCGGCCAGGCGGGACCGCTCGGCTGGACCGGTCCGGCCGCGCTCGGCGTCGCGGTCGCCGATCCGGACGCGACGGTCGTGGCGCTGTCGGGCGACTACGACTTCCAGTTCCTGATCGAGGAGCTCGCGGTCGGCGCCCAGTTCAAGATCCCCTACATCCACGTGGTGGTGAACAACGCCTACCTCGGGCTGATCCGGCAGGCCCAGCGCGGGCTGGACATGGACTTCTGCGTCCAGCTGTCGTTCGACAACATCAACACCCCCGAGCTCGGCGGGTACGGCGTCGACCACGTCAAGGTGGCCGAAGGCCTGGGCTGCAAGGCGTTGCGGGTGTTCGAGCCCGACGGCATCCTGCCCGCCCTCGAAGAGGCCAAGAAGCTGATGGTCGAGCACGAGGTGCCGATCGTGGTCGAGGTGATCCTGGAACGCGTCACGAACGTTGCCATGGGCACCGAGATCGACAACGTGGTCGAGTTCGACGAGCTGGACGGCGTCGTGAACCCGATCCCCACCGCCTCCGGGCTACGGGACTGAGGAGGTCTGATGAGAGTCGCAGTTCTCGGCGCCGGAGCGATCGGTGCGTACGTCGGTGCCGCCCTGCACCGGGGCGGCACGGAGGTCCACCTGGTGGCGCGCGGCGCCCACCTCGACGCGATCCGCACCCACGGGGTCCAGGTCTACAGCCCGCGCGGCGACTGGCTGGCCAGGACGCCGGCCACCGACGACCCGCACGAGATCGGCCCGGTCGACTTCGTCTTCCTCGGGCTGAAGGCGAACTCGTACGCGACCTGCGGCCCGCTGCTGGAGCCGTTGCTGCACGAGAACACCGCGGTGATCGCGGCGCAGAACGGCATCCCGTGGTGGTACTTCCACGGGCTGCCGGGACCGTACGAGGGACACCGGATCGAGTCGGTGGACCCCGACGGCGCGGTGACCCGGGTCATTCCGCTCGAACGGGCGATCGGCTGCGTCGTGTACTGCTCGACCGAGCTGGAGGGGCCGGGCGTCGTACGGCATCTGGAGGGGACGCGGTTCTCGATCGGGGAGCCGGTCGGCGGGCAGAGCGAGCGCTGCCGGCAGTTCAGCGAGGCGATGATCGCCGGCGGGCTGAAGTGCCCGGTCGAGGACGACGTTCGCAACGACATCTGGATCAAGCTGCTCGGCAACGCGGCGTTCAACCCGATCAGCGCGCTGGCCCGGGCCACGATGGTCGAGATCGCCACCCATCAGGGCACCCGCGCGATGGTCCGGCTGATGATGGAGGAGACGCTGGAGATCGCTCGCGCGGTCGGCTCCGAGCCCGACATCTCGGTCGACAAGCGGATCGACGGCGCCGAACGCGTCGGCGAGCACAAGACGTCCATGCTGCAGGACCTGGAGAAGGACAAGCCGCTCGAGCTCGACGTGATCCTCGCGGCGGTGGTCGAGCTGGCCGACCTGACCGGCACCAAGGCGCCGACGCTGCGCGCCGTGCACGCGGTCGCGGACCTGCTGTCCAGCAAGGTCGGTACGTCGACCGAGAAGGTCGCCCACGCGCCGACGTCGGCCCGTGCCCCCGGCTCGATGGCACCGGCCGCCGTAGCCCCACCGGCGGCAGCCGCCACCCCCTGACCAGGAGGGTCCGGAGCCGAGCCCTGCCGACAGCCCGCTGCGTTCACTCCGGATCCCCCTGTTCCACCCGCTGCGCCCCGAACGACACCGCGAGGTCGTTCGGGGCGCAGTGCTGTTCAATTCGGTTGCCCGGCGCCACGGCTGGTGCTTACGGTGCCGGTAAGTCCTGCGAGGAGATGAGACATGCCCGGTCGTTCCCGCACGCGCTGACTCACCCGTCACCGCGTGCTGCCCGGTTCGGTGGCACAGCGATCCTTCGCGTCTCGAGGACTTCTCCGTGCCCTGGAACGACCGTGAATTCGTCAAGCTCTGGATCGGCCAGACCGTCTCCCAGCTTGGTGCCCAGACCACCCAACTCACTCTGCCGCTGGTTGCGCTCACCGCCCTGGGCGGTGGCGCGGGGCAACTCGGCGTACTGCGAGCTGCGCAACAGGTGCCCGTCCTGCTGTGTTCCCTCGCCGTAGGCGTGCTCGTCGACCGCCTCCGAACCCGCAACCTGATGATGTACGCCGACCTCGGGCGGGCCGTCGTGCTCGGCGTGGTGCCGGTCGCCTGGCTGCTCGGTGCGCTCGGGCTGCCGCTGCTCTACTGCGTCGCCTTCCCGCTGGGCGTGCTCACCGTCTTCTTCGACGTCGCCTACCAGGCCTGTCTACCGCGCCTGGTCCGGCGCGACCAACTTGCTCAAGGCAACAGTGTGCTGGAGAGCAGCCGGTCCGTCACCCAGATCTCCGGGCCCGCCCTCGGTGGTGGCCTGGTGTCGTTGCTCTCGGCTCCGGTGGCGGTGGTCGCCCCCATCGGCTTCTACCTGTTGTCGTTCCTCTCGATCCAGCGGATCCGCCGGCCCGAGCGTCAGGAGCCGGCCAGCGGCCGCAACGCAGGGGGACTGCGGCTGGTCTTCACCGACACCTCGCTGCGGGCGATCGCGATCGCCTCTGCGTCCCACCACTTCTTCTTCGCCGGGCTGATGACCGCCTACCTGGTCCATCTCGGCACCAGCTTCCCGGCCGGCGTCGTCGGGCTGGTCCTGGCGGCGCTCGGGCCGGGCGCGCTGATCGGTGCGATCTTCTCCGCGGCACTCTGCCGGCGCTTCGGCTACGGGCGGGTGATGGTGCTGGCCGCACTCGGTGCGGACCTCGCCTTGCTCGCCGTCCCCGCCCTCACTCCGGGCGCTGTTGCCTTGATCGCCGTCAACGTGGCGTTCGGAGCGCTCAGCCAGGTCATCGACGTCGCCACTACCTCCATCCGCCAGGCGATCACCCCGCTCCACTCCCAGGGGCGGGTGGTCGCGGCGATGAACTTCCTCGGCCTCGGGCTGGCGCCTGTCGGCTCGCTGCTCGCAGGGGCTGCCGCGTCCGCGTTCGGCGTCCGGGAAGCGCTGTTCGCCTGCGTGCTCGGAATGCTGCTCTCTCCGCTCGCACTGGCGCTGTCACCGCTCCGGCGTCTATCATCGCTGGATGGCGATGAAAGAGCTGGTCATCGATGAGTCGGCCGGGCTGGCCGTGGCGGCGTGTCTGTTCCACGGCTTCAGTGACGCCTCGCGGCTGGCGATCGTGCGGCACCTGGCGCTGGGACCGCATCGGGTCGTCGACCTGACCGAGCATCTGGGGCTGGCGCAGTCGACGGTGTCCAAGCATCTCGCCTGCCTGCGCGACTGTGGACTTGTCGACTCACGGCCGCAGGGGCGGGCCTCGATGTTCACCCTGTCGCACCCGGAGGCGACGCTCGACCTGCTGTCGGCGGCCGAGCGCCTGCTGGGACTCACCGGCGACGCCGTCGCGCTCTGCCCCGTGTACGGCGTGGAGGCCAACTCGTGAGCGAGCCCCTGCAGCTCAGCCCGTTGAGCACCTGGACCGCCGACCCGGAGCAGCGTCGCCGGCTCGGACGCCGCGCGCAGCTGCTGGCCGCGGCCTCGGTCACCTACAACGTCGTCGAAGCGATCATCGCGATCGGTGCGGGCATCGTCGCGGGATCGGTCGCGCTGGTCGGTTTCGGTCTGGACTCGGTCGTCGAGGTCTCCAGCGGGCTGATCATTCTGTGGCAGTTCCGCCATCGCCTGCCCGAGACCCGCGAGCGTCAGGCGCTTCGGATGCTCGCGTTCTCGTTCTTCGCCCTCGCCGCGTACGTCGGCTTCGAGTCCGTCCGGGCGCTGCTCACCGGCGCGAACCCCGACGCCTCACCGGTCGGCATCGGCCTGGCGATCGCGTCACTGATCGTGATGCCGTTCCTGTCCTGGGCGCAGCGTCGTACCGGGAAGGCGCTCGGCTCCAACGCGGTCGTTGCCGACAGCACCCAAACGCTGCTGTGCACGTACCTGTCCGCCGTACTGCTGGTCGGCCTGGTGCTCAACGCGACGCTCGGCTGGAGCTGGGCCGACCCGATCGCCGGGCTGGTCATCGCCGGCGTCGCGGTTCGCGAAGGTCTGGAAGCCTGGCAGGGCAAGGGCTGCTGCGCGCCGATCGCCGGAACAGCGGACACCGCCGGCTGCACCTGCGCGGAAGGCAAGTGCACCGACGGCTGCTGCTAGGACGACCGCCGGCGGGGGAGCTGGCCACCCCCACCGGCGGCCGATGTCAGGTGTTCCGTCCTGACAGTTCCTCGACCACCTTCAGCAAAGCCGAGTGGTCGAGAGATCCGTGACCCATGGCGCGGGCCGCGGAGACCAGTTGGGCGACCAGTCCGGTCACCGGGAGGGCGACACCGGCCGCACGGGCGGCGGACAGCGCGATGCCCATGTCCTTGTGGTGCAGGTCGATCCGGAACCCGGGCTCGAACTCCCGACCGAGCATGGTCGCCGCCTTGAGGTCCAGGATGCGGTTGCCCGCCAGGCCTCCGGCGAGCACCTCCAGCCCGCGCTCGCCGTCGACGCCGGACGCCTCCAGCAGCACGATCGCCTCGCTGACCAGCGAGATGATGCCGGCCACCATCAGCTGGTTGGCGGCCTTCACGGTCTGACCGGCGCCGTGGCCGCCGACGTGCACGATCGTCCGGCCGAGGTCCTCGAACAGCGGCTTCGCCTCGGTGAACACCTCCTCGTCCCCGCCGACCATGATCGACAGCGACGCCTTGATCGCACCCTGCTCGCCGCCGCTCACCGGCGCGTCCAGCACCCGTACGCCGAGCTCCGCGCCGGCCTTCGCGACCTCCAGCGAGGTCTCCGGCGCGATCGACGACATGTCGATCAGCAGCAACCCGGCCCGCGCCGACTCCAGTACGCCGCCCGGACCGAGCACCACCTCCGCGACCTGCGGGGAGTCCGGCAGCATGGTGATCACCACCTCCGCACCGGTGACCGCCTCGGCGATCGTCGGCGCGGGCTTGCCGCCGGCCTGGAGCAGCTTGTCGACCGACGCCGGCACCACGTCGTACCCGGTGACGTCGTGCCCGGCCCGGACCAGGTTGGCCGCCATGTGCGAGCCCATGATGCCCAGGCCGATGAATCCGATCTTCCGTGTCATCGCAAGTCCCTTCTCAGACCGGGTCGAGGATCTGCTCGAGCGCGGCGCGCATCAGCTGCGCGGTCTCGGACGGCGTCTTGCCGACCTTCACGCCGACGGCTTCCAGCGCCTCCTGCTTGGCAGCCGCCGTACCGGACGAGCCGGACACGATCGCGCCCGCATGGCCCATCGTCTTGCCCTCCGGGGCGGTGAATCCGGCCACGTAACCGACCACCGGCTTGGTGACGTACTCGGCGATGAACGCCGCGGCCCGCTCCTCGGCGTCGCCGCCGATCTCGCCGATCATCACGATCGCCTCGGTGTCCGGGTCGTCCTGGAAGGCGCGCAGCGCGTCGATGTGGGTGGTGCCGATGATCGGGTCGCCACCGATGCCGATCGCGGTGGTGAAGCCGTACTCGCGCAGCTCGTACATCATCTGGTAGGTCAGCGTGCCGGACTTCGACACCAGGCCGATCCGGCCGGGCCCGGCGATGTCGGCCGGGATGATGCCGGCGTTGGCGCGGCCGGGGCTGATCAGGCCGGGGGAGTTCGGCCCGATGATCCGGGTGCCGGCGGCCTCGGCGTGCGCGAAGAACGCGGCGGTGTCGTGCACCGGTACACCCTCGGTGATCACCACGACCAGCCCCAGGCCGGCGTCGATCGCCTCGATCACCGCGCCCTTGACGAAGCGCGGCGGCACGAACACCACCGACACGTCCGCGCCGGTCGCCTTCACCGCCTCGGCGCAGGACCCGTGCACCGGGATCGACCGCTTGGCGAAGTCGACCGACTGGCCGCCCTTGCCCGGCGTCACGCCGCCGACGATGTTGGTGCCGGCAGCAAGCATCCGGGAGGTGTGCTTCTGTCCCTCGGCGCCGGTCATGCCCTGCACGATGACCTTGCTGTTCTCGGTCAGGAAGATCGCCATCTGTCCAGCTCCTCTCAGGCCTGCGCGGCCAGTTCGGCGGCGCGGTCGGCGGCGCCGTCCATGGTGTCGACCACCGTGACCAGCGGGTGGTTCGCCTGGGCGAGGATCTTGCGGCCCTCGACCACGTTGTTGCCGTCCAGGCGGACCACCAGCGGCTTGTTCGCCTGGTCGCCGAGCAGTTCGAGCGCCTGCACGATGCCGTTGGAGACCGCGTCGCAGGCGGTGATGCCGCCGAACACGTTCACGAACACGCTCTTCACCTGCGCGTCGCCGAGAATGATCCCGAGCCCGTTGGCCATCACCTCCGCCGAGGCGCCACCGCCGATGTCGAGGAAGTTGGCCGGCTTCACGCCACCGTGCGCCTCACCGGCGTACGCGACGACGTCGAGGGTCGACATCACCAGGCCGGCGCCGTTGCCGATGATGCCGACCTCGCCGTCGAGCTTGACGTAGTTCAGGCCCTTGGCCTGCGCGGCCGCCTCGAGCGGATCGGCCGCGGCCTTGTCCTCGAACGCCGCGTGGTCCGGGTGCCGGTACGCCGCGTTCTCGTCCAGCGTGACCTTGCCGTCCAGCGCCTCCAGCCGCCCGTCGCCGAGCTTGACCAGCGGGTTGACCTCGACCAGCGAGGCGTCCTCGGCGATGAACACCGTCCACAGGCTCTTCACCACCTCGGCGGCCTCGGGCGGGAAACCGGCCGCGGCGACGATCTCGGCGGCCTTCGCGTCGTCGACGCCGACCGCGGGATCGATCGAGATCTTGGCGATCGCGTCGGGATTGGTGTGCGCGACCTCCTCGATCTCGACGCCGCCCTCGGTGCTCGCGATGCACAGGTAGTCGCGGTTGGCCCGGTCGATGAGGAACGAGAAGTAGTACTCCTCAGCGATGTCGGCCGCCGGGGCGAGCAGGACCCGCCGCACGGTGTGGCCCTTGATGTCCATCCCGAGGATGTCCCGGGCCCGCTCGGTGGCCTCGGCCGGATCGGCGGCCAGCTTGACGCCACCGGCCTTGCCGCGGCCGCCCGCCTTCACCTGGGCCTTGACCACCACTCGGCCGCCGAGGGTCTCGGCCGCCTCGGCCGCGTCCGCGGCGTCCTCGATCACCCGGCCGAGGGTGACCGGCACGGCGTGCCGGGCGAAGAGTTCTTTGGCTTGGTACTCCATCAGGTCCACGGGGGCAGTCCTCTCCTCACGCACGCAGCTGACTCGTGTGCCGACTGTATGCTGTATGCAGATTGCTGCACAAGGGCTCCGAGGTCTGGACAACGGGTAGCGGACGGGAGTACCACAGTTCCATACGGTATGCAGTAGTCAGGAGGCGATCATGAACGACGCGACCACAAGTACGCCTCCCCGGGACGTTCGGGACGTGTACGGCCGCCGGTACCGCATCGGCGAGGACCCCAGGGAACTGACCGGGCACTCCCGCCGGTGGCAGTTGTGGGCCGCCTGGGCCTGCATGGCGGCGATCAGCCCACTGCAGTACTCCTTCGGTTCCGCCGCGCTCGGTCTCGAGTCGGGCCGGGCCTGGGGCACCGTCCAGACGATGTGGCTGCTCGCGGTCTTCGTCGCCTTCCAGGCGCTCGCCGCCGTACCGGCCGCCTGGCTGCAGCGGGTCCGGCGGGTGACACCGACCCAGCTCGTCGTGCTCGGCGGGTTCCTCGCCGCCGTCGGCCTGGTCACGCTGGCCCACGCCGGCAGCTATGCCGGAGCGATGCTCGGGTACGCCGTCGTCGGCGGCGCCGGGGCCGGGCTGGTCTACTCCGCGTGCATCACCACGGCCGCCCGTTGGTTCCCCGATCGGCGGACCTCGACGATCGGCTTCGTCACCGGCGGCTTCGCCGTCGGCGCGGTGCCGAGCATCGCGTTGCTGACCATCTTCGACACCACCGGCGGCCAGCGGTACGTCTTCGACCTGACCGCGGTGGTCGCGTTGCTGATCGTGATGACCGCGGGCGGCCTGCTCAAGGACCCGCCGCGGCACTGGTGGCCGGCCGAGATCGACGCCCAGGCCTGGGCGGTCGACCGCCGGCTGAACCGGAGCATCCCGAACAACCTGCCCGCCGTGCGCTACTACCGCCCGGCCGAGGCGATGAAGACCGGCGCGCTCCCGCTGATGTGGCTGACGCTGGCCATCAGTACGGCGCTGTCGCTGTTCGGCATCGCGTTCGTCGTCAGCTACGCCACCGAGGCGCGACTCGGTGTCGCCGTCGCCGGACTGGCCGCCGGAATGCTTGCCGCCGTCAACGGTCTCGGCCGGTCCTTCGCCGGTACGCTGTCGGACCGCTTCGGCCGCCGCCGGGTGCTCGCCGCCGTACTGATGGTCGAGGGCTTCACCCATGTCGGTCTGGTGCTGGCCGGTGAGGCCGGGGCGGGCGCGGTGTTCGTCCTGTGCGCGATGTTCGCCGGACTCGGTGGCGGCGCGTTCTACGCGATCATGGCGAACCTGGTGCTGGAGTTCTTCGGCGAGAACAGCCTGTTGCAGAACCAGTCGATCCTCTACAGCGCGAAGGCCGTCGGTGGCCTGGTCGGTGTCGGTGGCGCCGCGAGCCTGGTGGCCGCGGTCGGCTATCGCCCGGTGTTCCTCGCGGCCGGCCTGCTCGGGCTGCTCACCGCGCTGATCGTCCGTTTCCTGAAGCAACCGGGCCGCCCGGCGCTTTCGGTCACCTCCCAGTTGGGCACCCCGGTAGCCGGCGCGACCCGGCCGGGCGAGTGAGCCGGACGGAAGCCGGTCCACGGATCGGCGCGGAGTACGCCTGGGTACGGCGGCCCGAGCCGTGCGTACTGGAACTCGTCTCCAAGCTCGCCAGGGAACCCTGGACGGACCGGCCGACTTGCGTGCATCCGGTCCTGGCGGCGGTCGCCCGCGTGGTCCACGACCACTGCAGCGCGGGCGGCCGCCGCAGTTTGTTGCCGTTGGCACCTTTGTTCCTCGACACCGCGCGGCCGGGCTTCGACCTGTCCGCGCGGCTGGTGGCGCTCTGTGTCTCGACCGCCTTGGCGGGTCCGGGGGAGCTGACGAAGGATGAACGATCCCGGCTGCGCAACGGTCAGGACACCGCGGCCTATCTGCTGGCCGGCCGGCCGGGAGCTCCGCCGGGAGGGCCGATTCGCTGGTGGTTTCCCGCGCTGGACCGGCTGAACCTCAGTGAGCCGTTCTACCGCACCGTCGTCGCGACCGAACATGCCGCGGAAGCAGTCGTGGTCGCCGCCCGGGGCGGCGACCACGACGTATGGCTCAAGCGCTTGTTACGCCAGTGCCTGGCCCTGGCGTCCTGACTCCCTCACGGGGCGCGGCGGCCCGGCGCGCCGAGACCTTCGTGGTCGACGTCGCCGGCGCCCCACAGGCCGTGGTCGCGGTCGTCGTCGGGAATCACCACCAGCTCCTGGCGGCGCGGTGCGCGGACCTGCTCCTCGAGCCGGCGCAGGTCGGCCGTGCAGCGGGCGACGTCGTCCATCAGGCGCAGGACGTCCAGATGCGGCCCGAGCCGGCCGCGCAGTCCGGCCACGGCCTGGTCGAGCGCGTGCAGCGCCTGCCGGGTCCGGTCGAGTTCGTCGTGAATGCTCATCGCAGCTCCCCTGATCGCGGTCGTGCCCCAAGCGGTAGTGACAAGCATACGGGATACTGCATACAGTCGCTACAAGTTTCTGCTGGGCTGCGAACCCTGGACAACCGGTTCGGCGGTGCGATATGACTACGACTACACCATACGGTATGCAATCTACCGACCTATAGCTCGAAGCACAGGCAGTGCGGCCCGATCCCAGCCGGGCAGAGACCGGACCCTTCCACGAGGAGATGACTGCACAGATGGCCCAAACAGTGTCCGAATCGAACGCGGTCGCGAACCCGACCGAGCCGGAGCCGAAGACCGCCACGATCTCGGGCGGGCATCTGGTGGCCAAGGCCCTCAAGGCCGAGGGAATCGACGTGATCTTCACCCTCTGCGGCGGTCACATCATCGACATCTACGACGGCTGCGTGGACGAGGGCATCGCCGTCGTCGACGTCCGGCACGAGCAGGTCGCCGCGCACGCCGCCGACGGCTACGCCCGGATGACCGGCAAGCCCGGTTGCGCCGTGGTGACCGCCGGCCCCGGTACGACGGATGCCGTCACCGGTGTCGCGAACGCCTTCCGCGCGGAGAGCCCGATGCTGCTGATCGGCGGCCAGGGCGCGCTGAACCAGCACAAGATGGGGTCCCTGCAGGACTTGCCGCACGTCGACATGATGACCCCGATCACCAAGTTCGCGGCCACCGTGCCGCACACCGCACGGGTCGCCGACATGGTGTCGATGGCCTTCCGGGAGTGCTTCAACGGCGCGCCCGGCCCGTCGTTCCTGGAGATCCCGCGCGACATCCTGGACAACTCCGTACCGGTCGAGTCCGCGATCGTGCCGGAGGCCGGCCGGTACCGGGCCTCCACCAAGTCGATCGGCGACCCGGCCTCGATCGAGGCGCTGGCCGACCTGCTGGCCCGGGCCGAGAAGCCGGTCGTGCTGCTCGGCACCCAGGTCTGGACCTCGCGCGGCAGCGACGCGGCGATCGAGTTCGTCCGCAAGAACAACGTGCCGGCCTTCATGAACGGCTCGGCCCGTGGCACCCTGCCACCCGGCGACCCGCACCACTTCCACCTGTCGCGGCGCTACGGCTTCAACAACGCCGACCTGATCCTGATCGTCGGTACGCCGTTCGACTTCCGGATGGGCTACGGCCGCCGGCTGCCCAAGGGCGCCACCGTGGTCCAGATCGACATGGACTACCGCACGGTCGGCAAGAACCGCGACATCGACCTCGGTCTGGTCGGCGACCCGGGCGCGATCCTGGCCGCCGTCACCCAGGCCGCCTCGGGCCGGGTCCAGAAGGCCGGCGACCGCAAGGCCTGGTTCGCCGAGTTGCGCGCCGAGGAGGACGCGGCGTACCAGAAGCGGCTGCCCAAGCAGCTGTCGGACGCCAACCCGATCCACCCGCTGCGGCTGGCCCACGAGATCAACGAGTTCCTCACCGAGGACTCGATCTACATCGGCGACGGCGGCGACATCGTCACCTTCTCCGGTGGTGTCGTCCAGCCCAAGTCGCCCGGCCACTGGATGGACCCGGGCCCGCTCGGCACGATCGGCGTCGGCATCCCGTTCGTGATGGCGGCCAAGTACGCCCGGCCGGACAAGGAGGTCGTCGCGCTGTTCGGTGACGGCGCCTTCTCGCTGACCGGCTGGGACTTCGAGACGCTGGTCCGGTTCAAGCTGCCGTTCGTCGGGGTGGTCGGCAACAACTCCTCGATGAACCAGATCCGCTACGGCCAGGAGGCCAAGTACGGCCACGACCGGGGCCGGATCGGCAACACGCTCGGTGACGTCAAGTACGACCAGTTCGCCAAGATGCTCGGCGGGTACGGCGAGGAGGTCCGCGACCCCAAGGACATCGGGCCGGCCATGCAGCGCGCCCGGGAGTCCGGACTGCCCTCGCTGATCAACGTGTGGGTCGACCCGGACGCCTACGCGCCCGGAACCATGAACCAGACCATGTACAAGTAGCGATCCCCGGCGGCGGTCCGTCCCCCCGGGCGGGCCGCCACCCAGTACTGGAGGACCACTATGGGTAAGGCCCTTGAAGGTGTCCGCGTACTCGACATGACCCACGTGCAGTCGGGACCGTCCTGCACCCAGATCCTGGCCTGGCTCGGCGCCGACGTGATCAAGCTGGAGGCGCCCACGGGTGACATCACCCGCCAGCAGCTGCGCGACCTGCCCGACGTCGACAGCCTGTACTTCACGATGCTGAACTGCAACAAGCGCAGCATCACGCTGAACATGAAGTCCGAGCGCGGCAAGGAGATCTTCACCGACCTGGTGAAGAACTCCGACGTGCTGGTGGAGAACTTCGCCCCCGGCGCGATCGACCGGATGGGCTTCACCTGGGACCGGCTGCAGCTGATCAACCCCGAACTGATCTACGCCTCGATCAAGGGCTTCGGCCCGGGCCGCTACGAGGACTTCAAGGCCTACGAGGTGGTCGCGCAGGCGATGGGCGGCGCGATGAGCACGACCGGGTTCGAGGACGGCCCGCCGACCGCCACCGGAGCGCAGATCGGTGACTCCGGGACCGGCATCCACCTGGTCGCCGGCATCCTGGCCGCGCTCTACCAGCGCACGAACACCGGCAAGGGCCAGCGGGTCAGCGTGGCGATGCAGGAAGCCGTGCTGAACCTGACCCGGGTCAAGCTGCGCGACCAGCAGCGCCTGGCGCACGGCCCGCTGAAGGAGTACCCGAACGACGAGTTCGGCGACGCGGTGCCGCGCTCGGGCAACGCCTCCGGCGGCGGCCAGCCCGGCTGGGCGGTCAAGACGGCGCCCGGTGGCCCGAACGACTACATCTACGTGATCGTCCAGCCGCCCGGCTGGGCCCCGATCGCGAACCTGATCGGCAGGCCCGAGCTCGCCGACGACCCGGACTGGGCCACGCCGGCGGCCCGGCTCGACAAGCTCGACAAGATGTTCGCGCTGATCGAGCAGTGGACCGAGCAGCACACCAAGTTCGAGGTGATGGAGAAGCTGAACGCGCTGAACGTGCCGTGCGGCCCGATCCTGTCCACCAAGGAACTGATCGAGGACGAGACGCTGGCCGAGCTCGGCGCCGTCGTCGAGGTCAAGCACCCGGCCCGCGGCACCTTCAAGACCGTCGGCTGCCCGATCAAACTGTCCGACTCGCCGGTCCAGGTGGAGACCTCACCCGGCCTCGGTGAACACAACTCGGTGATCTACGGCGGTCTCGGCATCGACACCGCCGAGCTCGAAGAGCTCAAGGCCGCCGGCGTCGTCTGAGCGCCCACCCATCCCGCTTCCAAGGAGCTTCAGGCATGACCTATGACAAGGCAGTGGTCCAGTCCATCCTCGACCAGGCGCTGGCCGAGGGCCGCAGTTCGCTGAGCGCCCCCGAGGCCAAACAGGTCGCGGACGCCTACGGCATCCCCACCCCGGGGGAGGGGCTGGCCACCACCGCCGACCAGGCGGCCACGCTGGCCGCCGAGATCGGTTTCCCGGTCGTGCTGAAGATCGTCTCGCCCGACATCCTGCACAAGACCGAGGCGGGCGGCGTGGTGGTCGGCGTCGACAGCGCGGAGGCGGCGCGGACGGCGTACGACAAGATCGTCGCCAACGCCAAGGCGTACCAGGCCGACGCCGACATCACCGGCGTCCAGGTGCAGAAGATGCTGGTCACCGGCGGTGACGTGCAGGAGGTCATCGTCGGTGCGGTGACCGACCAGACGTTCGGCAAGATCGTCGCCTTCGGCCTGGGCGGGGTGCTGGTCGAGGTGCTGAAGGACGTCACCTTCCGGCTGGCGCCGACCTCGGCCGACGAGGCCCGTTCGATGATCGAGGGCATCGGTGCGCACGAGATGCTGAACGGCGTCCGCGGCGCCAAGCCGGTCGACAAGGAGGCGATCGCCCAGATCATCACCCGGCTGTCGGACCTGGTCGAGGACTTCCCGCAGTTCGCCGAGGTGGACCTGAACCCGGTGCTGGCCGGGCCGGACGGCGCCACCGCGGTCGACTTCCGGATCATCGTCGACGCCGAGGCCGGCAAGCCGGTGGACCGCTACAGCCAGGAACAGATCCAGACCGCGATGACCCGGATCATGAAGCCCCGGGCGGTCGCCGTGATCGGCGCCTCCAACGAGGACGGCAAGATCGGCAACTCGGTGATGAAGAACCTGGTCAACGGCGGCTACACCGGCGACATCTACCCGATCAATCCCAAGGGTGGCGAGGTGCTCGGGCTGAAGGCCTTCCCGAGCATTACCGACGTGCCCGGTGACGTCGACGTCGCGGTGTTCGCCGTCCCGGCCAAGTTCGTCGGCGGCGCGCTCGAGCAGTGCGGTGCCAAGGGCGTGGCCGGGGCGATCCTGATCCCGTCGGGCTTCGCCGAGACCGGTGAGCAGGCGCTGCAGGACGAGGTCGTCGCGATCGCGAAGAAGCACAACGTGCGCATCCTCGGCCCGAACATCTACGGCTACTACTACCTGCCGGAGAACCTCTGCGCGACCTTCTGTACGCCGTACGACGTGAAGGGCAGTGTCGCGCTGTCGTCGCAGAGCGGCGGGATCGGGATGGCGATCCTCGGCTTCAGCCGGTCCAGCCGGATGGGCGTCTCCGCGATCGTTGGAGTAGGCAACAAGGCCGACATCGACGAGGATGACCTCCTGACGTTCTTCGAAACCGACGACAACACCAACCTGATCGCCATGCATCTGGAAGATCTCAAGGACGGCCGGGCCTTCGCCGAGACCGCGGCGCGGGTGTCGAAGAAGAAGCCGGTGATCGTGCTGAAGGCCGGCCGCACCGACATGGGCGCCCGGGCGGCGAGCTCGCACACCGGCGCGCTGGCCGGCAACGACAAGGTCTACGACGACATCCTGCGCCAAAGCGGCGTGGTCCGCGCTCCCGGCCTGAACGAGATGCTCCAGTACGCCCGGGGCATCCCGCTGCTGCCGACGCCCAAGGGCGAGAACGTCGTGATCATCACCGGTGCCGGCGGCTCGGGCGTGCTGCTGTCGGATGCCTGCGTCGACAACGGTCTGCAGCTGATGACGATGCCCGAGGACCTGGACGCGGCGTTCAAGAAGTTCATCCCGCCGTTCGGTGCGTCCGGCAACCCGGTCGACATCACCGGCGGCGAGCCGCCGTCGACGTACCGCAACACGGTCGCGCTGGGCCTGCAGGACGAGCGGATCCACGCGCTGATCCTGGGCTACTGGCACACCATCGTCACCCCGCCGATGGTGTTCGCCAAGCTGGTCGCCGAGGTGGTCGAGGAGTACCGGGCCAAGGGCATCGACAAGCCCGTGGTCGCCTCGCTGTCCGGCGACGTCGAGGTCGAGGAGGCCAGCCAGTACCTGTTCGAGCACGGCGTGGTCGCCTACCCCTACACCACCGAGACGCCCGTCCAGGTGCTCGGCGCCAAGTACAAGTGGGCCCGCAACGCGGGACCGCTCGGGGCCTGATTCCACCCACTTCGACTGCGGAAAGCCGGTGATGCGTTTGGTCCGGGGGGAGTGCACGGGGGAGCTGTAAGTCTCGTCAAGCTGGCGTCGATATAAGGAGTCCGCCTTGGACGTCACAAGCAAGACCTCAGGAGTACCCGAAGAGCCGGCGGCCGCCGCGACGACCGAGCGGGTATGGCGCGCCGGCCGGCTCGAACCGATGCCGATCCGGCCGTTGCCGCCGGCACCGCCTTCCCTGCACATCCTCGGTCCGACCGTGTTCCTGGTCGCGCTGGGCGTCGGCATGGGTGAGTCCTACATGTGGCCCCGGCTCGTCCTGGTGTTCGGTCCGGACATCCGGTGGCTGTTCCTGGTCGGTGTCACCCTGCAGGCGTTCGTGCTGCTGGAGATGGCCCGGTACGCGATGGCGACCGGGGAGAGCATCTTCTTCGGTGCCGCCCGCATCTTCAAACCGATGATGTGGTTCTTCTACGTCGCGGCGATCCTGATCTACATGTGGCCGGGCCACCTGTCGGCCGGCGCCTCGGCGTTCGAGGAGGTCAGCGGCATACCCTGGCAGGCGACAGCCTGCGTGGCCCTGGTCTTCGTGGGTGTGCTGTTCAGCCTGCTGTCGGTGATCTACAACTTCCTCGAGAAGCTGCTGGGGTTCCTGATCGGCCTGCTGGTCGTCGGCACCTCGGTGATCGCGGCCATCGTCGGCAGCTGGGGCGACCTGGCCAACACGATCCAGGGCATGTTCGCGTTCGGGTACTTCCCGGACAAGGCACTGTCGTCGACCTGGTTCCCGATCGTGGTCGGCTCGATCGCGTTCGCCGGCCCGTCCGGTATGCAGCAGATGTGGTACACCCTGCAGCTGCGCGACAGCGGTGCCGCGATGGGCTCCCACATCCCGAAGATCCGCGGCCTGCGATCGGCAGGTGAGGCCGAGGCGATGCCGTCGCGGGGTTACATGTTCGACACCGAGGACCCCGAGGAGATGAAGAAGTGGAAGGGGTGGCGCAAGTGGGTCACCTTCGACGCTCTGCTGCTCTTCTGGGGCATCACGATGCTGGTCACGATCTCGTTCACCGTGCTCGCGCTCTCGGCGGCCCGGGAGAACCCGAACGTGGCGAGCCTGATCGAGGGCGGTGATCGCGAGGCCGCGCTGAGCGCCATGTCGGACGCGTTCGCCTCGGCCGGCAGCCCGTTCCTGGGCTCGCTGTTCTTCGGCTTCATCGCGCTGATCGGCCTGAACGCGACCCTGGGTCTGTTCGACTCGTTCAGCCGGGGCCAGGCGGACATGACGTACTACTTCGTGCCCGGCGCCAAGCGGTTCTCGATGTCGAGGATCTACGCCGGGTTCCTGTGGGGCGTGATCGTGTTCGGCATCCTGATCCTGCTGTTCGGCCCGGCCGACGGACCGGCGGCGATCCTCGACGTGCTCGCCTTCTTGTCCACGTTCGCGATGGGCGCCTACTGCATCGTGTTGCTCCTGGTGAACAACAAGTTGCTGCCCAAACCGATCCGGCCCGGACCGCTGCGCAACGTGATCATCGGGTTCGGTGCGGTCTTCTACCTCGGCATGCTGTTCTACAGCCTGATCCGCTTCGGCGTGGTCCTGGACTGACATGAACACCGAGACGAAGATCCACCAGCTCGCGGAGTTCACGCTGCCGGCCTCCGTGGTCGGGATCGCGGCCGGCATCATCGCCGGGCTGCTGGGCGGCTTCGCCGGCCAGCCGCTCGGCTGGGCCGTGGTCACCGGGCTCGGCCTCGCGGTACCGCTCGTCGTGTTCGGCATCGGGTACTCCGCGCTGGTCGGGCTCGGCAAGGCGCCGGCCGGGGTGTTCGCCCCGGCCGCCGCCTACTGGGCGATCGGGTTCCCGCTCGCCCTGATGGGGCACGCGATCACCACCGAGTGGGTGGTCACCGGTACGCCGGGGCTGCCCGAGGCGCCCCTGCAGTTCCTGGCCTTCCGGGCGTTGCTCAGCATGGGGTTCGCGATCGGGTTCCTCTGGATGCACGAGCAGGTCGGCCGGCACTGGTGGCCGCGCATCATGGAGCACAACCCGTACGCCCGGCACACGGTGGAGCAGTACGTCCACCTGGCCGAGTCGATGGAGGCCCGCAAGCAGGCCGCCGCCCGGGCCCGCAAGAAGAGGAAGGCCCGCACCGCCTAGGGCAGGTCGCCCCTCGCACGCCTGCCGGGTGCGAGGCGCGACCCGCTCCGAGGGTGTCCCACCCTGTTCCCGCATCACCTGCCGCCCGCGACTGCGCTGTCAGCCGCGGGCGGCGGGCGTACCCGGCCCTGCCCGCCGGGCTCGAGCACCGTGGAGGAAGCTCATGACCGTTTCGCTGTCGACGTGGATCATCACCATCGCCGTACTGCTGGCCCTGCTGGTGCTGGACTTCCTGATCGTAGCCAGGAAGCCGCACGAACCGTCCCTGCGCGAGGCGACCCTGTGGGTGTCGTTCTACGTCGGCATCGCGCTGCTGTTCGGTGTCGGGCTGACGATCGCCGCCGGCGGACAGTCGGGCGGCGAGTTCTTCGCCGGCTGGCTGACCGAGTACTCGTTGTCGGTGGACAACCTGTTCGTGTTCATCATCATCATGGGCAAGTTCGCGGTGCCCCGGCAGTACCAGCAGAAGGTGCTGCTGGTCGGGGTCGCGCTGGCGCTGGTGATGCGCGGGATCTTCATCGCCGTCGGCGCGGAGGCGATCTCGCACTTCAACTGGGTGTTCTACATCTTCGGTGCGTTCCTGCTCTACACCGCGTGGAAGCTGGCCACCTCGCACGACGAGGAGGACGAGTTCAAGGAGAACGTCGTACTGGCCAAGGTCCGCAAGGTGATGCCGACCACCGAGACCTACCACGAGGCGAAGCTGACCACCCGGATCGACGGCAGGCGCTTCGCGACCCCGATGCTGATCGTGATGATCGCGATCGGCACCACGGACCTGCTGTTCGCGCTCGACTCGATCCCGGCGATCTTCGGGCTGACCCAGGAGCCCTACCTGGTCTTCACCGCGAACGCCTTCGCGCTGATGGGCCTGCGGCAACTGTTCTTCCTGATCGGCGGCCTGCTCGACCGTCTGGTCTACCTGTCCTACGGGCTGTCGGTCGTGCTGGGCTTCATCGGCGTGAAGCTGATCCTCGAGGCGCTGCACCACAGTGGGGTGAAGTGGGCCCCGGAGATTCCGATCCTGGTGTCGCTGTCGATCATTCTCGGGACGCTGGTGGTCACCGCGGTGCTGAGCCTGGTGAAGTCGTCCCGCGACGAGAAGGCGAAGGCGCGGGAGGAAGAGGTCGCGGGGGTGGAGTGAGGACGACAGACAACGCGCCCCGGTGGACCAGTGGTCCACCGGGGCGCGGCGTGAGGAATGGCAGAGTGGCTCGGAGGCGGCTGCGCTCAGTCCGTCGTACGGCGGCGGCGGGTGGCCGGCTTCTTCTCCGGGGCCGGTGCGGGCGCCTGGCCCGACTGCAGGTCGTGGTACGCCGTCCGGGTGTGCTCGGTGTGTTCGCGCATGATCTGCGCGGCCTTGTCCTCGTCGGCTTCGCTGATCGCCTTGACCAGGCGGGCGTGCTCGCGCCAGGAGGCGGCGCCGCGGACGGGGGCGACGGGGGTGTAGTACCACCGGACGCGGCGGTCGACCTGGCCGGCGAAGTCGACCAGGAAGCGGTTGCCGGACATCTGCGTGATCATCGAGTGCAGCTCGCCGTTGGTCCGGACCGCGCCGTCGATGTCGCCGGCCTCCTGGAACGCGGTGCCCACCTTGCAGAGCTCCTTGAGCTGCGCCACGGCCTCCTTGGTGGCGTGCCGCGCCGCGAGCCGGGCCGACTCCGACTCCAGGGCGGCGCGGGCCGCGAGCAACTGGTCGACCTCGTCCTCGGCGGGCACGTGCACCATCGCACCGAAGCCGGGCCGCAGATCCACCCAGCCTTCGTTGTTGAGCCGCTGCAGGGCTTCCCGGACAGGCTGGCGGGAGACGCCGAGCATGCCGGCCAGCTCGACCTCGACCAGGTGCCGGCCGCGCTCCAGCGTGCCGTCGATGATCATCTCGGTCAGAGCCTCGTAGACCGACTCGCGCAGCGGTGTGGGCCGCTTGACGTGCCGTACGCCGGGGGAGTCGGCCGAGGAGTCCGGGCCCGCGCTGAGTGTGGTCATGAGGTCCTTCCCGAAAAACGTAATGGCACGTGGTAGACAGTCTACCAAGTGCCAGGTCTGTTGCCGATGCTCATCGTCGAGCCGGCCTGTTCGGGGGTGGAGCCGGCCTGTTCCGCCTTGCTCCCGGTGCTCCGGATCCATGGATCGCGTTCCGCGGGGAGTCCGCCGCCGCGGTCCGGATCCAGGTGCCGGCCAGTGCCGGTCGCCGTGTCCGGAGCACCGATTCGGGAGGTGGGTCAGGCTGCTGTCGTCTCGCGCACAGAGTGCTGACGCTCGTCGTCGCGCCGGGTCTCGTCGGTCCGGTCGAGGTCGACGTCGAGGTTCAGTTCCTGCTGCAGTTCCGGGGAATCCGGGAACTGCCGGCGGGCCGCCAGAGCGCCGAACCTACGGGTGAAAATCATTTCTTCCTCTCCACTCTTGGGTCCTAATACTGCCTACTGCATACATTCAACCAGGCGTACGCCCCGGTTATGCCCACGTCTCACGTGATCCCGGTTACAAGCCCGGTACCCACGCGGGAGCACGCGGATTCCGTCCGGGTGACCTCGATCACGAGCACCGCCGAAAATCCGGAAGTGCCTTCCAGAAGGGGCTTTCTTCCCCATCAGAATGCCCGGGCCGGGCGGTCCAGGTCCAAGACTTGTTCGCTATCTCGGGATAGGAGGCAACTATCCCGCCAGCTCCGGCGCATAGCCCGAACCCATCAGATGCACGTCCAGCAGTTCGTCCAGCGCGGTGTGGACGCCGGCCTGCCGGGCGACGTCGAGCAACGCCCGGGCGAGCACCGGCTCAGGGTTGCGGGCGGCGATCACCAGTCCCACCCGCGGCCCGTGGGCCGGGCTTTTCAGCGGTACGACGCGCATTCCGTCCGGTACGCCGAACATGTGCAGCCAGGCGTGCGAGATGACCGTCGACCAGTGGTTGCCGTGCAGGTGGCTGTAGAGCCCAGAGACGGTGTCGCTCTCGATCGCGGGCCGGGCGGTCACGCCGTCGTCGGTGAAGTAGCCGTTCATGATCCGGCGGTTGCGCATCTGCGGCGACAACAGGCACAGCGGCTGGTCGGCGACCTGCGCCCAGGTGGCAACCGGCAGATCGGCCAGCTCGTTGTCCTGCGGGGTGAGCAGCAGGTAGCGCTCCTCGTAGAGCGGGGTCTTGCGCACGCTGCCGAGCGTGTCGTCGTCGAGATAGGTCATCGCGACGTCGAGCTCGAACTCGGCCAGCTTCTGGGTGATGTCGCGCGACGACAGCGACTCCAGCGTCACCCGGGCCTGCTCGTGCCGCGCGCAGAACGGCGTGGTGAGCAGCGAGACGACCGGCATTGCGGTCGGGATCGCACCGAGCCGGAGCGTTCCGGTCAGGCCGCCGCGCATCACCGACAGCTCGTGCCGCAGGGCGTCGCGTTCGGCCAGGATGCGCTGCGCCCACAGCAGCACCCGTTCGCCCTCGGGGGTCAGGCCCTCGAACCGCCGGCCGCGGCGCACGATCGGGACGTCGAGCTCCTGCTCGAGCTTGCGGATCGCGGCGGACAGCGACGGCTGGGAGACGTAGCAAGCGTCGGCGGCGCGGGCGAAGTGCCGCTCCCGGGCGAGGGCGACGAGGTACTCGAGCTGGCGCAGCAACATGGGGTCAGCCTCGTTCCGGCCGGACGGCATACCGATTGCTTGTATACATAATCCAGTATTGCACGCAAGGGGAGACGGCTGGAAGGCCTCGGCTCCGCGCTCGACGTCCGGATCTCAGTGCGTGTGATGTGACCTGGATCACACTCTACAGGTGTCTGTCCTCCTGACGGTCGATCGACGGACTGGCAGAGGAAAGTCAGGCGAAAGGGAGTTCCATGGACAAGGTCATCTCCGTCGACGGCACCGAGATCGCGTACGACACCTTCGGCTCCGGGCCGGGACTGGTGCTGGTCGCGGGAGCGCTCACCGCGCGCTCGTACTACGGCCCGCGCGCGGAGGTGCTCGCCGAGTCGTTCACCGTGATCACCTATGACCGGCGCGGGCGCGGCGACTCCGGCGACCAGCCGTCGTACGCCGTGGAGCGCGAACTCGAGGATCTCGAGGCGGTGCGGGCCGCCACCGCCGCGTCGTACGGGTACGCCGACTCGTCGGGGGCGATGGTGCTGCTCCGGGCGGTCGCGGCGGGATCCGCGTTCGACAAGCTCGCGATCATGGAGCCGCCGTTCCGGGTCGAAGGCGCGCCGCCGGCGCCCGACCGATACCTGGAACGGCTGCAGGAGTTCGTTGCGGCGGGCAACCCGGGCGGGGCGCTGGAGCTGTTCATGGTCGAGGCCGTCGGGCAGCCGAAGGACCAGGTCGACGGGATGAAGGCGTCGCCGTACTGGCCGGAGCTGGAGTCGATCGCGCACACGCTCGTGTACGACGCTCTGCAGCTGGGGGACAGCGAGGTTCCGGTCGGGTTGCTCGCCTCGATCGAGCAGCCGACGCTCGCGCTGCACAGCACGGCCAGTCCCGAGTGGCTTCAGCGGGCCGTGCGCGCGGCGGCCGAGGCGATGCCGGACAGCTCGGTGGTCGCGCTGGAGGGCAGCTTCCACGAGGTGCCGCCGGAAGTGCTCACCCCCGTGCTGCGGCAGCACTTTCTCGGCTGAGACGAGGGCTGAGCAGGCGTTTGAGGCGGGGAACCAGCGGCTTCTCGACGTACCGGTGCAGGACGGTGGCGGCAGCGATCATCGCGGCCACCGTCCCGAGCATCAGCAGGGTCGCGTTCACGTGCGGGCCGAGGCGTTCGAAGACGACGAAACCGATATGGGCGTGGATCAGGTAGAGCGGATAGGTGAGCGCGCCGAGCGTGGCGAACCAGGGGCGCGCCCAGGACGCGGTCACTCGCAGGGCGATCAGCAGCATGATCGCGAAGCCCGCCACGATGACGGCGACCACGACCGGGCGGTGCAGCTCGGCGCCGTACCGGCTGCCGACGCGGTCGGCGAAACCGATGCCCCGCGGGATCGCGTTGGCCAGCGCCAGCGCGAGGATCACGAACGGCTGCGGACTCGGCCCGAAGCGGTGGATCAGGCAGAGCGCCATGCCGGCGATGAAGTAGTGCGAGAACTGGGTGTTCAGGACGAGGTCGGCGACGCCGGGCAGGAGGCCGGCTTCGAAGACGAATGTCGCGGCCAGCCAGGGCCCAGAGGAAGACGGTGACGCGGCGGCGGGTGATGCCGACGAACGTGAGTACCAGGACCAGCGCGTAGAAGCGCAGCTCGGCCCACAGCGTCCAGTAGACGACGTCGACGTTCTTGATGTCGGGCAGTGAGTTGAACATCGTCAGGTTGGCCAGGTACTGCGGCAGTGAGATCGGGAAGCGGCCTTGGCTGAACAGAACCGAGACCAGCGCTGTCAGCGTCACCGCGACCCAGTACGCCGGGTAGAGGCGGACCGCGCGCGACACCAGGAACGAACGCGGCGTGCGGTCCCACGCGCTCAGCAGGACGACGAAGCCGCTGATCAGGAAGAACAGATCGACGCCGAGGTAGCCGTAGCGGGCCACGACGCTCGCATGCGGGAAGTGCAGCGGGGACAGGCTGCCGGCGTACGCGGAGAACAGGTAGTGGTAGGTCAGCACGGCGAGCGCGGCCAGAATCCGGAGCAGATCGACCTCGTACAGCCGCCCGCTCGGACGGTGCGCGACGGGCATCGCCTGGGGTTCCACGTCGTGCCGTCCTCTCGACCGGGAATTGCGTGCCGAGCGCAACTACATCGCACTTCGCCGCGGGGATCGTCGGCCTGTGGCAGGATCCGGGACTACGACCGGGGGATGACGGTCAGCGGTCGTCGTAGGCGTCGCGGGCGGCGAGCACCTCGGGGATGTGCTGCTCGGCCCAGCGGACCAGCACGGCCAGCGGCTCGATCAGCGTGCGGCCGAGCGGGGTCAGCTCGTACTCGACCCGCGGCGGGATCTCGGCGTACGCCGTCCGGATCAGCATGCCGTCACGTTCGAGGTCGCGCAGCGTCTCGGTGAGGACCTTGCCGCTGATCCCGTCCAGCGCTGTCCGCAGGTCGCCGAAGCGCTGCGGGCCGTCGGCCAGCACGGTGATCACCATCGCGGTCCACTTGTTCGCGATCCGGGCCAGGGAGGTGCGCGACGGGCAGGTCCGCGACAGCACGCTCCAGTCCTGGCCGGGCGGTGGGGAGAAAGTTTTGGGCATCGTCCCGTTGGTTACGTTGAGGTAATTGGTCACTAATCGTAAGTATTGGAGTCAGCCAAGGGAAACGACCCCAGGAGGAACAAGCGATGAGTGACGCCGTGAAGGTTGTCCAGGACTACTTCGACGCGCTGGCGGCCAAGGACTTCGCCAAGGTCGGCGGATATCTCGCCGACGGGATCGTCTGGCACCAGCCGGGCGCGAACCAGCTGTCCGGCGTGCACGAGGGCGCCGGCGCGGTGAACGCGATGATCGGCCGGATGATGGAGATCAGCCAGGGCAGCTTCGAGCTGGCGCTGACCGCGCCGCCGATGGGCAACGGCGACCTGGTGGCCGCGAGCATCCACTTCAGCGCTCGGCGTGACGGTGCGGCGCTGGACCAGGACGGCGTCGATCTGCTGAAGGTGGCCGACGGGAAGATCGTCGAGGCCTGGCTGTTCTCCGCCGACCAGCCGGGCGAGGACGCGTTCTGGGGGTGAGCCTGCCGGTCGTCGTACTGGTTCCGGGGTGGCCGTAAAGATCCCGTAAACGGGTTTGGCCATGCTTGCTCCATCACCCCGAACCACTCGAAAGGCGACTGCGATGCGCAAGCTCAAGATCCAGGTCCAGATCACCGTCGACGGCTACATGGGCGGACCGAACGGCGAGATGGACTGGATGCGGTTCCCCTGGACCGACGACCTCAGCACCTACATCGACGCGCTGACCAAGCCGGTCGACACGATCGTGCTCGGCCGCAAGCTGGCCGAGGGCTTCATCCCGGCCTGGCAGTCGCGCCCCGAGCACGAGGACGAGGCGTCGATCGACTGGATGAACAACACCCCCAAGGTCGTGGTGTCCCGCAACCTGACCGAGTCGCCGTGGGAGAACGCGGTCGTCGCCGGCGACCTGGTCAAGACCGTCACTGAGCTCAAGGCCCAGTCCGGTGGCGACCTGATCGCGTACGGCGGCAGCACGCTGGTCTCCGCGCTGATCGCGGAGGGGCTGGCCGACGACATCTACCTGTTCGTCAACCCGACGGCGATCGGGACCGGGCTGCCGGTCTTCCCGACCCGCACGGTGCCGCTCGACCTGGCCGAGGCGGTCGGGTTCGAGTGCGGGATCACCGCACTGCACTACGTCCCCAAGACGGCCTGACCGGTGCGCTCCCGCACGGCGGGGGCGAAGGGACTCCAGAGGAACCAGGTCGGGAGAGCGCGGAGCAGACGCGGCGGGCCGGTCATCGTGACCTGGCCCGCGGCGGTGGCCTGCGGGAGGGTGACGATGCCGGCGAACACCCGCATCAGGGCGACCGGCTCGGTGGTCACCATGACGTCGGAGGCGAAGCCAGGGTGCTCGGTGCACACCGAGGCCTCCTGCCGGTCGAGGACCAGCCAGATCCGGGTCGGGTCGTCGCCGCGGTAGTCGAACTCGATGTTCACCCGCTGACCGGGCAGCTTGTCCTGATCGATCCGCCGGGACATCCACCAGGTCAGCGTGATCGGGTCGACCTCGCGCGGCTCCGGCTCGGTGAACATCCACCGCACCGCCCACTCGCCGATCGCCATGATCACGCCCTCGAGATCCCGGCCTGCGGGGGTGAGCTGGTACTCGTGACCCCGGGTGACCGGCACCCGGTCCAGCACGCCCTTGCGCTCCAGGTGCTCGAGTCGCTGCTTGAGCAGCGTGCGCGAGATCCCGGGCAGGCCGCGATCGATGTCGTTGAACCGCCGGCTGCCCAGCACGAGCTCCCGCACGATCAGCGGCATCCACCGGTCGGCGAGCACAGCGCTGGCCAGTGCCACCGGGCAGTACTGGGAGTACTCGCGCATGCCTCATTGTGCGCCCGGGTCCAGGATTCGTACCACCGAAGTCCAGAACCTGTACTAGTTGTGACCGGTCTGGTGCTGATGCGCTGGAACCCTCATCGAGGAGGGGACACCATGACCATCAGTTTCGACCCGATCGTGTTCAAGCGGACCACCCGGGCCCAGTGGGAGGAGGCCGCCGAGGCCTGGCACCGGTGGGGTCCGACCATCGAGGACTGGCTCGGCGAGGCCACCGCCGTGATGCTGCAGGCGGCCGGTGTGGGCGCTCGAGTGCTCGACGTCGCCGCCGGTGCGGGCGGCCAGACCGTGGCCGCGGCGCGGCTCGCCGGTCCCACCGGCCGGGTCCTGGCGACCGACATCTCGCCGGCCATCCTCTCGTACGCCGCCCGTGTCGCCGCCGAGGCGGGAGTGGCGGTCGAGACGCTGGAAGCCGACGGTGAGGACCTGTCGGCGCTCGACGAAGGAGCGTTCGACGCGGCGATCTCCCGGGTCGGGCTGATCTACTTCCCGGACCAGCAGGCCGCGTTGCGCGGGATCCACCGTGCGCTGCGTCCTGGTGGGCGGTTCGCCGCGGTCGTGTACTCCACGCCGGACCGCAACCAGTTCTTCTCGATCCCGGTCGGCATCATCCGCCGCCGGGCCGAGCTACCGCCTCCGCTGCCCGGACAGCCCGGGCCGTTCAGTCTGGGCGGACCTGGCGTGGCCGAGAAGGCGTTCGCCGAGGCCGGGTTCGGTGACATCACGGTCACCACGGTCCCGTCGCCGGTCCGGATGCCGAGCGCCGCCGACTGCGTCCGGTTCGAACGCGAGTCCTTCGGCGCCCTGCACCAGATGCTCTCCCGCCTCGACGAGCCCGCCCGAGCGGCCGCCTGGCAGGAGATCACCGAGGAACTCAGCCGGTTCGAGACCCCGGACGGGTTCACCGGTCCCTGCGAGATGCTGGTCGTCGCAGGGACGCGCTGACCACGAAGGGTCAGAGAGTGTGCAGTTTGTCGAACGGGGCGAGGACCCGCAGCAGCTTGCCGCCACCGAGATCGACGACGACGGCGTGCGTGCCCTCGACCGCGCTGATCCGGCCCATCCCCTCTTTGTCGTGGGACACCCGGTCACCGACCTCGAACGTCTTGATCGGCTTGGGTTCGCGGGGCTTGAACGGACTCGTGGACAGGTGACGACGCGTCGTCGCGCGAGAAGACTCCATCAGACCTCAAGTATGCGCTACTCCGCCAATACGCGCGACGGGCACGGGGCAGGAAATGCGCGGGAGCCGGGTTACGCGGTCCGGCGACCTGCGTGCTCGACCCCGGCGTACGGCGTACTGGATCGAGTTCGGCCGACTCTGCCGTAGTGGGTGACGTAGCGCTCGGTGACGTGAGGTGGTGCTTATCCGATCGGCGCCCTGGGCACCGGTCTGGCGGGTCGGCACGCTGCGTGATCCGGTGTGCCGGCCGGTCGCCGACGAGGAGGTTGGGGATGACCAACACGGTCACCGGAACAGGGAGTACAGGGAGTACGGCGCACATGCCGTCGGACGTGTCGCCCGGAATCGGGCTGTTCGACCGGTTCGCCGGGGCGGCGTCGAGGTTCGCGTCGCGGGCGTGGTTCTTCGCCTTCTGCGTGCTGCTGGTGCTGGTGTGGGCGCCGTCGTACTTCCTGATCGGCACCGTCGACACCTGGCAGCTGATCATCAACACGGTGACCACGATCGTCACCTTCCTGATGGTGGCGCTGCTGCAGAACTCCCAGACCCGCGCCGACGAGGCGGTCCAGGACAAGCTGAACGCGCTTGCGGGCCTGATGGAGGTTCACGCCGACGAGTCGCCTGAACTGCGCAAGGCCACCGAGGAACTCCGGCGGGCCGTCGGGCTGGAGGACCGGGAAAGCTCCTGACCGCGGGCTCATTGGGTGAAGTGTTCGTTGAGCACGTCCCTCATCAACGGCAGCCATCGCTCGCAGGTCTGCGCCGCGATCTCCACCGCGGCAGGCAGGAACACATCGAGGTCGGCGGTGCGCCGCACGGCCTTCGTGATCGCTTCGAGGACCCATTCCACCGCCTGGCCGCCGGCCTCGTTCTGGAGGAAGCCACACACGTTCTGTTGCACGGCGTCCGGTGCGACGGGCAGGCCGGCCGGTCGCACCGGAGCCTGCTTCAGGTACGAGAACATGCCGCGGCGGTACTGGTCCCGCTCCGCGACAGTCGGTCCCCGGGTGCAGATCTGCGCCGTACTCGCCAGGTCCAGCAGTCGATGCGCCGGACGCAGCATCAGCAGGTTCTTCTGCGGCACTCTGAGGCCGATCCAATTCATCGTTACGAAGGGTAAGAAGCTGTTCCTGCACAGGCTGTGGGCCTGCGCTTCGACGTCCGCCGCGGTGATGGAGGCGCCCGGGTACAGGCGCTGCACGTCGGCGGCAATCGATTCGGGCGTCGGCGGCAGGTTGCTCAGCAGCTTCTGCGCTGCGGGGCCGAGTGCGGGCAGGGAAGTTCTGTCGCCGGGTGTGCTGGGAGGCGGCGGCCGCGGCGTGATGCTTTTGGTTGCCCCAGTCGTCTGGTTGCCGCCGGCATCGCCGCCGACCGCATCAGTGCCACAACCGACGAGCGCGCAGACGACAAGGCCCGCCACGCCGGCGCCTGCCACTCGTCGCCAAGCCATCTCGGCCCCCCACCTCGCCGACAGGCCCGCAAGCGGCTGTCGACGAACCCCGTTGTCACCGTCGACGCTACGCCGCCGAAGGGCGGCCCAACAGTGCGTGACCCGCAGACTTCCCGACGCAATCGTGGCGGCGCTCGACCGGTGTAACGCCTTCACCGGATCCAGCGAGCGAAGTCCGCCGGCGTCACGTTGCTCCCGCACAGCACGGTCGCGACGGTTCTGCCGGCGTACCGGGCGCGATCCTCCAGGATCGAGGCGACTCCCAGCGCGGCGGCCGGCTCGACCACCAGACCCGCGTGCTGGTGCAACAGTCGCATCGCCTCGACGATGCTCGCTTCGCTGACCAGGACCGCGTCGTCCACAACCGCATTCAGGTCGTCGAGCACTTCCGGTATGACGTACCGCCCCGCGACGCCGTCGGCGATCGTCGTGGGCGCGCCGACCTGCACCGGACGCCCCGCGCGCAACGCGAGCGTCATCGCCGGCGCGTTCTCGGGCTGGACGCAGAGCATCTCGGTGGTCTTCCGCAGGTTCTTCAGCGCGAAGCCGACCCCCGAGGCCATCGCGCCCGCACCCAAGGAGATCAGGACCGCGTCCAGCTCGCCCGGCAGCTTCGAGAGCTCGACGCCGATCGTCGCCGCGCCTTCGCACGTACCGATGTCCTTGCTGTCCTCGACCAGGAACGCGCCGGTCTCCTCGGCATGGCGCCCGGCGGTCTCGAGCGCCTGCTCGATCTCGCCGTCGACCAGGATCACCTCGGCGCCGAGCGATCTCATCCGCTCGATCTTCAGCGGGTTGGCCGCCGCCGACGCGACGACCGTGACACCGACGCCGCGCCGCCGTCCCCCGAACGCGAGCGCCTGGCCGAGATTCCCCGCGCTCGCGCAGACGACGGCGTTCGCATCGCGAAGCCGGGCCAGCACGGTCTCGGTGCCGCGCCCCTTGAAGGAGCGAACGGGATTGAGGGTCTCCACCTTGAGCACGACCCGGCATCCGAGCGCCGTACCCAGGGGCTCGCATTCGTACTGCGGAGTGTCCAGGAACACCGGATCGATCCAGTCCCGCGCGATCAGAATTCTCGAGAGGTCCAGCCGCACCGCACCCTCCGTCCGCTAGGTTCTGCGAGGTGTCGCACCTGGTGATCATTCGGGGAAACTCGGCCGCGGGGAAATCCACCCTCGCCCTGGACCTCCAACGCGCCCTCGGCCCCGGTACGGCGAACGTCGGCCAGGACCATCTCCGCCGCGTGATCCTGCGCGAGCACGACGTTCCGAACGGCGACAACATCGACTTCGTCGACCAGACCGTCCGGTACTGCGCGGGCATCGGCTACCACGTGATCCTCGAAGGCATCCTGTACTCGCCGCACTACGGCTCGATGCTGCGCCGGCTGATCGCGGAGCATCGCGGGCCCACCCATGTCTTCTACCTCGACGTTCCACTCGAGGAAACCCTGCGCCGCCACGAAGGCCGCCCGATGACCGTCACCGCCGAGAAGCTGCGTGAGTGGTACAACCCGCTCGACCTTCTCGGCGTGCCCGGCGAGATCACCGTCGACGGGCGGTACGGCGTACGGGAGACTCTGGCGTTCGTACTCGACCGAATCGGCCCGGTGAGCCCGGCTCGGCCGGACTCGGCGCGGTTCCTGGACCGGACACCGCACGACTGATTCCGCCGTCGACTCACGCGCGCAGGAGCGTGATGCTGTAGACGACGATCCAGGTCGCCCAGCCGAGCCAGCCGATGAGGCCGATGGCGCCGGTCCGGCCGGAACCTTGCGCGTTGTAGGGAGTGGCGGACGACGAGACGAAGAGCAAGGCGGCGCTGACGTAGCCGAGGATCGCGTGCCAGGCAGGGACCAGTTCGCTGGTGGTGCCGGCGATGCTGAAGCCGAGCAGGGCGATGGCCAGGAAGACCTGGTTGAAGCCGAAGAGAACGTTGCTAAAGGCCCATAATCCCGGCACTGAGCCGCGGTCGTGGGACGCGGCCGACGCGAGGCCGAAGCGCAGCGCTTCGACGCCGGTGAAGGTCGCGTTCTGCAGCAGCACTCCGGCGAAGCCGACCAAGGCCCATCCCGGCTGGTCACTCCATGTCTCCGACAGCACTCCGGCTGCGAACAACGTCAGAAAGACCCAGGTCGCCGGCGCGATCACCGAGGGCCGCTTGAGTGCGTCGCCGACCGTGGCGAACGCCTGCGTGACCTCCTCGAGGGTCTGCCCCGAGGTCGGCATCGGCAACCGCCCGCGCACGTAGACCACGTTGATGGCGACCGCCGCCAGCACGAACCCCAGCCCGCCGAGCCCCGCCACCGCGCTGAACTCCACCGCGCCTCCCCAGATATTCGCTTTCCGCCAGTTATATTGAATGTAGCAGGAGGTAATCCATGGATCGGCGGAACGACGGGACCGGCGCCTCGACCGACGGGCAGCGGCGGCGCTACGACTCCTTGCGACGGCAGGCGCTGGCCCGCCAGACCCGGGTCGAGATCGCGGAGGCGGCACGACGCCTGTTCGTGGCCCGAGGATGGGCGGCGACGACGGTGCGGGACGTGGCCCGGGAGGCCGAGGTCTCGGTCCCGACCGTGTACGCGGCGTACAAGAACAAGGCGGGGTTGGCCTGGGCCTTGGCGGACGTGGCGGATCTGGCCGCCGACCTGCCGCGGATGATCGACGAGCTCGAAACCGCGGGCAGCCCGCAGCGGCAGTTGGCGGCGATGGCCGGGTACGACCGGCGGCTGTTCGAGCGGGCGGGTGATCTGATCTCGGTGATCCGCGAGGCCGGACGGACGGAGGCCGAGCTGGCGACCGCGTACCGGCAGGCGCGGCGCAAGGCCGACGAGACGCGCATCCAGGTGTTCTCCGCCTGGCCGGCCAAGACCTTGCGCAAGAGCCTCGACGTTGCGACCGCGGTGGACGTCTACGCCGCCCTGTGCAACATCGATGTCTACACGACCCTGACCACCGAACGTGGATGGTCGCCCGATCGGACCGAGCGGTGGTGGACCGAGGCCCTCGCTCGGGAGTTGCTCGGTCAGGTGTAGCGGGATCAGCTGACGGTAGTTGTCCGCGCGTGCTCGTGCTTAGCATGGCTCGAAGTGGTCCGCGGCGACCTGTAAGCGACAACCTGCGGTGCTGCCCTGGCGCAGGAGATGCAGAGAGGATCGTCATGGCACGGCAGATCATCACGACCGCGAACGCGCCGAGTTCGCCGCTCTACAGCCAGGGGGTGAAGGCCGGCCCCCACGTGCTCGTCTCGGGCATCGTCGGCATCGATCCGAGCACCGGCAGCTTCGCCGGAGACACCATCCAAGCTCAGACCAAACAGGCGCTGACGAATTGTGAGGCCATCCTCCAGGCCGGCGTCGCGAGCCTGGACGACGTCCTCGAAGTAGGCGTACTGCTCACCGACCCCGCCGACTTCGCCGGCCTGAACGAGGAATACGCGCGGTGGTTCCCGTCCGAGCCGCCGACTCGGTACGTCGCCAAGCTCGGCGTCGACCTGCCCGGATTGCGCGTCTCGATCCGGATGACCGCCTTCGTCGGGTAACGCTGCGCCCAGCCGGAGCAGGCTGGGGACGTCACCAGGGCCAGGTCGATCAGCAACCGCCGAAGAACTCGATCGAGCAGACCAGTGGGCTCCACCGCGTGGTGCGGGTACTGGGTATCGGCCAAGGAGATCGCGACGGGGCTTGCGTCAGGCGAGCGAGCGTGACTCGTACCGGGCGAGTGCGTCACGCAGCACGTCGGCGATCGTGACTCGCTCCAGTTCCGCGCACAGGGCCTGTTGCGCATTGCGATAGGTGCCTGCGAGCACGTCGTGGATGCCGTAACCGACGTAGCACTCGGCGTCGGGCGGGGCTGCCGGGAGCGCGAAAACCTCCCCTTCACCAACTGCGCGATAGACATCCAGGAGGGTGATGCGGGCTGCGTCGCGCGTGAGCTCCCAGCCGGTCAACCTACCGCGGCTCCCGTCGACCAAACCGGCAGCTTTCAGCTGACCGAGTGCGCGGCGGATCACCACGGGATTGGTGTTGACGCTGGTCGCGATCCGTTCAGAGGTCGCGATCTCCTTGTCGGTGCCGCGCCGGTCGTAGGCGATCCAGGCGAGAACGTGAACGGCGACGCTCATCCTGCTGTTCGTACTCATGAACCGCTTCCATCCCTCGACTTGACGTAACTGCAGCAGTTACATAGATTAACATGTAACCGAAGCAGTTACATAGTTGCGGTATCGTAGGGAGCACGTCGTGCATCAGGCACTCGAAGGGAAGCAGGCGCTGGTCGCCGGAGGCGGGCGGGGAATTGGCGCCGCCATCGTCGAACGGCTGGCAAGTGAGGGCGCCAAGGTGACCTTCACCTACGCGTCCTCGCAGAACGCTGCCGAACAGCTGGTGAAGCAAGTCGCGGCGGCTGGCGGGCGCGCCCACGCAGTGCCCGTCGACAGCGCCGATCGGCAGCAGTTGCGCGAGCTTGTCCAAGACGTCGCTTCCTCGGGGGGCTTGGACATCGTGGTGGCGAACGCCGGAGGTGGGGTCATCAAGCCGCTGAGCGAACTCGACGACGCCGCGATCGACCGCATGATCGATGTGAACATCCGCGGCACGGTGGATCTCGTCCGGTTCGCTATCCCGCAGATGCGAAGTGGTGGCCGAGTCGTCACCATCGGCAGTGTCAGCGCGCACTACATGCCCGATGACGGCACGTCGGTCTACGGCATGACCAAAGCCGCAGTGGCCAGCCTGGTTCAAGGTCTAGCGCGTGAGCTCGGGCCGCGGGGAATCACGGTGAACAACGTTCAGCCAGGTCCAGTGGATACGGACGCCAACCCAGCAGATGGCCCGGCCGCCGATTGGTTGCGTTCGCTGATCCCAGTGGGGCGGTTCGGCACAACCGACGAAGTCGCCTCCCTCGTGGCATACCTCGCCAGCGACGCCGCGAGCCTGATCAACGGGACATCGATCGACATCGACGGCGGATACAGCTCCTGACTCGGCGCACGAACCAACAGTCGAAAAGGAAGACATGAACGAACCGATACTCATCTACGGTGCGACGGGGTACACAGGGCGTCTCATCGCCACGCACGCCCGAGAGCGAGGACTCGACCTCGTCGTCGCGGGGCGAAGCCGGGAACGCGTTGGTGCGCTGGCGACAGCGCTCGGAGTCCCTGGTCGCGTCTTCGGCCTCCAGCATCCGGAGGAAGTGCTCGACGGTCTGGGTGGTGTCGCTGGGGTTCTCAACGTCGCGGGCCCTTTCCGCGACACTGCCGAAGTGCTCATGCGCG
Organism: Kribbella sp. ALI-6-A; assembly: GCF_001984195.1. Taxonomy (GTDB): domain Bacteria; phylum Actinomycetota; class Actinomycetes; order Propionibacteriales; family Kribbellaceae; genus Kribbella. Next base: position 608,161 of record NZ_MTQN01000008.1, read on the forward strand.
CGAGCATTCGATCCGGCGTCCACTACCTCGACACGACCGCGGAGCTTTCGATCTACGCCATGGCCGAGTCGCTCGGGGCCGATGCCGAGCGCGCAGGCGTCATGGTCATGTCCGGGGTCGGATGGGACGTCGTGCCGACGGACTCGCTCGCCGTCCATACCGCCGACCGGGTCGCGAACCCGGAACGCATCGCGATCGCCTTGCGGATCACCGGAGGATTCTCACGCGGCTCGCTGGCGAGCGCCGCGGGCATCGGCGACTTGGGAGCGTTGGTTCGGGACGCAGGGCAGCTCGTACGGCTGCCGGCGCCCGAGACACGCCGCTTCGATCTGGGCCACGGTGAGGAGGAGTACGCGCTGGCGCCGATGGGCGACCTGATCACTGCGCAGCGCTCCACCGGAATCGCGAACATCCGCGTCTATCTGCACACCGACGCAGGCTTTCCCGCCGACGACAGCGACATGGACGGGCCAACGCCTGAGGAGCGTGCGCAGGGGCGCTATCAGGCCTTGGCCGAGGTGACGGGGCGAGACGGGGAGATAGCCCGGTCGATGATCAGTACACCGACCGGCTACACCTTCACACAACGAAGCTCCGTCGAGATCGCCCGCCGTGTCGCGGCCGGCGACTACGTCGCTGGTTTCCAGAGCCCTGCATCGGCCTATGGGTCGCTCGCGGCGTCCATCGCGGGCTCGCGCATCACCGATCTCTGAGGCGGCGAACACGGAATCGGCGCGTCGACGCCACGCAGCAGTTGCTGGTGGCAAGCGTCTTCGAGAACCGAAGGTGGCAAGGACCCCAGCTTGTTGCACACATCACCGGGACAACGACTAGCTCCACACCGGCGGAACCTGCGGCTTCGAGCCTGGATCGGCACCTACCGAAGGAGGTCCGCCCGCACGTGCTGGATCTTGCGATCGGCTGTCATCGTGATGTCGAAGGTGCCGCCGATCCGGCCCTCCGCGAAGTCGCCGGTGAATTCGACTTCGACGTGGAGGTGGGCGGCGCGTGGCTCGATGCTGAGCAGTCGTGTCCGGGTGTTGTAGTTGACGAAGTAGGACTGGAAGTAGTCGTTGATCCTCGCGCGTCCGTCGAAGACCTCTCCGACGGAGGGATCGTCGAGGACAGCGTCCTCGGTGAAGAACGCCAGGTACGTGGCGGCGTCGTGGGTGTTGGTCGCGGCGATCCAGTCGCCGATCGTCGAGCCCTGCTCAGTGCCCGTCATTTGTGCTCCTTCGTTTTCTGCTGCGTCATCGCTGGAAGGCCCTCGAGGTAAGGCCGTTGATTGTGGTGGGCCCGTACTGGAAGGGCAGGGCGATGCTGTCCATCACCGTCATCGGATAGTCGAGTTCCGGTGCGGTCATCGAGGACAGGCGGGTCAGCTGTCCAGTGTCGAGCTCGATGTCGATGGAGGCGAGGTTGGCCTCCAGTTGCTCGACGGTGCGAGCGCCGATCAGTGTGGACGTGACAGCATCTTGTTGCCTCACCCAGGCCAGCGCGACGCCGGCGACCGTGCCCCCAACGTCACTGGCGATCTCTTCCATGACGTCGATGAGACCGAACAGGTCCTCGCCGACGTGCTGGGCGACGTACGCGCCGCGGCGAGTGTCTCCCGCGTTCGGCGTGGCCCGGGTGTACTTGCCCGAGAGTGCACCGCTGGCCAGGGGGCTCCACGGCACGACGCCGAGCTCTAGCTCCTTCGCGACGCCGAGCTGCTCACCCTCAGGGGTGCGTGCCAGCAGAGAGTACTCGTCCTGCAGCGCCGCGATCGGCGCGCGGTCGCGCCACTCGGCGAGTGTGACAGCTCGAGCGATCCACCAAGCCGGCGTGTTCGACACACCGATCGCGCGAACCTTCCCCGCCCGGACCAGGTCATCCAGCGTGGACAGGGTCTCCTCCATCGGCGTGTGACGATCCCACTGGTGCATCCAGTACAGATCGACGTAATCGGTCTGGAGGCGGCGCAGCGATGCGTCGATCTCCTCACGGATCGCCTTACGGCTGGCTCCGCCCGCGTTCGGGTCATCGGGGCGCATGGTCCCACCGAACTTGGTGGCGAGGACCACGCGCTGGCGGCGCTCGGGCCGCTCAGCGAAGTAGCGACCGAGGACGACCTCGGACTGACCGCCGTTGTACGCGTTGGCCGTGTCGACGAAGTTTCCACCGAGGTCGAAGTACCGGTCGAGGATCCGGAAGGCGTCGTCGGGCGCGGTGCCCCAACTGCCGTCGTCGAAGTTCATGGCACCGAGCGCGAGCGGGCTCACTCGGAGCCCGCTGCGCCCGAGCGTGCGGTAGTGGTCAAGAGGCATGGTTGTCCGCCTTCGTTGTCGTGGGAGGGCGCCGGTCCGGCTGCCCGGGCGCCAACACTGCTGCAGGTCCGACAGGGCGGGAAGGGTGCAAGAACCAGGGAGGACTGCACCCCCCTTCACTGGTCTGCTCGCCGTGACATGGGCCGCCGGCGTGTGGCACGATGGTTATGTACCGGGCGTTAAAAAATTGCCGCGACCGAGGAAGGGGGCGACTATGGCAGGACCAGGCAGGCCGCGGGCCTTCGACACCGAGAGCGCGCTGGATGCCGCCGTCGAGGTGTTCTGGCGTCGAGGCTTCGTGGGGGCGAGCCTGTCGGAGCTGGCTGCGGCGATGGGGGTCAACAAGCCGAGCGTGTATGCGGCCTTCGGTGACAAGGCCGAGCTGTTCCAGGCGGCACTGCGGAGATACGTCGAGCGCAACATGGGGTACGTCGCCGATGCCCTCGCTCAGCCGACCGCGCGGGAGTGCGCGGAAGCGTTCCTCGTCGGTAACGCCCGCGCCGTCACGATGCCCGGGCGACCGGCCGGCTGCCTGTCGGTTCAGGCCGTCGTCACTCCAGGGGACTCCAACGAGTTCGCCGCGCTCGCAGAGAACCGTTCGGTCATCCAGGGGTTGTTCGCGGACCGCTTTCGCCGTGCGATCACCGAGGGAGACCTCCCCGCAGGTGAGAACGCCGACGAGCTCGCGGGCTTCCTCATCACCCTCACCAGCGGCTTCGCGATCCGCGCCGCGGACGGGACCCCCCAGGAGTCACTGCTCGCCATGGCCCACCGGGCGATGGCCGCCTTTCCTGCAGTCCCTGCCGCCGATTCCTGATCCGATGACTCGAAGGAGAACAGCCATGCCTGAATCCGCACCATCACTTTCCGCCGCCCGGGAGCAGGCTCTTGCGGTCCGCTCCCGCTACGAGATTCTGGAGGAGCGGTACAACGGCAAGACCTGGTCATTGCACGAGCTGATGATCGGCTTTTCCAACGATGTCGGCTACATCGGACGCCTGCTGCTCGCCCACGACGGCACCTGGGACATCGACGGTGACCCGCGCGCGGAACTCGAGCACAAGCTCGCCGAATCGATGTGGTGGACCTTCGTCCTGGCCGACAAGCTGGGTATCGACATCGACAAGGCCTACTCGCAGTCCATGGAACGCATCCGCGCCGGCCTGGAATCCACCATCGAACGCACCGATCCCACGGGGTCCGAGCGCGGCTGACCACCCGCACAACACAACGCCAAGGAGCGACCATGCCCACCACGCGGACTACCGATCATCTGAACGCCGCCGACGATCCCGAATACGTTCGGACGCCGCCGGTGACCTACGTCGCCGTGCTCGGTGACGGGGCGCCCGGGACCGACGAGTTCTATCGCAAGAAGACCCTGGTTTCCGACATCGCCGAAGAGCTGAACGAGGCCGGTTCCGCACCGGTCGTGGAGATCCAGTACTGGTACCCGGAGGGTTCGTCCCCCGTCGAGATCGCCGACTTCTACAGCGTCAATCCGGTCCCGTCCCTGCTCTACCGGGTCCTGTCCCAGGTGCTTGACGGCACCAATCAGAAGGACGTCCAGGCCGCCCGAGTCCGCGCAGCCAGTACCGCGGACACGGCGTCCGACGAGGTCACTGTCTTTTCCGTCCCCGAGCAGGATGTCGTGCAGGTCATGCACCACGGCCCGTTCGCGGAAGAGTTCACCACGCTGGGACGTCTCGGCGAGTATGCCCGGCTGCGCGGCGCCCGCCGCAGCGGACCCCACCACGAAATCCACCTCGACGTCTTCACGCGCAGCACCCCACAGGACGCCTTGCGAACGATCCTGCGAGACCCCGTCAGATGACCAGGGGCACAAGCGGCAGCGCTCCAGGCGGCGAAACAGAGAAGTACGGCGTTCCTGAGGCGAAGCGAAGGACAGCGTGGTGACATGGCGACAACACCTGGTCCCCTCGGAGAGTTCCTCCGTCCGCAACGCGCCCGCCTCACCCCTGCCGACGTCGGTCTGCCCGATGTCGGCGGGCGACGGGTGAAAGGGCTACGCCGCGAAGAAGTCGCTGTCCTGGCCGGCGTCAGTGCCGACTACTACACCCGCCTGGAGCAGGGGCGCGAACGCACCCCATCGGCCCAGGTCGTCGACGCGCTCTGCACGGCGCTGCGCCTTGGCCCGGACGCCCGCGAGCACGCATTCCGTCTCGCCCGGCTCACGCCGGCATCCCAACCAGTCCCCGGACCGGTCAGCCCGGAACTGCTCCAACTGATGGACGCCTTCCCGCACGCCGCCGCCTACGTCACCGATCCTGGCTTCCAGATCCTTGCCGCCAACACCACAGCCAGGGCGCTCCTGGGGCCATCGCAGCTGACCCTTGGGGCATTCGACTTCCTGTTCCTCGACGCCGGCGCGCGCACCTACTTCGCAGACTGGAACCACGTGGCCCGCGCGGCGGTCAGCGCCATCCGTCTGGCCGCAGGTTTCGCTACCCCGCATCCGGCCGTCCTCCCGCTCATTGCCCGCATGCACGCTGGATCACCCGAGTTCGCCACCTTCTGGGAGGACCACACCGTGGCGGGCCTCAGCCTGACCGAGAAGGTCATCAACCACCCCGAGGTCGGCCAGATGACCCTGACCTATCAGACCCTCGACGTCCGCGAAGCACCCGGACAGCAACTCACTGTCGCGACGGCACCATCGGGGACGGCCAGCGCAGACGCCCTCGCCCTCCTGGGAAGCCTCGAGGCCACGCGAACCTCACACCCGTAAGCCCTCGAAGGACATCCACGCTGGGCGCGCCGCGGTCACCTGTCAGTGAATGAACACGGCGGCTGCGTGGAGGTGTCCAAGGGCTTGCTGTCGGCAACATCGTGGGCCCGCCCGGGCCACGGCGTAGGCGCTCGGCGCCGAACCTTGGCGACCCCAATTGCACGAATCCGGCTCTGTTCGATTCCCTCACAGTGCGCATAGGAGAAAAATGAACGCCGAGGCCAAGCTCGATGGAAGAAGAGCGCTCGTCACCGGTGGGTCACGCGGAATCGGCGAAGGAATCGCGCGCTCGCTTGCATCGCACGGCGCGCACGTCGCCATCACGTACTGGTCGTCACCAGGTCGGGCAGCCGCCGTGGTCGACGAAATCAAGGCTGCGGGAGGATGCGCAGTGGCCATCAAGGCCAACAACGCTGAGCCGGAGGGTGCTCGAGCCGGCGTTCGAATGGCCGTCGACGCGCTCGGCGGGCTGGACATCTTGGTCAACAACGCGGGCGGTGGATGGTTCGAGTCGTTCGCGGACACCTCCGACGACCACATCGAACAATCGATCAACCTGAACATACGCGGTACCGTCTACGCTACCCACGAAGCGATCAAACACCTGCCGGACGGCGGCCGTATCATCACCATTGGAAGCGTGAACGCGGAAAGTATCCCGTTCCCAGGTGGAGTGATCTACGGAATGACAAAGGGCGCCTCGGTTTCCTTCACCAAGGGGCTGGCGCGCGACTTGGGTCCACGGGGAATCACCGTCAACGTCGTCCAGCCTGGCCCGATCGATACGGAGTTGAACCCGGCGGACGGCGAGGCCGCCGCAGCCCTTCTCGGATTGACGGCGCTGAGTCGCTTCGGGACAGCGGCTGACGTTGGCAATCTGGTTGCTTGGCTCGCCTCGGAGGAGGCTGCGTACATGACCGGATCTGCTGTCACGATCGATGGCGGTTGGAACGCGTAGGCAAGGCATCTCGTCGCGACCCGGCCACGGAGGCGGGTTCTGGCACGGGCTCGTCGACCCGTTGGAGCCTGGTCAGCTCGAGCTTGCGGCACTCCCATGGCGCGGAGCCTGGGGCGACTTGTTCCCCAGATGCCAACGGCAGTATGCCTGAAGAGACATATTGCCTGCCCACAGTTGGCGCGCCCGGCAGGATTCGAACCTGCGACCAACGGATTAGAAGTCCGACGCTCTATCCAGCTGAGCTACGGGCGCATGTGCCGGTGGCACGGGGAAGAGTCTCTCAGATCCGGGGGCGATCGTGCTCGCGGGTTCCGGTTCGGTGGGGTAGCGGGGTGTGATGGAGCGTACGCCGTACGGGATCGAGCTGGAGAGCAGTGGAACTGTGGCGTTCCATCCCGGTAACGCTGAGTGGGCGGTTCTGCCGTGCTGCCGGGACTCCAACTAGGCTGCGGGCATGAGTTACCCCTCACCAGGCCCCGCCGGTCCGCCGCAACCGGCGGCGAGTGGTTCGGCCGGCGCGTCGTACCCGCAGCCGAACACGCTCGGGCCGCACCCGGTTCCGGGGCAGCGGCGCAACAAGGGGCTGCTGATCGGCATCGCGATCGTGGTGGTGTTCGCGATCGCGGGGCTGATGATCTTCGGGATCGTGGCCAAGTCGGTCGGTGCGAGTGGGTTCATGTGGGGGATCGGGCTGGCCTTCGTCCCGATCGTGCTGATCATCCCGCTGTACCTGTGGCTGGACCGCTACGAACCGGAGCCGCTCAAGTACATCGTGTTCGCACTCTGCTGGGGTGCGTTCATCGCGACGCTGGCCGCGATCTTCATCAACACCCGGGCCGCGGACCTGCTGCACGAGACCGCCGGCGGCGGCAACCGGGCCGCGGTTTTCGTCGCGCCACCGGTCGAGGAATTCGCCAAGGGCGCGGTGATCCTGCTGCTGGCGCTGGTCCGGCGCAAGGAGTTCGACGGGATCATCGACGCCCTGGTGTACGCCGGGATGGTCGGCGTCGGCTTCGCCTTCACCGAGAACATCCTCTACTTCGGCCGGATCTTCGACCAGCTGTCCGAAGAGGGCGGCAGCGCGGCCGGCGTCCGCGGGGTGCTCGGGCTGTTCATCTTGCGCGGGGTGTTCTCACCGTTCGCGCATCCACTCTTCACATCCTTCACCGCGATAGGTATCGGTATCGCGGTCCGGCACCGCAGTACGGCCGTCCGCTTCCTCGCGCCCGTCGTCGGCTACCTCGCCGCGGTGCTCATGCACGGACTCTGGAACGGCGGCGCAAGCTGGGCCGGCGGCGAGGGCTTCCTGACCGTCTACATCTTCCTGATGGCGCCGCTGTTCTTCGGGATGGTGGTCTTCGCGCTGGTGATGCGGTCGCGCGAGGGACAGATGATCGCGTCGCGGCTGTACGACTACGTCCGGTTCGGCTGGCTGAACGGCCAGGACGTCCCGCTGATCGCGACGCTGCGCGGCCGCAAGGCACTGCGCCAGAACGCGAAGCGCTACGGCCCGCAGGCCGAGGCCGCCGCCAAGGCGTTCCAGCACACCGCGACCGAGCTGGCCTACCTGCGCGACAAGATCGTCCGGCAGGTGATCGGCGCGGATGCGCTGGACACCGAGAAGAAGCTGCTCGACGAACTGCGCGAGCGACGACCGAGTGTTCCGTTCCCGCCGATGCCGGCGTTCGCGACCGCCGTACCGCAGTTCGCTCCCGCGGGTCCTGGGGTGCCGGTGCCGACCTCGTACGGCGGAGCGACGTACCAGGGGGGACCGGCGTATCCGGGGGCGCCGCAGCAGGGTGGACCTGGGTACGACGGGGGACCGCAGCAGCAGGGTGGGCCCGGGTATCCGGGCGGACCGGCGTACCCGGGTGGAGCGCAGCAGGCGCCGTACCAGGAGCCGGGCCGGTCGCAGGACGCCTCGCGGGGACCGGAGCAGTCCGGTGGGCCCGGTACTGCGGGGGTACCTGGGGGGTATCAGCCGGGTGGTTATCCGGACGGCCAGACGGGGTATCCATCGGGGCAACCCGGGCAGCCGGATGGTCGCCCTGGTTACTCGCCGGGACCCACTGGAACACAAGGACCGCCGGGAGGATACGGTCCGTATCCACCGTCGCAGTGATTTGCCCCCCGTCCACGCCGCCACACGGGATGAAGATGACTTTGCTTCTGCGCTGTCCGACCGGGCACTCTGTGCTCGTGGACGGACACCGTGGCTGACATCAGGTCAGCAGCTGGTGAGGGTTCGGAGCGCTCGGATGAGCCGCAGGTTCCGGACCAGGCGGAGCCTGCCCGGATGACCGACACCGGTGCCAAGAGCAAGAGTTTCTGGCGGCGCCGGCGGCGGAAGTCCTCCGAGCCGGCGGTCGCTGAGCCTGCTGCGGGGTCGGCTGTTGCTGCGGAGCCGGCAGACAAGACCGAGCCGGCTGCCGCCGGTGAGTCGACGTCGACGGACGGGTCGTCCGAGAAGGCGGCCGCGGATCAGTCGGCCGAGCCGAAGGACGCTGACGTGCCCGCGGAGCCGAACGAGTCCACGTCGGGTGCCGACGACAAGTCCTCGGAGGATGCCGAGCCGAGTGCCGATGCTGTGGTCGAGTCCTCCGGTGACGACGAGTCCGAGGAGGATCGCCCGGCGGTAGGCGTCACCTATGAGCCGGAGGAGTCTCCGGACGGCTTCCCGCTGGAGTACGGCGAGATCATCGTCGGGCTGCCCAAGGGTGGTGAGGTTCCGGAGTCGGAGCGCATGGTTGATCCGCGGGTGGTCGCGGCCGACGTGCCGGCGGATGACGCGAAGTCGGCCGAGCCGGACAAGTCTGCGGCGGAGATTCCGAGTCCTGCGGTGGTTGCCGCGGATACGGAAGAGACTGCCGCTGAGGGGTCGAAGGAGACCGCGGAGGGTGCGCCGGTCGTCGAGGATGCGGAGAGCGAAGAAGCCGCTCCTGCTGGTGACGCGGCCGACGAGACTGTTGAGGAGAAGGCTCCCGCGGAGGCCGAGGACGAGGCTCCTGCGGTCGCCGATGACGTACCGGAGACTGTGGAAGCCGCTGCGGCGACCGAGAAGGACTCGGACGACGAGGACGACTCTGAAAAGACGGCGGCGGCTGAGGCTGTTTCTGCTGACGACACCCCGGCCGCCTCCGACGAAGCAGACTCCGAGGCCACGGAGACCGACTCCGCTGAGGTCGACACCGACGCGACCGAGCAGCCGGACGACGCCGAGCCCGAGGAAGAGCCGGGCGACGCCGAGCCCGTGGAAGAGCCGGACGACGCCGAGCCCGTGGAAGAGCTGTCGCCCGAGGCGACCGCCGCGAAGGCGGCCGAGGAGCAGGCGGCGATGGCGTTGATCACCGCGCTGATGAAGCTGCGCGGTGCCCTTGCCGACAGCAAGCTTCCCCTGGACGTGGTGGGAGCCGACGAGGCTCGCCAGCAGCGCAAGGCGATGCTGGATCAGCTGGACGACTACGTGCTGCCGCGGCTCGTACAGCTCGAGGCTCCGGTGCTGGCGGTCGTGGGCGGTTCCACGGGCGCCGGCAAGTCGACACTGGTGAACAGCCTGATCGGCGAGGTCGTCAGCGAGCCCGGCGTACTCCGGCCGACCACCAGGTCGCCTGTGCTGATCCACCACCCCGCCGACGCCGAGTGGTTCGCTGGCGACCGGGTGCTGCCGGGCATGGCGCGATCGAGCGGCAACAGCCCGGGCGGCATGGAAGACCCAGGGCAGATCCGGCTGGTTGCCGCCGACACCATCCCGCGCGGTTTGGCGATCCTGGACGCCCCGGACATCGACTCCGTCGTCGAGGCCAACCGTGAGCTGGCGACCCAGTTGCTGGCCGCGGCCGACTTGTGGTTGTTCGTCACGACGGCCGCCCGGTACGCCGACGCCGTGCCGTGGGAGTTCCTGCAGAGCGCCTCGGACCGCAGTACGGCGGTCGCCGTCGTACTGGACCGGGCCCCGGCCGACACGATCGACGACATCACCGGTCACCTGGCCCAGATGCTGCTCGAGCGCGGACTCGGCGACTCCCCGTTGTTCAGCATCAAGGAGACCGTCGTCGACGAGCGCGGCATGCTGCCGGGCGAGACGGTTGCCTCGATCAAGGACTGGCTGATCGACCTGGCCGCCGACGCGGAGGCCCGCTCGGCCGTCGTACGGCGGACCCTGCAGGGCGCGGTCACCGCGATGACGAAGAAGACGCCGGCCTTCTCGAAGGCCGTGCGGGCGCAGGCCGACACATTCGACGAGCTGCGCACCACCGCCGAGACGGCGTACGAGCGGGCGGTCAAGGACATCGCGAAGGCGACCCAGGACGGCACGATGCTGCGCGGCGAGGTGCTCGCCCGCTGGCAGGAGTTCGTCGGCACCGGCGAGCTGCTCAAGGGCCTGCAGACGAACGTCGGCCGCCTGCGCGACAAGGTTCGGTCGGCCGTGGTCGGCAAGCCGCCGCCGACGCGCGACCTCAACGACGCCGTCGAGTCCGGGCTGGAGTCGCTGCTGCGCGAGCACGCGGAGGCAGCGGCCGAGCGGGCCGAGGAGTCGTGGCAGTCGACGGCTGCCGGACGGCAGCTGCTGGCCGCGGGCGACCGTGACCTGGGCCGGATGTCCAAGGAGTTCCCGGCCGCCGCGAGCCGTGCGGTGCGCGAGTGGCAGGGCTTCGTGCTCGAGCTGGTACGCAAGGAGGGCGCGGACAAGCGGTCCACCGCGCGCATCCTCGCGTACGGCGTGAACGGGCTCGGCCTGTCGCTGATGATCGTGATCTTCGCCAGCACGGCGGGCATCACCGGCGCCGAGGTCGGCGTCGGTGCGGGCACCGCGGTGGTCGGGCAGAAGCTGCTGGAGGCGGTGTTCGGCGACCAGGCGGTACGGACCCTGGCGGCGAAGGCCCGGCAGGACCTGGAGGATAGGGTTCAAGCGTTGATGGATGCCGAATTCGCCCGCTACCTGGCTGTGCTCGACCAGCATCCGGTCGATCCCGAAGCACCCAGGCAACTGACCGAGGCCGCGCGCGCGGTGGAGGACTGCACGTGACGGGAATTGTGGATACGGTCAAGGGCCTGGTGCGGGGCTCTTCCGATGTCCTGACCAAGATCGAGGCGCTGCAGGACGCGGCCGAGGCCGGCAAGGGCCGCCTCGACCGGGTGGTGCTCAGTGAGGCCGAGCAGATCGTCGACCGGGCCGGACAGCGGCTCCGGATGTCCGGCGACCTGACGGTGGTCGCGCTGGCCGGCGCGACCGGTTCCGGCAAGTCGTCGCTGTTCAACGCGATGACCGGGCTGGATCTGGCCGCCATCGGCACCCGGCGGCCGACCAGCTCGATGCCGCTGGCCTGTGTCTGGGGCGAGGAGCCCGCCGGTGAGGTGCTGAACTGGCTGGGCATCCCCCGGCGGCACCAGGTGCAGCACCGCAGCTCGCTGGAGGAGCAGCACTCGGAGGACCTGGACGGACTGGTCCTGCTGGACCTGCCTGACCACGACTCGACCGAGGTGGAGCACCGGCTGATCGTGGACCGGCTGGTGGAGCTGGTCGACCTGCTGATCTGGGTGGTCGACCCGCAGAAGTACGCCGACGCCGCGCTGCACAACCGCTACATCAAGCCGTTCGCGTCGCACTCGTCGGTGATGGTGTTCGCGCTGAACCACATCGACAAGCTGACCGACGAGCAGCGCAAGAGCTGCCTGACCGACCTGGACCGGCTGCTCAAGGCCGACGGGCTGAAGACCCCGACCGTCGTCGGTACGTCGGCGGTCAGCGGCGCCGGTCTGGACGAGCTGCGCAACCTGCTGGTCAAGCGGGTCAGCAACAAGCGGGCTGCGCGCGAGCGGCTGGCGGCCGACGTCGACCGGGTCGCGGACCGGATGGCCAGCCAGTGCGGCAACGCGAAGACCCCGGAGATCGCCAAGTCGGACGTCACCGAGCTGGTCGACGCGCTGGCCGAAGCCAGCGGCGTACCGGTGGTCGTGGACGCCGTACGGCGGTCGTACCTGCAGCGTGCCCGGGCGGCGACCGGCTGGCCGGTGACCAAGTGGCTAGGCCGGTTCCGGCCGGATCCGCTGCGGCGGCTGCACCTGGACCAGGGCGCCAAGCAGCTGGGCAAGGCGGCTCGCAAGTCGGCGTCGAACGAGGTGTCGATCGCCCGGTCTTCGTTGCCTGCGGCAACACCGGTGCAGCGCGCCCGGATGGACACCGCGGTCCGGACCATCACGAACAAGGCGGCCGCGGGGTTGTCGCGGCCGTGGGCCGACTCGGTGCGTTCGGCGGTCCGCCGGCGCGAGGAGTCGCTGGGTGACGAGCTGGACCAGGCTGTCGCCCGGACCGACCTCGGTGCGTCGTCGACGCCGGGCTGGTGGGGTGCGGCGCGGTTCCTGCAGTGGGTGCTGTTCCTGGTGGCGCTCGGCGGTGCGTTGTGGCTGGCGGCGCTGGCCGTCTTCGGCTACCTGCAGCTGAACGATCCGCCGTTGCCTCGGTGGAACGACATCCCGTACGCGACGCTGATGTTGATCGGCGGCGTCGTACTGGGCGTGGTGGTGTCACTGGCGTGCCGGCTGTTCGCCTCGAACGGTGCGAACCGGCGGGCCCGGCTGGTGGCGCGGGCGCTGCGGGCCGAGCTGGAGAAGGTTGCCGACAGCCACGTTGTCGACCCGGCACGCGCCGAGCTGGACGCGTACACGGTCTGCCGCGACAAGCTGGCGATCGCGCGGCGCTAGCTGTACTGATCAGGCACGTTGGTTGAGAAAGTGTGACGACACGCGGTGAGTGTGGTTGATGGGTGAAGACCTCCCGGCGTGGAGTGGAGCTGTCTAGGAACCAGCTCTACGCACAGGAGGTCTTC
>NZ_MTQN01000009.1 GCF_001984195.1 Kribbella sp. ALI-6-A
ACAAGCCCGCCGCGACGCCCTCCCCGCCTGGCTCCACCACTACAACCACCACCGACCCCACACCGCCATCGGCCAACTCCCACCCATCACCCGCCTAACCAACCTTCCTGGGCAGTACAGCTAGGACAGCCGGCGGCGGACGTCCTTCGACTTCAGGTACGCCGCGGCGTCGTCGTACCGCTCGGACTGGTTGGCGAACTCGATGTACGAGCGGACCCGGTGCAGCCAGTCCAGCGTCGACGGCTTGACCGCGGGGAGCGCTCTCTCGAGGTGCTGCATCGCGAGCGGCGGCTCGCCGCCGGTCGCCAGCGCCTCGTCGATCACGGCGTCCACCCCGCGCTCGACCAGCGCTCGGAGATCCGCGCCGCTGAACATCGGCGTCCGCGCGGCCAGCGACTTCAGATCCAGCCCGGCCGACGGCACGTCCTTGAGCACGACGGACAGGATGTCGGCCCGCGCCTGCTCGTCCGGCGGCGGAACGAAGATCACGCGGTCGAAGCGTCCCGGCCGCAGCATCGCCTCGTCGACGTCCCACGGCGCGTTGGTCGCGGCCATCACCAGCAGGCCGTCGTTGTCCGAACCGATCGCGTCCAGTTCCTGCAGCAGTACGTCGACCAGCCGCCGCGCCTCCGACCCGCCGTGCTTGTGCCGCGCGAACGCCAGCGCGTCGAGCTCGTCGAGGAACAGCACGCACGGTGAGTTCGCCCGTGCTCGCTCGAAGGCCGCGTGCAGGTTGCGCTCGGACACGCCGAGGTAGGGGTCCATCACGTCCTCGATCCGGACGTTGACGAACGGCAGCCCGCACTCCCCCGCGGTCGCCCGGGCCAGCAGCGTCTTGCCGCAGCCGGGCGGGCCGTAGAGCAATACGCCACCGCCGGAACGCCGGCCGTACTTCTGATACAGCTCCGGACGGCTCAGCGGCAGGATCACCATCCGGTGGATCACCCGCTTGATCTCGTCCATGCCGCCGACCTGGTCGAAGGTCGTCGCCTCCTTCGGCGCATCGCTGACGAAACCGTCGCCGGTCTCCTCCGGCCCGACCTTCACCTTGACGCCGGTCCGGGTCGAGATCATCTCGTCGACCAGTTGCTGGAGCCGGCCGGTGCCTTCGACGACTCCGGCCTGACGCGCCGCCTCGAGGCAGCTGCGCAGCAACGCGAGCCGGCCGTTGGCCGCGGCGAGCTCGCCGACCACGGTGAGCTGGTCCTCGGGCATGCCCTGCTGATCCAGCAGTACGACGTACTGGTCGAGCGCCGCCTCGGTCTCGCCGGCGGCAACGAGGGTCTCGGCCAGCACGAGCCGGAGCAGGACGTCGTCGGGGTTGGCCTCGACCGCCTTGCGCAGCGCGGAGATCCGGTCGTTCGTCATCGTCACCAGTTCCGGTTGATCCAGCGGCGCAGCAATGGCGGCGCCACCCACGAGTAGACACAGAAGGCGAACCAGCCGACGGCGGCGACCGCGGCGAGCGGCCACAGCCCGGCCAGGCGCAGCCCGTAGATGACGGCGACCGCACCGATCCAAACCACGAGCGGGTTGAACCGCTGGAACGGCCGGAGCGGACGCATCAGCGGGTGGTTCGCGAGCCGGGCTTCGCGGGCCGCCTCGCGCAGGTCGGCGTCGCCGGGATCGGCGGCGGCCGCGGACGCCAGAGAGCGGTATCCGGCGTTCGGGTCGCCCGTGAGCATGGCGGACGTGCCGTGCAGAGCCCGCGCGGCGGGATCCTCGGGATCGGCAGAGAGCGCTTTCTCCGAGTGCCGGTGCATGTCGCGGTCCTTGCCCAGGGCAAACGCCACCTGCGCGCGAGCAGCCGACACCTGGGCGCTCTCGGGAGCCTGCGAGGCGGCGCGCTCTACCAGTGCGCTCGCCTTCTCCGCCTGACCGGCCGACAGGCAGACCATCGCGTAGCCGAGCAGGAGGTCGGGGTCGTTCGGGTTCAGGCTGAGGCCCTGCAGGAGCGCTGCCTCGGCTTCGGGCAGCCGGCCCTCCGCGCGCAGCGCCGCCGCCAGGATTTGCAGCAGCGGCAGGAACGGGCCGTGGTGGCTGAGGCCGTCCCGCAGTACGTCGATCGCTTCGGTGTTCCGGTCGAGCGCGTGCAGGGCCGCGCCGCGGAAAAGGTAGGCCCGGTAGTCGAGGGCGCCGTCGCCCCAGAGGCTCTGCAGCTCCGCGAGAGCGCGTTCCGGGTGCCCGATCTGGAGCCAGTGGCCGGCCATCTGGAGCCGGGCTTCGGTCGGTTCGCTCACAGCGCCATCCCCAGGCCGGCGAGCAGTACGAGCTCGAGGAGGCCGAGACCGATCACCGCGGCGATCCCTGGTCCCCACAGCGACTTGTAGTCGGCGCCACGCAGCTGGAACGCGCGGTCCATCGGCCGCTGCAGCCGGAGCTGCACCAAGCAGCACAGGACCGCGACGATGCGGGTCGCGACGCGCAGCCCGCTGTCGGCGTCGTCGTCGGTCAGCAGCACGACCACGGCCGCGGAGACGACCAGGGCGATCCCGCCGACACCGAGGATCAGCCGCTGCTGAGCCGCACCGACGCCGAGCCGGCGGGCGTTGAGCCAGGCGATCACCGTCACCGCGATCACGCCGCCGAAGAACGCGACGTACGCCTGCGACATCAGCCGCCAGGGCCGCACCGACAGGTCGACGTTCGCCACGATCGTCGGCCGCAGCAACTCGTCCGCCATCCCATCCCCTTCTCCGCCTCACCCCGCCAGACCCAGCCGGCCACTCGACCAGCCTGGACCCCGGCCCGCGCAGTCTAAGCCAGCCCCAGTCCGCCTGTCGTCGGTCGTCCGGGCCGCCTCGTACAGGTGCACCGGGCCGGTGACGGGCGGCTCTAGGGTGGGGGCATGACCGAGAACTGTCTTTTCTGCGGGATCGTCGCGGGTTCGATCCCGTCGCAGCAGGTGGCCGAGAACGAGCGGGCCATCGCGTTCATGGACATCAACCCCGCGACGCGCGGACACCTCCTCGTCGTCCCGCGGGCGCACTCGACCGACCTGCGCGAGACCGACCCGGAAGACCTCACCGCCGCCACGCTGCTCGCCCAGTCGCTGATCAGCCGGGTGATCGACCGCCTGGACGCCGACGGCGCGAACCTGCTGAGCTGCATCGGCGCCGACGCCTGGCAGAGCGTCTTCCACACCCACCTGCACGTCGTACCGCGCTACAAGGACGACCCGCTCCAGCTCCCCTGGCACCCGGCGCCCGGCGACGCGGACAACATCGCGGCGACCGCAGCCGAACTCCGCTGACCGCTGACCGAACACCGCTGTAACGCCTCCGGGGTCTCCTGACACTGCACCGGTGACAGGAACTCTCGAACCCACCCCGGGGGCGTCATGCCGACCGCGACCAGCAACGCACCGACCGAAACCGTCAGCCGGACACGGCCGGAGAGCGCGATCTCCCGTTCTCTGCGGCGGCGCCTGATCCCGCTGCGGGTGATGGCGTTCCTGCAGGGGATCGCGTTCTGGGTCCCGGTCGAGAAGCTGTTCATGACCGAGATCGGCTTCGACGCGGCGACCATCGGCGTGATGGCCGCCGCGTACGCCGGACTGATCCCGGTCGCCGAGGTGCTGTCCGGCGTCCTGGCCGATCGCTGGTCACGCCGGGGAGTGCTCGGCCTGGCCGGGATCGCGCTGCTGGTCGCGGTCCTGATCGGCGCGCTGAGCCAGAACGTGGTCACCTACATCGTCGCCGCGCTGGTGCTGGGCCTGTACTTCGCGCTCTACTCCGGCACCGTCGAGGCGATCGTCTACGACACCGTGCTCGAGGAGACCGGCACCAGTACGGCGTACGAGCGGGAGATCGGCCGGATCCGCCTGATCGAGAGCGCCGCCCTGCTCACCAGCGCGCTCGCCGGCGGCTGGATCGCGGCCGCGGCGTCCACCCGGCTGACCTACTTCGTCACGCTCCCCTTCGTGCTGGCGTCAGTGATCGCGCTCTCCCGGTTTCACGAGCCGCGGCTGCACCAGGCGGGTGAGCGCTCTGGGCTGCGCGAACACCTCCGGACCACGGTTCGCGCGATCGTGCACCGTGGCCGGCTGATCCCGATCGCGGCGGCCGCGGTGACGGCGGCGGTGATCCTGCAGGCGATGTACGAGTTCGGGCCGCTGTGGTTGATCGAACTGTCCGCGCCGGCCGGGTTCTACGGGCCGTTCTGGGCCGGTGTCGTCGGCGCGCTCGGCCTCGGCGGGCTGCTGGCCGGGCGGCTGCACCTCCACAAACGTTTGCCAGCAGCAACAGTCGCGGCCGTGATGGTGGGTTGCTCCGTCGTGCTGCTGACCAGTGGCAGCCTGGCCGCACTGACCGCGGCGATCACAACGTTGACCCTGCTTGTCGTCGTGATCGGGATTCACGTCAGCCGCCTGGTGCACGACGCGGTGGACTCGACCATTCGCACCGGCGTCGCGTCCGGTATCAGCGCGGTCTCGTGGATCCTCTTCCTCCCGTTCGCGCTCGGCTTCGGCGCTGTCACGCAGCAGGTCAACGTGTACGCCGCCGGGTGGCTGCTGGCCGGCGTCGTACTGCTGGCGGGCGCAGCGCTGATCTGGGTCGCGCTCTCCCGGTCTCGTCCGGCCGCTCGGACACTAGCCTGAGTCGATGGACGACCTCCCCGTGGACAGCGTGCTGGTACGCCGGCTGTGCGACCGGGACGAGAGCGCGTTCGCACTCGTTCTCGACCGCTGGTCCGGCGGCATGCATCGCCTCGCCCGCAGCTACGTCTCCACGGAGGAGTCCGCCGCCGAGGTCGTGCAGGAGACCTGGCTCGCGGTGATCGAGGGCATCGACCACTTCGAGGGCCGCTCGTCGCTGCGGACCTGGATCTACCGGATCCTCACCAACACGGCCAAGCGCCGAGGTGTCCGGGAGCACCGGATGATCCCGTCCGACGAGGTGCAGGACACCGGTTCTGGCGAGCCGACGGTCGATCCGCGACGGTTCCAGTCGGCGGGCGATCCGTTTCCGGGGCATTGGTGGGAAGCCCCGGCGGTGTGGCCGGCCCCGGAGAGCGGGGTCCTGGGACAGGAAGTTCGCGAACTGCTGCTCGCGGCGCTGGCCGAACTGCCCGAGCGGCAGCGGATCGTGATCGCGCTGCGGGACGCCGAGGGCTGGCCGGCGGAGGAGGTCTGCGAGTTGCTGGGCATCACGGCGGCGAACCAGCGGGTTCTGCTGCATCGGGCTCGCGCGTTCGTGCGGGGCAAACTGGAGAAGTACTACACGCAGGAGGCGACGTCGTGAACGAACTCGAGTGCCGGCAGGTCGTCGAGCAGGTGACGGCGTACCTGGAGCGCGCTCTCACCCCGGCCGAGGAGCAGGCGTTCGTCGACCACCTGGCCGACTGCGACGGCTGCGACCGCTATCTCGACCAGATCCGCCGAACCGCCCAGGCGCTGGAGGCGCTGCCCGCCGACGCCCTCACTGCGGAGTCCCGGGCCGCGCTGCTCGAAACCTTCCGCACCCGCCCCAGCTGAGCTCGCACCCGGGCTCCCCCGAAGCCGGTCAGCGGGCAACGAGTTCGTAGACCGCGAGGATCTCCTCGGTGACGGTGGACCAGTCGTAACGCCGTACGGCGGCGAGGCCGGAGGCCCGGAACTTCTCGCGCTCCTCGGGCGCGGCGAGCAACCGGATACACGCGGCCACCAGCGCGTCCGGCGATCCGGGCTCGAAGAGTTCACCCAGCCGTCCCCCGTCGAGGACCTGCCGGAACGCCGCGAGATCACTCGCGACCACCGGCGCCCCCGCGGCCATCGCCTCCAGCAGCACGATCCCGAAGCTCTCGCCGCCGAGATGCGGCGCGACGAACAGATCCGATCCGGCCAACATGTCCGCCCGCGCCTCGTCGTCGATCGCGCCGAGAAAGATCACGTTGTCCCGGCAGTACGGCGGCAACGACCGCCGCGCCTCGTCCCCCTGGCCTGTTCCCGCGATCAGCACCTTCAGGTCGCGCCACCGTGTCACCAGCGCCGGCACCGCCGCGAGCAGCACAGCCAGTCCCTTGCGCGGCTCGTCCATCCGCCCGAGGAAGCTGATCGTGCCGTCCGCGCCCTGCCACTCCGGCCGGGCCCGGCCCGCGAACCGGTCGACGTACAGGCCGTTCGGGATCACGACGGCCTCGCCACCGATGTGCTGCACCATCATCGAGCGCGCGTTCTCCGACACCGCGATCCGGGCGTCGATCTTCTCCAGCGCCGGCCGCAGCAGTCCGGAGGCGGCACTCATCGCCCGCGAGCGGACCTGC
Organism: Kribbella sp. ALI-6-A; assembly: GCF_001984195.1. Classification (GTDB taxonomy): domain Bacteria; phylum Actinomycetota; class Actinomycetes; order Propionibacteriales; family Kribbellaceae; genus Kribbella. The sequence goes on from NZ_MTQN01000009.1 coordinate 6,244, forward strand.
CAGGTGTGGAAGGTCGCGACGAACGGTCCGTCGCCGGCCCACAGCGCGATGATCGACGCGCTCGGCGTGGTCGGTTCGTGCACGTGGACGACGTCGAAGTGGCCGTCGGCCAGCCAGCTCCGCACCCGGGCCGCCGTCCGCGGACCGAAGGTCACCCGCGCGACGGACCCGTTGTAAGGAACCCCGACCGCGTGCCCCGCCGACACCACGTACGGCGGCGCCTGGTCGTCGTCGACCGGCGCCAGCACGGACACCTGGTGACCCCGCGCGAGCAACGCTTCGGCCAGGTCGCGGACGTGGTTCTGCACTCCCCCCGGCGTCCCGAGCGAGTACGGGCAGACGATGCCGATCTTCACCCGGTCAGTCCAGGAAGATGCGCTGCAGCATGTGCCAGTCCTGCGGATGGGCGGCGATGCCGGTGGCGAACGCGTCGGCGCAGCGCTGGGTCATCGCCGCCAGTCCACCGGTGCGGTCGATCGCCGGGTGGAAGGTGATCACCAGATCAGGACCGTCGTAGTGCAGCGTCGCCGGGATCAGCGGTGCGCCGGTCCGAACGCTCAGCGCGGCCGGACCGGCCGGCATACGCGACTTGCGGCCGAAGAAATCGACCGGCACCCCACGCTCGGACAGATCACGATCGGCGACCAGGCAGACGAACCCGCCGGCCCGCAGCCGCTCAGCCAGTACGCCGAACACGTGCTCGTCGCTGCCGGTCAGCGGCAGGACCTCCATGCCGAGCTTCGCGCGGTAGGCAACGAACCGGTCGAACAGCGATTCCGGGCGAAGGCGCTCGGCGACGGTCGACACCGGCATCCCGGTCCGGCCGGCCCAGGCGCCGGCGTGGTCGTAGTTCGCCAGATGCGGCAGAGCGCAGATCACGCCCTTGCCGGCGGCATGCGCATCACGCAGCCGTTCCTCGTTGACCGCGCGGACCCGGCCGACGATCCGCTCGTCCGACCAATCGGGCAGGCGGAAGGCTTCCTGCCAGTAGCGCAGGTACGACCGCATGCCCGCCTGGACGAGCGCGTCCAGTTCCTCGGCCGACGCGTCCGGGCGGACCACCGACAGGTTGCCGCGCAGCCGGCGAACGCCCGAGCCGTCACGGCGTACGACGAGATCGGCGGCACGGGTGAACAACCAGGTCACCACTGGCTCGGGCAGGCGCCGTACCAGAGCCCAGCCCAGCGCGAAGGTCAGGTCGACCGCCCGCTGGCGCAGCCCGTCCACGACTCAGACGCTCGGAGAGGACCCGGGCACGTCCGGCCCGTCTCCCCGCTCGCCACCGCGACGGTCGCCGCCGAAGTCGGACCCATCAGCCTCGCGCGGCGCCGAGCCCGGCGCCGAACCGCTGTCCGACCGGGCCTCCGCGTTGCCCGATCCACCAGCCGAAGCCGGCGCGCCGCCCGCCGCGGTCGGTCCGGCGGGCGGAGTGCCGAGGCGTGCGTTGGCCGGATCCGCCAGGACCTGCTTGCGGACCGACAGGGTGCGCTGGACAACCGTGATCGTGCTGGCGACCGCCAGCAACCACAGCACGATGTCCAGCAGGATCGGCAGGTTCAGCACGTCGGAGAAGAAGCCGACGACAAGCACCGCGACCAGTCGGTCGGAGCGTTCGGCGAGTCCGCCGCTGGCGTGCAGGCCGAGGCTCTCCGCCTTCGCCCTCGCGTACGACGTGGTCGCGCCCATCACGAGTGCCCACAGCGTCACCCCCGTCATCACCGTCGAGTCGCCGGCCTCGGAGTTGGCGTAGAACAGCACCAGGCCGCCGAAGATCGCGCCGTCGCCGAGCCGGTCGAGCGTGGAGTCCAGGTACGAACCCCACTTCGAGGACGTGCCCGAGGTCCGGGCCATGTAGCCGTCGATCAGGTCGGAGAACACGAACAGCGTGATCACCACCGCGCCGAGCCACACGTGGCCGCGCGGGAAGAACGCCAGCGCGCCGGCGCACACGCCGATCGTGCCGACCAGGGTGACCGCGTCCGGGCTCACCCCGAGCCGCAGCAGAAGGTTGGCGATCGGGGCGATCACCTTGGTCCAGAACTGACGGAATCTGTTAAGCATGGCGACGCGATCGTAGTCCAGCCGGATCACCATCGGGTGACAGGAACACTCCGAACCCACCTCCAGCCGCTGCGAAGGCACTGGCGAACCGCTGCTTCGGAGGCGCACCATGGGCAGAGCCGGCCTCGCTCCCCGGCCGTGGAGGCCACCATGCCCACACCCCGACCGGTACGCCGAACCGCCCTGCGGCGACGGCTGACCGGAGTGGTCCTCGCCGTCGCCTTGCTGTCCGGGTGCTCCGTCGCACGCCGCGCCAGCGAGCCGCCGCCCGAGCCTCCCCGCCCAGCCGTCCCCGTGCCGACGGTGATCGCCCCGCCGCCACCAGAAGGACTCGACGGCACCGCCGGGCAACCCGGCAACCACGCCTGTATGGCGGTCGCCGGCCCTGCCAATCTCGTCAAACGACCGAGCAGCAGCTGGACGGCCAAGCCTTACGGGTGGAACGACGGCGGCCTGCCCGCCCTCGATCTGTGCACGCTCGTCGTCGGTGGCCTGCCGGTCGTCATCGGAGTCAGCGCCCTGCCCGTTGCCCCCGGCACCCTCGAACGGGTCGCCAACACGCTCGGCATGTTCGAACCGGCCGAGAAGCTCGGCGGCGCGGCCCGCGACCTCGGACCCGGCGCGCGGACGAGCGGCCGTGCCATCGTCTTCCAGGCCGCCGGCCGGATCGTCCGCGTCACCCCCACCTCCGGACTGCCCGACGGTGAGCTGCTCCGCGTCGCGGTCTCGGTCCGTCACGTCGTACGGGAGGTGGTCCGGCCGGCTCGGCAGTCCGACTCCGCGTGTCAGTTGGCCAACGCGATGGCGGAACGATTCATCGGGGTCCATGTCCAGCTGCGGCGTGACTACCGGGTGAACGGCGCGCTGACCTGCATCTGGGGAACTGACGACGCGACGGTCGCGATCGTCGAGTCCGTGCACACCGACTCGATTCCCGAAGCACGACAGACTCCCCTGCCGTGGCCGGCGCCGATCGGACAGCCCGGCTACTACCTGCCGGACCAAGGCGAGCTGGTCTTCCGGCAGGGACGGCGAGTGGTCCGGGTCAGTGCGCTGACCGCTCCACCGCGGGAGATTCCCCTGCAGGCGCTGCTCGACATTGTGGAGCCACTGCTGCCGCTGTTCCTCCGCTGACCGCGCGCCTTCCGTTGACCGGCCGCGGAACCAGCACTCCGACCTGCGGTCAGTCGCTCGACGGCCAGTGCTTGGCCAGCAGTGCCCGCGTGTCGGCGAGCAACTGCGGCAGGACCTTGGTCTGGCCGATGACCGGCATGAAGTTGGTGTCGCCACCCCAGCGCGGAACCACGTGCTGGTGCAGATGCGCCGCGATCCCGGCGCCGGCCACGTCGCCCTGATTCATGCCGACGTTGAAGCCGTGCGCGGCCGAGACCGTGCGGACGGCCCGCATCGCCTGCTGGGTGAGCCGGGCGACGTCGGTGACCTCGTCCGGGGTCAGATCGGTGTAGTCGGCGACGTGCCGGTACGGGACGACCATCAGGTGGCCGGGGTTGTACGGGTACAGGTTCAGCACCGCGTACGCCGCCTCGCCGCGCCGCGCGATCAGCCCGTCGGCGTCCGACAGCGCCGGGATCCGGCAGAACGGGCAGCCGTCCCCGGCGTCACCGCTGGTCGGCTTGTTCTCCCCGGCGATGTAGGCCATCCGGTGCGGAGTCCACAGCCGCAGGAACGGGTCAGGATCCCCGACCCCGTCCTGCCGCCCCACGTCCTCCGGCTCGTACGGCGAACCGGGCGCGCCTCCGCGGCCGCCCTCGCACCCGTCGGCCACGTAGCTCTCGTCCACCGATTCGCCGGCCGCCGACGCGCCCGCCGCGGGAGCGCCCTCCGCCCACGGCGGCGGCGGAGGTCCGGCCTCCCCGCCGCCCGGCGGTGTGGGTCCGCTCTCGGTCATACCTGAAGGCGCTTCTCGACCGACTCGACGATCTCGGAGATCGCGTCCGCGATCGGGATGCCGTTCTTCTGCGAGCCGTCGCGATACCGGAACGACACCGATCCGGCCGCCATGTCCTCGTCGCCGGCGATCAGCATGTACGGGACCTTGGCCTTCTGGGCGTTGCGGATCTTCTTCTGCATCCGGTCGTCGGAGGCGTCGACCTCGATCCGGATCCCCCGCGCCTTGAGCTGCCGGGCGACCTCGAACAGGTAGTCGACGTGCCCGTCGGTGATCGGGATGCCGATCACCTGGACCGGCGCCAGCCACGGCGGGAACACCCCGGCGTAGTGCTCGGTCAGCACCGCGACGAACCGCTCGATCGAGCCGAACAGCGCCCGGTGGATCATCACCGGCCGCTGCCGCGAACCGTCGGAGGCGGTGTACTCCAGCTCGAACCGCTCCGGCAGGTTGAAGTCCAGCTGGATCGTCGACATCTGCCAGGTCCGGCCGATCGCGTCGCGGGCCTGGACCGAGATCTTCGGGCCGTAGAACGCCGCGCCGCCCGGGTCCGGGACCAGCTCGAGACCGGACGACTCGGCGACCTCACGCAGCGTCTCGGTCGCCTCGTCCCAGACCTCGTCGGAGCCGACGAACTTCTCCGGGTTCTTGGTCGACAGCTCGAGGTAAAAGTCGTCCAGGCCGTAGTCGGCCAGCAGCCCGAGCACGAACGTGAGCAGGTTCTTCAGCTCGTCGCGCATCTGCTCGCGGGTGCAGTAGATGTGCGCGTCGTCCTGGGTGAAGCCGCGGGCCCGGGTCATGCCGTGGATCACGCCGGACTTCTCCAGCCGGTACACCGTGCCGAACTCGAACAGCCGCAGCGGCAGCTCCCGGTACGACCGGCCGCGCGCGTCGAAGATCAGGTTGTGCATCGGGCAGTTCATCGGCTTGAGGTAGTAGTCCTGCCCCTGCTTGCGGATCTCGCCGTCCGGTCCGCGCTCCTCGTCCAGGTGCATGGGCGGGTACATGCCGTCGGCATACCAGTCCAGGTGGCCCGAGGTCTCGAACAGCTGCGCCTTGGTGATGTGCGGGGAGTAGACGAACTCGTAGCCGTCCTCGACGTGCCGCTGGCGGGAGTAGTCCTCCATCACCTTGCGCAGCACGCCGCCCTTGGGGTGGAACACCGCCAGCCCGGACCCGATCTCGTCGGGGAAGCTGAACAGGTCGAGCTCCGTGCCGAGCTTGCGGTGGTCGCGCTTGGCGGCCTCCTCCAGCCGGGTCAGGTACGCCTTCAGCTCGTCACGCGACTCCCAGGCGGTGCCGTAGATCCGCTGCAGCTGCGGGTTCTTCTCGCTGCCGCGCCAGTACGCCGCGGCCGTCCGCATCAGCTTGAAGTTGCCCAGGTAACCGGTCGCCGGCACATGCGGCCCGCGGCACAGGTCCTTCCAGGCGACGCTGTCGTCACGCCGGACGTTGTCGTAGATCGTCAGCTCGCCGCCACCGACCTCGACCGAGGCGCCCTCGGCCGCGTCGGACGCGGAGCCCTTGATCCCGATCAGCTCCAGCTTGTACGGCTCGGCGGCCAGCTCGGCGCGCGCGTCGTCGTCGGAGACCACCCGGCGGCTGAACCGCTGCCGCTCCTTGATGATCTGCTGCATCTTCTTCTCGAGCTTGCCCAGATCCTCCGGCGTGAACGGGGTCGGCACGTCGAAGTCGTAGTAGAAGCCGTTCTCGACCGGCGGGCCGATGCCCAGCTTGGCCTCCGGGAACAGCTCCTGCACCGCCTGGGCCAGCACGTGGGCGGTGGAGTGCCGGATGATCGCCCGGCCGTCCTCCGACCCGGCCTTCACCGGCTCGATCTCGTCCCCGTCGGCGACGACCCGGGACAGGTCCCGCAGCTCACCGTTGACCCGAGCGGCGATGGCGGAGCGGTCCTGGCCGAACAGCTCGGCGAACAGCTCCCCGATCGTCGTCGTCTCGGTCACACTCCGCTCAGCCTCGCCCTCGACGCCGATCAGGTGGACCTTGACTTCCGACACGTTGCACTCCTCGGGTCCGTGACCGGCCCAGCTGCCGGTCACGCAGTGATGGTATCGAGTTCGGCGCGGCCGCCTGACACGCCATCCACAGGCCATGCCGCGATCCCCCGGTCGTAGCCCGCACCTGACGAAAGTCGGGGGTGCCTCCAGCCGTTGGTCCGATGTGCGCACCCGCCGGAATTCCTAGGTTCGAAGCACACTCCAGGAATCGGAAGGGCATCCGTGATCACCCTCGAAGGACTCACCAAGCGCTACGGCCCGACGACCGCCGTCGACGCGCTCGACCTGACCATCTCCCCCGGACGGGTGACCGGCTTCCTCGGCCCGAACGGCGCCGGAAAGTCCACCACGATGCGGATGATCCTCGGTCTCGACCGCCCCACCACCGGCCAGGCGCTGGTCGACGGCCGCCCGTACGTCGAGTGGCCGGTCCCGCTGGCCAAGGTCGGCGCGCTGCTCGACGCGAAGGCGCTGCACCCCCGGCGGACCGCCCGCAACCACCTGGTCGCGATGGCACGCAGCAACGGCATCTCCGTCAGCCGGGTGGACGAGGTGCTGCGCATCGTCGGTGTCGACGAGGTGGGTGGCAAGCACGCCGGGCAGTTCTCGCTGGGCATGGGCCAGCGGCTCGGCATCGCCGGCGCGCTGCTCGGCGACCCGGAGATCCTGATGTTCGACGAGCCGGTGAACGGCCTCGACCCGGACGGCGTGCGCTGGGTCCGCCAGCTGATGCGCTCGCTCGCCGCGGAGGGCCGGACCGTGTTCGTGTCCAGCCACCTGATGAGCGAGATGCAGCTGACCGCCGACCAGCTCGTGGTGATCGGTCGCGGCAGGCTGATCGCCGACGCACCGACCGCCTCGGTGATCGCCGGATCGTCCCGGGCCACCGTGCGGGTCCGCGTGCCCGACGCGGCGGGTCGCGGCGTACTGCGGGAGCGGCTGACCAGTGAAGCCGAGCAGGTGGAGTCCAAGGCCGACCAGCTGATCGTCAGCGGCGTACCGGTCGAGCGGGTCGGTGACCTGGCGTACGAGCTCGGCGTACGGGTGCATGAGCTGTCCACTCAGCAGGCGTCGCTGGAAGAGGCCTACATGGAGCTGACGGCCGACAGCGTCCAGTACGGCGTCGCTGCCGAGGTGGCGTGATGGGTGACGCGATCCTGCACTTCACCGAAGAGCTGATGTCGTCCTGGTGGATCTACCTGGCCCTGTTCGGCTTCGCGGCACTCGACGGCTTCTTCCCGGCGATCCCCAGCGAGACGCTGGTCGTCACGGCCGGCGTCTTCGCCGCCACCGGCGAGCCCAACCTGTACGGCGTGATCGCGATCGCCGCGGCTGGTGCGTTCGTCGGCGACCACGTGTCCTACTTCCTCGGCCGGGGCGCGGGCGGCCGCCTGATCGCTCGGACGAAGCCAGGCACCAAGCGGCACGCCATGACGCTGTGGGCCCGCAACGCCCTGGAAGAACGTGGCGGACTGGTGCTGGTGGTCGCCCGCTACATCCCCGGCGGCCGGACCGCCGTCACGCTGACCATGGGCGCGGTGCGCTACCCGGCTCGCAAGTTCAGCTTCTTCGCCGGGCTCGCGGCGATCAGCTGGGGCCTGTACTGCTCGCTGGTCGGCTATCTGGGCGGCAAGGCGTTCGAGGACAACCCGTTGAAGGGTGTCCTGCTCGGCATCGGCCTGGCGCTCGCGGTCACGGCGATCGTCGAGGTCGTCCGGCACCAGCGCCGCAAGCGGCGTACCCCTCGAGCTGAGGTCGAGGTCGAGACCGAGCTCACGACTGTAGGAGAACGATGAGTACGGCAACCATCACCGTGGACCACAGGTCGACACCCGGCGGCCTGCGCGGATCGATGGCCGCGGAGTGGACCAAGCTGTGGTCGGTCCGCTCCTCCTGGCTGAACGTGATCGGCGCCATCGCGCTGACCGGACTGCTGGGACTGCAGCTCGGCTTCAGTGCGGCGTACGAGCGTGAGAACCCGGGACCGGGTCAAGTGGTCGAGCCGGCCACGGTGGGTGCGATGGCGATCGGGGCGCTGATGATCGTGCAGGTGGTCATCGCCGCGTTCGCGATGGTCCCGGTCACGTCGGAGTATGCGACCGGCAGCATCCGCAGCACACTGCAGTGGACCCCGGTACGCCGTGACGTGCTGCTCGGCAAGGCCCTCGTACTCGCTCCGGTGCTCTTCGTGTACGGCGCTTTGCTCGGCCTGGTCGCCGCAATCGGAGCTGGACTCGCCGCCGGTCAGTGGGCCGACTGGAACGCGTCGGCGCTCGTCACAGACCTGGCGAAGATCGGTGCGTACTCCCTGCTGGCCGGGCTGTTCACCGCCGGCATCGCCTTCGTGATCAGAAACACCGCCGGTACTCTGACCGCCGCGTTCCTCCTGCTGCTGGTCGTGCCGTTGATGCTCGGGCAGAGCAGCATCCGGGCGCTGCAATGGCTGGCGGCTCTCCTCCCCGGTGGTGCCGGCGAGGCGTTCCTCAGCGGCTCCGGCGACCTGATGTCGCCGGCACTGAGCTTCGCCGTACTGGTGGCGTGGGCGATCGGCGGACTGGCCCTGGGGCTTCGGGTCCTTCAGCGCCACGACGCCTGACAACGGCAAAGGGCTCCGACCAGGTGGTCGGAGCCCTTCGTGCTGTCGGTCAGCGCGGGACGTTGAGCGCGATGGTGATCTGCTCGGCGACCCTGGCGGCCAGCTCCAGACCGGCGCGGCGGGTGGCCGGCTGCAGGGCCGAGTGGTCCAGCGCACCCTCGGCTGCGATGTGCGGGTCGGTCGGAATGTCGACGACCGCGGCGGCGCGCGACTCGAAGTACGGGCGCAGCTGCTTCTCGACCTCCTTGTTCACGTCGCCGGGACCGTTGCTGACGGCGATCACCGCACGCCGGATCAGGCGCTGCGCCTCCGGCCCCTGGTGGTCGAGCTCCTCCAGCATCTGTACGGCGGCCGCGCAGGACAGGCTCTTCCACTTGATCGGGATGACCAGCGCGTCGGACGCCTTCATCGCCTCCCGCCAGTTGCTGGAGCCCTCGTTGTTGCCGGTGTCGATCACCAGCACCTTGTAGAAGCGGCTCAGCAGCCGGTGGATCTGGTCGAAGTCCTTCGCCTCGATCTGCGAGTACGTCGTGGTCGCGGACGTCAGCACGTCGTACTGGCCGGCCACCTGGTGCCGCAGGTAGGCCGCGACGTCACCGAGCCGGGCGTCCGGCTGGGTCAGCATCGGCATCGCCTGCAGCAGGTCGGTGACGGTGGAGCGGGAGTTGGTGTCGTGGGTGCGCAGGTGCATGTTGCCGCGCAGCTCGTTGTTGTCCCAGGCGACCACACCGCCGCCGCGGGCCTGGCCGAGCGCACCGGCCAGCAGGAGCGTGGTCGGCGTCTTGCCCGAGCCGCCCTTCGGGTTGGCCACGGTGATCGTCACCGGACGGCGGAACGCGGTCGCGGCGGTCGCCCGGGCGATCCGCTCGGCCCGCTCGGCGCTGCCCGGACGCATCCGCAGGACGCTGCGGACGCCACGCTCGGCCGGAGCCTCCCGCGGCAACGGCAGGGCCTGGATCAGCTCGTCGGCGCGGTAGGAGACCTCACGCTGCGGCGGCTGGGGGTGCTGGTTCGGGATGCCCTGCGGGAAGAACTGCTGGGCGGTCGGCGACAGCTGCGGGGCCGCCGGCTCGGCAGGCTCGGCCGGCTGCGTCCAGGGGTCAGCGGCCGGGGTCGCGGTCGGCGCACCGCTGGCCGAGCCCGGGTTGGCGGTGCTCCAGGAGCTGGACTCCGGCGTGCTCGCCTTGGCGGAGCCCCAGGGGTTGGCCTCGGGCTTCTCAGGAGTGCTCGCGCTGTGAGCTCCGGCGGATCCGGCCGTGGAAGATCCGGCGCTGTGTGCACCGGCGCTGTGAGCGCCCGGCGTACCGGCGGTGCCGGGGTCGGACTGGGAGCCGTGGCCGCCGTACGGCGTGGCCTGGCCCGGCTGGCTCTGGGCCGACCACGTGTCGCCCGGGAACTCCTGGCTGAGCGCGTCCTTGCTGTCGTCGGCCGGCTCGGCCGGCTCAGGCTCGGGCGGCGCGCCGGGGTCCGGCTGGCTCCAGGACGGCGTGGGCTGCCACATCCTTCGGACCTCGGCCGCCGCCGCTTCCCGGTCCTTGTGCTGTCCGGAGTTGTGCGAGTCGGTCACGACCTGGGTCCCCTGATTCTCTCGACGAAGCGGTGCCGCCCGCCCCGGCTTGACTGGTCCATCCCGGGTCACGTTCCACCGGGAGGTCCCACTATCCCATGACCAAGTGTCCATCCGGTGTCACCCGCCGGAGCGTCGGCGGCCCCTTCCGGCCACGGGGACGCCGGTACCCGGTGGCGGCTTCGCCAACGGGCGGCGAATCACCTGCCGGCTCAGGACACCAGACCGGCTTCGTACGCGATGATCGCGGCCTGGACGCGGTTCTTCACGTTGAGGCGGGTCAGCACGGCGCTGACGTAGGCCTTCACCGTTCCCTCGACCAGGTACAGCCGGGCGGCGATCTCGGCGTTCGACAGTCCGGCACCGACCAGCGACAGCACTTCCCGCTCGCGAGGACTCAGCACGTCGACCTGCTCTTTGGCCTCCGCGGCGCGCGCCATCCGGCCTCCCCCGGCGCCCGCGCCGAGCTCGGCGATCACGCGCTGAGCGATCTTCGGCGACAGGTATGCCGCACCGTCGGCGACCGCCTTCAATCCGGCGATCAGCTCGCGCGGATCCCCCGACTTCAGCAGGAACCCGCTCGCGCCGTCGCCGAGCGCCTTCGCGATGTAGGCGTCCTCGGAGAACGTCGTCAGGATCACCACCGCGGTCTCCGGCACGCTCCGGCGGATCTCCGCCCCGGCGGCGAGCCCGTCCATCCGCGGCATCCGGATGTCCAGCACGGCGACGTCGGGCCGGTGCCGCTGCACCAGCTCGACCGCCTCGGCGCCGTCGCCGGCCTCGGCCACCACGTCGATCCCGTCGTCCGAGGCGAGGATCGCCCGCACCCCGGCCCGCACCATCGCCTCGTCGTCGGCCAGCAGGACCCGGATCATCGTGTTCCTTCCTTCACCGGCGCGACGCCGATCGCTGGACTTGCTCGGTCACCGTGGTCCGTCCTTCGCCGGGGTGGGATCGGTCGGGTCGGCCTCGATCGTCGGCTGGATCGAGCCGGTCTGCACGATCTCCTTGGCGACCAGGCGGTTGTCCTCGAAGCACAGCCGGTAGGCGTAGTTGATCGAGAACGGCCCGTCGGGCCGGTAGAACCGGCAGGTCCAGCCCTCGGGCTCGACCACTCGCTCGGACGGTGGGTCGATCATCTGCATCCGCGGCAGCGCCGGTTCGACCTCGTCGAGGCTCTGCCCGATCCGCAACGCGTCGAACCGCTCCGGCCGGAGCACGGAGTTGTACCCGGCCACCAAGTAGTAGCCCAAGGCAATCACCCCGATCGCCGCGCCGAGCACGGTCGGCACCAGCAGCGCCGTGATCAGCCCGCGCCGGGCGCGACGCCGTACGACGTCCCGCTCGTCCGCCGTCGCCGACCGCTCGTCCGGAGCGCCGACGACCACGTCCCGCCCGGTCTCCGGCCGCCCACCGGCCCGGGGAATCCGTGCGACCACCTCGAAGCCGCGCGCGGACCGAACGACTCCCTCATGCTCACCCCCGGAGCCGGACGAGCCGATCGACACATCACTCCCGTCCTCTCGCGGCCCCGCCGTCAGCGTGCCGCCGACCAGCCGGATCCGCTCCGCCAACCCAGCCAGGCCGGTGCCACTGGACGGGACTCCCTCCGGCACCGCGCGGGTCGCCCCGGTGTCGGTGATCCGGACGACCACCTCGTGCTCGCCGCGGGTCAGGGTGACGACGACCTCGGCGCCCGGTGCGTGCTTGCTCGCGTTGGTCAGCGACTCCTGCACGACCCGATGGATCGCCCGGTCCACCATCGGCGACGCCTCGGCCGCACCTTCCTGCACCAGTCGCACCGCCAGCCCGGACGCCGCCGCCCGGTCGACCAGCTCCGCCACCGACTCGTCGCTCGGGACGACCGGCGCCTGCGCGTCCGCGTCCCGCAGGACGCCGATGATCTCGCCGAGCCGCTCGGTCGCCGTGGCGGCCGCCTCGCGCAGTTCGGTCGCGGCCCGCCGGTGCCGTTCGGGCAGCTCGGCGTCGACCTCGAGCGCGGCGGCGCGGAGCGCGATCAGACTGAGCTCGTGGCCGACCGAGTCGTGCATGTCCTCGGCGATGCGAGAGCGCTCCCTGAGCCGGACCTGCTCGATCTCCATCCGCTGCTCACGCTCGATCCGCTCGGCGCGTTCCCAGCCCGCGGTCGCGAGCAAGGCCTGCTGCGCCCGGTAGCGGCCGATCAGCCACGGCAGCACGAACAGCACCAGCGCCAGCAGCACCATCACGAGCCAGCTCAGCAACGTGGTGGCGATCGCCTCGCTCCGCAGTAGGACCAGCCCCACCGCCAGCAGCAACACGAGGGAACCGCTGATCAACGCGACGAAGTACCTGAGCTGCGTCTCCCGCCGCCCGGCCAGATAGGCGAGCAGCGAGACCGCCGGCACCAGCGCGATCGGAGTCCCGTACGTCGTACTCATGGTGAATCCGACGATGACTGTCCCGGGCAGCAGCACCACGGCGAGCGCGAGCAGCGGCCGGGTCCGCCGCAGCAGGACGGCGGCCGCCAGCAGTGCGACGCAGCCGCCCATCAACCAGTAGGGATCACCGCGGGAACCGCTCTCCGCGATCACCAGGAACGACAAACCGGCCCACAGCCCGAAGTCGCCCGCGCGTCGCCACGTCACCCTCCGACGCTACACAGTCGCCGCGTCACGTCAGTACTGCCGAAAGTCAGCATCGGGCGTCGTCGCAGGTCAGTTGTCGTCGGCATCGATCAGCTCGAACGGGACCAGCGAGAGGCCCGGCACCGACTCACCCCGCACCCGCGCCACCAGCAGGTCGACCGCCTGCCGGCCCATCTCCTGCTGATCCTGCCGGACGTGCAGGTACGGCGAACCGGTGATCGGGTCACCGGGGGAATCGAAGCACGCGATGACCAGGTCGTGCGGCCGGTCGAAGGCCCGGTCCAGCATCCGCGCGAGGTTGTACTCGCAGGCGACGTACGCGGTCACCTCCGGCACCTCGGCGCGGAACGCACGGATCCGGTCGAGATCAGCGAGAACGCTCTCCCGGCTGAACGATCCCGGCAGCGTGCTGCGCAGGGACGTCAACTGATGGGCCTGATGCCGCCCGGGTTCGCGCCCGGCGAAGGCGGCCAGGAAACCCTCCAGCCGCTCCTCGATGCTCGACGTGTTCTGCGGAGGCGGCGAGACGAAGGCGATGTGGCGGTGGCCGAGTTCGAGCAGCCGTTCGGTCAGCGCCCGCGACGCCGCGACGTTGTCGGTGTGCACGGCCGAGACCGGGATCCCGGACAGGTGCCGGTCGACCAAGACGATCGGATACCCGTCGAGCACCTGCCGCAGCAGGCTCGCGTTGTAGTAGTCCCCGTGCACGGGGAAGACGATCATCCCGTCGACCTCGCCCGACGCCACCAGCGCGTCCACCGCCTGCTCCTCGTCGGACTGCCGGCCGCGCGTACGGCGTACGAGCAGGTGGGCGCCGTGCTCCGCGCAGCGTTCCTCGATCGCGCGCAGCAACTCGAGCCCGTATGCCTCGGACACGTCAGGGATGACCAGCCCGATCGCTCCCGGACGCGGCCGGGCCCGCGCCGGACGGGCCGCGATCCGGCCGCGCAACGGCGTGGTGACCCCTTCCAGGTCCGGCAGATCCTGGACGACGAACGACCCCTTGCCCCGGACCCGCTCGATCAGCCCCGCCTCACGCAGCACCTCGAGCGCCCGCTTGGACGTGATCCGGCTGACCTCGAACTGCGCCGCCAGCTCCGTCTCCGACGCAACCCGGTCCCCCGGCCCCAGCGCTCCGCTCCGGATCTCCTCGAGCACGTGCGCACTGATCCGCTCGTACAGCAGCGCCATCCGGTCCTCCTGTCAGGCGGCAGGTTGACATACCAAATCACCCCTACCGGAGCGCGGACAAGTCTCCTCCGGCATACCGGGACATACCAACCCGGGGAATCTGTCGGTGCCTCCCGACAGAGTGGGTCCATGGACATCCACGGAGCCCGGGCGGTCGTCACCGGCGCCGCCGTCGGGACCGGTCGCGCGATCGCGACCCGGCTCGCGGCCGAAGGCGCGTACGTCGTACTGGCCGACGTCAACGACGTAGCAGGCCGTGAAGCCGCCGAAGAGATCGGTGCCGCGGCCCGCTACGAGCACGTCGACGTGCGCGACGACCAGGCGCTCACGACGCTGCTCGCCGACTGCCGGCCCAGCATCCTGGTGAACAACGCGGGCGGCGGCGCGGTCCTCAGACCGTGTTTCCCCGAGGCCGGCGCCGACCGCTGGACGGCGTCCCTCGAACTCAATCTCCGCGCACCGATGCTCGCCACGCAGCTCGTGCTGGACCCGATGCGGCAGGCCGGCGGCGGCGCGGTCGTCAACATCGGCTCGACGGCGGGCACGGGACTCGGGCCGCACCTCTCGCCGGAGTACAGCGCGGCCAAGGCCGGTCTGATCCGCTTCACCGCCACGCTCGCGCCGCTGCGGGAAAGCCACCGCGTGCGCGTCAACTGCGTCGTACCGGACTGGGTGGCGACCGAACGCGGAGTCGCCGAACGCGAGGCCTTGCCGCCCGCCGAGCGCGGACCGGAGCTGGTTCCCCTCAAGGCGCTGACCGACTCCGTCGTCCGGCTGATCGAGGACGACGACCTCGCCGGTCGCGTCATCCGGCTCGACCGAGGCCGCGCGCCCGAACTTCTGTCCGAGTGACGTCTGGCCGGTGGCCTCCGCGACTGACAGCATTCCGACATGTCGCGCCCGTCGGTCCCCGCGTTCGCTCTCGTGCCGGTCACGTTCATCGCGCTGGCGGTCGCCGCGGCGCTCACTGCGCTGTCCGGCCGGTACGGCTACCACCGTGACGAGCTGTACTTCCGCGTCGCCGGCGAGCACCTGGCCTGGGGCTACACCGACCAGCCGCCGCTCACGCCGCTACTGACCCGGCTGTCCATCACGCTCTTCGGCGACACCCTGATGGGGATGCGCGTCGTCGCCACCCTCAGCGCCGCGATCACGGTGGTGGTCGTCGCGCTGATCGCCCGCGAGTTCTCCGGCGAACGCCGCGCGCAGATTCTCGCCGCCGCCGGTACGGCGCTCGCCGGCTTCGTGCTCGCCACCGGGCACATGGTCTCCACCGCGACGTTCGACCTGCTGGCCTGGATGGTGATCGCTCTTCTCGCGACCCGCCTGCTCCGCACCGCCGACGGCCGCTGGTGGATCCCGCTCGGGCTCACCGCCGGCATCGCGCTGGAGAACAAGTACCTCGTCGTCCTCCCTCTCGCGGCTTTGCTCATCGCCCTGCTGATCACCGGCCCGCGCAGCGTCCTCAAGACCTGGTACCTGCCGGCCGGCATCGCCGTCGCCGCCCTCGTCGCCGCCCCGAACCTGATCTGGCAGGCGACCCACGACTGGCCTCAGCTCACCGTTGCCGGCGGCATCAGCGAGGACGACGGCGCCGAGAACCGGATCATGTTCGTGCCACTGCAGATCCTGCAGCTGTCCCCGTTCCTGGTCCCGATCTGGATCGCCGGATTCCGCCGCCTCTGGCGACCCCCCGCGCTGCGCTGGTCACGCGCGATCGCGCTCTCCTACCCGATCTTGTGCGTGATCGTGCTCGCCGCCGGCGGCAAGTCGTACTACGCGCTTCCCCTGCTGCTGGTCCTGGTTGCCGCCGGCGCCCAGCCGACGATCGACTGGCTGCAGCGCGGCCGCCGGCCGGTACGTCGTGCCGTCCTGGCCGCGGGCGCCGTCCTCACCGCCGTCACCTCGGCCGCGTTCACGCTGCCCGTGCTCCCCGTCTCCGCCGTCAACCTCGTGCTGCCCGTCAACGCCGAACAGGGCGAACAGATCGGCTGGCCCGAACTCGCCTCGACCGTCACCGCGGTCTGGCAACAACTCCCTGCCGGAGAGCGCGATCGCGCCGTTGTCTTCGCGGGCAACTACGGCGAGGCCGGCGCTCTCGCGAAGTACGGGCGCGACCTGCCCACGGCGTACTCGGGGCACATGAGCTACGCCGACTGGCCGCCGCCGTCGGATCAGCAGGACGGCCCGGTCGTCCTGGTCACCCAGGAACGCTCACCCCGGTACGAGGCCCACTTCGGCACCTGCACCGAGGCGGCCCGCGTCGACAACGGCCACGACGTCGACAACGAGGAGCAAGGCGCCCACGTGCTGCGCTGCACCGGCCCGGTCGAACCGTGGTCGGCGCTCTGGCCGAAGCTTCGCCGCTACTACTGATCGACCGGGCACCACGGCTTGGTCAGCGCGCTCTCCCGGTCCGCGGGTGCGCCGCAGACCAGGTTGTCCTTGGCGGTCGCCTTCCCGTCCCGGAAGGTGACGATGTAGACCGGCTTGTTCACCGGAACCCGCTGGTCGATCCGGCCGCCGAAGTCGATCGTGCCGGTGACACCCTCGTAGCGGCGCTGCTGGCCGCCGGCGTCGGTGATCGACAACAGTGCCGGCCACAGCGTCGCGCTGCTGATCGCGATGTTGTTCTCGGCCAGGAACCGGACCGCGAGCACGGCCGTGTACCCGGCGTCGAAGCTCAGCGCCGCGTGACCGTCCAGCGTCCTGGACCGCTCGGGATCGCTCTCGTAGTTGAACAGCTCCTTGAGCCGCTGGTAGAAGTTCGCCGCCGCCGGTGACGCGGCACCACCCAGCTCGGGCGCGATCGCGAGCGACAGGTACTGGTACGGCACGGCCCGGTTCGCCGCGCTCACCTTGCGCTCGGCCACGTGCTTGGTGACGTCGTCCCCCGCCAGCACGTACGGCGGTTGCTTCGGGCATCGATCGGTGATGCCGTCCAGGAACGCCTGGAAGTCGACCAGCCCGCGGGCGGCGTACAGCACCGCCTCGCCCTTCGCGTCGCAGGCGTCCCGGCCGGCGCGCTCGGCGTCCAGCCCGTCCGTGCCCCGGCCGTCGGGCCGGATCGAGGTCGTCGTCACCGCGACCCCGCGGCGCGCGAGGCTCTGTTCGAGGTCGGCGGCGAGGTTCTGGCTGTAGGTGTCCTGGCTGTCGGCCGACTTGTACAGCCGCACCCGGCGGGTCAGCCGATGCCCGAACGGATCGTGCCCCTTCGTCATCAGCTGGTCGAGGTACGCCGCGGCGACCGCGGCCTCCCGCCGGTTCTGCGGCGAGATCTGGAAGTACAACCGGGACGTCTGCACCATCGTGTCGGCGGTCAGCGTCGCCGCGATCGACGGGATGCCGGCCGCCGCGAGCTCCTTCACCATCGCCTGCGTCGACTCGCGGCTCTCGTGCAGACCGGTCGCCGCGACGATGCTGGGATCGTCCTTCATCAGCACCCGCAACCGGTCGACGACGAACCGCGTGTGCCCCAGCTGCGGCCCGGCGTTCGCGATCAGGACCCGGAGCAGCGGCTCGCCGGCACGATCCCGGTCCAGCTGCCGCGCCTGGACGACGGCCATCCCCGCGAGCTGCTCACGTTGAGCGGCCAGGGCGTTGTCGACGCCCACCTGGTCGGCGACCGCCGCGATGAACACCAACGTCATCAGCGGACGCTGCGGCGCCTGCTCGTGCACCTGCCGGACCTGCTCGTTCTGCGCGAAGATCAGGCCCCGCACGTCGTCGAACTGCGTGCTCGGCAACAGCAGGCTGTTCGACCCGTCGGAGACCCCGACACAGGTCCCGTCGATCCGCGACACCGAGTCCGCGATCGGGTCCGAGCCGATCCAGCTGGTCCCGTCGCGCCACTGGAACCCGTCGCCGCAGCGACGTTCGTCGTCCACCATCCCGTACGCCGTGTAGCCGCCGCCGATCACCGCCAAGGCGACCAGGACCGAGACACCGCGCGCGACCCGAGTACGGCGCCACGGCGTCGGCGGCCGGCTCAGATAGCGGGCGGCCGGAGCCGGCGGTTCGCCGGCCGCCCGGTCGTGCACGGTGATCGGGATGATCCAGGCAACGATCTCCCGCCGGCGGCTCAACGCCTCACTGCGCTGGTTCCACCCCTGCAGCAGCTGCGCCGGGCTCTGACTCTCCAGCGACGAGTCCTCGGCCGGCGGCTCGGCCAACGGCGGAACCAGCCGGCTCGTTGTCATCAGCAGCAACGGGTCGAAGGTCCGCGTCTCGTTCCGTACGTCGGCGACCGCCCGGATCAGCGCGTAGCCGCCGTTCGAGCGAGTGATCCCGTCCAGCAGCACGATCGGGAACGTCGTCCGGTACCGCCGGAACCAGCCGCGCCGCGGATACGCCTCCCGAAGGTCCTGCAGGAAGGCGCCGACCAGCAGCCGGGCGATCTGCGCCGGATCCTGCGACTGCCACTGGTCGGCGGTGATCCGGTAGGCCAACTCGGCGAAGCTGTCGTCACCCCGCGGCAGGAAGTCCTGGGTCCGGAACCAGCGGTACGCCCGGCCGGGTCCTGGGATTCGCCCGCTGTGCAGCACCCGCAAGAACGCCGTGACGACCAGCAGCACCGCCGTACCGACGACGCGCGGCAAGCTGTCCAGCGCGTACCGGGCGGTGGCCGTCCCGTCGTCGCCCGCGGTCGCCAGCGCCCGCCGGAACATCTTCCCGCTGATCGCCGACGGCCCGCCGTCGGGCTCCGGCACCTCGATCTTCATCAACCAGTTGACCAGGAAGAACCGCCGGAACTTGTATTTGCCGCCGTTGCCGGTCCCGAGCTGTCCGGTCATCGCCGACAAGACCTTGCGCAGCTCCACCACGTCGTCGACGTCGATCGGCGCCAGATCGTGATCGGCTCCGGGCCGCACGCTGCGATCCGTGCCGAGATCGACGTACACGTACGGCACCGGCTTCTTGCGCCGATCCGCCGGCCGCAACTGCTCCGCGATCCCGGCCAGCAATCCCGGATGGTCGTGCAGACTCGGCTGCACACACGCCAGGATCGGCGGCGTGTCCTCCCGCCCCAACCGCCGCCGCAGCCGCCGGTACCGCAACCGCACCAGCTCGACCAGCGCCTCGAACCCCTCGAACCCGTCCACAGCGCCCGGCACTCGTGCCCCCAGGAGATCGCCACCAACACCGACTACCGAACGTCGCCATCTTGCTCACTTCCAGCAACCGGTAAACCCACTCAGCAGCCGGCGAGCGCCACCCGCAGCTGCTCCAGCCACTCCGTGCCTACCCGGCGCCCGTCCGGGAACTGGTCGTCCCGGTCCCAGCGCCACGTGATGATCATCGCCAGCATGAGAATCCGGCAGTCCCGCAGCAGCTCCTGGTCGACGCCCGGATAGTGCTCCGCCACGTCGTCGGGCGCATGGGCAAGATCGAACTCGACCGGCCCCCGGCAACACGTCTCGAAGTCGATGAACAGCAAGCCCTTCGAGGTCCTGAGCACGTTGCCCGGATGCGGTTCCCCGTGCAGCAGCTGCTCAGCAGGACCGCGCTCCACGACAGCTCGGCTGAACCGCCCCAACGTGTCGCTCAGCAACTCCCGCTCGGCATCGGCCAACTCCGGCGTGAGCCCCCGATCCGCCAGCAGCCGCTGAGCGTCTTCGACCCGCTCCAGGAAGTGCGGCGCCGGCACCTCCACCGCGCGCATCCCCGCATGCAACAACCCGAGCGCCTCGGCGTACTCACGCGGTGAGGCGACCTCAGCCGCGACCGGCTCGTAGTACGTCCACAACGTCACCACGAACCCGTCCCGCTCGTACGCCCGCGGCTCCACCCGGGGATCGAGAGCCCCCACCGGACTCCCCGCCGCGGCAAGACCCCGAGCAAGCTCGACCTCGAACGACGCGACCTGCTGATCGGCCGGCGCCACCCGAGCCACGGCGGAACACGGCACCAGCCGCACGATCAACTTGTTCGAGTTGTTCAGCACAACCGAATCGTCCACGGCCAACCCGAGCGACGAGCCGATCGCCACCGCCGCAGCCGACGCCCGCCGAGCCTGCTCCGCGTCCACGATCCGCCTCCACCCCAGCCCGACCCCGTCACGCCCCCAACAGCGCACCCCCGCCACAGCCGGAGGGGGGTGTGGGTGGCGAAGCCCCCACAACGCGCCAAGCGAAGCGCAGGCGCACAAACAACGAAAGCGACCCGGTCCACGCTCTCCGTGGACACAAGTCGCCTATCGCTTTCGTGGACGATACTGGGATCGAACCAGTGACCTCTTCCGTGTCAGGGAAGCGCGCTACCGCTGCGCCAATCGTCCAGTGTGAAGTTGTTGTGCAGGGGTTGATCAGAGGTGGAGACGGGATTCGAACCCGTGTACACGGCTTTGCAGGCCGTTGCCTCGCCTCTCGGCCACTCCACCAGGTGAGAAAGCTGGCCTGCCGAACCCTCTCCGAGCGGACGACCGGGTTCGAACCGGCGACCTCAACCTTGGCAAGGTTGCGCTCTACCAACTGAGCTACGTCCGCGTTGCGCCCGGTATGTCGTTCCCCCGGCGCGAGAAGAACATTAGCTCATCGGGGCGCGAACACAAAAATCGGGGTACCCCTTCGTCACCCTGTGTTCATGCCGCGATCACGCCTGAGCAGCCGAAATCCCAACGGTGTAAGACGAAACGGCGACGCACGGACTACTGTGTGGGCCGTTGGAAGGAGCAGGAATGATCGTCTGGCTCAACGGGGCCGTACTGCCGGACCCGGCCGCGGCGGGGTTGTCGGCACTGGATCACGGGCTGACCACCGGTGACGGAGTGTTCGAGACGCTGAAGCTGGTGAACGGGCGGCCGTTCGCGGTGACCAAGCATCTGGAACGGCTGGTCCGCTCGGCCACCGGACTCGGTCTGCCGGCTCCGGACGTCGCCGAGGTCGAGGACGCGATCGCGACGGTGGTCAAGGCCGACCCGGACATCGCGTTCGGCCGGCTGCGGATCACCTACACCGGCGGCGTCTCGCCGTTGTCCTCGGACCGCGGCACGACCGGCCCGACGCTGATCGTCGCGTCGCAGGCGATCAAGCCGCCGCCCCCGAGCTCCGCGATCGTCACCGTGCCCTGGGTCCGCAACGAACGCAGCGCCGTCGCCGGCCTCAAGACCACGTCGTACGCCGAGAACGTCCGGGCGCTGGCCTACGCCAAGGAGCGCGGCGCCAGCGAGGCGATCTTCGCCAACACCGTCGGCAACCTGTGCGAAGGCACCGGTTCGAACATCTTCTGCGTGTACGACGGCGAGTTGGTCACCCCGACGCTGGAGTCCGGCGCCCTGGCCGGCGTCACCAGGGGCCTGGTGATCGCCTGGTTCGGCGCGGTCGAGCGCGACGTACCGCTGGCCAAGCTCGCCGAGGCCGACGAGATCTTCCTCACCTCGACCACCCGGGACGTCCAGGCCATCCACCGCGCCGACGACCGCGACCTGGCCACTCCGGGCGAGGTCACCGCCGCCGTCGCGAAGGTCTTCGCGGAGCGCTCCGCCGAGGACATCGATCCCTGACCACCCCTGGTCGATTTCGTGGGTCAACCCACTAAATCGACCGTTGGCCCACCGGAATCCGATGGGTCAACGGTGCATTCGACTGGCCGGCCCACGAGCTGGACGGCGCGATCCCGGACTCGCGCTCGGCCTGACCGGCACAACGACAAGCCGCGCCGGTGCTCACACCGGCGCGGCTTGCGCGTACGTCGTACGGGGGCCTGCTACTCCCCCGACGCCTTGCGGCGCTCCCGGTACGCCGCCACGTGCAGGCGGTTGCCGCAGGTCCGGGCGTCGCAGTAGCGCTTCGACCGGTTGCGGGACAGATCGATCAACGCGTCGTCACAGTCCGGCGCCTCGCAGCGCCGCAACCGCTCCCGCTCACCCGCCGAGATCACCTGGGCGAGCGCGATCCCGCACTCGACCGTGATCCGGCAGGTCAGCGACGCGCCGTCGCGTGAGTAGTGGATGTGCCACGGATGACCGTCGTGGTTGGTCAGCCGCGGCGTCGTCGTACCGCGCGCGACGATCGCGTTGATCATCGCCGCCGCCTCCGCGTCCGAACTCGTCGTGAACACCGGCGAGAACAACGGCCGCAGATCCCGGACCTCCTGCAGATCCGTCTCGGTGAGCGTCCCGACCGCGCTGAACTCCCGCTCGTGGACGAACTTCTCCAGATCCTCGAGCGAGACCATCGTGTCGACCTGGCTGTTCGGCCCGGGCAGCGTGTTGACCAGCCGGACCAGCGTTCCGAGCGCGTGCTCGGTGTCGTGCGAGAAAGTCACAATCACGTCTCCAACGCGACGGGGTCTCCGTCCTGCAGCAAGAGTAGCCCGGCCGGTTTCGTACGTCGCCGTTCCATGCGCTATGGTTTCTCCCGAGCAACACGAGCAACACCCGAACGGGCGATTGGCGCAGTGGTAGCGCGCTTCGTTCACACCGAAGAGGTCACTGGTTCGAACCCAGTATCGCCCACGAAAGCGATAGGCGACTCGTGTCCGCGGAAAGCGCGGACCGGGTCGCTTTCGTCATTTGTGCGCCTGCGCTGCGCTTGGCGCTAGCGGGGGCTCCGCCACCCGCACCCCCTTGGGCCATCGCTTCGCTCGGCCGCTGTGGCTGGCCGCCGCGATCGGGTTGGCCTTCGCTTCGCTCGGCCGCTCTGGCTGGCGTTGCGGCCGCCGGGAAGCCTTCGCTTCGCTCGGCTGCTGTGTGGCTGGGGCCGGCGTCTGCTGGCAGCCTTCGCTTCGCTCGGCCGCTCCGGTTGAGCCGAAGCAACCTCGCTGCCGCCTCGGCACCACAGAACCGAAGACTTCGTCAGCTGGGTGGGCGGATGATGCGTTGCTCGATCGCCCGGGCCACGGCGGCGGCTCGGGTGTCCACTTCGAGTTTGGTGTAGATGTGGGACAGGTGGGACTTGACCGTCGCCTCGCTGACGAAGAGGCGGCGGGCGATTTCTCGGTTGGAGCCGCCGGTGGCGAGGTGGTTCAGGATTTCCACTTCGCGCTCGGTCAGGAGCGGGCCGGAGCGGCGGATCAGGCGGGCGGCTACGGCGGGGGCCAGGATGGTTTCGCCGCGGGCGGTGCCTCGGATGGCGCGGAACAGGTCTTCGGGCGGTGCGTCTTTCAGCAGGTAGCCCGAAGCGCCGGCGTCGATGGCGCTGGTGATGTCGGCCTCGGTGTCGTACGTCGTGAGGACGAGGACGTGCGGCGGGTCCGGGAGGGCGCGGAGGCTGGCGGTGACTTCGGCGCCGCCTGGGCCCGCGCCCAGGTTGAGGTCCATCAGTACGACGTCGGGCCGCAGGGCAGCCACGAGTTGGACGGCGCTGTGCGCGTCGGAGCCCTCTCCCACGACGGAGAGGTCGTCCTGTCCTTCGAGAAGCGCGCGCATCCCGGCCCGCACGACGGGGTGGTCGTCGACCAGCGCGACCCTGATCACGACGGTGCCTCGGTGGCCGGCTTCAGGGGAATCGACGCGGCGAGCGCCGTACCCTCGCCCGACTCGGTCTCCAGGATCAGCGTGCCGCCGAGCTCGCTCAATCGGT
Organism: Kribbella sp. ALI-6-A; assembly: GCF_001984195.1. GTDB lineage: Bacteria > Actinomycetota > Actinomycetes > Propionibacteriales > Kribbellaceae > Kribbella. The sequence continues at coordinate 29,734 of NZ_MTQN01000009.1, forward strand.
CGCGCATGCCGGACAGGCCCCGCCCGCGGTCAGGGTCGGCGGGTGAGGAGCTGGGTGTCAGGCCGCGGCCGTCGTCGCGTACGTCGAGGAATACCGCGTCCGGCTGGTAGGTCAGCGTGACGACGGCTGTTGTGGCATCGGCGTGCTCGATCACGTTGGCCAGTGCGCCACGGGCAGTACGCAGCAGAGCCGTGTCCACCTCAGGGCCGAGCGACACCGGTGTCCCATGCACCTGGACGCGGATGTCGACGCCGCTCGCCGCCGCAAGCCGCGCACATGTCTGCTGAAGCGCACCCGGCAGTGCAGGCCGGCCGGAGCCGGCCAACTCCGCCGGAGCCAGGTCCCTCACCACTCGTCGTACCTCGTCCAACGCGTCCCGAGCGGTCCCCGCCGCCTGCGCCGCATGCTCACGGGCGGCAGCTGGACGGTCGGCCCACTCGCGTTCCGCCGCCTGCAGAAGCAGGTTGATGCTGGACAGCCCCTGAGCGACGCTGTCATGCAGCTCCCGCGACAGTCGCGCCCGCTCGGCCAGCGCACCTGCCTGGTGCTGAGCGTCGGCCAGGTCGCCTTGCGTCGCATGGAGGTCGTCCAACAGCAGTTGCCGCGCCACCGCATCCCGCTCCAGGGCCCGGTACGCCCCAACGCACAGTACGGCGATACACGCCGGCCCCAGCACGATCGTCGGATCGAGCCGCTCCGCCATCCGGGTCCACTGCACCACCACGGTGACCACCATGCCGGCGACCACGGCACAGGCCGGCCGGAACGCCAGCACCCGCAGCGCGACAAACGACAGCGGCACCGCGCACCACGCGAACGAAGGCGCGAGCAGCACCAGCCCGAACCACACCACGACCAGCAACGCGAGCCACAACGGGCCAGGGAGCACCGCCCACGCGGCGTACGTCGCCAGCAGCGCCAGGGCGCCCGCGATCATCCACGGGGCCTGGTCGCCGAACCCGTGACCAGTCAGGTAGCGGACCGCGGAGGCGAGCACGAGGACGACGAACGTCGTGTGCAGCGCCTTCAGCAGCCCGCCGGCCTGGCCGAGCACGGCGGCTGGTGCGGGTGAAGTCGTCATGTTCTGCCGATGGTAGGCCGGGCACGCCCGCTTCTGAATCATCCGATCGGCTATCGCGCGGTGGCCGAACTCCCGTCGTCCGTACCGTTGCCACGGACCAGGCTGGAAGAGATCCAGAAACCCTTCCAGTGCAAAGAGGTTCCCGATGTCCGTCCGCTCCCTGTGCACCGCCCTCGTGCTGTCCGTCGCCCTGACCGGGGTCGTCGTCCCCACCGCATCCGCCCGGCCCGCGAGCTACGAACTGCCGGGCGATCCCGGCGGGTCGAAGTTCGAGGGCATCGGGTACGACGCCCACGCGCAGCGCTACTACGTCTCGGAGACCACCGGCGGCGAGATCCACCGCGGCTCGCTGCGCTCCGCGGCAGCGACCGAGTGGCTGGCCGGCGACGGTACGGACCAGCGCTGGACGGCCCGCGGCGTCACCGTCGACGCGCACGGCCGCGTGTACGTCGCGGGCGGCCCGAACGGCATCGACCACCCGGGCGCTCCGGATCTCTGGGTCTACGACCGCGCCGGGAAGCTGCTCGCGGCGCTGCGGACCGGCGTACCGAACGCGTTCCTCAACGACCTGGTGATCGGGCCGGACGGAGCGGCGTACGTGACGAACTCGAACGCGCCGCAGGTGTTCCGGGTCGCTGAACGGCACGGCCGCTGGACCATCCGGACCTGGGCCGACGCGACGGCGACGATCCCCACCCAGGCGGGCTTCAATCTCGGTGGGATCGTCCTGTCGCCGGACCGGACCGCGGTGATCGTGGCCCAGGGCAACGTCGGCAAGCTCTGGCGGTTCTCGCTGCGGACCGGCACCGTGTCGGCTGTGAACATCGGTTCGGCGGACCTCGTCAACGCGGACGGTCTCGTCCAGGACGGTCGCACGCTGTGGGTGGTGCGCAACTTCTCGAAGGTGCTGAGCACGCTCCGGCTGACGCCGGACGGACGCACCGCGCGACTCGTCGCCGCGACTCCCACCGATCCGGACCGCGTGCTCACCACCGCGAAGCTCGCGCAGGGCAGACTGCTTCTGGTCGACAGCAAGTTCGACGAGGCGACCGCGACCCCGCCGTACCAGGTCGTCACGCTGACCCCGCCGCGCCGATGAAGGTCTTCCGCGCACTGTCGCTGGCTACGGTCGCGGTGTCGATGGTCGGTGCCTGCTCGGCCACCGACGCCGCACCACCGTCCGCGGCGACGTCACCGACGACGTCCACGTCCCCGACCCCGAGGCTCACCGTGCCGACAGCAACCGCTCTGGACCAACAGCTCATCGCCTCCGCCTGGAAGAACGACGTCGAGGCCGCGCGCCGGCTGATCACCGCCGGCGCGGACGTCAACGCGGTCGACAAGACCGTGCAGAGCGCCTTCCTGATCGCCGCCAGCGAGGGGTACGTCGAGCTGCTCGACCTCACGCTCGAGCACGGAGCCGATATCCGGAGCCTCGACAGCTATCGCGGCACCGCGCTGATCCGCGCCGCCGAGCGTGGTCACGCCGCCGTGGTCAGCCGGCTGCTCCGGGCCGGGGTGACGGTGGATCACGTGAACAATCTCGGCTGGACCGCGCTGCACGAGGCCGTCCTGCTGGGCAAGGACACGCCGCAGTACGTCGAGACCGTGCGGCTTCTCGTCGCTGCCGGGGCCGACCGCGCGAAGCCGGCCGAGCGCGACGGCGTCACGCCGGTACAGGGCGCTCGGAAGCTCGGCCAGAACGCCGTGAGTGCCGTACTGGAGGCTGAACCCCCGAACTCCCCCGCGGCCGCGCTGCTCGCGGCGGCGACCTCGGGCGACGCGAACCAGGCAGCCGCGGCGCTGGCCGCCGGTGCGCCGGTCGAGTCGGCCGACAGCAACCGCCGTACGGCGCTCCTGCTGGCGTCGTTGAACGATCGCGTCGAGGTCGCTCGCATGCTGGTCGCGCTCGGCGCGGACCCGGATGCTCAGGACGACCGGCGGGACTCCGCGTGGCTTGTCACGGGAGTCACGGGCAGCGTCGCGATGCTCGAGACTCTTCTGCCGGCGCAGCCGGATCTCACCCTGCGGAATCGGTTCGGGGGCGTCTCGGTGATTCCCGCGAGCGAACGCGGCCACGTCGAGTACGTCCGGCGCGTCGTCCGGACCGGGATCGACGTCAACCACGTCAACGACCTCGGCTGGACCGCTCTGCTGGAGGCAGTGATCCTCGGCAAGGGCACCGAGCCCTGGCAGCAGATCGTCCGCATCCTCCTCACGGCCGGCGCCGACCCGTCCCGGCCCGACAAGGACGGCGTCACTCCCCTCCAGCACGCCCAGCAACGCGGGTATTCGGAGATCGCCGGCATCCTGCGCGCGGCCGGAGCGCGCTGACCGCCGCGGGTCAGGTCAACCACTGGCCGTTCAGCATCAGGTCGCGGTTCTCGAGTTCGTTGGCTTCGCGCCAGGACTGGATCCTGGTGGGCGTGACCTCGAAGTACGGGTACGTCGCTTTGATGGTTCTGGGGTCGAAGCCTGTGTGCTCGGCGAAGGCGTCGGCCTGCTCCTCGGTGGGCGTGATGACGACGGCCGTGCCGGTGACGAGAACGACGTCTCGGGTGTGGCCGATCGCGAGGTGGAGCTGGGGATTGGACTGCAGATTCAGGCTGGTCGGGTTCTTCGAGGCGGTCGACAGGATGAGGGTGCTGCCGGTCCAGAGGAACGACAGCGGGACCAGGTACGGCGTACCGTCGGGCGAGGCCGTGGCGACCCATGCGTCGACGTCGGTCGCCAGCCGCTGGAGGGCGTTTTCGACGCGAATGGCAAGGGGGCGCGCGGGTGGCGGAGGGTTGCTCATCGTCACATTGTCGCGGGGCGAATCTGATTTTTCTTCCGCGCCGGGAATGCGCTACTGTTCTGCTCTCGCAGGGAGCGAAAAGCTCGCGGCGAGAGTGCGGACGTAGCTCAGTTGGTAGAGCGCAACCTTGCCAAGGTTGAGGTCGCCGGTTCGAACCCGGTCGTCCGCTCGGAAGAGGTCAGCAGGCTGAGACTCTGTGGTGGAGTGGCCGAGAGGCGAGGCAACGGCCTGCAAAGCCGTGTACACGGGTTCGAATCCCGTCTCCACCTCGTGTGAATCCCCTTGAGAACTCCATACCTGGACGATTGGCGCAGCGGTAGCGCGCTTCCCTGACACGGAAGAGGTCACTGGTTCGATCCCAGTATCGTCCACGCGAAAGCGATGGGCGACTCGTGTCCGCGGAGAGCGCGGACCGGGTCGCTTTCGTCATTTGTGCGCCTGCGCTTCGCTTGGCGCGTTGTGGGGGCTTCGCCACCCACACCCCCTCCGGCTGTGGCCGGGGTGCGCTGCTGGGGGCGTGACCGGGCCTTAACCCGTAGAACTTATCGATGGGTGGCTGTTTCAATCTGTCGGCATGAGCTCTGTGTGGGTGGGTGAGCGGGTTCGGTTACGGGCGATCGAGCCTGAGGACTGGGCGGACTTCCTGCGGTTCGACCAGGACAGCGAGGTGCAGCGCAACGCCGACATGGTGCACGCGCCCCGGTCGGCGTTCGCGATGCAGGCGTGGGCCGAGGAGCAGGCCACGCACGGGGAGGCCGACGACCGGCTGCAGCTGGCGATCGAGTCGCTCGAGACCGACACCGTGGTGGGGGCGTGCTCGACCAACGACACCAGCCGGCGGTGCGGGCGGTTCAGCTACGGCATCGCGATCGGGCGCCAGCACCAGCGGCGCGGGTACGCGAGCGACGCGGTGAAGGTGTTGCTGCGGTTCATGTTCGAGGAACGCCGCTACCACAAGTGCGAGGCCGGGGTGTACGCGTACAACGACGCCTCGCTGGCGCTGCAGGAAGGGCTCGGGTTCCAGCGCGAAGGAGTGTTGCGCGATCACGAGTTCCTCGCCGGGGCGTACCAGGACCTGGTGGTCTTCGGGATCACCGCCGAGGAGTTCGCGCAGCGTCACATCCGCAGGTGAGAGCCGCCGTTGAAGTCCAGGACCGTGCCGGTGGCGAACTCGGCCGCCGGCGACGCCAGGTAGAGGATCGCCGCCGCGACCTCGTCGGGTGACGCGACGCGTTCGAGCGGGCTCTCGAGGCGGCGGCGGTCGTAGCCGTCGCCGGACAGCGCTTCGGCCGCCATGTCAGTGGTCGTCCAGCCCGGGGCGATCGCCGTGACCGCGATGCCCTCCGGGCCGAGCGCGCGGGCCAAGGACTGCGAGAGCGAGACCAGGCCCGCCTTGCCGGCGCCGTACGCGGGCTGGTTGGGCTCACCGCGGAACGCTCCGCGGGACGAGACGTTGACGATCCGGCCGCCGCGGCCCATGTGCTGGACGGCGCACCAGCAGGTGTTCGCGGCACCGACCAGGTTCACGCCGAGGGTGTCGGCCCAGGCCTGCTGCCATTCGTCGTACGCCGTCTGCCGGATCGGGTGCGGCGCGTAGACGGCCGCGTTGTTGACCAGTACGTCGATCCCGCCGAGCGCCGCCGCGGCTTCGTCGACCATCCGGCGGACCGCGTCGGCGTCCGCCAGATCGGCTTGAACGACGACGTGTCCTTCGCCGGGTAGGTCCTTCAGCACTTCCTCGGCCGCATCGAACGACGCGCCGTAGTGCACCGCGACCCGATCCCCCGCCGCGGCGAACGCCCTCGCCGTCGCCGCACCGATCCCGCGCGAAGCTCCCGTCACCAACACCGAACGACTCATGCGCCGAGTCTTTCATCGGCCCGGGCGCCGCCCGCGCGGTGATGTCGCCGGTCCGCACCGCTCGTCGCCATGGGAGGCGGACGTCCAGCACTCACCAACCACCCGAAACCACCCGCGCCCGAGGCGGCGCCCGCTCAGGCCGGTCCGGCAGAGCGCCTTGGTGAGTGCTGCACGTCCGCCTCGGCGATCACACCGACGGCACCTCCGGCTAGTCGCGACGAACCGGCCGGCGAAGCTGCTTGCTTCCGGCGGCGGTCTTTCACTGCCGCGGCGTGATGTCCCGGCGATAGCCCTTCGTCTGGCGGGCCCACTGCTTCTTCGCCTCGGCCCGCAGCCGCGCATCGGTACGCCGCGCCATGAACGCCGCTTCGCGCTGCAGCTTCACCCAACTCTCGTAGCGGCGCACCGGAAGGGTGCCATCGGCAAGGGCTTTCTGCACCGCGCACCCCGGCTCGGTCTGATGCACGCAGTCCTTGAACTTGCACTGGTCCGCAAGCCCGCTGATGTCCGGGAACGCGGCAGTCAGTCCCTCGCCGAACTCCTGTAGCCCGATCCCCCGCAAACCCGGAGTGTCGATCACGACGCCACCCTGCGGGAGCAGGATCAGCTCACGCCGTACGGAGGTGTGGCGGCCCTTGCCGTCTTCGCGGATGGCCTGGACGTCGAGCAGTTCGACGCCGGCCAGGGCGTTGACGAGCGACGACTTTCCGGCGCCGCTGACGCCGAGCAGGGCCATCGTGGCGTTGCCGTTGAGCAGCGCACGGACCGGTTCGAGGCCTTGGCCGGTGGTCGCGCTGCAGACCAGGACGTCGGCGCCGGGCGCGGCCGTGGCGACGTCCTCGGCGATCGAGTCCGCGTCGCCGACCAGGTCGGACTTGGTCAGCACGACGACCGGGCGGGCACCGCTTTCCCACGCGAGGGCGAGGAAGCGTTCGATCCGGCCGATGTTGGGTTCGGGAATCAGGCCGGCGACGATCGCGATCACGTCCACGTTCGACGCGAGCACCTGGCCGCGCGACGATCCGCCGACCTCGGCGCGAACGATCGCCGTCCGGCGTGGAGCGACCGCTTCGAGCGTGATCCGGTCGTCGGGCCAGCGCCGCAGCGCGACCCAGTCGCCGGTACATGGGGAGGCCTGGGCGTCGCCCGCCACAGCGGCGAGCACGCCGCCGGACCAGCTGGCGCGGACCGGGCCGTCCTCGGTGAGCACGGTGGACAGTCCTTTGTCGACCCGGACGACGCGTCCTGGGACCAGACCGGCCGCGCCGGGAAGAGTGGAGAGGAAATCGGCGGTGGGAGTGTCCAGGCCGAGAGAGACAAGCGCTGCTGACATGGTGCGACGAACCTTTCGGGAGGTCCGCCCGCGGAGATCAGCTCGGCGGTCGGACGGAGTGGGAGCGAGCGGGCACCTCGGCTCGGTGGTCCTGCGGGGCCAAATGGGAGTTCATGGTCGTCTCACTCCCTTCGGTGGTCCTTGCCGCCGGATCCGGCGGACTGTCGCGATACGAGAAGCGTAGGTCGAGTTCTCACCGGCCGCACCGGAATTACTCCACCCCGTACGACGGGTCGCCGGCACCGGCGAGTACTACCGGGTGGTGTCGGTCCGGTTCGCCTGGGCGACCTTGTCGGAGGCGGCGCGCGGCGCGGCATCGTCGGACCCTCCGACCGGCGCAGCCTCGACCTTCGACTCGGACTTGGGCTCGACGCTCGACTTGGACTTCGACTCTGACTTAGGCGCGGACTTAGGCGCGGACTTGGGCTCGGACTTGGGCTCGGCTTGCACAGCCGGTTCGGCGGCCGGCATGGCCTTGTCCCCCGGCCGCCGGCCGTCGTGTGTCGGATACCCGACCGTGTGCCCCGGCGGGTCCACCGGCGACCCCGGCGACATCGCCTCCACCGTGCGCGCGATCTTGACCTCCGGCCGCAGCTCGCCGGGGGTCAGCGGGTGGTCCTCGTGATGGCTCGGGTCCGGCTCGGCCTTCATCACCGGCTCCAGCGGGTCGCCCTTGCGCGCCTTGTGCGGCCACAACCGGTCCACCACAGCGTTCAGCGCCGCACCGATCAGCACCGCGATCGCCGTCATGTACAACCACAGCAGCACCGCGATCGGCGCCGCCAGCGGCCCGTAGATCGACGTGCCGCCGACGGTGCTCTGCAGGATCCACCGCAGCAGGAAGCTGCCGAGGATCCAGATCGACAAGGCCAGGAACGACCCCGGCAGGTCCGAGACCCATGGCGTCCGGACGGGCACCGACAAGTGGTAGAGCGTGTTGAGGAAGCCCGCGGACAGGATCGTGACGACCGGCCAGTACAGCTGGTTGAGGAAGTCCAGCCGCTCCGGCAGCAACGTCTCGACCGCGTCGGGTCCGGCCAGCACCAGCGGCAGCACGATCACGCCGATCACCAGCGCCGCGCAGTACAGGCTGAACGACAGCGCCCGGGTCCGGACGATGCCGCGCTTGCCGCCCATCCCGTACATGATCGTGATGGTGTCGACGAACACGTTCAGCGCCCGGCTGCCCGACCACAGCGCGAGCACGAAACCGATCGAGATGACGTCGGGGCGGCCGCCGTTGAGCACCTGGTTGAGGGTCGGCACGATCACGGTCTTGACCGAGTCGTCGGTCAGCGCCCGGGCCGCGAGCTCGGCGATCTGGAGTTTGATGTCCTCGATCGTCTCGACCTCGAAGTACCGGCTGGCGATGTAGCCGATACTGCCGGCCAGTCCGAAGATCAGCGGCGGCAGCGAGAGGATCGCGAAGAACGCTCCCTCGGCGGCCAGACCGGTGACCCGGTAGCGCAGACAGGTGCCGACGGTCTGCGTGATCAGCTTCCAGGTCGTCGCGGGGATACGTCGCACCCAGGCGAGAGAGACCGACGTCCCACCGCCTCGCGCTGACCCAGAGCGTGCCATACCGCTTACCGTACTGACATGGCGGACCCAAACGCTGTAACGAACCAGGCTCCCCCGCTTCAGGGAGTGAACTTCTTCACCCACGACCAGTCGCTCGGTGACGCACTGCGTCCGCACGCCGACCTGGCCGAGGACTCCACGCTGACCGCGATCGGAGAACTCGCGGGATCGCAGGAAGCGCTCTCTCATGCTCTCCCCGCGAACCACAACTCCCCCGTCCTGAAGACGCACGACCGCTACGGCCACCGCGTCGACGAGGTCGAGTTCCACCCGTCGTGGCACTGGCTGATGGACAAGGCGGTCGGCTTCGGTCTGCAGGCCGCGCCCTGGACCAGTACCGCACCCGCACCGCACCTCATTCGCGCGGCCGGCTTCTACGTGTGGTCCCAGGTCGAACCGGGCCACGGCTGCCCGATCTCGATGACGTACGCCGCCGTCCCCGCGCTCCGCACGTCGGAGGCACTCGCCGCCGAGTGGATTCCGCGCCTGGCCTCCACCCAGTACGACGTACGCCGGCTGCCCGTCGCGGACAAGTCCGGCGTGCTCGCGGGCATGGGGATGACCGAGAAGCAGGGCGGTTCCGATGTCCGCGCGAATCTGACGACGGCGACGCCGACCGGGAACGGCGGGGACGAGTACCTGATGACCGGGCACAAGTGGTTCTGCTCGGCGCCGCAGGCCGACGTGTTCCTCGTGCTCGCCCAGGCGCCCGAGGGGCTGAGCTGCTTCGTCGTGCCCCGAGTTCTTGCGGACGGCAACCGGAACGCCTTCGCGCTGCAACGGCTCAAGGACAAGCTCGGCAACCGCTCCAACGCCTCCAGCGAGGTCGAGTTCCACGGCACGGTCGGATACCGGCTCGGCGACGAGGGCGCCGGGGTTCGCACGATCATCGAGATGGTGGCCGCGACCCGGCTCGACTGCGTGCTCGGCTCGGCCGCGCTGATGCGTCGCGCGCTGGTCGAGGCGACCTGGCACACGTCGTACCGCAGCGCGTTCGGTGGGCTGCTGCGCGACAAGCCCGCGATGCGCAACGTGCTGGCGGATCTGGCGATCGAGAGCGAGGCGGCAACCGCTCTCTCGATGCGTCTCGCGGCCGCGGTCGACGCGTCCGAGGCCGGTGACGAGCAGGCGAAGGCGTTCCGCCGGATCGCGCTCCCGCTGGCCAAGTTCTGGGTCTGCAAGCGGACGCCGATGATGGTCGCCGAGGCGCTGGAGTGCCTTGGCGGCAACGGGTACGTCGAGGAGTCCGGGCTGCCGCTGCTGTTCCGCGAGTCGCCGCTGAACTCGATCTGGGAGGGTTCGGGCACGGTCAACGCGCTCGACGTCCTGCGGGCTCTGCGCCGGCCGGAGTCGTTGCAGGCCTGGTTGACGGAGGTCGGTGCCGCGCAGGGGGCCGATCCGCGGTTGGATGCGGCCGTGACCGATGTGCTGGAAGCGCTCTCCGACGTTTCTGAGGCCGAGGCGGGCGCGCGGCGACTGGCTGCGCGGATGGCGACGTGCCTGCAGGCTTCCTTGCTGGTCAGGTACTCGACGCCGGAGGTAGCCGACGCGTTCGTGGCGTCCCGGCTGGCCGGTGACTGGGGTGGCGTGTTTGGAACGCTGCCGCGCACCACGCCGTTCGGCGCGATCGTCGACCGCGTCCTGTCATGACGCTCTCCACACGCTAGGGTTACCACCGCGACTGGCGCGTGAGGTGGAGAACCACCGGGGAGCGAGAAGACGCCGGCACCGTGCGCCTGGGTGCCGCGCACAGGCGAACCTCAGGAGACAACGATGACTCAGCCCTTCGACGCCGCCACGGCGTCGGCCGCGTACCGCAACGCGCTCGAGGTGATCGGTGCGGTGGAGCCCACCATCGCCGGCGCGATCAAGGCCGAACTGGAAGACCAGCGCAGCTCGCTGAAGCTGATCGCCAGCGAGAACTACGCCTCCCCGGCGACCTTGCTGACGATGGGCAACTGGCTGTCCGACAAGTACGCCGAGGGTACCGTCGGCCACCGGTTCTACGCGGGCTGCCAGAACGTCGACACCGTCGAGCAGACCGCCGCGGACCACGCGAAAGCGCTCTTCGGCGCTCCGCACGCCTACGTCCAGCCGCACTCCGGCATCGACGCCAACCTGGTCGCGTTCTGGGCCATCCTGGCCAACCGGATCGAGGCCCCCGCGCTGGCCGAGGCGAGCGCCAAGCACGTCAACGACCTGTCCGACGAGGACTGGACCAAGCTGCGCAAGGCGCTCGGCGACCAGAAGATGCTCGGCATGTCGCTGGACGCCGGCGGCCACCTGACCCACGGCTTCCGCCCGAACATCTCCGGCAAGATGTTCCACCAGAGCTCGTACGGCACCGACCCGGAGACCGGGCTGCTCGACTACGACAAGGTCGCCGCCACCGCGCGCGAGTTCAAGCCGCTGATCCTGATCGCCGGCTACTCGGCGTACCCGCGCAAGGTGAACTTCGCCAAGATGCGCGAGATCGCCGACGAGGTCGGCGCGACGCTGATGGTCGACATGGCGCACTTCGCCGGCCTGGTCGCGGGCAAGGTCTTCACCGGCGACTTCGACCCGGTCCCGCACGCGCACGTCACGACGACCACCACGCACAAGTCGCTGCGCGGCCCGCGCGGTGGCATGGTGCTGTGCCAGCCCGAGTACGCCGACGCCGTCGACCGCGGCTGCCCGATGGTCCTGGGCGGCCCGCTCAGCCAGGTGATGGCGGCCAAGGCCGTCGCGCTGGCCGAGGCGCGCCGGCCCGAGTTCCAGACCTACGCGCAGGCCGTCGCCGACAACGCGGTCACGCTGGCCGAGGGCCTGATGAAGCGTGGCGTGAAGCTGGTCACCGACGGCACGGAGAACCACCTGGTCCTGCTCGACGTCTCGTCGTACGGCATCACCGGGCGGCAGGCCGAGTCGGCCCTGCTCGACGCCGGCATCGTCACCAACCGCAACGCCGTACCGCGCGACCCGAACGGCGCCTGGTACACCTCCGGTGTCCGGATCGGTACGCCGGCCCTGACCACCCGCGGCTTCGGCGCCGACGAGTTCGACCGCGTCGCCGAGCTGATGGTGGACGTCCTGTCCAGCGTCACGCCGACCTCCACGTCGACCGGCGCACCGTCGAAGGCCAAGTACGTGCTCGCCGACGGCGTCGCCGACAAGGTCCGCGCGGCCTCGGCCGAACTTCTCGACAAGCACCCGCTGTACCCGGGTCTCGACCTGAACTGACCCCGCCGAGAGCGCGTGTTGCCTCCGGGCAGCACGCGCTCTCTCGCGTTGTCCGGCGACCCGCGCCACCCTGAGAGCGTCAGAGGTTCAAGGCGTACACGGCGATCGCGGCGAACTCGTCGGCTCGGCTCACCCTCGCGCTCATGGCCGAGCCGGCACCGCGTGGCTGAAGACGAACACCGGCCGCGCCTCCTCGCCCGCCGACGGCGCGTCCACGTACTCCTGGACCAGCGCGCTCAACCGAGTCCCGAGTTCCTCCAGCCGGTCGGGGGTCAGTGTGACCCAATTCTCGGTCGAGAACGCCGCGCGGACCCAGCTCTCGTCGTATTCGGATCGCAGGCCGAACCACTGCCGCACCTTGGTCGTGTGATACGTGAGATTCGCCTCCTCGGCGGTCTCGGCGACCAGTTCCGCCGCGGGGTCGCCCCCGGCGTCCGCGACCGACCACGAGTACGACGCTCGCGCGCTGCGCCACCATCGCTCCCGCCGCGTTCGCGCGAGCTCCGGCGCCTCCTCGATCACCCCGGCGGCCGCCAGCACCTTGAGGTGATGACTGATGTTGCCGACCAGTTCCCCGGTCGCCTCGGCCAGCCGTGACGCGGTCGCCGGCCCGTTCACGCCGAGCAGGTCGATCAGGCGCCGGCGCAGCGGGTGATGGATCGCGGCGATCACGGACGGATCGGCGGTACGCCGGTTCGCGGGGCTCATGCGGCGACCCTAGCTCTGACAAGAACTCTTGCACAAGAGATCTTGCAGATCACGGATTGAGCGCGAAACAATGACAACCAGACTGGTGCACTTATCCACATCGCGAGATTGCGTCTCGCCATGCAGGATTGGGAGTTGATTTAACAGCTATCTGACCTGATCGTTGTGAGCATGCTCGCTGCCCTGACCACCCACCTCGTAGGTCGCATTCACGTCGACCTCGGGCGGATGCGCAGCGCCATCTGTTGTCCTTCGACGTTCTGACAGCCACCCCGCCGGGCCTGCCACGGCCCCCTGATCACCTGATCATCGCTGGGTGCGCACCGCGCAGACCGGATCGAACCGACGACGCTTCGAGCCCCCATCGCGAGAGCGCACCTGTCTGTAGAGACAAGGACACGCCCCCAGATGACTGGCGTCACCTCTGCTCCCCGACCTGACACCCCTCGCAAGGCGGCCCGCCCCCGCAAGGGCAAGGGCGAAGGCCAGTGGGCGCTCGGCTACCGCGAGCCGCTGAACAAGAACGAGGAGAACAAGAAGAACGACGACGGCCTGAACGTCCGGGCCCGGATCGAGAACGTCTACGCGCACGGTGGCTTCGACTCGATCGACCCCGCCGACCTGCGCGGCCGCTTCCGCTGGTGGGGGCTCTACACCCAGCGCAAGCCCGGCATCGACGGCGGCAAGACCGCGACGCTGGAGCCCGAGGAGCTGGACGACAAGTTCTTCATGCTCCGGGTCCGGATCGAGGGCGGCCAGCTGACCACCGAGCAGCTCGAGGTGATCGCGGAGGTGTCCACCACCTACGCCCGCGACACCGCCGACATCACCGACCGGCAGAACATCCAGCTGCACTGGATCCGGGTCGAGGACGTGCCGGCGATCTGGCAGAAGCTCGAAGCGGTCGGCCTCTACACCACCGAGGCCTGCGGCGACGTCCCGCGGGTGATCATCTCCAGCCCGGTGGCGGGCATCGCCGCCGACGAGATCATCGACCCGACGCCGGCCGTCAACGAGATCGTCGAGAAGTACATCGGCAGCACCGAGTTCTCCAACCTGCCGCGCAAGTTCAAGACCGCGATGACCGGCCACCCGTCGCACGACGTGGTGCCCGAGGTCAACGACATCAGCTTCGTCGGCGTCGTCCACCCCGAGCACGGCCCCGGCTTCGACCTGTGGGTCGGCGGCGGGTTGTCCACCACCCCGATGCTCGCTCAGCGGGTCGGGGCGTGGATCCCGCTCGACGAGGTGCACCTGGCCTGGAAGGGCGTCGTCAGCATCTTCCGCGACTACGGCTACCGCCGCCTGCGCAACCGGGCCCGGCTGAAGTACCTGGTCGCCGACTGGGGCATGGAGAAGTTCCGCGAGGTGCTGGAGAGCGACAAGTACCTCGGCCGGAAGCTGATCGACGGCCCGGCGCCCGAGGTCCCCGCCGTCCAGGGTGACCACATCGGCGTGCATCGGCAGAAGGACGGCCGGTACTACGTGGGCGTCGCGCCGGTGGTCGGCCGGGTGTCGGGCGCCAAGCTCGCGCAGCTGGCCAAGGTCGTCGCGGCGCACGGCTCGAACCGGATCCGCACCACCGCGCAGCAGAAGCTGATCGTGCTGGACGTCGAGGAGGCGCAGGTCGAGTCCCTGGTCGCGCAGCTTGCCGACCTGGGCTTCCAGGCCCGGCCGTCGGGCTGGCGGCGCAACACGATGGCCTGCACCGGGATCGAGTTCTGCAAGCTGGCGATCGTCGAGACCAAGGCGCGCGCGGCCCAGCTGATCGACGACCTGGAGGATCGGATCCCCGACCTCGACGTCCCGATCACGGTCAACCTCAACGGCTGCCCGAACTCCTGCGCCCGGATCCAGGTCGCCGACATCGGCCTCAAGGGCCAGCTGGTGATGGATGCCGACGGCAAGCAGGTGCCGGGCTACCAGGTGCACCTCGGCGGCGGGCTCGGACTCGACGCCGGCTTCGGCCGCAAGCTGCGCGGCCACAAGGTCACCTCCGACGGGCTCACCGACTACATCGAACGCGTCACCCAGAACTACCTGAAAGAGCGGTCCGAGGGCGAGCGCTTCGCCCAGTGGGTCGTCCGTGCCGACGAGGAGGCTTTGCAATGAGCGAGCGCGCAGCACCTCTTTACTGCCCGTACTGCGGGGACGAGGACCTTCGTCCGTCGGAGGAAGGGCACGGCGCCTGGGAGTGCCGGCCGTGTGCACGGGTGTTCCAGCTGAAGATGATCGGACTGCGGGTGACGGTGGAATGAGTACTGATCTGAAGACGGTCGCCGAGGAGGCGAACGAACGACTGGCCGACGCGTCGGCGCAGGAAATCCTGGCGTGGGCGCACGAGACCTTCGGGCCCGAGCTGGTGGTGACCGCGTCGATGGCCGACGGGGCCCTCCCCCACCTGGCCGCCGAAGTTGCCCCAGGCATCGACGTGCTGTTCCTCGACACCGGGTACCACTTCGCCGAGACGATCGGGACCCGCGACGCGGTCGCCGCGACGCTGCCGATCAACCTGATCAACGCGACGCCGAAGCAGACCGTCGCCGAGCAGGACGCGACGTACGGCAAGGACCTGTTCGCGACCGAGCCGGACAAGTGCTGCGCGCTGCGCAAGGTCGAGCCGCTGAACCGGGTGCTGTCCGGCTACAAGGCATGGGTCACCGGCGTACGGCGGGAAGAGGCGCCGACGCGCGCCAACACCCAGGTCGTCGAGTACGACGCCAAGCGCGACATGGTGAAGCTGAACCCGATCGCGCCCTGGACCCAGGCCGACCTGGACGGCTACATCAACGACAACGGCGTACTGGTGAACCTCCTGCAGTACGACGGCTACCCGTCCATCGGCTGCAAGCCCTGCACCAAGCAGGTCGCGCCGGGAGAAGACCCCCGCAGCGGCCGCTGGGCCGGCCAGGGCAAGATCGAATGCGGGCTCCACGTATGACCGCCGTTGATATGCCCCAGGCAACCATCTCTCCGGTGACCGAGCTGGACGCGCTGGAGAGCGAGTCGATCCACGTGTTCCGTGAGGTGGCGGCGGAGTTCGAGCGGCCGGTGATCCTGTTCTCCAGTGGCAAGGATTCGATCGTCATGCTGCACCTGGCCCGGAAGGCGTTCGCACCGGCCGGTGTGCCGTTCAGCTTGTTGCACGTGGACACCGGGCACAACTTCTCCGAAGTACTCGACTACCGCGACGCGACAGTCGACGCGCTCGGGCTGCGACTCGAGGTCGCGCGGGTCGAGGACTACCTGGCCGACGGGCGGCTGCGCGAGCGCTCCGACGGCACCCGGAACCCGCTGCAGACGATTCCGTTGCTCGACGCCATCAACGCGCACCGGTTCGACGCCGTGTTCGGTGGTGGCCGGCGCGACGAGGAGCGGGCGCGCGCCAAGGAGCGGATCTTCAGCCTGCGCGACGAGTTCGGGCAGTGGGATCCGCGCAACCAGCGGCCCGAGCTGTGGTCGCTCTACAACGGCAAGCACAAGCCGGGCGAGCACGTCCGGGTGTTCCCGCTGTCCAACTGGACCGAGCTGGACGTGTGGAGCTACATCGCCCGCGAGGGAATCGCGCTGCCGAGCATCTACTACGCCCACGAGCGGGACGTGTTCGAGCGCGACGGCATGCTGCTGGCCGTCGGCCCGTACTCGCAGCCGCGCAGCGGCGAGACGGTCGAGCGCCGGGTCGTCCGCTACCGGACCGTCGGCGACATGTCCTGCACCGGAGCCGTCGCGTCGACCGCCTCGTCCCCGGCCGAGGTCGTTGTCGAGGTCGCCGCGAGCGAACTGACCGAGCGCGGCGCGACCCGGGCCGACGACCGGGTCAGCGAAGCCGCCATGGAAGACCGCAAGCGGGAGGGGTACTTCTGATGAGCACCACTCAGGCACCGCAGGCCGGCGATCTCGCGCAGGCACTGGCGGGGACGCACGCCGAGGCCGACCTGGCCCAGCTCGCCCAGCGCCGGTTGCTGCGGCTGGCGACCGCCGGTTCGGTCGACGACGGCAAGTCGACGCTGGTCGGCCGGCTGCTGCACGACTGCAAGGCGATCCTCGCCGACCAGATCGCGCACGTGCAGACCGTGTCCGAAGCCCGCGGCGGCGACTTCGACTTCGCGCTGCTCACCGACGGCCTGCGGGCCGAACGTGAGCAGGGCATCACGATCGACGTCGCCTACCGGTACTTCGCGACCGACAAGCGCTCGTTCATCCTGGCCGACTGCCCCGGGCACGTGCAGTACACCCGGAACACGGTCACCGGCGCGTCCACGGCCGACGTCGTGATCATCCTGGTCGACGCCCGGCACGGCGTCTTGGAGCAGACCCGCCGGCACCTTGCCGTCGCCGGACTGCTGCGCGTCCCGCACGTCGTCCTGGCGGTCAACAAGATCGACCTGGTCGGCTACGACGAGCAGGTCTTCCGCGGCATCGCCAAGGACGTCAGCGAGCTGGCCGACCAGCTCGGCATCGCCGACGTCCAGGCCATCCCGGTCTCGGCCCTGGTCGGCGACAACGTGGTCGACCACTCCGCCAGCACCTCCTGGTACGACGGCCCGACGCTGCTGGAGTTCCTGGAGAGCGCCACCGGTCGTTCCGACGCCTCCGGGCAGCCGCTGCGCTTCCCGGTCCAGTACGTGATCCGGCCGCAGACCGACGACGAGTACCGCGACTACCGCGGCTACACCGGAACCGTCGCCTCCGGCACCGTCTCGGTCGGCGACCCGGTGATCGTGCTGCCGGCCGGCCGGCGGACGTCGGTGGCCGGGATCGACCGGGCCGTGATCACCGCGACCTCGACCGCCGTCGAGGAACGCCCCGCCGCGGTTGCCGGCGAGGCGGTCACGATCCGGCTGGCCGACGACATCGACGTGGCCCGCGGTTCGGTCATCGTCGCGGCCGACTCCTCCCCCGGCACCCGCCGGGAACTGTCGGCCACCGTGTGCTGGCTGTCCGACCGCCCGCTGTCGGTGGGCGCCCGGCTGCTGATCAAGCACACCACCACCACCGCCCAGGCGATCGTCACCAAGATCAACGGCGTACTCGACCTGGACACGCTCGGAGTCATCGACGCCGCCGGGCTCGACCTGAACGACATCGGCAAGGTGCAGCTCAAGGTCGCCGCACCGCTGGCCGCCGATCCGTACTCCAGCAACAACATCACCGGTTCGTTCCTGCTGATCGACGCCCACGACGGATGGACGCTCGCAGCCGGCATGATCGACGAAGAAGAAGGGGAACTGCTGTGACCGCTCCTGCGCTCGTAGTCCTCGCCCACGGCAGCCGCGATCCGCGTTCGGCCGCCACCGTCCACTCGCTGGTGAAGTGCCTGCGCGAGATGCGGGACGACCTGCGGATCGAAGCCTCCTTCCTCGACCACTGCCCGCCCACGCCGTACCAGGTGCTCGGCAAGCTCGCCGCGGAGGGCGTCGAGGAGGTCGTGGTCCTGCCGCTGCTGCTCTCGTCGGCCTTCCACGCCCGGGTCGACATCCCGGCCGTGGTCGACGAGGCGCGCAGCCGGTTCCCGGACCTGCGGATCATCGCCTCCGACGTACTCGGGTACGACGAGACGCTGCTCGACGTGCTCGACCGCCGGATGCGCGCCGAGCTGAAGGACGGCCGGGTCCGCGAGCTCGACGCGCTGGTGCTCGCCTGCGCCGGGTCCAGCGACACCCAGGCCAACGCGGCCGTCACCCGGCTCGCCCGGCTCTGGGGCCAGCGGCACAAGCTCCCGGTCACCGCGGCGTTCACCACCGCGGCGTCCCCGAGCCCGGCCGAGGCCGTGCTGCAGTGGCGGCTGGAGGGGCGCCGGCACGTTGCGGTCGGCTCCTTCTTTCTCGCGCCCGGCGTCCTGCCCGACCGTGCCGAGTCGACGGCCCGCAAGGCCGGAGCGGTTGCGGTCTCCCGCCCGCTCGGGGTGAGCGCCGAGGTCGCCCGCCTGGTGATGCTGCGCTACGGCGTCGCCGGCCTCGACCTGCTCACGTTGGCCGCCCCGGCTCCGCGCCCGCAGCTGGTCCGCACCGCCTGAGATCACGCGGTCGGCCCAGGGCTCGGCGCTCTGGGCCGATCGTGTGCGCGGATCTCCACCACTCACCAATCACGCTGCAGCCCGCTTCCCAGCCAGATCCTGGGCGTGAGGCCGAGCAACCGACGTCGGTTGGTGAGTGGTGCACGTTCAGCCGGCGAAGCGCCTCGGATCCAGGAACGTGGTGTCGCAGTACGGGGTCTCGTCGAGGGTGAGTTGCGCGAGCAGTTCGCCGAGACCGCCGGCGTGCTTGAAACCGTGGCCGGAGTCGCCGCCGGCGATCACCAGGCGTCCGGTGTCGTCCGGCCGGCCGATCAGGAACTGGCCGTCCGGGGAGTCGGTGACGATGCACGGGAGCAGCTTGACCGGGATCGGGTCGAGCCCGGGGAACGCCTCGGCGACCGCGGCCGAGATCTCGTCCACGTCGCCGCGGGGATGCACGTAGCGATCGACCTCGTCGGCGTCGGCGAACGGCGTACCGGCGACGCGGCCGTCGTGTTCCAGGCCCAGCTTCACGCCGTAGCCGTCGGCGGAGCCGTGGCCCCAGAAACCGATACCGCCCGAGCGCTGCCAGATGAACGCGGGAAAGCGCTCCAGCGTGAACTCGTCCGACGCCGGATCGCGCGGCTCGAACCAGTACAGCGGCGTCCGCCTCGGCATCAACGGCAGACCGGGAACGACCTTGCCGAGCCAGGCGCCGGTCGCCACGACGGCCCGCTCGGCGCGGATTTCGACGGTCGGCGTACGGACCAGGACGCCGTCGCGCTCGACCTCCACCGCTGTCACGAGCGTGTGCGCGAAAACGCGGGCGCCCGATTGCCGGGCCGCCTCGACCTGAGCCTGCACGATCGGCTCCGGAAAGCAGATTCCGGCACCGGGATCCCAGACGCCGACGTCGTCCGCACCGAGGGCCCCGTACTGCGGCTGGCGCGCGACCAGCTCCGCGTGATCGAGCTCGACGACCGGCACACCGGCCTTCGCGGCAGCGGCGAGCGCACCGGCGACCGGCTCGCTGCCGGGTGGTCCGGCGTTGAGCGATCCGGTCTGCTCGACGAGCACCTGGCCGGTCTGCGTTCCGAGTGCGGTCCACAGCTCGAGCGACTTCTGCGCGATCGGCGGCAGGCCGGGGTGCTCCATGCAGGCGATGCGGAACAGCCGGGTGATGCCGTGCGACGAGCCGAGCGCGTGCCCGATCGCCTGGCGTTCGACGCCGATCACGTCCACGCCGCGCGCGGCCAATCGCCACAGCGCGGCCGACCCGAACGCACCGAGCCCGACCACCACCACGTCGGTGCGCAACGTCTCCATGCCCAGCCTCCCGTCAGCCCCAGGTGAGCGGATCCAGCAACAGGTAGAAGTCCAGCCGGCGTTGGTCCGGCTCCTCCAGACCGTACGCGCGCAGAAAGCCGTCCGGCGGCAGATCCCACTCGTCGAGCAGCTGCACGGTGGTCAGCGCGAGATCGGTGTAGCGGTCGGCCCAACCGAGCCGGCCGAGATCGATCAGGCCGGTCAGCTCGAGCGTCTCGGGATCGAGCAGGACGTTCGGCAGGCAGGCGTCGCCGTGGCAGACGACCAGGTCGGCGACCTTCTCGGCGTACGGCTGCTCGTTCCTCACCCGCTGCAGCAGTTCCTCGGGACTCGAGTGCCGCGACTCCTCGCGGAGGAACTCCGGGTTCACCGCACCGCGCCGTACGACGTCCGCGGCCTGCTCGACGACCTCGCTCAACGGCCGGCTGAACGGGCAGTCGGTGAGCTCGTGCAACGCCCGGAACGCCTCCGAGAGACGAGACACCGCTCTCTCGCGTTTCCCGGGCGGCAGATCGACCGCCGCGACACCGGGCACGGCTGACGTGATCAGGCACGCGCCGTCGTCCGTCTCGATCCAGTCGAGCACCTCGGCACCCGGGATCCCGGTGCCGCTCAGCCAGATCGCGCGATCGCGCTCTCCGCGCAGCTCCTCGATCCCCTGAGCCGGCGCACACTTCGCGTACGCCGTACCGTCGACCCGCCGGAACACCTCGGTGTCGGACTCCCCCGAACCAGCCGGCGCCCACTCGCCGTCCGGCAACACCAGCGGCCGGCTCACCACGTGGAAAGGTCAGGTCGTCGCAAGGCGCGTTTTCTCCGTCTCGACGTCGAAGTCGGCCGCGGGCCACTGCGGATCGAGGTCGCGCAGCGTCTCGAGCAGCAGGGTCGTGACGGCCCAGTTCCGGTACCACTTGCGGTCGCTCGGGATCACGTACCAGGGCGCCGCCGGCCCGTTGCACTTCTCCAGCGCCGCCTGGTAGGCCTGAACGTACGCCGGCCAGAGCTCACGCTCGTCGATGTCGCCCGGGTTGTACTTCCAGTGCTTGGTCGGGTCGTCCAGCCGGGCGGCGAGGCGCTCCTTCTGCTGGTCCTCGGAGATGTGCAGGAAGCACTTCAGGATCGTGACGCCGCTGTCGGCCAGCTCCGCCTCGAACTCGTTGATCTGCTCGTAGCGCCGGTTCCAGACCGGCGGGGCGACCAGGTTCCGCACCCGGGCGATCAGCACGTCCTCGTAGTGCGAGCGGTCGAAGATCCCGATCATGCCCGGCTCCGGCAGGGCCTGCCGGACCCGCCACAGGAATCCACGCCGCCGCTCGGCCGGTGTCGGCGCCTTGAACGAGGTGATCCGCAGCCCCTGCGGATCCATCAGCCCGGCGCCGTGCCGGATCACACCGCCCTTGCCGGAGGTGTCCATGCCCTGCAGCACCAGCAGCACCGACCGGTTGCCGCCCTTGCGCCCCTCGGCGAACAGCCGCTCCTGCCAGTCCGACACCTCGTCGCCGAGCGCCTCCAGCGCGACCTTGCCGTCGTCCTTGGTCCCCTCGAACCCGGTCGTCGCGCGCGGGTCGTACGCACCCAGGTCGACCGGCCCCTCCGGCACTCGCAACGCGTCGAGCAGCTTCCCGCTCCCGTCAGCCCTGTTCTTCGCCATGACGCCATCCTGCCCCATCCGCACCGGCGAACCGGCGAGGACGGGGCAGGATTCGTACGACGTCAGCGCGTGGTGACGGCGCTGCCGAGGTCCCAGCTGATCGGGGTCGAGTACAGCGCGAAGCGGTAGTCGCGCACCTTGCTGTACCGGTACGACAGCGTGACCTCGCCCTTGGAGTTGGTCCACAGACCACCCTTGAGCGTCTGCCACACCGTCGATCCCTGCTCGCGGAACTGGAACACGCCCGCGGCCGAGCGCTTGAAGTACGAGTTGTTCGACACCGAGTACAGCAACGAGGTGCCCTTCAGCGTGACCACGTCACCGGTGCGCGACGACGAGATCCACGCGCCCGCGGCCAGCTTCACCGTGACCGACAGCTTGTTCTGGGTGTTCGCCGAACCGTCGGGGTTGGTGCTGCCGACGCCGTAGAACTCCTGCACGCCGATCGGGTGGTCGGCCGGGACGAACCAGGAGCCGTCGCCGAACTCGTAGTCCTTGTCGAAGACGACCTCGTTGACGATGCCCTTGCTCGGGTGCCGCAGCCACCAGCCCGACTGCGCGTCGGGGTTGGCCGCGCAGGTGCCGCTCAACTTGCCGTACAGCATCAGCTCCGGGCGGCCGATGGCGACCCGGGTCGGTACCGACAGGTTGCAGGTCCCGGCGGCGTCGCGGGAGGACGAGGCGTCCGGCTTCCAGTGCGCGCCCGGCTCGGGCCTGGCGGCCGACGCCGAGAGCGGCGCCACCGCGGCCAGCCCGACCACCGCGAGGGCGGCCGTCAGCGTACGACGAATCATGGGATGTGCTCCTTGGTGTCAAACGTGGCTGGCACTGGGACCCCCCTCAGCACCGACGATGACCGGAGCGTAGTGGCCGGGAGGGTCCCTCCCGGCCACCATCACGTCAGCTCAACCCGGCACTCGGCCGAATTGCAGCTTGTTGCAATCAGCGGGTGGTGACGGCGCTGCCGAGGTCCCAGCTGATCGGGGTCGAGTACAGCGCGAAGCGGTAGTCGCGCACCTTGCTGTACCGGTACGACAGCGTGACCTCGCCCTTGGAGTTGGTCCACAGACCACCCTTCAGGGTCTGCCACACCGTCGAACCCTGCTCACGGAACTGGAACACACCCGCGGCGGACCGCTTGAAGAACACGTTGTTCGACACCGAGTAGAGCAGCGACGTCCCCTTCAGCGTGACCACGTCGCCCGTGCGGGACGACGAGATCCAGGCGCCGGCGGCCAGCTTGACCGTGACCGGGACGCTGTTCTGCGTGTAGGTGGCGCCGTCGGTGTTGGTGCTGTACGCGGGCTTGAAGGTCTGGCTTCCGATCGCGTCGTCGGAGTTGACCCACCAGGTGCCGTCCAGGTCCGGGTCGGTCGCGTCCCAGCCGATGAAGTTCACGTTGCCCTTGGAGGGGTGGTTCAGCAGCCAGACCGAGCTGTTGCCGGTCCGGTTGCAGTCACCGCTGATCTTGCCCGGCAGGATCAGCAGCGGCTTGCTGATGGCCACGCGGTTCGGAACCGAGACGTTGCAGACGCCCGCGGCCTGCGCCGACGTGACGGGCGCCTTGACGGCCGGTTCCGGAAGCGGCCGGCCGGCCGAGGCCGCCAGCGGCGTCACGGCCGCGATGCCGAGCGCGGCAACCGCGGCCGTGAGGGTACGACGAATCATTCGATGCTCCTTGCGTCCAAACATGACGGCGCTGGGACCCCCCTCAGCACCTGGTGATGGGCGGAGCGTAAACCGTTGCAGCGCCATACCCCGCCCACCACCGCATTGAATGAGACCTGCGTCACCACCGACCTGCAGCTTGTTGCAATCAGCGGGTCGTGACGGCGCTGCCGAGGTCCCAGCTGATCGGGGTCGAGTACAGCGCGAAGCGGTAGTCGCGGACCTTGCTGTAGCGGTAGGACAGGGTGACTTCGCCCTTGGAGTTGGTCCACAGACCACCCTTGAGCGTCTGCCACACTGTCGAACCCTGCTCGCGGAACTGGAACACGCCCGCGGCCGAGCGCTTGAAGTACGCGTTCGTCGTGACCGAGTACAGCAGCGAGGTGCCCTTCAGCGTGACCACGTCACCGGTGCGCGACGACGAGATCCACGCGCCCGCGGCGAGCTTGACGGTGACCGGCACGTTGTTCTGGGTGAACTGGGTGCCGTCGGCGTTGATGCTGCCGATGCCCTGCCAGGTCTGGGTGCCGATCGGGTGCACGTCCGGGACCTGCCACCTGCCGTCGCCCAAGGGATCGACCGGGTCGAACAGCAGGCCGTTCACGTCGCCCTGGCTGGGGTGGTGAAGGATCCAGCCCGACGTGTTGTCGGGTACGGCGCATCCACCGCTGCGCTTGCCGTACAGGGTCAGGTTCGGCCGGCCGATGGCGACCCGGGTCGGGACCGACAGGTTGCACGGGCCGTCGGCTGCCGCGGCGGAGACCGGGCCCTTGAGGCTCGGCGGCATCACCGGGCCGGGGCGGGCGGCCGAGGCCGACAGCGGCGCGACGGCCGCGAGGCCGACGACAGCCACCGCGGCCGTGAGGGTACGACGAATCATTCGATGCTCCTTGCTCGAACCTGACCGGCACTGGGACCCCCCGCAGCACCATCTGATGCGGCTGAGCGTAGTGCGCGAGGAGCTCACCGCCGGCGGGAATCCGCGCCGGCTGCAGCATCGTGCAAGAGCCGTCCGTTGACCGGACTCAGTCCATCCCGGCGTGGGCCAGCGCGATCAGGCGGGAGAGCGCGCGCAGGTACTTCTTCCGGTAGCCGCCCTTCAGCATCGCGGGCGAGAAGAGCTGGTCGAGCGGCAGGCCACTGTGCAGCAGCGGGATGTCCCGGTCGTACATCCGGTCGGCCAGGACGACCAGGCGCAGCGCGATGTTCTCGTCGGTGAGCTCCCGGACGTCGGTGATGCCGACCGTCTCGACGCCGTCCAGGAACGCGCCGTACTTGCTGGGGTGGAGCTCGCCGAGGTGGTGGTAGAGATCGACGAAGTGGTCGCACGACGCGTTCGGAAGGTCGGCCGTCGCGCGCTCGACGGCGTCGTCGGACCACGGAGCCGGGGCGACCGGAAGGCCACGGTGGCGGTAGTCGGGCCCGTCGATCCGGCGTACGTCGAAGTGGCCGGCCAGGGCCTGGATCTCGCGCAGGAAGTCGGTGGCCTGGAAGCGGCCTTCGCCGAGCTTGTCGGGCAGCGTGTTGGAGGTCGCCGCCAGCTGGACCCCGGCGTCGACGAGCTGCCGGAGCAGCCGCGAGATCAGGACGGTGTCGCCGGGATCGTCCAGCTCGAACTCGTCGATACAGATCAGCCGGTACGCCGACAACGCCTCGACCGCCGTCCGCATGCCGAGCGCGCCGACCAGGTTGGTGAGCTCGACGAACGTGCAGTACATCTTCGGGCCGGCCGAGACGTGCCACAGCGACGCGAGCAGGTGCGTCTTGCCGACGCCGAACCCGCCGTCCAGGTAGATGCCGGGCTTGAGCGTCTCGGCCGGGGATTTGCGCCGCCACCAGGACTTCTCCCGGCGCGGCTCGGCCAGCACCTTGCCGCGCTCGACCAGTACGCCGAGCACCTCGGCCTGGCTCGGCTCGTCCGGCGCGGGCCGGTACGTCTCGAACCGCACAGGCGCGAACCGCGGTGGCGGCACGCACTCCGACAGCAGCCGGTCCGGACTCACCTCCGGCCGCCGCTCGACCAAACGGATCGGCATACCGCCACCCTACGATCCGGCCGCCAGTCGATCCGAATCCCGGGGCACCCCTATCCGGCTGCGCGGGTGGTTCGGCGTACGGGCCGTGCTGCGACCCGGGAAACTCCCGGGAAACTGCGATGTGATCTTGCGCGCTTTCTTACATTCAGTTAGGAAGTTGCCATCGGGGTCCGCAGCCGGCTGAACGACCGAGGAGTCAGCATGCAGGATGAACGGCAACTCCCATCCCTTTCCGCCACACCGTTTCGACGACGGAGCCTGCTCAAGGGCGCGCTCGGCGGTGCCGCCGCGCTCGGGCTCGGCTCCTCGCTGGCCGCCTGCAGCAACGACAGCGGCGGCAGCTCCGGCGGCGGCAAAGCCGTCGTCCGGGTCTGGTCCTGGTACGGCGACCAGGAGGACCAGTTCCCGAAGCTGATCGAGAAGTTCCAGGCCGCGCACAGCAACATCACGATCGAAAACCGGATCTTCGGCACGCCCGACCAGTACCTGCCGGCGCTGCAGGCGGCGGTCGCCGGCGGGGACGTCCCGGAGATCTTCGCCCCGCACACCCGGGCGCTGACCTACGGCACCGGTGGCGTGTCCGCCGACCTGAAGAAGGAGCTCGGCGACGACTTCCTGAAGGACTTCTTCGACTCCGCCAACCAGGAGTACACCCTGGACGGCAAGCAGTACGCCGTCGGCTGGATGGCGCAGACCTTCGGGCTGTTCTACAACCCCGACCTGCTGAAGCAGGCCGGCGTCGGCGAGGACGAGATCGAGACCTGGGACGACCTGATCGCGGCCGCGGCCAAGATCCGGGCCATCGGCAAGCATCCGGTCGCGCTGAGCTGCAACCCGACGACCAGCTCGCTGGACTTCTTCCTGCCGCTGCTGACCCAGGTCGCCGACGACCCGACGTTCTACCTCAAGCTCGACCAGCTCCAAGACGGACTGACCTACGAGGACCCGAAGGTCGTCCAGGCGCTGGAGCTGAACCAAAAGATCGTCAAGGGCGGCGTCTTCCAGCCCGGGACGACCGGCACCAGCGGCGACCAGGTCCCGCAGATCTTCTACACCGAGAAGTCGGCGATGCTGTTCAACGGCTCGTGGACGCCGCAGGGCCTGGCCAAGGACGCTCCCCCGGCGTTCGCGAAGAAGTACAAGGTGATGAAGACCCCGGCGATCGCGCCCGGCAAGCGGCACTGGTGCGCGAACCAGGCCGGCGCCGGCTGGGCCGTCTCGGAGACCAGCAAGAACAAGGACGCCGCACTGGAGTTCCTGCGCTTCCTGTACGCCGCCGACCAGTACTCCCCCACCATGAACGACTCCAACTCGATGCCCGCGACCAAGAGCGCCGCGGCCCGGATCGAGCTGCCGATCATGAAGCAGATGACGTCGTGGCTGATCGACGGCGACGGCTGCCCGCACATCCCGTTCGGGGCGGGCTCGGTGGCCGCCGGGGATCCGCTCTCCAAGATCTTCGACGGGACCGGCGAACCGGCCGCGGTGGCCAAGGAGATGCAGCAGGCGGTGCAGAACGCCAAGGGCGGCTGAGCGGGTGGCGACCACAACCACCACCCGGGCCGACCCCGGCGCCGCGCCGGTACGCCGTCCGCAGGTGCGGGCGAACCGCTTCGGATCGCCGCTGCGCCGGTCGCAGCGGGTCGCGGGCTACCTGTTCGTGCTGCCGACGTTCGCGCTGTTCCTGGGCTTCGTGCTCTGGCCGATCCTGCGGACCATCTACCTGAGCTTGACCGCGTGGGGCGGGTTCGGGGCGCCGCGGTTCATCGGAGCCGACAACTACACCCGGATGCTCGGCGACCCGGTCGCGCGGCGCGCGCTGATCGTGACGCTCGTGCTGACCGCGGTGACGACGGTGCTCCTGACTTTTCTCGGCCTGCTCACGGCGGTACTGGTGAACGTCGTGTGGAAGCACGTCGGCGTCCTGGTCCGGACCATCCTCTTCGTTCCCGGCATCGTGTCGTTCGTGGTGTCGGGCGTGCTGTGGAAGCTGATCTACGACCCGAACATCGGCACTCTCAACCAGGTGCTCGGCGCGATCGGTCTCGACTCGCTGCAGCATCCCTGGCTGGCCGACCAGACAACGGTGCTGCCGGCCATCATCCTGGTCACGATCTGGGGCGGACTCGGCTTCGCCATGCTGATCTTCTTCGCCGGGATCCAGGGCATCGATCCGAGCCTGTACGAGGCGGCGGCGGTGGACGGAGCCAATCCGGTCCAGCAGTTCTGGAACGTGACCGTGCCGAGCCTTCGCGTCGTGACCGGGCTGGTGATCAGCCTCGGACTGCTGAACGGGTTCAAGGCGTTCGACATCATCTACGTGATGACCGGTGGTGGGCCGAACCACGGCAGCGAGGTGCTCGGCACCTATCTGTACTCGCTGGCCTTCGGCTCGACGTCCGGGTCCATTCCCCAGCTCGGCTACGCCAGCGCGTTCAGCGTCGTGACGATGGTGCTCTGCACGCTCGCGGTGATCGCCCAGCTCTGGCTGACCAGAAGGGCGGACCGATGACCGCGCCCGCGCTACCCCGAATACGCCGTACGCCGGAGCAGGGCAGCAGGCCGTTCCGGTTTCCGCTGGGCAAGAGCTTCGCGACGTTCGTGCTGGCGCCGTTCTGCGTGCTGATGGCGTTCCCGTTCGTGTGGATGCTGCTCACCTCACTGCGGGAGCCGAACACGATCTTCGGTGGTCCGGTGATCCCGGACAAGCTGACCTTCGCCGGCTACTCGACCGCCTGGACCACGATCCAGTTCCCGCTGCACCTGTGGAACAGCGTGTGGATCACGTCGGTGACGGTGATCGGTGTCCTGGTGTTCGCGACGCTCAGCGGCTACGCGTTCGCCAAGCTCGACTTCCCGTTCCGCAACACGCTGTTCGTGCTGCTGCTGACCACGTTGATGATGCCGGCGACGGCGCTGATCATCCCGCTCTACCTGCAGCTGAAGACGCTCGGGTTGCTCGACAGCCAGACCGGGTTGCTGGTGCTCTACATCTCCGGGTCGGCGCCGTTCGCGATGTTCCTGATGCGGGCGTTCTTCCAGACGTTGCCCGACGAGCTGATCGAGGCCGCCCGGGTCGACGGCGGCTCGGAGTTCACGATCTTCTGGCGGGTGATCCTGCCGCTGACCCGGCCGGGCATCGCGACCGTCGTGATCTTCCAGTTCCTGCAGACCTGGAACGAGTTCCTGATCGCGAACACCGTGCTGCGCGACACCGACTCGCTGCCGTTGCAGCCGGTGCTGTTCACCCTGATGGGCCAGTACTCCACCAACTGGCCGGCGCTGACCGCCGGTCTCACGCTGTCGGTCGTCCCGGTCGTGGTGGTCTACGTCCGGATGCAGCGGCAGTTCGTCGCCGGGATGATGCTCGGCGCCGTCAAGAACTGACTCCCCCTACCGAAGGAGATCCATGCCGATCAAGAACGTCGTCGTCAACTGCACCGACGTCCAGCGCTCGGTCGAGTACTACGGGAAGTTCCTGGAGCTGCCGCTGATCGGTGAGGCAGGCGAAGATCGCGCTCTCCTCGACGCCGTGACCGCGACCATCGAGCTGCGCAGGGTGGAGCAGGGACGAGAGGCCAGCACGTGGGTCGGCGACGACCTGCAGAAGGGGTTCCGGCACATCGGCTTCAAGGTGGACCGGCTGGACGAACGCGCTGCCGTGCTGAAGGCGGCCGGCGTCGAGTTCACGCTCGATCCGCTGGACGCCGAGGGTGCGGTCCGGATCTGCTTCTTCTTCGATCCCGACGGGACGTTGCTGGAGATGATCCAGGGCGACCTGCAGTACGCCGCGGTGCTGGACGAGGACGGGGTCGCGAGAGAGCGCGCTCTCGGCGTTCCGACGCGTCCACGCTTCGACCACGTCGCGGTGACCGTCGAGGACCGGGAACGCACCCACGAGTTCTACCGGGACCACTACGGCTTCTCGTTCATCGGCACGATCGAGCAACCGCACGACCCGCGCGGCTTCAGCATCGGCTACCTCAAGGGCGGCGACACGGTGCTCGAGGTGTTCACCTACGAGCGCGAGAAGACCGCCCGCGAACCGCAGCTCGACGTGGCCGGTTTCTCGTACGCCGTGCTCGCGGGCGACCCGCCGGCCGGGCTGCCCACGCTGACGGCGCCGGACGGGACCGACGTCCAGGTCGATCCGGACGGATTCAGCTTCGCTACCATCTGACTTAACCGTTTCACCTGTCTTCCCGAAAGCGGGTTCCCGTGACCGATCCTTCGACCGGCGACTGGCTGCGCCCGCTCGGTTCCACCGGACTGACCGTGTCGGCCGTCTGCGCCGGCGGCGCGCTGCTCGCCGGAATGCCCGAGGTCTTCGGGTACGACGTGAGCCAGAACGAGGCGGTCGCCGTGATCGACCGGGTGCTCGACGGCCCGCTGACCTGGATCGACACCTCGAACGGGTACGGCGCCGGCGAGAGCGAGCGCCGGATCGGCCAGGCGCTCGCGGCCCGTCGCAGTGGACTGCCGGACGGGTTCCTGGTCGCGACCAAGGTCGACGCGCTCGGCGACGACTACTCCGGCGCCCGGGTCCGGGCGAGCGTGGCCGAGAGCAAGCAACGGCTCGGGCTCGATCACTTGCCGCTGGTGTACCTGCACGACCCGGAGTTCCACGACTTCGACAGCATGCGGGACGCCGTCGCGACGCTGATGAGGCTGCGCGACGAGGGCGAGATCGGGCACGTCGGTCTCGCCGGCGGCAACGTGCACGAACTCGCCCGTTACCTCGAGCTCGGCGGCTTTGAGGTGCTGCTCGTGCACAACCGGTGGAGCCTGGTCGACCACAGCGCCGACGAGCTGATCGAGAAAGCGCTCTCTGATGGTCTCGCGGTGGTCAACGCCGCGATCTACGGCGGCGGCATCCTGGCGAACCCCCAGAGCAGCTCCGGCAAGTACGGCTATCGCGACGCGCCCGCCGCGACCCTCGACGCGGTGGCACGGATGGACCAGGCCTGCCGCGAGTACGGGATCGACCTGGCCACGGCCGCGCTCCAGCACTCCGTGAACGACCCGCGGATCACGGGCACGGTCGTCGGCTTCAGCAAGCCCGCACGTGTCGACCAGCTGGTCGCCGCGCTGAAGACCGAGATCCCCGACGAGCTGACCGCCCGGCTGTCCGAACTGATGCCTGACCGTACCCACTGGCTGGAAGGAACCCGATGACCACTCCCTCGACCCCACCCGCGCCCGCGAACGCGCGATCCGGGTTTCCCGGCAGCTTCGTCTGGGGTGCCGCGACCGCGTCGTACCAGGTGGAAGGCGCGATCGCTGAGGACGGCCGGGGACCGAGCATCTGGGACACCTTCGCCGCCACGCCCGGCAAGATCGCCGACGGTTCGACCGGCGAGGTCGCCGACGACCACTACCACCGCTACGCCGACGACCTCCGGATCCTGGCGGACCTCGGGCTGAAGGCGTACCGGTTCTCGATCGCCTGGCCGCGGGTGGTGCCGACCGGAAGCGGCGCGGCCAACCAGGCCGGCCTCGACTTCTATCGCCGGCTCGCGGAGACGTGTCTGGAGCACGGCGTCACGCCGTACGCGACGCTCTACCACTGGGATCTCCCCCAGCCGCTCGAGGACGCCGGCGGCTGGCTCGTGCGCGACACCGCCGAACGCTTCCGGGACTACGCGGCGATCACCCAGGGAGCGCTCTCCGACGTGATCTCGCACTGGATGACGCTCAACGAACCCTGGTGCTCGGCGTTCCTCGGCTACGGCAACGGCGAGCACGCACCCGGCCGGACCGAAGGCGCCGACGCGCTCAAGGCCGTCCACCACCTGCTGCTCGGTCACGGTCTGGCCCTCGAGGCGATCAAGACGCCGGCCAACACGGTCGGCATCGCCCTCAACCCCGCCCCCGTGTACGCCGCGTCGGACTCGGACGCCGACCGTGACGCCGCTCGCCGCGTCGACGGGCTGCGCAACCGGATGTTCCTCGACCCGCTCCTGCTGGGCAAGTACCCGTCCGATGTCCTGGAGGACACCGGGATGGCGGAGTGGTTCGGCCGCTTCGACGCGGATCTGCCGGTGATCTCGGCACCGCTGGACTTCCTCGGCGTCAACTACTACTGCCCGTCCACGGTCGCCGCGCCTGACGAAGGGCCGGTCGCCGCACCGGGCGTCGCCACCACGCAACCCGGCAGCGAGAACGTCGTTGCCGTCGACACCGGTCTCGCCAAGACCCAGATGGGCTGGGGCATCGACCCCAACGGTCTGCGCGACATCCTGCGCCAGATCAACACCTTGGCCCCTGAGCTCCCGCTCTACATCACCGAGAACGGCGCGGCCTATCCCGACGAGGTCACCGCCGACGGCACGGTCGACGACACCGAACGGCAGGCGTACTTCGAGCAGCACCTGACCACGGCCGCCCAGGTCGTCGCCGAAGGCCTGCCGCTCCAGGGGTACTTCGCCTGGACGCTGCTGGACAACTTCGAGTGGTCGTGGGGATACACGCGCCGCTTCGGGCTCGTGCACGTCGACTACAAGACGCAGCAGCGCACGATCAAGAACAGCGGGCTCTGGCTGAAGAAGTTCCTCACCAGCTGACGTCCTGCGGATCGCGCGGGGACGGGCTCGGCCCTTCCCCGCGCTTCGCTCGCTGCCTCAGCTGGTCATCGCCCGGCTGGAGGTCTGATGCGGAGTGAGCTGGCTGTGCAGCACCAAGGAAGCGGCACCGAGGGCTGCGGCGCTCGGGCCCAGCTTCGAGAGTTCCACGCGGGTGGGGTGGATGGCCCGCACGAACGACAGCCGGTTGATCTCCTCGGTGGCGGCGCGGACGTAGATGTCCCCGGCCTCGCTGAAGCCCGGGCCGGCCAGGATGATCTGGGACAGGTCGAGCAGGTTGGTGATCGACAGCAACGCCTTGGCGAGGTAGCGGGCGGACTGCTCGATCAGCGGCAGGCAGCGGGGGTCGCCGTCCGCGGCGCGCTGGGCGATCCGGGCGAAGTCCGTGCGGACCGACGTGCGCTTGCCACGCAGGCCGAGATCCTTGGCGAGAGCGCGATCTTCCTGGGCCAGTTCGACGACGCGGGCCGGCGCGGCGAGCGCTTCCAGGCAACCGTTGCCGCCGCACCAGCACGGCGGGCCGTCGACCTCGAGCACCATGTGGCCGATCTCGCCGACGTTCGACGACGAGCCCCGGTAGACGTCGCCGTTGGTGACCAGACCGAGGCCGAAGCCCGCGGCCAGGTAGAGAGTCGCGAAGTCGTTGGCCGACGGGATACGGCCGGCCCAGAACTCGCCGATCGCGGCGCAGGTCGAGTCGTTCTCGACGACCACCGGATGGTCGATCGCCTGACTGAGCTGGCCCTGGACGGCGAACGGCTCCCAGGCGTAGCGCTCGCGATCGGCACGCAAGAGTTGTGCACCGCTCCCCTGCCGTCCGGCCAGCGCGACGCCGACTCCGACCAAGGTGCTCGGCTCGATGCCGGCGCGCTGGATCAGGTCGTCGAGCTCGCCGACGAGCCGGGTGATCACCGTGGCCGGGGTGTCACGGCCGATGCCCTTGGACGACAGCTGCTCGATCACCCGGCCGTTCATGTCGGTCACCACGTACGTCGTACTGAGGGTGTCGATCGAGATGCCGACCGCGTGCCGCGCGCGGGGGTTGAACTGCAGCAACGTCGCCCGCTTGCCGCCGGTCGGATCGCCCAGACCGGTTTCCACGATCAGG
This sequence comes from Kribbella sp. ALI-6-A, assembly GCF_001984195.1. Lineage (GTDB taxonomy): Bacteria > Actinomycetota > Actinomycetes > Propionibacteriales > Kribbellaceae > Kribbella. Next base: position 62,681 of record NZ_MTQN01000009.1, read on the forward strand.
CCCTCGGCCAGCAGCTGCTTGACCACGCGCGAGATCGACGCGCCGGTCAGCCCGGACCGGTCGGCCAGCGCGACGCGGGTCACGGTGCCGCTGGAGCGGATCAGGTCCAGGATCGCGCTGTGCGTCTCCTGGGCGGTCGCACCCTTCAAGATCTTCGCCACGTCGTTCCTCCCGGACCGAACTTTAATACACAAGGTAACGAAGTGGAGGCCCAACCGTCGCACTTGACCTCAAGTGAAGTTCAGGTCCTAGCGTCGAGGCCGAGTCACACCGACGACAGGAGACAACACCATGCGGGCGATCAGGCTGCACGAATTCGGGCCGGCGGACAACCTGACGTACGAGGAGGTGCCTGATCCGGTCCCTGCGGCCGAACAGGTGCTGATCGCCGTCGAGGCCGCGGGAGTGCACCTGCTGGACACCGCCCTTCGCCAAGGCACCGCGGGCGGAGGACCGGTCGCTCCCCCGACGCTGCCGACGATCCCGGGCCGCGAGGTAGCGGGCACGGTCGAGGCAGTCGGCCCCGGCGTCGAGACTGGATGGATCGGCAAGCGGGTCGTGGTGCATCTCGGCCCGGTGCCCGGCGGGTACGCCGAGAGAGCGGTTGCCCGGGTCGAGTCGGTGCACGAGATCCCGGACCACGTCGACGCCGCCCACGCGGTGGCCTCGATCGGGACTGGCCGGACGGCCGCCGGGATCCTCGAGCAGGCCGCCATCACGGCCGAGGACGTCGTACTGGTCACCGCGGCGGCGGGCGGGATGGGCATTCTGTTCGTCCAGAGCGCACGCAACGCCGGAGCGACCGTGGTCGGCCTGGCCGGCGGACCCGAGAAGACCCACCAGGTCCGCGAGCTCGGCGCGCAAGTCGTGGTCGACTACCGGCAGCCGGACTGGGTGGAGCAGGTCACGGAGAACCTCGGAGAGCGCGATCTCACCGTGGTGCTCGACGGGGTGGGCGGGGAGAACGGGCGGCGGGCGTTCGAGCTGCTGGGGATCGGCGGGCGGATCCTGATGTTCGGGTGGTCGGGCGGAGGGCCGGTCGAGATCACCACCCAGGACTTGATGGAGCGCGGACTCAGCGCGACCTGGGCGATCGGACCGAAGTTGATGCGCCGGCTCCGGCACTTGGAGACCACGGCGCTCACCGAGACCGCCGAGGGACGTTGGGTGCCCCTGGTGACCACCTTCCCGCTGGCGAAGGCTGCCGACGCGCACCGCGCCCTGGAGAACCGTGAAACCACCGGCAAGGTGGTCCTGCTCACCTAGATCACGGTCGCGCCGGCGGACCGACCACATCACCCGGCAGGACGTCGACCGACGGTCCTGGATCCCCGCGGGTGAGTGCGGCGGTGGAGTGCACGCTGGTTTGCGGGGTCCCCGGTGGCCGTGCGCTCCCGTAAACTCCCCGGCATGAAGGTCCTGCCCAGCCAGTCCGAGGTGTTCCTGCTGTCCGAGCAGGACCGCCGCTTGGTGCTGGACGGCCCGGCGATCATCGATGCCCAGGGCAACCGGCACGAGGTGCCGCCGAAGGTGGTCGAGGCGCTGCTGTTCGTCGAGACGGCGATGCGCGAAGGCTTCGCCGTCCAGGTGACCGTGCTCCGGCACGAGCTGCCGATCCGCGAGGCGGCCGCGGCGATCGACATGGCCGAGGACGAACTGCGCTCGTACGTGGCCTCCGGTGAGGTCCCGTTCCGGTCCGACGAGTCGGTCGACTGGGTTCAGTTGGAGCACGTCCTCGCCTTCAAGCGGCGGCTGAAGGCCCGGCAGCGCGAGATCCTCGACCAGATGATGGCCGAGAGCGACTACGACGCGTACGGCGACGACGGTGACGGCCTCGAGCCGGGCGATCTCGATCGCTAGGCCGGCCGATGCCTGAACCGGACCGGCGCGCGTTCCTGGACGCCAACGTGCTGCGCGGGGCGTTGCAGACCGACGTACTGCTGACGCTCGCGTTCCGTGACGAGTTCCAGCCGCGGTGGAACGCCGAGGTGATGGACGAGGTCCGCCGCAACCGGCCGCCGGGGCTGTCCGAGGCGGCGATCGACCGGCGGCTCGGGCAGATGAACGCGGCGTTCCCGCAGGCGATGGTGCAGGGCTACGAACACCTCGAGCCGGCCATGCAGGCCGACCCGAAGGACAAGCACGTGCTCGCGGCGGCCGTGCACTCGCGGTCGACGGTGCTGGTGACGGAGAACGTCAAGGACTTCAGCCCACCGACGACCGGTCCGCACGCGATGCCGGTGCAGCGGTTGTCGAAGTTCCTGTCGGACCTGACCCGGGAGAACCCGGCGCGCATGGTCGACGCGATGCGGGACATGGTCGGCCGCAACCAGCGCGAACCGAACACGGTGTCCGCGCTGATCGACAAGATGGCGACGTTGCAGGATCTGCGGGGGTTCGCGCAGACGCTGAACTCGGTGGTGCCGGAGCAGGATCGCGGGACGGATCCGCGGTTGGCCGAGAGTCAGCGGGAGGCCGTGGTCTTGCAGGAGAGCGGGGCTGGGGTCGCGCAGTCGACCGGTCCTGGGGTGGCGCAGGAGGCGACGCGGCAAGGGCCGGACGAGCAGGCGCAGGCGGCCAAGGCGATCGCACTCGACGGCGTTGCCGGAGTCAGCAAGACAAGTGCACCGCGGGAGACGCCGTCCGCGGAGAAGAACTCGGGGACAGGGCGCGGTCCGCAGACGCCCGAACGGGAGCGGTAGGGCCGCACGAGGTGACCGGTACGGCGTACCGGGGTCAGCGGGGGTCGGTCCAGGTGAGGGTGTAGAGGACCGAGCCGAACTGGAGGATGTCGCCGGCGCGGACCGCCGTCGGCGAGGTGATGCGGGAGCCGTTGAGGTGGGTGCCGTTCATCGAGTTCAGGTCGCGGACCATCCAGCCGTTGCCGACGTGCCGCAGCTCGGCGTGGCGGCGGGAGACCGAGACGTCCGCAATCCGCAGCGTGGCGCCGGGACCCCGGCCGATCCTGATCGTGGGCGAACCGGGCGGCGGCAGGGCCAGGCCGGGCAGCGACGGCTTCGGAGTGAGGCTGACTCGCGGCAGCCGGGAGATCAGCTCGCGGAACCACTCGATCACCCGCGGCTCGCGGCCGGGCAGGTCGTGCGTCGCGGACCGCAGCTCGCGGCGGCTCTGGGCGCCGAGCACGAAGTTCATCCGGCGGACGAACGTGTCCTGCGAGAGACGTCCGGTGCCCGCGCCCTCGCGGAGGATCTCCAGCGCACGATCCCGCTCACGGTCCGAGGGACGTGAGAGTTCAAGGCCGGAGGTCATGCCGGAAATTGTCCGCTGAGCGGGGTTCACTGTCCAGCACGGCGGGTTCACACCGGGTTGGGTCGCCACGCGGGGAGGGGTCGCGGGTGGGTGGTGCGTGGTTGGCTGAGTTGAGCGGCTGAGCCGAAGGGCTGGGCTGGGCGGCCGGCCCAGCCGTTGGTCCGGCGGTCGAGCCGAGCGGCGGGACCGAGCGGCTGAGCTCAGCCGGCAGGCGACGAGGAGGAGCGGTATGGACGCGGACGGCGGGATCGTCGGGCGGCTGACGGTCGAGGAGAAGGCCGCGCTGTGCCTCGGGTCGGACTTCTGGCACACCGCGGCGGTCGAGCGGCTCGGCGTACCAGCGGTGATGCTGGCCGACGGGCCGCACGGGATGCGGCGGCAGCCGGACGAAGGCGATCACGTCGGCATCGGCGGGAGCCTGCCTGCGACCTGCTTCCCGACCGCGAGTGCGCTCGGCTCGTCCTGGGACGTCGAGGTCGTCCGGCGGGTCGGTGCCGCGATCGGCGTGGAGGCGCGCGCTCAGGGCGTGGCCGTCGTACTCGGGCCGGGGATCAACATCAAGCGATCGCCGCTGTGCGGACGGAACTTCGAGTACCTGTCGGAGGACCCGTTCGTCTCGGGCGTTCTCGGCGCCGCACTGGTCGAAGGGTTGCAGAGTCAGGGCGTCGGCGCGTCGGTCAAGCACTTCGCGGCGAACAACCAGGAGACCGATCGGCTCCGGGTCAGCGCGGAGGTCGACGAGCGGTCGTTGCGGGAGATCTACCTGGCCGGGTTCGAGCGGGTCGTCCGCAGCGCCCGGCCGTGGACGGTGATGTGCTCGTACAACCGGATCAACGGGATCCACGCGTCGCAGAATCGCTGGCTGCTCACCGACGTACTGCGCGACGAGTGGGGGTTCGACGGGCTGGTGATGTCGGACTGGGGTGCCGTGCACGACCGCGTAGCGGCCCTGGCGGCGGGGCTCGACCTGGAGATGCCGCCGAAACTGGGGATCAGCGACGCGGCGATCGTCGCGGCCGTCCAATCGGGCGAGCTCGACGAAGCGGTCCTGGATCAGGCCGTCGCACGCGTCCTACGGCTGGCCGAGCAGGCGCCCTCCGAACCAGGGCCCGACTTCGACGTCGCCGAGCATCACGCGCTGGCCCGGGAGGCGGCTGCCGCGAGCGTCGTACTGCTGAGGAACGATGACGCGGTGCTGCCGCTGGAACCGGCTGCCGGTGAGCTGGTCGCGGTCATCGGGGAGTTCGCTCGCTCCGCGCGCTATCAAGGCGCGGGCAGCTCGCAGGTCAATCCGACCCGGGTGGAGAACGCTCTCGACGAGCTGCGCGCGGCGCTGCCTGCCGGGGTCGATCTCGAGTTCAGCGCCGGATTCACGCTGGACGCTGTTGAGGACGCGGACCTGGCGAACGAGGCCGTCGATCTCGCCGCGCGGGCGGACCACGTGCTCGTTTTCCTCGGGCTGCCGGCCGCGGACGAGTCGGAGGGCTTCGACCGGACCCACCTGGACCTGCCGGCGAACCAACTGGCCCTGCTCCCCCGGCTGGCGACGGCGAACTCGCGGCTGATCGTTGTCTTGAGCAACGGATCGGCGGTGCGGCTGTCGACCTGGGAGCAGCACGCGGCCGCGCTCGTGGAGGGCTGGCTCGGCGGGCAAGCCGCCGGCGGCGCGGTGGCCGACGTGCTGCTCGGCACGGTCAACCCGTCCGGGCGGCTCGCCGAGACGCTGCCGCTGCGGCTCGAGGACACCCCGTCGTACCTCAACTTCCCCGGCGAACACGGCTCCGTCCGGTACGGCGAAGGCGTCTTCGTCGGCTACCGCGGCTACGACGCGCTCGGGACCGAGGTCAGCTACCCGTTCGGGCACGGACTGTCGTACACCACCTTCGCGTACGACGCCCTGGACGTTTCGGTGACCGGGAGCGCCGCCGACGGGGATCTCGGCATCAACCTCAGCTGCAGGGTGACCAACACCGGCGAGCGCACGGGTCACGAAGTCGTCCAGCTGTACGTCGGCGATCCGGTCGCGCAGGTGCGGCGTCCGGTGCGCGAGCTCAAGGGCTTCGCGAAGGTCAGCCTCGACCCCAGTGAGACCCTCAAGGTCGACTTCACCCTTACCTCACGTGACCTGTCGTACTGGTCGTCCGCGCACGGCGGCTGGGTCCTGGAAGGCGGAACCTTCGAGCTCGCCGTCGGCGCTTCCTCGCGCGATCTGCGCCTCACGACCAGCATCGACGTCGAGGCGCCGCCGCTGCTCCCTCACCTCGACGCGATGGCGACGCTCGAGGAATGGCTGGCACACCCGGCCGGCGCCGCCGCGCTCCGTGAGCTGGTCGGAGTCGATGCCGACGGCAACCCGCGGGGCATCCTCGCCGATCCTGGACTGCTGAAGCTGATCGGCAACTTCCCGATCAGCAGCATCGCGTCGTTCCCCGGCCTCGGGCTGAGCCCGGACGGCGTCGATCAGCTCGTGGAGAAAGTCGCGAACTGATCGCCGCGCTGGGGTCCGCAATCCCCACGCCCCGTCGAACACGTCGGCCGGCGTTCAGCCCAGCACGTCGTCCAGCGCGAACTTCACCGGCTCTTCCAACTGGTCGTACGTGCACGACTCCGGCGTCCGGTCGTCGCGCCAGCGGACGAACTGGGCGGTGTGGCGGAAGCGCACGCCCTCCATGTGGTCGTAGCGGACCTCGACCACCCGTTCGGGGCGGAGCGGGACGAAGCTCAGGTCCTTGCCGGCCTGCCAGCGGCTGCCCTCGGCGTTGCGCGGGGTGCGGTTGCCTTCCTCCTGCTTCGCCCAGGCCCACGGGTGGTCGTCGAAATCGGTGACCAGCGGCTGCAGCTCCTCGAACAGCTCCTCGCGCCGCGCCATCGGGAACGCGCCGATCACGCCGACGCTCGCCAGCACGCCCTCGTCGTTGAACAGGCCGAGCAGCAGCGAGCCGATCCGGTTCGGGCCGCTCTTGTGCACGCGGTAGCCCGCGACCACGCAGTCGGCCGTCCGCTCGTGCTTGATCTTGAACATCGTGCGCTTGTCCGGCTCGTACAGCCCCTGCAGCGGCTTCGCGATCACGCCGTCCAGCCCGGCGCCCTCGAACTGGTGGAACCAGTCGGTCGCCAGCGCCTTGTCGGTGGTCGTCCGGGTCAGGTGGATCGGCGCCTTCGCCGGTGCGAGCGCCTCCTCCAGCGCCGCGCGGCGCTCGGCGAACGGTCGCTCCATGTAGTCGGTGTCACCCAGCGCGAGCAGGTCGAACGCGACGAACCGGGCCGGCGTGGTCTCGGACAGCATCTTCACCCGCGACGCGGCCGGGTGGATCCGTTGCTGCAGCATCTCGAAGTCGAGCCGGTCCCCCGACGCGCCGATCACCACGATCTCGCCGTCGATCACGCAGCGCTCCGGCAGGTTCGCCTTGATCGCCTCGACCAGCTCGGGGAAGTACCGGGTCATCGGCTTCTCGTTGCGGCTGCCGATCTCGACCTCGTCGCCGTCGCGGAACACGATGGAACGGAAACCGTCCCACTTCGGCTCGAAGCTGACGTCCCCGTCCGGGATCTGCTTCACCGCCTTGGCCAGCATCGGCGGGACCGGAGGCATCACGGGTAGCTGCATGCGGCCATTCTGCCCGCGGACGGGGCATGATGGTCGTATACCGACTGGTAGGACCGGAGGTACCGCGATGTACGACGTCGTACTGCTTGTCGAGCAGGAGTTGTCGCAGGAGGACGCCCACCGGGTGGTCGAACTGCACCAGGACATGCCCGAGCCGGTGAGGTATCACGTGCTCGTGCCGTGTCACAACGCCGAGGCGGGGGTCGAGGCGTCGATCAGCGCGCTCGGAACGGCGGATCTGTACGGGACGGGGCTGGTGGACCAGCGCGAGGAGCTGGCCAAGGCGCAGGAGGCGATCGACAGCGAGGCCCGCGACTGCACCGGGCGCAGCGTGCAGCGGCTGCGGGACCTGGGCCAGGACGCCGTCGGCGGGATCTCGCACGACCGCCCGATCGACGCGCTGACCGCCACGGTGAACAAGGTCGGTGGGCAGGAGGTCATCATCCTGACCCGGCCGCACATCGTCGCGGAGTTCTTCCACCTCGACTGGACCAACTCGGCCCGCCGTCACCTCGGCGTACCGGTGCTGCATCTGCTCGAGCACGATCCGGAGAAGGCGAAGAAGTAGCTACGCCGCCCAGTCGGTGGGTCCGCTCGGTGTCGCGGCCGTCATGGTCGGGCGACCGCTGGGTGCTGCCGCGGCGCCAGCGGGATCGGCGCGCTCAGTGCAGGACGAGGGCCGCGTACGTGAGGCCACCGGCCAGGGCGGCGAAGAAGGCTGACAAGCCGCGGCGCAGAGTCTGCTCGCCGACCTTGCCGTAGTGGATGCCGTCCTCGGAGTTGTAGGCCAGCCTGAAACCGGTGTAGCTCGCGCCCAGGACCAGTGCGCACTTGATCATCCCGAAGTCCTTCCCTCACGTCAGGACAATGCCGTTCCCTATCACCAGTATGGCGGCTGATAGGCGTGTGCTTCGGCAGGTACCCGGAGGGTGGACGGCTACACGGCGGCGGGCGACTCCGCGAACTGGGTGCGGTACAGGTCGGCGTATTCGCCGTTCAGCGCGAGCAGTTCCTCGTGCGTGCCACGCTCGACGATCGTGCCCTGGTCGACGACCAGGATCTGGTCCGCGTTACGCACCGTGGAGAGCCGGTGCGCGATGACCAGCGACGTGCGTCCTTCGAGCGCCGTGTCGAGAGCTCTCTGCACGGCGACCTCGGACTCCGAGTCCAGGTGAGCCGTCGCCTCGTCCAGGACCACGATGTGCGGCGCCTTCAGCAGCAAGCGGGCGATCGCCAGCCGCTGCCGCTCGCCACCGGACAGCCGGTGCCCCCGGTCGCCGACGACCGTTTCGAGCCCGTCGGGCAGCGAGGACACCAGGTCCCACACCTGCGCCGATTGCAGCGCCTCGATCATCTCGTCTTCAGTGGCGTCCGGCTTGGCGTAGATCAGGTTGGCCCGGATCGTGTCGTGGAACATGTGCGCGTCCTGTGTCACGTACCCGATCGCGTCGTGCAGCGACTCCAGCGTCACCTCGCGGACGTCGTGGCCACCGACGCGGACCGAACCACCGGACACGTCGTACAGGCGGGCGACCAGGTTGGTGATCGTGGTCTTGCCCGCCCCCGAGGGACCGACCAGCGCGACCATCTGTCCGGGCTCGACCGAGAAGCTCACGTCGTGCAGCACCTGGGACGACGCCCGCTTGTCGAGTACGGCGACCGACTCGAGACTGGCCAGCGAGACCTGCTCGGCCGTCGGGTAGGCGAACTCGACCTGGTCGAACTGCACCGACGCGACGTCGGGCGGCAACGGCTTGGCGTCCGGCCGGTTCTGGATCATCGGCTCCAGGTCGAGCACCTCGAAGACGCGCTCGAACGACACCAGCGCGGTCATCACGTCGACCCGGACGTTCGACAGGGCCGTCAGCGGCCCGTACAGCCGGCCGAGCAGCGCGACCAGAGCCAGCAGGGTGCCGACGGTCAGCGAGTCCCGAACGGCGAGGTTGCCCCCGACGCCGTACACCAGGGCGGTCGCCAGCGAGGCGACCAGCGTCAGGGCGGTGAAGAAGACCCGGCCGAGCATCGCGGTCCGGATGCCCAGGTCGCGGACCCGCCCGGCGCGCTCGCCGAACTCCGCGTTCTCCGCGGAGGGCCGGCCGAACAGCGTCACCAGCAGAGCGCCGCCGACGCTGAACCGCTCGGTCATCGCCGTCGACATGTCCGCGTTGAGTTGCATCTGCTCACGGGTCAGCGCGGCCAGCCGCCGCCCGAGGATCCGGGCCGGGACCAGGAACACCGGCAGCAGCAGGATCGCCACCAGCGTCAGCTGCCAGCTCAGCAGCAGCATCGCGCCGATGACCAGGATCAGGCTGATGATGTTCGACACGACGCCGGACAGGGTGGAGGTGAAGGCCTGCTGCGCCCCGATCACGTCGGTGTTGAGCCGGGAGACCAAGGCGCCGGTCTGCGTGCGGGTGAAGAACGCGACCGGCATCTTCTGCACGTGCGCGAACACCTTCGTCCGCAGGGCGAAGATCAGCCCCTCACCGATCTGCGCGGAGTACCAGCGCTGGACCAGGCCGAGGCCGGCCTCCACCAGGGCGAGCAGCGCGACCAGCAGCGCCAGCCCGGTCACCAAGCCCGAGTTTCCCTTGCTGATGCCGTCGTCGACGATCTTCTTGAACAGCAGCGGCGACGCGATCACCAGGACGGCCGACACCACCACCAGCACCAGAAAGATCGAGATGTGCTTGCGGAACGGTTTCGCGAACCGGACGATCCGCTTGACCGTGCCCTTGGCGAGCTTCTGGTTCACCACCGACGCGTCCTGGCGGCGCCAGCTTCCCGCGCCACCTCGCCCGCCCTGCATCATGCCTGAAGACATCCGGCTCCTCCCCGCTGTACACCCGTCAACCTTGACAACACTTCAGGTCAGCCGATATTCCCCATCAGCTCGGCCAGCCGCCGCTGCTGCGCCTCCCGCTCGGCCCGCAACTGCTGCTCGTACGACGCGTCGGCCGCGCCCAGCAGCAGCGCCTTCGTCTCCCGGATCGCCCCCGGCAACGGCGTGAGCAGCGCGTCGGTCAGGTCCTTCACCGTCGCCTCGAGCTCCTCGGCCGGGACGACGATGTTCGCCAGGCCGAGCTGACGGGCCTCCTCGGCCTCGACCCAGCGCGACGTCGCACAGATCTCCAGCGCCCGCGAGTAGCCGACCAGTTGAACCAGCGGCTGCGTCCCGCCCAGGTCGGGCACCAGCCCGAGCGCGGGCTCCCGCATGCTGAACCGCACGTCCGGCGTCACCACCCGCAGATCGCACGCCAGCGCGAGCTGGAACCCCGCGCCGATCGCATGGCCCTGCACGGCCGCCACGCTGACGATCTCCGGGCGCCGCAACCACGAGAACCCGGCCTGGATCTCCGCGATCGTCGCGTGCACCTCCGCGGCCGGTTTGGTCCCCAGCGCGAGCAACGACTCCTCGCCGTCCACGGTCTCGCCCGTCATCAGGCGCCGGTCGAGACCGGCCGAGAACGACGGCCCCTCGCCCGACACCACGACCACCCGGACGTCCGTGGGCAGGCTCGCTCCGAACTCCGCCAGCGCCCGCCACATGCCGGGCGTCTGCGCGTTCCGCACCTCCGGCCGGTCGAGCACCACCCGGGCGACCGGCCCGTCCACCGTCAACCGCAGTCCACGTTGCTTCATGCCAGAGAACATACGGGAATCCGCCCCCGTTTCCGGGCGGTCCTGGCGGACTGTGGAAAACGCCTCAGGCCAGCGACACCAGGTCGGCGTACTCGTTGGTCCACAGGTCCTCGACGCCGTCCGGGAGCAGCAGCACCCGCTCCGGCTCCAGGGCCTCGACCGCGCCCTCGTCGTGGGTGACCAGCACGATCGCGCCGGTGTACGAGCGGATCGCGTTCAGCACCTCGGCCCGCGAGGCCGGGTCCAGGTTGTTGGTCGGCTCGTCGAGCAGCAGGACGTTGGCCGCCGAGACGACCAGCGTCGCGAGCGCGAGCCGGGTCTTCTCGCCGCCCGACAGCACGCGCGCCGGCTTGTCGGCGTCGTCCCCGCTGAACAAGAAGGAGCCGAGCACGCTGCGCGCCTGCGTCTCGTTCAGGTCCGGGGCGGCGGACTTCATGTTCTCCAGCACGGTCCGGTTCACGTCCAGGGTCTCGTGCTCCTGCGCGTAGTACCCGAGCTTGAGCCCGTGCCCGTCGATCACCTCGCCGGTGTCCGACTTCTCGATCCCGGACAGCACCCGCAGCAGGGTGGTCTTGCCCGCGCCGTTCAGGCCCAGCACGACGACGCGCGAACCGCGGTCGATCGCCAGGTCGACGTCGGTGAAGATCTCCAGCGACCCGTACGACTTGGACAGCTCCTTGGCCATCAACGGCGTCTTGCCGCACGGCGCCGGGGTCGGGAAGGAGATCTTCGCGACCCGGTCGGAGGCGCGCTCCTCCTCGAGCGAGCTCATCAGCTTCTCGGCCCGCTTCAGCATCTGCTGCGCCGCGGTCGCCTTGGTCGCCTTGGCGCGCATCTTGTTGGCCTGGTCGACCAGCTGCGACGCCTTCTTCTCCGCGTTCGCCCGCTCGCGCTTGCGGCGCCGCTCGTCGGTCTCGCGCTGGGTCAGGTACGCCTTCCAGCCGACGTTGTAGACGTCGATCTCGGCCCGGTTGGCGTCCAGGTGGAAGACCCGGGTGACGGTCTCCTCGAGCAGGTTCACGTCGTGGCTGATCATGATCACGCCACCGGGATACTGCTTGAGGAAGTCGCGCAGCCAGACGATCGAGTCGGCGTCCAGGTGGTTGGTCGGCTCGTCGAGCAGCAGCGTCTCGGCCTGCGCGAACAGGATCCGGGCCAGCTCGACCCGCCGGCGCTGACCACCCGACAACGTGCTCAGCGGCTGGCCGAGGACCCGCTCGGGCAGACCGAGGTTCGCCGCGATCCGGGCCGCCTCGGACTCCGCGGCGTACCCACCGGCCGCGTGCAGGTCGGCCTCGGCGCGCTCGTACCGGCGCATGCCCTTCTCGCGGGTCTTGTCGTCCGCACTGGCCATCTGCTTCTCGGCGTTGCGCAGCCGGCGGACCACCTCGTCGAGGCCGCGCGCGGACAGGATCCGGTCCCGCGCCAGCACGCTCAGATCACCGGTGCGCGGGTCCTGCGGCAGGTAGCCGATCTCGCCCGAGGAGGTGACCGAGCCGCTGGCCGGCAGTCCCTCGCCGGCCAGGATCTTGGTCAGTGTCGTCTTGCCGGCGCCGTTGCGACCGACCAGCCCGACCTTGTCACCGGGACCGACCCGGAACGACGCCGGCGCGAGCAACTGACGAGCGCCGACGCGGACCTCGAGGTTGGAGACGGTGATCATGACGGCGCAGGGGTCCTCAAGGGTCGGGGTCAAGGGGGGCGACACGGCAGGGCCGTGACACGACACTGCACGTCACGAGGCGGCCTCTACTCCGGGTCCGGGTCTAGTGTAGGCGCTGTGAAATTCAACCCGGACGCCGACTTGGACACCAGTGGCGTCGAGGACACCCGCGGCAGTGGTGGTGGCGGTGGCATGCTCCCGGGCGGGATGGGAATCCCGGTCGGCGGCGGCATCGGCGGCATCATCCTGCTGGTCGTGATCCTGCTGCTGAACGGCGGGATCCCCGGGGTCGGTGGCGGCGGCGCGGACGAGCCGACCGTGCGCAACACCGGCGCGGGCAATCTCGACACCTGTAAGAAGGGCACCGACCTCGCCCAGAACGAGGACTGCCGCTTCGTCTTCTACCAGAACTCGATCGAGGGATTCTGGGCGGCCGAGCTGCCGCGGCGGGGCAAGAAGTACACCCGTGCGCCACTGCGGATCTTCAGCCAGCAGGTGAACACCGCCTGCGGCGCCGCCTCGAGCGCGGTGGGCCCGTTCTACTGCCCGCCCGACAAGCGGGTCTACCTCGACATCAGCTTCTTCCAGACCCTGCAGTCCGAGCTCGGCGCCCAGGGCGGCAACTTCGCCGAGGCGTATGTGGTCGCCCACGAGTACGGCCACCACATCCAGAACCTCTACGGCTACCTGGACCGGATCAAGACCCGCGAGGGTCCGACGTCGGACTCGGTCCGCTCCGAACTGCAGGCCGACTGCCTGGCCGGGATCTGGACCAAGCACGCCACCACCGCCCAGGACAAGGACGGCGACACCTTCATCGAGGGCCTGACCGAGGACGACATCGTCCGGGGTCTGGACGCTGCCGCGGCCGTCGGCGACGACCGGATCCAGCAGAAGACCCAGGGCCGGGTCACGCCGGAGAACTTCAGCCACGGCACCGCCGAGCAGCGGATGCGCTGGTTCAAGACCGGGATGGACTCCGGCGACATGACCTCGTGCGACACCTGGGGCACCGACAGCCTCTGACCTCCGGTACGACGAAAGGCCCGCCCCCCTGGATTCCGGGGAGCGGGCCTTCGTTCGTTCGTGCGGCGAACCGAGCGGCCGCCGTACGGCGTACTGCTAAGCCACCGCGGCCGGGCGGCGGTAGCCCGGGAGGAGTTCGTCGACCAGGGCGTCGGTCTCCGCTTCGGCGCCGCGCGGGCCGCCGTGCTTGGCCAGGGCGGCGTACATCTGGGCGGCGATCGTGGTGACGTCTTCCGTCGTACCGAAGTGGGACGCCAGCCGCAGGGTCGCGCGCCACAGCTCCTCGGAGGCCGGCGCGAAGCTGAGGCCGGTCTGCAGGGCCGTACGGGCCAGCGCGCCGTCGTTGTGGCGCAGGCTCGCCTCGGCCAGCTTGAGCGACGCGTCGACGACCGACTCGGCCATCCGTCGCTCGATCCCGGAGGCCGCGAGCCAGGAGTACCGGCCGGCGGGCAGCCCGGACCAGGCCTGGCCGTGCACCAGGCTGAGCGCGGTCGACAGCGGCTGGCGCGGATCGTCCATCATCTCCGCCTGCTTGGCCAGCGTGCGGAACACGTCCCAGTCGACCCGGACGATGCTGCGGTTCAGCATCCAGCGGCCCGACTCGTCGGCGTACATGGCGTCGAGGCCGACCCACTGCCGGGTGTGCTCGAGTGCGGCGCTGCGCAGTTCGTCGCTGATGCCGCGCGGCCAGATCGAGCCGGCCAGCACGTTCGGGTGAACGCCGTAGTCCTGGCTGGCCAGGAACGCGACGATCTCGGTGGCGAGCTGGATCCGGCCCTCGTCGATCGGTCCGCGAGCGTCGACCTCGACCGGGCCGAGCAGGTCGACCTCGACCGGTGCCGCCTGGCTCAGGTCCGTCGAGGAGAACTCGTACGCCGGCATGTCCTGCTCGGTACGGCGCTTGTCCATCGCCTCCGCCTCGGCCGTCCGGAACAGCTCGACCAGGTCCGCGAACTGCGCCGGGTTGATGCTGTGGGCATCGACCTCGAGCCCGAGCAGCCGGCAGACCGCCTGGTTCTTCTCGTCCACGACGAAGCGCCAGGGCGCGTCCAGCACGTCACCGACGACCACGACGGCGACGCAGCGCTTGGGATCGGCCGCCAGCCGGGCCAGCTGCTGCTCCTCCTCCAGCGACGGCGGAGCGGACACGAAGATGATCTCCGGACCCCACAGCATCGGGTCGGGATAGCTCATCCGGGCGGCGGCGACGGACTCGGCGTTGCGGCGGGCGCAGGCCTGGACCTGGTTGTCGGTCCGCCGGGTCACCTCCTGCAGCGCCTCGTCCAGGCGGGTCCAGTAGCTCAGCCGGGCCGGGGCCAGCGAGGACAGGTCGTCGCCGAAGCCGACCATGCTGACGTGCGCGCCCTCGGACCACAGGTTCGTGGCCAGCTCGGCCGCGAGCGAGCCGACGACGTCGCGCGACGCGTTGGTGACACCGCCGAAGCTGACCACACCGCGTGCGGTGTCCAGGTCGACCAGCACGGTCGAGCCGTCCGCGTTGCGGCCGAGCGTGACCAGCGTCGGGTACGGCGAGGGCGCGGCCACGTCAGCGGCCGGTGCGTACGCCCGGCGCAGCACCCAGCGACGCCCGTCGGCGATGGCCTGCCAGGGCGCCGGCGGCGGGGCCTGGTTCTCCCCCGGCTCCAGCACCAGCGTCAGCGCCCGGTCGGTGACCAGCGCCGCCACGACGACCGGCATCGTCCGGTTCGCCTCGGTCATGCTCACGCCGAGCTGCCGCAGCGAGTTGTCGACGAACTGAGCCGTCGGTACGTCGGCCGCCAGGCGCAGGTTGACCTCGGTCTGCCGGTGGGAGGCCGACTTCGGTCCCGGGCCCAGCGCCCAGCCGCGACGACGCTTCAGCGCCACCGCGAGTCCGGCCGCGAGCAGGGTCGCGCCGAAGCCGTAGATCCCGGCTTCGGTCGCGCTGATCCCGCCACTGGACGTCGCCACCACATCGGGCACCTTCGTGCCACCCGCGGCCGGGTCGCCCGGCTGGGCGTCCGTCGTACCGGGGCCGTGCGGCTGAGTGACCTCGACGCCCGGCTCGTTCGGCTTGGCGTCCTTGGCGGTCGGGTCGGCGGCGGCACTGCCGATGTCGATCGACGAGGGCTTCTCGACGCCCTGCTCCTCGAACCAGCGGCTGCCGGGACCGGTCTCCGACTGGGTGGTCGCCTTCGCTGTCGGCTTGGCGGCGACCTTCGCCTTGGTCTCCTTGGTGTCCGGCGACGGCTTCTCGTCCTGCTGCTGCACGACCGGCCGGGCGGGACCGTCGATCGCGACCCGGACCGTGTGCACGCCCGGGCCCTTCGCGTCGGCCGGCAGCCGGACCTGCCAGCCCGGCATGATCAGGTCCGGGTTGGTCAGCCGTCGGCCGTCGGGCTGCAGCTTGTTCTTGTTGAGCTCGTAGATCTCCTTGTAGCGCCGGCCCTCGCCCAGGTAGCGCTCGGCGATGTCCCACAGGCAGTCGTAGTTGCGGCCCTCGGGCGGACGAACCTCGGTGAACTTGACCACCTGACCGGCCTGGTCGTTGTTCGTCCGTACGCCGGTGTGCCCGCCGATGACGACCTTGCTGCGCGCCTCGGTCTGCCGGTACGTCGAGGCCTGGTCGTCGCCGCCCTGCGTCGCGCTGATCGAGGTCGGCGCGACTCCGCTCGTGGTGACCGCGTTGGCGACCGGCAGCGTCACGCTCGCCGCGCCCGCGATCAGCACCACGCCCGACACCAGCCGGCGAGCCAGCGTCTGCGAGCCACCGCCGAGCGGAACCCGCGGCGACAACCCGTGCCCACGGATCTCGGCCACGGCCTCGGCCGCCAGGCAGATCACGAAGTGCAGCCAGGCCAGCCAGATGAAGAACCCGATGATGCCGAGCACCGTCTCGATGGTCAGCTCGCTGAACAGCACGTCACGGGTCGGCATCCGGTCCGGCCAGGGCTTGCCGAAGAACGTCAGCAGCACGTACGGCACGCCACCGACGATCGCCAGCACCGCCAGCAGCGACGCGAGCCCCTTCAGCCGGTCCGCCGCCCCACCGCCCGACCCCCGCTGCGGCAGCCTCGCCGCCCGCACCGGATCAGTCGTCTTCACCATCGTCGTCCCTCCGTCGCCCCACCGTCATCCACCGACAGCCTGAACTTCCTGCACCGGCAGCCGCTGCACCGCGTCGACCTCCGCGGACCCGAGTTTCTCCCACGTGTTCGTGGTCGTACGCCAGTACGAAACGTCCCAGTAGATCTTGAGTTTGATGGTGTACATGCCGTCCGGCTGCTTCGCGCTGGACCGTTTGTACACGTGTTTGCAGTTGCTGAGTTGGTGGAACGGGTCCTGCTTCTTGTCGTAGCTGTCCTTGCCCAGCGGCGCCACGCCGCCGATGCAGTTCACCGGCGCCGAACCGTCGCCGGGGTCCACCACGATCCGGCCGACTACGCCGCGCATGGTCAAGTTGTCACCGCCGGCCGCGAAGACCGCGACGTTCGACTCCTTCTTGATATAGGCGCTGTCCGGCGTGAGGTCGAAGTACGCCGGGACGTTGACCCGCGGTGTGAAGGTCGGATTCACCTGCAGCACCGGATCGGGGTACCCCTCGTCGAAGCGGGTCCAGAACGAATCCATGTACCCCAGAGTCGGGCACTGGTTCCGCTCCGCCTGACTTACCGGCACGACGGCACGCTCGACGTGGGCGTCCTCGCCGCCGGGCGGCTCGCCGGTGTCCAGGTTGTAGTCGACGATGGTCAGCCGCAGCACCCACTCCTTGCCCTCAGGAGCCGGACCGAGCGTGATTCCGGGCGGAACATCGAAGTCCCTGCACGGAACGAAGGGGCGGTTCTGGAGCAGGGTCCGCCAGCTGGCCAGCGGTGAACCATAGCCACCGGCCCCGCAGTACGCCCCGAACCCGTTCGAGTTGACGTACATGTTGCAAGTGCCGACCGGGTAGTGCACGGTCTCGGCACTCGCCGCCGGTGCGGTCGAGACGAGCAGCAGCACGGTGCTGAGGGCAATGAACCCGCGGCTGACCCGGTTGCGCATCCTCACTCCTGTGTCTTGTCCTACTGGGAGGTTATCGCCGCCCGGGAGCATCATGCCCCGTCCGCGCACCTCCGACGCCATCCCGTCGCGATCGTCGGTGTCCGGACTAGGCCGGAAAACGCACCTTTGCACAGCTGAACGGTTTGTCAGGCTTCATCTCGCGGTACATCGACCAGCCCATGCCGGTCTCTACCATCTCGATCACCTTCGGCAGACCTTGCGGCGCCGGCTTGACCCAGGTCCGGGACTTCGGCTTCCAGTACTGGGTGCGCTGGGACAAGCACAGGTTCAGGCGGACAACGCCGAACGGGCGCTGGACCACGCTCATCACGACGACGCTGCCCGGCGGCCGCATGACCCAACCGTTGCTCTTCGCCTGCTTGATGTTGTCGGTGACATCCAGATAGAAGTACGCCGGGAACGTTTCCTTGATCACGCTGTCGTTCCGGTCGATCTGCGCCTTGTAGTAGATCGGGTACTTCTTCACGAGGCCCTGGACGGCGGGGTTGCTCGCGTAGTTCCCGGGGACGACGGTGATCTGTGCCTTGGCGGCAGGCGGAGTCGTGACCGGCGTACTGGGCTCGGCGGTCGTGCCGGGAGACGACGGAGCCGGCGTACCGGGGGTGTTGTCGGTGGTCGAGCTCGTGTCCTCGACACCTTCGGGCATTGTGCCCTTGTTGGTGCCGCCCTCGCCGCAGCCGGTCAGCAGGACAGCTGTCGCCAGCAGGAAGGTTGGGAGGGTGAGTCGTCGCACGACGGCAACTCCTTGGAGGCGGGATGACATGCGGTTCACCGGCCAACCATCGGCGGGACGGAATTCCGCGGCGCGACGGTCGGCGCCGGTCCGCCGCCGCCGGGCGGCGGGCTGGTGGAGCTGGGCGGCGGTTCGGGCGGGTCGGTCGGGTCGGTCGGCGGGGTGTCCGTCGGGGTGTCGGTCGGGCTCGGGGTGACGTTCGGGGTGCAACTGTCCGGCAGCGGGATCGGAATGGTCAGCGTCGGCGCGGGCGCGCCGACGGTCCAAGTCGGGCAGCTGACGCTGATCGTCGGCGGCTCGGCGGTCTTGGTCGGTGCGCCCGGGCCCTCCGTCTTGGTGATGACCTCGATCGGAGGGATCTGCTGGGTCTCGTCCGGCTTGGTCACGCCCTGTTCGGCGTGCGCCTCACCGGTGCCGTGGGCGTCGAGGCTGGCGATGCCGACCATGCCGAGGAACGTCGTCTTGTTGCTGATCGTCACGTCGACCGCGAGATCCTCGTCGGTCAGTTTCGAGGTGCCGCAGGCGGTCACGGCGGGATCGTTCGCGGTGACCTGGGCGCAGAACTCGACGACCGCCGTATTGGCCTTGACGGTGTCGATCTTGGCCTCCGCGACCTTGAGGTCGATGGTGGCTGCGCCGGCCCGGGCGGCCTCCTGGGCGTAGCCGACCGCCCTGGAGCGGGCGCCCAGCTGGCGGCCGCCGTCGATCACCAGGCCGGCGAGAGTGAAGATCATCAGGGCGAGGATGACGACGGCCGGGCTCAGGGCGCCGCGGTCGTTGCTGGGGGCATCGACGCGGAACCACGCGGTGAGGCGGGCGACCGGGCCGCGGCTCGTCGGCGTACGGCGAGCGCTCGGACGGCGGGCGCGCGTACGGCGGGCGGGGCGGGCGCCCGCGGGGTCAGGGGTTCTCGCCATCTCGGACTCCGCGGTAGGGGTCGAGGGAGCTGGAGAACTTCTTGGTGATGGTGGTGTCGCCGCCGATGCCGAGCAGGCCGAGGTCGCGGTAGTCGATGGTGCAGGTGACCTCGACCGACAGCGGGGTGCCGGCGACGAAGCCGGTGGTGATACTGCCCGACGCGGTGGTCTTGCACGACTCGACGGCCTGGTCCATCGTCCGGGCGACCGCCTGGTCGATGCGGGCCTGGGCGTCGCCGAGCGAGCGGGCCTGGCTGGCGGAGCGGGCGCCGTCGCGGGCCGCGCCCTCGAGCAGCGACGAGGTCTGGAAGTAGCGGCCGCAGGCGAGCAGGAAGAAGAACAGGATCAGCAGGATCGGCGCGAGCACGACCATTTCCAGGGCCATCGTGCCGCGCTCGGTCCGGCGGTGACCTGACATCCGGGCGCTCACTCGTCGTCCGCTTCGAACTGCTCGATGGGACCGGTGGCCGTGCGGGACACGGTCAGCGTCAGGCCGGGCACCAGAGAGATGGTCTCGCCGGTCACCGTGAACGAGACCTGCCCCTCGGGATCGTTGTACGCCGGGGAGTCGACGTTCGCGTCGCCGAGGGAGTTGCCGCCGAGCTGCTGGGCGTAGGCCTCGATGTCGGCGCGGACCTTCTCCCCGATCGCCGGGCTGTACTGGGTCGGCTGGACCATGCGCAGGCGGGAGACGCCTTCCTGCGCGGCGTTCAGCGCGACCGAGCGGCCGTACAGCCACAGGGCGGTCTGGATCGAGACGAAGATCAGCGCCATGATCGTCGGCGCGAGGATCGCCAGTTCCAGCGAGCTCGCGCCCCGCTCCGAGCGCCGGCCGGTCCGAGGGGACGCCGAGAGACCGCCGGACCGGGCCAACAGCCCAGGGGCGGTGCTCCGGTGACGTCCCTGCGGCAACGCTCAGCCCTTCTGGATCTCGCCGGTCCGCCGGTCGATGACGCCCTTGACCACGGCGCCGATGGCGATCGCGGCGGCGACCAGGATGGCCGAGATGATCGCCCACTCCAGCGCCGAGGCGCCGAGCTCGCTCTCGCCCCGGCGGGCCCGCGCCCGTTGGTTGTCGGCCCGCGCCAGCGCGTACCCGACCATCGCGCGCACGAACTGCACTTCCAGGTTCATCCGATGACCTTTCCCACTCGTGAGCCCGAACCGGGCTCAGTATGCCCGGTACGACGACCGAGCTGCCTCGACGGATCCCTTGCCCGATCCGCCGTCACAACTAACTGCCCAGAATCGCGGCGCCCGCCGGGTAACCGAGGAACAGCATGAAGGCGGCGCACATCACCAGCTGCGCGACCAGCATGGACTGGGAGCGTTCGCCGGCCTTGCCCTCGACGTCGGCAAGTTCCTTGCGGCGCAGCGACGCGGCCCGCGAGAGCAGCGACGCGCGGATCTTGGCGCCCTCGTCGCCGGCCAGGGCCAGCGCGGAGGCCAGGTCGCGCAGTTCCTCGACGCCCAGGTCCTCGCCGAGGCGGGCCATCGCGTCCCACGGGGTGATGCCGATCAGGCGGGCGTTGGCCAGCGCCTGGCGGATCCGGGCCATCGCCCAGTGGTCGCCGATCGTGGAGGCCGTCATCAGCGCCTCGGGCAGACCGCGGCCGCCGGCCAAGTTCATCGCGACCAGGTCGAGGAAGCTGCCGACCACGTGGCGGAAGTCACGCCGGCGTTCCTCGGCCTCCTGGCGCAGCGCCAGGTCGGGCAGGAAGAACGCGAACGTCATACCGGCCAGCGTCACCACCGCCGGGGCCGCGCCCGGCGCCGGGAAGCCCAGGTACGACGCCGCGAACAGCACGAGCGGGAAGAAGATCAGCGCGCCCAGCGCGAAGAACACCTTCGTGGCAAGCATCGCCGCGAACGGCTGGTTCATCACCGCGAGGTCGCGGCGCAGCCGGCCGAACGTCCAGCCGCGCGCGTTGGCCTCGGCCTCCAGCCGCCGGCCGAGCGTCTCGCGGGCCTTGTCGACCCCGCCGAGCACCTTCTCCCCCGCCGCGCTCGCGGTGGAGGCGCTGGTGTAGCCGGACCGCCCGGCGTCGATCCGCGCGATCGTGGACAGCACGTTCGGGGCCGGCCGGACGAACATCCGGACCAGCAGGAACACGCCGAGACCCACCAGCCCGCCACAGATGAAGGCCCATGTCATCCGCCCACCACCTCCATCCGCTCGTCGCCGGCCCGCTTGGCCCGCTTGTCGCCGGCCCGGATCAGGAACCGCTCGGGCACCTCGATCTTGGCCAGCCTGCGCAGCCAGACCAGGCCCACGGCGTACAGGGCGATCACCAGGAACAGCACGAACTGGCCGACGAAGCTCGTGTACGGCTCGACGTACTGCGGGTTGAACAGCACCAGCGCGGCGGCGACCACCAGCGTGATCGCGACGACGACCTGGACCGATCGCCGGGTGGATCGCCGTTCGGCCGCGACCTTGCGTCGTACGTCGAGCTCCTCGCGGGCGGAGTCGGCCAGCGCGGTCAGCACCTCGCGCAGACCGGGTCCGCGCAGCCGCGCGTTCAGGACCAGGGCCGCGACGATCAGGTCGGCCGACGGGTCGTCCAGGTCGTCGGCGAACCGCATCAGGGCCGAGGGCAACGGTTCGCGGATCCGCAGCCGGTCGACCAGCAGGTTCAGGCCGGGCTTGATCGCCGGGGCGGCGTTGACCGCAGTCGCCGGGATCGCCTGCTCGAGGCCGACCGCGCCCGCGATCGTGTCGCGCAGCGCCTCGGTCCAGGTGGCCAGCGCTTCCAGCCGCTCGATCGCCCGGCGTTCCTCGCCGGTGCCACCGAAGAACCGGTCGGCCAGCGCGGCCAGCAGGCCGAGCGCGGCGGCCAGCACCAGCCAGCGGGTCACGACGAGCACGAGCAGGCCGACCACGAGTCCGGCGCCCAGCCGCGTCAACTGGCGACGGCTGTCCGCACTGCGGCTGCGCTTGAACAGCGACGGGGTTTCCTCGCGCGGCTCGGTGCCGCGCAGCGCGACGATCAGCAGCAGGATCCCGCCGCCGACCGCCGCGCCGCACAACAGCGCGATCAAGGTCCGGTCAGTCATGGGTTCCCCTCACGCCCACCGGCCGTGCACCATCGGCCGGTAGCCGAAGTGCTCGAGCTCGTCCATGCAGGCGATCGGCGCGTGCGCCGCGGCCCGGCCGTCCGGTCCCGGCGCGAACACCTCGCCGGACAGCACCCGGCCGTCCCAGCCGGTCACCTCGCGGATGCTCTCGATGTAGCGCGACAGCGTTCCGCCGTGCTGGTAGTCGTTGTGCTTGCGGACGAACACGACGAAGTCGAGCGCGCCGGAGATCAGCATCTGGGTGGCTTCCATCGGCAGCCGCTCGGACGCCTGGATCGCGTAGGTGCTGATCCGGTTGAACACCTCCATCGAGCTGTTCGAGTGGATCGTCGACAGCGAACCGTCGTTGCCCTGGCTCATCGCGTTCAGCATCGTGACGATCTCGTCGCCGAGCACCTCACCGACGATCACCCGGCTGGGGTTCATCCGCAGCGAGCGGCGGACCAGGTCGGCCATGCTGACCTCGCCGACGCCCTCGGAGTTCGGCAGCCGCTCCTCGAACGCGACCACGTTCGGGTGCAGGTCCTTGAACTCGCCGAGGCCGAGCTCGAGCGAGCGCTCGACGGTGATCAGCCGCTCGTGCGGCGGGATCTCGTTGGCCAGCGCGCGCAGCAGCGTGGTCTTGCCGGAGTTGGTGGCGCCGGCGATCATCACGTTCTTGCGGGCCGCGACGGCCGCCTTGAGGAACGACGCGATGTCGTCGGACATCGTCCCGTTCGCGACCAGGTCCTTGAGGAACACCCGGCCCAGCCGGGACCGCCGGATCGACACGGCCGGCCGCGACGTCACGCCCATCACGGCCGACAACCGCGACCCGTCCGGCAGCCGGAGGTCGAGCTGCGGGTTGGCGGAGTCGAACGGCCGGCTGGTCAGGCCGGCGTGCGCGGCCAGGACCTGGATCAGCTCGACCAGTTCCTCGTCGGACTCGGCGACCGGTCCGGGCCGTTCCTCCCGGCCGTCGCCGTACTGGACGAAGACCTGGTCGCAGCCGTTGATGTCGATGTTCTCGACCTCGGGGTCGTCGATCAGCGGCTGCAGCCGGCCGACGCCGAACAGCGCGGAGTGGATCGCGCCGGCGATCTGCGCGTCGTCCTCGGGCGTCGGCGGCGTACGGCCCTCGGCCAGCTCGTAGCGGGCGTGATCCTCCAGCACCTGGACGATCAGCGACCGGGCGTACTCCCGCTCGTCCTCCGCGCTCATCGGCGGTACGCCGTTGACCTGGTCGCGGCGGCGCTGCTCGTTCAGCCGCTCGGCGACCTGGACCCGCAGTTTGCGGACCAGTTCCTGGTCGGTGATCACCGCGATCCCTCTCCGAAGGCAGCCTGGGCCATGTCGTACTCGTACTGCGACGGCATGCCGACCGCGGCCGCCATCTCGGCGGCGATCTCGGTGGCGGACCGGATCAGCGCGGTCCGGTCCAGCCGGCCCTGGCCGCGGCCGTCGAAGAACGCGGCGCCGGCCGGGTCGTAGGCGAGGTGCCAGCGGTGCTGGATCTGGACCGACATCGCGTCCAGCACCGACCAGACCTGCTTGACGCCGTCGCGGCGCTTCGGGTCGGCGACGACGATCACGCCGAGCCGTGCGTCGACGTGGTGCACCAGCGACGACAGCCGCTCCCGCAGGTGGGCGACCGACGAGCCGGTCGCCGTACAGACCAGGACGACCAACCGAGCAGCCTGTACGACGGGCAGCTGCGGCGAGGCGGGACCGATCCGGCCGCAGTCGGCCAGCACATCGGCACTGTGCATCTGGTTGAAGGTGATGCCCAGCGGCGCCCACAGACCGCCCATGCCGCCGATCTGCTCCGGCGAGCGGACTCCGAGCATCACGTCGAGCCCGCCGTCGAGCTGCTGGCTGTGCGCGAGGATCACCTCGTCGCCGAGACCCTTGCGGCCCGCCGCGGCCAGGCTGATCAGACCGCGGTCCGAGTTCAGCGGCTGGCCACCGGGCGCGGTCATCCGGATCGCGACGTCGCTGCCGGCCGGGTCGCACTCGGCCAGCAGCACCGGCCGCGGCCAGAGCGCTCCGAGCACCAGTCCGGCCGTCGTCACTCCGGGCGAGCCCTTGGCGCTCGCCAACGCGACCAGAGCCATCAACGGGCTCCGCGGTTGGTGGAGATCTCCGGCTTGGTCGCCGCGGACAGCTTGACCAGCACGAGCGTCTTCGCCGCCGCCGAGGCGGCCACCGCGGTGGACTGATCTGTCGGTACCAGGACGGTGACGTTGACCGTGGTGTTGGCGCCGGTCTTGCCGTCGGTGAGCGAGGTCCCGTTCACAGCGGTCACCTCCGCCGCCGGGGCGATCACGGACGCGGGCCCGCTGTCCTGGTTGGCCGGCACCCGGACCAGGCGGACGATGTCACCGTCCTGGATCGGCTCGGCCGGCGCCCGGCCGCTCTCCAGGCTCACGCCGACCAGCGCACCGCCCTCGGGAACCGGGTCGGGAACGAAGTTCGACCTGGTCACGAACTGACCCTTGTAGATCCAGGACGTCGTGTACTTGCCGAACAGCTGGTCCCGCTCCGACCACAGCACGAGCGGGCGGGTCGCGCCGGCCAGGTCGCCGCGCGCCAAGTCCTTGTCGGCGATCTCGTAGCCCGGTGGCAGGTCCTTGTTGACCGCGACGAAGTACTGCCGGTCGCCGCTGCGCAGCGCGATCAGCGCGGACCCGGCGGCTCCGAGCAGGATGAGAATCACCGCCAGGGCGGCCAGCGCGGGACGGCGTTCGCGGCCGCCGGGCAGCCGCCTCGCGGTGCCGGCGGACTTGGCCGCGCGGGCTCCGGCGGCAGGGGGACGGTTGCTGGAGGAGAAACTCACGCGCCTACCGTAATGGCCAGAAGGTGCCAACCGCGCCGCCAGGTCCACGCCGAGCCGAGCCTGTTACCCCGCGGCGACCTCGGTCACCTCGTCCCGCGTCAGCAACTCGGTGAACGCACCGGGTCCGCCGTACAGCTGGTCCAGGTAGGTGTACAGAGCTTGCAGGCACCGGCCGAGCTCGCCCTGCCAGTCGGCCTGCGCGGCCAGCTCGGCGGCGAGCACGCGTCCCTCGGCCAGCGTCACGGCCGCGTTGACCGGCTGGTCGAGCCGCGATTCGCCCTCTGTCGTTGAAAAATCCACCGGTACGCCGTGCCCGCGCGCCGCCCGGATCCGCGCGGCCAGGGCCGAGCGCTCCGGCTCGGGCAGCAACCGGTCGAAGCCGGCGCCGCCGTACAGCTCGTCGAGGTAGTCGGTCAGCGCGCCGAACAGCTCCAGGGCGTCGTACTCCATGCCGGTGGTGGCGGTGTGCCGGAGCCGCGAGGTCAGGCTGCGGGCTTCGGCGACGGTCCACGACGAGGGCGACAGAACAGTGCTCACGCGGCCAGCCTCGCACACCAAGGTTGATGCGCCGGGCAACCAAAGTGGCCGGCGGATGTCAATCGCCCACCGTGTTCGGATCGAGATCGTTGGTCGGTTGCCCGCTGGAACCCCACCGGTTACTTTGCGGTCACAGTCACGTCACCAGGAGCTGATGAGGATCGGGGGCGACCAGCGATGACGCAGGCACCGGAAGTCACGTCGCCTGCCGGTCATCAGCGGTTCACACCCGCGGAGCGCGCGAGGGCGGCCCTGGGTGTAGCGCTCGGGGTGGTGACGCCGGAGGCCGTCGCGCTCGACGACGGCAGGGTCCGGCTCAGCGACGCGGGTGAGCTGCTGGAGCAGCCGGCGATGGCTCGGCTGGACACGCGGCTGGCGACGCTGGCCGCACGCGAGGACGTCACCGACCAGCGGCTGCTGGTCGAAGCGGTGGCCGCAGTGGGTGCCGAGGTCGACCACACGCGGGGCGGGTCGTCGCCGGTGGACGGAGCCACAGTCGCGCTGGACCAGCTTCTCGATCTGCCGGACGTGTCCGAGGACGTGCGCGACCAGGCCAGGACCGTGCTGCGGAACGTGCTGGAGACCAACCAGCTGACCACCGACGCCGCAGTACGACGCCTGGCGGCGGAGCGAGCCGCTCAGCGCGCTCCCCTGCTCGCCGACACCGTCCGGGCGTCGTACGAGATCCGTCGTGAGGCCGAGCTGCTCGGTCGGCCCGGCACTCCCCCGGCCGTTGTCCGGCCGCGCACCGGCACGGGCCGGCATCGCCGGCAGGTCGCCGCACGACACCGCCGCGCCGGAGCGCCCCGCACAGCCAGTACGCCGGCCGTCGGCGGGCTGACCCCGACCGGACGTCCGGAGTCCGAGCCGAGGCTGACGCCCAGCGAGGCGCTCGCCGCGCTCACTTCGGTCCAGCCCACCGACCTGCCCGGCGAGATCACCGCGCCGATCGAGGTCGTCGGCCGCCCGCACCTAGGCCTGGTCCCCACAGCCGAGCACGGCAGACAGCACTTCCGGGTGGTCGACGAGGAACCTCCACGCGGCCTGGTCGCGCAGACCACCGTCCGCGCAGGCAGTCTGGCCGACCCGCACGTGGTCCGGATCGCCAGTGGCGTGCCGGCCGGGCAACTCCTCCGCGTCTGGACCAGCCAGGTGGGCGAGGCGCTTCGCGAGGTCCACTCCCGCACCACGACGCCGACCAGTCTTGTCGGCGGGCTGCGAGCCCGGTTCCCCCGGCTTCAGGGCCGCGAGCGGCAGGCGGCCGCGCAGTACGACCAGTTCCGGCTGGTCAGTCGGAACTGGCGCGAAGAACAGCTCCGGCCAACGCCTGACCCCGCCAAACTGGCCGCACTGCGCAGCGACCTGGAGACCCTGGCCAGGGCGATCGAGCGCACCGGTCAGCCCGCGCCGGCCCTGCCCGACTCGGCCCGCGCGTTGCACGTCGTCGTACCGCCTCGGACAGCGCCGACACCGCCCGAGATCAGCAGGACTGGGCAGCTGCGCGAGCAGGTGCTCAAGCAGATCGCCGGATTGGAGAAGGCCGCCGAAGGGCAAGACTCTCGCGCGGAACACCACCGTACGACGGCCGAGAACGCGACGAAGGCGGCGGCCGACGCGCTGGCCAAGGCGGAGATCGAGGAGAGCCGCGAAGACTCGGCAGCGGGTCGTCGCGGCGGCAAGCTCCGGGACACCGCGCGATCGGCGACGGCGAAGTCCGGTCGGCACCTGACACTCGCCGCGACCTGTGACACCGCAGCCGCCAAGGCGCGCGAGGCGGGTCAGGCGTACGTGGCACTGCTCGACAAGCTGGACGAGCTGGAGGCCACCGGTGCCCAGCCCGGCCCGGAGATCCAGGCGTTGGCCCAGGCGGCGACCGAGCAGGTTTCGGCGTACCGGGCCGCGGTGGCGGCGACGCTGCCGTCGCAGGAGGTCCAGCACACCGCGATCACGTCCGGCCGGTTCCCGCACCTGACCAAGCTGACGCGGGAGCTCAACCAGGAGCTCGCCCGCCGGCAGAGCCCCTTCCGCTACACGCCGGAGGTGCTGCACAGGCGGCTGCGGTCGGCGACCCGCCGGGTGCTCTCACCGAACGGCGTACTGCTCACGGTCGGCAACAACCCTCGAGCGGACTCCGACGAGCTGATCCAGTTCAAGATCAAGCTGAGTCCCGGTGAGCTGCGCGAGGTCCAGTCGTCCCCACTGACCTTCGACGAGGGCGCCTTGGCCCAGCTGCGGCAGGGTGGTTTCAGCGTCGCGACGACGATCGTCGAGTCGCTCAGCTCCACCGGGGGCGTCACGCTGAAGACGCTCTTGCCCGACTCCAGCGCGCTGAAGGCCGCCACGGAGTTCGTCACCCCCGGCTTCGAGTACGCCGTGGGCCAGAGCCACTCGGTCACCGGCGGCGCGCAGGAGAACGGCCTGTCCGGCGCGGTCGAGGTGCTCAACGGCGAGATCCTCCGGTACGCCGCGGACGCACCGCAGTGGCGCTGGCAGGTCCGCGGCGGAGTGGGCGAGCCCTGGTCGCAGGAGAACGTCGTCGACTCCGGTGACCCGCAGGACGCCACCCAGCTGGTCATGGGCATCAGCCACACCTACACGGTCGCACCACCCCAGGACACGGTTCGGCTGGCGGACGTGAAGGAGCTCGGGGACCTCGACGTGGAGCCGGTCGAGGAGCTGCCCGAGCACGTCGCGTCCCGGGTCGACGGCATGGACGACCTGGCCGACAAGGGCATCGCCGGACTGCAGGCCCGGATCGGCAAGCTCGACCGGACCGCCCATGACCAGATCCGGGCGCTGTGTGTGGAGGACGCCCCCGCGGCCCTGACCGAAGCGACCCGGCCAGGCGGCTTCGGCCGGATCATCTCCAACGGCGGCCGCGCGGTCGCGTACGCACAGCTGGAGACGGTCGTCGTCCGGGAGACCGCGGAACTGCTCAGTGACAGCTCCCCCGAGCACAAGATCGAGCGGATCCGGGCCGGCTTCTCCGGCGCCTCCGGCGGCCAGTCCTTCGGTACGTCGACCTCGGCCGCGGCCACGCTCGGCTACGCCGGCACCGCGCTGTCCGACGTCGGCTCCGGAACGACGGACCTCGGGCCGACCGTGCGCGGCGGCCGGAACGTGTCCCGCGGCGACAGCCTCAACGTCAGCGACGTGGCC
Organism: Kribbella sp. ALI-6-A; assembly: GCF_001984195.1. Lineage (GTDB taxonomy): Bacteria > Actinomycetota > Actinomycetes > Propionibacteriales > Kribbellaceae > Kribbella. Next base: position 91,172 of record NZ_MTQN01000009.1, read on the forward strand.
ATCCACCCGAGTGTCCAGCGCACCGAGCAGACGATCGGAGTCAAGGTTCGGCTCGAGCACAAGCTCACCTTCCACCGCCTCGACAAAAACGAGTCGTTCGCGGTCGGCAACGACGGCGACGCCGTCCTGCGGCTGCCCGAGAACGAGGCGCTCGACTACGACCTCCCGGTGCCGAAGGCCGCGCTGGTGCTCGACGAGCACGGGAAGCCGCAGCTCAGCGCGGACGGCGGCGTACTCACCCGCGGCTGCGCCCAGCCCGGCGAGTCGCTGAAGCTGCCGGTCTGGATGGGCGACGAGGAGGGGCAGCTGCGCGGCGCCGGTCCCGCGCTGGTGCAGAAGCTGCGCGGCGCGACCCCGGCGTACCAGGCGTTCGTGCGGCACCTCAGTGACGAAGGCATGGTGCCGAAGCTCGACAGGAAGTTCCGCCCGATCATGAGCGAGCTGGCCGGCAAGGACCCGGCGCTGGTGGCCAGCCAACTCGCCAACCTCGAGCGGGTCGCGCAGCAGCTGTCGCGGCACCGGCTGGAGACCGGGTACGACCAGGCCTGCCAGGGCGGCTTCGTGTTCGCGCTGACTCAGCACCACACTGGTCACCCGCCACAGGAGCGCACCTACCGGGTCGCGATGCGGCAGGACGTCAAGAAGTTCAAGTGGCTCGGTCTGAACCGCTCGCAGACCGCGACCAACCTGCACATCGGGTCGAACACCACGAGCCGGTCCCGCAGCCGGTCCAAGGGCCTGCCCTGGCTGGCCAGGCTCGGCTTCAGCAACAATCCCCAGGAAGGCCAGTCCGGCAGTACGCCGAACGGCGGGGCGTCGTACGGGCGGGCCGCGCTCGGCCGCTTCTTCTCCTGGGTCACCGGGACGACGGTCAACGGGGTGTCGCTGACCGAGAGCACCGCGGCGCTCGCCGACTTCCGGATCCCGCACACGCTGACGGTCACCGAGGTCTTCGCCGACGGCGACTCCGAGCCGATCGTCGAGGTGGAGGGCAGCGCGAAGCTGTCGATCGACAGCGAGTTCTGCGACCGCGGCGAGGCCCCGTCCGTGGCGATCGACGGCGCGGTCGACCCGCACCTGCTGCAGTCGGCGAGCTGGCAGCACCTGGACGCCGGCGACCTCACGTCCCGCCTGTCGGCAGCGCTGCCTGCGGTCGCGCGCAGCGACTCCGCCGCGCTGCATCACCTGGCGGGCTTCGTCAACGTCCGCAACCTCAACGCGCACCCGGAGCTGCTGACCACCGAGTACCGGACCGACTTCGCGGTCAGCCCGGCGCCGCCGGACGCGCTCCAGGCGACTGCCCAGCGCGGTCTCACCCCGCGCCGCGGCAGCATCTCGCTGACCACCCGGATCGAGAACCTGCGATACGTCGGCAGCGGCCACCCGATCATCGGCGACATCAACCTGACCCTCGACAGCGCCGGGGCCACCACCGGCAGCTCGACCGGCAACACCGCGGGCATCGGTGGCGGCAGCGGCACGGTCGACCCGGCCGGCGACGGCGGGAACGCCTCGGTCGGCGTGAACCGGTCGGGCAACGTGTCCAGCTCGAGCAACCAGCTCGCGATCCGTGGGGTCGAGCGGCTGAACATCAAGGACGGGCAGCACTACCAGTTCGTCGGTGACCTGGTGCTGGAGGCCAGGGTGAAAGCGGCCGGTCTGGTGACCCCGAAGAACGTGCGGCTCGACAACGGCACGGTGGTGCTCACGCTCCCGGAGCGGGACGCACTGCGGATGTACGGCACCAACCAGCTGGACCTGCCGCTGGAGAAGGTGTCCGACGCGGTCGAGCGGCTGGTGGACGGCAATCTCAGCCTGGACCGGCGGACGTCCGCGAGCCTGATCCGCCGCTACCGGCAGGACAAGCAGGGCGTCACCACCGGGCTCGCCGGCACGCACACCGACGAGAAGCTGAAGGCGGCGCTGCGGCGGACGACGAAGATGTCACCGCCACGGTCGGAACGGGAAGAGTTCGAGCAGGTCGCCGTCCAGGCGGCGAAGGTCGCCGAGAAGCGCGCCGAGGCGGAACTGCCGGACCACTACCGCACCACGATGGGCGCCGGGCTGATCGACCGCGACCTGTTCGTCGATGCCGAAGGCAACGTCACGACGATGGAACGCGAGGTGCAGGCCGCGGTCGCCGAGGCGGTGCCGGACGCGGTCGGCGACCCGGCCGTCGGGGCGGCGATCCGCAGCCAGCTGGCCGGCAGCCGGTGGCGCGGGCACGCCGAGAAGCTGAAGGACCCGACCGGTCTCAACCTCGAGTTTCCGTTCGGCGGCGAGCAGCCGGGCACGACTGCGCCCGGGACCATCCGGATCCGGATCCGGATGGTCCGCACCGGCCCGATCACCATCGACGAGTCCCCGGACGCCACCGCCGCCGAGGGGGCTCCAGAGGCCGAAGCTCCCGAGCCCGGCGAGAACGCGCTGATCATCCTGCAGGGCTACGACTACACCGAAGCCGGTCGCGGGATCACCCGCAGCACCGGGTACGGCGCTGACCTCGGCGGCGGTCTCACCGACGGCGACGTCGGATCGGCGGGACTGAGCACCGAGCTGACCACCGCGGAGTCCGTCCAGGTCGTCGACCAGGACACGCATCTCAGTCGCGCGCTGTGGTCCAGGACCAAGCGGGTCGAACACGACTTCCGCCTCGTCATCGAGGTCGAGCAGACGCCGGGCGCCGGCGCCCAGACCAAGGGCGTACTCCGCCGGACCGCTGACCGGCTCCGCGACGACGACCAGCGACCGGCTCCAAAGCGCCGGGAGGCGACCGGCCGGCTGACCCTGCTCGTGCCGGCGTCGGACGTCAACCAGGTGCCGCTGCCGGCCCCGGAGTTCCCCGACCACCGGCCGGTCGTCCTGTCCACGCTGAAGTTCCTGCGCGGCATCCAGCTGCACGACGAGTTCGGTCAGCTGCCGGACGAGCAGGAGACGATCGACGACCCGGACTTCGACGACGCGCTCGTCACCAGGGTGACCCGCGAGCTGAGCAGCCGCCGCTGGCTGACCCAGGCCGGCGTCCAGCTGCACAAAGGCCTTTTGCGCGACGAGCTGAACGGCAGCGCCCGCCGAATCGCCTTCGAGCGTTCCGACGGCACCGGAAGCCCCTGGACGCCGGGTCTGCCGGTGCCCGGCCATGGGTCGCGCCAGGTCCAGCTGCGGCTCCGCGCCGAGCTCTCCGGTCTCCAGCTCGTCAGCGACAGCTCGGAGCACGCCCAGCTAGGTGAGGCCCACCGAGGCCAGGTCGCCGTGAACACCACCCAGGAAAGCACCAGACTCGCTCCCACCAGCCAATCCGTCGGGATCAGCGACCCGAACACCGGGCTGAAGGCCGCTGCGTCGTTCGGGGACCAGGCCAAGGAGAAGAGCACCGACACGACCGGCGTACGGGACGAGACCAACTCCAACGAGTCCGGTGAGCTGATCACCGCGCAGCTGCTGGTCACCTTCCACGTCGACGCCCGGCAGCAGCGCGTCACCCGCGACCACCGGGCCAAAACGGTGCGCGAGGCGACCTTCGAGAACGCCGCGACCGGCGTGGTGACGCTGAGCATGTTCCGGCACGAGTTCGAGGCGATGCAGGCGCGGGTCGAGGCCGGTCAGGCGCCGCTGCAGAACTGGAACCCCGACGAGCTCGCCAAGCTGGCCAAGCGCGTCCCGGTCCGCCGGGTCACCGCCAGCGAGGTCGTCACCCGGCCCGACGGCTCGCGGTCGGTCGAGCCGTACCGGCCGCTGGTCGAGGCGCTCGCCAGGGCGCGCAGCGAGCGGGTCGAGGTCGTCGTCACGATGAAGCAGCAGGACGGCAAGCGGCAGGTCTACCGTGCGCTGCCGAACGGGACGATGATCGGCAAGGACGACAACGGCTACGGCGCGGCGTTCGCCACTCTGCACCCGTCACTGGCGATGCTGGCCCAGGGCAAGGTCGATCTCCGCCGGCTGTACGACGCCAAGGGCATCGGCGAGCGATTCAGCGGGGCCGTGGTCCAGGCGCTGGAGGAGCACGGCGTACCGGCCTCGGCGCTGACCGGGCTCGAGCACAGCAGATCGGGACCGCGCAGCGAACCCGAGCGGGCGCAAGGCGCGAAGGCCCACGCCGCCCGGCACGTGGCGATGGCCCGCGGCAAGGGCGGCAGTGGAATGGGAGTGCAGTGAGCGACCACGACCCGAAGTACGCGATCGCACGGACGAACGACGAGACGCTGCTGTTCCTGGAGCTGCACCCGTGCCCGGACTGCGGCTCGATCGAGACGCCGTGGGACCACGGGCTGGCCGACGACGACGGCGAGCTGGTGATCAGGTACGCCGGCATCTGCCCAGGCTGCGGCGCCGAGCGGGAGTACCTGTTCGGTCTGCCCGAGCGGGAAGCACCGCTCGGGCCGTTCCCGAACTTCGGTGGACCCGAACCGTCCGAGCTGCTCGACGCCGGTCAGTGGATGTCGGTCGCGGACAGCGCGGCCGCGTCGGTGCCGGTGGACGCACCGGCCGGCGACGAGCAGGCCCGGACGGTGATGGCGATCGCCCGGGCGGCGGTCGAGGAAGTGATCAAATTCGTGCCGCCGGACGCCGCTGCCGTGCCGGACGACGCCTTCTGGACCGACGAGGGGCGCGCGGTGCGGGACGCCGAACCGGGTAGGTTTCGGGTCGACCGACTGCTCGTCGTCCGCGACAGCTACGGCGAAGACGACAGATGACACCGGGACCCGGGAGTTTCTTTGATGCTGACCGCGAGGACCTTGGCCGAGGCAGAGGTCTACCTCAGCGTGCTGGCCACCGCCGAGGACGCGCCACCCGTGACCGAGACGCCCGAGACGACCCGGACCGAGGGCCCGGACGGCTGGACGGTCCGATCGGCGGTCGGTGAGGTCCAGGTGCTGTACCGGACCGAGGAGGCCGCGCGATTGGCCGAGGCCCGGTTCGGCCTGGGCAACTCGCTGCTGCTCGATGCGGGCGCCTGGGTGCAGCTGGCGTCGGTCTGGGCCCGGCGGGCACAGGACGCCGACTTCGCGTACACCGGTCAGCCCGGCCAGGACCGGCGGACGGTCGAGCTGAACTGGGAGTTCGCCCGCGACGCGATGGCCGAGGCGCTGAAGTTCCTGCCCGACGGCGCCGACGAGGTGCCCGACGAGGGCTTCTGGACCGAGCTCGGGCTGCGCATGCACGCGCAGGACCGGGAGCTGTTCACCCGCGCGAAGCTGACCGAGGACTTCGAGTTCTACCGCGACATGCTGTCGGACTTCCGCGCCCTGTACGGCGAGCAGTAGGCCGGCTCACTCCGGATCGGTCAGCTCGATCCGGATCGCCCGGGCGTCGGCACCGGCCTGCTCGAGCACCTTCTGCTTCGGATCGGCCACCCCGAGGAACGGCGGCCGGACCAGCTCGCGCAGATCCTTCAGCCGGGGATCCTCGAGCACGGTGTCGATCGCCTTGCGGTCTCCCCCGGTCACCAGCACGTCCAGCCGGGCCGGCCCGAGAATCCGGACCGCGACCTCGGTCGCCGCCGCGAACGCCTCGCGGGCCTGGTTGTCCCGCCGCCGGGCGAACCGCTGCTGCGACCACCCGCCGGCCTTCGTCGTGCCCTGCACGTGCCGCGACCCGACCTTGGAGTCGGTCAGCTTGCCGCCGACGAAGACACCCGCGCCGTACCCACCACGCCGGACCAGCAGCAGCCCGAGCCGCCGATCCCGCAGCACATGCGCGACCAGTCCGTCCCGGGTCAGCTCGGCGAGCGGCCCGAACGGCACCACGATCTCCGCGACCGCCCCGTCCTCGGCCGACACGACGACCCGCTCCGCCCCCACCTCGTACGACGTACTGCCGTGCCGCTCGGCGAACCCGGTCAACCACCGGTCGAGCCGTTCCGGAGCCACCGACACGATACGAGTCACCCGGCTGACGCTAACGCATCCGGGCATGCGAAAGCCCGGGCCACCTGACCCGGGCTTTGCAGTACTGGCAGCTCAGACGTTGAAGCCGAGCGCGCGGAGCTGGTCGCGGCCGTCGTCGGTGATCTTCTCCGGACCCCACGGCGGCATCCAGACCCAGTTGATCCGGAAGTCGTTGACCAGACCGTCGAGCGCCATCCGGGTCTGGTCCTCGATCACGTCGGTCAGCGGGCAGGCCGCCGACGTCAGCGTCATGTCGATGATCGCCGTGGTGGTGTCGTCGACGGTCACGCCGTAGATCAGGCCGAGGTCGACGACGTTGATGCCGAGCTCGGGGTCGACGACGTCCTTGAGTGCCTCGGTCACGTCCTCGACGGCGACACTGCCACCAGCCGGCTTCGCGGCCGCCTCGAGGTCCACCTCGGGCAGCTCGATCTTCTCTTCGGTCTGGTCAGGCATTGCTCACTCCCTCTGATTTCGCCAGCGCCTGCGCGGTGGCGTCGCGCCAGGCCGACCAGCCCAGCAGCGCACATTTCACCCGGGCCGGGAACTGCGCGACACCCGCGAAGGCGACGCCGTCTTCCAGAACCTCTTCGTCCGGTTCGACATTCCCCCGGCCCTGCATCAGTTCCAGGAACTTCTCGTACGTCGCCATGCCCTCGGAGACCGGCTTGCCGATCACCAGGTCACTCATCACCGAGGTCGCCGCCTGGCTGATCGAGCAGCCGACGGACTGGTGCGTGACGCCGGCGACGGTCTCGCCGTCGAGCTCGACCCGGAGCGTGACCTCGTCCCCGCAGGACGGGTTCACGTGGTGCACCTCCACGTCGTACGGCTCCGCCAGGCCCGCGTGGTGCGGGCTGCGGTAGTGATCCAGGATGATCTCCTGGTACAGGCTGTCGAGCTGCATTATCAGTCCACCTTGAAGAATGACCGGACGAAGCCGAGGCCGTCGACGAGCGCGTCGACCTCCTCGGGTGTCGTGTACAGGTAGAAAGACGCCCTGGTGGACGATTGCATTCCGAACCGCTCGTGCACCGGCCGCGCGCAGTGGTGCCCGGCCCGGACCGCGATGCCCCGGGTGTCCAGCACGGTCGAGACGTCGTGCGGGTGCACGCCGTCCAGCTCGAAGCTGATCGCGCCACCGCGGTCGACCGGCTCGGTCGGCCCGAGGATCGTCAGCCCCGGCACCGTCTGCAGACCTTCCAGCGCGTACGCCGTGATCGCCTGCTCGTGCGCCGCGATCTTGTCCATCCCGATCCCGGACAGGTAGTCCAGGGCGGCGCCGAGCCCGACCGCCTGCGCGATCGGCGGCGTCCCGGCCTCGAACCGGGCCGGCGGCGGCGCGTAGGTCGAGCCGGTCATCCGGACGACCTCGATCATCTCGCCACCACCGAGGAACGGCGGCAGCGAGGCGAGCAGGTCGTAGCGGCCCCAGAGCACCCCGATGCCGGTCGGGCCGACCACCTTGTGGCCGGTGAAGACCAGCAGGTCGGCGCCCAGGGTCGAGACGTCGACCGGGAACTGCGGCACGGCCTGCGAGGCGTCGACCACCATCACGGCGCCGACCGCGTGGGCCTTGGCGGCGATCTCGGTGATCGGGTTGATCGTGCCGAGCGCGTTCGACACCCAGGTCAGCGAGACGACCTTGGTCCGCTCGGTGATCAGCTGCTCGACGTCGCTCAGGTCGAGGCGGCCCTCGTCGGTGACGCCGAACCACTTCAGCGTCGCGCCGGTCCGCTCGCAGGCCAGCTGCCACGGGACGATGTTGCTGTGGTGCTCCATCTCGGAGATCACCACCTCGTCGCCGGGCTTCAGGCCCGCGCCGAGCGTGTGCGCGGCCAGGTTGAGCGCCTCGGAGGCGTTCTTGGTGAAGACGATCTCGTCGCGGTTGGCCGCGCCGATGAACGCGGCCACCGTGTCCCGGCCACCCTCGTACGCCGCGGTCGCCTCGGCCCCGAGCTGGTGCATCGCGCGGGCGACGTTCGCGTTGTGCTGGAGGTAGTGCTCCTCCAGCGCCTTGACCACCTGCAGGGGCTTCTGCGAGGAGTTGGCCGAGTCCAGGTAGACCAGCGGGAAACCGCCCGCGAGCTCGCGGGACAGGATCGGGAAGTCCGCCCGGACCGACTGCAGGTCCAGCGGACTGCTGAAGGCCCGGGCGCCCGTCATGCCTTGGCGCCTGTCTTCAGGAACCGCTCGTAGCCGTTGGCCTCGAGCTCGTCGGCCAGCTCCGGCCCGCCCTCTTCGGCGACCCGGCCGTCGACGAACACGTGCACGAAGTCCGGCTTGATGTAGCGCAGGATCCGGGTGTAGTGGGTGATCAGCAGCACACCCTTGTCGCCGGCCTCGGCGAACCGGTTGACGCCGGTGGAGACGACCTTGAGCGCGTCGATGTCGAGGCCGGAGTCGGTCTCGTCGAGGATCGCGATCTTCGGGTTCAGCAGCTCGAGCTGGACGATCTCGTGGCGCTTCTTCTCACCACCGGAGAAGCCCTCGTTGACGTTGCGCTGACCGAAGTCGGCGTCCATGTCCAGGTCGGCGAGCGCCTTGTTGACGTCCTTGACCCAGGTGCGCAGCTTCGGCGCCTCGCCGTCGATCGCGGTTTTGGCGGTGCGCAGGAAGTTCGACACCGACACGCCGGGGACCTCGACCGGGTACTGCATGGCCAGGAACAGGCCGGCCCGGGCACGCTCGTCGACGGCCATCGCCAGCACGTCCTCGCCGTCCAGCGTGACCGAACCACCGGTGACGGTGTACTTCGGGTGGCCGGCGATCGAGTACGCCAGCGTGGACTTGCCGGAGCCGTTGGGACCCATGATGGCGTGCGTCTGACCACCGGCGATGGTCAGGTCGACGCCGCGCAGGATCTCCTTCGGGCCGTTCTCGGTGTCGACCGACACGTGCAGGTCGCGGATCTCGAGTGTCGCCATGGGGTTCTTCTATCTCCGTCGTTAGGAAGCTTGGTTCAGGGGGTTCTTGACGTCGACCAGCACGTCGTCGCCTTCCAGCCGCACCGGGTAGACCGGCACCGGGTCGTACGCGGGCAGGCTGGTCGGCTCACCCGTGCGCAGGTCGAACCGCGAGCCGTGCAGCCAGCACTCGATCTCGCAGTTGCCGACGTCACCCTCGGACAGCTGGATCTGCGCGTGCGAGCACTCGTCGCGGACGGCGAAGACCTGGCCCTCGCTCTTCACGACGGCCACCTCGACTCCGCCGACCTCGGTCGCCAGCACTCCCTCGTCGGGAAGGTCAGCGAGCGCACAAGCGCGTTCGAACGTGTCACTCATGCTCAGACCTTGGCCGCCGCGCTCAGCTCGGCCGTGCGGGCCAGCTTCTGCTCGATCACCGCGTGCAGGTGCTCGACCACCTCGGGGACGCCGATCCGGCCGATGATGTCGTTGAAGAAGCCCGACACCACCAGGCGGCGCGCCTCGTCCTCGGGGATCCCGCGGGCCTGCAGGTAGAACAGCTGCTCGTCGTCGAACCGGCCGGTCGCCGACGCGTGCCCGGCGCCCTCGATCTCGCCGGTCTCGATCTCCAGGTTCGGCACCGAGTCGGCGCGGGCGCCGTCGGTGAGCACCAGGTTGCGGTTCAGCTCGAAGGTGTTGGTGCCCTCGGCCGCGGCCCGGATCAGCACGTCGCCGATCCACACCGAGCGGGCGTGGTCACCGGCCAGCGCGCCCTTGTAGAGCACGTTGCTCTTGCAGTTGACGGCCTCGTGGTCGACGAACAGCCGGTTCTCGTGGTGCTGACCGGACTCGGCGAAGTAGACACCGAGCAGCTCCGCGTCACCGCCGGGACCGGCGTACCGGACGTTGGTGGACAGCCGGACGATCTTGCCGCCCAGGGTGACCGCGACGTGGTTGAGCTTGGCGTCGCGACCGATCACGGCGTCGTGCTGACCGATGTGGATCGACTCGTGGTCGCCCTGCTGGATCGACACGACCCGCAGCTCGGCGCCGTCACCGACGACGATCTCGACGTTCCCGGCGTACTCGCCGGTGCCGGTGTGGTCGATCACCACGGTGGCGCGGCTGTGCCGGCCGGCCTCGATCACCAGGTGGCCGAAGCCCCGGCCGCCGAGGCTCGCGACGTTCACGTGCACGGGCTCGGTCAGCTCGGCCTCGACCGGGATCCGCACGGCCAGCGCCTGGCCGGCGTGGGTCCACGCGACGGCGGCGATCCGGTCCTGCGGGGTGAGCGCCTTGACCGCGTCGGCCGCGATCGTCTCGACCACGACGCCGTCGGGGCCGGTGGCCTCGAGCTTCGGGGTCTCGGTGCCCGCCTCGTCGGCGAACAGGTCCTTGAGGGCCTTCACCGGAGTGAAGCGCCACTCCTCCTCGCGCCCGTTGGGCACCGGGAAGTCGGCGACGTCGTACGACGTGGTCCGCTCGCTCCGGGCCTGCAACGGCACCGGGGAACCCGGTCCGTGGGAGTGGCCCTGGTTGCCGGTCGCAACCAGGGTTTCGGTGGCGGTCATCAGCCGACGGCCCCTTCCATCTGCAGCTCGATCAGTCGGTTCAGTTCCAGCGCGTACTCCATCGGGAGCTCGCGGGCGATCGGCTCGATGAAGCCGCGGACGATCATCGCCATCGCCTCGTCCTCGGCCATGCCCCGGCTCATCAGGTAGAAGAGCTGGTCGTCACTGACCTTGGACACGGTCGCCTCGTGCCCCATCGCGACGTCGTCCTCGCGGACGTCGACGTAGGGGTAGGTGTCGGAGCGGCTGATCGTGTCGACCAGCAGCGCGTCGCAGCGCACCGTGGACTTGCTGTGGTGCGCGCCCGGCGCGACCTCGACCAGACCCCGGTACGACGTCCGGCCGCCACCGCGGGCCACGGACTTGGAGATGATCGAGCTCGAGGTGTGCGGCGCGTTGTGCACCATCTTGGAGCCGGCGTCCTGGTGCTGGCCCTCGCCGGCGAACGCGATCGACAGCGTCTCGCCCTTGGCGTGCTCGCCCATCAGGTAGACCGCCGGGTACTTCATCGTCACCTTGGAGCCGATGTTGCCGTCGATCCACTCCATCGTCGCGCCCTCTTCGCAGGTGGCGCGCTTGGTGACCAGGTTGTAGACGTTGTTCGACCAGTTCTGGATCGTCGTGTAGCGGCAGCGGGCGCCCTTCTTCACGATGATCTCGACGACCGCGGAGTGCAGCGAGTCCGACTTGTAGATCGGCGCGGTGCAGCCCTCGACGTAGTGCACGTAGGCGTCCTCGTCGACGATGATCAGCGTCCGCTCGAACTGGCCCATGTTCTCGGTGTTGATCCGGAAGTAGGCCTGCAGCGGGATGTCCACCTTGACGCCCTTGGGCACGTAGATGAACGAGCCGCCGGACCAGACCGCCGTGTTCAGCGCGGCGAACTTGTTGTCGCCGACCGGGATGACCGAGCCGAAGTACTCCTGGAACAGCTCCGGGTACTCCTTCAGGCCGGTGTCGGTGTCGACGAAGATGACACCCTGCTCCTCCAGGTCCTCGCGGATCTGGTGGTAGACGACCTCGGACTCGTACTGCGCGGCGACGCCGGCCACGAGGCGCTGCTTCTCCGCCTCGGGGATGCCGAGCTTGTCGTAGGTGTTCTTGATGTCCTCGGGCAGCTCTTCCCAGCTGGTCGCCTGCTTCTCGGTCGACCGGACGAAGTACTTGATGTTGTCGAAGTCGATCCCGGACAGGTCCGCACCCCACGACGGCATCGGCTTGCGGTCGAAGAGCTTCAGGCCCTTCAGCCGCAGGTCGAGCATCCACTCCGGCTCGTTCTTGAGGGTGGAGATGCCCCGCACCACGTCGGCGCTGAGACCGCGCTTGGCGATCGCGCCGGCGGCGTCGGAGTCGGCCCAGCCGTACTGGTAGTTGCCGAGGCCTTCCAGTTCGGGGTGAGCGGTTTGCGTCATCGTGCAGTCCTCGCAGATTCGCCGTCGGATACAGGAGAAACCGGCCCGTTCACAGGGGACGCGCCGGGGATGTGCGTCGTACAGACACCGTCGCCGTGGGCGATGGTGGCCAGTCTCTGGACGTGCTTGCCGAGCAACCGGGAGAAGACCTCGGTCTCGGCCTCGCACAACTGGGGGAACTGCTCGGCCACGTGCGCGACCGGGCAGTGGTGCTGGCACAGCTGGGCGCCGGCACCGGCCTGCTGGGTGGAGGCGGCGTATCCGTCGCCACTCAGCGCCTGGGCCAGGACCTGCGCCTTCTCAGCCTCGGGAGCCGCGTCGAGCAGATCGCGGTAGCGCTCCTCGACTTCGGCGACCCGCCGCCGGGCGAACTCGGCGACCGCCTGGTCACCGCCGGCCTCGGCGATGAACCGCAGCGCGGTCGTGGCCAGGTCGTCGTAGGCCTGGTGGAACGCGTGCCGGCCGGAGTCGGTCAGCACGAACACCTTCGCCGGACGGCCCCGTCCGCGCGGGCCGTAGACCCGCTCCTCGCGGGACTCGACCAGTCCCTCGGCCAGCAGGTGGTCGAGGTGCCGGCGGACCGCCGCCGGGGTCAGCTCGAGCCGCTCGGCCAGAGCCGCGGCGCTGGACGGGCCGTTGGTCAGGATCGAGCGGGCGACCCGGTCGCGGGTGGACTCGTCGCGCGCCTGCGAGCTGCCGCCAGGCAGACCGGTTCCCCGGGACGGGGTGGGCGCGGGAGTTTTCACAACATCAGTGTCGCGTAATTCCGGGGGGCCTTCAAATAAGGCTGCCCTAACCGGTTCACGCCGTTCCGCCTCAGCCCGAGGGCGACCGTGAGCAGCGTCACGTCGGCGCGTTTCCTACACTGCACACGTGCCAGTCGCGGTGGAGATCGACAACCTAGTCGTCCGGTACGGCGAGAAGACCGCTGTGGACGGCCTCACTCTCACCGTAACGGGCGGAACTGTGACGTCCGTGCTCGGCCCCAACGGCGCTGGCAAGACGACCACGGTGGAAACGTGCGAGGGCTTCCGGCGTCCGGATTCCGGTGCGGTCCGGGTGCTCGGGCTGGACCCGATCGCCGACCACGACGAGCTGATGCCGCGGATCGGCGTGATGCTGCAGGAGGGCGGCGCCTGGTCCGGCGTCCGCGCCCTGGAGATGCTCCGGTACGTCGCGTCACTGCACGCCCATCCCCTGGACCTGCCCGCGCTGGTCGAGCGGCTCGACCTCGGCACCTGCGGCAAGACGCCGTACCGGCGGCTGTCGGGTGGTCAGAAGCAGCGGCTGTCGCTGGCGCTGGCGATCGTCGGGCGGCCGGAGATCGCGTTCCTGGACGAGCCGACCACCGGCCTCGACCCGCACGGCCGCCGGGAGATCTGGCAGCTGATCCGCGACCTGCGCGAGGACGGCGTCACCGTGGTGCTGACCACCCATGCGATGGACGAGGCCGAGCAACTGTCCGACCAGGTGCACGTGCTGTCGGCCGGCAAGGTGATCGCCTCCGGCAGTCCCGACGTCCTCACCGAGCACGGCGCCAAGTCGCTCGAGGACGTCTACCTGGCGCTCACCGCGCCCTCGGCTGGAGAGACGACATGAGCACCCGCACTGTGTACGCCCCGCAGCCGGGAAGTACGTCGTGGCCGCGCAAGGTGCTGGCGCACGCGCGGATGGAGTTCCGCCTGCTGCTGCGCAACGGCGAGCAACTCCTGCTGGCCCTGGTGATCCCGCTCGGACTCCTCCTGCTGCTCGGCGGCACCGGGCTCGGCGACCGGCTGCCCCTGGGCGACGGCCCCGCGATCGACCTCGCCGTACCGCGGGTGCTGGCGCTGGCCGTGCTCTCCACGTCGTTCACCTCGCTGGCGATCGCCACCGGCTTCGAGCGCCGGTACGGCGTGATCAAGCGCCTCGGCGCCTCACCGCTGTCGCGTACCGGACTGCTGGCCGGGAAGATCGGCTCGGTGCTGGCCATCCAGCTGGTCCAGCTGATCGTCCTGACCGGCACCGGCTTCGCGCTCGGCTGGAAGCCGGTCGGCGGCGTCGACGCGGTGATCGGCATCGTTTTGATGGTCCTGTGCGGTACGGCGGCGTTCGCGTCGCTCGGGCTGCTGATGGCCGGCGTACTGCGCGCCGAGGCGACCCTCGCGGCCGCCAACTTGCTCTATCTGTTGCTCCTGGTCGGCGGCGCGGTCATGACGCCGGTCGACGAGTATCCGGCGGGCCTGCAGGGAATCGTCCGGCTCCTGCCGAGCGCGGCCCTCGCGAACGGCTTCGCCCACTCCACCCTCGAGGGCGTCATCCCGTGGGCCGCTGTGCTCTCGCTCACGCTCTGGGCCGCCGTCCTCGGGTATCTGGTCTCGCGGACCTTCCGCTGGGACTGACCAGTCACGACCCGCGGGTAGCCGCAGATTAGAGTGTGCCGGTGATGAGCACCGAGACCCCGGCCCCCGCCACCGAGCCGCCCGTCACCGGATTGTGGCGCCTGGTGCCCGAGCCGAGCCTGGACACCGTCCGGCGCTGGGGCTGGGCGTCGGTCGTGGCGAACATCGGCATCGTGGTGACCGGCGGACTGGTCCGGCTGACCGGCTCCGGCCTCGGCTGCCCGACCTGGCCGCAGTGCACCGACTCGTCGTACGTGCCGCACCCGGAACTAGGCATGCACGGCGCGATCGAGTTCGGGAACCGGCTGCTCGGCTTCATCGTCGCCTTCGTCGCGATCGGCACCTGGCTGGCCGTGATGCGCTACCGGCCCAAGCGCAAGGACCTGCGCCGGCTGGCGACCGCGGCCGCGCTGGGCGTGCCGCTGCAGGCCGTGATCGGCGGCATCAGCGTGCTGACCGGGCTGAACCCGTGGATCGTGTCCGCGCACTTCCTCGTCTCGCCGATCATCATCACGCTGACCGTGTCGATGATGCGGCGCTCCCGGACCAGTCCTTACCCGCACACTCCCCCAGTGGTTCGCGCGCTGGCGACCGCCTCGGTGGTGGCGGTCTGGCTGACCGTTGCCCTCGGCACCCTTGTCACCGGGGCCGGCCCGCACTCGGGCGATCCCGAGACCGGCCGCAACGGCTTCGACGAGGAACTGATCAGCCAGTTGCACGCGGACGTGGTGTTCGCCTTGCTCGGCGTCTCCATCGCGCTGGTGATCGCCACCCGCGTCACCGCGACCTCCCGCACGCTGCGCAAGCTCGCCGCCTGGCTGCTGGCGATGGAGCTGCTGCAGGGTGTCGTGGGCTTCACCCAGTACTTCACCGGCCTGCCCTGGGTGCTCGTGCTCATCCACATGTTCTTCGCCGCCGTGCTGATCGCCCTTGTCACCGCCGTGTACGGCGAACGCGGCACACCGGCCACCTAGTACGACGCCCGGGGCGTCCGGTCGGGTGAGACGACCGAACGCCCCGGGCTGCTCAACGCACCGCTATCTCACGCGGTAGATGGCGCCTGGACCGAACACCGGTGCCGACACGTACAGGTGACCCCACCTGCTGAACGCGACGCCACCGGGCAGTTGCAGCTTGCCGCGCGCGACTTCCTTGCGCGGACCGCCGTAGCGCCACTTGTTGGGCCACTGGACGATCAGCGAGCCGACAGCGGTCGGCTGGCCACTGACCTCCCACTTCAGCCAGCTGTCCCGTGCCAGCTGGACGGCGGCGATCGCACCGCGCGGACCACCGGCCAGGTCGACGATCGACGTGTACCCGTCGGCCCAGCGCTTGCAGTTGCCCGAGTACGGCTTGTACGGGTCGCAGACCGCGTTGTACGAGCCCGGCTTGATCCGCCAGATCTGCGACGTGCCCGGCGTGGCCGGGAAGCCGCGCAGCTCACCGACGTACCAGTAGCCGTCCGAGCCGACGGTGACCGACGTCGGGACGGCCTCGCTGTTGACCGGCGTACCGGCCGGCGGGAAGGCCGGGGGTGCCGGCAGACCCGATGGCGTCTTGACCCAGCGCGGCTTCAGCCGGGCGACCGTCCTGATGTGGCCGTTCGGCCAGACCCGCAGCAGGTCGTTACCCGCCGCGTCCGCGACCAGCACCGTCCCGTCGCGCAAGGCCGCGACACCGAACGGGTTGCTCTCGGTCGGGTTGTTCTCCTGGTCGTACTTGTCCGGATCCTTCAGCTGGTACTTGCCGATGTCGGCGATCTTCAGCGGCGCCTTGCCCGGCCGCATCTTGTACAGCGTCGTCGACCCCGGCGTGGGGGGTGAACCCGGCTCCCCTCCGGCGCCGGTCACCGCGTACGTCGTCCCCCAGACGTTGGTGTCGACGGCGGGCGCGAATCCGCCGGGCACCGTCCCGAGCTTGCGGATCTTCTTGCCGCTGGACCAGGCCTCCCAGACCGAGCCGTCGCCGGTGCTGTAGATGATCTTCGACCAATGCGTGGCGACTCCCCGCGGCGAGTTCAGCCCCGTGACGACCGGCACCAGACTGCCCCCGCCGTGCGCCTCGGCGGGAGCGGCCACCAGAACCGATCCGACCAGCGCGGCCGCCGAGACAGCGGCCAGACGTGCTTTTGTGACCCCCACTAGTTCCCCCTAGTGTCCCCGTCCCCCCAGGGTGGAGCGGCCTCCACGGACCACCCCATGGCAGCACTGCTCGGCGACCAGGTCAACGGGAGAACACACCGCGTCCGGACGAATACCGCGCGCAGCAACCACTGGTGCGGCAGCGACGACGGACCGTGGAGATCCGGGCCGTGGGCAACGACCGGCGCTCAGTGCAGCAGCGGGTCGATCGCGGCGGCGATGAACAGCAGCGCCAGGTAGATGTTCGAGAAGTGGAACAGCCGCATCGGCCGCAGGGCCGCGCCGTCGGCGCCGGTGTGGGCCCGGGCCAGCAGCGCGAACGCCTCGCGCAGGAACACCGCACCGAGCACGACGGCGGCCAGCGGGTAGACGAAGCCGGTGTCCGCGACCGGCCAGAGCGCGATCGAGGCGATCACCATCGCGATGCTGTAGGCCAGGATCTGCCGCGCGGTGGCGACCGGGGTGGCGACCACCGGCAGCATCGGGACGTCGACCGAGGCGTAGTCCTCGCGGTACCGCATCGCCAGCGCCCAAGTGTGCGGCGGCGTCCACAGGAACACCACGCCGAACAGGACCAGCGGCGTCCAGGCCAGCTCGTTGGTGACCGCGGTCCAGCCGATCAGGGTCGGGAAGCAACCGGCGATCCCGCCCCAGACGATGTTCTGCACGGTCCGGCGCTTGAGCACCATCGTGTAGACGAACACGTAGAACAGGTTGGCCACCAGCGCCAGCACCGACGACAGCCAGTTGACGAAGAAGCCGAGCTCCAGGGTCGCCAGCACCCCGAGCGTGATGCCGAACACCATCGCCGAGCGCGGACTGACCGCGTGCCGCGGCAACGGCCGGCGGCGGGTCCGGCGCATCTGCTCGTCGATGTCGCGATCGAGCACGCAGTTGATCGTGTTCGCGCTGCCGGAAGCCAGGATCCCGCCGACCAGGGTGGCGGCGACGACGCCCAGCCCGGGGACTCCCCCGGCGGCCAGGAACATCACCGGGATCGTGGTGACCAGCAGGAGCTCGATGATGCGCGGCTTGGTCAGACCGACGTACGCCTTGATCACGTCGCGTACCGACGGGCCGGCCACCTCGTGGGGAGCCGGTTCGGTCGGCAGCGGCGCCGGGTACGACGTCGTCGCGGCTGGACGCGGGTCGACGGCCGTCACGAACACCTCGAACTTCGGAGATTGACGCCGGGCGACCGGCGCTGACGGTTCGACAGTCTACGACGGCCCGTAGGAGGACCGAACCACCCCCCTGCGGCGGCAGGGATACGGCCGCACCGGAGGGGCACCGGGGTGCTGCCCGCCGGACCCCCGACAGCCACTTCGCCGGGTGCCGCAAGGCGCCACCCCGGGTGAAGGTGGGTGACATGCCTCGCGCCTGGGCCGGGAACAACTTACCGCCGATCCGGGTTGGCGAGGTATGGAAGGCAATGAGCACGTTGGCGAGTAGGCTCGCACACGGTGACGCGCGGGGGCGCGACCGGCATGCGGGCTGCCCGGCCGGCCGAGCCTCGGAGCCGACCAGACGAGTGTTTCGCAGCCATCGAGAGGAGCGCCGCCGGCGTGACGGAGAAGACCAGCCCCAAGCTTGAATGGACCGACGTGGATCAGCGCGCGGTCGACACCGTGCGGGTGCTCGCGCTGGACGCGGTGGAGAAGGTGGGCAACGGCCATCCGGGGACTGCGATGAGCCTGGCCCCCGCCGCGTACCTGCTGTTCCAGAAGGTGATGCGGCACAACCCGGCCAATCCGCACTGGGCCGGCCGGGACCGCTTCGTCCTGTCGGCCGGGCACTCCAGCCTGACCCTCTACATCCAGCTCTACCTGGCCGGTTTCGGCCTGGAGCTCGACGACCTCAAGTCGCTGCGGACGTGGGGCAGCTCGACCCCGGGCCACCCGGAGTACAGCCACACCCCCGGCGTCGAGACGACCACCGGCCCGCTGGGTCAGGGCGTCGGCAACGCGGTCGGCATGGCGATGGCGGCCCGCCGCGAGCGCGGCCTGCTCGACCCCGACACGGCCCAGGGCGAGAGCCTGTTCGACCACCACATCTACGTGATCGCCTCGGACGGCGACCTCGAAGAGGGCGTCTCGGCGGAGGCCTCCTCGCTGGCCGGCCACCAGAAGCTCGGCAACCTCACGGTGATCTACGACGCCAACAAGATCTCGATCGAGGACGACACCAACATCGCGTTCTCCGAGGACGTCGCCGCCCGCTACGCGGCCTACGGCTGGGACGTGCACGACGTCGACTGGACCAACAGCGGCACCGGCTACGAGGAGAACGTCCAGGCCCTGTACGACGCGATCGAGGCGGGCAAGGCGGTCACCGACAAGCCCACCTTCATCCGGCTGCACACGATCATCGGCTGGCCGGCCCCGAACGCGCAGAACACCGGCAAGATCCACGGCTCGGCCGCGGGTGCCGACGAGGTGGCCGCGACCAAGCAGATCCTCGGTTTCGACCCGGAGCAGTCGTTCCAGGTCGCCGACGAGGTGATCGCCCACACCCGCCAGGCGGTGGAGCGGGGCAAGGCGGCCGAGCAGGAGTGGTCGCAGAAGTTCGACGCGTGGCGCGAGGCGTCGCCCGAGCGGGCCGAGCTGCTCGACCGGCTCGACAAGCACGAGCTGTCGCCGGGCTGGAAGGACGAGCTGCCGACGTGGGAGGCCGACGCGAAGGGTGTCGCCACCCGGTCCGCCTCCGGTGAGGTGCTGACCAAGCTGGCGCCGGTGCTGCCCGAGCTCTGGGGCGGTTCGGCCGACCTGGCCGGCTCGAACAACACCACCCCGAAGGGCCAGCCGTCGTTCGTGCCGGCCGAGCACGCCACCAAGGCGTTCCCGGGCAACGAGTACGGCCGGGTCCTGCACTTCGGTATCCGCGAGCACGGCATGGGCTCGGTGCTGAACGGCATCGCCCTGCACGGCGGCACCCGCCCGTACGGCGGCACGTTCCTGGTCTTCAGCGACTACATGCGCCCGGCCGTCCGGCTGGCCGCGCTGATGAAGCTGCCGGTCACCTACGTGTGGACGCACGACTCGATCGGCCTCGGTGAGGACGGCCCGACGCACCAGCCGATCGAGCACCTGGCCGCGCTGCGCGCGATCCCGGGTCTGGACGTGGTCCGCCCGGCCGACGCGAACGAGACCGCGGCCGCCTGGGCCACCATCCTGGAGCACAGCGACCGCCCGGCCGGCCTGGTGCTGACCCGGCAGAACGTGCCGACCTTCCCGCGCGGCACCGACGGCTACGCCACCACGGAGAACGTGCACAAGGGCGGCTACACGCTGCTCGACACCGACGGCACCCCCGACGTGATCCTGATCGGCACCGGCTCCGAGGTCCAGCTGGCCGTCGAGGCCCGGGCCACGCTCGCCGAGCAGGGCATCAAGGCGCGCGTCGTCTCGCTGGTCTCCCGCGAGTGGTTCGACGAGCAGGACGACGCCTACCGCGACTCGGTGATCCCGCCGCAGGTGAAGGCGCGGGTCTCGGTCGAGGCCGGCATCAAGCTCGGCTGGCGCGAGATCGTCGGCGACGCCGGCCGCAGCGTGAGCCTGGAGCACTACGGCGCTTCGGCCGACTACAAGCGCCTGTACTCGGAGTTCGGCATCACCGCCGACGCCGTGGTCCAGGCCGCGAAGGACAGCATTGCCGCGGCAGCCGAGCTCGGTGGCAGCGGTGTACCGGCAGGACGTGCCGCGGCCGGACCGGTCGGTCCGGCGGACACCTACGCCGCCAACTGAACAACCACAACAGAACATCGGAGCTTGGACATGAACGACCGTTTGAAAGACCTCGCCGACGCCGGCGTTTCCATCTGGCTCGACGACCTGTCCCGGCAGCGGCTGACCAGCGGCAGCCTGGCCACGCTGATCCACGACCAGCACGTCAGCGGGGTGACCACCAACCCGACCATCTTCGCCAAGGCGATCTCGGACAAGAACGCCTACGCCGAGATCGTCTCCCGGCTGGCCGCCGAGGGCGTGTCGACCGACGAGGCGATCCGGGTGATCACCACCGACGACGTCCGGGACGCCGCCGACCTGTTCAAGCCCGTGTACGACGACACCGACGGTGTCGACGGCCGGGTCTCGATCGAGGTCGAGCCGGGGTTCGCGCGCGACACCGAGAAGACGATCGGCCAGGCCAAGGAGCTGTGGGAGATCGTCGGCCGGGAGAACGTGTTCATCAAGATCCCGGCCACCAAGGAGGGCCTGCCGGCGATCACGGAGACCCTGGCCGCCGGGATCAGCGTGAACGTGACGCTGATCTTCTCCCTGGAGCGCTACAAGGCGGTCGCGGACGCGTTCCTGACCGGCCTGGAGAAGGCCCTGGACAACGGCCACGACGTGACCAAGCTGGCCAGCGTTGCCTCGTTCTTCGTCAGCCGGGTCGACAGCGAGGTGGACAAGCGCCTCGACGCGATCGGCACGGACGAGGCCAAGGCGCTCAAGGGCAAGGCCGCGATCGCCAACGCGCGGCTGGCCTTCGAGGCCTACGAGGAGATCTTCGCCTCCGACCGCTGGCGCGAGCTGGAGACCGCCGGAGCGAAGCCGCAGCGCCCGCTGTGGGCCTCGACCGGCGTCAAGGACCCGGCGTACAAGCCGACCATGTACGTCGAGGACCTGGTCACCCGCGGCGTCGTCAATACGATGCCGCAGGCAACGATCGACGCGGTGGCCGAGGGTGCCGACATCACCGGCGACACCGTGCGCGGAAACTACGACGCGGACCGCAAGGTGATCGCGGACCTGGAGAAGCTGGGCATCTCCTACGACGAGGTCGTCCAGGTGCTCGAGGACGAGGGCGTCAGCAAGTTCGACGCCTCCTGGTCGGAGCTGCAGGACACCGTCACCGCGGCCCTGAAGGCGGCGGCCAAGTGACCGAGCAGACCACCGCGAAGGCCTACGGCGAGGGCTGGCAGGACGTCGTCGACCGGCTGGTCAGCGAGAAGATCGCCTCCCGGATCGCCGCCAAGGACGCCAAGATCTGGGGTCCGGACGCCGAGTCCGAGTCCTCGATCCGGCTCAGCTGGGTCGACCTGTACGACTCGTCGCGGCCGCTGCTGGCCGAGATCGAGGCGCTGCAGGCCGACCTGCGGGCCGAAGGCCTGGACCGGATCGTGCTGGCCGGCATGGGCGGCTCGTCGCTCGCGCCGGAGGTGATCACCCGCACGGCCGGCGTCGAGCTGGTCGTGCTGGACTCCACCAACCCGAGCGTGATCGCCCGGGCCCTGGCCGGGGATCTGCAGCGCACCGTGCTGGTGGTGTCCAGCAAGTCCGGCGGCACGGTCGAGACCGACAGCCAGCGCCGGGCGTTCGTCAAGGCGTTCACCGACGCGGGCATCGACGCCGCGTCGCGGATCGTCGTCGTCACGGACCCGGGTTCGCCGTTCGAGAAGCTCTCGGCCGACGAGGGCTACCGCAAGACGTTCCTGGCCGACCCGCACGTCGGCGGCCGCTACAGCGCGCTGACCGCCTTCGGCCTGGTGCCGTCGGCGCTGGCCGGCGCGGACGTGGCCGAACTGCTGGACCAGGCCGCCGAGGTCGCCCCTGCCTTGCAGGCCGACAGCCCGGACAACCCCGCGCTCGTGCTGGCCGCCGTACTGGCCGGCAGCCCGGGCCGGGACAAGGCGATCATCGCCGCCGGTGGCTCGTCGATCGTCGGGTTCCCGGACTGGGCCGAGCAGCTGATCGCCGAGAGCACCGGCAAGAACGGCACCGGCGTCCTGCCGGTCGCCGTACAGAGCCTGAAGGCACCGGAGCTGCACAGCGGCGCGGGCGACCTGGTGCACACGCTGCTCGCGGCGGACACCAGCTCCGCCTCGGTCGCCTCCGGTACGCCGACCGTCGTCACCACCGGCTCGCTGGGCGCGCAGATGCTGCTCTGGGAGACGGCGACCGCGGTGGCGGGCTACCTGCTCGGCATCAACCCGTTCGACCAGCCCGACGTCGAGAGCGCCAAGCAGGCCGCCCGCGGTCTGCTCGACGCCCAGCCGGAGCCGGAGGCCGCGGCCTTCACCGACGGTGCCATCGAGGTTCGCGGCACCGACGGTCTGCTCGACGGAGTGGACAGCGTCAAGGGCGCGGTCGACGCGCTGCTCGGCCAGCTCGCCGACGACGGCTACCTGGCCGTGATGGCCTACCTGGACTCCGAGCGCGACGAGAGCCTGGTCGCGATCCGGCCGGCGCTGGCGGAGCGGACCGGACGCCCGGTCACCTTCGGCTGGGGTCCCCGGTTCCTGCACTCGACCGGCCAGTACCACAAGGGCGGCCACCCGCAGGGCGTGTTCCTGCAGATCACCACGTCGGAGTCCACCGACGTCGAGATCCCGGACCGGCCGTTCAGTTTCGGCACGCTGATCTCCGCGCAGGCCGCGGGTGACGCCGGCGTGCTCGCCGAGCGCGGGCGCCCGGTGCTGCGGCTGCACCTGACCGACCCGCAGGCCGGCGTACAGCAGCTCATTTCTCTACTCGACGCACACGACAAGTCGGAGGCAAGCGGCGATGACCGCTGAACTCGAAGAAGAGCCGACCGGCCCGGTGAACCCGCTGCGGGATCCCCAGGACCGGCGGCTCCCCCGGATCGCCGGGCCGTCCAGCCTGGTGATCTTCGGTGTCACCGGTGACCTGGCCCGCAAGAAGCTGATGCCGGCGATCTACGACCTGGCCAACCGGGGGCTGCTGCCGCCGGGCTTCGCGCTGGTCGGGTTCGCCCGGCGCGACTTCAGCAACCAGGATTTCGCGCAGATCGTGCACGACTCGGTCAAGGAGCACGCGCGCACGCCGTTCCGGGAAGAGGTCTGGCAGCAGCTCGCCGAGGGCTTCCGGTTCGTGCCGGGCGACCTGACCGACGACGAGGCGTTCAAGAAGCTGCGGGAGACCGTGGACGAACTGGACGTCAACCGCGGCACCGGTGGCAACCACGCGTTCTACCTGTCGATCCCGCCGAGCCTGTTCCCCAAGGTGGTCGAGAAGCTCAAGCAGCACGGGCTGGCCGACGAGGTGGCAGGCTCGTGGCGGCGGGTGGTGATCGAGAAGCCGTTCGGCCACGACCTGAAGAGCGCGCGTGAGCTCAACCACGTGGTCGAGTCGGTCTTCCCGCCGGAGGCGGTCTTCCGGATCGACCACTACCTGGGCAAGGAGACCGTGCAGAACATGCTGGCGCTGCGGTTCGCCAACGCCATGTTCGAGCCGGTCTGGAACAGCCACTACGTCGACCACGTCCAGATCACGATGGCCGAGGACATCGGCATCGGCGGCCGGGCCGGGTACTACGACGGCATCGGCGCGGCCCGCGACGTGATCCAGAACCACCTGCTCCAGCTGCTCGCGCTGGTCGCGATGGAGGAGCCGGTCAGCTTCGACGCCTGGTCGCTGCGGCAGGAGAAGAAGAAGGTGCTGGCAGCGGTCAAGCTGCCGGACCGCCTCGACCTGCACACCGCCCGCGGCCAGTACGCCGCCGGCTGGGCCGGTGGCACCAAGGTCAAGGGCTACCTGCAGGAGGACGGCATCCCGCAGCACTCCGCGACCGAGACCTTCGCCGCGATGCGGGTCGACGTGGACACCCGCCGCTGGGCCGGCGTCCCGTTCTACCTGCGCACCGGCAAGCGGCTCGGCCGCCGGGTGACCGAGGTCGCGGTGATGTTCAAGCGCGCCCCGCACCTGCCGTTCACCGCGACCGAGACCGAGGAGCTGGGGCAGAACGCCCTGGTGATGCGGATCCAGCCGGACGAGGGCATCACGATGCGGTTCGGCGCCAAGGTGCCGGGCACGATGATGGAGATCCGCGACGTGAACATGGACTTCGCCTACGGCGGGTCGTTCACCGAGTCCTCCCCGGAGGCCTACGAGCGGCTGATCCTCGACGTGCTGCTCGGCGACCCGCCGCTGTTCCCCCAGCACACCGAGGTGGAGCTGGGCTGGAAGATCCTCGACCCGGTGATCAACTTCTGGGCCGAGCAGGGTCAGCCGGAGCAGTACGACTCCGGCGGCTGGGGACCGGACTCCGCCCACGAGATGCTCGCCCGCGACGGACGCGCCTGGAGGCGGCCATGATCATCGACCTGACCAGTACGACGTCGAGCGAGATCGCGTCGGCGCTGCTGAGGGCCCGCCGCAACGCGGGCTCGCCGGCCATGGGCATGGTCGGCACGATCGTGGTGGTCGTCGACGAGGCGTCCCACCACGACGCGATGAAGGCCGCGAACGAGGCCGGCCGTGAGCACCCCTCGCGGGTGCTGGTCGCGATCCTGCGGCCGGGCCGGGGCGAAGGCGGACTGGACGCGGAGGTCCGGGTCGGCGAGGGCATTCCGGGTGAGGCGGTGCTGCTGCGGCTGCACGGCGAGCTCGCGAAGGTTCCCGAGTCGGTCGTGACTCCGCTGCTGCTGCCGGACTCCCCCGTCATCGTCTGGTGGCCGGGCGGTGGGCCGAAGGTGCCCGCCGCCGACCCGCTGGGCAAGCTCGGCCGGCGCCGGGTGACCGACGCCGCGGCGACGCGGCGCGCCTCGGTCGACTTCTCGGCCCGTGCCGAGGGGTACCAGCCGGGCGACACCGACTTCGCGTGGTCACGGCTGACGCCGTGGCGCGCGTTGATGGCGGCGGCGCTCGACCAGTACCCGGCGCACGTCACCGGCGCGGAGGTGGTGTCGGCGAAGGGCAACCCGAGTGCCGACCTGATGGCCGCCTGGCTGCAGTGCAAGCTGGGTGTGGCCGTCGAGCAGAAGACCTCGCGAGGTCCGGGCCTGACGGCGGTTCGGCTGTTCACGCCGGCCGGTCCGATCGTGCTGAGCCGGCCGGACGGGTCGATCGCGACGTTCAGCGTTCCCGGTCAGCCGGACCGCCCGGTCGCGCTGAAGCGGCGTACGCCGTCGGAGCTGCTGAGCGAGGAGCTGCGGCGGCTCGACCCGGACGACGTGTACGCGCAGACGCTGGCGTGCATGGTCGAGCGGGAGTCGATGCCGGCCGACGCGAAGAAGGTCAGCGCGGCCGACCGGCGTTCGGCGCAGTCCGCCGCGGAGAAGGCAGCGGTGCGGACGGCAGCGGTGGAGGGCAAGGCCGCGTCGCCGGAGCTCGAGGCACACGCCGCCGACGCCAAGAAGAAGGCGCCGGCCAAGAAGACCTCGGCCGCGGCCTCGGCGAAGAAGACCAGCGCGGCGAAGTCGGCGACCAAGAAGACCGCCGCGCCGGCGGCCAAGAAGACGGCGAAGAAGGCCACCGGCAAGAAGGTGGCCGGGCGGTCATGAGCACGCCCGAGATTCTGGTCAACCGCGACGCCGAGGGCCTGGCCCACGCCGTCGCGGCCCGGCTGATCACCCGGCTCGTCGACGTCCAGAGCACCGGCAGGGTCGCCCAGGTCGTGCTCACCGGCGGCCGGGTCGCGGCAGTCGTCCACCGGGCCGTGGCGGAGTCCCCGGCCCGGACGGCGATCGACTGGCGACGGGTCGAGTTCTGGTTCGGCGACGAGCGCTTCCTGCCCGAGGGAGATCCCGAGCGCAACGCCACCCAGGCGTGGGACGCGCTGCTGTCCAAGGTCGACGTGGATCCGGCGAAGGTGCACGAGATGGCACCCGACACCGGACAGGGCCCGGAGGCGGCTGCCGCGGCGTACGCGGAAGAACTGGCCGCCGTTGCGGGTGGCTCGGACGGGCTCGCTGTTCCGGCGTTCGACGTACTGATGCTGGGTGTCGGGCCGGACGGGCATGTCGCGTCGCTGTTTCCCGGGTATCCCGAGCTGAAGGTCAACGACCGGACGGCGGTTGCGGTGCACGACTCGCCCAAGCCGCCACCGACCCGGGTCTCGCTGACGTTCCCGGTGCTGGCGCGGGCGGCGGAGGTCTGGTTCGTCGTGTCGGGCGAGGACAAGGCGGACGCCGTCCAGACGGCACTGGCTGGTGGCGAGGTCCCCGCGGCCAGTCCGAAGGGCACCGAACGAACGCTGTGGCTGCTCGACGACGCCAGCGCGTCGAAGCTCAGCTGACAAAACGAACACCAGCAGCCCCGGTTGGCCTCGCGCCTGCCGGGGCTGCTTGGTTTCAGCTGGTCAGGTCTCGGTCCATCGGCGGATGGGCAGTCGGTACGGCGTCCGCCGAACCGTTCGCCCGGCATGATCGGGGCATGACGGACTTTCGTGAGCTGCACAGCGGATCTTTCGTGATGCCGAACGCCTGGGACGCCGGCAGCGCGGTCGTCCTGGCCGAGGCGGGTTTCCCGGCGCTGGCGACGACCAGCGCGGGCATCGCGTTCTCGCTCGGGGCCGGCGACCACACGGTGCCCGACGGCGCGCCGACGGTCCCGCTCGAGGTGATGTTCGAGCGGATTCACCAGATCACGCAGGCGGTCGGCGTACCGGTGAACGGTGATCTGGAAGACGGGTACGGCGCCTCGCCGGACGACGTCGCGCGGACGATCCGGCGGGCGCGGGACGCGGGTCTGGCCGGTGGCAACATCGAGGACTACGACGGCCGCGCGCTCTACGACGAGCAGTTGTCGGTCGAGCGGATCGTGGCCGCGCGGGAGGCGGCCGGGCCGGACTTCGTGCTGACGGCTCGCACGGACGGGCAGTTGCTCGACGGGCTCGTTCCGCTGGCTGATTCGATCCGGCGGGCGAACTTGTTCCGCGAGGCGGGTGCGGACTGCCTGTACGTGCCGGGGGTCAACGATCTCGAACAGCTGCGGACCCTGGTGGCGGAGATCGACGGCCCGCTGAACGTCGTACTGGGGCTGGGCAGCTCGAAGCTCACCGTCGCGGACGTCGTCGGCGCGGGAGTCACCCGGGTCAGTCTCGGGGGAAGCATCGCGCGGTCCGCGCTCGGGTTCGTCCGGCGGGCGGCCGAGGAGCTGCGCGAGCACGGCACGATGACGTTCGCCGACCAGCAGATTCCGCAGGGCGAGCTGAACCAGCTCTTCGCCCGGTACGCCGCACGCCCGTCGCGCTGACCGGCGACCGCGCAGAGCTACCGCGGACCGCCGAGCGCCGACCCGCGGCAACGCGAACACCCGGGCGGTCCGCCGTGGACTGCCCGGGTGTCGCGAGGACCAGCTAGAAGATGATCTCGCCGTTGGCGCGGCGGGCGCGCAGGCGCTCCAGGGCCTCTTCGAGGATCTGGGCGGCCTCCTGCTCGCTGCGCCGTTCCTTCACGTACGCCAGGTGCGTCTTGTACGGCTCGATCTTCGGCGGCGGTGGGGGGTTGTTCACGTCGGTGCTGGTCGGCAGACCGCACCGCGGACAATCCCACGCCTCCGGGATGGCCGCCTCGACCGCGAACACCGTCGCGGTCTCGTGACCGTTGGCGCAGAAGAACACGATGCGCTGCCGGGGCGCGGACTCACCGCGCTCCGCCTCGCCCATCGGTCCTGCTCCGACCCTGCTGCCACGAATCGCACCGCCACTGCCAGCCACGACTACGCCTCTCAGCCGAGCTTGTACAGCAGGCCGAGCGCGACGATGGCCGCGAACCAGATCAGACCGACACCGATCGTGATCCGGTCGAGGTTCCGCTCGGCGACCGACGATCCGCCCAGGCTGGACGAGACCCCACCACCGAACAGGTCGGAAAGGCCACCACCGCGGCCTTTGTGCAGCAGCACGAGCAGCGTGAGGATCAGGCTGCAGATGACGACGACGATCTGAAAAGCGAGAATCACGAGGAGTAGCCTAACTGAAGGTCCAGGTAACGGCAGATACCGGCGAACTCGTCCACCTTGAGGCTCGCTCCCCCGACCAGGCAGCCGTCGACGTCCGGCTGGGACATGATGCCACCTGCGCTGCTCATCTTCACCGACCCCCCGTACAGAATCCGCACCGCGTCGGCCACGGCGGGTGAGATCGAGTCCTCCAGCCGGCCCCGGATCGCCGCGCAGACCTCCTGCGCGTCCTCGGGAGTGGCCACCTCACCGGTGCCGATCGCCCAGACCGGCTCGTAGGCGATGACGACCTTGCGGACGTCGTCCGGCTTGAGCCCGGCCAGCGCGCCGTCGACCTGGGCCAGCGTGTGCGCGACGTGCTCGCCGGCCTTGCGGACCTCGAGGCCCTCGCCGACACAGACGATCGGGACCAGCCCGGCCGCCAGCGCCTTGGTGGCCTTGGCGTTCACCAGCGCGTCGTCCTCACCGTGGTACTGCCGGCGCTCGGAGTGACCGGCCAGCACGTAGGTGCAGCCGAGCTTGGTCAGCATCGCCGCCGAGATCTCGCCGGTGTAGGCGCCCTCGTCGTGCACCGACACGTCCTGCGCGCCGTACACGATCTTCATCCGGTCGCCGTCGACGAGCGTCTGCACGCTGCGGATGTCGGTGAACGGCGGCAGCACCGCCACCTCGACCCGCTCGAAGTCGTGCTTCTTGTCCTGCAGCGTCCAGCTGAGCTTCTGCAGCAGGTGCACGGCCTCGACGTGGTTGACGTTCATCTTCCAGTTGCCCGCCATCAACGGCGTGCGGGCAGCAGTGTCAGCCATATCGGTGTCAGTCCTCTTCCAGCACAGCGAGTCCTGGGAGCTCCTTGCCCTCCAGGTATTCCAGCGACGCGCCACCTCCGGTGGAGATGTGCCCGAACTGGTCGTCCGCGAAGCCCAGCTGCCGTACGGCGGCGGCCGAGTCGCCACCTCCGACGACACTGAGTCCGTCCACCTCGGTCAACGCCTGCGCGACGGCCTTGGTTCCACCGGCGAAGGCCTCCATCTCGAACACGCCCATCGGGCCGTTCCAGAACACGGTCTTCGCGGCCGCGACCTCGGCGGCGAACGCCTTGCCGGACTCCGGGCCGATGTCCAGACCGAGCTGGTCGGCCGGGATCGCGTCGGCGGCGACCACGGTCGCGGGCGCGTCGGCCTTGAACTCGGGCGCGACCACGATGTCGGTCGGCAGCACGATCTCCACGCCCTTGGCCTTCGCGGTCTCCAGGTAGCCCTTGACCGTCTCGAGCTGGTCTTCCTCGAGCAGGCTCTTGCCGACCTCGTGGCCCTGGGCCTTGAGGAAGGTGAACACCATGCCGCCACCGATCAGCAGCTTGTCGGCCTTGGCCAGCAGGTTGTCGATCACCGCGAGCTTGTCCGACACCTTGGCGCCACCGAGCACGACGACGTACGGGCGCTCGGGCGACTCGGTGAGCTTCTTCAGCACCTCGACCTCGGCGAGCACCAGGCCGCCGGCCGCGTGCGGGAGCTTGCTGGCCACGTCGTACACGCTGGCCTGCTTGCGGTGCACGACACCGAAGCCGTCGCTGACGAACACGTCGGCCAGCGCGGCCAGCTCGTCGGCCAGCGCGGCCCGCTGGGTCTCGTCCTTGCTCTCCTCGCGCGGGTCGTACCGCACGTTCTCGAGCAGCAGGACCTCACCCTCGTCCAGCTCCTGGACGGCCTCCTGGGCGCTCTCGCCGGTCACGTCGCTGGCGAACCGCACCCGGACGCCGTCGGCCTCGAGCAGCTCGCCGAGCCGCTTGGCCACCGGGGCGAGGGTGAACTCCGGGTTCGGCGTGCCCTTGGGGCGGCCGAGGTGCGCGGTGACGATCACCTTGGCGCCGGCCTTGGCCAGCGTCAGCAGGGTCGGCACCGAGGCGCGGATACGGCCGTCGTCGCCGATCGTCTCACCCTTGATCGGCACGTTCAGGTCGGAGCGGACCAGCACCCGCAGGCCGGCCAGGTCCCCGAGGTCTTCGATCGTCTTCACAATCACTGTCCTTCGACACAACCGCTAACGTCCGAAGAACCGTGCGCTACCGGCCACAGTTCTTCGGACGCAACGTGAGGGATGGAACGTCAGAGCGAGGCGCCGACGTGCTTGACCAGGTCGACGAGGCGGTTGGAGTAGCCCCACTCGTTGTCGTACCAGCCGACGACCTTGACCTGGTCGCCGATCACCTTGGTGAGGCCGGCGTCGAAGATGCAGGAGGCCGGGTCGGTGACGATGTCGCTGGAGACGATCTCGTCCTCGGTGTAGGTCAGGTAGCCCTTCAGCGCGCCCTCGGCGGCCGCGGCCTTGTAGGCCTCCTTGACCTCGTCCACGGTGACCTCACGGCCGACGGTGACGGTCAGGTCGGTGGCCGAGCCGGTCGGGACCGGAACGCGCAGCGCGTAGCCGTCGAGCTTGCCCTTGAGCTCGGGCAGCACCAGGCCGATCGCCTTCGCGGCGCCGGTCGAGGTCGGCACGATGTTCAGCGCGGCGGCGCGGGCGCGGCGCAGGTCCTTGTGCGGACCGTCCTGCAGGTTCTGGTCCTGGGTGTAGGCGTGGATCGTGGTCATCAGGCCACGCTCGATGCCGAAGGCGTCGTTCAGCACCTTCGCCAGCGGGGCGATGCAGTTCGTGGTGCAGGACGCGTTCGAGATCACGGTGTGCTTGTCGGCGTCGTACAGGTCGTGGTTCACGCCCATCACCACGGTCAGGTCCTCGTTCTTCGCCGGGGCGGAGATGATGACCTTCTTGGCGCCGTTGTCGGCGTGCGTCTTGGCCTTGGTGGCGTCGGTGAAGAAACCGGTGGACTCGATCACCACGTCGGCGCCGACGTCGGACCACTTCAGGTTGGCGGGGTCGCGCTCGGCGAACGCCTTGAACGTGTGGCCGGAGACGGTGATGTCGTCCTCGGTCGCGGTCACGTCGCCCGGGAAGCGGCCCAGGATCGAGTCGTACTTCAGCAGGTGGGCCAGGGTCTGGTTGTCGGTCAAGTCGTTGACGGCGACGACCTCGATGTCGGCACCGGACGCCTGCACGGCGCGGAAGAAGTTACGGCCGATCCGGCCGAAGCCGTTGATACCTACGCGTACGGTCACGGGACTACGTCTCCTTGAACTAGCTGTCGAGCACTGCCGCTACAGCCGAAACACTAGCCCAACAGCCCACTTGCTCCACTGGTACCGTCCACATCAGACCACCACCTCCGGCCCGAAGACCACCGGACCAGACCACCACACGCGCCGCGGCCCCGGAGATCCTCCGGGGCCGCGGCGTGAATACCAGTGGTCGTGCTGGTGGTGTCGATCAGGCGGGATCGAGCATCTCCGGGGTCAGGTTGGCCTCGGTGTTGGGGATGCCGAGGTCGGAGGCGCGCTTGTCGGCCATCGCCAGCAGGCGGCGGATCCGGCCGGCCACGGCGTCCTTGGTGAGGGCCGGCTCGTGCAGCTGCCCGAGCTCCTCGAGGCTGGCCTGCTTGTGCTCCAGCCGCAGCCGCCCGGCCACCTGCAGGTGATCCGGTACGTCGTTGCCGAGGATCTCCAGCGCGCGCTCCACCCGGGCGCCGGCGGCGACCGCGGCGCGGGCCGAGCGGCGCAGGTTCGCGTCGTCGAAGTTGGCCAGCCGGTTCGCCGTCGCGCGGACCTCGCGGCGCATCCGGCGCTCCTCCCAGGCCAGCACCGACTCGTGCGCGCCGAGCCGGGTCAGCAGCGCGCCGATCGCGTCGCCGTCGCGGATCACCACGCGGTCGACGTTGCGCACCTCGCGGGCCTTCGAGCCGATCCCGAGCCGCCGGGCCGCTCCGACCAGCGCCAGCGCCGCCTCCGGGCCCGGGCAGGTCACCTCGAGCGACGAGGAGCGCCCCGGCTCGGTCAGTGAGCCGTGCGCCAGGAACGCGCCCCGCCAGGCCGCCACGGCGTCACAGGACGCGCCGGAGACCACGGCGGGCGGCAGGCCCCGGACGGGACGGCCGCGGTTGTCCACCAGGCCGGTCTGCCGGGCCAGCGCGTCGCCGTCGCGGACCACGCGCACGACGTACTTGGTCTGCTTGCGGATGCCGGACGGGGAGATCACCACGACCTCGGACGGGTGGCCGAAGATCTCGGCGATGTCCTTGCGCAGCCGGCGGGCGGCGCGGGCGCTGTCCAGCTCGGCCTCCACCACGATCCGGCCGGACACGAGATGCAGCCCGCCCGCGAAGCGCAGGACCGAGGAGACCTCGGCCTTGCGGCAGCAGGGTTTGGTGACCTGGATGCTGGTCAGCTCGGACTTCACCTGTGCTGTCATCGCCATGAACGAAATCCTCCCACTGCTGTCAAAGACCCTCGGGCCGGTACCCGGTGCAACTCCCCCGCCCGGATCAGTGTTACGCGCCGACCCAACCTTCGTGGCAACCTTTCGGGGTCCGGCTGTCGTTCCTCTTCCGACAGCCACGGGAGGAGCACGATGCGACGACGCAGTGAGGCGGACTTCACCGAGTTCGCCGCCGCGGCCCTGCGCCGGCTGCGCCGTACGGCGTACCTGATGTGCGGGGACTGGCATCGGGCGGAGGACGCGGCCCAGGACGCCCTGGTCCGCATCTACCGAGCCTGGGACCGGCTCGACCACGACGCCGGCCTGACCACCTACGCGCACCGCGCGGTGGTGTCGGTGGTCCTGGACCAGGCCAAGCGGCCCTGGCGCCGGGAGTACTCCGACGACGCGGTCCCGGACCAGTTGCTGGCCGACCACTCCGGTGCCGTCGACGAGCGGCTCCTGGTGATCCAGGCGCTGGCCCAGCTGCCGCCTCGGCAGCGGGCCTGCGTGGTCCTGCGGCACTACGCCGACCTCAGCATCGAGGAGACCGCCCAGGTGCTCGGCATCGGCACCGGCGCGGTCAAGAGCCAGACCTCCCGCGGCCTCACCGCACTACGCGAGCAGCTGAATCGGCCGGCCCCGGCCGACGACCCGGCTGTTCACGTCAACGACAACGAAGGGGTGCTGTCATGAGCAGCGACATCAAGGACCCGCTGGACTCCGCGGCGGACGACTCGGCCCAGCCGATGCGTCACACCGTCGACGACGTCGTCCGGCGGGGCCGTCGCGGGCAGCGGGTGCGCAGGATCGGCGCGGTCGCGGGCAGCGCCCTCGCCGTCGCCGGCGTCGCCACGGCGATCACCGTCTGGCCGGGTCAGTCCGACCATCCGCCGGTGGCCGGGCTCGGCCTGCCGGAGTCCACAGTCACCCAGGACGTGACCACCGGCGAGATCATCCAGCCGGCCAAGAGCGCGCTGTCCGACGCGCAGGTGATCGCGCGCTGCCAGTCGTTCGACAACCAGTACCGGCAGAGCGCCCTGAAGGCCGGTGGCGGCTCGGAGGCGATCGACAGCTGGAAGGTCGCGCTGACCCAGGGCACCGGAAGCTGGTTCCAGGCGATTCTGGTCTCGCCCGACCGTCAGCGCTACGCGTACTGCCTGGACAACACCGGCGCGACCGGGCCGAAGGACGACTACCAGCGCCAGTCGGTCACCGCCGACAAGCCCTACGTCGTCTGGGCCGACGGCAACGGGTCCCGGGGCGTCGTCCCGCGCGGTGTCGCGAAGATCGAGTTCCGGACCGCCGACGGGATCACCTCACCGGCGGTGATCAAGGACGGCTTCTTCCTGTGGCACTCCGACCGGACCACCGCCGGTCGCCCGACCGAGCCGATCTGGGCGATCTTCTCCGACGCCCAGGGCCGCGAGATCGCCCGCTTCGACGCCAACCCGTTCCAGAACGACCAGGTCGGCGTACCCGGCGGCACGACCTTCGAGCGCCGGCCGATCTTCGCCAAGCGCTGAGCCCGGTGATCCGGCGCGCTCGGCTGCGCGCCGGATCACCGGGGTGCTCACACCTGGATGCCCTGGCGCCAGGTGGGATGCGCGGGCTGCCATCCCAGCTCACGCTTGGCCTTGGCGTTGGACGCGCCGCGCAGTTCGGTCATCAGGACGACGCCGGCAGGCCCGGCGGCCAGCCGGCCGATGAACCGCGGTACGCGCATCGGCTTCTTCGCCCCCAGCATCGCCGCCAGTTCCGGCAGCCACTCGGCGACCGGGGCGGGGTCGTCGTCGACGATGTTGTAGACGCCGCGGCCACCGTGCTCCACCGCCGCGACCGTGGCCTCGGCGGCGTCGGCGATGTGGACGAACGACCACACCCCGCCGCCGTCGCCGACCACCGGAAACTTGCGTTTGCGGATCAGTTCGAGCTGCTCCGACCCCGGCGCCATCGACGTCCCGGGCCCGTAGAAGGCGCCGTAGCGCAGCACGATCCCTTCGATCGGGCCGGCGCCCAGCACGGCGTTCTCCAAGTGCTCGACCGCGGCGATCATCCGGGCCATCGGGGCAACCGGCGCGCGGTCCAACGGATCTTCCTCGGTCTTGACCGGCCCACCGGTCCGGGCGTAGGTGAAGGCACCGTTGCTCTGAGCAACGAAGCGCCGGACGCCGGCGCTGCGGGCCGCCGCGAGCAGGTTGTCGGTCCCCTCGATCCGCAGCCGGTCGGTGGCGGCGAAGCTTTGTTCGAACCGGCGGGTGTCGATGTGCCCGATGGCGGTCAACTGGTGAACGATCACCTCCGGCGCCGCCTCGCGCACCGCGGCCTCCACCGCGGCGCGATCGAGCGCGTCGGCGATCACCGGAACCGCGCCCAGCTGCGCCACCCGGCTTTTGTCCCGCTCCTTGCGGATCATCGCGAACACCTCGTGGCCCGCCTCGATCAGTCGCGGCACCAACTGCGCTCCCATCGCTCCGGTGGCTCC
Organism: Kribbella sp. ALI-6-A; assembly: GCF_001984195.1. Taxonomy (GTDB): domain Bacteria; phylum Actinomycetota; class Actinomycetes; order Propionibacteriales; family Kribbellaceae; genus Kribbella. The sequence goes on from NZ_MTQN01000009.1 coordinate 125,906, forward strand.
TGCAACCAGCACTCTCATCGTCAGCTCCTGTTCGTTCGGATCTGACTCCTGAACCGGATGGCCTGCCGTTTCCTGACAGGCCCACAGGGTGATTCAGCTCACAGCGGGAGCTCCGCGAAGACCTCGCGGTAGACCTTCGCCAGTTTGGCGGGATCGTGATGCAGCAACTGGTGGTCGTCGGCGATGTCGGCGACCACCAGCTCCGCTCCGAGCGAGCTCGCCGTCCGGCGCAGCGACGCCGGATCGGGCACGTGTTCCTCGTCGGCCAGTACGACGTCGATGCGCAGCTCGGGCGCGTGAGCGGCGAGCACCTCGAGGTGGGTCTCCGGCGAGAAGCCGTCGGTCTCGCCCTTCTGCTCGCCCAGGTTGAGCGTCACCAGGCGACGGGCGCTGGTCTGCTCGAGCCCACGGCACAGCGCCGGGACCAGCAGATTCGGGATCACGGAGGTGAACCACGAGCCGGGACCGACCACCACCCAGTCGGCCTCCGCGACCGCGACCAGCGCTTCCGGGCAGGCCGGCGGGTCGGCCGGATCGAGCGCGACGTCGACGACGTGGCCGTTGGTCGTCGCGACCTCGGTCTGGCCGCGGATCTCGGTGATCGCCCCGGGGTGGTCCGGATCCGCCCCGAGCACCCGCGCGGTGATGTCCAGCGGTACGGCGGACATCGGCAGCACCCGCCCCTGCGCCCCGAGCAGCCGCGCGACCCAGTCCAGCCCGTCGACGGCCTCGCCGAGCAGCTCCCACAGCGCGACGATCAGCAGGTTGCCGACCGCGTGGTCGTGCAGGGCGCCGTCACTGCGGAACCTGTGCTGCAGCACGTCGGCCCACGTCCGGCCCCACTCGTCGTCGCGGCACAGCGCGGCCAGCGCCATCCGCAGATCGCCGGGCGGCAGCACGCCGAGCTCCTGGCGCAGCCGGCCGGAGGACCCGCCGTTGTCAGCGACCGTGACGACAGCCGTCAGCTGGTCGGTGACCTGTCGCAGGGCGGACAGTGAGGCGGCGAGACCGTGCCCGCCGCCGAGTGCGACAACGCGGGGAGACCGTGACACTACGCGGTCACTCCCGCCCCAGATCCCTGTGCACCACCAAGGTCGGTGACCCCTTCTCCCGCAGCCGGCGCCCGATCTCCTCGGCCATCGCGACGCTCCGGTGCTTTCCACCGGTGCAGCCGATCGCGACCGTGACGAACCGCTTGCCCTCGTTCAGATAACCGGTCCGCAGGGTGTCCAGCACGTCCACGTAGTTCTGCAGGAACTGCTGGGCCAGCGGATGGCCGAGCACGAAGTCTGACACAGGCCGGTCCTGCCCGGTCATCGGGCGCAGGTCGGGCTGCCAGTACGGGTTCGGCACGAACCGCATGTCGGCCACCACGTCGGCGTCGACCGGGATGCCGTACTTGAAGCCGAACGAGACCACGGTGGCCCGCAGCTCGGCGTTCTCCTCGTCGCCGAAGGCGTTCACGATCTTCGCGGCGAGCTGGTGGATGTTCAGGTTCGAGGTGTCGATCACCAGGTCGGCGCCGGCCCGGATGTCGCCGAGCAGCGCGCGCTCGCGCTGGATCCCGGTCAGCAACCGGCCCTCGCCCTGCAGCGGGTGCGGGCGGCGGACACTCTCCTGCCGGCGCACGATCACGTCGTCGGAGGCCTCCAGGAACAGCGTCAGCGGCCGGTATCCCTTGGTCCGCAGGTCTTCGAGCGCCGCGCCGAGCTCGTCGAAGAACATCCCGGTCCGGACGTCGACGACCACCGCCAGCCGCGGCGACGCGCCGGTGCCGACCACCTGCTCGACGATCGTGGTCAGGAACATCGGCGGCAGGTTGTCGACCACGAACCAGCCGAGGTCCTCCAGCACGTCGGCGACCGAGCTCCGGCCCGCGCCGGACATGCCGGACACGATGATCAGGTTGCCGCTGGACTCGTCCATCAGTTTCGGTTCTCCCCGTTCGGCGGACCGGCGGGCCCCGGTTCGTCGTCGTCCAGTATCTCGCCTGTCGCGGTGTTCACCGACGGCGCCCGGCCGGTGTCGGCCTTCGTTGCGGCAGCGTTCACGGCCAGGACCACCGACTCCGCCGTACGCCGGCCGAAACCGGGCAGCTCGGCCACCTCGTCGACGCTCGCCTGGCGCAGCTTGCGCAGCGATCCGAAGTGCCGCAGCAGCGTCTTGCGACGGACCTCCCCGAGCCCCGGTACGTCGTCCAGGACGCTCTCCACCATCGACTTGGAGCGGCGGCTGCGGTGATGGGTGATCGCGAACCGGTGCGCCTCGTCGCGCAGCCGCTGCAGCAGGTACAGGCCCTCGGAGGTCCGGGAGAAGATCACCGGGTCCTCCTCGTCGGGCAGCCAGACCTCCTCCAGCCGCTTGGCCAGGCCGCAGACCGGGATGTCGCCCAGGCCGAGCTCGTCCATCGCCTGCCGGGCGGCCGCGACCTGCGGCGGACCACCGTCGACGACGACCAGGCCCGGGGCGTAGGAGAACTTCTTCGCCCGGCCGGTCTCGGGGTCGATCAGCGCCGCGGCGGCGTCCGTCTCGCCGGCCGCCGCGTCCTCGCCGGCGGTGTCACCCGACAGCGTCGCGCGCTCGTCCAGCAGCCGCTTGAACCGCCGGGTCAGCACCTCGGCGATCGAGGCGACGTCGTTCTGGCCCTCGACGCCGCGGATCACGAACCGGCGGTACTCGCTCTTGCGCGGCAGGCCGTCCTCGAAGACGACCATCGAGGCGACCACCTCGGTGCCCTGCAGGTTCGAGACGTCGTAGCACTCCAGCCGCAGCGGCGCCTCGGGCAGGTCGAGCGCGGTCTGGATCTCCTCCAGCGCCTGGTTGCGGGTGGTCAGGTCGCTGGCCCGCTTGGTCTTGTGCATGGTGAGGGTCTGCAGCGCGTTGCGCTCGACGGTCTGCATCAGCGCCTTCTTGTCGCCGCGCTGCGGAACCCGGATCGCCACCCGCGAACCGCGCAGCTCCGACAGCCACTCGGTCAGCGCCGCCTCGTCGTCCGGCACGACCGGCACGAGGATCTCGCGTGGGATCGCGTCGGCCGTCTCCGCGGCGTACATCTGCTGGATGAAGCGCGAGACCAGGTCACCGGTGGTCGCGGTGCCGTCGGCCTTGTCGGCGATCCAGCCGCGCTGGCCGCGGATCCGGCCGCCGCGGACGTAGAAGATCTGTACGGCGACCTCGAGCGGGTCCTCGCTGAGCGCGACCACGTCGGTGTCGGTGCCGTCACCCAGCACCACCGCGTTCTTGGCCAGGGCCTTCTCCAGCGCGGCCAGGTCGTCGCGGATCTTCGCGGCCCGCTCGTACTCCAGCTCGGCCGCGGCCGCCTTCATCTCCTTCTCCAGGCGCCGCACGTACGTCGCGGTCTGGCCGGACAGGAACGCCGAGAAGTCCTCGACGATCTGCCGGTGCTCCTCCTGGCTGACCTGACCGGTGCAGGGCGCGGCGCACTTGCCGATGTAGCCGAGCAGGCAGGGCCGGCCGATCTGGCGGTGCCGGTTGAACACACCCTTGCTGCACGAGCGCATCGGGAACACCCGCAGCAGCAGGTCGACGGTCTCCCGGATCGCCCAGGCGTGGCTGTACGGGCCGAAGTAGCGGATGCCCTTCTTCTTGGAGCCCCGGCCGACCATCACCCGCGGGTAGTCCTCGTTGAGGGTGATCGCCAGCCACGGGTAGGACTTGTCGTCCCGGTACTTCACGTTGAACCTCGGGTCGTACTCCTTGATCCAGGAGTACTCCAGCTGCAGCGACTCGACCTCGGTCGAGACCACCGTCCAGTCCACCTTCGCCGCGGTGGTCACCATCGACTGGGTCCGCGGGTGCAGGTTGGCCAGGTCCTGGAAGTACGACGACAACCGGGCCCGCAGGTTCTTCGCTTTTCCGACGTAGATCACCCGGCCGGCGGCGTCGCTGAAGCGGTACACCCCGGGTGAGTCGGGAATGGAGCCCGGAGCCGGGCGGTAGGACGATGGATCAGCCACCGCACCACCCTAGTTCGCCCCGCCGACAGCGCCCGCCGGGACGGGCTCCGGCGCACAAAAGTCTCTATTGCAGCTTCAATGAGACGCTTGAAGGCATGGATTTCCTCGAGTATCTCGACCGGCCCGGTGTCCGGACCCTGACCGCCAACGGCGACACCTTCTGGATCTACGACCCCGACCACGACCTGCCACCCCAACGCCAGATGCCGTTCGCGACCGTGGTCACCTCCGACGCCTACGACACCGCCTCCGACCTCGACCGCCCCGGCGTCGAACGGCTCAACCTGGGCCTGTCCAAGGCGGACTATCTCCGGCTCTTCCCCACTCCCCCGGACGGCGTCGACCACACGGCGCTCGACGTCCTGATGCCACACCCGGTCTACGCCCCGCAGTACTGGATCTGCGTCGTCTCGCCGTCGGCCGGCACCTTGCGGCAGCTCGAGCCGCTGGTGGACGCGGCGTACGAGTTCGCGGTCCGCAAGTACCGCAACCACCGGAACCGCTGACGTCTCGGCCGGGCTGAGATCGTGTTACGGATTGCACTCTGCGCCCGGCCGTCGGCGCGGCCGGGCGCCGGGGCGGTTCTAGCGTCGATCGTGAACCGCTGTGTGCCGATTCCCAGGGAGTGTCGTCGATGACGCTGTTCACGATCTCGCGCCGGCTGCCGGCCGCGCTCGCCGCCGTGGTGGTCTGTGCCCCGGCGCTGGTCGCGCTGCCCGCGTCGGCGCGGGTCGCGCCGGAGGCAGAGCGCTTCGAATCCTCCATCCGGCAGGCGAACAGCCCGACGGCCGTGCCCGGCAGCTACATCGTCGTGCTCAACGGGGCGCCGTCGGCGGAGATGACCCGGGCGACCAACCGCAGCCTCGCCGCGACGTACGACGTGACCGTACGCCGGGAGTACCACGCGTCGGTGCGCGGGTTCTCCGCGGCGATGAGCGAGGAGCAGGCCAAACGGGTCGCGGCCGACCCCCGGGTCGGGTTCGTGCAGCAGAACCAGGTGCTGAAGGCCACCCAGGACGATCCGCCGTGGGGGCTCGACCGTACCGACCAGCGCACGCTGCCGCTGGACGCGAAGTTCCTGTCGGAGACCACGGCCGAGACGGTGCACGCGTACGTGCTCGACTCCGGCATCTATGCCGACCACAAGGACTTCGGCGGGCGCGCCTCGGTCGGCACCGACACCATCGGCGACGGCCAGAACGGCGTCGACTGCGCCGGCCACGGCAGCCACGTCGCGGGCACCATCGCCGGCAGCAAGTACGGCCTCGCGAAGTCGGCGAAGGTGGTCGGCATCCGGGTGCTCAACTGCGTCGGCAACGGCACGACCGAGACCGTCGTGGCGGGCGTCGACTGGGTCACCGCGAACGCGGTCAAGCCGGCGGTCGCGAACATGAGCCTGGGCGGCGGAGTCGACCCGGCGCTGGACGCGGCGGTCAAGGCGTCGGTGGCCGCCGGGATCAGCTACGCCGTTGCCGCCGGCAACGAGAGCATGGACGCCTGCGGGTCGTCGCCGGGCCGGGAGCCCGCGGCGCTGACGATCGGCGCGACCGACCGCAACGACACCCGGGCGGACTTCTCGAACTTCGGGCCCTGCGTGGACCTGTTCGGACCGGGCGTCGACATCGAGTCGGTCGCGATCACCGATCCCGAGGCGAGCACCGTGAAGAGCGGAACGTCGATGGCCACCCCGCACGTCGCCGGGGCGATCGCGCTCTACCTGGCCGGCCACCCGGACGCCACGCCGGAGCAGGTCTCGACGGCGTTGCTGGGCGCGGCGACGTCCGACGCGGTGAAGAATCCGGGCGACGGTTCGCCGAACAAGCTGTTGTACCTGGTCCCGCCGGAGCCGCCGACCACCCCGACCCCTACCCCCACGCCGACTCCCACACCGAGCCCGACGCCGACGCCCTCTCCGACACCGACGGAGACGCCAGCCAGACCCCGAGCCAAACGCCCAGCCAGACGCCGGGTGTCACCCCGAGCTCCACGCCGGTCGTCGGCCCCAGTTCGACACCGCCCTCCCCCGCGCGGTAGTCCGGCCGCCCGCAACCAGCACACCGATGACGAAAGACCCGGCCCCCGTTGCCGGGTCTTTCGCCGTACGCCGTCGGTCAGGCCGAGCCGACGATGTTGCCGCCCTGCACCGAGACGGTCACCGCGGCCAGCGGCTCGCGGGCCGGGCCGCTCTTCACGCTGCCGTCGGTGGCGCTGAACTTGCTGCCGTGGCAGTTGCAGTCGATCTCGCCGTTCTCCACCTTGGCCACCAGGCAGCCCTGGTGCGTGCAGACCGCGGAGAAGCCCTTGTACTGACCGGCGGTCGGCTGGGTGACGACCACCTTCGCGTCCTTGAACACCGCGCCGCCGCCGACCGGGACGTCCGAGGCCGGGCCGAGCACCGGGCCGCCGGCGCTGGACGGTGCCGACGACGGCGCCGAGCTGGGCGCGGACGTCGGAGCCGAGGACGGGGCCGCGCTGGTCTGGCCGCCGGTCGCCGTACCGCCGGCGGCGCCGTCGTCACCGCACGCGGCGAGCAACGGCACGCCCACGCCCGCGAGGCCGACCACGGCGGCGCCGCGCAGGACCGATCGGCGGTCCCGCACATCGGCGATCACCCGGTCGAGATTGGCCGTTCTGTCGTCGCTCATGAAATCCGGACCTCCAGGAAATTTGCTGGGCGGAAAGTAGTTGAACGCTCTGCTACTGCTGTTGTACCCGACCGGGGCAAACCAGGTCGTACCAGCAGAAACGAGCCGTTGGCCGGATCGGTTCAACGGAGGCCGGAACGGGACTCAGCGGGTGGCGCGCTCGACCAGCCGCGCGGCCATCTCCAGCGCGGCTCGCCGGGTGGCCGGCTCCAGCATCTCCGGGCGCAGCGGCCAGGCGTGCTGGAAGTGCGCGTCGAACGGCAGTACGACGTACCCGAGGCCGCGATCGGAGACCGCCGACTGCAGCCAGCGGACCGGCTCCGGATCGTCGGCTCGGTTCTCCGCGATGATCACCAGGCCCTTGCGAACCAGCATCTGCTGACCCTCGGGGGTGAGCTGGTCGAGCTGGCCGATGCTGGCCAGCGCGTCCTCGCGGGCCGACGGGATGACCAGCGCGACCGCGTGCGACGAGCTCGCGACGTACGCCGTGGCCTCCTCGAACAGGCCGGCCGGGCAGTCGACCAGCGAGATCGGGATCTGGTTCGCACCGCCGACGTTACGGGAGGCCAGCACGTCGCTGATCGCGTCCGCGGTCGACTCCGCGCGGGCCAGCTGGACCCGGGAGTTCGGCGTGTTCGCGATGCCCCGGTCGAGCCGGTGGGTCAGCTTGCCCTCCAACGGGAACGCGTCGACCGCCAGCACCAGGTCGGTGCGCTGCGACGCGATCGTGTCCGCCAGCAGCGCGGTCACCGTCGACGTACCGCTCTGCGGGACCGGCCCGATCACACCGATCATCCGGCCGATGCCGATCGGGCGGCGGATCACCGCGATGTTCTCGACGTCGCGCTGCATCCGGCCCGAGGCGCCGGCGATGTAGGCCGCCTCGGCCGCGAACCGGCCGATCTTGCGGAAGAAACCGCCGGGACGTTCCTCGTGCTGCAGGCCGACCGCGTTGGTTGCCACCGGCAAGGTGCCGGCCAGCGGGTCCTGGTACTGCGGCGTGTAGGCCTGGCGGCCCGGTCCGCCGTCCGGGGTCGGATCGTCCCAGCCGGTCGACTCCTGTGCCGGGGGCGCGTTCCAGCTGCCGTCGCCGACGGGCTGCTGGTACTGCGGCGGTGGGCCGTAGTTCGGGTCGTACTGCTGCTGGGCGTACGGCGGTGCTGCCGGCTGCTGGTAGGTCTGCTCGTACGGCGGTGGAGTCACCGGCGGCGCCGCGCCGTACGGGGGCTGCTCGTACTGCTGTACGGGCGGCTGCTGGTACTGCGGGTAGGGCGGCTGCTCCTGGTACTGCTGCGGCGGCGGCTGTTGCCATTGCTGCTGCTGTGGCGGCGGGCCGTACTGCTGCGGTGGCGGGTAGTACGGCTGTTGCTGCGGCGGCGGCGCGTACTGCTGAGGAGGCGGCGGCTGCTGCCACTGCTGCTGCGGAGGCGGGTACTGCTGTGGGGCGTACTGATGGGGAGCCTGCGGCTGCGCGTACTGCTGCGGCTGCTGCTCCTGCGGGGGCACAGGTGCGCCCCACCCAACGCCGGTCGGCGCGGGTGGTGGCGGCATCGTCGGCTCCGCCGGTGCCTGCGCCGGGGGCTGGGCCTCACCCTGACTCTGGGGGTGCCCCTGCCCCTGGCCCTGCGCCGGGCCGGAAGCGGGCGCGGCCGAGCGGCCCGCCGACGTGTCATCGAGGCGGTCCATCATGTCCGCCTGCCAGTTCGGCCCGGTCATACCATCCGATCAGAAGACGTCGAGCAGATCGCTGAACACCCCGAGAGCTCCGAGCACCAACGGGATCAGCGCCACCACGGCCAGCACCTGGATCTGGTCCAGGACCTGGCCGAGCCGGACCTGCACGTGGTCCTGCGGGGTCCAGGCGAGGCCGAAGCCACCGACCATCGCCACCACCACGAGTAGTCCGACTGCCACCAGTGTGCCACCCACCGACTCCTGAGACAGATCCTGGACCAGCGCGGCGATCACGACTCCGGCGGCGGTGAACAGCCCGAGCACCTCGGCGGCCAACGGGTACAGCCGCGAGCGCGAGCACAGCAGCAGCGCCAGCAGGGCCGCGATGCTGACCGTCCAGGCCGATCCGTGCATCGCGAGCACCACGCCCGCCGCGGCGGACCAGAGCGCGATCGCCGTCGCGGCCAGCGCCAGGCCGACGTGCGCCGCGTTGAGCGCCGCCTCGACGTCCGGGCGGGCGATCTCGTCACCCCGCGCCCGTACGTCGTCCAGGGCGGTCAGCCCGGACAGCGAGAGCGCCAGCCGGGGCAGCACACCGAGCAGCAGCACGGCCACGACCGCGATCAGCGCGCTCAGCTTGTGCGCGGAGACGCCCCCGCCGACGCCGATGATCCAGATCACCGCGAAGATCATCGCCGTACCGCCACCGACCAGACCGCCGCCGGCCAGCCCGGCCATCGCGAACAGCAGCGGTCCGACCGCCAGCGCGAGCGCGATGATGCCGCCACGCATCGGCACCGACCAGCTCTCCGAGACACCGAGCGACCAGGCCACGATGGCGAGCAGGATCGGAGTCACCACCAGCAAGGTGATCGCGGCCGCCCGCTGGTCCGCCCGGCCGAGCACGACACCACCGAGACCGGTGATGATCGCGACCACCAGCACCACGAACGCCGCGATGTCCGGCTCGGTCCCCCGGGCCAGCGCGATCGCACCGGCCAGCAGCGCGAAGATCAGCGCCGCACCCGCGGCCCACTGGCGGTGCTTGCGCTGGAAGGTGGTGCCGCGCCGTTCGAGGTCGTCCACCGCCTCCTCGGCCACGTCGTACACGGTCGGCGGCGGCGGGACCTCGCCCTCCGCGGCCAGCCGGAGCACCGCGCCGTCACTGATCTGCGCCGACCCCAGCGTCAGCTCCAGCGAGACCGTCTGCCCGGTCGGGGTGGTCAGGTACCGGCGCCGGGGCGACGGATCGACCGGTTCGCCGAGCATCCGCAGCAGGTCCGGCATCAACCGGCCCAACGGCTCGTCGACCGGCAGTACGGCGTCCATCTGACGCTGCCTGCCGATGATGGTCACCCGGCTGTAGACCGCAGCCACCCGTCACACCTCTCTGATCGTCACTACTAGCTAGCGAGTACTGCTGCGCGGTTCAGCCGCGTACCGGCGCCCCCGGCGGCACCAGCCGGCCGAGCAGCGCGCTGTAGATGTTCCAGTCCAGCTGGTTCTTGCCGTCGCCGATCGGGTACCACACCGCCGGTGTGGCGGACGGGCCGATCTTGACCGGCGTGATCTCGGCGACGCCGGTCAGGTCCAGCGCCTTCTCCGCGCCGGTGCCGCGCAGCGCCTCGTTGCCGACCGCCATCGCCATCGGAGCCGGTACGCCGGTCCAGTGCGGGATCGCGTTGGTGTCGGTCCCGTTGCCGCGGGCGCCCTGGGCGAAGAACGAGACCAGCGTGAACGCGTTGGCCAGCCGCTCCCCCACCTTGCGGACGTCGTCCTGGGTCGGCAGCCCGTCCGGCGTGGAGACGGCCATCGTGATGACCTCCTCGAGCCCGGCCGGGCGGCGGTGGATCTCGACCGCACCGGCCGCACTGAGCCCGGCGCTGCCACCGCTGACCGACAACCAGGTCGGCTTCGGTGCGCGCCGCCGGCAGTACGCCGTGAGCTGGCCGACGTTCCAGGGCTGGGTCACCGGCTCGGCCGTGCCCCAGCCGGCCGGCTTGACGCCGGTCAGGTCGGTGAACAGCTGCTCGGCGGCCTTGCCGACCACCGTCGTCTCCAGCGCCTGGTAGCGGACGCGGGCGGTGATCATCAGCTGCCAGGGCAGCTCCAGCTCCACCGCGGCGAAGGTCGGGCTCATGTCGACCTTGTCCTGCTCGCCGGCGGCGACCGCAGCGAACATCTGGCCGTCCCAGTGCAGCTTCGAGCCGCCCAGGCCGTCGTACGCGCCCTCGCCGTTCGGCTCGGTCACCACCCAGCGCGACTCGTAGCCGCTGAACAGGGTGGCCCGGGCGTTGAAGGTGAGCTGTGTGGTCGCCGGGGTGACCAGCTGCAAGCCGAGGCCGGCCGACTCCGCGGCCGCGAGCGCGTCCACCAGCCAGGCGGACATGCCGACCACCGGGCGGTCCTGCATGATCACGACGACCTTGTCGGTCCGGATGTCGATCGCCGGACTGAGCTCGATCGGGTTAGGCATTCTGGCCTCCAGCGCCGTGCGGGGCGGCGGACGTCTCGGCAGCGGGGGTCTGCGGGGCGGGCGGGTCGAACGGCGGCGGCGCCGGCTTCCAGACCCGGCCGCCGAGGCGCTCGACCAGCTTCTCGGCGTACCGGTCGGCGAGCTCCGGGGCGCCGTCCTGCGGCTTGGCCCGGACCTCCATCCACCACACCGGAGTCTCCGTGCCGGCCAGCTCCGGACCGAGCAGCCGCTCGACCTCACCGGGGACCTGGATCAGGATCGGCGCCTCCAGCGAGGCCAGCGGAACCCCCTCCGGGTCGCACAGCTGCAGCACCGCGCCGTCGGAGACCTCACGCACCAGCCAGTCCGGTCCCGCGGCCATCATGCCGGCGAGCACGTCCTGGTACGACGGCCTGCCGTCGATCAGTGCCACCACGTCGTAGCTCACTTCACTCCGCCTTCTCGTCGGCGGCGGACGTGGTTCCGTCCGCCAGTGCGGTCTGGATCAGGGAGGGGCGTTCGCCCCGCCGGACGAACAACCCACGGCCGGGCGGGTAGTTGCCCGGGGCGGCGCCGGTGAACAGCGCGCCCTCGCTCTTGTCTCCCGACAGCACCAGGCCGGCGGTGCCGGACTCCATCACGGTGGTCAGGAACGGTTCGTACAGCGCGCGACCGGCGCCGGCGGCCCGGCGGGCGATCACGAAGTGCAGGCTGATGTCGCGGCCGGAGGCGATGTAGGGCAGGAACGGGTCCATCGGCGCCTGGCCACCACTGGTGAGCAGGTCGTAGTCGTCGGCGACGACGATCACCTTCGGCCCGTCCACCGGCGGCGGGGCAGCGTCGCTGAGGTCGTCCGGCAGCCGCTTCTCCAGCTCGCCGGCCACTCCCCCGGCCAGCCCGGCGCCGACCCGGCCGCTGGTCGCGTAGCCGCCCAGGTACTTGTCCGGCAGGAACCCGCGCAGACCGCGCCGCGGGTCCATCACCGCGAACACGATCTCGTCCGAGGTGTACCGGTCGGTGAGCTGCTCCATGATCAGCTTCAGCAGGTTGGTCTTGCCCGACGCCGTGTCGCCGAAGATCACCAGGTTGCCGTCACGCTCGAACAGGTCGAGCAGGACCGGCGCCATCGCGGTCTCGTCCAGACCGATCGGCACCCGGACCGGCTCCTGCTGCGGACCGGGCATCGTCGACCGCTCGAGCCGGTGCGGCAGCACCCGGACCGGCGGCGCGACCGGCCCCTGCCAGGCCGAGCTCAGCGCCAGCGCCTGACCCTGCATCGCATCGGTCAGGTCGTCGTCCTGCAGCAGGCTGTCCACTCGCGGCAAGGCGAGCTGGGCGAACAGCTTGTTGCGCGGCGTCAGCACCCGGCCCGGCCCGGCGTTGCGCATGGTCTCCTGCAGCCGGCGGTCGATGTTGGAGTCCGACGGGTCGTTCAGCCGCAGCTCCAGCACCGTGCCGAACAAGGTCTGGGTGGCCATCCGGACGTCGCTCCAGCGCAACATCGCGGTGACCATGTGGATGCCGTAGCTGCTACCCCGCTGGACCAGATCCGCGATCGGTTCCTCCAGCTCGTCGAACGTGGTCTTGATCGCGCCGTAGTTGTCCAGCACCAGCACCACGTCGGCGACCGGCAGCTCCGGCACCTCACCGGCGGCGTGCATCGCGCGCAGCCGTTCCATCGTGTCGATGCCGCGGTCGCGGAAGACGATCTCGCGCTGGTCGAGCATGCCGCGGACCTCTTCCAGCGTCCGCCGGATCTTCTCCCGGTCGGTCCGGATCGCGACGCCACCGACGTGCGGCAGGTCGGCCAGCGGCTGCAGACCACCACCCGCGAGGTCGATCGCGTAGATCGCGACCTCCTTCGGCGTGTAGCTGTGCGCCAGGGAGGTGACCAGCGTGCGCAGGAACGTCGTCTTGCCCGACGACGGGCCGCCGATCAGCGCGCAGTGACCACCCGTGTGGGTCAGGTCGAGGCGGAACACGCTCTGGCTCTGCTTGCGCGGATCGTCGATCACACCGATCGCCGGCGCCATCGGCGGACTCGGTACGGCGTACTGGAGACCGCGGGCCGCGGTCAGGTCGATCGGGCCGCCGACCTGGTCCAGCGTGCAGACCTTCGGCAGCGGCGGCAGCCACACCTGCGGGACCGGCGTAGCGGCCGGCTTGACCTGCTCGACGAACACGCCGAGCACGGTCGGTCCGGTGGTGCGTTCGGTCGAGTCGTCCTTGTCGTCCTTCTTCTCGTCCTCGGCCGCCAGCTTCGCCAGGTCCGGCTGCTGGTACGGCGTGACCAGGTACGGGCGAACCGCCGGGCCGTCCTTGTCCTTGTCCTGGTCGGGCACCACGCGGCCCTTGTACGGCCCGGACACGTACGCCGCGCGGAACCGCTGGTACACGCTGGTGTCGACCTTCAGGTACCCGAAGCCGGGCAGCGGCGGCAGGTGGAACGCGTCCTCGGTGTCGAGCACGGTTCGGCTCTCCTCCTCGGAGAACGTGCGCAGACCGAGCCGGTAGGACAGGTAGGTCTCCAGGCCGCGCAGCTTGCCCGCCTCGACCCGCTGACTGGCCAGCAGCAGGTGGACACCGATCGACCGGCCGATCCGGCCGATCGACAGGAACAGATCGATGAAGTCCGGCCGCGCGGTGAGCAGCTCGCCGAACTCGTCGATCAGCACGAACAGGTGCGGGAACGGCTTCATCTCCGGCCGCTGCTGGCGCAGCAGTCGGTAGTCGGTGATGTTGGCGACGTTCCCGGCGTCCTTCAGCATCTGCTGGCGGCGCTGCACCTCACCGGCGAGGCTGGCGTAGGCGCGCTCGGTCAGGCTCGGGTCGTCGACCAGGTTGGTGATGATGCCGGCCACATGCGGCACACCGTCGAACGGCGCGAACGTCGCACCACCCTTGTAGTCGATCAGCACCATCGCCAGGTCCTCCGGCGAGTGCGTGGCGAGCAGGCCCATCACCAGCGTGCGCAGGACCTCGGACTTGCCGGAACCGGTCGCACCGATGCACAGACCGTGCGGCCCCATACCGAGCTGGGCCGACTCCTTCAGGTCCAGTACGACGGGCTGGCCGTGGCTGTCCAGGCCGAGCGGCACCCGGAGGAACGCCCGCTCGTGCCGCGGCACCCACATCCGCTCCAGGTCGAGATCACCCGGGTCCTCGATGTGCAGCAGGCTCATGAAGTCGACGGTCTTCAGCGACGCGTCCTCCTCGAGCGACTCCTCCGACAGCCGCAGCGGCGCCAGCGAGCGAGCCAGGCCTTCTGCGGTCGCCAGTGGGGTGTCGTCGAGCTGCCCCTCGGCGGTCAGGTAGCCACCGCCGCGCAGGTCCTCGACCAGGACACGGCCCTCGTGCACAGTGATCCGGATGGCGACGTTGCTCGGCTCCTGCATCCGGTCCTGGACCAGGTGCAGCACGGTCACGCCTACCTCGCCGATGCTCAGCGTGGGGTCGGCCGGGACAACTTCGGTCGCCACGTCACCGTACGTGTCGTGCAGCACGAGCATGCGCTGGATCATCCGGCGCTGGTCCTTGCCGAGCGAGCCGCGGCGGGCCTCGCTGGCCAGCGTGACACGGGCGGCGACGTCGTCGCGGATCAGCTCGGCCAGGTCACCCGGCTTCGCCGCGACCCGGCGGAACGGGTGCGGCCCTTCCCGGCGTTCCGGGTCGACGGTGTGCGGGAGCCAGCCGACCCACTGCCACTGGTCGAGCGCACTGGCCGGGAAGCTGGCGGCCATCTCGAGGTCGTCCGGCGCGTGGAACACCGCCGCCTGCAGCAGCAGCGCCCGCGCGATCCGTACGACGCCGTCGCGGTCGCCGACGATGCTGACGTTGCCGGCCAGGTCCAGCGGGATGGTCAGCGGCATGTCCGGCATCAGCGCGAACCGGCGGGCCAGCGCTTCGGCCTCGGCCAGCATGAACGGGTCCGGCGGGTCCATCATCGAGCCCGACTGCGCCAGCGTCGCCGGAACCACGGGCATCCGCCCGGTCGCGCAGCGCACCAGCAGGAAGTCGGGGTCGCTGCGCCGCCGTTCCCACAGCCGGGCCGGGTCGCGGACGCAGTCCACCAGGGCGTCGGCCGGCGGGTTCAGCGCGAGCGCGGTCTTGCGGGTCTGGCGCTCCATCTTGCCGAACTCCTCGCGCAGCCGCTCGAGGTAGTCCAGGTACCGGTTGCGCTGGTCACGGCTCTCCTTGCCGGAGCGGCCGCGCTGGGAGAACATCATCCCGAACGTGCCGATCACCGTCAGCGCCAGCACCCCGACGCCGATCACCGCGGACGTACCGGTCCGCATCGTGCTCATCATCCCGACCGAGCCGAGCACACCGACCGCCGGCATCAGCGCCTGCGCCGCGTTGCCGCCGGCCTTGCCTCGTGCGCCGGGCGGCGGGGTCTCGATCACCCGCGGCTGCCCGGTGTCGATACTCCGGGTGCTCCGCGCCGGGCGGTGCACGAGTCGTGTCGACACTGTCTCTCCTCAGCTGGGCCCGACCGGCCCCTCGACTGCACGACATGAACGCCTCAGATGGCATGCTGCACCGGACTCTAGTGGAGGGGCGGCTCATACCGATGACCGAGACACCGTTCGACCCGCGGCAGGTGCTGGACCTGGTCGCCGACCTGCTGCCCGTCCTGCTGCCGGACGCCGAGCTGGACCCGGCGGGGCCGATCGTCAAGCTGCGCTGGAGTCGCGGCGGTCTGGTGTCCAGCGCCGAGGTCGGCCTGACCGAGCTCGTCGATCGATGCCGCCAGCAACCGAATCACCTGTGGCCGCGCACCGTCGACGACTGGCTGCGCGCGGTCGTCGACGAGATCGGCGTCGCCACCGACGAGCACCTGTACGGCGCCGTCGCCGAACGCCAGCGGGTCACGCTGCGCCCGCAGGGCTGGTCGGCGGCGTACGACAGCGTGCTGGCCGGCCTCAGCGTCCCGTTCGGCCGGTACTTCGAGATCGTCTTCGGCATCCAGAGCGGCCCGGACTGGCACCGCCTCACCCAGGTCCGCCGGGTCATGCACGGCCTCCACCTGCCCGGCAGCCCGTCCGGCCTGGAGATCACCCTGAACGGCCTCGCGGGCCTGACCCTACAGGAAGTCCCCGGCACCCCGTGGCGCCGCTTCATCCGGCCCGGCGACCAGACCGTCGGCCTGGCTTTGGTCGACCACGAAAAGCTCCTCCCCAACGGCGGCAAGGGGCGCGGCTCACTGCTCGCCCTGCCCTCCACCGACCAGTTGGTCCTCTGTCCCGTCGACCGCAAGCAGGACATGCAGGCCCGCGTCGACGAGTTCGCCCACTGGGTCGCCAAGGCCCACGCCGACGCGGCCGACCCCTGCTCCCCGGGTGTCTACTGGCTGGTCGGCGAACTGCTCGCCGAACTCCCGGTCGACCTCGGCGTCACCCCGTCGGTCACGTTGCCGAAGGCCCTCAAATCCCCGTTCTGGCGCCGTCGCCGTACCTGACTCGCCCCGCTCAGCTGCGCTCGCCGTCCAACGCATCCAGCGACGCCCCATCGATCGGCACCGGCTCCAGCGCAGCCCGCTCGGCCAGGGTGCGGATCGGGTAGGTCCCGTACCCCAACTCGATCTGCCGGCCACCCACCGTGTACGCGCCACCACGCTCGAACAGCGCGACGAGCGGCTCGTACGGGTCGTCCAACTCCGGGAACCGCTGCCGGGGCAGACCACCGAGCCCGGCCCACCGCACGATCGCCAGCGCCATCGCGGGCGGCACCGGGAACGACTCCGCCGACGACGTGTCGAGCTGAAGCTTCTCGACCAGCGTCGGATCCACCTCGGAACCGGGATCCAGCACGGCAGCCAAATCAACGAACGGCCACTGGTCCTCGACCCCCAACGCCTGCGACCACAGCGCCGTACGGCGAAGGAACTCCCGAGTCAACCTGAACCGGGACCGCTGCCGCGCGAACGCCTCGTCCTCGTCGAAGACGACGGCCCGCAACCGATCGGCCATCCGTTCGGCCGCCGCAGTGTCGGACATCGGCCCACTCTCCCTCTCCCGATCGAGACGGTCTCCTCAAAACGGCGAAGCCTGCGGCGGCTCCGGCTGAACCAACCCGTCCCGCTCAGCCCGCGCGGCCTCAAGGGCACCCTCGTGCGTCTCGTACGCCGGCGAGTACGGCCGGACAACTCCCGCGCCCACCAGATACAGCTGATTCGACTGTCCACCGGCAGGCGCCATCACCAGAAACTCCTCCCGCCGACCCACCTGCCAATCCACGAACGACTTCGCCGTGTACTCCGGACCGTCCCCGCCGGCCCGCGCATTCCACCACGCCGCCAGCAACTCGTGCGCCTGCGCCAGCTCGTCCTCACCGATCTCGTCGCTCATCTCAGCTCTCCTCGTCCAACGCATCCAACGTCGCTTCATCGATCGGCGCGGGCTCCAGCGCTGCCCGCGCGGCCATGTCGCCAATCGTGAAAGAGCCGTAGCCGAGCTCGATCAGGCCATTTCCCACCGTGAAGGCACCACCGCGCTCGAACAGCGCGATCAGCGGCTCGTACGGATCGTCCAACTCCGGGAACCGCTGCCGAGGCAGATCGCCCAACGCAGCCCAACGCACGATGTTCACCGCCACCCCAGGCGGCACCGGGTTCGTCCCTGCGGTCGCCGGATCCAGCTGAAGCTTCTCGACCAGAACCGGATCAACCACCACCTCCGGATCCAGCACCTCGGCCAGATCGAAGAACGGCCAGCGCGCCGTCACACCCAGAGACTGTCCCCACAGCGCCGTACGCCGCAAGAACTCCCGGGTCAGCCGGAAACGAGACCGCTGCGCATCGAACGCCAGGTCGTTGTTCCAGCTGACGGCCAGCAGCCGATCGGCCATCCGTTCGGCCGCGGCGGTGTCGGTCATCGGGCCACTCTCTCTTTCCGATCGGGAACGGCGCTCAGGTTCTCCTCAAAACGGCGAAGAGTGCGGCCGGGCGCACCCAGGTACAGCTGGTTCGACTGTCTACCAGCCGACGCCATCACCAGAAGCTCCTCCCGGCGACCCACCTGCCAGCCACGAACGACTCCGCCGTGTACTCCGGACCATCCCCGCCGGCCCGCGCGTTCCACCACGCCGCCAGCAACCCGCCAGCTCGTCCTCACCGATCTCATCGTTCATCTCAGCTCGCCTCATCCAACGCATCCAGAGTCGGCTCATCGATCGGCAGCGGCTCCAGCTCAGCCCGCTCGGCCAGCTTCCCGACCGGGAACGCCCCGTACCCCAGCTCCAGAAACCCGTTGTACTGCAGGTAGCCGCCACTGCGCTCGAACATCAGCAGCAACGGCTCGTACGGGTCGTCCAACTCCGGGAACCGCTGCCTCGGCAAGTCCCCCAGCGCCGCCCAGCACACCATCGGGTAGACGATCTCCCGCCGGAGCGGAAACTCACCGCGGGTCCCGGAGTCGAAGTCGATCTTCTCCTCGATCAACGCGGCATCCAGCGCCAGATCCGGTGCCAGCGCCTTCGCCAGGTCCGAGTGCGGCCACCTGTCCTCGGCACCGAGCGCCAACGCCCACCGTGCCGTACGCCGCAAGAACTCGTGGACCAGCCGGCCCCGGGACTCGCGCTGCTCGTAGGCCTTCTCGTCGTTGTACCGGACGACCGCCAGCCGTTCGACCATCCGCTCAGCGGCGGCGATGTCCACGACCGGCATATCCTGCTCGATGCCTTCAGGCATCGCGGGTTTCCTCCTGGTCGTCGTCGGCCAGCCGGCTGAAGTGCTGCTGCCACTCGTCGAACAATGGCACGAACTGCGGCGCCCCGACCGTCAACGGCACGATCTGCCGCACCGTCTCCGCGTAGTACCGGCGTTGCTTGTCCGGCCTCGGGTGGGTGTCGAGCGCCTGCACGTTGCTGTAGCGGTCGGACAGCTTCACCAGCAGGACGTCCGGCTCCGCGTTCTCGAACGACCGCAAGTACGCCGTCCGGACGGCCGCGGGATCCTCGCCGTCGCGGGGCTCGGGCTTGGTGACAGCCGCGACGAGGTCCGCGGTCCGCGACCCGAAGCGGTCCCGGATCTGCTCCACCGTGCCGGACGTGTCCTCCGCGACGTCATGCAGCAGGACGGCGGCCAGGACGTCGGGATCGGTCGCCCCGCCGGCCTCGACCGCGACCTGGAGCGCCTGCAGCAGATGCTCGACGTACGGCTCACCGGCCGGGCGAACCTGATCACCGTGCCAGTCCGCCGCCGCCCGGTAGACCTCGGCCAGGTGCTCGACGGTCCCGGCCGGCAGGCGGTCGCGCAGCGGCTGGTCGGCGTCGGTCCACGTCCGCCACGCGTCGAAGACCTTCACGCGGTACCCCGATCTCCTTCAGCAGCGAGCATCGCGCGGTACTCGTCCCAGGACGGCAGCCGCGACGGCGGTTCCGTCGGCGACACCTCGCGGGTCACCAGCTGGGCCGGGATCCGCGCCTCGTCGAGCGCCTCGAACGCGCCCTCGACGGCCGCCTCGAAGCTCGCCCGGTCCGGGTAGGTGCGCCCGTCGATGACGGCCACCGCCTTCCAACGGTCCCCGGCCCTGACCTGGACGACGCTCAGGTCCACGGCATCAGCCATTGTCCAGCCCCTCGCTCGGCGATCTGACTGACGGTGCTGTCAGTCGTCGTCGTCATAATCATCGTCGTCCGGCTCCTCGGGGCGGCGGGTCGCGCCGGCTGCCTTCAGGGCCTTCGCCTCGGCCAGGGCATCCTCGTACGACTCCCAACCCGGCGACTCGTAGATCATCGGGTCGCTGACCAGGAAGCTCTGGTTGGTGAAACCGTCGGGCGAGACGAAGATCAGCCAGTCCTCGAAGGGATGGACCTGGTAGCTCTTGAAGTCGGCCGCGGTGTAGCGCCGCATCCCCTCGGGCAAATCCTCGTTGTGATACTCGGCCAGGCGCGCGCACGCGCGGTCCAGAACGTCCTGCTCGATGCCCTCAGGCATTGCGGGTTTCCTCCTGGTCGACGTCTGCTTTCGTGGCGAGCATCCCCTTGTAGTCCTCCCAGAACGGCAGCTGCGACGGCGGTTCGTCCGGCCTGATCTCCTCGCGCTGCAACTGCGCCGGGATGCCCGCGTCATCGAGCGAGTCGAACGCGTCCAACACCGCCGCGTCGAAGGCCGCCCGGTCGGGGTATCGGCGGCCGTCGATCACCGCCACCGCCTCCCACCGGTCGTTGCGCCGAACCTGGACCACGCTTTGCATCAAGCGGTCAGCCATTGCTCAGCCCTCGGTTCTCGGTACAACGCACGAGCGGCCTCGATCGCCTCGGTGCAGTCCCCCAGCGTGGTACGGCGTACACCATCTGATCGCCGACCAGATCCGGCGCCTTCGCGAGCGACCGCATATTCCCTCGCGAACCTCGACGGGGCGAAGGTCGAAGAACCGCCAGCAACCGATTGATCATCGGCTCAGCAGCGGCCAGGTCCGTCGCCGGTGTCAATCGCCCCAGGTGATAGCTGGACCCGGACGCTCCGGCGGTTCGGTGCCGTCACGTTCGGCACGCGCCTCACCGGCCGCGGACTCCAGCGTGTGGGTCGTCAGTGCAAACGGCTTCACCAGCCCTTCCTGCACCAGGTACGACTGGTTCGTGTATCCACCGGCCGAGGTGAAGACCAGGAACTCGTCGTACGACGTGACCTCCCATTGGTCGAAGTAGGAGGCGTCCAGGCGCATGCTCGGGTCCAGCGCCCGGGCGTTGCTCCAAGCGGCCAGGGTCTCCTGGGCCGCAGCCCGCCGCTCGGGATCGACCGTCTCGGTCATACCAGTTCCTTCCGGTCCAGTTCGTCCAGGGCCGCGGGATCGATCGGTCGTGGCTCCAGCGCGGCCCGGTCCGCGACGGTCCGGATCTGGAACTCGCCGTAGCCGAGCTCCATCGCGCCGTTGTGCTCGATGAAGGCGCCGTCGCGTTCGAGCAGCAACACGAGGGGTTCGAACGGATCGTCCAGGTCGGGGAATCGCTGTTTCGGCAGCTGGCCCGCCGCGGCCCATTGCAGGATCGGGTACGACACGGTCGGGCGGACGGGGAACTCACCGTTTGCTGTCGCAGCGAAGACCTTTTCCGCCAGAGCCGGGTCCACCGCCAGCGACGGCTCGATCGCCTTCGCCAGATCCGGATGCGGCCAGCCCTCCGTCAGGTCGAGCGCCTGCATCCACACGGCGGTCCGGCGCAGGTACTCGCGGGCCAACCGCAGCCGCGACCGTTGCCGGCGGTAGGCCCCGGCGTCGTCGTACCGGACAGCCGCCAGCCGGTCGGCCATCTGCTCGGCGGCAGTCACGTCGTTCACCATCCCATTCCCTCCTTCGCTGCGCGGACGACGTCGTCCAGGTTGGACAGGTCGGCGGCGATACCGCCAGGTGGCGGCGTCAGGTCGAGGAAGCTGCCCCAGTGACGCAGCAGGTCGGCCTCTGCCCACGACTGCAGCGGCCTGGGCGACACGAGGTGTGCGCGAGCGGCTCCACGAGTTGCGAGTCGACCGCCGTCCTCGTCCCACGCCGACGGGTGCGCCGAGTCGTACGGTACCCCGGACTCCATCAACCTGGCCTCGACGTACTCGTGCGCGACCAGACTGCGGAGTTCGTTGACCTCGTTCGGCGTCAACGACTTGCCGTCGAGCACCTTCTGCCACAGGCCGGCGACATGGCCGAGCGGGGTGAAATTGCCATGCCGAAGATCACCCGGTCCGACCGCGACGTCATGCGTCCGGACGAACAGATGCTCCTTGACCAGCGCGACCATGTCCGGGTCGACACCGGTGAGTTCCGCGACCCGCGGCACGTCGTGCGTCGCCGTCCGCGCCTGACGATAGGTCTCCGCGTGCTCCGGGGAGTCCGGGGCCTCGACGAACTCGTCGCTCTGCGGCGGACCCGCCTCGAACCGGTCCTTGGCGAACGGATCGGAGTCGCCGGGCGCCTGCTGGTCGGACGAGCCGTACCCGTCGGACGCCGAGGACTGGTCACCGTGCTCTCCGGGCGGATCCTGCCGGACGTCCTCCCGCGGATCCCGGGGGCCGTCCTCCCGCATGAAGTCTTCCCGCGGGTCCCGAGGACGCTCCTCCGGCCGCTGCATGAAGTCCTCCCGCGGATCCCGCACGGGCGCGGGCCGCTCAGGATTCAGTGCGTTGTCGATCCGGTTCGGATCGTGCGGAGCCGGCGGACCGTCGGGGTGCAACGTGTTCTCGATCCGGTTCGGATCACGCGGCACCGGCGGACCGTCCGGGTGCAGGCGCTGATCAACCGAAGGTCCGTCGCCGGGACGATCCTGCATGAACTCCTCCCGCGGATCCCGCACACGAGGAGCCGGCGGACCGTCGGGGTGCAGCGCGTTCTCGATCCGGTTCGGATCACGCGGCTCATGCGGAGCTGGCGGACCATCAGGATGCAACGCGTTCTCGATCCGGTTCGGATCACGCGGCGCATGCGGAGCCGGCCGACCATCCGGATGCAAACGTGCGTCGAGGTCACCTGGGTTCCGTGGCGCGTTCGGCTGGTCGTGCATCGGCCGTGCGTCCTGCGGCGGCGGCGGACCATCCCGCCGGGTCGACGGATCGGGAGCCCTGTCGTGCGCCGACGGCACCTGGTCGCCCGGCCCATGCTCCTGGTGCGGCGTAGACGGCTGCGCAGGCTGGTGAGCTGGCTGGTGCTGAGCCGGCCCATGCTCCTGGTGTGGCGCAGACGGCTGCTGCTGGTGCTGAGCCGGGCCATGCTGCTGATGCGGCGCAGACGGCTGCTGGTGTTGCGCAGGCTGGTGCGGGCCCGGCTGCTGCTGGTGCTGGTGCTGAGCCGGCCCGTGCTCCTGATGCGGCGCAGACGGCTGCTGATGCTGAGCCGGCGCCTGCTGGTGTTGCACAGGCTGGTGCTGAGCCGACTGCTGGTGCTGAGCGGGCCCCTGCTGCTGATGCTGAGCCTGCGGCTGCTGGTGTTGCACAGGCTGGTGCTGAGCCGGCTGCTGCTGGTGCTGAGCCGGCTGCTGCTGCGGTGCATGCTGCTGGTGCTGCGCAGGCGGGTGTTGCGGAGAGTGCTGCGGCTGCGGCGGGTTCTGGTGTTGAGCCGGCGGATGTGGCGGCGCCGGCGGGGCGTTGGGCGGCAGGGGGTGCTGCTGGGCCGGCGGGTGCGTGGGCATCGGCGGAGCGTTGGGCGGCAGCGGGTGCTGATTAGTGGCGGCAGGAGGAACGTTCGGAGTTTCCACGCGGAAGCCGTTGACGTTTTCCACCTTCATGCTCGGGGCGAGCGGGGACTCCCAATCGCCGCCGGGTCGGCGGACCATTGCCTCGAGCTTGGTGAACGTACCCGTGTACGGCGGGACGTCGCTGATCGTTCCGGTCTGCATGTCGGCCCAGCGGACAACGCCGTCGGTATCGACGAAGGCGTTGAACCAGTGCCCACCGGGGCCGTCCCACTTGCCGCCGATGATCGCGGCAGTACCTGGCGGCTGACCTTCGAGCGCCTGGCGGATCTGCTGGTACGCGCCGTCGGTGTACTCCTTCGAGTTCTTCGCGCCGGGGACGTGGATGCCCTCCGGACGCACGCCCGTGTACTCGTGCATCTCCGGGTACTCACCGGGCGGCACCCTGCCGTCGGCGTTGGCGAGCCGGGGCTCCTTGCCCTGGAGGGTGTCGACGAACGCCCGGGAGTTGTCGCCGCAGTTGTTGGTCACCGACGGGTGCTGCGTGTGGAAATGCGGGTTGCCGTCGGTGATCCAGCGCCGCACGTTCTTCAGCGGGTTCGCGCCCACCTTGGCCTTGAACCGCTGCAGCAGGCTTCCGTCGGGGTCGTATGTGTTGTACCGGCCGGGCTCGGCGTCGTGCCGGTGCTGGCCGGGGTGCCCCGTCATCGGCTGCTGCGGCGGCTGCGGCGGCTGCTGCTGGTTGGGGTTTTGCTGGTTCGGGTTGTGCTGGTTCGCGTTTTGCTGGTTCGGCTGGTGCTGGTTGTTCGGCTGGCTGGGAGTCGTGCCGTGCGGCGTGTCCGGTCCATTGCCGCCGGACCGGCCGTGACCAGCGCCGATGTGGGGTGCAACGACCGGTGGGACCGCGTCGCCGGTGTGCGGCGTCGTGGCGTCCGGGGCGCGCGAGGTCGACCCATCCGGGGTGTGGGTCCGCGGCGCGTCCGGCGCGTGGTGCGCGGCGGGAGCGTCCGGCGTCCGCGTGTGCGGTGCGTCGGGGGTGTGCGGCGCGTCCGGGGTGTTGGTCCGCGGCACGTCGGGGGTGTGCGGAGCATCCGGGGTGTGAGTGCGCGGTGCGTCGGGCGTGTGGGTCCGCGGTACGTCGGGCGTGTGCGGCGCATCCGGAGTGTTGGTCCGCGGCACGTCCGGCGTGCGCGGGGCGTCCGGGGTGTGCGGCGCATCTGGAGTCCGGGTGTGCGGCGCGTCCGGCGTGTGCGTCCGCGGAGCGTCCGGCGTGTGGGTGCGCGGGACGTCGGGGGTGTGCGGCGCATCGGGCGTCCGCGGGGCGTCCGGGGTGTTGGTCCGCGGTGCGTCCGGCGTGGTCTGACCGTCGGCGCGGGTGGTCGACGGGCTGTCTCCACGGGAGGTCGGTGAGTCCGCGTGCGAGGTGTTCGGGCTGTCGCCCCGCGACGTGGGTGCGTCGGCATGCGAGGTGTTCGGGCTGTCCCCACGCGACGTGGGCGCGTCGGCATGAGACGTGTTGGGGCTGTCCCCACGCGACGTGGGCGCGTCGGCATGAGACGTGTTGGGGCTGTCCCCACCACGAGACGTCGGCGCATCCGCGTGCGACGTGTTCGGACTATCCCCACGAGATGCCGGCGCATCGCCGCGCGTCGGCGTCGGACCGTCCGGGTTCGACGCCGGGCTGTCGCTCCGGGAGGTCGGCGCATCGTTGCGCGTGCCGCTCGGGCTGTCGGTGTGCGTCGCCGGGCTCTCGTTGCGCGACCCCGGGCTGTCCGTACGCGGCGCGTCCGAATTCGACGTCGAGCTGTCCGCCCGCGACGGGCTGTCCGTGTTGTTCGCCGGGGCGTCGTTCGTCGGCCCGTCCTGGCGGCCCGTCGGAGAGTCCGTGTGGCTCGGCGAGTCCGTGCGAGTCGCAGGAGCGTCCTGGTTCCCGCCAGACGAACTGTCCGAGTCTCCACTTGAAGAGCTGTCCGAGCCTCGGCCCGTCGGCGCGTCCGAGTTTCCTCCGGTCGGCGAGTTCGGGCTGTCCGAGCGGCCGCCGGACGGGAAGTCCGAGCCGCTGGAGGAACTGCTGGAGGTGGACGTCGAACCGGAGTTGTGCGAACCGGATCCTACCGAGACCGGCGTGTGGTCGCCGCTCGGGACGTCGACGCCGCCGGTGTGCGGCAGGCTGACCCTCGAGGTCGGGATGTCCAGGCCGCTGAACTTCGCCATGCCGCCGATCACCGGGGCGTTGCCGACCTTGATCACCAGGTCGGAGACCTTCGGCAGCTTCAGCGCGGTGTTCACCGCGAGCTGGCCGGGGCGCAGCTTGCCGGCGATGTCGACCACGACATCGGCGCCCTTGGCAACCTTCGCGGCAGCCGAGCCGTACTTACCGGCGATCGCCGTCGCACGCACCGCGCCACCCGCACCACCGGTACCGATCGTGGTGATCACGTTGAAGCCGACCTGGCCGAGCGCGCGACCGGGGTCCTCGCCCCACATGTCCCACGCAACCATGCCCTTCAGCACGGTCAGACCGACGTTGTCCAGGTACGCCGCGGTCTCGGGGAACATGGCGTGCATCAGCAGGTTCGCGCCGGGGACCGCCCACATCGCGGCGGAGGCGAGCGTCAGGCCGACGCCCTTCCAGGCGTTGCCGGCGTCGCTCCAGCCCTTCAGCTCGTAGCCGAAGATGCTGTTCACGCCGAGCGACTTCAGCAGCGGCTGGATCGGGATCAGCGTGGTCAGCGCGTCCAGCGTGCCGAGCAGGCCGTCGACGAAGATGCCCTTGAGCACACCGCCGGCGAAGTCAACCGCGTCCTCGTACCACGGGGCGTCGTATTCCAGCGGCTTGCCCCACGCCGGGTCCTTCTCCTCCTCGCCGTTGTCCTCCGGCGGCTTCTCGCCCTGCCGCAGGCCGCTGTCCTCCCACTTCTTGCCGCCGTAGAGGTCGACGATCTTGTTCGCGCACCGGCGCTCGGCGGCGCTGATCGCGTCGAGGTGACCCTGCAGGTCCTTGTGGAGCTGGTTCTCCTCCTTGACCCAGTCCTCGTTGTCGTCGATCTCGTCCTCGGGGGTGTCGCCGACCTTGGCCTTCCAGGCGTCGGCCCGGGTCCGGACCGACGCGAGGCCGGTCTTGTGCTGGCTGACCTCGGAGACGAACGTGTGCAGCGCCGAACCGATCGTGCCCAGGTTCGGGCCGAACAGTTCACCCTCTTTCTTGACCGGCTCCATCGCCCGCGCCAGCAGATGGGTCTCCGGACCCTTGGCGTAGTTGGTGTTGATGTTCTGCCGGAACCTGCGCTCGAGGTTCACACCGATCGTGGTGATCTCGGTGCCGACCGCGGTCAGGTCGTTGGCCGCCTGGGTGACCTGCTCCAGGTTGCCTTCGAACTTCGGGATGCCTTCGGGCTTGATCATCTGTTCGTGTCCCCGGGATCAGACGGCGCGGGTGGTGGACGACGGCTGCGGCTGCTGCTCTGCTCGCGCGGCGGCGGCCGCGTTCCGGATCACCTGACGAGGATCGACGCCCTCGGTCAACTGGATGCCGCGCTGGGCGGCCAGAGCCATCTCCTGCTGGCCGTTGGCCAGGGCGGTGAGCGCGGCGGCGGTGCCCTGCATCACGTCACCGGTGTGCTTGACCATGCCGGGCAGCGAGTCCTTCCACTTCTCCACGAACTCGCTGATCGCGATGCCGATCGGGCCGCCCTTGCCGTTCAGCGAGGCTTGCGTGCCGGCCGTGGTCAGGCCGTTGCTGAGCTTCGTGCCGATGGCCTCGAAGGCCTTCGCGTCGGTCTGCATCCCCTGCAGGTCCGCCATCGCCGCCGCTGCTTCAACAGTCCAGTTGACCATGCCTCTACCTCTCGCCGCCCCACGCAGGGCTCACCCGTGAAACTCTCGTCCGAACGCGATCCAGCCGTCGTGCCCCGACGGCACCCCGGACGACCAGCGCGCGGCACCGCGCGCCGGCCGTGGGCCTGCTGACTACCCGATCGATCAGGTGTTGCCGATGTCCGTCACGGCCTTCGACGCGGCCTTGAACGCGGTGTCCGCGTGGGTGTCGAACTCGGCCAGCGTGCTCGCCAGCGACTTGATGATGTTCTGCACCTCGGTGGCGGCGGCGTTGAACTTCGCCTCGACCGCGCCGTACTCGTCCAGCACCTTGGTCATCGTCGCGTCGCCGCGCATGGCCTTCACGTTCGCCTGGTGCTGGGCGATCAGCGACTCGATCTGCGCGGACAGGCTCTTGATCGCCGCCTGGGTCTCGCCGCTGGCGCCGCTGTCGTAGCTGTTGCGGTTGCTCATCTGTCTGTGTCTCCCCGTATCAGCGCTTGTTGAACTTGGCGCCGTCGAAGTTCGCCGCACCTTCGGACTTCTTGGCGGCCTGGGCCATCTCGCTCATACCGGTCTGGGTGGCGGCGTCCATGCCCTGCTGACCCTTGTTGATCGCGGCCAGGCCGGCGTTCAGGTCTGCGGCGATGCCGTCGACGCGGCTCTTGAAGGACATGAAGGCGTCGTGCCCGCTACCGCGGAGCTTGCCCTCCAGCGGCTGAGCGGCCGCGGCCAGGCGCTTGACCAGACCGCCGAGGTCCTGGGTCTTGCCGCCCGTCTTCTTGGCCAGGGTGCCGAGGGTGTCCTTACCCATGTCCCAACGCTGTCCACTCACAACTGCTATCCCTCCGAAGTGATGGTGCCGGCTGCCGACTCCCCACCATAGACGCGGCCGGGGTCGCGTCCGGTTCCCTGCCGGCGGCCGGAATCGTGGTGGGAAAGGTGGTTCAGGACCGCGGCGGCGTCGGCGGCGCCGGGGTTCGGCTCGACACCGGAGTGCCGGTCGGCGACGGCGTACCGGTCGGCGAACTGCTCGGGTCACCGCCCACCGTGGAACTGGGGCTCGGGGCAACGGGTCCGTTGCCCGGCCCTTTGCCCCGGGAGTCCTGGATGAACGAGTAACCCACGCAGCCGGCGCAGATCACCGCGGCGACCGCCACGCTGGCGAACAGCTTGGTGATGCCCTCGTCGAGCGTCTTGCGCGAACGGGCAGCACCGAACAGCCACGCCTCCCGCAACCGCCGGCGCCGGACCGCCACCGACTCGATCAGCTGGGAGTCGTACTGCCGTGACACGTGTTCCCCTTCGGTCCGCCACCTGGTTCGCGCCTAATCTAAACGCTCAGAGGTTCTCCGCGCCGACCGGCCCGCACCGTTGCGGCAGCACGCAAAAGTGAGCGCGCCAGTACGTTCGTACCGGCGCGCTCACCCGTGCTTCGTCAGCTCGCGGCGCGCTTGGCCGCCGTCTTCTTCGTGGCGGTCTTCTTCGCGGCCACGGTCTTCTTGACGGCCGTCTTCTTGGCCGCGACGGCCTTCTTCGCCGGCGCCTTCTTCGCGGCCGTCTTCTTGGCCGGGGTCACCACCGTGGGCGCTGCCTGCTTCGCGCTCGGCTTGGCCGCCCGCCCGTGCAGGATCTCGGCCAGGAACTGCCCGGTGTACGACGCGGGGTTGGCCGCGACCTCCTCCGGAGTGCCCTCGGCCACCAGCGTGCCGCCACGGCGCCCGCCTTCGGGCCCGAGGTCGACGATCCAGTCGGCGGTCTTGATCACGTCGAGGTTGTGCTCGATCACCAGCACCGAGTTGCCCTTGTCCACCAGCCCACCCAGTACGCCGAGCAGCTTGCGGATGTCCTCGAAGTGCAGACCGGTGGTCGGCTCGTCCAGCACGTAGACCGTCTTGCCGGTCGACCGCTTCTGCAGCTCGGAGGCGAGCTTGACCCGCTGCGCCTCACCGCCGGACAGCGTCGGCGCGGGCTGACCGAGCCGCACGTAGCCCAGGCCGACCTCGTTCAGCGTCTTGAGGTGCCGCGAGATCGCCGGGATCGCCTCGAAGAACTCAGCGGCCTCCTCGATCGGCATGTCCAGCACGTCCGCGACCGTCTTGCCCTTGTAGTGCACCTCGAGCGTCTCGCGGTTGTACCGCGCGCCGTGGCACACCTCACAGGGCACGTACACGTCGGGCAGGAAGTTCATCTCGATCTTCAGCGTGCCGTCACCGGAGCAGGCCTCGCACCGGCCGCCCTTGACGTTGAACGAGAACCGGCCCTGCTGGTACCCGCGGACCTTCGCCTCCGGCGTCTCCGCGAACAGCTTGCGGACGTGGTCCCAGACCCCGGTGTAGGTCGCCGGGTTGGACCGCGGCGTCCGGCCGATCGGCGACTGGTCGACGTGGATCACCTTGTCGACCTGGTCGAGGCCGGAGATCTTCGTGTGCCGGCCGGGCACCGCGCGGGCGCCGTAGATCTGCCGGGCCAGCGAGGTGTAGAGGATGTCGTTGACCAGCGTCGACTTGCCCGAGCCGGACACCCCGGTCACCGCCACGAACACCCCGAGCGGGATGGTCACGTCGATGTCCTGCAGGTTGTGCTCGCGCGCGCCGTACACGGTCAGTTCGCGGCCCTCGGTGAGCGGGCGGCGGATCGCCGGGATCGGGATCTCCTTGCGGCCCGACACGTACGCGCCGGTGATCGAGTCCGGGTGGTTGCGCAGGTCCTCGACGGTGCCGGACACGACCACCTGGCCGCCGTGCTCACCGGCGCCCGGGCCGATGTCGACCACCCAGTCGGCGTGGTCGATGGTGTCCTCGTCGTGCTCGACGACGATCAGCGTGTTACCCAGGTCCTTGAGCCGGACCAGCGTGTCGATCAGCCGCCGGTTGTCCCGCTGGTGCAGACCGATCGACGGCTCGTCCAGCACGTACAGCACGCCGACCAGCCCGGAGCCGATCTGCGTCGCCAGCCGGATCCGCTGCGCCTCGCCGCCGGACAGTGAGCCGGCGGGCCGGTTCAGCGCCAGGTAGTCCAGGCCGACGTCGAGCAGGAACCGCAGCCGCTCACCGATCTCCTTGGTGACCCGCTCGGCGATCTGCTTCTCGCGCGGCGTCAGGTCCAGGTCGACCAGGAAGCCGTGCACCTCGTCGATCGACATCGCGCTGATCTCGGCGATGTTCTTGCCGCCGAGCGTGACCGCCAGCGAGATCGGCTTCAGCCGCGCGCCGTTGCAGGTCAGGCACGGCACCTCGCGCATGTACTCCTCGAAGCGCTCCCGGCTGGTGTCGCTGGAGGCCTCGGCGTGCCGGCGCTCGACGTACGGGATGACGCCTTCGAACGTGGTGTAGTACGACCGCTCGCGGCCGTAGCGGTTCTTGTACGAGACGTGGACCTGGCGGTCGTGACCGCTCAGCAGCGCCTTCTGCGCCTTCGCCGGCAGCTCGCCGAACGGCGTCGTGGTCTTGATCTTCAGGTCCTTGGCCAGCGCGCTCAGCAGCCGCTCGAAGTACTGCGAGACGTTCGCGCCCGACCAGGGCTGGATCGCGCCCGCGTCCAGCGACTTCGACGGGTCCGGGACCAGCAGCTCCGGGTCGACCTCCATCCGGGTGCCCAGACCCGAGCAGGCCGGGCACGCGCCGTACGGCGAGTTGAAGGAGAACGAGCGCGGCTCCAGCTCGTCCAGCTGCAGGGGGTGGTCGTTCGGGCAGGCGAGCTTCTCGCTGAACCGGCGCTCGCGCTGCGGGTCCTTCTCGTCGAGGTCGACGAAGTCGAGCGTGACGATGCCGCCGGACAGGCCGAGCGCGGTCTCGACCGAGTCGGTCAGCCGCTGCTTGGCCGACGCCTTGACCGCCAGCCGGTCGACCACGACGTCGATCGTGTGCTTCTTCTGCTTGTCCAGCTTCGGGGGCTCGGTCAGCTGGATCGTCTCGCCGTCCACCCGGGCCCGGGAGAAGCCCTGGCCGGTGAGCTGGCGGAACAGGTCGAGATACTCCCCCTTGCGGCCGCGGATCACCGGCGCGAGCACCTGGAACCGGGTGCCTTCGTCGAGCTCCATCACCCGGTCGACGATCTGCTGCGGGGTCTGCTTGGCGATCGGCTCGCCGCACTCGGGACAGTGCGGCCGGCCGGCGCGGGCGAACAGCAGCCGCAGGTAGTCGTACACCTCGGTGATCGTGCCGACGGTGGAGCGCGGGTTGCGCGAGGTGGACTTCTGGTCGATCGAGACGGCCGGCGACAGGCCCTCGATGAAGTCGACGTCGGGCTTGTCCATCTGACCGAGGAACTGCCGGGCGTAGGCCGACAGCGATTCGACGTAGCGGCGCTGGCCCTCGGCGAAGATCGTGTCGAAGGCGAGGCTGGACTTACCGGACCCGGACAGGCCGGTGAAGACGATCATGGCGTCGCGCGGCAGGTCGAGCGAGACGTCCTTCAGGTTGTGCTCACGCGCTCCACGCACGATCAGACGGTCAGACACAAGCTCACTCTCAGCCGTTCGAAGGGTTCAGGGACATGCCCGATCTAGGCTAACCAGGCCCACCGACAAAAACTTCCACGCCGGATCCCGGGGGCTCCGCGTTCGAAAGTCTATTCGATCACCTCATGCTCTCCGAACGAGCGGTACCCGGATCAGGTCACGCCAGTCCCCGCGCTCGTACCGCCGGCCGGCCGATGGGTGCGAGGATCGTCACATGACGGATTACCACGGCAACGTCCGCGTCGGCGGCCCCGCGCAGACCCACGAACTCGCGCAGCTGATGATCACCAAGGTCGCGGTCGGCCCGATGGACAACAACGCCTATCTGCTGCGCTGCCGGCAGACCGACGAACAGCTCCTGATCGACGCGGCCAACGACGCGCACACCCTGCTGACCCTGATCGGCAGCGGCGGAATCAGCCGGGTCGTCACCACCCACCGCCACGGCGACCACTGGCAGGCGCTCGGTGAGGTCGTCGCCGCCACGGGCGCGACCACGCTCGCCGGCCGGTACGACGCGGAAGGCATCGAGGTCCCGACCGACGAGCTCGTCGACGACGGCGACACCATCTCCCTCGGCACCGTCGGCCTCCGCGTGATCCACCTGACCGGCCACACCCCCGGCTCGATCGCGCTCCTGTACGACGACCCGAAGGGCGCCCCGCACCTGTTCACCGGCGACTCGCTGTTCCCCGGCGGCGTCGGCAACACCCGCGGCGACGCGAAGAACTTCGAGTCGCTGATCAACGACGTCGAGTCCAAGCTCTTCGACCGGCTCCCCGACGAGACCTGGGTCTACCCCGGCCACGGCGCCGACACCGCGCTGGGCACCGAACGCCCCCACCTCCCGGAATGGCGGGCGCGCGGTTGGTGAGTCCTACCTGCTGAGCGAAACACGAAGGGCACCGGCGTGATGCCGGTGCCCTTTCGCACTGTCGGGCTGGCCAGACTTGAACTGGCGACCCCCGGTCCCCCAGACCGGTGCGCTACCAACTGCGCCACAGCCCGAACCGCTGCTCCCAGGAGGAGCGAGCGGGTAAACCTTACCCCATCAGCGGCAGTGCTTTCGCACCGGTGGGGTCAGCGTTTCGCCTTCTTCTGCCGGGCCCGGATCTGCACGTGCACCGGGCTGCCGACGAAGCCGAAGTCCTCGCGCAGCCGGCGTTCGATGAAGCGCTGGTAGGACGGCTCGATCTGCCCGGAGGTGAAGATCGCGAAGGTCGGCGGCATCGTCGAGGCCTGGGTGCCGAACAGGATCTTCGGCTGCTTGCCGGAGCGGACCGGATGCGGGTGCGCGGCAACCAACCGGCCGAGGAACGCGTTCAGCTGGCCGGTCGGGACGCGGGTCTGCCAGCCGTCCAGCGCCGCCTCGATGGCCGGCACCAGCTTCTCCATGTGCCGGCCGGTCAGCGCGCTGATGTTCACCCGCGGCGCCCAGCGCAGCTGGACCAGGTCGCGGTCGATCTCCTTCTCCAGGTAGTAGCGCCGGTCCTCGTCGACCATGTCCCACTTGTTGTAGGCGATCACGAGGGCCTTGCCGGCCTCCTCGACCGTGTTCATGATCCGCAGGTCCTGCTCGGTCATCGGCTCGGAGGCGTCGACCACCACCACGACGACCTCGGCGCGCTCGATCGCGCTGTTGGTCCGCAGGCTGGCGTAGTACTCGTGGCCCTGGACGTTCTTCACCTTGCGCCGGATACCGGCGGTGTCGATGAAGCGCCACTGCTTGCCGGCCAGCGTGATCAGCTCGTCCACCGGGTCGACCGTGGTGCCGGACACGTCGCTGACGACGACCCGGTCCTCCTTGGCGACCTTGTTCAGCAGCGAGGACTTGCCCACGTTCGGCTTGCCGACGATCGCGACCCGGCGCGGTCCCCCGCTCTCGGGATCGCGCTCCGGCGGCGCCTCCGGCAGGGCGGCCAGTACGGCGTCCAGCATGTCGCCGGTCCCCCGGCCGTGCATCGCCGAAATCGGGTGCGGCTCGCCGATGCCGAGGCTCCACAGGTTCATCGCCTCGGCCTCGACCCGCTGGTCGTCGACCTTGTTCGCGGCCAGCACGACCGGCTTGCCGGACTTGCGCAGCACCCGGACGACGGCCTCGTCGGCGTCGGTGATGCCGACGGTCGCGTCCACCACGAACAGCACCGCGTCGGCCGCGTTGATCGCGACCTCGGCCTGGGCGGCGACGAGCGCGGCCATGCCGACCGCGTCCGGGTCCCAGCCGCCGGTGTCGACCACCGTGAAGGACCGGCCGGCCCAGTCCGCGTCGTACGAGACGCGGTCCCGGGTGACGCCCGGGGTGTCCTCCACGACCGCCTCGCGGCGGCCGATGATCCGGTTCACCAGCGTCGACTTGCCGACGTTCGGGCGGCCTACGATCGCCAGAACGGGCACGGGGCCGGTGTCGTCGCCGCGCGACGGCTCGGCGTCGTACTCGTAGCCCGTGGGCAGGTCACTCATCACGATCCTTCTTCTCTGGCTTGCCCGGAAGCGGGTGGCCGGTGGCTGCGACGGCGGCCTGGACATGCGCCCGCAAGACGTCGCCGATCTGGTCGGCCACCGCCCGTACGTCGGTGTGCCTCCGAGGAAAGGGTACGCGGTCCACCGTGAAAGGTGTGCCGTACACGACGTCCACCCGGCTCCCCCACGGCGGGAACCGCTCCACGTCGCCGCCGGGCAGCCGGGTGCCGAGCAGGGCCACCGGCAGGATCGGCGCCCCGGTGACCATCGCCAGGTAGGCCACCCCGACCCTGACCTTGCGGAAGTCGCCGCGGCCGCGGGTGCCCTCGGGGTAGATGCTCATCACGTGGCCGTCGCGGAGCACCTTGATCGCCTTGCGGATCGCCAGTACGTCGTACGTCGAACGGTCGACCGGGATCTGCCCGGCCAGGTGCAGGATCTTGCCCTGCAGGCCGCCGAACGCCTCGATCTTGCCGAGCTGGTGCAGCATTCTCGGCGCCGTCGCGCCGAGCAGTGGTCCGTCGAGCAGGCCGAGGTGGTTCGGCGCCACCAGCACCGCACCGGTCCGCGGGAACCGGTCCTCGTGGTGGATCGTCAGGTCGTAACGCAAGCGGAAGTACGGCCGGACGACGTGCCGGATGACCCCGCCGAGCCGGTACGGCAGGGTCTGCAGGTCGTCCGTTCGGGGCAGCTCCTGGTGCCCGGTCAGTTCCGCGGTCATGGGGACTCCCGGCCTGGACTGAGGAGCGGAGGGAGCATCAGTACCCTCATGACTCCCGGTCGCGCGGCGCGGCCTCGGCCTCCTTCGCGAGCCGGCTGATCACGTCGATGACCTCCTCCAGGGACAGGTGGGTGGAGTCGATCGTCACCGCGCCGTCCGAGGCGACCTCGAACTGCGAGACGGTGGCGTCGTCGGCGTCGCGGCGCACGATCTGGTCACGCAGCTGCTCGGCGGTCAGCGCGCCCTCGGCCAGTTCGGCCTTGCGGCGGGCCATCCGGGCGTCCTGGTCGGCGGTCAGCAGCACCTTGAGCTCGGCGTCGGTGGCCACCACGGTCGCGATGTCGCGGCCCTCGACCACGATCCCGCCGCCTGGCTGGGCGTCGTCGATGATCTCCCGCTGCCGCCGGATCAGCTCCTTGCGGACGTCCAGGTTGGTGGCGATCTTCGACACGTGCTCGCTGATCCGCGGGTCCCGGATCGCCTCGGTGACGTCGGTACCGTCGGCGGTGAAGTGCGCCCGTTGCGGGTCGGTGCTGATCCCCAGCTCGACCGCGCGGGCGCGGTCCGCGACCGCGGCGGTGTCGGCAAGGTCGAGCCCGGCCTCCAGCGCCGACCAGGTCACCGCGCGGTACATCGCACCGGTGTCGAGGTACTTCAGGCCCAGTCTGGTGGCCACTCCGCGGGCCGTGCTCGATTTACCGGAACCGCTCGGGCCGTCGACAGCGATGATCATGGCCCGAAGGTTACCGGTGCACGGTCCAGCCACGCTCGGTCAGTACCTCGACCAACTGCTCGACCGAGGCCGGTTTGACCGCCAGCTCGACCTCACCGACCGGCCGGCCCGGGCTGTGGTCGATCCGCAGGTCCTCGACGTTGGCGCCGGACGCCGCGGCGTCGGCGAACAGCCGGGCCAGCTGGCCCGGACGGTCGGGGATCGTGACCAGGACGGGAACCAGCTCGATGTGCGGGGTGCCGTGCTTGCCCGGGACCCGGACCGCGCCGGAGACGCCGCGCCGCAGGACGGCGGTCACCTCGTCGTCGGGGTAGTTCCCATTCGGCTTCTCCTTGCTCAAGGCAATCAAAAGCCGATCGAGTTCGTCCCGGATCTGCTCCAGCAGGCCGCTCAGCGCGGGCGAGTTCGCCGCGACGATCTGGGTCCACAGCCCCGGGTCGCTCGCCGCGATCCGGGTGACGTCGCGGACGCCCTGGCCGGACAGCTCCAGGTGTTCGGCCGGTGCGTCGACCAGCGTCCCGGCCGCCAGCGACGACATCAGCTGCGGCAGGTGCGAGACGCGTGCGACTGCCAGGTCGTGGTCGGGCACGGACAGCTCGACCGTTCGCGCGCCACAGGCCTCCGCGAGCCGGCGTACGAGCTCGACCGCGGCTGGATCGCTCGTCTCGTGCGGGGTGATGGCCCAGGTCGCGCCCTCGAACAGGTCGGCGCGACCCGCGAGCGGGCCGTTGCGCTCGGAACCGGCCATCGGGTGGCTGCCGACGTACCGGGCGAGGTCCCCCGCTTCCGCCAGTGCCTTCGCGTCGGCCAGCGGCTTGCCCTTCACGCTGGCGGCGTCGGTCACGACGGCGTCGGTCTGCGCGAGCTGCTCGGCGATCACCGCGCCGACGTGGTCCGGCGGTACGGCGACGACGACCAGTTGCGGCTCGAGCTGGACCAGCCGCGCGCCGGCGCCGATCCGCTCGGCCATCAGCGCGTTGTCCGGGTCGCCGTCGACGAGCTCGACGACCACGCCGAGCCGGGTCAGCGCCAGCCCGATCGAGGTGCCGATCAGGCCGGTGCCGACGATCCGGACCGGGCCGCGCAGTTCGTTCATCGAGTCGCTCACGGTGTCTTTCACTGGGCGCCGGTCAGGTCCGGGCGCAGCGCGACCGCACCGTGCAGGTAGACGTGCTGGATCTTCTCCCGCGACCGTGGCGACTCGGTGTGCAGCATCATCCGGACCACGCGCGGCAACGCGTGCGGTACGGCGATCTCCTGCATGCACATCAGCGGTACGTCGGTGAGCCCGATCTGCCGGCCGGCCACCGCGGGAAACTCCGAGTGCAGGTCGGGCGTCACGGTGAACAGGATGCTGATCAGGTCCTCGGACCCGAGGTCGTTGGCCTCCAGCACCGCCCGGACCAGCTCGGCCGTCCGCTCGAGCAGGTGCTCCCGCTCGTCCACGTCCAGCTGGGTGGCACCCCGGATCGCCCGTACCGCCACTGTCCTGCCTCCTCGATCACCTGGTCCCGCGCCGCTGGTCGGCGCTGGACACTTGTCTCAACATTAGGTCAGACCGCGCTGGCGTCGCTCGCCCGTCTCGCCGCCGAACCCTCACCGAGCGGTTACGTCCGAAGAACAGAGCGCTATTGCCTCGGGTTCTTCGGACGTTCGGTGTTCGGTGTCGTCAGGGCTTGGCGGTCTGGGACTCCGCGGCGTCGACCGTCTGCTCCAGGAGGAGGGCGATCGTCATCGGGCCGACACCGCCGGGGACCGGGGTGAGCAGGCTCGCGACCTGCGCGGCCTCCTCGGCGTGCACGTCGCCGATGTTGCCCTCGTTGTATCCGGCGTCCACCACGACCGCGCCCGGCTTCAGCCACGCGCCGCGGACGAAGTTCGGCTTGCCGACCGCCGCCACCACGATGTCGGCCTGGCGGACCAGCTCGGGCAGGTCCTGGGTGCGGGAGTGGGTGTAGGTGACCGTGGCGTTCGATGCCAGCAGCAACATTCCGGCCGGCTTGCCGAGAATCGGGCTGCGGCCGATCACCACGGCGTGCGCGCCGGCCAGCGGGACGTCGTACGCCTCGAGCAGGCGCAGGATGCCGCCGGGGGTGCAGGAGCGGAAGCCGGGTTCGCCGAAGGCCATCGCGGCGAACGAGTGCATGGTGACGCCGTCGACGTCCTTGGCCGGCGCGATCGCCTCGAACGCCGCGCGTTCGTCGATCTGGTCCGGCACGGGGTGCTGCAGCAGGATGCCGTGCACGGTCGGGTCTTCGGACAGCCTGGTCAGCTCTGCGACAAGCTCTTCGGTCGTCGTGGTTGCCGGGAGCACCACACTGACCGAGGCGATGCCGGCCTTCTTGCTCCGGTTCTGCTTCATCCGGACGTACGTCGCGGAGGCGGGGTCGTCGCCGACCAGCACCGTGGCCAGGCACGGCTGGACGCCGGTCTCCTCGCGCAGTTTCGCGGCCCGCTCGGCGGCCTGGGCCACCATCGCCGCGGCGAGGTCGGTCCCGATCATCGGACGGGCGGTGTCCGCGAACCCGGCGGACGAGGTGGTGGTGGTTTCTGGCGTGGTCATGCGGCGCGCTCCTTCGGGCGTCGGCGAACAGATCGTCGTGCCCAGGCGCGCGGCTTCGGCCGGAACCGCGGTGCGGGACTCCGGCGGGCCGTTCCCCGGTGGTGACCCACCTGAACGCCAGTAGCGGCCCGCCGGTCAGTTTACCCGGCCTGTGTCAGCCCTCCGCGCGGTGCAGGATCACCTCGGCGACCTGCGGCGGGCCGGGCCCGCGGTCCAGCGGACCCGAACGGCGTCGACCGTGCCAGAGACGCAGTCCGAGTCATTCGCGCAGACCGATCGCGTCCACCGGCCGGTGACGGAGCACCCGGCGGGTCGGGAGCATGATCGAGAGCAGGCCCAGGACGACCACCCCACCCGCGGTGAGCGCGGTGGTGACCGGCGAGATCGTCGGCACCACGGTGGCCGCCTCGCTCAGCCCGACCGTGACGCCGATCATCGGCGGCAGGCACAGCAGCGCGCTGAGCACCAGCGCCAGCCCGATCACTACGGCCGACTCGAACAGCATCATCCGGCGCACCTGGCGCCGGCCGATGCCGACGAGCCGGAGGAGTGCGAACTCGCGCCGCCTGGCCGTCGTACTCATCACCAGGCTGTTGGCCACGTTGATCGCGACGTACCCGAAGAGCGCGGCGAGCAGGATGAGATTCGTCCAGCGGTTGAGGTCGAGACCCGCCTGCTGGGCCTCCGCCATCGTCGTACGGTCGGCGAGCACCACCCCCAGGTCGCCCGCGAACTGCTTCGTCAGCGTGGCGGCCAGCGCGCTCGCGTCGACCCCCGGCTCGGCCCGGACGAGCACCGAGTTGTCCAGAGGCGTGGACAGGTGGTCGAGCAACACGTCGCGCGGCAGCGTCACGTCACCGAAGCCCATGCCGTTGTGGTAGATCGCCACCACCACCGGTGTCAGCCGGGTGCCGTCACCGAGGAACAGCTCCACCTGACGTCCCAGGCCGGTCCTGCTCTGCTGCGCCGCGGACTCGCTCAGCGCGACGGTCCCCTGATCCTTCAACCCACCGAGGTCGCCTTCGCGGACATCGAGGTCGAGCGTGTCGGCCAGATCCTTCACGACCACACCTTGCGCCGCGAAGCCGAGAACGGACTGCGCCGAACTGTCGCCGAGGTCGGCGTACTTGATCGTCGCCGGTCCTCTGGTCACAGCCGTCGCGGTCCGTACGCCCGCCGTGTCGCGGATCCGGTCGGCCAGGTCGGCCGACAGCCCCGCGCCGGCGCTGGCCACCACCAGATCGGCGACGACCCCTTGGTCCGCCTGCCGGCCGGCCTCCTTCACCTGCGCGGCTCCGACCGAGACCTGCACGATCATGATCGTGATCGCCAGCACGAGCGGTACGACGGCGCTGGCGACGCGGCGCGAGTTCTGGGTGAGGTTGGCCGCGGCCAGGTAGCTAGAGGCACCGCCGGAACGCCGCAGGACCGGGCCGACGAACGTCAACGCCCCTTGGACGATCCGCGGGCCGAGCAGCGCCACGGCGATCACCAGGATCAGTGACGAACTCGCGGCCACAATCGTGCCGACCTCGCCGGCGACGAACACCGGTACCGCGCACATCACCAGGCCGCCGGCCAGCAGCAGGAGTCCGATCAGCGTCCGGACCGGACCGAGCTCCGGCGTCTCCACACTCGACTCCCCGAGTGCTTCCACCGGCCGGATCTTCACCGCGCGCCGAGCCGACATCCAGCCCGCCAGCGCGGCGGTCAGGACCGACAGCAAGACCGCGGCCAGGATCGGGACGGGCAGCAGCGAGAGTCCGAAGTCCGCCGGGATCACGCCGATCCGGACGAAGGCCGCGCGCAGCAACCACACCAGCCCGTAGCCGAGCATCGCGCCCGGCACCGACGCGGCGAGCGACACGATCAGGATCTCGGCACCGATCAGCCGGTGCACCTGCCGGGGCGTGGCGGCGACCGCACGCAGCAGAGCGAACTCGCGCCGCCGCTGCTGGATCGATAACCCCAGGGTGCCCGCCACCACGAACATCGCGACGATCGCCGCGATCCCACCGAACGAGCCCGCCACCGCCATCAACAGACCGGAGGCAGCCGACGAGTCCTGGAACTCCAACTTGCCCCTGTCGTCACCGGTTGCCGTGGTCACCGATTCGCCCAGCCGCTGCTCGATCGAGTCCGCCAGGTCGTTCTGGTCGACGCCGGGTGCCGCCAGCACGCCCACGGCGTACAGGTGACCGGGCCGGCCGGACAGTTGCCTGGCCACGTCGTCGGTGAACAACACGACCGGTTCGCGGAAGGAACCGTCCGGCGGATCGACGATCCCGCTCAGCCGGTACGTCGCCGGATGCGATCCGATCGCGATCCTGACCTGGTCGCCGAGCACGAAGCCGCCGGCTGCCGCGGCGTCCCGGTCGAGCGCGACGTCGGACCGGCCGGTGGGCAGCGCGCCCTCCCGCACGGACAACGGGCCGAGGGCAACCGAACTGCGACCGTGTCCGGACGGCGACCTGCCCTGCTCGCCCTGGACCAGGCCGCCGGACTTGCCGGCCAGCGTCAGGCGGAACGAGTAGTCCGGTACGGCCTGGGCCACACCGGGCACCGCCGCGATCTCGGCGAGCCGGTTCGCGTCCAGCGGTACGTGGTCGCCGAGGTCGGCGTCCGGCGACTCGGCGACGGCGAGCTTCTGGTTGCCGGCGACGACCACCGAGGCGCCGGCGTACCGCTCGGGGTTGATGCCGGCGAGCAAGCCGGACTGCAACAGGAACCCGCACGCGGACAGCAGCGCGGCACCGCAGAACAAGGCGATGAAGGCACCGGCGAAACCGGTCCAGCGCGCCTTGATCGTGCTCCAGGCGAACGAGAACACGGTCACCACTCCCCGAGGTGGGTCAGGTGCGCGGCGACGCTGTCAGCGGTCGGGTCGGTCAGCTCGCCGGCCAACCGGCCGTCGGCGAGGAACACGACGCGATCGGCCCAGGCCGCGGCGATCGGGTCGTGGGTCACCATCAGGATCGTCTGGCCGAACGAGTCGACCAGCGATCGCATCAGCCGCAGTACCTGCTTGCCCGTTCTCGAGTCGAGCGCGCCGGTCGGCTCGTCGGCGAACACCGCTTCCGGCCGGGTGATCAGCGCCCGCGCGATCGCGACCCGCTGCTGCTGACCGCCGGACAGCTCGCTGGGCCGGTGGGTGAGCCGATCGGCCAGGCCGACCTCCCGCACGACCTCGGCGAACCACGCCTCGTCCACCGGTACGCCGGAGAAGCGCTGCGGCAAGGTGATGTTGTCGCGGACGGACAGCGACGGGATCAGGTTGTAGGCCTGGAAGACGAAACCGATCCGGGTCCGGCGCTGCACGGTCAGCTGCTTCTCGTCGAGCCGGGTCAGCTCGGTGTCGCCCAGCCAGACCCGGCCCGAGGTCGGCTGGTCGAGCCCGGCCGCACAGTGCAGGAAAGTGCTCTTGCCCGACCCCGACGGCCCCATCACCGCGGTGAAACTCCCCCGCCGCAGACCGAGCGAGACGCCGTCGAGCGCCCGCACCTCGGTCGCTCCGGTTCGGTAGGTCTTCGTCACCGAGTCCAGCGTGACCGCGTACGCCGGGGCGTCCGCGACCAGGACGCCGCCGCCTCCGGTCTGCTTGTCGCGCCCGCTGCGTGCCTTGAACATGGTGCCAACCTTCCGAACCGTGCGAGACGTACCAGGACGCCTCTCACGCTAGAAAGATCGGGCCACGAACACAGTCCAGCCGGAACCCGGCTTCGGGGTACAGCCAGCTCCACCATCGGGCAGGCCCGCGGATCGCATCCGCGTGAATCAGCTCGGGCCGACGAACCAGTCCCGGCACTCGGCCAGTCCGGTGATCTCGACCTTCGGGTGCCCGGCGCGCAGCCAGTCCGCCCGGGTCAGGCGCAGGCGGTCCGAGACGACAGCCTTGCCGTGCAGGACGTCGCGCGAGATGCCGTCCGGCTGGTAGCCGAGCTTGCGCGACACCCCCTGCGAACCGGCGTTGTCCTGGAAGACCTCGGTGCGGGCTGCTTCGGCGTCCAGGCCGTCGAAGGCGAGCTGCAGGAGCGCAACGCGTGCTTCGGTGCCGTAGCCCTGCCGCTGATGCCGCAGGCCGAGCCACGACCAGGTCTTCACCTCACGCAGTACGGCGAACTCGCTGCCCATCAGACCGACCAGGCCCAGCGGTTCGCCGTCGCGGAAAACGCCGAGCTCCAGCTCCCAGTCGTTCTGGGTCCACGTCCCGAGGTGACGCCAGTGCTGCTGCATCACGTGCCGCGCGCGCTCCGCCGGGGGCAGATCGGTCCACGCGGTGAGGAAGGGCTGCTCGCCCGGCTCGTGCACTCCTTCGGCGGCGAGCTCGGCGAGGGCCGCGAGCTCGTCCTCGGTCGGCGGGCGCAGGACCAGCCGCTCGGTGGTCAGGCGGAGTTGCCGCAGAGGCCAGACGGTGGTCAACACGCTCGTCATCCTGCGGGGGCCGAGTCGCGGCCGCAAACGGTTTTGCGTCGCTCGCAGCGGGTCAGAGCAGGCCGGCGTGGTCGAGCGCCAGGTAGGCGGCGTCGGTGCCGGTCATCGCCCCGGGGGTCCGCAGCTCGCGGCGGAGCTCGTCGACGGTGAGCTCGATCGGCACGATGTCCTCGAAGTCGCGGGCGATCGCGACGTACTTGCGGTACGTCGAGGAGGCCGCCGACCACATCCACCCGACCACCTCGATCGAGCCGCAGGTGTAGCCGGTTTCCTCGGTCAGTTCGCGACGACCCGCCGCGGCCGGCTCCTCCCCGGGGTCGATGACGCCGCCGGGGAGATTCGTGACGATGCGATCGGGGCCCGCGCGGAACAGCCGGATGGCAACAACCCGGCCGTCGGGAGTCAGCGGCAGCACGGTGATTCCTCCGACGACACCGGAGGTCTGCCGGGGCCCGAAGACGTCCCACTCCGCCGGCCGCCCGGACGGCATCCGGTACTGCCGGACGTTCACGGTGAGGAAGCCGTCGTAGACGTTCTTCTCCCCCAGCAGCTCCCACGGTTCGGGATCACCGGGCCGTGCCAGCCCGGGCAAAGCGCCGTCCGCCGCCGGAGAACTCCCGGCGGCGGACGGCGTCTGGTCCTGCTGGGTCACAGCGGACGGTTGTCGGTCGGGTCCTCCGGCGGCGCGATGGGGGCATCGTCGTCCGCCGGGGCGACCGGGGCGTCGTCCGCGGTGCTCTCGTAGCCGCCGTCGACGGTC
This sequence comes from Kribbella sp. ALI-6-A, assembly GCF_001984195.1. GTDB lineage: Bacteria > Actinomycetota > Actinomycetes > Propionibacteriales > Kribbellaceae > Kribbella. The sequence continues at coordinate 168,717 of NZ_MTQN01000009.1, forward strand.
TCCGCGCCGTCGGCGTGTGCCGAGGGCTCGGAAGGTGCCGTGTCGGGTCGCGACTCGGACAGGATCCGGGCCAGTGTCTGCTCCGAGATCCGCTTGAACTTGCGGACCTGGGTGCGGGTCCGGTCCAGCACCGCGACCTCGATCTGGTCCGGCTCCAGCTGACGGACCTCGCTGGAGTCGTGCCCGAGCGCGTCCACCGCGAGCCGCAGCGCGCCGGCCAGCGAGATGCCCTCGGAGTAGTGCTCGCCCACGTAGTCGGCGACCTGCTCGGCCGGACCACCCATCACGGCGTAACCCCGGACGTCGGCGATCGAGCCGTCGTAGGTCAGCCGGTAGATCTGGTCGTCGGCCGAGGTCGCGCCGACCTCGGCGACCAGGATCTCCACCTCGAGCGGCTTCTCGCCGCCGGAGGAGAAGATCGCGCCGAGCGTCTGCGCGTACGCGTTGGCCAGTGCGCGGCCGGTGACGTCGCGGCGGTCGTAGGAGTACCCGCGCATGTCGGCCAGCCGGACGCCGGCGATCCGCAGGTTCTCGAACTCGTTGTACCGCCCGACGGCCGCGAAGGCCATCCGGTCGTAGATCTCGGCCACCTTGTGCAGCGCGGGCGACCGGTTCTCCGCGACGAACAGGATGCCGTCGGCGTACTGCAACGCGATCGCGCTGCGGCCCTTGGCGATGCCCTTGCGGGCGAAGTCGGCCCGGTCCCGCATCAGCTGCTCAGGTGAGACGTAGAACGGAGTGCTCATCGTGATCCTCTACTCGCTCGTCAGCCGGCTCAGGACAGCGGGGCGGCGGGGCCGTCGGGGCGCTGCAGCCGGGCGCCGACCACGGAGTCGACGATCTCGCCGACCTCCGCCTCGGGCATCCGCTGGTAACCGTCGGCCGTGACCACCCCGATCACCGGGAAGATCCGCCGGGCCATGTCCGGTCCACCGGTCGCGGAGTCGTCGTCGGCCGCGTCGTACAGCGCCTGGATGGTCGCCGTCACGCACTCGGTCGCCGACATGCCCTCGCGGTAGAGCTTCTTCAGCGAGCCGCGGGCGAACAGCGAGCCCGACCCGACGCTGTGGAAGGCCTGCTCCTCGTAGCGCCCACCGGTCGGGTCGTAGGAGAAGATCCGGCCGCCGGAGATGTCGTGGTCGTACCCGGCGAACAGCGGCACCACGGCCAGGCCCTGCATCGCCATCGCCAGATTGCCGCGGATCAGCGCGCTGAGCCGGTTGGCCTTGCCGTCCAGGCTGAGCGTGGTGCCCTCGAGCTTCTCGTAGTGCTCGAGCTCGACCTGGAACAGCCGGACCATCTCGATCGCCAGCCCGGCCGAGCCGGCGATCCCGACGCACGAGTACTCGTCGGCGGGAAACACCTTCTCGATGTCGCGCTGGGCGATGATGTTGCCCATCGTGGCGCGCCGGTCGCCGGCCATCACGACACCACCGTCGAAGGTGGCGGCGACGATCGTCGTACCGTGCGGGACGTCCTTGGACAGGTCACCTGTCCCCAGGGACCGTCGTCCGGGCAGCAGGTCGGGCGCGTGCCCGGCCAGGAAGTCCATGAACGACGAGCCACCTGGGGTCAGGAAGGCTTCCGGCAAGCGGCCGGAGGCATCGAATGTCATCTAGCGGTTCACTCCCCACCCTTTTGCACGAAGCCGCGGACGAACTCCTCCGCGTTCTCCTCGAGCACTTCGTCGATCTCGTCGAGAATCGAGTCGACGTCCTCGTCGAGCCGCTCCTTGCGCTCGGCGACGTCTTCCGACGCCTCGACCTGCTCGACCTCTTCCTCGGTGGTCGAACGCTTGGGCTGCTTGTGCTGCTGCCCGCCGTCCTTCGCCATGGCACACACCTCCTAGAACCGCACTGAAAGAGACGCCCAACCGGCCCTTTCGTTGCTTCTAGTGCGACCCTACCCGGCGGCGCCCCCAGTAATGGTGCGAACCAGGTCACTCGCGGTGTCGCACTGGTCGAGAAGTGCTCCGACATGGGCCTTGGTGCCGCGCAACGGGTCCAGCGTGGGAATCCGCTGCAGCGACTCGCGACCTGGCAGGTCGAAGATCACCGAGTCCCAGGAGGCGGCCGCGACCTGGCCGGCGTACTGCTGCATGCAGCGGCCGCGGAAGTAGGCGCGGGTGTCGGTCGGCGGGTGCGAGACGGCCATCCGGATCTCCTCGTCGGTGACGAGGCGCTGCATCCGGCCGGACTTCACCAGCTTGAAGTACAGGCCCTTGTCCGGGCGCAGGTCGGCGTACTGCAGGTCGACCAGGGCCAGCTTGGAGTCGTCCCAGGCCAGGCCGTCGCGGTCGCGGTAGGACTGCAGCAGCTTCAGCTTGGCGACCCAGTCGAGCTGGTCGGCCAGCCGCATCGGGTCGATCGCGAGCTGGTCGAGCACGTGCTCCCAGCGGTGCAGCACGTCCTTGGTCTGCCGGTCCGCGTCGTCGCCGTACTTGTCCTCGACGTACTTGCGGGCCTGCTCCAGGTATTCGGTCTGGAGCTGGACGGCGGTCAGCTTGCGGCCGTCCTTGAGCGTCATCAGGTGCGTGCAGGTCGGGTCGTGGCTGACCTCGTGCAGCGCGGTCACCGGACGGTCGACGCTCAGGTCGTCGGTCAGCCAGCCGTCCTCGATCATCGACAGCACCAGCGACGTGGTGCCGACCTTGAGGTACGTCGAGATCTCCGACAGGTTCGCGTCGCCGATGATCACGTGCAGCCGCCGGTACCGGTCGGGATTGGCGTGCGGCTCGTCGCGGGTGTTGATGATCGGCCGCTTCAGCGTGGTCTCCAGGCCGACCTCGACCTCGAAGTAGTCGGCCCGCTGGCTGATCTGGAAGCCGTGGCCGGCGCCGTCCTGGCCGATCCCGACCCGGCCCGCGCCGGTGACCACCTGGCGGCTGACGAAAAACGGCGTCAGGTGCCGCACGATCGACGCGAACGGCGTGGACCGGCGCATCAGGTAGTTCTCGTGCGACCCGTACGACGCGCCCTTGTTGTCGGTGTTGTTCTTGTACAGGTTGAGTGGGGGCGCACCCGGGATCTGACGGGCCTGCCGGGCACCCTCCATGATCACCAGCTCGCCGGCCTTGTCCCACACCACCACGTCGCGCGGGTTGGTGCACTCCGGCGCGGAGTACTCCGGGTGGGCGTGGTCGACGTACAGCCGGGCGCCGTTGGTGAGGATCACGTTGGCCAGCCCGGTCTCCTCGTCGGTGAGCTGGCTGGAGTCGGCCACCTCCCGGCTCAGGTCGAAGCCGCGCGCGTCCCGCAGCGGGTGCTCCTCGTCGAAGTCCCACCGCGTCTTGCGCGCCAGCGGCTGCGTCTGGGCATAGCCGTTCACCACCTGGCTCGAGGTCAGCATCGGGTTCGCCCCGGGCTGACCAGGCACCGAGATCCCGAACTCGGTCTCGGTCCCCATGATCCGCCGAACACTCATGCGAACGAGCCTACGCGGTCCCGCCGACGAAGGGCGTGCTCCGAGCCGGTGACGACGTCATCGAGGTCCGTGAACGGCCGCTTCCAGCAGGGTGTCCAGCACCTTCTGGGACGTGCTCAACCGGCTGATCTCGGCGGCGACGCGAGCTCGCTCGGCCTGCAGACCGTCGACCATGCCGGGGCAGCCGGACAGCACCGGCTGCTCGGGATCGCCGTGCACACACTGCAGCAGTCCGGCGATCGTCGCGGTCGGAAGGCCGGCGGCCAGCAGCTTGCGGATGTGACCGACGACGACCGGAGCCTGGTCGTCGTACTCGCGGTAACCGTTGGCGGTGCGGGCCGACGCGAGCAGGCCCTGCTGTTCGTAGTACCGGATCATCCTGCGGCTCACACCGGTCCGCGCCGCGAGCTCACCGATCAGCATTGCCACGCTCCTCCGTCTTGACCTTCACACCGATGTCACGGCCTACCGTCCCTGATGAACATGACAACACAGCCGAAGGAGCGGACATGCCGGGAGTCGTGGTGATCGGGGCGGGACCGGGGATCGGGCAGGCGGTGGCGCGCAGGTTCGCGCGGGAGGGACTGCCGGTCGCGCTGATCGCCCGGCAGCGGCCGGCGCCGGACCTGGGCAGCATCACGCTGGCCGCCGACAGCACCGACGAATCAGCACTGCGGACCGCGTTGGACAAGGTGGTGGCCGAGCTGGGGACGCCGGATGTGATGGTCTACAACGCGGCGAAGATCGCCGCGGACCGGATCGGCGACCTGTCCCTGCGCGAGCAACTGGACGCCTGGGCGGTCAACGTCGGCGGGGCGATCACCGCCGCCGCGCACCTGGCTCCTGCGATGACAGCGAACGGCGGAGGGTCGTTCCTGATCACCGGAGGAATGCCCGAGACCAAACCGGCGTACGTGAGTCTCTCGCTCGGCAAGGCGGGGGTCAGGGCGCTCGTCAGCCTGCTCGACCAGACGTACGGCGAAGAAGGCCTCCATGCCGCCACAGTGACGGTCTACGGCCCGGTCGCACCCGGTACGGCGTTCGACCCGGATGCCATCGCCGAGGAGTACTGGGCGCTGCACCGGCAGCCGCGGGACCAGTGGATCCACGAGGTGCACTACACCGGTGCCGTGTGAGACTTCGGGCATGGACGAACTCGTGGCCCTGGTGGATGCCGACGGTGTGGTCTGCGGGTCGGCGCCGCGCTCGGTGATGCGACGCGACAACCTGCGGCACTCGGCGACCGGCGTACTGGTGCGCAACTCCGCGGGCGAGGTCTACGTGCACCGCCGGACGCCGACCAAGGACGTCTACCCGGCCCGGTACGACTTCATGGCCGGGGGCGTGATCGCGGCCGGTGAGGACCCGTACGACGCGGTGGTGCGCGAGCTCGCCGAGGAGCTCGGGATCAGCGGGGTGGAGCTGCAGAAGCTGCCCGAAGGCGACTACGCCGACGAGTTCACGAACTACCACGCGTACCTCTACACCTGCCGATGGGACGGCCCGATCCACCACCAGCCCGAAGAGGTCGACTGGGGAGCCTGGATGACGGTGCCCGACCTGATCGGCCGTCTCGACGATCCGTCCTGGCCCTTCGTGCCCGACACCACCGCCCTGCTCGGCGACCACCTCCGGCAGCTGTAGGCAACCTTTTGCGGCTCGGGCGGTCATCAAAGGGTGTGAAGATCATCCTGACCGACGAGACGGAGTCCCCGATGGCTGCCGGCCCACCCGCCGGTCCCGGGGACGGCGTGCTCTGGGACCGCCTGCGCGACGGGGACCGGGAGGCGCTGGGCCTGCTGTTCGACCGGTACGCCGACGACGTGCACGCGTTCGCGTTCCGCCGTACGGCGTCGTGGGCGGCGGCCGAGGACGTCGTGCAGACGACGTTCCTGACGACCTGGCGGCGGTTCCAGCACAACCCACCCGGGCCGCTGACCGGGGCGTCGGCCCGAGGCTGGTTGCTGGTCGTCGCCGCGAACGAGTGCCGCACCCTGCACCGCACAACCCGGCGCTTCCGCAGCCTGCTCGACCGCCTGCCCGAACCCGGCATCCACCCCGACCACGCCGCCTCGGTAGCCGGCCGGCTGGACGACGAACGCCGGATGTCCGCCGTACGCCGTGCGCTGGCCAAGCTCCCCCGGCACGAGCAGGAGACGCTCGAGCTGGTCGTCTGGGCCGGCCTGACCGTCGCCGAGACCGCGGCCGCCCTGGGCGTTGCCGAAGGCACCGTCAAGGCCCGCCTGCACCGCACCCGCCGCCGCTTCCCCGACCTGCTGTCGCGGGTCGCTCTGTCCGAGGAGTTGTGATGACCACGAAGCTCGATCCCCCGCCGGTGCCGCCGCTGAGCCCGTCACAGCGCGAGGAACTGCGTCGCCGGGTGATGACCGCGGTCGACGAAGCGCCGGCGACTCACCGTCGCTGGGTCGCGCCGCTGATCGCCGTGGCTGCCGTGAGCGGAGTCGTCGCCGGAACGCTGGCGATCACTAACCGTGCGGAAGATGTGGTGCCTGCTCCCCCGGCCGCCGCCTCGCCGTCGACGCCGGTGGTCGAAAGGACCAAGCTCGTCAGGGTCGGGAAGGAGTTCCGCATCGATCTGGGACCTGCGACTGCCGCGGAGGCCGCCCGGGCGGCGCGGGACTGTCGGTTGCCCGGAGTGAAGCGCACCTCCGTGCTGTGGAGCCGCAAGGTCGGTACGCCGTCGCCCGGCCGGCCGAACTCCGGTGTGATGGTGCTGACTCAAACGACGCCGGGACAGCCCGGGGCGACGTACAAGCTCGGGATGTTCGCCTGTTTCGTGGGCGGAGGGACGAGAGCGGTGCGCGACAGCGCGTGGCGCGAGCAGCCGTCAGCAGCCAGGGGCGGGGTCACGCTGGCCTTGGCGGGATCGGTCGCGGGTGACGGGCGAGGCGGTCCGAACTTGGCGGACTTCCAGGCGCTGCACCGAGTCCGGCCGGGGATCGCGCGGGTGCAGTCGCGGATTGTCTGGGGCGATGGACACGGGCAATGGATCGACGGCGTCGTGACAGGCGGGTTCGCCTTCACGCACAGCGCTGCCCTGATCCCGTCCGGGCAGTACAAGCCGCCGGCCGGCGACGGTCAGCCTCGCCCCGGCGATCCGCAGGAGGAGTACCGCGCCTGGGACGCCGAGGGTCGCGTGGTGCCGCTCACGCCGTAGCCGACGGGTCAGCCGGGGTGCGCGGAACGGCTCAGCGGGTGGTGAAGCGGGCCACCGCGCGGGCCAGGTTGACGCCGACCAGGCCGCCCCAGCAGATGATCACCGCGATCGTGCCCTCCATGTTGGCGGCGATCGCGGTGATCGGGATGCCGGCCACGACCGACACGATCGCCAGCGCCAGGCCGCCCGGGTCGTTGTCCGGCTTGCCGGCCGGCGGCCTGGGCGCGGCGGGCTCGGGCAACGGCCCCTGCCCGTACCGGGCGGCGGCGCGCGCGTCGAGCTTGTCCAGGAACCCGTCGATGATCTCGGGTTCGTATTCCGCCCCCAGGTCCTGCCGCGCCGCGACTGCCGCCCGTAGGTCCTTGCGCATCTCGTCCGTCGCCATACCCCGACCGTACGGCGGCCGGCTCCGACCCGGAATAGGGGGAAACCCCGGCCCGACCCCTTGCGACGACCAACCCGTCCCAGGGCCACCGGTAGACCCAGGCCCCTTGCGCGCCGGCCGCTCCGGTACAGGTCGCGCTTGCAGCGCGACCGATCCCGGTGCAGCACCGAGGTCGTGCACAACGACGGGCCGCCCCGAAACCCGTGAGCTCCGAGGCGGTCAGCAGGTTCGAGCCGATCGGGCATGCCCGGCTCGGATCGGTTACCAGGCGCTCGCCCCACCGTCGACCGCGTAGTTGGCGCCGGTGATGTAGCCCGCTCGGTCGGACGCCAGGAACGCCGCCAGTTCGACGACCTCCTCCGGCCGGCCGAAGCGCTTCAGCAGCGTCTTGGCGGTGATCGCGCTGCGCACCGCCTGGTCGTCGCCGAGATCCCGGTCGCTGGCCGGGGTCAGGATCGGGCCGGGGCTGATCGCCACCGCGCGGATGCCGTGCGGCGCGCCTTCCAGCGCGAGTTGCCGCGTCATGCCGATGACGCCGGCGTTGGCGGCGGTGTGCGCGACCATCGGAGGCGTCGCGCCGCCGATCAGGCCCGCCACCGAGGCGACGTTGATGATCACCCCGCCGCCGCGCCGTACCAGGTGTGGCCAGGTGAACTTCGAGACGTAGAACGGGATGTCGAGCTCGCCTGCCTGCGTCACCCGCCAGTCCTCCACGGAGAAGTCCGGCATCGGCCCGAAGCGCTGCAGGGCCGCGTTGTTGTAGACGATGTCGAGGCCTCCGTAGGCGTCCGCGGCGTCCTCTGCGAGTTGCCGCACCTGGTCGGCGTCGGTGAGGTCGACCGGCGCGATGCTGGTCATCTCCCCGCCCGCACGGCGTACGAGCTCGGCAGTCTCTTTGTCGGCCTCGGCCTGGATGTCGGTGCCGATGACCCGTGCACCTTCTCTGGCGAAGATCTGCGCCGCGACACGACCCATGCCACTTCCGGTACCGGTGATGAGTGCGATCTTGCCGTCAAGCGTGCCCATCACGCACCGCGCAGCTCGTCGAGCCACCGGCCGAAGTTGCCTTCGGACCAGTGCTCGATGGACTGGCCCTTGATCACCCGGTCGATGGAGATACCGCTGAGCTTCACCGTGCGGCCCGAGGCCGGGATGCCGAAGATCGTGCCGGTGTGCACGCCGCCGAAGCTCCAGCGGGTGACGACCTTGGTGCCTTCCACGATCTGGTCGAGCACGGTCAGCTCGTAGCCGGTCAGGCCCTTCTTGATGCTCAGATCCCCGGCGATCCAGTCGTCGCGGTTCTCCGGGCCGTTGAACCCGTGCAGCAACAGGTCCTTGGAGATGTAGCGCTCGAAGCCGGCCGCGAGGTCGCCGTTGTAGCTGGCGTAGAACCCGGCGGCGACCTGCAACGGGGTCAGGTAGCGGCTTGTGTCCTCACGACCCTGCGCCGCGGCCGGTACGGCGGCCGAAGCGGGTACGGCGGCCGCGGCCAGAGCGGCTGCTCCGGCAACGCCGGCGGCGGCCCCGAACAGCCTCCGGCGCGACGGCGCGAAGGTGGCGGTGGCCTGGGTCTGAGGGTCGTTCTCGGTGGTCATGCGGTGCTCCTCACCGGCAAGTGGCGTCGCGATCGACGCCCGTTGGTTGACACGTCATCATCTTAGGTTGACGTGTCACCCTAAGCAAGCCGGAGGGTCCGCACACGCGACAGCCGCCCCGGTCCGAGGTTCCGGACCGGGGCGGCTGACGTCGAGCCTGGGTTACAGGTACTGACCGGTGTTGGTCGCCGTGTCGATCGAACGGCCCGGCTCGGTGCCCTGCTTGCCGGAGATGAGCGTGCGGATGTAGACGATCCGCTCGCCCTTCTTGCCGGAGATGCGGGCCCAGTCGTCGGGGTTCGTGGTGTTCGGCAGGTCCTCGTTCTCCTTGAACTCGTCCACGCAGGCCTGCAGCAGGTGCTGCACCCGCAGCCCCTTCTGCCCGTCGTCGAGGAACGCCTTGATCGCCATCTTCTTGGCCCGGTCGACGATGTTCTGGATCATCGCGCCGGAGTTGAAGTCCTTGAAGTACAGGACTTCCTTGTCACCGTTGGCATACGTCACCTCGAGGAACCGGTTCTCGTCGGCCTCGGTGTACATCCGCTCGACGGTGCGCTGGATCATCCCGTTGACGCACTCGGCCCGGTCGCCGCTGAACTCGCTGAGGTCCTCGGGGTGCAGCGGCAGCGTGGTGGTCAGGTACTTGGAGAAGATGTCGCGGGCCGCCTCGGCGTCCGGACGCTCGATCTTGATCTTCACGTCCAGCCGGCCCGGCCGCAGGATCGCCGGGTCGATCATGTCCTCACGGTTCGAGGCGCCGATCACGATCACGTTCTCCAGGCCCTCGACGCCGTCGATCTCGCTCAGCAGCTGCGGCACGATGGTGTTCTCCACGTCGGAGGACACCCCCGAACCACGGGTCCGGAACAGCGAGTCCATCTCGTCGAAGAAGACGATCACCGGCATGCCCTCGGAGGCCTTCTCCCGGGCCCGCTGGAAGACCAGGCGGATGTGCCGCTCGGTCTCACCGACGTACTTGTTCAGCAGCTCGGGACCCTTGATGTTGAGGAAGAACGACCTGCCCTCGACACCGGTCCGCTCGGCCACCTTCTTGGCCAGCGAGTTCGCGACCGCCTTGGCGATCAGCGTCTTGCCGCAGCCGGGCGGGCCGTACAGCAGCACACCCTTCGGCGGCTTCAGCTCGTGCTCCAGGAACAGGTCCTTGTGCAGGTACGGCATCTCGACCGCGTCCCGGATCTGCTCGATCTGGCCGAACAGGCCGCCGATCTGGGTGTAGTCGATGTCCGGGACCTCTTCGAGCACCAGCTCCTCGACCTCGGACTTCGGGATCTTCTCGTAGACGTAGCCGGAGCGCGGCTCCAGCAGCAGCGAGTCGCCGGCCCGCAGCGGCTCGTCGAGCAGCGGCGACGCGAGCCGGACGATGCGTTCCTCGTCGGCCTGCGCGATCACCAGCGCCCGCTCGCCGTCGGCCAGCAGCTCCTTCAGCATCACCACGTCGCCAACGACCTCGAAGTCGCAGGCCTCGACCACGTTCAGCGCCTCGTTCAGCATCAGTTCCTGGCCGAGCTTGAGCGCGTCCAGGTCAACCGAGGGGCTCGCCGCGACCCGGAGCTTGCGGCCTCCGGTGAACACGTCCAGCGTGTCGTCGTCGTTGCGGCCGAGGAAGGTCCCGAAGCCGGACGGCGGTTGCGCCAGCCGGTCGACCTCCTCCTTCAAGGCGATGATCTTCTCTCGGGCCTCGCGCAGCGTGTCCGCCAACCGCTCGTTCTGCGCGGTCACGCTCGCCAAGGACGCCTGGGTTTCGGACAGCCTGCTCTCGAGCGACCGGCTGTCAGCCGGGTGCTCCAGCAAACGACGCCGCAGCGCTGCGACCTCGGCCTCCAGGTACCGGACCTGGTTGCGCAGCTCTGCCGCGGTAGGACTCTCGTCTCCAGCCACGATCATCACCTCACCATGTGGGGCTCGACCCTATGGACCTTACCCAGAAAACCTCGCCGGGCAAGCTGAATCCCATCACGTGTCGGTTGCGGATGAAACCGTTGCCTGGTCGAGCCTGTTGCGCCTTAATACAGCACGGCGCGGACAGAATGGCGCGACGTCAGGGCGTGTCCTGCGCGGATTCGGACCGGCGCGGTCCGGAATAGTCGTCGCCGTAGGCCCCGGGCGCCGGGCGGCGCTTCTTCAGCGGCGCCTTCACGCCGGGCGCCATCCGCCGCGCGGTGACCAGGAACGCGGTGTGACCTTGCATCCGGTGGCCGGGCCGGACGGCCAGTCCCTCGACGTGCCAGTCGCGCACCAGTGACTCCCAGGCCCGCGGCTCGGTGAACTCGCCGTGGGCGCGCAGGGTCTCGACGAAACGGCTCAGCTGGGTCGTGGTGGCCACGTACGCGCAGAACACCCCGCCCGGGGCCAGGGCCGCCGCGACGGCGTCCACGCACTCCCAGGGGGCCAGCATGTCCAGCACGACGCGGTCCACGTCGGTCTCGTCCAGCTTCTCGACCAGGTCGCCGACCTCGAGCCGCCAGGCCGGGTGCTCGCCGCCGAAGAAGCCGGTGACGTTCTTGCGGGCCACCTCCGCGAAGTCCTCGCGGCGCTCGAACGAGATCAGCTCGCCGTGCACGCCGACCGCCCGCAGCAGCGCGGTGGTCAGCGCACCGGACCCGGCCCCGGCCTCGACCACCTTGGCGCCGGGGAAGATGTCGGCCATCGTGACGATCTGGGCGGTGTCCTTGGGGTAGATCACCTGGGCGCCGCGTGGCATCGACACCGAGTAGTCGGCCATCAGCGGGCGCAGGGCGAGGTACTCCACGCCGCCCTTGGAGCGGATCGTGACCGCGTCCGGGCCGTCGATCAGCTCGTCGTGCTCGATCCCGCCCTTGGTGGTGTGGAAGACCTTCCCGCGCTCGAGGAACACCGAGTGCCGGCGCCCCTTGGAGTCGGACAACGTGATCCACTCCCCCGGCTGCAACGGCCCATGATGAACCCCGGAAAACGCCACATCGGGAAAATCGCGCAGATCAGACATAAGGGGCTCACCCTACTTCGCACCCCCGCCGCGCCCCGAATCCGAGGCTCGTACGGCGTACGGTCAGCGGCCGCGGAAGGCGCGTTCGACGTCGGCGGTCGCAAGGACGCCGTACACCTGGCCCTGGGCGTCGAGCACCAGGTACTCCGAGGCGGGGTTCTTGCGCAGCGTGGCCAGGATCTCCTCGCCGGTGTCGTTGACGCCGATGATGTGGCCGGCGCTGATCCGGGTGGCGACCTCGCCGATCGTCGTCCACGGGCGCTGGTTCGGCGCGACGGCCGTCACGGCGGCCTCCTGGACCAGCGCGTGCGGCTTGCCCTCGCCGTCGATCACGACGACCGCCCCGGCCTGGCCCTCGGCGGCGAGCCGCACGGCCTCGGAGATCGGCGTCCAGGCGTGCACCGCGATCGCGCGGCGGGCCAGCGTGCGAACCTGCAGGGCGGGCAGCTTGCGCCGCAACCGGGCCTGCATCAGCGACGCGGTCGATCCCATCCAGAGGAAGAACCCGACCGCCAGCGCGATCACGAAGTCGATCAGCGTCGGGTTGCGGTCGAAGACCTCTTCCAGGATCACCGGTGCGGCCAGGACCGCGATCGCGATCAGCCGGCCGGCCCACGCGGCCACGACGGTGCCGGTGTGCATGTTGCCGGTGGCCTTCCAGACCGCGGCCCGGACCACCCAGCCGCCGTCCAGCGGCAGCCCGGGCAGCAGGTTGGTGACGCCGACGATCAGGTTGGCGACCGCGAGCTGCATGACCACGGCGTACGCGACGCCCTCGTCCAGCGCGCGCGAGCCCAGGTACGCCGCGCCGCCGACCAGCAGCGAGGCGACCGGGCCGACCACGGAGATCGCGAACTCCTCCAGCGGCGACTTGCGCTCACCCTCGATGTGCGTGCCGGCCGCGAAGAAGCCCAGGTTGATTTCGGTCACCGAGATCCTGAACCGCAGCGCCATCAGCGCGTGCGCCAGCTCGTGCAGCAGCACCGACAGCGTGAACGCGACCACGAACGCGAACGACGCGAAGTAGCGCCAGCCGCCGGACAAGTACGGGAACTGCTGCGCGATGATCGCCGAGAAGCCCAGCGCGAGCAGGATCGCGACCGGGAGCCAGGTGAACCGCATGGTCAGCTGGATCCCCCGGACACGACCGAGGACCCAGGTACCGGGCGGCGGCGCCGGCTGGGCGGGATTCTGAGGTTCACGCGGCTCTGACATCGGAGTAAACCTACTGGGCCGCCGGTAACTCCGCGCTACACGCCCACGGTGAGCCGCGCCTGGTAGCCGCTCTGGACGTTCCCGCCGACGGTCGCGAGCTGTCGCGCGGCGCCGTCGTCGCGGAACACCAGGTCGCGTTCCAGCGACGTCCGGGACATGTTCTCGGCGCTGCCGTCGTACCCGCTGGTGGCGTACACGGCCCGGCAGACGTCCTCCGGCAGCGCGAGCTGGGACGTGGCGCTGATCTTCCCGGCGGCGGTCGCTTCGGTGAGCGACGCGTAGACCTCGAAGTGGATGTGCGGCCAGCGTCCGTCGTACGCCGCGGGGAAGATCGTGCGGAAGGTGACCTTGCCGCTCGCGTCGGCGGCCTGGACACCGCGCAGGTAGTTCTCGTTCTCGGCGCCGTCGGAGTAGAGCGAGTAGCGGCCCTCGGCGTCGCAGTGCCAGACGTAGACGGCCGCGCCCGCCAACGGTGTGCAGTTGCCCGCGTCCTGGACGATCAGCTCGACCGTCAGCGGTACGCCGGCGGCGACGCCCGAGGCCGATCCGAACGACTTGGTCAGGTCGCTGCGGACGATGCCCGACTCGGTCAGCACGTTCGGTCCGTTCGTGCCGTCGCCCGGGAACGGTCCGGCGGTCTCCGCGGGGATCTCGTCGACGCAGTCGCCCGCCGTGGTCGGGCTGCTGGTGCCGCCCGGGCTCGAGCCGGTGCTCGGGCTTGCGGACGGCGTACTGCTGCTGTCGTCGGTCGCGCAGCCGGCCACCACCGCCAGTCCCGCCCCGGCCAGCAGTCGCAGGACGTTGCGCCGGCGCAGGGTCCCGAGGTCGTGGACCAGTCCCAGGTCGTGTTCGTGCGGGGGCTTCATCTGCTTCTCCTCGTCTCCGGTGGAACCAGAGTGCCGAGCCGGACCGATGGTTCGCCGAAAGTCCGCTGGGAGTCGGCTGGGACTTACCGCCGGCTCCGCTGCCGGGCGCTGAGCCGGGCGGCGATCCAGAGCGGGATCGCGGCCGCCGCGGCGGTGAGCACGAGCAGGGTGAGCGAGAGCGTGCTCGCATAGCCCAGTTCGCCGTACTCGAAGGCTCGGCGGTAGATCAGCAGCGGCGCGGTGAGGGTGGCGTTGACCGGGCCGCCGCCGGTCACCAGCAGCGCGGGCACGAACGCGTTCTGTACGACGACGACCACGTCCCGGACGGCGAGCACGATCACCACCGGCGCCATCAGCGGCAGCGTCACCCGGGTCATCGCGAACCAGGCGGAACCGCCCTCGACCTCGATCGCCTCGTGCAGGTGCACCGGGATGGCGATGCGCGCGGCGAGGGCGACCGTGAACGCCTCGCCGACCTGGAACGCCAGCACCAGCGCGAGCCCGAGCCGCGCGCCCCACGGCGTCGTGAGGAACCCGGGGTCGGGCACGCCCAGTGCGCCGAGCAGGGCCGGCAGCGGACCGTACAGCGGGTTCAGGATCCACAGCCACAGCAGCGCCCAGGCCGCGTCGGGGATCGTCGACGGCAGGTACGCCGCGACGCGGCCGACCGTCGTCAGGGGTCCACGGCGTCGGGCCAGGAGCAGCGCGGCGCCGATCGCCAGCAGCAACCGCAGCGGTACGACGATCAGAGCGATGAGCGCGCTGACCCCGACCGCGTCCCAGAACGGCCGGTCGCCGGCGAGGCGGACGAGGTTGCGGAAGCCGCTGAACTCCGGGGCGCGGAAGCCGTAATAGTCGGTGAACGCGAGTGCACCGGCCAGTGTGAGCGGGGCGAGGACGAGCAGGAGCGATCCCAACAGGTACGGAACGGCCAACGGCGACCGCCATTGCCTGCTCATCGACGACGACCGCTGGCGGCGTCGAAGTGGTGCTCGTCCTCCGGCCGCCAGGCCACCGACACCCGCTCACCGACCTTCGGCGCAGCAGTCCACGGCAGCCGAGCGAGCAACTCCTCGTCCACCAGCACCCGGACCAGGCACTCCTCCCCCGCCGGCTCGACCGAAACCACTGTCCCGACCCGTCCGCCCTCGTCCTCCCGGCACACCCGCACCCGCTCCGGCCGCACCCCCACCACGATGCCGTCGGCAACGGGCAGCAGGTTCATCGGCAGCGGCCCGACGATGCGGGCGACCGCGGTCGTCGCGGGCTGCGCGTACAAGACCTCGGGGCGATCGCACTGCAGCACCCGGCCGCCGTCCATCACCGCGACCCGGTCGCCCATCGCCATCGCCTCGAACTGGTCGTGCGTGACGTGCACCATCGGCACGCCCAGGGACCGCTGCACCGCCCGGATCTCGCCGCGCATCCGCAGCCGCAACTCGGCGTCCACCGAGGCGAGCGGCTCGTCGAGCAGGCAGACCGCGGGCACCCGGACCATCACCCGCGCGAGCGCCACCCGTTGCCGCTCGCCACCACTCAGCTCGCCCGGCATCCGCTCGAGCAGGTGCTCGACGTCGAGCGTGCGGGCCACTTCGCGAACCCGGACCTCCACGTCGCGTCGCCGCGCTCCCCGGGCGCGTTCGCCGATGCCGATGTTCGCCGCGACGCTGAGGTGCGGGAACAGCGCCCCTTCCTGGAACACCATCGCGACGTCCCGCCGGGCCGCGGGCACGGCCGTGACGTCCCGGTCTCCGATCACGACCCGCCCGGCGTCAAGGGTCTCCAGTCCGGCCACGGCACGCAGCAGCGTCGACTTGCCCGACCCCGACGGCCCCACGATGACCAGGAGCTCGTCGTCGGCCGCCGTCAGGTCGACGCCGTCGAGCGCCACGACCCGCGTCCCGGAATGAGCCCGGAAGCTCTTGTGCGCGGCCTCGACCCGCAGGCTCATCGGCGCCGCAGCAGCGGGTCCGCCTCGGCGCGGATCGCCGCGAGGACCTCGTCGAGCGGTACGCCGTCCTGGAAGGCCCGCTGCAACTGGTTGCCGATGACATCTTCGACCTCGGGCCACGCCGGCGTCACCGGGGTGTGCCGCAGCTGCGGGATCGCGTCGAGGAACACCTGGGACGACGCCGGCGGCCGGGACGGGCTGAGGAACGCGGGCGAGGTCGCGACCGACCGCAGCGACGGGACGGTGCGGCCGCCGAGTGCGGTGATGGTCTGACCCTGCTGCCCGACGGCGTAGGCGATGAACTTCGCGGCGGCGTCCTGGTGCTGCGAGCTGCTCGCGACGCAGTACGCGTCGGAGTGCAGCACCGAGGCCGGCGTCCCCAGTACGGGCAGTCCGGCGACGTCGAAGTCGAGGCCGCGCTGCTCGCGCAGTGCCGGGACCTCGACGCGCGAGCTGAGGAACATCGCCAGCTTGCCGGTCATGAACTGCTCGTCGACATCCTGCGCGGCCAACTGCTCCTTGCTCGGCGTCGCGCCGCTGCCGACCAGGTCGACGACCGCCTGAAGGGCGGCCCGGGCCCGGGGCTCGTGCAGCGTGGTCCGGGTCGGCGTCGCGTCGTCGTCGACGATGCTGCCGCCGCTGCTCCAGATGAACGGCGCCATCCGGGTGATCGACGGGTCGATGCCGACGCCCTTCACCGATCCCTTCGACAGCGCCTTGGCCGTCGCCACGAACTCGGCCCAGCTCCAGCCCGCCTTCGGCGGCTTGAGTCCCGCCTTCCGGAACAGCGCACGGTTCCAGTACACGACGAGGGACGAGATGTTCTGCGGCATGCACTGCAGGGCGTCCTGGTAGCTGAACGCCTTCAGCGGCTCCTCGTAGTAGTCGGCGGTCTTCAGCCCCTGCCGCTCCAGCAGCGGTCCGGCCGGCGCCACGGCTCCGCGCTGCACGAACGGGGCGTACTCGCGGTAGTTGATCAGGAACACGTCCGGTGCGTCGCCCGATGTGAAGGCGGTGGACAGCCGCGTCAAGTGGTCGCCACGAGCCACCGTGACCAGCTCGACCTCTCCCCCGCCCGCTTTCTGGTACGCCGACACGAGGCTGCGGTAGACCGCTGCCTCTTCCGGGTCGGCCCCGACCTGGACGGTGATCCGCGCGGGCGGCTGCGATTCGCCGGCTGCGGTGGGCTCACCTGAGCACGCACCGACGGCCAGCAGGGCCGCCAGCGTCGGTACGGCGACCAGCCGGCGTACCGGCAGACGGGCCGACAGACGGGCCGTCACGGGCGCTCCACCGAGGCGAAGAAGGACCGCTGACCGACGGCGAAGGCGAGCACCGCGGGCGCGGTCACCACGACCGCGGCGGCGAGGTAGATCGGGTACAGAGCAGCCTCCATCTCGCTGAGGCTCCGCAGTCCCAGCGCCACCGGCCAGTTGGCGGGTGACGACACGAGGGTCAGCGGATCCATGAACGTGGACCAGTAGAACAGCCCGGACAGCGCCGCGACCGCAACCACCGCGGGACGGACCAGGGGAAGTGCGATCTGCCGCCAGACGCCGTACGGGCTGAGGCCCTCCAGCGTCGCGGCTTCGAGCAGTGCGCCGGGGATCCGCGAGCACGCCAGCGCGAACAGCAGAACGTAGAACGGCGTCGTCCCGGCCAGCGCCAGCAGGGCGACGGTGAGCGGCGTGTCGGCGAGGCCGAGCGCACGCAGCAGAACCACTCGCGGCACCCACAGCGCCGCAGCCGGCACCAGCAGCATGAACACCGAGAGACCGACCAGCAAGCGGCGCGTCCGGCCCCTCGCCGTCACGATCGCCAGGCCGGCCATGGAGGTGACGACCACAGTGATCGGTACGGCGACCACGACGAGCAGCAGCGAGTTCAGCAGCAGCCGGGTCAGGGGCATGAACCGCGGCACGGTCGAGTAGTTCGACCACTCCGCCGGGTTCGGCCACAGGTCCAGCCCGTCAGGTGGCGGCTGGAGAGGCCGTTGCAGGGACCCGAGCACCATCACCACGAGTGGCGCGAGAAACAGCGCGGACAACGCGACCAGCCCGAGGGTCCGCCAGAAGGCGGGCCGTCGGGCCGGTCGGGTGCCGGATTGCCGGGTCAGGGCTCGGCTGATCTCAGTTGGCGTCCGCGATCGAGGTCGTCCAGATGCTCCGGCCGTACGTCGCGGCGTACAGCGTGGAGCTGCCGGCCGGCAGGTCGATGTCGTTGATCGGCACCAGCGGCAGGTTGGCGCCCACCTTGACCCAGGTCTTGCCCAGGTTGGTGGTCCGGAAGACGCCGACGTCGGTGGCGATGAACAGCCACGACTTCTTGCTGGGGTGCCGGATGACGTCGTTCACCGGCGCCTGCGGGATCTTCTTGCCTGCGATGTCGGCCCAGGTGCGGCCGCCGTCCCTGGTCATCACCAGGTGCGGGTACTCCTCACCGGAGCGCCAGCCCGAGAAGCTCGCCCAGGCCACCGCGGGGTCCTGCGGGTCGACCGTGATCCGGGTGACCCAGCGACCCGGGAAGACCGGGCTCTGCAGCTTCTCCCAGGTCACCTGGTCCGGTGCGGCCATGGCGTTGCGGCTGACCCACATCAGTCCGCTGTCGGTCCCGGCGTAGACCAGGTTGGGGTCGGCCGGCGTCGTCCCGATCGCGGTAACCGTGCCGAAGCCCGGTGCGCGCGGCTCGGTGCCCTCGGTCAGGTCGGGGCTGATCCGCTGCCACACGCGCTGGCCGGCGTCGGTGTTGATCCGGCTGACGTACTCGCTGGCGCCGAACAGGTGCCGCGGGTCGGCGGCGAACTCCAGCGGAGCGACCCAGTTCTTCCGCGCGCCGGGGATCGTCATCGTGTAGCCGGCCCCGTCGACGAACCCGCGGCAGCCGCCGTTCTGCGAGCAGCCGTAGTACTTGCGGTCGTTGGTCGGGTCGATCCGGTTCATCATGCCGTCGCCGCCGACGAAGTTGAACCAGTCGCCGTTGACCGAGTTGTCGGACGCCCAGGACTTCAGCGAGCCGTTGTCCTGCGAGCCCGCGTTGAGCCGCCGGCCGTCCTGCACCGAGACGTCCATCGCGTAGAACTGCGTCACCGGCAGCTTCGGGGTCTTGGCCCACAGGCCGCGGGCGGCGCCGTTCTCGGTCGACCAGTAGAAGCCGCCGTCGTTGCCGAGGTACACCTTGCCCGGCGTGAACGGGTCCCACTCGAGCCCGTGCTGGTCGGCGTGCGGGGTCTGCGACGTCGTCCAGGTGAGACCGCCGTCGCGGCTCTCGGCCAGGCTGACACCGGCGGCGAAGACGTGCTTGGGGTCGGCCGGGTCGACGTACACGCGCCCGAACCACCAGGCGAACCCGCCGCTGATGGACTGCAGCGTGCCGCCGCTGGTCGGGCCGACCGCGGTCCAGGTCGCGCCGGCGTCCGCGCTGGTGAAGAAGCCGTTGAAGTTGCCGCCGGCCGTGCTGGAGATCAGGTACGCGCGGTTGGGATCGCTGTCGCTGAAGTCGACGCCCATCCGGCCGACGTACGTCGCGGTGACCGGCTGGCCCTCGACGTCCACGCTCTGCGGCAGCGGCGGCTGGTGGATGTTCGCCCAGGTCCGGCCGCCGTCGGTCGAGCGGTACAGGAACGAGTTCTTGCCGTAGATGCGGGACTTCTCGTCGCGGATCTTGTCCCAGGTGGTGGCGAGCATGACGTCGGGGTTGTTCTTGTTGATGCTGACGTCGATGGCGCCGGTCGAGGCGCTGCCCGGAACGATGACGCGGGTCCAGCTCTGGCCGCCGTTCTCGGTCATGAACAGGCCACGGGTCGGCTCGGTGTCGTGCAGAGCACCCATCACGGCGACGAACACGCGGTTGTCGTTGCGCGGGTCGATGACGATCTGGCCGATCGTGTCGCCGTCGCGCAGCCCCATGTTGGCCCAGGTCTTGCCGCCGTCGGCCGACTTGTAGACGCCCTTGCCGTAGTACGCCGAACCGCCGCCGTGGTCGGGCTCGCCGGTGCCGGCCCAGACGACCCCACGGGAGTCGACCGCGACGGCGCCCATCGACTGCGGCAGCTGGTCGTTCCACGCGGTGGCGAAGGTCGCGCCGGCGTCGTTGGACCTCCACAAACCACCGGTCCCGGTGGCGATGTAGACGACGTCCTTGGTGGTCGGGTCGGCGGCGACGTCGCGGATCCGGCCGCCGATGTTGCTCGGGCCGAGACCGGACCAGACCTGGTCGGTGCTCGGTGACGCCTTCGCCGCGGCGCCGAGCTGGTCGGATTGGGCGATCGCCTGGCTGACCGCCGCGTCCGGGATGGTGCCGTCGGGGTTGGCCCGCTGGAGGTACATCCACTCCTCCGCGCCGACCGGGTTGGCGGTGGCCGGCTCGGAGGTCGCGGCCAGCGCACCGGAGCCGGGAGCGCTGGACGACAGGGAACTGGGGCCGACAAGGGCGGCGAGTGCCACCGCGGCGATGATCGGAACAAGGGGTATCTTGCGCAGGGCCACGCGTGCCTCCGGAACAGGGGGCGCCTCACACGCCACGGTGGGCGTCACCGTAACCGGCAGTGGGCTGGTTCCACCAGCGTTCGGTGCAAATGAACCTGACCTCCTAGAGTGGCTGCCATGGCCGAACGGGCACTGAGGGCAGTCGTGGTGGCCGTCGGCGTCGTCCTGCTGGGGTGTTCGAGTCCGGCCGCCGAAGGGTGCCCGCCGCCGCAAGCAGCGCCGGCGACGCAGACCGCGCTGATGCCTGCCGGGCTCTCCCTCACCGAGGTCGGGACGGTGACCGGTGTCGAGAAGACCCAAGGGCACCTGACGGTCCGGGCGGTCACCAGCAAGCCGATCGACGAGGTCACCGTGCTCATCCAGGACGCGGTCACCGCCGCCGGCTACCGGCCCGCGGGCATGGACAACGAGGGCTTCGAGGCCGAGGTGTTCTTCACCTCGGGGAACTACGCGGCCGGCCAGGCCCTCGTCCGGCGTGCGGCCTGCGAGGGGCAGTGGGACGTCGAACTGGTGCTGATCGATCCGAAGGCCGTACCGACACCGACCGCCACACCTGCTCCGAGGTTGACGCCGGCCCCGACCGAGACTCCGGCGCCGAGGCCGACCGGGGCCGGAAGCTGAGCGACGTTGTCCACAGGGACGGCGTCGGCCGTCCGCAGTGTCGGTGGTCTCACCTAGGGTTTCCGGTATGAGCGTTGCAGCCGCAGTCGAGGTGCACGGCCACCCGCGGGGAGCCCTGTCGCCTTCCCGCGCCGCCGACTTCATGAGCTGCCCTTTGAAGTACCGCTTCCGCGTCGTCGACCGGCTGCCGGAGAAGCCGTCTGCGGCAGCTGTCCGCGGCACCGTCGTGCACGCCGTACTGGAGCGCTTGTACGACCTGCCGCGCGGCGAGCGCACGCTGGAGCAGGCGGCCCAGATGCTCGAGCCGCAGTGGCAGCGCATCCTCGAGGCCGAGCCCGAGGTCGCCGAGCTGTTCGCGGACGACGCCGAGGGCGAGGAGCTGGCCGCGTGGCTGGCCGAGGGACACAAGCTGCTCGGCAAGTACTTCACCCTCGAAGACCCCAACGCGCTGGAGCCCGCAGAGCGCGAGCTGTACGTCGAGACCGAGCTCGAGTCCGGCCTCACGCTGCGCGGGTACGTCGACCGCCTCGACGTCGCGCCGACCGGCGAGATCCGGGTCGTCGACTACAAGACCGGCCGATCGCCGTCGGAGTTCTTCGAGGCCAAGGCGCTGTTCCAGATGAAGTTCTACGCGCTGGTGCTGTGGCGGCTGCGCGGCGTCGTGCCGTCGATGCTCCAGCTCGTCTACCTCGGCAACGGCGAGATCGTCCGCTACGTGCCCGACGAAGCCGATCTGCGCGCCTGTGAGCGCAAGATCGCGGCCCTGTGGAGCGCGATCACGCGGGCGCTGGAGTCCGGCGACTGGCGTCCCAGCCCCGGACCGCTGTGCGAGTGGTGCGACCACAAGGCGTTGTGCCCTGCCTGGGGCGGCACCCCACCGCCGCTGCCGAACCGATCGGTGGAAGAGGTCGCCGAGGAGTCGGCCGGCGTGGACCTGGTGGGCGTCGACGGCTGAGGCCGGTGGGGCTCCGGCGTACCGCCGGAGTTTGTTCTGAGGTGCTGGTCACACCCCGATAAGTGAGGTCGGTGCCACGGGGTGTCGGCCGCCTCGGATAACGTCGAGGCTATGAGTCATCCGCATCCCGATCTCGGTCAACCGCCCCGCCTTCCCGACGACGCACTGCGCGTGGTCGCTCTGGGCGGGCTGGGTGAGATCGGCCGGAACATGACCGTGTTCGAGCACCGTGGCAAGTTGCTGGTGGTCGACTGCGGTGTGTTGTTCCCCGAGGAGCACCAGCCCGGCGTCGACGTGATCCTGCCCGACTTCAGCTGGATCCGGGACCGGCTGGACAAGATCGAGGCGATCGTGCTGACCCACGGGCACGAGGACCACATCGGCGGGGTGCCGTACCTGCTGAAGGAGCGCGGCGACATCCCCGTGGTCGGCTCGAAGCTGACCCTGGCCTTCATCACCTCCAAGCTCAAGGAGCACCGGATCAAACCGGTGACCGTTGAGGTCAAGGAGGACGAGAAGCGGCGGTTCGGCCCGTTCGAGTGCGAGTTCCTCGCGGTCAACCACTCGATCCCGGACGGTCTCGCGGTCGCGATCCGGACCCAGGCCGGCCTGGTGCTGCACACCGGCGACTTCAAGATGGACCAGTTCCCGCTGGACCGCCGGCTCACCGACCTGCGGGGCTTCGCCCGGCTCGGTGAGGAGGGCGTCGACCTGTTCCTGACCGACTCGACCAACGCCGACGTCCCGGGCTTCACCACCGCCGAGAAGGACCTCGGCCCGGCGATCGACCAGGTCTTCCGGACCGCGCCCGGCCGGATCATCGTGTCCAGCTTCGCCAGCCACGTGCACCGGATCCAGCAGGTGCTGGACGCGGCGAAGGCGGGCGGCCGCAAGGTGGCGTTCGTGGGGCGTTCGATGGTGCGCAACATGGGCATCGCCCGCGACCTGGGCTACCTGAACGTGCCGAAGGGCCTGATCGTCGACCTGAAGGAGCTCGAGCAGCTGCCGGACCGCAAGGTCACGCTGGTCTGCACCGGATCGCAGGGCGAGCCGATGGCCGCGCTGGCCCGGATGGCCAACCGTGACCACATGATCCGGATCGGCGAGGGCGACACCGTCCTGATGGCCAGCTCGCTGATCCCGGGCAACGAGAACGCGATCTACGGGCTGATCAACGGCCTGATCCGCTGGGGCGCGAACGTCGTGCACAAGGGCAACGCCAAGGTGCACGTCTCCGGCCACGCCAGCGCCGGCGAGCTCGTCTACTGCTACAACCTGGTCGAGCCGCGCAACGTGATGCCGGTGCACGGCGAGTTCCGGCATCTGAAGGCGAACGCGGCGCTGGCCGTCAGCACCGGCGTACCGGCCGACCGGGTGATCATCGCCGAGGACGGCGTGGTGGTCGACCTGCACAAGGGCCGCGCCAAGATCACCGGCAAGGTCGAGGCCGGCTACGTGTACGTCGACGCGATGACGGTCGGCGGGGTCACCGAGGCCAATCTCAAGGACCGCCGCACGCTCGGCGAGGAGGGCGTCGTCACCGTCGTCCTGCTGGTCGACGCGAACACCGGCAAGCTGGCCGAGGCGCCGGACTTCCTGGCCCGCGGGTTCGTGCACGACGACACCACGTTCAAGCCGGTGATCCCGGTGATCGAGGAGACGCTCGCGAAGGCGGCGTCCGAGGCGATCGGCGACGCGAGCCAGCTCGAGCAGCTGGTCGGCCGCGCGGTCGGCAACTGGACGTACCGCCACTGGCGCCGGCGCCCGGTCGTCATCCCGGTCGTCATCGACGCCTGAGGAACCTTCGCACGTTAGCGTTCCTCCCATGACCGCACCACCCGTCCAGCAGGCTGCTGCGATCACGACGTTCGGGCTCGGCCGGAGCTACGGCTCCGGCCCGACCCGGATCGACGCGCTGGCCGACGTCAGCGTCGAGTTCGGGCAGGGACGGTTCACCGCGATCATGGGGCCGTCCGGCTCCGGCAAGTCGACGCTGCTGCACTGCCTGGCCGGGCTCGACCGGCCGACCAGCGGGCAGGTCTTGCTCGGCGACGTCGACCTGACCCGGCTGGACGAGAAGGCGCTCACGCACCTGCGCCGGGACCGGATCGGCTTCGTGTTCCAGGCGTTCAACCTGGTGCCGACGCTGACCGCGCTGGAGAACATCACGCTCCCGCTCGACCTGGCCAATCGCAAGCCCGACCAGGCCTGGCTCGACGTCGTCGTACAGACCGTCGGCCTGAAGGATCGCCTGCACCACAAGCCGGCCGAGCTGTCCGGCGGGCAGCAGCAGCGCGTGGCCTGTGCCCGGGCGCTGGTGTCCCGCCCGCACGTCGTGTTCGCCGACGAACCGACCGGCAACCTGGACTCCCGCGCCTCGGCCGACGTGCTCGGATTCTTGCATCGATCGGTGCGGGAGTTCGGCCAGACGGTGGTGATGGTGACGCACGACCCGACCGCCGCCGCGTACGCCGACCGCGTGCTGTTCCTGGCCGACGGCCGTCTGCACGAGGAACTCGCCGACCCGACGGCCGAGTCCGTGCTCGACACGATGAAGCGGCTCGACAGCAGCAGCGCCCAGGCCGGCTGATGCTCAAGCTCGGCTTCCGGTCGGTGCTCGCGCACCGGCTGCGTTTCGTGCTCTGCACGGTCGCCGTGCTGCTCGGCATCGGTTTCGTCAGCGGCGCCATGGTTTTCAGCGACACGTTGTCGGCCGCCCTGAAGAAGAACTTCGCCGCCGCCACCGCCGACATCACCGTCACCCCGCTCTCCCCCCTGTCCGGTACGCCGAACCGCCCGCCGACGCTGTCGAGCGACGTCGCCAACCGCATCGCCGCCGTTCCCGGCGTCGCCGCGACCGACGGCCAACTGCTGGTCCCGGACATCGAGATCCTGGCCAAGGACGGCCGGCCGATCGACACCTACAGCCTGGCGACGTTCGGCGCGAGCTGGCCGCACGACGACCGGACCGCGCCGTTCAAGCTCGTCGCGGGTTCGGCGCCGTGGGGCACCGAGCAGCTGACCCTCGACCGCAACACGGCCGACCGCGAGGGCTACGAGCTCGGCCAGAAGGTCAAGGTCGTCACCCCGGTTCGTGCCGTCACCGCGACCCTCACCGGCTTCACCACCCCCGGCCGGTCCGGTACGTCGGCCGGCGCACCGCTGGTCTCCTTCGACGGCGCCTCGGCTCAGCTCCTCCTGCTCGGCGAGCCCGGCTGGACGTCGATCGCCGTCGCCCTGCAGCCCGGTCAGAACCCGGACGCCGTCAGCCGCGCGATCCAGACCGCGATCGGCGACACCGTCCAGGTCCGCACGGCGGCGCAGGTGTCGGCCGACGGCGAGAGCGCCCTGGACGACACCTTCGGCGGTCTCACCGCCGCCCTCCTGCTCTTCGCCGGCCTGGCCCTGTTCGTCGGCACGTTCCTGATCGTCAACACGTTCGCGATGGTCGTCGCTCAACGCAGCCGCGAACTGGCGCTGCTCCGCGCGGTCGGCGCGTCCCGCGGCCAAGTCACCCGCACGGTCCTCGCCGAGGCACTCGTGATCGGCGTGGTCGGATCCACCCTCGGGCTCCTGCTCGGCATCGGTGTCGCAGGCCTCATCCAGTACCTGTACCAGCGGCTCGACCTCGCGATCCCGTCGGCGACCCTGCAGGTCAGCGCCGCCACGATCATCGCGTCGTACGTGCTCGGCGTCGGGATCACCGCGGCTGCGGCGTACCCGGCGGCCCGTCGCGCGGGCAAGCTCCCGCCGGTGGTCGCGCTGCGGGCCGACACCACCGTGCCGGAGCGCAGTCTGCTCGTCCGGATCCTGCTCGGCGGCTTCCTGCTGCTGATGGCGGTTTTGATGTTCCTGATCGCCCTGACGGCCAACGGACTTCCCGCCGCGATCCTGGTCGGCCTGGCCACGGCGTTGATCCTGCTCGGGCTCGTGATGACCCTGCCCGTCCTCAGCCGGTACGCCGTCCGCGCGCTGATGTCGCCGCTCGGTCGCCAGGCCCCGATCGTGCTCGGCCGGCGCAACGCCGAGCGCAATCCCCGCCGGACAGCGGCCACGGCGTCCGCGTTGATGATCTCGCTCGCCCTGGTCAGCGGGCTGGTGACGATCGCCGCCTCGGCCAAGGCTTCCGTCGACCGGGGCATCGCCGATGCGATCGGTACGTCGGAGCTGGTCGTGACCGGGGACGGCGGCCGCCCGTTCAGCACCGCTGTCGGCGACCGGTTGGCCAACGTGCCGGGGATCTCGGCGGTGCATCGCGTTCGGCAGTCGGCCGGTGAGGTCGGCGATCAGCGGGTCACTCTGGCCGGGGTCTCCGACCGGACGCTGGACGGCCCGATCACGGTGGAGGTGACGAACGGCGAACTCGGCAGCCTCGCCCAAGGCCAGGTAGCACTCCCCCGCAACCTCGCGAACCAGCTCGAACTGGCGGTCGGCAAGACCTTCGACCTGACCACGACCACCGGCAAGCACCGGCTGACCGTCGGCGCGATCATCGAGCCCAACCATCAGCTCGACGCCGTCGTCACCAGCCTGCCGCGGTTCACGGAGCTGGGCGGCGGTCAGATCGACGCGACGCTCTACCTCGAGGTTGCCGACGGCACCGATCTCGCGACGGCCCGGCAGGCGGTACTCGGCGCCATCCAGGACTACCCGTCCGTGGCGGTCCGCGACCAGCAGGCGTACGCCGCGGCCGAGCGTGGCCCGATCAACGGTGTGCTCGGCGTGGTCGGGGCGCTGCTCGGGTTCGCCGTACTGATCGCGCTGCTCGGGATCGTCAACACGCTCGCGCTCGGCGTGGTCGAGCGGACCCGGGAGATCGGACTGCTGCGCGCGATCGGGATGGACCGCCCGCAGCTGCGGCGGATGCTGCAGGTCGAAGCCGTCGCGATCGCGGTGTTCGGTGCCGTCCTGGGACTGCTCGTCGGCGTGCTGGCCGGAGTGGCGGTGCAGCACGTGATGGTCGACGACGGGTTGAGCGTGCTCGACGTACCGGTGCTGCAGCTGGTCGGGGCCGTGGTGATCGCTGCGGCGGTCGGCGTACTGGCTGCGATCTGGCCGTCACAGCGGGCAGCGCGGCTGGACGTGTTGCGGGCGATCGCGACGGAGTAGTGCTGAGGTCCTCCGTTGAGCGGTGATCACCGGTAGCCTGCCGGTGTGCCGGGCAGTGTCCAGTCGATCGAGCGAGCTGCCGCAGTGCTGCGCCTGCTCGCCGCCGCGCCGAACGGCCTGGGCGTCGCCGACCTCGGCAACGCCCTGGGGCTGGCGAAGGCGACTGTGCACGGGATCGTCCGGACGCTGCATCAGGTCGGCTTCGTCGAGCAGGACCGATCCGGCGCGCACTACCGGCTGAGCGACGCCTTCGGGCGCCTCGGCGAGACCTATCTCGATCCGAACGAGCTGCGCAGCCGAGCGATCAACTGGGCCGACTCGCTGGCCTCGCGCAGTGGTGAGGTGGTCCGAGTCGGCCGGCTGGTCGAGGGCAAGGTGGTCGTCGTGCACCACGTCTTCCGGCCGGACGACAGCGACCAGGACCTCGACGTCGGTACGACGCTGCCGCCGCACGCGTGCGCGCTCGGCAAGGCGGTGCTCGCGTTCGACACCAGTGGTGCCTCGAAGCCGAAGGCCCTCGAGGCCTTCACCACCCGCACCATCGTGGACCCCACGCGGCTGGCCGACGAACTGGCCGCGGTCCGGGCCAAGGGCTGGGCCGGTGAGTTCGAGGAACACACCGTCGAGCTGGCCGGCATCGCAGCCCCGATCCGCGGCCTCGGCGGTCTCGTCGTCGGAGCGGTCGGCCTGACCGGGCGGATCGAGCGGATCTGCGACTCCCGCCTGCGTCACCGCACCGACCTGGTCACGATGGTCCGGGCCACCGCCGAAGCCATCGGCCGCGACCTGCGGGACGACCGATGACCGGCGTCCGGAGAGACCGCTGATGGCCGAGCAGTACGTCGCGGCCGTCGACCAAGGCACGAACTCGACGCGGTGCATCCTGTTCGACCGGCGGGGCCGGCTCGTCTCGGTGGCCCAGCGCGAGCACAGGCAGTACTTCCCCAAGCCCGGCTGGGTCGAGCACGACGCCGCGGAGATCTGGCGCAACGTCACCCGCGTCGTCCCCGCGGCCGTGCGGCAGATCGGCGCCGACCCCGGCCAGATCGTTGCCATCGGCATCACCAATCAGCGCGAGACCAGTCTGTTGTGGGACCGCCGGACCGGACAGCCGATCGGGCACGCCGTCGTCTGGCAGGACACCCGCACCGACCGCCTGATCACCGAACTGGCCGGCGACCAGGGCGCGGACCGGTTCCAGGATCTCTGCGGCCTGCCGCTGACCACCTACTTCTCCGCGCCCCGCCTGCGCTGGATGCTCGACCACACCCCCGGCCTGCGAGCCCGCGCCGAGCGCGGCGAGGTCCTGTTCGGCACGATGGAGAGCTGGCTGATCTGGAACTTCACCCGCGGCGCCGACGGGACAGGTGGTCTGCACGTCACCGACGTGACCAACGCCAGCCGCACGATGCTGATGAACATCGAGACGCTGGAGTGGGACGATCAGTTGCTCGCGGCGTTCGACGTACCGGCGGCGGTGCTGCCGGAGATCCGGCCTTCGTCGGGAGTGTTCGGGACCGCGACGACGGTGCTGCCCGGCGTACGGATCGGGGCGGCGCTGGGTGATCAGCAGGCGGCGCTGTTCGGGCAGACGTGCTTCAGTCCGGGCGAGGCGAAGTGCACCTACGGCACCGGCTCGTTCCTTTTGCTCAACACCGGCAAGGAGATCGTCCGGTCGACGCACGGCATGCTGACCACGGTCGCGTACCAGATCGGCGACCAGCCCGCGGCGTACGCGCTGGAGGGCTCGATGGCGGTCACCGGCTCGCTGGTCCAGTGGTTCCGCGACGGGCTCGGCCTGATCCACACCGCCGCCGAGATCGAGACGCTGGCCAGGACCGTCGAGGACAACGGCGGAGCGTACATCGTGCCGGCCTTCTCCGGCCTGTTCGCGCCGCACTGGCGCAGCGAGGCACGCGGCGTGATCGCCGGGCTCACGTCGTACATCACCAAGGGCCATCTGGCCCGCGCGGTGCTGGAGGCGACCGGCTTCCAGACCCTCGAGGTGGTCGACGCGATGAACGCCGACTCCGGCATCGCGCTGAAGGCGCTCAAGGTCGACGGCGGCATGACCGCGAACAACCTGCTGATGCAGTTCCTCGCCGACCTGCTCGACGTCCGCGTGGTCCGGCCGATGGTGACCGAGACGGTCTCGCTCGGCGCCGCGTACGCCGCGGGCCTGGCGGTCGGCTACTGGCCGGATCTCGAAGGACTGCGCAGCAACTGGCACCGGGCCGGCCAGTGGCTGCCCAACATGGACCCGGAGCGCCGGGCCACCGAGTACGCCAACTGGCAGGCGGCGGTCCAGCGCACGTTCGGGTGGATCCGGCCGGAGCAGTAGGTCAGTCCTCAGCGCGCCAGATCCAGTTCTTCCGGGCGTAGCGGATCTCGAAGCCGGTCCGCAGCATGTTGTTCAGCGAGGAGTTCTGCCCGCCGTCGTCCGGCTTTCCGGTCTCGGCGCTGAGCCACTTCGCGCCGTCGGCCGCGGCCTGACGCGCCCGCGCCGCGAGCAACGCCGACTGCGCGCCCCGGCCCCGGTACGCCGGCAGCACGGCCGCGCCCGCGAACGATGCCACCTGCTCGTGCATCGACAGCGACGCAGCTCCGACCATCGTGTCCCCGTCCCACGCCGCGTACGCCGTGAAGCCGGGCCGGCCGAGACGCCGGTGACCATCGGCACGATCTTGTCGACCGGCATCCCGAAACCGCGGGTCAGCGTCGTCGCCCACTCCTCCGCCTGCTCGGGCTCGACCTGGCCGATCCGCAGATCGGTGTCGGCGGACTCGACCAGCCCGGCCAGGCGGGCCAGCTTCAGCCAGGTACCACCGGCGCTCAGACCGGTCTTCTCGCGGATCGCCTCCCAGTCGGCGGGCAGCACCGACGGCGCGAACTGCAGCGTCGCCTGCCGGACGCCGTGGGCGCGGTAGAAGTCGATGATCTGCTCGACCAGCTCGAGCGTCACCGGCGACTCGAAGCCGAAGCCGAGCGCCTTGCTCCAGTAGTTCGTCACGTCGCCGGGCATCGCCAGCACGACCCCGCCGGCGATCCGGCGGCTCGCCAGCCCGAGCGACTCCGCCACCGCGGGCGGCGCCGAGTTCTCGTAGCCCCACACCGCCTCCGCCTCCGCTGCCTCGATCAGCTCGGCGATCCGATCCATTCGACCCTCCTGGCCACAACCCCGTGACGATGTTCCGACCCGACACTATGCCGGTCGGCCAAACGATTCGGTTCAGGCTTTCCAGGTCCAGATCGGGCGGTCGTAGATCACCTCGAAGCCGGCCCGGCGCAGGTTGTCCAGCGACGGATTGTGCTGCCCCGGCGCGGGCTTGCCGGTCTCCGACAGGAACCATCGGCAGCCCGCCGCCAGGCCGTCCCGCACCCGCCGCGCGACCAGCGCGGACTGGGCCCCGCGACCCCGGTACCGCGGCCGGGTGGCGCCGCTGACCAGCTCACCGGCCTCGCCGTCGACGAACAGCGCGCCGGTCGCGACCAGTAGGTCGCCGTCCCAGGCGCCGTACGCGGTGATCGCCTCGATGTCGTTGACCGAGGCAAGCATCTCGGCCATCCGGCCGTCCGGGTCGTCGAACTCGAACGCCTCGATCTGCACCGCCGCCCAGGCCGCCAGGCCGGCGTCGCCGACCGGGCCGACGCGCAACGTCGTCGGGGCCGGCGCGACCGGACGGTCGTCACGCAGTGTCTTGACCAGCACGTCGCCCCGGGTCAGCCCGTACGCCGCGGCGATGTCCGGCCAGTCCGGCGGCAGCACCTGGTCGGGAAGGTGGAAGTTCGCGCTCGGCGTGCCCTCGGACCGGTAGAAGCCGATTGCCTCGGCGATCACCTTCTCGGTCAGCGGTTCGCTGAACCCGAAGCCTTGTGCCTTGGACCAGAACCCCGACGGGTCGTTGCTGGCCGACACCACGACCCCGCCGCTGAGCCGGCGGACCGCGATCCCCATCCGGTCCCGCACCGGCGCGCCGATCTCGTCCAGCTTGAGCATCAACTCTCGTTCGGCGGCCTCCGCCAGTGCGACCATGTCCATGCCGAAAACCCTAACCCGGCAGGAAAACAGCAGCTGACCATTTGGTTGCCTTCAGCATCGTCCGACCCGGCGAGAACTCGCCACCGCCGCTCGGCGGGCACCGTCGTCGCCGGCTAGATCCCGCCGGCGATCAGCGCCGCGAGGGCCGGGACCGCCTTGGCCGCAGGCGCGTTCTCGCGCGCGATCGCGTCGGCCGCACCCAGGATGCCGACGCAGCGCAGGCGCAGCGCCGCGGGCGCGAGCTCGGAGTACGGCGACAGCGCGGCGGCCATCAGGTCGACGTAGCCGCCCAGCAACTCGTGCTGCACGGACTCCATCTCCGGGCTGCCCTTCAGCGCGGCCGAGATCGCGGTGAGCTCCGGCATGTCCGCGGCACAGGCGAAATAGGCCGCGCTGATCACTCGCGCAACCTCGTCGATCGTCGGCGGCGCCTCTTGTACCGCAGCACTGATCGCGGTCCTGTACCGCTCGTCGAGCTGCCGGTAGAGCTCGATCAGCAGGCCGGACCGGGTGCCGAAATGGTCGTAGACGATCGGCCGGCTGACCCCCGCGGCCTCCGCGAGCGTGACGAGCGTCAGCCCGTCGGCGCCCTGCGTACGGACGATCGTCGTCGCGGCGTCGAGCAGTTGCTCACGCCTGGCCTGCTTGGTCAACCGGACCGCCATGTCCCTCCCTTGTCCACCACCCCGACTCTATGCTACAAAACGTAACCTACACAATGTAGCTAAGGAGATCCTGATGGACGCAGTACTGATGCTGGGCGGAACCGGTCAGGCGGGAGCCGACACGGCCGCACTGCTTCGCCGCTGGCACCCGGACCTGCCGCTGACGATCGCCGGCCGCGATCTCGGCCGCGCGCAGAAGGTCGCCGACGAGCTCGGCGGAGCCACCGCTGTGACGACCGACCTGAGCCGCCGCGATCTCGGCCTGCCGACCGACCGGCGCCACTCGGCCGTCGTCGCCACCTTGTGGGACGCCCACCACAACGGCTTGCAGTACGCGCAGGATCGCGGTGTCCCCTACACGAGCATCTCCAGCGCGCTCGTCGACACCTCGCCGGAGCTCGTCGCGGTGGCTCAACGGCCGACCGCGTCACCGGTCCTGGTCGCCAGTCACTGGTGCGCCGGCACCGCCGTACTGGCGGCCCTTGCGTCGGCACAGGAGTTCGGCCGCGTCGACCGCATCCGGGCCGGCGCGATCCTGGACGAGCTGGACACCGGTGGCCCGGCCGGCAACGCCGACCTGGAGCGCTGGTCCACTGCGACGACCGCAGGCCTGGTACGCCGCAGCGGCCGCTTCACCTGGATCGCCGGAGCGGACGTCGAGGCGGACGTGGTCAGCCTCGACGGCACGGCGCATCCCGGCCAGAGCATCGCCATCCTCGACGTCACGAGTCTGGCGCTGGCGACCGGGGCCGCCGACGTGCGCTTCGACATGGCGATCGGCGAGTCCGCGGGACGGCGTACCGGTGGGCGCGCGTCGGTCGAGGTCCGGATCGAGCTCGAAGGGTCCGACCAAGCGGGCAATCCGCTGACCAGGAACCGTTACCTGGTTCACCCCGAGGGCCAGCGCCCCTTGACCGCACTCGGCCTCGCGCTCGGGGTCGAACGACTGCTCGGGCTCAGCGGTGGTGATCCGGTCGCTCCCGGTCTGCACACCCCGGAATCACTCGTCGATCCGGCGTACGCGGTGCGGCGGATCGAGGAACTCGGCGGCACGTTCGTCGACCGCTAGAACGCCCGACCGCCAGAACGTCCGAGAACCCGGAGCACCCCCACGGAGGTGCTCCGGGCCAGGACATCAGACCGGCGAGACGATGTCCGGCGCTTCCAGCCGGACCTTGTCGGCCGACTCGTCGTCCGGCTGGTCCTGGGAGTCGCGCTCGGACTGGACCCGGCGCTGGTAGAACGAGACCTCCCGCTCGATCGTCGCCTCGTCCCAGCCGAGCACCGGCGCCATCAACCGGGCCGCGGCGTCCGCCGCACCGACGCCGCGGTCCCAGGCCTCGATCGAGATCCGGGTCCGCCGAGCCAGTACGTCGTCCAGGTGCCGCGCGCCCTCGGACCGGGCCGCGTAGACGACCTCGGCCTTCAGGTAGTCCTGCGTGCCCGGCAACTGCTCACCCAGCGACGGGTCCTCTTCGACCAGCTGGAGCACCTCGTGGATCAGCGCGCCGTACCGGTTGAGCAGGTGCTCGATCCGGGCCACGTGCAGCCCGGACTGCCGCGCGATCAGGTGCCGCTGGTTCCACAGCGCCGGGTAGCCGTCCGCGCCGACCAGCGGGATCGTTTTGGTCGTGCACTTCGGCACCCGGCCGTCGAGCGCGTTCGCCACCGCGTCGATGGCGTCCTTGGCCATCACCCGGTACGTCGTGTACTTGCCACCGGCAACCACCACGAGACCCGGCGCCGCGTGCGCGACGACGTGCTCGCGGGACAGCTTCGACGTGCTCTCCGACTCCCCCGCCAGCAGCGGCCGGA
Source organism: Kribbella sp. ALI-6-A (assembly GCF_001984195.1). Taxonomy (GTDB): domain Bacteria; phylum Actinomycetota; class Actinomycetes; order Propionibacteriales; family Kribbellaceae; genus Kribbella. The sequence goes on from NZ_MTQN01000009.1 coordinate 202,004, forward strand.
GCCCGGCGTACACGCCCTCGACGTCCTCGCGGGTCAGCGGCGTGGTCAGCACCGAGTTCACGTGCTCGAGCAGGTACTCGATGTCCTTGCTGGTCGCGGCCGGGTGGGCCTTGTCCAGGTTCCAGTCGGTGTCGGTGGTGCCGATCAGCCAGTGCCGGCCCCACGGGATCACGAACAGCACGGACTTCTCGGTCCGCAGGATCATCCCGGTGCTGGACTGGATCCGGTCCTTCGGCACGACCAGGTGGATGCCCTTCGACGCGCGCACGTGGTATTGCCCGCGCTCGCCGACCATCGCCTGGGTGTCGTCGGTCCACACCCCGGTCGCGTTCACCACCTGCTTGGCCCGGACCTCGAACTCGCGGCCGCTCTCCAGGTCCTTGGCCTGGACGCCGGTGACCCGCTCGCCCTGGCGCAGGAACCCGGTCACCTTCACCCGGTTCGCGACATGAGCGCCGTACGACGCCGCGGTGCGGGCCAGCTCCATCGTGTGCCGGGCGTCGTCGACCTGGGCGTCGTAGTACTGCAACGCGCCGACCAGGGCCGACTTCTTCAGGCTCGGCACCAGCCGCATCGCGCCGCGCCGGGTCAGGTGCCGGTGGATCGGCAGGCCCGCGCCGAGGCCCGAGCTGACCGCCATCGCGTCGTACAGGGCGACGCCGGCGCCGGCGTAGATCCGCTCCCACCAGCGGTGCTGCAGCGGGTAGAGGAACGGCACCGGCTTGACCAGGTGAGGTGCGAGGCGTTGCAGGAGCAGCCCGCGCTCCTGCAACGCCTCGTGCACCAGCCGGAAGTCGAGCATCTCCAGGTACCGCAAGCCGCCGTGCACCAGCTTGCTGGACCTGCTGGAGGTGCCGCTGGCGAAGTCCCGCGCCTCCAGCAGGCCGGTGGTCAGGCCCCGGGTCGCGGCGTCCAGGGCCGACCCGGTGCCGACCACCCCGCCACCGATCACCAGGACGTCCAGTTCGCGGCCGTCCGCCATCGCGTCGATGGCCTCCGACCTCGCTTGCGGGGACAGAGCCACTACAGCCACTGTGCTGTTCCTTCCGGTTGTCTCTCTACTGCTGACTGCTTCTTGCTGCTAGTCGACGTCGACCCAGTCGAGCGTGCGCTGGACCGCCTTCTCCCAGCCCTTGTATCCGTCGGCGCGCTGCTCGTCGTTCCACTGCGGTGTCCAGCGCTTGTCCTCGTTCCAGTTCTGCACCAGCTCGTCGGTGTTGTTCCAGAACCCGACCGCCAGCCCCGCCGCGTACGCCGCGCCGAGCGCCGTCGTCTCCGCGACGACCGGCTTGCTCACCGGTACGCCGAGGATGTCGGCCTGCATCTGCATGCACAGCTCGTTCGCCGTCACCCCACCGTCGACCTTGAGGACCTCGAGCTTCACCCCGGAGTCCTTCTCCATCGCGTCGGCGACGTCCTTGCTCTGGTAGCAGATCGCTTCCAGTGTTGCTCGGGCCAGGTGGGCGTTGGTGTTGAACCGGGACAGCCCGACGATCGCGCCGCGCGCGTCGGAGCGCCAGTACGGCGCGAACAGGCCGGAGAACGCCGGGACGAAGTACACGCCGCCGTTGTCCTGGACCTGCCGGGCCAGCGTCTCGGTCTCGCTCGCGCCGGAGATGATGCCGAGCTGGTCGCGCAGCCACTGCACGGCCGACCCGGTGACGGCGATCGAGCCCTCCAGCGCGTAGACCGGTGCCTCGTCGCCGAACTTGTAGGCCATCGTGCTGAGCAGCCCCGCCTTCGAGCGGACCAGCTCGGTGCCGGTGTTCAGCAGCATGAAGTTGCCGGTGCCGTAGGTGTTCTTGGCCTCGCCCGGGTTGAAGCAGACCTGGCCGACGGTCGCGGCCTGCTGGTCGCCGAGGTCACCGGTGAGCGGGACGACGCCGCCGAGTGGGCCGTTCGCCAGCGTTTCGCCGTACTTGTTGGGGTCCGACGACGGCCGGATCTCCGGCAGCATCTGCCGGGGGATGTTGAAGAACGAGATCAGCTCGTCGTCCCAGTCGAGCGTCTCCAGGTTCATCAGCATCGTGCGGCTGGCGTTGGTGACGTCGGTGACGTGAACCCCGCCGTCGACGCCGCCGGTGAGGTGCCACAGCAGCCAGGTGTCGGTGTTGCCGAACACGGCGTCACCGGCCTCGGCGGCCTCGCGGACCCCGTCGACGTTCTCCAGGATCCACTGCACCTTGCCGGCCGAGAAGTACGTCGCCGGCGGCAGCCCGGCCTTCTGCCGGATCACGTCGCCCTTGCCCTCACGCTCCAGCGCCGACGCGATCCGGTCCGTCCGGGTGTCCTGCCAGACGATCGCGTTGTAGTACGGGCGGCCGGTCTTGCGGTTCCAGACCACGGCCGTCTCGCGCTGGTTGGTGATGCCGAGCGCCGCCAGATCGCTGGCCTGCAGGTTGTTGGCGTTCAGGGCGGTCCTGATCACCGAGCTCGTGCGCTCCCAAATCTCCACCGGGTTGTGCTCGACCCAGCCCGCCTGCGGCAGGATCTGCGAGTGCTCCAGCTGGTGCTTGCCCACCTCGTTGCCGGAATGGTCGAAGATCATGAAGCGGGTGCTCGTGGTGCCCTGGTCGACGGCGCCGACGAAGTCAGCCATGGAAGGTCCTCTCCTCACAGGTCGATGTCATGCGGTGGTGTTCTCCTCGGGGATCCGGCCCGGCTCCTCGTCGTCGTCCGCGATCGGCAGGTTCCGCCCGACCAGCAGGTCGTACAGGAACGCACCGATCAGCGCGCCGATGATCGGTGCCACGATCGGCACCCAGAAATAGATGTCCCCGAACTGATCCTTGAACGCTCCCTCGTACCCGGTGAAGAACGAGGCCAGCCGCGGCCCGAAGTCGCGCGCCGGGTTGATCGCGTAGCCGGCGTTGGTGCCCCAGGCCATCCCGATGCCGACCACCAGCAAGCCGACGATGAACGGCGCCAGGTTGGCGGCCGGGGCGGTGTTGCGCAGGTCGGTGATCGCCAGGATGACCAGCATCAGGATCGCGGTCCCGATGATCTGGTCGCGGAAACCGCCCCACATGCCGACCCCGAGATCCAGGCTCCCGTTGCCCGGCAGCGTCGAGAACACGCCCTGGCTCTTGATCGTCAGCCCCGGGTCGAACTTGTTCAGCGCCTCGGTGTAGTTCCAGCGGACCACCAGCGCCGCCAGAAACGCACCGAGCAACTGGGCCACCGAGTACGGCAGCACCTTCTTCCAGGAGAAACCGCGGAACGCCGCCAGCGCGATCGTCACCGCCGGGTTGAGGTGCGCGCCGGTCATCCGGCCCGCGACGTAGATGCCGAGGGTCACCCCGATGCCCCAGGCCCAGGCGATCGAGTCGTGGTCACCCAGTCCCTCGCCGCCGGCGACCACCTGCGCCACCACACCGCATCCGAACAGGATCAGGATGAACGTGCCGGCCAGTTCGGCGGAGCACTCCCCCAGAAGGGTCTTAGCCTTGACGGCTTCAGTCGTAGCCATGCTCTGTCTCCCTTCCACCCCGTGACGACCACGGAGGTCTGGAATGTAGGAGCGATTGCGAGGCGGCACAACGCCGTACGTTCGACATTGTCGAACGGCGAGTCCCGGGTCACCCACTGCGACACTCGGACAACCTTTTGAAACGCTCATCGCGTCAGGGCGGGTGACAAGGGGACGCGCTGGGTGTCCCGACGGGGCGAGAGGACACAGATGGCGACCGGACGTGACACCGGGGAGTTCGAGCAGTTCGCCGTCAGCAGGCACCGGGCACTGTTCCGGTTCGCGTATCTGCTGGCCGGTGAACGCGGACTGGCCGAGGACCTGGTGCAGGAAGCGCTGACCAAAACCTACGTCAACTGGCACCGGCTGCGGGACTCCGCGAACGCCGAGGCCTACACCCGCAAAGCGATCACCAGTACGGCGATCGGCTGGTGGCGGCGCAAGTCATGGCACGCTGAGCGCCCGCGGGACGACGTACCGCCGCTGGCCGGGCCGACCGAAGACGTCGCCGCGCGGGTCTGGCTCTGGCAGGAGCTGTCCCACCTGCCGCCGCGGCAACGCGCGGCGCTGGTGCTGCGCTACTACGAGGACCTGACCGAGGTGGAGACCGCGCGGATCAGACCTGACCGAGCACGCCGACGACGTCACCGAGCCGGCCCTCGACCTGGACGCGGTGATGCGCACCGGCGAGCGCCGCCGTACTGGCGGGCGGCGTCACGGCCGTCCGCGTGAACGACGACCCGTCCCAGCCGGCCGGGCAGTCGATGAACTTCACCGAACGGCGTCCGACGTACGCCGAGGGCGACGTGATCCACTTCGGCTCGGAGTCCCTCCAGCTCGGTGACGACGAGCTCACGACCTTCGTGCAGACCGACGCCGGGTTCGTCTACGTGACCGCCGACGGCACGGTGAAGGTCGCCGACGGCCGCCGGACCACGAAGATCGGCACCGGCGACACCACTCAGCGACTCACCGTCGACGACGCCGGCACCCTGGTCGGGTGGGTGGACAGCAGCGCGAAACGCCCTGAGTTCGTCGTGTACGACGTGGCCGCGCGCCGCGAGATCGTCCGGACGGCGGAAGGCACCGCGAACGCCCCCGAGGACAAGGCGCCGCGGGTCTCCGCGATCGACGACGGGTTCGCCTACTTCTCCACCGGCACCACCATCTACCGCTGGCACCTCGCGACCGGCACCGGCACGGTGATCGATTCGCAGGCCGGTCCGGACAAGTTGCACTCCGTGGACGCGGGCCGGTTCACCTGGGAGGTGCACCGGGCCTCCGACGACATGAGCCAGATTGCCGTCGGCACCGATCTCCGGCGGCCCCCGGCGAAGGTCTACCCCGGCTGGGACACCAACGTCTCCCCCGATGCCCGGTACCTGATGACCGACATGGCCGACGAGGTCCGGCTGTTCGACCTGCGGACCGGCAACCAACTGCCGCTGAAGTTCCCCGGCTACATCCTGATCGTGCCGACCCAGTGGCAGGGCGACGCCGCCTTCTACGCCGTCGGCTTCAAGAAGAGCACCGACGAGCGGCTCGACCTGCTGAGATGCTCCACCAGCACGCTGACCTGCCAGGTCGTCAGCGCCGGCTTCGCACCCACGCCGGTCGACCTGCCCGAGTTCCAGCTCCCGGTGGGCTTCGTCCTCGATTGACAGGAAACCCGGAAAGAAATCCACGGAACGGATGCAACCGATCGCAGGTCCCACAGCGTCTTGTTGTCGGGAGACCACGGACGGACGGCGTCCGCAGGGGGACAAGGGGAATCAAATGACGCAGGTGGATCAGCACGGCACGGTGAAGCACCGCGACGACGTGACGGCTCGGCACTGGCTCTGGACCGAGCTGCAGAACCTGCCGGCCCGGCAGCGCGACGTCCTGGTCCTGCGCTACTACGAGTCCCGCACCGAGTCCGAGGCAGCCAGCATCCTCGGCTGCTCGATCCCCGCGGTGAAGCGCCGCACCAACCACGGCCTGCGCCGCCTCACCTCACACCTGGGCCCCGACGCAGTCCTGATCATGCAGCGCGTCGCCCGCTGACCCCGGTACGCCGAACGGCCGGGAACCCCAGTCACGGGGTTCCCGGCCGAGACGTCGGTGCAAGCGGTCGCTCAGACCCGGGTGGCGTCGGCGGTGCCGACCTGCTCGGCGGCCTTGAGGGCTCGGGCGGCCTGCTCCTCGGTGGCGTTCTCCGGGAAGTGGCAGGCGCTCTGGTGGCCGGGGGCGATCTCCAGCAGCGGGGGCGCGATGGTCTTGCAGATGTCCTGCGCCTTCCAGCAGCGGGTGTGGAAGCGGCACGCCGGCGGCGGGTTGATCGGGCTGGGGACGTCGCCCTGGAGCCGGATCCGCTCGCGCTGGGTCTTGCGCTTGGTGTCCGGGATCGGCACGGCCGACAGCAGCGCCAGCGTGTAGGGGTGCATCGGCTTCTCGTACAGGCTGACGCGGTCGGCCAGCTCGACGATCTTGCCCAGGTACATCACCGCGACCCGGTCCGACACGTGCCGGACCACGGACAGGTCGTGCGCGATCATCACGTAGGTCAGGTCGAACTCGGTCTGCAGGTCCTCCAGCAGGTTCACCACCTGCGCCTGGATCGACACGTCCAGCGCCGAGACCGGCTCGTCGGCGACGATCAGCTTGGGCCGCAGCGCCAGCGTCCGGGCGATGCCGATCCGCTGCCGCTGACCACCGGAGAACTCGTGCGGATACCGGTTGTAGTGCTCCGGGCTCAGACCGACCAGCTCGAGCAGCTCCTGGACGGTCTTCTTGACGCCGCCCTCGGGCTTCACACCCTGCAGCCGGTACGGCGCCCCGACGATCTTGCCGACCGTGTGCCGCGGGTTCAGCGAGCCGTACGGGTCCTGGAAGATCATCTGGATGTCGCGCCGCAGCGGCCGCATCTTGCCCTCGGACAGGTGCGTGACGTCGTGGCCCTCGAAGACGATCTTGCCGGCGGTCGGCTCGAGCAGCCGGGTGAGCAGCCGGCCCGTGGTGGTCTTGCCGCAGCCGGACTCGCCGACCAGCGACAGCGTCTCGCCCTTGCGGACCGAGAAGTCGAGCCCGTCGACGGCCTGGACCGCGCCGGACTGCCGCTGCAGCAGTCCCTTGCGGATCGGGAAGTGCTTCACCAGCCCCTGGACCGAGAGCAGTTCCTCGCCCAGCTTGGGCAGTGCCGAGGCCGGCTCGGTGTTGGCAGTGGTCACAGTGTTCGCTCCGTCAGTTCCGGTCACAGCTTCGGCAGAATGTCGGTCTCCCACGCGGTTCTGCGCTGCTCCGGGGAGAGGTGGCAGGCGACCTTGTGGCCGTCGCCGATGTCCAGCAGCTCCGGCCGTTCGGTCTCGCTGCTGCCGCCGTTCAGGTGGGCGTAATTGCACCGCGGGTTGAACGGGCATCCGGTCGGCACGTTGATCAGGCTGGGCGGGCTGCCCTTGATCGGGATCAGCCGCTCGGTGCGCTCCCGGTCGATCCGCGGCATCGAACCGAGCAGACCCCAGGTGTAGGGGTGCTGCGGCCGCTCGAAGATGTCGTCGGCGTTGCCGTACTCGATCGCGCGGCCGGCGTACATCACCTGGATGTCGTCGGCCAGCTCGGCGACCACCCCAAGGTCATGGGTGATGATGATGACCGCGGAGTTGAACTCGCTCTGCAGGTCCCGGATCAGGTCCAGGATCTGCGCCTGCACGGTCACGTCGAGCGCCGTGGTCGGCTCGTCGGCGATCAGCAGGTCGGGGTCGCACGACAGCGCCATCGCGATCATCGCGCGCTGCCGCATACCGCCGGAGAACTGGTGCGGGTAGGCGTCCACCCGCTTGTCCGGCTGCGGGATGCCGACCCGGTCGAGCATCGCGATCGCGTGCTTGCGCGCGACCTGCTTGCTGACGTCGTTGTGCACCCGGTAGGCCTCGATGATCTGGTGGCCCACGGTGTAGAAGGGGTGCATCGCCGACAACGGGTCCTGGAAGATCATCGCCATCCGCTTGCCGCGCAGCTTGCGGACCTCCTCCGCGCTGGACGAGATCAGGTCCTGGCCGTCGAGAAAGACCTCACCGGTGATCTTGGCCGAGCCGGCCTTGTGCAGCCCCATGATCGACAGGCTGGTGACGCTCTTGCCGGACCCGGACTCCCCCACGATGCCGAGCGTCTTGCCGCGCTCGAGCTGGAAGGAGATCCCGTCGACCGACTTGACCACGCCGTCGTCGGTCGGGAAGTGCACCTTGAGATCGCGGACGTCGAGGAACGCCTCGCCCCGCTCGATCCGCTGGACGGGGGCTTGGGATTCGGTCACGAGATTCGCACCCTCGGGTCGACGACGGCGTACAGGAGATCGACGATCAGGTTCGCCAGCACGATGAAGAACGCGGCCACCAGCGTCACGCCGAGCACCTTGGGAAGGTCGTTGGCACGCAGCGCGATGACGGCGTACTGGCCGATGCCCGGCAGTGAGAACGTCGTCTCGGTCAGGATCGCGCCACCCAGCAGCAGACCGAGGTCGAGGCCGAAGATGGTCAGGATCGGCGTCAGCGCGGACCGCAGTCCGTGCTTCATCACGACGGTCCGCTCGGTCAGGCCCTTGGCCCGGGCGGTCCGGACGAAGTCCTCGTTCATCGTCTCGAGCATGCCGGCCCGGGTCAGTCGTGCGTACGCCGCGGCGTACAGGAAGGCGAGCGTGACCCACGGCAGGATCAGGTCGTAGGCCCACCAGGCGGGATTGGCCGCGTCCATCGGGTTCGTGCCGCCCTGCGCCGTCCAGCCGAGGCCGTAGCTGAAGATCGACAGCGACAGCAGACCGGTGAAGAAGATCGGCAGCGAGACACCGGCCAGCGCCACCGACATCAGCGACCGGTCCAGCGCCGACCCGCGTCTGAGCGCGGAGACGATGCCGGTACCGACTCCGGTGACCAGCCAGATGAACGCCGCACCGAAGGCCAGTGACGCGGTCACCGGTAGTCGGTCGACCAGGTCCGGCCAGACCGGTTGCTGGGTCAGGAAGGAGTAGCCGAAGCACGGCGCGGGGCAGTGCTCCGTCGCCGGGCCGTAGTTGTACTCCTGCCCGACGAACAGGCCCTTGAGGAAGCGGCCGTACTGCTCGTAGAGAGGGTCGGTGAAGCCGAGCCTGACTGCGGTCTCGTGGATCTGCTCCGCGCCCGCGCTCTTGCCGACGTAGCGCGAGGCCAGATCGTCGGCGCTCGCGCCGCCGAGTTTGGGAACCAGGAAGAAGATCGAGAACGTGACTGCCGTGACGATGAAGAGCAGGACTACTGCTCCGATCACCCGGCGGACCAGATATGCGAACACCGTGCTCGGCGTGGTGGCCGGTGATCATCGCTGATCACCGGCCACCGTCAGCCTTCACCTACCTCTGCTGCGGAATGTTGGTCAGGGCAACCGAGAACTACTTCTGGGCCACACCGATGCCGGCGTAGTCGTACATGTTCTGGCTGTCGCTCACGTACACGTTCGCCAGGGTGTCCGGCCGGTACAGCAGACCCTTGGCCCAGATGCCCGGCAGCACCGCCGCCTGCTCCATGACCTTCTTGTCGACGTCGACCCAGATCTTCTCGCGCTCGGCCTTGTCGGTGGTCACCAGCGCCTTGTCGACCAGCTGGTCGACCTCCGGGATCCGGATGCCCAGGTTGGTGTTGCCACCGGTGGCCCGGATGGTCCGGCTGTCGACGATCTGGCTCAGGAAGCCGAAGCCGTCCGGCCAGTCCGCACCCCAGCTGTAGACGATCATGCCGAGGTTGTTGGCCTTGGCGTAGTCCGGCTTGCCGGCGTACAGCTTGGTGTAGTCACCGGTCGGGAAGCCCTTCGGGGTGACGTTGATGCCGACCCGCTTCAGCGACTGCTGCAGCGACTCCGCGACCGCCTTCTCCTTCGGCCGGTCGGCCCGGTAGGCGATGTTGGTGCTGAAGCCGTTCGGCAGCTTGCACGCCGTCAGCGCTTCCTTGGCCTTGTCGACGTTGCCGTTCTTGTCGGCCTCGAAGCCGTAGGTGTCGAACTTCTCCGCGCCGGTGACCAGCGGCGGCATCATGTTGGTGGCGATGTCGCCACCGACCGGACCGCCGTACGCGCGCTGGTAACCCTCGTGGTCGGCGGCGTACAGGATCGCCTTGCGGCAGTCGATGTTGTCCAGCGGCTTGACCTCGCTGTTGAACACGGTGAAGTTCAGCCGCGGCGCCGGCACGTTGTCGGTGTGCGCCTTGAGCTCCGGGTTCGCCAGCAGCTTGGCCTGGGTCTCGGCCTGCACGCCGGTACCGGCGATGTCGACGTCGAGGTCGCCGGCCTGCAGCCGGTTGTCGATGTCGGCACCGTTGACGTTGTAGGCCACGGTGATCTTGTCCGGCAGCGCCTTACGGCCCGAGTTCGGGTCGGTCGCCGGGTCGTACTGGTCGTTGCGAATCAGCGTCAGACCCTTGTTCGGGTCGTGGCTCTCGAACTTGTACGGGCCGGTCGAGATCGGGTGCAGCTGGTACTTCGACCCGTTGTCCTTGGCCTTCGGCACCGGCGCGGTGGCCGGCAGCTGGGCGAAGTAGTCGAAGCCGGAGAACGACTTGTTCAGGTGGAACACGATCGTGTAGTCGTCCGGCGTCTCGATCGCCTTGGCGACCCCGGCCAGCGTCGGGTCCTTGTAGACGCTGTAGCCCTTCGGCACGTCCAGCAGGAAGTCGTTGAAGTACGTCGGGCCGTTCGGCAGCGTCGCCTTGTCCAGCGAGCGGGCGACGGCGTACTTGACGTCCTGCGCCTTGACCTCGGTGCCGTCCTCGAACTTCACGCCCTTGCGGATCTTGTAGGTCCACGTCTTGGCGTCGTTGCTCGGCACACCCGCGGCCTCGGCGAGGTCCGGAACGACCTCCGTACCCTCCTGGCCCGGCGCCGACTTGAACACCATCAGCGGCCGGACGTAGTTGCGCACCAGGTTCCAGGACAGGCCGTAGTAGGTGTCACCGGGGTCGGTGGAGTCCCACTTCTCGGTGATGGCCATCCGGAGCGTGCCACCCTTTTTGTCGCTCGGGTTGAACACCTTGGTCAGCGCCGCGTTCGCCTCGGCCTTGGTGGCGTCACCGCTGCCACTGCCGCCGCCCGACCCTCCGGAGCCGTTCCCGCTGCCCCCGCAAGCCACCAGGCTCAACGCGACGGCCGCACTGACGGCGGTGGCCGTCGTGATGCGATTCCATCTCATCTTTTGTTGCACCCCTTTTTTCGTGAGAGCCAGGCTCCCTGGTTGGGAAGAAGTCTTAGCGCGAGCGTGGGTCGAGTGCGTCCCGCAGCCCGTCGCCGAACAGGTTGAAGGCCAGCACCGTGATGAAGATGGCCAGGCCGGGCGGGACCATGTACAGCGGCGCGACCTGGTACCAGTTCGCCGCGATCGACAGCATGTCGCCCCAGCTGGCGGTCGGCGGGCGAACGCCGACGCCGAGGTAGGACAGACCCGCCTCGAACAGGACGTTGGTCGGGATCAGCAGCGTCGCGTAGACCAGGATCGGCGCGATCAGGTTCGGCAGCAGTTCGGTGAACAGGATGTACGGCCGGCGGGCGCCGAGGCTGCGGGCGGCGTCGACGAACTCACGCTCGCGCAGCGACAGCGTCTGGCCGCGGATGATCCGGCCGATGTAGGGCCAGCTGAAGAACCCGATGATGAACACGATCAGCGCCACCCGCAGCGGGTCACCGGACAGCCCGAGCACCGAGTCCGGGATCGCGCCGACCAGCGCCAGCGCGAACAGCACGAGCGGGAAGGCCAGGAAGATGTCCATCAAACGGCTGATCAGCGTGTCCACCCAGCCGCCGAAGTAGCCGGCCACGATGCCCATCACGGTGCCGATCACCACCGACAGCAGCGTGGCCAGGAACGCGATCAGCAGCGAGATCCGGGCGCCGTACACGATCCGGGCGAAGATGTCGCGGCCGTTGACCGGCTCGATCCCCAGCGGGTGGTCGGCGCTGATGCCGTTCCACTTGCCGATCGGCGTCTGCAGCGAGGGGTCGACCAGGTCCTGGTGGAAGTCGTTCGGAGTGACGCCGATGATCTTGCAGATCAGCGGGGCGAAGATCGCGACCACGATCAGCAGCAGGACGACCGCGCCACCGGCCAGGGCGACCTTGTCACGCTTCAGCCGCATCCAGGAGATCTGCCACAGCGAGCGGCCCTCGATCTTGCGGACGCCCTCGAGAACGGCTTCCGGCTGCGCCGACGACGATCCGGGTTCGACCTCGAGTGGCGTGCTCACGCGTTGTGTTCCCCTGCCTTGTGGTGGTGACCGGCCGAAACCGGACATGGCTGCCGCCTTAACCTGCCGCCAGAACCGGCCGGAGTCAAACGCGCAAACTAGGCGTTGCCCGATCGTGATGCCGTGGAGATCGTCCCGTATCGTGGACAGATCTCTGGGTCGCGCAGAGCTTCCGGACAGTTACTTCCGTAATGTCGAGAAGGTCAGGTAAGACAGCGGATTGAGGATACTGGTTGGATTTTTGATCTCTTTACCGGCCACCACTGTCAGCCGACCCTGCCATCCGGGAATCACCGGGGCGTCATGGGCGATCACAGCCTGCGCCTGCTCCAGCACCTGTTCGCGCTTCAATTGGTTCTGCTCGGCGACCTCCTGGTCGAGCAGCTTGTTCGCCGTTTGCGAGCGGTAACCGTTCTGGTAGATCGCGCCCTCGCGGACGAACGGCACCAGGTAGTCGTCGGAGTCCGGGTAGTCCGGCAGCCAGCCCGAGTGGTACAGGTCGAAGGCGCCGCCACGGGCGAGCTGCTGGTAGCGCGGCCAGGGCACGCTGCGCAGCGTCACCCGGAACAGACCGGACGCGTCCAGCTGCCGCTTCAGCTCGGTCACCTCCGCCTTCGCGCCGGCGCCGTACCGGGTGGGCGTCCAGCCGAGCGTCAGCGGGACCGGCGTGGTGATCCCGCCCTCGCGCAGGATCGTCGCGGCCGCCGCCTTGCTGGGTTCCTTGTACTCCGCGCGGAACGCGTCGACGTGACCACCGAACCCCGGCGGCACCACCGAGTACAGCGGGGTCACCTGGTCGCCGTACGCCTTCTTCGCGATCGCGGAGCGGTCGATCAGCTGCGCCACCGCTCGCCGTACCGCGGGACGGCGGGAAATCGCCGACTTGAAGTGGAAGGAGAAGTAGCGGATCTCGGCCGACGGCGCCTCGACCACCTGGACCTTGTCGCCGGCTCGCAGCTTGTCCAGATCGGTCGCGCCGAAGCCGTGGAAGGCGAGGTCGGCCTTGCCGGTGGTGACGGCGTCGCTGAGCGCGGCCGAGTCCGGCAGCAGGGTGAGGTCGATGCCGTCGTTCTGCGCGGCCCGCGGGCCTTTGTACTTCTTGAACTTTGTCAGCGCCGCGCTCACCCCCGGCTTGTACGCCGTCAGCTCGTACGGGCCGCTGCCGACAGCATTTGCCCCGAGCAACTTGTTGGCCGGGTAGATCTCCTCGTCGACGATCGACGCGGCCGTGGTGGTCAGCAGGTACGGCAGCCGGGCGTCCGGCTTCTTCAGCGTGAAGGTGGCGGTCAGTTCGTCCGGCGTACTGATCGCGGCGATCGAACCGAACAACCCGGCGATCCCGCCCGGCGTCTTCAGCCGCATCATCCGGTCGAAGCTGAACTTCACGTCCGACGAGGTCAGCGGATGCCCGTTCGGGAACGACAGTCCGCTCTTCAGGCTGCACGTGTAGATCGTCGGCGCGTCGAACTGGCAGTCGGCGGCGTCCGGCACGGGAGTCGGCTTGTCGCCGGTGATCGTCAGCAGGGTCTGGTACAAATTCGCCTGCAGAGTGCGCGAACCGATCTCGTACGGACCGGCCGGATCGAGCGAGGTCACGGTGTCGGTCGTGGCGACCTTGAAGGTCAGCTGGCGCTGCGGCTCACCGGTCTGCTGCGGCGCCGAGCCACCGGTCTTGTCGCCGCACGACGCCAGCGATCCGGCCAGTACGCCGGCGACCGCGACCGCCACCACCCGGCGCTTGGACAACGTCACCACAACCACCCTCTCGTCCCCGGTCCCGCCCCCGCGGGCACGCAGAAGACGGTAGCGCCTCAGCGGAGCAGATCGCGCAGCGCCTCCGGGGTCAGCGGCTCGAGGGACTTGACGATCAGCCGGCGCGGTGCTTCCGGGATCGTCACCCACTGCGGCACGGCCACGACGAACGCGCCCGCCGCCGTACCGGCCGCGGTGCCGCCCGGGGAGTCCTCGATCACGACGCAGTCGGCCGGGTCGACGCCGAGCGCCTTGGCGGCGGTCAGGTACGGCTCGGGATGCGGCTTGCCGTGCTCCACCTCGTCACCGGCGACGATCACCGTGAACAGGTCGTCGGGCAGGTGCCCGAGCACGGCGTCGATCATCACCCGATACGACGCCGACACCAGCGCGCAGGGGACGTCCTCCTTGACGCAGGCCTGGAGCAGCTCCAGTGCCCCGGGCCGGAACTCGATCTCCTGCTTCAACGACTCCAGCACCTGGCCGAACATCCGCTCGGCCAGCTGCTCGGCGGTGATCGCGCCCTCGGGGATCCGGGACATCCAGGCGACCAGCGCGTCGCTCAGGTCGGAGCCGACCAGGCTGATGCAGTCCTCCAGCGTCCACTGGGCGCCGAGTGAGGCGAGCAGGTCCATCTGCACCCGGGCCCAGACCGGCTCGGTGTCGACCAGCGTGCCGTCCATGTCCCACAGCACCGCGCGCAGCGTCAAGGGAAACTCTCCTCGGATCAGGTCGTGCGGAATCGTGGGTCGCTCGAATTTTAGTCGGTCCCGCCGGTAGTTCCGCTGCGCGTGAAACCGGACGCCCAGGCCACGCACCGTGCACGCCGGAGACGTAGGCTGGCAGTCCGGTACGAACCCGTGCCGGGAGACGAGTAGGACAGGGGGTGGCGAGTGGTCGACCTCGCGAACCTGCGGGACCCGGTCGTGATCGCCGCGTTCGAGGGCTGGAACGACGCGGCCGACGCGGCCACCGGGGCGGTGGACCACCTGATCGAGCAGTGGGACGCCGAACTGGTCACCGCGATCGACCCCGAGGACTACTACGACTTCCAGGTCAACCGCCCCACCGTCGGGTTCGACGACGACAGCGTACGGCGCCTCACGTGGCCCACCACCCGGGTCTTCCTGGCCCGCCCGGCCGACACCGACCGTGACGTCCTGCTGATCCGCGGCATCGAGCCGAACATGCGCTGGCGCACCTTCTGCCGCGAGCTGCTCGCGCTGGTCGACGAGTCGAACGCCCAGCTGGTCGTCGTACTGGGTGCGCTGCTCGCCGACTCCCCGCACACCCGGCCGATCCCGGTCAGCGCTTCGTCGTCGGACCCGGAGCTGACGGCGTCGTGGAGCCTGGAGCCTTCGACGTACGAGGGGCCCACCGGCATCACCGGCGTCTTCGCCGATCTGTGCGGCGCGCTCGGCGTACCGGCGGTGTCGATCTGGTCCGCGATCCCGCACTACATCGCCGGCAGCCCGTGCCCGAAGGCGTCGCTGGCGCTGCTGGGCAAGGTCGAGGCGCTGCTGGACCTGCCGATCCCCGAAGGCGAACTGCCCGAGCTGGCCCGCGCCTGGCAGCGCGGCGCCGACGAGCTGTCCGAGGAGGACCCCGAGGTCGCCGAGTACGTCGCCACCCTCGAGGAACAACGCGACACGACCGACCTCCCCGAGGCCTCCGGCGACGCCATCGCCGCCGAGTTCGAGCGCTACCTCCGCCGCCGCAACAAGAACCACCCGGAGTAGGCGACGCTGCACTGGACCGGCCCACCGACCACCGAGGAGGGCGTCACCGAGCGGCCCTTCCAGCTGCTTCGGGACGAGCACGTTGTCCCTGGGGTCATGTGGTCACCCGAGCGGGTCAACGGCTTGCCGCCGCTGGTCCTGCTGGGCCACGGCGGCAGTGGCCACAAACGAGGGAAACGTCAGCTCGACCTCGCCCGGTGGTTCGCGACCGAGGCCGGCGCAGCCGCCGTCGCGATCGACGGCCCGTACCACGGCGACCGCGCGCTCGCGCCCGGCGCTGACTACCAGCGCCGGATGGCCGACACCGGGATCGCGAAGGTCACCGACGGCATGGTGGCCGACTGGCTCGCGACCTTGAATGCGGTGACCGCCTTGGACGACGTCGACGGCGACCGCGTCGCCTACCTCGGGCTGTCGATGGGCACCCGCTTCGGCCTGCCGTTCGTGGCGGCGGCGGGTTCGCGGCTGCGGTGTGCGGTGCTCGGCAAGTACGGGATGCAGCAGCCCGCCGGGATGCCCGCGGAGATCGACATGGGACCGCGCTTGGCCGAGGACGCGCCCGGGATCACCGTGCCGGTGCTGTACCACGTGCAGTGGGACGACGAACTGTTCCCGCGAGCGGGACAGCTCGCGCTCTTCGAGCTGCTGGGTTCACCCGGCAAGCAGCTGATCGGGTTCCCGGGCAAGCATGCGGAGACCTCTGCGGTGTCGATCGATGCGTGGCGGGAATTCGTCAGGTGACACGTCGTCGACTGAGCTCACAGTTCGCGGCTGGCGGTGGTGATGACCTCGTCGAGCACGGAGCGGGACGTCAGGAGGGCGGCGATGCGCTGGTCGATGCGGTCGCGTTCGGCGGTGAGCTCGGTGACCAGTTTCGGGGTGGCGCGTTCGTTCGGGGCGCCGTCGGGGTCGCGCATGCACGGCAGGAGCTCGGCGATCTTGCGGCTGTTGAGGCCGGCGGCGTACAGCTCCTGGACGAGGATCACGCGGTCGACGGCGCGCTCGGAGTAGGTGCGCTGGCCGCCGGGCGTGCGGTCGGACACCAGCAGGCCCTGCTGTTCGTAGTACCGCAGGGACCGCTCGCTGACGCCGGTCCGCACGGCCAGTTCTCCGATGCGCATGGGCACGAACCTCCCGAACGGACTTGAACCTGACACTGACGTCAGATTTTACCGTGACGGCATGACACTCGAACTCTTCGACTACAGCCCCATCACCGAGCGCCCCGCGATCAGCTGGCCGGACGGCAAGCGGGTCGCGTTCTACGTCGGTCTCAACGTCGAGCACTTCCTCGTCGACCGGCCGTCCACCAGCATCTGGCCGCTCGACGTCGTGCCCGACGCGCTCAACCACGGCTGGCGGGACTACGGCGCGCGGGTCGGGATCTGGCGGACGATCGACATCCTCGACCGGCACGGGATCCGGGCCAGCACGCTGCTCAACTCGACGGTGGCCGAGCACAACCCGCAGATCATCCGCGCCGGCGTCGAGCGCGACTGGGCCTGGCTGGCGCACGGTTCGACCAACTCGATCCTGCACGCCGGCTACGAGCGCGACGAGGAACGCAAGGTCCTGGCCGACATCGCGGACACCATCGAGTCCGCCACCGGTCAACGGCCGAAGGGCTGGATGGGCCCGGCGCTCACCGAAACCTTCCACACCCCGGAGCTGCTCGCCGAACTCGGCTTCGGCTACGTGCTCGACTGGACCAACGACGACCAGCCGTACCACCTCAACGTCCCCGGCATGCTCAGCGTCCCGTACACGGTCGAGCTGAACGACCTCGGCCTGTTCCTGCGCGGCCTGACCGGCCCCGACTTCCTGCAGATGGTCAAGGACCAGTACGACGTACTGCGGGCCGACTCCGAGCACAGCGGCCGGGTGATGGCGCTGGCGCTGCATCCGTTCGTCATCGGCCAGCCGTTCCGCGCGAAGTACCTGGACCTCGCGCTGAAGTACCTGGCCGCCCAGCCGGACGTCTGGCTGACCACCAGCGACGAGATCGCCGATGCCTATCGGCGGCAGCAGGGGTCACATACTGTGGCGTAACCATCGCAATCGTCCTATTCTCGTCGGGCGACGGCAGCCGCCGAGGGACGACGGAGAGCGGAAATGGGCAGGGCAGCACGGAACCAGCGGGGTGGTAGTTCCGTCCCGGCGCTTGCCGTGCTCGCGCTGCTGGGTGGCGCCGGGGTGTTCGCGCTGCTCGACGACGGCACGCCCGACATCGACCTGACCACGCTGGCCGCCTCGTCGACCCACGCCACGATCAGCGCCGCACCGCTGGACAACCAGCCCTTCGCCGGGACCGACGGAGTGGTGGTACATCCTCGCGAGGAGACGGCCGTCTACTCGGCGCCGGACGCGGAACCGTTCGCCAAGATCGGGCCGACGCAGTTCGGGGCGACCTGGCTGCCGGTGGTGGAGCGGACCGACGGCTGGGTACGGGTGCTGTTGCCGTCGAAGCCGAACCGGTCGACCGGATGGCTCCAGGAGGAAGACCTCGAGCAAGCCTCCTCGCCGTACCTGATCCGCGTGCACACCGGGTCGCGCACGCTCGAGCTGTTCGAGCGGGGCAAGCGGCTCGGGAAGTGGAAGGCCGGAGTGGGCGCGCGCAAGACACCGACGCCGCCCGGGCGGACCTTCCTGCTCGGGTCGATCGTCGACCCGAAACGCTCGGCCTCCCCGGTGGTGCTGCCGCTCGGGGCGCACAGCCCGACGTTCGACACGTTCGGCGGCGGTCCCGGCACGGTCGCGATCCACGGCTGGCCCCGGCCCGATGTCTTCGGCGCGGCGGTCAGCGCCGGTTGTGTCCGCGTACCGCAGACCGCGCTGAGGCGTCTGCAACGCGTCCCGCTCGGGACGCTCGTCTTGATCGACAGCAAGTGATTCCGAGGGTGAGGATCTCCCAGATGCGACGAAACATCGTGCCGACGACGTTGACGGCCGCGGCTGTGGCCGGGCTGGTGGCCCTGACGGTGGTGGCCAGCGCCCCGGCCGGCAACGCGGCCGACCGGCCGTCCTCGGCGTACGCGATCGGCGCCGACGGGCAGGTCCCGATCACCAAGACCCCGTACGTCGAGTCGCGGTACGGGCGCGAGCGCAGTTCCTCGGCGTTCGAGCTGCCCAAGAACGCGCTGCTGTCGGCCCGGACCGCGACTGTCACGGCCGGCAACGACAAGGCCGCGGTCGAGCTGCTCGACGTGACCGTCGGCAAGGGCGCTCTCGACCAGGTGAAGCTGCCGCCGGACCTGAAGAAGTCCTGCGCTTCCCTCCCGGCCACGGGCGCCGAGGACCTGCCGGTGCCGGATCTCCCGCTGCCCGACCTCGGCCTGCCGCTGCCGGACCTGACCACGGGCGACCTACCGGCGAAGAACCTCCCCCAGCTGTGCGACCTGCTGCTCACGCCGCCCAGCTCGGTGCTCGGCATCGACTCGGTCAACGTCTGGTGCGCCGGCGACCGCGGCGGGGTCGACATCGGCTCGCTGACCCTGCTCGGTCAGCGCATCCAGGTCCCGAGCACCGAGCAGGGCACGGTCATCCCCGCCGCGCCGCTGGCCACCATCACCGTCAACGAGCAGACGCAGCGCGCGGACGGTTCGTTCACGATCACCGGCCTGACCATCAACCTCGGTGACGGCGCCCAGGTGATCCGGCTCGCGTCGGCCACCTGCGCCAAGCCGGCCGCCGCGGCCAAGCCGACCCCGAAGCCGACCGACCGGCCCACCCTGGTGCCGTCGACCGACGTCGGCTTCCCGCCTCCCGCGCCGGTGCCGACGCCGGTCAAGACCCACCATCCGGTCACCGGCTGACCGGGCCTGGCGTCAGGACAGCTCGGGGTACCTCGCTCGCACATCGCCCGACAGGGCTGCCTTGGTCGCGACCGCCGCGTCGTCGGCGAGGACCTCCAGCAGGTCCTGCTCGACTCCGTCGAGAACGGTCCGGACCACCTCGGCCGGATCGTTCTTCGGCACGTCCCAGGCCGCCATCATGTCGGTGTCGGTCGCGCCGAGGATCACGCCGGTGACCAGCGTGCCCTGGCCGGCGAGCTCCAGCCGGGTGCTGTCGGTCAGGCTCCACTGGGCCGCCTTCGCCGCGGCGTACCCGCCCGAGCCGGCGAACGTCCGCCAGGACAGCACCGAGAGCAGGTTGACGATCGCGCCGCCGCCGTTGGCACCGAGCACCGGCGCGAAGGCGCGGATCATCGACAGCGTGCCGTAGAAGTGGGTGTCGAGTTCGCGGCGGATCTCGCCGAGATCACCGGTCATCAGCGGCTGCGGCGTCGTGATGCCGGCGTTGTTGATCAGGACGTCGACGTCCCCGGCGGCACGAGCGGCGGCCGCGATCGCGTCGGGGTCGGTGATGTCGAGCGGCAGCACCTCGACACCGGGCAGGTCGACCTGCTCCGGCCTGCGGGCGGTGGCGTAGACCTTCGTCGCGCCGCGCTCCAGCAGGGCGGCGGCGAAGTGCCGGCCGAGGCCGCGGTTGGCGCCGGTGACCAGGGCGGTGCTTCCGGACAGTTTCACAGCTGAACTCCTCGTTCGTGGTGGTTGGTGAGACCACGGTAGGAACCAGCACCTGCACCTCACGATGATCATTCGGCGCAGATTGATAACCGCTTGGTGCACGCGAGCTACTGTTGCCGCATGGACCTGCTCGCGGATGTGCTCGCTGTCGGAGGGGTGCGAGGCGCCCTCGGTGCCCGGGTCGAGGGCGCCGAGCCCTGGGCGCTGACCTGGAACGACATACCGGGCGCGGCGTTCTACGCGCTCACGACCGGTTCCGCCTGGCTCATGGTGCCGGGGCACGAGCCGCTGCGACTGCTGCCGGGCGACGTCGTCCTCCTGCCGACCGGTGCCGGCCACACGATCGGCAGCACCCCCGGCGCCAAGGCTCCCCAGTGTGACGCGGCCGCCGCCGCGCATGCCCGGCTCACCGGCGACGTGCTGCGGTTCGGCAGCGGCGAGGTCCACAGCCACCTGCTCGCCGCGACGTACTCGCACGATCCGGCCGTCTCCACCCAGGTGCTGTCCCAGCTTCCGGAAGTCGTGCATCTCCCGGCGGTCGACGGCGCGAGCTGCCTCGACGACTCGGTCCGGCTGCTGGCTCGCGAGCTGGCCTATCCGCAGCTCGCCACCGCCGTCGTTCTGAATCGGATGGTCGACATCCTGCTGATCCAATTCCTCCGCGTCTGGCTCGCGCGCCGCCCGGAGGAAGCGAAGGACACCTGGTTCGGCGTACTCGACGATCCGCTGCTCAGCGCCGCCTTGACCAAGCTGCACGCCGATCCGGCCCGGCCGTGGACGACCGAGCTACTCGCGGCCGAGCTCGGGGTCTCCCGCGCGACACTCACCCGCCGCTTCGCCAGTACGACGGGCCAGGCGCCCGGCGCCTACCTCACCCAGTGGCGGATGGACCTCGCCGCCCGGCGTCTGCGCGACACCACCGACACCCTGGACTCGATCGCCCGCTCGGTCGGCTACACCTCGGCGTACGCGTTCAGCCGGGCCTTCAGCCGCGACCGGGGCCAGTCCCCCGGCCGCTACCGCCTCACCGCCCGCGCCGCCGACGACGCGACGAAGGCGTACAGCACCGCCTGACCGCCGTCCGGCGGCGCGGACGCACACCCGGGTCGCGGGCGGCGCGCCGGTGAACGATCGCGGCTGAGCGAGCTAGAGCTTGATGCCGAGCAGGGCGTCGACGGCCTGGGCGACCAGGGCGGCCGACTCGGGGTCGTCGCCGTTGGACTCGGCCCACGCGTCGACGGCCGCGAGAGCCGCCGCGGTGTCGAGGTCGTTGGTCAGCGCGGCCCGCAGCGCGTCGACGGCCGCCGCGCCGTCAGGACCGGTGCCGCGGGTGATCGCGCCGCGCCAGACATCCAGCCGGTTCTGCGCGTCGAGCAGGTCGGAGTCGGTCCAGAACCACTCGGTCCGGTAGTGGTGCGCGAGCAGCGCCATCCGGATCGCCATCGGATCCGAGCCGGCCTGGCGCTCGCGCGACACCAGGACCAGGTTGCCCTTCGACTTCGACATCTTCTCGCCGTCCAGGCCGACCATCGCCTGGTGCACGTACGCCCGCGCGAACGGGTACTGCCCCGTCGCGCACTGCGCCTCGCTCGCCGACATCTCGTGGTGCGGGAAGATCAGGTCCGACCCACCGCCCTGCACGTCGATCGTCATACCGAGGTAGTGCAGCGCGATCGCCGAGCACTCGATGTGCCAGCCGGGCCGGCCGCGGCCGAACTGCGAGTCCCACGCCGGCTCGCCGGGCCGCTCGCGCTGCCAGACCAGGCAGTCCAGCGGGTCCCGCTTGCCGTCGCGGTCCGGGTCGCCACCGCGCTCGGCGAACAGCGCCCGCATCGTCTCGGCGTCGTACGACGAGATGCTGCCGAACGCCGGGTCCGCCTTCACCGCGAAGTACAGGTCGCCGTCGACGTCGTAGACCGCGCCCGCCGCCTGCAGTTCCGCGATCCGCTCGACCACCAGCGGGATCGACTCGACCACGCCGACGTACTCCTGCGGCGGGATCACCCGCAACGCGGTCATGTCGTCGCGGAACAGCTGGATCTCCCGCTCGGCCAGGTCGGTCCACTCGACCCCGGTGGCGGTCGCGCGCTCCAGCAGCGGGTCGTCGACGTCGGTGATGTTCTGCGTGTAGTGCACGGCGTACCCGGCGTCGCGCCAGAGCCGGTTGATCAGGTCGAAGGTCACGTACGTCGCCGCGTGGCCCATGTGGGTCGCGTCGTACGGCGTGATGCCGCAGACGTACATCCGGGCCGTGCCGTCGTCGCCGGGCGGCACCTCGACCAAACCGCCGGACGCGGTGTCGTAGAGGCGAAGACGCCGGGCCGGCCCGGGTACGACCGGGATATCTGGATTCGTCCACGCCTGCATGGGACGGAGCCTATCCAGTCAGCGAACCGGGCCGGCCCGGAGGTTCCACTCTCCGGTCCTCCGGGCCTTTTCCGGGTCTCACCGTCGACCCCGCATCACCCTCGACCTCTCGTTGACGGTCAGCCCCCGAAAACCCGCTCGGCGTACGCCGCGAAGCTGCCCGGCCGGCGTCCCAGCACCTGCTCGACGCCGTCGGCCGGCTCGCTCAGATGCCCGGCCCGCATGATCGTGAACATCGCGTCGAGCGTCTGCACGAACTCGCCCGGATACCCCTCGGCCACCAGCTCCTCGACGTACTGCTCGGGCGTCAGCTCGACGTACTCGATCGGCTTGGTCAACGCGCCGATCACCTCGGTCGCCTCGGCGAAGGTCAGCGACTCCGGCCCGGACACGTCGTAGATCCGGCCCGCGTGCCCGTCCTGGGTGAGCACCGCGGCCGCCACCTCGGCCACGTCCTCGACGTCGACGAACGGCTCCCCCACCGCACCCATCGGCAGCGCCAGCCGCCCGGCCGCGACCGGCGCCGCCCAGACGTCCTCGGAGAAGTTCTGATCGAAGTTGTTGGCCCGCAGCACCGTCCACTCCGCACCCGACGCCGCGACCGCCCGCTCGGCCTCGACCATGCCCGGACCGAACACCCCCGGCGACCCGTCCGCCTGCGGCCCCATCGCCTCCGCGGCCCGGTCGATCCCCCGCCCGGACAGGACGACGAACCGGCCGGCTCCGGCGGCGACCGCCTCGGTCACGAACGGCTCGATCACCGCGGGCTCCTCCGGCGCGACCACGTAGACCGCCGTCACATCCCGGACGGCGTCCGCCCACGTCGACCGGTCGTCCCAGTCGAACCGGGTCTCCCCCGACCTCGACGCGGCCCGGACCTCGACGCCGTCCGCCCGCAGCCAGGGGACGATCCGCCGCCCCGTCTTACCGGTTGCTCCCAGCACCAATATCGTCATGGCCCGAGTCAATCCCGGCGGGCAGGCCGTCCCCATGGGCGAGCGTCCGGACCCCATGTCCGTGCGTCCCATCCGCGCCCACGCGGCCCGCGACCTGCCTATCGTGGTCGGGTGGAACCTCTCGACGATCTGCTCCGCGGCATCCGCGCCGACGGATCCGTCCTCGGTACGCCGGTGCTCGCCGCTCCCTACGCTCTGCGCTTCACCGACGGCGCGGCGCTCACCCTGATCGCCCCGCTGCGCGGCGAGGCGTGGATCGTCGCCGACGACACCCCACTGCTGGTCCAGCCCGGCGACACGGCGGTCGTCCGCGGTGCCGCGCCGTTCGTCGTCACCGACGACCCCGCACGCGAAGGCCCGGTCGTCGACGTGCTCTGCGACGGCACCGTGCTGGGTGCCAAGGCGCCGTACGACGAGACGGCCGGCGGCACGGTGCTGCTCGCCGGCGCGGCGCACGTGCGGGCCGACGTACCCGCGCGGCTCCTCCGCGAACTGCCGCGGGCGCTCGTCGTGGCGTCGGATCACGATTGTTCGCCGCTGCGGGACTACCTCGAGGAGCGGATCGTGGCCGGGGCGCACGGTCAGCGGGTCGTGCTCGACCGCCTGATCGACTGGCTCCTCGTCTGCGCGATCCGCGACTGGTTCGAGCAGACCATGCCACCGTGGTACCGCGCCGTCGGCGACCCCACCGTCGGCCCGGTCCTGCAAGCGCTGCACACCACACCGGCGGCGTCCTGGACCTTGGCCTCGCTGGCGCGACTGGCCAACGTCTCCCGCACGACGCTCGCCCGCCGCTTCACCGAGCTCGTCGGTGAGCCGCCGCTGACCTACCTCACCGACCTACGGATGTCGCTGGCCGCCGATCTGCTCACCGAGCCCGACGCGACCGTCGCCGCGGTCGCCCGCCGGGTCGGGTACGCCGACGCGTTCAGCTTCAGCACCGCCTTCAAGCGCGAGCGCGGCACCAGCCCGAGCGCCTACTCACAACCGGCCCAAGAGCAACCGGCCTAGAAGCAACCGCTCTAGAAGGCGGGCCAAGGGATCGCCGGCCAGTCGTCGCTCGGGAACGGAAAGGTCCCGGTCTTCAGCAACGTCGCACAGCGCTCCCGCGTCGCGGACAGCTCGACCGACGTGATCAGCTCGCACAGCTGCTGCCCCAACGCACCGGCCAGGCCGTCCGCGAGCTTGCGGACGTCGTCGAGCAGCTCACTCGGGACCGGCTCACCGGCCCAGCCCCACAGCACCGTGCGCAGCTTGTCGTCGGCGTTGAACGTCACGCCGTGGTCGACGCCGAAGACCCGGCCGTCACCGGGGTTCAGCACGTGGCCGCCCTTGCGGTCGGCATTGTTGACCACGGCATCGAACACCGCCATCCGGCGCAGCTGCTCGTTGTCGGCGTGCACGAGCGTGACCGGGTTGTGCCGTCCGTCGAGCGCGTCCAGCACGCCGACCCAGCCCGCGGGCACCCGGCCCTGCGGCACGATGTCGACCAGCTCGGTCTCACCGGGTGGCAGCTCGGCCTCGTCGATCCACAGCTGCACCATGCCCTCGCCGAGCGGCCCGTCGCGCAGCAGCGTCGGCGGTACGACGGACCAGCCGAGCGCCTCGGACACGACGTACGCCGTGTACTCGCGCTGGGCCAGCGTGCCGTCGGGGAAGTCCCACAGCGGGCGCTCGCCCTGGACCGGCTTGTAGACGACCGTCGCGGTCTCGCCGTCCAGGCTGACCGTGCCCTGGAAGGTACCGTTCGACGCGGCCATCAGGCGCCCGGTCAGGGACAGCTCACCGCGCGCGAGCAGGTCGGGATTCATCGGCCGATCATTCGCGGACGTGCCTGCGGTAGCCGTTGGCGCGCGGGCAGATGTGGCCCTCCGGGTCGATCGGGCGGCCGCAGAACGGGCAGCTCGGCCGGCCGGACGCGACCAGCGCGACCGCCCGGCGGGCGAACGCGCGGGCCTGCTCCTCGCTGATCCGGACGATGAACACCTCGGAGTCCTCCGACTCCAGCGCCGCGGCGACCGGGTCAGCCTCCTCCAGCTCGGCCTGCTCGCCGGTGACGACCGCGAACACCTCGATCACCACGCGCTCGGAATCGGCCTCCCAGGCCAGCGTCATCGTGCCGGCCCGGAACTCCTCCTCGATCGGCTGCTCGAGCGGATCGGTGTCGTCCACCCCGACCTGCGGAGCCGGCTCCCGGTCGAACCGCCGGGCCACCTCGTCCAGCATCACGTCGAGCCGCTCCGCGAGCGCCATCACCTGTTCCTTCTCACAGGCCACCGAGGTCAGCCGGGTGCCCGACCGGGCCTGCAGGAAGAACGTCCGGGCACCGGGTTCTCCGACGGTGCCGGCGACGAACCGGTCCGGGTCGTCGTACGAATGCACTACGCGCGCCATACCTCAGACCCTATCTGCCGCCGACGACAGCGTCGGAGGACGGTACGGCGGACTTGCGGCTGCCCTTCTTCGCCTTCGGTGGCGGCGGCACCAGCGAGGCCAGTTCGCTGCCGGAGTCGTTCAGCCGGACCAGGAACGGGCGGGTCGGGGTGTAGCTGATGATCGTCGTACTGGCGGTGTCGACGACGATCCGCTGGAAGGTGTCCAGGTGCTGGCCGAGCGCGTCGGCGACGATCGCCTTGATCACGTCGCCGTGCGACACCGCGACCCACAGCGCGGTCGGGCCGTGACTGGCCGCCAGCGCGGCGTCGTGGGCCCGGATCGCGTCGACCGCGCGCTGCTGCATGCCGCGCATCGACTCGCCGTTCGGGAAGGTCACCGCCGACGGGTGCTGCTGCACGACGGTCCACAACGGGTCCTTGGCCAGCGTGCTGATCTTCTGGTTGGTCCAGTCGCCGTACCCGCACTCGGTCAGCCGGCGATCCGTTGCCGGACGCAACTCGGGGTGGTGCTTCGCGATCGCGGCGGCGGTCTGCTTGCAGCGGTCCAGCGGCGAGGTGACGATCGCGGCCAGCGGCAGCCCGGCCAGCCGCTCGGCGACCGCGGCGGCCTGCCGCACGCCGGTGTCGTCGAGCTTCACACCGGGGGTCCGGCCGGCCAGCACGCCGGATGTGTTGGCACTGCTGCGGCCGTGCCGAACCAGAATCACCGTGGGCATAGACCGCACGTTATCCGGTCGGGACAAGCCCGGTGCCATGATGGTCGGTGTGATCGTCGACTGCGGCGTGTACGCCGAAGGTGAGCGCAAGGACCTGCCGGCCGACCCGGAGACGGTGGCCGAGGCGATCGACGACGACGGCGGGAGCTTCGGCTGGGTCGGCCTGCACGAGCCGACCGCGCACGAGCTGGCCCGGGTGCAGCAGCTGTTCGGCCTGCACCCGCTGGCGGTCGAGGACGCGCTCAAGGCCCACCAGCGGCCGAAGGTCGAGCGGTTCGGCGACTCGGTGGTCGTCGTCCTGCGCACACTCTGGTACGTCGACGAGGGCGACGCGGTCGAGACCGGCCAGGTCAGCGTCTTCGTCGGGCCGCGGTACGTGGTCACCGTCCGGCACGGTGAAGGCGCGCCGTTGACCACCGCCCGCCAGGAGCTGGAGGAACGCGCGTCGGTGCTCGGTCACGGCCCGGCCGCCGTGCTGTGGGCGATCTGCGACTCGGTTGTCGACGGCTACGAGTCGGTCGCCGAGCAGGTCGAGATCGACGTCGACGAGGTGGAGAGCTCGGTGTTCTCCCCCGACCGGACCAGCGACGCCGAGCGGATCTACCTGCTCAAGCGCGAGGTGCTGGAGATGCGGCGCGCGATCGGCCCGTTGCGCGACCCGATGGAGGCGTTCGCGCACGGCTCGGTCCCGCTGGTCAGCAAGGAGGCGGCGCCGTTCTTCCGCGACGTCGCCGACCACGTGATCCGGGTCTCCGACCAGACCGACGCGCTGGACACCCTGCTGAGCTCGGCCCTGAACGCGCACCTGGCCCGCGTCTCGGTCCAGCAGAACGACGACATGCGCCGGATCTCGGCCTGGGTCGCGATCGCCGCCGCCCCGACGATGATCGCCGGCATCTACGGCATGAACTTCGGCAACATGCCCGAACTGCGCTGGTACTACGGCTACTACGCCTGCCTGGCCTTCATGGTTGTCGTCTGCACCACCATGTACGCCGGCTTCCGCCGCGCCGGCTGGCTCTGAACTCACCGACGCCGGCACCCCGGACACCAACCTGGGACCGTGGACAGGGTATTTCCTGTCCGCGGTCCCCAGTGGGTGTCCGAGGCCCGGTCGATGGCGGGCCGACCGGCTAGGTGGCGGTGATCGTGCTGGTGGCCAGCAGGATCAGGATCACGATGCCGAGCAGGATCCGGTAGAACGCGAACACCTCGGTGGTGTGCTTGGCGACGAACTTGATCAGCCAGGCGACCGATGCGTAGCCGACGACGAAGCTGACGACCACGCCGACGATCACCGGGACGACGCCGACGCTGCCGTCCAGCGCGTGCGGCAGCTCGAAGACCGCCGCGCCGACCAGCGCCGGGATGCCGAGCAGGAACGCCATCTTCGTGGCGGCGACCCGGTCCAGGCCGCGGAACAGACCGGCGGTGATGGTGGCCCCTGAACGGGACACCCCCGGGATCAGCGCGAGGCACTGCACGACGCCCATCACGATCGCGTCGAGCAGCGTGATCCGGGTCAGCGGCCGGGCTTTGCTGCCGAGCCGTTCGGCGGCGACCATGAAAAACGACCAGACGATCAGCGATCCCGCGACCCAC
This sequence comes from Kribbella sp. ALI-6-A, assembly GCF_001984195.1. Taxonomy (GTDB): domain Bacteria; phylum Actinomycetota; class Actinomycetes; order Propionibacteriales; family Kribbellaceae; genus Kribbella. The sequence goes on from NZ_MTQN01000009.1 coordinate 229,761, forward strand.
CACATGCTGCGCAGCGGGCCGGAGATGATGCTGCGGCCGAGGAAGCCGACCACGCAGATCGGCAGCGAGCCGACGATCACGAACCAGCCCATCCGGTGGTCGAACTCACCCCGGTACTCCGGGTGCCGCAGGCCCTTGAACCAGGCCACGGCGTAGGTGCGGATGTCCGTCCACATGAACAGCACGACCGCCGCGATCGCGCCGAACTGGATCACCGCGGTGAAGGCCGTGATGGCCGGATCGTCGATCTGCTGGCCGAGGATCTTCGAGGTGATCGTGAGGTGACCGGTGCTGGAGACCGGCAGGAACTCGGTGAGGCCCTCGACGATGCCGAGGATGATGGCGTCCCAGATCGACACTCAGTCACCGATCCCGGCGAGCTCGAGCGCCTCGGACACCGTGCGCAGAGCGGCGATCCGCTCGTCCACGGTCGACGCGAACGGGGTCAGCGCGACGGTCGTCGCACCGGCTTCGGCGTACGCCGTGAGCTTGTCGGCCATCCGGGCCTTGTCGCCGAGCAGGGAGATCGCGTCGATGAAGCCGAACGGCACCGCGGCCATCGCCTCGCGGTGCTTCTTGGCCAGGTAGAGGTCCTGGACCTCTGCGGCCGCGTCGGCGTAGCCCATCCGGACCGCGAGCTGGTTGTAGAAGTTCTTCTCCCGGCTGCCCATCCCGCCGACGTACAGCGCGGTGTAGCCGCGGATCGGGTCGGCGGCGGCCTGCAGGTCGTCGCCGGTCATCACCGGCACGGTCGCGACCACGTCGAAGCCGTCCAGCTCCGGGCCGGGTTCGCGGCCAGGACCGGTGGCACGAGCCCGGCCCGTCCGGATGTGGTTCAACTGTTCTCCCAGGTAGGCGGGGTCGTTCAGGATGCCGAGCCAGCCGTCGGCGATCTCGCCGGCCAGTTCGAGGTTCTTCGGCCCGACCGCCGCAAGGTACACCGGCACGTGATCGCGCAACGGGCGGGTGGACAGCTTGAGCGCCTTGCCCGGCCCGTCCGGCAGCGGCAGCGTGAAGTGCTTGCCCTCGTAGTTGATCGTCTCGCGGCGCAGCGCGGCGTTCACGATCTCGACGTACTCGCGGGTCCGCTCCAGCGGCTTGCCGAACCGGACGCCGTGCCAGCCCTCGGACACCTGCGGCCCGGACACCCCGAGGCCGAGCCGGAACCGGCCGCCGGACAGCCGGTCCAGGGTGGCCGCGGTCATCGCGGTCATCGCCGGGGTGCGGGCCGGGATCTGCAGCACGCCGGCGCCGACGTCGATGGTCGAGGTCTGGGCGGCGATCCAGCTCAGCAGCGTGACGGCGTCCGAGCCGTACGCCTCCGCGGCCCAGGTGACCGAGAACCCGAGCCGTTCGGCCTCCCTCACCAGCCTCAGATGATCCAGATGGTCGTCGCCACCGAGCACGAAGCCGATGTTGAGTCCGAGTCGCATGACAGGCGAGCCTAACGAGCCGTTCCCGGTCGCTCGCAATAGGCTCGGTTTCATGCAGCAGCGCTATCTCGGTCACAGTGGTCTGGCGGTGAGCCGGCTCGGCCTGGGCACCATGTCCTGGGGCCGGGACACCGATGAGCACGAGGCCCGTGAGCAGCTCGCCGCCTTCGTGGCGGCGGGCGGGACCCTGGTCGACACCGCGGCGGCGTACGGGGACGGTGACAGCGAGCGCCTGATCGGCACCTTGCTCGGCGACGTCGTCGACCGCGACGACCTGGTGATCGCGACCAAGGCCGGCTTCAGCGTGCGGCGCGGGGAGCGGATCACCGACACCTCGCGCGGCGCCCTGCTCCGCGATCTGGAGGGCTCGCTGCGGCGGCTGAACGTCGATCACATCGATTTGTGGCAGCTGCACACCTGGTCCGACGACGTCCCGCTGGAGGAGACGCTGTCGGCGCTCGACCACGCGGTCAACTCCGGCAAGGTCCGCTACGTCGGCGTCTCGAACTACGCGGGCTGGAAGTCGGCCCGCGCGGTCACCTGGCAGCAGGCCTGGCCGGGCCGCGCGGTCCCGGTGTCCAACCAGGTGGAGTACTCGTTGCTGGCCCGCGACGCCGAGGCGGACGCGATCCGCGCCGCCGGCGGTCTGGGCATCGGCGTACTGGCGTGGTCGCCGCTTGGGCGGGGCGTGTTGACTGGGAAGTACCGAACCGGCATCCCGGCGGACTCCCGGGCGGCGTCTCAGCATCTGTCCAGATTCGTCGACCCCTACCTCGACGGGCGCGGGTCGGGCATCGTGGAGGCGGTGGCCCGGGCGGCCGACGGCCTCGGCTGGAGCCCGCTCGAGGTCGCGCTGACCTGGGTCCGGGACCGGCCGGGCGTGACGGCGGCGATCGTCGGGGCCCGGACGGCGATGCAGCTGAAGTCGGTGCTGGGAACGGAGGAGCTCACCCTTCCGCCGGCCATCGCGGCCGCGCTGGAGGATGTCTCGTGAGGTAGACGGCTGGTGTGACGGAGGTGCGGATGGCCGAGTACGAACTGCAGCAGTTCGAGGTGTCCCGGACAGAATCGCGTGGCGCGGTCCGCCGGCTGCTCACCGAGCACGCCGAGTACGGCGGCTGGGAGCTCGCCCGGCTGCGGCGCTATCCCGACGGCACCCGCCGGGTCTGGCTCCGCCGCCGGATCATCAAGGTGATGCGCACGCTCTGACCTCGTCCTCCAGGTGTGTGAGCCCGGTTCGCTGGGTACCCGCCGTCGCCTGACAGCGATGCGGGGGTCGAATGAGCGAGAACGACGCGGTACGGCGGTTGCGCCGGACCGCCGCCGAACAGTACGGCTGGAAGCAGCTGCGCCCGGAGCAGCTGAAGGCGATGACTGCAGTGGTCGCCGGTCAGGACACGTTGGTGGTGATGCCGACCGGCTCGGGCAAGTCCGCGATCTACCAGGTCCCCGCGCTGCTGCTCGACGGGCCCGCGGTCGTGGTGAGTCCGCTGATCTCCCTGCAGCACGACCAGGTCGCGTCATTGCTGGATCACGGTGTGCACGCGCGCGAGCTGAACAGCACGGTCACTGCCGGCGACCGGGAGACGATCTACCGCGAACTGGCTGACGGCCGGCTGCGGTTCGTGTTCCTGGCGCCCGAGCAACTGGCGCGGGCCGACGTACGGGACCAGCTGGCCGAGGCGAAGCCGTCGCTGCTGGTCGTCGACGAGGCGCACTGCGTGTCGTCATGGGGTCACGACTTCCGGCCGGACTACCTGCGGCTCGGCGATGTCGCGGAGCAGCTGGGACGCCCGACGGTGCTCGCGCTGACCGCGACCGCGTCGCAACCGGTGCGGGCCGAGATCGGCGACCGGCTGCGGCTGCGCGACCCGCTGGTGGTGGTCGCGGGCTTCGACCGGCCGAATCTGTCGCTGGAGGCTGTTGGCGCGGCGGATGCGAAGGCGCGGCTGGAGGCGGTCGTCGAGCGCGCCGCCGGGATCGCGGGGACTGGGATCGTCTACACGACGACTCGGCGCGAGACGGAAGAGTACGCCGCCGCGTTGAACGGGCGGGCGGCTTCGGGCGCGACCGAGACCCGCGACCGTGCCGGCGCCTCGCCTTCCGGCGGTGAGCGCTTGCGGGCGGCGGCGTACCACGCGGGACTGCGCAAGGCGGAGCGGGCGCGAGTGCACGAAGACTTCCTGGCCGGCCGGCTCGACGTGGTGGTCGCGACGACGGCGTTCGGCATGGGCATCGACAAACCCGATGTCCGGTACGTGCTGCACGCGGGGGTCGCCGACTCGCTCGACTCCTACTACCAGGAGATCGGTCGCGCGGGCCGCGACGGCGAACCGGCCGAGGCGGTGCTGTTCCACGGCTCGGCCGATCTCGGCCTGCGACGCTTCCTGTCGGCGGCGCCGCCGGATCCGGAGGCGATCGCGCAGGTTCTCGCGGCCGTCAATGCGGCCGACGCTCCCCCGCTCCGCCGGGACCTGGCGCAACAGACCGGCCTGTCGACCCGCCTGGTCGGCCGCTGTTGCTCGCTGCTCGAACAGGTGGGCGCAGTCCATTTCGACCGCCGCAACCGGCTGCACCCCGGCTCCTCCGAGGACGATCCGGTCGGCGAGGCCGTACGGCTGGCCGAGACCCGACGGCAGGTCGAGCGCTCGCGGCTCGACATCATGCGCGACTACGCCGAGACGACCGGTTGCCGCCGCCACTTCCTGCTGTCGTACTTCGGTGAGGAGCTGCCGGAGCCGTGTGGCAACTGCGACTGCTGCGACACCGGCACGGCGCAGAAACACGCTCGCGACCGAGGCGAGTCGCCGTACCCGCTCGACTCGCAGGTCCGGCACGCCGAGTTCGGGACCGGCCAGGTGCTGCAGTACGACGGCGACCGCATCGTCGTCCGCTTCGACGAGGTCGGCTATCGCACGCTGTCCCTTGCGGCGATCGAGGAGAACGACCTGCTCGAGCAGCTGTGATCAGCGGTCTTGCTGCACCAGGACCCGCGGCTCGGCGGTCCTGGCCCCTCGCCGTACGAGGACTGCGAGGGCGACGGCGCTGGTGAGCAGGCCTGCGCCGACCAGTGTCGCCTCGGCGCCGGCGGTCGCGATGATCGGTCCGCCGACGAAGAGTCCGGCCGAGCTGCTCGCGTTGACCACGACGCTCTGCCCTGACAGCAGCGCTCGCCGCTCGGCGCCGTACGACGTCCTGGTGATCAGCACCGAGATCGCGGCGATGCCGAGCACCACCGTCACGCCGGAGAGCGCACCCAGTACGGCGACGACGGCCGGTGTCGTCCACACGCCCATGCCGACCCAGCACAGGCCCATGGCGGTCCAGGCCAGCGCGGCGACCGGGATCGGTGGGAGGCGGCGGACGACGGCGAGCGACACGACGGTGCCGAGCAGGGCGCCGGCGCCGTACCCGCTCATGCCCGCGGCGAGGTAGACGCCCGGCTGCCCGCGCTCGGCACCGATCACCGAGAGGCCGAGCGTGAAGGCGAACCAGGTCAGGCACCCCGTCCCACGCGCGATCCAGCCGTACAGGATGTCCGGGCGCCCGCGCAGACTCGCCCGGATCGACGGCGCTTCCGGTCCGCCGTCGCCCGCCGGCTCCGCGCCAGGCGTCTGCTCAGCGTGCTGTGCCGCACCCGCGCGCTCGGGCTTGACCCGTACGGCGAGCGCCCCCGCCCCGAGTACCGTCGCCGCCTCGATCCACAGCAACGTGTTGGCCAGCCCGGTGGCGACCGCGACGGCGCCGATCGGTGGACCGACCAGCATGCCGACCCGGCGCAGCCCGTCCTGCCAGGTCAGCAACAGCACCGCCCGGTCGACTCCCCAGCGGTCGCCGGTATCGGCGAGCAGCGCCGAGCGACCAGGGTTCGACAACGCGTCGGCGCAGCCGAGCAGCAACCCGCTCAGGATCAGCAACGCCGGGCTCAGCGCTCCCAACGCCGCTGCGCCGGGCACGATCGCCAGCGCTGCAGCCGCCACCGCGGCGACCATTGCAAGGCGCGGCCCTGAATCGACCCACTGGCGTGCCCTTCGCGCCCACCACGGCGAGAGCACCACCGGAATCCCCGCCGCGCCGCCGGCCAGACCGGTCGCCGCCACCGAACCGGTCTCGTGCAGCACGACCAACGGCAACGCGACCTGCGCGATCCGGAACGCGAAGTCGGCGGCCGCACCACCCGCCAGCAACATCACAGCGTCCCGGCGAGCTCCCATACCTGCGATCCTCGATCCTGTCCGGCGATCCAGGTAGCCGTGGGTTCTTGCGCACCACCCATAGCCTGAACCTATGGCCTCATCACCCAGTCCGTCGGTCGACGATCTCCGCCTGGTGCTCACCGTGCACCGCACCGGCTCGGTCGGCTCGGCAGCCCGCGAGCTTCGGATCTCCCAGCCGTCCGCCTCGCAACGCCTGGCCCGCCTCGAGCGCGCCTGCGGCGTCAAGCTCTTCGACCGCGACACCCGCGGCGCCCGACCCACCTCCGCCGGCCACGAACTCGCCCGCCGCGCCGAGCACATCCTCGGCCACCTCGAGGACGTGTACGACGCCACCCGCGCGGCCGCCGCCGGCTCCCGGCTGGTCGTCGGCACGTTCGCCAGCCTCGCGCCGATCCTGTTCCCGGTCCTGGACGCCGAACTGCCCGACCTCGAGATCGAGCAACAGGTCGACCACGGTCACTCCCTCGTCGACAAAGTTGCCGAGGGCACCATGGACGCGGCGTTCATCGCGATCGCCGACCAGATGGTCCTGCCCCGCGGCGCCGTCGCCCGCACCGTCGGCCGCGACGAACTCGTGCTCTTCGCCCCAGCCGGCGCGGCACCACCCAGCCGAGGCCGCCAGCCTTTGAAGGACCGCCCGATCCCCTTCTCCACCTACGACCGCGGCGCCGACGACCTCCGCGCCCGCCTGCTCACCCTCGGCGCCACCCCACGCCGCGGCGTCACCCTCGCCACCACGATCGCCATGGCCCGCCGCCGCAACCACCTGGCCCTCGTCCCCCGCAGCGCCCTCGCCCACGAACTCCACCCCGGCGAACGCTTGCTCCCGGCCCCCTTCCGCTACCGCCTCACCCTGTCCGCCGTCACCCGCAGCACCCCACCCACACCCCTGACCGCCCTCCTGCCGCGCCTGAGGTCCGCCCTCAACCTCACCCGCTGAGGGCGGTACGGCGTACTCAGGCCTCGGTGAGGAAGCGGTCGAGGACTCGGGAGCCGAACTCCAGGGAGGCGGTCGGGACGCGTTCGTCGATGCCGTGGAACATGCCCATGAAGTCCAGGTCGGGCGGCAGCTGCAGCGGGACGAAGCCGAAGCAGCGGATGCCGAGGCGGGACCACGACTTGGCGTCGGTGCCGCCGGACATCAGCAGCGGGGCCGTGCGGCTGTGGGGGTCCTCGGCGGCCAGGCAGGCCTTCATCGCCTCGACCAGGCCGCCGCTGAACTCGGTCTCCAGCGCGATGTCCTCGATCACGGTCTCGCGCTGCACCTTGTCACCGAGCAGTTCGTCGATGGTGGCGAAGAACTCGTCCTCGTAGCCGGGCAGGAAGCGGCCGTCGATGTGCGCCTCGGCGTCGCCGGGGATCACGTTCACCTTGTAGCCGGCGTTCAGCATGGTCGGGTTGGCGGTGTTGCGGATCGTCGCGCCGAACATCCGGCTGAAGCTGCCGAGCTTGGACAGCACGCCGGTGCGGTCCTCGGGGTCCAGCTCGGTGCCGAGCAGGTCCTCCAGCGTCTTCAGGAACTCCCGCACGGTCGGGGTCAGCCGCAGCGGCCACTCGTGCTCGCCGATCCGGGTCACCGCCCGGGCCAGCTCGGTCACCGCGTTGTCCTCGTTCACCATCGACCCGTGGCCGGCCGTGCCGCGGGCCTTCAGCCGCATCCAGTTCATGCCCTTCTCGGCCGTCTCGATCAGGTACAGCCGCAGGTCGTCCTGCACGGTGATCGAGAACCCACCGACCTCACCGATGCCCTCGGTGCAGTCCGCGACGGTGTCCGGGTGGTTGTTGATCAGCCACTGCGCGCCGTACAGGCCGCCGGCCTCCTCGTCAGCGGTGAACACCAGCCGCACCGGCCGCCGCGGCTTCACCCCGGCCCGCTGCCGCGCCCGGACCACCGACAGCACCATCGCGTCGAAGTCCTTCATGTCGACCGCACCCCGGCCCCACACGCACCCGTCGAAGATCTCCCCCGCGAACGGATCGACCTTCCAGTCCTTCGGATCCGCCGGTACGACGTCCAGGTGCCCGTGCACCAGCAACGGATCGGCCGAGGAGTCCTCGCCCTCCCAGTGCGCCACCAGCGTCGCGCGCCCCGGCGCGGACTCGTAGATCGTCGACTCGATCCCGACCTCGTCGAGCTTCGCCGCGACGTATTCGGCCGCGCCCCGCTCGCCGTTGCTCTTCCCGTTGCCGTAGTTCGTGGTGTCGATGCGGATCAGCTCACTGCACAGCTCCACCACCTCGGCGTCCGGCTGGTACGAGCTGCTCGCGGGAGACGTCGGAGAAGTCATGTCCCTATCCTGCCCCGACCACAGCTCGCACCAACCAGCGGCCTGTTCGGCCCAAGTCGGCATCTTTTCGCAACCTGTGCGACCACGTCACGCAACCGGGCGCATACTCCGAAAGGGCCCGGCAGAGGACCGGGCCGTCTTCCCGCCCGAATCCGGAGTTCCCGTGTCCTTGCCCGTGTCCCGTCGCGCCCTGTTGTTCGGTGTTCCCGCGGCGGCCGCCGTCCTGGCGTCACCCTCGCTGCTGGCCGGCACCAGCGCCGAGGCAGCCCAGAGTCAGCTCGACGTCGCCCATCAGAGCCCGATCGACATCCGCACCGGTCATGCCGTGACCAACCTGGCGCTGCCGGCGCTGCACGTCCACTACCCGACCTCGATCGACCTCTCGATCCGCTACGAAAGCCGCGACGCCGGCCAGCCCGGTGGCTGCGAGAACCGGACCGCGGAGGAGACGATCCTGGCCGAGATCCCGGCCGGCGCCGCCTGGGTGACCGTCGGCGGCGTCCGCTACGACCTGGTCAACTTCCACTTCCACACCCGCTCCGAGCACCGGCTGAACGGTCACCAGTACGCGCTCGAGCAGCACTTCGTGCACAGCGGCCCGAACGGCGAGAAGCTGGTCGTCGCGCTGTTCATCACGCCCGGCGGCCACGGCGGCACGCTGCAGGACAAGGTGCTGGCCACAGTCCCGATGGAGTGCGACGAGGACGTCCACCTCCCGCGGCTCGACCTCGCCGCCGCGCTGCCGCACGACCTCTCGACGTACCGGTACGACGGTTCGCTGACCACCGCGCCGTACACCGAGCCGGTCTCCTGGCTGGTGCTCGCCCACCACCGCGAGATCCTCCCGGTCTCGCTGGAGCACTTCCAGAGCCTCTTCCCCGACGGCGACAGCCGCCCGCTCCAGCCGCTCAACGGCCGCACGGTCCAGTATCGCCCGCAGCACTGACACACGAAGCGGGCGGGCCTCCCGGCCCGCCCGCCCGTCGACCGCGCTGGATCAGGCCTGGGTGCGCCCGGCCTTCTCCGCCTTCTCGGCCTTCAGCTCGGCGGCCTCACGCTGGACCTCGGCGTGGGTGTTGCGCTCGCGCCGCAGCCACTCCGGGAACTCTTCCTTCAGCGCCTCGATCTCGTCCGTGGTCAGCGGGTCCATCACGCCGGCACGGGCGAGTCCGGAGATGGACACACCGAGCTTGGCCGCGACGACCGGGCGCGGGTGCGGGCCGGTACGGCGAAGTTCGCGCAGCCACTCGGGCGGGTCGGCCTGCAGGGCGTTGAGCTCGTCGCGCGAGACGACGCCTTCCTGGAACTCGGCGGGGGTCAATTCGAGCAGCACACCGAGCTTCTTCGCCGCAGTCGCGGGCTTCATCGTCTGAGGGGATTTCTGCGACGTCATACCGCCAGGGTATCGAGGGTTGACCGGCTCCCCGACCACCGGCGGATAGCCTGGCCCGGTGACCGACCCCGCAACCGACGCCGACGCCCCCGCCTCCTTCCGGCTCGCGTACGTCCCCGGCGTCACGCCGGCCAAGTGGGTCCGGATCTGGAAGGAACGCCTCCCCCAGGTCCCGTTGACGCTCGTCACGGTCACCGCCGCGGAGGCCGCGGACGTCGTACGGGCGGGTGAGGTGGATGCCGGGCTGGTTCGGGTGCCGGCCGACCGGACCGGGCTGATGGCGATCCCGCTCTACACCGAGACGACGGTTGTCGTCGTCCCGAAGGACCACCTGGTCACCGCGGCCGAGGAGGTCACCGCCGCCGACCTGGCCGACGACTTCATCCTGTACCCGCGGGACGACACCCTCGTCTGGACCGACCGGCCGGGTGAGGCCGCCACGATCGTGCCCGCGACCACCGCCGACGCGATCGAGCTCGTCGCCGCCGGCGTCGGCCTGCTGATCGTGCCGCAGTCGCTGGCGCGCCTGCATCACCGCAAGGACCTGACGTACCGGCCGCTCGTCGACGCTCCCGAATCGAGCGTCCTGCTCGTCTGGCCGGAGCCGGAGAGCAAGGGTCAGCACAGTGAGCTGATGGAGGAGTTCATCGGCATCGTCCGTGGTCGCACGGCCAACAGCACGCGCAGGTCGCAGCGTGTCGACCAGCAGCCGGCGGGGAAACTGACGGCCAGCCAGAAGGCCGCCGCGAAGAAGGCGAGGAAAGCCGCGCCCGCGCGGAAGGCCGTGGCGCCGCGCCGCGGCAAGCCCCGCCGCTAGCTGGTTTCCCACCCCGCAGCGGGGTACCGGGCGGTGAACGCACACCACCCAGCGAGGGGAACGACATGTCCGCAGTACTGCTCACCGGCGCCGGCAGCGGGATCGGCGCCGCCACCGCACTCCGTCTCGAGCGGTCCGGCCACCGTGTCTTCGCCGCCGTGCACGATCCCCACGACGGCGAGATCCTCGCCAAGCAGTCGTCGGACGCACTGTCGGTCCACCAGGTCGACGTGACGAACGCGGAGTCGGTCCGCGCGCTGATCGCCGAGGTCGACGCCGCACTCGGCGAGCAAGGACTGGACGCGGTCGTCAACGTCGCGGGCGAGGGAGTCGCCGGTCCGCTGGAGCTGCTGCCGATCGACAGCCTGCGCCACCAGCTCGACGTCAACGTGGTCGGAACGGTCGCGGTCACCCAGCTCGCGCTCCCGCTGCTGCGCCGCGGTACGCCGGGCCGGGTCGTGTTCGTCGGGTCGATGGGCGGGCTGGTCTCCGTCCAGCTGGCGGGCGCGTACCACGCCTCCAAGTACGCCGTGGAAGCGATCGCCGACGCCTGGCGGCAGGAGCTCGCGCCCGACGGCATCGCGGTCTCGCTGGTCGAGCCCGGCCCGGTGTCCACTCCCCTGTGGGCCAAGGCGATCCAGACCCTGGACCGTCTGCCCGCCAGCGACCGGTACGCCGAACGGGTCGACGCGTTCCGCGAGAGCCTGCGCAAGGCATCGAAGAACGGCGCGAGCCCGCACAAGGTCGCCGAGACCATCGAGCACGCGCTCACCTCGGCCCATCCCCGGACCCGCTACCCGATCGGCGCCGCGGCGGTCGTCGTACCGAAGATCCGGCGGCTGATCCCGGACCGCCTCTTCGACAAGGCGGCCCAGCGGGTCACCAGCTAGCCGGGGTCTCAGCTCGCGGCCAGCGCCTTGGTCAGCAACGGGCCGATCTTGCCGGTGATGTACTTGATGCCGAGCGGGCCGCCGATCGAGAAGGCGCTGGAGAACTGGCCGCTGGCGGAGTTGGAGTTGATCACCGGCGCACCGCCGAAGTACGCGACGTGGCCGGCCTTGACCGTCGTCAGGTTGTTGAAGACGGCGTTACCGGTCACGCCGGGGTCGACCTTGCCGTTCTGGTCCTGGGCGGCGAGCAGGATCAGGTCGGCGTTCAGCTTCTCCAGCTGCTCGGTGGACAGCTTGACGTAGAAGTCACCGTTGTCCAGGGCATCGATCTGCGGGTTGGTCCGGAAGCCCAGCGAGGTGAGCAGGCGCATCCGCGGGTCCGACGGCAGCCAGGCCGAGAACGCGTCGCTGCTGAACACCCCGGCGGTGATCGTCTTGCCGGCGAAGACCGGATTCGCCTTCGCGGTGGCACTCAGCAGCGCCTCGGTGTCGGCGATCACCTTCTCGCCGTCGGCGACCCGGCCGGTCGCCTTCGCGATCGTGGAGACCTGCTGCTGCCACGCGACGCCGTACACGTTCTTGGTCCCGGCCGGCGCCGCGACGGTCGGGGCGATGCCACTGAAGGTCTCGTACTCCTTCTTGTCGTTGATCGAGTTCACGTACAGGATCAGGTCCGGCTTCAGCGCCGCGATCTGTTCGAACTTCGGCTCGAACGACTGGATCAGCGTCGGGGCCGGCCGGTCGCCGAGGCCGTCCTTCACCCAGCTGCGCAGCTCGGTGTACCCGAACCAGTCCGCGCCCGCGACCGGCACCGCGCCGATCGCGATCGCGCTCTCCATGTCGCCGCCCCCGATCGCGACGATGCGCTCCGGCTTCGCCTTGATCGTGGTCGATCCGAACAGATGGTCCACCGTCACCGGGAACCCGTCACCGGCCGGAGCCGCGGCCACGCCCCTGTCGTCGCCGCTGCCACAGGAGCCCAGCGCCAGGACCAGCGCCGCCGCCACCGCGACCACCCGAAACCGCATCACCCGAACTCCTCACCGGTTCAGCAAACGGTGGTTAGCCTACCCTAACTTCAGGGTCAGGAATTCGGGTTGGTGGCCTTGCCGTCGAGCCACAAGGTGGCGCTCGCGTCGCGGTGCGTCCCGGGGCTGCCGACGTGTTTGCCGCTGATCCCCGCGCCGTTCTTGATCACGTGCAGCAGCGCCATCGCGTGCCCGCGCCCCACGCCGTAGTCGTCCTTCAACCACGCCGCTAACGGCGCGATCTTGGTCTCCGGACCCTCGAAGCCACGCTCCCGCGCGACCTCCAGCAGCGCCCGCGGGGTCATTCCGGTCTTGTCTTCGATCGTGTCGAGGTACGCCTGGAAGGACATCGGTCCAGCCTTTCGTCGAGGTCTGCCTTTCACCACTGCGTCGGACGGCGTACCGCCTGCTCGACATCGGCCGGTGAAATTTCCCGTCTCAGTCCTCGACCCACTCCAGCAGGTCGCCGGGCTGGCATTCCAGGACGCGGCACATCGCCTCGAGAGTGCTGAACCGGACGGCCTTGGCGCGGCCGTTCTTGAGCACCGCGACGTTGGCCGGCGTCAGGCCGACCCGCTCGGCGAACTCGCCGACGCCCATCTTGCGCTTGGCCAGCTCGACGTCGATGCGGACCACGATCGGCATCAGATCACCGCTTCCATGTCGGTGCGCAACGTGGTGGCCTGACGCAACAAAGCTCGCATCACCACCATCAGCAGCAGCACCACTCCGCCGGCCAGCACGAGGCCGATCAGCAGGATCGGCAGGCCCGGGTCGTCGGCGCGCACCGACAGGTAGATCGTCATGCCGAGCAGCAGCACCCAGCCGGCCGCCATCGCGTAGAGGATCACGTTGACCCACGCGAAGGCCTTCTCGCTGAAGATCCGGTCCACCTTCACCAGCGTCAGCAGCCGCCAGATGCAGACGATCACCACCTGGACGCAGACCACCTCCAGGATCGAGAACACGGTCAGCGGCCAGCGCAGATCCGCCCCCTCGCCCCGCAGCTGCGCGAACTGCCCGGGCAGGCTGACCACCTGCGCGAACACCAGCCCGGCGAACAGCAGCACCAGAAACACCCTGAGTGGCACGACCACCCGATCCATCATCTGCACGGCTCGACTATCACCGCGTTCCTATCGACTGTCAATCGACACGCGTCACGCCGTGTAGACGACCCCCAGGCTGCCACTGGGGAACGACCGCACACTGCGCAATGCCAGCGTGGTTCGCTCCGGCAGGTCGAAGAACATCGACCGCCCCCGCCCGACCACCACCGGGTGCACCTTGAGCCAGTACTCGTCGACCAGCCCGGCGGCCACCAGCGCCCGCACCGTCTCCACTCCACCGAAGACGACGATGCTCTTCCCGTCAGCTTCTTTGAGTTCCCGCACCAACTCGACCCCGTCCCCTGCCGCGGTCGACGCGTTGTCCCACGCCCCCACGTCGTACTCGTCGTCGCTGGTCAGCACGAACTTCGGCGTGCCGTTCATCCAGTCCGCCAACTCCCCCTCCGCGGCCATCCAGTACGCCGCCATCTCCGGGAACGACTTGCGCCCGACCACGATCGTGTCCGCCACCTGCATCAGCTCGCCGTTGAGCGCCTGCTCCAGCTCCGGATCGTCGATCGCGAAGTCGAGGTCGTTGTCCGGACCGGCCATGAAGCCGTCCGCGGTGACAGTGCAGAACACGATCAGTGGTCTCATCGTCGTTTCCTTCGGTCGGGAGATCCTCCGCACCCCCAGCATGCGCTGTCCGGGCGATCCAGGTCAGGGCCAAGTACGAACCACTCCCCCGGCGTGGTTACTTACCGCAGCCGGATGTGCACGGATAGTCTGCAACTGGGTACAGGGACGTCGCCCGTCGCCACCGATCGAATCGGGGCTTGTCGTGAACTCTCGCCGTTTTGTTCCGCTCGCGCTCCTGGTCTGCCTGGCCGTCGGCTGCAGTGATGTCGAGGCCGACACCGCCGCGGTCAGCGCCGATCGCCCTGCCCAGCAGCAGGCGAACCCGAGCGCACCCGCCGTACCGAAGCCGAAACCGAAACCACCGGCGGAGCTGCCGCGGGGCGGGCGACGACTGTTCCCCGACCATCAGCTGGTCGCGTTCGTCGGCGCGCCGGGAGCACCGGCACTCGGGCCACTGGACAGCAATCTGGACGAGCGCGCGCGCCGCCTGGAGAAGATGGGCACGTCCTACCGGGGCGGCCGCAAGATCCTCCCGGTGATGGAGCTGATCTCCGTCACCGCCCAGGGCGCGCCCGGCCGCGACGGCAAATACCGCAGCCGGATCGAACCGAGCGAGATCGACCGCTACCTGGCGGTCGCGCGCAAGTACAAGATGCTGCTGATGCTCGACGTGCAGCCCGGGCAGGCCAAGCCGATCGACGAGGTCCGCCGGCTCGAACCGTGGCTGCGGCAACCGGACGTCGGACTGGCGCTCGACCCGGAATGGGAGGTCGGTCCCGGCCAGGTCCCGGGCCAGGTCTTCGGCCGTACGTCGGGCGCCGAGCTCAACGAGATCGGGGCCTACCTGTCCGCGCTCACCATCAAGTACCAGCTGCCGGAGAAGCTGTTCGTCTTCCACCAGCTGACCAGCCGCATCGTCGCGAACGAGGCCACGCTGCGCCCGCACCCGGGAGTCGCGCTGGTCAAGTCCGTCGACGGCATCGGCACCCGCGGCGCCAAGGAGGCGACGTACCGCGGGCTGGTGACCAAGCTGCCCAAGGGCGTGCACACGGCGTTCAAGCTGTTCTACGTCGAGGACACCCGGCACGGCCCGCTGATGACCCCGGCCCAGGTCCTTGCCCTGCGCCCCCGTCCCGAGCTGGTGATCTACGAATGAGCACTCTGCCCCGCCGCGCGTTCCTCGGTCTCGCCGCCACCACGGTCGTTGCCGGCTGCAACGACACGCGGGTGCCGGACGCGTCCCCGGTGGTCGCGGCCGACTCGCAGCCGACGACGAGCCCGGCCAGCACCCCGAAGGCCAAACCGGTCAGCAGCCGGCCGCCCGCGCCCAGCGAGCTCGGTGTGGTCCCGGTCCTGATGCACCACCGGATGGCGACCTCGGTCAGCGGTGAGTACGACATGACGCCGGCGTTCTTCCGGGCCGAGCTGGAACGCCTCTACCGGGAGAACTACTTCCCGATCCGCACCATCGACCTGGTCCGCCGCGACTTGTCCGCCGTGCCGGTGGGCAAGACGCCGGTCGTGCTCACCTTCGACGACAGCACGCCCGGCCAGTTCGCGCTGGACGCCGCCGGGCGGGTCGTGCCGGACACCGCGGTCGGCATCATGCTCGCTTTCCAGGCGCGCCACCCCGACTTCCCGGCGGTCGGGTCGTTCTACCTCAACAAGTCGCCGTTCGGCTTGCCGGCCAGTGAAGTCGGCCGGGCGCTGAAGTACCTGAACGACCTCGGCTGCGAGCTGGGCAACCACACCTGGGACCACCCGAACCTGCGCCAGCTCGGCACCGCCGAGGCCGAGAGCGAGATCGGGCGCCTGGCCGCGATGATCTCCGCCGCCGTCCCGGCCGCGTCCGCGCGGACGATCGCACTGCCGCTCGGCGTGCACCCGCGCGACCGGCGCATCCTGGCCGCCGGCGGACGCGGCAGTACGGCGTACAAGAACGAGGGGGTGCTGCTGGTCGGCGCCGGGCCCTGCCCGTCGCCGTACAGCAAGAGCTTCGACCCGATGGCGATCCCGCGGATCCGGTGCAGCTCGTACCAGGGTGGCCAGGGCAACCTGTTGATGGACTACTGGTTGGACAAGCTGGCCCGGGCTCCGCACCTGAAGTTCGTGGCCGCGAGCAACAACGGCAACGTCGTCGTCCCGAAGGCCTGAGCCCGGCTCAGTACTGGACTCCGCGGGTCAGCGCACCGTCGATGACCAGGTTGGTCCCGCTGACGAAGCTGGCGGCGGGACTGGCCAGGAACACGACGCCGTTCGCGATCTCCTCCGGGCGGGCCATCCGGCCGGTCGGGTTGAGCGCGAGGGAGTCGGCGAACAGCTGCGGGTTGCCGCTTTCGACCGACTCCCAGACGCCGCCCGGAAAGTAGGTGTTGCCCGGCGAGACCGTGTTCGCGCGGATTCCCCGGCCGGCCAGCTGGAAGGCCAGCCCCTGGGTGTAGTGCACGATCGCGGCCTTGAAGGTCCCGTACGGGCCGGCGGCGAAGTCGATCTCGCGGGCCGACACGCTCGACACGGTGACGATCGACGGCGCCCGGCTCTGGCCGAGGAACGGCATCGCCGCCTCGACCATCCGGACCGTGCCCATCAGGTCGACCTCGAAGCTCTGCTTCCAGGGCTCCTCGCCCTCGACGCCGATCGCGAGCGCGCTGACGTTGGCCACCACGATGTCGATCCCGCCGAGCTCGGCGGCGCTGTCGGTCACCCAGCGGGTCAGCGCCGGGCCGTCGCCGATGTCGAGCGCCGTACCAGTGACTGTCGCGCCGCGGCCGCGCAGCTGTTCGACAGCGGCGGCGACGTCGCTCTCGGTGCGCGCGCAGAAGGCGACCGAGGCGCCTTCGGCGGTCAGCCCTTCGACGACCGCCCGCCCGATGCCCTTCGTCCCACCGGTGACCAGAGCCCGCAGGCCCTTCAGCTGGAGATCCACCGCTCACCAACTCCTTCAGGCCGTGCTGCCGAGTCGTCCCAGAGTAGAGGAGCCCTCCACCCTTGCGGCGCGGAAACTCCCCGGCCTATCCGGCGGCGGGGACCCTGCCGATCGAGACGAGATACTCGGCCGACACGCTCAGCGAGCCGTCGGTGGCCGTGTTCCACTCGTTGTCGAAGGCAATGATGGCGTCGCGCAGGGCCGGCCAGTCCGGACCGAGCGCCTGCCGGGCCGTCACCAGCGGGCCGAAGTTCTCGGCGTAGAAGTCGGCGAACTGCTCGACCGACGGCGCGGTCAGCACCACCTCGTCGGTGTGGAAGGTGAAGTCCACGCCAGGGATCATCTCCCGGACGTGCTCGGGTTCGCCCCACGCGACCGGCCGCGGGCCGCTGGAGGCGGGCACCGGGAGATGCCGGCCGACCACCTCGAACATTCGGCCGGCGTACCCGGTCGGCAGCCAGGCGGTCACCGCGATCGTGCCGCCGGGCCGGCACACCCGGGCCAGTTCCGCGCCGGCCTTGGCGTGGTCCGGCGCGAACATGTGCCCGAACGTCGAGAACACCCGGTCGAACCGGTCGTCGTCGAACGGCAGCTCCGCCGCGTCGGCCTCGACCCACTCGATCTCGACGCCCGCCTCGGCCGCGCGGCGCCGCCCGGCCACGAAGTGCTGCGGCGCCAGGTCGCAGCCGACCACCGTCGCCCCGCGCTGCGCCGCCGGGATCGCGATCGAGCTGCCCGAACCGGTCGCGACGTCCAGCACCTCGTCCGACGGACCGACCCCGACCTCGTCCAGCAGCTTCGGACCGACGCCCGCGATCAGCGTGGCCACCGCGTCCCAGCTGCCCGCGCTCCACATCGCCCTGTTCTGCTCGCGCTCGTCCATCTGCTCATCATGTGACTCGGCTCGCGGAAGCGGAATGTCCTGGAGCGGTTTTAGGGTGACGGTATGGACGAGTTGCGACTGAGCGACGCGCGGCTGCGCGGGGTGGCGATCAGCGACGTACAGGTCCGTGGTGGCAGCCTGTACCGCGGCAAGCTGTACGGCCTGGAGTTGTGTGACGTGGAGATCACCGGTGAACTGCGCAACGTCACCGTGAACGGCGTCGACATCGCGCCGCTGATCGACGCCGAGCTCAACCGCCGGATGCCCGAACGCGCGAAGATGCGGCCCGAGAACGCCGACGGGTTCCGCGAGGCGTGGTCGATCCTGGAGCGCCTGTGGGACGGCACGGTCGCTCGCGCCCGGACGTTTCCCGAGGCCGACCTGCACCGCAGCGTCGGCGAGGAGTGGTCGTTCGTCCAGACGCTGCGACACCTCTGTTTCGCCAGTGACGCCTGGGTCGCCCGGGCGATCCTCGGCGATCCGTCGCCGTGGCATCCGCTCGACCTGCCGTGGGACGAAGCGCCCGGCTGGCCCGGCATCCCGTGGGACCGCGAGGCCCGCCCGTCCCTCGACGAGGTCCTGGCCGTCCGCGCCGAACGCCAGGCGATGGTCCGCGAGGTGATCGCCGGCCTCACCGACGCCCAACTGGCCTCGACGGTGACGCAGACCGCGCCCGGCTGGCCCGTGCTCGAGGATTTCCCGCTGCGCGAATGTCTGGACATCGTGCTCATCGAGGAATGGGAGCATCGCCAGTACGCCGAACGCGACCTGACCGCGCTCGCCGAACAACCACCCGCCGGCTGAAGGCTCTAGCGGGAGATCCCGACCCCGCTGCGCGCGTCACGCCCGTACTTCGCTAGCTCGGCCGGCAGGTCGAGCGGGGCCACTCCGACCTTCGCCCGGTCGGCGTCGGTCAGCAGATCGGCTGGAATCAGCCAAACGATCTCGAACTCCAGCCCGTCGGGGTCCTTGCCGTACAGCGACTTCGTCGTCCCGTGGTCCGACTTGCCGACCAGCGCACCGGCCGCACTCAGCTTCTGCTCCAGGTCGGCGAGGTCGCCGAGCGTGTCGACCTCCCAAGCGAGGTGGTAGAGCCCGACCGTCGCCCGGCCCGCGAGTGATGGCCCGGCCTGCGCGCCGATCTCGAACAGCCCGAGGTCGTGGTCGTTGGCCGACCCCGGGGCCCGCAGGAACGCGCCGCCCCGAAAGGAGTCCCCGACCTCGGTGTAGCCGAACCCGAGCACGTCGCGGTAGAACCCGACGCTGCGCTCCAGGTCCCCGACGTACAGCACCGCGTGATTCAGCCGAAAGATCGCCATGTCCCCAACTCCCTGGTCGCCACTACCCACCACAGTAGTTGAACACTCAATGTGCGCGCCGCACCTGGACCGGATCCGGCGGACAATGGGTCGAGTTGCCCGCTGAAAGGACAGTGATGCGCGCGAGGGACGAGAACCGCCCGGGAATCCTGGTCCCTCATCTCGGCTACGGCGCCGGCGCCGCGAAGGCGGTGATCGCGGTCGTGCCCGACGGCCCCCTGGTCGCGGAGCTGGTCGGCCCCCACCGGATGAAGCTGACCCCCGGCCCGGTCGAGCGAGTGCCGGGCTGGACCGGCGGACCTTACTCGCGCATCCCGCTGCCCGACGTACTGGAGCCGGGGACGTACTCCGTCCGCGTCGTCGCCGGCGAACAGGAACTGGTGTCCGAGCCGTTCGTGATCGCGCCCGAGCGACTGCAGCGGCAGACGATGTCCGACGTCCTGGCCTACTTCAAGGCGATGCGGTCCAGCGGTGAGATCGACCGCAAGGACCGCGCGGCCCGCTTGTGGGGCGACGACTCCGGTACGACGGTCGACGCGCGCGGCGGCTGGCTCGACGCGAGTGGCGACACGAGCAAGTTCCTGTCGCACTTGACCTACACGTCGACGATGAGCCCACAGCAGATCCCGCTCTGCGCGTGGGCGATGATGGCGGCGCGGGACCAACTCGGCGCGGCGCTGACCAAGGTGCTCGGCGCGCGCCTTCGGGACGAAGCGCTCTGGGGCGCGGACTTCCTGCTCCGCTTCCGATCGCCCGAGGGATACTTCTACACGGGCATCTTCGACGCGCTCACGAAGCGGCTGGACGAGCGTGTGATCACCGCGCCGCTGCAGGACTGCGTCCGCACCAGCCGCTACCAGGCGGCGTACCGGCACGGTGGTGGGCCGGCGATCGCGGCGCTCGCTCGCGCCTCCACCCTCGACGACGACGGCGACCACAGCCGCGCCGAATACCTGACCGCCGCGCGCGAAGGCTTCGAGCATCTGGAGCAGCACAACCTGGAGTACCTGTTCGACGGCACCGAGTCGATCGTCGACGACTACACAGCCCTGCTCGCCGCGACCGAACTCGTCGCCGCCGGCGAAACCGGCGGCCCACTAGAGGCCGCCCGCCGCCGAGCCGCCTCCCTCACCCAGCGCTATGTAGGCGAGACTCCCGGCTGGTTCCGCGCCGACGAGCTCGGCCGGCCGTTCTTCCACGCGGCCGAACCCGGCCTGCCGATCCTCGCCCTGCTCCGCTTCGCCGAGATCCTGCCGGACACCCCGGAAGCCGAGCCCGCCCGCCGGACCGCCGTCCAGGCCATGCACGACGTCCTCGAGCGCACGGCGTCCGTTCCCAATCCCTTCGGTTATCCGCGCACGCTCGTCCAGCCGTCGGACGGCGTACCGCGGGAGGCCTTCTTCTTCCCGCACGCCAACGAAACCGGCTACTGGTGGCAGGGCGAGAACGCCGCGATCGCCTCCCTCGCCGCCGCT
Source organism: Kribbella sp. ALI-6-A (assembly GCF_001984195.1). Classification (GTDB taxonomy): domain Bacteria; phylum Actinomycetota; class Actinomycetes; order Propionibacteriales; family Kribbellaceae; genus Kribbella. Next base: position 250,118 of record NZ_MTQN01000009.1, read on the forward strand.
GCCAACGCCTGTGCACAACTCGGCGGCAACACCCGTGAGCTGAGGGCCTTCGCCGACGACCAGCTCGCCTGGATCACCGGCCGCAACCCGTTCGACACCTCGATGCTGCACGGCCGCGGCCGCAACAACGCCGACTACTCGTCGGACTTCCCGAACCTGCCCGGCGGCATCGTCAACGGCATCACCTCGGGCTGGACCGACGAGAACGACATCGCCTTCCTGCCCGACGACGCGCCCGAGGGCGACAGCTGGCGCTGGGCCGAGCAGTGGATCCCCCACACCGGCTGGTTCCTGCTGGCCGTCGCCTCAGCCCGCTGACCCGAGCAGCTCGGCGAGCAGCGTTCCCGTCTCGGGCTCGTCGCCGGTCCCGCCTGCGTGGGCAAGCGTGACCTGGTGGGACAGGTCCGCCGAGTGGTAGCTCACGGTGAAATAGCCGAAGATCCCGCCGGTGTGCCCCCACAGGACCAGGCCGCCGGACAGAGTCCGCTGCTCGATCCCGAGCCCGTACGCCGTACCGTCACCGCTCGGCACGACGGTGAGCATCTCGGCGAGCTCGTCCGCACCGAGCAGCTCCCCGCCCAGAACGGCCGCGTAGAACCGGTTCAGGTCGTCCGCCGTCGACACCACCTGCCCGGCCGCCCACGCCTGGGACGGGTTCATCCGAGCGCAGTCGACCAGCTCACCGCCGGACTCCAGATAGGCATGCAAGTGCGGATCCGGCAGGTCCACCGCGTCCCCCGGCACCTGGGTCCGGGTCAGCCCGAGCGGTTCGAGGATGCGGGCCCGCACCTCGTCGGCGTACGGGCGGCCGGTGACGGCCTCGATCAACAGGCCGAGCGCGATGTAGTTGGTGTTCGAGTAGGACCAGTCGGCCTGCACCCGCGGCTTCCCGACGACGGCCGCGAGCGTCTCGGCCGGATCCCAGTGGTCGTACCGGATCCGCAGGAGCCCGGCCACGTCCGGCAGGTCGTCGGTGTAGTTGTACAGCCGGCTGGTGTGGTTGAGCAGCTGTCGCAGCGTGATGTCCGCAGGCACGTTCGGCAGCTGGGCCGTCACCGCCTCGTCGAGCCGCAACCGGCCCTCACCCACCAGCTGCAGTACGACGACCGCCGTGAACGTCTTCGTGATGCTGCCCGCCCGGAACCAGCTCTCCGGGTCGACGGGCGAACGCGACGACCGCTCCCCCACCCCGCTCACACCGATCCAGTCGCCCTCGGGCGAACGCCGGTGCAGCAGCACTCCGGACGCGCCGTTCGTCACCAACGAGTTCAGCGTGCTCTGCGGCTTCTCCACGCACGGAGGTTACTCGCGAGGTTGCCGCTCCGGCTGCTCGACGGTCGCCTTGATCCCGCTCAAGGTCCGCTGCAGAGCCTCGTCGATGGACGGGCCCTCGGCGTTCTCGGTGTGCAGCCGGACCGTCAGCTGCGCCGTGCCGTCGGCGATGAAGCCGACCTCGAGCTCGCCGTGGTACTCGTGCGGGCCGGGAGCGGACCAGCGGATCTTCCGGTCCTCCTCGACGATGTCGAGCATCGCCTCGCTGCGCTCCTCGTGCTGGTCGACCACGGCGGCCACCTCGACCCGCTCGTGCACGGGTTCGCCGGGCCGGCGGGCCTCCGCGCCCTGGGACTCCCGGGACGGCTCGTCGAGGCGGTGCGCCTCGGTCATCTGCGGCAGGTACTCCGGCAGCCGCTCGACGTCGGACAGGTAGTCGAACAGCACGTTCGGTGCGACGTCCACCACGGTCGAGGCTTCGTAGTCACCCATCGAATCCGTCCTTGTCTCGAGAGCACCCGTACCACGCCCGGGTACCCGCGGCCGCCCGGTGGAAACAGCTCGCGACGACCGCCGGCCTGGGCGACCGGCAGGGCATCATCGGGGAGTTATGTGCAACCGTGGGAACGGCCGGGCATCATATGCACATGACGGAGCGGGACTCGGCCTCGGCGGTTGAGAAGCAGCAGTTGCAGCAGGCGCTGGAGCACGAGGGCCCCGAGCCCGTCGTGGCCACGGTGTTCGCCCAGCTGGCGATCGAGTTGCACGACGCCGAGGGCCTCGACGAGACGGTCGACGCCGTCGTCCAGTTCGCCCTCCAGGCCGAGGCCTGCACGTACGCCGGGGTGGTGCTGTCCGCCCCCGGCGGCTGGGAGATCGGCGCGGTCACCGACCCGCTGGTGACCAAGATCTACCAGGAGCAGCTCGACGCGGGCGAGGGTCCGCTGATCGTCGCGCTCACCGGGGGCACCACCGTGCACGTCGACGACATCGCGGCCGAGACCCGCTGGCCCGCCTGGCGCGAGCGCCTCACGTCGTACGGCGTGGGCTCGGTGCTGCACGTCCCGATGTGGTCCGGTGACCAGATGCTCGGCGTGCTGAGCCTGTACAACGGGAGCCCGCACGCGTTCGACGCCGACGACGAGGCGATCGCACACATCCTGGCCCGGCACGCCTCGGTGGCGGTCGCCTCGGCGCGCGACGGCGAGTCGATGACCGCGGCGGTCGACGCCCGCAAGCTGGTCGGCCAGGCGATGGGCATCCTGATGGAACGCTTCGGCCTGGACGAGGCACGCGCGTTCGAGATCCTCAAGCGCTACTCCCAGCACACGAACACCAAACTGAGGGACGTCGCCCAGCAACTGATCGACACCCGTAAGCTGCCCCAGTGACCACTGCGCCGCCCGCGGCCCGCAACCGCCGCCGACCAGGTCCCGGTTGCACTGTGACGAAGACTTCGCCATCGGATGCGTAACACAACCTTGCTCTGGGCACCTAGGAGGACGAGCGCAGACCAGCCCGGAGGACGACGCCCGTGACGGACCCGTACGCCGAGATCAACGGCCACCAGGTGATCGATCTGCACCGGGTGACCTCGGAGGGCCGATTCTCCGCCGGACCGGTCTGCATCCGCTGCGACGCGCACTTCGACGACCGTCGCGAGATCGAGAACACGGCGTGCCCGGTGCCGTTCTCCACCGGCAACCACGACCTGCTGGTCGACCCCGACGACGGCTTGCTGTACTGCACCCGCTGCCCGCTGGTCGCCTACGACCTCGCCGACGCCGCGAGCGAGGAGCCCTGCCCCGGGCCGCTGCGCGGTCAGCGCCCCTGGCGAAGCGACCGCCGGTAAGTCGCTGCCGGCAGAGTCCGGCCGGGCTGCGAAGATGTCGGCGTGAACATCCTGCGCCGAAACAACGTGACGACCACCGGTACCCCGGACGGCCGCACGGTTCTGCTGGCCCACGGCTTCGGCTGCGACCAGAACATGTGGCGACTGACCGTCCCGGCTCTGGCCGCTGACCACCGGGTCGCCCTGTTCGACTACGTCGGCGCCGGCCGATCGGATCTGACCGCGTTCGATCCGCAGCGGTACTCGACGCTCGAGGGGTACGCCGACGACGTGGTCGAGGTGTGCACCGCGCTCGACCTGCACGACGCGGTGTTCGTCGGGCATTCGGTCAGCGCGATGATCGGCGTCCTGGCGGCCCGCAAGGCGCCGGAGCGGATCGGCGCTCTGGTGATGGTCGCGCCGTCGCCGTGCTACCTGAACGACGGTGACTACCGCGGCGGGTTCGACCGCGCCGACATCGAGGAGCTGCTGGCCTCACTGGAGTCCAACTATCTCGGCTGGTCGTCGGCGATGGCGCCGGTGATCATGGGCAACCCCGAGCGGCCCGAGCTCGGCGAGGAGCTGACGACGAGCTTCTGCGCGACCGACCCGGCGATGGCCCGGGTCTTCGCCCGGACGACGTTCCTGTCCGACTCCCGGGACGACCTGGCCTCGGTGAAGGTGCCGACGCTGATCCTCGAGGCGACCGAGGACGTGATCGCGCCGCGTGCGGTCGGCGCCTACACGCACGCCGCGATCGAGGGGTCGAAGCTCGTCACGCTGGACGCGACCGGTCACTGTCCCCACCTGTCCGCGCCGGCCGCGACCAACCGGGCGATCACCGAGTTCCTCGCCGACCTGGGGTGATCGTCACGGACAGCACCGAGGAGGTCTACGAGACCGCGCCGAGCGGGCACCTGTCGACGACGATGGACGGCACGATCGTCAAGATCAACGCGACCCTACTCGGCTGGCTCGGCCTGACCCGGGATGCCGTGATCGGGCGGATGCGGTTCGCGGACCTGCTGACGATCGGCGGCAGGCTGTACAACGAGACGCACCTGGCACCGTCGTTGCGGATGCAGGGCGCGGTCAGCGGCATCGCGCTCGAGCTCAAGCGTGACGACGGCGGCCGGTTTCCGGTGCTGGTGTCGTCGGTGGTCAAGTACGACGAGACCGGCGAGCCGGTCCTGATCCGGACGACGGTCTTCGACGCGCAGATCCGGCGCGCGTACGAGGAGGAGCTGCTGCGGGGCCGCCAGGTGGCCGAGGAGGCCCGGCAGCAGGCCGACCTCGCGCGACACGAAGCCGAGATCGCCCACCGTCAGGCCGAGGCCGATCGTGCCCAGCTCCAGGACGCGCTCTCGGTGCTCCAGCAGGCGCTGCTGCCAGAACGGCTCCCCGACGTACCGGGGCTCGAAACCGCGTCGTACTACCACACCGCTTCCGCGATCCAGCTCGGCGGCGACTTCTACGACCTGTTCGCCGTCGACCAGGAACGCTGGGGATTTTTCCTCGGCGACGTCTGCGGCAAGGGGCCCGCGGCCGCCGCAGTGACCTCGCTCGCCCGCTACACCCTGCGCGCGGCGGCGCTGCACGACCCCGGATCGGCCCTCGCGGCGCTCAACGCGCTGCTGAACGAGCGTTTCGCGACCGGTGACCCGCGCTACTGCACCGCCGTCTTCGGCACTCTCCGGCCGGATCCGGACACCGGGCAGGTCGCCGTCGAGTTCGCCTCCGGCGGTCACCCGCCACCACTGCTGATCCGTGCCGGCGGCACCGCCGACTTCGTCCACACCACCGACGGAACGCTGCTCGGGATCCTGCCGTCCGGCGAGTTCCCACCGACCCAGCTGCTGCTCGAGCCCGGCGACACTCTCCTGCTCTACACCGACGGCCTCACCGAAGCCCGCGTCGACGAGGACGAGTTCTACGGCGAGCAGGCGCTGCGCACCCTCGCCCTCCGGTACGCCGGCGCGCCCGCGAGCGAGCTGGTCGAGGCCCTGTCCGAGGTCCTGACCAGCTTCGGCGTACCGCTCGCGGACGACACCGCCTTGCTCGCCCTCCGGGCCACGCCTTAGTCCGCGGAGACCTTCACCCCACGAGCGGCCGCGACCTCCAGCGCCTCGCGCGCCGGTGCCGTCATCCACCGCAGCGGCTGGTCCAGCACGCGGGACACGATCGGCTCCTCCAGGTGCAGGATCTCGGCCACCCGACGCAGGGCGTCGGCCTCATCAGTTGCCGAGTACAACAAATGGATCACCTCGTGGCGGTGGGCGTAGACGCTGAGCGTCGCCGCCGCCAACCCCGGATCGACCGCGTCCGGCCGAACCTCCTCAACACTGTCCCCGTGAGTCTTCATGACTCCACAACGCGCCAGCGGACCCGTCTGTCACGCGCGGCCTCACCGAAGCTGGAAGCCCCTGACCCGGAGCGCCTCGCGCAGGTGCTCGCGGCCGTTGAGGCCGGCCACGCTGCCGAAGCGAGCCGCCACCCGGCGTACCCAGCTCTGCGGCAGTCCCGCGGCGGCGTAGTACCGGTTGAGCAGTTGTTCGTAGGCCTCGACGTGCGCCGCCTGCGGTTCCAGCGCGTATTGCTCGTGGTGCAGAACTGCCTGCTGCGGAAGCCTTGGTTTGACCGTCGTCTCGTCGTACCGGTCGGGACGGCCGACGGTCAGCCCGAACACCGGGAAGACGTTCGGCGGCAGGTCGAGCTCCGCGGCCACCTCGAGCGGCCGGTTGCGGATCGCGCCGACGAACACTGTGCCGAGCCCGAGCGATTCGGCGGCCAGCGCCGCGTTCTGTGCCGCGAGCGCGACGTCCACGAACCCGAGCAGCGCGGCCTCGACGAAGTCCGCGCCCTCCGACGACGCCTGCCCGATCTGCTCGGTCACCTGGCGGGCCCGCGCGAGGTCGGCGAGCCACACGAGCAGCAACGGCGCCTGGGCGATGAAATCCTGCTCACCGGCGAGCTCGGCCAGCCTGGTACGGCGTTCCTGGTCCCGTACGGCGACGACGCTCCACAGCTGGAGGTTGCCGGAGGTGGGCGCCGACTGCGCCGCGGCGACCAACGCCGACAGCGTTTCGTCGGAGACCGGGTCCGGCCGGTAGCTCCGCACCGAGCGGTGAGCCAACTGCTGGGCGAGCACCTCGTTCCACACCGCCGGCGGCTCGATCGGCGCCTCGCCGCCGTACCGGAGCCGGTAGGAGGTATCGGGCGAAAGCGTCATCTGCTGGTCCTCACCGAAGCGTCGAAAGCCGGGTCCATCGGTAGCCAGGGTAAGGACGCTCCCCCGCACGGCCCCACCGCCGTCCACCGGCCGGACGAGACGAGCTCAGCTGACCTTCAAGTGGGTGCGCAGCGCCGTCGCGAGGTCCGCGGCGGCGTCGAGCTGCTCCGGCGTGAGCGCATCGACGAAGAGCGCGCGGATGGCACGCAGGTGCGGGATCGTCGCGGCCTGGAAGGCGACGGCACCGGCCGGAGTCAGGACGACGTCCGCGCCACGACTGTCCGTCGCGCACTCCTCCCGGCGGATCAGGCCGCGGCGTTCCATCCGGCCGAGGTGGTGGGACAGCCGGCTGCGTTCCCAGTCGATCCGCGCGGCCAGGTCCGACGGACGCAGGCGGTCCCCTGCGGCCTCGGTGAGTGCCAGCAGTACGGCGTAGTCACCGCGCGACAGGCCGGACTCGTCCTGCAACCGGGCGCCGAGCTGGGTCCGCAGCGCCTCGGCGGTCTCGATGAATTCCCGCCAGATCCGCAGCTGGTCGGTGGTGGGAAGAATTCGCCGGGACACCGCGTTACTCATCTCGAACCTCCTGGTTGACGCGTCAACTCAAGAGTATATGATTGACATGTCAACCCCGAAAAGGAAACGACGTGAACGAGGTGACAGCGGTGACGACGAGCGGTTTCGAGCTGGGTCTCGACTCCTTCGGCGAGGTGGCCACGGACGGTGGCCGGATCATGAGCGACGCCGAGACCGTGCGGCTGCTGGTCGAGGAGGCGAAGCTGGCCGAGTCGGTCGGCCTGGACGCCTTCAGCCTCGGCGAGCACTACCGCGAGGGTCACAACGACTCCGCGACCCCGGTCGTCCTGGCCGCCGTCGCGTCGGCGACCGAGCGGATCGCGCTCGGGACCTCGGTGACGGTGCTCAGCACCAACGACCCGGTCCGGCTGTACCACGAGTTCTCCACGCTCGACGCGGTCTCCAACGGCCGGGCCCAGATCGTGCTCGGCCGGGCCTCGGCGACCGAGTCGTTCCCGCTGTTCGGGTACGACCTGGCCGACTACGAGCGGCTGTTCGAGGAGAAGCTGGAGCTGTTCGTCCGGCTGCAGCGCGAGGAAGAGGTGACCTGGTCCGGCACGGTCCGGGCACCGCTGACCGCCCAGACCCTGCACCCCCGGATGCGCCCCGGCGGCATCCCGACCTGGATCGGCGTCGGCGGCACGCCGAACTCCGTACTGCGCGCCGCCCGCTACGGCCTGCCGCTGATGATGGCGATCATCGGGGGCCGTCCCCAGCGTTTCGCCGGCAACGTCGCACTGTACGAACGAGCCCTCGACGACCTCGGCACGCCACGGCTCCCGATCGGCCAGCACTCGCTGGGCCTGATCGCCGAGACCGACGCCGAAGCCCAGAAGATCTGGTGGCGGTACTGGCAGCCGGTGGTCGAGAACCTCGCCCGCGAGCGCGGCTTCTACGCACCGACCATGGACCGCTACCTGGCCGAGGTCGACCACGGCGCGCTGTTCGTCGGCTCCCCGGAGACCGTCGCGCAGAAGATCGCCACCATGGTCCGCGACCTGCACCTGAGCCGGTTCGATCTCAAGTACGACGTGATGTTCCTGCCCCGACAAGCCCGGGCCCGCACCATCGAGTTGCTCGGCCGCGAGGTCGCGCCGCGGGTGCGCGAGCTCATCGCCCAGCAACCCACCGCCGCCTGACCACTTCAGCACCATCCCAGCACAAGGAGCGCAGCAGCCGTGACAGATATCGAGTTCGGACTCGACACCTTCGGCGACGTCCCCCAGGACGACAACGGCCAACTGGTCTCGCACGCCGTGGCGATCCGCCAGGTCGTCGAGGAGGCCGTCGTGGCCGACGAGCTCGGCGTCGACGTGATCGCCCTCGGCGAGCACCACCGCCCGGAGTACTCGGTCTCCTCGCCCGAGACCGTCCTGGCCGGCATCGCGACCAAGACCAACCGCATCCGGCTGGCCTCCGGCGTCACCGTGCTCAGCTCGGACGACCCGGTCCGCGTCTTCCAGCGCTTCGCCACCGTCGACGCCCTGTCGAACGGCCGGGCCGAGGTCATTCTCGGCCGCGGTTCGTTCACCGAGTCGTTCCCGTTGTTCGGCTACGACCTGGCCGACTACGACGTCTTGTTCGAGGAGAAGGCGGACCTGTTCGTCAAGCTGCTCGACGAAAAGCCGGTCACCTGGACCGGTACGACGCGGGCGGCGCTCGACAACGCCGACGTCTACCCCAAGACCGAGTCCGGCCGGCTGAAGACGTGGATCGGCGTCGGCGGTTCGCCGCAGTCGGTGATCCGGACCGCGCACCACAACCTGCCGCTGATGCTCGCGATCATCGGCGGTCAGCCCGAGCGGTTCGCGCCGTACCTGGAGCTGTACCGCCGGGCCGCCCAGGAGTTCGGCACCACGGCGTACCCGGTCGGCATGCACTCCCCCGGCTTCGTCGCCGACACCGACGCCGAGGCCCGCGAGGTCTACTGGCCGCACTACAAGGTGATCCGCGACCGGATCGGGCAGCAGCGCGGCTGGCCGCCGATCCGTCCCGAGGAGTACCTGGCCGAGATCGAGCACGGCTCGCTCTACATCGGGTCGCCGGACACCGTCGCCGCCAAGATGGCGCGGGCGATCAGTTCGCTGGGCGTCGGCCGGTTCGACCTGATCTACACCAGCGGCACGCAGCCGATCGGCGCCCGGATGCGGGCGGTCGAGCTGTTCGGCGGCAAGGTGATCCCGCAGGTACGTGAGCGGCTGGCCGAGCTGACGCCGGTGGAGCAGGCATGAGTGCCACCGGCATCCACACGATCGGGATCCTCGGCGCCGGCAAGGTCGGCACCGTGCTCGGCCGGCTGGCCGTTGCCGCGGGCTACAAAGTGCTCATCGCCGGCTCGGGTGACCCGGCCAAGATCGCGCTCACTGTCGAGATCCTGGTGCCCGGTGCCGTCGCCACCACCGCCGCGGAGGCGGCGGCCCGGGCCGACCTCGTCGTCCTGGCCCTGCCGCTCGGCAAGTACCGGGCGATCCCGGCCGAGCAGCTGCGCGGCAAGCTGGTCGTCGACGCGATGAACTACTGGTGGGAGATCGACGGGCAGCGCGACGACCTGACCGACCCGCGGACGTCGTCCAGCGAGATCGTCCAGCGGTTCCTGGACGGCGCGCGCGTGGTCAAGGCGTTCAACCACATGGGCTACCACGATCTCGACGAAGAACCCCGCCCCGCCGGTACGCCGGGCCGCAAGGCGATCGCCGTCGCCGGTGACCGGCCGGACGACGTTGCCGTGGTCAACGAGTTCGTCGACGACCTCGGCTTCGACCCGGTCGTGCTCGACCGGCTCGCCGACGGCGTCCGGCTCCAGCCCGGCGCCGAGGCCTTCGGCGCCAACGTCGGGGCCGAGGAGCTGCGCGTGATGCTCGACCGCTTCCCCGGCACCGAGCTCGGCCGGCAGGTGGCCGCCGCCCGTCACGCCTGACGGCGGCGGCTCGCCCGCAAGGTGATCAGGAATCGAGAAGCACCCGGCGGGGCCCGGCTCCTAGCGTGAAGCCATGACGAACACACAGCAGGCCAAGCGCAAGCCCGGAACGCCGGGACGGTTCTCGCGCTGGATGCAGCGCACGACGGCCGCGCGGATGAGCAAGAAGATCCGCGGTGGCAAGGCACAGATGATGGGCATGGACGTCCTGGTCCTGAACACGGTCGGCCGGCGCAGCGGGGAACCGCGGGCGACGCCGCTGGCCTGGTTCCCCGACGGTGACTCCTGGCTCGTGGTCGCCTCCGGCGGGGGCAGTCAGCACCCGGACTGGCACGCGAACCTGACGGCCCACCCCGACAAGGTGTCGGTCGAGTTCCCGGGCCAGGACGCCGTACCGGTGACGGCCCAGCGGCTCGGCAAGGCCGAGCGCGACGAAGCCTGGCAGCGGATCGTCGCGGCCCAGCCGCGGTTGGGCAAGTACCAGAGCAAGTCCGAGCGGGAGTACCCGGTCATCCGCCTCACCCGGCGATGATCGCCGGATCCGTCAGCCGGGCAGGTCGTCGCGGACGCCGGCCAGGTGGGACCGGCTCCGGCCGGCCGCCAGCTCGGGGTCCTGCGCCCGGATGGCGTCCACGATCGCCGCATGCTCGGCCTGGTCACCCCGGTGCCGGGCATGCGCCGCGTCGAGCTTCAGCATGTCCAGCATCGCCCGGCGGATCCGGGGCACGAAGCTGTCGAACAGTTCGGCCAGCACGAGATTGTGCGCCGCGGTGATCACGGCTCGGTGGAACGCGAGGTCGGCCTCGACGTACTCGTCGTCGGGCGACTCCGCGGCGGCCCGCGACCGTTCCGCCAGAGTCCGCTTCAACGCCCGCAGGTCGGTCGCCGTACGCCGGGCCGCCGCGAGCCGGGCCGCCTCGGTCTCGATCGCCAGCCGCCCTTCCAGTACGTCGGTGATCGCGGCCCGGCGCAGCACCCGGTCCCAGTCCTCGACCGGCTGCGTCCCGACCACGAAGACCCCCGCGCCTTGGCGGCTCTCCAGCACCCGCCGTCCGGCCAGCTCGCGCACCGCCTCCCGCACCGTCGACCGGCCGACGCCGAGCTGAGCCGCCAGCGTCGTCTCGCCCGGCAGCTTCTGGCCCACCGGCCACTCGCCCGCGCCGATCCGGCGCAGGAGCTCGTCGGCGGCCTGCTCGGCCAGTGGGTGACGGCGAATCATCGCACCACTCTAGCTCCTCAGCTTGTCTGAGGAGCTGCCGCCGGGTTAGGGTCGCTTCGTGTCCTGGAGCCGCCTTCTTCTCAGCCGCCACGGCGGGAGCTGATTCGACCGGCGCCCCTCCGTGGAGTGCTGGTGTGCGCCGGTCCCCGAGCTCTCCCGCAAGGACACCTTCATGGACCACCGCTGGAACCGCCAGCAGCCCTCGCCGATGCCGAACCAGCGCTACCGCCCGGTCTTCGACCGCGTGCCGGTCGTCCCGATCGCCCGTGACTGGCCCGGCCGCCGGACGACCACCGCCCCGCTCTGGGTCCCGGTCGACCTGCGCGACGGCAACCAGGCGCTGGCCGAACCGATGGACCCGGCCCGCAAGCGCCGCTTCTTCGACCTGCTCGTCGGCATCGGCTACAAGGAGATCGAGGTCGGCTACCCGTCCGCCTCGCAGACCGACTTCGACTTCGTCCGGCAGCTCACCGACGTGCCCGACGACGTCACCGTCGTGGTGTTCACCCCGGCCCGGCGGGCGCTGATCGAGCGCACGATCGAGTCCGTCCGCGACCTCCGTACGCCGGTCGTCGTGCACCTGTACGCCGCGACCGCGCCGCTGTGGCGCGACATCGTCCTGCGCCGCAGCCGGGACGACTTGACCGCACTCGTGCTGGACGCCGCCGACGACATCCAGCGCCTGACGCGGGACCGCGACAACCTCCGATTCCAGTTCTCGCCGGAGGTCTTCAACCTTACCGAACCCGACTTCGTCCTGGACCTGTGCAACCGGCTGACCGCCCGCTGGGACGCGTCGCCGGACCGGCCGGTGGTGCACAACCTGCCCGCCACGGTCGAGGTCGCCACACCCAACATCTACGCCGACCAGATCGAGTACATGCACAAGTCGCTCGACCGCCGCGACAGCGTCATCCTCTCGGTCCACCCGCACAACGACCGCGGCACCGGCGTCGCCTGCGCCGAGCTCGCGGTCCTGGCCGGCGCGCAACGCGTGGAGGGCTGCGTGTTCGGCAACGGCGAACGGACCGGCAACGTCGACCTGGCCACCCTCGCACTGAACCTCTACACCCAGGGCGTCGACCCGATGATCGACTTCTCCGACATCGACCACATCCGGGCGACCGTTGAGTACTGCACGCGGCTTCAGGTCCCGGTCCGCCACCCGTACGTCGGTGACCTCGTGCACACCGCCTTCTCCGGGACGCACCAGGACGCGATTCGCAAGGGCCTGGCCGAGCACAGCCGCCGCGCGGCGGCGGCCGGCGTACCGGAGCGGGAGCATCCGTGGGATGTGCCCTACCTTCCGATCGACCCGGCGGATCTCGGCCGTACCTACGACGCCGTGATCCGGGTCAACAGCCAGTCGGGCAAGGGCGGCATCGGCTATCTCCTGCAGACCGAGTACGGCCTGACGCTGACGCCCGAGCAGGAAGCCGACTTCGCGCGCCACGTGCAGCAACACACCGACAGCACCGGCCGGGAAGCCACTCCGGCTGAGCTCCACGCGCTCTACCACCAGGTGTACGCGCTCTGACGACTGACAACCAGGGTCGCTGATGGTAGTTTCGGAACATGTTCCGAAACTACCGAAGCGGCCTGACCCTCACGGTGGTCGCCGTCGTGCAGTTCATGGTGTCGCTCGATCTGTCGGTCGTGAACGTGGGACTTCCGCAGCTCGCCACCGGGCTCGGGTTCAGCGCGACCGGCGTCACCTGGGTGATCCACGCCTACGCCCTCACCTTCGGCGGTCTGTTGCTGCTCGGCGGCAAGGCCGGCGACCGCTACGGGCGCAAGCGGATGCTGCTCGCCGGCCTCGCGCTGTTCGGCCTCGCGTCGCTGGCGGGCGGCTTCGCCCAGGACCCCGGCCACCTCGTCGCCGCCCGCGCCGCGCAGGGAATCGGAGCCGCTGCCTTGGCGCCGGCGGCGCTCGCACTGCTGGCGACCACTTTCCCCGGCGGCCGGGCGAGGGTCCGGGCCTTCGGCGTCTGGAGTGCGATGAACGCGGCCGGCGGCGCGCTCGGCGTACTGATCGGTGGCGTGCTCACGCAGTACGCGAGCTGGCGATGGGTGATGTTCGTGAACGTCCCGATGGCCGCCGTCGCGTTCGCGCTGGCCTGGCGGGGTGTCGCCGCAGACCTGCCCGCCGTACGGCGCGGCCGCCCGGACGTCCTCGGCGCAGTCCTCGCCACGGCCGGGATGACCACGCTCGTGTTCGGTGTCGTCCGCACCGACCGGCACGGGTGGGCCTCGCCGGCCACCGTGATCACGCTGGCGATCGCCGTCGTCCTGCTCGCGGCTCTTGTGCTCGTCGAGCGCACCACGCGCCGGGAACCGCTGGTCCGGCTCGGCCTGTTCGCCAACCGGTCCGTCTCCGGCGCGAACGTTTTCAACCTGCTGGTCGGCGCCGCGATGGCGTCGGCGTTCTACTTCCTGTCGCTGTATCTGCAGCGCGTGCTCGGCATCGGGCCGGCGCTGACCGGCGTGATGTTCCTGCCGTTCGCGCTCGGCGTTGTCGCCGGGTCGGTGCTCGCGGTCAAGCTCGGCTACCGCTTCGCGCCGAGGAACCTTCTGATCGGCGGCGCGCTGCTGACGGCGACCGGGTTCGCCTGGTTCGGGCTGATCAGCGCCGACGGCGCGTTCGCCACCGACGTACTCGGTCCGTCGATCCTCGCCAGCGTCGGTTTCGGGCTCTGCCTCGGCCCACTCGTCGCAACCGCGACCACAGACGTCGAGCCGCACGAAACCGGTACGGCGTCCGGCCTGCTCAACAGTTCCCGTCAGCTCGGTGCTTCCCTCGGACTGGCTGCCCTCGGTACCGCCGCGCAGCAGCACACCGGCGACACGATCACGCCGGAAACCCTCAACGCCGGCTACGCCCGAGGCCTCACCTTGTGCGCGGTGCTGCTGCTCGCCGCCGTACTCGTCGCCGTCACGGTCCTCCGCCGTACCGCGGATCAGCCCGCGGCCAGGGCGGCGTAGTCGGCAGCGGTCAGTGGTCTGTTGGTCAGGGAGCCGTCCGCGAGCAGGGCGTCCACCGGGAGACCGTCACGCTCGAAGGTGACCTCCCTGACCGTCGGCACCGCGGTCGCCGACAGCACGATCTGCCCGACCGCGAGCACGTTCTCCGCCGCCGAACTCCCGTCGGTCTCGCCGGACAGCTCGATCACCGCCCGGTCGCCTTCGAGCGCGACGACGGTCAGCTGCAGGCCGGTCGGCAGCGCCGAGGAGATCCCGGCGGCCCGCTCCCGATCGGTGGGTCCGGAGACCAGTGCGGCGACGGTCGCGGTCAGCCGATCCTGGACCGGACCGCTCGGCAACTCGCGGACCAAGCGCACCAGCCGGTCGTCCCGGACGAAGTGCACCACGACGCTCACCTGCCCGAGGCCGGGTGTCGTCGGCGCGACGTCCCGCGGCAGCGCCGTCTCCCGCAACCGCGACGGCAACGCGTCGGGCTGGATCTGCACCGGTGACTCCTGCACCGGCACTCCACAGCCCGTGACCACCAGCACGACGACCAGCGCCAGCGCCCACAGCCTCCTCATCGCTTCGCCTCCGGCAGCCGTACGACGAACCGCGCGCCGCCCGCGGGCGACGACGTGCACCACACGGCACCACCATGCGCCGCCGCGGTCTCCGCGACCAGCGCCAGCCCGAGCCCGGTCCCCGACGAGGACCCGCGGCGGGTCGGCCCGGTCGCGAACCGCTCGAACACCCGCTCGCGTTCCTCCGCCGGGATCCCGCTGCCCGCGTCGTCCACTTCGACGAGCACGTCGTCCCCGGACCGGCTGACCAGGACCGCGGTCAAACCACCACCGTGCCGTTCGGCGTTCTCGAACAGGTTGCGGAACAGCCGGCTCAAGCGCGCCTTGTCGCCGAGCACCTCCACGTCGTCGACCCCGGAGACCAGGGCCGGATCGCCGACCTCGTGCAGCACGTACCGCAACAACTCACCGAGGTCGACCCGCGCCTCCGGACGCAGATCGAGCCCGGCGTCGGAGCGCGCCAGCTCGAGCAGGTCGTCCAGCAGCCGCCGGAACCGGTCCAGATCCGCCGAGATCAGGTCGAGCAGCTGTTGCGACCTCGGCGGCAGCTCGTCCCGCCGCGCGGCCAGCAGGTCGACGCTGCCCACCAACGTCGTCAACGGCGACCGCAATTCATGGCTCACATCGGCCGCCAGCCTGGCGTCCCGCTCGATCCGCTGCTGCAGGGTCTGCACCATACTGTTGAACGAGGCAACAATCGTCGCGAGTTCCGGGTCCTCTGTCGGCGGCAGCCGGGTGTCCAGCTCGCCACCGGCGATCGTCGCCGCGGCGACGGCGACCCGGTTCAGTGGCGTCACCACCGACCGGCTGGCCCAGGCTCCGAGCGCAGCACCGGCCGCGGCGGCCAGCGCGGCGCCGCCGATCAGGATCGTGCTGAGCAGCCGCAGGATCGCGTCGAGCTCGTCCAGCGGGGCGATCTCGTAGAACTCACCACCGACGGCCGGCAGCGGTACGCCGACCACGATCACCGGCCCGTCCGCGGTCCGCACCCGCTGGACCGCGGCCCGCCCCTCGGCGGTCTCGGCGCGCAGCGCCGCGGGAACCGCGTCCCGGCCCTGGTCCAGCGCCGAGGCGTACCACTGGTCCTGCCACTTCAGCACGACGGTGTGGCCGGCCGGCATCCCGGCCGCTGTCAGTACGGCGGAGACGTCGGCGCCCGCGGTCTCGAGCCGTCGCTGCACGAACCCGGCGTCGGCGAGCGCCTGGTGCTGGACGACGCGTTCACGCTGGTCGAGCAGATACCCACGGGCCAGCGCGTAAGTGCTGACCGCGAACACCGCCGAGACGAGCAAGGCCACCAGCGCGAAGCCGATCACGATCCGGTGCCGCAGGCCGAGCGCACCGATCCGCCGGGTCACCGCGGGTCCAGCCGGTAGCCCATCCCCCGCACGGTGACCACCAGCATCGGGCGGCCCGGATCGCGTTCGATCTTGGTGCGCAGCCGCCGGATGTGCACGTCGACGATCCGCTCGTCGCCGTAGAAACCGTGCTCCCAGACCGAGGACAGCAACGCCGGACGACTCAGCACCCGGCCCGGCGGGCGGGCCAGCTCCGCGAGCAGCCGGTACTCGGTGACGGTCAGGTTCACGTCGGCGCCCTGGAGCAGGACCGAGCCGCGCGACCGCGACAGCACCAGGCGGCGGGACGGATCGGAGTCCAGCACGACGTCCGGCTCGGTCGCCTCGGCGCTGGTCCGCAGCCGGCGCCGCAACGCGCGCAGCCGGGCGGTAAGTTCCTTGATCTGGAAGGGTTTTGTCACGTAGTCGTCGGCACCGGCTTCCAGCCCGGCGACGATGTCGTGGGTGTCGGAGCGGGCGCTGACGATCACGATCGGGATGTCGCTGAGCTTGCGGATCTCCCGGATGCAGGTGAAGCCGTCGACCTCGCCGAGCATCAGGTCGACCAGCACCAGATCGGGCATCGCAGTGCGTACCAGGGCCAGGGCGGTGGGCGTGTCGGCGGCTTCGGTGACCTGATGCCCCTCGTCCTCCAGCGCCAGCCGCAGGACCGTGCGAATGCGGTCGTCGTCCTCGACGACCAGGACCTGCAACGCCATCGGACCATCCTCGCAACGATCGGCGGCCGCTGACGACCGGGCCCGTTCTCGTCATCTGATCGTAAAGAAGGCGCTCGACCGTTCTCAAAGTACGACCGCCAGAGTGGAACGATCCTGTCAGAGCCGCCGGGAAGGTCGTTCGCGATGACGCACACCGTTCACAAACCACCGCCGCGGAAAGCCATCGTCACGATCAGCGAGCAGGAGATCGCCGGTGGACTGACCGAGCTGCGCTGGCATCTGAACGACCTGGTGATGGACGGCGCGTGCCTGGTGGTGATCGACGTCTCCGATCTGGACCAGCTGTCCTCGACCCTGCTCTCGGCGCTGCTCGACACCCATCGGGTGTGCCGCCGGCGCGGTGGCGGCGTCGTCATCCGGCATGCGAACCGTCGCGCGGCCGACATCCTGCGCCGGACCGGCCTCGACCGGGTCTTCGAGGTCGAGGCCGCCGCGTGAGCCACCGTTACACCCACCGCCGCGACCTGCCGGTCTCCCCCACGCGTCACTGCCTGCGCCGCCCCGGTACGCCGTACTCGCGGCCTGTGCCCAGCACGACCTACCTGCCGCACGGCGTCGCGATCGCCTGCTCCTCCGACGACGCCGCTCGGCCCGGAGTCGACTACATCGATCTCGCCGTCGTCGAGCTCGACGCCGCCACGGCGTACCTCGACGAGCTCACCGGCACCGGCCTGCTCGCGCTGCCACCCGGCGTCCACTCACCCGATCCAGCCACCCTCGACGAGCTCGACCGGCTCGGCTGGCTCGTGCTCGACGGCAACCAGGGCTTTCCGGCAAT
Source organism: Kribbella sp. ALI-6-A (assembly GCF_001984195.1). Lineage (GTDB taxonomy): Bacteria > Actinomycetota > Actinomycetes > Propionibacteriales > Kribbellaceae > Kribbella. The sequence goes on from NZ_MTQN01000009.1 coordinate 267,562, forward strand.
CGCCGGACGCACCACCGGCGGCAACCTCGTCCTGTGCCTGTACGCCGACTTCGCCGTCACGCCGGAACCGGACCGCACGACGCTCCACAACACGCTGACCGCCCTGCACTTTGCGGCCGGCCTGCTCGAGAACCCCTAAGCCGGCGCGTGCGCGCGGATGTGATCGATGGTCGCGGTCAGTACGGCGTACAGCGCGTCGGTGTCGCGTCGGACCTGAGTCATCAGCAGTCCACCCTGCAGCGCGGTCAGCAGCACCAGCGACAACTGATCGACATCGGCCGCGGGATCCAGCTCACCCCGGTGCTGCAAGGACGCCAGGCCGTCGCGGATCGCGCCTTCCCACTGCCCGAAGGTCCCGTTCAGATCGCCGCGCGCCGCCGGGTCCTGGTCGGCCAGCTCGGCGGCGAGTGAGCCGATCGGGCAGCCACCCGCACAGTTCCGCGCCCTCTGGACCTCCACGACCGCGTCCCGCCAGGCCTCCAGGGCCTCGAAACTGTCCAGCCGGCTCAGCAGCGGCTTCTGGAATCCCAGCATCGACTCGGTCTGGTACTCGATCACCGCCCGCACGAGCGACCGCTTGTCCCCGAAGTAGTGGTAGAGCTGCGACGGACTGGTCACGCCGGCCGCCGTCAGCACGTCCTCCGTGCTCGTCCCCGCGACGCCCCGCTCGTACATCAACCCCGCCGCGGCCGCGACGATCCGCGCCCGGGTCGCTTCCCCCTTCGCCGTCAGCTTCCGCGCCACCCCGCTAAGCTACCATTTCTAGAATCATCTCTCTATTTTTTCCTCCTGGGAGCGCTGGTGCTGGACCGCGTCGTCGCCGAGGTCGGCCCCGCATGCCGGCCACCGGATAGGAGCCGGATCGCGAACGTGAGCACTTCGGTCGTCGCCAACCCCGGCGCCGGGACCGGCCAGATCTGGAACGCCCCTTCGACCGCACGGAGCTGATCTGTCATGACCCAGGTGCTCGCCTTCGATGTCAACGAGACCCTGCTCGACCTGAAAGCGCTCGACCCCCGCTTCGAGGACCTGTTCGGTACGGCGGCGCTGCGGCCGCTCTGGTTCGCCCAGATGCTGCAGCTCGCCTTCGTCGGCGGGCTGACCGGCGCGTACGTCGACTTCACCAGCGCGCAGAAGGCCGCGTTGCGGATGCTCGCAGCCCGTCAGCGGGTCGAGCTGAGCGACGACCAGGTCGACCAGACCGTTGCCCTGATGAGCTCCCTGCCGCCGCATCCCGAGGTGCCCGACGCCCTCGCCCGGCTGGCCGCGACGCCGCTGAAGCTGGTCGCGCTGACCAACTCGGTGCAGGAGGTCGCCGAGCAGCAACTGGTCAATGCCGGAATCCGGGTGCACTTCGACCAGGTGATGTCGGCCGACACCGTGCGTCACCTCAAGCCGTCGCCCGAGCCGTACCAAGCGGTCGCCGCGGCGTACGACGTGCCGGTCGGTGAAGTGCGCCTGATCGCGGCCCACAGCTGGGACGTCACCGGCGCTCTGCAGGCGGGCTGCCGGGCCGCTTTCGTCGCGCGGCCGGGCATGGTCCTCTCCCCGCTGGGCCCCCGACCCGATATGGTCGCCGACGACCTCGCCGCCCTGGCCGGCCTGATCGTGGAGCGCGACACCTACGCGGCGTGATCCGCACCATCGGGGGTTGGGCTGGGGCTGGTGAGGCAAAATGAACTCGTCGGCCGCTCCGATCCCCGGGGTGGTCACCATCGGAGCTGGGAGATCCTTGTGGCGACGCTCGACCCTGTAGACAGCGCTGCCGCCGACGCGTTCGCGCGACTGGCGGTGGAGTTGCACGACGCATCGGGAGTCGAGGAGACCGTCGACGCCGTGGTCCAGTTCGCGCTCCAGGCGCTGAACTGCACTTACGCCGGTCTCGCGCTGTCCACCCGGGGACGCCGTACCGAGATCGCCGCGGTGACCGACCCGGTCGTGGCCGACGTCTACAACCTGCAGATCGACGCCGAGAACGGGCCGCTGATCACCTCGATGCGCGAGCGGACCTCGGTGCTGATCCGCGACACCGGCACCGACGACCGCTGGCCGGAGTGGGCCGCGAAGGTCGCCGGTCTCGGCGTACGCAGCGTGCTCGACGTCCCGCTCACGCTCGGCGACGGCAGCTCACGAACCGTCGGCGCGCTCGGTCTGTACAGCCCGATGGTGGACGCGTTCGGCGTCGACGACGAGGCGATCGCCCGGATCCTGGCCCGGCACGCGACGGTCGCGGTCGCCACCGCCCGGCACGAGCAGACGATGGCCGAGGCCGTCGACGCCCGCAAGCTGGTCGGGATGGCGATGGGCATCCTGATGGAGCGCTTCGACGTCGACAGCGACCGCGCGTTCGCGATCCTCAAGCGCTATTCGCAGGACACCAACACCAAACTGCGCGACGTCGCCCAGCAGCTCATCGACACCCGGAAGCTGCCGCGCTGACCGGCGACCGCCTCACCCGCGGATGTCCGCGGCCAGCTTCTCGGCGTCCTGCTGGGTGAAGCCCGAACTGATCTCGACCTCACCGCCGGTGATCGCCGACATCACCGTCGGCGCGCTGACGACCCGGTCGTCGACCACGATCGCGAGCTGATTCGCCGGCGGAGACTGCTTGGCCAGCTCGGCGGTGAGCTGTTCGAACAACCTGCCGCCCTCGTCGTCCAGCTCGAGCGCGACCACCCAGGAACCGTTCGAGTCGCGCGCGGCCACCTCGGACACGTGCTTGCCATCCAGCTCCACGGTGCCGAGCGTGTAGGCCATGCCGTCCGCGCCGCAGACAACGCCGCCCGAGCTGCTCGCGGGCGACGCACATCCGCCGGGGGCCACCTTCACCACCCGGCGGAACTCCACCGCCTTCGGCGCCGACGCGGGGGCGCTGTCCGGCGCTTCGTTGCCGGTGCGAAGCACGAGCAGCACGAGCACTCCGAGCAGAACGAGCAGCACCAGGACGAGCGCGCCGACCACGATCAACGGACCACGCTTCTGCGGCGACGAACCGTACTGTGGCGGAGGGTACGGAGTCTGCTGTGCCATGTCCGGAGTCTATTCGGGCACCAGGTCTCCGGCCCGGAAACCCTTGTGGAGCGCGGATTCAGGGCCGTCGGGCCGTTGCAGGCGCCAGCCTCTGGCGCGCCGGCGTTCCCGCCAGTAGTGGGCGTAGCGACCGTTCCGAGCGAGCAGGTCGTCGTGCCGTCCTTGCTCCACACACCGCCCACCTGCCAGTACGACGATGTGGTCGGCCGCCTGCAGGGTGTGCAGGCGGTGGGCGATCACCAGCACGGTCCGGTCGCGCGCCAGCGCCGTCATCGCCGCGTGCAGGGCGTGCTCGTTGTCCGCGTCCAGCGCGGCGGTCGCCTCGTCGAAGAGCACGATCGGGGTGTCCTTCAGCAGCGCCCGGGCGATCGAGATGCGCTGCCGCTCGCCGCCGGACAACCGGCTGCCCGCTTCACCGACCGGCGCGTGCCACCCACCGGGCAGACGCTCCGCGATGTCGTCGACCCGCGCCGTCCGCGCCGCGGCGTACACCTGCTCGTCGGTCGCTTCGGGCCGGCCGACCCGGATGTTGTCGAGGATGCTGCCCTCGAACAGGTAGACGTCCTGGAACACGACCGAGATCAGCGCGGTCAGGTCCTCGGTGCGCAGCTCGCGGACGTCGGCACCGCCCACCCGCACGGCACCGGCCGCGGGATCGAAGAACCGCGCGATCAGCTTGACCACGGTCGTCTTGCCCGCGCCCGACGCCCCGACCAGCGCGGTCAGCCGCCCGGCCGGGACCTCCATCGAGAGTCCGGTCAGCACCGGCGAATCGCCGTACGAGAAATGCACGTCCCGGAGCTCGACCGAGGAGCCGTTCGGCCGCGCGGAACGCTCGGGCTCGTCCAGCGTCTCGGTCGCCAGCAAACTGTTGATCTCCTGCAATGCGTTGCCCGCCACTCGGAGCGCGCCGCCCAGCTCGGCGGTCAGCATCACCGGTTCGACGAACCGGACCGCGAGCACCAGCAGTGCGACCAGCTCCGCCGCACCCAGCGACCCGCCGAGCACCAGGTAGGTGCCCAGCGCAAGCATCACCACGAACGACGCCTGCGCCACGAAGCCGAGCCCGACGACCCCCGACAGTCCGGCGCGCAGTATGCGGCGCCCCGCGCGATGCTGAGCCGCCAGCGCCTCGTCAAGTACGGCGTGCCCGTCGACGGTCCGCCCGAAGGCCCGCAGTACCGGCTGGGCCCGGGCGAACTCCACGATGCGTCCGGCGGCGTCCGCGTGGATCCGGTCGGCCTCATGGTCGGCCGCCGCCAACCCGCGACTCGCCACGCGATAGACCACCGCGACCACAACGCCCGCGACCGCCATCGCCACGGCCAGCCGCCAGTCGAACACGGCCATCGCCAGTACGACGACCAGCGGCATCACGGTGGCGTCGACCAGCTGCCGCAGCAGGTGCGCGGGCACTCCCATCACGTCGAGGATCCGCTGCGAGGCAAGCCGACCGAGCCCGCCGACCCGATCGGCCGTGAACCAGGCCAACGGCAGCTGCGCGACCTTGTCGCCAATGCGGTGATGCAGATCGCGGCTCAACCCCGCGCCGGTCCGGAACCCGGCGAGCGTCGCCAACGGATTGACCACCGCGTACCCGATCCACAGCACCGCGAGCCCGATCACCCACGGCCAGGCCCGTGCCGGCTCGTCGCCGAGCAACTCGCGCAACGCCGGCACCAGCACGACGAACGCCGCGCCTTGCAGCAATGCCGCGACCACGAGCAGCCCTAGCAACCGCCGCAACGTCCGGTCGTACTGCGGCCCGAGGGCCCTGAACAACCGCCGGATCATCGCCCCTCCCCCGACCCGACCGCGGCACCAGCGCCCACGTGATCCTCCTGCAGCTCCCACAGCCGCGCGTAGGGACCGCCGGCGGTGAGCAGTTCCTCGTGCCGGCCTTGTTCCACGATCCGCCCTTCGTGCAGCACCACGATCCGATCGGCGCCCACCACCGACGCCAGCCGGTGCGCCACCACCAGCACCGTCCGCCCGGCGGCGAGCTCGGACAGCGCGTCCTGGATCAACGCCTCCGACTCCGCGTCGGCGTGCGCCGTCGCCTCGTCCAGCACCACGATCGGCGTATCGGCCAGGATCGCGCGGGCGATCGACACCCGCTGTGCCTCGCCGCCGGACAAGCGAACGTCCCGCCCCACCACCGCGTCATAGCCGAGTGGCAGTGCGCGGATCCGCTCGTCGATCGCGGCCGCTCGCGCCGCGCGCCGTACCGTCTCGTCGTCGGCGTCCGGCCGGGCCAATCGGATGTTGTCCCGCACACTCGCGTCCAGCAACTGAACGTCCTGCAGCACGAACGACACCAAGCGATACAGCTCCGCCGGCGCGATCTCCCGTACGTCCACCCCACCGATCGCCACCCACCCGGACACCGGGTCGAAGAACCGCGGCAACAACTTGGCCAGCGTCGTCTTGCCCGATCCCGACGCCCCGACCAGTGCCGTCACCGTGCCCGGTTCGAGCACCAGGTCGATCCCGTTCAGCACCGGCCGCCCGGCGTCGTACGCGTACTGCACGGCGGCCAGCTCGACCCGGGCGCCCACCGGACGCCGCGGATCACGCGCCACTTCCAACACGGGTGCCGCAAGCAACGACCCGACCCGCTTGGCCGCCACCGACGCCTTCTCCGCGTCGTGGCTGTAGTAGTGCAACGCCTGCAACGGCGACGCCAGCCCCAAGCCGAGAATCGCGAACGGCAACAGCTCGGTCGCGGCGAGCCGGCCCGACGTCACCATCGCCGTCCCACCGACCAGTACGGCGAGCAGCACCGTCACCGGACTCAGCAGCAGCTCCGACACCGCCGACGCGCGGTAGCCCTTCGACACCCAGGCGAGAAAGAACCGTGCGAAGTCGTCCGCCGCCTGCCCGTACTGCGCGTGCGCCCGCCGGGCCTGGCCGAACAGCTTCACCACCGCGATGCCTTCGACGAACTCGACCACCCGGCCGGCGATCCGCTGCTGCGCCTCGTCGAACGCCGCGGTCTGCGATTCCATCGTCATCGCCAGCCGGACGAACACCGCGACGCCGGCCGTGATCGGGATCAGCAGGATCAGCGCCATCCGCCAGTCCACCGTGAACAGGTAGACCAGTGTCACCACGGGCGTGATCACGCTCGACGTCAGGCTCAGCGCTGCGTGCGCGACGAGATGGTGCATCGTGTCGACGTCGTGCTGGACCGCCTTGCCGATGGCGCCGGCACCGCGATCGGTGAACCACCCGAGCGGCACTCTGCCGAGGTGTCGGACCAGTCGCCGGCGGACCGACAACTGGAAGTCCAGGTCCGCGTGATGGGCCAGTGCGCTCGCTACGCCGCTCAGCGCCAGCCAGCCGATCAACGCGCCCGCTGCGATCCCGGCCACCTGCCAAGCCCGGTCGTGGTCGATCGGACCGGCGGCCAGGAGGACCCGGGCCAGCTCGGCGACCGCGGCGAGGGGCACGACCGCGACCACCGCCGCGGCGGCCTGCAGCGTGATCGCCAGGCCCAGCCGTCGTCGTACGGGCTGCAGCAGGTCGCCCAGCCCGACCACTCCTGTCGAATTTCGGAACATGTTCCTAAAGTAGCACCGGTGGCGGCGCCACGCACCCCGGTGCTGGGATCGGCCGGCAGCGGACAGCATGATGGGACCGTGCCCAGATCCAGCGCCGCCGGCGGCCAGACCGGCCGTCCCCCCGTGACCTCGCGCGCCGAGATCCTCGCGGCGGCCCGCCGGCTGATCGACCAGAACGGCTGGGAGAAGCTGACGATCCGCGGCCTGGCCGGTGAGCTCGGTATCGGAGCCACGACGCTCTACCACCACGTGCGCAACAAGGAAGATCTGCTGCTCCTGCTGATCACCGAGTACGCGCTGCAGATCCCGCGGCCCGAGCTGCCCGCGGAGCCGCGCGACCGGATCGTCGCCGTCGGCGTGCTCATCCACGACGCGCTGGCCGCCTGGCCGTGGGCCGCCGAGGTGCTGGCCACCGACGGCTTCATCGCGCGGATCGGCGACCCGGCGCTCTGGGTGGTGGAGACCATCCTGGCCGGAGCCGTCGACCACGGCTGTACGCCGGCCCAGGCCGTCCTGGTCTTCCGCAACATCTGGTACTACACCGTCGGCGAGATCCTGGTCCGCGCCAACACCGCGCAACGCCATCGGCCCGAGACCGAGGACCCCGCCGGGTACAACACCGCGTTCAGAGGCCTGCAGAACCCCGACCTGCCCTATCTGTCCGCCGTCGCCGACCAGTGGGGCGAGATCGCCCAGGCGAACACGTTCCCGCAGGGACTCAGTGCCGTGGTGGACGGCCTGCTCGCCCAAGCGACCAGCTGATGGCGGCACCCCTCTAAGGTGGCGGCGTGGAGAGCGAAGGTAGTTGGCGGGACCGGCGGCGGGAGGCAGCAGCCGAGCAGGCGGCGGCGCTGGACCGGCGGCGCGCGGCGGAGACCGCCGAGGCACGGGCGCTGCTGGCCGGCTTCGTCGAGCAGGTGACGGCGGCCGGGATCGCACCGCAGCCCTTGCGGGCGCAGGTCGTCGGATCCGGCGCCAGCTACCGGACGAACCTCGTCGGCTGGTACCTCAAACGCAACCGGTCCCTCGCGGTCAATGCCGACGGCAACTTCTATGTGCTGGGCGTCCGGCCGAGCCTGAAGGCCCGCATCTCGGGCCTCCAGGTCGAGCCGTCCGACCCGCCGCTGACCGTCGGGCTCGGCGCCCGGGACGGCGAGTCGATGCCGCTCAAGCAGCTGCTAGCTCTTCGTCTCGAAGCCGGCGACGACTGGCCCTGACGGCGCCTGCCGCGGCCGTCGCGTCGCGACGACGTCCACCTGGACCGTCACGTCGTATCCGACGAACAGTCCCCACCCCTCCGCGGGAGCGTTCCAGACGACCTGCCAGTCGCGCCGGTCGATCGTCGTCTCCCCGTGGAACCGGGGTCCCGCGGTCAGCTTCAGCTCCAGCGTGACCGGCTTCGTGACACCCCGCAGCGTCAGTACGCCGGCCACCCGGAAGGTGGACTCCCCGAGCCGCCTCACCTGCGTCGACGAGAAGGTGGCCAGCGGATGCCCTGCCGCGTCCAGGAAACTGCGGCACAGGTGGTCGTCGCGGCGCTTGTTGCCCGTCCGGATGCTGTCGGTCCGAATCGTCAGCTGGACGCTCGACTTCGACGGGTCGTCACCGTCGAGCCGCGCCGTGCCCTCGACCCGCTCGAAACGGCCCCGGACCCGGCCGCCCACCGCCTGCGCGACAGTGAAGCCGAGCTGGGCCTCGAGCTCGTAGTCACCGGTCAGCTGCGTCAGCGGTTCGTGCGACCGCTCGGCGATATTCTCGATGTCACTCATCAGTTGTCCTCCTGGCTGGTGTTTCGCCGGTCCGACGACGCAGCCGGGCGAACTGTGAGGCCTCACAGTTCGGTGCGCTGTTTCGTCGGACCCGGTGACGGCCTCCACCAGCGACCACCGGGAGATGTGCACGCCATGACCGACGACCCCGCCCTGGACGCGGTGATGAGCGAACGGCGGCAGCTGATCAACCTGGCGTACCGGATGCTCGGCTCGCTGGCCGACGCCGAGGACGTCGTCCAGGAGACCTACGCGCGCTGGTACGCCCGATCCGCCGAGCAGCGCGACGCGATCGACTCCCCCGGCGCCTGGCTGACCACGGTCGCCAGCCGGATCTGCCTCGACGTGCTCGGCTCGGCCCGCGCCCGCCGCGAGCGGTACGTCGGTGAGTGGATCCCCGAGCCGCTGCCCGACCGCCGCGAGCTGACCGGCCCCACGGCCACCGACCCGGCCGAGCGGGTGACGCTCGACGAGTCGGTCAACATGGCGTTCCTGGTCGTCCTGGAGTCGATGACCCCCGCCGAACGGGTCGCGTTCGTACTGCACGACATCTTCCGGTACCCGTTCCCCGAGGTCGCCGCGATCGTCGGCCGCTCCCCGGCGGCCTGCCGGCAGCTCGCGTCGTCGGCCCGCCGCCGGTTGACCGGCTCCCGCGCGCCGGTGCGGGCCGCGCCCGAGCACGCCGACGTGGTCAGGGCGTTCAAGGACGCCTGGGCCGCGCACGACGTCGCCGCGCTGATCGGCCTGCTCGACCCCGACGCGCTCGCGGTCGCTGATGGCGGCGGCGTGGTCACGGCCCAGCTCGACCCGGTTCAGGGCGCGGCGCGAATCGCCCAGCTGCTGGTCGACATCGCGGCCCAGGTTCCTGGCTTCACCATCCTCGAGCGCTCGGTCAACGGCCGGCCCGGCGTGATCGCCCAGCTCGACGGCGTCACCGTGGTGGTGATGGCCCTGCACGTCGAGCACGACCGGATCACCAACGTCTGGGCGGTCCGCAACCCCGAGAAGCTCCGCCCGTGGACCTGAGCCGCGGCAGCCGGCGAGGTTCGAGCGGGAGAATGCGGCAGGCTGCCCGACCCCGTGGCCGACGGACTCGAGCCCGTTCCTGGGAAAGATTCTTCCCTCCCGCCCGAGGTGGGCACGGCGGAGAATGGAGGTATGACCGACGAGCTGGGCACCTTCCTCAAGGCGCGCCGCGCCGCGCTGACGCCGTACGCCGTCGGCCTGCCCGACACCTCGCACCGCAAGGTCGCCGGCCTGCGCCGTGAGGAGGTCGCGCAGCTCGCCGCGATCAGCGTCGACTACTACACGCGCCTCGAGCAGGGCCGCGTGCAGGCCTCGGCAACGGTGCTCGCCACCCTCGCCCGCGCACTGCGCCTGAACGACGACGAGCAGACCTACCTGTACGCCGTCGCAGGCAAGAGCGACGCCCGTCCGCGCCGCCGCCGTCCGGCGCAGAAGGTTCGCCCGGCCATTCGCCGCCTGCTCGACCAGCTGACCGAGAATCCGGCGATCGCGCTCGGCCGCCGGATGGACGTGCTCGCCTGGAACGAGGCCGCCACCGCGCTGTTCACCGACTTCGCTCAGCTGCCTGTTGCCCATCGCAACTACATCCGGCTGCTCTTCACCAACCCGGCCGTCCGCGCGCTGCACGTCGACTGGCAGCACGACGCCCGCGACGCCGTCGCCGCCCTGCGGATGGAGGCCGCCGCCGATCCCGACGACCCGGCCCTGGCCCAGCTCGTCGGCGAGTTGTCGGTCCAGGACGCCGACTTCCGCACCTGGTGGGCGGAAGCGCGAGTGAACTCCGCCAGCTACGGCACCAAGCACTACCACCACCCGGTCGTCGGAGACCTCTCCCTGGACTGCGACGTCTGGACCAGCCCCGACGGCAGCGGCCAGCGCCTGATGGTACTGACCGCCGAGCCCGCCACCCCGTCGTACGACGCCCTGCGGTTGCTGGCCTCCTGGCAGGCGTCGCCGGTGCGCTGACGCGCGTCAGTTCAGGAACTTCGCCGCCATGCCCGCCTGGTAGTTGCCGCCGGGCACGCGGGCGATGATGTTCATCCGGTTGGCGGCGTTGATGAACGCGATCAGGCAGATCAGCGTGCCGGTCTGGTCCTCGTCGAAGTGCTTGCGGACCGTTGCCCAGGTCTCGTCGGAGACTCCCTCGAAGGCGTCGGCGAGCCGCGTGCCCTCCTCGGCCATCGCGAGCGCGGCCCGCTCGGCCTCGGTGAAGACCGTCGCCTCACGCCAGACCGCGACCATGTTGAGCCGGTGCTCGCTCTCGCCGGCCGCCACCGCCTCCTTGGTGTGCATGTCGACGCAGGCGGCGCAGCCGTTGATCTGACTGACCCGGAGCTGCACCAGCTCCCGCAGCTCCCGCGGCAGCGGGGACTCCTCGAAGACCAGCGCGGCGCCGGCGAACCGCTTGGCCAGCTTGGTGGAGGTCGCGCTGTCGAACAGGTTGATCCGAGCTTCCATGATCCGTCCCTTTCTCTCGTGCACTTGGTTGTGCACGAGACACCGGGCCGTCGGAGCGCGTGACGGTGCGCGGAAGTGACCTGTGCCTCCTCCGGAAAACCGGTGGCGGCCCGTCAGCGCCGCTGGTAACGTCGCCGGTCTGTCTTTTCGGGTGGCTTGTTCGCACTACGTGTGGATCGTTACGAACCGGGCGTGCTCCGGGGCGGGATCTCGATGATCGCCGCCGGAACGTCGTTCGTTTCCCTCCAGCACGAGAGGTCATCCCTGATGCCCGACACCCCCGAGCTCGCCTCCGAACGCGCCTACCTGGCCGAGTCCCGCGCCGCCCTGCGCCGGATGCACCACGACGTGCTCGAACGCGAGATCCCCGTCATCGGTGGCGAGGACAACGACGAGCGGTTCACCAACGAGGCGAACCAGCGCGCGCACCAGCAACGCACGCTCGCCCTGCTGGACCTGCCCGACGTGCCGTTGTTCTTCGGCCGGCTCGACTACGACAAGGGCGCGATCGACGATCTCGAGCGCTTCTACATCGGCCGCCGGCACGTGCACGACGGCAGCGGCGTACCGATGGTCGTCGACTGGCGGGCGCCGGTGTCGGTGCCGTTCTACCGGGCGACGCGCAGCGACCGGCAACGCGTCGTCCTGCGCCGCCGGTACGGGTTCTCCGACGCCGCCGAGCTGACCGGCTTCGAGGACGAACCGCTGATCGGCACGGCCGAGGTCGACCAGGCCGACGCCTTCCTGCGCGCCGAGATCGAGCGTCCGCGGACCGGACCGATGCGCGACATCGTGGCCACCATCCAGCCCGAGCAGGACGATCTGGTCCGGGCACCACTGCAGCCGAGCGTCTGCGTCCAGGGCGCGCCCGGCACCGGGAAGACGGCCGTCGGGCTGCACCGCGTCGCGTACCTGCTCTACACCGAACGGGAGCGGCTGCGCCGCGGCGGCGTCGTGATCGTCGGGCCGAACCGCTCGTTCCTGTCCTACATCCGCAAGGTCCTGCCCGCCCTCGGCGAGGTCGACGTCCGGCAGATCACCATCGAGGAGCTGATCACCCAGCCGGCGCTGGCCGTCGACACCGCCGAGACCGCGCGGATCAAGGGCGACGCGCGGATGGCCGAGATCCTGCGGCGCGCGCTGTGGACCTTCGTCGGTACGCCGACCGAGGGAATCCTGTACAGCAAGGGATCTCAGCGGTATCGGGTGCACGACTACGAGGTCGTCGACATCGTGGCCGGCCTGCGCGAGTCCACCAGGTACACGCCCGGACGCAACGCGCTCGCGCAGCGCATCGCGCACGCGGTCCTGGTGCTGATGGAACGGCGTGGCGAGTCGCCGGACGACCGCGTGCAGAACGCCGTCGCCCGGTCGAAGCCGGTGAAGCAGCTGGTCGACGCGGTCTGGCCGAAGGTGACTCCCGAGCAGGTGCTGTGGCGGTTGTTCTCCGACGCAGAGTTCCTCACCGCGGCGGCGCCGGAGCTGACCGACGACGAGCGCGCCGCGTTGCTGTGGCCCAAGCCGCCGCGGTCCTGGAAGTCGGCGAAGTGGTCGAGCGCCGACACCGTGCTGCTCGACGAGCTGGACGACCTGATCGAACGGCACGCCGGTTCGCTCGGGCACCTCGTACTCGACGAGGCACAGGACCTGTCGGCGATGCAGCTGCGCGCGCTCGGACGGCGCTGCCGGACCGGCTCCGCGACGGTCCTCGGCGACCTCGCCCAGGCGACCACCGCGTGGGCCGCGGGACCTTGGGACCAGGTGCTGGCTCACCTGGGCAAGCCGGACGGGATCGTCGCCGAACTCGACCGGGGCTTCCGGGTGCCGGAGCAGATCATCGACTTCGCGGCCCGGCTGCTGCCGGCGATCGCGCCGACGCTCGGGACGCCGACCGGGGTCCGGACCGTCGCCGACTCGCTCAAGGTCGTTGCCACCGACAAGGAATTGTTCGAGGCAACGATCGTGGAGGCGTGCCGCGAGGCGCTCGCCGGGGTCGGGTCGGTCGCGGTGATCGCGGCCGACGAGCAGGTCGAGCAGTTGCGCGACGTCCTGGCCGGCGCGGGTCTCGACGCGGCGCTGCTCGGGGCGGTCGAGGACGCGATGGACACGACCCGGCTGGTCTGTGTCCCGGCGACACTGGCGAAAGGCCTGGAGTTCGACGCGGTGGTGGTCGCCGAGCCGTCGCGCATCGTCGCGGCCGAACCACGCGGACTGCAGCGCCTGTACGTCGTACTGACGCGCGCGGTCAGCCGGTTGCAGATCGTGCACGCGGATCCGTTGCCCTCGGCCCTGGGGTAGCGGGGGTTTCCCTGATGGCTCGATCAGGTCTTTCCCGGTTTCGGTGGTCCCCCGCGCGGCGGCAGGGTGGAGTCACCGAAACAACAGAGAGGCACACGCGTGACAACACGATTGGGGAGGCGGCCGCGGCTCGCCGTGGCCGGGGTCCTGACGGCAGCGCTCGTGGCCGCGCCGGCGACGGCGACGGCGGGCGGCACGTCCGAACTGCAGCGCGAGGTGGACGCCGTGGTCGCCGCGGGGGCGACGAGCGCGACGGCCGAGATCAGCACAGCGGACCGGCGGGTGCGCGCGTCCAGCGGCACCGCGGTGGCCGGCTCCAACCGGCCGGTGCCGGCGAACGCGCGGTTCCGGATCGGCAGCCAGACCAAGGCGTTCCTGGCCACGGTGGTGCTGCAGTTGGTCGACGAGAACCAGCTGAGGCTCGACGACACGGTCGGGAGTCTGCTGCCCGGCGTCGTACCGGACGGCGACCGCATCACCGTGCGGCAACTGCTCAACCACAGCAGCGGGCTGTACGAGGTGCTGGCGACGATGCCGAACCCGCGGTCGGAGGAGTTCCTGAAGATCCGGTGGAACACCTGGACCACCGCGGAACTCGTCGCCCGCGCCACGGCGTACCCGCTGGTCTTCACGCCGGGGTCGAAGGTCCAGTACAACAACACCGGCTACCTGGTGCTCGGCCTGATCGTCGAGAAGCTCACCGGCACCTCGTACGCCGACCAGATCGAGCGCCGGGTCATCCGCCCGCTGCACCTGAGCGGGACGTCCGTACCTGGCACCAACCCGTTCGTGCCCGGCCCGCACGCCCACGGCTATCTCCCGCTGCAGCGCAACGGGGTCGTGGAGCTGGTCGACATCACCACCGTCAACCCGTCGATCATGAACGCGGCGGGCGAGATGATCTCGACCACCCGCGACCTGAACCGATTCTTCGGCGCACTGCTCGACGGCGACCTGCTGCCCGCCCACCTGCTGGCCGAGCTGAAGACGACGGCCCACAACTCGCCGTACGGCCTGGGCCTGATCAGCCGGTCGCTGTCCTGCGGCACCGCGTGGGGCAAGGACGGCGACGCGCCGGGGTACTCGACCTGGACTTTCGTCTCGCCGAACAACACCCGGCGCGTCACCGTCTCGGTCACCTGGGGCGCGGGCAACCACAAGGCCGCGGTGAACGCCCTGCTCGACAAGGAACTGTGCCGCTAGCGCCGGACGATTCGTACGTGGGTCACCGCCGGCGAGCTGCGCTGTTCGACCACTCGGTACTGCCGCAGCGCGTCACCGAGTCCCGCGAACAGCGGCTCGCCGGCACCGGCCAGCAGCGGCGCCACCGCGATGTCCAGCTGGTCGATCAGCCCGGCCTGCAGGTACTGCCGCACGGTCGCCGCACCGCCGGCCACGATGACGTCCTTCTCGCCGGCCGCCTCCCGGGCCCGTTCCAGCACGACCTCGATCGGCTCGCTGGTGAAGTGGAAGGTCGTCCCGCCCTCCATCTCCAGATCTGGCCGCGGGTGATGGGTGAGCACGAACGTGTCGTGGTGGTACGGCGGGTTGTCGCCCCACCAGCCCTTCCACGACTCGTCCGGCCACTCCCCCCGGATCGGCCCGAACATGTTGCGTCCCATGATGGTGGCCCCGAACGCGTCCCGGTCGAGCCCGACCTCGGCGTCCAGCCCGGTCGCCGTGCCCTCGAACAGCGGATCCATCCAGTCGTGCAGGTGCTCCACCCCGTCCCCGAACGGCTCCTCCAGCCGCTGGTTCGGCCCCGCACCGAACCCGTCCAGCGTGATCGTGAAGTTGTGAACCCGAACTTTGCCCATGATCGTTTCCTCCTGCGTTTGTGGCTTGCTGTCACCCGGTGGTCGGAGCCGTCCGTGGTTCTTTGACATCTAGACTGCCGCCATGCCCGGCCGAAAAGCGCGCGTCAGCGACGTCCACGAGGTGGCGCTCGGGATGCCGCACGTCACCATCGAGAAGGGTGGCGCCGGCAATCCCGTCTACCAGGTGGGCGGCAAGTCGTTCGTGTTCTTCCGCACGCCGCGGCCCGACGCGTTCGACCCGGAGACCGGCGAGCGGTACGACGACGTGATCGTGATCTGGGTGCCGTCGGAGGAGGACAAGCTCGCGCTGGTCTCGGACGACAACAGCCCGTTCTTCACCACGCCGCACTTCGACGGTCACCTGTCGGTGCTGGTCCGGGGCAGTCAGATCGGCGGGCTGTCCCGGCAGGAACTGACCGAGGTGATCCAGGACGCGTGGCTGTCCCGGGCCTCGAAGCGACGGGCGGCGGCGTGGCTCGAGGAGCATCGGCTGGCCTGATCCCCGGCTATCGTCCGGCGTGAAGCAGCTGGACTCGGGGAGGCGGACGCGATGGACGTGACAGTGCTCGGAGCGGTCATCGGCGTCCTGGTGGTCGCGGGCGTCGTCTGGGGTGTCGTCGCGCTGGTCCGCCGGCAGCAGTTCATCAGGTCGGTGCGCGAGCGCGGCTGGACGTTCGTGAACAGCCCGGACTTCACCGCGATCGCGCGACTCGGCAACCCGCCGTTCGGCCTCGGGTTCCGGCGTGACCCGGACGACCAGATCACCGGTCGCACCGCGTCCGGCCGCCCGTTCCAGGTGATCGAGTACAAGTCGGAGCACTGGAAGGGCTGGGTCGGCATGGTCGCGCTGTCCCGCCGGCTGCCCGAGTTGTGGGTCACCGCTCCCGGCATCCAGCCCCGGCACGGCGTGGAGGCGACCACGATGCCGTCCCCCGTCACGCTCGGTCCCGGCTGGCAGATCGGCGCGCTCGACCCGTCGTACGCCGCGGAGGTGCTCACCCCACAGGTGTGCCACCAGCTCAACGGGATGGCCGGCGCACATCCGGCGCTCAGCCTCGGCATCGACTCCGACCAGCTGACGGTGCTCCACCCGCCGCGCAAGGAGGTCGATCAGCTCGGCCCGTGGCTGGAGCAGCTCGCCGCCGTCGCCGACGCGATCGACGCCACCGGGCTGGACCGCTGGATCCAGCCTGAGCAACCGCCGAGGCTGACCTTCTACCACCACCCGGACTGGTACTGGGTCGGCGTGGACGACAGCCTGCTGGAGGTCACGCCGGCGAACCGGTCCGGCCACAGTCACCGCACCGCCGACGTGATCCGCGGCCGCGACGGCGACGGTCCGCCGTTCGTCGCGTTCACGCACCACTGGCAGACCACCCGGACCGAGAGCTCCACCGACAGCGAGGGCCGCACCACGACCCGCACGGTCACCGAGAACCACAGCGAGGCGATCCTCGGGTTCCAGCTGCCGGTCCGGATGCCGGAACTGACCGTCGCCGGCCGCGGGTTCGGGCGCGGGATCAGCTTCGAGAGCGAGGCGTTCAACGAGCGGTTCAAGGTCACCTCGCCGAGCACCAAGTTCGCCTACGACGTGATCCACCCGCGGCAGATGGAGTTCTTGATCGCCACCTCGCCGGCGCCGTTCCGGATCGCCGGCGACTGGGTCTGGTTCGCGCCCGGCACGCACGACCCGGCGCTGGTCGCCCACAGCTCGCACTTCATCCGCCACTTCCTGGCCGGCATCCCCCGCTTCGTCTGGCGCGACCTCGGAATGTCTGATGCGCCATACCCAAGGCTCGACCCGGTGGCGCCCGGCAGTTAGCTCACTCACACCAGGTCACATTCGGCCGCCGGGCGCGGTCTTCTGGAAGAAGGAACATCGCCGGCTATCCCGAGGAGCACCGCCGTGACCGTGACCGAGCAGCAGATCGCCACCTCCGTCCTGGTGATCGGAACCGGCGGAGGCGGTCTGCGCGCCGCCATCGAACTGGCCGAACAGGGCATCGACGTCCTCGCGCTGGGCAAACGGTCCCGGTCGGACGCGCACACCTCGCTGGCCGCGGGCGGGATCAACGCCGCGCTCGGCACGATGGACCCCGAGGACAGCTGGCAGCAGCACGCCGCCGACACCCTGCGGGAGAGCTACCTGCTGGCCAATCCGGTCACCGTGCAGATCGTCACCGAGCAGGCCGCCCGCGGGATCGCGGACCTCGAGCGCTACGGCATGCCGTTCGCCCGTGAGGCCGACGGGCGGATCTCGCAGCGCTTCTTCGGCGCGCACACCTATCGCCGGACCGCGTTCGCCGGCGACTACACCGGGCTGGAGATCCAGCGCACGCTGGTCAACCGGGCCGTGCAGCTGGGGGTCCCGATCCTCGACACCGTCTACGTGACCCGGATCCTGGTGCGCGACAACGCCGTGTTCGGGGCCTACGGCTTCGACATCGTCACCGGGAAGCGGTACGTGATCCGCGCCGACGCCGTGATCCTGGCCGCCGGCGGACACACCCGGATCTGGCGCCACACCTCCTCGCGCCGCGACGAGAACACCGGCGACTCCTTCCGCCTCGCCGTCCTGGCCGGTGGCAGGATCCGCGATCCCGAGCTGGTCCAGTTCCACCCGTCCGGCCTGATCGAACCGGAGAACGCGGCCGGCACCCTGGTCTCCGAAGCCGCCCGCGGCGAGGGCGGTCAGCTGCGCAACGCCGAGGGCGAACGGTTCATGGCCCGGTACGACGCCGAGCGGATGGAGCTGTCCACCCGGGACCGCGTCGCGCTGGCGGCGTACACGGAGATCAAGCAGGGCCGCGGTACGCCGAACGGCGGCGTCTGGCTCGACGTGTCCCACCTGCCGCGCGAGACGATCATGCGGCGCCTGCCGCGCGTCTACCAGACCCTGCTCGAGCTCCAGATGCTCGACATCACCAAGGAACCGATCGAGATCGCCCCGACCGCCCACTACTCGATGGGCGGAGTCTGGGTCCGGCCGGAGGACCACAGCACCGGCGTCGACGGCCTGTACGCGATCGGTGAGGCGGCCAGTGGCCTGCACGGCGCGAACCGGCTCGGCGGCAACTCGCTGATCGAGCTGCTGGTGTTCGGGCGGATCGTCGCCGAGGAGGCCGCGAAGTACTCGACCGGTCTGCAGCGTCAGGAGCGCTCGGCCGAGGCGCTCGGCGAAGCGCGCGCCGAAGTCGACGACCTGCTGGCCGGCGACGGGGAGGAGAACGTCCGCGCTCTCCAGCGGGCGCTGCGCAACACGATGACGAACCGGGCGGGCGTCGTACGGGACGAGGAAGGGTTGACGGCCGGGCTGGACGAACTGGCCGAGGTGGAGGACCGGATGAGTGGCCTGGGCATCCATCCCGACATCGCCGGGTTCCAGGACCTCGCGCACGCCTTCGACCTGAAGGCCTCGGCCCTGGCCGCGCGCGCCACGCTGGAAGCCGCCCTGGTACGCCGCGAGACGCGCGGCTGCCACAACCGCTCCGACTACCCCGAGCTCGACGAGAAGCTCCAGGTGAATCTGGTCTGGTCCGGCCGGGGCCAGGTCGAGCAGGAGGAGATCCCGCCGATCCCGTCCGAGCTGAACGCGCTGATGCGTGAGGTCTCCACCGAGGGCAAGCTGGTCGAGTGACGCCGCCGGCAGCTTGGTCGCCACCAGCTGTCACAGGCCGGGAGGCTGTCTTGTCCTAGCTGGTGACCGGCCGGCGACCAGCGCCACCGGCGGACAGGAAGGCCTCACGATGAAGGTCGTCGTCATCGGCGGTACTGGTCTGATCGGCTCGAAGGTCGTCGCGAAGCTCACCGAGCACGGGCACGACGCCGTGGCGGCCGCTCCCAGTACGGGAGTCGACACGCTCACCGGCCGGGGACTCGCCGAGGCGCTGGCCGGCGCCGACGTGGTGGTCGACGTGTCGAACGCGCCGGTCTGGGAGGACGACGCGGTGCTGGAGTTCTTCGAGACCTCCACCCGCAACCTGCTCACCGCCGAGCAGGCGGCGGGCGTGCGGCACCACGTCGCCGTCTCGGTGGTCGGCACCGAACTGCTGCTCGACAGCGGCTACTTCCGGGCGAAGCTCGCGCAGGAGAAGCTGATCGAGAGCTCGCCGGTCCCGTTCTCGATCGTCCGCGCGACCCAGTTCTTCGAGTTCGTCCCGAGCATCGCCGACGCGTCCACCGACGGCGCGCGGGTCCACCTGAAGCACGTCTTCTTCCAGCCGATCGCCGGCGCCGACGTGGCCCAGGCCGTCGCGCGGGTCGCCGTCGGGTCGCCGCTGAACGGCACACTGAACGTGGCCGGTCCGGAGCGGTTCCGGATGGACGACTTCTTCCGCGACGTGCTCGCTGCCGGCAACGACCCGCGCGAGGTCGTCACCGATCCGGACGCCGTCTACTTCGGCATCTCCCCCAGCGAGTACGCGCTGGTCCCCGGCGACGACGCCCAGCGCGGCGAGACGCCGTACGGCGAGTGGGCTCGCCACAACTCCTGATCCGTCCCCACCAGCTTTCGGAGGTACACCCATGTCCACAGGTGTTTGGCAGTCGGCTCTGACCGTCCTGCAGGAGGCCGAACCGCCGTCGATCCCGGTCGGCGCGCACGCGATGACGGTGGTGATCGAGTACCCGCCCGGCGACCCGGGCGCGCCGCCCCACCGCCACCCCGGCGGCCCGGCGTTCGGCTACGTGATCGAGGGCGAGATGCGGTTCGAGCTCGAGGGGCAGCCCGAACGTGTGCTGCGCGCCGGCGAGGCGTTCTGGGAGCCCGGCGGTGACGTCATCCACTACTCCGACGGCAACGCGAGCGACCAGACCACCCTGCGCTTCACCGTCACCATGCTCTGCGACCCGGCCCAGCCGATGCTGGTCGTCGTCGACGAGGAGGAACTCGCCCAGCGCAAGCACCTCCGCGCACCGCGCCCGGCCTGACTCCCCCACTGACCACTCCCGCGCTGGAAGGAAACTGATTCGTGAGTGCCCGGATCGCGTCGATCGAGGACCTGCGCGAGCATCTGCAGTGGGCGATCGAGCTGGAGCACGCGACGCTGCCGCCGTACCTGGTCGCGCTGTACTCGATCGACGCCGAACGGAACCCGGACGCCGTCCAGGTGGTGAGCAGCGTGTTCGCCGAGGAGATGATCCATCTCGCCCTGGCGGCGAACCTGCTCAACGCCGTCGGTGGGCACCCCCGGCTGGACACCCCGGCGATCCTGCCGGGGCATCCGCGAACGATGCCGCACGGCGACCGGTCGCTGGAGCTGTCGCTGCTTCCGTTCGGGCCCGAGGCGCTGGAGATGTTCCTGCGGCTGGAGCAGCCGGCACCGCCGGACGCTCCGGCCGAGGGCGACGGCTACGAGACGATCGGCCAGTTCTACTCGGCGATCGAGGAAGGGCTGCGCGACCTGTGTGCCGAGCTCGGTGAGACGGCGGTGTTCAGCGGCGATCCGGCGGACCAGGTCACCTCGGGGCCGTTCGCGCACAGCACCGGAAAGCTGACCGCCGTCACCGATCTGGCCTCGGCGCTGGCCGCCCTGGAGGAGATCGTGGAGCAGGGCGAGGGGACCTCGCGCGGCGAGGTCTGGGACGGCGACCAGGACGTCTTCCATCCCGAGCGGCACGAGGTCGGCCACTACTACCGGTTCCAGGAGCTCGCCCAGGGCCGCAGGTACCAGCGCGGGGACACACCTCGCTCGGGACCGACCGGGGACAAGCTCGCGGTCGACTTCACGGCCGTCCTGCCGATGCGGCGCGATCCGCGGCCGGCCGAAGCGGGCAGCCGGGTTCGGGCTGCCCAGGACCAGTTCGACAAGACCTACCGCGGGCTGCTGGCTCAGCTCCAGTTGGCGTTCAACGGAAGCCCCCAGGCGCTCGGTGCGTCGATCGGCACGATGTACGGCCTCAAGGCGCAGGCCCAGGCTTTGATGGCGATGCCGAACGGCGACGGCACCACGGCCGGCCCGACGTTCGGGTCCGGCGAGGACCTCGCACAAAATTCCTGACACCGCAGGGTTTGACGGTTGGGTACGAATGGCGGTCGAAGGCAAATGACCGCGGTCCGGAGAAGAGGCCGCGCCGTGACGAGTCCGTCGCGAGGTCACGTTCATGCTCAGTCAGCACCATGCCGCACCCACCAGATGTTCCTCGGTCGAGGACCGCGCGCGCCGCGAGGCCGCCACCCGGGAACTGCTCGAAGTCCGCGCCCGCTCCACCGACGAGGCCGAGCGGCAGCAGCTGCTCGAGCAGGCCGTCGAGCTCAACATCGAGATCGCCCGCGGCATCGCGCAGCGGTTCCGCAGCCGCGGCGTCGAGGACGAGGACCTCGAACAGGTCGCCTGCCTCGGCCTGATGAAGGCGGTCCGCAACTACCGTCCCGAGGACGGCATCCCGTTCATCGGGTACGCCGTGCCGACCATCCGGGGCGAGGTCAAGCGCTACTTCCGCGACTGCAGCTGGACGGTCCGCATCCCGCGCCGGCTGCAGGAGCTGCAGGGCAGGATCGCGTCCGTCGTGCCCGAACTGCTGCAGGAGCTGGGGCGCGAACCCACGCTGGACGAGATCGCCGCCGCGATCCATGCCGATGTCGGTGAGGTCCGGCAGGCCGAGGGCGCGCGAGGCTGTTTCAGCGTGCTTTCCCTGGACCGGCCGGCCGGGCGGACCGACAGCGACCTCGTGCTCGCCGATGTCGTCGCCGACAGCGAGGACCCGCAGCTGCACCGGTTCGAGGCGATCGAGATGCTGTCCCCGCTGATCGCCGAGCTCGGTCCCCGGGACCGGGAGATCATCGAGCTGCGCTTCGTCGAGAACTGGAAGCAGGCCGACATCGGTCAGAAGCTCGGCATCAGCCAGATGCAGGTCTCCCGCCTGCTGACCCGGATCCTGGCCGACCTGCGCGAACGCCTTCAGCCGGCCGAAGCCGCCGCCTGACCCTCAGGTTCCGGCGCTGGGCCCCGCGGATGCCGTCAGGCGTCGGCGGGGCCTTTGCGGTGGTGGCGATCCACCCGGGCGCGATTGCCGCACGGCGTACCGCACCATGCCTGGTTGGGACGCCGCCGGAAGAACAGCTGCCCGCAGCCCGGCGCGTCACACAGCGCCAGCTCACTCGGCGCGCTGACCAGCACGTCCCGGACCTCCCCGGCCAGCCGAGCCAGCAGCAACGTGAACGGCTCTGGTGAACCAACCGGGCGCGCTTCGGCAAGCCCAGGACCGTCGCCGATCGCCAACACTTCCGGCGCCGCCGCAAGCGCCTCGTTCAGTACGCCGGCGTCGCTCGCGTCCCATTTGCCATGCCCGGAGGCTGCCCGCAGCAGGCGAAGCGCGGGGTCCCGCAGTGCGAGAAAGTCCCGCACGTCGGACTCCGTCACCTGTTCGGGACGCGACGCCGGCAAGGCCGCCGCGTCCAGCCACGAGTCCAGATCGGCCGGCGTCCGGATCAGCTCGACCTCCTGCCAACCCCGGCGGATCACCGTGTTGACGAAGTCGAGCGCCGGCCAGCCTTCCAGCCAGGTCCAGCTCGGTACGTCGGCCACCCGGCCAGTCTAGCGCGACACGCTAATGCTTTACATGGCAAAACCCGTTACCTAGGGTCGAAGCATGAACCGGGAACGGGCACGGACCACAGTCATCTGCGCGGTGCAGTTCGTCGACGTCATGGGCGTGACCGTCGTCGTCGCGGCGCTGCCACGGATGCTGTCCGATCTGCAGGGCTCCCCCACGCAGGCCGGCCTACTGGTTCCGGCGTACGCCGTGGGCTTCGGCGGGCTGCTGCTGCTCGGGGCGAGACTCGGCGATGCGAAGGGGCATCGCCAGGTACTACTGGCCGGGCTGGCGTTGTTCGCGGCCGGATCGGTCCTGTGCGCGGTCGCGCCGGCCGTGAGCTGGCTGGTCGCCGGCCGTCTGCTGCAAGGCATCGCGGCAGCGATCAGCATCCCGAACGCGTTGGTCCTGCTGATCGGAGCCACCGAGCCCGGTCGCTCACGCAATCGCGCGTTGGCCGCCTGGAACGCGACCGGCGGCTTGGCCGGCGCATCCGGCTTGCTGGTCGGCGGACTGGTCACCGACAGCCTGGGCTGGCGAGTCATCTTCTGGGCCAACGTCGCCGCGACCGCCGTACTGGCACTCGCGATCGGGCGCCTGGTCGACGTCAAGGACACCCGTACGCCGACGCCGCTGAACGCCGGCTCGGTGATCCTCCAGGTCCTGTGCGTCAGTGCAGTCGTTGCCGCGGCCAACGTCGCCGGGACCTCGTGGCTCGCGGCGGGTCTGCTCACCGTCGTGGCCGTCGCGCTGGTGCCGCTGCTCGTTGTCCGGGAGCGCTCGACCGAAGCACCGCTCGTTCCGCCCAGAATCTGGCGCCGGCCCGGCACCGTCGGCGGCGTGATCGGGTCGTTCGGGATCACGGCCACCACCAGCACGTTCGTCGTGATCACCACGCTGTGGTTCCAGGACGCCCGCGGCCTGAGCCCCAGCGCGGCCGGGCTGATGATCCTGCCGTTCAGCTTCGCCGTCGTCGCCGGGGCGGCGTGCGGCGCCCGGCTGGTCAAAGGCCGGGCCCGGCCGGTCCTGGTCACCGGCCTCACCCTGATCGGCGTCGGCGCGCTGGCCGTGGTCGTTCAACCGACGATTGCGGTGATGGTCGCCGCGATGGTCCTGAACGGCGTCGGCAACGGCATCGGTGCGGTCGCCGCCTACACCCTCGGCACCGAGGTCGCCCCGGACGAGCAAGGCTCGGCCGCCGGACTGCTCAACACCGCCGCCCAGCTCGGCACGGCCGTCATGGTGGCCCTCGGCGTCGGGATCGCCACCGCGGTCGGCCCGGGCGTGAACCACACCTCGGGCTGGCTGACCGCCGCCACCACAGCGGCCGTCATCACCGCCGCGGTCCTAGTCGTCGCCAGGCTCCGAACCCCGGTCGGCTCCCCAACGTCCTGAATCGGTGCAGACGCACGCCTTGTTGCCGTCCTGGTCGGCGATCACCACGAACGACGGCGCTTCGCTGTCGTCGACCACGATCCCGCCGGCGGCGACCGCGGCGGCGATCCGCTGCTCGGCGTACTCGGGCGCCACCCAGATGTCGAGGTGCCAGCGCTGGCGTGGCGTGTCGTGCTCGTCGGTCTCCTGGAACCACACGATCGGCACCCGCCCGGTCGCGTCCCGGACGTCGGTCCCGATCGACCCGCGGCCGACGGCGTCGGTGCTCCCGGTCAGCAGGGCCGCCCACACCGGCGCGATCGTGACCGCGTGCGCCGTGTCGAGTCCGAGCTCGATCGCCGTGATGCCGGCCGGGTCGGCGGTGGCCTTGTGCTCGGCGGCGATCTCGGTGATCCGGCCGGCGAGGTCGAGATCCTTGTCCGTCACCCATTCGACGACATGCTCGGTGCCGGAGTCGTCGGTGTAGATCGCGTCCTGGCTGATCAGCTTCAGGTCGACGTACTGATTGCCGAGCGTTGCCTGCGGATGGTGGCCGAGCGCGGAGCCCGCCTCCCCGACCGCCTCGACGAAACGCGCTCCGGCGGTGAAGTCGCCGACCAGGTAGCGGGCGTGCAGGCCCTGCCCGAGTTTGCGCCAGTCGGTGAGGTCGGCTGCGGCGATTTGTGCTCCGGTCTTCATCTCCATGTCCGGACTCTAGGACCGCTCCCGGACAGTCGGCTTCCGCAAACTACTGCGCAGGCCGTTCGACCGGCTCCGGGCCGGCCGGCTCGGCCGGGTCGGGCTCTCCCAGCGGGTGCACCGGGTCCGGCTCGAGATCCGGCTCGTCCGGCTCCCCGAGCGGGTTGATCGGGTTGGGCTCGACCGCGGGATCTGTCACCTCGGTCAAGTACCCGCGAGCCTCGGACGGCATCCCCTGGGCCCAATAAGTTCCGGAACCGGGGAAGGGGTGTGGAATGCGCATGCTCGCAGTAGAGTCCAGCGCGCAAACGCTTTCCCGTAGATCATCGGAGGCACTGTGAGGCGTTCCATCTCCGCGGCGGTTGCTGCCGCACTGGCGGCCGGCAGCGTGCTCGCCGCCGCCGGACTGCCGGCCACCGCAGGCCGGCCCGATCGGGGTGCCGCCGTCACCGGCACCTATTCCGGCGGAGCCGACCAAGTCTGGCAGCCGCTGCCGACCACCCACGTGACGCGGGACGAAGGCGGCGCGACCGACGCCACCGTCGTGGTCGACCCGAGCGCCCTGCGGCAGAAGTACAGCGGCATCGGCTTCTCGCTCGACGAGACCAGCGTGTCGAACCTGTGGAAGCTCACCCCCGCCGAACGCGACCGCGCGATCCGCCTGCTGGTCGACCCGGTCAAGGGCGCCGGCTTCGAGCGCTTCCGCCTCACCATCGGCAGCCCGGACCTGATCGAGCACCTGCCGTTCTGGTCGTACGACGAACTGCCGCCCGGCGTCACCGAGGACTTCGGGCTCAAGTACTTCTCGATCAAGCGCGACGTCGACGCGCACATCATCGACACGATCAAGCTGATCCAGCGCTACAACCCGCGCGCGACGTTTTTCGCCTCGGCGTGGAGCGCCCCGGCCTGGATGAAGACCAACAACCGCTTCACCGGAGAGGTCGCGCTCAAGCCCGGCAGCACGTCGTACTACCAGGTCGGCAAGCTGCGCGACGACTGCATCGACGTCTTCGCCCGGTACTACGTGAAGTACCTGCAGGCGTACGCGAAGTACGGCGTGAAGGTCGACGCGCTGACCCTGCTGAACGAGCCCGGCATCGACGTGGTCTACCCGGCGATGGACATCAGCATCGAGCAGCAGCAGAAGCTGGCGGTCGCGATCAAGCGCGAGGTTCGCCGCGCCGGGCTGAACACCCAGCTGTACGTGCACGACTTCAACTTCTACGACTGGCGTGACCCGAACAGCACCGAGACGAAGAACTACCACCGGATCTTCGACGACCCGCGCACCAAGCAGGCCAGCGACGCGATCGCGTTCCACCCGTACTGGGGTGACCCGACGGTGATGCGGGACGCGTACGAGCAGACCGGCAAGCCGGTGCACATGACCGAGACCAGCGACCTGAACCCGGCGACGATCCTGAACTACTTCCGGCTCGACGCGTCGTCGTACGTGATGTGGGCGCAGGCCATCGACCAAGACGGCGGCACGCTGCACTGGACGCCGTCGAAGGACAACAACATCGACTGGGCCGAGGTCGGCCGCACCACCAAGTGGCCGAACCGGCTGGTCAAGGTGGACACGACGGCGAAGACGTTCACCGTGCGCAACGAGCTCTACGCGATGGGGCAGTTCGCGAAGTACCTCGGGCCGGAGCACACCCGGGTGGAGTCGAGCGCGCCGGCCAACGGCGTCAGCAACGTGGTCTTCAAGGACCGCGGCGACCGCTTCGTCGCGATCGTCGGCAACGCCAACGCGACGCCGAAGACCGTGCGGGTCCTACTCGCCGGCAAGTCGTTCACGACCACCGTGCCGGCGAACTCCTTCGCGACGTACCGCTGGAAGGGTGACGTCCCCGCGCAGCACCACAACCGTGCTCCCGTGCTGAACGACGTGCCGGAGGTCGTCGCCGACCAGTACGCCACGACTCAGGTGCAGCTCTCGGCCACCGACCGGGACCGTGACCGGCTCGCTTTCTACGCCAAGGATCTGCCGTCCGGGGTCAGCCTCGACGCGCGCACCGGTCTGGTGACGCTTCGCCCGACGACCGCCGGCCGGCAGGACGTGAAGATCCGCGTCACCGACGGCGCGGCGTACGACGAGCTCACGCTGCACGTGACGGTCAACCCGAAGGGCACTCCGCTCGGCGAACGGGTCGAAGCCGAGGCGTACGTGGCCCAGCACGGCTGGACCGACGGCGGCGCGAACTTCGTCGAGTCCAACCCGTCGGCCAGCGGCGGCAAGAACATCGGCTGGACCGCGCCGGGCAACTGGCTGCAGTACCGCGTGGACGTTCCGCAGGCCGGCACCTACCAGCTGGAACTACGGGCCGCCAACGGCACCGGTGCTGTCGCCCCCGACGCCGTCTCGCTGCGCGACGCGTCCGGCGCCGTACTCGCGAAACTGTCGGTCCCGGACACCGGCGGTTGGGCGACCTACCAGTCCCTCACCGCGCAGGTCACCCTGTCCGCCGGCGAGCAGACCCTCACGCTCTTCTGCGAGACCGGCGGCTTCAACGTCGACTACTTCCGGCTGAGCTAGCCGGAACCGGTCAGCGATCGCCGACGGTCTGCTTCAGGCGTTGTTTGGCGTCGCGCTCGACGAACAGCGGGACGAAGTCCCTGATCGGAGCGTGGTCGAAGGTCGGCTGGACCTGCTGGACGACCTCGGCCACGTTCTCCGTCGGCACGTCGGGGAACTGCTTGGCCAACCGGTCCACGACCTCGTTGATCGCGCGCTTCTCCTCTGTCTTGTCCATACCTCCACCATTCCCACGCACCCGGCCGGCCATCAACGCCGGCCGGGTTTGTTCACCTGATGGTCATCTTCCGAGCACAGCGGAGAAGAACTGCCGGAGGTCTCGCACCAGAAGGTCCGGCGTCTGCTGGGCGGCGTAGTGCCCGCCGGTGTCGTACTCGTTCCAGGAGACGATGTTCGCGTGGTCCCGTGCGGCGTAGCGGCGGATCGAGCGGAGGTCGTCGGCGAACTGGGCGAGGCCGAGTGGGACGGTGGTCGGTGCGGCCGGCGCCTCCTGGGCGGCGCTGTCGGCGTAGATGCGTAGTGCCGATCCGGCGGTGCCGGTGAGCCAGTGGATGGTGATGTGCGTGAGCAGGACGTCGGGTTCCAGACCGCCCATCACCTGGCTGTTCCACGCCAGCAGGCCGACCGGGGAATCCGTCAGCGCGTACGCCAAAGTCTGCGGCTGCTGGGCCTGCACATGGCTGTACGCCGACGTCGTTCGCTGGAGCTCACGGAGAGCGTCGAGTGCACGTCGGTCGCTCGGCGAGAGGTCGTCCGCCGGCTCGGTCGTCGGCGGGTACGACAGCGACTCACCGTCCGGGAAGGAGAACAGCTGCGTCACATGGACGCCGAGGACTTCGCCCGGCGCGACCCGGCCGAGCTCGGGTGAGATGTGCGAGCCCCAGTCGTTCCCGGCGGCGCCGTACCGGTGATAGCCGAGTCGGCGCATCAGCGTCGTCCAGGCGCGGGCGATGCGGCGGGGTCCCCAGCCCGCGTCGGGCGTCGCCCCCGACCACGCGAAGTTGGGCAACGACGGGATCACCAGGTGGAAGGCGATCGACCGGTCGAGCCCGTACGCCGCGGGATCGCTCAACGGGCCGATCACCTCGAGGAACTCGGCGACCGAGCCCGGCCACCCGTGGCTCAGGATCAGCGGTACGGCGTCCGGTTCGGGTGAGCGCACGTGCAGGAAGTGCACGTGCGCCCCGTCGATCGTGGTGGTGAACTGCGGATACGCGTTGAGCCGCGCTTCCCAGGCCCGCCAGTCGTAGCGCCGCAGCCAGCGGTCCATCAACGCCCGCACCGCCGCCGACGGTACGCCGTACGTCGTGGCTCCGTCGGGAGGCAGCCGCGTCCCGGCCAGTCGGCGGTGCAGCTCGGCCAAATCGCTGTCCGGCACGTCGATGCGGAACGGCTTCATGAGTCCTCCCGGGGCGCAGCCCGGGCGGGCCGCTCGCCGGTAAGTCGGCGTCGTCGACGAGTTCTCGACAAACGCGTGAAGTCGCCGTGGGCGGGGAACCGTGCGAACGTGGCTGCCAAAGGCGAGTTCGACCGTGACACCGACTACATCGCGACCCGGATCACCGCGGACGGGCGGGACGGATTCCCCGTCGAGCCCGGGCGGTACCGGCTGGTGGTCGCGCGTGCTTGCCCGTGGGCGAACCGGGCGATCATCGTGCGCCGGCTGCTCGGCCTGGAGGACGTGCTGTCGATCGGCTTCTGCGGACCGACGCACGACGAGCGGAGCTGGACGTTCGACCTCGACCCGGGTGGCGTCGACCCGGTGCTGAAGATCCCGCGGCTGCAGGACGCGTACTTCAAGCGGGACCCCGACTACCCCAAGGGCATCACGGTGCCGGCGATCGTCGACGTCCCGACCGGCGCGGTGGTCACCAACGACTTCGCGCAGCTGACGCTCGACCTGTCCACCGAGTGGACCGCCCACCACCGCGAGGGCGCCCCGGACCTGTATCCGGACAAGCTGCGCGACGAGATCGACGAAGTTGCCCAGCGCATCTACACCGACATCAACAACGGGGTCTACCGGTGCGGCTTCGCCGGTTCACAGCAGGCGTACGAGGCTGCCTACGACCGGCTCTTCGCAGCCTTGGACTGGCTGTCCGACCGGCTGCGCGACCGCCGGTACCTGGTCGGCGACTCCATCACCGAGGCCGACATCCGGCTGTTCACCACGTTGGCCCGCTTCGACCCGGTCTACCACGGCCACTTCAAGTGCAACCGCAACAAGCTCACCGAACTGCCGGTGCTGTGGGCCTATGCGCGCGATCTCTTCCAGACCCCCGGCTTCGGCGACACGACCGACTTCGTCCAGATCAAACAGCACTACTACCTCGTGCACACCACCATCAACCCGAACCAGATCGTGCCGAAGGGCCCGGACCTCGCGAACTGGCTGAGCCCGCACGGACGTGAAGCCCTCGGCGGCAGCCCGTTCGGCGACGGCACTCCCCCGGGCCCGACCCGCGAGGGCGAGCGCGTCCCGGCCGGGCACGGCGCAGACTGACGAGAGGCCAGGGACCGAGGTCCCTGGCCTCTCGCACCAATCACAGACGGCACGATCTTACCCGCGGTGAAACCGCGATCACAAGTCGTGGCGAGACCGGCCGCTCATACAGTTGCCCTGGACAACAACTTTCGGTCCAGGAAGTCGCCGATCAGCCGGCCGGTCTCGTCCAGAGCGCTCTCCAGCAGGAAGTGCCCACCGTCGAGCAGGTGGATCTCGGCGTCCTTGGCGTCCCGGGCGAACGCCTCCGCACCGGCCGGCCCGAAGATCGGGTCGTTGCGACCCCACACCGCCAGCACCGGAACCTGACTGGTCCGCAGGTACTCGTGCAGGTCCGGGTACAGCGCCGAGTTCGTCGCGTAGTCCCGGAACAGCTTCAGCTGGACCTGGTCGTTGCCCGGTCGCGCCAACTTCTGCAGATCGTGGTGCCAGGTGTCCGGGCTGACCACGGTCTCGTCGGCGACGCCGGTGACGTACTGCCACCTGATGCCTTCCGGGGACAACGCCCACCGGACCGCCTCTTCGGTCTCGGCGTTCTGCTCGTTCTGGTAGTCCCACACGACCTTCCAGAAATCCGCGACGAAGCCGTCGTCGTACCCGTTGCCGTTCTGGGTGACGATCCCGGTGATCGCCTCCGGGTCCTTCAACGCCAGCCGCCATCCCACCGGCGCGCCGTAGTCCTGGACGTAGATCGCGTACCGCTCGGCGCCGAGCGACTTCAGCAGCTCGTCGGTCAGCTCGGCCAGCGCGTCGAAGGTGTAGTCGAACTCCTCCACCGTCGGCGCGTCCGACAGCCCGAAGCCCGGCAGATCCGGCGCGATCACCCGGTACCGGTCGGCCAGCAGCGGGATCAGGTCCCGGAACATGTACGAACTGGTCGGGAACCCGTGCAGCAGCACGACAACGGGCGCTTCCACCGGCCCGGCCTCCCGGTAGAACAACCGCTGCCCCTGCACGTCCGCGAACCGGTGATGTACGACGTTGCGCATGTCTTCTAACCCCTCAACTCGATTGTGAGGGTTAGATCAAAGCGCGCAATGGTGTAACCTGTCAACACCGACAAGGGGGTTAGAGATGACAGCGACGGACGAGCACTTCCTGCTCGACCTGCTGAACAGCACGCCGGTGGTCGCCGGCGTGCAGCAGGACCGGCTGGAGGAGACCGAGGCCTGGAAGTCCTGCCCGGACGGAAGGTCCACGCTCGCGGAAGTCCGCTCAGCCCTTCAGGACGTGGTCCGCGGCGACCAGCCGGCCGACGTACTGGCACCGTTCTTGCGTGACGTTCGCCAGGTCCCGACCCTCACGGCCGACGGCACGGTCGAGTGGAGGCTGGAAGCGCCTCCCGAGCTCACTGCCGCAGCCCGTGCCGTCCTTGCCTGGTCCGAGCTTCGAACCACCCGCCCCGGACGGCTCCGCTCCTGCGGAAACCCCGACTGCCGGCTGTTCCTGATCGACCGCAGCAAGGCGAACACCGCCCGCTGGTGCTCGATGACCACCTGCGGCAACCGGATGAAGGCCCGCCGCCACTACCAAGCCAGGACCAAAGCCTGACCGGCGTCAGGTGCCAGGCTTCTGGAGCAGGTAGTCCTCGGCGCGCATCGACGCGGCGGGCTTGACGTCTTCGGGCAGCAGCTCCCGCAGGTCGCGCTCGGTCAGCGTGCTCGGGTCGCGCAGCGCGAGGCGGGTGGCCTGGTTGGAGATGGCTTCCTCGAGCAGGTTGCGGATGAAGCGGCCGTTGCCGAAGTTGTGACCGCGGGGCGCGGGCGGGATCACCCGGCGGACGCTGTCCAGGACGGCCTGGGTGTAGATCATGCCCTGCTGCCGGGCCTGCAGCTCGAAGATCGCGACCAGCTGGTCGGTGTCGTACTCGCTGAACGACAGCAGCTTCGGGAAGCGCGACTGCAGACCGGTGTTCGACTCCATGAACCGCTGCATCTCGCGGTGGTAGCCGGCCACGATCACCACGCACTTGTCGCGGTGGTCCTCCATCATCTTCAGGATCGTGGCGACCGCTTCGAGCCCGAAGTCGCCGGGCGCGTTCTCGGGCACCAGCGTGTAGGCCTCGTCGACGAACAGCACGCCACCGAGCGCCTCGCGGAACTTGGCCGCCGTCATCGGCGCGGTGGTACCGACGGTCGGGCCGACCAGGTCGGACCGGTCGACCTCGACGACGTGCCCGCTCTCGAGCACGCCCAGCTCCTTGTAGATCCGGGCGAGCAGCCGGGCGATCGTCGTCTTGGCCGTACCGGGCTTGCCGACGAACACCATGTGCCGGGCGCGCTCCTGCGCCGGCAGCCCGAACTCCTGCCGCCGCTGGTTGGTCTTGATCTCGGCCACCATCCGGCGGACCGCGTCCTTGACCGACTCCAGTCCCACCAGCGCGTCCAGCTCGGCCAGCGGCCCGTCCGACATCACCGGCGTGTGGACCACAGGCTCGTCGACGACCGGCTCCTCGACGACCGGCTCAGGCTGCTCCACGACCGGCTCGGTCACTGCAACAGGGGTGACCGCGGGCTCGGGTACGACCGGCGCCGGACGCTCCAGCAACCGGAAGAACGCTCCGAGATCCGGAACCTCCGGGTCCGGCCAAGCCCCTCTGTCCGGTACGCCGGCCAGCTGCACCGACACCCGCGTCGCCGCCGCCACCCAGGACCGCGCGAGCGCCTCCTGGTCCTCCGCGATCGCCCGCCCCAACCAGTCCGTGGTCCGCGCCAGCCAGACCCGCGGGTCGAAACCACGCTCGAGGTCGGCGATTGCGTACTCGACATCCCATCCGGCGACGCCGAGAATCTGCCCGACCGCCGCCGGCTGCCCGCGCAGCCCCGTCGCCCGGATCACTCGCGCCAGCAACTGCGCGAAGTCCCGCGTCTGATCGTTCGCCACAACGGCCGACAACTTCCCGTGCACGTCTCGCAAGGTGTCGAGCGAGTACTTCATCGCCGCCGACGGACCACCCAGTTCCGGCAGCACCGCCCGCTCGCCATCACTCAGTACGGCGGTCCGCCAGAACTGCTCGATCGTGTCGTAGTCGGCCGCCACGTGCATCCGGGTCGCCTCGCGATCGGCCAGCACCCGGTCGAACGCCGCGGTCAGCGCCCGAGCCCGCGCGGCCAGCGGCGGCGCGTCGACGAACAGGCTCGCCACGTCCCGCGACAACCGCAGCGCCTGCAACCGCGCGTCCTCGGGAAACCCCCGCGCTCCGGACACCGCCTGCAACGGCCAGTCGGTCGCCGCGACCCGCACCACGTATCCGGCCCCACCGAACCGCACAGACGGCCGGTGAAAGTCTCGAGTCAGTACGGCGGCCAGATCGGCGTACTCGCCGTGCAGCACCGGAATCCACCCGGCCAGCAGCGGCGCGACCTGATGCGCGAGCCACACCGCCGCCGGCGTCCCCTCCACGAACTCCGGAAACACTCCCGGCCGCAGCGCACCCGGCTCGTCGGCCCACGCCCTCAGCTGCGCGCGGACACCGTCCACCCACTCGTCCGGCACTTCCCA
This sequence comes from Kribbella sp. ALI-6-A, assembly GCF_001984195.1. Taxonomy (GTDB): domain Bacteria; phylum Actinomycetota; class Actinomycetes; order Propionibacteriales; family Kribbellaceae; genus Kribbella. The sequence continues at coordinate 300,678 of NZ_MTQN01000009.1, forward strand.
CGGCTCGTCAGCACCGACAACGTCGAGCACACGCGGTCTCCGGGAGTGGTCAGGCACAGGCACACCTTAATCTGCGACCGGCCGACGTGCCGACCACGCCGCCTGCCCCCGGCAACGACGCCGGAGCGGCCGGTCGGGTGCTCAGGAGAAGGTTCGCGGCAGTCGCGGGTGGCGGTTGACGTCCTTGTAGATGAGGTAGCGGAAGCGACCCGGGCCGCCGGCGTAGCAGGCCTGGGGGCAGAAGGCGCGCAGCCAGAGGAAGTCGCCTTCCTGGACCTCGACCCAGTCCTTGTTCACCAGGTAGACGGCCTTGCCCTCCAGGATGTAGATGCCGTGTTCCATCACGTGGGTCTCGGGGAACGGGATCACGCCGCCGGGCTCGAAGGTGACGATGTTGACGTGCATGTCGTGGCGGACGTCGAGCGGGTCGGCGAAGCGCTGGGTCTTCCAGCGGCCCTCTGTGCCGGGCATCTCGACGCCTTCGACGTCGTCCTCGTGGGTGACAAAAGCCTCCGGTACGTCGATGCCGTCGACGCGCTCGTAGGCCTTGCGGACGAGGTGGAAGCGGGCGAGCCGGTCGCTGGTGTTGCGCAGCGTCCAGTCGGCGGCCGGCGGGAGGAAGGCGTAGCTGCCGGGGACGAGTTCGTGCTTCTCACCGCCGACGGTCAGCACCACGTTGCCCTCGACAACGAAGATGACGGCCTCGGCGCCCGGGTCGGTCTCGGGCCGGTCGCTGCCGCCGCCGGGGGCGACCTCCACGATGTACTGCGAGAACGTCTCGGCGAATCCCGACAGCGGCCGGGCCAGCACCCACAGCCGGGTGTCGTCCCAGAACGGGAGCTGGCTGGTGACGATGTCGCGCATCGTGCCGCGCGGCAGGACGGCGTACGCCTCGGTGAAGACGGCGCGGTCGGTGGTCAGCTCGGTCTGCGCGGGATGCCCGCCGGCCGGCGAGTAGTAGCGCGGCTGATTCATCGTTCGTCTCCTCGGGTCAGCAGCCGGCCGCGCGGGCCGGCGTCGATGTCGATGGGTCGGCCGCGCAGCCAGGTCCGGCGGACGACGCCGGCCAGCGGCCATCCGGCGTACGGGGTGACGGCGTTCTTGTGCTGCAGGGTGCCGGGATCGACCACGAAGGCCTCGTCCGGCGCGAAGACGCACAAGTCCGCGTCGCGGCCCGGCTCGATCCGGCCCTTGCGGGTCAGTCCGGCCTGTTCGGCGGGCGCCTGGCACATCCACCGGGCGACGTCGGCCAGGCCGAAGCCGCGGCGGCGCGCCTGCGTCCACACCGCCGGCAGAGCGACCTGGAGCGAGGCGATCCCACCCCAGGCGGTGCCGAAGTCGCCGGTGGTCAGGTGCTTGAGCTCGATCGTCGACGGCGAGTGGTCCGACACCACCAGATCGATGAGCCCGTCACGCAAGCCCTGCCAGAGCAGCTCGCGGTTCGCCGCTTCGCGGATCGGCGGGCAGCACTTGTACGGCGTGGCGCCGGGCGGGATCTCCTCGGCGCAGAAGGTCAGGTAGTGCGGGCAGGTCTCCGCCGTGATCCGTACGCCGTCGCGCCGGGCCGCGGCGATCAGCGGCAGCACCTCGGCGCTGGACACGTGCAGGATGTGCACCCGGCAGCCGGTCCGGCGGGCCAGCTCGACCACCGCCGCGACGGCCGCGTTCTCCGCCTCGCGCGGACGGGAGCGCAGGAATCCCAGGTAGTCCGGCCCGCTCGCCGCCGGCGCAGACTCGATCCGGTGCGCGTCCTCGGCGTGCACGATCAGCAAGCCGTCGAAGGCGCTGATCTCACGCATCGCGGCCTCGAGCCCGGCCGGTTCCAGCGCCGGGAACTCGTCGACGCCCGAGTGCAGCAGGAAGCACTTGAACCCGAACACCCCCGCGTCGTGCAGCGGTCGCAGCTCGGCGACGTTGCCGGGGATCGCGCCGCCCCAGAACCCGACGTCGACGTACGCCTGCCGCTCGGCGGTCTTCCGCTTCAGCTCCAGCGCGGGCACGTCGCAGGTCGGCGGGATGCTGTTGAGCGGCATGTCGACGATCGTGGTGACGCCCCCGGCGGCGGCCGCCCGGGTCGCGCTGGTGAACCCCTCCCACTCCGTGCGGCCCGGGTCGTTGACGTGCACGTGGGTGTCGACGACGCCCGGCATCAGCACCTCCTCGTCGCCCAGCCGCACCTGCTCGGCGGCGTCCAGCGCCGATCCGTACGGCGCGACAACGGCGATCCGGCCACGCTCGATGCCGACGGCAAGCGGCGACTCACCCGCGGGGCCGACCACCCGGCGAGCGTGGATGACGAGGTCCAACGCGCTCATATGAGGCCCCTCTCGGTCGCTCTCATCGTAGGCCCGAGTCGTTCGACCGCGATCCGTTCCCCGAGCCGCCGCAGCAACGGAACCGGATCCGCGATACATCGCCGTACGTCGGGCTGCAGGTCGGTCAGGGCGTACGCCGCGTCGATTCCCCCTTGCTCGAGTCGTTCCGCGTCGAGGCGATTCGTCCCACAAACAGCCACCACCGGGATGCCTGCCGCGGACGCCGCCGCGGCAACTCCAGCGACCGCCTTCCCGCGCAACGTCTGCTCGTCGAGCGCGCCTTCTCCGGTCACCACCAGGTCGACCCCCGCGAGCCGGTCCCGAAAGCCGACCAGCTCGAGCATCAACTCGATCCCTGGTGCGAGCTTCGCGCCGAGCACAGCCAGCGCCGCAAACCCAACGCCCCCAGCCGCTCCGGCCCCCGGTGCAAGTCGGAGGTCAGGTTGACCGGCGATCAGGTCTGCCCAGTGGCCGAGAGCGGCCTCCAGGACAGCGACCTGCTCAGGCGTCGCACCCTTCTGCGGCCCGTACGTCGCCGCGGCGCCGGACGGCCCGGTCAAGGGATTGTCGACATCGCAGGCAACCACGATCTCGACACCCTTCAACCGGTCGTTCACCGCACTCACCTCGAGTGAACTCGCCGTACCCAACGCCTCACCACCCTCGGCGACCTCGGCCCCCGCCGCATCGAGCACCCGAGCGCCGAGCGCCCGAATCAAGCCCGCTCCCCCGTCGGTGCTGGCACTCCCACCGATCCCGACGATCACCCGCGTGCATCCACTGTCGATCGCCGCGGCGATCACCTCACCGGTCCCGCGCGAAGTCGCGGTCAACGGACGAGGCTCGCCGCCGGGCAACCGGATCAACCCGGACACGTCGGCGAGCTCGACCACAGCGGTCTCCCCCCGTCGAGCGAACCCACTCCGCACCGCCTCCCCCGTAGGCCCCGCCGCAACCACCGGTACCAGCTCGAACCCAGCAGCAACAGCCGCCGCCAGAGTCCCGTCGCCACCATCCGCCACGAGCACGGACTCGACCACAGCCTGCGGACAAACTCCCCGCACCCCGTCGCCGACCGCCGCCGCGACGTCAGCGCTGCTGACCGTGCCCTTGAACTTGTCCGAGGCAACCAGCACCCGCATCAGCTGAGCGGCACGATCGCGGTCGGAGCGTCCTCGGGCCGCTCGGCCAGGTCCTCGAACTCGACCACCCCGTCGATCTCGGTGCCCATGGCAACGTTGGTGACGCGCTCCAGGATCACCTCGACCACGACCGGGACCCGGAACTCGACCATCAGCTTCTTGGCCTGTTCCAGGGCCGGCAGGATCTCGTCCGGCGCCGAGACCCGCAGCGCCTTGCACCCGAGCCCCTCGGCCACCTTGACGTGGTCGACGCCGTACCCGCCGACCTCCGGGCTGTTGATGTTGTCGAACGACAGCTGCACGCAGTAGTCCATCTCCAGCCCGCGCTGCGCCTGCCGGATCAACCCGAGGTAGGAGTTGTTCACGACCACGTGGATGTAGGGGATCTGGAACTGCGCCCCCACCGCCAGCTCCTCGATCAGGAACTGGAAGTCGTAGTCCCCCGACAGCGCGACCACGGTCGAGTCGGGATCCGCGACCGCGACGCCCAAGGTCGCCGGCACGGTCCACCCCAGCGGCCCCGCCTGCCCGGCGTTGATCCAGTGCCGTGGCCGGTACACGTGCAGCATCTGCGCGGCCTGGATCTGCGACAGCCCGATCGTCGACACGTAGCGCGTGTCCGGCCCGAACGCGCGGTTCATCTCCTCGTACACGCGCTGCGGCTTGATCGGCACGTTGTCGAAGTGCGTCTTGCGCTGCAACGTCGTACGGCGTTGCCTGCACTCCCCCGCCCAGGCCGAACGGTCGGCCAGCTTGCCGGCCTCGGCCCACTCCCGCGCGACGTCGACGAACACCGCGAGCGCGGCGCGCGCGTCGGAGACGATGCCGTAGTCGGGTGCCAGCACCCGCCCGAGCTGCGTCGGCTCGATGTCGACGTGCACGAACTTCCGGCCTTCCATGTACGTCGCCAGCGACCCGGTGTGCCGGTTCGCCCACCGGTTGCCGATGCCCAGCACGAAGTCCGAGGCCAGCATCGTGGCGTTGCCGTACCGATGCGACGTCTGCAGTCCCACCATGCCCGCGGCCAGCGGGTGGTCGTCCGGGATGGTCCCCCACCCCATCAACGTCGGTACGACGGGCACCCCGGCCAGCTCGGCGAACTCGACCAGCAGCGACGCCGCGTCCGCGTTGACGACCCCACCACCGGCGACGATCAGCGGCCGCTCGGAGGCGTTCAGCATCGTGAGCGCCTTCTCCGCCTGGGCTCGCGTCGCGGCCGGCCGGTGCACCGGCAGCGGCTCGTAGGTGTCGATGTCGAACTCGATCTCGGCCAGCTGAACGTCCACCGGCAGGTCGATGAGCACCGGCCCCGGCCGCCCTTCCCGCATCAGGTGGAAGGCCTTCTGGAACGTCCCCGGAACCTGCGCGGCCTCCATCACCGTGACGGCCCACTTGGCCACCGGCTTCGCGATCGAGGCGATGTCGACCGCCTGGAAGTCCTCCTTGTGCAGCTTGGCCACCGGCGCCTGACCGGTGATGCACAGGATCGGGATCGAGTCGGCCGAGGCGGAGTACAGGCCGGTGATCATGTCGGTGCCGGCCGGCCCCGACGTACCGATGCAGACGCCGATGTTGCCGGCCACGGCCCGGGTGTAGCCCTCGGCCATGTGCGAGGCCGCTTCGACGTGGCGGGCCAGCACGTGCTTGATCCCGCCGTGCTTGCGCATCGCGCTGTAGAAGGGGTTGATCGCGGCACCCGGCAGCCCGAAGGTCTGCACGGATCCCTCCTTCTCCAGGATCAGGACCGCGGCGTCGACCGCGCGCATCCTGGCCATCAGCTCGTCGCCCCTTGCGAACCGGCCGAGCCCGACAGGCGCTCGACCCCCCGCAGCAGCGCGGAGTGGTCGAGCCCTCCGTCGCCGTTGGCCCGCGCCGACGCGACCAGTTGGGCGACCAGCGCACCGAGCGGGATGACGACGCCCGCCTCGCGGGCGGCGGCCGTGACGATGCCCATGTCCTTGTGGTGCAGGTCGATCCGGAAACCCGGCTCGAACGACCGGGACAGCAAATTCTCCGTCTTCTGGTTCAGCACCGCCGAACCGGCCAGCCCGCCGCCGAGCACCTCGAGCGCGGCCTTGGTGTCCACGCCGTACGCCTCCAGGAAGACCACGGCCTCGGAGACCGCCTGGATGTTGGCGGCAACGATCAGCTGGTTCGCGGCCTTCACGGTCTGGCCGGCGCCGTTGCCGCCGACGTGCACGACCGTCTTGCCGACCACGTCGAACAGCGGCTTGGCGGTCCGGAAGTCCTCCTCCGACCCACCGACCATGATCGACAGCGCCGCGTTGCGGGCCCCGGCCTCGCCGCCGGAGACCGGTGCGTCCAGCAACCGGAATCCGTTCGCCTTCGCCTGCGCGGCGAGGTCGATCGTGACGTCGGGCCGGATGCTGGAGAAGTCGATGACCAGAGCGCCGGTCTGGGCGTTCTGGAACACGCCGTCCGGGCCCGCGAGCACCAGCTCCACGTCCGGCGAGTCGGGCACCATCACGCAGACCACGTCCGCGTCGCGGACGGCGTCGGCGATCGAGGCCGCGGCGCGGCCGCCCGCCTCGACGAGCGGCTTGGCCCGCTCGGGGTCCAGGTTGTAGCCGGCCACCTGGTGCCCGGCGTTCGCGAGGTGGACAGCCATCGGGCTGCCCATGATGCCGAGGCCGATGAAGGCGATGTTGGTCATGAGTTTCTCCAGTCGAAGCTGTTGAGCGTGGTGGTGGACGGCTTGTACTCCAGCCCGACCATGCCGGTGTAACCACCGGCTTCGAGGGCGTTCAGCTGCGCCCGCAGCGGGAGCGTGCCGGTGCCGGGCTCGTTGCGCCCGGGCGCGTCGGCGATCTGGACGTGCGCGATCCGGTCGAGGTGCTCGGCGATCACCCGGTCGACGTCGTCGCCGTTGACCGCGAGGTGGTAGAGGTCGGCGAGCAGGCCGAGGTTCGGTACGTCGTAGGCCGCCTGGACGCGGTCGATCACCGCGAGCGCGTCGGCCGCGGTCCGCAGCGGGTAGTGCTCGGCGCCGCTGACCGGTTCGACCAGGACGACTCCGCCGATCCGCGCGGCGGCCTGGGCTGCCAGCGCCAGGTTCTCCACGGCGAGATCGTCCTGCTCCGCCGGCTGATGCGCGGCGATCCGGTTGCCGTAGAGCGCGTTGAATGCCCGGCAGCCGAGCCGGTCACCGATGCCGACGGTGACGTCGACGTTGTCCCGGAACTCGCTGGAGCGCTCGGGCCAGGACACCAGCCCGCGATCGCCACCAGGCATGTCGCCGGCGAAGAAGTTCAGACCGGTCAGCTCCACGCCGGCGTCGTCGACCGCCTTCACGAACGTGTCGATCTCGGCGTCGGCCGGCACGGCCTCGGCGAACGGCCACCAGAACTCGACGGCTCCGAAGCCGGCCTGCCGGGCCGCGGCCGGCCGCTCGAGCAGCGGGAGCTCGGTGAAGAGGATCGAGCAGTTCACCGCGAAGCGATTCATCATCTTCCATCTTCCGCATTGTGGAATCTAACTTCTGTTCTGCGAAAGGACGATAAGTTGCCTTCACCGGCAGCGTCAAGCGCCCCGAGCGCTGTAGGTTTCTCCAAAGGGGCAGGAGGTGAACGAATGCTGCTCTCCGAGCTATGCGAAGCGCCGGAACTCGGACTGCGTCTGCTGCACCACGCGCAGGACGCGTCCGACCGCCCGATCGGCCGCCTGGTCACCACCGACTTGCTTGAACCCGGCAACTACCTCAACGGCGGCGAACTCGTGCTCACCGGCCTGGTCTGGCGCCGCTCCCCGACCGACAGCGAGACCTTCGTCGCCTCGGTGGCCGGCCGCGGCGCCACCACGATCCTGGCCGGCAAGGCGCTGCTCGGCGAGATCCCCGAGGATCTGGTCGAGGCGTGCCGTCGCCACCAGGTCACGCTGGTCGAAGTGCCCACCGAGGTCGCCTTCGCGGACATCACCGAGTACGTCGCGGCGGCCACGGACACCGGCGCCCGGTTGTCCGCCAGTCTCGTCCGCCAGCGCCAACTGCTCTCCGCGATCGCGTCCGGCCGCAGCCTCGACGAGCTCGCCGCTCAGATCTCCGCCGACATCGGCCACACCTGCCGGGTCGTCACGGCGACCGGGCGGCACGTCGTACCGGGGCCTGGCGCGCTGGACGACACGACGCTCGACACCGTGACGCGGCGGTTCCTCACCGCCGACCGGACCCCGGCCGTCGCCGACGCGGGCGACGCGTCGTACAGCGTGTTCCCGGTCGGATCAGGGCTCGGGAACCGGCTGACCGCCTGGCTGCTGGTGATCGAAGGCGACCACTCGCAGTGGCCTCGCGACCACGTCGAAACGGTGCACGAACTCTGCGCCATCGCCGCCCTCGACCGCGTACGCCGCGACGAAGGCCGGCACGCGCTGCGCCCGTTGATGGCCGACGCGTTGAGCCTGGTCGAGTCAGGCGGGCCGCTGCCCGAAGTCACCACCCGGCTCCGCCAGGCCGGTGCGCGGCCCGACGGGCCGATGGTGGTCGTCGCCGCCGAGCTGGTCACCGCGCAAGCCGGCGACGCGATCCCCCGCGACGCCGGCGCCGCCGAGGTGGCGATCACCGTCTTCGAGGACGTGGCCGGCGCCGCCGGTCCGGCGACCGTCGCGCCCGGCCGGGACGGGCTGCTGATCGGATTGTTGCCCTGGGCCCCTGATCTGCCGGTCCTGCTGCGCCGCGCGCTCGGCCGGCTCGCGCCGGGCCTGGGCCGGTCCCGGATCGCGGTCGGCATCAGTGGGGAGACCGCGGTCGACGCGCTGGCCGGCGCGCTCGAGGAGGCGCGCTTCGCCCACCGGGTCGCCCGCTCCGGCCTCACGCCCGTGTCGGTGGTGACCTCGGACCAGGTCGCCTCGCACGTGCTGCTGCTCGCCACCGTGCCTGACGACGTACGGCGCACCTACACCCATCGGGTGCTCGGAGCGGTGCTCGAGCACGACCGCAAGACCGGGGGCGAACTGCTCGCCACGCTGCGCGAGTTCCTGGCCTGCTCGGGTTCGTGGGCGCGGACCGCCGAGGCGATGCACCTGCACGTCAACACGGTCCGGTACCGGATCGAACGCGTTGAGCAACTGACCGATCGCGATCTGTCGCGGCTCGAGGACAAGATCGACGTGTTCCTGGCGCTCAAGTCGCTCTGAGCCCCGTCGTTTGGGTGATCGCACAGAACCGGGTGGGCCGGACAGGGCGATCTTCGGAGGTTCGTCGGTAGCCCGTGACGGCGCGGTGAACGCAAGCTGTCGTGCAGGTCACAATCCCGCCGCCGACCCCTTGGAGGGTGTTCGATGAAGGCAGCCCTGCGCCGCGGACGTCAAACCGCTCGTCATCCCGTCGACGAGCTGATGTCGCCCGGACGACTCGCCGTGTACGGCACTCAGCACGTGCTCGCGTTCTACGCCGGCGCGGTGATCGTCCCGATCCTGCTGGCGAACTCGATCGGCCTCAGCACCGAGCAGCTGGTGCACCTGATCAACGCCGACCTGTTCACCTGCGGCATCGCCTCGATCATCCAGTCGGTCGGGTTCTGGAAGATCGGCGTCCGGCTGCCGCTGCTGCAGGGCGTGACGTTCACGGCGGTCTCGCCGATGATCGCGATCGGCCTGGCCGCGGGCGGCGGCACCGACGGGCTGCTGGTGATCTACGGCGCGGTGCTGGTGGCGGGTCTGGCGACGTTTTTCATCGCGCCCTTCTTCAGCCGGCTGATCCGCTTCTTCCCGCCGGTCGTCACCGGCTCGGTGATCACGATCATCGGGCTGGCCCTGCTCCCGGTCGCGGCCGCGGACGCCACCGGCGGCGCGGGCCCGACCTCGGACCCGACCAGCGGCAAGTACCTCGCCTACGCGCTCGGAACGCTCGCGCTGATCGTGCTGATCCAGCGGGTCTTCAAGGGGTTCATGGCCACGGTCGCCGTCCTGATCGGCCTGGTCGTCGGCACGCTGGTCGCCTGGGCGCTGGGTGACGCGCACTTCGACGCGGTCGCCGACTCCGGCTGGGTCGGGATCACCACGCCGTTCTACTTCGGCTGGCCGCAGTTCTCGGTCGCCGCGATCATCTCGATGGTCGTCGTCATGCTGATCACCGCGGTGGAGACCACTGGTGACGTCTTCGCGACCGGTGAGATCGTCGAGAAGCGGATCGGCCGCGAGGACATCGCCCGGGCCCTGCGCGCGGACGGCCTGGCCACCACGATCGGTGGCGTCTTCAACTCCTTCCCCTACACCTGCTTCGCCGAGAACGTCGGACTGGTCCGGCTGACCCGGGTGAAGAGCCGCTGGGTGGTCGCCGCGGCCGGCGTGATCATGATCCTGCTCGGTCTGGTGCCCAAGGCGGGCGCGATCGTGGCCGGCATCCCGCATCCGGTGCTGGGCGGTGCCGCCCTGGCGATGTTCGCCACCGTGGCCGTCGTCGGCTTCCAGACCCTGACCAAGGTCGACTTCCACGACCACCGCAACGTCGTGATCGTGGCGACCAGCGTCGGCCTGGCGATGTACGTCACCGCGCAGCCGCAGGTCGCCCAGGCGGTGCCCGGCTGGGCCGAGATCATCTTCGGCAGCGGGATCACGCTCGGCAGCCTGACCGCGATCGTGCTGAACATCGTCTTCCACCACGTCGGCAAGGACTTCGGCCCGGCGGTGGCCGGCCAGCCCGGCGCGAGCACGGTCCGGCTGGACCAGGTCAACGAGATGAGCCGCGAGGAGTTCGTCGAGACCTTCGCCGGGCTCTTCCAGGGACCGCGCTGGATGGTCGAGCGTGCCTGGGACATGCGGCCGTTCGCCGACACCCACGCGCTGCGGCGCTCGTTCCAGGAGGCGTTGTTCTCCGGGTCGCACGAGGAGCAGCGCGAGCTGATCGAGTCCTACCCGCAGCTCGGGTCGCAGCTCGTCGCCGACGGTCTGAGCGGCGAGGCGTCGCTGCGGGACCAGGCCGCGCGCGGGCTGACCTTCCTGGCCGAGCCGGAACGCGACGAGCTGGCGACGATCACCGAGCAGTACCGCGAACGCTTCGGCTTCCCGCTGGTGATCTCGGTACGCGACGCGGACTCGTTCGCCCGGATCGTCGAGCAGGGCCGCGAACGCCTCGGCAACTGCGAGAACCAGGAGCACGCCGCCGCCCTGCTGGAGATCGCGAAGATCGCCGGCTACCGGTTCGACGACTTCCTGACCGACGCCAATCCCATCCACAGCGCAAGGACCCGCTGGAGCAGCAACCGATGAGTACGACGATCAAGGTCAACGGCCAAGACCTCCCGCTCGGGGGCGCCTCCGTCCACACCACCACGCTCGACTGGTTGCGCGACCGCGGCCTGACCGGCGCCAAGGAAGGCTGCGCCGAGGGCGAGTGCGGGGCCTGCTCGGTGCTCGTCGCCCGCCCCGGCATCGACAGCCCGACCGAGTGGACCGCGATCAACGCGTGCCTGGTGCCGGTCGCGGCGCTGGACGGTCAGGAGATCGTCACGTCCGAGGGCCTGGGCACGAGCTCGGAGCTGCATCCGGTGCAGCGGGAGCTCGCGGTCCGCGGTGGATCCCAGTGCGGCTTCTGTACGCCGGGCTTCGTCTGCAGCATGGCGGCGGAGTACTACCGCCCCACCCGTACTGCTTCTGCTGAAGAAGACTGTGAGCACGGGCCGAACGGCTTCGATCTGCACTCGCTGAGCGGCAACCTGTGCCGGTGCACCGGCTACCGGCCGATCCGGGACGCGGCGTACGCACTGGGAGACCCCGACGGCGACGACACGTTCGCCGCCCGCCAGTCGAGTCCTCCTCCCCCGCCGGCGCCTACACGACTCACGGTGAACGGTGCGGAGTTCGTCCGGCCGGAGCAGCTGGACGACGTACTGGAGTTGATCGCCGAATGTCCCGAGGCGAAGGTCGTGGCGGGGTCGACCGACACGGGCGTCGAGGTGAACCTGCGCGGCGTGCGGCCTTCCCTGGTCGTCGCTGTCGATCGGCTGCCGGAGCTGCGGGAGTTCTCGATCGACGACGAGCAGGTCCGGATCGGCGCCGCGCTGACGCTGACCGAGGTCGAGCGCCTGCTCGCCGGGCGGGTCCCGCTGCTGGAACAGCTGTTCCCGCAGTTCGCCTCGCGGTTGATCCGCAACGGGGCGACGATCGGCGGCAACCTCGGCACGGGGTCCCCGATCGGCGACACTCCGCCCGCGCTGCTCGCGCTCGACGCCTCGCTCGTCCTCGCTTCCCGCCGCGGCGAGAGAACTGTCGCCCTGGCCGACTACTTCACCGGATACAGGGAAACACTCAAGGCGCCGGACGAGCTGATCCGTGCCGTCCTGATCCCGTTACCGCTCGCGCCGCTGACCGCGTTCCACAAGATCGCCAAGCGTCGCTTCGACGACATCTCCAGTGTCGCGGTCGGCTACGCGCTCGACGTCGTGGACGGCGTCGTCCGCGAGGCCCGCATCGGGCTCGGCGGTGTCGCGGCCACGCCGATCCGCGCTCGCGCGACGGAGCAGGCGCTGGTCGGTCGCCCCTGGACCGAGCGCACGGTCCGCGAGGCCGCCGCGGTGATGGCTACCGAAGGCACCCCGTTGGACGACCACCGCGCCAGCGCGTCGTACCGGTCGGCGATGCTCGGCCAGTCGCTCCTCCGCTTCCACGCCCAGCAGCTCCACGTCGAGGGGGTCAGCGCATGAGCCAGTTGTCCGAGCGACCGGTCGAGGCCGTGGTCGGTCTGCCGTTGCCACACGAGAGCGCCGCGCTGCATGTCACCGGCGAGGCCCTCTACACCGACGACCTGGTGGTCCGAACCCGCGATGTCCTGCACGCCTGGCCGGTCCAGTCGCCGTACGCGCACGCCCGGATCGTCGACCTGCAGGTGAAGCCCGCGTACGACGTACCGGGGGTGGTCCGGGTGCTCACCTCGGACGACGTGCCGGGGGTGAACGACGCCGGGGTGAAGCACGACGAGCCGCTGTTCCCCGACGCCGAGGTGATGTTCCACGGGCACGCGATCTGCTGGGTGCTCGGCGAGACCCTGGAGGCGGCACGGCTCGGCGCCGAGGCCGTGCAGGTCGAGTACGAGCCGCTGCCCTCGCTGGTGAGCGTCCGCGAAGCGATTGCCGCGGGCAACTTCCAGGGCACCGGGCGGCACCTGGAGCGCGGCGATGTCGAGACCGCGCTGACGACGGCGGCCCACGTGTTCCAGGGTGAGTTCGAGTTCGCCGGGCAGGAGCACTTCTACCTGGAGACGCACGTCGCGCTGGCGCTGGTCGACGAGGGCGGCCAGATCTTCGTGCAGAGCAGCAGCCAGCACCCGTCGGAGACCCAGGAGATCGTCGCGCACGTGCTCGGCGTCGCCAGCCACGCGGTGACCGTGCAGTGCCTGCGGATGGGCGGCGGCTTCGGCGGCAAGGAGATGCAGCCGCACGGGTTCGCGGCGATCGCCGCGCTCGGGGCGACGCTGACCGGGCGGCCGGTGCGACTGCGGCTCAACCGCACGCAGGACGTGACGATGTCCGGTAAGCGCCACGGTTTCCACAGCCAGTGGCGGGCCGGCTTCGACGACGACGGCAGGCTGGTCGCGCTCGAGGCCACGCTCACCGCCGACGGCGGCTGGAGCCTCGACCTGTCCGAGCCAGTGCTTGCACGCGCGATGTGCCACATCGACAACGCGTACTGGATTCCCAACGTCCGCGTCGACGGCCGGATCGCCAAGACGAACAAGACCTCGCAGACCGCCTTCCGCGGCTTCGGCGGCCCGCAGGGCATGCTCGTCATCGAGAACGTGCTCGGCCGCTGCGCGCCGCTGCTCGGGTACGACGCGATGGAGCTGCGGCGCCGCAACCTCTACCAGCCCGGCCACACCACGCCGTACGGGCAGCCGGTTCGGCACGCCGAGCGGCTCGAGGCCTGCTGGAGCGAGGTGGTGCGTGGCGGCGAGGTCGAGCGGCGGCAGGCGGAGATCGAGCAGTTCAACGCGATCCACCCGAACACCAAGCGCGGGCTGGCGATGACACCGGTGAAGTTCGGCATCTCGTTCAACCTGACCGCGTTCAACCAGGCCGGCGCGTTGGTGCACGTCTACAAGGACGGCTCGGTGCTGATCAACCACGGCGGCACCGAGATGGGGCAGGGCCTGCACACGAAGATGCTGCAGGTCGCCGCGACGACGCTCGGCGTACCGCTGGAACGCGTGCGGCTGGCACCGACCAGGACCGACAAGGTGCCCAACACCTCCGCGACCGCGGCGAGTTCCGGGGCCGACCTCAACGGCGCGGCGATCAAGAACGCGTGCGAGCAGATCCGCGAACGCCTCGCCCAGGTGGCCGGCAGCCGGCTCGGGCTCCATGCCCATGACGTCCGGTTCGCCGACGGCATGGTCCGCGGGCTGCAAGGCGGAAGCCTGAGCTGGGACGATGTCGTGCTCGCGGCTTACTTCCAGCGCGTTCAGCTCTGGGCCGCGGGCTTCTACCGGACCGAAGGACTGCATTGGGACGCCAACGCGATGCAGGGCGAACCCTTCAAGTACTTCGCGTACGGCGTGGCCGCCGCCGAGGTCGAGGTCGACGGGTTCACCGGCGCCTACACGCTGCGCCGGGTCGACATCGTGCACGACGTCGGCGACAGCCTGAGCCCACTGATCGACCTCGGCCAGATCGAGGGCGGCTTCGTCCAGGGCACCGGCTGGCTGACGCTGGAGGACCTGCGCTGGGACGAGAGCGACGGCCCGCACCGCGGCCGGCTCGCGACACAGGCGGCGAGCACCTACAAACTGCCGAGCTTCTCGGAGATGCCGCAGGTCTTCAACGTGCACCTGCTGGACAAGGCGCACGAGGACGGCGCGGTCTACGGCTCGAAGGCGGTCGGGGAGCCGCCGCTGATGCTCGCGTTCTCGGTGCGGGAGGCGCTGCGGCAGGCCGCGGCCGCGTTCGGGCCGGTGGGCACGAGCGTGGACCTGCCGTCCCCGGCGACCCCCGAGGCCGTCTACTGGGCACTCGACGAAGCCCGCTCGGCGGCCCCCGTTCCCTCATCCTTCAGTCTGAGCGGTGTCTGAGATGGAATGGATGCGAGCGGTTCAGCGCCTCCGGGAGCAGCGGCTGCCCGGAGTGCTGGTCACCGTGGTCTCGGTGCGTGGGCACTCACCGCGCGAGGCCGGAGCCAAGATGGTGGTCTCCGCCGAACGGACCTGGGCGACGGTCGGCGGCGGCAATCTGGAGATGGTTGCCGTCGACCGCGCCCGCGCGATGATCGCCGAGGGACCGACTCAGCCCGAGGTGCTGGAGTTCGCGCTGTCGGACAAGGCGCCGTACCAGCAGGCAGTGCAGTGCTGTGGCGGTGAGGTGAAGTTGCTGCTCGAGCCGCTGCCGGTCGTGCCGTCCGTCGCGATCTTCGGTCTCGGGCACGTCGGCCTCGAGCTCGCGCGCATCCTTGCGCGGCACGACCTCGAGCTGCACCTGGTCGACTCGCGACCCGATCAGCTGACACCCGAGCGGCTGTCCGTCCTGGACGACGCCGTCGCCGGGGTCCACGTCCATCAGGTCCCGGTGCTGCCCGAGCTGGTGGTCGGCGAACTGCCACCCGGCACGCACGTCCTGGTGATGACCCACGACCACGCGGAGGACGCTGCCCTGTGCGACGCGGCCCTGCGCAGCGGGCACCTGGCGACGATCGGCCTGATCGGCTCCAGCGCGAAGTGGGCGCGGTTCCAGCGCAAGCTCGCCGAGGACGGCAACTCGCCCGAGGCGATCGCCAGGATCACCACCCCGATCGGCCTGCCGGACCTGTCCGGCAAGGAGCCGGCCACGATCGCTGTCAGCGTCGCGGCCCGCCTGCTGCAAATGTTCATTGCCGAGCGCACCACCGCGCCGGCCCAGCGTGAGGCATAAGAATGACCCTGTTCCGAGGCACGTTCCTCGACACCCCTGACAACCCGTTCACCGGTGGTTCGTTGCGAGTGGCAACCGACGCCGCCCTGCTGGTCGAGAACGGTGTGATCCGTGCCCGCGGCCCCTTCGCGGAGCTGCGCCGCGCGCACCCGGCCGAGCAGGTCGTTGACCTGACCGGCGGGCTGGTGCTGCCCGGGTTCGTCGACACCCACGTGCACTTCCCCCAGATCCGCGCGGTCGGCGGGATGGGCATGCCGTTGCTGGAGTGGCTCGACCGGTACGCGCTGCCGGAGGAGGCCAAGATGGCCGACTCCGCGTACGCCGCCAGTGTCGCCGACGAGTTCGTCCGTGGCCTCGTGGCCGCCGGTACGACGAGCGCGATGGTCTTCGGCGCCCACTACGTCGACGCGATGGACACGCTGTTCACCGCCGCGGCCCAGGTCGGGCTGCGAATCACCAGCGGCCTGGTCGTCAGCGACCGGTTGCTCCGGCCCGACCTGCTGACGACGCCCGAGCGCGCCCACGCCGAGTCGATCGCGCTGGCCTCCCGCTGGCACGGCGTCGGCCGCAACCGGTACGCCGTGACGCCGCGCTTCTCGCTGTCGTGCACCGACGAACTGCTCGAGGCGTGTCACGCCGTCCTGACCGAGGTCCCCGACGCGTGGTTCACCTCGCACCTCAACGAGAACGAGGCGGAGATCGCCACCGTCGCCGAGCTGTTCGGCGGCAGCGACTACCTCAGCACGTACGACCGGCACGGCCTGGTCGGCCGCCGGAGCGTCTTCGCCCACAACGTCCACCCCACCGACGTCGAGCTGAAGCTGCTCGGCACGAGCGGCGCCACCGTGGCGCACTGCCCCACCAGCAACGCCGCGCTCGGGAGCGGGCTCTTTCCGATCGGCCGGCATCTCGACCACGGCGTTCGCGTCGCGCTCGGGTCGGACGTCGGCGCGGGCACCGGATTCTCGCTGCTGAAGGAAGGGCTCCAGGCGTATTTCTGCCAACAGCTGCTTGGCGACCACGGCCACCCGCTGACGTCGGCCCACCTGCTGCACCTGGCCACCACCGCCGGGGCCACGGCGCTCGGCCTCGACGCAGAGATCGGCGATCTGAGCGTCGGTAAACGCTTCGACGCCCAACTGCTGCGCCCGGCGGACAACTCCCCGCTCGGCGTGGGCATCACGCACGCGGCCGACGCCGAGGACGTGCTGGCCAGGATCTTCACGCTCGGCACCCCGGCCGACGTCCGTGCCGTCTGGATCGACGGCGAACTGCTGACCCCTGAGGAGGCCTGACCGTGGACCTGCGCGCGTTCAACGCTGTGCCCGACGAGCGGCTCAGACCGATGCTCGCCGCCTGCTGCGACGTCGACCGCTGGGTCGACCGCGTGCTCGCCGGCCGCCCGTACGACGACGTCGCGGCGCTGACCGAGGTCGCGGACCAGGCGGCGCGCGACTTCGACGAGAGCGAGGTCGAGCGAGCGCTCGCGGCACATCCACGGATCGGTGATCGCGCGGACGGCGAAAGCACCGAGGCGTCGTGGTCGCGCGACGAGCAGGCCGGCGTCGGCGAAGACACCGGCGTCCGGGCTGCGCTTGCCCAGGGCAACCGTGAGTACGAGCAGCGGTTCGGCCGGGTCTTCCTGATCTGCGCGACCGGCCTGTCGGCCGGCGAGCTGCTCGCGGAGCTGCGCCGGCGGCTGGGCAACGACGAGACCACCGAGCGGGGCGTCGTACGGGACGAGCTGCGCAAGATCGCCGTGCTGCGGCTCGGCAAGGTCGTCGACCAGGAGATCTCGGTATGAGCACCGTCAGCACGCACGTCCTGGACACCGGCCTGGGCCGGCCCGCGCGCGGCGTACCGGTCAGGCTGTCGCGGATCGCCGACGAGCGTCCGGGTGACCGGGCCGCCGATCTGGTGGTCGAGCTCGGGTCCGGCTGGACCGACGAGGACGGCCGGATCAAGGACCTCACCCCGCACGGGCTCGCGCCCGGCACGTACCAGCTCCGGTTCGACGTCGCCGCCTACGCGGCCGCGTCCGGCCAGGAGATCTTCTTTCCCGAGGTCACCGTGACCTTCACGATCACCGACGAGCGGCACCACCACGTCCCGCTGCTGCTCAGTCCGTTCGCGTACTCCACCTATCGAGGGAGCTGATCCGATGGCGATCCACCTGGGAGCCAACCAGTACGGCAAGGCCGAGAGCCGCGTCGTCCGCATCTACCGCGACACCCCGCGGCACCAGATCCGCGACCTCAACGTGTCGTCGGCGTTGCGCGGCCGGTTCGAGGACGCCCACATCAGCGGCGACCAGGCCGAGGTGCTGCCGACCGACACCCAGAAGAACACCGCGTTCGCGTTCGCCAAGGAGAAGGGCGTGGGCGCGATCGAGGACTTCGCGCTCACTCTCGGCGACCACTTCCTCGCCGCCACCCCGGCCGCCGACGGCGCGCGGATCGCGGTCGAGGAGTACCCGTGGGAGCGGATCCTGGTCGACGGCCAGGAGCACGACCACTCCTTCGTCCGGTCCGGCGCCGGCGTCCGGACCACGGTCGTCAACGTCGAGGGCCGCGGCAGCGAGCGGACAGCGTACGTGGTGTCCGGGATCAGCGACCTGGTGGTGCTGAAGTCCACCGGCTCGGAGTTCCACGGCTTCCGCAAGGACAAGTACACGACGCTGCCGGAGACCAACGACCGGATCCTCGCGACGTCGCTGGTGGCCCGGTGGCGCTACGACCACACCGAGGTCGACTGGGACAAGTCGTACGACGAGATCAAGGCCCTGCTGCTCGAGCAGTTCGCCAGGATCCACAGCTACGCGCTGCAGCAGACGCTGTACGGCATGGGAGAGGCGGTGCTCGAGCGGCACCCCGAGGTCGCGGAGATCAAGTTCTCGGCGCCCAACAAGCATCACTTCCTGGTCGACCTGAGCCCGTTCGGCGTGGAGAACCCCGGTGAGGTGTTCATCGCCGCGGACCGGCCGTACGGGTTGATCGAGGCGACCGTCGTCCGCGACGACGCCAGCGACGCGGGCAGCGCCTGGCACGCCGTTCCCGGCTTCGTCTGAGGCCGGCGTGCGGACGAGCGCCGGACCGATCGTCGTCGACGGGGCGACGGTGGTCACCCTCGATCCGGACCGGCGCGAGTTCGCGACCGGGCATGTTGTTGTCGAGGGCAACCGAATTGTCGCTGTCGGCGCCGGACCGGCACCGGCGCACGAGGGCGCGAGGGTGGTCGACGGGCGTGGGTGTCTGCTCACGCCCGGCCTCGTCAACACTCACCAGCATCTGTATCAGTGGGTGACGCGCGGGCTCGCGCCTGATGCCGGGCTGTTCGAGTGGCTGACGACGCTGTACCCGGCGTGGGCGGGCATCGACGAGGAGTCGGTGCACGTCGCGGTGACGGGCGCGCTCGCTCAGCTCGCGCGGACCGGGTGCACGACGGCGGCGGATCACCACTACGTCTTCCCTCGCGCGGGTGGGGACGTGTTCGCGGCGGAGATCCTCGCCGCGGCCGAGGTGGGACTGCGGTTCCATCCTGCGCGGGGTTCGATGGACCTCAGCGTCAAGGACGGCGGGTTGCCGCCCGACACGGTAGTGCAGGACCGCGACGAGATCCTGCGCGCGACCGAGGCGGCGATCGACCGCTGGCACGATCCTTCCCCCGGCTCGATGCTCCAGGTCGCCGTGGCGCCGTGCTCGCCGTTCACCGTGACCGGCGAGCTCATGCGCGAGGCGGCCGAACTCGCCCGCCGGCGAGGCGTGCGGCTGCACACGCACCTGGCCGAGACGACCGACGAGGCCGACTGGTGCGAGCACCGATTCGGCTGTACGCCGTCGGAGTACGCCGAAGAGCTCGGCTGGACCGGGTTGGACGTGTGGTTCGCGCACGGCATCCACTTCGGCGACGCGGAGATCAAGCGGCTGGGGCAGACGGGCACCGGCGTCGCGCACTGTCCCAGCTCCAACGCGCGACTCGGCGCCGGGATCGCCCGCGTGGCCGACCTGCGCGCCGCTGGGTGCCCGGTCGGGCTCGGGGTGGACGGTGCCGCGAGCAACGAAGCCGGCAGCCTGCTCGAGGAGGTCCGCCACGCCGTCCTGTTCGCCCGGGCCCGGGGTGGCCCTCGATCCTTGGACGTCCGGTCCGCCTTGGAACTGGCGACCCTGGGAGGCGCACGCCTGCTCGGCCGCGAGCACGAGATCGGCTCGATCGAGGTCGGCAAACTGGCCGACCTCGCGGTGTGGCGGCTCGACACGCTCCCGCACGCGGGGATCGCCGATCCGGTGGCGGCGCTCGTCCTGGGCGCTCCCCCGCCGCTCGAACTCCTGCTGGTGAACGGCCGGCCGGTGGTCGAGCGCGACACGGTGATCACCGTCGACGAGTCCGCCGTGGCCGCCCAGGTCGCACAAGCCCAGCAGGCCCTCCTCGCCAAGGCGAGGTGAGGACCCGCGTCCCGCCACCATCCGCCTCCCGATCGGCGCCGTCCCTCTCGTCCAGGCCGGCGCCATCCCCCTCTCCGTGCACAGTCAGCTGCGGGGCTTCCGTTTGGCGAGCGTCGCGAGCACGGTGGAGTCCAGGCCGGTCAGCTTGTCGACCTCCGCCTGGTCGGCAGCCCCGCACTCAACGGCACGCAGCACGAAGCCCGCGAGCGCCGCCGCGGTCGCCGGCTCGTCGAGATACCCCGACTCCCCCTCCCCGGCGTACGCCCGCAGGCGCGCACCGGCGGCCTCCAATCCCTCACGATAGAACGAGTACGTCGCCAGGAACCGGCTCGGAAGCTGGGCAGGATGCATGTCCCACCCTTGGTAGATGCCTCGCTCCAGCGACCGCCGGACCAGCCGCGCGTGCAGCCGCCAGGCCGCGTGCACGGCGTCGCGATCGCCCACCGGCAGGACATTGGTCGAGCCGTCGGAGACGAACACGCCGGTACCGGCCGCAGCCAGTTGCATCACGTTCTTGGCGTGATCCGCGACCGGATGCTCCATGCTCTGGTACGCCGCCGCGACGCCGAGCGAGGCCGAGTAGTCGTACGTGCCGTAGTGCAGCCCGGTCACCCGCCCCGCGCCCGCGCCGATCATCCGCGCGATCAGCGCCGTACCGTCCGGCCCGAGAATCGCTTGCGGCGTCTCGACCTGGATCTCGAAGGTCAGCCGGGGTGTCGCACGAGCCCGTTCCACCGCGTCCAGAACGACGACCATCGCCTCGATCTGCTCGACCGACGTGACCTTCGCGAGCGTGATCACGAAGCCGTCCGTCAACGCCCCGGCCGATGCCAGCTCGCCGACGAACAGATCCAGCGTGCGCACCCCGCGCCGGCGGCTCGGCGCCTCCAGCGACTTGATCCGCAGACCGTGGTACGGCGGCGCGGTGCCCGCCTTGACCGTCTCCGCCAAGGCCCTCGCCGCGCCGATCGCCGCGGCGTCCTCCTCGTCGTCGGACCGGGTCCCGTAGCCGTCCTCGAAGTCGATGCGCAGGTCCTCGATCGGCTCGTCGTCCAGCTTGGCGACGGCCCGGTCGTACACCCCTTCGGCTGCGGGCAGCTCCACCGCGGCCGCCAACTCGTCTGCAGATCCTCCGTAGGACGCCAGAGCGGCCTTCGCCTCGGCGGCCCAAGCCGCTACCGTGCCGGCGTCGTACTGGTCGGCGGGAACGTAAACGGTGTGAACCGGCTGCCGAACCCCGCGATCCCCGGGATAGCGCGCCGCCAGTACGGCGTCCGCCGTGGCCAGCCGTCGGTCCAGCTCATCGGCGAGAGCGTCGAGCTCCGTCATCCGTCCACCCCATTCAGAACGCTTCAATTCCGTATCGCGGATACTAATATCTACAGTGCGGAACCAGCAAGCTCTTGAGCTTCCAGCATCTGACGTTAGACTTCCGCCATCCGGAAATGAAGGAGACACCGTGACGGAAGCCAACGGCAGCGCGCGCACCGCCCGCTCCGGCAGCGTGCAGTCCATCGAGCGCGCCTTCGGCCTGCTCGAGATGATGGCCGACGCCGGCGGCATGATGGGTCTGTCCCAGCTCGCCACCGCCTCCGGCCTGCCCCTGCCGACGATCCACCGGCTCGTCCGTACGCTCGTCGACCTCGGCTACGTCCGCCAGGAGCCGTCGCGCCAGTACGTGCTGGGCCCGAAGCTGATCCGGCTCGGTGAGACCTCCTCGCACATGCTGAGCGTCTGGGCGCGGCCGCACCTGGCCCACCTGGTCGACGAACTCGGCGAGTCGGCCAACCTGGCCATGCTCGACGGCGACCAGGTCGTGTACCTGGCCCAGGTCCAGTCGCGGCACTCGATGCGGATGTTCACCGAGGTGGGCCGCCGGGTTCTGCCGCACTGCACCGCCGTCGGCAAGGCGATCCTGTCCCAGCTGCGTGAGCCTGAGGTCCGGGAGCTGCTGCAACGCACCGGGATGCCCAAGCACACCGAGACCACCATCACCGATGTCGAGGAGTTCGCGGCCCAGCTGCGCAAAGCCGAGCAGGACGGCTACGCCACCGACGAGGGCGAGCAGGAGCTCGGCGTACGCTGCATCGCCGTACCGGTGCCCGACGTACCGTCCCGGCTCGCGTTGTCCATCTCCGGACCGGCCGGCCGGATGACCGAAACCCTGGTGGACCAGGCGATCCCACTGCTCGCGCAGGCGGCTCGATCCTTGTCGGACGACCTGCGCTAGGGACGTTCACACCTTCCACCGGGCGAAGCGATGCAGGGTGTTGTGCGGACCGGTCAACTGGCCCATGATGAAAGCGCGACGCGCCGTGGTGCCCAGCACCCTCCGGCCGCCGTGAGCTCAGACAGCGGGCTGCAGTGACCGAGTTCTCGGAGGGCCCCCGTTGTGACGATTTCCGTGGTGCCGGCCCGGCGGACCCGGGACTTCGCCGAGCTCGCGATGCACCTGCACCGGCTCGACTCCGTCGACGACGTCGCCGGCGCGATCGTTGGTGAGGGCTCGCGGATCCTTGCCGGCGGGGCCGTCAGCATTCTGCTCAACCACCGGCATCACCTCGTGCCCCAAGCCGCGAGCCACCCCGCCCTCCGCGCGGCGGACAGAGTCCAGCTCGAGCTGGAGCAGGGGCCGGCGATCGGCCTCACCGCCGGCTGCGGCGCCGTTCACTGCCCCGACCTCGCCGCGAGCGACGAGTGGCCGTTGTGGTCGCCGGTTGCCGTCGCGCACGGCTGGCGCAGCTGGGTCACCCTGCCACTGCAGAGCCGCAAACAGCACCTGCTCGGCGTACTCAGCTTCGCGCATCCCCGGCCGCACGCGATCAGCGCCGAATTCGGCTGCTATCTGCGGGACTTCTCGATTCACGCGGCGATCGCGCTCGACACCACGGACACCCGGCACAACCTGCAACGCGCGATCGAGGCGCAGACCCGCGTGGGCCACGCCGTCGGCGTACTGATGGAGCGCTTCACGCTGGACGCCGACCAGGCGTTCGCGGTGCTGCGCCGGTACTCGCAGGACCGTAACCGCAAGCTGCGCGACGTCGCCGGCGAAGTCGTGCACACCCACCGCCTGCCGCGGTGAAGGACGCACAGTGGGACGACGGATGCGATGGGGTACCGGTCGAGCGGCTCAGGCAGCGGGCCGGCCCGACGAGCGCCCGAAGGACCGATCGTGAGCACCGCTTCGCCGAGCGACCGGCTCGGCCAGTACGCCGACTCCGTGTGGCAGTGGCACCAACTGGAGACCGTCACCGACGTGGCGGTGGCCGTCACCGCCGCGGGACCCCGTCTGCATGACGGCGGCGGCGAGTTCGGGGTGCTGCTGAGCCACCAGCGCCAGCTCGTTCCGGAAGCGGCCAGCAGCACCGCCATGGCGCTGACGGACGGCTTGCAGGTCGAACTCCGCGAAGGTCCGGCGGTCGACGCGGCGCGCGACGCCTGCGCCGTCTACTGCCCCGACCTCGTCGATGCCCGGCTGTGGCCGCGCTGGGCGCCGATCGCGGTCGGGCACGGATGGCGATGCTGGGCGAGCTTGCAGCTGCTCAGCCGCCGCGAGCACGTGCTCGGCGTCCTCAGCTACGCCCATCCCGAGCCCGACGCCGTCACCCCGGAGGTGATCGAGCGGCTGAACGACCTGGCGGTGTACGCCGCGGTCGCGATCGACTCCGCCCGGATCCGCCAGAACCTGCGGGTCGCCGTCGACGCCCAGACCCATGTCGGTCAGGCGGTCGGCCTGCTGATGGAGCGCTACGGGCTGACCGACGACCAGGCGTTCGCCGTCCTGCGCCGCTACTCCCAGGACCAGCAACGCAAACTGCGCGACGTCGCGTCGGACCTGCTCGAGACGCGCCGCCTGCCGGCGCGCCCCGAGCAGTAGCGGGTCACTCCTTCTTGAGTTTGTCCTGAGCTCTTCCGGCCAGCTTCTCCATCGTGTTGGGCAGGTCGGTGGTGCCGTAGAAGCGGGCGTCGGGACGGGTCGGCGGCGGCATCGGCGCGGTCGTGGTCGGCCCGTCGTGGTAGCTGAACTCGCCGTTGCCGTCGGGCGTCGGACCGTGGGCCCAGCTGCCCTCGCTCGCGGTCTGCCCGTCGCTGAAGTTCAGGTACTGGTACGAGACGTCGGTGTGCTCCTTGGACTGCGGGAAGTTGCTCGGTACCGGCAGCTTCTCGGCCCCTTCCTCGCGTAGCTCGGCCGCCGCGGCCAGCCACATGTTCTGGTGCATCGTGTCCCGCGCCAGCAGGAACGACAGCAGATCGCGAACGCCGTGGTCGTCGGTCATGTGGTAGAGCCGCGCGACCTGCACCCGGCCCTGCATCTCCGCGTTGGCGTTGGCCTGGAAGTCGGCCAGCAGGTTGCCGCTGGCGGTGATGTAGCTGCCCTGCCAGGCGTTGCCCATGCTGTCGGTGGCCCGGGCGCCGGCCCCGGCCACGATCGCCTGCTGGATGTCGGTTCCGCCCACCACCGCGGCGACCGTCGGGTCGTCCTGGACGGCGTCCTCGGTGATGCCCAGCGGGGCCTTCTCCAGCAGTTGCGCGATCATCGTGGCCAGCATCTCCACGTGCCCGATCTCCTCGGCGCCGACGCCGAAGACCAGGTCGCGGTACTTGCCCGGTGTGTGCATGTTCCAGCCCTGGAACATGTACTGCATCGCGACGGTGATCTCGCCGTACTGCCCGCCGAGCACTTCCTGCAACTTGCGTGCGTAGACCGCGTCGGCGCGATCCGGGGTCGACTTGAACTGCAATTCCTGACGATGAAAGAACATTCGCCGCCTCCTCGGGGCTTTGTCGAGGGCGCAGAGTTCCCCTCGCGATCCCCGGCAAACACGCGATCGGTGTTCGGTCACGACGGTCTGCGACCAGCCGTGCGGCGGCATGCCGAGGGCGTCCGGCCCGGCGTCGAACAAGCAACGCCGGGCGGGACGCCCAGGGGGTGACAACTCAGGTGTTGCGGACGTTCGCGGCCGACTCACGAGCGTCACTGCGGACGTCGTCGGCGGCGGACTTGCCTTCGTCCTTCACTTCCGCGGCAGCGTCGGCCGCGGTCTCCTTGACGTGCTGGACCGCTTCCTGCGCGGGCTCCTGCAGGTTCTCCTTGAGTTCCTGCGCGATGCCGGAGGCCTGCTCCTTCAGCGGATCCAGCGCCTTGTCCTTCGCCTGCTCGGCCAGCTCCTGCTCCTTGGCCGTCGCCGGCAGCGCCGCGGACAGCACGTAGCCGAGCGCGAAGGCGACCACGCCGGCGGCCAGCGGGGCACCGCGGGTCCGCTCCTTCGCGGCGCTGGGTGCCGACCCGACGGCGTGCCCGACCTTGCTGCCGACGTCCTGCACGGCTGATCCGGCCGACTGCACCGACGAACTCGTGCCGCCGCCCAGCGACTCGGCCTTGCCCATCACCCGATGCTTCAGCCGGTCGACGCCGGCCCGGGCACGATCAGTCCGGCGCTGCACGATCGCGCTCGGGCTCACCTTTTCGGTCAGCGCGTCGACGTCCCGGCCGAGGTTCTGCCGGGTCTGCTCGATGTCGCGCCTCAGTTCTTGCGTGTCTTCAGCCATTCCGCGTCCTCCTTGAGGGTCTCGACCGTCTGCTCCGGCTTCGGATTGACGTTCTTCAGCTCCTTGCGCCCGGTGCTCGCGAGCACGGCCGCCACGATGCCCCAGACGACCGCCACGATCAGCGCCGCCCAGGCCAGGTGCATCACTTCACCCAGCGCCCACATCGCCGTCAGCGACAGGAACAACGCCAGCATCCAGCCGGCGAACGCCGCCCCGCCGAGCAGTCCGGCGCCCTTGCCCGCCTGCTTGGCCTCGGCCTGCAGCTCCAGCTTGGCCAGCGCGAGCTCCTGGCGGGTCAGCGTGCCGAGGTCCGAGGTCAGGTGCGTGACGATCTCGCCCAGCGACGCATCGCCGTACGACGGAGTGCCGGCCGGCCGGCTGGTGTCGCCGTACGAGGTGGCCGGGTCTCCCGGGCCGCCCGCGGCGTACGATCCGGCCATCTCACTGCCCCGATCCGGGCCCGAACCGCGGCTGCACCGGAGCGCCCGGATCCAGGTCCGGCGCCGACGGCGACGGCTGCGGCGGCAGTCCGGCCGGAGGCGGCGGTGCCGGCGTTCCACCGGTCACCAGCGGATCACCCATTGCCGCACCACCGGTCGCCGGAGTACCGGGTGTCACGCCGGTCGCCATCGGGTCGCGGTAGCCCGGGCCCGCGGTCGGCATACCGGTCGTCGGAGCGGACGTCGTTCCGTTCGACGAGACTCCCGACGGCGAGTTGCTCGACGACGAACTGGCCGCCGACATCGCCCGCGTCATCCGCCCGGCTGCCATGCCCGCCACCACGGCGCCGAGCAGGAACCGGCCCGGACGCCTGCGGGCGATCCCGCGCACGTCCTCGAGGATGTCGGTGAACTCCCGGCCGTCCAGGAATCCCACCGCCCGGTCGGTCCAGTCCGCGCCGTGCCGGGCCAGCTGGCCCGCCAGACCCGAACCGTGCTCGGCCATCCCGCGCAGCTCGTCACCCATCGACCGCAGACCGTTCACAGCCGAGTCCCGCTGCTGCCCGGCCTGGCGGCCGAGTTCGTCCCGGGTCTGTCCGAGCAACTGCTGCGCCTGCTCCCGGACGTCGGCAGTCACGTCGGCCGCACCGCTCTTGGCGGTCTCCGCGACGTCGCGGGCCGCGCCAGCGGCGTTGTCCTTGAGGTGTTTGGCCTCGTCGCGCGCGGTGTCCACGCCTGAACCACCGGACGCCGTACCGACCTGTTGGTTGGTCGTCATCTGACGTCTCCCTTCTGTGAGCCACCTAGGTATCCCCTTGCGCCGACCGCAAACCGAAACGCCGCGATCGGGCTGGGTACCTGAGCGTCATGAGCCTTCGACGGGAAGTCACCACACCGCTGCTGTACCTGTTCGTTCTCGGCGACGTCCTCGGCGCCGGCGTCTACGTGCTGGTCGGCCAGGTCGCCGCCGCCTCGGGAGGTGCGGTCTGGCTGCCGCTGGTGCTGGCCCTGCTGCTGGCGATGCTCACCGCGACCTCGTACGCCGAACTGGTGACCAAGTACCCGCGGGCCGGCGGTGCGTCGTACTACGCGCATCGCGCCTTCGGGCCGTTCGCGGGTTTCCTCACCGGGTTCTGCATGCTGGCCGGCGGGATCGTGTCGGTGGCCGCGCTGGCCCGGGCCTTCGGCGGTGAGTACCTGGCCGAGTTCGTCACCTCGCCGCCGGCCCTGGTCGCCCTGCTCTTCCTGGCGGCGCTCGCGCTGCTCAACGCCTACGGCATCAAGGACTCGCTGCGCGCGAATGTCGTTGCCACCGGCATCGAGGTGGGCGGGCTGCTGCTCGTCGTCGGCCTGGGCGCCTGGGTGATCGCCCGCGGCGACGCCGACCTCGGCCGGCTGAGCGAGCTGAGCGGCTCGGGCACCGGCGCGGTCACCGCCACGCTGAGCGGCGCGGTGCTCGCGTACTACTCGTTCGTCGGGTTCGAGACGTCGGTCAACGTGGCCGAGGAGACCAAGGACCCGCGCCGGTCCTACCCGCGCGCACTGTTCGGCGCGCTCGCCACCGCCGGGGTCGTCTACCTCCTGGTCGGGATCGTGGCCAGCGCCGTCGTGCCCACCGGCGAGCTCGCCGAATCCAGCGGGCCGCTGCTCGAGGTGGTCCGGGCCGCGGGCGGCGTACCGACGTGGATCTTCAGCGCGATCGCGCTGGTGGCGGTCGCGAACGGCGCCCTGCTGACCGGCATCATGTCGTCCCGCCTCGCCTACGGCATGGCCCGCGACGGGCTGCTCCCCCACGTTCTGACCCGGCTGCTGCCCGGTCGCGGTACGCCGTGGATCGCGATCGCGGTGACGTCCGGGCTGTCGCTGGTCCTCGCGGTGACCGGTGAGGTCGCGCAGCTCGCGTCGACGCTGGTGTTGCTGCTGCTCGTCGTGTTCATCTCGGTCAACCTCGCGGTGCTGGTCCTGCGGCGCGAACCGGTCGAGCAGGACCACTTCCGCGCGCCGACCGTCGTACCGGTGCTCGGGATCGCGTCCTGTCTGTTGCTGTTCACCCAGATCGAGGCCGCGGTCTGGCTGCGGGGCGGAATCCTGATCGCCGTCGGCTTCCTGCTCGCCCTGTACGCCGCCCGCAAGAACCGGAACCGTAACCTGGACCGGTCCGACGTTCCGGCGTGAGACGGAGCGAATGCGCTGCGCGAACGTGGGTAACGGAAGCCATCCGGCTGCTGGTCCAACCCCTGCCATCCCGGCCGGACTTCGGTGAGCAGGCTTGCCATGCGTCAATCATCGCCACTTCCCGCCCGCACCGATCTCGACCGGCGACAGGAGTTGCGCGACCAGCGCGCCGCGGAGATCGAGCAGCTGCTCCGGCTCGGCGCCGAGGCCGGCACGCAACGCAGAGCGTCGTACCAGGACCGGGCCGTCGAACTCGGGTTGCCGATGGCCCACACTCTCGCCGCCCGGTACCGGCAACGAGGTGTCGACGGCGAGGACCTCGAGCAGGTCGCCTGCGTCGGCCTGGTGAAAGCCGTCCGCGGCTACCGGCCCGGCCCGGAGACCGACTTCCGCTCGTACGCCGTACCGACGATCCGCGGCGAACTGCGCAAACACTTCCGCGACCGGGCCTGGATGGTCCGGCCGCCGCGCCGGATCCAGGACCTGCAGACCGCGATCAACGCGGTCGAGGGTGAACTGGCCGCCCGCCTGCAGCGCTGGCCGACGACCGACGACCTGGCGGAGGCGATCGGCGTACCGGCCGAGGAGATCCTGGACGCGCAGCGCGCGCAGGGCTGCTTCCGCCCGGTCTCGCTGGACGCCCGGCTGCGGTCGGCGCCGGATCTCACCCTGGAGAACGTGATCAGCGGCGACACCGACACCTACGCGCTGGTGGAGCACGTCGAGACGCTGCGCCCGGTCGTCGACAAGCTGCCCGAGCGCGACCGGCTGATCCTGCGGCGGCGGTTCGTCGACCACCGCACCCAGGCCGAGATCGGCGCGGAGATCGGCGTCAGCCAGATGCAGGTGTCGCGGTTGCTGCGCCAGATCATGCTCGTGCTGCGCTCGGCGCTCACCGCGTGAGGCCGCCGTCCGCGAAGCGCTTGATTGCCCAGCGATTCGCGGGGTACCGGTTCGCTGTTTTCGCGGCCGCTGTTCGCGGGCCGCGCCGAGCCGAAAGGATGCACCCACATGGCGCAGGACGTCGTCGATCTGATCATGCAGGACCACCGTGAGGTCGAGCGGCTGTTCGACGAGCTGAAGGACAACCCCGAGAAGCGCAAGGGGCTGGTACCGGTACTGACCACGCTGCTGACCGCCCACAGCCGCGCCGAGGAGGCCGAGGTTTATCCCGCGGCCGCCGGTGAGGCCGACGAGGCCGACGAGGTCGCGCACAGCCAGGAGGAGCACGTCGAGGCCGACGAGCTGCTGGAGAAGCTGGCCGGTACCGACCCGGAGTCCGCCGAGTTCGAGAAGGTCCTGCAGAACCTGGTCGACGCGGTCACCCACCACGTCGAGGAGGAGGAGACCAAGGTGCTGCCCGGGATGCGGCAGAACCTGAGCGAGCAGCGACTGCTCGAGCTCGGCGAGGCGTTCGCCGAGAGCCGCAAGCAGCACCTCGGCGAGCAGCCCGACGACATCACCCGCGAGCAGCTGCAGCAGCAGGCGCGCAACGCGGACATCTCCGGCACGTCGTCGCTCGGCAAGGACGCGCTGCAGAAGAAGCTGCGCGAAGAGGCCAGCGAGTAGGAGCGACCGGTCCGCCCGACCGGCCGAGGCAGCAGCGTGAGGGAGAGTGCCACCAGATGTTCGACAGCGAGTCCGATCCGGCACTCTCCCGCGCTGCCACGGCGCTGAGCGAGGCCACCCGGTTGGAGCAGATCCGCGACGACGAGTCGTCGGAGCGGTGGATGCTGCAGCTCGGCAGCCTGGCGACGGTGGTCGATGCGGGTGCTCGGCTGGCCACCTGTCTCGGTGAGCGGTTCGAGCACTCCGCCGACACCCGGGCCTGGGGTGGCCCGCCGGCCCACGAGTCGCTCTCCGCGGCCAGTACGTCGGCACTGCAGGCGGCCGCGGCGCTGCACACCGCCGCCGCCCTGATCGCCGAAGCCCACGACCGGCTCCTGTCCCTTCCGCCCGCGCCGGCGCCGGAACCCCCGCACTGATCGGCCGATGATGGAACCGGACACGACGCCCCGCGGTGGGCATGCCATCACCTTCGTCGGCAACGCCACCACGATCGTCCGGCTCGGCTCCTTCACGCTGCTGACCGATCCGAACTTCCTGCACCGCGGCCAGCGCGCCTATCTCGGCAAGGGACTCTGGTCACGCCGGCTGCAGGACCCGGCGCTCACGATCGCCGAGTTGCCGGCCCTCGACGCGGTCGTGCTCTCGCATCTGCACGGCGATCACTTCGACCGGATCGCGCGACGCGAGCTGGACCGCTCGGTCCCGCTGGTCACGACCGAGCACGCCGCGCGCCGGCTGGCCCGATCCGGCTTCGACACGCACGCGCTGAACACCTGGGACACCTGGCAGCTGACCACCGCGGACGAGACGTTGACCGTCGAGTCGATGCCCGGCATCCACGCGCGAGGCTTCCTCCAGACCCTGCTGCCGCCGGTGATGGGATCACTGCTCACCTACCAGGGCCCGACCGGTACGCCGTACACCGTCTATCTGAGCGGCGACACGTTGACCGGCGACCATCTCGACGCGATCCGGGAACGTTGCCCGCAGATCGACGCGGCCGTCGTCCATCTCGGCGGGACCAGGATCCTGTTCTCGACGGTGACGATGGACGCGGTCCAGGGACTCGACTTCCTGCACCGGATCCGGCCCAGCGTCGCCATCCCGGTCCACTACGACGACTACCGGGTGATGAAGTCCCCGCTCGCGGACTTCCTCGCGGCGGTCAAGGCCGACCCGGAGCCCTGGCGGGTGGCGGCACCGGCGCGCGGCGAGACGATCGAGTTGAAGAGCTCCGCACGTTAGCCGGGGCCCGGGCGGGGAACCGGTCGGTAATGATCGCATCGTTGCTCACCGCACCGCTGGCTGTCGTCGCGCTCGCCCAAGGCCCGGCCCTGGCCGCGCCCGCTGCTCCGGCCGTCGCGGACGGCGTCACCACGACCTCGATGACGATCCCCGCCGCGGACAGCCCGTCGCCCACCCCATCGCTGGGCTCCACGCCGCGCACCGGCGCCGACGGCGCCGGGGACAACGATGGTGACGCGGCGGACTTCTCGCAGACCGGGCTGGTCTTCATCTCCGCGGGAGCCATCGTGCTGGCCGTCGGCGGCTCGGTCGTCTTCTACCTGATCCGCCGCAACCGCCGTAGTACGTCGGCCTGAGCAAATTCGCCGGATTCGCCCGCATGGGAGCGGACCGGCGGGGTACTCCCGGCCGGGAGGTTCAGATGGCAACTGAACGCAAGGACATCACGCTGGTACCGATCCTGTCGCGTGGCCCGCATCGTGACCCGCGCCGGGGCGCCTGCTTCATGGAGTACGCGTCCCACCTGGCCGGCCTCGAATGGTCGGACCGGCCCAGCTGCACGCATCCCCTGCTGGCCCTGGTGGCCCGCGAGGTGAACGACGAACTGTCCGACGCCGCCCGCGTCCAGCTCGTCCCGATGATCCCCACCGTGATCGGGCTGGTTCCGACCGACCCACGCTACGTACCGGCGCTGGTCGTGCGCTGCGTCACGCCAGTCCTGCCGGTGGTGTCACCGCAGTTCCGGCGGACGCTGATGGGTGCGCTGAGCAGGGCGCAGGACCTCCTGGCCGAGCTGGCGGCGAGTCCTGTCCCCCGGTGTGAGCCGACCGGCTATCTGGCCGAAGCGCCGCTGGTGCTCGCCGGGGCCATCCGCGCCGTCACCGACTTCCGGGCTCCGGACGGCGACGCTCTACTCCGCAGGCTGCTGTCCGAGGCCATCGACGAATCTCGCTCCTGGATGCCCGAGCCGGCCGAGCCCCGGGCAACTCCGCTGGTCATGACGCCGGCGACAACACGCTGAAGGGACCTTCGCGATGGTGGATCTGGTCGAACGGCGGCAGGCCCCGGCTGTCGGTGAGCGCGCGACCCGGCGCAGTCTGGGGCAGGCGGCGGTACGCATCCTGACGACCACCGACCACAAGGTCATCGGTCACCTCTACCTGATCACGTCGTTCGTCTTCTTCCTGATCGGCGGGGTGATGGCGCTGCTGATCCGCGCCGAGCTGTTCTCGCCGGGATTGCAGATCGTGAACGAGGAGGTCTACAACCAGCTGTTCACGATGCACGGCACGATCATGCTGCTGCTGTTCGCGACGCCGCTGTTCGTCGGCTTCGCGAACGTGATCATGCCGGTGCAGATCGGCGCGCCCGACGTCGCGTTCCCGCGGCTGAACATGTTCAGCTACTGGCTGTTCCTGTTCGGCGGCCTGATCGCGTCGGGTGGGTTCCTGACGCCGCAGGGAGCCGCCGACTTCGGCTGGACGGCGTACACGCCGCTGTCGGACTCCGAACGCTCGCCGGGCATCGGTGCCGACCTGTGGATCATGGGGCTGTGGATGGCCGGTCTGGGCACGATCCTCGGCGCGGTCAACTTCATCACCACGATCATCACCATGCGCGCTCCGGGCATGACGATGTTCCGGATGCCGATCTTCACCTGGAACACGTTCGTCACCTCGCTGCTGGTGCTGATCGCGTTCCCGATCCTGGCCGGCGCGCTGCTGATGCTGGAGGCCGACCGAAGACTCGGCGCGCACGTGTTCGAGGCCGCGAACGGCGGGCCGTTGCTGTGGCAGCACCTGTTCTGGTTCTTCGGCCATCCCGAGGTCTACATCATCGCGCTGCCGTTCTTCGGCATCATCACCGAGATTCTGCCGGTGTTCAGCCGCAAACCGGTCTTCGGCTACATCGGCCTGGTCGCCGCGACCATCGCGATCGCGCTGTACTCCACGGTGGTCTGGGCGCACCACATGTTCGTCACCGGAGCGATCAACCTGCCGTTCTTCTCGTTCATGACCTTCATCATCGCGGTGCCGACCGGGGTGAAGTTCTTCAACTGGATCGGCACGATGTGGGGCGGCTCGATCTCCTTCGACACCCCGATGCTGTGGGCCGTCGGCTTCCTGACGACGTTCCTGCTCGGCGGCCTGACCGGGGTGATCCTGGCGTCCCCCTCCCTGGACTACCAGCTGTCCGACTCGTACTTCGTGGTGGCGCACTTCCACTACGTCGTGTTCGGCACGGTGGTGTTCGCGATGTTCGCCGGGTTCTACTTCTGGTGGCCGAAGATGACCGGCCGGATGCTCGACGAGAAGCTCGGCAAGCTGCACTTCTGGCTGCTGTTCATCGGCTTCCACACCACGTTCCTCGTGCAGCACTGGCTGGGCGTCGAGGGCATGCCGCGCCGCTACGCGACGTACAACGAGTTCGAGGGCTTCACCACCCTGCACCAGGTGTCGTCGATCGGCGCGATGGTGCTCGGAGCCTCGACGCTGCCGTTCCTCTACAACCTCTACAAGTCCCGCCGGTCGCCGCGGGTGAACGTCGACGACCCGTGGGGCTGGGGCCGCTCGCTGGAGTGGGCGACCAGCTCTCCGCCGCCGCGGCACAACTTCGTCTCGCTGCCGCGGATCCGGTCCGAGAGCCCGGCGTTCGACCTGCACCACCCCGATGTCGCCAAAATGGAGTACGCCGACAGCGGCGCGGGCGAGGACAACCTGCTCGACGCGGGCGAGGACCAGGGCCGGCTGAAGAACCTGAACGAGAACGACAACACTTGACCCGCCGGGCCTGCAGCTGCTTCCCGCTCGACGCTCGGTCCAAACTCGGTGCGGATCACGATCTTGGGCCGAGCCGGGTTGCGACCAGGACTCGGTCCGGCAACGCGGAGCGCGCGGCATCCCCTCGATTCCGTTGCATCGTTACCGTTCAGGCGGCCGCAGGTCACGACGGCATGGCAGTTGGTTGCCAATGGCATCTAGTGACTGTTGCTGGTGGGGTGTGGATGGGAACTACTGGGCGTGGCGAAGCATTTGCGGTCAGTGATCGGCTCGACGACTGCACCCGATGCCGGGCTCGACGCCCCTCGCCTTCCATGCCCGACAGTGGAGGTTGCTTTGAGTACTCGCACTTTGTTGAAGCGCAGTGGCGCCATGCTGGTGGTCGCTGCTCTCGCGGCCGGTCTCGCACCCGCCGGTTCGGCGCAGGCCGCGCCCGCGCCGACGTCCGACAGCGCCTCGGCGGCGCCGGCCGATCTGCCGGTCGGCAAGCCCCGGCAGATCGTGAACCGGGTGCAGAACAAGTTGTGTCTGACGTTCGCGGTGACGCCGGACGGGATTCCGACCGCGGTGATGATCAAGTGCAACAAGGGGTCCAAGGGCAAGATCCAGCAGTGGACCTACACCGCGGACCAGCAGTTGATGGTGTCGATGTCGAAGGACGTCGGTGGCGACCTTCCCAACGGCGCCTGCCTGGACACCGCGGCCGATCTGACCACGGTGCAGGACAAGGCCCCGCTGCTGGTGCTGCCGTGCCGTGAAGGCGCGGGGCAGAAGTGGACCTACAACAAGGACACCGGCACGCTGATCAACAAGGCCAACGGCAAAGCCCTGTCCTCGATGATCGGCGTCGCCAAGCAGGCCATGCCGACCTCCACCGTCGTCCCCAACGGCGGCAAGGACCAGAAGTGGCAAGACGCCGGCATCCCCATGGAGACCCTGCTGGGTGCGGTGATCCAGCTGCTCGACGCACTCCTGGAAGCCCTCGGCCTGGAGATGCCCGACGAGTACGAGACCCGCGGCCTGGAAATGCTGAAGTCGATCGACGGCAAGGTCCAGGTCCCCGACCAGCTCAAGCAGCTCCCGAAGAAGATGGTGGAGATGGCCGGCTGACCTCGGCCACCCCCGACACAACCAGGGGCCGGAAGCAACCGCTTCCGGCCCCTGCTGCTTGGCTAGGGCTCGTCGGCGACCGCCTCGAGCTCGGCCAGGAACGCCGTGACGGCCGGCCGGTCCCGGCTCCCGCTCCGGATCAGCACCCGCACGCGACGACGCAGGTCGATCCCGTCGAGCGCCAGCCGAACGGTTGGCGAGCCCTCCCGGTCGGCGACCAGGTCAGGGACGAGCGCGACCGCCCAGCCCGTGGCGGCGAGCGTGAGCGCGGCGAACGGATCGGCGATCGCAGCGGCGACGCGGGGCTCGAACCCCGCCGCGCGGCACAGCGAGAGCGTCAGTACGCCGAGAGACGACGCCGGGTCGAGCACCCATCGGTCGCCCGCCAGATCGCGGAGCTGCACGGTGAACGGCGACCCGCCGGCCAGCGGATGGCCTGGGCTGACCGCGACGCGGAGCGGATCGCTGGCCAGCAGCAGATCGACCAGGCCGGGCTCCGCTCGCTTCGGCGTACCGTCGTGGTCGTCGGACAGCGCGAGGTCGAGCTTTCCCAGCCTGACTTCTCGGGCGGCGTCGTCGGGAGCGACCTGGCTCAGGGTGATGAGTAGACCGGGATGTCGCTGTTGAAGCCGCGCGATGCTCCGCGCCAGCAGCGGAGGCCCGTGGTGCAGAGGCACACCGATCCGGAGCTCGCCGGCGACCTCGGCCCCGGGTGCCTTGACCTCCGCCTCCGCCTGCTCGAGCTCGGCGAGAACGACTTCGGTCCGGGCCACCAGTGCGTGGCCTGCCTCGGTCAGCGCGGCGCGGCGGTTGGTCCGGTCGAGGAGCGGGACGCCGAGGTCCCGCTCCAGTGCGGTGAGCTGCTGGGAGACCGCGGACCGGGTGTAGGCCAACGCATCAGCCGCCGCTGCGATCGAGCCGCGAGCCCCGACCTCGCGCAGCAGCACCAGCTTGCGAACATCGAGCATCCGTCATCTCCACTAACGGTTTCCGTAAGAACCTGTTACCGCAGATTACGGCATCTCGCCCGGGGCCGGTGCGTTCCAGCTCGTGGAAGCACCGTTCACCCCGAAGGAGAAACCGTGTCACACCTGCTGCACCTCGACTCCAGCCCGCGGCGCGAATCGGTGTCGCGCCAACTGACGGCCGCCTTCACGAAGGAGTGGCTGCGGCTGCGGCCGGAAGGCCGGTACACCTACCGGGACCTGGCGGCCGTACCGATCCCCCACGTCGACGAGGCTCATGTGGCCATCAGTCAGCGCTTGGAGACCGCTGGGGAGCGTCGGCTGCCCGAAGCGCGGGCCGCCGCCGCCACACCGGCCGAACGCGACAGCTGGAGCACGAGCTGGCAACTGATCGAGGAACTGCTCGCCGCCGACACCGTCGTGATCGGCCTGCCGATGCACAACTTCTCCGTGCCGTCCGGGTTCAAGGCGTGGCTCGACCGGATCGCCGTACCGCCTCTTCTCGTCGACCGGGACAATGGCCGCGGTCCGCTGTCCGGCACCAGCGTGGTTGTCGCCACCGCCCGCGGCGGCGCGTACGGACCCGGCACCCCTCGGGCCGGCTTCGACCACCAGGAGCCATGGCTGCGGGCCGCGTTCAGCATGCTCGGGCTCGACGACGACCTGACCTTCGTCCACGCGGAGCTGACGAAGTCGCAGCACATGGCGCACTTGTCGCACCTGCGCGGCGCGGCTGCCGATTCGCTCGTCGCGGCGCAGCAGAGGCTGGTCGCGGAAGCAGGCCGCCTGTCCTGAGCGTCGGCTGGGCGGTCCCGGAGGCTGCGGGTTCAACTCTCCGAGACCTCGGCGCGCGGTCGGCTCGCGCGAACGGCGCGCCGTCACCGGCGAGGTTCCCCGCCGGATCCGCTCAAAACGCGGCGGCCGTGGCCGCGTCATCTGATCCTCGCCGGGAGGCCGGGCAGGGTTCATGTCCGGCCGGTTCACTGACAGCTCCGCCCTTGTCACTGTGAGGAGTCAGTCGTGGATCGTCGGAGTTTTCTTCGTGCGGCAGTGATCGGTTCGTCGGCCTCGGTCGCCTTCGGGTTCAGCGTGACGCCGCAGGCGCTCGCGTTCCCCGCCCAGACCGGCCCCAGCCCGTACGGCGGCCTGCGGGCCGCCGACGCCAACGGGATCATGTTGCCGCAGGGCTTCACCAGCCGGGTGCTGGCCAGGTCCACCCGCGTCGTCAGCGGCACCAGCTACACCTGGCACAACGCGCCGGACGGCGGCGCGTGCTTCGCCGACGGCACCGGCTGGATCTACGTGTCCAACTCCGAGGTGGGCAGCGGCAACGGTGGGGCCGGCGCGCTGCGGTTCAACAGCAGCGGGACGGTCACCGGCGCGTACCGCATCCTGTCCGGTACGACGCAGAACTGCTCCGGCGGCGCGACCCCGTGGGGTACCTGGTTGTCGTGCGAGGAGACCGACCTCGGCTACGTCTGGGAGACCGACCCGTTCGGCACGAAGGCGGCGGTCCGTCGTCCGGCGATGGGCCGCTTCTCCCACGAGGCCGCCGCGGTCGATCCGGACCGGCGCGTCATCTACCTCACCGAGGACACCCCCGACGGCGGGTTCTACCGCTTCCGCCCGACCACGTGGGGCGACCTGTCGGCCGGCACCCTCCAGGTCCTGCGGGAGTCCGGCGGCGCGCTGTCCTGGGTCACCGTGCCCGACCCCGACGGCAGCCCGACCCGCACCCGCAGGCAGGTCTCCGGCATGAAGACGTTCAACGGCGGCGAAGGCTGCTACTACCGCAACGGCACCTGTTTCTTCACCACCAAGGGCGACAACCGCGTCTGGGCCTACAACGCGGTGAACAACACGATCGCCATCGCCTACGACGACAACCTCACCCCCAACCCGCCGCTGACCGGCGTCGACAACATCACCGGCACCTCCGCCGGCGACCTGTACGTCGCCGAGGACGGCGGCAACATGGAGATCTGCGTCATCACGCCCGCCGACGTCGTCGCCCCCTTCCTCCGCGTCACCGGCCAGTCCGGCTCCGAACTGTGCGGGGTCGCCTTCAACCCGGCCGGCAACCGCCTCTACTTCTCCTCCCAGCGCGGCACCAGCGGCTCGAGCAGCGGCGGCATCACCTACGAGATCACCGGTCCCTTCCGCACCACCAGCTGACCACCCGCTGACCACGTGCGAACGAACCGCACCGGACCCCGCCGTGGGTTCGGTGCGGTTTGTTCAGGCTGCGTTCGCCGCGGCGTCGTCGGAGCACTGGAGGATCGACGGGCGACGACGGCCGACTCGGGGAGCCTGCGCGCACCCTGCTGATCCACGCTCCAAGGAGTACCCATGTCTCTCGATCGTCGTTCCGTTCTTCGCGGTGCCGCGGGTGCCGCCGGCGCCGCCGGCGTCGGACTCGTCACCGTCGGCGCCGTGCCGTCGCTGGCCGAGGCGACCCCCGCCCCGCGGCGTTCGCCGTTCCCCACGCACCGCCCGTTCCCGCCGCTGATGGACGACCCCAAGGGTCTGCTCGCGTTGCCGCCGGGCTTCAAGTACACGATCGTCACCAAGGCCGGTGAGACCAAGCTGACGACCGGTCAGCCGACGCCGGGATCGCACGACGGCATGGCCGTCTTCGGCGACGGCCGGAACCACACGCTGATCCTCAACCACGAGATCGGCAGCAACAACGCGCTCGGCGTACCGCAGATCAAGGGCACCGTGTACGACGAAGGCGTCGGCG
This sequence comes from Kribbella sp. ALI-6-A, assembly GCF_001984195.1. Lineage (GTDB taxonomy): Bacteria > Actinomycetota > Actinomycetes > Propionibacteriales > Kribbellaceae > Kribbella. The sequence continues at coordinate 339,003 of NZ_MTQN01000009.1, forward strand.
CCGCGGGCGGCTGCACCGTCATCTCCGTGGACCGCGACGGCCGCAACCGCGGCGAGTGGGTCGGCATCTCCGGCACGCTCACCAACTGCGCCGGCGGCCACACGCCGTGGGGCACCTGGATGACGTGTGAGGAGACCGAGAACAAGGCCAACGGCACCACCCGCCTGAAGGACCACGGCTATGTCTTCGAGGTCTGGGCCGACGGTAAGACCGCTCACCCGGTCCCGCTCAAGGCACTCGGCCGCTACGCCCACGAGGCCCTCGCGGTCGACCAGGACCGCACTCACATCTACCTGTCCGAGGACGCGTCCGGCCCCAACGGCCTGTTCTACCGGTGGAGCGCGCCGCGCGGCTACAAGCTCGGCCCGAAGAGCTGGCAGGACCTCGCCGACGCCGGCTTCGGCACGCTCGAGGCGATGGCGATCCTCGGTGGCGACGGCAAGCCGATCCCGGACGTCGCCTACCTGACGTCGGCCCAGCTGCTGCGCCCGTTCCGGGTCGCCTGGGTTCCGGTGCCGGATCGCGACGCGGTGTCGGTCTCGTGCCGCAAGCAGTTCACCGACGGCCAGGTCACCCGCGGCAAGAAGTTCGAGGGCGTCTACGGCACCGACGAGGGCGTGTACGTGGTCAACTCCTACGCCGAGTCGGGCACCGCCGACCTGCCGGCCGACGCCGTTCCGCACGACGGGATGGTCTGGTTCTACAACTACAAGGCCAGGACCATCCAGCTGGTCACGTACTTCCCGCACAACCCGGCCGCCGACCAGGGCAGCACCGCCCGGTACGACGACTACAACTTCGACAGCCCGGACAACGTGACCGTCACGCCGTGGGGCTCGCTCGTGCTCGCCGAGGACGGCAACGCCAGCAGCCACGTGCTCAGCTCCACGCCGGGCGGCCCGACGTACGCGATCGCCCGCAACATGCTCAACGAGTCGGAGTTCACCGGCCCGGCGTTCTCCCCCGACGGCAAGGTGCTGTACGTCAACCTGCAGTCGCCCGGCATCACCTTCGCCATCACCGGCCCCTGGCGCGACTACCTCGGCTGACCGAGGCCGGCGGCACGGTGGCAGTCGTCACCGTGCCGCAGGGTCGTTGGGGTGCGGGCTGAGCACGAGCACCTCGTCGGTCCGCCAGATCCGCAACGGCATCGAGGCGAGCGTCCGCTCCAGTTCTTCGGCGTCGTCGGCGGCGAAGAGCCCGATCGTGCGCCACTCCCCCGGCTTCAGCGGCGGCCGCCACAGGCGGAGCACCCGTCCTTCGGCGGCCAGCTCACGCGTGTGCGCGGCCTCGCGGGCCCGGACGTCGTCGACCTCCTGCGGCGACACGCCCTCCGGTACCCGAGTGGTCATCGTGACCAGGAACTCCATGCCGGCCTCCTCAAGCTTCGGTCCACCCGACTTCGGTACGCCCAGCATCGGTCGGCCCGGCGGGTGCTCGCGCCGGTGAGCTCCCCTGGCAGGCAGTGCCCAGGGGGTTTCCCTGGCGCGACCTCGCGTCCGTTCGCGCGAGGCTCGGAGCGTGTACTCGGCCGAGTGCAGGACGGGAGCAGCAAGGCGATGAGCGCAGCACAATTCGACGTCAGCGAGGTGTCCCCGTCGTACTGGCGGGTGACGTTCGGCAACGGTCCGGTGAACCTGATGGACCCGGACACCGTCGACCAGCTCGGTGAGCTCGTCGGGCGGATCGAGAACGACCCGGATCTCACGGTGGTCGTCTTCCGCAGCGAGACGCCGGGCTACTTCATGGCCCACTGGGACTTCCTGGCCGACAACTCCCGGGTGGCGGCGATGCAGCCCGGGCCCACCGGACTGCACCCGTACCTGGACAACTTCGTCCGGCTCAGCCGGTTGCCGGTGGCCACGATCTCGGAGATCCGCGGCCGGACCCGCGGCGCGGGCAGCGAGTTCGTGCTCGCCACCGACATCCGGTTCGCCTCCGAGCAGGCGGTGCTGGGCCAGTTCGAGGTCGGTGTCGGCGCGGTGCCCGGCGGTGGCCCGATGGCCCGGCTGGGACGCCTGGTCGGTCGCGGTCGCGCGCTGGAGATCCTGCTCGGCGGTGACGACGTACCGGCCGAGCTGGCCGCGGCGTACGGGTACGTGAACCGGCTCGTCCCGGACGCCGACATCGAGCAGTTCACCGACGCGTTCGCCCGCCGGATCGCGGCCTTCGACAAGGTGGCGGTCAGCGGGATCAAGAAGCTGGTCGACGTCGCCACGCTGCCCGCCGACGAGGAGTTCGCGCCCGGACTGAGCGCGTACTTCGCCACCGCCGGCCGCCCCGAGCACCGGCCGTTCGTCAAGCTCCTGCTCGGCAAGGGGCTGCAGCAGCCCGACGGCATCGAGACCGACCTCGGCACGGCCATCGGGCAGCTGCGACAGGATCTCTGACGTCACCGCGTCAGAGGTGATCGGCGTCGACCACGGCCTGGGCGAAGCCCCGCGGGTCCTCCTGCGGCACGTTGTGGCCGACGTCGAGCACCCGATGGTCGTACTTGCCGGTGAACTTGGCCCGGTACGCCGACCCGTGGCCGGCCGGCGTGAACGGGTCGTACCTGCCGTCGATGGTGACGGTCGGGACGCCGATCGTCGGCCCGGCCTGCAACCGGCGCTCGATGGCGGTGTACAGGTGCTCCGCCGGGGCCAGGCCGAGCCGCCAGCGGTAGTTGCCAATGACAATCGGTACGAAGTCCGGGTTCTCGAACGCCGCCGCGGTGCGGTCGTACGTCGCGGTGGAGTAGTCCCAGGTCGGCGAGTTGAACCGCCAGACGAAGTCGCCGAACTCGTAGCGGTTCTCGGTCAGACCGAGCACGCCCCGCTCGGTGGTGAAGTAGTACTGGTACCACCAGGCGTTCTCCGCCTTGGGCGGCAGCGGCTTCCTGTTCGCGGCCAGGTTGGTGATCAGGTACCCGGTCACCGAGACCAGGGCCTCGCACCGCCGCGGCCAGAGCGCGGCGATGATGTCGGCGGTGCGCGACCCCCAGTCGTAGCCGGCCAGGATCGCCTTACGGATCTTCAGCGCGTCCATCAGCGCGAGGATGTCGAGCGCGAACGCGGCCTGGTCGACGTCGCGCCGGGTGCGGTCGGACAGGAACCTCGTCGTCCCGTAGCCACGGAAGTACGGGACGATCACCCGGTAGCCCTCGGCGGCCAGCAACGGCGCGACCTCGACGTAGCTGTGGATGTCGTACGGGAAGCCGTGCATCAGGATCACCGGACGGCCGTCGGCCGGACCGGTCTCCACGTAGCCCACGTTCAGCACGCCGGCTTTGATCTGTCGCACCGGACCGAACCCCGTGCGGGGAGCCTTTGCTCCGGCGGCCTGCGCGGCCTCGGTGCCGAGCAGGCTCAGGTGGGTGGCGGCGACGGTCCCGGCCGCGAGCCTGAGGAATCCGCGACGGCCGGGTTCGGATCGGCTGGGCGGCTTGCTGTTGTCCATCGATGACGCTCCTTCACGAACAGCTCGAGGGTCTTGCGACTCACGGTCGCCGAGTTGGTTGCCGGTCGCACCCGGGGATGTCCCTGGTCCCGTTGCCTGGCCCGGCGTTGGGCCCGTGGCCCGAGTACCGACCGACGGCGAGGCCAGGGACTGTCCCGGGCGCGAAGCGAGCGGCCGGCACGCGACCGTGGGTCCGAACCAGAAAGCCACACCCTCGTGAGGCGTGCTGTCACGCAGGACTGAGACAAGGAGCTTTGATGGGTACGAGCGAGAACAACGGCCACTTCGGCACAGATCGTCGCGGGTTTCTCGGACTGGCGGCCGGCGCCGTGGTCGCCACGCAGCTCGGGCTTCCCGGGCAGGCGGCGGCGAGTCCGTCCGGCGGCCACCGCAAGGAGATCCCGGGCGTGCACCGGTTCCGCATCAAGGTGCCGCAGCGGGAGATCAACGATCTGCGGCAGCGGCTGCGGATGACGCGCTGGCCCGATCGGGAGACCGTCGCCGATCGCTCACAGGGCGCGCAACTGGCCAAGGTCCGCCCCTTGGTCGAGTACTGGGGCCGGCACTACAACTGGCGCAAGCTCGAGACGCGGCTGAACAACCTGCCGCAGTTCATCACCCGGATCGACGGCGTGGACATCCAGTTCGCCCACATCCGTTCGCCGCACGCCGACGCGCTGCCGCTGCTGATGACGCACGGCTGGCCGGGCTCGATCGTCGAGCTGCTGAAGGTGATCGGCCCGCTGACCAACCCGACGGCGCACGGCGGCCGCGCCGAGGACGCCTTCCACCTGGTGCTGCCGACGCTGCCCGGCTACGGCTTCTCCGGCAAGCCGACCTCGACCGGCTGGAACCCGGCCCGCACGGCCAAGGCCTTCCACCAGCTCATGCTCCGCCTCGGCTACCCCCGCTACGTCTCCCAAGGCGGCGACTGGGGCGCGATCATCTCCGAGGTGCTCGCGGTGCAGAAACCTCAGGGACTGCTGGGCATCCACGTCAACATGCCGGGCACGGTACCGCCGGAGATCCTGCGCCACCTGCGCAACTTCGACCCGGCCCCCGCGAGTCTGTCGGCGCGCGAGAAGATCGCGTACGACCGGCTGCTGCACTTCTACCACGACGGCTTCGGCTACGCGGCGATGATGAACCAGAGCCCGCAGACCATCGGCTACGCGCTCGCCGACTCGCCGGTCGCGATGGCGGCGTACTACTACGACAAGATCGCCGAGTGGACCGACAGCGGCGGCGAGCCCGAGAAGGTGTTCTCGTACGACGAGATGCTCGACGCGATCTCGCTGTACTGGCTGACGAACACCGGCGCCTCGTCGTCACGCTCCTACTGGGAGGGCTACCAGGCCGGCGGCGGCCCGTTCGACGCCGTCGCGATCCCGGACCTCCCGGTGGCGGTCACGGTGTTCCCGGGCGAGATCTACCGCGCACCGCGCAGCTGGGGCGAGCGCACCTTCGGCAACCTGATCCACTGGAACGAGGTCGACAAGGGCGGCCACTTCGCGGCGTGGGAGCAGCCGGAGATCTTCACGAAGGAGGTCCGGACCGCTTTCCGGACGTTGCGCTAGCCGGCAGGCCGCCGCTCATCGCACCCGGACCAGCCCTTGCTGGTAAGCGAAAACGACCAGCTGGGCGCGGTCGCGGGCTCGCGCCTTCATCATCGCCCGGTGAATGTGCGTGCGGACCGTCAGCGGACTCACGAACAGCCGCTCGGCGATCTCCTGGTTCGACAGGCCGTGGGCGGCCAGGGCGGTGATCTCGCGCTCCCGGTCGGTCAGCGTCACCAGCGAGCCGTGGGGCAGCTCGCCGCTGCTGCCGGGAGCGGACAGGAAGCGGTCGATGAGCGCGCGGGTGGCCGTCGGCGAGAGCAGCGCCTCGCCGCCGACCACCGTCCGGATCCCGGCGAGCAGGCCCTGCGACGTGACGTCCTTGCCGAGAAACCCGCTCGCCCCTGCCTCGAGCGCGCGGGCCACGTGCTCGTCGGTCTCGAACGTCGTCAGGATCAGCACGCGGGTGCTCGCCAGCTCGGGCGTCGAGCAGATGCGTCGCGTCGCGGCCAGCCCGTCGACGACCGGCATCCGAATGTCCATCAGGACCAGGTCCGGCCGGTGCAGCCGGGCCAGCTCGGCCGCTTGCTCGCCGTCCGCGGCCTCGGCGACGACCGTCATGTCGTCGCACGAGTCGATCAGCATGCGGAAGGTCGAGCGCAGCAGCGCCTGATCGTCGGCGAGAAGGATGTCGATCATCGGGTCAGCCGGTCTTCCTGCCATGGAGCCAGCGGAATGGTGAGACGGACCGCGTACCGATCAGGCCCGGCCGGACCCGCCCGGACCGACCCGCCGACCGCGGCTGCGCGTTCGCGCATGCCGATCAGCCCGAAGCCTTCTTCTCCCACCGGAGCGGGGTGGGCAGAGGTGTTCACCACATGGACGGAGAACGTGTCCTCGTCATAGGCCAGGGAAATCGTCACGACCGGATGGACCGCGTGTTTCGTGACGTTGGTCAGGGCCTCTTGGACGATCCGGAACGCCGTGAGCTCGACCAGCGGCGGTAACTGCCGCGTCGTACCGTCGCTGGCCACGTGGACGTCGATTCCGGCTGCCCGGCACGCTTCGACCAACTCCGGGAGTTGGTCGAGGCCCGGGGCCGGCGTGGTGCCCGGCGAGGAGTCGTCGCCGGGATCACGCAGCAGCCCGACGGTCGCTTTCAGCTCCCGCAGTGCGGCCGACGTGGAGCCGCTCAGCCCGGTGAGCAGCTCACCGACCTGCTCGGGACGCTTGGTCAGCAGGTGGGCCGCCGTCCCGGCCTGCGCGTTCGCGACGGCGAGGTGGTGCGCGACGACATCGTGCAGGTCCTGCGCGATGCGCAGGCGTTGCTCGCTCAGCCGGCGGCGCACCTCGTCGTCCCGGCTGCGTTCGGCGTCCTCGGCGCGAGCCTGCACCAGTTGAAGGTACGCCCGCTGGGTATGGGACATCCGTCCGGCGAACACCGCCGGCAGCAGCCACAGGGCGACGCCGACGGTCCGCAGCAGCAACGAACCTCCCGTCGGGTTCGCGTCGCTCGCCGCTCCGCCCGCGATCACCGCGCTCACCGCGATCGCCGTCCACCAGCCGGCCGCCCTGGGGCCACCGAGCACCGTCAGCCGATAGAGGCATCCGATCAGCGGAGCCAGCAGCAACGGCGTCGGCAGGTAGCCGGCCGCGCAGGCGGCCGCCTCGCAGCAGATCGCGACGACGGTCGCGGCCCGCGGAGAGCGGGCGGACACGAACAGGGCCCCGCTCGCGACCAGGCTCAGCATCGCACCGGGAAGCAGCTCGGCAGGCCGGAAGATGCCCTCGGTGCTGAGGCTGGCACCGAGTACGGCGAAGAGGAACGCGACCAGCGCGGCCAACACGTTCATCGGGCCGACACTACCGGGGCGATCACCGCGCGCTCGGCACATGCGCCGGCTCCGGCCGCTGTTCGCTCAGCGACTCACCCTCCACGTCGACGCGCGGCAGCACCCGATCGAGCCATCGCGGCAGCCACCAGGCCCGCTCACCGAGCAGTTGCAGGAGGGCGGGCACCAGCGTCAGGCGGACCACGAAGGCATCGAAGAAGACCGCGCACGCGAGCCCGAGGCCGATCATCTTGATCAGTGGTTCGTCGGCCGCCGCGAAGCCGCCGAAGACCGCGATCATGATCACCGCGGCCGCGACGACGACCTTCGAGCTCTGCCGGAAGCCGGTGCCGATCGCGTCACGGGCCGGCTCGCCGTGCGCGTGGGCCTCGCGCATCCGCGACACGAGGAAGACCTCGTAGTCCATCGCCAGGCCGAACACGATGCCCACCAGGAGAATCGGCATCAGGCTCATCACCGGGCCGGTCTGCTCGACGCCGAGCAGATCCGCCGCCCAGCCCCACTGGAACACCGCGACGATCACTCCCAGCGCCGCGAACAGCGACAGCAGGAAGCCGAGCGCCGCCTTGACCGGAATCCAGATCGAACGAAACACCACCAGCAAAAGCAGCACGGCCAGGCCGATCACGATCGCCACGTACGGCACCAGCGCGGACTGCGTCTTGCGCGCCATGTCGATGTCCAGCGCGGTGACGCCGGTGATCTCGTAGCTGACGTGTCCGGCAGCCTCCACGCCCGCTCGCGCGGTCCGCAGCTGTTCCACCAGCTTCTCGGTGCGTTCGTCGGTCGGGCCGGTCGACGGCACGGCGGTGAGGATCGCCGTGTCGCCCGCCTGGTTGAAGGTTGCCTTGGACACCGATACGACGCCGCTGGTCGTCCTGATGCCGTCTGCCACGGTCGCCACCGCCGCCTTCGGATCCGCGGCGCCCCGCGCGTCGACCACCACCGTGAGGGGACCGTTGAATCCCGGGCCGAACGCTGCCGCACGGAGGTCGTACGCGCGTCGCTGGGTTTCCGTGACCGGCAGCGACGCATCCCCGGGCGTGCCGAGTTGCAGTGACAAGGCCGGAACGGCGATCGCGGCCAGCAGCGCGACACCGGCCAGCGTGATCACGAGCGGACGGCGCAGAACCAGCCGCATCCAGGGGCTCGCCACCGAGCGGCGAGCGGAAGGTTGCACACCGCCGCGACGTTGCGCTCGCGTCAGGACCCGGTCCGGGGCGAAGCCCAGCAACGCCGGAACCAGAGTCAGCGCCACCAGTACCGCCACGACCACCGCACCCGCGGCGGCCAGACCCATCTTCGCCAGCGACGGAATGCCCACCACCGACAGGCCGGCGAGCGCGATCACCACAGTCGTCCCGGCGAAGGTCACCGCCGAACCGGCCGTTCCCACCGCGCGAGCGGCCGCCTGCTCGGCGTCGTCATGGCTGTGGCGCTCTTCCCGGAAACGGGAGACGACGAACATCGCGTAATCGATTCCTACCGCCAGCCCCAGCATCAGGGCGAGGATGCCGCTGGTGATCGCCATCTCCAGCGGGCCGGCCACCGCCCAGACTCCGAGGAACGAGACAGCCACCCCGATGATCGCCGTGACAAGCGGCAGACCGGCCGCGACCATCGATCCGAACGTCATCAGCAGTACCACCGCGGCGATCGCGACTCCGGCGAGCTCCATGGCACTCATCCTGGTACCGGTCTTGAGCGCCGAGCCGGACATCTCCGCCGTCAACCCGGCCCGACGGGCCTGCTCCACCGCGGCGGCCAGCGCGGCCCGCGACTCCTCGGTCACCTCGGACGACGGCACCCCGTACGACACCGACGCGTAGCCGGTGGAACCGTCGGCGCTGATGCTGCCTCCGGTCGACGGTGGGACGATCCGCGCCACCTGAGGACCGTCGGACAACGAGTCGAGCGCCGCGTCGACAGCTATCGCGTTCTGCGCCGACGTCAGCGCCTGACCCTGGGGAGCAACGAACACGATGGTCGCCGACGCGCCGTCCGCGGCGGCGCCGGGAAAGCGCTGCTCGATCAGGTCGAACGCCTGCTGCGACTCGATCCCCGGCATCGTCGCCCGGGTGGTGACCGGACCGTCCGACTCGACGGCGAGCAGCACCGTCCCACCGAGTGCGAGCAGCCACACCGCCACGACGAACCACCGCCGGCGAAAGCACCAGCGACCAAGACGACTGAGCATGCCTGCCATGACGCGACACTCCACTTCTCCGGCGAACGTTGCGCACAGCCTTTCGGCCCGGCCCCGGTCGCGTCGTCGTGCAGGCGCAGGCTCCGGATACGGCAATCGCAGTACGGGGCGCGAAGGCACCGGGCTGATCCGCGCGGTCGGGCGTGCTCGATCGGCGCGGTCCAGGCGCGTTCGCAGGAGCCCCGGCCGGCGCGGATCCAGGCGCGTTCGTAGGAGCCTGGGTCGGCGCGGATCCAGGCGCGTTCGTAGGAGCCTGGGTCGGCGCGGATCCAGGCGCGTTCGCAGGAGCCCCGGCCGGCGCGGATCCACGCGCGTTCGCAGGAGCCCCGGCCGGCGCGGATCTACGCGCGTTCGCAGGAGCCCGGCCGGCGCGCGGAGCGGCGTGCGCGGCGCGTCTACCGGCGGGTGAGGCGGGCGTGGAAGATCGCCGCGCGGGCGGCGTTGGAGCCGCACGCGCCGTGCACTCCCCCGCCGGGATGCGCGGAGGCCGACGCCAGGTACAGGCCCTTCACCGGCGTCTCCGCCCGGCCGAGTCCCGGGATCGGGCGGAAGACCAGTTGCTGGTGGAGGGCCGCCGTGCCGCCGTTGACCGCGCCGCCGACGAGGTTCGCGTCGCGGGCCTCCAGGTCGGCCGGCGCCAGGATCCGGCGGCGCACGATGCGGCTGGCGAACCCCGGCGCGGCGCGTTCGACCTGGTCCTGCATCCGGTCGGCGAAGCGCTCCACCTCGTCGGCGGTCCACGCGCCGCTGAAGTCCGCGTCGCCGCGGATCCGTTGCGGGACGTGGGTGTAGGCCCAGACGGCCTCCGTACCGGCCGGTGACCGGGTCGGATCGGCCGTGGTCATCTGACCCATCAGCAAGAACGGCTCGGCCGGAACCCGGCCGGCCGCGATCTGCGCCGCGGCGAGGCTGAGTGCGTCCACCGAGTCGGCGAGGTGCACCGTACCGGGCGACTTGGCCGGCTTCTCCCGCCACGGGATCAGGCCGTCCAGCGCCCAGTCGACCTTGACCGTGCCCGGATCCCACTCGAAGCCCCGGATCGCACGTTTCACCCGCCCGGGGACCGCGTCGGCGGGCAGCAGTTCGCCGTACAGGGCGGGGGCCGAGACGTCGGCGAGCACCGCCCGGCGCGCGGCCAGGAACTCCCCGCCGGCAGTCCACACGCCAGTGGCCCGTCCGCCCCGGACCTCGATGCCGGTGACACGGTTGCCGCACCGGATCACCCCGCCGCGGTCCTTCAGCCGATTCGCCAGTGCCTGACTCAGTTGCCCGGCGCCGCCGCGAGGTACCGGATAGCCGAACTGCTGTCCGAGCATCACCAGCAGCCAGCCCATCAATCCCGAACCGGCCGATTCCGGGCTGAGGTCGGCGTGCTGCGCGTTGGTTGCCAAGAGCATCTTCGCGGCCTCGCCCTGGAACCGCCGGTCGCCGAGCGACCGCACCGACGACGCCAGCAGCCGGATCCGTTCCAGCCCGCGCCGGCCCAGCAGGTGCAGCGCGAGCGATCCGCCGGAGCGGACCGGCGGAAACGGATCGAGCAGCAGGCCGACCATGCCGTGCTGGATCCGCCGCCAGTCGTCGTACATCTCCAGCCAGCTGTCACCGTCACCCGGCGTGACCCGATCCAGCTCGGCGGCGGTGTCGAACGGGTCGTCGTGCACGATCGCCCACCCGCCGTCGGTCATCGGGTTCCCGACCGCGGCCGGCGCGTTCGACCACTGCAGGCCCCAGCGGTCCAGCTCCAGCGCCTGGATCGTGGGCGAGACCGCGGCCAGCGGGTAGAACGAGCTGAACGTGTCGTGCACGAAGCCCGGCGCGACGTCCTCGGCGCTGCGGACCGCGCCGCCGATCTCGTCGTTCGCCTCGAGCAGCAGCACCTCCCAGCCCTGGTCGGCGAGCAAGTTGGCGGCGACCAGCCCGTTCGGCCCGGCGCCGATCACGATCGCGTCTGTCATGGCCGCCCGGTGTCCACGAAGCGGTCGAGTCATGCGCGATGGGTACAGGCAGGGCATGAGCGAGAACGAGTGCGTGATCAATGCGTCCGTCGACGACGTGTTCGCCGTCCTGACCGATGGCTGGTCGTACGCCGGCTGGGTGGTCGGTGCGTCCCGGGTCCGGGACGTCGAGCCGGCGTGGCCGCAGCCCGGCTCCAGCATCCACCACTCGGTCGGGACCTGGCCGCTGCTGATCGACGACACCACCACGGTCGAGGAGTACGTCCCGCTGTCGCTGCTGCGGCTCCGGGTGCGCGCCTGGCCGACCGGTGAGGGTCAGGTCGAGTTCGAGGCGACGCCGAAGGACGACGGCTGCCACCTGGTGATGCGCGAGCGCGCGGTGAAGGGACCGGCCGCGATGATCCCGCAGGCGGCGCTCGACCCGGTGCTGAGTCTGCGGAACACCGAGACCCTGCGTCGGCTCCGGCTGATCGCGGAGGGTCGCAAGACGTGATCGTCACGATCACCGGCGCCTCCAGCGGGATCGGCCGGGCCGCCGCGCTGGCCTTCGCGGCGCGCGGCGACACCGTCGTCCTGGCGGGCCGGTCGCGGACGAGCCTGGACCGGGTCGCCGCCGAGTGCCGAGACCGCGGGGGCGAGGCGGTCGTGGCGCCGACCGACGTGGCGGACCGGCAACAGGTCGAGGTGCTCGTCGACCTGACCGTCGCGCGCTGCGGCCGGATCGACGTGCTGCTGCACTGCGCCGCGGTGATGGCGTACGGCGAGTTCACCAAGATCCCACCCGAGGTCTTCGAGCGTGTCCTGCGGGTGGACATCGACGGGACGGTGCACGCGGCTCGCGCGGCGCTCCAGCGGTTCGAGGAGCAGGGCGAGGGTCACCTGATCCTGGTCGGCTCGGTCGTCGGCAAGATGGCACCGCCGTTCATGAGCGCGTACGTGATGAGCAAGTGGGCCGTGCACGGCCTGGCACGGGCGTTGCAGGCCGAGGTGCGGGCGACGCCCGGCGTGCACGTCAGTCTGGTGGCGCCGGGAAGCATCGACACACCGGTCTACCAGAACGCCGGCAACTACATCGGCCGGGTCGGTCAGCCGCCACCACCGGTCGGCGACGTCGACAAGGTCACCGCCGCGATCCTCTCGCTCACCGACCACCCCCGCCGGGAGCTGTCGGTCGGGTGGGCCAATCCCGTCATGATCCTGGGCTTCCGCTACCTGCCCGCCGCGTACGACGCGCTCGTCGTCCCGCTGATGAAACGGCTCGGCCTGTCCCGAACCACGACCCCACCGACGGAGGGCAACGTCTTCGAACCCCGCTGAGACGCGGGCTGCGCGGTCGCCGGACTCGCCGCCCTCGCGATCCGCGACCTGCGCAGCCCGCGCTGAGCCCTACGGCAGCGGCTGTCCGCCGGTGACACCGATCCGCTCACCGGTGATGTAGCTCGACTCCTGCGAGGCGAGGAACACGTATGCCGGCGCCAGCTCCGCCGGCTGCCCCGCGCGACCCAGCGGGGTCTGCGCACCGAACTCGTCCACCTTCTCCGGCGGCATCGTCGCCGGGATCAACGGAGTCCAGATCGGGCCGGGCGCGACGGTGTTCACCCGGATGCCCTTCGAGGCCAGCTGCTGGGCCAGGCCCTTGGTGAAGTTCACGATGCCGGCCTTGGTGGTGGCGTAGTCGAGCAGGTTCGGCGACGGCTGGTAGGCCTGGATCGACGAGGTGTTGATGATGCTCGAGCCCGGGCCGAGATGCGGGATCGCGGCCTTGCAGAGCCAGAACATCGCGTACAGATTGGTTTTCAGCACCCGGTCGAACTGCTCGGTGGTGATCTCCTCGATCCCCTCCTGCGACATCTGGTACGCCGCGTTGTTGACCAGGATGTCGAGACCGCCGAGCTCGCTCACCGCCCGGTCGATGATCTCCTGGCAGTGCGCCTCCTCCTGGATGTCCCCGGCGACGGTCACCGCCTTGCGCCCCTCGGCCTCGATCAGCTTGCGGGTCTCCTGCGCGTCGGGCTCCTCCGCCTCCAGGTACGAGATGAGCACGTCGGCACCCTCCCGCGCGAACGCGAGCGCGACGGCCCGCCCGATCCCGGAGTCGCCCCCGGTGATCACCGCCCGCTTCCCGGTCAGCTTGCCGGTCCCCCGGTAGCTGTCCTCGCCATGGTCGGGCTGCTGGTCCATCTCCCCCGAACGGCCGGGGTGCTGGATCTGCTCCGGTCCCTGGGACTCGGGACCCGGGTGCTGGGTGGTCGGATCCTCCGGCTGGTGCTGGTCGGACATGTGCGAACTCCTGAACATCGTCGAACGACTGGTGGTCCGGCGGTACCCACGTCGGCCACCTCGTAGTCCGGTCGATCAGTCCGCGCCCCACACGATGCAGAACTCGTTGCCCTCCGGGTCCCGCAAGCAGGCCCACAAATCGCCGTCGTAGATGTCGTCGGCCCTGGTCGCGCCGAGTTCGAGCGCCCGGTCGATCGCCGCCTCGCGGTTGTCGGCCGGCACCTTCAGATCCAGGTGGACGCGGTTCTTGCGGATCGACGGCGGGTCCGGAACCCGGCAGAAGTCCAGCCGGACCGTTGCCTCGTGCAACTCGGTGTCCCCGTCGTTGCGCGGCCGCAGATCGCCGCCGAGCAACGACTGCCAGAACAGTCCCAGCGACAGCGGATCGGCGCAGTCGATGGCGACCGCCGACAGCTGCGGTACGACGTTCATGAAAACCTCCGAGTTCGGCACCGGTCGGGACCGACCGATACCCCTTTCCGGCGGCGTGACACCGATCACGCTGTGTTTACGATCGTGCACACAGGGCACAGGGAGCCCGCCGATCGAGAACCAAGGGTAGCGGCGGCCGGACACCGCTGACACAAACGTTTGACAGGTGGGTACGACTGCCGCCGTAGCACTGACCGCGGTCCAGGGATGCGGCCGCGCCGTGATGTGTTGTCCATCGCGAGGTCATGACCATGCTCACTCTCACCGACTCCGGGGCCGGCACGGTCCCCACCCACTGCACCACCGTCGAGGAACGCGCCCAGCGCGAGGCGGCCACCCGCGAGCTGCTCGCTGCCAGAGCCCGCAGTACCGACCAGACCGAACGCCAGGAACTGCTCGAGCGAGCCGTCGAGCTGAACCTCGAGATCGCCCGCGGGATCGCCCGCCGGTTCCGCGGCCGCGGCGCCGAGGACGACGACCTCGAGCAGGTCGCGTGCCTGGGCCTGATGAAGGCCGCCAGCGGCTACCGCCCCGACGACGGCGTCCCGTTCATCGGGTACGCCGTACCGACGATCCGTGGCGAGCTGAAACGCTACTTCCGCGACTGCACCTGGACCGTTCGCATCCCGCGCAGCCTCCAGGAGCTCCAGGGCAAGATCGCCGCGGTGCTGCCGCTGCTGACCCAGGAGCTGGGCCGCGAACCGGCGGTCGAGGAGATCGCCGTTCGCCTCGGCGCACCCCTGGAGGACGTGCGGCAGGCCGAGGCCGCGCGGGGCTGCTTCAACGTGCTCTCGCTCGACCGGCCGACCGACGACGGCGAGCTGGTGCTGGGTGACGCGGTGGCCGACGACGAGGATCCCTACCTGCAGCAGCTCGAGACGGTCGACATGCTCGGCCCGGTCGTCGCCGAGCTGTCGCCGCGCGACCGCCGCATCCTGGAGCTCCGCTTCGTCGAGAACTGGAAGCAGGCCGACATCGGGACGGAGCTCGGCATCAGCCAGATGCAGGTGTCCCGGCTGCTGACCAGGATCCTCGCCGAGCTGCGGAACCGCCTCGAGCCGGCGAGCGCCGCGGCCTGACACGGAAGGTTCCACGCCGACCCGAGACCCCGGCCGATCGTCTGTGGCCGGCCGGTCGTCGGCCGCGGCAATCGGGGTGGGTGCACTGTCCACTGTGCACCCACCCCGATCACGCGTTCAGCTCTCCCGCTCCTTCCGCTCCGCCTCGGCCCTGGCCTCCGCGCCGGTCTCCCCCGCGTAGCCCTCGTCCTGCCCGGCGGCCCGTCCGACGAACGTCTGGTTCTCGCCGGTCCCGGTGGTGGCCTGCGTACCGCCGTCGGCCGCACCTCCGGTCTCGCGCGTCATGGCCACGTCGGTGTCGGCCGGCGCGTCGTCCTCGTTCAGTGCGTGGGACTGCCGCCACCGCTTCAGGCGATCGAGTACAGACATCGGTTTCCCTTTCTCTCAGTCGGCATTTCGGCGCCCCTGACGACTGCCCTGGTAGGCCAGTTCGCGCAGTTGCCGCAGCCACGGCGGGCCCGGGACGGCATGGTCGGGGTGGTTCAGCACCGGATCGAAGGTGAGCACCTCGGTCGACGGCGAGAACAACTCCAGCTCGCCGATCCGCACCCACCGCGGTCGCGGACCGCTGATGGAGACGGTGAACCTCGACGGCGCCCGCTTGTGCAGCGCGTCGACCGACGCGTGGCCGATCCGGCGGCCCTCCGGCGTCAACATCAGCCACCAGTCGTGCCCAGCGACCTCGTACGGGCCGAGCGTTCCGTAGCGAGCAACGTTCCAGTCCGGCGCCGGGACCGGGATCCAGCGGCTCAGCCGACCGCGTCCCGCGCTCGAGAACAGGAAGTCCCACGGGGTCTGCTCGGGCTCCAGCCGCAGGGCGATGCCGAGGACGTCGGGCCAGCGTCCCGGCGTACCGGCGCCCTTGGACAGTTGCACGGTCGCCGGATAGACGCCCTTCGGCAGCACCGCGTTGACGCCACTGACCACCAACTGGCCGGTGAATCCCAGCCGTCGCGGATGCACGGCCGGTGCCTGCCGCACGCGGGCCAGCGCGGAGAAGAAGGCTGAGACAACAGTCCGCATGACGCTCCTGCTCAGTCGGCGATCACGGTCGGCGGCGATGGCTGATCGGGCCGTGGCGCAGCAGCTCGGCGACCTCGGAACGCACAGTGCGCTGCCGCAGTACGGCGGTGTCGCCGGCCGCGGCCTCGCGCATCCCGTCGACGATCTCCTGCAGCACGCTCATCGCGTCGACCTTCGGGAACCAGCCGAGTTCGTTCACGGCTCGGGAACTGTCCAGCGCGGGTGCGCAGCAGGCGAGGTCGAGCCAGCCGGGCGACACCGGCTGCAGGCGTGCCTGCCAGCTCGCCGCCATCACCCCGCGCACCAACGGCGCCGGCGCCTTCACCCAGCGCGCACCGAGCGCCTCGGCGATCAGCGCGGCGGAGATCGTCGTCGGCGCGGCCACGTTGAACGCTCCCACCGCGCGCTGCTCCAAGGCCCGGACCACCGCGTCCGCGAGGTCGTCGGCGTGGACCATCGCGATCGTCAGCCCGGCCGGCATCGGCAGTACCGGCACCGCCGCGAGGGTCCTGGCCGGCAGCAGGATCGGCACCCCGTAGCGCAGCAGCGCGCTGCCGATCGACCGCTGCCCGACGATCCCCGGGCGCAGCCGCGTCACCGGCGTACCGTCGTAGGAGTCGAGCATTCGCTCCGCCGCGGACTTGTGCCGGCTGTACGACGACGTCGGTACGCCGTCGACCGGCCAGTTCTCGTCGACCGCCTGATCGTCGCGCTTGGGCGAGTACGCCCCGACCGACGACATGTGGACGAGCTGTCCGACGCCCGCCGCCGTGCAGGCGTCGAGGACTCGTTGCGTCCCGCCGACCCCGACGGCCTCCAGGTACCCGAGGTCGTGCGAGGGCTGGAACGCCCAGGCGAGGTGCACGACGGCATCCGCACCGAGGAATGCGTCACGCAACTCGTCCCGGCAGTCCGGCCGGGACAGGTCGATCGACATCCACCGAATCCCCTCGGTGGCCCGGACGGGGACCCGCCGGGCCACTCCGACGACGTCGTGCTCCCCGGTCGCCCGCAGCCGGCGGACCAGGGCGCTGCCCACGTTGCCGCTCGCGCCGGTCACGACAACACGCATGGATCCTCCCGGGGTGCTCGAAGACCTGCTGGGACCAGACCTTCAGGAAGGTGCCCGGTACCCGCGCACAATCCGCGTACCTAGAAACCGGGCAGGAACAGGCAGAAGATGTGCCCGGCCGGGTCGGCGAGCACGCGTACGCCCTCCTTCTGCGGTTGCCAGTCCATCAGCGTCGCGCCGGCGTCTACCGCCTGCTGCTGGGCCGCTTCGAGGTCGTCCACCTGGAAGTCCAGATGGACCTGCATCTGCTGCTGGCCGGCCTCGCTCGGCCACCGGGGTGGGCGGTGGTCGGGGTCGCGCTGGAACGACACCTTGCTGCTGCCGTCGGGCCCGCGCAACGACACCCAGTTGTCCTCGTCGGCCACGATCTCCCACCCCAGCAGGCGGCGGTAGAAGTCCGCCAGCCCGCGCGGATCAGGCGTGTCGAGCACAACACCCGACAGCGGGATCATCTTCTCGGCCACTGAACCCTCCTTCGGACGGCAATCCGGTACGGCGAGTCCGGTTGCCAGCCCGCCGACCGGGGAAACGCCGCCGCCGCGCGTGGCTAGGGACGGGAGAACAAACCACCCTTGGCGAGCCGGCTCTCGATCTGGCGGCGCTTGGCCGGATCGGCCAGCGTCTTGGCCGCCTGCTCGCGGTGCGTGGCCAGCGTCGGGCTCCACGCCGACTGGTCGGCCGCGGTGATCGTCTGCTTGCTTCCGGACAACAGCTTCACCAGGAGGTCGGCGACCGCGGTCTGCTCCTCGGCCCGCGGGTGGTAGCTGGCAGCCTTCAGCAGGTCCGGCGTCGCCCCCTGCAGCCACGCCTTGTCCTTGGCGCAGACGTCGTGGCCTTCGGAGGGCTTGAAGACGTCGAGGTACTTCGCACCGCCCTGCTTGGCCGCGGCCTGGATCGCGGTGTTCAGCTCGGTCTCGGTGGCGTTCAGGTAGGCGTAGTCGCCCTTGGCCAGCGGCAGGTCGGGACAGTTGCCCTGGGCCGGCGCGATCCGGGGATAGCCGACCAGCACGATCGTGGCCTTCGGGGCGATCTTGGCCTTGACCGTCTTGAGCAGCTCGACCAGCCGGGTCTTGGTCTTGGCGACGTTCTCCTTCAACTGGTCCTTGCCGCCGGCGGAGAACTGCTTCTTGCAGGGTGCGCCGTCGGGGTCGGACTTCTGCAGGCTCGGGCAGACGGCGAGCAGGTCGGCGAACAGCCCGAAGTCGTTCGCGCCCAGCCCGATGGTGACCAGATCGGTCTGCTTGGTCAAGGCGTTCATCTGCGGCGGCACGAAGCCGGTCGGCGTCGCCTGCCCGGTCTTCACATGGGTGGTGTCGGCGCCGCCGCAACTGACGTCGGTCACCTTCGGCACCTTCAGCTTCGGTGCGGCCAGCGCAGGGTAGTTACCTCCGCCGGAGCGCAGGCAGCCGAGATTGCTCAGGTCGAGTGGCGGGACCAGGGGGGCGGCGGTGTAGGAGTCGCCGAGGGCGACATAGTTCTTGAAGGTCGGAGCGGCCTCGCTCGCGGCGGCCGTACTGGCGCCGGCCGGCAGCAGCGCCGCCACGGCCAGGGGTGCGATCACGCGCAGAACATTCATCAGAGTCTCCGTTCGATGGTGGCGGGGAGGCGGCCCACCGACGGTGTACCCCGGCAATCCTAGGGTGTTCCGGCGCGCAAAAGCAGCACATCTCGACTACAGCATCAACAAATTACCTGACCGCTCAACAGTTATTCACATCGGTCCGAAAAAGTTTCTCCGGCGACCGTTTAGGGCGCTATTTCCGGGGCACCGCGATGCCACCACGACGATGGTCCAGAGATGCGGCCACGCTCGCGACGAGCTACGGAGTGGCCGGATGCTGGACGTGCGCACTGGGTCTGCCGCACTGCGGGTTTCTCCTTCCACCGCAGCCGATCGGCGGCACCACGACGACCTGACGCACGCCCTGCTCCAGCCCGGGCGGCCGGATCGCCAGGACGCGATACGGCGCGCCGTGGAACTCAATCTTTGCCTGGCCTTCGAAGTGGCCGCGCGATTCTCCGGGCGTGGCGTCGACGACGACGAGCTGCGCCAGATCGCCGCGCTCGGTCTGGTGAAAGCCGTCCGGACTTTCCAGGCCGACCGGGACAGTTCCTTTCTCGCATTCGCGCTGCAGACCGTCACCGGTGAACTGAAACGCTATTTCCGCGACCACGCCTGGCTGGTGCGGATTCCGCGCCGGCTGCACGAGGTGCTCGGCGACGTCCAGAAGATGGGCGGCGAGCACCCACCGGCGGGCATCGCGGCCCGGATCGACCGGTCCGAGCAGGAGGTCGAGGAAGCGCTGCAGGCGCGCAGTTGCCGGGAGGGTCTCCCCCTCGCCGAGCTGAGCGACCGCCCGGCCGATCTCGACGCCGAGGTGGAACGAATCGAGACCGCCGACCTGGTTCGGTCGGTGCTGGCCGAGCTCGATCCGCGGTCGCGCACGATCCTGTTCCTGCGGTACGTCGAGGAGCGCGGCCAGGCCGACATCGGCCGGGTCGTCGGGCTCAGCCAGGTCCAGGTGTCGCGCGAGATCCGCCGTGCGCTGACGCTGGCCCGCGAGCGGTCCGCGGAACTCGTCTAAGGGGCCGCAGGCAAGGGCTCACAGCCAAAGGGGCCGCAGGCAAGGACCCGCCCCCAATGGATGCAGGGGCCGGAGGCGCGTACGGCGCTTCCGGCCCCTGCGGCTCAGCTGCTCCCGGCGGCCCGACGCTCACCGGGGCCTCCATCTCGCGCAATCGGCACACAGCTGAGCAGAGGATGGCTCAGGGTCGGGCAGTTCGCGAGGTGAGCCGGGTGAAACCACCCGGCTCACGTCTCGCGGGACAGGTGGATCAGGTCAGCCGGCCATCTCCACCATCTTCTTCGGGAGCTGCTTGAGCTGGTCGGGGACCTGGACCTTGCCGTCGATCGACTTCAGCATTTCCAGGCCACGGGTCTCGTACTCGTCCGGCATCTCCAGACCCAGAGCCTCGAGCAGCGCGTCCAGCAGCTGCACGATGGCGCCGATCAGCGTCTCCATCGGGATGCCGGCGTCGCGCCACTTCTGGTCCTTGCCGCCGTTGGGGACGACGGTGGAGGTCGGCATGGCCTGCTTGGCGACACCGATCATCGAGGACAGGGCCTTGCCGTTGGCCTTGTTGATCAGCGTGCCGGTGTCCTTGTTGTAGCTCCACTTCTGCCCCGCGCCTTCACGGCACGGCAGCACCAGCAGCGGGGCCTTGTCCTGCACCGTGGTCAGATCGGCCGCGGTGTCCAGGCAGGCGCCGTTGGGAAGGTCGCCACCGACGTCCTTCGACATCGACACCATCAACTGCTGGTCCGCGGTGTAGGTCCACTGCTGGATCTTGCCCTTGGACCCCTTGTTGCACTTGATCATCACCGCGGTCGGAATCCCGTCCGGCGTCACCGCGAACGTCAGACACAACTTGTTCTGCACCCGGTTCACGATCTGCCGGGGCTTGCCGACCGGCAGATCGGCCGGCGCCGCCGAGGCGCTGTCGGACGACGGCGCGGGCGCGGCCTGCGCCGAACCGGCGGGTGCGAGACCGGCCGCCAGAGCAGCGACCACCAGCATGGCGCCACTGCGCTTCAACAAAGTGCGAGTACTCAAAGCAACCTCCACTGTCGGGCATGGAAGGCGAAGGGCGTCGAGAGCCCCGCATCGCTGAGAAGCCAGTATTTCGATCACTGACCGCGACGCGTCGCCACACTCAGTAATTCCCACCGGTTCGCCGACGGCAACAGTCACTAGATGCCACTGGCAACAAACTGCCACCCGTCCGTGACCCGCGCCCGCGTGGCAGGTCACGACGCAACGAGATCGCCGGACGCCCGTGCGTGGGCCGACAACAGTTCGTGCCGTCGCCGCGACCGACTCCAGCCGAGACCGTGACATGGCCCGCGAATACCCTGCCCTCCGCCTGGGAAGCATCCGGTCCCGTCCCCCGGTTGACGCACCGTCACGAAACTGCGTGCGCATCGATCGTCCTGGGTACTGGGGCGGTACCTTCTTCGTTCCAGTCCAACCACCGGCCGGGACCCTGATCGCTCGAGAAAGAGAAGCCCATGTCCCAGTCCGCCTCCGCGCGCGGCGCGGCCCGTACTCCGATCCAGCTGGCGGCCATGGTCGTCGGTATCGTCTTCCTCGCCGTCGGCATTCTCGGGTTCATCCCGGGCATCACCACCAACTACGACACGATGTCGTTCGGCGGCCACCACTCCGATGCCTTGCTGCTCGGCATCTTCCAGGTCTCGATCCTGCACAACATCGTGCACCTGCTGTTCGGCGCCGCCGGTCTGGCGCTGGCCCGGACCGTCTCCGGCGCCCGCAACTACCTGATCGGTGGCGGTGTCGTCTACCTGATCCTGTGGATCTACGGCCTGGTCATCGACCAGAACAGCTCGGCGAACTTCGTCCCGGTCAACACCGCCGACAACTGGCTGCACCTGGTGCTCGGCATCGGCATGATCGGCCTCGGCGTCGCGCTGAGCCGGAACGTCACCCGTTCAGCCGCTCACCACTAGCCACGAACGCGGTCACGGCCGCGCCGGAGGTCGAACCTCCGGCGCGGCCGTGTGCTGTGCGGGCCTGCTGTCAGCCGTCGTTGTCCGCCGAGGGGATGACGGCCCCCGGGACGTCGGCCGGCGCGAAGATCTTGTCCTCCCCCGGGTACGGAGTCGACCAGTCATGGGCCTGGTACCAGCCGAAGTGGTTCATCTGCGCCGGGTTCGCGAAGTCGGCCCGCGCGTCGGTCCCGGTGAGGTGCTGCTGGGTCTTCCAGCTGTCCCATTGCGCCGCGACCGCCCGCTGCTCCGCCGGCACGACGGCCTTCGGCGCGGGTGCCGCGTTCGGGTTCTGCGCCGCGGGAACGTCCGCCCCACAGGCCGGCGCGGTGGCCAGTCCGGCGGTCAGCGACGTCCGGTTCGGCACCGCGGTGAACGGCGTGAAATCGGGCGTCTGGGTGAACGCCGTGGCCATCGGGGTGGCCGCGGTGTCCTTCTGGTTCATCGGCTTGATGCCGAGGATCTGCTCGATCGTGCGGATCATCGTGATCTGCGTGTAGTACCGGCTGTCGACGACGCCGTGCCGGGCGTACGGGCTGATGATCTGGATCGGCGCCCGGTGCCCGTCGACGTGGTCCAGGCCGGCCTGGGAGTCGTCCTCGACGACGAAGATCGCCGAGTCCTTCCAGTACTTGCTGTGCGAGATCTCGTCGACGATCTTGCCGGTGGCCAGATCGTTGTCGGCGACCTGCGCGGCACCGCTCGGCGGTCCACCCGTGTGGTCGCTGGACAGCCAGAACATGTTCAGGTTCGCCGGCCCGAACTTCTCGAAGTCCCGCTTCCAGATCTCGTAGCGGTACAGGTCCGGGACCGAGGTGTCGAACTTCGGGAAGCCGTGCACCGAGACGTCGTTCAGCGACGGGATCGGTGACGACGAGACCAGCGGGTAGGCGGTGTTCTGCCCGGTCGCGGCCATGGCCTTGGTGTCGCAGTACAGGTTCTGCCAGGTCGCACCGGCCGGCTTGGTCAGGAACTGCTGGAACTCGCCGAAGTTCCGTACGGTCTTGCCGGCCGCCTGCGCACCGGTCCAGATGAAGCCGCTCTGCTGGTGGCCGAGGGCGTCGTCCTCGGTGTCGTAGCTGCGCAGGTACTCACCGGCCGACGACTCGGTGTACTCCGGGTTGTCCGCCTGCATCAGCCAGTTGTGGCCCTCGGCGGAGTTCGTGCCGACGTCGTAGGTGTTGTCGTAGAGGCCGAACTGCTTGGTCATCGCGTGCTGGTTCGGCGTGACGTTCTCGCCGTACTGCGCGAGCGCCGGATCACCGTTGCCCTCGGCAATGTCACCGAACAGCTGGTCGTAGGTCCGGTTCTCCTTGACCAGCAGGAAGACGTGCTTGATCGTCGACGGGTCGCCGATCCGCAGCGGCACAGGCACCGGCTTCTTGCTGCCCTGGCCCTTGTTCGCGACCCGCGCCGCGTGCTTGGTCCAGCCGTTCTGCTCGAACACCTTGGCCGTGCTTGCCTTCACGGCGTGGTCGTCAGGCAGCTGGAACCGGGTCAGGCTCGACGTCGTGTCGTGGGTGGCGCGGCCGGCCGCGGTGGTCTCCCGCCGGGCGTCGACACCGCGGGTGTTCGACACCACGACGTCCTTGCCGACGGTGGTGATCTCGGCCGGGAAGTAGTCCGTCGGCAGCAGGCCGACGTAGCTGACCGGCTCGAGGGCGTTGCGGTACCGGTAGACCGCGACCGCGTTCGCGCGGCCCAGCGTCACCAGCAGGTGGCCGTCGTCGGTCAGCGTGACGCCGTTGGGCTCGTAGCCCACCGAGGCCTCGGTCCAGGGCTGGGTGGCGATGGTCTGCATGACCTTGTCGCGCCGGGTGTCGATCACCGACACGGAGTTCGTGGCCGTGTTGGTGACGAACAGCGTGCCGTTCTTGGCGTACAGCGCGGTCGGATGCAGGCCGACACTGATGCTCGCCGGCACGGCGGCCGGGCGCGCCAGATCGATCACGCTCACGGTGCCGGTGGTGGTCGCGGCGGTGACCTGCGAGGCAGGCACCTGGGTGCCGTACGAGTTGATCGTGGGTTCCCCCGGCTTCGCCGGACGACCACCCTCGTTGCTGACGTAGAGCTTCGACCCGACCTGGATCAGGTCGCGCGGAGCGTTGCCCACGGCCCAGCTCTGCTTGACCGTGCCGGTCGCCGCGTCGATCGCGACCACCCGGTTCTGGCCGTTCACCGCGGAGTACACGGTCGAACTGTCCGCCGAGAACACGGCCTCGCCGACCAGTGCCTGCTTGGCGCCGTCGGCGGCGATCGTGACGAAGGTCGGGTCAGCGAGTGAACCGTCCGGCTTCACGGTGAACCGGCGGTACCCGTCCGCCTGGCCCAGCCACAGCTGCGAACCGTCGGGCGAGTACGTCGGGCCTTCCTGGCCGATGTCGTTGCCGGGGATGCGCAGGTCCGCCGCGGCGTTGTTGCCGACGTACTGCTGCACCTTCCAGTTCTTCAGGTCGACGATCGCCAGCGCCATCCCGCCGTCGGTGATCGACGCGGCCAGGTGGCTGCCGTCGGGGCTGACCGTCGACGACATGATCTTGCCCTTCTGGAGGACGAGCCGGTCGCCGAGCGGCGCGAGGTACTGGTCGCTGGGCAGGACCTGGCCGTCCGCGGTGACCTGGCCGACCTGGTCGGTTCCGAACTGCTGGGTCGAGGCGACGGCGGTTCCGGCGACGGCGACCGCGAGCGCGGTCGTCGTGGCCGTCACCACGGTCGTACGCCGGCTGATACGCCGGCCGAGAAGACCGTGACGGCTCTTCTCGTCACGCCTACGGCGTGTTACCTGCATGGGGTTGGTCCCTTCAGGGGGTGGACGGAAGCAGCTCGACGGAGCCGTCGAACTGCCAGAGCGGATTCGGTTCGTCGCCGGCCGGAGTCCGGACCAGGAAGTAGCCGTTGACTTCCTTCGGGCCGTCTCCGTCGGCGACGTACCGGCCGACCGGATTGATGTCGAGTTGGTAGATGGCCGAGCCGGCGGCGGCGACACCTGGCACGTGCCAGCTCACGACGCACCGCCAGTCGTTGCCCGGGCCCCGCGCGGCGACCTGGTCGCCGCCCTTGGTGCAGGCGGCCGAGGTCTGCAACTGCTGCTCGGTGACACCCGGCCGGTTGAGCTGGGTGGTCTGCAGGCGGTAGAGATGCGCGAACTCGGTCGCCAGCGCCCGCTGAACCTTGTCCTGCTCGATCCCCGAGCCGGTCGCTCCGGTCGCCGGCGCGACGACCAGTGTGGTGATCCCGAACAGGATCGCGAGCGGCAACGCACCGACGACGATCGCGCGGCGGCCGGAGCCGTCGTGGGCCGGGTTGGTGAAGTCACGGCGGACGAAGAGGTGGTACGCCAGGGCGGTCGCGGCGACGGCCCACGCGAGGCTGACCACGACGCCGATCAGCATCGGCTTCAGTTGCGCGGGCCCGGTGAACAGCCCGTTCCAGCTGATGAACCCATAGCCCGGCAGCGCGAGCCGGACAGCGACCGGAACCGGCAGCATCTGGACGATCTGCATCGCCAGAGCTACCAGAGCCGGCAGCAACAGTCCCATCGGAGACCGGCCGAGCGCGACGGATCCGAGCAGGCCGATCGCGGCCAGCGCCAGCGTCGGCGCGAGAGCGCAGGCCCAAGCGAGCACCACCTTGCCCGCGGCGTCGCTCGCCGACAGCACGTGGCCGTCGAGGCCGATCAGCGGGCGGTTGCCGACGACCGCGATGCCGCTGATCGCGCTCGAAACCACCAGCCCGACGACCAGCAGCAGGATCACCGTGAGGCTGGCGAGCGCCTTCGCCACGAAGATCCGCCGCGGTGACCGGACGGCGACCAGCAGGTGCCGCCAGGTGCCGAGCCGGTCCTCCGACGCGAACACGTCGCCGGCGACCAGCGAGGTCAGCAACGGCAGTGCCCACGAGCCCGAGAATCCCAGCAGTACCAGTGGTCCGGCCCAGCCGGTGGCGTGCATCCACCGGCCGAAGAGGGTGTCGACCGGGAGTGAAGCCTGTCGGCTCACCACGGCGACGAACACCGCCGGCGCCAGCCAGCAGGCCACGACCAGCAGGCGCACGCGCCACTGCGACAGGAGCTTCACCAGCTCGAAGCGGTAGCCCCGTGCCACCGAAACCTCAGTCACCACAGGCGTTTCGGCCACGATCGCGGTCATCGGCTGATCTCCAGATCGGTCGGTTCGGTGAGGGCGAGGAACGCGGCCTCGAGCGGCGACACCACCGGGGCCAGCTCTCGGACCGCGATGTCCGCCTGGACGAGCCGCTTCACCAGCACGTCCAGCACCGGGACCGTCGCGGCGATCACCAGTACGTCGTGCTCGTCGACGATCCGGACTCCGGCGGTCCCACCGGCGACCGTGCGCGCGGCGCGCGGGTCGGAGGTGACGATCCGGTAGCCGAGCTCGTCGTTCTCGCCGGCCAGCTCGGCCAGCGGGCCGGAGAACGCGACGCGCCCGGTGGACAGGATCGTCACCTCCGAGCACAGCGCCTCGACGTCGTCCATCCGGTGGCTCGACAGGATCACCGCCGTCCCCTCCGCCGCCAGCCGGGTCAGTACGCCGTACACGTGGTGCTTGCCGGCCGGGTCGAGGCCGTTCGACGGCTCGTCGAGGATCAGCAGCCGGGGTTTCGTGAGCAGCGCCGCGGCGAGACCGAGGCGCTGGCGCATGCCGAGCGAGAAGCCACGGGTGCGGTCGTCGGCGACATCGGTCAGGCCGACCTGCTCCAGCACGTCGTCGATACCCAGCGCCGGTGCGCCGCGCAGGGACGCCAACGCCGCGAGGTTCTGGCGCGCGGTCAGAGACGGGTAGAGCCCGGGGCCGTCGACGAAGCCGGCGACGCCTTCGGGCACCGCGAGCGCACGGCCCACCGGTGTACCGAGGATTTCCAGCGTTCCGCTGTCGGCGACGGCCAGGCCGAGCAGCAGCCCGAGCAGGGTGGTCTTGCCCGCGCCGTTGGGGCCGACGAGTCCGTGGACCTGGCCGGCCGGCACCGTGAGCTCGACGCCGTCGAGGGCGACCACGTCCCCGAAGCACTGCCTGATCCCGCGAGCCCGGACAGCGAGCGGAGTGTCCATGGTGGCCTTCCTGGCGAGTTCCTTGACCAGGAAACATTAGGCACGAATACATCTACCCACGGGAACAGCCAGTTGAACAACGAACGAACAGCGCCGGCGCCTCAGCCTGCGCGCAGGGCCCGCACCGCCAGCTCGGTCAGCTCGTCCGCATAGGCCTGGTCGAACTGGTGCGTACGCAGGATCCACCGGTGGTAGATCGGCCCGAAGACCAGCTCGGCGGCCAGATCCAGATCGATGCCGGCGGCAACTTGTCCGGCCCGTTGCGCCGACTCCAGCCGGCGCTTCGTGGCCGCCAGCTGAGGCCCGAGCATCCGGGTCATCACCTGCTCGCTGAGCGCCGCGTCCTGCTGCATGTCGATCATCAGCGCGCGCAACGTCGCGGACGTGGACTCGTCGGCGAACTCGGCGACCGTCGCGCGCAGCACGACGCGCAGGTCCGCGGTCAGGTCGCCACTGTCGGGCCACTCGGCGTCGGGCTGGTCAGCAGCCAGGGCGTCGAGCACAACAGCCCCCTTCGACGGCCACCACCGGTAGATCGTCTGCTTGCCGACACCGGCCCGGGCGGCGATGCCCTCGATCGAGGTCTTGGCGTACCCGAGCTCGGCGACGGACCCGGCGGCCGCGGCGAGGATCGCGGTGCGGGCCCGGTCGCTGCGCCGGCGCTGGTCTGGACTTCTCATGAACGAGACGATACGGTCCGTCTCGTTGATATTCAAGCGAGAGGACATCGCATGCGACTGTGGTTCATCACCGGAGCGGGGCGAGGACTCGGCCGGGCCTTCACCGAGGCAGCGCTGGAGCAGGGCGACCGGGTGGTCGCGACCATCCGGCAGGACGGCGTACTCGACGAGCTGGTCAAGCAGTACGGCGACCAACTGGTGCCGCGCCGGCTCGACGTCGCCTCCCGGGCCGAGGTTGAGGCCGTGGTCGCGGATGTCGTGGCGACGGTCGGTACGCCGGACGTCGTGGTGAACAACGCGGGCCACGGCTTGGTCGGCGCGGTCGAGGAGCTGTCCGAGGAGGAGATCCGGGCCCAGTTCGACGTCAACCTCTTCGGCGCGGTCTGGGTCACCCAGGCGGTCCTGCCGCACCTGCGGGCCCGCGGATCCGGCCGGATCGTGCAGGTCTCCAGCGTCGGCGCGGTCGGGCATCTGCCGTTGTTCGGCGCCTACAACGCGACCAAGTGGGCGCTCGAAGGGCTCAGCTCCGCCCTGGCTGCAGAGGTCGCACCGCTCGGCATCGGCGTACACCTGCTGCAGCTCGGCGGGTTCGCCACCGACTGGGCGGGGTCCAGCATGCGCTTCACCACCGCAGACCCGGCCTACAACGCGACTCGGGAAGGCATTCTCGGCATGCCGGCGTACCCGACGCCGGAGATGGTCGCGGACGCCGAACCATCCACCGAGGACTCCCCCGCGGTCGCCGCGCAGGCCCTGCTCGCCCTGCTCGACGAGCCGGAGCCGCCGCTGCGCAAGATCATCGGCACCGGCGCCCACGACATGGTCAGGACCGCGCTGGAGTGGCGCCGCGACGACTACCGCCGCGACCCGGCCTTCACCTGGCCCGAGTAGCACAAGCCGGACCAGACCCAACCCGGCTGTGCCCTCACCGTCGCCTCCTGCGACGGCGAGCGGCACAGCCGGGTTTCTTGACGGCCGATTTCCAGCGCTGTAAATTCCCCGAGGGCGGTGCGGTTCGATCGATCAAAAGGGAGACGGCACGTGAGTTCTGACGTCCGGCACACCACGATGCTGGGACGGCGGTCGTTTCTCGCCCGCGCTGCCGGAGTCGCGCTCGTGGGCGCGTTCGGAGCGGCGTGCTCTGCGCCGGAAAGCCGTGGCACGCTGCGGTTCTACGAGCAGAAGCAGGAGGTCATCGCCTACTTCGACAAGTTGCTCCGGGCGTTCGAGGCCGAGCACCCCGGCCTGTCGGTGGTGCACGACTCCACGTCGTCCATCGCTCCGCAGTTCGTCCGCAACGACCCGGCCGACGTCGGCTGCTTCAACGCGAACCTCGAGCTCGCCCGGTACGTCGAACGCGGTCAGCTGAGCGACCTGTCGCACCTCCCCTCGGCGGCGACCATCCGGCCGGACATCGGCAAGCTCGCCGAGCAGTACGCGACGTTCCCGGGCCGCACGTCGGTACTGCCGTACTCGCTGGCCGCGGCCGGGGTCATCTACAACCGCAAGATCTTCGCCGACCACCGCCTCCCGGTGCCGACGACGTGGACCGAGTTCGTCGACGTGTGCACCGAGCTGAAGCGCGCCGGCGTGGTGCCGGTCTACGCGACCGGCCGGACGACCTGGACGATCTGGCAGGGCCTGTTCGACTACTCGGTCGGCAGTCTGGTCGACACCGCCGAGTTCTTCCGCACGATGAAGGAGCTCGGCACCGACGTCGGCCCGGACTCCGAGGTGTCGTTCCAGAAGACGTTCGCGGTCGCGATGGAACGGGCGAAAACGATCTCGACGTTCTTCAACGCCGACCAGGCGGTCCGCTCGTACGAGGACGGAAACCTTGCCTTCGGCAAGGGGCAGGCGGCGATGTACCTGCAGGGCCCGTGGGCGATCGGCCAGATCGCGCTGGTCGATCCCAAGCTCGACATCGGCACCTTCGCGCTCCCGGTCAGCGAGAATCCGAACGACCGCAAGGCGCGGGTGAACGTCGACCTCGGCCTCTACATCCCGCAGCGGTCGGCCGACGTGCCGGCGGCCGCCGAACTGGTCGAGTTCCTGATGCGGCCGGACGTGATCAACGCCTACAACCAGGACAACCTGGCCTACGCGACCACCAAGACCGCTCCCCCGCAGCGCGACCCGCGCCTCGCGGGTCTGCAGACCTACGTCGACCGCGGCGCCTTCTACCAGGGCGCGGGCACCTTCATCCCGACCTCGATCCCGCTGGGCAACTACCTGCAGGCCGCGATCGGCAGCGGCGACTTCGACACGATGCTGCGCCAGCTCGACGCCGACTGGCGCCGGCTCGCCCGGCGTGGCGCGACCACGTGACCGCGTCCACGACCGCGCCGGCAGCCGTTCACGGAAAGGCCAGTTCATGAAACGCCGCGTCGAACCGGTGTACTACCTGTTCCTCGTCCCGACGCTGGTGCTGTTCACCGCGTTCGTCGTCGGGCCGGCCCTGGTCGGCATCTTCTACAGCTTCACCGACTACATCGGCGTCGGGACCTGGTCGTTCATCGGCCTGAGCAACTATCTCGCGCTGTTCGACGACCCGGCGATCCTGCAGTCGTACACGTTCACGCTCGGCTTCGCCGCCGTGACCGTGATCATCGCGCAGGTGATCGCGCTCGGCCTGGCGGTCGGACTGTCCAGCCGGATCCGCTTCCTGGCCTCGCTGCGCAGCGTCTTCGTGCTGCCGATGGTGCTGTCCGGCATCGTCGTCGCGTACGTGTTCAGCTTCCTGTTCTCGAACACGCTGCCGGCCGCCGCCACGGCGATCGGCTTCGCGCCGCTCGAGCAGAGCATTCTCGGCAATCCGGACCTGGCCTGGCTGTCGATCGTGATCGTCTCGGCCTGGCAGACGATTCCCGGGGCGATGCTCGTCTACATCGGCGGCCTGACCGCGATCCCGGCCGACCTGTACGAAGTGAGCGCGCTCGACGGCGCCGGCCCGTGGCGGCAGTTCCGATCCATCACCGTGCCGCTGATCAGCGGCTTCATCGTGATCAACACGATCCTCGGGGTGAAGGGCTACCTCGGCGCGTACGACGTGATCGTCGGCCTCACCGGCGGCGGTCCGGGCACGTCCACCCGCAGCGTCGCGGTGACGATCTTCGGCGGCTTCACCGGTGGCGACTACGCCTACCAGATGACCAACGCCACGATCTTCTTCGTGCTCACCGTGCTGATCTCGATCGTCCAGCTCATCGCCACCCGAGGAAGGATGGTGCGGCTGTGACCACCCTGCAGGCCGCGACCCCGCGGGACCGCCGGATCGGCCGGCGGCGGTCACGCCGGACCAACTGGCCGGTGACCGTC
The DNA here is from genome assembly GCF_001984195.1 of Kribbella sp. ALI-6-A. GTDB lineage: Bacteria > Actinomycetota > Actinomycetes > Propionibacteriales > Kribbellaceae > Kribbella. The sequence continues at coordinate 369,530 of NZ_MTQN01000009.1, forward strand.
GTCCTCGCGCTCGCCTCGCTGACCGTGCTCGCGCCGTTGTACGTGACGGTGGTGATGGCGTTCAAGACCAGCGGGCAGTCGATCGACGGCAACGCGTTCTCCTGGCCGTCACCGTTGCATCCGGCAAGTTTCGCGCAGGCCTGGCAGCTGACCCGGTTCCCGGTGGCGTTCGCCGTCTCGGTCGCCGTGGCGGCCATCACGGTCGTGCTGACGTTGCTGCTCAGCTCGCTGGCGGCGTACGCGATCGCCAAGAACTGGTCGCGGCGGTTCTTCCGGTGGTCGTTCGTCTACCTGCTCGCCGCGATGTTCCTGCCGTTCCCGGTCGTCGCGCTGCCGCAGATCAAGCTGACCGCACTCACCGGCCTCGACAACCCGGTCGGCGTCGGTATCCTGCACGCGATGTTCCAGCTGTCGTTCAGCGTGCTGCTCTACACCGCCTACCTGCGCTCGGTCCCGGCCGAACTGGAGGAGAGCGCCCGGATGGACGGCGCCTCGACCTGGCAGATCTTCCGGCAGATCGTGCTGCCGCTGCTCGGGCCGATGAACGCCACCGTCGGGATCTTCGCGTTCCTCGCGTCCTGGAACGACTTCATGCTGCCGTCGCTGATCACCGCCGATCCCGGGCTGCAGACACTGCCGGTCGTGCAGAACATCTTCCAGAGCGACTTCGGCACCGACTACAACGTCGCGTTCGCGTCGTACCTGATGACGATGGCGCCGACCGTCGTGGTGTACCTGTTCGCCCAGCGCTGGGTGATCAGCGGCGTCACCCAGGGCGCCGTCAAGAGCTGACCAGCCACCACTCGAGGGAGTCCCATGACCGACGTCGCCGACCGCACGGCCACCGAGCTGCCGGTGGTCAGGCCGTTGCCCGAGGCATCGCCGCGGGCCCGGACCGACCACCAGGTGACCGGCGACCACTGGCGGGTCACGGTGCTCGGCACCGGGCTGTTCCGGATCGAGTGGTCCGACGACGGCGGGTTCGAGGACCGCGTCTCCACCTTCGCCGTACGCCGTGAGCTGCCGTCGGTGGACTTCACCGTCGAGCGCGACGACCGCGGTGTCGTGATCACCACCGACCGGGCCCGGCTGCGCTACGACGGCAAGCCGTTCTCCACCCACGGACTGCTCGTCGAATGCCTCGGCCGCGACAGCGGACGCTGGCGCTACGGCGAACCGGCCAACGACCTCGGCGGTACGACGCGCACGCTGGACGACGTCGACGGCCGCACCGAGCTCGGACCGGGAGTGGTGGCACCGAACGGCGTCGCCGTACTGGATGATTCCGAGTCGTTCCTGTTCACCGACGACGGCTGGATCGGGACTCGTGAGCCCGGCCGGCGGGACCTGTACGTGTTCGCGTACGGACGCGACTTCACCGCCGCCGTCGAAGCTTTCTACGCGGTGTCGGGAGCTCCGACGCGACTCCCCCGCTGGGCGCTCGGCAACTGGTGGAGCCGGTACCACCCCTACACCGCCGACTCCTATCTCGCGCTGATGGACCGGTTCCGCGACGAGCAGTTGCCGTTCTCGGTGGCCGTGATCGACATGGACTGGCACCGGGTCGACTCCGTGCCGCCGGAGTACGGCAACGGCTGGACGGGCTACTCCTGGGAGCGCTCGCTGTTCCCGGATCCGCCGGCGTTCCTCCAGGCCCTGCACGAGCGCGGACTGCGCACCACGCTCAACCTGCACCCCGCGGACGGGGTCCGTGCCTTCGAGGACGCCTACCCCGCGATGGCCCGCGCGGTCGGTGTCGATCCCGACACCCAGGCGGCGATCCCGTTCGACCCGACGGATCCGGCGTTCCTGCGGGCGTACTTCGCCGAGCTGCACCACCCGCTCGAGGCCGAGGGCGTGGACTTCTGGTGGATCGACTGGCAGCAGGGATCCAGCTCGAACGCCGTCGGTGTCGACCCGCTCTGGCTGCTGAACCACTACCACCACCTCGACGCCGCCCGCGACGGACGTCCCGGCATGACCTTCTCCCGGTACGCCGGCCCCGGCAGTCACAGGTACGCCGTCGGCTTCTCCGGCGACGCGGTCGTCTCGTGGGCGTCGCTGGCCTTCCAGCCCGAGTTCACCGCGACGGCCGCCAACATCGGCTACTGCTGGTGGAGCCACGACATCGGCGGCCACACCCGTGGCGTCCGCGACGACGAGCTCGCCACCCGGTGGGTCCAGTTCGGGGTGTTCTCACCGATCTCGCGGCTGCACTCGGCGAACAACCCGTTCATCCGCAAGGAACCCTGGGCGTTCCCGGCCGAGCACCGCGCCGCGATGGGCGAGGCGCTGCGGTTCCGCCACCGGCTGGTGCCGTACCTGCACACGATGAACCACCGGGCCGCCGCGGGCACGCCGCTGGTCCGGCCGATGTACCACCTCGAGCCGCGCCGCTTCGAGGCGCACGGCGTACCGAACCAGTACGCGTTCGGTTCCGAGCTGATCGTTGCCCCGATCACCGAACCGCGCAGCCCGGAGTCCCTGCGCGGACGGGTGCGCGTGTGGCTGCCGGCCGGCACCTGGACCGACGTCTTCACCGGCACCGTCTACCACGGCGATCGGTCCGTCGAGCTGCATCGCGACACGGCCTCCATCCCGGTGCTGCTGCGCGAAGGCGGCATCCTGCCGCTCGCGGCCACGAGTGATCTCGACGCGACCCGCAACCCGGCGGCGTTCGAGGTGCTGGTCGCACCGTCGGCCGCCGGCGAGTTCGTCCTGGTGGAGGACGACGAGGACGACCGTGTGCTCGGCCCGGACGGCGGTCCCGCGGCGCGCACGGTGCTGCGCTGGGATCCGGACAGCGGCCAGTTCCTGATCGCTCCGGTCGACGGGCGTGCCGATGTGGTCCCGACCGTACGCGAGTGGACCTTGACGTTCCTGGCCAGGCTGCCCGGTGGTCAGGTCACCGTCGACGGCCGGCCGGTGGAGGTGACCGGCGTTGACGGCCGGTGGCGTGTCACGACCGAAGGACGGTCCGACCAAGGGCTCGTCGTCCGCGTCGAGGGCGATCGGCTGCGCGTCGGAACGACTCAGGACGACGCGATCCGCGAGCTTCTCGAACGCGCCCAGACCGGCAACCCGGAGAAGCTGGAGGCCTGGGACATCGTCCGCGGCGCACGCCCGGCGGCCGAGCGGATCGCGGAACTCGCGGCCGTCGACCTACCCGACGCGGTCCGCGCCGCGGTGATCGAACTGCTGGGCGCTGTCGTCGACGACTGAATCGGGCGCGGGGGCGCTCTCCCGGACGACGATCCGGTGCCCGACGGTGACCTGCCGGCCGGGCGTCTGGTGGTCGTCCATGCGCTCCAGCAGCAGATCCAGCGCGCGCTGAACGAGGGCGTGCGTGTCCGGCTCCACGCTGGTGATGCTCGGCACCGTGCTCGCGCCGAGGTCGATCGCGTCCCAGCCGATCACGGCGACATCGCCGGGTACGTCGAACCCTCGTCTCGACAACGCACGGAGAGCACCGACGGCGGCGAGGTCGTCGCGGCAGAGCAGACCGTCGATGCTCAGCCCGGCATCGAGGGCCTCGCCGAGCGCGACCTCGGCGCCCACTGCGTCCCCCTCGCTCCGGGCGACCAGCAGCGACGCGTCGTACGGCAGACCGGCTTGTTCGAGCGCCTGGCGATAGCCCGCGATGCGCAGCTCCGACGGGCTGGAGAGTGGGCCGGTCTCGTGGCCGAGGAATCCGATCCGCCGGCGTCCGAGGCCCAGCAGGTGAGCCATCGCTTCTTCGGCAGCAGCCACGTTGTCGATGGCCACCTGGTCGGCCGTCGGCGGCCGCTGGTCCTCGCCGAGGAAGACAAGGGGGGTGTCGTGCCGGAGCAGTTCGAGCTCGGCCGCGGTCAGGGCCTGCGGGTGAAGCACCATCCCGGCCACCACGCCGACCTCGAGATCGCGCAGTACCGCCCGCTCCCCCTCCGGGGTGCCGCCGGTCTCCTCGAGCAGCAACCGGTAGCCGCGGGCGGTGCTGACGCGGGCGAACACGTGCGCCAGCTCCGCGAAGTAGGGCCGCCGCAGATCAGGAACCGCCAGCGCGAGCAGACTCGAGCGCCCGGTCGCCAGACTGCGCCCGCTGAGGTTCGGCCGGTAGCCGAGCTCGTCGAGCGCCGCCTGCACGCGCTCACGCATCCGAGGGCTGACGTGCTTGTAGCCGCGGACCACGTTCGACACCGTTTTCATCGACACGCCGGCCCGCTCGGCAACGTCCTGCAGGGTGACCCTCTCCACGGCAAAACCTTACCGGCCATAGCGCATTTCACGGCTCAGCGCGAAGACGGCCGCAGGTTCGCCAACGCCGCCTCGTCCAGCGGTCGCCCGGACTGGTGGGCGGCGTACAGGGCGGCGCCGATCACCGGGCGGTACAACGGCGTCCGCAGGTCGTAGTCGTGATCGAGCCCGGCCACCGCGGCGGTGAACTCCCGCAACACTTCCGGAGCCGTGAGGACGCCGCCCGAGTACGACACCGGAACCGTCGCGGAGGAAGGGAATCCGAGGCCTTGCCGCGTCGCCTCCACCAGCCGGACGAGCTCGGCCGCGGCGTCCCGGAGGATGCCCGCCGCAGCCGTGTCACCTGCGTTCGCGGCCTCGACGACCTGCCGCGACAGCGCCGCGACCGCCCGCCGGCTGCCGTGCCAGCGATTCAGTACGACGTCGACCAGGTCGAGGTCGGACGCGAGTCCGAGATGCTCACGCAGTACGTCGAGCAGCGGTCCGGCCGGCAGCCGCCCGTCACTCATCTGCGAGAACGCCTGCAATCCCCGCACGCCGATCCAGTAGCCGGATCCCTCGTCACCGAACAGCTCTCCCCAGCCGCCGACGCGGACACCCGTCTCCCCACGGCGGCCGTAGGTCATCGACCCGGTCCCGCTGATCACGTTGATCCCGTCGGCCAGCGCGAGCGAACCGGCCCAGCCGCAGACCATGTCGTTGCCGCAGCTGTACCGGTCGTGCCCGAGCGCGGCACCGGGTGCGGCGTCGAGCTCGGGCAGGTCAGCACTCACTTCGCCGTACGCCGGAAGGCCGAAGAACGCCGAGGTGATGTCGGCCGGCTCGACCCCGGCGACGGCGCAGACTTCCGGTACGGCGTCGGCCAGCACCCGCCGGACCAGGGAGACGCCTTCGCCGTCGCTGGAGTCGAGGTAGTAGCAGCTGGGCGCCTCGGCGGTCGCCAGCAGCTCGCCGCGGCCGGAGACCAGGCACAGCGCCGTACCGGACCCGCCGCCGTCGACGCCGAGGAAGACGCTCACCGCGGCAGTGGGTGGATGGTCACGCCCTGGACGACGCGGTTGACCTCGCCGTCCGGGAACGGGTTGTCCGGCGTCCGGCCGAGCTGGATCGAGAACCGCAGCGCGAGCAGTTGCGCGATCACCACGAACGGCAGCGCCAGGGCCGCGTCGTCGACGTCGCTCAGTCCGTCGATCCGCCAGGTCTCCGGCCCGCCGTTCGAGCTGCCGGCGCCGATCACCAGGACGTTCTCGGCGCCGATCGCCGTCCGGAGTTCCTCGGCGATGTCGAGGTCGTACTGGCGTGTGTAGGTGTCGTTGGACAGGTAGACGACCGCGAGCGTGCCCTCCTTCAGCACGGCCTTCGGTCCGTGCCGGAAGCCGAGGGCGGTGTCGTAGTAGCTGACCACCGCACCGGCGGTCAGCTCGAGCAACTTCAGAGCCGACTCCCTGGCCAATCCACCCAACGGACCGCTGCCGAGATAGACGACGCGGTCGTAGCCGCCGGCGGTGAGCCGGGTCAGCTCGTCGGACCGGGCGAGGACCTGCTCGGCCGCCTCGGCGAGCCGTTCGGCGAGAGCCGCATCCTGCGCCGGCGCGAGCGCCAGCCACGCGGTCAGCACCATCGACGTGAAGCTGGACGTCATCGCGAAGCCGCGGTCGTTGGTTGCTGATGGCATCAACAGGACCAGGGACTCGTCGGCCTGCTGGTGCTCGCGTGCGAGCCGGCCGTCGGCGTTGCAGGTGATGACCAGCTGGTGCACCGACCGCAGGCACTGCGTGGCGAGCTGCGTCGCGGCGACACTTTCCGGACTCTCCCCGGAGCGCGCGAACGAGACCAGTAGCGTCGGCACGTCCTCGGCGAACATCTCCCGCGGATTCGAGACGATGTCCGTGGTCGCGACCGCATCGACCCGGCGGTGCAGTGCACGGGACAGCGCCGGCGCGAGGATCTCCCCGGCGAACGCCGACGTGCCGGCGCCGGTCAGGACGATCCGTAGCTCCGGCTGCGCGAGCAGCGGGTCGAGGAACTTCGCGACCTCGTCCGCCCGGTCGGCCAGCAGCCCGGCGGCCTCACGCCACACCACCGGCTGCTGCACGACCTCGCGATAGGTGGCGAGCGAACTGAGGTCCCCGGCGACGGCGGTGGAGACGTCGGTCATGCGGCGGCCTCCGTCGCGGTGAACCGGCTCATCGCCGATCCGTGCGCCTCGATGGCGTCGTCGAGAATCTTGGTGGCGACGTCGAGCCCACCGACCAGCGGGTCGAGCGTCAGCGCCTGCAACGCGAGCGAGCGATCGCCGGTCAGGGCGGCCTGGACAGTGATCTCCTGCTGGTGCGCTCGCGCGGTCAGGACCGCGGCGATCGCGTCCGGCAGGGCACCCACGCCGAGCCCGGTGATACCAGCGGCTCCCACGACGGCCGGGACCTCGACGACGGCGGTCGGCGGCAGGTTGCTGATCTTGCCCTCGTTCGGCAGATTCACCGCCAGCTCGACATGGTCGTTGCCGGTGACAAGGGCTTCGGCGATCGCCACCAGCCGCTCGGCCTCCTGGTTGTCGGTCGTGGGCAACGGCGCCTTCCCGTCGGCCTGCGCGTGCAACTGCTCCCAGAGATCGTCCTTCTCGCCGATGTACTCCATCGTCGCGTCCCGGCCACCCTGCAAGCCCCAGGGCAGGTCCTTCTCGTCGGCCGGTCCCCCGTCGACGTCCCGCAGGTAGTGGCCGAAGAACTCGGCGACGTGCCGGTCACCCGGCGCGGGGTACAGCCCGAAGGTCCGCATCAGATCCGCCGGCACCGGCAGGTGAACACCCTCGTCCCGGGTGGATGCGGCGTCGATGCCACCCGCCCGCTCAGCGACGGCCTTGCGCAGCAGCGGGTAGAGGTCTTCGGCGCCGCGCCGCAGGTCGAGCAGCCAGCACAGGTGGTTCAGCCCCGCGAAGACGGCGTGCACCTCGTCCGCCGGTACGCCGAGGTCGGCGGTCAGCTTGGACAGCGTGTGCATCGTGCCGTGACACAGCCCGACCGCCTTGGCCCCGGTCTGCGACGTGATCGCCCGGACGTTCGCGGTCAGCGGGTTCGAGTAGTTGATCATCTGCGCCTCGGGCGCCAGGTCGGCGACGTCGCGCGCGATCGCGACCAGCTCGGGAACGTGACGCAGCGCCCGCAGCACACCGCCCGGTCCGACGCTGTCGCCGACCGTCTGCGCGATCCCGTACCGGGCCGGCACCTCGACGTCGGTCCGCCAGCCCGCGGCGGCACCGACCGCGATCGTCGTCGTGACGAAGCGGGCGTGCGGCAGCGCGTCGCGGCGGTCGACGTGCGGCACGAACGTCAGCTCGGCGCCTTGCTCGGTGGCGATCCGCCGGCCCACCCGGGCCATCGTCTCGGCGGCCTCGCCGTTCAGGTCGACCAGGTGGACCGTCCAGCCGTCGAACGTCCGGGACGACGCCAGATCGGTCATCAGGCCCGGTGTGAACACCGTGCTGCCCGCGCCGATCAGGACGATCGAGTTCTCACTCACTAGGGTTCCTCTCGAGAAAGTTCACTTGGTCGAACCGGCCAGCAGGCCGTTGACGATGTAGCGGTTGAACGCCAGGGCCAGCACCGCCGGCACGATGATCGCCAGCACCCCGGCCGCGTTCAGCAGCGTCGACGGCACCACGTGCCGGCCCTGCAGGGAGGCGATCACGACGGTCAGCGGCTGCGTCGACAGGTCGCTGGACAGCACCAGCGGGAACAGGAACTGGCCCCACGCGAACAGGAACGTGATCAGCGCGGTCGAGATGATGCCCGGACGCGCCAGCGGCAGCAGCAGGTGCCACAGCACCTGGAGCCGGTGCGCGCCGTCCACCAGCCCGGCCTCCTCGATCCCGCTCGGCAGGCTGGCGAAGTAGTTGTGCAGGATCCACGTTGCCAGCGGCAAGAACCCGGAGACGTAGACCAGCACGATGCCGGTGTAGGTGTTCACCAGCCCGAACGTGCTCATGATCCGGTACAACGGGATCAGCGTCGTGTACGCCGGGAACGCCATCGTCGCGATCACCGCGTAGAACAGCACGGTCTTGCCGCGGAACTGCATCCGGGCGAACGCGTACGCCGCCAGCGTCGCCAGCAGCACGGTCACCACGGTCGCGGCACCGCACTCGATCACGATGTTCAGCGTCGAGCGCCGGATCTGCGCCGGCACGTCGCCGTCTCCACTGAGCAGCGTGGCGTAGTTCTGCCAGGTCGCGTTGGTCGGCAGGTAGTGCGCGGGCTTGGCCCGGGCGTCGGCCTCGGTCTGCAGGCTGGTCTTGATCGCCCAGTAGATCGGCACCAGCGACCACAGCAGGATCATCGCCACGCCGACTCCGCGCAGCCCGCTGGTCCGCCGCTTCACAGCTCGACCCTGCGGTAGACCAGGCGGATCACGCCGAGCGAGATCACCAGCGTGACGAGTGTGATGAGCAGCGACAACGCGTATCCCCCACCGAAGTCGAGATCCTGGAAACTGATGAAGTAGGTCTGCATGGTCACCGAGGCGCCGGTGTTCGCGGCGCCGTTCAGCACGTACGGCTGGTCGAAGACGTTGAGCGTCGCGATCACGGCCTGCACCATCGTCACCGCGATGCCGGGCCGGGCCAGCGGCAACGTGATCCGCAGGAACGCCGACCACGGCGTACAGCCGTCGATCTGGGCGGCCTCGTACAACTCGTCCGGGATCAGCTGCAGCACGGCCAGGATCAGCAGCACCGACAGCGGCGCGATCTGCCAGACCTGGACGAGCTCGATCAGCGTGATCGTCAGCAACCGGTTCTGCCCGAGCAGGACGGCGTTGCCGTCACTGAGGTGCAGGGTCGACAGCACGCTGTTGATCAGGCCCGCGTTCGGGTCGAAGATGCCCGTCCACAGCACACCGCCGACAGCTCCGGGCAACGCCCACGGCAGGATCAGTACGGCGATCACGAGACTGCGGCCGCGGAACGGCTTCTGCAGGACGACGGCGGCGCCGATGCCGATGATCGTGGACAGCGCCACGCCGACCACGACGTAGAACACCGTGTTGCCGATGCTGCCGAGCAGCGCCTTGTCGCCGGCCAGCCGGACGAAGTTGCCGAAGCCGTCGAACCGGGTCGGCGGGTCGAGCGCGTCGACCCGGAAGAACGACTGCACGACGGTGGTCACCGCAGGCACCAGCGCCAGCAGCGCGATGAAGATCATCACCGGCGCGATCAGCAGGTAGGGCAGCAGATCGACCCGGGACCGGCGGACCGGCGCCGACCCGGTCGCCGGTCCGGCCGGAGGCGACGCCGGCTGCGCTGTCGCCGTCGGCTGGGCCGTCGAGGAGCTCGCGCTCACGACCCGGACGCCAACTGGGTCGCGGTGTCGCTGATCGCCTTCATCGCCTGCTCGACCGACATCGAACCGGTCGCCGCGGCGTGCAGGTTGGTGTAGACGGCGTTGGAGAACTTCGGGTACCACGCGGGCGCGCCGCCCTCGAAGACCGGCTTCGAGCCCTCCAGCATCGGCTCCAGGTCAGCGCCGCCGATCAGGTTGCCCTTGGCGGTCATCTGCTTCACCGCGGACAGGTGCGACGGCAACGGGTAGCCCGGCATGGTCTTGTCCGGGCCGTTCACGCCGGAGAAGTCGGCCTGCTGCTCGGTCGCGGTGAACCACTCGATGAACTTCGCCGCCGCGTTCGGGTACTTGGCTTTCTTGGGGATGCCGATGCCGTCGGGGTTGCTGAGGTTCGCGGCCGGCCCGCTGACGCCCGGCGTCTTGATGTACTTCACCTTGCCGACCACCGACGAGGACGCCTTGATGCCGTACAGCGTCCCCACCGTGCCGGAGTAGTCGGAGAAGGTGCTCGCCACGACGCCCTTGGCCATCAGCGTCTGCTGGCCCTGGGAGTCGGTGACGTTGATGTTGCCGGGCGGCACCAGACCGGACTTCAGCGCGTCCACCATCCACTGGGCCGCCTTGTAGCCGGCCGTGTCCGGGGTCGCGAACTGGGGCTTGCCGTCCTTGTCCAGCACCGAACCGCCGAACGCGTTGGTCGCCTCGTACCAGTACGTCGACAGGCCCTCGGCCGCGGCGAACGGGATGTTCAGCGGATACTGGACGACGCCCTTGGACTTGATCGTGCGCAGCGCGTTCGTGTACTCGTCCATCGTCTTGGGCGCGGGGTTCACGCCGGCCTTCTGGAACATCTCGGTGTTCACCGTGGTCACCATGATCGAGGCGTCGTACGGGATGCCGACCACGTGGCCGTCGCTCTTGAACGACGCCAGCTGCGGGACGTCGGCCTCCATCGCCGCGGTGTCGACGTAGTCCTCCATCGGGAAGTACCAGCCGAGCTTGCCCAGCTGGCCGACCCGGGACCAGTCCACGTTGGTCGCGTCGGCGAAGTAGGTGTTCGCGGTGGCCGCGGCGGAGATCTTGTTCTGCAGGCTGTCCCAGTCGAGGTTCACCCAGTTGACCGTGATGCCGGTCTGCTTGGTGAACGCCTCCAGTGCCGCCTTGGGCGGCGGGTCCGAGGCGAGCGCGACGGTGATCGTCACCCCGCTGGTCTGGGTCGAGCCGCCGCCGGCCTGGCCGTTGCCACCGTCGCCACAGCCCGCCAGCACCAGGGCCAGACCGGTGAGTCCGGCGATCAGCGCGGTGCGCCGTCGCGGCGGGGTGATTCGGGTTCCGGTCCGGCGTCTGATCCTGAGCATGGCTTCTCCAGGGGGTAGCGGTTGACGCGCATCTGCGCATCCCAGCGCTTGAATTTGACGAGAACGTAGTTGGATGAGCAAAACTGGTCAAGGAATTCGAATACATGCGCAGAATATTGATCAAGTGCGCAAAAGTTGCTCAGAGAGGGGTTGCTACAGTGCGAGTCGTGCGCAAGGCAGAGCGGCTGAGCTCGATCCTCGACCAGGTCGGCGAACGCGGGCGGGTGGACGTCACCGAGCTGGCGGCGTCGCTGGGCGTGTCCGGCGCGACGATTCGTCGCGACCTGCAGTCCCTGAGCCGCAACCAGCTCCTGGTCCGGACCCACGGCGGGGCGACCGCCAACGCCTCCGGGGACGAGGTTCCGACCAGGGTGAAGGCGGCCCTGCACCAGCGGGAGAAACGCACCATCGGCCGCGCCGCCGCCGCGCTGATCGAGGACGGCGCCGTGGTGGGCATGACCGGCGGCACCACCGTGCTCGAGCTGGCCCGCGCCCTGTCCGAACGGCGCGGCATCACCGTGGTGACGAACGCGATCAACATCGCCGCGGAACTCACCGGCCACGCGGGCATCCGGCTGGTGGTCGTCGGCGGGATCGCGCGGCCGTCGTACGAGCTGGTCGGGCCGGCCGCGGAGGCGATGCTGTCGAACTACCATCTCGACGTGGCGTTCATCGGCGTCGACGGCCTGACCCCGGAGGAGGGCTGTACGACGTACGACGAGATGGAGGCGCAGACCGATCTGGCCTTCCTGAGCCGGGCGCGGCGCAGCGTGGTGGTTGCCGACAGCACCAAACTCGGGCGGGTCACGTTCGCCCGGATCAGCCTGCTGTCCGGCGTCACCGACATCGTCACCGACCGGGGTGCGCTGCCCGAGCAACTGGCCGCGTTGCGGCAGGCCGGCGTCCAGGTCACCGCGGTCTGAGTCGGTCCGCTTTCCCGGCTGCGCGGAGGTCTGCACGGTTGCGCAATTAGTTGCGCAAGCGTGGGATCTTCTTGACCGCTGTTGTTCACGAAGTTACGTTCTGGTCCTCATCGCGCAGTTTCGCGCGAATCCCGCGCACTGTGCGCAGGCTGCTTCCACCTCCGTCCAGAGGGAGCTCAGATGACCGAGATGCAACGGCGAACCGTGCTGAAAGTCGCCCTGGGAGGCGCCGGCCTGGCCGCGCTGCCCGCGCTGACCGAATCCGCCGCCGCGGCCACCACGCCGAAACCCGGGCCCGAGTTCGTCGGTGTCGGCGACCAGTCCATCACCCTGGAGTTCGACGACCGGTTGCGCAGCCGGGTCGCGGTCCAGGGCACCACCGTGACGCGCTTCGACGCGAGCGAAGCCCTGCTGCTGGGCGATTCGGCCGTCGAGGACTTCAGCTACCGCGGGCACCGCACCCGCCCGATCCGCCACTCCCGGCACGGTGAGGGCGTCCAGGTCACCATCCAGGGCGACTCCACGTCAGGGGTGCGCAAGACGGTCGAGCTCACGTCGTACGAGCGGCTGACCGGGATGACCGTCATGCAGGTGACCTACGCGAACCTGTCGCACCGTTCGCTGACCGTCACCGGCTGGCGCAACGGAGCCCACGAGCTGCTGCACAAGCCCGGCGGCTTCTACACGTTCTCGGGCAGCACCCACGAGGACCGGCGCGACTGGGTCCAACCGGTGACCGACGACTTCGTCCAGGAGAACTCGCTGGGCATGGATTCGTCCGACTACGGCGGCGGTACGCCGTTGGCGTCGGTGTGGCGCCAGGGCGCCGGGATCTCGGTCGGGCACGTCGAGGCCCGCGCGCGGATCCTGCGGATGCCGGTGCGCAGGACCGGCAACGGCGCGAGCATCGCGATCGAGGGCGACACCCCGCGGACCTTGAAGCCCGGCGAACGGCTGACCACCGACACCACGTTCCTGACCGCGCACCCGCGCGACCACTTCGTGCCGCTGCAGCGCTACCGCGACTACATGAGCGACATCGGCCTGCGTGCCCCGCGGGTGCCCGATTCGGCGTACGAGCCGATCTGGTGCGCCTGGGGCTACGAGCGGAACTTCACCGTGGAGCAGGTGATCGGGACGCTGCCCAAGGTGCGTGAGGTCGGCCTGAAGTGGGCCGGCCTGGACGACGGCTGGCAGACCAACGAAGGCGACTGGGACCTCAACCCCCAGAAGTTCCCGCGCGGTGAGGCCGACATGCGGGCCTTCACCCGGCAGGTCAAGGAGGCCGGGCTGCGACCGCGGCTGTGGTGGGCGCCGCTGGCCGCCGACCCGGACAGCAACCTGTTCCGCGACCACCCGGACATGCTGCTGCTCGATGCCGAGGGCAACAAGCAGGAGGTGACCTGGTGGGACGCTTACACGCTCTGCCCGGCGTACCAGCCGACTGTGGACTACTTCGTCGCGCAGGCCCGGAAGTTCATCGGCAGCTGGGGTTACGAGGGACTGAAGATCGACGGGCAGCATCTCAACGCCGTTGCCCCCTGCCACAACCCGGCGCACCGGCACGCGCGGCCCGAGGAGTCGACCGAGGGACTCGCGACGTTCTGGAAGGCGATTCACCAAGCCGCGCACCAGGCGAATCGCAACGCCGTCGTGGAACTGTGCCCGTGCGGTACGGCGTTCGCGTTCCACAACCTGCCGGCCGTCGACCAGTACCCGGCCTCCGACCCGACCTCGTCGTACCAGGTGCGGCACAAGGGCAAGACGATGAAGGCGCTGATGGGCCCGGGCAGCAGCTACGCCGGCGACCACGTGGAGCTGAGTGACGGGCGCAACGACTTCGCCTCCAGCTACGGCGTCGGTGCGGTGCTGTCCACCAAGTTCACCTATCCGAGCGACCCGCCGGGGACCCGGCCCGGCCGCGGCAACGTGCTCACCCCGGAGAACGAGGTGCTCTGGAAGAAGTGGGTGGCGCTGTACCAGCAGAACATGCTGCCCACCGGCGAGTACCGCGGCGAGTTGTACGACATCGGCTTCGACAAGCCCGAGACGCACGTCGTGGCCAAGGGCGAGACACTGCACTACGCCTTCTACGCCGACCAGTTCGACGGCACGGTCGAGCTGCGCGGTCTGGGCCGTGGCCGGTACCGCCTGACCGACCCGTTCAGCGGTGCGTCGCTGGGATCGGTGGACGCCGAGCACAACACGGTCGCGCTGAGCTTCGCGAAGTTCCAGCTGATCGTTGCCCAGCGCACCTGATTCCGGTCCCGAGCGGCTCGATCCCTGGCTGGGTCGAGCCGCTCGGGTCGCTACGAGCGGGTCAGCTCGGCGCTCGTCTCCTGCTGGCGAAGCTGCTCGTCGAGGTCCCGCAGGACGTGCATGAAGGCCTCGGAGAACGTCGGGAACGGCTGGATCACGTCGAGCAGCACGGACAGCGGCACCCGCGCGCGGATCGCCAGGGTTGCCTGCTGCAACCATTCACCGGCCTCCGGCCCGACCGCGTAGGCGCCGGTGAGCACCTTGCCGTCCGAGACGATGGTCAGGAAGCCCGGCTGGGTGTCGTAGGCGCGGGTGTACGTCGCGGTGCGAGCGACGCCGGACAGTCGCACGGTGCTCGTGAACGGTCCGTCCGCGGCGCCGACCGACGCCGCCTGCGGATTGCAGAACACGACCCGCGGTACGGCGTCGTAGTCCGCGGTCCGCGGCCGGCCCAGGATGTTGCTCGCCACCACCCGCCCCTGGTACTCACCGACGTGGGTGAGCTGCCACAGCCCGGTGACGTCGCCGACCGCCCACAGCCCGGGACCGGCCGAGAGTCGCTCGTCGACCGGGACGCCGCGCGGATTCACCGGGATGCCGACCGTCTCCAGGCCGATGCCGTCCACCCGCGGCCGGCGGCCGGTAGCGACCAGCAGGCGGTCACCGCGCAGCTCCGTGCCGTCGTCGAGGCGGACGACGTACTCGACGTCTTCGCGCCGGGCTTCCGCCATTCCGTGGCCGAGCCGGACGTCGACGCCGTCCGCGGCGAGCGCGGCCGCCACCGCGACACCCACCGCACGCGGCTCGCGCGGCAGGATGTGCTCGCCACGCTCGATCAGCACGACGGCCGATCCCATCCGCGCCAGCGCCTGGCTCATCTCGACACCTGTCGCGCCGCCGCCGAGCACGAGCAGCCGCTTGGGCACCTCGGTCATCCCGGTGACGTCACGATTCGTCCAGACGCCCGGCAGCTCGCGCAGCCCCGGCACCGGTGGGATCACCGGATCGGCACCGGTCGCGATCACCACGTGCTCCGCCGTGTGGCGCTGATCGTCCACCAGGACCGCGTTCGGCCCGTCCAGCCGCCCGGTCCCCCGCAGTACGGCGACACCGGCGCTGTCGGCCCACGCCACCTGGCCGGCGTCGTCGTAGCTGGACACCATGAAGTCCCGCCACTCCAGCGCCGCCTGCGTGTCGACCGTTCCGGTCACAGCCTCGCGCGCGCCTGGCACCTCGCGCGCCTCGGCGAGTGCCTCACCGGGACGCAGCAGAGTCTTGGAAGGGATGCAGGCCCAGTACGAACACTCACCGCCGAGCAGTTCGCGCTCGACGACGGCGACCTTGGCCCCACCTTTGGCCAGTGCCGCGGCGCAGTGCTCCCCCGGTGCTCCGCCGCCGAGCACGATGACGTCGAAGTCCTTCACGACGGCAGCTCGGTTCCGGCCTGCTCCTTGACCATGTAGTCGGCGTACCAGTCCGGCCAGTCGGCGTCCTCCTGGCCGGTGCGCGCCTCGTGCTCGCCGTGCGCGTGGGCGGCCCGGCGCAGCGCGGCGGCGAGGTCGTCGGTCGAGGCGAACGACGTCGCCGCGGGGTCGATCCGGCCGGGCAGCCGGGTGGTGACCTCCTGCAGGATCCAGCCGTTGCCGTCCGGGTCCTCGAAGGACAGGAACGAGCCGTAGCTGCTGCGGTCCGGGCTCGGGCCGCTGACCCGCTCGTCGGTCCCGGCGTGGTGGAAGATGCCGCCGGCGTCGTGCCACACCTCGCTCGGCTCGGCGCCCAGCCGCTTCAACTCGTCGTACGCGGCGTCGATGTCGTTGACGATCAGGTGCAGCCCCTGCGCCGTCCCCGGTTCCTGCGCGGTCACCGACGTACCGAAGATGACCGAGGCGGGCGAGCCCGGCGGGGTGACCTGCACGACCCGGAAGGTGTCGCTGGTGGCGAGGTCGGCGTCGAGCCGCCATCCGAGCGCCGTGTAGAAGTCCTTCGACCGGTCGACATCGGCGACCGGGACGACAACGACCTCGAGCTTCATGTCCATGAGCTGTGCTCCTTGCACTCGTCGGGAAGCAGACGACCACAGCCTGGTCCGCGACGAGCTCCGGTCGCCCCAGGGTATGTCCCTGGCCGGGGCCGACCAGGGACATCCACGGGCGCGAACCGGGCCCCGCCGGGCGGATCGTCGGAGGCGAACCGGACGGCGCGAGAGGACGTGAGAGATGACACGGGACACCACCACCGGGGACGCGCCGGCCGGTCCGGGAGCATTGCCGGCTCTGCGCAGCGGCACCGGGGTGGCCCTGGTCGCCGCGACGGTGCTCGCGTCGATGGTCGGCTTTCTGGACGCCTACATGGTCAACGTCGCCGTGCCCGCGATCGGCACCGGACTGCGGGCCGGGGTCAGCCAGGTCCAGTGGGTGCTGACCGGCTACCTGGTCACCGTCGCGTCCCTGCTGCTGCTCGCCGGTGCGCTGGCCGACCACTTCGGCCGCCGCAGGATCCTCGTCGTCGGCCTGGGCATCATGTTCGTCGCCTCGCTGTGCTGCGCGGCGGCGCCGAACGTCGAGCTGTTGATCGCCGCCCGGGCCGTCCAGGGCGTGGGCGGCGCGCTGGTCGTGCCGAGCAGCCTGGCGCTGCTCAACGGCACCCTGCGCCCGACAGATCGGGCGAAGGGAATCGGCGTCTGGGCAGGGATATCGACCCTCGGCACCACCCTCGGCCCGTACGCCGGTGGCTGGCTGGTCGACCACGGATCCTGGCGCCACATCTTCCTGCTGAACGTTCCGCTCATCGCGGCGGCGTACTGGGTGCTGCGCCGGGTCCCCGAGGTCGATCGCACCCGGCGGCCGCTGTCGCTCGACCTCGCCGGAGGCCTGCTCACGGTGCTCGGCCTCGGCGGCATCGTCTACGCGCTGACCGCCGGCCCGGAGTCCGGCTGGGCCAGTACGCCGGTGCTCGCGTCGGTCGCGATCGGACTCGTCAGTCTGGTCGCGCTGGTCCCGCTCGAGCAGCGCCGGGCGGCGCCGATGGTGCGGACGGCGTTGTTCCGGATCCGGCAGTTCGTCGCGATCAACGCGACCACCGTGCTGTTCTACGGCGCGATCTCGGCCGCGGCTTATCTGGTCGTGCTGCAGTGCCAGCTGCAACTGGGCTACAGCGCGACCGCGGCCGGTGCCGCACTGGTTCCCGAGTCGGTCGTGTTCCTGATCGTGTCGCCGCTCGTCGGCGGCCTGGTCGCTCGCGTCGGCACCCGCTGGCCGATGACCGTCGGAATCCTGCTCGTGGCGGGTGGCTTCGTCTGGTTGTCGACCGCCCGGCCCGGTGACGGCTACCTGACCGCGATCCTGCCCGGCGCGATCCTGTGGGGCCTCGGCCTCGGCCTGGCGGTCGCTCCGCTGACCGCTGCTGTCCTGGCCGCCGTCGACGACTCCGACCTGGGCGAGGCCTCGGCGATCAACGACGCCGCGTCCCGCGTCGGCGGCGTGATCCTGGTGGCGCTCGTTCCCGCGCTGCTCGGCGCCGGCGGCTCGCACGATCTCGTGCAGCCGCTGGCCGGCAACTACCGGACCGCGATGCTGGTGCTGGCCGGTCTGACGATCGTGAGTGCCGTCGTCACCAGCGTGTTCGTCACGTCCGGCCGCCGGCCGTCGGCGCCGGTTCCCGCCGCGCCGCCGCGCGTGCACGGCTGTGCTGCTCCCACCCGCTGACCACCGACCCGGCTGCGCGTTCCCACCACCTGAGGAGAATCGATGACCGAGGCAACAACCCTGACCACCCGGACGCCGGACGGGGCGCTGGCCGGGCAGGCCGTCGTGGTGATCGGCGGCAGCTCCGGCATCGGCCTGGAGACCGCCCGTCAGGCGCACGAGGCCGGCGCCCGGCTGTTCATCACCGGCCGCAACCGTGAGCGGCTCGGCAAGGCCGCGGACGAGGTCGGCGCGGAGAGCGCTGCCACGCTCGACCTCGGCGATCCGGTCCGGCTCGAGCGGGTTTTCGCCGGGTTGCCCCAGCAGTTCGACCACGTGCTGGTCAGCGGCGGCGGTCCGGCGTACGCGCCGATCGCGGAGATGGACTTCGACGAGGCGTTGCGGGGATTCGACGAGCACCTGATCGGTGCGCTGCGGATCGCCCGGCTGTGCATCGGCAGGATCCCGGCGGGTGGCTCGCTGACGCTGATCAGCGGAACCGGCGCACGGCGTCCCGGCCTCGGACTGAGCCTGGCCGCGATCGGCACCGCCGCGCTGCCCGCGATCGCCGCGAACGCCGCGGTCGAGCTCGCTCCGATCCGGGTCAACGCGATCGCGGCCGGCTTCGTCGACACCCCGCTGTCGGCGCGGCTGCTCGGCGGGCACCTCGAGGAGCGGCGGGCCGAGCTGCGGGACACCCTGCCGATCCGCCGTGTCGTGGGACCGGAGGATGTCGCCGCGCTCGCCGTGCACCTGATGACCAACACGGCACTGACCGGCGCGACGTACGACGTGGACGGCGGACAGCAACTGCTGTCGCGCTGAGGCGTGGTGAGTCCGGCGGTGCTAGCCCGGCAGGGACTCGTAGTCGGTGCGCTGCAGGGCGTCCCGCAGCTGCCGGCGCGAGTTGATCCCGAGCTTGTCGAAGATCTTGCGCAAGTGCCACTCGACCGTCCGCGGACTGAGGAACAGCCGGGCGCCGACCTCGGGATTCGACAGGCCGTCGCGGACCAGCAGCGCGATCTGCTGCTCCTGCGGGGTCAGCTCCGCACCGGCCGGCTGCGCGCCGGTTCGCTTGCGGACCGTCTCGCCGGTCGCCTGCAGCTCACGCCGCGCCCGCTCGGCGAACGCCTCCATCCCGATCGCCTGGAACGACTCGTGCGCGACCCGCAGCTGCGTCCGGGCGTCGACCCGGCGGTTCTGCCGGCGCAGCCACTCGCCGTACAGCAGCTGGGTGCGCGCGAGATCCGGCCGCAGCCGCGTGCCCTCCAGGTGCGCGATCGCCTCCACGTAGCCGTCCTCGGCCTGGGAGCCTTCGCTCGCCAGGCCTCGGGCGCGGGCCGCGAGCCCCAGTCCCCAGCGCTCGTCCGTGCTCTCCGTACGCTCCCGCAGCCGCTCGAGCGCTTCGTCGGCCGCCGGCCGGTCACCGCTCCGGACCGCGGCCTCGACCCATTCGCTGAGCGACCAGGCCGAGACGAAAAGCTCTGGGGTGTCGTTGGCGGCCATCTTCGCCGCCAGCAGGGCCTCGTCGTGCCGGCCGACGGAGTTCAGCACCACCGCGCGGGCATAGTGCGCGTACTGGACCGCGGTGCCCTGCCCCTCCGCGGAGGCGGTGCGGATGGTCGACTCGATCAGCGGGTAGGCCTCGGCTTCGCGCCCTCGCAGGGCAGACAGCACCAACGCGCCGTACCGGGCGACCTTGGTGCCGGTGGCTTCGCGCACCGCGTCGGCTTCCGCCATCAGCGACACCGCCTCGCCGAAGTCACCTTCCAGGGCGACGACCTGACCCAGCACGTTGACGCCGACCGCCAGCACGGCCAGAGCCCCCGTGCTTCTGGCCACCTCGACCTGACGGGTGGCCGCGCCCACGCACGCTTCGAAATCCCAGGCGGCCGCCGCGGCCGCCGTGGCGAGCCAGCCCCAGCGCATCACCTCCTCGACCGAGACCTCATTGGCGGCGAACATCCTGGCCGCCTGTTTGAGCATCGGCAGCGCCTTGGCCCGTTCGTCGGTCAGCAGCAGCGCGAACCCGTCGAGCAGCAGGTCGGCCCCCGGCATCGCGGTGTCCGGCCGCGGTGCGGTCCGGGCCGCGGTCGAGACCTTGCGCAGGTCCGCCGCCGTGGCCAGCCGGCCGGCGAACAGCGCGGCGCTCCACGCGTCGAGGTAGGTGTTCCGGGACAGTCGTGCGTCGAGCGGCTGGAGCGTCTGCGCAGCGCGGAGCAGCAGGCCGGGTGCCTCGCCGCCGCGCTGCAAAGCGAACGCGGCCTCCGCGCGGAGCAGGTCGACCCGCGCCCGGCCGATCTCGTCGAGCCGGCCGGACTCCGCCGCGGCGAGCAGACCGCGGGCTGTCTCGAACGCGCCTGCCTGGAGAGCCGCCTGGGCCGCGGCCAGGGCCCGCGCGCTGCGGGGCTCCGGCTCCGCTGTCAGAGCGACTGCCCGCTGGAGGAAAGCAGCGGCGGCAGCGAATCCGCCGCGCGCCTGGGCCCGGTGTGCCGACTCCTCCAGCTCCACCGCCACCGCTTCGTCCGGTCCGGGCGCGGCCGCCGCCAGGTGCCAGGCGCGGCGGTCGGGGTCGACCTCCGGATCCGTCACGTGTGCCAGAGCCAGGTGTACGGCGCGCAGCTCCTCGGGGGTTGCCGAGCGGTACAACGCCGAGCGCACCAGCGGATGGCGGAAGGTGACGCGCTCGCCCACCGTGAGCAGACCGTCGATCTCGGCGAACGCCGCGGCGATGCCGAGCTCGTCGGCCGCCCGCCACACCAGCACCGGATCTCCCACCGGTTCGGCGGCCGCGAGCAGCAGCAGCTGCCGGGTGGCCGCGGGCAGTAGATCCGCGTGGCGCAGAAAGCTCTCCTCGATCCGGCCCGGCAGCATCTGCGTGCCGATCACGCCGAACCCGCTCGCCAGCTCGGTCGCCGTCAGCCCGCGCGGCAGCTCCATCAGCGCCAGCGGGTTGCCACCGGTCTCCGCGACGATCCGTTCCCGGACCGGCTCGTCGAGCAGGAACCCGACCACCGACCCGAGCAGGGCACGGGCGTCGACGTCCTGCAGACCACTGACGGTGAGCTCGGGCAGCGGGTGCAGCTCCTCGCGCACCTCACGCGCACCGAACAGCAGACCCATGGTCTCCGCCTGCACCCGCCGGGCGACGAACCCGAGCGTCTGGGCGGTCGCGGTGTCCAACCACTGTGCGTCGTCGATGACGCACAGCAACGGCTGCTCCTCGGCCGCCGCCGCCAGCAGGCTCAGGACCGCCAACCCGACCATGAACCGGTCGGGCGCCGGGCCCGGCCGCATCCCGAACACGGTCGAGAGGGCGGCCTGCTGCGGGGACGGGAGACTCGGCAGCCGGTCGAGCAGCGGGGCACAGAGCTGGTGCAGCGCGGCGAAAGCCAGCTCCCGCTCGGACTCGACACCGGCCGCGCGCAGCACGCGCATCTCCGGAGCGGCCTCCACGGCGTACTCCAGCAGGGCGGACTTGCCGACCCCCGGACCGCCCCGCACGACCAGGACCCGGCTCCGGCCCGCGCGAACCTCCGTCAGCAGGTCGTCGAGCAACGCACACTCCGACCGCCGTCCGACCAGCTTCATGCCCAGCCCCTCGTCCCCCGCATGATTGCCTTTGGCATCGAGCACGCGGCGCACACGGTCGTGTACGGACGACAGCGGGGGCGGGCATGCCGGTACGGGAGGAGGGTACCCGGCATGATGGCCGAGATCGACCGCACTGCCGAACCCCGGGAAAACCCGCACACCGTACGGCGCCGGCAACTGGACCGCTGACGACCTGCTTCAGATCCAGTGCTGGCGCTCGACGACGACTTGATCGGCTCTGACTCTCAGCTGGACGACGTCCTCGTCGACGGCCGCGATCTGGTCCGCGGCGACGTACCGGTCGTGGTCCATCAGGCCGGCGCCGGTCACCTCGAGGAAGCCCTCGCGGATCAACCGGCACGCCTCGGCCTGGCCGACGCGGGGCTCCGCCTCGGTCAGCGCGCGGGCGAAGGCCTGGTTCAGGTTCTCCTCGGCGAACGGCTTGCCGCCGGCGACCGCGGCGGCGACCGGATCCGCCGTCCGGACCAGCTTCACCGAGCCGATCAACTTGCCCTCACTGTCCACCACCGGCATCCCCTGCCAGACCAGGTCCAGCAGGGACGCGCGGGCCAGGGACGGATGCTGCTTCACGGCAATCACCTCTCGTCGCCTCGCTGACTGCCTGTCTAGCTCATCCCCACGGCGGATTCCCCTGCTCAGCCCGAAACGACATGAGATCTCAAAGTTCCGTCCGCCGCGGTCAGGTGCCGGAGGTGGTGCCGAGCACCTTGGTCGCCTTGGCGACGGCGGCTCGCGTCGTACCCTCGATGTCATCGGACGCCCCGCCCATCACGGTCACCGAGACCACGACGTCCTGCACTCCGGTGGTCACCATCGTGACCTCCAGTCCCGCCGCGGGTCCCTCGATCGCGCTGAACCGGACCGCCACCGGCGTCGCGCCGGTCTTGGGTGCGGACACCTCACGCACGGTGATCGGTGAGCGGCCTTCGCCGGGGATCGAGATCGACATGCCGCGGCAGGTCCGGATCGCCTGCTGGAACGACCGCTGCAGCGCCTGGACCGCCGCCTCCGAGCCCATCGCGTCCAGGCCCTCGTCGACGAACGGGCCCTGCTCACCGGCCGCGAAGGACCGGTACGCGCTCGCCTTCGCGCCCGGGGCCTTGTCCGCGTTGGTGAGGGCGACGAGTCGCGCGCACTTGGGGTCCTTGGACGACAGCGTCACGTCGTCGCCCTCCTCACCGATGTCCGGCTCGATCGAGAAGCCGGCCGGCAGGTCGTCGAGGCCGAGCAGCGCCTTGGTCAGCTGCGCCGCGGTCCGCGCCGGAGCCGCCGGCGGGGTGGTCGGCGTCGGTGCCGGAGTCGAGGGCGCCGGTGTCGACGGAGCCGCTGTCGGCGTCGTGCTGACCGACGGTGAGGTGGTGCCGTCGGCCTCCGGCTCCCCGGAGCAAGAGGCGAGCGCGACCGTCAGGCTGGTCGCGGCGATGATGCTCAGGCGGGTCTGTCGATTCATGGGTGCTCCCGGGTGAGGACATGGCCAGAGCGATCGCGCCGGCCTCAGCAGGTCGCCGGTGGCGACGACACTTGCTTTCAGCAACGATCAGGCAACACCCAGGTCACGACCGGCCCGCCCACCCCGGCAACGATCAGGCAACGCCACCGACGCGGGCGGCGTCGGGCCACGCCGCGCGCAGGCACTTCGGCGTACCGACCAGGCGGGTGGGGTCTCCGCCGGGCGGCGGCACCGGCGCGACCTCCACGAACTCAGCACCGGTGGCGCGGTAGAACGCTTGCGCCGCGGTGTTCTGCTGCAGCACCCACAGGTACATCGCGTCGCCGCTCGCCTGGTCGATCACCGCCCGGCCGGCGCGGGTGAGCAGTTGCCGGCCGATGCCGCTGCGGTGCTCACTGGTGCGGACGTGCAGGTTGTCGACCAGGCTGCCCCACCGCGGGTCGTCGTCGAACGCGACGTGCACGAAGCCCACCAGCTGATCGTCCCGCTCCGCCAGGATGGTGGCTGTCGCGACCGGCGCCGCGAGCCGCGCCGACCAGACAGAACGGCGGTCGGCCACGACGTCGCCGTCCAGGAACGAGTCGGCGTACGCACCCCGGTAGTGCCGGCGCCAACTGTCCGCGTGGAGTCCGCCGACCTGTTCGGCGTCGTCCACCGTCGCCGACCGGAACCGCACCGTTGTCATCGTGACCTCCCGACCGGAATCATCGCCCACCGGTCAGCGCAGGTCCAGGCGCATCAGCACGCGGGGGTGACCGGCCAGGACGGACGTGGTGTCGGCGACCTTGCGGAAACCGGCGCGCTCGAAGTTCTTGCGCAGGCCGGGGTAGGCCATGGTCAGGTCGACTTTGGCGTCGCCGTTGTCGAGCGGATAGGACTCCACCACCGGCGCACCGTGGGCGCGCGCGAAGTCGACGGCGCCGGAGATCAGGGCGTGCGAGATGCCCTGCTTGCGGTGGCCGGGGCGGACCCGGACGCACCACAGCGACCAGACCGGCAGGTCGTCGAGCCGCGGGATCTTGCGGTTGCGGGCGAACGACGTGTCCGCGCGCGGCGCGACCGCCGCCCAGCCCACCGGCGTGTCCCCGTCATAAGCCAGTACGCCGGGCGGCGGCTCGGCGCGGCACAGCTCGGCGACGTACTCGCCCCTGGCCGGGCCGCGGAGCTCGTTGTTCAGCTTCGACGGAATCCGGTAGCTGAGGCACCAGCAGACGGTGGACTGCGGCGACTTCGGACCGAGCACCGCCCGCACGTCCTCGAAGACCACCGCCGGCCGGATCTCGATCGCCATGACGACACGATGACACCGTTCGGGTCACCCGTCAGCGACCGCCACGACGTCCACCGCGGGCCGGTGGTAGTTGATCCGAACGGTGGCCGGGTGATAAATCTGAAGGTCGATTCGGTGGTTCCGACCTGCAGCCGCCGTCGTCGCCCGTGGTGTCGTACCGCCGCGGGTTGTCCGACCGGCTCCCGGCACGACAGCGGGTGACGGGGTTAGGAGCCTGTCGTGCTCACCGACGACGCCGCCGCTTTCACCGTGGACGTCGACACCTCCGGACCCGGCCCGCTGGTTCGGGTGCACGGCGACCTCGATCTGGAGTCCGCGCCGGAGCTGACCAACACGCTCAAGGCGCTGCTCGGGCCGTACCCGCTCGTGCTCGACCTGAGCGGCGTCGAGTTCATGGACTCCTCCGGTCTGGGCGTCCTGGTCGGCGCCCACAAGGAGTCGATCGCCCATGGTGGCGCGCTGATCGTGGTCGGTCCGCAGCCCCGGGTCCGCAAGATCCTCAAGATCACCAAATTGGAGAAAGTGTTCACCGTCTACTCGTCCCTCGACGACCTCGCCCCCGAGCTCGCCCAGCAGCAGCTCTCGGCGGAGTCGGCCGCGGCCCAGCCGCCACTTCCCGGGGACGCCACCGCGACCCCGCCACCCCAGCCTCCGCTCCCCCACCACCAGGAGCCGAGCTTCTCGCCGCCGCTCCCCCACCATCAGGCGCCGAACCTCTCGCCGCCGGGACGTGACCGCTGATGACCTCCGGCGGCACGATCCCGGACGACGTCCGGAACCCGCTCCTGGCAGACTCGGCCGCCGTCCGCGCGGAGATCGTCGACGAGGTCGGCCTCGCCATGACCGGCTCGCTCAACCTGCGCCGCTGCGTCCTGCAGCTGCTCACCGGCGTGAAGCCGGACATCGCCGACTGGGCGGTCGTGGTCTGGGTCAACCCCCGCACCGGCGGGCTGACCCTCTGGGGCGGCGACGACCCGTCGGCGACCGCGAAGACCTCGCGCCGCTCGATCGCCGGTCAGGCGCTCGAGCGGGTGCTGGTCACCGGGCACACCGAGCTGCTGCACGTAGCGCTCGAGGACCCCGCGTCCGACGCTCTCGCCACGATGATCCCGAACGCCGGACTGCGTGAGCAGGCGGCGGCGTTGCGGCCGGTCGACGTACTCGGCCTGGGCCTGACCGCGCGCGGCGTCACGCTGGGTGCGCTGGTGATGGTCCGCGGCCAGGGACGGGGATTCTCCGAGCAGGACGTCGCCGTCGGTGAGCAGCTGGCGGCCCGGGCGTCGCTGGCGCTCGACTCGGCGCGGCTCTACGAGCAGACGAGCCGGGTCGCGGCGGCGCTGAAGGAGAGCCTGGTCCCGCCGGAGCTGCCGGCGATTCCGGGCCTCGACATCGCGGCCAGGTACCGGCCGGCGATCGAGCACCTCGACATCGGTGGCGACTTCTACGACGTCTTCACCTCCGGCGACGAGTGGCTCGCCGTTCTCGGTGACGTCTGCGGCAAGGGCGTCGACGCCGCCGTCCTGACCGGTCGGGCGCGGCAGAGCATCCGGACGGCGGCGCACTTCGAGCGCGAACCGGGTGCGTTGCTGGCAGCGTTCAACACCGTCTTCTCGCAGGACACGTCGAACCGCTTCATCACGCTGGTCTGTTTGCGGATGCGACCGGCCGCCGACGGGTCGTCGGCCGAGGTGGACATCGCCGTGGCCGGGCATGCCGGGCCGGTGCTGGTGCGCGCCGACGGGCGAACCGAGCAGCTGCCGATCGAGGGCACGGTGGCCGGCGTCGTACCGCGGGTGGACTATCCGACGACCACGGTGCGGCTCGAGCAGGGCGACGCTCTGCTGGTCTTCACCGACGGGGTCGAAGAGGCCCGCGGCGAGAGCGGGTTCTACGGGACGGATCGGCTGATCCGCCTGCTGCGCGAGTACGCCGGTGCGGGTGCGGACGCGATGTGCGGAGCGGTCGAGCAGGACGTGGTCGAGCATCTCGACGGTCGCGCCCACGACGACATCGCCGTGCTGGCGATCAGTTGTGGAGGCACCCTCGGATGGCAGAGCTGACCGTTCCCGAGCTCGACGCGCTCGGCGCCTTCGAACTGGCCTTGGCCACTGTCGACACGGCGGCCGCCCTGCAGGTCGTGGAGGGACTGCTCGCGAACGGCGTACCGCCCGTCGTCGTCCTGACCGACGTCGTCGCCACCGCGCAACGCAACGTCGGGGCGCGCTGGCAGCGCGGCGACTGGACGGTGGCCGAGGAGCACGCCGCGACGGCCGTCGCCGTCGCGGCCACCGAGGCCGTCGCCCGGCACGTGCGGCAACTGCCGGTGACCCGCGGCAAGGCGCTGGTGGCCTGCGCCGAACGGGAGTGGCACGCGCTGCCCGCGATGATCATCGACTGCGCCCTGCGCGCGGACGGCTGGGACACCACGCTGCTCGGGGCGTCGACTCCGCCGCTGCGCCTCGGGCAGTACCTGCAGGATCTCGGCCCGGACGCTCTGGCCGTGAGCTGCTCGATGCTGGGCGCCCTGCCGACGACCAGACGGTTCATCGAGGCGAGTACGACGGCCGGGATCCCGATCGTGGTGGGCGGCGCGGCGTTCGGGCCGGACGACGTACGGGCTCGGGCGCTGGGGGCGACCGCGTGGGCGGCTGACGCGCCGAGTGCCGTACAGGCCGCGCGGGAGTTGCCGACGGTCGTGCAGATGGCCGAGCCGCTTCCCGCGGACGCGACCGCCGAACAGGCCACGCTGGAGCTCTCGCACCGTGAGCTCGCCGGGCGCCTGCAAGCGGTCTGGGAGGTGGATCCTGCTGTGGACATCGCCGAGGACGCGATCAACCAGACCCTGCATGCGGTCTGGGCCGCTCTGCTCACCGGCGACGTACGCCCGATTCCGCAGACGGCTCAGTGGATCGCTGATCTGCTGAGTGCTCGCGACGCGGACCCGCGGCATGCGGTGACACTCGGGCAGCACCTGTGTACCGAGCTTCGCGACTATCCGCTGTCCCACACGCTGCTCAGCACGTCGTGGCCCGCGGCCGTCGGGATCTGACGGCCCGCGGAGCTCATGGGCAGGTCGGCGTGATCGCCTGGGCCGCGGTGCGGTCGCCGGCGGTGATCGGCAGCGCGTACTTGCGGGCGACCTGGAGGTAGCGCAGCACGTAGGTGCAGCGGTAGGCGCGGTTCAGCGGCATCCACTCGCCCGGACCGGCGTCGTTCTTGGAGGCGTTGGCCGGGCCGTCGACCGCGAGCAGGTTGGCGGCCTGGTCGTTGGCGAAGTCGACGCGTCGTTGGGCCGACCAGCGGGCCGCGCCCATGTCCCAGGCCCGGGACAGCGGGTAGACGTGGTCGATCTGCACCTTGGACGCCGCGGCCTTGCGGAACTCGACCCGGCGGCCGGTGTAGGGCTCGGACGGCAGCAGGCCGGCCACGACGACGCAGCTCTTCGCGGTGCGGTTCTGCACCACGGTCAGCTGCGCGGCCAGTACGTCGTTACGGGTGTCGCACCCGTTGTGACCGCCCGGGCCGTTGTGGTCATCGGTCCAGGCCTGACCGAAGCGGTCGCGCTGGTAGCCCGGTACGTCCGGCCGGACCGCGACGACCCGGGCCTGCCGCAGCTCCGCGGCGATCGCCTTCGCCGTACCGGTCGCCGGCTTGGCCGGTCCCGTCGGCTTGGGCGCCGGTGACTTGGTGGCGGTGGGTTCGGTCGCGGGACGGGAAGGGGTCGGGCTGGAGCCGGCGGACGGGTAGGTGCACCCGGCGGTTGTCGCACAGACGAGCAGGACCACGGCGAAGCGAAGGCGGATCACGCGACCGCAAACTACCGGCCTGCGAGCGGCCCGCCCGGCGTACGCGCCGACGCCGGGCGATCGACTACGTCACTCGCTCAGGACCTGGACGACGCGTCGATTTCCGCGCCCGCTCGGCGCGTCGGCGGAAGAATGAGTGCGCTTCGGCGGGGCGCCATCGGTGAGCTTGGTACCGGTTGATTGACTGGGGTCGTGGGTACGGGCGACAAGGTGCTGGTAGCGAAGCGATACAAGTTGGGTCCGTCCATCGGACGCGGGGGCATGGGAGAGGTTTTCCGTGCCACCGACGAGGTGCTCGGACGTACGGTGGCGGTGAAGTTGCTGCTGCCGACCGACCGCGACCCCCGAGCCGCCGAACGCTTCCACCGGGAGGCGCAGGCCGCCGCCCGGCTGAGTGATCCGCAGGTCGTGTCCGTGTACGACTTCGGCAACCACGACGACGGCTTCTTCCTGGTGATGGAACTGGTCGAGGGCGGCACGGTCGCTGACGAGCTCACCCAGCACGGCCCGCTGCCCAAGGACCGCGCGATCGACATCGTCGAACAGGCCGCCGCGGGTCTGGCGGCCGCGCACCGGGAGGACGTCGTCCATCGCGACGTGAAACCGGGCAACCTGCTGGTGGCTCCGGGCGGGGCGGTGAAGGTCGCGGACTTCGGCATCGCTCATCTGCCGGGCCAAGGGGCGACCACGCTGACGGCGACCGGTCAGATCATCGGCAGCTCGCACTACCTCGCTCCCGAGCGGGCGCGGGGTGGCCGGGCCGGCAAGGCGTCGGACGTGTACTCGCTGGGCTGCGTGCTGTACCAACTGGTGACCGGGCGTCCGCCGTTCACCGCGGAGAACCCGACCGCGATCCTCTACCAGCACGTCGACGCCGAGCCGGTACGCCCGAGCCTGGAGCGGCCGGAGCTCGCCGGGTCCTTCGAGACCGTGCTGCTGCGGATGCTCGCCAAGGACCCCGCCGACCGGCCGACGGCCGCGGAGATCGCGGACGGCGCCCTGCGGGCCCAGCAGCCGCTCGGTGACGACTGGCGCGCGGTCGCGGGAGTCCCCGCTGCCGCGGGACTCGCTGCGACCGCTCCCTCGGCTGGTGCTGCTGATGTCCCCGCAGGCGCTGATGTCCCCGCCGGGACCAACCCGCTCGAGGTTGCACCCCGGCCGCCGCGACGCCCTTCGACGAAGATGCTGGCGGGGCTGGTCGCCGTCCTGACGACGACAGCGGCGGTGCTGGCCGGAGTCGCGATCTACGGCAACGACCCGACGCTGCCACCGACGACCGATCTGGGTCCGCAACCGGAGCTCACGACCCCCACGCCCGGCACCACCGCCAGTACGACGGACCCGACGACCACGACTTCCACCAGCGGTCCCACCCAAGGGGCGCCCGGCGGCGAGGCGAGCCCGACGGCGACGGTCCAGCCGACCCAGAGCCCGAGCGCGCAGCAGACCCCGACGCCTGGCACCACGCCGACCGGCGGTACGACACCGTCGCCGACGACGTCACCCACGGGGTCCGTGGAGCCGACGCCTACCCCTAGCCAGCCGACCCAGACGACGCCGTCGTCGGAACCGTCGCCTTCGACCACGCCGTCGTCGGACCCGTCTCCGTCCAGCACTCCGGTGAGTACACCACCCACGCCGGATCCTGCGCGGAACACCAGCTCGCCGTCGACGGACTGACTCCGCGCCGGCCGGAGGGTCGACCGGATCGGCGGCTGATTGCCACAGTTAACGATTACTCAGGCGAGCTGTCGACCAGCCGTTGCCGGAGACCGGTCGCGCGCAGCGCGCGGCGGCTGAGTGCGAGCCGGACGGACTCCTCGGTGCCGACAACCCGCACCCGGCTCTCCGCGCGCGTGATCGCGGTGTAGAACAACTCCCGCGTCAGCAGCCGTGACTCCTCGTTCGGCATCAGCACGGTGACCTCGGCGGCCTGGCTGCCCTGGGCCTTGTGGATCGTCATCGCGTGCAGCGTCTCGATGTTGCCGAGGCGGCTGGGTGCGAAGTCGCGGCGCCCGCGCGAGCTGTCGATGCACACCCGCAGCGAACCGTCCGGCCGCCGAATGGTCACCCCGACGTCACCGTTGTAGATGCCCAGCGCGTAGTCGTTGGCCGTCACCAGCACCGGCCGTCCGACGTACCAGGTGTCCCACAGCGGGTCCTCGGTCTCCTCGGTGATCCACCGCTCGACGGTCCGGTTCCAGTGCTGCACGCCCCACAGACCTTCCCGATGCGCGCAGAGCAGGCGATGCCGGTCGAGCGCCGCCAGCGCGGCGTCCGCATCACCGGCCTCGGCAGCTTCCCGGATCGCCAGTACGTCGGGAAGCAGCGCGGCGCGCAAGGTCTCCCGCGGGTCGTCCTGCTCGACGAAGTGCACCCGCTCCCCACCACCCCGCAGTACGCCGAGTACGTCGTCCGCCCGGTCCTCGCGCACGGCCAACGCCAGTTCGCCGATTTCGCTGCCGAACCGGTGCGAGGTCCGCAGCTCGGCGGCCTCGATGTGCCCGCCGGACACCAGCCCGTCGACGAGATCGGCCAGCACCGCGCCCGCCTCGATCGACGCCAGCTGGTCGGGGTCGCCGACCAGCACCAGCCGGGCTC
Source organism: Kribbella sp. ALI-6-A (assembly GCF_001984195.1). GTDB lineage: Bacteria > Actinomycetota > Actinomycetes > Propionibacteriales > Kribbellaceae > Kribbella. The sequence goes on from NZ_MTQN01000009.1 coordinate 400,085, forward strand.
CGGGCCGGACCGCCTCGAGCAGCCGCGCCATCATCGTCAGCGACACCATCGAGGTCTCGTCGACGACGACGATGTCGTGCGGCAGCCGGTTGTCGCGGTCGTGGCGGAACCGGCTGGACGAGTCCGGCCGCCGCCCGAGCAGCATGTGCAGGGTCCGCGCGTGGAAGTCGCCCAGCCGCGCGGTGTCCTCCGGGGACAGCCGGTCGGACATCTCGCGGCGTACCGCTTCTTCGAGCCGGGCCGCGGCCTTGCCGGTCGGCGCGGTCAGCGCGATCCACGGGCGCCGCTCCCCCGCGATCTCCGCCTGCTCCGCGAGCAGCGCCAACAGCCCGGCGACGGTGGTCGTCTTGCCGGTGCCCGGGCCGCCGGTCAGCACGGTCGTCCACTGCCGGACCGCGGTCTGCGCCGCGGCGCGCTGCTCGACGTACGAGCTGCCGGGGAACAGCCGGTCCAGCCCTGCCAGCAGCACGGCTTCGTTGGCGATCCGCGGCTCCAGTCGCTGGGCGCGACGGCGAAGGTCCTGCTCGACCTGCTCCTCCTCACGCCAGTAGCGATCGAAGTACAGCAGGGTCTCTTCCAGATGCAGCGGGTACGGCGCAGCGAGCAGCGGGCTCGCCCTGAGAGCCGTCAGCCACTCGTCGAGCGCCGGCCAGTCCAGCTCGGCGCCTTCCTCACCGACCTCGTCGCGCACCAAGGCGAGGTCGAGGCAGATCGACCCGGCCCGTACGGCGCGCGCCACCAGCGCGCAGGCGAGCGCCACTGTCTCGTCGGTCTCCCCCAGCATGGCCGTGAGCCGCGACGCGACGTGCACGTCGGCGGCCAGGAGCACGCCGGCCGTGTTGAAGTCCCGCAGGATCCCGGTCGCTCCGAGCGCCAGCGCCGAGTCGAACTCATCGACGGTCGTGGTCATGCCGTCCTCCCGTCGAGCAGCTCGGACAGCGCGAGAACCATTGCCGCAGGCAACGGCCAGCTGAACACCCCGGCCGGATGGCCGTCCACCACCGGAGTCTCCGGGCCGCACATCCCGCGCAGATAGAGATAGACCACTCCGCCGAGATGCGTCTCCGGGTCGTACGCCGGCAACCGCCACCGCAGATAGCGATGCAGCACGACCGAGTACAGCATCGCCTGCAACGGATAGTCGGAGTGCAGCATCGCGGCACCCAGTTCGTCCCGCCCGTACGCCGCGGACGTCGCCGGCTGCTCCGGATCGCCGAGCCGGTTCGTCTTGTAGTCGACCACCACGAACCGATGACTCTCGCCGTCCGGAACCCGCAGGACGACGTCGATCGACCCGGACAGGTAGCCACGCAGACTCTGCCCACCGAGCAAGGGCTGTTCGAGCCGTTCGGCGTACGCGAGCAGCGGGTCGTCAGCCGGCAGATGCGCGCGCATCAGCGGCGCCAGCTCGGACAGGTGCACGTCGACAGACGCGTGGTCGCCACCGGCCAGCGGAATCTCGAAGTCCAGCTCCCGAAGCCGGTCGCGGCGGCCCAGATCGCGCAACGTCAGGCCCGGCGCCAACGGCCCGAGCGGCGTGTCGTGCATCGGCAGCATCGCCGTCGCCAACTCGTCAGGCGTCACGTCGACCCGCCAGAACGGCAGCTGGTCCCGGATCCGCGCGGCCAGCTCGGCGTGCAGGTCCGGCGCCAGCGGGTCGGCGTCCTCCAGCACGGCATGCACCAGCGACCCGAACGTCGCGCCGACCGGCAGCCCTTCCATCGGCGACGGCAACGCGTCGGGCGGCGGGATCGTCGGCGCCGGCACCAGATCGACCGCCTCGTCCTCCAACTGGCTTTCCTCCGGCTCGCTGCCGACACCGCCCACCTGCTGCTCCGCGGCCCGGATCAACCCCGAGTACGACGTACGCCGCCACTGGAGGTCGACCTCACGCGAGAAGCGCGCGATCGTCAGCCCACCGGGCGATTGCTCCACAAGGGGCTCGACGTGATCCGCGATCGCGGATTCCTCGACCACCGGTCCCCCGGCCTGCTGCCAGCGCCGGAGCCAGATCAGCACCTCGTCGTCGGACGTCGCCCGGTCCAGCTGGTCGGGCACGACCGCCTCGCCCTGCTTCCGGCCGCGCAGCAGCCGGGAGATTCCGCCGTTGACCTCGTCCCACGACGGCGCCCACCAGGCCACGACCTGGGACTGGGCCCGCGTCAGTGCGACGTACGTGAGCCGGATGTCGTCACCGGCGACCTCGGCCCGCCAGCGCTTCTCGTTCGCCCGGTACTCGGCCCGGCCCTTGCCGCCGATGTCGAGGCTGCGGATGCCGTTTTCGTGGAACAGCAGCAGCTCCTCCTCGTCGAAGATGTGCCGGTTGAAGCCGAACGGGAGGTAGACGACGGGATACTGCAGTCCCTTGCTCACCCACACCGTCATGATCTGGACCGCGGCGGCGTCGCTGTCGAGCCGGCGCGTGCGCTCGGCCGTCCGGCCCCTGCCGGTGCACTCCTGCCGCAGCCAGTCGAGCAACGCGGGCAGCCCGAACTTCTCCCGGTGCGCGGTGTCGTGCAGCAGTTCGGCCAGGTGGGCGAGGTCGGTCATGTCGCGCTCGCCGCCTCGCCAGGCGAGGACCCGATCCGCCATCCCGTTCAGCTGCGCGGCCTCGAAAACCGCCGCGACGCCACGAGCCCGCAGGTGATCGGCCCAGGCCCGCAGCGTCAGACCGATCCGGTCGGTGAGCTCCTCGCCGCCGGCGTGCAGGCTGGCCGCGGTCTCGCCGAAGAACATCGTCGTCGCCGCGGCCCGGACCAGGCCGGAGCGGTGCGGCTGCTCGAACGCCTCCAGCAGACACAGCCAGTCCTGGGCCGCCTGCGACGCGAAGATGTCCAGGTCACCGGAGTAGACCGCCGGGATCCCGGCCTGGGCGAGCGCCTCGCGGCAGGCCCGTGCGTCCTTGTGCGCCTCGACGATCACCGCGACGTCACCCGCGCGCAGCGGCCGTTCGCCGTACGTCGGACCGGCGGCGAGCAGCCGCCCGATGTCGGCCGCGAGATCCCGCGCGATGTGGTCGCGCAGCTCGTCCATCGGGATGCTCTTGCGGGACGACGAGCCGAACTGCTCGCGGCGTACGACCCGGAGCCGGAACGGCGCGTCGCACGGCGCGCCCGCGAGCCGGCTGCCCTGGTGATGGGCCGCGACGGGGTGGACGACGATGTCGGGGTGCCCGAGCCGGGCACCGCCCAGCACGACCTGCAGACAGTCGACGAGTGGCTGATCGCTGCGCCAGTTGGTCCCGAGGGTCCGTCGCTGCCCCGCGGTCGCCGCCGCCGTCAGGTACGTCGCGATGTCGCCGCCGCGGAAGGCGTAGATCGCCTGCTTCGGGTCGCCGATCAGGACCAGCGTGCTCGAGCCGTTGAACGCGGCGTCGATCACCTTCCACTGCACCGGGTCGGTGTCCTGGAACTCGTCGACCATCACGACCGACCAGCGACGCTGCATCCGCCGCCGCGCCGGCGCGGCCGGATCCTGCAGCGCTTCGGCCAGGCGGGTCAGCAGGTCGTCGTACCCGAGCACGCCGAGCCGGCGCTTGCGGCGCTCCACCTCGTCCAGGACGGCCAGCGCGAACTCGACGCGAACCCCCTCGGGAGAGGACTCGGCGTACTTCTCTGGCACCAGTCGGGTGTGCGGGTTGCCGACCACCTTCAGGGCGAGCTCGAGTGCGGTCCCGCGCGTGATCGGCGGCTGCTCCGCCGAACCGCCGAACCGGGCGAGGTAGAGGTCGTCGACCACTTCGGCAACGAGATCGGTCAGGTCCTCGACCAAGGTGACCCCGGCGTCGGTGTCACCGGCGACGCCCAGGGACCGCAGGACGAGCTGGCAGAACTGGTGCGTCGTCGCGATCGTCGCCGCGTCGAAGTTGGCCAGCGCGTCCCGGAGCCGCCCATGCCGTACGGCGAGCTCGGCGGCGCTCCCGTTGACCAGATGTCCGAGGAGCCCGGGATCGCCCCGCCACGGATCGGGATCGGCCAGAGCCTGCTCGGCCTCCAGCAACTGCGAACGCACGCGTTCGCGCAGCTCCTGGCTGGCCGCGCGGCCGAAGGTGATCAGCAGCATCTCGTCGAGGCGGGCGGCGCCCTCGGCGACGTACCGGGTGACCAGGCCGGCCAGCGCATAGGTCTTGCCCGTGCCGGCGCTTGCCTCCAGCACAGTGGTTCCCGACGGCAAAGGCCCCAGGAGATCGAACCCGTCCATCAGGGCGCTCCCTGCTCGAAGCGCAGCATCGGTTCCCACAGACGCGCCGCGTAGGCGCCGAGCCGGGTGGGCTCGCCCTGCCATTCCTCACCCGGACGCGTCGGCTCGAGCAGGACCTTGAGCGGTGCGTTCGGTCCCCACACGCGGACGTGCGCGGGGTCCGCGTTCTCACCGTCGTAGTTGGCGGGCTTCCACCGCCGCCCGGCGGCGGTCATCGGGTCGTCGTCGGTCCGGCGCGCCTGGCACCAGGCGAAGGAGGTCTTCAACGGCAGCGGCAACGGTTCGCGGCGACCGCTGTCGTAGATCGAGATCAGATCGGCGAGGAAGCCACGCGCCTGCGGTCCGACCGGGCCGAACAGCCGGCTCGCCGGAGTGCGGCCGCTGCGGGGACGGCCGATGGCCAAGCCGGTCCAGTTGTGGTCCTCGTCGTTGGCCGACAACGCGAGCAGCTGGATCCAGGAGGTCAGCAACTGCTTGGCGTCGAGCCGCGAGTAGCTCACCGAGACCAGCCGATACCCGTACACGCCGGGCACCGTACCGGTGAGCCGCCGGCCACCGCCGAGCTCCACATCCACGTCGAACGCCGTGGCGCCGCCCTGCCGATGGGGATGCGCGGTGATCGCCAGGCCCCGCGCGATGTCTCGGATCTCCGTTGCGGTCCGCCAGCCCAGTCGTCCCGGCGGCAGCGTCCCCCGGCGCCACTCGGCCTGCAGCGCGGCGTCCGGGTGGATGCCCGCGAGCATGTCGCGCAGCATCCGGTCCCCGACCGACCACTTCTCCAGGTTGTCGATCTCCACCGGCATCGCGTCCGAGACGCCGTCGATCTCCCACGGCAGGGTCAGGTCGAGCGCCCGGAAGAACCCCTTGACCGGGTCACGGAAGAACGCGAGCAGATCCGCGAGCGCGACGTCCTCGCCGCCGGGCAGTATCAGCGGCTCGGCCAGGAACGTCGGCCGCGGCGGCCGCGAGCCGCCGCCGACCCGCGCCGCCACCAAAGCGGTCGGGTCGAAGGTGAACGGCCCCGGCGTACCGAGCCGGCCGGACTCCAAGTTCTTGCGGTCGAAGGGCTGCAGCGGGTGGTTGACCACCACCGCGTCACGCACCTTCGAGTCGGTCGTGCGGTCCAGGGAGTCGAGCAACTCACCCAGCGGTACGGCGGGCGGCCGCGGCTGACCCGAGTACTCGTTGGCGCCGGTGTAGGTGACGACGAGCGACTCCGTGGCGGCGAGAATCGCGTCGAGCATCAACTGCCGGTCCTCACTGCGCACGTCCCGCTCGCCAGTGACCGGACGCCGGGCCAGGACGTCGTCGCCGTCGGACAGACCGAACCGCGGGAACACGCCGTCGTCGAGCCCGAGCAGGCAGATCACCCGGTGCGGCACCGAACGCATCGGCACCATCGTGCACACCGTCAACGTGCCGCTGCGGAAGTTCGCCCGGGTCGGGCGACCGGCCAGATGGGACGACAGCAGTGCTCGGACGTCGGCCAGGCGCAACGAAGTGGCGGTGAGCGGCCCGGCCTCGGCCGCGACCTGGGCGAACTCGCGGTGCACCTGGCCGACCTGCCAGCCGTCGTCCGGCCCGACGCGGGTCAGCCGGTCGATCCCGTCGCGCAGGGCCTCGAGCCAGGTCGCGAGCGGCTGCGTCCCGTCGAGGCGATCAGTTGCCGCACGCAACCGATCGACGTACTCCGCGAACCTCCCGGCCAGCTCGATCCGGGTGCTGCCCACGTCGTCGAGCGGCAGGGTGGTGTCGATCCAGGCGTGCGCGTCAGCCGACATCGTGACGCCCGCCAGGACCCGGTCGACGCCGAAGCGCCAGGTGTTCTGCGGGAAGTCGGCCAGGCCGAACTGGTCGCGGTCGGTCCGGTCGAACGCCCACCGGACGCCCGACTCGCGCACCCACGCGGTCACGGTGTCGAGATCGTCGTCGGTGAAGCGGAAGCGCCGGCGTACCGGATCGGTCTGCGCCAGGTCGAGCACCTGGCTGGCCGTCGCCCTGCTGCCCGCGAGATCGAGCAACTGGGACGCGACGCCGAGCAGCGGATTGGTCTGGGTCAGCGAACGGTCGGCCAGTTGCACCCGGAGCTGATGGGCCGGATGGCCGTTCTTGTGCAGGTCGCCGAGGCCGAAGCGAGCGCTGATCAGCGGCGCGTAGGTCTCGATGTCGGGGCACATCACGAGGATGTCCCGCGGCTCCAGCGTCGGGTCGGCCTGCAGCATGCCCAGCAGCACCTCACGCAGTACGTCGACCTGCCGGGCGGTGCCGTGGCAGGCGTGGACCTGAACACTGCGATCGCCAGGAGCCAGCTGTCGTCCTTCAGAGGCCACGGTGTTGTTGCGCAGATCGTGCTGCAGCCAGCCGAGAAGTGTGCCGGGCGTCGTTGGTGACGGGAGGTGGCTGTCGACGCTCGGCACCGCCGCGAGCGACAGCTGCAGCTCGCGACTGTCCCGCCCGAGGGTCGCCAGGAGTGGGTGTGCGGCCTGCTGATGCGTCACGTCGTTGGACCGCTCTCCCGCAGTCGCACCCTGCAGCCGCTCCCAGAGCACGCCGCTGGGGTTGGGAAGCCAGAGGTGTACGTCGCGGTGCTCGGCCAGCGCCGACAGCAGCTCGATCTCCGTGACCGGCAGCCGCGTGTGGCCGAACAGCGACAGCCGCGCCGGCAGATCGAGCGACTCGGGCTTCTCACGGAGCTGCGCCACCGTCTCGGCGTGACGGACGGTCGGTGGCGGTGCATCGATCCGCTCGGCCAGTCGCCGCCACAGCTCCGGCTGCCAGCTCAGGTCGTCGTCGATGACCCCGCCGAGGCCGTCGGTGTTCCGCCCGGCGCTCCAGTCCGCGAGCACGGCCGGCCGCTGGACGGCGTACGCCGCGAACAGCCGGGCCAGCCGCGCCGCGACGGCGTACCGGCGTCCGCGGCGCAGCTCGGCCTCGGAGCCGGTGTCGAAGTGGCCGAGGTGTCGCGCGACCGGCTCGCACCACGCCTCGTCGAGCGAGTCGTCCAGCACCGCGAGCAGCGGCCACGCCATGGCGTCGGCCGCCCACGGGTCGTCGTCGGTGATCCCGAGTACCGCGGACACCAGCGACCGCGGCGACGTGAACCGCACCCCGGCGCACACGCCGTCGCCACCTCCCGGCCCGGCGCCCAGCCGGTGCGACAGCCGCTGGGACAACCACCGCTCGATCCCCTTGGCCGGCACCACCACCAGCTCCTCGGCGAACGGGTCGGCCGGCGGCACGGCGAGCAGGTCACCCAGTCCGTCGGCGAGCACGTCGGTGCGCTCGGCGCGGTGCAGGTACAGGGTCACCGAGGAAGCATGCCACGCCACCCCGGCACGCCGTCGGAGGGCAGGCCCAGGCTGTGGACGACCGGTCACTCGTCGGGGTAGCGAAGCCCGATCTGCGCGCGGATCTCGTCCATCGTTCGCATGATGCCGACCGACTCCTCCGGCGGCAGCAACGGGCTGCCCGCGGTCTGGCCTGCGGTGACGAGGCGTTCCATCTCGGCCGCCTGGAACTGCATGCCGCGGCCGCTCACCGGTTCGTCGTAACGGTCGAGCACCTTGCCGCTGTTGTCCAGCAAGGTGACCGGCGCCGGCGTGTACCAGGTGTCGGCGATAGCGATCCGTCCTTCGGTCCCGAGCACGGTTGCGCTGTTCGGACCGCGGGTCTCACTGGAGGAGTACGTCGTCGAGATGGCGCCGCCCTCGTGCCCGAAGACGGTCGCCACCGAGGCGTCGACGCCCGAGTTCCGGAACGCGGCGCGGGCCTGGACCTCGACCGGCCGGCCGAGAATGTCCCACGCGAACGAGACCGGGTAGATGCCGAGGTCGAGCAGGGCACCGCCGCCGAGCTGGAGATTGTTGATCCGGTGGTCGTCGGCCTGCGGAAGGCGCTGGGTGTGGTCGGCGTGCACCGAGCGCACCTGGCCCAGCCGGCCCGACTCGATCAGGCGGTGGACGTGGGCCATGTGCGGAAGGAACCGGGTCCACATCGCCTCCAGCACGACCAGGCCGCGCTCCCGGCCCAGGTCGGCGACGCGCTGGGCCTGGTCGCCGGTCAGCGTGAACGCCTTCTCCACCAGGACGTGCTTGCCGTGCTCGAGGGCGAGCTCGGCGTTGGCGGCGTGGAAGTTGTGCGGGGTCGCGATGTAGACGACGTCGACACCTGGGTCCGCCACGAGTTCCTCGTAGCTGCCGTGTGCCCGTGCGATGCCCAGTTCGGCGGCGAACGACTCCGCCGACGCGAGCGAACGGGAGCCCACGGCAACGACCTGGTGCCCGTGGGCCAGCAGGTCGCGGGCGAAGATCTTGGCGATCCCACCGGTGGCCAGGATGCCCCAGCGCACGCTGCCGTCCGAGCGCGGGAACGGCTCCACCGCGGCGCTCACTGGTCGACCCCGTAGTCGAGCACGACCTGCAGCGCCTTCTCCGGGGTGGCGTCGAGCATCTCGAAGGCAGCCGGTGCGTCTTCGGCGGCGACCACGTCGGTGATCAACTCCTGCAGTGGCAGCTTGCCGTCACGCTCCAGCTCTAGAACGGTCTGCGACATCCGCAGCTCGTCCCAGCGGTGCTGCAGGATCGGCGCGACGCCGGAGATCTGCGAGCAGATGATCGCCACCCGGTTGTGGTGGTACTCCTCTCCCAGCCGAACGGCGGTGGCGCCGCCCTGGAAGAAGCCTCCGGCCACGACCCGGGAGCTGTAGGCGACGGTCCGGACCGCCTCCTGCAGCGCCTGGTAGCTACCGCTCATCTCGATCACGACGTCGGCGCCGCGGTTGCCGGTGAGCGCACGGACCCGCTCGGCGACGCTGTCGGTCGTCGGGTCGAGTGTCAGCGACGCCCCGAGCCGTTCGGCCAGCTCACGCCGCGCCGCCACCGGGTCGACGACGATCACCCGGGCGCCGTTCAGCCGGGCCAGCTGCGCGACGATCTGTCCCGGTACGCCGGCGCCGAACACCGCCACCGTCTCGCCGACGTGGATGTCGGCGTCCAGGATCGCGTTCAGCGCGATCGCACCGATCTTGGCGAAGATGCCGGCGATCGGCGTCGAGCCCTCCGGCAGCAGCCGGTCCTGGACCCAGTCGACCGGCTTGACCACCGACGACCGGTGTCCCCAGGTCCCCCAGACCAGGCGACCGACCAGGTCCGGATCCACGTCGTCACCGACGGACTCGACCCGGCCGACCTCCTCGTACCCCCAACCGTCGAGCGGGTAGGAGTGGGTGGAGTCGCCGGGGACGAACAACCGCCGCTCGGCGTCCCACTCGCTGTTGAGGTAGGGGTTGCTGCCCCGGTAGGCGGTGAGTTCGGTCCCGGCGGAGATCCCGGAGAACAGGGTCTGCAGGCGGACCTCCCCCGAGCCGGCCGGCTGGTCGGGGAAGTCGACGACTTCGGCCTTGCGCGGTGAAGTGAAGCGAACGAGACGTCCCACGGTCTAGATCCTGTTCTCGGTGGTCGGGTTGTTGTCAACGGCAACGAGCCGGAAGAGCAGCGCCTGCTCGGGGTACAGCATGGGTGCCTGCAGCCCGATCTCGGCCAGCAGGTGCCCGGTCACGGTGGTCGGCTCGGTCCACCACGACGGCGGGCCGGCCGCCGTACGGGTCAGGGCGGCGGCGGACAGCTCCACCGGCTCGATCCGGTACGACGTCTCGGCCTTCAGCCCGGGAATCCGGATCCTGCCCGGCCGGGCCTGGTCGGTGGTCGACATGGCGACGAAGGCGAACAGCGCCCTGTCCCCGGCCTGACTGACGACCCCGTGCGCCCAGTACGCGTCGTCGGGGTAGTCGCTGTGCACGGCCCGGCCGGAATGGATCAGCGCCCGTTCGGCCTTGTAGAGGTTCACCCAGGCGGCCAGTTCGTCGAGTTCCGCCGCGGAGGCCGTCCGGAGATCCCACTCGATGCCGAAGTGGCCGAACAGCGCGGTCGCGGCGCGGAAGGCGAGCGAGTGGGTGCGGTGCGTGGTGTGCGCCGTCGGTGCGCCGACATGTGCGCCGACCAGCTCCGGCGGCAGCACCAAACCGGTCCACCGCTGGATCTGCTGACGCTCCAGCGCGTCGATGCAGTCACTCGCCCAGACCCGGTCGGTGTGCTGCAGGATCTCGAGGTCGACCCGGCCGCCACCCGACGAGCAGGACTCGATCTCGAGCCAGGAATGCCGACGGCGCAGCTCGTCCATCAGCCGGTAGACCGCCGCCGTCTGGGCGTGCACCCGCGGGGCACCGGTCGCGCGGTCGCCGGCTTCGGCCAGATCGCGGTTGTGGTCCCACTTCAGGTAGTCGATGTGGTGCTCGGCGACCAGCGCGCTGATCGCTTCGAGGATGTACTCGTACGCCGCCGGGACGGTCAGGTTCAGGACCTGCTGGTACCGGCCGCGGAGCGGCAGCCGGTCCCCCGGCGCGAGGATCCAGTCCGGGTGGGCACGGGCCAGGTCGGAGTCCTCGTTCACCATCTCCGGCTCGAACCAGAGCCCGAAGTCCATCCCGAGTCCGCGGACCGCGTCCACCAGCGGCGCCAGGCCGTTCGGCCAGACCTCCGGGTCCACCTGCCAGTCGCCCAGGCCCGCGCGGTCGTGGCGGCGGTGCCGGAACCACCCGTCGTCGAGCACGAACCGCTCGGCGCCGACCTTCGCGCCGTGCTCGGCCAGCTCGACCAGCGACTCGAGATCGTGGTCGAAGTACACGGCCTCCCAGGTGTTCAGCACGACCGGCCGCGGCGAGGTGGGGTGGTTGCCACGGCTCCGCAGAGTCTCGTGGAAAGCGGCCGCCACCTCGTCCAGCCCGGATCCGTACGCCGCGTACAGCCACGGTGTCGTGTACTTCTCGCCAGGGGCCAGCAGGATCTCCCCGGGCAGCAGGAGCTCACCGCCGCCGAGCATCCGGATGCCGGCCAGGCCGAGTTCCGCGAAGGTGGTGTGGTTGCCGCTCCACGCGGTGTGGACGGCCCACACCTCGCCGCGCTGGAAGCCGAACGACGGCGATCCGGCGGCGAGCACCAGGCTCGAGTCCGAGCCGGTGCGCCCGCGACGTCCTTCGCGAACGTGCGTGCCCGCCGTGAAGGGATGCCGCTGGGGAATGCGCTCGCGCAGGTGGCGGCCGGTGAAGTCGAGCAGTTCCTGCGCTTCGGCCGGTACGGGAAGGGCCAGGCGGACGGCGTCCACGCCGTACGGGCTGGTCTCGTCGGTGTTGGTGAGTTCAGCGCGCAGACGGAGAAGACCCGAGCCCAGGAGATCGATCGTCGTGGTCAGCGCGAGCCCTGCGTCGGGGTCGACCGCGTCCGAGACCAGTGTCTGCTGTTCGCCCGGCGCGCCGGTCAGTTCCCAGCCGACCGAGTTGAATCGGCTCGAGAAGGTCGTTCCGTTGCGGTGGCCTTCGAGTCCCGGCAGCCCCATCCAGCCGGCCGATTGCTCCGGCAGGATCGCGGGCACCCCGGCGCCGTGCAGGCCGTCGGCGCCCGACTGCAGCTCGGCCAGCGTCCGCAGGAACGCCTCGTCCGCTGGTGAGGTGGCCAGGCGGGGTCCCCAGTGCAGGACGCGGGGAACGGCGGCCGAGACGTCGACCACCACCGAGACCTGCCCGGCGGTGAGCACCACCGGGCGCACGGGCGCGGCGCCCGTCGATTCACTCATCGGTTCGATCCTGTCGCTAATAATTTCATCGTGAAACGTGTAGGGTTCAGCATGCCACAGGATCGGGAGGTCGGGTGAGTGGCATCCGTTCCGGCGGCCGGCCACGGGAGAGCTGGGGGCGAGAGATGGAAGACGACGACACGGCCGGTACGGCGCCGCTGTCGGAGCTGTCACGAGCGGTCGCGGTCGACATTCTCGTGCACGGACCACGGTCCCGCCTGCAGCTCGCCAAGAGCATGGGCCTGTCGGCGGCGACGCTGACCCGGCTGGTCAAGCCGCTGCTCGAAGCGGGCGTGCTGGCCGAGACCGAACCGGTCCGGACGCCGGGCCGGGGCCGTGCCTCGATGCCGCTGGACGTGGTCGCCGAGCAGCACCGGTTCATCGGGGTCAAGCTGACCACCGAGTCGATCTACGCGGTCGTGACCGACCTGCGCGCACGCATCCTGGACACCTGCGTGCAACCGATCCGCTCGCTGGACGTACCGGACGTGATCGCCGAGGTGGCCGAGATCGTCGCCGACTTCCGGTCCCGCGGCGGGCCGTCGATCGACGCGGTCGGCGTCACGGTCGGCGGTCTCGTCGACGCCGGCGAGATCGTTGCCGACTCACCCTTCATGCACTGGCGCGAGGTACCGCTGCGCGCCTTGCTGGCCGAGCGTCTGGGCCTGCCGGTCCAGCTGGACAACGACGTGGTGGGGCTCACGCAGGCACAGCACTGGTTCGGTGTCGGCCGGGGACACTCGGACTTCGCGCTGCTGACGGTCGGGGCCGGTATCGGTTACGGGCTGGTGCTGAACAACGCGATGATCCGGACCGAGGTGACGCCGGTCAGCCACTTCCCGATCGACCCGTACGGGCCGTTGTGCCCGCTCGGCCACCGCGGCTGCATGACCGGGTACCTCACCTCCGGCGCGATCACCTCCGCCGTCTCCGGCGGTCTCGGCCGGCCGGTCGGTTACGACGAGGTCCTCGATCTGGCCGTCGCCGGCGATCCCGTGGCCCGCCGGATCGTCGACGAGGCGGCCCGCGCCCTCGGCCAGGCCGCCGCCGGCGTCAGCGCGCTGACCGGCGTCCAGCGCATCATCCTGTCCGGTGAGGGCGTCCATCTGGCCGAGGTCGCCCGCGCTGCGCTCGACGAGGGCCTGCGCCGGTACGCCGGCGTCCGCGGGCCGAACACCGAAGTGGTGATCCGGTCGATGGGCTTCCTGGAATGGGCGCGCGGCGCCGCCACGATCGCGATCCAGCGGGACTTCGCCGGCGGGGTCGGGTCGGCCACCGCCGGTCTGATCGGCCCCTCTTGACACCTTTTCTTTTCATCGCGAAACTAGATCAGCATTCTGATGGGCCGCTCAGGCCCCCGTGGTGGCAGGGCAGCACCCGCTTGCGGTCCGGGCACGGACGCACATCGAGACGAGGAATGGCCATGAAACTCCGTTCAACACTGCAGGCCGCGCTCGCCGCCGCCACGTCGGTCCTCGTCGTGGCCGGCTGCACCGGCACCGGTGGTGCGGCGAGCCCCGGCACCGCCGGGGAGAGCAAGACCCTGCGGTACCTGGTCGAGCAGCCCGAGGACGCCGAGGCGCTGAAGAAGCTCGAAACCCGGCTCGCGGACTTCGAGAAGTCCTCCGGCATCGACGTGAAGCTCGAGGCGATGCCCTACGACAACATGCGCACCGTGCTGCAGACCCAGCTGCGCTCCGGCGACGGACCGGACGTGTTCAACTGGGGCTCGGGCCCGGGCTTCGGCGGGGCACTGGCCAAGGCCGGTCTGCTGTACGACCTCACCGGCGCCTACGAGCAGCACGGCTGGAAGGTCTACCCCTTCGCGAAGGACCGCGTGACCGTGGACGGCAAGACCTACGGCATTCCCGGTGAGATGGAGACCGTCGGCCTGTTCTACAACAAGGACCTGTTCGCCAAGAACGGCATCCAGGCGCCCCGCACGCTGCCGGAGCTGACCGCCGCGGCCGCGGCGCTGAAGGCCAAGAAGATCGTCCCGATCGCCGCGAGCGACAAGGAGGGCTGGCAGGGCGGCCACCTGCTGAGCATGGCGCTGTCGAGCGCGGTCGGCTCCGAGGGCATGGACGCGCTGCTCAAGGGCGAGAAGTCCTGGAACTCGCCGGAGGTCGTCTCGGCTCTGAAGCTGTGGGAGGACTACGGCAAGGCGGGTTACCTGCCGGACTTCCCCACCTCGCTGAGCTACGACAACGCCACGGCCCTGTTCTACTCCGGCAAGGCGGCGATGCTGCCCAACGGCAGCTGGCTGATCCGGGAGCTGGACGCCAACGCGAAGTTCCAGGTCGGCTACATCCCGTTCCCCGCCCAGAACGGACCGGGCATCTTCACCGCGGGCCTGGGCTCCGGGCCGTACGTGTCGGTCGGCACCAAGAACCAGGACGCCGCGCTGAAGCTGGTCGACTTCCTCGCGTCCCCGGAGCACGCGCGCTGGCTGGTGCAGAACCTCGGCGTGATCCCGCCGCAGCCGGTGGACGTCAGCGGCCTCAAGCTCTCGCCGCTGATGACCCAGACCCTGCAGGACACCTCGAAGCTCGCCAGCGACAAGAGCGATCTCGGCTACAACATCGACGTGCTGACCACCGACGTGTTCAACAAGGCGATGTGGGACGGCGTCCAGGGGCTGCTGTCGGGTCAGCGCAGTGCCGAGCAGGTCGCCGAGAGCCTCGACGCCGCGTTCAAGAAGTGACGGCGGGTTCCCGATGAATCGCACCGTCGTCGAGACGTCGCCGGCCCCCACGGCGGCCCCGTCGTCGAGCACACCCGTCAAGCCGCCCCGGCGGTCCGGCCGGCCCCGGTCCGGGACGCCGAGCGTGACCCGCAAGGCGCAGACCCGGCTGGGACTGATCCTGGTCGCGCCGCTGATGGCCATGGTGGTGGTGTTCCTGATCTTCCCGCTGGGCAACGCGCTGTACTACGCGTTCGTCGACTTCAACGGGATCAACCCCCGGCCGCCGTTCGTCGGCCTGGACAACTTCGTCGAGCTGTTCAAGGACCCCAGTGTCTGGGCGGCCCTGAAGAACAACGTGATCTGGATCGTGCTCGGCACGGTCTCGCCGCTGGTCATCGGCCTCGGACTGGCCCTGCTGGTCTGGGGCGTCCGGCGCGGCAGCATCTTCTACCGGGTGGCGTTCTTCTTCCCCTACATCCTTCCGCAGGTGGCGGTCGGCGTGGTCTGGGGCTGGATCTACGACCCCACCCGCGGCTGGCTCAACCGTGGTCTCGAGCTGGTCGGTCTGGGCTCGCTCGGCACCGGCTGGCTGGGCAACCCCGACACCGCCCTGTACGCCGTATTGGGCACCGCCGTGTGGGCCACCTCGGGCTTCGTCTTCGTGATCCTGCTGTCCGCGCTGCGCAACGTCGACACCGAACTCGTGGACGCGTCGCTGCTGGACGGTGCCGGACCGCTGAGCCGGCTCTGGTACGTCGTCCTGCCGCAGATCATGCCGGTGTTCCTGATGGTCACCACGATCACGCTGGTCGGCGGCTTCAGCGTCTTCGACATCGTCTTCATCATGACCGGCGGCGGTCCAGCCGGTGCCACCGAAGTCCTCGGCACCTACGCCTACGGCAACGCCTTCCAGCTCAACCGGATCAGCTACGGCACGGCACTGGCCCTGGTCATCACAGTGCTGGCCATCCCGTTCGCCGTCTGGCTCAACCGGCTGCAGCGCCGGCTCTCACTGCAAGGAATGGGCGCATGAGCACGAGCAGTACCACTCTCCGGCCGCGGCAGGCACTGCGCGGCGGCAGGCACCTCGTGCTGGCGATGCTGTCGGTGCTGATGCTCTTCCCGCTGATCCTGGTCATCTCGACGGCGCTGAAGACCGGCGAGGACGTCCGGACCAATCCGTTCGGTCTGTTCTCCTCGGTCTCGGCGGACAACCTGGTGACGGCCTGGACGGTGGGCTCCTTCGGGGACTACGTGCTGAACAGCTTCCTGCTCTCGGTGCCGAGCACGATCCTCGTGGTCGTGCTGTCCACGCTCGGCGGGTACGCGTTCGCCCGGTTGCCGTTCCCCGGCCGCTCGATCGCCTTCTACCTGGTCGTTCTGGGCCTGCTCGTGCCGTTCTTCACCTACATGATTCCGCTGTACTTCCAGCTGCGCGGCATGGGACTGCTGAACACGCTGGTCGGGGCCAACCTGGTGCTCGCCAGTACCGGCCTGTCGTTCGGCACGTTCTTCATCCGGGCCTTCTTCACCGACCTGCCGACAGAGATCGAGGAGGCGGCCCGGATCGACGGTGCGTCGGAGTGGCAGATCTTCCGCAGCGTGATGCTGCCGCTGGTCAGCTCGGGCGCGGGTGCGCTCGCGGTGTTCACGTTCCTGCAGAACTGGAACAACTTCCTCGTGCCGCTGCTGTACCTGCCGGGTGGCCAGTACCGGCCGCTGACGACCGGCCTCTACCTGTTCCTCGGCGGACGCTCGGTGGACATCGGTCCGCTGGCGGCCGGCACCCTGATCACGATCCTCCCGGTGATGGTGCTGTTCGTGGCCCTGCAGCGACAGGTCACCCAGGGCTTCCTCTCCGGAGCCGTCAAGGGCTGACCCACAGCCCCTCCCCTGTCCGATCCCGACCACGAGGAACCCCCGTGCACGACGTACTGGACCCCCGCGACATCGTTCCCGACGAAGCCGAGCAGCTGGTGCACACCGGCTATCCGGCGGAGTCCTTGGCGGCCAAGGCGCAGCAGGCAGCCCGCGAGGACGACCTTTCCGGACTCGCGCTGATCGAGAGTGAGCTCGGTCAGCTCGAGCGCTCGCCCGGCTGGGCCTTCGACGAGCCGGACGACGCCGACACCTTGCTGGCGCTTGCGGCGGCAGCGCCACGGGCCGCCGTCGACGAGGCCGCGCTGCCGGACCGGATCCGGGGCGCCTGGCTCGGCCGCACGGTCGGCAACACGCTGGGCAAGCCGGTCGAAGGACTGAGCCGCGGTGAGCTGGAGATCTATCTGCGCGCCGCGGGCCACTGGCCCCAGACCGGCTACCTGCCGTTGCTCGATCCGCTGCCGGAGGGTGTCTCCCAGCTGCATCCCTCCGCCACGACGGCGTCGGCCGGGTTGTTCGACGACGTACCGCGGGACGACGACATCGACTGGACGATCCTCGCGCTGTACGTGCTCGAGCGGTACGGCCGTGGGGTCAGCACCGAGCAGATCGCGGCCGAGTGGCTCGACCGGGTGCCGTTCACCCAGACCTATACCGCGGAGCGCGCCGCGTACCGCAATCTGATCCACGGCCTGACGGCACCGCGGACGGCGACCCACCGCAATCCGTACCGCGAGTGGATCGGCGCCCTGATCCGCGGCGACGCGTTCGGTTATGTGAGCCCGGGCGATCCCGGCGAGGCGGCGCGGCTGGCGCTGACCGACGCCCGGCTGACCCACACCGCCAACGGCGTGTACGGCGAGCTGTGGGCAGCGGGTCTCGTCGCCGCCGCGCTGGCGGCGGACTCCGCGGCCGATGCGTTGGCCCGCGCGAGCGTTCTCGTCCCGAAGTCGTCCCGGTTGGCGGCTGCGCTGCGCGGCGTTCAGGAGCTGTTCGACCGTGGCGCCACCCACACCGACGCGCTCGACTGGGTGGACGCCGAGTGGGGACACCTGCCGTGGGTGCACACCGTCAACAACGCCGCCCTGATCGCGATCGGCCTGACCTGGGGCAGCACCTTCATGGACGCCGTCGGCATCACCATCTCCGGCGGCCGGGACACCGACTCCAACGCGGCCACGGTCGGCAGCGTGTACGGCGCGCTGCACGGCGCGGCCGGCGTACCGGCCGAGCTGGTCGGCACCACCCACGACCAGGTGCGCAGCGCGGTGCGCGACTTCGACCGGATCACGATCGACGAGCTCGCGGACCGTACCGTGCGACTGGCACGGGACTTCCTCGCCACCGGCTCGTGATCCCGCGGATCTTCCCCCGCCCGGCGACGCTGGTCGGGCACCGCGGGCTGGGCAAGGGACTGGTCCAAGGCCATCGCGAGAACACGGCCGGCTCGTTCCTGGCCGCCGTCGACGCGGGCCTTCAGTGGCTCGAGGTGGACGTTCGCCGCACCCGCGACGACGAGCTCTTCGTGGTGCACGACGCGGCGCTGGCCGACGGCACGTTCCTCGCCGAGTTGACCGGCGAGCAGGCCCGTCAGTACGGCGCTCTGCCGGTCCAGGATCTGCTGGACCGGCTACCCCCGGAGGTCGGGGTGGTGTTCGACGTGAAGTCGTCGCTCGAGGACGCCGGCCGTGCAGCTGACGCGACCACCGCCGCGCTGCTCGGAACCCTCGCGACCGAGTCCGCGCGACGGCGCCCGACGTTGGCGCAGTCCTTCGACCCGGCGGCATTGCGCCAGCTGCGACAGGCCGCGCCGCAGGTTCCGCTTGGCCTGCTCACCTGGCTGCACTTCCCGATCGGGCAGGCCGTCGCCGCGGCGGCACACCTCGACATCCAGGTCCTGGCCGTCCATGCGGGGTCCCTGTGGCCGACGACCGCCGCCGAGCCGCAGGACGTGCCCTCGCTGGAACGCATCGTCGCCCTCGTGCACGGAGCCGAGCGCGAGCTGCTGGTGTGGTGCCCGACGGCCGAGCAGGCCGGGCACCTGGTCGCGGCGGGGGTCGACGCGATCGTCATCGACGACGTTCCGAGTCAGGTCCGCCGGCTCGCCGCGGGATGCCCGGTATGACCGGCCTGTCCCCGGCCCCGGCCGTCGTGGTGGTCGGCAGCGCGAACGTCGACCTGCGGTTGACCGTCGAGGCGATGCCACGTCCCGGCGAGACAGTCCTTGCCTCCGACATCGATCGCGGCCCGGGCGGCAAGGGCGCCAACCAGGCCGCGGCAGCGGCTCGCGCCGGAGTCCCGACCGCGCTGGTGGCCGTCGTGGGCGACGACGACGGTGGGACCCTGCTCCGGTCCGCCCTGACCGACGCCGGCGTGGACCTCCGCCTGCTACGAACGTCGTCCACCCCGACGGGCACCGCGATCATCACCGTCGATCGCAGCGGGGAGAACGCGATCACGGTCGCCGCCTCCGCCAACGACGAACTGACGATCGACTCCGATGCCGAGCAGGCCGTCAGAACGGCGGCCGTGCTGCTGGTACAGCTCGAGATCCCGCTCCCCTCGGTCCGGGCAGCGGCCGCCGCGGGGCAGTACGTGATCCTCAACGCAGCCCCGGCGACGACCCTGGACGACAGCCTGCTGGCCCACGTCGATCTGCTCGTCGTCAACGAACACGAGGCCGCCGTCGTGGCCGGAAGGACGGACTCGGCCGGCCTTGCTCTCCTGGAGCGAGTCCCCGCGGTGGTTGTCACGCTCGGCGCCGCCGGCGCCGTACTGCTCCGCCGCGACGCCGAGCCTGTTCGCGTCAGTGGAGTCGAGGCGAACGTCGTCGACACCACGGCAGCAGGCGACACGTTCTGCGGCGTACTGGCCGCCGCCCTTGCCACGGGCAGTCCCTTGCCCACCGCCGTCGCCCGGGCGAACGCGGCCGCCTCGCTCGCCGTGGAGAAGCACGGTGCGATCCCGTCCATCCCCGACGACGCCGCGATCACGGCCCGGTTGGCCGGCACGTCCTAGAAGTTCACCAGTCGTGGACCGTGCCGTCCTTCAACCGGTTGAACGGCAGGTACGCCGGCTGGTACGGGAATCTGGCCGCCGCCTCCTCGTCCAGCTCCACGCCGAGGCCGGGCTGGTCGCCGGGGTGGAGGTAGCCGTCCTGGAAGGTGAACGTCTGCCGGAACACCTCATTGGTCAGCGGGCCGTGCGGCATGTACTCCTGGATGCCGAAGTTGTGGATGGCGAGGTCGAGGTGCAGCGCGGCGGCCATGCCGATCGGTGAGATGTCGGTCGGGCCGTGGATGCCGGACTTGATCTGGTACTGCGCGGCGTAGTCGAGCAGCTTGCGCATCGCCGTGATGCCGCCGGTGTGGGTCACGGCGGACCGGACGTAGTCGATCAGCTGTTCGCGGATCAGCGCCTGGTAGTCCCACACGGTGTTGAAGACCTCGCCGATCGCCAGCGGCGTGACCGTGTGGTTGCGGACCAGTCGCAGCGCTTCCTGGTTCTCGGCCGGTGTGCAGTCCTCGAGCCAGAACAGGTCGTACGGTTCGAGGCTCTTGCCCAGCCGCGCCGCCTGGATCGGGGTCAGCCGGTGATGGACGTCGTGCAGCAGCGGCAGCTCCGGACCGAATTCGTTGCGGACCGCCTCGAAGACCGTCGGGATGTGCCGCAGGTACGCGCGGCTGTCCCAGTCCTCTTCGGCCGGGAGCGGAGCGCGCTGCGCCGGTTCGTAGTGTTCGCTCGCGGCGGCCGGGGCGATCACGCCGTACACGGCGTCGATGCCCGGGACCGACGTCTGCACCCGGATGGAGCGGAAACCCTCGTCGAGATGCCGCCGAATCGAGTCGAACAACTCCTCCTGGTCGCGCCCGGACGCGTGGCCGTACGCCATGATCCCGGTCCGCGAGGCACCGCCGAGCAGCTGGTAGAGCGGCAGCCCGGCGGCCTTGGCCTTGAGGTCCCACAGCGCCACGTCGACCGCGGCGATCGCCGTCATCGTCACCGGCCCCCGCCGCCAGTACGCCGACCGGTACAGGAACTGCCAGGTGTCCTCGATCCGGTGCGCGTCCCGGCCGATCAGCAGCGGTACGACGTGATCGGTCAGGTACGACGCGACCGACAGCTCGCGGCCGTTCAGCGTGGCGTCACCCCAGCCGGTCAGGCCGTTGTCGGTGGTCAGTTTCAGCGTGACGAAGTTCCGGTCCGGGCTCGTCACGATCACTTCGGCGGCGACGATGTTCACGGGGCTGGGTCCTCCTTGGCCTGGGGGCAGTGGACTTGCGGACGACGAGTTCGGTCGGGAGTTCGCGGATCGGCTTGTTCGGCGGTGCCTCGGCGGCGAGCAGCTGCACGAGCAGCTCCACCGCCGCCCGGCCCGCGACGTCCTTGGGCAGGTCGAGGGTGGTCAGCGCGGGATCGACCATCGACGACATCGCGATGTTGTCGATGCCGACGACGCTGATCTGCGCCGGTACGGCGACGCCGCGCTCGCGCAGCCCGCCGATCACGCCGAGCGCGACCAGGTCGTTGTAGCCGATCACCGCCGTCACGCCGGAGATCAGCACCCCCTCGGCGGCCGCGGTGCCGCCGTCGAAGGTCGGATCGAAGTTGCCGAGGGCCACGAGTTCGAGGCCGGCGCCGCGGCACTCGGCCTGAAGCGCCTTGAGCCGTCCGCGGTTGCTCCAGCTGCTGCGCGGGCCGGCGACGTACCCGATCCGCCGGTGGCCCAGATCGGCCAGGTGCCGGACGATCTGGCGCATGCCGCCGGCGTTGTCGACGGCCACGGCCGGGATCGAGCCCTCGCGCCGGTTCACGAGCACGACCGGGACCAGACTGGCCGCCTGGCGGAGCTCGGCGGGCTTCATTCGCGGTGAGCAGAGCACGATGCCGTCCACCTGCTTGGCCAGGTTGCGGACCAGGCCGAGTTCGGCCGTCGCGTCCTCGTCGGTGTCGACGACGAACACCTGGTAGTCGGCCCGGTGCGCGGCCTGCTGGATGCCCTTGACCACCGACGGGAAGAACGGGTTGGCCAGGTCGGGCAGGATCAGGCCGAAGTTGCCGGTCCGCCCGGTGATCAGTCCGCGCGCCGCGCGGTTGGGCCGATAGCCGAGATGCTCGGCGACCTTCGTCACCCGCTCCAGCGTCGCCGCCTCCACGACGTCCGGCATCGACAACGCCCGGGAGACGGTCGACGCAGACACGCCCGCGGCCTTCGCGACGTCGCGAATGGTGACGACCATCGCACGCCTCCTCGGTCCGGCCGGGTGAGTCGGCACCGAGTCTGAAACCGTTTGCAGGCCATGTCAACAGCTCGCTCCACCGCCTGCAATCCTTTTCAGATCTCAGCCGGCCCAGCGGCCGGTCAGGAAGGTCAGGGCGACGACGGTGGACAGCGGGACCGCGAGGCACAGATACGCGGTCCTGAACCTCGGCCTGCCCTGAGCCCACAGCGCCAGACCGATCCACAACGGCCACCACAGCAGCGTCGCGCGGGGAATCGACATGTACCAGTACGACGTTCCCAGGGCCAGCAGGCTCACCCCGACGTACGCGGCTTCGCCCCAGTGACGCCGGCGCAGCAGCAAGCCGAGCAGGACCAGACCGATGACCATGGCAACGAGTTCTGCCTGGAACATGATCCCGTAACCCGTGGTCTGCAGGTGGCCGAAGGCGGACTCCCACGTCGTGGCCCAGGAGTCCCACGGGACGGTGAAGGTCCGGTACCAGCCACGCTCCTGGGCGTGCTTCCACGCCATCCAATCGCCGGTCTGCGCGTGGAGGTAGCAGAAGTACCCGATCACCGGCAGCGCCGGCACGGCCAGCCACGGTACGGCGCGCCATCGCCGGTGGGCTCGGACGGTGACGACGAAGTGCACGGCGACCGCGACGGCCAGGAACAGTCCGGTGATGCGCACCGACGTCGCGAACGCCGCGAGGATCGCCGCGAGTGCCCAGCTGTGCCGCCGCGCGGCCAGCCAGGCCGGAAGCGCGAACGCGAGGAACAGCGCCTCCGAGTAGCCCACGGCCAGGAAGATCGCGCAGGGCGACAAGAGGAAGAACAGCACCGCGTCCTGGTCGACGCTCGTCCCTGGCCGATACGCCCGGCCGATCCGTGCCAACGCAACGACGGCAACCCCGCCACTGACGAAGGAGATCAACAGCCCGGACAGCGTCCAGTGCGGTACCACGGTGTGCACGGCTCGCAGCACCAGCGGAAATCCCGGGAAGAACGCCTCCCGGTTGTCCCACTTGTCCGTCCACGGGCCGGAGCTGCCGGGGAAATAGCCGACCCGGGCGATGGCGACGAAGTGGTACCAGTCCCACCGCTGGAACGCCGTACCGAACTTGGCGGGCTCGCGGGTCTCGGGGTTGCCGGGGAACAACCACAGCGCGCAGTACGCCGTCATGCCCACGGCGAGCCGGGTCAGCAAGTAGAGGTACAGCACCCTCCAGTCGGCCGGCGACAACCAATCGCGCCACACGGCTGGTGCGAAGACCCGGCGCAGGCCCGTGGTGTCGGCGGAGCGCAACGGCTCCGTCCTGGTGGTGTGCACTGTCGCATCCTTCGCGGCGCCCGGGAGGGGATCTGGGGTCGACGATCCGGTCGCACCGTCGAACGATTCACCCTGTACTTGCCCGCCGCCCCCAAATCCCTTCTCGCCGTCCTGGCCGGGGCCCGTGGTTGCAGACGTTTGTCGGTGCCGACCGGTAGCGTCCTCGGTGTGGACGTTGGGGAACGCATCGAGGAACTCGCCGACCGGATCGTGCAGCTGCGCGACGCCTACTACCGAGGTGCGCCGGCCGTGGCGGACGCGGAGTACGACGCGATCGAGGACGAGCTGCGCGCGCTGATCGCGGCGAATCCGGAGCTGACACCGGATCCGAATCCGCTGGACCAGGTCGGTGCGCCCGCCGTGCTGCACGCACCGATCCGGCACTCGCGGCCGATGCTGTCGCTGGAGAAGGCGACACGTCCGGAGCAGGTCGAGGCGTTCTTCAACCGCTTCCCCGGCCGGTCCGTGGTGGTCATGCCGAAGCTCGACGGGCTGTCGCTGGCGCTGGTCTACGAGGACGGCCGCCTGGTCCGCGCGATCACCCGCGGTGACGGCACGACCGGTGACGACGTGACTCCGCTGGTCCGCGCGCTGGCCGACGGCGTACCGCCGACTGTCGACGCTCCGGGCCGGGTCGAGGTGCGCGGGGAAGCGGTCATGCTGCGCTCCACCTTCGCGGCCTACAACGCCGCCCACCCGGACAAGCCGCTGATCAACCCGCGCAACGCCGCCGCCGGGACGCTGCGGGCGAAGGATCCGGCCACGGTCGCCGAGCGCCGCCTGCAGTTCCTCGCCTTCGACCTGCACACCGACCCCGACAGCACCGACTCAGACCTCGACCGGGCGCTGCGCACCCTCGGGTTCGCCGTCGCCGACATGCGGCACTGCGACGACGCGGCGGCGGCGCAGGCGGTGATCACCACGATCGAGCAGCAGCGCAACGAGCTGGACTACGACCTCGACGGCGCCGTCCTGCGACTGGCCGACCGGGACGCTTTCGCCGCGGCCGGGACCAGGTCGAGCTCGCCGCGGGGCGCCCTGGCGTTCAAGTTCGCCGCCGAGGAGAAGACCACCGTGCTGGCCGACGTGGTCTGGGACGTCGGCAAAACCGGCAAGATCGCCCCGGTCGCCTGGCTCGAACCGGTGTTCGTCGGCGGTACGACGGTCACTCGCGCGACGCTGGCCAACCAGGAGGTGATCCGGGCGCGCGGCATCAAGATCGGCGACACGGTTCTGGTCCGCCGGGCCGGCGACGTGATCCCGTTCGTCGCGGGCGTGCTCGACGCCTCGAAGCGCACCGGCGCCGAGCAGGACATCGTGCCGCCCACTCACTGCCCGTCGTGCGGACAGCCGCTCACCGAGCAGGGCAACAGCCGCGAACTGTTCTGCACCAACGTCTCCTGCCCGGCCCAGACCGTACGACGCCTGATCCACTGGGCCTCCCGGGCCGCGGCCGACATCGACGCGATCGGCGGGGTCTGGATCGAGCGCCTGGCCGAGGCGGGCATCCTGGAGAACCCGTCGGACTTCTACCACCTGACCAAGGAACGGCTGCTCGAGTTCGACCGCATCGGCGAGGTCTCGGCCGCCCGGATGATCGAGTCGATCGACGCCAGCCGCCAGGTCGGCCTGCGCCGCGCGCTGATCGGTCTCGCGATCCCGATGGCCTCCGAAGGCACCGCGGCCCGGCTCTGCCGAGCGGGCTTCGGCTCGCTGGAGGAGGTCGCCGACGCGGGCGAGGATGGTCTGGTCGCCGTGGACGACATCGGCCCGAAGGTCGCCGCCTCCCTGGTCGAGCACCTCAACCGCCTCCGCCCCGAGCTCGAACGCCTGCGCGCAGCCGGTGTGTCACTCGACGTGCTCGACGAAGACCTGCCACCCGTCGTCGCCGCTGGCGCACCGTTGGCCGGCAAAACCGTGGTCGTCACCGGCGCCATCAGCGACCCCCGCTCCGGCGAGAAGGTCCCCCGCCCCGCCTTCCAGCGCCTGTGCGAACGCGCCGGCGCCACCATCGCGTCCTCGGTCTCCGCGGGCACCGACCTGCTGATCACCGGCGCCGACGTCGGCGCCGCGAAACTCACCAAGGCCGAGAAGCTCGACGTCCAGGTCGTCGACCAGTCCGAGATCTGGTCGCAGCTGTTCGCCGCCGGCATCACGCTCTGAAATCCGTCCCCCGGAACTTGTGCAAGCGCGCCTCAGCCCAGGGCGCACGCCGTACAGTGGCCACTAGGCGTGCATGAATTACGCACAAGTTCGGAGACAACACGTCGCGCTCCCCCGGCGCGATGATTGAGGGTGACCGATGGCGCAGCAGCAACTTCCGGCGCCGGTGCGCTGGGCCGACGAGCGGCTCGGCATCGCCAAGCTGGGCAAGAAGAACCTGCGCAAGGTCTTTCCCGACCACTGGTCGTTCATGCTCGGGGAGATCGCGCTCTACAGCTTCATCGTCCTGATCCTGACCGGCGTGTTCCTCACGCTGTGGTTCAGGCCGTCGATGGCCGAGGTCGAGTACCAGGGCTCGTACAGCCTGCTCAAGGGGCTGGCGATGTCCGAGGCCTACGAGTCGACGCTGCGGATCTCGTTCGACATCCGCGGCGGGCTGTTGATGCGCCAGATCCACCACTGGGCCGCGATCCTGTTCGTCGCCTCGATGAGCGTGCACCTGCTGCGGATCTTCTTCACCGGCGCCTTCCGCAAACCGCGCGAGCTGAACTGGGTGATCGGCATCCTGATGCTGTTCCTCGGGATCGTCGAGGGCTTCATCGGCTACGGTCTGCCCGACGACCTGCTGTCCGGCACCGGACTGCGGATCACCGAAGGTCTGGTGCTCGCCTCGCCGGTGGTCGGGACGTGGCTGAGCTTCTTCATCTTCGGTGGCGAGTTCCCCGGGGACGACTTCGTCTCGCGGTTCTACACCGTGCACGTCCTGCTGATCCCGGGCATCCTGCTCGCGCTGATCACCGTGCACCTGATGCTGGTCGTCTACCACAAGCACACCCAGTTCCCCGGTCCCGGCCGGACCGAGAAGAACGTGGTCGGCTACCCCCTGCTGCCCGTGTACGCCGCGAAGGCGGGCGGCTTCTTCTTCGTCGTGTTCGGGGTGCTCGCGCTGATGGGCGCGCTGCTGCAGATCAACCCGGTCTGGCTCTACGGCCCGTACAACCCGGCCGAGGTGACGGCGGGCTCGCAGCCCGACTGGTACATGGCGTGGCTGGACGGCGCCGTCCGCCTGATGCCGGGCATCGAGTCGGAGTTCTGGGGCGTCACGATCAGCTGGAACGTCGTCGTCCCGGCGCTGCTGATGCCGCCGCTGTTCATCGGCTTCGTCGCGCTCTACCCGTTCCTCGAACAGTGGATCACCGGCGACAAACGCGAGCACCACCTGCTCGACCGGCCGCGCAACGTGCCCACCCGGACCGGCATCGGCGCCGGCATCATCACCTTCTACGGCGTCCTGTGGCTCAACAGCGGCAACGACATCGTCGCCACCCAGTTCGACCTTTCGATCAACGCGATCACGTGGGTGTGCCGGGTGCTGATCTTCCTCGGCCCAGTGGTGGCGTTCTGGATCACCCGCCGGATCGCGATCTCACTGCAACGCGCCGATCGCGAGCGCGTGCTGCACGGTCTGGAGACAGGTGTCATCACCCGCTCCCCCGACGGCGAGTACGCCGAGAAGCACAGCCCGATCTCGCCGTACGAGGCCTACACCTTGACCGCGCGCGAGGATCAGAAACCGTTCGAGCTGGGTCCGGCGACCGACGACAACGGGGTCGTCGCACCACACCGCGGCCGGGACCGGATCCGCGCGGCACTGTCCCGGTTCTACTTCGCGCACGACGTACCGAACCCCGCGCCACGCGAACCCGAGCCGCGCAAGCTCGACCCGCGCGAGCACGAGCCACGCGAGCTCGACGTCAGCGGCTCCCGAGGCTCCGGCGGTCCACCCGAAGCGAAGTGAGGCGTCGGCTCAGTCGCGGACGACTTGCAGCGCCTGCCGGGCGATTTCCCACTCCTCGTTGGTCGGAATCACCAGGACGGCGACGTCGCTGCCGTCCGCGGACACGACGCCGGTCTCCCCCGGCTCGGCGTTGCGATCAGGGTCGAGCTCGATGCCGAGGCGTTCAAGACCCTGGAGGGAGGCGGCGCGCACCTCGGCCGAGTGCTGACCGACCCCCGCGGTGAACACGATCGCGTCGACCGTGCCCAGGACGGCGTAGTACGCGCCGACGTACTTCTTGATCCGGTGGCAGTAGACGTCGAAGGCCAGCTGGGCCCGCTCGTTGCCGGAGGCCCGCAACCGCGACAGCTCACGGAAGTCGTTCTCGCCGGCCAGGCCCTTCAGCCCGGACTTCGAGTTGAGCGCCCGATCGATCTCGTCGATCGACCAGCCGAGCTCGCGAGCCAGGTGAGCATGGATCGCCGGGTCGAGGTCACCCGAGCGAGTGCCCATCACCAGGCCTTCGAGCGGCGTCATGCCCATCGACGTTTCGACCGACTGACCACCCCGGACCGCCGACGCCGAGCACCCGTTGCCGAGGTGGAGCACGATCAGGTTCACGTCGGCGAGGTCGCGCCCGAGCCGTCGCGCGGCCTGCTCGGACACGAACGAGTGCGACGTGCCGTGGAACCCGTACCGGCGAATGCCGTGCTCCTCCAGCCACTCCGACGGTACGGCGTACGTGTAGGCGTGCGGCGGCAGCGTCTGGTGGAACGCCGTGTCGAAGACGGCAACCTGCGGCAGGTCCGGGAACAGCCGGCGCGCGACCTCGATGCCCTCCAGATTGGCCGGGTTGTGCAGCGGCGCGAGCGGCACCAGTTCGGTGACCTCGGCGATCAGCGCGTCGTCGACCAGGCTGGGAGCGGCGAACCGGGATCCGCCGTGCACGACCCGGTGGCCGACAGCCGCAAGGTCCACGTCGTCGAGCGACGGGCCGTGGGTCTCGAACGCCTTGAGGGCGGCGCGCAGGGCGTCCTCGTGCGACGCGATCGGGTCGGAGCTCTCGGTTTCGCCGTCCGGGCCGCGGTGCTTCTGGTGACCCTCCGCCTCGCCGATGCGTTCGATCAGCCCGTCGGCGGCCGCCTCGCCCGAACCGGCGTCCATCAGGCTGTACTTCAGCGAGGACGAGCCCGCATTGATCACCAGCACGTGGTCACTCACCAGCTACCGCCTTCGCTTTGCTGTGCCTGCAGCGCGGTGATCGCGACGGTGTTCACGATGTCCCGCACGGTCGCGCCCCGGGACAGGTCGTTCACCGGTTTGCGCAGTCCCTGCAGGACCGGCCCGACCGCCACCGCGTTCGCGGACCGCTGCACCGCCTTGTACGTGTTGTTGCCGGTGTTCAGGTCGGGAAAGATGAACACCGTCGCGCGACCGGCCACCGGCGAGTCCGGCAACTTGGTCCTCGCGACGGCGGCGTCGATCGCCGCGTCGTACTGGATCGGGCCCTCGACCAGCAGCTCGGGCGCGCGGTCGCGGACGATGGCGGTGGCCTTCGACACCTTTTCGACGTCGGTGCCGGTGCCGGACGTGCCGGTCGAGTACGACAGCATCGCGACCCGCGGCTCGATGCCGAAGGCAACCGCCGTCGCGGCCGACGAGATGCCGATGTCGGCGAGCTGCTCGGCGGTCGGGTCCGGGTTGACCGCGCAGTCGCCGTAGACCAGGACCTGGTGCTGCAGGCACATGAAGAACACCGAGGACACCACCGACACCCCCGGCACGGTCTTGACGATCTCCAGCGCCGGCCGGATCGTGTGCGCGGTGGTGTGGATCGAGCCGGACACCATGCCGTCGGCCAGGCCGAGCTGGACCATCATCGTGCCGAAGTACGAAACGTCCTTGACCAGCTCGCGGGCCCGGTCCAGGTCGACGCCGCGGTGCTGCCGTAGCCGGTGCAGCTCGGCAGCGAACTGCTCCGCCAGTGGGTCGTTCTCCGGATCGACGACCTGTGCCGCGGACAGGTCGAGCCCCAGCCCGGCCGTCTTGGCGCTGATCGCGACCGGGTCGCCGAGCAGCGTCAGGTCGGCCACCCCGCGCCGCAGCAGGACGTCGGCCGCGCGGAGGATCCGCTCCTCCTCGCCCTCCGGCAGCACGATGTGCTTGCGGTCGGCAACCGCCGCGTCGATCAGCTGGTGCTCGAACATCAACGGCGTCACCGCGCTGCTGCGCGCCACCGCGAGCTGGTCCAGCAACGCCTGGCTGTCGACGTGCTGCTCGAACAACGCCAGCGCCGTGTCGATCTTGCGCGGCGAGTCCTTGGTCAGCCGCCCGCGGACCGCGGTCAGCGCCGCCGACGCCGCCTGGGTGTCCAGATCCGTCTCCAGGATCGGCAGCGTGACCGCGAGCCCCTCGATCAGCCGCTGCACCTGGGGCGGCAACGTGAACCCGCCGTTGAGCACGATCGTGGAGATCTGCGGGAAGGTGCGCGAGGCGTGCGCCATCAGTACGCCGAGCACGACCTCCGGCCGGTCCGCCGCCGTGATCACCGCGGCGCCGTCGAACAGCCGGTCGAGCACGTTCGGCATCGTCATCCCGGCCACCACCAGCCCGGTGACCTCGCGCGACAGCAGCTCGGGATCACCGCTCAGCATCCGCCCGGCGATCGGTTCGAGCAGGTCCGCCGGAGTCGGCTGGCTCAGCACCGGTTCCTCCGGCAACGCGTACGCCGGTACGCCGACGCCGCCCAGCGCGTCGACGACCCGGTCGAGGTCCTCGGGCCCGACCCGGTTGGCCACCACCGCGGCGAGAGCCCCGTGGTTGGCGGCCAGTTCGGCGATGGACAGATCCGCGATCGCCCGGAGGTCGTCCGTACTCCGCCGGAAACCGTTGAGCACCAGCAGCACCGGCGTACCGAGGTTGGCCGCGATCTTCGCGTTGTAGGAGAACTCCGTCGGCGTACCGACATCGGTGTAGTCGCTGCCGACCACCAGCACGGCGTCGGCCCGCTCGGCCACGGCGTGGTACCGCCGGACGATCACGTCCAGCGCCGCCTCGGGATCGTCGTGCACCTCGTCGTAGGTGACCCCGACACAGTCCTCGTACGCCAGGTCCACCGCGTCGTGCGCGATCAGCAGGTCGAGCACGTAGTCGCGCCCACCGTGCCGATCGGTGTCCGGCCGCACGATCGGGCGAAACACCGCGACCCGGCCCACCCGCCGCGACAACTGCTGCAACACCCCGAGTGCCACCGTCGACTTCCCGGTGGACCCCTCCACGGACGCGACGTACACGCTGCTCCCCATGCCAGAACCCTAGCCTGTCGGCAGGCGTCCTTCGAGCGTGCACGGAGGGGCAGGATCACCAGTACTCGGGGCGCTCCGGTCGTGAAGGAAGGTGCTCATGGCAACGTCGTACGCCGGGACGCTGCCCGGCGTACGACGTGTTCGGCTCAGAGCCGCGGGTCGCGCGGGTCCTCCAGGCGCTCCTCGCGAACCACCGCGTGACTCGTCCGGCTCCGGCTGGACAGGAAGATCGCCAGCACCAAGCCGAGCGCACCCGCGCCCATCAGGATGTAGCCGACCGCCGTCAGGTCGACCCCGCTGATCCGGTCCGAGACCGCGAAGGCCAGGATCCCGCCCAGCGCGAGCAGGAAGATTCCGGCACCGATACCCATCGCACGCCTCCTCGAGTGTGCTCTTGCCCGGGCGCGTTCCGGCGAACGCCGTTACGTCGTCCCTGCTGTCTCGTGCCCGTCCGGTCGCACGGTGAAACGGTACGCACCTGCTCGCACCGGCCTGACCGCCTGGAAAACCGCCGTTGGCACCCGGCGCTCAGCCGGGCCCGGGTCTCCGCGTTGATCTCGACCACCTTGTCGCCGATCGCGTCGATGCCGACGAAGAACATGCCATCGGCCACGAGCCGGGCGCCGATCGCCGATCGCCGACCGCCTAGACGATGCCGCGTTCCACCGCAACCGATCTCGACGTCGTACAGCTTCGGCGGACCAGATCGGGCTCAGCGGGCGCAGTGTCCGTCGCCTTCCAGTCTTTTCCCTTGCTGGTCAGCGGAAGTCGCGGGATTTGGTCTTGGCCGCCAGGGGCAACGGTTCCAGATGTTCGGCGTTCAGGTTGACGACCTGGCCGGTGCGTTGGACCCGGCCGCGGACGATCACCGCGGCGGCGGTGCGGGCGACCTTGGCATGCGCGTTCCAGGCACCGACCGACAGCACGATGTTGGCCATGCCGGTCTCGTCCTCGAGGTTCATGAACGTGACGCCGGAGGCGGTGGCGGGGCGTTGACGATGGGTGATCACCCCGGCGACCCGGACCCGGGCGCCGTCACGGGCTTCGCGGAGCTCGGCGGCAGACAGGATCGCGGCGGCCCGCAGCTCGGCGCGCATCCGCTGCACCGGGTGACTGGTCGGGGTGATGCTGGTCGACCACAGGTCGGCCATGTCGGTCTCGACCTCGCTCATGCCGGGCAGCATCGGCGGAGGTCCGGCCGCGGTGATGCCGGGAAGACGGTCGGGGCGTTCCTCGGCGGCGGCGCCGGCCTGCCACAGCGCTTGCCGGCGGTCGAGACCGAAGCAGTCGAACGCCCCGGCGGTCGCCAGCGCGTCGACCTGCTTCGCCGTGATCCCGGTACGCCGGACAAGATCGGCCATCGACTCGAACCGGCCGTTCGCCTCGCGCTCGGCGACGATCCGCTCGGCGTCCTTCGATCCGACCGAGCGCACGCCGGCCAGACCGAGCCGTACGGCGTACGCGCCGTCGCGCCGGTGCCTGACGGTGTCGGCCGGCGCATCCGGGTCGAACGGCCCGACGACGGGTTGCGGGTCGACCAGGCAGGCCGGATCGCCGGTCGGGCCGGTGATCTCCTGCCCGTCGACGAGCGGCTCCAGCCCCGCCTCGGCGCCGGACAGGTGCAGATCGGGACGGCGTACCTCGACACCGTGCCGGCGGGCGTCGGCGACCAGCGACTGCGGTGAGTAGAACCCCATCGGCTGCGCCCGCAGCAGCGCGGCCAGGAACGCCGCCGGATAATGCAGGCGGAACCAGGTCGAGGTGTAGACCAGCAGCCCGAAGCTGATCGAGTGCGACTCGGCGAACCCGAAGTTCGCGAACGCCTCGATCTTGTCGTAGATCTCGTCGGCCAGCTGCCCGGTGATCCCGTTCGTGGCCATCCCGTCGTACAGCTTGGTCTTCAGCGAGCTGATCTTCTCCACCCCGCGCTTGGAGCCCATCGCCCGGCGCAGCAGGTCGGCCTCGTCGGCGTCGATCTCGCCGACGGCCATCGCCATCTGCATCAACTGCTCCTGGAACAGCGGCACCCCCAGCGTCCGCTCGAGCACCGGCTTCAGCTTCGGATGCAGGTAGCTGATCGGCTCCTCGCCGGTCCGGCGCCGGATGTACGGATGCACCGCGCCACCCTGGATCGGGCCGGGCCGGATCAGCGCGATCTCGCAGACCAGGTCGTAGAACCGGCGTGGCAGCAACCGCGGCAACGTCGCCATCTGCGCGCGCGACTCGACCTGGAACACACCGACCGAGTCGGCCCGGCAGAGCTGGTCGTAGACGCCGGCCTCCTCCTTCGGGATCGTGTGCAGCGACCAGTGCTCGCCGGTGTGCTCGCGGATCAGGTCGATCACGTACTGCAGCGCGGCGAGCATGCCGAGCCCGAGCAGATCGAACTTCACCAGCCCCATCCACGCGCAGTCGTCCTTGTCCCACTGCAGCACGGTCCGGTCCTTCATCCGGGCGTTCTCGATCGGCACGACCTGCCCGACCGGCCGCTCGGTGAGCACCATGCCGCCGGAGTGGATGCCCAGGTGCCGGGGGAACTTCAGCAGCTCGGTCGCCAGGTTCACCACCCGCTGCGGGATCTCGCCCGCCTCGATCTCCGGCGACCAGCCGTCGACGTGCTTGGACCACGCGTCCTGCTGACCGACCGAGTACCCGAGGGCCTTGGCCGCGTCCCGTACGGCGGACTTCGGGCGGTAGCTGATCACGTTCGCGACCTGGGCGGCGTTGCGGCGGCCGTACTTGCCGTAGACGTACTGGATCACCTCCTCGCGCCGGTCGGAGTCGAAGTCCACGTCGATGTCCGGTTCCTCGGTCCGGGTCGAGGCCAGGAACCGGGCGAACGGCAACCCGTACAGGATCGAGTCGACGGCGGTGATCTCCAGCGCGTAGCAGACCGCCGAGTTCGCCGCCGATCCCCTGCCCTGGTAGAGAATTCCCTTCGTTCGGGCGAAGCGGCAGATGTCGTACACGATCAGGAAGTAGCCCGGGAAACCCTTCTGCTCGATCACGTCCAGCTCCCGCGCCAGCCGCCGGTACGCGTCCGGGCGCTGCTCGCGCGTGCCGTAGCGCAGCTTCGCGCCGGCGTAGGTGAGGTGCCGCAGCCACGACATCGGCGTGTGCCCTTCCGGGACGTCGCGCAGCGGCAGCCGCGGCTTGGCCCGGCGCAGGTCGAACCCGAGCTGGTCGGCCAGCCGCACCGAATGCTCCACCGCGCCCGGGTAGCGGCGGAACAGCTGCCGCATCTCCTCCCCCGACCGCAGGAACGCCGTACCGGCCGGGGGCAGCCAGCCGTCCATCGCGTCCAGATCACGCCGGGCCCGGACCGCGGCCAGCGCCGAGGCGAGCCGGTGGTCGCGTGGCTGCGCGTAGTGCACGTTGTTGGTCGCCACCACCGGCAGGCCTCGCGCCGCGGCCAGATCGGCGAGAATCCGGTTGCGCGACGAGTCGGTCGGCAACTGGTGATCGGTCAGCTCGACCACCACCCGATCGGCGCCGAACAGCGCGACCAGCCGGTCCAGCTCGCGCCCCGCGGCCGCCGGACCGTAGGCGTGTCCGCCCGCCTCCAGCGCCCGGCGGACAAGACCTTTGCGGCAGCCGGTCAGCACCACCCACTGGTCGCGGCCCTGCGCGGCCAGCTCCTCCAGGTCGTACACCGGCCGGCCCTTCTCCCCGCCGGCCAGCTGCGCCTCGGTGATCGCCCCCGACAGCCGGTGATACCCCTCCTGGCCCTCGGCCAGCACCAGCAGATGGCTGCCCTCCGGATCGGCCACCCCGTTCTGCGGGCCGGACAGGTCCAGCGACAACTCCGCGCCGAACACCGTCGGCACCCCGAACGCCGTGGCCGCCTCCGCGAACCGCGCCGCGCCGTAGAACCCGTCGTGATCGGTCAGCGCCAGGCCGTGCAGCCCGAGCTCGGCCGCGGTCTCCACCAGCCACTCCGGCTGCGACGCACCGTCGAGGAACGAGAACGTCGAGTGCACGTGCAACTCGGCGTACGGTACGGCGGCGGCGCGGGCCCGCCCGGCGGCGGCCACCTTGTCCTGCCCCGGCACGTACGGCCCGCGGTGCTGCGACCACGCCGGGCTGTCACCGCCGTCACCGGCCGGGGGGCGGCCGCCGTCGCTGCCCGGCCGCGCCCGGTCCGACAGCCGGCGCTCCAGCTCCGACCACTTCACCGGCGGATTGTTGTAGCCCATCGTCGTGTCCTCCCGTGACCCCCAGAGTAGAACATATGTTCGAAGCTGGGGTACGGTGATCCACATGCTTGGACGGTTCACGGTGCGACCGTCGAACGACGGGGACGGCACCTACGGAGTATGGGACGGCGCGGTCAACGGCTGGCGCTCCCAAGGCCTGAGCGCGGAGGCCGCGGAGCACGCCAAGACCGAGCTCGACGTGCAGTTCGACGCGCACGGCCCGCGCTCGGCCGACGCCGTTCGCCGGGTCAATCCGGCCCAGCCGGTCGAGCACGCCGAGTGGGAGCCCGGCGAGCTGGACATCTGGATCCGCGACGGCGACCAGTGGCTCGGCCGCGTCCGCGACCGCGACGGCCGGCTGGCCTGGGTCCCGGCCGTCGATCTGCGCCCGGCGGCCCAGGACACCACCTGAGCCGCGCCGAGCCGCGAAAATCCGTCGACGGCCCACGGACACCGTGCCTTAAGGTGACCGGATGAGTTTGCGGATCGGTGCGGTGATCGTCGACTCCCGGGACCCCGGCCGGCTGGCCAGGTTCTGGGCCGAGGCGCTGGATTGGGTGATCAGCCAGGACGAGGATCCGGAGTGGGTCGTCGAGCCACCCGAGGGCAGCCGCGAGGACTGCGTGGTGCCCGACCTGCTGTTCATCAAGGTGCCGGAGGCCAAGGCCAGCAAGAACCGCTTGCACTTCGACGTTCGGCCCGAGGACCAAGCGGCCGAGGTCGCTCGCCTGGAAGCGCTGGGAGCCACCCGCGTCGAGGTCGGCCAGGGCGACGACCGGGCCTGGATCGTGATGGCCGATCCCGAAGGCAACGAGTTCTGCGTCCAGCCCGCTTACCCGCCGCACATCCGGTCCGAGTGGCTGCGACGGTACGAGGCCTACCAGCCCGCTGCGCGCTGACCTCAGCCGCGCCGGGTCGGCCGGTAGACGAGCTCCTGGGTGTGACCGTCGAGGGTGCGGCTCTCGATCAGCTCGAGGTCGAAGTCGGCGGCGCCCTGGAAGATCGGCTCGGCTCCGGTCCGGCCGGTGATCACCGGGAAGATCGTCAGCTGGACACGATCGACCAGTCCGGCCGCCAGCAGGGCCCGGTTCATCGACAGACTGCCGTTCGAACGCAACGGCACGTCGGACTCGTCCTTCAGCCGGGCGACGACGTCGACCGCGTCGCCGCCGGCGAGAGTCGCGTCCGGCCAGTCGAGCGGACCTTCGAGCGTCGTCGACACGACCGTCGCCGGCAGGCTCCGCATCCGGCCGTTCACCGGGTCGATCGTGGACTCGTCGGCGCCGGAGCCGAGCAGCTCGACCATCTGCCGGAACGTGTTCGCGCCGAACACCATCCGCTGCTGTTCGCCGTACAGGGCGAGGCGGCGGTCGAGGAACTCGGGGCCTTGCTTGCCCCAGTAACCACCCCAGTCACCACCGTCGTACGACGCGAAGCCGTCGAGCGTGGAGAAGATGTCGAACGTGTAGACAGCAGTCATCGGACTCCCCCTTCGGGTACGGCCGCTCTCGTTGGCGCCCGTTCACTCCTGCTACGAACTCACCTCGTCCGATCCGACACGACAGACCACATCGGCCGCGTCCGAGCTCTCCAGGCTCAGCACCTGGAAGCCCGCCGCACCGAGCTCGTCCCGCAGCGCCTCGGCCGACAGGTGCCTGCGATGCGGGACGTACCAGCGCCCGTCGATCTCGACCAGCTGATCAGCGGCCGAATCGGCAGGAACCTCGCGGTAGTAGATCCCGGTGGACGCGTCGTACCAGAAACCGTCCTCGGCGTCGCGCCCCGGCACGTACAGGGCGGTTGAGATCACGTAGTACCCGTCCGGCCCGAGCCGCGACCGGACGGCCGAGAACACCGCGTCGCGATCCTCGTCGGTGACGATGGACTGCAAGCAGTAGCTGTCGACAACCAGGTCGTACCTGGCCACCGATTCCGCCGGCAGGGCACAGACGTCCGCCACGCTGAAGCCGACCCGCACACCCCGCTCCTCGGCCAGCCGCCGCGCGAGGTTGATCGCCTCGGGGATGAGGTCGATCGCGTCCACCTCGAATCCCCGCGCCGCCAGGAAGCACGCCGCGGGCCCGGTTCCACAGCCGTACTCGAGCACTCTCGTACCAGCGGCCGCCGGAAGCCCGAGCCGCGTGATCACGCGCTCGAGGAAGGCACGGTTCTGGAAGTGGTCGTAGGTCCACGCGCCACTGTGCTCGAACAGGTCGTTCCACTGCGTGTAGCCGAGCTTCTCGATCTCGCGATACACGGACTCGTGCTCCGCGTGGTAGTAGCGCACTGCTGCCTCCCCATGCTTTGGCACCCACGGCGTGCCACCCCAGGTCATCCGAGAGTTACCACTTCTTGATCCAACCAAAGTCCCCGGGCCTCCGTCTACCAAGGCAATCCGGGGCACACGGCCCCGCGATCACCTGGGGGAAACCATGCGTTCCAAGCTTCTCGGCCGAGCCGTTGTCACCGTCGTCACCGCGGCCGCGGCCATCAGCGGTACGGTGCTCGCCGCCGCGCCGGCCGAGGCCGCGTCGGCGTCGGAGTGCCTGAAGGTGCTGACCGAGCCGCAGCGGTGGGGGTACGACGAGACGATGACCACCAAGGGCAAGCTGACCTTCTACACCGGCTGGCCGACCAAGGCGTCCACCTGTGCGGGGGCGTCGGTCTCGCTCGGCATCAGCCGCACCAACACCCATGACTTCCGCAATCAGAACGCCCGGCGGATCGTCGACCCGCGCCGGATCGACCACTTCGCCAGCACGTTCACCTTCGGCGTCGACGGCTACGGCGACTGGATGATCCGGCAGATCGCGGTGAAGGACCGCAGCGGCAAGCTGGCGGTCAAGACGTTCACCAGCGCCACCACCCCGCGGGTCCTGCGCCTGCGCTTCGCGTCCACGATCGCGGCGAACCCGCGCGGCACGCTGGTCCCGAAGGCCGGCCGACTCGCCGTCCAGGGCAACCTGAACGCCTGGCACTACACCGGCCGCCAGATCAACGTGCAGAACCAGCCCGTCGTCGTCCAGCTCCGCAAGGGCGGCAGCGACTACGCCACCAAGGCGACCGCGACCACCAACCGGTACGGCAACTTCGCCACCAGCATCCCGACCGCGGGCCTGAAGGGGTACTCGGTCCGGGTCGCCTACTACTCGAAGATCCCCACCGTCGCCAACCAGTGGTACTACCTCGGCACCATCTCCTGACCCTCCGACTCAGCGGAACAGGTCGAGGCCCTGGCCGATCAACACGGTCGCGAGAATCGTCAGCACGACGATCGTGATCGTGTTCAGGTTGGCCAGGAGCCACGCCTCGAGGGACTTCAGGGCGCGCGCGGACCGCTCCGGCCCGGTCACCGCGACCGCGGCCAGCGGACCGAGCACGGAGAACGACGCCACGGCGACCGTGATCGCCACGGCGCCGATCAGTGAGCCGGAGCTGAGGCCGGCCGTGCCGAGCTGGCTGCCCGCGCTCAGGATGAGCGGCAGGTTCTTCAGATTCGCCAACGCCGCCGCCGCGCCGGTGACGACCAAAGCCGGTGGAGAAAGCAGCGGGACCCGATCGACGATCGCGGGGCGGGGAGCCGGCGTACCGGGAGCCGGACGTTTGCGCCAGTACCGAACAGCGAGTACGGCGAACAGCACCCCGACCGCCAACTGGAAGACGTCCACCCCGTCCCGGGCGACCTTGTCGTTGTCGTCGGCAACCTCGTCGGTCAGCCAGACGACCAGGCCGATCGCGATCGTCAACGCACCGAGCCAGCCCACGGCGAACGACAGACCGGCCCGCACCGGCCGGTCGGACATCAGCACCAGCACGATGCAGATCACCGGCACGGGACTCAACGCGATCGCCATCGCCTGCGGGAGAACCGCGCCAACGACCGGCCACAAGCTGATCACTCTCCCCTGGCGAGCATCCCGTCCGACGACGGTGGCAGTGACGTTCACGAACCGTTCGGCGGCCGGGTCGACGGGACGTGCAGGACTTCGACGATGGCGATGCCCAGCATGTCGAGGTGGTTGAGGATGCCGGCCAGCGCCGCCTGGTCGGCGAGTTGGCCGTGCAGCACCGTCTGCGCCGGTTCCCGATCGACGGACAGCGACGGGAACGCGTCGGTCAGGTCGTGCGACAAGGTGCCCTCGACGCGGATGACGTAGTGGCCCATGGGATGCCCCTTTCACGGCCCCTCGGCACGACTGTGCGGCCCCGGGCAGCGCGCGGCATCACCCGTGCAGGGCGACGTCCGGTCCGCACAGGGCCGGCGCCCGGCCGGCCGCCGGTCTCGGCGGCTGCTCCGCGCGGGCTCCATCTCCGGCGTCCGGCTCCCCCGGATCGGGGGATGGTGATCGCGCGTCCGATCAGCACGCTGGTGACGTGGTCGAGTCTCCGTCTCCCCGACCGGGGACAGCAACCCACCGCACCGTGCGGCAGAAGGTCCCGAAACCTCTGCTGCGCGTCGGCCGGGTCGTGCTCGTGGTGGTCGTGGCGTGGTTGCTCCTGCGGCTGCTGCGCGGGGTGGACTGGAGCCAGGTGGGGTACGCGCTCACCCACCTGAGCCTTTGGCAGATCGGCGTACTGCTGGTCGCCATGCTGATTCGCCGCGCCGTTCTCGCCGCGCCGCTCGCCCTCCTGATCGCCGGACTGAGCTACCTGCGAGCGATGGTCAGCGATGTCGCGGCAGCGGCGGTCGCCACGGTGGCCCCCTCCCCCGGCGACGTCGTGATCCGGCTGGCCATGCTGCGCTCATGGGGCATCGACGCCACGGACGCAGCCTCCGGCCTCACCCTCAGTACGACGCTCTTCTACGTCGTCCGTCTCGCCGCGCCGGCGCTGGGTTTCGCGATCTGGTGGGCCGCACAGGCGTTCTACGCTCCGTTCGCCTGGTCCGGGCTGCTCTTCGGCGCCGGTGCCGCGGTCCTGCTCGTCGGCCTGCTCTACGCCTTACGGGCCGAGCGAACCGCCGCGAGAACCGGACACCTCCTGGGACGACTGCTGCTCCGGGTGCGACCTACGAGTCATGGGCCAGCCGTCTGGAAGGAACGGCTCGTCTCGTTCCAGTCCCACAGCGCGGAGAGGATGCGCCACCGCGGATGGCTCGCGGTTCTGAGTCAGCTGCTGCTGGTCGCGGTGGAGGCCGGCGTCCTGGTGCTCTGCCTGGCGTTCGTCGGCGTGGAGCTGACCGGACCGACCGTCCTGCTGATGGTCTGCAGCTTCATGGTCGCCTATCCGCTGACCGGTCTGCCGCTGATGGGCGCCGGTGTCTTCGACGCGACCTACGCGACCTTCGTCTCCGACCACAGCGCGTTGCAGGCAACGGATCTGGTCGCCGGCCTGCTCGTCTGGCGAGTCGCCGTGCAGCTCGTGCCGGTCATCGTCGGCCTGCTGACGGTCGTGTGGTGGCGACGGGCGAGCACCGTGGCCCCGCACTCACACCGGCGTACGGCGTGATCAGGCACCCTGCAGGATCCTGGCCTTCTCCGCTTCGAACTCCGCGTCGGTGAGGATTCCGTCGTCGCGCAGACCGCCGAGCTCCTTGAGCTGCAGCAGCACACCCGACCTGGCCTCGACCGGAAGAGGCGGAGCCACGGTCGACTCCGCCCACCTGCCCTGCTGTCTGGCGGCGACGCGCTCGTGAACCCGGATGGCGATTCCGGCGACGACAGCCGTGCGTACCGCCGTCCTGAGCAGTCCCACCACGGTTCCCCTCTCAGTCCTGACCGAGTGCCGCCTCGAAGTCCGCGGCCGGGATCCGGCCCGCGGCGACCAGCCGCGCCCCTTCCTGCCGGAGCACGGCTTCCATCGACACGATCCACTCGTTCTCGTAGATGACGACCACGCCCTTGCAACCGGGCGCGATGAACGCGCCGGCCTCCCGCAGGTCGTCGGCGTCGAGCAGCCCGGACGACGAACCGGCGAATCGAGTCAGTTCCGGCATCGCCTCGGCCTCCGCGGTGATCAGCGAGATCTCGCCGTCGGTCGTCTTGCTCAGCACCTCGAAGTCGAGGATCCGGACCAGATCCCGCTCGGCCAGGTGCAGCAACGCCGCGAAGCCGCGCGGGCCAGGGCCGGACGGAGGGATCTCGACCACCAGCAGGTCGATCGGACCGAGCACCGGCTCGGCGTCCTGCTCCGCCATCGGGCCTCCCTCGCGCGGTGTGCACCACAGTCAGGCGACCCATCGTCCCAAGTCACCGCGGCGGACGGATCACCCGAATCAGGTGACCGGGCCGACGTGGCAAGGCCGACGCCGGATGGTGTGCGAACCCTTCCCGCAGGCCCATCCTGACGGCATGACGGCACGCACGTGGCGAAGGGCTCTGCCGTTGCTGGCGTGTGCCTGGATCACGATGCTGCTGGGCTCCACCCAAGCCGCGGCCGCGGCGGCGATGTCTCCCGAGGACACCGCGGCCCAGGCACTGGCCGAGCGCTACGCCCCGGTCGTCAGGTTGCAGGGCGATTCGTCGAACTGCGCGAACGGCGAACAGTTCCAGCCCACCGACGTCGAAGCGGTCCTGGGCGATCAGCAGGTCGCTCTGCGCGGTCCTTGGCGGCCGCCCGAGCTGGTCAAGCCCCAACCGGAGGGCAAGGATCTCGGCCTCGTCTTCCCCGGTCACTTCCTGGACTTTCCCGGCGATCCGCTGCGGCCCGGCTGTGCGTACGCCGAGTGGTCGGCCCGCATCAACGCGGTACACCCCGCGACGGTCTACGCCCACGTCGCCGCCGACCCCGCCTTCCCCGGCCGGCTGTCGCTGGAGTACTGGTTCTTCTACGTCTTCAACGACTACAACAACACCCACGAAGGCGACTGGGAGTCGATCCGGCTCGTCTTCGACGCGGCCACTCCGGCGGCGGCGTTGCGAACGACACCGACCGCCGTGGGCTACAGCCAGCACGGAGGCGCCGAGCGGGCGCGCTGGGGGGACGCCAAGCTGGAGGTCGTCGACGGCACCCATCCGGTCGTCTACCCCGCGGCGGGCTCGCACGCCAACAAGTACGGCCGCCGCCTCTATCTCGGGCGCGGCTCCGAGGGACTCGGCTGTGACGACACGACCAGTCCGCGGGCCGAGCTGAGACCCCGGGTCGCCTACGTCCCGATGGCCCGGGCCGACTACCTGCGGCAGTACCCGTGGCTGGCGTTCGAAGGACGCTGGGGCGAACGGCAACGATCCTTCTTCGACGGGCCCACCGGACCCAACATGAAGTACTCCTGGACCGCGCCCCTCCAGGACGCCGAGACGACCTGGCGCGACGACAGCACCACGGTGCCGGCCGGCACGTTGCTCGGCCCGAGCAGCACCAACGCCTTCTGTACGGCGGTCGCCACCGGATCCAATCTCGTCCGGGAAACCCTCGACCGCACCTGGCTGCTCGGTCTCGTCCTCGCCTCGACCGTGGCATTGATCTGGTTCGCCGCCAGTCGCACACGCTGGTCCGACGCGAATCCCCTGCCCGCCAGGACGCGGCGGGCCTGGGGGCAGACCGTCGTTGCCGCGCTGCGGTTGGTGCGGCAACGACCCGGGTTGTTCGCCCGCTTCGCCGCCGCGTTCGCCGTCCTCAGCCTGCTGACCGTGGCGCTGGCCGGACTGCAGGTGGCCCGCCGGGACGCCCCGACCGACCTCGGTGCTCCCACCGAGAACGCCACCGGCTTCTGGGCCTCGCTGACAGCGCTGGCCGTCACGGTCCTCACCATCGCCACGTACGTCGTACTGCTGGCTGCCGTCACCACGACGCTCGACCAGCTGGACCGGGCCGTGCCGATGACCGCCGAACGCGCGCTGCGCCGGCTGATCCCCCTCTGGAAACCGCTGACGCGGGCCGCGGTGCAGTACTTCGTCGTGATCGCCGTCCTCACGCTCTTCGTCGCGACGATCCCGCTGGCCGTCTACTACGCGGTCAGCCGTGCGTTCGCCGTACCGATCGTGGTGGCGGAGCAGTGTTCCGGACGGACGGCGCTCAGCCGCAGCCGCCTGCTGGTGAAGGGCCGCTGGTGGCGAACCGCCGTCCCGCTGGCGATCGTGACCGGGCTCGGCCTGGCCGTCGGTCCGGTCACCGGCATCACCTTGCTGCTCGGCACGGATCTGCCGCCCGTGCTGGTCAATCTCGTCTCGTCGATGCTCTTCGCACTGGCGATGCCGGTCGCCTGTGCCGCGGTCGTGTACCTGTACTTCGACCGCGCCGTACCGGCGCCGGATTCACCTGGACCAGGTGAGCATCCGGGCACGGACCGAACCTACTCTCGGGAGGGCGGCGGGAGCGTGCGGCACGGCGTGCCACCGGTGCGCTCCGGCTCCTGAGCGAAGGGAGGTCGAGATGGTCGAGCCCGACGGCAAACCACCGACCCGTCCGAACCGGTCGCGCGACTTTCGCCGCCTGGTACCGATCCTGGCCGGCGTACTCGTCGGCGCCCTCGTCACCGCGCTGATCTTCGT
Source organism: Kribbella sp. ALI-6-A (assembly GCF_001984195.1). Taxonomy (GTDB): domain Bacteria; phylum Actinomycetota; class Actinomycetes; order Propionibacteriales; family Kribbellaceae; genus Kribbella. The sequence goes on from NZ_MTQN01000009.1 coordinate 442,899, forward strand.
CGCCGTCCGGGACGACGGACCCCGCGCCGACCTGTCGTCCGCGGCCGAGGACACCGGTACGGCGATGTGCGCCGCGGTCCCGGTGGCCGACCAGGTGCTCCCGTCGATCGTCACGATCTCCGCGCGCCGCGGCGCCCAGGCCGGCACGGGGTCGGGACAGATCATCACCGAAGGCGGCTACATCCTCACCAACGACCACGTCATCTCGGTCGCCGCCGCGGCCGGTGGCAGCGTGTCGGTCCAGTACAGCGACGGCCGCAGTTCGGCGGCCGTGATCGTCGGCCGTGACCCGAGCACCGACCTGGCCGTACTGAAGGCGTCCGACGCCGCGAAGGACTACCCGCTGATCGGGGTCGGTTCGTCGGCGACCCTGCGGATCGGCCAACCCGTCGTCGCACTCGGCGCTCCGCTCGGGCTCGCCAGCACGGTCACCTCCGGCATCGTCAGTGCGCTGGACCGGTACGTGCCCGTACCGGGCGACGGCGTGACCCACCACTTGATCGGCGCGATCCAGACCGACGCCGCCATCAACCCCGGCAACAGCGGCGGCGCCCTGGTGGACTGCGCCGGACGGCTGGTCGGAGTCAACGCGGCGATCGCCACCGTCCCGAACGCCGCCGGTGTCGGCGGTGGCGGAAGCGTCGGTCTGGGGTTCGCGATCCCGGTCGACCTGGCCAAACCGATCGCCGACGAGCTGATCCGGACCGGGCAGCCGGGACATCCGACCACCGGCCTGCAGGTCCAGGAGATCCCACCCGCCGTCGTCGAGGCGACCGGCGCACCGTCCGGACTCTTCGTGCTCGCCATCGACCCCACCGGGCCCGCCGCCAAGGCCGGCCTGAAGGCGGGCGACATCATCACCCGGATCGGCGACGAACCGGCGGTCAGCAGCGAGCAGATCGTCGTCGCGACACTGACTCGTCAGGCCGGCGACACTCTGGAGCTGACGTACTTGCGGGCCGGGCAGTCAGCCACCACCACGCTGACGCTCGCCGCGCCGTAGACGTCCGACACGGCACCGGACGTCACCCCCGCGAACCGCTCGGCGTCCGCCATCTCACAACGGCCAGACCAGCGGCACGATGATCATTGCTGTCAGCAACCACCACGACATCACCACCAGGCCGAGCTTCCAGTAGTCGCCGAAGTGGTAGCCGGCCGGACTCATGATCATCATGTTCGCGGGAGTGGACACCGGAGTCAGCAGTGACGCCGCACCGGCGACGGCGACGAGCATCAGCACCGGCTGGACGGACGTCCCGGTTCCCTCGGCCGCCGCCACCGCGATCGGTGCGACGATCAGCACGGTCGCGGTGTTGCTGACCACCTGCCCCAGCGCGGCGGTGAGCACGAACAGTGCCAGCAGCAACAGGTACGGCCGGCCCGGCCCGACCGCGTCGATGATCTGATCGGCGATCCGGTCCGCGCCACCGCTGGACTGGATCGCGGCCGACAACGGGATCAGCGCACCGATCAGTACGACGATCTGCCAGGAGATGGCGCGATAAGCCTGGCGCGGCCCGACCACCTTGGTCAGCACCAACGATGTCGCGGCGAGCAGGCCCGCCATCGCCGGCGGCACCGCACCGGTCGCGAGCAGCACGACCATGGCGACGAGCACGGCGACGGCGACCGACGCCTTCGGTCCCCAGGGCACCGCTTGGCGCCGGACGAGCTCCGGTGAGTCGACCAGCAGCACGTCCCGGTCCTTGGTGAGCTCGTCGAGCGCGGGCCAGGGACCGTAGACGACCATCGCGTCACCTTCGGCCAGTTGGGTGTGCTTCGTGCCGCGGTCCTTGCCCATCCGCTGGACGGCGATCACGACGAGATCCCGTCCGCGGTGCATGCCGGGAAAGACGGTCTCACCGACGAGCGACGATCGCGGCGGAATCACCACCTCGACGACTCCGGCGTCCCGGGTGATCAGGCCGGCGACCGGCGTCGGCACGATGCTGACGGCGAGCAAGGAGTCGGCGGTCAGACTGTCGACCTGTTCGGCCGGACCGGACACCACCAGCACGTCCCCGACGTCGATCGCCGCGTCCGCCCGGGCCCGGCCGTTGCTGTCCTGGATCCCGACGATCACCACGTCCGGGTACGGCGTCAGGTCGACGTCGTACGCCGTCCGGCCCAGCAACGGCGACCGCTCGGGGACCCGCAGCCGGTGGAGGCCGTCGGGCAGGGCGTAGTGGGCCTCGAGGGTCTGAGCATGGACGGCGAGGTCGGCGGCCGGATGAGCGGGCCGCGCGGCCGGCAGCAGCTTGGGCCCGAGCAGCACCGACAGCGCGATCGTGCCGACGACGAGCGGGACACCGACCACGGCGAAGGAGAAGAACGCGAAGGGGCCCGCCCCCGCGTCGGCGGCCGTGTCGGACACGATGATGTTGACCGGCGTACCGGTCAGCATCAGCAGCGATCCGGCGCTGCCGGCGAAGGTCAGCGGCATCAGCATCCGTGACGGCGGCTGCCCGATCCGTACCGCGAGCATGACCACGAGCGGAAGCAGCGCCGCGACCGCGCCGTTCAGCGTGATCAGCGCCGACAGGACGGCGGACAGCCCGGTGACGGCGATCAGCAGCCGGCCGCGGGTGGTACCGGCGTACCGGACGATCTGCTGCCCTGCCCAGACGGTGACACCGGTGGAGTCGACGCCCTCACTGACCACGAAGAGCGTGGCGATGAAGATCACGACCGGGTCGCCGAAGCCCGCGAGGACCTCGGTGAAGTCCAGCACCCCGGTCGCCCATAGGGACAGCGCGGTGAGCACCGCGACCAGCTCGACCGGCAGCCGGTTCCACACGAACAGCACGACGGTGAGCCCGAGGATGATCAGGCTCACCGTGCCGTCATCCATGGCGCCGCCCTAGCCGGAGTGCACCGGGGAGGACGGGCCCCAGGGGATCCCGATCAGGTACCACGCCACGTAGAACAGGGTCCAGGCCACCAGGACGATGAACGTGTACGGCAGCATCATCGACACCACCGTGCCCAGGCCGGCCTTCTTGCGGTACTTCTGGCAGACCAGCACGATGAACGGCAGATAGACCATCAGCGGCGTGATCACGTTCGCCGGACCGTCCCCGACCCGGTACGCCGCGACGACGGTCTGCGGCGCGATGCCGAGCCGGTAGAACAGCGGCACGAAGATCGGCGCCAGGATCGCCCACTTCGGGATCACCCCGGGCATGATCAGGTCGATGACGAGCACCAGCACGATGAACCCGATCAGCAGCGGCAGCGCGCCGATGTCGGCCCGCTCCAGCAGGTCGGCCAGGCCGGTCGCGGCCAGCGTCGACATGTTGGTGTAGTTGAAGTAGGCGATGAACTGGGCGATCAGCAGCATCAGGAAGATCAGGCCGCCCAGCCCGTTGAAGGTTTTCACGATCGCGTTGATGACGTTCGTGCTGCCGGTCAGCGACTTGGCTCCCCGGCCGTAGCCGAGGCCGGCGGCCAGGAACAGCATCGAGATGATGAACAGCAGACTGCTCATGAACGGTGAGGACCCGAAGATCTCGCCGGTCTCCGGGTTGCGCAGTGGAGCGTCCGGGATGAAGGTCAGCGCCGAGACGATCGCGAGCGCGACCAGCAGGTAGTAGACCGAGAACCGCAGCCCGCGCGACTCCAGCGCCAGCTCCTCGTCGGACGGCTGGTGGTCAACCGGAGCGTCGGCCGGCGCCTCGGCCGGGTCGTACTTGCCGAGTCTGGGTTCGAGCACGCGTTCGGTGATCACGGTCATGATCGCCGCGCAGAAGATCGTCGCGGCGATGCTGAAGTAGAAGTTGTGCGTGACGTTCAGGGTGACGTCGGGGGCGACCAGCGCGATCGTCTCGTTGGTCACCTCGGTGATGATGCCGTCGGCCGGAGTGATCAGCACGTTCACGAAGAACGCCGCGCTCACACCGGCGTACGCCGCGGCGATGCCGGCCAAGGGATGGCGCCCGAGCGAGGCGAACGCGGCCGCGCCGAGCGGGATCAGGACCAGGTAGCCGGCGTCGGAGGCGACGCTGGAGATGCCGCCGAGCAGCACGATGATGAACGTGATCGCGCCCTTCGGCGCGACCTTCACCATCTTGCGGATCAGCGCCGCGATCAGGCCCGCCTCCTCGGCGACCCCGACGCCGATCATCGCGACCAGGATCACCGCCACCACACCGAAGTCGTTGAAGTTCTGCACGGCCGTGGTGAAGATGAACCGGATGCCGTCGCCGGTGAGCAGGCTCTCGGCGGTGATCGTCTCCTCGTGCACCTCGAAGTCCGGGACGGCCGGCGCCGGCGGCGCGTCGTTGCCGGGCACACTCGTTCCACCCGGGTACTCCGGAGCGACCTCGACGGTGGCGGGCTCGGCGACCTCGGTGGTCACGCTCGTCCCGGCCCAGGACAGGATCTGGGACGTCACGATGACCCCGACGATCAGTCCGAGGAAGATCAGCGCCGGGTGCGGGACCTTGTTGCCGACCCGCTCGATGCCGTCCAGCACCCGCTGCATTCCGCCGGCCTTGACGGGTTTGTCGCCGACCGTCTTGGCACTCATGGCGTCGCCGCCCCGGAGCTGTCCCGCGGACGGGCGAACCGCAGCGCGAACTCGATCAGCAGCCTGGTGCCGAAGCCGGTGGCGCCCTTGTTCCGCCAGCCCCTCGCCTCCGGCAGCTGCGCCGTACCGGCGATGTCGACGTGCGCCCAGGGCAAGCCGTCGACGAACTCCTCGAGGAACAGCGCGGCGGTGATCGACCCCGCGTTCACGCCACCCATGTTGGTTATGTCCGCGATCGGCGAGTCGAGCTGCGACCGGTACGACCGGTGCAGCGGCAGCTCCCAGACGGGTTCGTCCACGGCCTCACCCGCACGCCGCAACTGCTCCACCACCGCGGGGTGGTTGCCCATCACACCGGCGAGTTCGACGCCGAACGTGCGCAGGCAGGCACCGGTCAGCGTCGCGATGTCGACGATCGCGTCGACCGGCTCCTCGGTCGCCAGCGCCAGTCCGTCGGCCATCACCAGACGCCCTTCCGCGTCGGTGTTCAGCACCTCGACCGTCGTCCCGTTGCGCATCCGGAGGACGTCGCCGAGCATCATGGCCGAGCCCGACGGCATGTTGTCGGTGCACATCAGGTAACCGGTGACCGCGGCCGTGCACCCCAGTGCCCGCAGCGCGGTCATCGAGGCGAGCACTGTCGCCGCGCCGGTCATGTCGTTCTTCATCTGGGCGTGCGACTCGTCGCTCGGCTTGAGGCTGATGCCGCCGGAGTCGTACATGATGCCCTTGCCGATCAGCGCGATCCGGCCGGTCGGGTTCTCGGGCTGGTAGCGCAGCCGGACCATCCTGGGCGGTTGCACGCTGCCGCGGTTGACGCCGAGCAGTCCGCCACAGCCCATCGCGATCAGCTGGTCCTTGTCGTAGACCTCCACCTCCAGCCCGGACGCCGTACCGACCTCCACCGCGATCTCGGCCATCCGTACGGCGGACAGCGTCGCGGCCGGGCAGTTGGCCAGGTCGCGGCCGAGGCTGCACGCCTGCGCGACGATCCGGCCGCGCTCGACGCCGGCCCGGGCCTGCTCGGCGTCCTCGTCGGAGGCCACGACCAGCAGGGAGTCCAGCGTGGGGCGGTCGGCGTCCCGGCCGAGGAAGTACCGCCAGCGCGCGAGCAGCACGCCCTCCGTCACGGCCTGGGCGAAGTCCGCGACCGAGATCCCGACGTCGCCCGACGGCACCTCGATCGCCAGTCGCCGGTGATAGGGAACGGCCCTGGCGAACTCCGCCGCCAAGTCCCGCACGAGCGTGCCGTCGATCTCCCGGCCGGTGCCGATCCCGATCGCGACGCGGACCGGTCCGTCGGCCCGGGGCTGCACGAGGGACTGGCCGCGCTGACCGGTGAAGCCGGCTGACGCGAGCGCTGCCGAGTCGCTCCCGAGTTCGGCGGGGGGCTCCGAGTCGGCGGCGACCGGCACGGCGAGCGCGTCGGTCTCCTGCTCGGCCTGCCGCAGCGAACCGACCCCGACGTGGACCCGCCGGCGGGTCGAGGGAATCGGGTCGAAGTCGTCCTTGGTCGTCGTGTGCACGAATCCTCCTCCGGCCGGAGCGCGATTGCCGGCACCCCGCCAGGCACCGGCCGGGGTACCGGTTCCGCGCGACTGCGATCAGCTCTGCAGAGCCTGGACGAGCTCGTCCTCGCGCTCCTTGGTCAGATTGGTCTGGATGATCGTCGGGCTGTACGGCTTGAGCGCGTCTACCACGCGGTCCACGGTGGCCGACCGGGCCAGCAGGAACACCGCGGCCTTGCCGTCCTGCAACTGCGCGCCGACCTGCTTGATCAGGTCGTCGTTGATGCCCACGTCGGTCAGCTTGCCGGCCATCGCACCGGTCGCCGCGCCGACGGCCAGCCCCGCGATCGGGTTCATGAAGATCAGCCCGATCACCGTGCCCCACAAGGCGCCGCTGGCCGCGGCCGGACCGGTCAAGCTCATCGTCTGCTCGATCCGGACCTTGCCCTTGGCGTCCTTGTAGGCGATCGCGGCGTCCTCCCGCTGGAGCAGCTGCTGCTTGGCCAGATCCTCGGTCAGCTGGACGACGCGCTCGGCGTCGTCGCGACTGTCCAGGCCGAGCACTACCAGATGGGTCATGTCGGATTCCTCCATGGCAGGCGCGTCACTCTTGCCGCGCGGACGCCTCATCCCATCAACGGAGTCCGACGCCGGCTTCCTCCGAACAAGGTGATCCCCCGCCGAACCGGTTCGCTCACCCGGTACGGGGGATGGACCCTGCCGGTTACAGCAGGCCCACGGAGCGGCCGACGCGCAACGCCGCGGACCGCTTCTCCACACCCAGCTTGCGGTACAGCGACATCAGGTGCGTCTTCACCGTGTTCTCGGTGATGAACAGCGCCTGCCCGATCTCGGTGTACGAACCGCCCAGCGCGAGTTCACCGAGTACGTCGCCCTCGCGCGCGGTCAGCTGGATCCGGGCGCCGTTGACCACCGCGTCCAGGCGACGCCGTACCGGGCGGTGCTGGTCCGGCCGGGTCCGGGCCAGCAAGGTCATTCCGCCGGCTTCGCGCCATCCGGGCGGATCGCCGGCCAGCTTCTCCAGCGCGACCGCCGCGAAAGGATGCGGGTTCGGGCCGGTCACGTGTCTGCGCAACCGATCCAGGAAGGTGGGTTCCTGACCGACCGCAACGACCGCGTGCAGCAGGTGCTGTGGCGTGACGCGGTTCAGTGTGTCCACCAGGGCGGCGTCGGCGGCCGGTTCGTCACCGGTTCTGGCCAGCAGAGCAGTCCTGAACGAGGCGGCCGCCGCAGCCAGCGGCGGGTACAGGCCCGGACTGTCCAGCACCTCGTCGATCGACGACAAGGTGGTCCGGACGTCGCCCTCGACGATCGACATCATCGCCCGGATCAGCTCGGCCTCCGCCGTGTTGCCGGTGCGCTCGAGGACCCCGACCTGGGTCTCGACGCCGGGCAGATCCCCGATCAGCACCGCGAGGTGGATCCGCAGCAGCGCCAGGTCCCTGGACAGGAACGACGGCAGGGGGCCGGCCGAGGCGGGATCGGTGGTGAGTTCACCGAGTGCTTCGTCGAGTCGCCCGGCTTCCATCAGCAACGCGGCCCGCAACATCAAGCGCAGCGCGCCGACGACGGTGTCGGAGCCGGCGACGTCGGCGTCGGCCACCAACTGGTGGCAGCGCCAGGCGGTGTCCAGGTCCAGTTCGTTCAGTGCCGCGAACCCCAGCACTACCCGAGCGCGAACGACGTACTCGGGCGGAAGTCCGGACCCTTCGCCCGCATCGAGCGCGCCCTGGGCCGACCGGGCGGCGTTCTGCACCTGGCCGCGGACGAACTGCACGACCGCCCGGTGGGCGAGCACACCTGCGACGAGGCGCTGGTGGCCGGCCATCCGCGCGCTGACCAATGCCTCGTCCAGGTCCGTGAGCGCCGCGTCCAGGTCGCCGGACCAGGTTTCCGCGGCGGCCAGCTCGATCAGCAGCCAGGCCAACCTCTCGGGGCCCAGCGCCGAGCGAGGCCGGTCGTCGCCGGCAACTGGTTCCAGCGCGAGCAGGGTTCGCGCGCGTCCGATCGCCACCTCGACGTCGTACCAGCCGTAGCGGGACTGCCACAGCCGCAGCAGTACGGCGTCCGCGGCCAGCGCGTCGTCGTCCGGCGTCCACTGGCCGAGTTCGCTCATCTTCTCGTCGGCCGCCGCTGCGTCCAGCACCGCACCGGCCACGTTCCCGGTGACGCGCCGCAGCAGACCGCGGACTCCGACCAGCCGGGGATGCCGGTCGAGGTAGCCCACCGGGAGGGCGTCGAAGCCGGCCGCGACGAGTTCGCAACCCCCGGCGGCCAGGAGCGCCGGCCCGTGGCGGAGCAGGATCCGCTCGATCAGCGCCGCGTCGCCGGCCCCGAGCGCGCTGCGCAGAGCCTCCTCGTGGTCACCGCGGTTCTCGTGCCACAAGGTCGATCGGCGGTGGGCTTCGACGACCAGGCCCTTGTCCTCGGGGCTTGCCGCGATCCGCCGCCGGAGCAGTTCGACCAGCAGCGGGTGGTACTGGTACTGCGGGTCGCCGCCAGGGCCGTCGGCGTACGCCGTCACCAGGAGTCCATTCCCGGCCAGGTCGGCCAGCATCGGGCCGGCCTCGGCGTCACCGCTCAGCACGGTCGCCAGATGTTCGGTCAGCGAACTCGCGCCGAACGTGCTCAGCAGCATCGCCTGGACTCCCTCGTCGAGGGTGCTCAACGTTTCACCGAGCAGAAGATCGAGTACCGGCCGCTGATTGACCAGTGGCCACCCGACCTCACCGGAGGTCTGCAGCCTTCGCGCGGCGAGCACCAGCGCGGCCGCCCACCCGGCCGTCTTGTGCTGCAACAGCTGGATGTCGTCGGCGGTCGCGTTCTGAGCGTGCGCCCGCACGAGCGCCGCGGCCTCGGCGTCGTCGAACCGCAGATCCCGCGAGCGCAGGATCAACGCCAGCCCCCGGAGCTCGAGCTCCGACACCGGCAGGGGCAGGTCGTACCGGGTCGCCAGCAGCAGCCGGACCGTGTGCGGCGACTGCCGCAAGAGGCGCGACAGCTCGCCGACCGTCGAGGCCGGGAGCCGATGCGCATCGTCGACGACGATCGGATCCGGCACGATCGATTCATCGGCCCAGGCTGTGCGTTCGATGGCCTCGTCGAGTCCGTCCGGCGACTGTCCGGAGACCCACAGCGCAGGGCGGCCCGATCGCTGCCGACGCGTCACCCAGTCCGACAGCAGCACCGTCTTGCCCGTGCCCGCCGGCGCCACGACGATCGTCAACGACGACCGGGCGCCGAGATCCAGGGCAGAGTGCAGACGCTCACGCCGTACCAGCGTGAGTGGCGGTCGCGGGACCTTTCCGGCCGGCTGTCTCGGCGACGCGTTCGCGCGGCCGTTGTGTGCACTCGTCACGCGCGTCACCCCTCCCGTGGGTGGGCGTGCCCTGTGAATGAACGGTTCCCCTGTGCTGCGTTCTGGCAAATTCCGACACTAACCCGTCTCCGGTGATTTCGGCAGAGGCGAACAGGCAGCGTTGTGACGTCGTCCGCTGGGGCAGGTGTTGTTTCAGTCGCCCTCGGGCCGTTCCGGCGGCCGACCATGCACGCGCGGCACCTTGGCACCGATCCAGACCGCCACCGCGACCAGCGCTCCGATGCCGATCAACCATCCCCACAGTCCTTCGGAGACCGGTCCGAGCCGCCCCAGCCCGAAGCCGCCCGGGTCCGTCTGCTCCTGCAGGCTGACGATGTAGGCGATCACGGCCCGTTTGTCCTCCGGGAGCAGCACAGCATCGGAGAAGACCGGCATCTGCTGCGGTCCGGTGAGCATCGCCTGGTACATGTTGCGCGGGGTCGTGCCCATCAGCGTCGGTGCGTACCGTCCGTTCGGCAGCGCGCCGCCACGACCCGCGAAGTTGTGGCAGGCGGTGCAGTTCGTCCGGAACAGCTGACCGCCCCGGACGAGCTCCTCCTGGGTCACCTTGCTGACGTCGTACGACTCCTCGGCCGGCACCGCGGGTCCCGGCGCGAGCGAGGCGATGTACGCCGCCAGTGCCGCGATCTCCTGCTCGGTGTACACCGGAGGCTTCTGCGGCACCTGGGCACCGGTCTGCACCGCCGGCATCCGTCCTGTACTGACCTGGAAGTCGACCGCCGCCGCGCCGACCCCGATCAACGTGGGTCCGGCCACCCGGCCTTCACCGTCGCTCCCACCTTCGGCCTGCAGTCCGTGGCAGCTGGAGCAACCGACCGCGAACAGCCGCCGTCCCTCCTCGATCTGCTGGGACTGTGGCCCGTCGGCCCCCTCGGCGCCGTTCGGGAGCAGTACGGCGTACGCCAGGCCGACCGTGATCAGCGCAGTCCCGACCACCAGCGCCCTGGCGAGCCTCCCACGCCTTCGCATCTGCGCACCTCCCCGGCCGACGGTAGCCAGGCAACCCGACCGCCTCGCCGCCGGGATCGCCCGATTCGGGCGAGTGCGCCGATCAACGAGCGTCGCGCTTGGCCTGCCGACGCGCGTCGGCGGCGCGTGAGGACGCGTCCTTCTTCAGCCCGCCCGTGGTCTTGGTCGCTCGCACCTTCGTGCCGGTCGCCGGCATCGCCCGTTCAGTGACCGCCTTCACCGGAGCCGCCGACTTCGCCGGAGCAGCAGACTTCGCCGCCCGCGCCGCTTCGATCCGTTCGCTGCGAAGCCGCGTCGATGCGCGGCCGGCCGCGGTCGCGACTGCGCGGCTCACCCTCGCGAGCGCGGACTCGAACAGTTCCGCCTTGTCCCGGTCCCGCTGATTGCGCGGGTAGGACTTCCCCCGGCCACCGGCCGGCACCACCGCGGCGCTCGCGCCGCGCCGGTAGTTCTTCACGTACTTGGTCCGGACCCGCCGGATGCGCTGGTGCAGGTCCAGCAGCTCGTCCTCGTCCAAGCCCTTCAGCGCGTCCCGTTCGGTCTCGGCCGCGAGCATCCGCTCGGCGTCCGTCAACGAGTTCAGCAAGCCCTGGTTCATCACACCCTCCTCGCCGCCAACCGCAGAGTACGCGTGGACCGGCAGGCCGTCGAGACCTCGTGCGACAACGTTGCTCAGAGCAACTTATCGGCCGGCGATCTCACCCGAACCGGGTGATCCGCCGGCCACCTGCGGCGCGGGATGATGCCCGGTGTGACCACCAGCAACCGCTCCCCCGTCGGCAGCCACGGCGAGGAGTCGCTGCCCGCTGCCGAGCCGGGAACACTGATGATCCGCGGCGCGGCCGGAGTCGTCTTCGGCGTTCTCGCCGTCGTGTGGCCGGTCACGACCGGGCTCGCACTCGTGCTGCTGTGGGGCTGCTGGGCGCTCTTCGAAGGGATCGGCGCGCTGGTGCAGGCATTCCAGGTGAGTCCCGGCCAATCCCGCCTCGCCTACCTGCTGCTCGGCCTGGCCGGCCTCGCCGCGGCCTTGCTCGCGATCTCCAGCCCCGGCCTGACCGCGACGACCCTGACCTGGATCCTCGGCCTGTGGCTGATCCTTCGCGGCCTCTTCGAAGCCGTCGCCGCCTTCCGCCGCGAGGTCGTCACCGCCCGCTGGCTCTTCCTGCCCGGCGCGGTACTGTCGGCCGTACTGGGAGTTCTGTTCGTCACGAACCCCGGCAGGGCCGCGGTCGGCATCGCCGTACTGCTCGGAACGATGGCCATCGCCTGGGGTCTGGTCTTCCTCGCCTCGGGCCTGCTGCTGCGCTCGCAAAAATCCCGCGCCTGAGCGCCTCCGGATTGCTACGCTCCCGACCATGCACCGCATCATCACTCCGCCGGCCGCCGCTTAGCGGACGGCCGGTCTCAGCGTGCCCGGGTCTGTGACCCGGGCTTCTTCGGGCTGTTCGCAGACGTCCTCATCTGTTCGTGCGAACACCCTGGAGTGTCTGATGCACCACCGTCTCGCGCCGTCGTCGGCGCGTGGTCTTCTGTACGTCGCGCTGGCCGGTATCGCCTGGGGCACCGGCGGTCCCACCGGCGCCCTGCTGTTCCAGAGCAGCGGCCTGGACTCGACAGCGATCTCCTTCTGGCGCCTGCTCGGCGGCGCGGTCTGGCTCGTCGCTGCCTGCCGCCTGCTCGGGCGAGGCCCGGTCATCCAGCAATTCGCCGCCGCGCCGGTGCGGTACATCCTGAGCGGGCTGGGTCTCGCCGTCTGCCAACTCGGCTACTTCGCCGCCATCCCGCGGGTCGGAGTCGCCGTCGCCACCGTCGTCTCGCTGGGGGTCGGTCCGCTCTTCATCGCCCTCGGCGCTCGCGAGCGCATTACCGGTACGTTGCTGCTCGCTGTGCTCGGGTTGGCTCTTCTCGTCTCGGACGGCGGAGCCACCGGCGGCGCGTCGATCACCGGCGTCGCGTTCTCCCTGCTCTCGGGCGCCGGCTACGCACTCACCACCCTGCTCAACCGGGACCGCCAGGACCCGGTGACCAGCGCCCTGCTGGGCTTCACGACCGGCGCGGTGATCTTGTTGCCGCTGGCAATGATCGGAGGGGTCACCCCGGCAGCGGTCAGCTGGCCGTTGCTCGCCTACTTCGGTCTCGTGCCGACCGCTTTGGCCTACGCGCTGTTCTACACCGGCCTCCGATCGGTCCGCGCGTCCACCGCCGCGGTCGTCGCCCTGATCGAACCACTCTTGGCCGCGCTCATCGGCGTACTGGCGTTCCACGAGCACCTGACACCGCTCGGCCTCACCGGCGCGGCCGTCCTGCTCTCCGCAGTCCTGTTCCAGGCCCGCCGCGAGCGGCAGTAGCAACTTATATAAGCGCTGGACTATAGATACAACGATTTGCCCTGGGCACCTGAACAGTACGAGGCGCCCGGCTTGTGCTTTTCGAGGGTTGGGCGACCTCCAGGTCCCGGCAGTTCAGACCAGCAGCTCCGGGGCCGCCCTCGACTCAGTACGTCCCGAGCACCCACTGTGACGGTGACGCCGGGTCGTCGCCGCGCCAGAAGCCCGACCACAGTTCCCGGAACTCCTCGCGGGACAACTGACCGTCGCCGTCGGCGTCGAGCCTGGGGAAAACCTGCTCGACGCCGTCGTCGGAGCCCTTCCAGGCGTACACGACCTGTTTGTGCTCGGCCAGCGCGATCCGGTCGTCACCGTCGTGGTCGATCGCGTCGAACATCACGTCCGCGGTCGCGTACACCGCGTCGTCCATCGCCGGCAGCTGGTCGACGACGTTCATGAGCTCGTCCAGCGACACCTTGTCGTCGTGGTCGGCGTCGGACAGCGTCGCCAGGGCCGACCACCAGCCCATCATGATCGTCCGCATCCGGTCGTGGTTCGCCGTCCCGGGCTCCCAGCCCCGCACGCCCGCCCAGCGGTCGGTCAGCGTCACGAAGTCGGACTCGTTGAGATAACCGTTGCCGTCGGCGTCCATCGCGTGGAAGACCCCCGCCACCTTGCGCCGCTGGAACTCACTGGCCATGTCGCTCCCCTTTCACCGTTCCCGGTGTCCGGTTCGGACGCTACGCGAGTTCAGCCCATTGCGCACTCTGAGCAACCATTTGTGCGCGTCGCGTCACAATTGACGTCTTCCAGGACCCGCTGCGTCGGCCGTCCCGGCGGCCCGGCTGCCTATGCTGGCGGTTGCCGACGTGGACGGAGCAGACCGATGGACGAGATCAACACGTTGTTCGAGCAACGATCCGAGGCGATCCGGGCCAAGGACCTCGATGGGCTGCTGGCGTTCTACTCCCCCGACGTCGTGTACTTCGACGTCGTCCCGCCCTTGCAGTACGTCGGATCCGCCGCCCTGCGCGGCCGGTTCACCCATTGGTTCGAGGGCTTCGACGGCCCGATCGGCCAGGAACTGAGCGAGCTGACCGTCACCGCCGACGGCGATGTCGCGGTCGCCTCGATGCTGATCCGCGCCGGCGGGACCCTGGTGAACGGTCCGCAGATCAGTCAGTGGGTGCGCTCGACGTCGGTCTGCCGCCGCTGGGACCACGGCTGGCTGATCACCCACGAACACGTGTCTCTGCCGGTCGACCTGGCCACGGGGCTGGCCGCGCGCGACCTGACGCCTTGACGGTCCCGGGGACCAGACAACGCCCGAGTCCTGCGATCTCGTCACAACAGCCGACACACCGTGCCGGCTGCACAAGTTCGGCTTCGGCGAAGCGCGCCCAGACCGCACAATCAAAAGGTGACCGAGACCGAGCAGACTCTGAGCGGTGAGCAGCCCACGGTCCAGATGTTCGCCAGGTTCGCCTCGGAGCTGCACGAGGCCGACGGCGTGGAAGAGACCGTCGAGGCGGTGGCGCAGTTCGCGCTGCACGCGGTCGGATGCAGCGCGGCGTCGGTGGCATTGATCGTCCGTGGCCGGCGTCCCGAACAGATGGCGATGACCGACCCCGGACTCGCCGACCTGTACGACGCGCAGATCGCGGCGGGCGCCGGACCGCTGATCACGACCATCCAGCAGGAAGCCCTGGTCACCATCCCGGACGTGGTGACCGAGACCAGGTGGTCACCGGCCTGGGCCGACCAGGTGGCCGCCGCGGGCTATCGCAGCGCGGCCCATCTGCCGCTGAGCATCGGACGCCGTAAGGCCGAGGCGGTCCTGAGCCTGTTCGCCGATCGCCCCCAGGCGTTCGACCGCGACGATCTGGCCGTCGCGCACATCCTGGCCAGGCATGCGTCGGTCGCGATCGCCGCGGCGCGCAACGAGGCGACCCTGGCCGGCGCGGCCGACGCCCGCAAACTGGTCGGGCAGGCCCAGGGCATCCTGATGGAGCGGTTCGACCTCGACGCCGACCGGGCCTTCGAGGTCCTGAAACGCTACTCCCAGGACCACAACCGCAAGCTGCGCGACGTCGCCGACGAACTGATCAGCACCCGGTCCCTTCCTGGCCGCTCCTGAGTCCGGGAACACGTGGTTCAGAGCGAGCCGGTGCCGCGGGACGTGGCGGGCAGCGCGTCCTGCAAGGCTCGGCGAGAGGTGATGCCGAGCTTGGCGAAGACCTTCTTCAGATGCCACTCGACGGTGCGCGGGCTGAGGTAGAGCTCGGCGCCGATCTGCACGTTCGTCCGGCCTTCGCGGGCCAGCCGGGCGATGTGGTCCTCCTGCGGGGTGAGCTCGTCCGGCTTGTCGGTGGCGATCTCGCGAAGGTTGGCGCCGGCACCGACCAGTTCGTGCCGGGCGCGGTGAGCGAACCCGTCGAGGCCCATCGACGCGAACAGCGAGTGGGCGAGCTCCAACTGGATGCGGGCGTCGGCGCGCCGCTGCCGTAGGCGCAGCCATTCGCCGTACAGGAGGTGGGCCCGCGCGAGTTCGGGGCGTAGCCGGGTCGCGCGCAACCGGTCGACCGCCTCGCGGTAGTGCGGCTCGGCCTCGTCGTCGGTCGCGAGCAGCGCGCGGCAACGGGCCAGGACGCCCAGCCCCCAGTCGTTCGCGGTGACGTTCGCGCTCGCGGCGAACCGCTCGACGGCGCCGGCACACAGGTCGGGCCGGCCGGTTCTGGTCGCGGCCTCGATCAGCTCGGGCAGCGCCCAGCGCGTGACCAAATGGTCGGGCTGGCTCTCGTCACCGGCCACGCGCGCTGCGGCGAGCGCTTCGTCGTACCGGCCGAGGCCGTTGAAAAGCACGGCCGTGGACCAGTTCGCCCACTGGACAGCGAGGCCTTCGCCGCCCGACCGGGCATGGTCGATCGCCGTGTCGATGCGCGCCCGGGCCTCGGCTTCCCGCCCCCGCAACGCCGCGTGCAGCATCGCCCCGTACGGCGCCACGCGGGAACGCGTCGCCTCGGTGACGGCATCGGCCTCGACGATCACCCGCGCGGCCGCGGACAGATCGCCACCCCATGCGACCACGATGCCGCGACCGTTGAGTGCGATCGACAACGGCGCGAGGGCACCGGCCGCGCGGGCGAGTTCCACCTGGCGGGTGATGACCTTCTCGCAGTGATCGAAGTCCCAGATCTCCATCGCGGCGTTCGAGGCCAGCACACCCCACTGGAGTCCCTTCTCCAGCGACAGGTCCTCGGTCAGGTACGCGCTCACCGCTCGGCGCAGGACGGGCGCCGCCGCCGCGCGTCCGTCGGTGGTCAGCAGGGCCAGCCCGTCCAGGAGAAGGTCGGACGCGTGCGGACGGCCGGTCGGCCGCGGAGCCGACCGAGCGGCCCGCGAGATCGCCGCCAGCGACGCCGAACTGGCCGGATCACCCGCGAAGAACGCCGCTCCCCAGGCATCGAGATAGGTCTCCCGGGCGAGGGCGACATCCAGCGGCTCCAACCGTCGAGCAGCGCGCAGCAGTTGCACCGGCGCCTCACTGCCGGATCCCGAGGCCGAGACGATCTGCGCCCGCAACAGGTCCACTCGCGCCCGCTGCAGTTCGTCGAGCGCCCCGGCCTCCGCCGCGCCGAGCAGACCGAGGGCTGTCTCGAACTGGCCGGCGTGCAGACTGGCTCGCGAAGCCGCGAGAGCACGCCCCGCCCGCCGGCCGGGATCGCGGGTCAGGACAACCGAGCGCTGCAGGAACGCGGCCGCGGCCGCCAGACCGCCACGGGCTTGGGCACGGTCGGCCGACCGCTCGAGGTCTGCGGCCACCTGCTCGTCGGGTTCGCCGGTCGCGGCGGCCAGGTGCCAGGCGCGCCGGTCGGGGTCGCTCCGGGCGTCGGTCGCCTCGGCCAGCGCCAGATGGGCCGCGCGGCGGTCGTCGGCCGACGCCGAGCGATAGATCGCCGACCGCACCAGCGGATGCCGGAAGCGCACGCTGCCGTCGATCGAGAGCATGCCCTCCGCCTCCGCGGCGGCCGCGGCCGATGCCTGGACTCCGAGCAGTTCGGCGGCTCGCCACACCAGCAGCGGGTCGTCCGCCGGCTCGGCGGCCGCGACCAGGAGCGACCTGCGCGCGTCCTCGGGCAACTGTTCGAGCCGGAGCAGAAAGCTTTGCTCGATCCGGCCGGACAGCTCGTGCGAACCGTGCGGGCCGGGTCCCCCCGGCAACTGCGCCGTACTCAACCGCCGGGGCAATTCCAGCAAGGCGAGCGGATTTCCGCGAGTCTCCGCGACCAGGCGATCCCGCACGCGCGGGTCGAACCGGCCCGGGATGACCGTGGCGAGCAGAGCCCGGGCGTCAGCCTCCGGCAGGCCCTGAAGTCTCAGCTCGGGCAGTCCGACCAGTTCGTGCTCGGTGGTCGGCTCCCGAACGGTGAACACGATCGCCACCGGCTCCGCACCCAGGCGGCGAGCGATGAAGCCGAGGACCTGCCCCGAAGCGCTGTCGAGCCACTGTGCGTCGTCGATCAGGCAGAGCAGCGGCCGTCGTTCGGCAGCCGCCGACAACAACCCCAGCGCGGCCAGTGCGACGAGGAAACGTTGCGGAGGTTCGCCCGACGTACGGCCCAGCGCGACCTCGAGCGCGGCCCGCTGGGGCTCGGGCAGGACGTCCAGCCGGTCGAGCATCGGAGCGCAGAGCTGGTGCAGCCCGGCGAAGGGCAACTCCATCTCGGACTCCACCCCGGCCAGCCGCACGATCCGGAAGCCGGTCGCCGCCTCGGCGCAGTACTGCAGCAGCGCCGTCTTGCCGATGCCGGCTTCGCCGCGGATCACCCGTACGGCGCTGAGGCCGCCGCGGACCTCGGTCAGCAGGTGGTCCAGGTCCTCACACTCGCGTTGGCGCCCCAGCAACACCGGCGTACGACGCACGGTCACGAGTCATGCCTGCCATCGGCGTGGTCGCGACAACGGCATGATCGGTCCCTCGTCTCCGGGCGCTCCAGCGGTCGAGGCCCTGCGCCGCTCATCCTCGCACCGGATCGTGGCACCGGGCAATCAATGACCCGCAGACCGATCAGCGGTGCTTCTGGACCGGACGTTGCTCAGATGGCAGGCTGCTGCAATGCGGTCGACGAATCCGTCCCGGCCGGAACTCCGGGGGCGGCAGTACGAGTGCGAGACGCTGGATCAGCTCGTGCGCGACGCGCAGGCCGGCCGGAGCGCCGCGCTGGTCGTCCGCGGTGAGGCCGGGATCGGCAAGTCGGCCCTGCTGGACCATCTCGAGGCGGCGGCGACGGATTGCCGCGTCCTGCGGGTCGCGGGCGTCGAGTCGCAGATGGAACTCGCGTTCGCGGGGCTGCACGCGCTGTGCACCCCGTTGCTCGGCGAGCTGTCCCGCCTTCCGGCGCCCCAGTCCGAGACGATCGCGACGGCGTTCGGGCTGCATCGGGGCAATCCGCCCGACCGGTTCCTGATCGGGCTCGCCGTGCTGAACCTGCTGGCCGAAGCGGCCCGCGAACAGCCGCTGGTCTGTCTCGTGGACGACGCGCAGTGGCTGGACCAGGCGTCTGCGGACGCGCTGACCTTCGTGGCCCGGCGGCTGGCGGCCGAGTCGATCGTGCTGGTGTTCGGCGCGAGGACGGGCGAGGCCGACGGCCGTTGGGCCGGACTGCCCGAGCTGCCCGTCGGAGGGCTCGACGAGACCGACGCCACCGCGCTGCTCGAAGCGACGGTGATCGGTCCGCTCGACCAGCGGGTGCGGACCCGGGTCCTGCACGAGACGCACGGCAATCCCCTGGCTCTGCTGGAACTGCCGCGCTGGCTGTCGGCGACCGAGCTGGCCTTCGGCTCGGACCAGACGGACCACACCACACTGACCAGCCGGCTCGAGCTCAGCTTCCGGCAACGCGTCGAGCAGCTGCCGGAGCAGTCCCGCCGGCTCCTGCTGATCGCTGCCGCGGAGCCATTGGGCGATGCCGGACTGTTGTGGCGCGCCGCCGAACGGTTGCAGCTCAGCTGGGACGCCGCCTCGGCCGCCGAACGGGCCGGACTGGTCGAGCTGCGCCACACGGTCCGCTTCCGGCACCCGCTGGTGCGGTCGGTGGCGTACCGGTCCGCGACGCCGTACGAACGTCAACAGGTGCACCAAGTCCTGGCCGACGTCACCGACTCGGAGCTCGACCCGGATCGGCGCGCGTGGCACCGCGCCCGGGCCACCTTCGGCCCCGACGAGATGGTGGCCGCCGAGTTGGAGAGTTCGGCCGGGCGGGCACTGGCTCAGGGCGGACTGGCCGCCGCGGCAGCGTTCCTGGAGCGTGCGGCCGCGCTGACACCGAACGCCGCCGTCCGCGCGCGGCGCGAGGTCGCCGCAGCCGAGGTCATGTTGCACGCGGGGACGTTCGACTCCGCGCTCCGGCTGCTGGCCAGAGCCGAATCGGGAGCCCTCAGCGACCTGCAACGGGCCCGCGTCGACGTGCTCCGCGCCCAGATCGGCTTCGCCGCCCAGCGCGGCAACGAGGCACTCCCTCTTCTGCTGGCCGCGGCGCGCCGGCTCGAACCGCTCGACACCGAGCTGGCGCTGGACAGCTACGTCGACGCGTTGACCGCGGCCCTCTTCGCGGGCCGGCTCGCGAACGGCGTCACCGCGGCCGAGGTGGCCCGGGCCGCGCGCAACGCACCGATGCCGGCCGAGCCGCGGCGCGGCGACGTCCTGCTCGAGGGCGTCGCCGTGCAGTTCGCCGACAGCTATCCGGACGCCGTACCGATGCTGCGCCGGGCGGTCCAGGAGTTCGACACCGACGAGCTGTCGATCGAGGAGGGCGTGCGCTTCCTCTGGCTCGCGACGGTCGTCGCCCTGGATCTGTGGGATCACACGTCGTGGAGCACGCTGGCCGATCGGCACGTGCGGATCGCCCGCGAGTCCGGCGCGCTCAGCGCGTTGCCGCTGGCCCTGAACACCCGCGTTTTCGTCGACCTCTTCGCCGGCAACCTGGACGCGGCCGCCGTCCTGGTCGACGAGATCGGCATCGTCACCGAGGTCGCCGGCACCGACCTCACGCCGTACGGCGCGATCGGGCTGGCCGCCTTCCGCGGCGACGCGCAGCTCGCGGAACCGCTGATCGGTACGGCGATGGCCACCGTGACCGAGCGGGGTGAGGGAATCGGCGTGTCCCTCACGAACTGGGCCCGGGCGATGCTCTGCAACGGACTCGGCCGGTACGCCGACGCGCTCACCGCCGCCCGTGAGGCCGCCGCGTATCCCGAGGAGATGGGGGTCGCGAACTGGGCGCTGGTCGAGCTGGTCGAGGCGGCCGGCCGCGCCGGGGAACCGGCGATGGCGGCCGCCGCGCTCGAGCGTCTCCTGGCCTTGACGCGCGCCAGCGGGACCGACTGGGCGCTGGGAGTCGGTGCCCGGTCGAGGGCTCTGGTCGAGCCCGACGACCGGGCCGAAGAGTGCTACCGGGAGGCAATTGATCGGCTCGGTAACACCCCGGTCAGGGTCGAGCTGGCCCGCGCCCAGCTCCTGTACGGCGAGTGGCTGCGGCGCGCGGGCCGCCGGGCCGAGGCCCGCGAGCAGCTCCGGGCCGCGCACGACGCGCTGGCGGCGTCCGGAGTCGGCGCCTTCGCCGCGCGCGCCCGCCGTGAACTCGCGGCGACCGGTGAGACGGTTCGCAAACGGGCCGAGAAGACGCCGCAGGAACTCACTCCGCAGGAGCTGCAGATCGCCCGGCTGGCCACCCGGGGAATGACCAACGCCGAGATCGGCGCGACCTTGTTCATCAGTCCCCGAACGGTCGAGTGGCACCTGGGCAAGGTGTTCGCGCAACTCGGGATCAGCGCTCGCAGCCATCTGCGCGACGTACTGCAAGCCGTCGACTGACTGGTACTCACGAGATCCTCCTGCGCTGCGGGTGATGGCGTACCTCCATCACATCGCCGGGGACCGCGCATCACACCCGGGTGATCCCTGGTCCGGGCCCGGGCCTGCCGTCCGACCAGGGATCTCACTGGCGCGAACGCCGGGCCGCCCGGAACAGACTCGGTGCACCGGCAGGCCGCCCCGTCCTTCCTGCCCGTTGCCCGACCACCAGTGGGAGGAATCCATGTCCACAACGATTCAGAACAACCAGTCCCTCGGCGTACCGTCGTTCGCCGAGGACGCGAAGCTGCGCCGGGAACGACCGACCGGGCCCGTGCCGGAGATCGCGAAAGGACCGGAGGTCCCCGCCGAGGGCTACGCGATGGAGGAGCTCGCCGACGGCGTCTTCTGGCTCGGCGACGGCAGCTACCAGTCGATGTTCGTCGTCACCGGCGAAGGCGTCGTGGCGGTCGACGCCCCGCCGACGCTGGGCCACAACATCCTGCGCGCCATCGGCCGGGTGACCACCAAGCCGGTGACGCACGTGGTCTACAGCCACCACCACTCCGACCACTGCGGGGCGATGTCGATCTTCCCCGACAACGCCCGTCGTTACGCCCAGCGCGCGACCGCGCAACGCCTCGAGTTCCTGGCCGATCCGGACCGGCCGCTTCCGACCGACGTCTTCGACGAGTCGTTGACGATCGACGCCGGCGACCACACTCTCGAGCTCGCCTACCCGGGGCCCAACCACAGCGAGGGCAACAGTTTCATCCACCTGCCCAACCAGCGCGTGCTGATGCTGGTCGACGTGATCTTCCCCGGCTGGGTGCCGTTCTCGAACATCTCCCTGTCCGCGTTCGTCCCGGGAGTTCTTCACCTGCACGAAACGACGCTGCGCTACGACTTCGACCACCTGGTCACCGGCCACGTGACCCGGCCCGGCACTCCCGAGGACGTCCGCGTCCAGCTCGAGTACCTGACCGATCTGCGCACCACCGCCGAAGCCGCGCTGTCCAGCGTCGACCTGTCCAGCACGATGGCGGGCGTCGACATGTCCAACGCCTGGGCGGTGTTCCGCGCCTACCTCGACGCGGTCGCCGCCGCGACCACGGACGAACTCGTCCCCCGCTGGAAGGATCGCCTCGGCGGCGCCGACGTCTTCACCCTGCCCAACGCCTGGGCGATGGCCGAGTCACTGCGCCTCGACCTCAACTCCTTGGGACCTTTCGGCACCAGGCCCTGACTCAGCGGCGGACGCGCGGGCCGTCGTGGTCGCCGGGGTGCCGGCGGCCGGACGGTCCCGCTCGCCGTCGGTTCGCGGAAGGTCACGCAGGGCGTCTTCGAGCGCGCGGGCAACGGCCCGGTCGCAGGCGGTGGCGTCCCCCTGCCAGATCTGCCGGACGAACACGTCCGCGACCACTTGGGGCGGCCGTCCGCACCGGCTGGCCCAGGCACGGATCACGTCACCGGCCTGCTCCGCGCTGACCCCGAACCACTCCATCAGCAGACCCTTGGCCTGCTCCACGGCTGCCGCGTCGTCCACCCGCGACGCGCTCGCCTCGACCGACTCCGATCCGATCATCGACCCGTTCCTCACCACGAGCCGGCGGCGATCCCCGGCTGGATTTACAACCTCTGCCGCCAGCCCGGGTCCGGTACCCTCGGCGCCCGGGCCACATGCGGTTCCGGCGGGCCGGTCACTTCCCGTCGCGGGACGGTCTGTTCCAGTGCTCGTTCCAGGCCTTCACCGCGAGTCCTTGCCGACGTGGAACCGCTGGTGGTACAGCGATCGCGCCTGGTCCAGCGCCTCCTGCCCGATCCGCGCCAGCGGGCGAACCTCCACGACCAGCGGCTCGTGGTCCGGTCCCCAGCCGGCCACCTCACCGGTCAGCAGCCACGGATAGCGGTCCTTCTCCTCCCCCAGTTCGGCGTACTTGCACACCCGGCGCGCGATCCAGTCCTCCGGCGGACGAGGCCACCACGGCTCCGGCGTGACCGGCGTCGCGGAGAGTCCGGGCAGTTCGACGTCCGCCTCGTAGTCCCGGCTGGCTCCGGACCGAGCGTCGTGCCACGGCCCCTTCGAGTACCGCAGCAGTACGCCGTCCCGCGCACCGATGAACTCGACCAACTCGGCCAGGCTTGCGATCACCGGCAACTCGTACGGCGTCTCCACCAGCACCAACGGCGGCGACGACTTCTCGCTCATGCCGCCGAGGTACCCCGCCGCATGAGCAAGCATCACCACCGTGGAGGCCGGAGCCGGATATCTTCACAGCATGCTGAGTCTGGGAGCCCTGGTTCGGGATCCGGCGCTGGAGTTGACGGTGCTGGTGCCCGGACCGCCGGGGGCGTTGGAGCGCGAGGTGTTGTGGGTGCACAACACCGAACTGCCCGACCCGTCGGCGTACGTGCGGGAGCGGGAGCTCGTGCTCACCAACGGTCTGTGGCAGGCCGAGACGACCCCGGCGGAGTTCGCGGCCACCGTGCATCGCGCGGGCGCCGCGGGGATCGTGTTCGGGCTCCGCGTGGACGCCCGGACGACGCCCGGCGAGCTGGTGCGGGCCTGCGAACAGCTCGGGTTGCCGCTGGCGGAGATCTCGGTCGAGGTGCCGTTCACCGCCGTGACGCGGGCCGCGTCGATGCTTCAGGCGGACCAGCGGCGTGACGCCCTGGTCGGCATGGTCCGGCGCGGCGACGCGTTGGCGGCCGCGATCTCGCACGGCGCCGGAGCCTCCGGCGTGCTCGCCGTGCTGCGGCGTGAGCACGATCTGCCGCTGGCCGTGGTGGACCGGATGGCGCGTCCGCTGGCGGCTGCGGGTGCGGAGCTCACGCCGGCGCAATGCCGACTGGTCGCGGAGGGACTGGCTCGGCGGCCGCCCGCCCTGGAGGTGGAGCTGGAGGCCGGGTCCGGCCGGGCCACGTTGTTCCTGGTCGGCGCGGTGGGAGACACCGACGCGGCGCTCGTCTGCCTGCGGCCGTTGGCCGAGCTGAGCCGGGCCGAGCAGGACGCGCTGGAGCAGTCGGCCCGCTTCCTGAGCCTGGAGGTCGCCAAGCAGCAGGCGGTGCAGGCGATCGAGCTGAGGTTCGCCAGCGAGCTGCTCGACATGATCCTGTCCGGCTCGCGGCGCGCGGCGGAGGTCCCCGACCGGTTGCGAGCGTTCGGCGTCGACCCGAGCGGTGAGCTGGTCGTGCTGACCACCGCCTTCGCCGGCGGCGACGAGTCGACGCTGCCCGGGCTGACCGAAACCGTCAGCGGTTTCTTCCTGGCCGCCGGGCTCGCCGTGGTCGTTGCCGGAGGCACCCAGGACGTGGTCGCCGTGCTGCAGCGACCTCGCCAGGACGTCCGGGAGCTGGCCGAAGCGCTGCGCCGGACGATCGCCCGGCGCTTCCCGGACCGTCGTACGGTGATCGGGCTCGGTGAACCGGCGGCCAACGCCCAGGCGCTGCGGCAACCGCTGATCCAGTCCCGTGAGGCGTGCCGGGTGCTGCGGCGTCGACCGGCTCCCGCCGTCGCGACGTTCCGCGACCTCGGCACGCATCGGCTGCTGCTCGGGTTGCACGACACCGAGACACTGCGGGGGTTCGCGGACGCGATCGTGCAGCCGCTGCGCGAGTTCGACCAGCGCCGCGCGGCGAGTCTCGAGATCACCTTGCGCGCGTTTCTCCAGCACGACGGCCAGTACGGCGCGACCGCGGCCGCGCTGTACGTGCACGTCAACACCCTGCGCAACCGGCTGGCCAAGATCACCGAGTTGACCGGGCGCGACGTCACCCGGACCGAGGACCGGGTCGACCTGTTCCTCGCGCTGGAAGCCGACGAGCTGGTTCAGTCCGGGTAGACGTCCCTGCCGACGTCGGGCACAGCCACCGGCCGCACCGGCAGCGCGTCGTCCGCCCGCGCCCGCAGCGCGATGTCACGACACCGGGCGAAGCTGACGTCGCCACAGGACTGGGCGTACTCGATCAGTTCGCGCACCGCCATCAGGCGCCCGGGCCGGCCGGACAGGAACGGGTGCAGGCAGAGCGTGAACAGGCATCGGTAGAACCGCATCCCGTCGAGTTCGGCCTTCCACAGCTCCAGCACCTTGCGCGGCGACTCGATGACCGAACCGATGTCGGGCTGCGGCAGGTAGGCGTACTGCTCCCAGTCGTCCAGCGACCAGTGCACCGGCAGCTCGACCACTCCACCCGGCCGCAGCAGGTACGGCCGGTCGTCGCCCATCAGCGAGGAGTCGTACAGCAACCCGTGCTCGGCGATCAGTTCCGGCGTACGGACGGTCGCCTCCCACAGGGCGGCCCGGTGCCCGAGCACCTCGATGCCCTGCGCATCGAAAACCGCGAGCGCCCGTTCGAAGTCGTCGCGCTCCTCCTGGCTGGTCAACGACGTCGGCGGCCGATGGCTGTAGGAGTGGTGGGCCACCTCGTGCCCGCGCTCGACGATCGACGCGGCCAGGCCCGGGCGTTGCTCGGCGACCCACCCCGGGACGAAAAACGTCGCCGGCACCTCGAGCTCGTCCAGCAGCGCGAGGATCCGCGGTACGCCGACATCCGGGCCGTACGCCTGGTGCGACATCGTGGACAGGTGGTCCGCGTAACGCCGGCCACGGGCCAGCACCGGGGTCTCCGCGTCCACGTCGAACGTCAGCGCGGCCACCGCCGCGGCGCCGCCGGACCAGCTCTGGCTCATGACCTGACAGCTTGCCACGCCCGGGCGGTCGCCAGCGTGACGTCCGGGTGCAGCATGTCCCGGTCGAAGGCACGAAGCTCCGAGTCGTCGGTCAGCCGCTTCGGCAGGTCCGGATTCACCAGCGCACCGCGGGCGACGGACACCAGGTCGGCGTGACCGTCGGTGAGGACCTGCGCGGCTTGGTCCGGATCGTGCATGCCGCCGTTGGCGATCACCGGCAGTCCGGTCAGGCGGCGAGCCAGGCCGGTGATGGTCCGGCCGTCCGGGAGTGTGGAGGTCTCCAGCCAGTCACGCCCCTCGCTGGCCAGGTGCAGGTACGACGCGCCGGCCTCGGCGATCGTGGGAAACACGATCTCGGCGTCGGCCGCTCCCCCGGGCCAGCGATGGACAAGGTCGTTCACCTTGGTCTGCGACAACCGGACGCCGACCGGCATCCCGGTGGGCAGCGCTTCGACGACGGCGGCCGTCACCCGGGCGGTCAGGCGGATCCGGTTGGCCACGGGTCCGCCGTACTCGTCGGTGCGCCGGTTCGTGTAGTCGGTGAGGAACTGGTCGAGCAGGTATCCGTTGGCCGCGTGGATCTCGACACCGTCGAAACCGGCCTGTAGCGCGGCAAGCGCCGCAGCGACGAAACCTTCGACGACCGCGTCCAGCTCCTGCGCGGTCAACTCGTGCGGGACCGGCCAGGGACCGCTGCCGCCGTAGTCCGGCATCATCTCGCCGCGGGGCTGGATCGCCGACGGACCCGCCGTCCGCGCGGAGTACGGATTGCCCTGGGAGAGCGCGCCCGCGTGCATCAGTTGCGCGATCATCCGGCCGCCCGCGGCGTGCACCTGGCCGGTCACGTTGCGCCAGGCAACGACCTGCTCGGCGCTCACCAGTCCGGGCTGGTTGAGGTAGCCCTGGCTGTACTGCCGGTCGGTGTACGTCCCCTCCGAGACGATCAACCCGAAACCGCCGGCCGCGAAGTCGGCGTAGTACCGCGCCATCTCGTCGGTCGGGACGCCGTCCGGGGTGGCCGAGGTGCGGGTCATCGGGGCGACCACGAGCCGGTTCGGTACGTCGTACGGACCGAACCGTACCGGCTGGAGCGCGGGGTGCGGAGTGCTGGTCATCGAAGATCCTCCAGTACGTCGAGAGCGAGGTCGGTGGGGTTGGCGCCGTTGATCACGGTGAGGTCCTGAGGACAGGCGGACAGCACTACGACGCAGTCGAGCTCCGCGCGGAAGGTGACGGTGTCACCGGCGCTGGTGGCCGCGGGCAACCAGTCGAGCCGGCCGTCGTGGTCGGCCTGGACCCGCATGAAGACGTTGACCGGCTGCGGGATCACCGGCGCGCTCAGCCCGACCGATGCCAGCGCGGCGGTCAGGTTCTCCGCACACGACGGGTGGCCGGGGGCGCCCAGGCCGGCGTACCGCTGAGGGTCGCAGGCGGCGATCAGCAGATCGTGGTGACCGGGTGAGGTGTCCTCGACCAGGGTCAGGATCGGGCGCCGGCGATCGGTCACGAAGGTCTCGCCCAGCGCGGGCCACAAGCGGCTGGTGGCCGTCCGGGTGTGGGCGGCGCTCAGGTGCTCGCCGGACTTCTCGCCGGCCACGAAGGCGAACAGGTCGCCGACCTGCCCGCCCTCCAGATCGGTGACGCGGACGAACTCGCCCCGGGCGACCCGCACCGCGCGGCCGGAGCGCGCCGGGACGAGAGTCCGTTCAGCAGTTGGTGTCATGACGGCAACTCAAGCACCGCGAGTCACTGTTGTTCGATAGATCTTTCTCCACACCTGAGGGCTGTCAGTAGAGGATTCTCCACTGACAGCCCCGGTGTCAGGCCGCAGGACCCTCGAGGATCTCGACGTAGCCGTCGGTGCCGTGGACGCGGATTCGCTGGCCGTCCTGGATCAGGCGGGTGGCCTGCTCCACGCCCACGACGGCCGGCAGGCCGTACTCGCGGGCGATGACCGCGCCGTGTGTCATCAGGCCGCCGACCTCCGTCACCAGACCCGTGATGCCGACGAACAGGGGCGACCAACTGGGGTCGGTGAAAGCGGTGACCAGGATGTCGCCCGGTTCGAGGTCGGCCTTCGCCAGGTCGAGGATGACGCGGGCCCTGCCCTCGACGGTTCCGGCGGACACCGGCAGGCCGACCAGCGCACCGGCCGGTACGTCGTCGCGCCGGTACGCGCCGTTGATCGCCTCGCCGTCGGAGGTGAGCACCCGTGGCGGCGTGAGCGACTGGTAGGAGCGGAACGCGTCCTTGCGTTCCTGGACGAGGTGACCGTCCACCTCGTGGGTGCGCACGACATCGTGCAGTTCCTGGAAGGTGAGGTAGAAGATGTCTTCCTTCTCCGCGAGCACACCGGCCTGCACGAGCCGCTCGGCCTCTCCCAGCAGGGCCTGCTTGTAGACGAAGTACCGCCTGATCAGGTTGTACTTCGGGTACTCGCGGTAGCCGATGAAGGTCCGGACCCGGTCGATCATCCGTTCGGTCTCGGCGGCCTTCTGCTCACCGTCCGGCAGGGCCCGCAGGCGTTCCAGCACGTCCTGCCGGAACGCCTCGGCCTTCTGCCGACCCTGCTCGAAGCGCTGCCGGGCGGTCCCCGGCTCGAAGAGCTTGACGTTGTCGAGGATCAGCGGCACGAGCGTGGACGGGCTCTCGCTCCATCGCGGCCGGGTGATGTCGATCTCGCCCGCGCAGCGCATGCCGTACCGGTCGAGGTACCCCTCGATCGCGTCACGCGCCGCGGCCCCGCCCTCGTACTTCGGCAGCTCGTCCAGGAAGTCCTCGCTGTCGACGCCCTGCAGGAACGCCACCACCTCCGGGTGCGGGCGGATCACGTCGGCGACGTCGAGCAGGTCCAGGCCCATCTCCGAGGTGATGTTGTGCGGCGCGGACAGCGTGAGCGTGTCGGCCGCGTTCTTCTCCCCCAGCCACTCCTGCAGGTGGTCGTTGAGCCACCAGGTGGCGTCCATGCCGGCCATGATCGCCTGCATGCTCAGGGGATCGCCGAGGACTCGCTTGTGCTCCTGGAACGCCTCCAGCAGGAAGTCGAACAGCGCGGGTCCGGCCAATGGCGCGATGTCGCGCCGCAGCGCTTCGGTGGAGACCTGGCTGCGCTCCACCAGTTCAATGACGACGGCCGGATCGGTCTCGATCGGCGGCGGGGCGGACGCGCCACCGGCCGGCGGTCCAGCGGGAGCCTCGTCGGGCCCGGTCACGATGAAGTCGCCGCGGTCCAGCACCGTTTCCAGAGCGTCGCGGATCAGCGGATCGGCCCGCCCGACGAGATCCAGGAATCCGGGCCGGATCGCCGGCGAGGCCAGCCGCGCGGTCGCGTCGACGAACAGCCGACCGGCGGCCTCGTACATCGGCGCCATCGCCGTCAGCTGCCACATCGACCAGCCCAGGGGCTTCATCGCGTCGGTCATCATCTGCTGGTGGCCGACGGACAGGAACACCTGGTTGCCCTGATCCCCGGTCTCCGGGACGGGGAACAGCGTCGTGATCGGACGGCTCTGAACGATCAGGAAGTCGTCGTCGACCAGGCACCACTCGATGTCCTGCGGGCGGCCGAAGTGCGCTTCGATCCGTCGTCCGAGCTGTACGAGCCGAACGGCCTGCTCGTCGGTCAGCGCGGGCTGCTCCTGCCGGTCCGCATCGATCGCCACCTCCCGCGTCCCACCGGTCGGCAACGCCTCGACGGCGAGTTGCTTGGCAGCGATCGTCTTCGCGACGACTTCGTCGCGCACCGTGAACACGTCCGGATTCACCAGGCCGGAGACCAATGCCTCGCCCAGGCCGAAGCCGGCGTCCACGGTGGCGACCTTCCGGTTGCCCGAGACGGGGTCGGCCGTGAACAGGATGCCGGCCGCCTGCGAGAACACCATCTGCTGCACGACCACGGCCATGTGGATCCTGCGGTGATCGAAGCCGTTCCGCAGCCGGTAGGTCACGGCCCGCTCGGTGAACAGCGAGGCCCAGCACCGGCCGATGTGCTGAAGGATCGCCGCCGGGCCGACGACATTGAGGTACGTGTCCTGCTGGCCCGCGAACGAGGCCGTCGGCAGGTCCTCCGCCGTCGCACTCGACCGGACGGCGTACGCCGCGTGCTCGCCGAATCGCCCGACTGCGTCGCTCACCGCCGCCGCGAGCTCGTCCGGGACCGTCATCGCTTCGATCGCCTGACGGATCTCCGCGCTGAGCGTGCGGATCCCCTCCCGGTCGTCCGCGGCCAGCCGCGACAGCGCGGCGAGCCGGTCGTCGATCGACGGCGCGTCGGCCATCGTCCGCCGGAACGCCTCCGTCGTCACACAGAACCCCGGCGGAACGCGCACCCCGTCGATCCGCGACAACTCCCCCAGGTGCGCACCCTTGCCCCCGGCAACAGCCACCTCCCGCCGGCCGATCTCACCGAGATCCAGCACGTACCGCCCACTCGACAACCGCACCTGCACGTCGTGTCCCCATTTCGCCGGAAAGAGCATCGGCCGACGATTCTGCGCCACGAACCGGGGCTTGCGGCAAGCCCCCCGGTGCGCTATACCTTGGGAGTGGCAAGGAGAAGACTCTCCTTGCCTTTGCTTTTGGCCCAGTGATGCCGAGTCCTGGTTCAGCGGGGAAACAGCGGCTGGTAGTCGCGGCTGACGTGGTGGACCTTGCGGTAGCCCAAGGTCCCGAGCACCACCGCCGCGACAACGGCGGCGACGACACCGATCACCGTTCGCGCCGTGTGCCCCGCGCCGATCGCCTGCCCGACCACCGCGGCCAGGACTCCGGTGACGACCGCGTCGACCACGCCGACGATGAGCGGCGAGCCCGACAGCCAGTGCGTGACGCCGACCCGGTCGCGAAAAGCGTAGGTCTGCAGCATTCCGGGCTTGTCGTCGTGATGACTCGCCACGAAGTACGGCTCCAGTTCCGGCGCGAGCTCGATGTAGGCGTGCCGCAGCCGATTCATGCCGATCACCAGCCAGGCGTCCTCGACGTCGGCCTCGACCAGCCGGAAGAACGTGCCCAGCCCGATCAGCAGCACCACCGGCAGAATCAGCATCGCGAACATCCGGAACCCCGAGCCGAAACCGGTCGCGTTCGCCACCAGCGACAACGCGATCACCGCGGCGGACAACACCGTCAGATAGGTGCCCGTCCGGCTGAAGATCTCGCTCCATGTCATGCTGCGCGTCGCCAGCAGACTCCAGTGCTCGGTGACCAGGAACTGCACATGCGGACCACCGCTGACGTCGACACCGTCCATCGACACCGGCGGCCGCCCCGGCGGCTGCTGCCTCATCCGCTCTCCCCTGCTCGCGTCGACCCTGTAAGAGCCGCTCACCAGACGACCCAGCTCAGACCATACGCCGGGATCGCCGGCCTCGACCGACGCTCGCGGAGCCGGGACCGGCCGGAATCCCGGCCGGTCCCGGCACGACTACTTCGGCACCTTGTCGTACGCCGTCTGCTGGATCTCGAGGTAGCGCTTGAGGCCGAGACCCTCGAGACCCTTGACGTAGGCGTCCCAGTCGGAATCGATGTTCTTCGAACCGGTGATGAACTGCAGGGCGTTCTGCTGGATGTAGTTCTCGATGTTCGTCTGGAGGGTGGCGATCTCACTGCCGAGCGACGGGTCGATCCAGACCTTCCAGTACGGGTAGATCGCCGACTTGTCCTCCTTGCCCTCGTAGAGCTTCGTGGCCTCGAACAGCCGTCGCTCATAGCCGGCCTGGGAGTAGATGTCGGTCGCGATCGCCTCGGAGTTCCGGTACCGCTCGGTGTTGTTGTACTGCGCCAGCGCCTGCCACCCGGAGTTCGGCGGAGCCGTGCCCGGCTTGATCGGGATCTGCGCGAACAACGGCTTCAGTGACTTGTCGAGCGCGACGTCTCCGGGCTGCGGTTTGCGCCAGGTCTTGCCTTCTTTGCCCCAGAAGGCGTTGATCTGTCCTTCGTCGGTGAACATGTAGTCGAGCAGCTTGATCGCCTGGATCTGCTCTTCGGGGGTGGCCTTGTTCGTCAGCACGAACGTCGCACCGGGCGCGCTCGGGAAGTTGTACCCGGTGTGGTTCACGCCCTGCGGTCCGGTGAGCGGCGGTACGGCGTCGTACTGTTTGTCGCGACCGTCGGCGGCGCCGATGCTGACCGCGATGCCCAGGTGCAGGACGGTCGCCGAGCCGAGCATCGGCACCTTGCCGCTGTCACCCTGCTGCTGCAGCGCGTCCGGGTTCTGGGTGAAGGCGCCCTTGTCGATCAGGCCTTCCTTGTACAGCGAGTTCAGGTACTTGAGGCCCTCCCGCCAGCCGTCCTTGTCGGCCTGCGTGTCGACCTTGCCGTCCTTCAGCACCAGGGTCGAGTTGTTGTTGCCGCTGGTGCCCTGCGGGTTGTAGATGAAGGCGTTCATGAAGTACGGGATCAGCGCGTCCCGCACACTCGCGCTGAGCGGGATCTCGTCGGCCTTGCCGTTCCCGTTCGGGTCCTGGGTCTTGAAGGCCCGCAGGACCTTGACCATGTCCTCGGTCGTCTTCGGCTGCTCGAGCCCGAGCTTCTTCAGCCAGGACGAGTTCATCCACAGCTTGCCCTGGTACGAGCAGTGGTAGCAGTCGACCCACTGCGGCAGACCGTAGATCTTGCCGTCCGGCGCGGTGGCCATCGCCTTCCACTCCGGCTCCGCGTCCAGGGCCTTCTTGATGTTCGGCCCGTACTGGTCGATCAGCTGGTTCAGCGGTACGACGACGCCCTGGTTCGACAGTCTCAGCAGATCGGCCTGGCTGAACTGGTCGACCCAGGGGATCAGCAGGTACAAGTCGGGATAGTCACCACTGGCCAGGGAGATCTGGCGCTTCTCCTTGGCCGGCCCACCGTCGAACGTGGTGTTCTGCCACTTGAAGGACAGGTTGAACTTCTCCTTCACCAGCTTCGTGAAGTCGTTGGTCGCCAGGTTCCAGTCGGCCGCCTGAGGTGCGAACACATCGATGGTGACCGCGGGATTCCCGGTGATGGTCGGCAACGGCTTGCTCTGTGGGTCTTCCTCTCCGCCCCCGGTACAGGCCGCGAGCGCGAGTGCCAGGACGGTCAGGCCGGCGATCGTGGCAGACCTTCTCTTGCTGAGCTGAACAGACATAGGTCCCTCACAGGAGTCGAGGTGATGCGGAGGATCAGCCCTTCACGGCGCCGATCATGATTCCCTTGGTGAAGTAGCGCGCGACGAACGGATAGATCAGCAGCACCGGCACACTGGCCACGACGATCAGCGAGTACTTGAGCAGGTCGGCCAGTTGCTGGCGCTGCAGAACAACAGACGCGTCGACGGCCCCGCCGCCGGTCGTGTTGAGGATCAGGATGTTGCGCAGGACGAGCTGCAGCGGGAAGAGATCTGGGCTCTTCAGGTAGATCAGGGCGTCGAAGTAGGAGTTCCACTGCATGATCGCGTACATCAAAGCGACCACCGCGATCATCGGTTTGGCCAGCGGGATCACCACCGACCACAGGAACCGCAGATCGCCGCAGCCGTCGAGCTGGGCGGCCTCCACCAGCTCCTCGGGAATCGCGGTCCGCAGGTAGGTCCGGGCGATGATGACCTGCCAGACGCCGATCGCCTGGGGGATGATCAGCGCCCACCGGGTGTCGAGCAGGCCGGCGGACTGGACCACCAGGTACGTCGGGATCAGGCCGCCGGTGAACAGCATCGTGAACAGGATCACGGTCATCACCACGTTGCGGCCGACCAGCGTCCGGCGCGACATCGGGTACGCGATCGCGATCGTCATCGTGACGCTGACGATCGTGCCGACGACGGTGTAGAACAACGAGTTCAGGTACCCCTGGACGATCTGCGGGTTCTGGAACACCGCGTGGTACCCGCGCAGCGAGAACTCCACCGGCCAGAACAGCACCCGGCCGGACGACACCGCTTCAGGGCTGCTGAACGAGCTCGCCAGGATGTACAGCAGCGGTGCCAGGACCACCACCAGGAACACGGTCAGCAGCAGATAGACACAGACCAGGAAGATGCGGTCCGTGCGCGGCTCGCGGATTCGGCGAGCCCGTTCCGCGCGGCGCTCGGCCCTCTTGCCCAGCACCGTCGTGGCCCCACTGCGAGCGCTCATGACCACAGTCCGTTTCCGGTGATCCGCTTGGCCACGACGTTGACCGCCAGCAGCAGGACAAGGTTGATCACCGAGTTGAAGAGCCCGACCGCGGTGGCCATGCTGAAGTCCGCGTTCAGCAGACCCGTCTTGTAGACGTAGGTCGCGATGATTTCCGACTGGCTCAGGTTGAGGGGATTCTGGAACAGGAAGGCCTTCTCGAAACCGATCGCCATGATGTTGCCGACAGCAAGCACCAGGATGATCACCGCCGTCGGCATGATGCCCGGCAGGTCGACGTGCCGGATCCGCTGCAACCGGCTGGCACCGTCGATCCGGGCCGACTCGTGCAGGGCGGGATCGATCCCGGCCAGCGCGGCCAGATAGATGACCGCGGAGTACCCGGTGGTCTGCCAGACGTCGGACCAGACGTAGATGTGGCGGAAGTAGTCCGGGTCCCCGAGGAAGTCGATCGCCGGCACCCCGAAGAACCCCAGGCCCTCGTTGACGATGCCGAGCCGCGGCGACAGCACCAGGATCGTCATCGACACGACCACCACGGTCGAGATGAAGTACGGCGCGTACGTCACCAGCTGCACGCTCCGCTTGAACAGGCCGTTGCGGATCTCGTTCAGCGCCAGCGCCAGGATGATCGCGAGCGGGAAACTCGCCGCCACCGTGTAGACCGAGAGCACGAAGGTGTTCTTCACCAGGGTCCAGAACACCGGGTTGGCGAAGAACAGCTCGAAGTTCTTCCAGCCGATCCACGGGCTGCCCCAGATGCCCTTGGTCACGTTGAAGTTCTTGAACGCCAGGACGGCGTTCGCCATCGGGATGTACTTGAAGATCGCGAACCAGATCAGCGGCACGACCATCAGCAGGTACAACGTCCAGTGCCGCTGGAAGCTGCGGCGCAGCCCCTTGATGCCCGGGCGTTCCCGGCGCCGTCGCCGGGGCCGGACCGGTTCTTCGCCGGCCGGGGGCCGGACGGTGGTCAGGGTTGCCATCAGATCTCCTCGTCCGTGCCGGCGGTCACGTCGAACTCACCCGGTGCCCGACGTCCGCGGTCAGCCGGACCGTCGCCCGGTCGTCGCCGCGGCGTACCACGCGTTCCTGGTCCCGATCGGCCGTCAGCACCGCCTCCACGCCGTACGGCGACCAGGTGATGTCGACGGTGACGCCTCCGCGCGCCCTCAGACCGGTCACCCGGCCGCTCGGCCACTGCGCCGGCAGAGCGGGCAACAGCTCGATCTCCCCGGTGTGGCTCTGCAGCAACATCTCCGCGATGCCCGCGGTCGCCCCGAAGTTGCCGTCGATCTGGAACGGCGGGTGCGCGCAGAACAGGTTCGGGTACACGCCCGCGCCGCTGCCCGGGCGACCGGTCGCGGAGTCGTCGGCGGGTCTGAGGAACACCGTGACGAGTCGGTGCGCCGCTTCGGCGTCGCGCAGCCGCGCGCGCAGGTTGATCTTCCACGCCAGCGACCAGCCCGTGGCCTCGTCCCCTCGCAGGTCGAGCGTCCGGGCGGCCGCGGCGGCCAGGTCAGGCGTCCC
The DNA here is from genome assembly GCF_001984195.1 of Kribbella sp. ALI-6-A. GTDB lineage: Bacteria > Actinomycetota > Actinomycetes > Propionibacteriales > Kribbellaceae > Kribbella. The sequence continues at coordinate 477,796 of NZ_MTQN01000009.1, forward strand.
GTCGGGTGTGATCGCGTCACCGGGGTGAAGGCCGATCAGGTGGGACATGTGACGGTGGTGCGGATCCTCCTCCGGCAGGTCGGCAGCCCACTCCTGGAGTTGTCCGCGGGCACCGATCGGAGGATCAGGCAACCGTTTGCGGGCGGTGGACAACTCGGCGACGAGGGGATCGACGACGTCGAGCAGCCCGGCGGCCTGCTCGACCCGCTGGAAGAGGTCGGCGATGAGCGACAGGTCCATCGTCGCCGACTCGGTGACCGAGGCGGGCCGGCCGTCCGGCGCGATGTAGTCGTTCTCCGGCGACGTCGACGGCGCCGTACCGAGACTGCCGTCCGGCCTTTCGACCAGCCAGTCCAGGCAGAACTCGGCCGCTCCCCGCAGCGTTCGCCACGACCTGCCGAGGAACTCCAGATCGCCGGTGAACGCGTAGTGGTCCCACAGGTGACGGCTCAGCCAGGCACCGGCCATCGGCCAGTTCGACCAGCGCGGGTCGCCTTCGACCGGGAGCGACCAGCACCAGGCGTCGGCGTTGTGGTGCGCGGTCCAGCCACCGCACCCGTAGCGCTCCCTGGCGGTTCGGCGGCCGGCCTGCGCGAGATCGCCGATGTACCGCAGCAGCGGCTCGTGACACTCGGACAGGTTGGTGGTCTCCGCGGGCCAGTAGTTCATCTCGGTGTTGATGTTCACCGTGTAGTTCGAGCTCCACGGCGGCCGCGGAATGTCGTTCCAGATGCCCTGCAAGGTGGTCGGCAGACCGCCGGGTCGCGAGCCCGCCACCATCAGGTAGCGGCCGTAGTTGAACACCAGCGCCGCCAGCCCGGGATCCTCGGCGTCGACCGCTCGCGCGACCCGCTGATCGGTCGGCACCTCGGACAGCTCCGCCGGACCGGCCAGCTCGAGCGAGCCGCGACGAAACAGCCGCCGGTGATCCTCCTGATGGGCAGCTTTGAGCGCGCCGTAGTCACGATCGATGGACGCGAGCACGACCTGGTCAGCCGCGAGCAGGCACTGCTCCGCGGTCCGGGTCGGTGCCGAGAACGGACCGTCGTACCCGGTGGCGGTCGCCAGCAGCAGGGTGATCTCGGTAGCCCCCTCGACCACGAGCTCGGACTCCGTCGCGTCGACCTCCCCGTCGCTGGTCGCCCGCAAGGCGATCGCGGCCTCCATCCCCCGATCGGCACCGTCGGAGTACCGGACCGGCTCCGGTACGTCGCGATGCGGTGGCGCGACCTCGGCCGGTGCCTGCAGCAACAAACCCAGCCCGCCGTCCACTGCCTGGAGGCGCGACTGCAACTGTGAGGTCAGCCTGCACGTCAAGCCCAGAACGGGCTCCGACGCGGTCATCCGATGAACCAGTACGCCGTCCGGCGCGCTGACAAAGGTCTCCTGCCGGACCGCCACTCCCCCGACCTCGTACTGCGACCAGGCCACCGCGGCATCGAGATCGAGTTCGCGCCGGTACTGCGTGACGTCGGCGGGGGACGGCATGACGCCGTTGATCCGGCTCTCCAGCAGCAGGTCGCCCAGCGGCAGGTAGGCCTGGCAGTAGCCGGAGTGGAATCCGCGGGCCAACTCGTGCGCCCTGCGGAGGTCACCCGCCCGCATCGCGTCCCGAACCGCCTGCACCGCCTCACCGCCGGTCGCGCCGAGCGGAGTCGCCAGTAATCGCGCGGTCTCCGGGCCACCCGACCACAGCGTTTCGTCGTTCAGCCCGATCCGATCGCTGCCGACGCCGCCGAAACACATCGCGCCGATCCGGCCGTTGCCGAGCGGCAGCGCTTCCAGCCACGAGGCCGCAGGCCGGTCGTACCACAACCGCTGCGCGCCGACGCGGTCCGAGCTCACCAGGTTGCCCATACCGAAACCCTCCGTCTGGCGACGAGGTATTGATCCCATGATTTTCCGGGATCGTAGCGCCAGGTCCTCCTGTGGTCCATACTGAACGACACTTGGATTGAGCAAAGATCCCATCTATTACTGAGCTGAGGGCCCGCCATGCCACACATCACCTCGGTCGAGGTCGTTGACGTCCGCTTCCCCACCTCGCTGAACAGCGACGGATCCGACGCGATGAACAAGGACGGCGATCACTCGGCGGCCTACGTCGTCCTGCACACCGACGACCCGGCGCTGTCCGGGCACGGCTTCACCTTCACGATCGGGCGCGGCAACGACCTGTGCGTGGCCGCCGCCGTCCAACGCGCACGGCCCCTGATCGGGCGGGACGTCGACGAGCTGTGCGAGCACCTCGGCGGGACCTATCGGGAACTGCAGTCGGACAGCCAATTGCGGTGGCTCGGCCCGGACAAGGGCGTCATCCACCTCGCGCTGGCCGCGGTGATGAACGCCGTCTGGGATCTCGCGGCCCGGCGGGCCGGCGTCCCGCTGTGGCGGTTGCTGTCCGACATGTCGCCGGAGGAGTTGGTCGACGCCGCGGATCTGCGCTACCTGAGCGACGTGCTGACCCCCGAGCAGGCCGTCACCCTGCTCGACCGGCAAGTTGGGAGCCGAAAGCAACGAATCGAGCAGCTCGCGGAGTCCGGCTACCCCTGCTACACGACGTCGGCCGGCTGGCTCGGCTACTCCGACGAGAAGCTTCGTCGGCTGTGCGAAGAAGCCGTTGCCGCCGGCTACAAGCACGTGAAGCTCAAGGTGGGCGCGGATCTGTTGGACGACATCCGGCGCTGCGGGATCGCGCGGGACGTTCTCGGGCCCGAGGGCAACCTGATGATCGACGCGAACCAGGTGTGGGACGTGCCGGAGGCGATCGAGTGGGTGAAGGCGCTGGCGGAGTTCGAGCCGTTGTGGATCGAGGAGCCGACCAGTCCCGACGACGTCCTTGGGCACGCCGCGATCCGCAAGGCCGTCGCACCCATCGGTGTCGCCACCGGCGAGCACGGGATGAATCGCGTGCTCTTCAAGCAACTGTTCCAGGCAGGCGCCATCGACTACTGCCAGCTCGACGCGGCCCGCCTCGGCAGCGTCAACGAGGTGCTCGCGGTCTACCTGCTCGCCGCCTGGTTCGACGTACCGGTCTGCCCGCACGCCGGCGGGGTGGGCCTGTGCGAGCTGGTCCAGCACCTCGCGGTGTTCGACTACGTCGCGGTGTCCGGCAGCCTCGACCGGCGGGTCACCGAGTACGTCGACCACCTGCACGAACACTTCGTCGACCCCTGCGTCGTCCGCGACGGCGCGTACGTGCTGCCGACCGCCCCCGGCTACAGTGCCGAGATGCACAGGGAGTCACTTCAGACCTACCGGTTTCCGGACGGTACCTACTGGGCTGCACGCGCGGAACGGGATCCGCTCCCGTGACCGGCAAACCGGCCGACAAAGCGCGCAAACCGGGCGTGTCCCAGACCGATGTCGTGGTCCAGAGCGTCCGGCAGATGATCATCGACGGCCGGCTGCGCTCGGGCGACCGGCTGCCGATCGAGAAGGAGCTCGCGGCGGCGCTGGGGGTGTCCAGGAACGCCCTGCGTGAAGGGGTTCGCGCGCTGTCGATGATGGGCGTGCTGGAGACCCGGCAGGGTGACGGCACCTACGTCACCACGCTGGACCCGTCGATGCTGCTGGCCCCGATGGGTTTCGTCGTCGACCTGCAGGACGGCACCGGCACCCACCACCTGCACGCCGTCCGGCGGATGCTGGAGACCGAGGCGGCCGCCTCCGCGGCGCGGCAGATCGAGCCGGCCGAGCTCGACGCGGCCGCCGAGCTGCTGCGCCTCAACGAGGCCGAACTGCGGCGGGCGGATCCGAACCACGAAGCCGTGATCGAGAACGACATCGCCTTCCACGCCATCATCGCCGACGCGGCCCGCAATCCCGTCCTGGCAGCGCTGATCAACGCGCTCGGCGGACGCACGATGCGCGATCGTCTGCGCCGCTCGATCACCCAGCCAGGCGCCGACGAGACCGCTCACCGCGAACACCTCTCGATCCTGGCCGCACTCACCACCCACGATCCGGACCGGGCCCGCACCCGGATGGCGGCCCACCTGTTCACGGTGGAGGACTACCTGCTCGAGACCCAACGACGTGCACCCGACCCCGAAACGGAACCGGTGGATGAACTCACTGCGCTGGAGCACTCCTGACCTGTCCCTGACCTTCGCCCTCGACGACGGCCCGGTGCGGTTGACCGCCGTACGACCGGCCGCGCAGCCGCCGGCCGATGCTCCGGATCTCGATCAACCGCTCGTCGAGGTCACGGCCCTCGGCCACGGGCTCTCGCCGAGCACCAGCAGGCATGTCGACACGGTGCTCGGCAAACGGCTGCGCCACGTGAGCCATGAGGTCTCCGACGCAACGCTGCGCATCGTCCAGGAGGACGCCGAGACGGGGCTGCGCGTCACCAGCGTCTTCGACGCCGGCGCCGGCGTCCGTGCCTGGTCCGAAGCGTCGCTGACCGGTCCGGGCGCGCTCGAGCTCACGTTCCTGTCGTCGCTGGTCGTCGGCCTCGCGTCGGTCGACGCCGACCTGCACTGCGCGGCGAACAGCTGGATGGCCGAAAGCCGATGGTCGGTCCGAGCGTTGCGCGCCGAGGCGCTGGCGCCGATCGTGAGTGAGGGGCATCGTCCGGTCGCCAGGAGCCGGTACGCGGTGACCAGCCTCGGTTCGTGGTCCAGTGGCGAGTGGCTGCCGGTCGGCGTACTGGTCGATCGGGAGGTGCCGTCCGCGCTCGGATGGCAGATCGAGCACAACGGGCCTTGGCACTACGAGCTGGGCGAGACCAGGCGCGGCGGTTACCTGTTGCTGAGCGGCCCGACCGATCAGGAGCACCAATGGAGTGCGGAGGTCACCGCCGACAGACCGTTCACCACCGTGCCGGTCTCGCTGGTGGCCGGGTCCGACCGGGACAGTGTGTTCGCGGCGCTCACCCGGCAGCGCCGCGCCGTACGACGCCGTCGCCCGATCGACGACCGGAAGCCGGTCGTCTACAACGACTACATGAACACCCTGCTGGGTGACCCGACCACCGACAAGCTCCTGCCGCTGATCGACACGGCCGCGGACGTCGGCGCGGACTACTTCTGCATCGACGCCGGCTGGTACGCCGAGGGCGACTGGTGGAACACGGTCGGCGCCTGGCGCCCGTCGACGACCCGCTTCCCGAACGGGCTGGCCGAGGTCCTGGACCGGATCCGCTCGCGTGGCATGGTGCCCGGCCTCTGGCTCGAACCCGAGGTGATCGGCGTCCGCTCCCCCATCGCCCAGGAATTGCCGGACGACGCCCTCCTCACCCGCCGCGGCGTCCGCGTCGCCGAGTCCGGCCGGTACCTGCTCGACCTGCGCAACGCGGCGGCCCGCGAGCACCTCGACTCCACGGTCGACCGCCTGATCCGCGAGTTCGGCGTCGGGTTCTTCAAGTTCGACAACAACACGATGACCGGCCCGGGCACCGACAAGGGCGGGACCTCACTCGGGCACGGACTGCTGGAGCACAACCGCGCACTGCTCGACTGGCTGGACGGCGTACAGGCTCGGCATCCCGAGCTGCTGATCGAGAACTGTGCCTCCGGCGCGATGCGGATGGACTACGCGATGCTCTCGCGCCTCCATCTCCAGTCGACGTCGGACCAGGAACATCCGTTGCTCTACGCGCCGATCACGGCCGCGGCACCCGCCGCCGTACTCCCGGAACAGGCCGGGCACTGGGCGTACCCGATCAGCGGCAGTACGCGCGAGCAGTTCACCTTCGCGCTCGTCAACGGCATCCCCGGCAGGCTCTACCTGTCCGGACACCTCAACCGGATGACTCCGGCCGAGCTCGACCTCGTCCGCTCCGCACTCTCCGCCCATCGGGCCGTCCTCGAGGATCTCGACTCGCTCGAGCCCGCGTGGCCACTCGGTCTGCCCGCCTGGGACGACGAGTGGATCGCCCTGTGCCTCAACGGCCCCGCCGCGTCGTACCTGACGGTCTGGCATCGCGCTCCCGGCCCCTCGACGATCACACTTCCTCTCCCCCAGGCGGAGATCGAGCCTCACTTCCCCAGCGACCTCGCCGGCTGGAGCTTCAGCCAGACCGGAGACTCCCTGACCGTCACCACTTCCGCGCCCGAGCCGTCCGCCCGTGTGCTCCGGCTGACTCGAACAACCTGACCGAGGGGTCAAGCGGCCTCGGGCGTGCGCTTCTTGGCGAGGCGTTCCGTGTTCGGCCACCTGACGTCGTGCGCCCAGCCGAGCCGTTCGAACCATTTGATCAGCCGGGCGTTGATGTCGATCTGCCCCTTCAGTACGCCGTGCCGCGCGCACGTGGGGTCGGCGTGGTGCAGGTTGTGCCAGGACTCGCCCTGGCTCAGGATCGCCAGCCACCACACGTTGCCGGCCCGGTCGCGGGAGGCGAAGGGCTTGCCGCCGGTGACATGGCAGATCGAGTTGATCGAGAACGTCACGTGGTGCATCAGCGCGATCCGGACCAGCGTGCCCCAGAAGAACCCGGTGGCGGCGCCGTGCCACGACCGGTCCCACAGGCCACCGATCACCGCGGGCGCCAGCAAGGAGATCACCGCCCACGTCCGGAAATGCCGCGAGATCGCCGCCACGTCGCGGTCTTTCAGCAGGTCCGGCGCGTAGTGCTTCGGGTCGGCGCGGTCGTTGCCCCACAGCACCCAGCCGACATGGGCGAAGACGAAGCCCTTGGTCACCGCCCAGGCGCTGGTGCCGTAGCGCCACGGCGAGTGCGGGTCGCCGTCGCGGTCGGAGAACTTGTGGTGCTTGCGGTGGTCGGCGACCCAGCGGATCACGGGTCCTTCGAGCGCCATACTGCCGGCGACGGCCAGGGCCACCTTGAGCCCGCGGTTGGGCTTGAAGGAGCCGTGCGTGAAGCCGCGGTGATAGCCGACGCCGATACCGGTCGTGGTGATCACGTAGAACGCGACCAGCAGCACGACGTCGCGCCAGCCGATCCAGCCGCCCCAGGCGACGTAGATGCCGGGCACCAGCGCGAGCGTGGGCACGACGATGAAGACCCAGATCAACCCGCGCTCGAGCTTGCCGCCGGTGGCCTGGAACTCCTCCGGCGGCGAGTCGTCGATCTCTGCTGCTGAACTCACTGTCCACTCCTGGAATGCTGGGGGGTACCCACCAGGTGCCCCGGTACCCACGGATCCACTCCTTACGGCACCGATGTTCGGGAATAGCCGCGCGTCCGCCGGCGTTGTACCCCGTAGGGCGACGGATCCTGATGTGCCGCACGACGGCATCGGCCGCGCCGCTCACGGCCCCGTGTGTTCTGCCCCGGGCTCCCGATCTGAAGGACTCACTCTTTATGGCACCGTCAAGTGCCCTGCTCGACCGACCGACCACCGCCCGGCCGCAGTCCAAGGGCAGTGACTTCACGCCGTTGCTGCGCGAGATCAAGGACGCCGCGCTCCTGGAACGCCGGACCGGGCGCTACCTGGTCTCCATCGCCGTCAATCTGTTGTGCCTGGCCGCGGTCGTGGCCGGGCTGATCCTGCTCGGCAACTCCTGGCTCGTGCTGCTGCTCGCGATTCCGGCCGCGCTGTTCACCACCCGGGCCGCGTTCTTCGGCCACGACGCCGGCCACCAGCAGATCGGCCGCTCGCGGCGCCTGCACGACGCGCTCGGGCAACTGCACGCGAACCTGCTGCTGGGGATGAGCTACGGCTGGTGGAACGACAAGCACAACCGGCACCACGCCAACCCCAACCACACCGACAAGGACCCCGACGTCGCCGCCGGCGTCCTGGTCTGGACCCTTGACCAGGCCGAAGGCCGCACCGGTCTGCACGGCTGGCTCAGCCGGCACCAGGCCCGCATCTTCTTCCCGCTGCTGACGCTGGAAGGCGTCGCGCTGAAGGTGTCCAGCATCCGCTACCTGCTCGGCCGTCCGCGCCGCGAAGCGTGGCTGGAGCTCGGCCTGATCGCCGCTCACCTGACCATCTACGTCGGTGGGTTGCTGCTGATCATGTCGCCGCAGAAGGCGATCGTGTTCGCGATCCTGCACCACGCCCTGTTCGGGCTACACCTGGGCAGCGTCTTCGCGCCGAACCACAAAGGCATGGAGATGCCCGGCGCCGACACGCACTGGGGCCACCTCGAGAAGCAGGTCCGCACCTCCCGTAACGTCAACGGGCATCCGGTCACCGACTGGATGATGGGCGGCCTGAACTACCAGATCGAGCACCACCTCTTCCCGAACATGCCGCGCGCCAACCTGCGACACGCGCAAGGGGCCGTCCGCGCACACTGCCAGCGGATCGGCGTTCCGTATCTGTCCACCGGCATCGTCACCTCGTACGCACAGGGCCTTCGCCACATGCACGAGGTCGGCCGGGGACTGCGCGAACCCAGTCATTCCTGACCTGTCCGTCGCCGAGTGGGCGTTCCCTCGTCCGGGGGAACGACTTCACTCGCGCGAGGGAAGCGCCCGGCGATCGGCGCACCCACACTGGAGGGCGTGAAAAGCTCGACAGGCCGCGCGGCCGCCTACCTCACCGTCGCCGCGATGGTGCCGTACCTCTCGCTCAAAACCGCCTGGCTGCTCGGCAGCGACCTCGGCGTCGTCCAGGCCGGCCTGATGAGGACCACGCCCTTTGTCGTGGGCAACCTGATCACCGCCGTGATGGAGGTGGTCGGTGCGGTGGTCGCGGTGGCCCTGGTTCACCAGTGGGGACGACGCCTGCCCGCGTGGCTGGTGCTGTTCCCGCTGTGGGTCGCCGGAGGTCTGCTCGCGCCGGTGACGCTCGCAGCCCCGGTCGGCTATCTCGCGGGCACCAGCTCGGTGGCGGACAACCCCATCGACGGCCTGGAGGGCTGGGTGTACGGCGTCGTCTACACCGGCTTCAGCCTGCAGGCCGCCGGGCTGGCGGTCGCTTTCGTGCTGCATGTGCGGGCCCGATGGGGACACGTCTTCCGCGCTCGCCTCGACGCCACGCGGTCACCGAGCACGCTCCAGGTGCGGCTGATCGCTGCACTCGGTGCGCTGGTCGTCCTGGTCGCCGCTGCCCGCCTGTTCTGGGCCTTCGGCGGACCGACCGGACTGGCCAGTGAGGTGGTCGCCGGCCGGAGCACCGCCCAGCGCGCGTTGGACTTTTCGTCGGCAAGCCTGGCGCTCGCAGGACTGCTCGGACTGATCGTCCTCGTCCATCGCCGGCCGCGCGCGGTCCGGCTCTGGGTGCCGCTGGCGGCCGCTGGGCTCGGTACGGGCGCGATGTTCTGCTCCGGCGGCTACCAACTCACCCTCGTGCTCGCCCCCGGTACGCCGTTCGACGCGGCCGGCGGTGGCTGGTTCGGCGCGACCATCGCCGCCCAGGTGGTGGCCGGCCTCCTGGGCGCGATGATCCTGTCCACGGTTCGTGATCAGCTGGTCGTCAGGACGAAGTTCGCCGACACCTGCCAGCTGAGCGGGCGACCGCCGTACGAGAAGGCGGGCACCAGGTAGCGGTAGGCGAAGCGGCCGCGCTGCGTGGCGGTGAAGGTGTACGTGCCGACACCGTTGCTGGTCGAGACCCACTTCAGGTCGCGCCAGGCCTGGCCGTCCCAGCGCTGCAGCGTGGTCCGGACGTTCGCGGGCGGCGCGAGCGTCACCCGGGTCGTCACGCGCTGGCTGTACGTCACAGTGGAGTCCGTGAAGCTGCCGCGGACACTCGGTCGGGTCAGCGTCGTCGAGGCGCCGCTGATCACGCCGAGCCCCAGGCTCCCGCTGCCGAACTGGTCCGGTACGGCGACCCGGTACTGCCGCGTCCCCCACGCGACCGGCGCGAACCGGAACGTGCCGGTGGCCGTGCTCTGGACGACGCCCACGACGTACCAGGGCGCGGCGGCGTCGGCTCGCGCATGCAGCACGACCGGGCGCGACGGTTCGGCGACGTCCTCCGCCCAGCAAAGACCGGCACCACACAGACGGGTGGACCGCTGGAGCTGCCCGGTGATCACCGTCGGCTGTCCGTACGTCGTCGCGGCCGGGACGGTGAGGCTCCGGAATCGTTCGGTGTCGACGTCGACGCCCGCCGCGGCGTACGAGTCGGACCACTCGTTGTAGTCGCGCACGCTGACCGAGATCGGCGCCGCTTGCGTTGGGGTGAACGTGGCCGACGTCGCGGTCCCTGCGTCGACCATCAGGTCCCAGATGGAGACCTTGGCCAGACTCGCGTACACCTGGAACCGGTGGGGGCCTGGCGTGAGGTCGAGCGGATCGCCCGGATTGGGATCCACCGGTTCGGCGCCGGCGTGCCACTTCATCGTGAACTGGTTCCTTGCCGCCGCGGTCAGCGAGTCGACGACAGGCGTGCCGCGCAGCAACGTGTCGAAGGCCGTCGACACCCCGGCCGGACTCGTCGATTCGTTGCCCCCGACATACACCGCGACCCTGACCATGGGCGCCGTGTCGAATTGGGAGACCGGCAGATCCACCTGGTTGCCCGCGGAAGCGGGAACCGAGGTCAGCCAACCGAGGCCGCCCGCGTACTGCGGGAACACCCGGTTGGGCACCGAGCCTGTCTCGCTCCACGTCACTCGGACGTGGGTGTGCGCGGTGTTGGCCCACGCCACCATCACATTGCTCGGCGCCGGGTCGGCCGCGTGAGCCGGACTCACCAGCCCGACCGTCATCAGCAGCCCCAAGGCCGCAGTCACCACACCTGTTCGCACAGGAACCACCCACTCTCGCCTGCTTGATGCACCCAGGAGAGCGGAAGTTGCCTGCTCAGGCCCTCCTGCTCCGCGGGCAACGCGACGGGGGCTGAATCCGTTGAGCGCGCATCTTCGATCGTGTTTGCTTTCGGCACCGAACTGTCGGTACCGCTGGTGCCGGCTTGGCTGTTACAGGGAGTTCACCATGCAGGACGGTGTCGTCGATCCCGGTGCCCACAATCGGGAAGCCTGGGACAGGCTTGTCCAGGAGGGCAACGAGTGGTCGAGGCCGGTGAGTACTGAGGAGGTCGTGCGCGCCCGCGGGGGCGACTGGTCGATCGTTCTCATCGGGCATGAGCCGGTCGACCGCTCCTGGCTACCGACGGACCTGACCGGCAAGGACGTGTTGTGCCTGGCCTCCGGCGACGCGGCGTTCGATGTTGTGTTCCACCCGGTGTCGAACTTGTTCGCACCCGACCTGGCACCGGTCTGGCGTGAGTGCTTCCGCGTCCTGCGATCGGGCGGGACTCTGCTCGCGGGTTTCCTCAACCCCGATGTGTACTTGTTCGACCACGAGGCCCTCGACGAACGCGGCGAGCTGATCGTCGTGCACAAGCTGCCCTACAGCGACGTCACGCAGTACTCCGCCGAGGAACGCGCCACGAAGTTCGGCGCGGAGGCCCCTCTCGAGTACAGCCACACCCTCACCGACCAGATCGGCGGGCAACTCGCCGCGGGGTTCGTCCTCACCGGCTTCGCCGAAGCACCGCACCACTCCAACGCATCCGCCGACTACCTGTCGCACTATTTCGCGACCCGGGCGGTCAAGCCAGGCTGACCCCGCCACGGCGCCGGGGTAAAACCAGAAGGGTTCTTCGCGAAGAACTCTTCTGGGTTAGGCTACGACTCATGAGTGATCAGTCGCCAGCGGGCGACATCGTTTTGGATGTGGCTGCTTTGCGGGTGCTTGCTCACCCGATGCGGCTGACTTTGCTGGAGCACCTGCGGCAGCGTGGTCCTGCGACGGCGCGACAGCTCGCGGAGCACTACGAGATCGACTCTGGCGCAGCGAGCTACCACCTGCGGCAGTTGGCAGACGGGGGTCTGATCGAGGAGGACACTCAGCGTGGCACCAGGCGCGATCGGTGGTGGCAGGCTCGGCATCGGTCATCAGTGCACGATCCCGCAAGCGGTGGACCTGACGAGCGAGAGGACAGTCGCGGTTACCTGCATGCGGTGCTGCTCGCGTACAGCGAGCAGCTGCGACGGTTGGCGTACACCGCACCGCTGCTGCCCGACGAGTGGTATGAGGCGTCAACGTTCAGCAACTACACACTGCGATTGACCCCGGCCGAACTCAACGAACTGAAGTCAGAGCTGGCTGCGGTAGTCAACAAGTACCGCCACCGCGAGAACGAAGCTGGAACGCCAGTGGCCGTCCAGCTCCACGGGTTTCCACTGCTCGAGCCCGACGATGGCGCATAGCGGCACAACGCCGACGGCTGCCTACCGGGACAGCAATGTTCTGCGCTGGGCGACGGCGTACGCCGCATCGGTCAGCGGCGACGTCGTCTTCTTTCTGACCTTATCCTGGGCGGTGACCCGGGTTGCCGGGCCGGCGCAGGTCGGCGCGGTGCTGGCCGTCGGAGCCATTCCCCGGGCGCTGTTGATGCTGGTCGGTGGAGTGATCGCCGACCGGTACGGGCCGCGCCGAGTGGTGATTGGCAGCGACTTCGCCCGCTGCGTGATCATCGCCTGCGCTGCCGCGCTGATGCAGTTCACCGCGGGCGGGCTGCCCATGCTGTACGCCGTCGCGTTCGTCTTCGGCGTGATCGACGCGCTGTTCATGCCTGCCGTGGGGGCTCTGGCGGGCCAACTCACCGATCCAGGACAACTCGGCCGGGTGCAAGGACTGCGGGTGCTCGCGGTCCGGGTCAGCAACGCGGTCGGTCCCATGATCGCCGCGATCGTGTTGACCGCCGCCGGAGTCGCCGCAGGCTTCGGTCTGGCCGGGCTGCTGTTCACCCTGTCCTTCGGTCTCCTCCTTGCCGTCCGCCTGAACCGGGGACGGACCGCCGAGCGTTCGACCGGCTCACCGTTGGACGATCTGCGGGACGGGGTGCGGTACCTACGGAGAAACCGGCGACTGGCCCGCCTCGTCGTGGTGGTCGGGCTGAGCGAGCTGTGCTTCAGCGGTCCGTTAGGAATTGGCCTGGTCCTACTGACCGCCGAACGGCATTGGGGTCCGGCCATCCTCGGCTGGGCCCTGAGCGTGTTCAGCATCGGAGGTGCAGCCACCGGAATCCTGCTCACCGCTCTGCCTCGCGTCCCGCGAGCGGGGGTCGCGCTCGTGGGCGCCCTGACAGCTACCGCCGTACTGGTCGGCGCCCTGGGCCAGGTCACCACGGCCGGCGCCCTGATCGTCGGTTCCGCCGCGCTCGGAACGATCAGCGGCGCGGCGATGGCCATCGGCAACGCCTTACTCCAACGCACGACCGAACCTCGGTATCTCGGCAGGGTCGGCTCGGTGACTTCCCTGTGCACCCTCGGCCTGAGCCCCCTGCTCTACCCGCTCACCGGCCTGATCGCGGCTGCGTGGGGAACAGGCGTCTTCTTCGCCGGATGCGCCTCGGTGTGCCTGCTGGCCGCGATCACCGCCGCGACGGCCAAAGCAATCCGCGACTCCGAACTCTGATGCCACCGCCGACATAAACGACTCCGGATCGAAGAGATGACCAGCAACGCCACCGCGCGCCTGGCCGAAGCCAAGGACCGGGCATGGCTCGGCGAGGTCGCCGCCTTGGAGGAATCGCTGAAGCACCTGCGCCAGCGCCGCGCCGAAGCCGAGCAGCAGCTTCCCATCAGCGGGGACCAGCCGGTGGGGTGATCAGCTGCCAGGCAGCGTATCGACGTCGCCGGGCCTGAGGTCGGCGCGGTGGCGGACCAGACGCAGCGGGTGGCGGTAGTGGCCGGCTTGCAGGGCAGCGTCGGCGGCGACCTCGACGACGACCTTCGGCTGCACCTTGACGATCGGGGTCTTGCTGCCCTTGCCCCAGTGGGTGGCGATCTGGTCGGGCCACGGATGCCTGACACCGGCCGGCTTGAGCAGGTTGGCGATCGCGGCGGCTTGACCTTCAGCCACTCGCGTCGCCCGGGCAGGTACCGGCTGGAGGCGCCTTTCACCACGAGACCTTCGACGCCGCTGGCCTTGAACGCTTCCAGCCACTCTTTCGCCTCGCTGGCATCGGCGGTCACCGGAGAGAGCTGCAGCGGCGGGGTCCAACCCTCGGCGAGAGCTTCCAGCCGGGCACGGCGGGCGGTCCAGCGCATCGGGCGTACGTCGACGCTGTCGACGACCAGGATGTCGAAGGCAACGAACGAGGCCGGCTGGGCGGGCGCGAGACGCCGCCGCACCGTGGCGGCGGTGTTGGCCATCCGCTGCTGCAGCGCGTCGAAGTCGAGCCGTTCGCCGGTCCACACGACCAGTTCGCCGTCGAGTACACAGTCGACCTTCACCTGGGCAGCCAGTGCGGCCTGGACGTCGGGGAACTTCGCGGTGAAGTCGTTGCCGTTGCGCGACCACAGCACCTGTCCGCCGCGGCAGACCGCGCCGACGCGGCTAGTTGACTGAACTCTTCAGTACGCGCGTGTGCCCTAATCGCTGGCCACGTAGCGCGCCGACCAAGAAGCAGTTGCTGAAGTGGATCAAGGGGGAGGCTGATCGAGATCAGAGCGGGCCCTGTCGTCACGGCCCGCTCCTCAGCAGCCGTCGAGAGTTACTGCCGATCTCGTCTGCTGCGGATGACGCCACCATCCGAGGTCCGGAGGGATGTCACTGGGATTGGGCCGCGGTGGAGAACATGGGGGATATCAGCCCAGGGCAGGATCGGTTCGGTGGGTGTCAGAGTGCGCAGGCGCTCGAGCGCCTGCGCCGAAGGGACAGCCAGTGCGGCTGCGGCCTCCGGGGTGAAGGGCAAATAGTCGTCGGCTGGCTGCGGCTGAAAGAGCGGATCGTGCCGCTTGAGCAGAATGCAGGTCCGTTCGGGCGAGAGTAGCTCCGCATCGATGGTCCAGTAGTCGGGCTGTCCGCTGACCCGGCCCGCCTCGCGGAGGGCGTCGAAGATCAGAGTCGGGTGGACGGGTGAGAAGAACAGCACGTCGGCCCATCGGCACCCAAGCGGATGTACTGGATGGTCCATCACGTGGGGTCGCCGGGCGTACTTCAAACGCTCTCGATCGTAGAGGGCCGGGTAGCGGTGCCGGATCAGGTTCAATGGCAGGAGATCGTCACCCAGAAGGTTCTGGACCGCTGCCTTGTACAGAAGTATGGGCATACAAAAATTCTCCGACGCGGAGAGATCCGCTCGGAGAAGGAGTTGCAGTTTATCCGGTCGCGCACCGTCCTACAAGGCGTCCCGCAGGTCGATGGTTCAGTGAAGGTAGCCGTCCCACTGCAATTCATAGCGGGATCCGCCTGGCATTCCATGCTTGCCCGGCAGTTGCTCGACGGCCTTGGCGAGTTCGAGCTGGACCGGCCCGGTGAGTTCGGGCGACAAGTTGCCCATAGCCACAGTGTGGCCCCGGCGGCCCAGCTTGGTCCCGCTCGGATGGATGACAGCCGAGCAACAGCCTTGGTCGAGGTCTCGGGCGCCAGGACTTCGTCACGGCTGCTCAGCTGCGTCGTTGGTGGCGGCGATGGCGCTGACGGCACTGGCGATGATGCTGCTGATGGTGTCGGGCGCGGTTTCGGGTGAGGGGCAGCCGGCGTCGAGCCAGGCGATGACGGCTTCGACGGCGATCGTGGGGATCGGGTCAGCAGCGCCTGATCCGGCGGGTTGACGCAGATCGCGGATCTACCGCCACATTGTCGTATCCGTGGTGGCGCCGATCGTCTCCCCTGTAAACCCACCAAACCGGGAGGCACCATGCAACCCACCCTCAATGTGCTCGACATCGTGGTCACAGACCTCGGCGCCGCGATCGGCTTCTACCGGCTTCTCGGGCTGGAGTTCGTCCGTGACCAGTACATGCCCGACGACCACGCCGGCTGTGACCTGCCCAACGGGCTGCACCTGATGCTCGACACCGACGAGCTGCGCACGAAGACCACCGCGCACTGGATCCCGCCCGCCAACGGCCGGACTTTCCTCGCCTTCGAGCTCGGAAGCCCGGCCGACGTCGACGCCAAGTACGCCGAACTGACCGCGGCCGGAGTCACCGGGCTGCAAGAGCCCTTCGACGCTCCCTGGGGCATGCGCTACGCCACCGTCGCCGACCCGTCCGGCAACGGCGTCGACCTGTACGCCAACCTGCCCGCCGATCCGACACACTGAAGGCCAGGAGGTCACCTCATGAAGTACGTACTGATGTTCGTCGAGACCGAACAGTTCGCCAAAGACCTCGCGGCGATGAGCGCCGACGAGCGCGAGCGGGCCTACCAGCGGGTCAACCAGTGGTTCCTCGACCACTCCGACAAGATCCGCGGCGGCCACAAACTCCAGGGACCCCACACCGCCACCACCCTGCGCCTCGACGGACCCACCCCGGTCACCACCGACGGGCCGTTCATCGAGGGCAAGGAAGTGGTCAGCGGCTTCACCGAAATCGACGTCGCCGACCTCGACGAGGCCCTCCGGATCGCCAAGGAGTGGCCAGGCTGCCCGGTCGTCGAAATCCGCCCAGTGGAGTCATGACCACCACTCCCGCCGCCGACGAACTGGCCCGCGTGGTGCGAGACCACGCGGGCCGGCTCGCGGCATCCCTGGTCTCACTGCTCGGGGACTTCTCCACCGCCGAAGACCTCGTCCAGGACGCCGTCGAGACCGCACTGCGCCGCTGGCCCGTCGAGGGCATCCCCGACCGGCCCGACGCCTGGCTGTTCACCGTCGCCCGACGGCGGGGACTCGACGTACTGCGCCGCCAGCAGAACTACCGCTCCAAGCTCGCCGAACTTCAGTGGCCCCTGCAGCCCGCGCCCGACGACCGGCTGCGACTGATCTTCACCTGCTGCCACCCCGCCTTGGCCCGCGAAGCGCAGATCGCATTGACCCTTCGAGTGGTCTGCGGCCTCACCACCGGCCAGATCGCCGCCGCCTTTCTCACGTCCGAGACAACGCTCGCGCAACGCATCACCCGCGCCAAACGCAAGATCGCCCAGGCTGGAATCCCGTACCGGATCCCCCGCGACGACGAACTCCCAGACCGCCTGGACGAGGTGCTCACCGTCATCTACCTGCTCTTCAACGAGGGCTACCTGTCGAGCAGCAGCGATCGCGCACACTCACGCGACCTGGTGGACGACGCCGAATGGCTCACCGCGCTTCTGGCCGGCCTCCTGCCGGCCGAACCCGAAGTCACCGGACTCCTGGTCCTGATCCGGCTCCATCGCGCCCGCACCGCAGCCAGGTTCAACGACGCCGGTCAACTCGTCCTGCTCCAGGACCAGGACCGCAGTACCTGGGACCACGCCGCGATCACCGCCGCGACCGCGCTGCTCACCCGCACCGCCCGCCGTCACCGCGCCCCCGGCCCGTACCAGGTGCAGGCGGCCATCGCCGCCTGCCACAGCGAGGCCCCCAGCTGGGACGACACCGACTGGGAACAGATCCTCGTCCTGTACGACATGCTGCTGCACCTGCAACCCACCCCTGTCACGCGGCTGCACCGCGCCGTTGCCGTCCGGTACGTCCACAGCGCCGAAGCCGCCCTCACCGAACTCGGCGCCCTGCACCAAGAACTCGACAACTACCCGCTGTACCACGCCACCAACGCTGAACTGCTCCGAGCCGTCGGCGACTCCGAAGGGGCAACCAAAGCCGACCGGCGCGCTCTCGAACTCACAACCAACCCCGCACAGGCCGAAGTGCTGAAAGAGCGACTCGCTGGCGCCGAGCTGACTTGACGAGTTCAGCGAAGGTAGCCGTCCACTTCAGTTCGTAGCGGCGACCACCCGGCAGCGCCCGCTCCCCCGTTGTGGGGTGGTGCACCTGGCGCGGGGCTCGGTTCTGCTCGACCGTGTCTCAACCACGCCCACCCGGCACGTCGTCTTCGGCTCCACTCACCAGGTCGCCACGGCATACCGCGCAGCGACCGTGCGACCGCCGTTTGTCACGGCGTGGTGCTTCCTCTTGACAGACTCCAGGCCGAGGCTTAGTTTCTCACTAAATTTAGTGCCGAAGTAAGTTGTAGAGGAGCGCCGCGTGGTGAACGCCCAAGGTCCGATTCCGCGCGGTGATCTGGTGCCGTCGGGGGTTGTCGGGCTGCTCGGGACGCAGGGGCCTACGTCGCGGGCGGAGATCGCGCGGGCGCTCGGGCTGAGTCCGGCGACCGTCACGCAGGTGACGAAGGACCTGATCGCGCGAGGGCTGGTCGAGGAGTTGGAGTCGGTGCCGTCGACGGGTGGGCGGCCGGCGCGGTTGATCGGGCTGGTGACGGACGCGGGGGTCGCGCTCGGGGCGAAGGTGACGGCGGACCACGTGGCGGTGGTGACCGTCGAACTGGACGGGACGGTGCGGTCGTCGACGGAGCACGACTACGACCCGGCGGCGGAGGACGCGATCGCGCGGCTCGGGCAGATTCTGGCCAAGGAGATCGCCGAGCTCGACGATCGGCTGCTCGGCGTCGGGGTCGGCGTACCGGGGGCGGTGGATTCGCAGGCGTCCGGGATCGTGGACGCGCCGACGCTGGGCTGGCAGGCGGCGCAGGTCGGGCCGACGCTGCGTGCGGCGCTCGACACCCCGGTGCTGGTCGACAACGACGTGAACACCCTGGCCGCCGCAGAGCGGCTCTACGGGATCGGCCGGGACCACTCGGCGTACCTGGTGGTCACGATCGGGCGCGGCATCGGGTGCGGGATCGTCGTTGACGGCGGCATCTACCGCGGCGCGAACGGCGGCGCCGGGGAGATCGGGCACATCCCGGTCTTCGGCGACGGTGATCTTCCGCCCTGCACGTGCGGCTCGACCGGTTGCCTGGAGGCATACATCGGGGCCGCAGGCATCGTTCGCGCCGCTCGCGCCCGGAAGGCGATCGGCCCGCGCGGGACCATCGCCACCCTGGTACGGGCCGCGGGCAACGGTGACGCCGCGGCGCGACAGATCTTCGAGCAGGCCGGCGCGATGCTCGGCCGGGCGCTCGCCGGGGTGATCCACACGGTCGACCCCGAGGTGGTCGTGCTGATGGGTGAGGGGGTGGACGGGTGGGAGTTCTGGCAGACCGGTTTCGAGCCGTCGTTCCGGCGATCGTTGCTACCGGCCCGCAAAGACGTGCCGGTCGTGGTGGAACCGTGGACGGAGGACCAGTGGGCCCGCGGGGCCGCGTCGCTGGTGCTCACCTCCCCGTTCGACTCGGCCGGCAACGGCGGCGAGCAGAGCCGCCTGGTCCGCGCGCGGATGGGGACCCGATGAACGGGGTGACGGTGGAGGCACGCGCGACCGCCGCCGGTCCGGTCCGGGACCTGCCTACCACACCAAAGCGTCCACGCCGCCGCCCAGGACAGTGGAAGCGCCTCGGCTGGGTGCTGTTCTTCTTGCTGCCGAGCGCCATCCCGTTGTTCGTCTTCACGCTGATCCCGATGGTGTCGTCGCTCTGGGTCAGCCTGCACCAGTGGAACCTCATCTCCCCGATGAAGTGGGTCGGCTTCGGCAACTACGCCAACCTGCTCGGTGACGAGATGACCCGCCGGGTCTTCCTGCACACACTGATCTACGTCGTCGGCTACCTACCCCTCGTGTACGTCGGCGGGCTGCTCCTGGCGCTCGCACTCAACCAGAAGCTGAAGGGCCGCTCCTTCCTGCGAGCGACGTACTTCCTCCCGGTGGTGACCAGCTGGGTGGTCGTCGCGCTGGTCTGGAAGTGGCTGCTCAACCCCACCAACGGCCTGGTCAACCAGGTGCTCGGCGCGATCGGCCTGCCCGAGCCGGGCTGGTGGACCGATCCCCAGTGGGCGCTGCCCGCGGTGATGCTCTCGTCGGCCTGGAAGGACCTGGGCTTCGTGATGGTGATCCTGCTGGCCGGGCTGCAGGCCATTCCCGGTGAGCTCCACGAGGCCGCGATGGTGGACGGCTCGAGCCCCTGGCAGCGCTTCTGGCGGGTCACGCTTCCGCTGCTGTCTCCGTCGACCTTCTTCGTGGTGGTGATCTCGCTGATCAACGGCTTCCAGGTGTTCGACCAGGTCTACGTGATGACCGCGGGCGGCCCGGCCGGGTCCAGCCAGGTGGTCGTCGGGCAGATCTACGACCTGACCTTCCGCTACGGGCGCGCCGGTGAGGCCTCCGCGCTCTCCTGGATCCTGTTCGCGGTCATCCTGCTGATCACCGTCGTCCAGATCCGCGGCCAGCGCCGGTGGGTGCACTATGCGTGACACGCGCTCGCTGCCCGCCAGACTGGCCCTGTACGCCGCGGTGCTGGTGGGCGCCGCGATCATGCTCTTCCCGTTCCTGTGGACGGTGATCACCTCGATCACCCCGGAGGGCTCGCTGGCCGACGGCCCGAAACTCGTCGTCGACGATCCCACCCTGAACGCCTACCGCACCCTGCTCGACGCGATCCCGATGTGGCGGATCATGCTGAACTCGCTCGGCATCGCGATCGCCTCCACCGTGCTGCAACTCGTCACCGGCGCGATGGCGGCGTACGGGTTCGCGCGGTTGCAGTTCCCGTTGAAGAACGTCGTGTTCGGGTTCTACCTGGCCACGCTGATGGTGCCGCTGCAGGTGCTGGTCGTGCCGCTGTTCATCGAGATGAAAACGCTGAACCTGCAGGACACGTACTTCGCGCTGCTCGCCCCGACGATCGCGTCGGCGTTCGGGGTGTTCCTGCTCCGGCAGGCAGTCACCGCCGTACCGCTCGAACTGGACGAGGCCGCCACCATCGACGGCGCGGGACACCTACGCATCTTCACCACCATCGTGCTGCCGCTGATCCGGCCCGCGCTGGCGACCGTCGCGGTGTTCGCGTTCATGGGCAGCTGGAACAGCTTCCTGTGGCCGCTGGTGGTGATCAGGTCGCCGGAGTTCATGACGCTCCCGCTCGGCCTGTCCACCCTGCAGGGCCAGTTCACCACCCAGTGGGACGTCGTGATGGCGGGTTCCGTCGTCTCGATCGTGCCGATCGCTGTCGTCTACCTGCTCGCGCAGCGCCACATCATCGCCGGTGTCGCACACACCGGCATCAAGTGAGGGCCTGCACCAACCGAAAGAAGGCATCATGGCTCTACTCAAGTTCGCCGTGGCGGGGGTGGCCGCGGCGCTCGCGCTGACGGCCTGCGGCCAGGGATCGGCCACCAAGGAGGCGGCCGCGCCGGAGGGCAAGTCCGTCGTCCGCTACATGAACTTCTCGTCCAACGACGGCCACGAGAAGGACCTGACGGCGATCGTCAACGCCTTCCAGACCGCCAACCCGAACATCACCGTGCAGGTCGAGACCGTTCCGTACGCCGACTACTTCACCAAGCTGCAGACCTCGGTGGCCGGCGGCAACGCGGCCGACGCGTTCGAGCTGAACTACGAGAACTTCGTCACCTACGCCAAGAACGGCTCGCTGGCCGAGCTGAAGGACGTCGACGGCTCGGTCTACAAGAAGTCCCTGTACGACGCGTTCAACGCCGACGGCAAGCAGTACGGCGTGCCGGAGTCGTTCTCCAACGTGGTGCTGTTCTACAACAAGGCGCTGTTCAAGAAGGCCGGTGTGGCGGAGCCGACCGCGGAGTGGACCTGGAAGGACGAGCAGGCCGCGGCCGCCAAGCTGACCGACAAGGGCGCAAAGGTCTGGGGCGACTACCAGCCGGTGTCGTACAACGAGTTCTACAAGGTGCTCGCGCAGAACGGCGGTGAGTTCCTGAACGCCGACCGGACCGAGGCGACCTTCAACTCACCCGAAGGCGTCGAGGCGGCGAAGTTCCTGATCGACAAGGTCGGCAAGTCCATGCCGACCGAGGCCGACGGCGCCGGTACGCCGGACTTCGACTCCAAGCTGTTCAAGTCCGGCAAGCTCGCGATGTGGCACACCGGGATCTGGATGTTCTCCGCGATGGCCGACGCGCCGTTCGAGTGGGACGTCGTGGTCGAGCCCGGCAACACCAAGAAGGCGTCGGCGATGTTCGTCAACGGCCTGGTCGTGTCGGCGGCGTCGAAGAACGCGGAGGCCGCGCAGAAGTGGATCACGTTCCTCGCCTCGTCCGACGAGACCACCAAGACCCGGCTCGCGAGCTCGTGGGAGCTGCCGCCGGTCGCCGACGAGGCCAAGCTGGCGCCGTACCTGGAGCAGCCGAAGCCGGCCAACCGCGAGGCCGTGTTCGCCGCGCTCGAGGAGACCGTGCTGCCGCCGGTGATCGAGCGTCAGCAGGAGATGCAGGACCTGGTCACCCAGGAACTGACCTCCGCCGCGGCCGGCCGCAAGCCGGTCGAGAAGGCGCTGGCCGACGCCCAGACCAAGGTCAACGGCCTGCTGAAGAAGTGAAGGACGCGATGATCCCCACCTCCGCCCCGAACCTGAGCGAGCTCGCCCGGCTGCGCGAGCTCGCCAGGCACAGCCACACGGTGATCACCCAGCACCAGGACCCGGGTGGCGCCTATCCCGCCGCGCCGACGTTCTCGGCGTACCGGGGGTACGCGTGGCTGCGCGACGGCTCGTTCACGGCCGAGGGCATCTCCCGGTACGGCGACGTCGCCTCGGCCGGCCGGTTCCACGACTGGGTGGACGGCGTACTGCGTCGTCGCCGCGCGCAGGTGGACGACCTGCGCGCGGCCCTGGCCCGGGGCGAGACGCCGTCGCCCGAAGCGATGCTGCCGACCAGGTTCACCTTCGACGGGCAGAACGGGTCGGACCCGTGGTGGGACTTCCAGACCGACGGGTACGGGATGTGGCTGTGGTCCGTCATCACGCATGCCGCGCGGCACGGGCTGGACCTGGCCCGGTGGCAGGCGGGGATCGACGTGGCGGTGGACTATCTGATCGCCTTCTGGGACCGTCCCTGCTACGACTGGTGGGAGGAGCACGTCGAGCAGCGGCACGTGTCGACGCTCGGCGCGATCTACGGCGGGCTGGTCGCCGTCGCGCCGCACACCTCGACGCCGGTGCTGGAGGTCGCCGGGCGGATCCGGACGCTGGTCGAGACCGAGGGTGTGCACGACGGTCACCTGGCCAAGTGGCTGGGAAGTTCGGCCGTCGACGGATCGTTGCCGTCGTGCGTCGTCCCGTTCGGACTGGTTGCCCCCGGCTCCCAACTGGCGGGCGGCACTCTCGCGGCCGTCGCGCAGGAGCTCGACGTGGACGGCGGCGTGCACCGCTTCACCGCCGACGTGTTCTACGGGGGCGGGCAGTGGATCCTGCTGTCCGCCCTGCTCGGCTGGAACCTGGCCGCGGCGGGCGACACCGTCGGCGCGTGGCGGCATCTTCGCTGGATCGCCGATCAGGCGGACGAGAACGGCGACCTGCCCGAGCAGGTCGGCCACCGGCTGCTCCACCCCGACTCCCGTGAGGAGTGGGTCGCCCGCTGGGGCACCGTCGCGAGTCCACTGCTCTGGTCCCACGGCATGTACCTGATCCTCGCCGACGAACTCGGCATCACCGACAAGGACGCTTGATGCTCACGCACCGACCCCACGGCATCGAACACCCGTACGCCGCTTCGCCCGACCAGCGCGTCCCCGTGCTTGCGCTGACCGGCCAGTCCGTTCGGCTCGGCGTCGTCGCGCCCGACGCAGGCCAGGTGATGTGCGAATGGGGCTCGGTGGAGCTGCCGATGGAACGAGCTGTCACGGCGGCCGCGGACGCTGCCGCGCTGGCCGGCGGCGACGGGCATCTGAGCGAGGCTCAAGCCAAGTCTCTCGGCGCCGACGGCGCGTGGTCGGTGACCACTCCCCCGGTGCTCGAGCCGGTGAAGTACCGATTCCGCGCCGGCACGGTGACCACCGAGTGGTTCGAGGTTTCGCCTGCCGCGTGGGCGTCGTCCGGCGGGGAGATTCGCGGTGGGGACGGGCGGGTGCGCAACGTCGAGTGGTTGACCTCGGCGGAGGGCGTGCACCGGGCGCGGTTGTCCTTCGAGCTCGGACCCGACGACCACCTGGTCGGGTTCGGCGAGCGGTACGACGTACTGGATCAGCGTGGGCGTGACCTGGACGCGGTCGTGTTCGAGCAGTACAAGTCGCAGGGGGTTCACGGGCGGACCTACCTGCCGATGCCTTTCGCGCATGTCGTGGACGGATCGGGCAACGGCTGGAGCTTCCACGTCCGGACCTGCCGGCGTACGTGGTACTCCTCGGACGAGACGAAGCTGACGATCGAAGTGGCTCTGGGCAATGAGCCGGTGGTTGACCTGGGCATCTACGAGGGTTCGCCGACCGAGGTGCTCAAGGCCTTCCTGGACGAGGTGGGCCGGGCCGAGGAGCTGCCCTCGTGGGTGTTCCGGCTGTGGGCCTCGGGCAACGAGTGGAACACCCAGGAGCTGGTCACCGCCCGGATGGACACGCACCGGGACCTGTCGATCCCGGTCGGGGTCGTGGTGATCGAGGCCTGGAGCGACGAGGAGGGCATCACCATCTGGCGGGACGCGCGCTACGAGGTGACCACCGACGGCAGCGCACACGCGGCGAGCGACTTCACCTATCCCCCGGACGGCGCCTGGCCGGACCCGAAGGCGATGATCGACGACCTGCACGCGCGCGGGATCAAGGTGATCCTGTGGCAGATTCCGCTGCAGAAGACCGAGTTCAGCACCGGACAGGTGGCGGCCGACGCCGCGGCGATGGTGCGTGACGGCCACGCCGTGCTGGAGGCCGACGGTACGGCGTACCGCAACCGTGGCTGGTGGTTCCCGCAGGCGTTGATGCCCGACCTGTCGGTGCAGCGCACCCGCGACTGGTGGACGGCGAAGCGGCGCTACCTGGTCGAGGACCTGGACGTCGACGGGTTCAAAACCGACGGCGGCGAGCACGCGTGGGGTCACGACCTCGTCTACGCCGACGGCAAGCTCGGTGACGAGGGCAACAACCTGTACCCGGTGCACTACGCCCGGACGTTCGGCGACCTGCTCCGTTCGGCCGGCAAGGCGCCGGTCACCTTCTCACGCTCGGGCTTCACCGGTTCGCAGGCGCACGGCATCTACTGGGCCGGCGACGAGGACTCCACCTGGGAGGCGTTCCGCTCGTCCGTGACCGCGGGCCTGACCGCCGCCTCGTGCGGGATCGTGTACTGGGGCTGGGATCTGGCCGGATTCTCCGGACCGGTGCCCGACGCCGAGCTTTACCTCCGCGCGGCCGCCGCCTCGGTGTTCATGCCGATCATGCAGTACCACTCGGAGTTCAACCACCACCAGCTCCCGCTCCGCGACCGCACCCCTTGGCACGTCGCCGAGATGACCGGCGACGACCGGGTCGTCCCCCTCTTCCGCTCGTACGCCGAACTCCGCGAACGCCTGGTCCCCTACCTGACCGAACAGGCCGCCCGGACCATCAGCACCGACCGCCCATTGATGCGCCCGCTCTTCTTCGACCACGCCGACGATCCCGAGGTGTGGAACCACCCACACCAGTACCTGCTCGGCGACGACCTGCTGGTCAACCCGGTGCTGGAGCCCGGCGCGACGCACTGGACGACGTACCTGCCCGCCGGCGACTGGACCGACGTCTGGACGGGCGAGCCGGCCGGCGCCGGACAAGTCACCCGCGAGGTGCCGCTGACCGTCGTACCGGTGTATGCGAAGACCAGCAGTTGGCAACGGCTCGCGCCGATCTTCGTCACGCCAGGTACGTGACGAGGTCCGCGATCGAGACCATCGCGAAGTCATGAGCGTCGGCGAACGCGCGCAGGTCGGCGCCGGTCATCAGCGTGCCGTCGTCGTTCATCAGCTCGCCGATCACCCCGACCGGCGGCAGCCCGGCCAGCCGGACGAGTTCGACCGTCGCCTCGGTGTGACCGGGCCGCTGCCGGACACCACCGTCGACCGCGCGCAGCGGGAGGATGTGACCGGGCCGAATCAGATCCGCGGGCTGCGCCGACGGGTCGGCCAGCACGCGCACGGTGCGGGCCCGGTCAGCGGCCGAGATGCCGGTGCCGACACCGGTACTCGCGTCGATCGACACCGTGTACGCCGTGCGCAGGCTGTCCTGGTTGTGCGGGACCATCAGCGGCAGCTCGAGCCGGTCGAGGATCTGCGGCGCGGCCGGCGCGCAGACGTACCCGCTGGTGTAGCGGACCAGCAGCGCCATCAGTTCGGGCGTAGCCAGGCTCGCGGCGAAGGTCAGGTCGCCCTCGTTCTCGCGGTCCTCGTCGTCGACGACCACGACCGGGCGGCCACGGCCGATCTCGGCGATCGCGCGGTCGATGGTGTCCAGGCGGGTTGTCGTCACGGCGGTGCTCACGGTCGCTGTCCTCTCGGCAAGGCGCTCCGGGGCAACGACAAGCTCCGCGACGCCGGCCACGCCGCGCCCGGGTGTTCGCACCCAGGCGTCGACGGACGACGTCCCGCAGATTGCCACGTGCGTCTTCCCATCCGGACTTTCACCGTCGGTCCTGGAATTCCACCAGGTCAACCGGACCTCCTTGCGGAGGTACGGGTCGCGGACTGTCACCGCCGGCTCGGAATTTCACCGACCCCAGAGCACGTGTTCTACGTTTGGCCGCCAGTCTATCGGCAGACTCGGCCCGCGCGGTGTTTTGTCGGTCTCAGCTGATCGGCATCTCCTCGGGGAGCGAGACGCTGATCAGCGCGGTCGACAAGATGCCGCGCAAGAGCGTGCCGGTGGTGGACAAGGTCGTACAGGTCATCGGCGGCCTCGCCGACGCGACGTAGCTTTCCCAGTTGGGTACAGGGGTTGGAAAGCACCACCGAGGAGGAGTCCAATGAGCACCAGCCAGGTCAATCCCCCGCCCTTCGACGGCCCCGAGAGGGACGCGACCGACGCCGACCAGGACCCGAACACCGTGAGCGACCGGGCCGACGAAGGCAAGCCGCTGGCGGAGTCGGGCCTGCCCGACCCCGACGAGGCTCCCGCTGACGACGACCCCAACGACCAACTCCTCCGCGACTAGCTCGGCTGGAAGAACTCCAGCAACCTCCGACTGGCGTCCGACCTGCTCACGCTCGCCAGCGGAGAAGCTGTCCTGGCGGCGATCGGCGGCGTCGACCTCGACACGGTCGTGCCGGCGGTCGCCGCGGTCAACGCCTACGTGATCGTCGCGGTTCGCCGGGAGATCCTCACCTGGACGCCGACCAGTCGTTCCGGATCGGCCTCGACCTCCTGCTAGACGGCATCGCGGCCCGCATCTCGGGCTGACCCCACCCCGCGACCTGAGCACCGCCCTCCAGGGCGGGGCTCACGCATGTCTGCGTAGCACACTGGGATAGACGATGGACATTAGTGTGTGCCACACAGTATCGTGTGAGGCATGGCCGACGCCGAAGAACTGATTCTCAGCCAGGCCCAGGAGCTCCGTCGCGGGACGGTCGTCCTGGCCTGTCTCGCGCTGCTCGAAGCACCGCAGTACGGCTACGCGCTGCTGGTGACGCTGAACGACGCGGGCGTCACGGTCGACGGCAACACGCTGTACCCGTTGCTGCGCCGGCTGGAGAAGCAGGGCCTGCTGACCAGCGACTGGAACACCGACGAGTCGCGGCCGCGCAAGTTCTACCGCGTCACCCCGGAAGGCTCGCGCGTGCGGGCCGGCCTGGTGCGCGAGTGGGAGGACCTGGTGGACTCGATCGCCCGACTGACCAAGGAGAACCGATGAGCGGGAACACGCTGACCGATCGCTACGTGCACGAGGTGGTCCGGCGGATCCCGGCCGACCAGCGGGCCGACGTGGCCGACGAGCTGCGCACGACCATCGCCGACACCGCCGACGCGCGGGGTGCGGCCGACCCGGAGGCCGCCGAGCGCGCGGTGCTCACCGAGATGGGCGACCCGATCCGGCTCGCCGCCAAGTACGCCGACCGGCCGCTGGCTCTGATCGGGCCGGAGCTCTACCCGGCGTACGTCCGGCTGCTCAAGCTGCTGCTGACCACCGTGCTGCCGATCGTGGTCGCGGTGCTGGTGGTGATCGAAGTCCTGGACAGCAATGACGTCGGCGCGGCGATCGGCAGCGCGATCGGCGGCATCCTCACCGTCGGCGCGCAGATGATCGCCTGGCTGACGGTGGTGTTCGCCCTGATCGACCGCTCCCGGCACCGCGAGACGGCGGTCGCGGAGGTCGACCAGTGGAGCCCCGACGACCTGCCCGAACTCCGGCAGACCGAGAAGCGGGACTCCGGCGCCGCCCTGGCCATCGGATGGAACGCGCTGGTGCTCGCGCTGATCGTCTGGCAGCACACCGCCGCGCCGTACCGGGCCGGCAACGATCGCATCGAGGTGCTCGACCCGGCGCTGTGGTCGGGCTGGATCTGGCCGATCCTGGTCGGCCTGGCCGGCGTCGTGACGCTCGAGGTGATCCGCTTCGCCACCCGCACCTGCACCATGCTGCACGCCGGCCTGTACGCCGTGGCCGAACTGCTCGTCACGCTGCCGCTGGCGTGGATCCTCTCGCAGCACAAGTTCTTCAACCCGGCATTCCTGGCCGACGTCAACAACGGCTGGACGGTGCCGGACGCGGTCTACACGATCGCCGTGATTGCCGTCCTGCTCGTCAGCGGTTCCGAGATCGTCAGCCGCTTCCGTGAGGCTCGCGCACAGAGCTGACCGTCACGGCTCCGAGCAGCGCCCGGCGCTCAGGCTTCCGCAAGGACCTGGGCGCCGGTGCGTTCCGGGGCTTGGCGGCGGTAGGCGCCGGGCGCAACGCCGAACTCGCGTTTGAACGCGGCGGCGAAGGCGAACTCCGAGGTGTAGCCGACCTGGTGGGCGATCGAGGCCAGGGACGCGTTGCCGCTGCGGAGCATTCGCGCCGCCGTACTGAGGCGCCACCAGGTCAGATAGGTCAACGGCGGCTGGCCGACGAGAGCGCTGAACCGGCGGGCGAAAACAGTCCGGGACAGGCCGGCTTCGCGGGCGAGTTCCTGGACGGTCCACCGTCTGGCCGGATCGCGGTGGATCTGGTGCAGGGCCGCCGTGATCGCGGGATCGGTGAGCGCGGCGCCCCAACCGGTCTCCGACCGGCCGGACTCGGAGTCGAGCCACTCTCGCAGCAGGTACACGAGCAGCAGATCGAGCAGCGCGGGCTGCGCGGCCTCCGCACCGGGACGGTTCTCGGCCAGGTCCGCGCGCAGCAGGTCGACCGCCGCATCCAGTCCTGACCGCCGGCCAGGGTGCGCCGGGAGATGCACGACCTCAGGCAACGATCGCAGGAACGGATGGGCCAGCCCGCGGTCCAGTCGGTAGGCGCCGCAGAGCAGCAGCGCCTGGTCGGGCGCCTCGTCGTACTCGCCGATGTTGTCGACGCCGGCGTCGGGCGGCAGCTCGGACACCTTCCGGCCCGGGCTGTCGCTCATCCCGTGCTGTACGCCGTGCGGCAGGAACACGACGTCGCCGGCGCTCAGCGCGACCGGTTCGCCCGCTGGTGGGATCAGCCAGCACGATCCCTGCAGCACCACATGGAATCCGGCGCCCGGATAGGGCCCGAACCGGTTGCCCCATCGCCCTACCCGCTGCGACCGGGTGAACTTCGGCACTCCGACCCGCGCGCTGGCGATGACGTCACTGAACACGTCCACTCCCCCAGCCTACCGGGACGATCACGTATGTTTCCGACCGATCGCCAATTAGGAAAGCCCACTCCTGGTTCCTGGGCTGACATCGCCAACACCGACAACCAGGGTCATGGTCGCCGAATCCAACTGATCCGACGGCCGTCAGGATCGCTCGCCGACCGGCCCGGTCCGATCGGCCGGCCGGTCGTCAGCGACCGTCAGCAGTTCGGCGCGCCGGTCGAGACGTCGTGAGCTCATCCATTGGTAGCCGACACCCACCACGGCAAGCACCGCCAGGACCGACCACTGCGGCCGGCCGTCGGGCTTGAAGACGACCGCCGCGATCATCAGTACGACGAACGGAAGCGTCATCCACACCCCGAGCCGGGCCTTGGCCGCATCGTGCCGGTTCAGCCGTAGCGCGGCCGCCCGGAGCTCGGGGTCGGCCGGCGCCGGGCCTCGTCGCGCGGCGCGGAACACCGTGCTCCACTCGTCGCGCGGCACCTCACCGATCAGCGCCCGTACTTCGCGCCGCGGCTTCTCGGTGGCGAAAGTCACCAAGGCGCCGTACAAAAGGCCGGCGACCAGTCCGAACAGGATGATCTCCAGCGGATCGGACCAGTGGTCCCAGAGGATGCCGATCGACATGATCGCGCCGAACGGCAGTCCGTACAGCAGGCACAAGATCCATCGCGGGGCGGTGTTCAGGTAGGCGCGCACACCGAACCAGTGCCCCAGAAGTTCGGCGTACGAACGGTTCAACGCTCCCGGTACAGCACGAGGTGCTCGTGGTAGAGGACGCCGTCGCGGACGTCGCCGGTGGCGGTGAAACCGAGGTCGTCGAAGTAGTCGAGGTGGGTGCCGGTGACGGTGTAGCGGCCGGTGTAGGCGCGGAGGCGGCCGTCGCGGGCTTCCTCGTAGCGGCCGTTGGGCAGCAGTTCCTGCCGGATGCGGCCGTCGGCGGTGACCCACATTCCGACGTACGGATGGGGGTCGGACGAGGGAGTGGTGGAGGGCCGGCCGGCGCCGGGGGCCTCGGTGGCGCAAGCGGTCAAGGTGGCGAGCAGGCCGAGGGCCAGCAGGTGCTTCGGGATCATGAGTGGTCCTTTCGGGTTGTCACTGCCAGGGTTCGAGAAGGTGGGTGGTCAGCCGGTGCAGTTCGTCCTGCGCGGTGTGGTCGCGCGCGGACCGGCTCGGCGCCGCGGGGCTGCCGTCGTCGAGGTACGCGCCCGACCTCACTCCGTACGCCGTTGCGGCCTGGACGAGGTTCCGGGCGCCGTGCTCGACCGGCGCGCCGCCGACGCCGTACATCGCGTGCAGCAGGCCGGTGCTGATGACGCCCGGGCTGATGCTGACGATCGTGGGCGCTGCCGGCTGGCGTGCGAGCCACAGCGCGTGCATGATCATCGCCAGCTTCGAGCGGGCGTAGGCGATGGTCGGACTGTAGGTGTGCCGCTCGAGCTGGAGGTCGTCGAGCCGCAGGTCGGCCGACAGATGGGTGGCCGACGACACGTGCACGACCCGCCCACCCGGTCGCTCCAGCAGCAGCGGTGTGAGGCGCTCGGTCAGCAGTACGGCGGCCAGGTAGTTGACCTGGAACGTCGTCTCGTACCCGTTGGCGCTGAGCCGGCGTTCGGGAGCGCCTGGCCGGCCCGCGTTGTTGACCAGGACGTCCACGTGCCCGACCAGGTCACGGATACGTCCGGCCAGGGTGACGACCTCGTCCAGGTTGTCGAAGTCGGCTTGCAGGTAGTCGATTTTGGCCTTGCCGCTCCCGAGCCGCGACAGCGTGGATCGCGCAGCGCTCTCGGGCTCGGGTCCGTGCAGGATGAGGTGGGCGGTGGAATCGTCGTGGGCCAGGTCCCGCGCGGCGGCCAAGCCGATACCGCTGGTCGCCCCGGTCAGGACGATCGTGCGCCCGGAGGCGCCGTGCTCGTCGGCTGCGACGTCGGTCATGACAGCTCCTTCCAGTGCTGGGATCAGGCGTTGCGAGCAGTCTGCAGAACGTGGTCCCGGGACTCCCGTACGTCGTCCCGCAGGGCCGGCAGGTCGACGTCCAGGACAGTGCCGGCCCACTTGCGGACCTCACCGGCGATGAAGACGGCGTCGATGTTGCGCGGGTCGGAGCCGAGCACGAGCGTGCCGATCGGGTCGTTCAGCGGCATGTTGTTCAGGTCCTCGGCGCGGACGACCAGCAGGTCGGCCTGCTTGCCCGGCGTGAGCGAGCCGGTGACGTCGCCGAGCCCGATCGACCGGGCACCCTGCAGGGTGGCGAAGTCGAGCACGTCCCGGACCCCGATCCGGCTGGGCGTCGCGGTGGTGCCGTAGGCGCCGTTGACCGCGCGCATCCGCTGGATCGCGTGCAGGGTGCGCATCTGGGTGAACATGTCACTGGCCAGGGCGACCTCGACGTCGATGCTCAGCCCGGGCCGGATCCCGGCCGCGAGCGCTTCGTCGATGGCCGGGATCGCGCTCTCCAGGCCGATCTGCGCGTCCGAGGTCGGCGCGAGCGAGACGGCGGTGCCGGTGTCGGCCATCGCCTGCCACGCCTCGGGGGTCAGGCCCGTGCAGTGGATCAGCGAGACCTCCGGTCCCAGCAGGCCGTTCTTCGCCCACGACACGATGGCGTTCGACGAGGGCACACCGAAGACGGCGTCGACGCTAACCCCGACGCCCAGGTCGCGGGCCACCCGGGCGAGCCGGTCGCCGTACGCGAGGTCGGGGCCGGCGATCTCGTCGGTGGCCAGCGTGGCCAGCCGCAGCGTGACCAGCTGGTCGTCGGAGCCGAAGTACTGCTCCTTCAGCCGGGACAGATCCGCCGGCCACTGGCCGTCCCACGCACCGAAGTGCGGCCGCATCGAAGCGTGCACGCCGCGAATGCCGGTGTCGATGAGGGCCTCGACGGCGCTGTCGGAGTGCGCGGCGGTGCGGGAGTTGTGGGAGAAGTCGAGCATGGTGGTGATGCCGCTGTCGATCGCGGTCAGCGCGGCGAGCCTGGTGCCGACGTACACGTCGTGGGGCCGGTACGCCGGGGCGATGCCGGACAGGGTGGACATCACGTACTCCCCCAGGTCGTTCACGTCCGGCATGATCCGGCGCAGCTGCGCCTCCCAGGCGTGGCGGTGGGTGTCGACGAAGCCCGGAGCCAGGATCGCGCCGGTCACGTCGATCACGAGCGCGCCGTCGGCGGTGCCCTCGCTGCGCAGGTCGGGGCCGATAGCAACGATCTTGCGGCCTTCGACGAGCAGATCGCCGTGCGGCAGGACCCCGAGCTCGGGATCCATGGTGACGATGGCCGCACCGGTCAGCAGGATGCGCCGGGTGGGGTCGGCGGACCGGCTGCGCAACTGGTCCAGCACAGCGGCCGCGGACGTCGGAGTGCTCACACTGTTGTTCATTCAGATCACCTGCGCCGTCGGCAGGATGGTGATCTCGGTCAGGTTGACGTGGGCCGGCAGGGCGGTCATGAAGGCCACGGTCTCGGCGACGTCGGACGACTGCAGCACGTCGATCTGCTCGATCAGGTCGGCCATCAGCCGGGTGGCGTCGGGGTCGGTGACGTGGTCGGGCAGTTCGGTGTCGACCATGCCGGGCTCGATGGTCGCCACCCGGATGTTCTTGGGCCCGAGCTCCACGCGCAGCAGGCGGGTCAGGTGGCTGATGTAGGCCTTGGTGCCGGAGTAGACGGAGAACTTCTCCAGGATGCGGGTCGCCGCGATCGACGAGGTGGTGATCAGGTCGGCGGGCCGGCCGGCCTCGGCGGTCGCGCTCAGCTGGGGCAGGAAGGCGCCGATGACGTTCATCACGCCGGTGACGTTCAGGTCGATCTGGCGCTGCCACTCGTCCATCCGGAGCTCGGTGATGCCGGAGATCAGCTGGACGCCGGCGTTGTTGAAGACGAGGTCGGCGGTGCCGAGCTGGTCGGCGACCTGGTCGGCCGCGGCCTGGACGGCGTCCCGGCCGGTGACGTCGACGGGGACGGCGAGAGCGGTCCCGCCGGCAGCGCGGATCGAGTCCACCAGCGCGTCCAGCTTGTCCTTGCGGCGGGCGAGCACGGCGACGTTCGCGCCGAGCTCGGCCAGCCGCTGGGCGGTGGCGGCGCCGATGCCGCTGGAGGCGCCGGAGACCACGGCGACGCGGCCGGCCAGCGGAGTACCGGTGAGCAGAGCAGACATGACGGACCTCTTTCAGGAGTTCGGAAGACAGTGGAGGGAGTCGCCGGAACCGACTCCGGCGGGTGGTGCGCTTCGACCGGGCGGAGCGTTACGCCGCGGTGGCGTCGTCGTGCGCGGTGGCGGCCGACTTCTCGCGCCATGGGGCCAGGTCCTGCTCGATCTGGTCGAGCTTGACCTGCAGCCGGTCGAGCGTGTCCGGGCCGAGGTACAGATGCGTCGGCAGCTGGTCCTGTGACGTGACCTCGTAGATCAGCGACGCGCTCTTGACCGGGTCGCCGAGCTGGGTGTGGTTCGCGGTGCCGACCCAGTCCAGCGTGACGTGGGCGGGAGTTCCGTCGTACTCGGTGATCCGGGAGGACGGCAACGACAGTGAGCTGGCGTCCAGGAAGTCGGTCCGCAGGACGCCCGGTTCGACCACCATCGACTGGATGCCGAACGGCGTCAGCTCCTTGGACAGCGACTCGCTCAGGCCGGCGACGGCGAACTTCGAGGCGCAGTACAGGCCCACGCCCGGCTCGCCCTCGAAACCGGACCGCGAGCCGATGTTGACGATCTTGCCCGCACCCTGGCCGCGCATCACCGGCAGGACGGCGCGGGTCATGTCGATCAGGGCGAAGACGTTCAGATCGAACAGCGAGCGGGCCTCGGCGTCGGTGATCTCCTCCACCGCGCCCAGCAGACCGCGCCCGGCGTTGTTG
This sequence comes from Kribbella sp. ALI-6-A, assembly GCF_001984195.1. GTDB lineage: Bacteria > Actinomycetota > Actinomycetes > Propionibacteriales > Kribbellaceae > Kribbella. Next base: position 511,881 of record NZ_MTQN01000009.1, read on the forward strand.
ACCAGTACGTCGATCCGCCCGAACCGCTCGACCGCGGCCTGCACAGCCGCGGGAATCTGCTCGGACTTCGTCACGTCGAGTTCGACACCGAGCACGTGATCGGACGTCTTCAGGTCTTCGGGCAGCCGGCCGAGGTCGCGCGCCGCGACGACGACGTCGTTGCCGTCGGCAAGAGCGGCGCGGGCGATCTCGGCGCCCAGACCGCGGGAGGCTCCGGTGATGAACCAGGTGGCCATGGTGTCCTTCTTTCGGCTTGGCTCCGGCGGGGTGTTCCCGCCGCTGACAGTTCTGAGTCTGTCGAGACCGCCAGGGCCGAAGAAGTCCGTGGGATTCCTGGGAGTGCCCTACCTAGGAACAGCGTCGGACTCGGCGCGCAGCCTCTGCTCCGCGCGCTCGCGCAGCCGGTCGAACGCCGCCGCGGTCGGGGTCGCGGGCTCGGCCTGGTAGACGACGAGCTGCTGGCCGGGAGCCCCGTTGACCGCGAACGACGAGAACTGGATGTGCAGGTCACCGACCTCCCGGTGGCGCAGGTGTTTGACGTCCTGGGTCTTGGCCTTGACGTCGTGGCGACCCCACAGGTCAGCGAACTCCGGGCTCTGTGCCGACAGCTCCGCCACCACCTCACCGATCCGCACGGACTCCGGATCGTGCCCGTACGCGAACCGCAGCTCGGCGACGCAGGAGTGCGCCGCCCGCTCCCACTCCTGGTAGAAGTTCCGGCCGGCCGGGTCCAGGAAGACCATGCGGGCCAGGTTGTCCGCCGGGGTGAACCCCTCGTGCAGCGCGGCGGCCAGTGTGTTGCCCGCGAGAATGTCCAGCGCCGGCCCGAGCACGAACGCCGGGGACGTGGACCAGGCGCTCATGAGCTGCAGCAGCTGCGGGCTGACGGAAGTCCCCTCCGCCCGGCTCCAGCGGCGCGTCTCCGGCGCCTGGACCAGTCGCCACAGGTGCTCGGTGGCGTCGGCGTCCAGCCGCAGCGCTCGCGCGACAGCCTCGACCACCTGCGGCGACGGGCTGGACTCCCGGCCCTGCTCCAGCCGTACGTAGTAGTCGCTGCTCATCCCGGCCAGCATCGCCACCTCTTCGCGGCGCAACCCTTTGACCCGGCGGCGGCCGTACTCCGGGAGTCCGACGTCTTGCGGCTTGAGGGCGTCGCGACGGGCGCGCAGGAAGTCGCCCAGCGGTGTGCTGTCGCTCATGTCGCAAGACTAGACGCCCCGTGTGTCGGCCCGGCCTGGTTCTCAGTGCGTTGACGGTGCGTCACGTGTCAGCACCGGTCATGCTCCCCAATCGCGGACTTCGACGACTGTCCGCGATCAGCCTCAGGGCCGATGGACACTCCACCTGTCGGTACGGGTCGGCCGCGGCCTCGCGGGGGTGACGTGTGCCACGGCACGTCACACCCGCGCCTCCGGCGGGGTCGTATGTATGACCGCGGTGTGCGGCCCGCTGGAGGACAGGAGGGGTCGAGCCATGAATCGCCCGTGGAACAACTTGCGCGTCAGGGTCTTTCCCGATCACTGGTCACTGCTGTTCGGGCAGATCGCCTTCTACAGCTTCGTCGTGATCGTGCTCAGCGGCGTGGTCCTGACGGCGTACTACGAACCGTCGGTCGACCACGTCGTGTACGACGGGCCGTACACACCGCTGCGCGGCGTACCGGTGTCGCGGGCGCTGGACTCGACGCTGGCGATCTCCTTCGAGGTCCGTGGCGGGTTGCTGATGCGCCAGCTCCACCACTGGTCGACGCTGATCATGGTGGCGGCGATCATCCTGCACTTGCTGCGGCTGTTCTTCACTGCCGGCTTCCGTCGGCCGCGGCGGCTGAGCTGGCTCGTCGTCTTCGGGCTGCTCATCGTCACGATGGGCGCGGCCCTCACCGGGACCTCGCTGCCCGACGACATGGCGTCCGGCATGAGCCTCGCCGTACTGGACGGTGTGCTGAAGGCGACTCCGTTCGTCGGCTCCGCGCTCTCGGAACTGCTGTTCGGCGGTCAGTTCCCGGGCGATGTGATCGCGTGGTTCTATCCGCTGCACGTCGTCGTGCTGCCCGCCGTACTGGTTGTGCTCTTCGTCGCCGCCGCGGTCCTCGCGCTCAAGCACAAGCCCGCGCAGTTCGCCGGACCTGGGCGGACGGAAGACAACGTCGTGGGACGACCGGCGATCGTGAGCGCGGTGAAGAGCGCCGGTCTGTTCTGCTTCGTGGCCGGGGTCTCCCTCGTGATGGCCGCGACGGCGACCATCAATCCGGTCTGGCTGTACGGCCCCGCCGATCCGGCGAACGCCTCGGCCGGCGTCGGCCCGGCCTGGTATCTCGCTTTCCTCGACGGAGCGCTGCGGCTGGCGCCCGGCTGGGAGTTCGTCGTGTGGGGCAGGACTGTCACCGTGGCCGTTCTGCTGCCGGTCGCGGCCTGCACGCTGTTCCTCGCGCTGGTCGCCGTCTACCCGTTCCTCGAAGAGCGGCTCACCGGTGACCGGAAAGACCACCACCTCCTCGTACGACCACGCCACAACCCCACCCGCACCGGCATCGGAGTCGCCGGCATCACCTTCTACGGCGTCCTCTGGGCCGCCGCCGGCGCCGACACCATGGCCGTGCTGTTCCACCTCTCGGTCAACGCACTGCTGCACGCCTTCCAGATCCTGCTGATCGTCGGCCCACCTGCCGCGTTCGTGATCACCCGCCGAATCTGCCTCGGGCTGCAGAACCAGGACGCTGAGATCGCGGAGCACGGCCTCGAGATCGGCACGGTGATCCGCCAGCCGGACGGCGGGTACATCGAGAAGCACCGCCCGATCGACGCCGAGCGCCGCCGGCAGCTCGCGGGCGCGTCCCGCCCTGCCTCCGGGACCTGAAAGGTGCGCACCTCAGCTCAACCAGCAACACCCGAACGGAGTTCGGCCAGTGCGGCGTGGGCTTCTTCGGTGACCTCGCGCCGTCCCGGCGCGACCGGCAGCGCGACCACGTGCTCCAACGCTCGTCGATAAGCCTCGGTGAAGGCCGAAGGTGCGTCCACCTCGACGTCCGGAGAGATGCCGATGCCCTCCCAGTTCGTCCCGGACACCGGATTGAGGGCGCGCTGCACCGGCACGGATGCCTCCAGGTGCGGGTGGACCCGGAACCCCTCCCGTGGGTGGGCGCCGCCCCGGGTGCGCTCGCCGACCACCACGGCGCGGTCGAGCTGCTGCAGGTTGTAAGTCAGTTGCCTATAGCAAGGACATCGCGCCGGCGGCAGCGGCCCCGGCGTACTTCGGGCTGTAGAGCGACGGCCTGATCTCCAGTACGCCGACGTTCCCGGCGAGGCGTTCCGCCCGGGCCATGCCGGCGGAGGTCAGCTCGACATGATGCACCCAGGCCGCCTCATCAACCGGTCGGCCACCACCGGACCGACGTCGGGAAACACGTAGTGCTCGCGGATCAAGGCCGCGACCTGGTCGATGACTGCCTTGATCTCGTCTGTGCGCATCCAGTCAGTGAAGCACCGCGATGCTCAGGCGTCATCGGCTTCGCGGGCTGCCCACGCCGCGAAGTCGGTCGCGGGCCGGCCCAGTACACGGTCGACACCGTCGCTGAGGTAGGCGTCGTCGCCGCGACGGATCGCACCGAGCATGGCCAGTCTCCAACGGATGTACTCCTCGGGAGTCCCGGCCGCTCGAAGTGCGTCGGCGTGCTCTGCCTCGCCCTCGTCGCGGAACTCGATCGGCCGTCCGGTGGTCTCGGCGAGGATGCGCGCGGCGTCGTGGAAGGTGATCGCGCGCGGTCCGGACACCTCGATCGTCTCCCCCTTCCCCGCACCGCTCGTGAGCAGGCGGGCCGCGACCTCGGCGATGTCCTCGACGTCGACGAACGGCTGCGCGCCGCCCCCGACGGGAGCGACGATGCGGCCGTCGACCGGGGTGAACATGGCTTCGGTGAAGTTCTGCGCGAAGTGCGTCGGGCGCAGGATTGTCCACGGCAGCGGGCCGGTACGCAGCGCCTGCTCGGCGCGGGCGACGTTGCCGTCGGGCAGAAACTCCACACCACGGGCAGACAGCAGTACGGCGTGACGGACTCCGGACGCGGTCTCGAGAAGCTTGGTCAGCCGAGGGCTCCAATCGGTGGCCGAGCCCGGGCCGACGATGAACAAGCCGTCCGCGCCGGTTGTCGCCGGTTCCCAGGTGGCGGGCGAGTTCCAGTCGAACGGCAGCGGGGTCGACCGGCCGACGGCCCGGATGGTGTGTCCGTCCTGTTCGAGCCGGCGGGACAGGCGGCGGCCAACCTTGCCGGTGCCGCCGAGGATGAGAAACGTAGCCATGCCCTTGACGGTAGGCTCCGGCTCCTGGACGGACCATTGGTATTTGTCCGGCTTTCCTTTGAGTTCGTCTACGCTGGTCGGCGTGGACATCCTGGCCGACGAACTCACGCAGGCCCGCGCCCGCGGGGCCGTGTTCTCCGTACTGGGCCGGAACGCACCGTGGGGCTTGGAGTTCAGCGGCACGCGACCGCTCACCGCGCATCTGCTGCTGAAGGGCAGCGGCTGGCTGGAGCTGCCCGATGGTCCGCCGATCCCTGTGCGATCGCGCGACGTCGTCCTGGTGACAGCTGGTACGCCGTACCGGTTGGTGAGCGCGCCCGGTACGCCGGCCGAGCCGATCTCCGAGGCTCGGTCAGCGGGGTCGACAGCGAGCGAACCGGAGGCGGTGATTCTCTGCGGCGCCTACGTCCTCGAGGGCAGCATCGGCGACTCCCTGCTCCACGCCCTGCCCCGCGCCGCCGTCGTCGAAGCCGACCAACTCGCGCCGCGCCATGCGGCGGCGATCGACCTGCTCGCAGCGGAAGCCGCGTCCGAAGGTCCCGGCCAGCAGGCGCTCCTCGACCGCTTGCTCGATCTCAACCTCGTCTACACCTTGCGCGCCTGGTGGTCGCGCCCGGACGCCGAACCGCCGGGCTGGTACCGCGCCGGCGCCGACCCGAACCTCGAACGCGTCCTCCAGTCGATGCACGCCGACCCCGCCGGCGCCTGGACCGTCACCACGATGGCCGGGCTGGCCGGAATGTCCCGCGCCGCGTTCTCCGCGCACTTCACCGCTGTCGTCGGCCAGTCCCCCGCCCGCTACCTCACCGCCCTCCGCATGCGGCGCGCCGAAGACGCACTCACCCGGACGAACGCACCGCTGTCCCGGATCGCTACCGACGCCGGCTACCGCAACGAGTACGCCTTCGCGACCGCCTTCCGCCGCCTCCACGGCGTACCGCCGGGCCGTTGGCGACGCCAAGCCCGCAGCGCATGACGCCGCGGTGGAGACCTATGACGAGGCCGGGGGGCTCCGCGAACCCGGGGATCGTCTTCCAGACGTGACTGCAATCCGGCTCGTTGATGTATGTACACTTTGTGATGTACCTACACCACCTGACCACGCCGGGGAGAAGATGAAGCACAGCCGCAGCCGGCGCTCCGCCGCCTCCGAGTTCGCCGAGACCACGCGCGCGAACTGCCTGGGCATGCGGGTTTCCCGGCTGCACCGGATGGTCGGCCGGACCTACGACCGAGCGCTTCAGCCACTTGGGTTGTCGGTGCCGCAGGTCGAGATCCTGAGCGAGTTGGTGACGGCCGGCGGGCCGGTGCGGCCGACCGCCCTGGCCGCCACCTTGCTGCTCGAGCGATCGACGCTCAGTCGCAATCTGACCCTCCTGCGCGACAAGGGCTGGGTCGCGCCCGCCGACTCGTCACCGACCGGACGGATGATGGCGGTCGCGATCACCGATTCGGGCAGGGCGGCGTTCGCCGATGCCCGCCGCGCCTGGCAGGGCGCGCAGGACCGGATGACCGAGGCACTGGGCCCGTCCGCGCGCGAGATTCTCGACGGCTGGGTCGTCGGTCTGGTCGACGCGCAGGACCAGGGAACGCAGCACTCGCCGCCGCGACCCACCGCGAAATAGCCATCCCCTTCCCCACCGACCGTCGTACGGACGGTCGCTGCCCATCCGCAAAGGCACAGCTCATGAACCAACCCAGCTTGACCTATCAGACCTACACCAGCGATCCGGTCCCGATGAACACGACGGACCTGGTGCCGAACGGCGACCGGCGGATGTTCTCCCCGCTCACCACGACCCTGATCAGCGGCGAACGTGACGCCGTCCTGGTCGACCCGCCGATGACGATCGACCAGAGCGAGCGCGTCGGCGACTGGATCGCCGCCAGCGGCAAGAACCTCACGCACATCTACGTGACCCACGGCCATGGCGACCACTGGTTCGGTACGGCGCCGCTGCTGCGCCGCTTCCCGCACGCCGAGGCGGTGGCCACCGCGGGCACCATCGCAATGATGCGCCAACACGGTTCCCCCGAGTTCCGGGCCGCGTTGTGGGACGCGCAGTTCCCCGGCCAGATCCCGGACTCCCCGGTCCTGGCGACGCCGCTGCCCGGCAACAAGTTCTCGCTCGAAGGCCACGACCTGATCGCACTGGAGGTCGGCCACTCCGACACCGACGACACCACGGTGCTGCACGTGCCGTCGATCAGCCTGGTCGTGGCCGGCGACGTCGTCTACAACGGCGTACACCAGTATCTGCGCGAGGCTGCCGACGACGGCATCACCCGGTGGCTGCGGGCGCTCGACCAGGTCGAGGCGCTGAAACCGGCTCACGTCGTGTCCGGCCACACCGATCCCACCCGCGACGACAGCCCGGCCACCATCGCAACCACCAGGGATTACCTCACCGACGCCCAACGCCTGCTCGAGGACAAGCCGTCCGCGGTCGAGTTCTTCGACGCGATGCTCGCGCTGCATCCAGATCGGCTCAATCCGGGCGCCCTCTGGGGCGGTGCACTCGCTCTGCTCGGTTAGCCGATCCGCCGTCCCGGACGCGTGAACCAAGGCCCGATCTGACGAGGACGCAAACGACATCCCCCCTGACGGGCGGCGGCATCGGAGCCCAGTACCCCGGAAAATCCCGGGCACCGTCGGCCGGATGCGCGAGGATACGCAGATGCGCTTCTCGATCAACATCCCGAACTTCGGCGACTTCGCCGACGCCCGTACCGTCGCGCGGGTGGCGACCGCGGCCGAGCAAGCAGGGTGGGACGGCCTGTTCGTCTGGGACCACGTCGTGCACAGCAAGGCCCAGCGGCGAGGGCAGCCGTTCGGGGATCCCTGGATGCTGCTGACCGCGGCCGCGCTCGCGACCTCGCGGATCACGCTCGGCACGCTGGTCACCCCGATCGCGCGGCGCCGACCGGAGCAGCTGGCCCGGCAGGTCGCGACGCTGGACGGCATGACCAACGGCCGGGTGGTCTTCGGCGCCGGCCTGGGCGGACCGATCGACGACGAGTTCGGCAGCTTCGGCGACGAAACCGATCCCAAGGTACTCGCCGGCCGACTGGACGAGGGCCTCGACCTCCTCGCCCGCTACTGGTCCGGCGAGGCCGTGAACCACCACGGCGAGCACTACCAGGTCGACGACGTGACGTTGCTTCCAGCAACCGTCCGGCGACCGAGGCCGCCGGTCTGGATCGCCGGCTACTGGCCCCGCAAGGCACCGATGCGCCGCGCCGCCCGCTGGGACGGCGCCGTACCGCTGTTCCAGAACGCCAACCACGGCGAGGCCCCACCCGTCGACGAGCTGCGCGACCTCACGGCGTACCTGCAGCAGCACCGCACCGACCCGACAGCGCCGTACGACATCATCGTCGGCGGCATCAGCCCCACGAATTCGGCTGCCGCCCGCGCCCTCATCGAACCCCTCGCCGAAGCCGGCGCCACCTGGTGGGACGAGCGCCAACTCATCACCGGCACCGACTTCTACCGCCTCGACCCCGTCCTCCGCCGCATCGAGCAGGGCCCTCCGACGCTGGGCTGAGCGAGCTGGTCACATGACCACGTCCTGGGGCGTACCGATCGTGAGCCAGGTCAGGCTCCGTCGGATGTCGTCCGGTGCGTTGGCGAAGGCGGCTTCGATCGAGTCCCGGCCCTGAGTGAAGTGCCGCCAGCCTTCGTAGTGCACCGGAATGACGGTTCGCGGGTGCAGGAGCTCACAGAGCCGTACGCCGTCGCGCCCGGACATCGTGTAGCGGACCGGACCTGTGATGCCGAACTCCACCGCACCGAGGTGGAGCAGGACGGTACCAACGTCGATCCGTTCGCCGACCTGACGAACGCCGTCGTACAACACGGTGTCACCTGAGATCCACAGAGCGCCGTGCTGCTGCCCCTCCCAGCTCAGCGCGAAGCCGGTGACGTGACCGGTGATCGCTCGACTCAGTGGCGGACCGTGGCGAGCGGGTGTTGCGGTGACCCGCAGGGTCGGCAGTCCGGGCCTGGACAAGGAGTGGACCGTCCAGGGCGACAAGCCGATGGCATTGCCACCCAGACGGCGCGCTCCGGCGACCGTCGTCACGACGGTGCCGGCGCTGGGCAGCAGCGCGCGGCCCGCGTTGTCCAGATTGTCGCCGTGGTGGTCGTGGGTCAGCAGTACGGCGTCGATCGGCGGCAGATCGTCAACGGCCAGCGCGGGCCCGACCTCCTTGTGAGAGGCCGAGCCCCAGCCGAACGAATAGCGGCCGCCCGGCGGGTCGAAGGTCGGGTCGGTGAGCAACCGCCAGCCTTCGACCTCGATCAGCGCGGTGGGCCCGCCGATGTGGGTGATGCGGGATTCGCTCACGCTGCAGGGGCCGCCGCGTGCTTCAGCGCCCAGTCGAGCACTTCGTCGGCGATCCGTTGCCAGCCGTCCTGCGCGGGCAGCAGGTGGGCGTAGCCGTCGTACTGCTTCACCTCGGTGACGGTGTCGGACTTGTAGTGCTTGGCGTTGGACCGTTGCACCTCCGGCGGCATGATGTGGTCCTCTGAGCCGGAGACGAACAGCAGCGGCGGCCGGGAGTCGTTGTGGTAGTCGACCCAGGTGTCCTGGTGGCCGGGCTGGAAGTTGGCGAGCACGCTGCCCCACAGGATGCCGCCGTTCGCCGGGATGGCGTACCGCTCGTAGAGCGCGCGGGACTCCTCCTCGGTGAAGGTGTTGGTGAACGCGTACTTCCACTGCTCGAACGAGAGCGGCACCGCCTTGTGCCGGTTCCCGGGGTTCTTCAGCACCGGGAAGGTCGACCTGACCTGGGACAGCGGTACGACGCGCACCCCCTCGGTGGGCGCGGAGTTCATCGCCACTCCGGCCGCGCCGAAGCCGTGGTCGAGCAGGATCTGGGTGAAGGCGCCGCCGGCGGAGTGACCGATGATGATCGGCGGCGTCTCCAGCTCGCGGATCGCGGCCTCGTAGTGCTCGATGATCCGCGGAACGGTGAGCTCGAGGATCGGGGTCGGGTCGGCGTTGAGCGCCTCCACCTCGACCTCGAAGCCCGGGTAACCCGGCGCGATCACCCGGAACCCGCGCTGCTCGTAGTGCGTGATCCAGTGCTCCCAGCTGCGGGGCGTGACCCAGAAGCCGTGGACCAGAACGATGGTGTCCGGGGTGGTGACGGAGGGCATCAGGAGGTCTCCTTCGCGGCGTCGAGAATGAGGTCGGTCGTCGAGGCCGGCTTCGAGATCATCGCGACGTGCGACGCCTTCACCTCGACCGTGCGGGCCCCGGCGCGCTGCGCCATGAAACGCTGAGTGGCGGCCGGGATGACCTGGTCGTCCTTGGCGACCAGCGTCCACGACGGGATGGACTTCCAGGCCGGTACGCCGGACGGCTGGTCGAGCGTTCCGACGTCGGCGGGTCGCTGACCGGCGGCCATCGCCGCGGCGGTGGACGGCGAGACGTCGGCCGCGAAGACCTCTCGGAAGAGGGGCAGCTTGATGTACCCGTCGACGCCGCCCGGATACGGCCTGAAGTCGAGTGCGGCAGGGCTCAACTGGCTGCCGGGGAACTTCGCCGCCAGGCCACCGACGCTGTCGCCGGCGTCCGGGGCGAACGCGGCGACGTAGACCAGCGCCTTCACGTTCGGATTGCCGGTGGCCGCGTTGGTCAGGACGAAGCCGCCGTAGGAGTGCCCGACCAGGACGATCGGACCGGTCACGGTCGCGAGAACGCTGCGCAGGTAGGCGCTGTCGGCGTCCACGCCGTGCAGCGGGTTCGCCGGCGCCAGCACCGGATACCCCTTGCGCCGCAGGCTGCGGGCCACGTCGTTCCACCCCGACGCGTCGGCGAACGCACCGTGCACCAGCACGACGGTCGGTTTGCGGGCGTGGTCGGCAGCGGCGGTGGCGGACCCGGACACGCCGAAGACCAGGGCGAGTGCGAGCAGGAGGTGAGGAACAGGCCGTTTTCGAAGGAACATGTCGTGTCCTTGCAGTCGATCGGGTGCAACGGGTGACGGTTGGGACGGCGATCGCTTTCAGGGAGGCGCCTGCTGGCCGAAAACCTAGCTGCGCAAGGGCTGCCCGCCCTAGGATGTGGCTGCACGACGGTCGGCTGTCAGTGCACAGTTCGGCCGGACTGTGTGGGGACGGAGTGCCGGGAGTACGGCGACGGGGGCTGCTTTGACTCTGCTTCTTGACACTTCCACGCTGCGGCGGCAGGACCGCTCGGAAGCGTTCTTCGCGGCCATGATGTCCGCGAGTGTGCCGTCGCGGGTGGAGCACGAGGATCCCCAGGGCGACGTGTACGCCCGGATGGACTTCTGGCAGCTCGGCGCGCCGGACCTGTTCCGCAACGAGGGCTCGGGCATCCGCCTGGTCCGTACGCCGAAGCACGTCCGGATCGGAGCCCCCGAAAGGCTCGCGCTCGCCGTACAGGTGATCGGGACCGGCATGTTCAGTCAGGCAGGAGTCGACCAACGGGTCCACACCGGTGAGCTGATGCTGGTCGACCTGACCGCACCGTACGAGTTCGCCTGGCGTGGCCAGGGCGCCTCCCAGGCCTTCCAGATCGACTACCGGGACCTCGGACTGAGCGTCGAAACGGTCCGTGCCGCGGCTCAGCGGCTCCCTCGCAGTCCCCTCTACGAACTCGTGCTGCACCACCTCACCGTGCTCGCGACAGTCAGCGACTCGCTGCACGACACCCGAGCGGCTGTGATGCTCGGCTCCGCGACGACCCAACTGGTCCGTGCGCTGCTGACCTCCGCTGCCGAGGACGACAACGACCAGCACCTCGCGATGGCCGACGTGCTCTTCGCGAGGATCACCTGGTACGCCCGCCAGCACCTGGCCGATCCGGACCTCGGGCCGGCCCGGATCGCGGCGCACCACAACATTTCGCTGCGGTACCTGTACAAGCTGTTCGCCAAGCACCAGCTGAGCTTCGAGCAGTGGCTCATCAGCGAGCGCTTGGAGCGCGCCCGCCGCGATCTCGCGGCGCCGGCGAACCGGAACCGATCCATCGCGGCGATCGCCGCGCAGTGGGGATTCCTCGATCCGGGCCACTTCGCCCGACGCTTCCGCCGGGCACACGGCATGACACCCCAGGAGTGGCGTGAGCTCCATCGCGGACCCGTCCACCGGACCTGACGTCACTGCACCGATGTCCGAGGCGACCGCCGATGGCTGGATGGATCAGGCCGGAGGGCGGCCGGATTCGACCGGACCGCCCTCTCGTGTCCCGCAGGTCAGGGCAACGGTTCGACCCGGGTGTTCTGGAAGGACGCCTGCAGCCAGCGGCCGTGCACCTTGTGCATGACGTTGGTGTTGATCGACAGCGAGTCGGGACGGCACGTCGTGGCCGGAGCCGTGATCAGGCAGCTGGTGCGGACGATCGCGGCGACGTCGCGCTCGAGGTAGCGGATCTGCTCGCTGAGCGTGCGGAACGTCGTGTCCTCGATGTAGGTGTCGAAGTAGCGCTGCATCTCACGAGCGATCTCCGCCCGTCCGCGCAGGTGGTCGCCGTTGAAGGTGACCACGTCCGCGTCGGGGTGGAACGTGGCCGCGAACTCGGCGCCGCTCTCGTGTGTCCAGGCATCCGCCTGCTGCTGGAGCAACCGGTCGAACACCACCTTGTCGGGGACTCGCCCGGCCTGCTGGTCGGCCGCGGCGCCGGCCGTCAGCGTCGTTCCCACTCCGAGCGCGACCACTCCGGCCACGACGATCCTTCGCAGAGTTGTTCTCACTGCAGACCTCCTACATATCGGGTAGCTAGATGTAGCCAGTCTACATATAGTTCCAGGCAGCCACTCGGGACGGTCCGTCAGGACCTTGTCAGGCCGGTTCCACAACGCGCGTGACGACCCAGCGGTGCGGCGAGATCGGCCGCGTCCGCGTGAAGCCGTGGTGCTCGAACGCGGCCATCGGCCCCGTGTGCAAGAACGATCCCGACACCTTGCGGTCGTCGGTCTCCTCGGGATATCCCTCGACCGAGCCTCCGCCCGCCGAAGCGATCAGCTCCAGCGCCCCACCGAGCGCGGCCTTGGCGACGCCGCGGCCTCGCAGGCCATTACCGGTGAAGAAGCACGTGACGCGCCAGTCCGGCAGGCTCGTCAAGCCCTTCTCGTACAGCCGCCGGCTCTTGATCTTCGGCAACTCCTCCGGCGAACCGAACTGGCACCACCCCAGGCACTCGTCGCCCGCGAAGACCAGCGCGGCATGGGTACGCCCCTCCCGGACCCGCTGCTCCTTCTCGCTGCGATTCTCCGCCGGGGCCCTCCCCTTGCCCACCTCGACATGGAAGCCCATGCACCAGCAACCACCCCAGACGCCGTTGTTCGCCTCGACAAGCCGCGCGAACGCCGGCCATGTGTCCGGCTCGAGCGGGCGCACGGACAGCTCGGTCGCGCCGGTTGTTGTGGAGTCGTTCACTGATGCCTCCTGACCGTCCGTTCTTCCTGTCCGGACCATTCAACCGCGTCCCCCAGCCAGAGCACGCCACGGCTTATCGCAAATGATTTTCATGTGCTAACTTACCCTCCGACCCGTCCGCCACTCCGGGAAGAGATGTCGTGCGCCCTGCTGTCGCCCTCACTGCCTGCCTGCTGTCCTCGTCGATGCTCCTGTCCGGATGCTTCGCGGGGAGCGGCACTCCGACCGCCGCGACGGGTGACGCCGGCGGCGGCCGGATCAAGCTGGCGATGATGCAGCCGCCCCGATCGGGCCTGTCTCCGTTCAGCGACGACGCGTTCAAGCTGTCCCGATGGAGCACAGCCGAGACTCTGGTCACGCTGGACGAGGTCGGCGACGCCCAACCAGGCCTGGCGACCTCGTGGAAACGCGTCTCCCCGCAGACCTGGGAGTTCGCGATCCGGCCGAACGTGACGTTCCACGACGGTACGACGCTGACCGCCGCCGTGGCTGCCTTCGCTCTCACCAAGGCGGCCGCCGCCTCGCCGAAGCCGCGCATCCTGGACGGCGTACGACTGACGGCCGTTGCCCAAGGCGACAGTCTGCGGGTCACGACCGCCGAGGCCGACCCGCTGGTCCCGCACCGGTTGTCGTCGCCGCAGCTGTCGATCCTGGCCAAGGCGGCGTACAAGCCAACCAGCGTGGACCCCGTGGGCACCGGCAGCGGCCCGTACCGGCTGGTCGAGGTCCGCGGCACGACCGGCGCCCGCCTCGACCGGTACGACGGCTACTGGGGCGGCAAGGCGCGGGCCGAGGGCATCGATGTCTCGTTCGTCCCGGACGGCGCGGCCCGCGCGGCCGCGATCCGCAGCGGTTCGGCCCACCTGGTGGAGTCGGTCCCGGTCTCGCAGGCGGCGTTGCTGGACCCGAAGACCGTGACCGAAGTGCCGATGCCGCGGACGAACACGCTCTACCTCAACACGCGCACGGGCCCTCTCAAGGATCCCGCGCTGCGCGCCGCGATCCGGAGTGCCGTCGACCGCGACGCCTTGGTGAAGGGCGTCTACGAGGGCCGCGCCGATCTGGCCGCCGGACTGCTCGGCCCGGCGCTGCCGTGGGCCGCGAAGGGCCGCACCGAGCTCACCGGCCGTACGCCGGCCAAGGCACCGGCCGGTACCACGATCACCTTGGCGACCTTCTCCGACCGGGCCGAGTTGCCGGAGGTCGCCTCGGTCCTGCAGCAGCAGTTGCAGCAGGCCGGGTTCGTGGTCAAGCAGGTCGTCCGCGAGTACGCCCACATCGAGGAGGACGCGCTGGCGGGCAAGTTCGACGCGTTCATCCTGTCCCGCGCCACAGTGCTGGACTCCGGCGACCCGGTCGCCTACCTGTACAGCGACTTCGCCTGTGAGGGATCGTTCAACATCTCCCAGCTGTGCGACGCACGCGTCGACGCGGCGCTGACTAGGGCGAAAGGCACCGCCGCCGGAGACGCCCGACGGGCCGCGATCCTGGCGGCGGAAGCGGCCGTCCTGCGAACCGACGCCGCCGTCCCGCTGCTGCACGAGCGGGTGATCCAGGGCGACTCGAGCGAGCTGCTCGACTCGGCCAAGGACCCGCGGGAGCGAACGCTCGTCACGGCACAGACCCGACTGCGGTGACCCCACGGACGGCGGCGCTGGCGTCCCGCGTCGGCGCGATGGTCGTTGTCGTCGTCGCGATCGGCCTGCTGCCCTGGCTGTCCGGCCGTGACCCCGCGTTGTCCGTCCTGCGCGCCCGCTCGGCCGAGCAGGAACCGACACCCGAGGCGATCGACGCGGTCCGTGCGGAGCTCGGTCTCGACGCGGGCCCCCTGCAGTTGCTCGGTCGCTGGCTCGGGGACGTACTGCGCGGGGACCTCGGACACTCCTGGACCAGCGGGGCCGAGGTGCTGCCTTCGGTCCTGGCCGCGGCCGGCGCGTCCCTGACCTTGATGGCGGCCGCTCTGCTGATCGCCGTACTGATTGCTGTCGCGTTGTGCGCACCGACGCTGGGACGCGGTGCTCGCGGGACCCTGCGCAGCGGCGGGACCGGAGTGGCCGCGAGCGCGCTTGCCGCGCTGCCCGAGTTCCTGCTCGCCACGCTGTTGATGCTGGCGCTTTCGGTCTGGCTGCGGTGGCTGCCGCCGTACGGGTGGGACGGGCCACGCCACCTGATCCTTCCGGCGCTTGCCCTGGCTCTGCCGGCCGGCGGAATCCTCGGCCGCCTCGTCGACGACGCTCTGCCGGCGGTCTTTGCCGAGCGCTGGGTCAGCCTCTGGCGTTCGGCCGGCTGCACTCCAACGCGGATCGCCGCGGCCGCCGTACGTCGCGCGGTGCCGGCCGTGGTCCCACAGTTGGGGCTTGTCGCGGTCGGGCTGACCGGTGGCGCGGTCGCGGTGGAGACAGTCTTCGCAGTGCCCGGGATAGGACGTACGGCGCTGGGCGCAGCCGAGTCGCAGGATCTGCCTTTGCTGCAAGGATCCGTGCTGGCTCTGGTGCTCCTGGGCACGATTGCCGGCTTGCTGGCTCAAGCGGCGAGGCGTTACCTGCTGGGCCCCGGTCTTCGCGACGAGGTCCTGTCGCTCCCGGTCCAACTGGCGTCCACGCGACGGATGCACCAGGTGCCGCCCGTCGCCTGCGCCGCACTGCTGGCCGTCGTCGTCGGCTGGGGGTTGTTGCTCGATCCATTGCACTTGGACACGACGGCCCGGCTCGCGGCGCCGAGTTGGACACATCCTTTGGGCACCGACTCTCTCGGCCGCGACGTCCTGGCCCGGCTCGGGCATGGCGCCGCCGCGACAGCCGGCGTCGCCGTACTCGTCTGCGCCTTCTCGTACGCCGTCGCGCTGGTCGCGGGTTTCCTGCCCGGCGTCACGATCGGCGCCTCCGAAACAGCGAACGCGGTGCCGCCGGTGATCGCGGGCATCCTGGTCGCCGCGGTGCTCGGCCCAGGAACCCTGAGCGCGTCCGTCGCCGTGGCCCTGGTCTCCTGGCCACCGCTGGCCGCGCACGCCGCGGCGCTCGTTCAGGAGACCCGGGCGGCCGGCTATCTGACCGCGCAACGGGCGATCGGCTCGAGCCCGGGCTGGATCCTCACCCGGCACGTTCTCCCGGCCGTGGCAGGTCCGGTCGCCCGGCACGCCGTACTGCGGCTGCCCGGGATCGCGCTGGCGCTTGCCTCGCTCGGGTTCCTCGGCCTCGGCTCGCAGCCGCCCGCTCCGGAGTGGGGATCGAGCCTGGCGGAATCGCTCCCCTACGTGGAACGTGCTCCGTGGGCCGTACTCGCGCCTGCGGTTGCCCTGCTCGTGCTGGCGGCGCTGGCGGTATCACTATCGACGCTCCGGACGCCGCGAAGCGCCGTACTGCAAGGGATTCGGGGATGACGGCACTGCTCGAAATACGCGATCTGCACGTCACGGTACGAGGCCAGGGCGGTGAGGTGCCGGCCGTGCGCGGGTTGTCCTTCCAGGTCGACCGCGGGCAGATCCTCGCCGTCGTTGGTGAGTCCGGAGCGGGCAAGTCCCTGACCGCGCAGGCCGTTCTCGGACTGCTGGGACCGTCGGTCGCGATGAGCGGTAGCGTCAAGTTCGACGGTCGCGAACTCGCCGGAGCCACCCAGGCCGCCTACCGCGAACTGCGCGGGCGACGGCTGGGCTTCGTTCCGCAGGACGCGTTGTCGGTCCTGAGCCCGGTACATCCCGTCGGTGAGCAACTGGCCCTCGCGGTGCGGTCCGTTCAGGGCGCAAGCCGCGCAGCGGCATGGGACGTTGCCGTCCGGGCTCTCGACCGCGTCGGGATCCCCGATGCGAGCCGCCGCGCCAGGGTCTATCCGCACGAGTACTCCGGCGGGATGCGGCAGCGCGCCGTGATCGCGATGGCGATGGTCAACCAGCCGGACCTGATCATCGCCGACGAACCGACCACCGCGCTGGATCCACGACTGCAGGCCCAGATCCTCGGCCTGCTGACCGGGCTGCGTGACGAGTCGGGCACCGCGGTGGTGCTGGTGACCCACGACCTGGCCGCTGTCGCCGGTTCGGCCGACCGGGTCCTGATCATGTACGCCGGCCGTGAGGTCGAGTCGGGTCCGGTGGACCGCGTCCTGGTGACCCCGCGGTCCCCGTACGCCGTGGGACTACTGGCGTCGCTGAAGCCGATGCCTGCAGCAACAACCCGCCGGCTTCCCGCGATCGCGGGCGCACCGCCGCGGCCGCAGTCGTTGCCGCCGGGCTGCGCTTTCGCGCCGCGCTGCCCGCTCGCCGTCGACGAGTGCCGGGCCATCGAACCCGAACCGCTTCTCTACGACGGACGCCTGGTCGCGTGCCACCGAGCCGGCGACGTACCGGCTGCCGAGCTCGCGGAGCTGTACCGATGACGGGCGCGCCGCTGCTCGACGTACGGGAGCTGACCGTTCGATACCCCGGACGCCGACGCCGGTCACAGCCGGTGCTGGCGGTCGACCGGGTGTCCTTCGAGGTACGGGCCGGGGAGACGCTCGCGCTGGTCGGCGAGTCAGGGTGCGGGAAGTCCAGCACCGCGGCCACCGTACTGCAGCTGCGCCGTCCACAGGGCGGTGAAGTCCGGTTCGAAGGAGTCGACCTGACGACGCTCGACGAGCCGGCACTTCGCGGTCTGCGGCCGGCGCTGCAACCGGTGTTCCAGGACCCGTACGGCTCGCTCAGCCCACGGTTGCGGATTCGGGACGCGATCGCCGAACCACTGCGCGTCCAAGGCCGCTGGGATCCCGTCACCGGCCCGGCCCGGGTCACCGAGCTGCTGGACCTCGTCCAGCTCGATCATTCGCTGGCCGACCGGCGTCCGCACGAGCTGTCCGGCGGCCAATGCCAGCGCGTCGGTATCGCCCGCGCGCTGGCGAGCGAACCGCGGCTGCTCGTGCTCGACGAACCGGTCTCCGCCCTCGACCCGTCGATCCGGGCCGGCGTGATGAACCTGCTGATCGACCTGCAGGACGAACTCGGCCTCGGCTACCTGTTCATCTGCCACGACCTCCGGCTCGTCCACCAGGTCGCGCACCGGATCGCCGTGATGCAGCACGGCCGCATCGTCGAGTCCGGCGACACCGATCAGATCTTCACCTCGCCGGCTGCGGCGTACACCCAGGCGCTGCTGACCGCCGTGCCGCCCCTCGCGACCCCGGCTGATGACCGCCCGGTGCCGCGCGCTGCGCCGACGCCGTCAGGCCTGCCTCACGACCTCGGTCTTCGCCCCTGAAGTGGGCAACGCCGCCGAGGCGAGCAGAGCCAGCTTGTCCGCATCGCTGGAGCCGGCGTCCGGGTGGTAGACGACCAGCATCAGGTCCTCGGCGCCGTTGATCGACAGCCGCTCCCGGTTGAGGACCATCTCGCCGACCAGCGGGTGGTCGAGCCGGAGCGGGGTCCCGCGCTGTCCACGCACTTCGTGCCGGGCCCAGAGCTGCCGGAACCGCGCGCTGGCCAGCGACAGCTCTCCGGTGAGTTCGATGAAGCGGGGATCGTCGACGTTGCTCCCCACGGACTGCCGCAGATTCGCGACGAAGCACTCGGTCACGTTCTCCCACTCCGGATGCAGCGCCTGCTCGGCCGGATCCAGGAACAGGTCCCGCAACTGGTTGCCGCCGACAGCGAGGCCGGGCGAGAGTGCGGTGGCCATCCGGTTCACGGCCAGGATGTCGAAGTACCGGTCTTCGATGAAGGCGGGCTGGACGAGGCTGTCCAGGAGCTTCAACGCTCCGGCCGGCGGCGTCTGCTTGCGCGGACGGCGTTTCCGTCGCCGGGGAACCTCCGCGACCAGGGTCAGCAGGTGGGCGAAGTGGTCGTCGTCGAGCTGCAGCACGCGGGCGATTGCCTCGAGCACCTGTACGGACGGCTTACGGTCACGGCCGCGTTCGAGCCGCAGGTAGTAGTCCGCGCTGATGCCGGCGAGCATCGCGACCTCTTCGCGCCGCAGCCCCGGCACCCGTCGTACGCCGATGTCGGGGATGCCCACCTGCTGCGGCGTCACCAGCTCGCGCCGGGCCCGCAGGTATGCCCCTAGGGCGTTCGACTCGCTCACAGAACAACCGTAGCTCGGTGCGCAACGAGCAGAGGGGGTCCTGTCACACCCCAGGCTGCACGGGGCTCTGGGTGAGTCGGCGTGCCGCTCATAGCGTGGACGACGGCCCGATCGCGGCCAGCACATTCCAAGGAGAACCATGACCGTCACACTGATCACCGGCGCCAACAAGGGCCTCGGCTACGAGACCGCCAAGCAGCTGCTCGAGCTGGGGCACACCGTCTACATCGGCGCCCGCGACGCTGAACGCGGCGAGAAGGCCGCCGCCGAACTCGGCGCCCGGTTCGTCCAGCTCGACGTCACCGACGACGCCTCCGTCACCAGCGCACTGGCCACGATCGACGCCGCCGAGGGCCGCCTCGACGTCCTCGTGCACAACGCCGGCATCCTCGAGACCACGCTCGACGTCCCTGCGGCGCTGCGTTCCTTCGACACGCACGCCGTCGGCATCGTACGCGTCACGGAAGCCGCTCTGCCTCTGCTCCGCAAGTCCACGAACCCGAACGTCGTCACGATCTCCAGCAGCATGGGATCGTTCTGGGCCGTGACCAACCCCGAGCGCCCGGAGTACGGCATGCCGCTCGCGCTGTACTCCGCGTCGAAGACCGCGGCCACCATGCTGACCGTGCACTACGCCAAGGCGCAGCCGGGCATCAGGTTCAACGCGCTCGAGCCCGGCACCACCGCCACCGACATGACCGCCGCCTTCGGCATCGGCCGACCGGTCGAGGACAGCGCCCGAGTCGTCGTACGCCTGGCCACCATGGACGCGGACGGGCCGACCGGCACCTTCCAGGACGAAACAGGACCGCTGCCCTGGTGAACCCGCCGGCAGTTGGCGCACGATCTCGCCGAGGCCGCCATCTGACACCGCCGGTCGGCAGCCGGGCCCAGTGCGCCGCGATGAGCTCCAAGGCCTCGCTCTGTTCAGCGGCGAACCGGGCCCGCACCGGTCACGGTCACGATGCGCCCGAGCCGCCGGTGATCTGGATCCGCCGTGACCTGGCGCCGGCCGCCTTCGGCGCCTTGACCATCAGGACACCGTCTTCCAGGGACGCCGTGATCCGGTCGCCGTCGATCTCGCCGGGCAGGGTGACCGAGTGGTGGAACTCGCCGACCCGACGCGTCTGCGTGCGAAGGAACCCGGTGCGTTCACGTTCCTTCACCTCGCCGTGCACGGTCAGCTCCCGATGGTTCCACTCCAGTGTCACGTCGTCCCGGGCCACTCCCGGCAGATCGATCTCGACGACGTAGGCGTCCTCGGTTTCCTCGATGTCCACCGGAAACTGCGACCAGGCGACCTTGTCGAGGCTGCCGAACGACCGCATCATCTGGTCCATCCGCCGGTAGATGTCCTCGAAGTTCGCGAACGGATCGGTCGGCAGCCACCGGACTGGCCGAGCTTCGCCCCGGCGGTCTCGGTCAGGATTGTGCCGGCGAATCGGAAGAGCCATCGCTACCACCTCACTCCATGGTCACGCCGTACGGTCTGCCTTTCTTCACCTCCTACAACAGTCATCATGCCGCTGACATCCCGGTCTGTCATCCTTCTGATGACAACATTTTCGCGGCGCGACCGGACAGCTTCGACGCGGACCGTCCGGCCCACTTGATCGTCGGCCGACAAAGCGAGAATCTGGCGGCAAGGGCCTCATCGTGAGCGCCGCAGGCGGTATCTCGGCCGGGATATCGGCCGGCTGGAAACCGCCGACACAGCCGGAGGGCGGTGATCGCTGTGAACGAGCGTCAACAGCCGGCCGCACAGTCCGACTTCCTCACCGCATTGCCGAGGACAGTCGAAGTGCTGATCGGTGGCCACTGGCTGAGAGTCACGGCCCACGCGACCCGCTGCGGTCGCCGCGGGCGGCAGGTACTCATCGACCACTACGGCAAGCTGCTGTGGGTCAGCGCATCGCGCCTTCGACCCGTGACGCCGCCTGTTCCGGATCCAGCTGACCACTCGAACGCCCCGCTAGGATGAGAAGACGCAGCCCGCACTCGGAAGGTTTCTGATGGGCCTGTTCGGTCGCCGTCGTCATCCGCAGTGGCCGCGAATCGACATGTACACGCCTGGCTCCCCCAGCGACATCAAGCGCCTCACCTTGGACGACCTGGATCGGCTGATGACCAAGGCGGAGAGTGCCGAGTTCAGTGCTGTCGGACGACCGGCCTGGCTGGAACAGCATCGGTCCCGCATTCGGCAGCAGTACCTGATCGTCTTCGGACCGGAGGGAGACGGCGCGTACCGCTGCTATGCGGCCGCCTTGCTCGACGACGACTCGGGGCACCTTTACACTCTCGATGTGGCGACCCAGGACTTCGACGAGCTGCCTGGCGTCACGCAGCAGGAACTCGTCGCCCTCGCCCACCGCTTCTTGATGACCTTCTCCCCCGTCCCACTGGACCCCGAACAGCAAGCCTGATCTTCAACAGCTCACCCGCCGGCGACCGACTTCACTCGTCGACCCTTGGCGCGGGGCTGGTTCAGGATGTCGCCGACGGCGACCGGAAGTTCGATCAGGCGTGGGCGCTTGGCGCGCTCGGGGTGGTCGAGCCGTTCGAACAGCATGCGGGCGGCCTGGGCGCCGAGTTCCTTCGGGTTGTGGGAGACGACCAGCAGCGGGACCTGCATCAGGTGGGCCAGCTCGACGTCGTCGAAGGCGATCAGGGTGGGCGGCGACAGTTTGGGGTCGCGGAGCCGGCGCTGCCCGATGGCTTCGAGCGCACCGATCGTGTTGCGGTTGTTGGTGCTGAACACCGCGGTGGGCGGATCCTCGAGATCGAGCAGCGCCTCCATCGCCTTCCGGGCGGCCGCGGCGTCCTGCTGACCTCGGGTGACCAGGCCGGGGTCGGACTCGATGCCGAACTCGTCGAGCGCCTGGCAGAAGCCCTCGTACCGCCGGCTCGCGGTGGCGACCGAGATGACGTTGCCCAGGAAACCGATTCTGGTGTGCCCAGCTTCGAGCACCTTCTTGGTGCTCTCGTAGGCCCCGTTGACGTCGTCGATGAGCACGGTGTCCGCCTTCAGCCCGCGCACTGTTCGCGACGCCAGGACGAGGGGGATGTCACCCAACCGCGTCCCTTTCAGGTGGTCGGCCGCGCCACCGGTCGGTACGACGATCAGCCCCTCGACCTGGCGGCCGACGAAGTCGGAGACCAGCTGCTTCTCCCGTGCGACGTCCTCGCCCGTGTTGCCCAGCAGCATCCGGCGACCGTGCTGGGCGGCCACCTCCTCGACGCCCAGCGCGAAGTGCCCGTAGTACGGGTTGGCGAGGTTCGTGATCGCGACACCGATCAGGTCCGAGCGGTGGCCGGGCCGGATGCTCCGGGCGTTCTCGTTGCGGTGGTAGCCCAAGGTGGCAACGGCGTCCATGACGCGTTGCTGCACCTCGCGGCGCACGTTCTTGCCCCCGGACAGCGTGCGGGAGACCGTCATCGGACTGACCCCGGCGAGCTCGGCGACCTCCCGTACGGTCGGTGCCGCTTTCGGTCTGGAGGGTCCAGGGTTCACCAGCGCACTCCTTACAGCCACAAGCCCCGAGCTTCCAGATCGACCACCGACCGTCGGATGCTGCGCTCACGGTATCAAGCGTCCTCAGCTGACCTCGGTACCCCGGACGGACGCCTTCACGGTGCCCAGTCGCTTCCCCACCCCGGCGCCGTGCGGGCGGATCCGGTACCGGCCCACGGCGGCCGGGACGATGAACGTCTCCGCGTAGTGGACCACGAACGGCTCGAAGCTGCCGTCGAGGCTCTCGACCACCGCTTCGGGCCCCTCGACCAGGTTGAGTACGTTGACCGTGCCGCGGGTGTCGTGCTCGACGGCCTCGCTGAACCAGTGCCGCCGGACCTCGATGAACTCGAGCGTGTGCAGCCCGGTTCGCTCCTCCACCCAGCCCGGCCCGCTCGCGACCTGCTCCACCTGACCGACCAGGTTCTCCTGGGTCCACTCGGTGTCGCGGTCCCACTGGATGTTGCGCCGGGCATGGTCGAGGTGAACCGGCCGCGGTACGCCGTCCAGTCCGACCCGGTCCCAGTCCCACATCTTGAAGGTGAACAGGTACGGCGTCGCCGAGATCTCCAGCACCACGGAGTTGGCGCCGGAGCAGTGCACGGTGCCGGCCGGGATCGAGAAGTGGTCGTGCTTGCCGGCCGGGAACGCGTTGACGAACTGCTCGACGGGGAAGCTGATCTCGCCGCGCGAGGCCGACTCCAGCGTCCTGGTCATTTCGGCCGGGTCGACACCGGTCTTCAGCCCCAGGTACACCACGGCGTCGTCGGCCGCGTCGAGCAGGTAGTAGCTCTCGTCCTGGGTGTAGTGCATGCCGAAGGTGTTGGTGATGTAGTCGGTCAGCGGATGGACCTGCAGTGACAGGTTGCCGCCACCCATGGTGTCGAGGAAGTCGAAGCGGATCGGGAACTCGGCCCCGAACCGCGCGTGCACCAACTCACCGAGCAGCTCGCGCGGCTGCAGGAACACCACGTCGATCGACGGCAGCTCGACGATCTGCCCGCCGAAGTCGAGCAGGACGCTGTTCTCCTCCGGCACACAGTCGAAGCACCACGCGTAGTTGTCGGCGTCGGAGTCCAGGTCGAACTCCTTCTGCATCCAGTGACCGCCCCACACTCCCGGATCGAAGAACGGCACGACCCGGAACGGCGTACTGACGGCGGCCTGCATCCCGGCGTGGAAGGCCTCGGCCGTGATCAGCTTCGCCTCGCTCGTCGAGCGGTTGGTGTCCAGGACGTAGTCGATGGACGGGAACAGCGCGCGCTTGTGCCGGTCCGCGACCCGCCACTCCACGAAAAAACCCCGCTTGACCTTGCGAAGGTTGTCCTCGTCGCCGTTGGCGCACCGCCAGTTCGGCGCACCACGTCGTTGCCGCTGCTGGATCTCCCAGCGCGCCATGTCGGCGAGCACGAGGGTGGACCGCTGCAGCGGAACGAGCGCGGCTCCCCAGCCGATCAGCACCGTCGGCTGGGTCGAGTCCAGCACCCGGTCCGCGAGCGAGGCCAGCCGGTCCGCGTCGTAGAACTGGTCCAGGCTGTGGTGGCTCAGCACGCCGAACACCCGGTCGTTGGTGAGATTCGCCTTGATCAGCGTGTCGATCTCCTCGATCGGCTTGGCCGCGGCGTCCTCGACGTTGATCACGACGTACTCCGGCAGCGCCGTGCGCACGGCGGCCATCAGCTGCGCGAGATCCGTTCCTGGGTAGGTGTCCACCACGATCACCGGTGTCCGGCGCCCGCCGTTGCGGGCGTGCCGGTCGACCTCGGCCCACGCCTCGTGACCGCTGAAGACCCGGTGCGGACCTGGGACCCGGACGGTCGGTTGCTTGTCGTAACGACCTGGTGCCGAAGCGAGCATCTGAACTCTCTATTCCCTTGATCGAAGCGGGCTGTTAACGTTACCAGAACGTCGGCCGCAGCAGCACTCGTACTGCTTCGCCCATCAAGGAGGAACGGATGAACAACCCCAAAGACGCCGTCGAGCGAACGGTGTCGCGACGCGGCTTCCTGCGCTCGACAGCGCTGGCCAGCCTCAGCGTGGCGGCGTCGGGCACGCTGTTGTCGGCCTGCGGCGGCGGGAGCAGCGGCGGACCGGCCGGCGGGGGCGGCAACGGCAAAGCCACCGGTGCGGTCACCTGGGCCAGCTGGGTCGCGACCCCTGGCGAAGTCGGCCTGCTGAAGAAGTTCTCTTCCGACTACCAGGACAAGACCGACGTCAAGACGACCTACCAGACCGTCACCGGTGACTACCTGGCCAAGATGCTCACCCAGCTGCAGGGCGGCAAGGCGCCGGACGCCTTCTACGCCGACCCTTCGTGGCTGAACAAGTTCGTCGACACCAAGCAGGTCGTGGACCTGGAACCGTACCTGTCCTCCCCCGACGCGCCGGTGAAGTTCACCGACTTCTTCCCCGGACTGGTGGCCTGGGCGAAGGGGGCCGACGGCAAGGGTGTGTACGGCCTGCCGGTCGACTGCAACCCCTCGGTGTTCTGGTTCAACAAGAAGTTGCTGTCGGCAGCCGGTGTCACCCAGGACCCCGCCGCCGCCTTCGAGGCCGGCGCCTGGAACCTCGACGCGGTGACCGATCTGCTCGCCAAGGTCAAGGCCAGCGGCAAACGCGGCATGGTGTTCGAAGCCAGCTGGGGCCAGCTGTTCAGCTGGGTGACCTCGCTGGGCGGCACGGCCTTCGACGACGCCGGCAAGGCGGTCTTCGACACCGACCCCAAGGCCCAGCGCGCGATCGAGTGGCTCTTCGACCAGATGCGGGCCGGCACCATCGTGTACGGCGGATCGTTGCCGAAGGGACAGGGCGTCGACGCCTTGTTCTACGGCGGTCAGCTGGCCACGGTTCCGGGCTACGGCCGATGGCTGCTGCCCAACCTGAAGAAACTGGGCGGCAGTGTCGAGTACGACATCGCTCCCTACCCGTCCGAGGACGGCAAGACCGTGATGCCGGTGGCCGTCTACACCGCGGCGATGGCCGTCAACGCCAAGGCGAGCAGCAAAGAAGCGGCCGAGGCGTTCGCCGGGTACTTCGTCAG
The DNA here is from genome assembly GCF_001984195.1 of Kribbella sp. ALI-6-A. Taxonomy (GTDB): domain Bacteria; phylum Actinomycetota; class Actinomycetes; order Propionibacteriales; family Kribbellaceae; genus Kribbella. The sequence continues at coordinate 537,184 of NZ_MTQN01000009.1, forward strand.
CCCCGACGGCGTCCGGGCCCGGCTGGCCGGGGGCGGAAACGCGGTACCGGTGCTGTCCGGACTGGAGGAGATCGTCACCGAGAACAACGACCCGCCGCACGGCAAGTGGTTCCTCGAGATCGCCAAGAACGGCTACGCGCTGCCGAACGTGATGGCCCGCAACGCGAAGAAGAACACCGACTTCCCGCTGGTGATGGACACCCTGCTGAAGTCCAAGGCCGAGTCGCCGAAGTCGTTCAGCACGAAGCTGGCGAATCTGCTGAACGGATGATCGAATGACCACGACCGTACGACCTCCGACCCGAACGCCGCCGCGGTCGGGCGCGGGCAAGCCCGCTCGGTCGGGCAGCAAGCAGCGGTGGCGCCGGGACAATCTCGCCGGCTACCTGTTCCTGGCGCCGCAGCTGATCGGGCTGCTCGTGTTCATGCTCGGGCCACTGGTGTTCGCCGTGGTTCTCAGCGTGTCGCACTGGGACGGCTTCGGTGCCCGGTCCTGGGCGGGGCTGTCCAACTTCAGCACCGTGCTGCACGATCCACAGTTGCGCACCTCGGCCAAGAACACGATCTGGTACACGGTTCTTTCGGTCCCCGGAACGATGCTGTCGGCGTTCGTCGTCGCGTACCTGCTGCAGAAGGTGAAGCGCAAGTCGTTCTACCGGACGTTCTACTTCGCCCCGGTCGTCACCTCGACCGTGGCGGTGGCGGCGATCTGGCTGTGGCTGTTCAACCCCGAGATCGGTCCGCTCAACGCGCTGCTGCGGCAGGTCGGGCTGCCGGCCCCGGACTGGTTGCAGGACGCCCGGTTCGTGATCCCGGCCTTCGCCCTGGTCGGGATCTGGCAGGGCCTGGGCTACCAGATCGTGATGATGATGGCCGGCCTGGAGAACGTCCCGCGCACGTTGCTCGAGGCCGCCGACATCGACGGCGCCTCCGAGTGGCAGAAGATGCGCCGGATCACGATCCCGCTGCTCTCGCCGACGATCCTGTTCCTGTCGGTCACGTCGGTGATCGGGTCGTTCCAGATCTTCGACTACATCTACGTCTTCATGGGCGCCAACGCGCCCGCGTCGTCGCGGACGGTGGTGTACGAGATCTACCAGAAGGCCTTCGTCGAGTTCGACTTCGGCCTCGGGTCGGCGATCGCCGTCTTCCTGTTCGCCGCCCTGCTGGCGCTGACCGGCCTGCAACTCCTGGCCCAGAAGAGATGGGTGCACTACACCGAATGACCACGTCAGAACTGGACCACCTGGAAGCTCCCACCACGGCTCGGCCCAGACACCAGGCCGAGCGGCCGCGGCTGCGCTGGACCCGTGTCCTGCTGCACCTGTTCCTGCTGGCGGGCGCCGTCGCGATGGCGCTGCCCTTCGCCTGGATGGTGCTGAGCTCGTTCAAGCCGCTGGAGGAGATCTTCATCCAGCCTCCGAAGCTGCTGCCGAAGGTGTGGCACCCGGAGAACTACCGCAGTGCCCTGGAGGCGGCCGACTTCGTCAGAGGTTTCGCCAACAGCCTGTACATCGCGGTGATCGTCGTCGTGGTGTCGGTCTTCACCGCGGCGATGGCGGCCTACGCGTTCGCGCGGATCCGGTTCACCGGGCGGGGTCCGCTGTTCATGGTGTTCCTGGCCACCTTGATGGTGCCGGTCCAGCTGACCGTGATCCCGCTGTACGTCATTCTCGGCCGGCTGAACTGGATCGACACCCATCTGGCGCTGATCGTGCCCGCGTCGCTGTTCAACGCCTTCGGCGTGTTCCTGCTGCGCCAGTACGTCCGGGGAATCCCGATCGAGCTGGAGGAGGCCGCGGCGATCGACGGGGCCGGCCGGGCCAGGATCTTCCTGACCATCATCCTGCCGCTGCTGCGCACCCCGATGGTTGCGCTGGGCATCTTCACGTTTCTCGGCCAGTGGAACAGCTTCTTCTACCCGCTGATCTTCCTGAACTCCGACAGCAAGTTCACGCTGCCGCTGGTCGTCAACCAGTTCAAGGGCACCTACTCCAGTGACTGGACCGGCCTGATGGCCGCGGCGACCCTGGCCGCCGCCCCGCTGCTGATCGTTTTCATCATCGCCCAGCGGCAGATCGTCGAAGGAATCGCACTGTCCGGCTCGAAGACCTGACACACCCCAACCCATGAAGGAGTGAGGCATGCACCCGGAACGTTCCGCACTGTCGCGCCGCGCATTCACCGCCGGCCTCGGCGGACTGGGCCTGGCCGCGCTGTTGCCGACGGGAGTCCAGTCGGCCGTGGCCGCCCCCGGCAAGAGCAAGTGGGCCGACCGCGCCCTGGTCAGCTACACCGCACTGCAGCGTTACCTGTACCTGCCGGACACCGGCCTGTACAAGGAGAACCACCCCACCCTGACCGGAGAGAACCCGTACTCCTACGTCTGGCCGCTGCGCGAAGCCACCGCGGCCACCATCGACGTGAACCAGTTGCCGCCGGCCGGCAAGCGCTACGACGAGGACGTGAAGCGCCGCTTCGAGGCGTTGGAGCTGTACTGGGACGCTCCGCGCGGCGCCTACGACTCCTATCCCCCGGAGCCGCTGGGCACACGGGGCGATCCCTTCTACGACGACAACGCCGTCATCGGCCTGGAGTTCGTCCGGCGCTACCGGCTGTCCGGTGACCGGGAGATGCTGAGGCTGGCGGCGCGGGTGTTCGACTTCGTCGTCAAGGCGTGGGACACCGACCCGAACCGCCCGGTCCCCGGCGGCATGCACTGGGTCGACGCTTCCTGGAATCCGTACCGGGGAGCCGCCAACGTCACCAGTCTCGCCTCGGAGCTCGCGGCGCATCTCTACGAGGCAACCGGCGACCAGCGCTACCTCGACTGGGCGCGCCGGACCTACAACTGGGTGCGTGAAGCGCTCAGTCGCGGCCCGGGCCTGTACGCGAACGGCATCCGCCTCGACGACACGGTCGAGGAGACGCTGTGGACCTACAACTCGGGGTCGATGATCGGCGCGGCGGCGCTGCTCTACCGGTCGACCAAGGACAAGGCTCACCTGAGCCGGGCGACCCAGGACGCCGAAGCCGCGATGGCGTACTGGACCGCGAGCGACCGTCTCTACAACCAGCCGGCCATCTTCAACGCGATCCTGTTCGCGAACCTGCTGCTGCTCGAATCGATCAAGCCCACCCAGAGCTACCGCGACGTCATGACCTCGTACGCCGAGCGGATCTGGCAGTCGAACCGCGATGAGAGCACCGGCCTGTTCCGCTTCCAGAACTCCGGTGGTGGAGCACCCGATCCCTCCCTGCGCCCGCAGACGCTGCACCAGTCGGCAGCGATCCAGACCTTTGCTCTGCTGGCCTGGCAGCCGAGCGACTACAAGTACGCCGCCTGACCCGTCGACCGGCCGCGACGACTCCCTCCGCGGGATCGGAGTCGTCGCGGTGGTTGCCGACGGCCCTCAGCCGAACCCGTGCTCCACAACAGTCGTCGGTACGACGGCCCGTCGCATCGGCCCGGTATAGCGCGTCTCCCCCGGGGTCAGCCGCTCCAGCAGGAGCTGAGCGGCGCGACGGCCCAGCTCGTCGGCGTCGTAGTCGACGATGAGCGTCGGCACACTGAGCATGTCGGACAGTTCGAAGTCGTCGAAGCCGGCAAGGACCACCGCCGCGGACACCCGGTGCACTGCCCGGTACGCGCCGAGCGTGTTCCGGTTGTTCGTGCAGAACACGGCGTCGGGCGGCTCCGGCAGGGCGAGCAGCTCGACCGTGGCCTGCTCCGCCGACGCGATGTCGCGGGCGCGCTTGACGTAGCTGTCCCGCAACGGCAGCCCGGCAGCTTCCAGCGCGGCGCAGTAGCCCCGAAAGCGTTCCGAGCCGGTGTAGACCGAGGGCGGATTCCCGACGAACCCGATCCGGGTCCGGCCGTGCTGGATGAGCCGCCGGGTCGCTTCGTAGGCACCGCCGAAGTCGTCGACCAGGACGCAGTCGGCCTCGACACCTGTCGGTGGCCGGGCGACCATCGCGATCGGAGTGCTGTCCGGGACGTCGTCCACCAGGTACTCGTGGTTCGACCCGGCAGGCACGATGATGATGCCGTCGACCTGCCGCGAGACGAAGTCGCCGACCGCGGCCCGCTCCCGGTCCGGGTCCTCGTCGCTGTTGGTCACCATCACCCGGATGCCGTCGCGGGTGACGACCGACTCGATGCCCAGCGCGAGGCGGGCGTAGAACGGGTTGGCCAGGTTGGTGACGATCAGCCCGACCGCCCCCAGTCGCCGGCCCTGGCTCAGCACCCGCGCCACGTCGTTGCGGCGGTAGCCGAGCTGCTTGACGGCCGCGAGCACCCGCTCACGGTTCTCGGCCGACACGTTCGGGTGGTTCTGGAGGACCCGCGACACCGTCATCGGGCTCACCTCGGCCAGCGACGCGACGTCGCGCATGGTGGGTGCCGAGCCGTCCACTGCTCGCCTGCGTGGCATGCGGGTCACTCTAAGCGTTCTGTACGGCGCACCTGATGGACAGCTCCGACCAACGCGGCGGTGTCCGGATGCGCGGCACGAACCAGTACGCCGGACACGGCGTACCGGCCGGTGAGCCCGGAACTGATCGCCGGTTCGAGCAGGTCCCACGACCCGGTCATCGAGCCGCCGACCACGACCAGCGTGGGGGCGAAACTGATCAGCCAAGGGTCCAGCGCCTGACCCAGCGCGCGGAAGGTCTCGTCCAGGAGGGTGCGTGCGGCCGCCTCGCCGGCGCGCCCCCGCGCCGCGATGTCCTGGACGTCCAGCGCCTGTCCGGTCTGCTCACGGTAGCGCCCGATGATCGCCCGCCGGCTGACGGTGTCCTCGAGCGGCCGGCCGTCGTGGTGCAGCAGATCCGCGCGGCCCTCCGGCGGAACCAGCGGGCCGTCGGCAACGATGGTGCCCTCGGCAAGGAAAGCACTTCCGACGCCGGTGCCCAGGGTGATCCCGACGACCCGCTCGTGCCCGGACGCCGCGCCGTGGCTCCACTCGCCGAGCAGGAACGCCTCGGCGTCGTTCACGAACGTGAGCGAACCGGGCCAGGCCCGCATCCGTGCGGACAGCTCTTTGCCCAGGTCCACGCCGTACAGCGCGTCGAACTTGCCGACGGACCGGTACTGCGCCACGCCGCGCTCGTGATCGAAGGGGCCCGGGACGGCGAGTCCCCAGTCCATCCCGGCCGGTCCGGCCAGCGAGTCGGCACACGACGCGATGGTCGACAGCAGGTGCTCGGCCGTGCCGTCCGGCTGGAGCGAGACCCGCGTCGTGGACCGGACCTCCGGCCGCGACTGGCCGAAGGAGATCAGCGCTCCGGTCACATGGGTGCCGCCGACGTCCAGGGCGCCGTACACGGCACTGCGGGCGGGCGTACGGGGAGACTTGTCAGATGTCATGGCCAACGATCTGTAGCGCGGTTTGGTAGCGGTACCTTAGCGGAGATCGTGCCGCTGCGGCAGAGCTGCGCTCGACAGGCAATGAATTCCGGTCGATCTCGCGCGGAGATGTTGTGATCGCCTGCTTGTTAGCGGTACCTTCAGCCGACTTCGACCCGACATCTGAGAGTGAGCCAGCGACATGACAGGTTCGACTCGATCCTCCTGGTGGGACAGCACGATCGCCCGGACCGGATTGATCGATCGCACGGCGGAAACAGCCCACGGCACGGGCGGTGGCTCGCTCCGGTACTGGCTGGAGCCGCTGTTCCGCGCCGACGGATCCGGTGGCCTGCTGCAGGTGGTCCGGGTCGAGCTCGCCGGGGACCGCCCGCCGCGGACCGCCACGGCGCGGACCGAGGGCGGCACCCAGGTGACCTGCCTGGTCGAAGCTGCTCCGGCCGGCACCGTCCGGCTGCTGCTGCCGGCGGTCGACGACGACACCACGGTCACGATCGAATTCCCGGAGATCGAGCCGGGCGTCGAGTTCGCCGTACGGCTGCGGCCGCAGCGGCGCTGGACGCTCCACCTCGTGCAGCACTCACACCTCGACATCGGCTACACCGACCCGCAGGGCACGGTCCTGGCCGAAGGCCGGTCCTTCCTCGATGCCTGCCTCGACCTCGCCCGGGCCACGGACAGCTGGCCGGAGGAGGCGCGGTTCCGCTGGTCGGTGGAAGGGCTGTCGTCCTTCGAGCAGTGGGCGGCGGCCCGGACCCGTCGCCAGGTCGACGAGTTCGTCGAGCGGGTGCGCGAAGGCCGCCTGGAACTCACCGCGATGCCGTTCAACCTGCACACCGAGACGTGTTCCACCGACGAGCTGCACGAGCTGCTCCGGCCCGCCCGCGAGGTGAGCCGGCAGTACGGGCTGCCGATCGTGACCGCGATGCAGACCGACGTCCCGGGTCAGGTGGTCGGTCTGCCAGACGTACTCGTTGCGAACGGCATCGACTACCTGTCGGTGGCGCACAACTGGGCCGGTCGCGCGGTGCCGCATCTGGTCGGCGGGGCGAACCTGCCGCGGCTGTTCAGGTGGCGTGCGGCGGACGGTCGCAGCGTGCTGGTCTGGCGAACCGACACCCCGCACGGCCTGGCGTACATGGAAGGCTCGATCATCGGTTTCGACGAGTCGTACGCGCGAGTGGACGAGCTGCTCCCGGCGTACCTGAGTTCGCTCGCCGCGAACCCCTATCCGCATGCGGGGAAGGGCATCCCGGGCTTCCCGATTCTCGACGCGCAGTTCGACCGGGAGCCCTACCCCTGGGACATCCTGCACCTGCGGGTGCTCGGCACCTTCGCGGACAACGGCCCGCCGCGCTACGTCGCCGCGGAGACGGTCCGGCAGTGGAACGAGACCTGGGCGTACCCGCGGATGCGGCTGTCCCGCCACGAGGACTTCTTCCGCGACGCCGAGAACCGGCTCGGGGACTCCCTGGAGACCTTCGAAGGTGACTGGACCGACTGGTGGGTCGACGGGGTCGGCGCCGGCGTCGTCCCGATGGCTTTGAACCGGCAGGCCCAGTCGACGATCGCCGACGCCCAGACGCTCAGCACGCTGAGCGGAATTCTCGGCGCGGTCGGCGTCGAGGAGGACACCGAGGCGGCGCCCGCGGTCTACGACAAGATCTCGCTGTTCAACGAGCACACCTGGGGAGCCGGCGACCCCTGGACCCACGGTTGCGTGGCGCACCAGTCCGGTGAACGCCAGTGGATCTGGAAGTACAGTCAGGCCGTCGACGCGCACGACCAGGCCGACGTGCTGCTCGATCGGGCCCGCGCCAGGCTGTCCGAGCGCGTACCGCGCAGCGCGGACGCACTCGCGTCGTACGCGGTGGTGAACACCACGAGCTGGACCCGGACCGAGGGGGTGGAGCTGTTCCTGGCGGACAGCGTCGTCAGGCTCGACCAGCGGGTGCGGCTCGTCGACAGCCGGACCGACGAGGTGATCCCCTTCGTCGAGCGCGCCCAGACCAACCCGCTGCACCGGATGGCCGGCCGGTTCGTGACGTGCATCGTCGCGGACATTCCGGCGATGAGCGTCGTCCGGCTGGACGTGCGGCCGGACGACGAGCCGGCCGAGCCGGACGACGGGCTCGACGCGGCGACGTCCACGGTCCTGGAAAACGAGTTCCTCGTCGTCCAGGTCGATCTCGCCCGCGCCCGGATCAGCTCGATCGTCGACAAGGGCACCGGTCGCGAGCTCGTCTCGCAGTCGTCCGCCTTCGGCTTCAACGGCTACGTCTACGACCAGTACGCGACGGCCGGTGCCTTCAACCACCAGTCGAGCAAGACCGTGGCGGACGACTCGATGCATCTGCTGGCCGGTCGGTGGGAGGCCCCGCCCGCGGCGCTGATCGCCCGCGAGTCCACGGCGGTCGGCGAGACGCTCTCGTACGAATGCGTACCGGCCGGGACCAGCAAGCTGCGCACCACCATCACACTGCCGCGCGGGATCGCCCGGGTGGACATCGTGAACCGCGTGGTGAAGCCCTCGACCCTGGTCAAGGAGAGCGCGTTCTTCGCTTTCCCCTTCGCGACGGGCAATCCCAGGATCCGCACCGAGACCACGGGCGGTGTGCTGGGGTCCGACCTTCCGGTGGTTCCCGGCTCCGCGACCCACATGCGAGCTGTCCGGCGATGGGTGACGCTGGACGACGCCGGCGGAACCGTTGCCTGGGCCACCCATGACGCACCCCTGGTCCAGCTCGGCCGGATCAGCATCCCGTACGTGCCGTACCCGTCGTCGCTGACGACCGACGAGCCCGGCACCATCTACTCCTGGGCACACAACAACATCTGGGACACCAACTTCCCCAGCGAGCAGGCGTTCGACCAGGAGTTCCGCTACTCCCTCGCCTTCGGGCCGACCGAGTCGGGGACCGAGCCGGCCGAGCACGGAATGCGTCTCGCCGCAGCGCAGAGCCGTCCGCTGCGCGCTCTCAGGGCCACCGGCGAGCCGGGGGCCGCGCCGGCCGCCCAACCGCTGCTGGAGATCGGCGATCCCCGGGTCCGCGTCGTCGGCCTGACCTCGCCGGACGACGACACCGTGCTGGTGCGGCTCCAGTCGTTCGCCGACGAGCCGGTCGAGTGCCTCGTCCAGCCGTTCTTCGACTGGACGAGCGCGTTCTCGGCGACCTATCTCGGCGAACGACTGGAGCACTTGACAACCACGCCCGGCAGCGCGATCCCGGTGCTACTGCCTCCGCGCGGTACCGGCGCACTGGCCCTCACCCGAGGTGCTGTGAGCTGACAGCGCCGGACCCGCCCGGTCCAGGACGAGGTCGCCCTAGCTGAGGCCAACTGTCTTCAGCGCCGACGGCCACGACTCCAGGACCGGGCGGAGTACGTCGTCCTGGATCGTCGCGACGGCCTCGGCGTGCGCTTCGGTGACCACGTCGGCGATCCGGACGACCGACCCGGTCGCCGCCGACCTGACCGCCGCCTCCACCATCGCGACACTGACCACGTTGGCGTGCACCTCCGACTGCGGTACGCCGCCACCGCGGACCGCCCCGACGAACTCGGCCAGCGACCCGGCGATTTCCTGGGGTTCGTCACCGAGTTCGGCGGCCACGGATTCCCCGGAGTCGCGTTCGGCCTCGGGCGCGTTGTCGCCGTCCCACACCGCCGTACCGGCCGCGGTGCTCGCGCGCCAGCGACCGTTCCACGACGTCTCGTGGCCCGGCGCGCACCAGCTGCCGGTGAACGTGAACCGCGCACCGCCCTCGAAAGTGAAGACCGCGTTCGCCGCCGCGTTGCCGTCGTACCAGCTCCAGGGCGGGTTGTAGGACTCGCAGTACACCGAGACCGGCTCGGCACCGATCAGCTTGCGGGCCAGGTCGAACTGGTGGATGGCCATGTCGACCAGCAGCGGTTCGGCCATGCGTTCACGGAACCCACCGAAGTGCGGGCCCTTGAAGAACTCGCAGGACAACGTGCCGACCGGACCGAGCTCGGCCAACTGGCGGCCGAAGGCGGCGACGGTCCGGAAGTACCGGCGCGACTGCGACACCATCAGCAGCTGGCCGCTCGCTTCCGCGGCCGCCACCATGCCCAGGCATTCGCGGACGGACTCGGCCAGCGGCTTCTCGCAGAGCACGGGCAACCCGAGCCGCAACGCCTCGGTGCTGACCTTCGGATGCGCCGTCGGTATCGTCACATCGACGACCGCTTGTGCACCGGTCCGCTCGGCCAGCTCAGCGAGGGTCGCCGCGACCGGTACGCCGGCGTACCCGTGCTCGTCCGCCGCCGCACGGGCCGTCGCGCGGTCCAGATCGACCAGACCGACGAGTTCTACCGAAGGATTCTGCGACAAGGTCCGCAACCACGCCCGGCCCATGCCGCCTGCGCCGACCTGGAGGATGCGCAGCGGTTCACTCATCGCCGTGCTCCTCGATCGGGCCGGTGTAGCCGTGGCCCTGGTAGAACTCACCGGTTTCGTAGCGCAGCAGCGTCGGCAGCGACCGCTGCGGCAGATCGGACTTGGCCCAGGCGACACCGTTGGCGATCACCTTCCGGACGTCCTTGTGGTGGTAGACCGGGTAGTCCTGGTCCCCCGGCGAGAAGAAGAAGATCCTGCCGTGTCCCCGCCGGAACGTGCAGCCGGAGCGAAACACCTCGCCACCGCTGAACGAGGAGATGAAGATCAGCTCGTCCGGTGTCGGGATGTCGAAGTGCTCGCCGTACATCTCCTGCTGGTCGATGATGATCGGGTTCGGCACACCCTGGGCGATCGGGTGCGTCGGCTCGACCGTCCAGACCAGCTCCCGGTCCTGCTCGCTGCGCCACCGCAACGTACAGGTCGTACCCATCAGCTTGCCGAAGATCTTCGACCAGTGACCCGAGTGCAGCACCAGCAGCCCCATGCCGGACAGCACGTGCTGGTGCACCCGCTCGACGACCTTGTCCTCCACCTCGCTGTGCGCGGCGTGTCCCCACCAGACCAGCACGTCGGTCTGCCGCAGCACCTCCTCCGTCAGGCCGTGCTCCGGCTCGTCGAGGGTCGTCGTGGTGACGGTCGCGGCGTCGCCGAGGTTCTCCCGGATGCCGTCGGCGATCGCGCCGTGCATGCCCTCGGGGTAGATCTTCGCCACGTGCGGTTCGACCTGCTCGTGCCGGTTCTCTCCCCAGACCAGCACCCGCAGGGTACGAGGCGTTGTCGTCGTCATGTCTGCCATCACCTTTTCTGGTTTCGGATTCACTTGACCGCGCCGCCGATGGCGCCGGCCGCGATGTACTTCTGGGCGGCGATCAGCAGCACGATCGCCGGGATCGCCGACAAGACGGCGGTCGCCATCACCGCGTTCCAGTTCTGCACCTGCGTCCCGAGGTACTGGTAGATGCCCAGCGTGACGGGCCTGACGTCACCCTTGGTGGTGAGCGTCAGGGCGAAGAGGAAGTCACTCCAGGAGAACAGGAACGTGAACAGGCCCGCGGTGATCAGCGAGTTCTTGCTGATCGGCAGCACGATCGAGACGAACGCCCGCACCAGCCCGGCGCCGTCGACCCGGGCCGCCTCCACCAGCGACGCCGGCAGCGACTGCAGGAACGAGCGCAGGATCAGGATCGCGAACGGGATGCCACTGCTGCAGTTGGCCACGATCAGCCCCGGGACGGAGTTGAGCAGGCCGAGATTCTCGTACGCCGTGTAGAGCGCGTTCGCGATCACGATGCCCGGAATCATCTGCGACACCAGGATCGCGAGCAGCCCGGCCCCGACCCACCGGGACCGGAACTGCGACAGCGCGTACGCACACGGCGCGGAGACCAGCAAGCTGAGGACAACGGTGCCGAGGGCAATGATCATGCTGGTGACCAGGTTCTGCCCTTGTTCGCTGAGCGCGCGCCGGTAGCCGGCGAAGGTGGGATCCAGCGGGAGGAAACCGGCGGTCAGGGTGTTGCCGGACGGCTGCAACGAGGCGTTGATCATCCAGTACACCGGGAACAGCATCACGCAGAGGATCAGCACGCCGATCGCGGTGAAGACACCCCGGCGAAGAGTCGAGTCAGGCATCGTCGCTCCTACTCGTCGACGGCACGGCGGGTGCCGCGCAGGTAGACAATCGCGAACAGCAGGGAGAGCACGATCAGGATGTTGCTCAGCGCCGCGCCCTCACCGAACTTGAAGTCCACGAACGACCGCTCGTACGACTGGGTGGCCAGGGTCTGGGTCGCGTTGGCCGGGCCGCCGCCGGTCAGGCCGAGAATGATGTCCAGCACCTTGATCGTGTAGACCACGCCCAGGACGAGTACCACCCCGGCCACCGCGCGCAGGTTCGGCATCGTGATGTGCAGGAACGCCTTCCAGCCGGTGGCACCGTCCAGGGATCCGGCCTCGTACAGCTCGTCGGGGATCTCGCTCAGACCGCTGTAGAGCAAGGTGACGTTGAACGGAATCCCGATCCAGATGTTCACCCCGATCACCGCGATCAGCGCGACCGACGGGCTGTTCAGCCACGGCACCGGCTCGTTGATGATTCCGAGCCCGGCCAGGCTCCGGTTCAGGATCCCGTTGTCCTGCTCGAGAATCGATCGCCAGGTCGCGCTGGAGACGATCAGCGGCAGCAGCCAGGGCAGCAGGAGCAGCGAGCGCAGCAACGAGCTGAGCGGGAACTTGCGGCGGAAGAACAACGCCAGTCCGAGTCCGATCGCGAACTGGAAGGCGATCGAGCCGATCGTGAACAGCGCGGTGTTCACCAAGGCCTTGGAGAACAACCGGTCCGTCACCACCGTGACGTAGTTGTCCAGCCCGACGAACGGCGCCGCCCCGGTGAAGAAGGTCCGCAGGCCGTAGTCCTGCAGGCTCATCACCAGGTTCTTCACCACCGGGTACCCGAACAGCGCGAGCATGGCGATCGCGGCCGGCAGCACGAAGAGCAGTTTCGTCAGATCCTCGCTGCGCCGTCGCCGGCCACCAGCGCGGCGTACCGCTTGGGTGGCCGGCGCTTCCGAGCGGGAAGGGCGGGTCGGTGCGTGCACCATCTCGGTCTCCGTCTCCCGGTCAGCTGCCGGAGGCCTTCTTGAACGCGTCCTGCGCACTGGCCTGCCCGGTCAGCGCCAGCTGGATCGCCTGGTAGATCACCTTGGCCGCGTCGGGCCACTTCTCGCCGAGCTTGCCGGTGCGCGAGCGTGCGTTGGCGACCTGCTCGGAGAACGCCTTCATCGACGGCACTTCCTTGACGTACTGCGGTCCGAGCGCGGTCCGGGTCGGCACGGTGAACCTGGCCTTCGCCCAGGCCAGCTCGTTGTCGTCCGAGCTCAGGCACTTCACGAAGTCGGCCGCCTTCTGCTGCTTGGCCTCGTCCTTGTTGAGCGGCACGGTCCACGCCTCACCGCCGAGCGGCGCGATCGGCGTCTGCCCCGGCTTGTTCACCGGGAACTGGACGACGTCCCACTTGACCTGCGGCGACTCGTTGAGCGACGGGATGTTCCACGGCCCGTTGACCATCATCGCGGCCTTGCCCGCCACGAACTGGTCCTTCACGTCGCCCTGGGTCCAGTTGATGACGCTCTTCGACGCCGATCCTGACGTCACCAGGTCGACCCACAGCTGCAGCGCTTCGGCCACCTGCGGGCTGGTCAGGTCCGTCTCGTCACCACCGTTGGTCCACATCGCCGGCAGGAACTGCCAGGCACCCTCGTACGTCGCGTTGGCGTTGAACGCGATGCCGTAGCGCCCCGGCTTGGTCAGCTTCTTCGCCGCGGCCCGGAGCTCGTCCCAGGTCTTCGGCGGCTGGATTCCTGCCTCGGCGAGCAGCTTGGTGTTGTAGAACAGCGCGATCGTGTTCACCACCGGCGCGAGCCCGTAGAGCTTTCCGTCGTGCGACGTCGCGTCGACGATGCCCTGGGTGAACCCGTCGGCGCTGACGCCGAGGTCGTTGAGCGGAGCGAGCGCGCCCGTCGCGGCGATCTGCTGGACGTCGGGATTGTCGAGCATCAGGACGTCGGGCAGCGTCTTGGACGACGCCTGCTGCAGAACCTTCGGGATGAGGTCCGCGCCGGGCACCGTCTCGCGCTGCAGCGTGACGCCGAGCTTCGTCGCGCAGGCGTCCAGACCCTTCTGGACCAGGGACTTGTCGGGCTCGTTGTTGTAGTAGTCGAGGATCGAGAGGCTGGTGACGGCCTCGCCCGACGAGGACGACGTACCGCCGCTGTCGCCGCAGCCGGCGAGCGCGAGCGACAGAGCGGTCGCGCCGGCCAGTGCGGCCGTGATCCGCTGGGTGAACATCGGCATTCAGCTCCTTGGTGGGGTCGGCGAGTGGTTCGGGGCGGAGAGCCGCCGCGGGTGGTCGGCGGGCGCGTGGGCGGCTGGTGGTACCCCGCCCGCCGGTGGCGACCGAGGCAGCGCAAGCATCGGCAAAGCGCTTAACCGAAGGGTTCGACGACCGGCCGATCAGTAGCGGGAGGGGATTGGCAAAGCGCTTAACCTATTTGATCATGGATGATGTGCCGTGGCTCACAGCAGTGTCAAGACCTCGGCACCGCGCCGGATCGATCCAGCGGCGCATCCGTGCGACAGTGAGGCCCGACGGCGCTGAGCAGCGCCCCCGAGGAGGAGGCCGATGGCGACCATGCGCGATGTCGCGCAGCGGGCAGGGGTGTCGATCGCGACCGTCTCGTTCGTGCTCAACGACACCAAGCCGGTGACTGCCGCGACGCGGGAGAAGATCGAGCGGGCGATGAACGAGCTGGGCTTCCGCCGCAACATGGTGGCGCGCGCGCTGGCCAGCCGGCGGACCCGGATCATCGCGATGGCCTATCCGGCGCTCGACCACCGGTTCGGGTTCTCGGGGGCGGAGTTCTTCACCAGTGCGGCCGAGGCCGCTCGCCAGCGCGACTACCACCTGGTGCTGTGGCCGGTCGGCAACGACGGCATGGAGCTGACCGAGCTGGTCGGCCAGGGCCTGGTCGACGGCGTCGTCCTGATGGAGGTCCAGCTCGACGACCCGCGGATCGCGATCCTCGAGCGCACCGGTACGCCGTACGCGCTGATCGGGCGGACCACGTCGCCGGAGGAGCTCCCCCACGTCGACATCGACTTCGACACCACCGTCGCCGAAGGCGTGTCCCACCTGCACGGCCTCGGCCATCGCAAGCTCGTGCTGATCGCCGGAAATCTGGACGATCCCCGCTTCCACAACTACGGGCCCTACGTCCGCGCCGAAGCGGCGTACCGGCGCATGATGGCGGAGTACGGCCTGGAGACCATCGTGATCCCCTGCGCCGACACCACCCGCGCCGGCCAGGACGCGGCGGCGCAGGCCGTGCGCGATCACCCGGACACGACGGCCATCCTGATCCTCAACGAGTACGCCGCCCTCGGCGTCGCGTCCGCCGTCAACCGCCTGGGCCGGCGAGTCCCGGACGACCTCTCACTGCTCGCGCTCCTGATGGCGCCGGAAACGGCAGCGTTGTCGGACCCGGAACTCACTTTCCTGCGAACGCCGGGCCCTGAACTCGGCCAGCTCGGCACCGAAGCCCTGATCCGCCAACTCGAGGACGCCGACCCGCTCCCGCCCCACCTGGTCCCCGCCCGGCTGCACATCGCCGCCACCACCGCTCCCCCACCGCCGGTCAAGCCTCGACGTCAACGTACTGGGAAGAGCGCCGGCTGACCGGGCCGCGCAGCGTCAGCGCTAGAAGCGCCTCGGTGGCTCGTCGCCGGTGGTGCGGTGAACGGTGACCAGCGAGTCGCCGTCCACCGGTGAAACCGGTACGACGGTGTAGAGGGTCCGTCCACCAGGCAACGCGAAGCTCTGGGCCGGGCCGGGCTCGCCGGTCGAGGCCGTTGTCAGGCTGAGCCCTTCAACGGTTTTGTCGTTGGTCAGGTAGCTGAAGACGACGCCGAAGAACGGTGTGTGTCCGGCGAAGACATGGGTGTCGTCGGCACCGGCCAGCTGCAGCGGGTCCGCGCCTCTGATCTGGTCCTCGGGCTGCGGCTGTTGGCCGATACCCCCATCGTCTGCCGGCATTCTGACGAACTGGTAGCCGCCCTGGGTGGCGAAGGCGTACAGCGTTGCCTGACGCAACATTCCGGCCGGGTCGTAGTACGTGCGGTCGTCGATCAGGACAGGGCGGCCGATCATGGGGGTGGCTCGCAGCTGGGCTGCCCGAGGATCGAGCGGGAGCGGGGACTTGGTGTGGGCGCCCAGCCGGACAGGATCGGGCGACGGCCGGCCGCCGGCGCCCGAGCAGACCGTGCGATCGCCGACGAGCCAGCCGGTTGCCGTCCGGGTCAGTTCGGTGCGCGCGATCCGGTGTCCGGACGCGTCGCCGTAGTCGAGCACCCCCGTGGTCCCGGACAGCGTGAAGCGATAGCGCGGTACGCCGTACGCGACGGCCTCCGGCGGCGCCTTTAGCGGGTCGAGCACCGCACGGATCGGCTTGGACGTCATGGAGTCCGTCCCTGGGCTGAGGACCGTCCGGGTCCCGCAGGCCCAGTCGCCGATCGGGCCGGCGGTCGGTCCCTTCGACGGGTTCGTGGTCTTCGTGGTGGGGCGAGGTGAGGCGGCCGGAACGGTCACCGTGTCCGGTTCGGTGCCATCGACCAGGGACGCGCCGGCGACGAGCAGGATGGCGGCCACCGAGGCCGCCGCCAGGTACGGCGCAAGGCGGCGACTCCACGGGCGCGCCGGTGGTTCGGGCTGCACGTCGGTGCGCTGCTGCACGGCGTTCCACATCCGGTCGACATCCACCTGGACCTCCGACGCGGCACGGTCCAGTTCGTCGATCAGACGACGTTCGGTGTCGTTCATCGGTAGTCCTCCAGCTCCTCGGCGAGCCGGGCCATCCCCCGGCTGAGCAGTGATTTCACGGTGCCGACCCGGACCTGCATCACGGTGGCGATCCCGGCCAGTGGCAGATCCAGCCAGTAGCGCAGCACGATCGCTTCGCGCTGCCGCGGCGCGAGCCGCCCCAGCGCCCGGAACAGATCGGTGACCGACTCGTCCCGCTCGACCTGCTCGCTCGCCGGAGCCGCCGTCACCGGATGCAGCGGCCTGCGATCGGCGACGGCCTTGCGCCGCTGCTGGGTTCGCACCTCGTTGACGACGATCCGATTCAGGTACGCCGTGGTGTTGCCGATCCGCCGATCCGGCCGGACCGTCATGAACCGGCAGAACGCCTCCTGGACGACGTCCTCCGGATCCCTCGCGCCGAGCAGGTGCGCCAGCCGCGCCAACCGCTCGGCATGGGCCCGGAACAGCACTTCGTACGGCGGATCACCCGACGGCGCCACGGCCCCGTCGTCGGTGTCCACCAGGTCTCCCAAGGTCAGCCGCATACCTGAATGACGGCCGAAGCCCCGAAAGGTTGAGACGGCTCCCCCACCCGACCCGAACCAGTGCCGCGCTTGCGGTCAGGTGATCAGGCCGTAGTGACGAGCGACCTCGTCGCGATAGGCCGGAGTCTCCTCGGTGTAGGTGTCGTACGGCGGACTGTCGTCGATCTGCTGAGCAGGTCGGTCGACGAAGACCCGCTGCTGATCGACGTCGATCCTGCTCACCAGCGCAGCCGGCACCATCAGCGGAAGCAGCATCGGCTTGCCGAGCAGACGAGGACCCGTACTCACGACGAGTGCGTGCTCACCGTCCGTCGCACCGGCGTGCTCGACCCTTCCCACGTCGCCGTCGGTCGCGACGACGGCGTACCCCGTGAGGTCGAGATCGTCGCGGTAGCCGGCGTGCGGCGGGTAACTCCAGGCGTTCTGACTCACGGTCCTGCCTCCTGGGCACCAGAAGCTCCGACCCGACCTGCTTACACCTCCCAAGAGAACCGCGGGCAAAGGACGCCTGAACAAACCCGCTCTCAGCGGTTTCGCCGACGGATCCCGCCTACCCCCGGTTACCACGATCCGTGACGCCTCGATCACGCGAAACTCCCGCAAAACAAGGGGAATCGCAGCCCTCGACATGGGGTACCAGGTCAGCGACCGAGTCACGGAAGGAGCACTGCCATGAGTACGTTCGATCCGTGGAACTATCGCGATGATGCCGGCTACACCCCGGGAACCGACATCGTCGGATACAAGATCGCCGCTACCGACGGCGACATCGGCAAGGTCGACGAGGCGACCAACGACGTCGGCTCGGCGTCGCTCGTCGTCGACACCGGCCCGTGGATCCTCGGCCGCAAGGTCCTGCTGCCGGCCGGCGTGGTGCAGCGCATCGACGCCGACGACGAGAAGGTGTACGTCGACCGTACGAAGGACGAGATCAAGGACGCGCCCGAGTACGACCCCGACACCGGCTCCGACCCTGACTACCGCGACCGGGTCGGCAAGTACTACACCGAGCACTACACGCCCGGACGGTGAGCTGCGACGTACGGATCTGTCCGGCTCGGCACATCGTGCCGGGCCGGAGTCGTTCGCACGACGTCACAAAAGCGGCCGGCCGTCCTGTCCTATGACCATGAGATGGCTACAACGAGCCGCGTGCCGGAGCGAGGATCCCGGCCTGTTCTTCCCGATCGGATCCGCAGCACCCTCGCTGCGGCAGATCGAGGACGCCAAGACGGTCTGCCGACGTTGCGAGGTCGCCGACGCTTGCCTGGACTGGGCCCTGCGCACCGGTCAGGACGCAGGCGTGTGGGGCGG
Organism: Kribbella sp. ALI-6-A; assembly: GCF_001984195.1. Classification (GTDB taxonomy): domain Bacteria; phylum Actinomycetota; class Actinomycetes; order Propionibacteriales; family Kribbellaceae; genus Kribbella. Next base: position 555,186 of record NZ_MTQN01000009.1, read on the forward strand.
CCTGACCGAGGACGAGCGCCGTACGCTGCGACGCAACGACCGATCCCACCCGCGCCGAACCGCCGAGAAGCGAGATCAGGAACTGCCTCTGTGAGCGTAGCCTGGCGTGGTGCAGTACGCCGACTGGGGTGAGCGCGCCACTCGTTGGTCCGGGATTCGCAGCGAGACCGTCGATGTGCACGGTACGACGACGCACTACTTGGTCACCGACCAGCCGCAAACGCCGGACGCGCCGGTACACCTGCTCGTTCCGAACCCGGCCAACAGCGCCTCGAACTGGCTCGACGTCCTCGCGGAACTGCGTCCACACGCGCACGCGATCGCCCTGGACCTGCCCGGTACGATCGCCGGCCACACCGCGCTGCCGAACCGGCGCGCGGCCGGCATCGAAACCAGCGCGCTGTTCCTGCGCGCCTTCGCCGACGCACTCGGACTGCACCGAATCGTGGTCCACGGCTGGTCGGCGGGCGGGATGATCGCCCTGCTCTTCGCCGACCAAGCACCCGAACGGGTCGCAGGTCTCGTACTGGCAGCGCCCGCGTTACCTCCTCCGCTGAGCGACAGCGAGGCGCGCAAGTGGCAGATTCTCGGCAGAGCGGGATTGGCCGTCGCCGCACCGGTCGCCCTTGTGCTGCTCCGCATCGCGGGCCGGCGCGTCCTCGCCGCGCAGCTGCGAGTGCTGGACGATCCCGCATCGGTTGCCGACAGCAAATGGAACGTCGGCGGCGATCTGACCAAGATGTCACCGGAGCTCGCCGGTCTCCTGCGGGCCGAGATGTCGGCTGTCGAGCCGACCCGCTTGGCAACCGCGGTCACCGTATACGCCTCACTGATGTCAGTGATGTTCGTACGCCGTCAACCCGCGCTCGACGCGATGCGCCGGGTCCAGGCACCGACCCTGCTCATCTGGGGCGACGACGATCGCCTCACTCCCCGCGCGTCGATCAACGACTGGACAGCGCAGCGACCCGACTGGAATCTCGCAGCCCTCCATGGCGTCGGTCACGCGCCACCGATCGAAGTCCCCACCGACTACGCCCGCACGGTCATCGGCTGGTGTGGTCCATAGGTCCGCGTCCGCCAACTCAGCGACTCATTCAGTACCGATCGGTTTTGAAGTGCTACCGTAGCCACTTCGGTTCCGATCGGTACCGAAGTACAGGAGGTCAAGGACACCATGGGGCAGTTCGAAGGCAAGACAGCGGTCGTCACCGGCGCAAGCAGCGGCATCGGACTGGCCGTCGCCGAGCGCTTCGCCGCGGAAGGCGCGCACGTCTTCGTCACCGGCCGGCGCAAGGAGGAGCTGGAGGCGGCGGTCGAGGGCATCGGCTCGGCCACCGCGGTGCCGGGCGACATCTCCGATCCGGCCGACCTCGACCGGCTCTACGACGCGGTCCGCGACCGCGGCAACGGCTTGGACGTGCTGTTCGCCAACGCCGGGACAGCGTCGTTCGCGACCCTCGAGCAGATCACGCAGGAGCACTTCGACCACATCTTCGGCGTCAACGTGCGGGGCACCCTGTTCACCGTGCAGAAGGCACTTCCGCTGCTCAACGAGGGCGCCTCGGTGATCGTCAACTCCTCCGTCCGGGCCGACGACGGCGTCGAGGCGTTCGGCACGTACGCCGCTTCGAAGGCGGCGCTTCGTTCCTACACCCGGACGTGGGCCAACGAGCTCAAGGGACGCGGCATCCGGGTCAACGCGATCTCCCCCGGCACCATCGACACCCCAGCGGTCGCCGGCATGGTGGGCGAGGAGAACGCCAAGGCGGTCAAGGCGGAGTTCGCGGCGAAGGTTCCGGTCGGCCGGATGGGCTCCGCGGAGGAGGTCGCCGCCGCGGTCGCCTTCCTCGCCTCGGACCAGAGCAGCTTCGTACTCGGCGCCAACCTGTACGTCGACGGCGGCGAGAACCAGCTCTGAGACAGGCGCAGTCCGCCGTACGACGACCAGCCGGTCGCCGTACGGCGGTCTCGTACTTTTGGCTGACCCGCCATGGCCTCTGGGTGGGTGTGCTCGACGAATGGCTCCCGAAGACTCGACTGCGTCCACAGCGCCTTTCGGAGGGAAACATGAGACGCACAGCCATTCCGTTGACCGTTGCCGTTGCCTCGTTGGCAGCCGCGCTGGTCCCGGCAGTCTCACAAGTAGGCGCAGCAGCGTCACAAGCAGCACCAGCCGGCAGCATCCAGTGGGACAAGTGCCCGCCCGAGATCTCCCCCGTGCCGATCCCGGCCGGCATGCAGTGCGGGACGTTGAAGGTCCCGCTGGACTATCGCAAGCCAGACGGCCGAACGATCGACATCGCCGTCTCCCGGCTGCCGAGCACGAAGCCGGACAAGCGGCGCGGAGTACTGCTGACCAATCCCGGCGGCCCGTCGCCCGGTCAGAACTACCCGGCGTTCCTCGTCGCGATGGGCCTTCCGCAGAGTGTCCGCGACGCCTACGACGTGATCGGGATGGACCCCCGCGGCATGGGCCGGAGTACGCCGGTCACCTGTGACCTCACCGTGCAGCAGCAGGCGGCGGGCAACGTCCCGCCGTACGCGCGCAACGCGGCCGACGTCACCAAGCGGGCCGCCGAGGTCAAGCAGATCGCCAAGCAGTGCACGACGTCGAAGACCGCGTGGATGCTGCCCCACACCAGCACCGCGAACACCGCCCGCGACCTCGACCGGGTCCGCGCCGCGCTGGGCGAGTCGAAGATCTCGTACGCCGGCGCCTCCTGGGGCACGCACCTCGGCGCGGTCTACACCACGCTGTTCCCGGAGCGCAGCGACCGGATCGTGCTCGACAGCAACGTGGGCCCCGACGGCTGGGACTATGCGAACGATCGCTTGTTCTCCCGCGGTCTCGAGGACCGGTTCCCCGACTTCGCGAAGTACGCCGCGGCCAACCACCGCGAGTACGGCCTGGGCCGCACCCCGGCGCAGGTGACCGCGAAGTACTTCGAGCTCGCCGGCCGGCTGGACAAGAAGCCCCTCAAGACGATCGACGGCTCGACGTTCCGGCTGCTCAATTTCGTCTTCCTGTACGGCGGGCAGCAGTTCCCGATGCTGGCCGGCATCTGGCGAGCCGTGAACGCGAACCAGGAACCGCCGGTCCCCGAGGACACCACGACGCAGAACGTGGAGAACCTGGTCTCGGCTCGGTACTACACGATCTGCAACGACTCCCGCTGGCCGAGGTCGGTCCAGACCTACCAGCGCAACGTCGCCGTCGACCGGATCCGCTACCCCCTGTTCGGCGCGGCCGGAGCCAACGTCCAGCCCTGTGCGTACTGGCCCGACCCGACGGAGCCGCCGGTTCGCATCACCGACCGGGGTCCGGCGAACGTGCTCCTCGTACAGAACCTCCGCGACCCCGCGACGCCGCTGGTCGGTGCCCAGAAGCTACTGCGGGCCTTCGGCAACCGTGCCACCATGGTCACGGCCGATCAGGGCGGCCACGGCGTCTATCCGGGCAGCAAGAACCAGTGCGCGAAGCACGCGGTCACATCGTTCCTGTTGACGGGTGACCGCCCCGACCGCAGCTACCACTGCTCGGCCGAGGCAGAGCCTCGCTGATACTGGGCCGACCGGCCCGGGTGTGACAGTGTCGGCGCGTTGATGCCGCACTCCCAGCGACAGGAAGGACGACGACTCGGTGATCCTCGCCACCAACAGGCCGCTGCGCCGGGGCCTGTTCATCGCCGAAGTCGTCGTCCTGCTCGGTCTCAACATCGAGCAGGTCGTCCGGCGTCTGATCCTGGACGACTCCCCCTCGCCGGGCGAGATCCTGTACTTCGGCTCCGGTGCGGCGATCGGCGTACTCGCGGTGCTGCGACGCCGTCGGCCCGATCTTCTCGCGCAGCTCGCGACGGCCGCGATCGCGCTGTCGCTGCTGTGCAGCGCGGCCGGTTTTCTCACGAAGCCCGGTGGGAGACTCGCCGGCGACACCGAGACCCTCGCCTTGATCCTGCTGATCGGAGCGAGCTGCCATCGCTTGAGCCCGCGCCAGGCCGGCGGGGTTGCGGTGGCCGGCGGATTGACCGTCGTCGTCGCGCCCGTTCTGCGGTACGGCTTCGACTCGGTCAATCTGACCGTCTCGGTCCTGTGGGCTCTGCTGTGGGGTGTCGGGGTGGCGGTCGGGCTGATCCTGCGTGACGGCGACGCGCGCCGCGAGGCCGCGCAGATCGCCGCCCGGAACCGGGAACGGCTCGCCCTGGCCCGAGAGCTGCACGACCTGGTGGCCCATCACATCACCGGTGTCGTCGTCCGCACCCAGGCGGCGCAGCTCGTGCTCGCCGACGGCTCGGAGCGGGAGTTGCTCGGCGACATCGAGCGGGCCGGAGCCGAGGCGCTCAGCGCCGTACGCCGGTTGGTGGTGATGTTGCGCAGTCCCGATCAGCAGCCTCCGCTCTCCGCCGGAAGTCTGCTGGAGACGATCGAAGCGGTCGTCGACGGCGAGCCGGGCGTCACCGTGCGGTTGGCCCCCGAACTCGCGGACCTCGCGGTGACTCCGGAGACGGTGTCGACGGTGCACCGCGTCCTGCTCGAAGCCCTGACCAACGTGCGCAAGCACGCGCCCGACGCGCGTCGAGTCGCCGTCACGGTGCGGCCCGTCGTCGAAACCGAAGGGCACTACCTCCGGGTCGAGGTGTGCAACGACGGGACGCGGCAGGGCCGCGGCCGCGCCCGCCAGACGGCGGACGGCTACGGACTGATCGGGATGAGCGAGCGGATCGACGCACTGGACGGACGACTGACCGTCGGGCAGCACGGCGAGCACGGATGGCGGGTGCTCGCCGAGCTTCCGTTGCCAGGCGGCGTGGTGGCGGCCCGGCCGCCGGACAAAGGAGCGGCACCATGACTCTGCGCATCCTGCTCGCCGACGACCAGGCGATGGTCCGGGCCGGATTCCGGCTGATCCTGGAACGCGAGCCCGGGATCGAGATCGTCGGCGAGGCCGAGGACGGCAAGCGTGCGGTCGAGCTGGCTCAGGAGCTGCGTCCGGACGTCACGCTGATGGACATCCGGATGCCGCTGATGGACGGCCTGACCGCCACCCGTCTGCTGGCGGGTCACGACGTCCCGCATCCGCTCCGGGTGCTGATCGTGACGACGTTCGACCTCGACGAGCTCGTTCACGAAGCGCTGCGGTCCGGCGCGCACGGCTTTCTCCTGAAGGACGCCGGTCCGAGGCTGCTGGTGGAAGCGGTGCTCGCCGCGGCCAACGGCGAGTCGCTCGTCTCCCCCTCGATCACCACGCGGTTGCTGGCACACTTCAGCACCGCCGGCGGCCGTGCCCGCAGTCCCAGGCCGGCGCTGACCGACCGCGAACTGGACGCCGTCAAGGCCGTCGCCCGCGGCCGCACCAACGCCGAGATCAGCGCGGAACTGATGATCTCGCTGTCCACCGTCAAGTCCCATCTCGCCTCGATCCAACGCAAGATCGCCGCCCGGAACCGCACCGAGATCGCGGTCTGGGCCTGGGAGTACGGGCTGATGCGCTAGCCGCCGGAGCCACTTCTGTACCGAGGAGTACAGTGAGGGTATGGATGGTTCCCGGAGCACTGTCCTGGGCCGGCCCAGGGGTTTCGACGTCGACGAGGCGCTCGAGCGCGCCATGCGAGTGTTCTGGGAGCAGGGGTACGAGGGCGCGAGCCTGTCCGACCTGACCGGCGCCATGGGAATCACCAAAACCAGCATGTACGCCGCCTTCGGCAACAAGGAGCAACTGTTCCGCAAGGCGCTGGAGCGCTACAAGGAGGGCCCGGCCGCCTACGCGACGCGTGCCCTGGAGGAGCCGACCGCCCGAGCCGTCGCCGAAGCACTTCTCCGGGGAGCCGCTCGCACGACGACCCTGCCCGAGACGTTCGCCGGATGCCTGGCCGTGCAGGGCGCGCTGGCATCGAGCGACAGCAACCGATCGGCGCACGACGTACTCGTTGACTGGCGCAACGGAGTAGGCGTTCAACTCGAGGAACGCTTCCAGCGCGCCGTCGACGAGGGCGACCTGCCGTCGGACAAGGACCCGAAGCAACTCGCCCGCTATCTCCTCACGGTGGCGTTCGGCATCGCCGTCCAGGCGGCCAACGGCCTCGGACACGACGAACTGCAGGAGATCGTCGACACGACCCTGCGCACCTGGCAGAGCTGAACCTCTTCCTGATTCCTCCCGGTCGTCACTGCTGCAGCCAAGCGAGCACAGCCAGTACTCGGCGGTGGTCGTCGCCCTGAGGCGGCAGCTCCAGCTTCGTGAGGATGCTGCCGATGTGGCTCTCGACGGTTTTGGGGTTCAGGACCAACTGCCGGCAGATCGCGGCGTTCGAGCGGCCCTGGGCCATCAGCCCCAGCACATCCCGTTCACGTTCGGTCAGGACGCCGAGCTGGTCCCGGGTGGTCCGTCTGCCGAGCAGATATCCGACCACCTCCGGATCGAGCACGGTTCCTCCGGCGGCCACTCGGGTCACCGCGTCCACCAACGTCGCCACGTCCACCACGCGGTCCTTCAGCAAGTACCCGAAGCCCCGAGGCGCAGCGCGCGCGAGCTCAGCGGCGTACCGGCTCTCCAGCGACTGCGACAGGAGCAGGATCCCGAGGCTCGCGTCCCCGTCGCGGAGGTGGATCGCCGCGCGGGCCCCTTCGTGCGTGTACGTCGGCGGCATCCGGATGTCCACCAGCACCACGTCGGGCCGGTGTGCCTCGACCGCTTTCTCGAGCGCCTCGGCGTCGCCGACCATGGCGCACGTCTCGATCCCCGCCTCCCCCAGGAGCCGCGCCAGGCCTTCCCGTAGCAGGACCGAGTCGTCCGCGATCACTACTCGCACGGCAGTTCCCCTGTCACGATCGTTCCGCCACCTGCGCGATCAGTCACGCGAAGCGAACCCCCGAGAGCCTCCGCCCGATCGGCGATCCCCCGCAGCCCGCTGCCGTCGGCGTCGGCTCCGCCACGCCCGTCATCACCTACCCGTACGACGAGTACGCCCGCCGCCGCGGTCAGGTCGACGTCGACCCGGGTGGCGTCGGCGTGCTTGACCGCATTGGTGATCGCCTCGCAGACGACGAACCAGGCGGTCGCCTCGATCGGCGCCGGGAATCGTTGGTCGGTGGCGTGCACCTCGACCGGTAGCGGCAACCGGGTGGCCAGGTCGTCGATCGCTGCGCCGAGCCCTGCGTCACTCAGCAAGGCCGGCTGGAGCCCGTTGGCAAGCTCCCTGAGCTCTCCAACCGCGCCTTGGAGCTCGGCGATGGCCCGGTCCACCGCCTCGGGCAGCGCCCGCCCGTTGAGCTGGGCCGCGCGAAGGTTCAACGCCAGCGCGAGCAAACGCTGCTGAGCGCCGTCGTGCAGGTCTCGTTCGATCCGCCGCCGCTCGGTGAGCTGGGCCGCCGCTATCCGCGCTCGCGACTCCTGGACCTCCACCAGCTGCAGGCTGATCGCCGCCCGGAGCCCGGCGTTCTCCAGCTCGGGGAGGGCTTGCCCGCAGGCCGCCTCGGCCAGATCGCGATCCACCGCCGGCCCCACGGCGACTCGGGCCACCGCCCGACCTGGCCGCCGTACTTCGATCTCGTCCGGCCCGGTGTCGACGGGCTGACCGGCCTGCGTCACCCACTGCTCCCGGTCGTCCACCCAGTACGCCGCGCGCAGACCGGGATCGCCGAGCGCCCCACGCAGCACCTCTTCCACCCCCTGGGAGGTCGGCTCGCGAACGTAGTCGCGCACCACCCGCAAGGTGTCGAACCGGCGGCGGTTGAACCGCCGGTCGACCGCCTCCTGGAACGACCGGTACGCCGGGCCCGCGAGGACGACGGCCACCGCCGTCCCGAGCACCGCCGGAATCGCGGAGTCCGTCCGGCCACCGATCACTCGGCCGGCCGTGATCACCACCGCCGCGAACGCGAAGACCAGCACTCCGGACACGAGCAAATAGGTGACTGCTCGGCTGAGGACGCGCTCCACGTCGTACAGGTGGTACTTCACGACCGACAGCCCGGCCGCGATCGGGATCAGTACGACGAACCCGCTGGTCGCGATCGCCAGCAGCACCGGGTGGTCGTCGGCGGCGTAGAACGCCAGGGCAACAAAAACCGGCAGCGGGACGACCGCGACGGCCAGCCACAACAACTGGCGGCGTTCGGTGCCCTGCGAGCGCCGGAACCTCACCAGCAAGGAGAACCCGCCCGCCACCAGTCCGGCCGCGGTGAGCTCACCCAGCACTGCTTGACCGGGAATCCCGGGAGCGAGCAGGGAGGCCGTGAACCACAAGGTGCCGACGGCAACCGTCAGGGCGGCCACCCGCGGCCACAGCGGTCTGCCGGTCGGGGTGAGCTGCAGGATGAGCGCCAGCAGAACGAACCAGGGAATGAACAGTTCCTCGCTGACAGCGATCACCTGAGCTGTGGCCGGCCAGTTTCGGAGCCCGCCGTACGACGCGTAACCCTCCAGCAACCCACTGAGCGCGATGGATCCACCCAGGGCGAGGAACAACCAGCCCACCGGATGTGAAGGCCGCTTGAAGGCGAGTACCGTCCCGACGGACGACGCGCTGGCGAAGGCGACGACGAACGACAGGTCGTTCACTCCGAACAACCCGAGATCGTTGCGCCCGGCCCCGGCCAGCAGGCGGTCGAGCACCACCACGCCGGCCACCACCGCTGCGGTCAACCCGCAGGCAGCCGCAGCGAAGTAGCGACTCGAGGTCCTCTCCACAGCTCGATGGTGACACCGAAACCCCCGCACGTCTTGGGGGCAGGCCCTGACCCGAAGACCCGGGGTCGCCCCGAGGTGCCCGGCCACACCGGGGGCGCAGAGTCGAGGGACCAACTTGCCCGAAGGAGAACCACCATGAAACCGTCGATGGCGATCTACCTCGTCAGCGCTCCCCTGGTCGCCGTTGCGGCCCGCGCGCTGATGACGCCGCAGTACCAGGATCGAGCCGACAAACTCGACACCACGCGCTATCTCGGCGCACTGGCCGAGGCCGGCACACGCAACGACATCGGAGCGATGCTGGGACTGCTCGGCGCCGTCCTGTACGTCGGGGCCGCGCTGGCGCTCGCACGCATCGTCAGAACCCGCTCAGCAAGGATCGGCGCCGCGCTCACGATCGCCGGAGCCTTCGGGCTCTGGACGAACTCGGTGTTCGTCCTGCTGGTCGGTCGTCTCGCCGAGGAGCAGGACCGGCAGGCCACCGTCGCCCTGCTGGACCGGGTGAACAGCGCTCCCGTCTTCGCAGTGTTCTTCCTCGCTCTGATCATCGGTGCCGTCGGATCCGTCGTCCTGGCCGTCGCGCTCTACCGCAGCCGGCTGGTCTCGCGTGCCGCTGCGGTGACCGCCGGCGTCGGCGGTGCGAGTCTCATGATCACGGCCCCAGGACCGTTGCTGTCGTTCGTCCTGGGCGGCGCCGTGCTCGCTCTGGTCGGCCTCACCTGGGTCGCTGCCTCGACGACGTTTCCGTACGACCGATCGGCCCGTGGACGTGCGCCGGCTGAGCGGCGCGTGTCATGACAGTGACACGTTCTTGACCATCCACTGCGTCAGCGGACGGAGCTGCGAGAAGGCGGCCTGCACCCTGTGGGCCGCCTCCGCGGTGTGAAGCCAGTCCTCACACCCGAGCGGCCGGGTCGCGATCACCGATTTGTGCCGCAGCAGCGTCGCCCGTGGATGGTCGGCCGGATACCCACGCAGCGGCCGCTTCAGCAGGTCGCCCGAGATCACGAACCCCTCGCGCTCGAGCCTGCGCAGAATAGCGACCAGCCGCCGTCCGGAGCCGGCATCCGCCACCGCGGCCCGGTAACGCTCGATCTGCTCCGACGGCGCATACCACCAGGCGACACCGACCTCCAGCCCGTCGAGATCGAACCGGACGCTCAGCTCGACGTTCCGAGCCATCCGGACGATCGCGTGCTGCCGCTGCCACGCCTGCATCAGCACCTCGCCGTAGCCCCAGACGGCGAAGTCCTCGTACTGCGGATCCGCGTCGGCGACCGCATGCAGCAACTCGATCATCGGCCGGCGAACCAGGTCTTCCCGGTCCCGCCTGCACCGCCGCCTGACCTCGGCCGATGGATCGCCGTCGAGCTGCAGCAGCACATCGAACGCCGACCTCGGCCACCCCTCGAAGACGTCGGTCACGATCACACCGGACCGGTCGACTCGCGCACGACGAGGTTGGGCACCAGCGAGATCTGGCGACGTGGTGAGTCCGGGTCGGCGAGGCGTGCTCGAAGAGTTTCGACGGCGAGCCGGCCGACGTCGAGTTTGGCCGGCGAGACCGCGGTCAGGGGGATCTCGGACAGATCGGCGACCTCGTCGTCGTAGCTGATCACCGACAGCTCACCGGGCACCGAGATGCCCTTCGCGATCGCCGCGTTGAGCAGCAACGTCGCCTCGCGGTCGGCGAAGCAGATGACAGCGGTCGCCTTCTTGCGCAGCAGCGCGGTGAGGAATCGGTCGGCGTCCGCAGTCGTCCATCGCTCGCGCGACTCGATCAGGACGGGCACGTCGCCGAGTCCCGCCCGGAGCTGCGGAGCCGTGTGGGGGCTGATGCGCTCCAGATAACCGATGCGGGTGTGCCCCAGGCCGCGCAGGTGCTCCAGCGCCGTACGCGCTCCCGCAGCGTGGTTCGAAGCGACGAACTCGTGCAGCGTGTTCGGATCCTCCAGCCCTCGCTCCACCAGGACGACCGGTACGTCGACGTCTTCCAGACCGGCCATGTTCGGCCCCTCGGTGGCGAGGATCAGCCCGGCCGCTCCGGCGTTCACCAGTCCGTCCACGGCCTGCCGCTCTTCGACGGAGTTCCACTCCGTACTGCGCAGCAGCATCTGCGCGCCGTGTTTGGCCAGCTCGCGCTCGATGCCGACGATGATGCGCGGGAAGTAGTACGTCATCGACGGCACGGCGACGCCGATCAGCGGTCCGGTGTCAGCGTTCGCGATGTACATCCCCGAACCTTGCCGCCGGTACACGAGGCCGTCCTGGACGAGCAGGTCCACGGCCCGCCGGACCGTGTTGAGACTGACGCCCTGCTCGCGGGCCAACTGCTGCTCGGTCGGCAGCTTGCCGCCGGGCCACCTGAGCTCGGCGATCCCGCGGCGCAGTTCACCGGCCAGATGCCGTGCCTTCTGCCCGCGCCCCACCTCAGCCGCAGGTACCTGAGATGCGCTCACGCGCCGACTCTACCGCCCGGCGCTTGGGAAATTCATTCGTATCAATCCGTTGACCGAGCAGATGACTTGGCGCAGACTCGTGCGAACCAGCCCTGACCCGCCTCAGGAGACCCCGTGAAACGACGCACCTTCCTGGCCGGTACGACGGCCGCCGCCACAGCGCTCACTCTGGACCTTCCGGCCCTCGCCGCTCCCGCCGATTTCGCCGCGCTCCGGGCGAAGTGGGCCGCCGATCTGACCGCAAGCGCGGCGATCGACCCCGCCGATCCGGACTACGCGGCCGCACTGCGCCGACTGGACGCCGCGGTGACGTCGTCGCTGACGAAGCTCGACCGCGGTCCCGGCAGGACGCTCGTGTTCACCGACCAGCCGCTGACCGCGGATCCGTCGATCCCGAACACCTACGTCCGGCTCGAGCAATGGGCGACCGCCTGGGCCACGCCCGGTTCGCAGTACCACGCCGATCCCGCGCTGCTGGCCGACGTACAGGCTGCCCTGGAGTCGATGGATCAACTGGTCTACAACCCGTCCAGGGCCGAGTTCGGCAACTGGTGGTCCTGGGAGATCGGCGCGACCCGGCCGCTGGCCAACCTCATGGTCCTGCTGTACGACGAACTGCCGGCCGAGACCCGGGAGCGGTACTGCGCGGCCATCGACCACTTTGTGCCCGACCCGTACCTGATGTTCCCGCCAGAGCGTGGCCCGATCGTCTCGACCGGCGCCAACCGGGTCGACCTGTGCCAGGCGATCATCGTCCGGTCTCTCGTCACCGATGACGAAGCGAAACTCGTGCACGCCCGGGACGGCCTCAGCGACACCTGGCAGTACGTCACCAGCGGCGACGGCTTCTACCGCGACGGTTCGTTCGTGCAGCACACCTGGGTCGCCTACACCGGCACCTACGGTCATGTCCTGCTCAGCGGCATCGGCAAACTGCTCGCGCTGCTGGCGAACTCGCCCTGGGCGGTGACGGACCCGAAGCGGCAGATCCTGTTCGACGCGGTCGCGAAGGCGTACCTCCCGGTCGTCCACGACGCCCGCATGATGGACTTCGTCCGCGGCCGCGCGATCTCCCGCCACAACGCGTCCGACCACAACGACGGTTACACCGCCATGGAGGCGATCCTTCGTCTGGCGCAGGGCGTTGACGCCGCCCTGGCGGCCCAGTGGCGATCCGCGGTCGCCGGCTGGGTGCAGCGCGACACCTTCGGGAACGTGTTGTCCGGGGCAACACTCCCCCGGGTCGGCCTGATCAAGAGCCTGCAAGGCGTCACACCGGCGCCGGAGCGCGACGGCCACACGCTCTTCGCGAGCATGGACCGCTCCGTGCACCGCCGCGCCGGCTGGGCGTATTCGATCTCGATGGCCAGCAGGCGGATCGCGTACTACGAGTGCGGCAACGGCGAGAACGACCAGGGCTTCCACACCGGTTCCGGGATGACCTACCTCTACGACCAGGACAACGGACAGTACGCCGACGCGTTCTGGCCGACCGTCGATCGCTACCGGCTTCCCGGCACCACCGTCGACAAGTTGCCGCTGGCACCTAAGGCCGGCGGCGAGTGGGGCGCGGCCCGGCCCACCACCACCTGGGTGGGCGGCTCCACACTCGACGGCTATGCGGCAGTCGGGCAGGACCTGCAGGGCCCGGTGTCGCCGATGCGCGCCCGGAAGTCCTGGTTCTGCCTCGACGAGTACGTCGTGGCGCTCGGCGCCGGGATCACCGGCAGCAGCGGGCACTCGGTCGAGACGATCGTCGAGAACCGCAACCTGCACAGCACGGGCACCAACGTCGTGACGGTGAACGGATCCCCACAGGTCTCCGCGCTCGGCGATTCGGCGACCGTCGACGCAAACTGGGCCCACCTCGACGGCGTGGCCGGCTACGTCTTCCTGAACGGCAGCACACCCCTGCAGCTACGGCGCGAGGCACGAACGGGCTCCTGGCGCGACATCAACACCGGCGGCCCCACGACACCGATCACCCGCCGCTATCTGACGATGTGGCTGGACCATGGCGTGAACCCGACGAACGCCACGTACAGCTATCTCGTCGCGCCAGGCGCATCCGTCGGGCGGACCAAGCAGCTCGCCCGGCACTCCGAACTGCTCGTCCTTCGCAACACCGCGAACGTGCAGGCGCTACTTCGCGGTCAACTCCTGCTGGCCAACTTCTGGACTCCTGACCGGGTCGCCGAGCTCGCCGCGCACACGCCCTGTTCGGTGATCCGACGGAGCCGCGGGCGCGAGATCGACGTGGCCATCTCCGACCCGACCCAGCTCGCCACCGCCGTGCGACTCGCAATGTTGTTGCCCACGGCAAAGGTCGTCCGGGCCGACGAGGGGGTGACCGTACGCCGTACCTCGCTCGGACTCGACATCACCGTCGACACGACCGCCGCGGCCGGCGCCGGCAAACACCTGACGGTTCGAATCTGAGGTGATTCACGATCTCAGTCCGGTTGGACGGCACGGTTCAGCAAGACCATGAGTTGCTTCAGTTCGCTGCGGGTCAGCACAGCCAGCGGAGTCTTCTCCAGCGCCGTGGCGACCAGCTCCTCGCGGACCTCGAGGCCCTTCGCCGTCAGAACCAGGACGCGGAACCGGCGGTCGGACGGATCCACCGCACGCTCCACCAGACCCTGCTTGACGAGCTGGTCGGTGATGAAGGTCAGGTTCCCGGCGTTGCAGTACAGGCGCTCGGCCATCACCTTCATCGAGGGCGGTGACTCGTCCGGATCGATCGCCCACAGCGCTTGGAACGTCGCCGGAGTCAGCCGATGCCGGGCCAGCGACTTCTCGATCAGGTCGTTGGTCCGCATCCAGATCTCGTGGGTCGCGGCGACCACTGCGGTGAGCTCGGACGTGGTCATACCGACATCCTACCGATGCTTCAAGTCTTGAAGGATTCTGCTAGCGTCAATACTTCAAGACTTGAAGCACATGGAGGATCTGTGAACGACGACTATCGAGGTGTCACCGCGCTCGTCACCGGCGCATCCAAGGGCCTCGGCCGGGCGTACGCGCTGGAGCTGGCGCGCCGGGGAGCTCGGGTGATCCTGCTGGCCCGCTCGGAGGCCGAGCTGCGCAAGGTCGCCGTACAGATCGAGGAGCAGCACGGCAGGACCGACACCGAGGTGATCACCGGCGACCTCGCCGCCGCGGACGGTCCGGAGCGGATCCTGCGGGAGTTGCGCGACCGCGGCCTGACCGTCGACCTGCTGCTCAACAACGCCGGCGCGGGCAGCGTGGGCCCGTTCCTCGACCGCCCGCTCGAGCCGCAACTGCGCACGCTCGACCTGAACGTCGGCGGACTGCTCGCCCTGACCCACGCGATCGGGAACGAGATGGTCGCGCGCGGTTCCGGCGGCATCATCAACGTGTCGTCGACGGCGGCCTTCCAGCCTCTGCCCTATCAAGCCAGCTATGCCGCGACCAAGGCCTTTGTGCTGTCCTTCACCGAGGCGCTGGCCGAGGAACTGCGCGGCACCGGCGTTCGCGTGATGGCCGCGCACCCCGGCGCGGTCGCCACCGGCTTCTTCGACGGCACGACGGCCACGATGGACCCCAACGCCGACACCCCGGACACCGTCGCGGCCGACACCCTCGACGACTACGCCCGACGGCGCGCGGCGTCCTACCCAGGCCGGACTGTGAACCGGGTCCTCACCTGGCCCGCGCGCCTGCTGCCGCGGGCCGCCCTCGTGCGGATCGCCGCGGCGTTCAACCGCCGGCTGCGGTTGCACGAGGCAACCGATCTGGCGTAGCTGCAACACCAGGGATACAGCCTCGGCGGTTTCCTCCGCCCAGACCTCACTCCGTGGGACAGTGTCCAACGATGACGATCTTCACGTTCCACCTCGCGGAGCTCCGTCCGGCGACGACGGCGGGGGCATTGTGGAAGCCGCCGGCCGTGCCTTCCACGCCCGGATTGCGGTACGCCGAATGCCTGGCGCTGATGCGCCTCGGTGCCCCGACCGTCTCGCCGGACCGGATGCAGCTGCGTCGGATGGCGATGTTCGCGCGATGGGAGGACGAGGCGGCGGTCACGGCCTTCCTGGCGGACCACCCACTGGGCAGGCAGCTCGCGGCGGGCTGGCACGTGCGCATGCAGTTCCTGCGCCGCTGGTCACGGCTCGCAGCGCTGCCCGACCTGCCGGCACGAGCCGGCGAGTGGGACCCCGCCGAACCCGTCGTCGCGGTCACGGTGGCCCGGATGCGCCTCCTGGAGGTGCCGAGGTTCCTCAAGTGGGGCAAGCCCGTGGAGCGGCTGGTTCGCGACCATCCGGGAACCACGCTGGCGCTGGCCGCGATGCGCCCGCCGCGAACGATCTCCACGTTCTCGATCTGGCGGTCGGTGCGAGAGATGGAGGAGATGGTGCACGGCCACAGCACCGTCCCCGACCCCGACCGTCACGCCGACGCCATGACCGAACGCCGGCGCAGGGACTTCCACCACGAGTTCGCCACCCTGCGGTTCCGGCCACTGTCGGAACACGGCTCGTGGCAGGGGCGGAGCGGAATCGTTCCCTGGGGAGAATGAGCCATGCCCACCGCTGAGACTCCCGAGCTGTTTCCCGTACTGGATCTGCGGCTCGCGTGCAGAATCATCGGCGAGGGCCGACCGGTCGTGTTCGTCCACGGCAACCCGACCTCGTCGTACCTGTGGCGACACGTGATGAGCCCACGACTCGGGCGCTGCCTCGCACTCGACCTGCCCGGCATGGGCGACTCCGACCCGGTGCCGGGCACCGACCCTCACCGGTACCGGTTCACCACCCACCAGCGGTACTTCGACGCGTTTCTCGACAGCCTGCAGCTGGATCAGCCGGTCGTGCTGGTCGGGCACGACTGGGGCGGCGTACTCGCGACCGACTGGGCCCGTCGCCATCCGCACGACGTCGCCGGAATCGCCTACCTCGAAACGCTCGTCGCGCCAGTCACCTGGGACAGCCCCAACGCACCCAGCCCAGACCTCTTCAAGCCACTGCGCAGCGAAGCAGGCGAACAACTGGTACTCACCGACAACATCTTCATCGAGCAGATCCTCCAGGCCGGCACGCTGCGACAGCTGGACGACCGAGACCTCGCCGCGTACCGGCATCCGTACCTCCAGGCCGGCGAATCCCGACGCCCGATGCTCACCTGGGCCCGACAGATCCCGATCGACGGCGATCCAGCCGACGTCCACGAGATCGTCACCGCGAACGCCGATTGGATGGCCACCTGCGACGTACCCAAGCTCTTCGTCAACGGCTCCCCCGGCGCGCTGCTCACCGGCCCGCTGCGCGATCTCTGCCGGAACTGGCCCGCTCAGCAAGAAGTGACCGTCAGCGGCTCCCACTTCCTGCCAGAGGACTCCCCGACCGAGATCGAGGCCGCGCTGGCCCGCTGGATCCCGACGCTGGACTGATCGACGGGCGGCGCGAGGATCTCCGCTCAAGCGGGCGGCTGAGACGATGTAGTCATGCAACTGTTCGCGGGCCCCGTAGATGACGCGGCGATGGACCTGGCCGTGTCCAACGCCCTGGTCCGGCGAGCCTCCAGTGGTGAGGTGACCGACGCAATCCGCATCTATCGGCCCGCCGGCCCCGTGCTCGTCTTCGGACGCCGGGACACACGCCATCCCGGATTCCAGGCCGCCGTACAGGCCGGGCGCGACGCCGGCTTCCAGCCGCTCGTCCGCGCCGTCGGCGGGCGGCCGGTCGCCTACACCTCCGAAGCGATCGTGGTCGACCATGTCCGGCACGACCTCCGGGCGACCGAAGACCACCAGCGGCGCTTCGCCAGCTTCGGAATCCAGTACGCCGAAGCGCTGCGAGCGCTCGGCGTCGACGCGCGGGTCGGCGAGGTTCCTGGAGAGTACTGTCCTGGCGCGCAGAGCATCAACGCTCGCGGTGCTGTCAAGCTCGTCGGCACCGCCCAGCGAGTCGTCCAGCACGCCTGGCTCTTCAGTTCCCTGACCGTCATCGGCGACGACGACCGGATCCGCTCACTCCTGGTCAAGGTCTACGCCCACCTCGAACTACCACTCGACCCCGCCACCGTAGGATCCCTGACGACCGAACGCCCCGACCTCACGGCAACCACCGTCGAGCAGCACTTCCACGCTGTTTTCGCTCCCGACGTCACACCCTCCGCCCTGGACCAGCCAACCCTCGAACTGGCCGCCTCGTACGCACCCGATCACCGAGTCTGACGACCCGGCGGCCGAGCTGTCCTCAGCGGACTCTCAGCAGCAGATCGGGATGATCGAGATGTCTGTCTCCCCCCGCCGTCCGGGAAGCGATGCTGATGAGCCTTCTGCAAGGTGTACTTCTTCTTGACGTCCTCGTTCTGTTCGGGCTGAGCGCGCTGGCCGAGGTCCGCGCCGCCCGGGCTCGGCGCCGAGCCGCCGAGGTCGACGACGCGCTGCTGCGGTCCTGGCTCGACGAGGTTCCGGCCCGGTGACGATCGCTGCTGAGCGGCAGCTCTCTCCGACCGTCAAACCGGCGTGGGTTCGGACTCGGCTCGGCGTTGCCGGCGAGACCTGGCGAAGCGCAGATAGAACGCCGGCACCACGAACAGGTTCAGCAAGGTCGCGGTGATCAGCCCGCCCAGGATCACGACCGCCATCGGGTGCTCGATCTCCTGACCGGGGATCGAGCCGGACACCAGCAGCGGGATCAGCGCCAGACCGGTGGTCAGCACGGTCATCAGGATCGGGACCAGCCGCTCCTTGGCGCCGCGGATGACCAGGTCCGGGCCGAACGGCACGCCCTCCTCGCGTTCCAGATGCTGGCAATGGCTGATCAGCATGATGCCGTTGCGCGCGACGATGCCGAAGACGGTCAGGAAGCCGACCAGCGAGCCCAGCGAGATCACCCGGGAGCCGGCGTACGCGGCGATCACCCCGCCGACGAGCGCGACCGGCAGCGTCACGAACGTCATCACCGCCAGCCGCCAG
The DNA here is from genome assembly GCF_001984195.1 of Kribbella sp. ALI-6-A. Taxonomy (GTDB): domain Bacteria; phylum Actinomycetota; class Actinomycetes; order Propionibacteriales; family Kribbellaceae; genus Kribbella. The sequence continues at coordinate 573,280 of NZ_MTQN01000009.1, forward strand.
CTCCGGTACGACGCCTGGAGCAGCAGCAAGATCCCGACCGCCGCGGCGATCGCGTAGATCAGCAGCCGTTGCTGGGCGGACTGCCGCTCGGTGTACTCGCCGAGCATCTCGGCGCGGAACTCCAGTGGCATCTGTACCTGCTCCAGCCGGTCCTCGATGTCCGCGACGACCGACCCCAGGTCCCGGGAGCCGTCGAGCTCGGCGCCGACGTCGATGTTGCGGAACAGGTCCTCGTGCTGCACCACGTTCGGAACCGACACGATGCTGATGTCGGTGACCTCCTTCAGCCGGACCTGGCCACCGCCCGGCTTGTCGATCAGCAGGTTCTCCAGGTCGGTGACGCTGCGCCGCTTCTCCGGCGGCGTCCACAACTGGACGTCGTACGCCTTGCCCTCGGTGTAGATGTCGCCGGCCTCCTCGCCGGCCATCAGCCAGGCAGCCGCGCGGCGGACGTCGCCGGGCTTGAGGCCGTGCCGCTGGGCGGCGTCCAGGTCGACCTCGACGCGGATCTGCGGGATCGCGTCCTGGAAGTCCACCGAGTGCTTGCCCACCCCCGGCACGTCACCGACGATCCGGTTGATCTCCTCGGCCTTCGCCCGCAACTGCTCCAGGTCCTGGCCGAAGATCCGGATCGTGATCGGGTCGCTGGATCCGGTCAGCACCTCGCGGATCCGCTCCTTGAGGTACGTGAGCACGTCGCGGAACACCCCGGGATAACCGTCGACGACACCGCGGACGGACGCGACCGTCTCGTCGTAGTCGACCGAGGGGTCCACGCTGATCCAGTTCTCCCCGAAGTACACGCCGTGCGGCTCGTCACCGAGCAGTGCGTTGCCGATGTGTGAACCGGCGTTGCGGACGCCGGGGATGGTGAGCAGTTCGGCGTTGACCGCCTTGCTGGTGCGAACCTCTTCCTGCAGCGAGATGTCGGGCTTGCCGAGCCAGTGCATGAGGAAGTCGCGTTCCTTGAAGTTCGGCAGCAGCGACTGACCGAGCAGCGGCAGCAGGACCAGGCCGAGCGCGGTGGTGAGCGCGACCGCCAGGTACCCGAGCCGAGGCCGCTTCACCAACCGGGTGAGGATCCACTCGTAGCCGCGCTTGAGCGGTGGAACCACCGGGGACTCACGGTGCTCGAGCGACCTGGGGTTGCGGAAGAAGATCAGCGCGAGGGCCGGCGTGACGGTCAGCGCGACCAGCATCGACGCGAGCAGCGCCAGCGCGTACGACAGCGCCAGCGGCCGGAAGAAGGATCCGGACAGCCCGGCCAGCATGAAGATCGGCAGGATCGCGACGACCTCGATCAGCGTCGCGTAGACGATCGCGCTGCGCACCTCCAGCACCGCCTCCAGGATGATCCTGGCGGTCGACCGGGTACTGCCCTCGCTGCGGTACTGGCGGAGCCGGCGAACGATGTTCTCGACCCCGATGATCGCGTCGTCGACGATGTCACCCAGCGCTATCACGAAGCCGGCCAGGACCATCGTGTTGATCGTGGTACCCCGCGCGGTGAGGATCAGCAGCGCGGCCAGCAGCGACAGCGGGATCGCGACCACGCTGATCACCGCGGTCCGCCACGAGTACAGGAACAGCGCGAGCATCGCGATCATCAGCAGCGCGCCGAGGATCAGCGACCGGGTCAGGTTGTCGATCGCGTCCTCGATGAAGGTGGCCGGACGGAAGATCGTCGAGTCGATCGCGATGCCCTGCAGGCCGGGACGCAGCTCGGCGAGCGCTTCCTCGACTCCTCGGGTGACGTCCAGGGTGTTGGCCCAGGGCAACTTCTCGACGATCAGCATCAGACCGTCGCCCTGGTTGATCACGGCGTCACCGATCAGCGGCTGATGGTCGCGCCTGAGGTCGGCGACGTCGCGCAGCCGGATCTGCCGGCCGTCGTTGGTGACGATCGGTACGCCGGCCAGCTGGTCGTGATCGACGATCGGCGTCATGTGCCGGATCCCGAGCCGCTGCTGCGGACCGTCGAGGAAGCCGCCCCGGCCGATGAAGTTGCCGTCGGAGTACTGCTGCAGCCCGGCGTCGAGGGCGTCGGCGGTGGCGGTCATCACCTGTTCGAGGCTGACCTTCTGCTGGGCCATCCGGGCCGGGTCGGCCTGCACCTGGAGCATCTCCAGCCGCTCGCCCCAGATCGGGACGTTGGCCACGCCGGGCACCTGCAGCAGCCGGGCCCGGATCTTCCAGTACGCCGTCATCGACAGATCCATCATGTCGATGTCCGGATCGGCCGGCGACAGCCCGATCTTCAGCACCCGGCTGGTGGCCGACAGCGGCTGCAGCATCACCGGCGGCGCCGCCCAGGTCGGCAGCGTCGGGGTGATCGAGGCCAGCCGTTCGGCGACGAGCTGGCGGGCCTCGAGCAGGTCGGTGCCTTCGGCGAACAGCAGGACGACCTGGGACAGCTGCTCGACCGAGCGCGATCGAACGGTCTCGACACCCGGGATCGCGTTCAGCGACTGCTCCATCGGGACCGTGATCAGCTCTTCCACCTCGGTCGGGCCCAGCCCGATCGCGATCGTGTGCACCTCCACCTTCGGCGGCGCGAACTCGGGAAAGACGTCGACCGCCGACTTGCCCAGCTGCTGCACGCCGAAGAACATCAAGAAGGCGGTCAGCGCGACGATCAGGAAGCGGAACTTCAGACTCGATGCGACGATCCAGCGCATGGTGGTGGCCCCTTCACCGGTGCCTCAGTGCCCGACTTCTTCTTCGACGCCGTACAGCGTCGGGACGCCGACGGTGGCGACCTCGGTCCCGGCGGGTGGTCCGCTGGTCAGGTACGCGAGTCCGCCGGCCTGGCGCTGAATCTTGATCGCGTGCCGCAAGTAGACGTTGGGTTCGGGATTGGTGTAGACCCACCAGCCGCCGGCCGGATCCACGAACACCGCCGCCCCGGGGACGACGAGCAGGTTCGCCTGCCGGCGTACCGGGGTGGACCGGATCGACAGCCTGCGGACCGCCTCCGGTTCGAGCACGATCCTCGGATGGTTGCTGCCGGCCACGGTCTCCAGGTGGGCCGGCTCGTGCTCGATCTCGTAGGAGTCCGCGACCGTGCCGGCGCAGCCACCGAGGGCGGCCGTCAGGACGAGCACCGGCACAACGCAGCGCCGCCTCATGACGAGACTCCCCGCTCCCCCGCCTTGGCCGGAACCAGTTCCGGCGCCGGCCGCTCGGTGGGCGGCTGCTCGTCGGACCACAGGTCCGGCTCGGAGGCGAAGCCGAACCGCAGGTACAGCACCGGTACGACGAACAGCGTGACCAGCGTCGTCGTCACCAGCCCGCCCAGCACGACCACCGCCATGGCGTGCACGATCTCGAATCCGGATATGTTGCCCACCACAACGATCGGCACCATCACGGCCGCGATCGCCAGCACCGTGACCAGCGTCGGGTCCAGCACGTCCCGGGTCCCCCGCACGACGCCGTCGGGTCCGAACTCCGTCTCCTGCCGGTACCGGCGGATCAGCAGCACGATCACCCGGCTCGCGATCCCGAAGACGCCGAGCAGTCCGGCCACTGATCCCAGCCCGAACGTCCCGCCGGCGATCACTGCCGCCACCACCCCACCACTCAGCGTCAGTGGTAACGCCACGAAGGCGAGCAGCGCGAGCCGCCAGCTCCCGAACGCTGCCTGCAGCAACAACAGGACCGTGATCGCCGCGGCCACCGACACCGCGATCGTCCGCAGCTGCGCGGCCTGCTCCTCCTCGTACTCACCGAGCAGCGCGGCGTGATACTCCAGCGGGAACTGCACCTGACCGAGGTGTTCGCGGACGTCGCCGGCCACCGCGTCGACGTCCCGTCCGCCCACGTCGGCGACCACATCGAGGTACGGCGCGATCGCCTCGTGCCGGATCGCCACCTGGTTCGGCACGACCTGGACGTCGGCGACGTCACCGAGCCGGACGTGGCCGCCGGCCGGCTTGTCGATCAACAGGTTCTCGACCCCGGCCGCGTTCTGCCGGATCGCGGGCGTGCCCCAGACGACCACGTCGAACACCTTCTGCTGCTCGAAGAGGTTGCCGACCGTGATGCCGCCCATCAGCGCGGTCGCGGCGCGCCGTACGTCGCCGGGCTTCACGCCGGCGGCCTGGGCCCGGGTCAGGTCGACCTGCACCTGGACCGTCGGCTCGGTCAGCGCGCGGTCGACGGTCACGCCGGTGACGCCGTCGATGCCCGCCATCCGTCCGCGCAGTTCCTCGGCCGTGCGGTCCAGCTGCGCGGGGTCGTCGCCGTAGACGCGGACGACGAGGCCGTCACGGCTGCGGTCGAGCACGTCGGTGACCCGCTCACCGGAGTACGTCAGCACCTCCGTCCGTACGCCGGTGATGCCGCGCGCGGCGTCCCGGATCGCGGCGAGCGTCGGGTCGTACTCGGCGTCGGCGCCCACCTTGACCCACACCTCGCCGGAGTTGACGTTGACGATCTGGTCCGAGGCGATCGCGCGTCCGACCTGACCGCCCGCGTTCTCGACCCCTGGCACGGATCGCAGACTCTCGACCGCTTGCTCGGTGAGCTCGGTCATCTTGGGCAACGACGTTCCGGCTGGCGCCTCGAGGTGAACCAGTACGTCGCGTTCCTTGAGGGCCGGGCTCATTGAGGTGTCGAGGAACGGCACCGCCGCCAGACCGATCAGCGCCACGACTGCCGCAACGACGAGGGCGGACCGGGTGCGGCCGGCCAGCCCGGGTGCCCGACGGTCGTACCCGTCACTCAACTTGCGGACGACGCCGCCCCTGCGCGGCTCACGGTGGTCACCGGACAACAGCATGGCCGCGACGACCGGCGTGAGGACGAGGGCCACGAGCATCGACGCCGCCACTGCGAGCAGGTACGACAAGACCAGCGGCGGCAGGAAGGCGTCGCCGATTCCAGTCAGGAAGAACAGCGGCAGGGCGGCCGCTGCCACGATCAGACCGGCGTACAGCATGCCGCCGCGGGTTTCGGCCGCCGTCGCCGCCACCGTGACGGCCGGATCCTCGTCGCCGCGCCGGGCACGCATCCGCGCGGTGAGGCCGTGCGCGTCGGTGATCGCGTCGTGCAGGATCACGGTCAGGCCGAGCACGAGACCGGCGACGACCATGAAGTTCACCGAGGTGTCGCGCAGGTACAGCACGACGGCCGCGACCGCGAGCGGAACCGGAATGGCGACCAGGGTGATCAGCGCGCGGCGCCAGTCCCGCAGCAACAGCAGCAGGACCAGCAACAGCAAGATGCCTCCGGCAACCAGTGCCCACCGCAGGTCGGCGAACGACGACTCGACGAACGATGCCGGCCGGTAGAGCGACGTGTCGATCCGCAGGCCTCCGAGTCCCGGTTGCATCGCGGCCAGCGCGGCCTCGACGTTCTTGGTCACCTCGACCGTGTCCGCGCCGGGAAACTTCTCCACCACGAGCAGCAGGCATCGTTCGCCGCCCGGGCAGATCGCGTCGCCGATCAGCGGCTGATGGTTCTCCACGATCTGCGCCACGTCGCCGAGGGTGCGCGCGGTCGCGCCGGCCGGCTGGCCCTCGAGCGGGACGCGGGCCAGTTCCTGCGGCGTCGAGATGGCCTGTTCGTGGAAGATACCGAGTCGCTGGTTGACCGTGTCGATGAATCCGCCGGTCCCGGGCGACGACGCCTCCAGGAAGGACAACGGCGACACCTCGAGCGCGTTACCGGTGGTCCGGATCACCTGCGGCAGCGTGGCACCGCTGCTGCGCAACCGCTGCGGATCCACCAGGACCTGCAACTGCCGGTCCCGGAAGCCCCAGACGGTCACGTTGGCCACGCCCTGCACCGACATCAGCCGCGGCGTGATCACCCACCGGGCCAGAACCGACTGATCGATCGGCGTGAGTGTGTCCGAGGAGAGCTTGATCATCGACAGCCGGCTGGTCGACGACAACGGCTGGATCATCTGCGGCAGCTTGGACACGTGCGGCAGGCCCGCCACAGCAGTTGCCTGGGACAACCGTTCCTGGACCACCTGGCGGGCGTCGAGCAGATCGGTGCCCTCTTCGAACGTCATCACCACCGAGGACAGGCCGGGCAGCGACACCGACTCGATGGTGTCGAGAAAAGCCACGCCGGCCAGCAGATCCTGCTCCAGCGGGACCGTGATCATTTGCTCGACCTCTTCGGCCGACAGCCCCAGCGCCTCGGTCTGGACCTCGACGGTGGTCGGGGTGAACTCCGGCAGCGCGTCGATCCGCGCCCGGTCCACTTGAACGATGCCGATGATCAGCGCCCCGATGGCCAGCGCCACCACGAGCCGGCTGAACCTGATGCTCGATGCCACGATCCAACGCATGATCGTCAAGACCTCCCCCAGAGGAGGCAATGCCTCAGGGCAGCACGACGCAGTACGCCGTCCGGCCGAACCCCGTGGCCACACCCCCTCGCTCGCCCCGCGCGAACTGTGGCTCGACTCGCGCGGTCCCCTTCCTTCGGAGAGTAGGTCGGTGCCGAACCCGCGTCAACGCGCCGGGTCTCAGCACTTTCTCAGGTCCTCCGTGAGCGGCAGCCTGAGCCGGAAACGAGCCCCGCCGAGCGGTGACTCACAGACCTCGACCCGGCCGTCGTGGGCACGGGTGATGTCGGCAACGATCGCCAGCCCGAGGCCCGCACCGCCGTGGTCGCGATCGCGTGCGGCGTCGAGCCGGGTGAAGCGTTCGAAGATCTCCTGGCGTCGCTCGCGCGGGATCCCCGGTCCGTCGTCGTCGACCGTGAGCACCGCCTCGCTGTCGGTGACGGTGAGCCCGATCCGGACCTGCCGGTCGGCATGGGCGACGGCGTTGCCGACCACGTTGCGCACCGCCTGTTCCAGCAGTATCGGATCACCACTCACCTGGACCGGTTCGACGCCCCGGGTGTCCAGCCGGACCGCGGGATCGACGACCAGGCGAGCGCTGACCAGGTCGACCACGTCGTCGAGGTCGACGGCGACCTTGGTCCGTCCCAGAGTTCCCGCATCGGCCCGTGCCAGCAGGAGCAGTTGCTCGGCGAGCACCTGCATCCGCACGGTCTCGTCGAGCAGGTCCGCACTCACCTGGTCCCAGTGGACCGGCCGTGTGCTGTCACGGGCGGTCTCCAGTTGTGTGCGCAGGCTGGCGATCGGGCTGCGCAACTCGTGCGCGGTGTCGGCGACGAATCGGCGCTGCCGCACCGCGCTGTCCTGCAACCGGGACAACATCGCGTTGACCGTTCGGGCCAGCCGGCCGAGCTCGTCGTGCTGCTCGGGTTCGAAGACCCGGCGGTCGAGGTGCTGGGCGGTGATCGCGTCGGCCTCCCGCCGGATCCGCTCGACCGGAGCGAGCGTCCGCCCCAGCACGGTCCACATCACGACCGACAGCAGAACCACGAACAGCGGGGTCGCGGCCAGTCCCACTTGACCGACCAGGGCGACGGTCTCGTCGATCTCCTCGATCGAGACGCCGACGTACACGGTGACCGCGCCGTCCGGCGTACTGATGCCATGGGCAACCACCCGGTAGGCGCCCGAGTCGGCGATCGGGATCCGGTCGACCCGATGGACCACGGTGGTCCCCGGCGGCTGCGCGGGCAGGGTGAGCGGTGCCCCACCGGCAACGTTGCGGCTGGCGGCGAGGATCCGGCCGCCGTCGCCGACGACCTGCACCAAATCGCTGTCACGCACCGGTGGGTCCGGCGGGAGCTCAGCGGCGGCCGCGAGCGCACCGAGGTCACGGGCCCGGAGTCGAGCGGTGTCCATCGCGTCGTCGATCAGCACCATGCGCACGGTCGCCGAGAGCAGCACGCCGCCGAGGATCAGCACCGCCGTCGTCGCGACCGCGGCGATCAGGACCATCCGCGTCCGCAGCGACGGCGTACGTCGCCGTGACAGTCGCATCTCACCCATCGCCGGTCGCGGCCGGCTCAGGCCGGCCGGAGTCGTCGTCGCCCATCAGGTAGCCGTGCCCTCGCACGGTCCGGATGCTGCCGGTGCCGAACGGCTGGTCGATCTTGCGCCGCAGGTAGCCGACGTACACCTCGACGACGTTCGGCTCGCGGTCGAAGTCGGCTCCCCAGACGTGGTCGAGGATCTCCGCCTTCGAGCGGGTACGGCCGGCGTTGCGCATCAGGTACTCCAGCAGCGAGAACTCCCGCCGGGTGAGCTCGATCGGCGTGGTTCCGCGCCGGACGGCACGCCTGGCCGGGTCGAGCACCAGATCGCCGACGACCAGGTCCACGGGCCGGGCCGGCGCGGTACGCCGCAGCAGGGCGTTGAGCCGTGCGATCAGCACCCGGTACGAGAACGGTTTGCGCAGGTAGTCGTCGGCTCCGAAGTCCAACCCGCCGGCCTCGGCCTCCGCACCGCCTCGCGCGGTCAGGATCAGGATCGGCACCCAGCAGCCATCGGCCCGGAGCTGCCGGCAGACCTGTTCACCGGACAGCACGGGCAGCATCAGATCGAGAACAACGCAGTCGTAGTCCTGCTCACGGGCTTTCCACAGGCCGGTTTCACCGTCGTGCGCCAGCTCGACGGTGAAACCGTGGTCCTCCAGGCCGTGGCCGATCGCGCGGGCCAGCCGGCGCTCGTCCTCGACCACCAGGATCCGCACGTCACCTCCCGATCGCGGTCACCGCAACGGCGGCGTCCGCCCGTAGACGTCCTTGCTGCGCTGGTAGGCGCTCTTCTCCAGTTTCAGCGCCCCGGCCCGTGCCTCGGCCAGGTCGGCCGCACTCAGCATCCGGGCGCTGGTGAGCTCGAGCGTCTCCTTGGTCGGGTCGTTGCCGTAGAACCCCACCCGGACGTTGCCGACACCCGGCGCGTAGTACTTCAGCTGATGGGCACCCGGCTCGTCCTGGCTGTACTCGTCGGTGACCAGGACACCGGTGAAGCACCCGGCTGCGACACACGTGCGCTGGTTGGTGCGGTACGTCTTGGCCCGGTCCGACCAGCCGACCGCCGGCCCCCAGCCCTGTGAGTAGCTTGGTCCACCGACGACCGGATTCGCCGTGACCGTGATTCCCGCCCGGGCGCCCTTCACGCCGTGGATCCAGGCCGGGCTCTCGACCACTTTCCCTTCCTCGTACACCTCGGGGTACTGGCCGAAATGCCAGACGTCGCCGTTGTCGGCCTGCGCGAAGTACGCCAGTTCGGCCTCTTCGAGTACGCCGTCGCTGTAGTCGCGTTCCCAGATCGCCACGGTGCGGACGCCGTCGATGACCTTGGTCAGGTCCGTGACGATGAACGTGACGGAGTGCCGGATCACTTCGCCGTCCTCGATCGTCTGGCCGCGGAACGTCATCCGCATCCCCGGCCGCAGCGGGAACCACTTGTTGGTGACAGCGGTGGAGCGGGCGAAGGCGGACCGGTTGTACCCAGGTTGCGGAACGAACTCGGTCGTCGGTTTCGGTGCAGGCGTCCGGGACGCCGGCGTGGTCGGCACCGAGGCCGTGGAATCGTCCGGCGGCGAGGTGCTGACGGGTGCGCTGCTGACTGGTGAGGTGGGCGGCGCGACCGACGGCGAGGGCGCTTGGCCACCCGCCGGATCGTCGGAGCTGCAGGCCACGAGGGCCCCGGGACCGGCGAGACCGGCCGTGAGCAACAGAACGTGTGTGATGCGAAGACGCCGCATCCGGATCCCTCCCCCATGCGGCACCGCGGTCGCAGGCCTGATGGCCTGTCCCCCAACCAGGTGCCTTTGGTTGGAGTGTCGCGCGCCGGAGCCGCGACGAGAAGAGGTCCCGGCGAATTGCGACGTTCGGTGCGATCGAGCTCTTGCCGATCAGGGAAGGCTGTGCTCACCATGACAGGAAGGCGCACGGACAACGGAACACGTCGTACGGCCGTGGGGTGCGCCGGTCAGGGGGCGTTCATGGGGGACGTGGGAGTCGTCGCGTCCGGGCAGGGCGGCTGATCATGGCCGCCGGTCCGGCGCTCGTGGCGTCGGAACTGCGCAAGACGTACGGCCGGATCGTCGCGGTGGAGTCGCTCGATCTCGAGGTCGCCGCCGGAACCGTGCTGGGCTTTCTGGGCCCCAACGGTGCGGGCAAGACGACCGCGATCCGCATGCTCACCACGATCCTCCCCGCTGACGGTGGGTCGTTCACGGTCGCCGGTGTGCCGCACAGCCGGCCCGCGAAGATCCGTCGCCGGGTCGGGGTGCTGCCGGAGAGCGCCGGCTATCCCCCGGCGCAGTCCGGTGAGGAATGGTTGTGCTACCACGCCGAGCTGTACGGACACAGCCGCGCCGATGCCCGCCGTACGGCGCGCCGATTGCTGGCCGACGTCGGCCTGGCCGAGCGCGGGTCCACGCTGATCTCGGCGTACAGCAGGGGCATGAAGCAACGACTCGGAATCGCTCGGGCCCTCGTGAACGACCCGGACGTGGTGTTCCTCGACGAACCCGCGCTCGGCCTGGACCCGATGGGCCAGGCGCAGGTGCTGGAGCTGATCGGCGGGATCGCGCGTGAACGCGGGGCGACGGTGCTGCTCAGCACCCACGTGCTGGCCGACGTCGAACAGGTCTGCGACCGGGTGGTGATCCTGAACCGGGGCAAGATCGTTGCCGAGGGCACGGTCGCCGAAGTGGTCCGCAAGGCCGCGGCGGCCAGACACGGACGGGTTCGGGTGCCGCCGGAGCAGGTCGAGCGGGCACTCACCGCACTGGCCGGCACCGACGTGCTCGCTCACGGCCAGGGGCGTGGGGCGCTTGGCGAGCTCGAGCTGAGCCTGCCGGCCGGGGTCGAGGTGGAGACCGCGGCGACGACAGCGATCTCCAGGCTGATCGCCGCCGGCGTACCGGTGCTGGGATTCTCGCTGGACGGCGGTCGGCTGAGCGACGCCTTCCTCGCCGTGACCGAGGACGCCTGATGGCCGTCGACGCGAGCGGCGGAGCGGCGCGGGTGGAGGCCGGCAAGCCTCGCCCCGAAGCGCCGGCAGGGGACGCGGCCCGGCGCAGCCGTCCTGCTTGGCTGGTGGTGACCGGCCGGGAGTTGCGCGACCTGTGGCTGGGCGGACGGGCGCTCGTGCTGCTGTTCGCCTACTCCGTCACGCTCAGCGTGACGACGTACCTGACCGCGACCAACGAGGCACTCAACTTCCTCGAGCAGCGGGAAGCGGTCAGCCTCACCCTCCAGGTGGCCGTCGCGATCGGCGTCCTGCTCACGCTGCTGGCGGCCGCTGACGCGATCAGCGGCGAACGCGAACGAGGCAGCCTCGAGTCGTTGCTGCTGGCACCGATCCCGCGATGGTCGCTCACCGTCGGGAAGGGACTGGCCGCGCTCTCGTTGTGGCTGGCCGCCTTCGTCGTGTCCGCGCCGTACGTCTGGTACCTCGGCCGCGGTGTACGCGTGGTGACCACGTCCCTGCTCAACGGCTTGCTGGTCGGCAGCCTGCTCGCGCTGGCGATGACCGGTCTGGGGCTCGTGATCAGCACCTTCGCGTCGTCGAACCGGGTCAGTCTGTCGGTGAGCGTGTTCGTGCTGCTCGCCCTGTTCGCGCCGACCCAGATGCCGTCGTCGGCGCAGCGTGGCTGGTTCGGTGACCTGCTGCTGCGCGTCGACCCGTTCACCGCGGGCCTTCGCTACCTCGGCCGGATCATCGTCAACGCACGCACCTTCGCCCAGGAAGGTCACTGGCTGATCGGACCCGCGATCGTCGCGGGGGTCCTGGTCGTCGCCGCAGTGGCCGTCTCGACGCGGCTGCGACTGCGGACCGGAGGCCGGGGATGAAGGCGTACCTGCGGTTGACCGCCTCGATCGCCGTCGTGCTGGCGACCGGATCGGCCCCGGCCACCGTCGGGGCGGATCCGGTTGCCGTCACGCTGGACCGGGCCGAGGCGAGTATCGGACTCGGCCAGACCCTGCGCTTCACCTCGCAGGTGCGCAATCCGGGTGAGCAGGACGCGGCCGGCATCATCGCGCACCTCAACGTCTTCGCCACCGACCCGGGCGTCTACGTCGACCCGGAGGACTGGTCAGGCGAGCGCACGCAGTACCTCGATCCGATCGCCGGCGGCGAGACGGAGACACTCGAGTGGGAGCTGCAGGCGGTGAACTCCGGGCGCTTCGTCGTGTACGTCGCGCTCAGCACCGACCAAGCCGCCGCCCCGGTGACCTCGAGCAAGTCGCTGCAACTGAGTGTGGCTCAGGAACGGACACTCGACACCGGCGGAGCCGCTCCAGTCGCCGCCGGCGTCCCGGCGGTGGTCGCGCTGCTGATGGGCGTCGCGATCTTGCGCCGCCGACGTCGGCGACCCGCTAACAGCTGAGATGCGGTCAACGGCTCTTCCCGGACACCTTGTTCGACGTGGTGACCGCATCCTCAACGCGCGCTCGCCGAATGCCGTTCGGCATCGGCCCGCTCACCCCGGACTACGTCGACGGGCTGGTCGACCGATTGCTGTGACCTGACCGACCCTTCGGAGCAGAACCCACTGTTTCCGGAATGGTGGCCTGCTCGTTCCTGCCCCGTGACTTTCTCCCGACATGCTCGCAGGATCGGTCAAGACCTGACATGCAAACCCCTGTGCTTTCGCCACAGGCCGCCACCGGAGAGGTTCTTCCCATGTCGCAGTTGTCTTCCCATCTGCCGCGCCGCCGCTTCCTCGCCCTCGGCGGGATCGCCGCGGGGTCGGCGATCCTGGCCGCCGAGCCGGCCTCGGCGCGGTTGGTCGAGCCGGCCGGACAGGTCGTGCTGCCCAGCTACGCGTTCACCCTGGGGGTCGCCTCCGGGGACCCGAAGCCCGACGGGGTGGTGCTCTGGACGCGGTTGGCACCGGAGCCGCTGGCGCTGGACGGGCGCGGCGGTATGCCCGACCGCTCGGTGAACGTTCGCTGGGAGGTCGCTGAGGACGAGCGCTTCCGCCGGATCGTCCGCCGCGGTGTCGAGCGGGCCACCCCTGCCTGGGGCCACTCGGTGCACGCCGAAGTCCACGGTCTCCGGCCGGATCGCGTGTACTGGTACAGGTTCCGCATCGCGGACCAGGTGAGCCCGGTGGGCCGCACCCGTACGGCGCCGCGACCCTCGAGCGCGCTCCAGTCGATGAGCTTCGCGTTCGTGAGCTGCCAGGCGTACACCGATGGCTTCTTCACCGCGTACGACCATCTGGCCGCGGAGGACCTCGATCTCGTCGTGCACCTCGGCGACTACATCTACGAGGGCGCTGGGGCGGGGTCGATCGGGCGGGCGCACCTGCCGGCCGCGGAGACCTTCTCACTGACGGACTACCGGATCCGCTACGCGCAGTACAAGCTCGACCCGGCACTGCAGGCCGCGCACGCGGCGGCCCCTTGGGTGGTCGCGCCCGATGACCACGACGTGGAGAACAACTGGGCCGGCGACCACTCGCAGCCCGACACCGAGCCGGACCAGGACCCAGCGGTGTTCCGGCTCCGGCGGGCCGCGGCGTACCAGGCGTACTACGAGAACCTGCCGCTGCGTGCGTCGTCGATTCCGCGCGGCCCGGAGATGCAGGTGTACCGGCGGCTCCAGTTCGGCGACCTGTTGCAGCTCAACGTGCTCGACACCCGGCGGTTCCGCGACCGGCAGCTGACCGACCAGTCCCTGCGCTGGGACCCGAACCGGCAGATGCTGGGTGCCGAGCAGGAGGCGTGGCTGCTCGACGGCCTCGGCTCGTCCACCGCACGCTGGAACGTGCTGGGCAACCAGACCTTCGCGATGGAAGCCGACCACACCGCCGGTCCGGCTGAGACCTTCGGAATGGACCCCTGGGACGGGTACGCCGCCGCCCGCCAGCGGCTCTTCGACGGAGTGGCGGCGCGGAGTGTCGACAACTTCCTCATCGTCACCGGCGACGCGCACCGCAGCGTGGCCGCGGACCTCAAGCTGAACTTCGCCGACCCGGCGTCCCGCACGGTCGGCACCGAGTTCCTCGGTACGTCGATCAGCTCCGGAGGCAACGGCACCGCGATGGACGCCCTCGGCGTGACCTGGCTGGCGGAGAACCCGCACATGAAGTTCCACAACTCCCAGCGCGGCTACCAGGTCTGCCACCTCGGCCGGCACGAGATGCGCACCGACTATCGCGTCGTGCCGTTCGTCAACGCCCCGGGCGCCCCGGTGAAGACGCAGGCCAGCGTCTACGTGGAGAACGGCCGCGCCGGCGTGGCTCACGTGACGACGTAGCGGCGCCCCGTTCCGATCACCGAATCGGCGACGAGCTCCCAAGCCTCTTGGCGGTCGAGAAACTCAACCAGTCGGCGTTTGACAACTTGGACCGCGTCACCGGTCAATGTCGACAGCAACGCCCGCAGACCCGTGCCAGTGACGAACGCCCACGCCGTCTCCTCAGTCAGATCCACTCGATGCGTCACGGTCCGGAGTTCGACCTCCTGCAAACCGATGCGTTCGAGCCAGTCCGCCAGCAACTCCGGGCTGTCGAGCCACCGATCGGTTCGCACCGGCGAGGTCACCTCCGGCCGGACGGTTCGCACCGCCTCGTACACCAGCCCCACGAATCCCATCGCACCGCGGTTCCAGGTCGAGGCCGCGAACCGGCCTCCTGGTCGCAACTGGGAGACCAGATGCCGACCGTCGCGGTCGGGCTCGGGCAGGAAGAAGGCGCCGTAGCCGCAGAGCACGACGTCGTACGGGCGATCAGACCTCCACGTAGTCACATCTGCCACATGTGCGTGCAGGTGGTGGAGACCGGCGTGGTCCGCAGCGACCTCCAGCCGTCGCACCAGCTGCTCGGTCAGGTCCACGGCGTCGACGTGCCCCGTCCTTCCGACGCTACGCGCTGCTGGGAGGGCAGAACCGCCCGCGCCTGAGCAGGCATCGAGTACGCGATCACCGGGCCGGGGTGACGCGGTTTCGGCCAGTTCGGCGCCCAGCGGTGCCCACAGGAGAGGTGACCACCGGAGGAAGTCGTCGGCATCCGCGTCGTAGACGGGTGACATGCGGCGACTCTACATGATAATGATTATCATTTCATAGACTGCGGCGCAGAGCCCCCACCACGCTGTCGAAGTGTTCTCGAACGATCACGAGGTCGAATGGATGACAGACCCACCCGATTGGCAGGACTGGCAACGGCGCTGGGATCGCCAGCAAAGCAACTACCTGCCTCAGCGCGAGCACACTATGAGCCTGATGCTCGACATCGTCGAGAAGACGACCGGCCCGATCCCTCGGTTGCTCGACCTCGGCTGCGGCCCGGGGTCGCTTCTCACCCGGGCCGCTCGCCGCTTCCCCGGCAGCGATCTGGTCGGCGTCGATCTCGATCCGTTCCTGCTCGAGATCGCACAGAACGTCGTCCGCAACCGCAGCGTGTTCCTCCAGGCGGACTTCTGTCAGGACGGGTGGGACCTTCAGCTCGGGCCACGGCGATTCGACGCCGTGTGCTCGGCCAGCGTGATCCACTATCTCCACCGACGCCAGCTGGGCCCGCTGATGGAGACGCTCGCCCGGCGCCTCCGTCCTGGTGGGGTGCTCATCATCGCCGACACGTTCCGGCTCGGTCCCCAGAATCGACCTCGCCTGGATCAGCTCGCCGTGGATCTTCGCCGGCACCTGTGGGACGGCGACTGCGATGCCGGCACCGAGACCTGGACGCAGTGGTGGGAGTCGGCCCGAGCCGAACCGGCGTTCGATGAACTGTTCCGCCAACGCGAGCAGGCGGTCGCCGGCCTCGCCGACCACGAGGACGAACTGACGCTGGACTTGGTGACCGCCGCACTGGAACAGGCCGGTTTCAGCGAAGTAGCCACAGTCGACCAGACAGCCGACCACCACTTGATCGCAGCGGTCGGCTGAACCAGCGACAGGTCAAACACCTGCCCCATCAGGTCACGCGCACTCTCCGCAAGTGTCGGGAGCTCGCCAGGTGGACTCGTTGACCCTAAGCACCGAACAATCCTGAATCGTTGGGTGCGGCAATGAATCGAGGCGGTGAAGATGGTGCGAGGTAGGTCGCGCTCGGGGCTCCGGTGTGCGGGGACAGTTCGACCACTGCGTCAACGGCGTAAACCTGCTGGATCAGGGTCGCGGTCAAGACATCCGCCGGAATGCCAGTCGCGACGACTCGGCCCTGGGCGAGAACCGCGAGGCGATCGCAGAACCGCGCGGCGAGGTTGAGGTCGTGCAGAGCCGTGACGACCGTGAGCCCGACGCCACGCAGGACGGCAAGCGTTTCGAGTTGATAGCGGATGTCGAGGTGGTTCGTCGGCTCGTCGAGCACGATGGTTTCCGGTTCCTGAGCCAGCGCCCGGGCAAGCTGGGCGCGTTGCCGTTCGCCGCCGGACAAGGTCTGCCAAGTGCGAGTCCGGTAGTCGCTCATTCCGGTGACCGCGAGCGCATACTCGATCGCAGCGTGGTCGGCCCGGCCGAGCGGCGCGAAAGTCCCTCGGTACGGCGTACGGCCGAGGGCGACGGTCTCGTCCACCGTGATGTCGGAGTGGACCTCCGGGGACTGCTCGACGATGGCCAGCCGGCGTGCGACAGTACGCCGGGCAGCACCCCGCACAGGCTGTCCGCCGAGCAGAACGGTCCCCCGGTCCGGACGCCGAAGGCCGGCCAGGATGCGAAGCAGCGAGGTCTTGCCCGCGCCGTTGGGACCGAGGATGCCGAGCACCTCCCCCGCCCGCGCTTCGAGGTCCACTCCGTCGAGGATGCGGACGCCGCCCGCCGTCCAATCGATGCCGGAGGCAATCAAAGCGGTCACTGCCGGGCCGCCTTGCGGAGGACGAGCGCGAACACCGGTGCACCGATCAGCGCGGTGATCACCCCGACCGGTACCTCGCGCGGCGAGAAGGCCGTCCGGGCGAACGCGTCGACCCAGATCAGGAAGATCGCCCCGCCGAGACCGGTCAGCGGCAACAGGAGCCGATGCGTTCCACCGGTGAGCAGCCGCACGATGTGCGGCACCAGCAGCCCGATGAACCCGATCGCGCCGGACGCGGCCACCGCCGCCGCGGTCATGACGGCGGTGAGGACCATCAAAACGACCCTGACCTTGGTGACATCGATTCCCAGCGAGGCCGCGGTGTCCCAGCCGAAAATGAATGCGTCCAGCGCTGGAGCGAAGAACAGGCAACACACTGCGCCGACCAGGATGACCACGGCCGCAACGGTCAGCGACGGCCATCGCGCACCACCGAGCGAGCCGAGCAACCAGTAGGTGAAGGCCCGGGTGGCATCCGCGTCACCGTCGAGCATGAGCACCAGCGAGGTGAGCGCCGAGAAGAACTGCGACACCAGTACGCGGTCAGCACCACCCGCGCAGGGTTGGACACCCGTCCACCCCCGATCAGCAGCAAAACGATCGCAAACGCGCTCAACGCTCCGGCGAAGGCGCCCACGGACAACGTGACAGCACCCGATCCGAGGCCGAGGATCATCACCGACACCGCACCCGTCGAGGCCCCCGAGGAGACCCCGAGCAGGTACGGCTCGGCGAGCGGGTTCCGCGTGATCGACTGCAACACCGCTCCACACACCGACAGGCCCAACCCGATCACCCCCGCGAGCAGCACCCGCGGCAGCCGCGACTCCCAGATCAGCGCGTCGATCAGTGGGGACGGCGCCGGAACAGGCGCCAGGCCGCCAAGCCGGAGATGGCGCAGGATGATGCCCAGTACGTCGGCAGCGCCGATGTTCGCCGTACCGACGAAGGCCGCTACGACGATCGTGACCACCAGGGCGCCGGCAAAGGAACTGACGAGCAGAGTCGAGCGAACCAGGCCGGTGGATCCGCGTCGTCCAGCGACCGGCTCCGGGGCCGCAGTGTCGGCCGTAGGCGGATCCAGGAGCTTCGTCATCGCCGCGCGAACACAACGACGTCGTCGTAGTGCCGCCAGATGGTCCCGGTCTCGCTGAACCCCGCAGCCCTGAGCGCCTCCAGGTGCAGCCCGAGCGACGCATGCGGCGTCGGTGGCCGATCCGCGAACCTGCGTTCACGCTCGGGCAATCGCTGCCCGAGCTCGGGAATCTCGACGGCGTCGGCCCACCATTCGTCCCAGGTCTGCGCTCCACCGGCGTGGGCCAGGGCCTGGGTCTGCACGTCGTCCAACGCGGCGATTTCGGTGAGGAACGGCTGGGACCGCGGGTCGTAGCGGAGATGATCGGCGTTCATGAACACGCCCTCCGCAGGCAACAGCTCCCCGAGGGCCGCATAAACCGCTACGAGCTCGGCCGGCTTCAGCCAGTGCAGAGCGGTCGACGACACGGCGGCGTGCACCGGTCCGGCCGGGAGTTGCTGGATCCAAGCCGCTCCGGCCAGATCAGCATCGACCGCGGTGAAGCGGTCGCCGTACCGGCCGGTGAGCCAGGTGCCGGCGAGGGTGAGCAGGACCGGATCGTAGTCGAGGCCGATCACGCGAGCGCCGGGAAAGCGCTCCAGGATCCGCCCGCCGAGACTTCCCGGACCGCACGCGAGGTCGAGCACGGTCAGCCCCGTGCCGTCGTCGGTGAAGTCGTCCGAGCCGGCACAAAGCCGCGCCAGGACGTCGCCGATGATCGCGAAGCGCTGCTCACGATGGTTGATGTAGGCGGCCTGCTGGTCGTCCCAGCGCTGGACGAGCCGCTCGATCGCCTTCGGCGTACCGGTCATCGCGGCGCCCCCAGCTTCACGAGTCCCTGCGCGACCGCGGAGATCGCCTCCACACTGTGGATCGACGGATCCATCGCCTGCCCGGGTACGACGATGAACCGGTCGTTGCGCACGGCATCCATCTTGTTCGTCAACGGGTCACGCTTGAGGAACGCGATCTTCTCCTTGGCCGTGTCGCCCGGGTAACCACGGGTCAGGTCGGCCAGCACGATCACGTCCGGTTTTCGCGCCGCGATCTCGTCCCAGCTGACCTCGGGCCACTTGGTCGAGGCGTCGTCGAACAGATTCTCGGCCCCGAGCATCTCGGTCACCGTCTGCGGCAGGCCGCCCGGGCCTGCCACCGATGGGGTGGCCGACGACGCCGCGGTCGAGTAGAACCACACCAGCTTGGGCTTGCCGACGACCTGCTCCGCGAGCTTCTGCCCCTTGTCCACCACGGCCTGCTGATCCGCGACCAGCTTCTCGCCCGCTTCCCGGACACCGAACACCTTCGCGATCGCCCGGAACTCGTCGAACAGCATCTCGAACTTCGCACCGCCCGCCACGGACGCGTGATAGGTGCAGTCGAACTCGGTCAGGTACGTCGGAACCCCGAGTTTGTGCAGCTCGGCCCGCTCCCCCGCGTTCTGCGCGGTCAGGAACGACGCGAACGACGAGTAGACGAAGTCCGGCTGCGCCTCGAGCAACGTCTCGTGCTTGAGCAATCCCTTGTTGAGCAGGGGAATTTTCCGGTACGCCGCCGCGATGTCGGCAGGCACCGGATCGGTCTCGTACGCCGTACCGACCATCCGGTCACCGAGCCCCAGCCGAATCATGATCTCCGTCGCGGACTGGTTGAGCGACACCGCACGCGTAGGCGCCCGAGGCACGATCACCTGCGCCCCGCAGTTGTCGAAACTGAGCGGGTAGGAGGTCGTCGAGTCCTTCCCGCCGGCAGCGCCAACGGGCGCCGGGCCCTCCGTCCCGCCGCATGCCGTGACCGCGAGTAGCGCACCGCTGACTATGCTAATGATAGTCGTTTTCATTTTCACGCCCGGAGCTTAGCTGCCAGGCCCACCACTTCGTCAAGGCCGCGTAGCGGAGCTCACGGGCGTGGGCCTGATCCCCGCCTGGGCACGGCGTGAGCTCGGCCACGACGGCTGACTTGATGGCTCAGGCAGGATGGACTCACTGTGTACGGCGGCCATCCTCGAGAGATCGTGTCTGACGTTCTTCCCTTCCGGACCAATCGCCGGCCATCAGAACCAGTTCCTGGTGAGTGATCTCCTCGATGCTCCAACCGGCGAAGTTGTCATCGCGTCGCCACGCCAGTGCACATTCTTCGGTGAAAAGCATCAACGTGACCTCAGTCAGGTGAACGACCCCCAGACCGGGAGCGATCCGGACCTCCGCCGTCCTCATGCCATGATCCGCGTCGCGTCGAAGATGAATGGCCGGGAACAAGTCTTCGCCGCGTTCGAGGTCGTACGACACCACTGAGTCCCCTGCATACGGGAGATACAGAAGTCGGCCGAGCTCGTCGTTCAGGAGCAGTACCCCAGCGGTGATGTCGGCGTCCACATCCAGCGGTAGTTCGAGGTCTTCGCTCCTTGCCAGTCGCAGGATCGCTGGCGACCCGCCGCTGAGCACGACCGACCCCCAACACCCGAGGCTGGCTGTGCCGGCTGTGAGCGGCACTATGTGCAGTGGCACGTCATCCTCCTGGCCGGAACCATCGGGCATCGCCGCCGAGTTCGGAAACGGCGTTCCACAGGGCACGGTCGCCGGCGATCAACGGGATACCTCGTTCCAGTGTTCGGGCGGCCCCCAACGACTTTACTGCCGACGTATCCAGCAGTACGTCAGCCGCGCGCCGTTGCCCGACGGCGTCGTAGGCTCTGCACCGCCATCCGCAACCGGCTCACCTGTCGTGAACTCGCGGCTTGACCTAGAGCGCACTCCAGCAGCGAGGCTGGGGCAATGGACACCCCCACGATGGCTCTCGGGACCATGTACTTCGGCACCAGGGTCGACGAACGGACCGCTTTCTCGATCCTCGACCGGTACGCCGAACTGGGCGGAGCCTTCATCGACACTTGCAACAACTACACCTTCTGGACCTCCGAGACGGGCTTCGGCGGGCAGAGCGAGGCGCTGCTGGGCCGTTGGCTGGCGTCCAATCCCGGGGTACGCGTCCGCCTCAGCACCAAGGTTGGCGCCCAGCCCACGCGGGTCGGCGGGTTCCCCGACCACCTCGAAGGCCTGCGCGAGGACGTCGTACGCGCAGCCATGGCACAAAGCTTGGAGCGGCTGGGCGTGGATGGTGTGGACCTGTACTGGGCGCACGTCGAAGACCCGGCTGTTCCAGTGGAGGATCTGGTCGAGACGTTCGGCGGCCTGGTCCGTGACGGCCTGACCGCTCGCTGGGGCGTGTCGAACCACCCGTCCTGGCTGCTCGAACGGATCCGGGCCACTGCCGAACGCGCCGGCCACCCGCAGCCAAGCGCCTACCAGGAGCGGTACTCCTACCTTCAGCCCGCCGGCGGCATGGCCGTGGAGGGCCAGCCGATCCCGCTGGGAATGCTGTCACCGGACGGCCTCGACTTCCTGCGACGCAACCCGTCGTTCGACGGTTGGGTCTACACCGCCACCCTTCAGGGCCGGTACGACCGCAACGACCGTCCACTCGAGACCGAGTACCGCCACCCCGGCACCGAACGACGGCTGGCGGCGCTGGACCGTGTCGCCACTGCGCGCGGACTCCGACCGGGCCAGGTGGTGCTCGCGTGGCTGACCTCCGGGAAACCGACCCTGACGCCGATCGTCGGAGTCAGCAGCGTCGAACAGGTCGAGCAGGCCATGGAAGGCGCGTCCACCCTCCTCACCGAGGATGAACTGGCAGCGCTCGACGCCGCATAGGCGACGACGATTCAGCGGACGGTGAGGGTGAAGACTCCGCTGTAGGTGGCGTCGGCGGTCGCGGTGGCGGGGATCCACCACCGGAACTGCGTCGCGCCGCGCTTGTTCCACGGGAAAGCGAGGAGGCCTCGGCCGGCGTACAAGGTCTTGTACGCGACGCCCTGCCAAGCGCCGGAGGCGTTCTTGAACTGCAGAGCCGCCTTCTGAGTGCCGGCCGGGTCGACCCAGAGGTAGGCCTGCGGCTGGGTGCCGAACGTGATCACCGGGTTGATGAACTTGGCCGACACCACCCGAGTGGTCGCCCGGACCGACGTGCTGCCGCCGATCACCCCGTACGACGCGCGGCCGTCGCTCGCCGAATTGAGCCGGAGCACCCGGTACTCGCGGTGGCCGGGGTTCTTCACAATGGCGGTGTACTTGCCGGAGGCATCGGTCTTGGTGGAGCCGACCGTCGTCCAGGCCGCGGCCGGTGACGTCCGCTGCTGGATGACCACCGGCTGGTTCTGCACCGGCCCGGTGATCTCCTCGCACATCTGCGGCCTGCCCTGCTCGCGCAGCGTCGACCCGGTCATCACACCGGTCAGCGTCGTGGTCTCGCCGTACTTGGTCGCGGTCGGCCCCGCGATCGTGATGCTCTTGGTCGTTTCGCCGCGAGGGATCGGGCCGAAGGTAGTCCCCCACTCGTTGCGGACTTCGATGTGCACGTTGTACGGCTTGGCCGGGTTCGGCACCGTGCCGGTTGGGGCGGTGGTCTGCGGAAGGTCGACCGCGTCGCAGGCGGCGGTGGTGCTCGAGCTGTCGGCGGTCCGCAGCTGCGGCGCGTAGGTGTAGATCCTCGGCAGGTCGAGCGGATCGTCCGGCGTCGGGTCGGTGGTGGTGTCGGCCGGCAGCGTCCACCGGACCGTGTCGCCGGCGGTGAACGCCACGGTCACGCCACCGCCGGCGTAGTTGAACCGGTCGAAGTCCTTCGACCGGCCCGGCGTTGCGGAACCGTCCGTCACCTCGATCCAGTTCGTCTCCGCCCGCTCCGTGGTGACGGCGAAGACGGCCGAGTCGAGCAGGTACTCGTTGTTTTGCCCGATGGTGGTGTGTCCGAACACGAAGACGTCCGGACTACTGTTGCTGTGCAGCACCAGCGTGTTCGCGGCCGGCGCGGACTCGGTCCAGGTGATCCGGATGGTGGTGTGCTCGGCGTCGGCCCACGCGATCTGGACATTCGCCACGCCCCCGGCCCGTACAGATCCGGCGGACGCGGTCTGCGCCCCCAGCACGGTCACCAGCGCCGCCGCCCCCGCGAGCGCGATCGATCTCTTCAGCATTGTGGCCCCCTCCGTACCAGTCACGATGCACTCGCCGGCCGGAAAGTTGCGACGTCACCGGACGGTCATGACGTGGGCCAAGGACCCGGCGCCAAGTCACCGCTCAGCGGCATCACCGACGGAAGCACCCGCGGGTGCGCCGCCGATTCGATGGCAGGGGCAGCCGGGCCACCGACAGGTGGCCCGGCCAGACGCGTCCCTCAGCGCTTGCGCGCGCTCTTCGAAGCCTTCTTGGCACCGGCCTTCTTCGCCGTGGTGGTCTTGCCGGTCGACTTCTTCGCCGGCGACTTCTTGGCCGTCGCCTTCTTCGTGACACTGGCCGACACGTTCTTCTTGACCGCCTGCGCCGTCGCCTTCACCGTGCCCTTCACGTCCTGCACAGTCGAATAAGTGCCGAACAACGCAGGGTCGGGCGGCGGCGCAGTACCAGGACCACCGAGCGGCTCAGGATCAAGCAGATACTCCAACGGATCATCGCCCTCGGTCCAGCCACCACTCGGACCATCGGTACCGTCCGACAGACCCCAAATGGTGCGATTGTGCACCTGGTCCTCCTCGTCGAAGAACGCATTCGGCACGATCGCAGTCTCCAAACCGTCAGCCTCCAGCTCCTCGATCGCCTTCAGCCACTGCTTCTGATGAACAGTGTCCCGCGCGAGATTGAACTGCAACATCGCCTTCACACCAGGATCATCGGTCATGTTGTACAAGCGAGCGGTCTGCAACCGGCCCTGCGCCTCCGCAGCCGCATTCGCCCGGAAATCCGCCAACAGATTGCCGCTGGCAACAATGTAGCCACCGTTCCACGGAACACCCTGACAATTGGCCGGCAGCGCCCCACCACCGGCCATGATCGCCTGCAACGGATCCATCCCGCCCAGCACAGCCGCCATCACCGGATCCTCCACCGCCTCCGCCGTCATCGTGGCCGGCGCCCCCTCGAGCAACCGGGCAACCATCGTGGCGAGCATCTCCACATGACCGATCTCCTCGGTCGCCGTGTCCATCAACAAATCCTTGTACTTGCCCTCCATCCGGCAGTTCCAGCCCTGGAACAAGTACTGCATCGTCACACTCATCTCGCCGTACGCACCCCCCACCAGCTCCTGCAGCTTGCGCGCGTACACCGGATCAGGACGCTCAGGCTTGGCCTCGAACTGCAATCGCTTGGTATGCCGGAACATGCCAACTCCTTCGTCGACGGTCACTACCACCACGGACAGAACGCGTCCCGGTACCCACGCCCCGCAGCGAAACACAGCTCGCCTTCTGCACTCCGGAAAACATCTTGTCGAACACTGTTGTACGAGTTACGGTATCGCCAAGTACTCGAACAGAGGTGTTCGAGTTGTCAGGGAGGCGGCCATGATCGAGGAAGCGAAAGGAACCCCACCGGCCGGCCCAGCCGCGCCATCTGCAACCCCGGCGCCGAGCAGAGTCAAGCGGGCCGGCTGGTTGGCCGCCCCGCCGAGTACGCCGCGAAACACACTCACTGACGCGGCCTTCATGGACGGAGAAAGGAAGACACGGTGACGAAGCCGAACACCACGACTGAAGCCAACGCGCGGCGGCGGCCCGTGCTGGGCTATTGGCCGGTCGCCCTGGGGGTGGCGGCCGCGACCTTCCAAATCCTGACCGGAGTGGTCGCCGAGGCGGTGGCCATGACGGTCGCGGTCGCCGCCAGTTGCTATCTGGCCGCGGCAGCCGTAGGCCTGCCCTGGATCGCCTGGGCCGGCGTGCTCACCGGCTCGCTCGTGGTCACCGTCAGCGAGTTCGCCGCCGTTCCTTGGTGGCTGGGGCTGTCCGTCTACGCTGCCGTCCTCGTCCTGGTCGGTATCGCGCGCCACGTCTCGGCCCGCCCCCTCACCGCACAGGGACTCGCGATGCTCGGGTTCGGCGGCCTGGCCGTCGTCGCGGTCCTGGTATCGCCGCGCCTTGGACTGGCCTTGGCGGGCGCCTCGCTGACCACCCATGCCCTGTGGGACTACATCCACTGGCGTCGCAACGAGGTGGTCCCTCGATCTCTGGCCGAGTTCTGCATCGTCCTGGACATTCCCTTCGGTGTCGCTGCCATCGTGTTGGCATTCACGAGCTGACCCGGTACGCAGAATTAGCGCAGGGGCCGGAAGGTGGCGCGGATGTCTTCGATGACTGCTTCGGGGTTCTCCCAGGGAGAGAAGTGGCCGCCGTGGTCGTGGGCCTTGAGGTAGACGGGGTTGTACCAGCCCTGGTGAGCGGGGTTGTCGAGGAAGTGCTGAACCCTGTTCTCGGTGGTGACCCCTGGCGGGTTCTCGTAGCCCAGGAAGGTGATGCCGGTCGGGACCTCGATGATCGGGGTCCGGTCGTGGGACGGCTGCCAGGGGTAGCGATTCGCGTTCACGTAGGACCGCAGGGAACTGGTGATGGAGTTCGTCACCCACCAGATCGTGGCGTTGGTCAGTAGATGCTCGCGCGGGAAGACGCTCTCGACGTCGCCGTTGGACTCACTCCACTTGGTCCAGCGCCGCAGGATCCACGACAGCATGCCGACCGGCGAGTCGGCCAGCCCGTAGGCGAGGTTCTGGTTGTCCAGCAGGTGTACCGCGACGTGGGCCGCGAACCGCTGTTGCAGGCCGATCGCTTCGGTACGAATCGGGTCGGGCAGTTCGGCGGGCAACACCGCGCCGCCGGTGATGTCCCAGGGGCGATCGCCTTGGAAGATGTCGAGGTGGATGGTCTGCCCGAGCCACAGGCCGTACAGCTTGTCGGCGTACTTGTGCCCGAGCTGGCTGCTGACCAGGGCTCCATAGTCCGCGCCGGCCGCGCCGTACTTGGGGTAGCCGAGGTGCTCGGTCATCAGCTGATGCCACAACTCGGCCATCTTCCAGAAGTTCATGTCCGGGCGTCCGGTCGGCGTGGAGAACGCGAAGCCGGCCAGTGAGGGCACGATCACGTCGAAGGCGTCGGCCGGGTCACCGCCGTACGCAGCCGGGTCGGTGAGCGGTCCGATCACCTTGCTCCACTCGCGGTAGCTCCAGGGCCAGCCGTGGCTCATGATCAGCGGGATCGGCGCCGGGCCTTCGCCGGCCTCCTTGACGAAGTGGATCGGCGTACCGTCGACGGTGACCCGGTACTGGTTCCACTCGTTCAGCTTCTGCTCGGCGGCGCGCCAGTCGAACTCGTTGGCCCAGTAGTCGACCAGTTCCTTCATGTACGCCGTACTGGTGCCGTAGTACTCGTCGGTGTCGTCGATGTCGGTAGGCCAGCGGGTGGCGAGCAGCCGGGTGCGGAGATCGTCGATTGTCTCCTGCGGGATCGAGACGTGGAACCTGTGTTTTTCCAGGTCGTTCATGGTGCGCGTACTCCTTGTGTGGATGAGGCTCAGTGGGTGAATTCGAGCCGGGTGCGGGTCAGGGTGCGGGTGGCGATCAGCCAGTGGCCGTCGATCTTGCGGTAGGTGACGTGGTAATGGCCCCAGCCGCGCATCGTCCGGAACGGTGCGGGCTCGGCCTCGGTGCCCTCGCCGCGGTGGATGAGGTCGGCCATCGCCCAGACCGCCTTCGCCGAGGTTGGCGATTCGATCTCGATCTCGTGGGTGAACAGCTGGTGGATCGGCTGCACGTCCCCACTGTTGCGGGCCGAGAGCAGTTCGGCGATCGCCGCGCGACCGTTCATCATGATCACCTCGTTGCCCTCGGCATCCATCGGACGGAACCAGCCGTCCGCGGTGAACAGGGCGGCCAGGTCGGTCCAGCGCCGGTGGTCGGCGTACCGGGCGTAGCGGGCTTCGAGGTTGCGGATGTCTTCGATCGCCGTCAGCGTCTCGAGGTCGAGCATCAGTTCGTCCTTTCAGGTGGGGGTGTGAGTCAGGCCGGCGCCGTGACAGCGGCGGTACGGTCGCGAACGGAGATGGCACCGATGGCGATGACGAGGAAGATCGCGGCGGCGAGCAGCGCGCCGGCCGTCCCGCTGAACGACTGGACCAGCACCAGGACGGCGATGCCGACCGAGGCACCGAGCTGCACCGAAGTCTGGACCAGGCCGGAGGCCGCGCCGGCGAAGTGCGGCTCGACGGTCGACATCACCGTGAGGTTCACTCCGAGGTAGACGACACCGGCTCCCAGACCGGTCAGCGCCATCGCGACGATCAGCAGCGCCGAGATTTCGGCCGTCCGGGCGGCCTCGGCGAGCAGGACCAGACCGACGATCGAGAAGCTCAGGCCAGCGGTCACCAGTCGCCGTACGCCGAATGCGCGCACCAGCCTGCTGGCTGACAACGCGCTCGCCAGCTGAGGCGCCGTGAAGACCAGGAACAGGGCGCCGACTCCCAGTGGAGCCAGACCCAGGCTGCCGCTGAACAGTTGCGAGAGGAAGAACACCACGCCGGTCATCGCACCTGCCTGCAACGCGTTGGCGACATAGGCGCCGACAGCGCTGGGACGGGTGAACAGTGCCGGCGGGATCAACGGTTCAGCCGCGCGCCGTAGCCGGAGGACGAGTCCGGCCAGGCCGACGATCGCGACGGCCAGACTGACGCCGATCGTCACGTCAAAGGTGTGAGCTCCCGCGATCTGCACGAAGGCCAGCACCAGCCCGACGGTGCTCACGGTGGTCAACGTTGCACCGAGCAGGTCGAGACGATGACGCTGGTGAGCGCGCATCGGGGGGACGGCACCGAGGATCAGGGCGAACAGAGCTGCGCCGACCGGGACGTTGAGCCAGAAGATCCACCGCCAACTGAGCCACTGCAGCACCGCGCCGCCGGCGATCATCCCGAGCGACAAGCCGACGCCGAGGACGACGCTGAACCAGCTGAGCGCCTTGGCGCGCGCACGTCCGTCGTACAGATGAGTGATGATCGCCAGCACGGCCGGCGCCGCGAGTGCGCCGCCGACTCCCTGGATCACCCGGGCCGCGATCAGACCCGACGGATTCCAGGCGAACCCGGCGAACGCGGAGGCGATGGTGAAGACAGCGAGCCCGGACAGCATCGCGCGACGTCGGCCGATGACGTCGCCCAGGCGTCCACCGACGATCAGCAGCCCGCCGTACGTGAGCAGGTAGCCGTTGACGACCCAGGACACGGTCGCGGCCGTGAAGCCGAGGTCTGCGCGGATTCCGGTGAGCGCGACGTTCACGATCGCGGTGTTGATCGTGGTGAGCAGCGTGGTGGTGAGGACCACCGGAAGCGTGAGCTTCGAGGGATGAGTGGGCACGAGCCTTCCTAACCGAAGTGGACGGTGCGTCCGGATTTGAATATATGGACGCTCCGTCCACTTGTCAAGGTACGATGGCAGCATGACCACGGATCGCCCGCTTCGCGCGGATGCCCGCCGCAACGCTCTGGCCGTGATCGCGGCTGCCCGCGAGCTGTTCGCCGAAGGAGGGGTGGACGTGCCGATGGAGGAGATCGGCAAAGCCGCCGGCGTCGGCAAGGGGACGTTGTATCGCCATTTCCCGACCCGCGATCACCTGTTCGCTGCGGTCAGCCGTGACCGTTTCGATCGGCTCGCGGCCGAGGCGGAGGCGAGCCTGGCGGAGGCGGGCGATTACCGGGCTGCCTTGATCGCCTGGCTGCGCGACTTCGACCGCAGTGCTCAGCAGTACCGCGGACTCCGGGGCGTGGTGAGTGCGGGGATCGCGGACGAAGGGTCGGCGATCTTCACCGACTGCGCACAGATGAAAGCGCGTGCCGGGAGTCTGCTGGAGCGGGCCCAGGAAGCGCGCCTGATCCGCTCCGACATAGACATCACTGAACTGCTGAGCCTGGTGGCCGCCCTGCCTGACCGATTCCGTGACGCCGACGGCTCGAGCCGGCTGCTGGAGATCGTCATCCGCGGAATCGCGATCGATCCGGGTGACTGACGTGTCGGCGTCAGAGGTGGTCGGCTTCGATGACAGCGGCGGCGAAGTCCGCCGGAGCCTCCTGGGGAAGGTTGTGTCCGACGTCCAGGGTGTGGTGCCGGTACTTGCCGGTGAACATGCTCCGGTACGTCGAGCCGTCCCCCGGGGCGGTGAACGGGTCGCGGGCCGGGTCGAGGGTGACGGTGGGGACCGTGATGAGCGGCTTGGTCTGCAGGACGTTTTCGTAATGGTCGTAACGCCTCTCGCCAGGTACAAGGCCCAGACGCCAGCGGTAATTGCCGATCACGATGGCCGGGTAGTCGGGATTCTCGAACGCGGCTGCGGTTCGTTCGAAGGTGGCGTCGTCGAAGTCCCAGGTGGGTGAGACAACGTCCCAGACCAGCCGCGCCAGGTCGTGCCGGTTCTGCTGGAGGTTCATGGCGAGTTCGCCGCGCTCGGTGGCGAAGTAGTACTGGTACCACCAGGCATACTCGGACTTCGGCGGCAGCGGGGTCTTCTGCGCCTCGAGGTTGGTGATCAGGTATCCGCTCACCGACACCAGTGCCTTGACCCGGTGCGGCCAGAGCGCGGCGATGCAGTCGGCCGTGCGCGAGCCCCAGTCGAAGCCGGCCAGGACGGCCTTCTTGATCCGCAGGGCGTCCATCAAGGCGATGATGTCGAGGGCGAACGTCGACTGCTGGGCATTGCGGGCGGTACCGGCGGACAGGAAGCGGGTCGTACCGTGACCGCGCAGGTAGGGCACGATCACCCGGTAGCCCTCGGCGGCGAGCAGCGGGGCGACGTCGACAAAACTGTGGATGTCGTACGGCCAGCCGTGCAGACAGATGACCACCGGACCGTGCGCGGGGCCGAGTTCGGCGTAGCCGACATTGAGCAGGCCGGCCTTGACCTGCTTGAGGCCGGTGAAGGATTTGCCGGGATTGCCCGGCAAGCCGCTGGGGGCCGCGGCAGCAGCGGGACCCCCGAGCCCGGTCATGGAAACCGCGGCGGCGCCCAGGCCAATGGTTTTGCCGAAGGTGCGTCGGTCGATCGTCATCAGAAACCTTTCGTGAAGTTGGCTGAGTTCGTACTGCGTAGCGCGGCCGGACAGGTCACGCCGGCGACAGCTGGTTGCGCTCCTCGATGACCTTGATCGTGTTCTTGAACGCCTTCTTCAGCACGCCCTGGCCGACGCCTCCGAGCAGCAGCCCGGCGACGCGGCCCTTGAGGTTCTTGCCCTCGCGGACCACCACGACGTCCAGTTGCGTCGTGCCGTCGGGCAAAGGGGTGAAGGTGTAGGTGTGGCCCGATCGGCCGCCCCAGAGGTTGGAGTCGACGGTCGTCAGCCTCACGCGGCCCCGGTCGGACCAGTCGTAGTGCAGTCGTTCCCAGACGCCGCCCGAGCCCTCGGTGACATCTGCCGTGTCGGTGCCCTTCGCGTGCACCACCAGGTAGTCGTCGGAGCTGTTGCCGAACAGTTGCTGGCGGCCCGGGCCGAAGTCGGTGAGGCCGGCCAAGAACTGTTCCGGCGTCGCGCTCGTCTTCTCGGAGAAGTGGATGGTTGTCATGGTGACTCCTGTGTTCTTCGGATCGGTGATGCACCGAGACTGCCCGGCCGGCTGCCCCCGCGGAGCCCGTGCCGAACCCTGGGTCGTCCACGGGCCGAACGCCGTGCCCGGCCTGCGGGACCCCGCGCCGGGCACGGGCCAGGGTTCACCCCTGGAGCGAGGCCAAGGTGGGTGATCGGACGGTTGTCAGGGGGCGCCGAACGGCATCCGCTGAGACGAAGGAGTGACGATGGTGGACGGTCCGCGACGCGTTCTTCTGTGACCAGGGCGGCACCCAGGGTGACTCCCTGGGGTCACGGGTCCTCGCGAACGCGATCGTCGGTGACGGATGCCGGACGGTGTCCGCGAACCGCCGAGGAGGGCGCATGGTGGAGTACAAGCTCGAGGTGCTCGTGCTGCCGGTTGCCGATGTGGACCGGGCCAAGGAGTTCTACCGCCGGATCGGGTTCCGCGAGGACCTCGACCACTGCGACGGGGAGGACTTCCGGGTCGTGCACTTCACCCCGCCCGGGTCGCAGTGCTCGATCGTCTTCGGCACCGGGATCGGGCACGCCGAGCCGGGGGCGGTGGAGAACGTCTGCTTCGTCGTCGGCGACATCGAGCAGGCCCGCGCCGACCTGATCGCGCGCGGCGTCGACGTCAGCGAGATCTTCCACGACCGGGGCGGGGTCTTCCCGCACGCCGGCACCGACCAGCGGGTGCCGGGGCTCTATCCCGGACGCCGGTCGTACGGCTCGTTCGCCGCGTTCAGCGACCCGGACGGCAACAGCTTCCTGCTCCAGGAAGTGGCCGAGCGACTGCCGGGCCGGTAGGCGTCCGCGACCCGGGCACCGCCTCGATCCGCACCGGATCGTGATGCGGACCGTCAAGAATCTCTTCGGTAGGATGGTCGGGTCCCTGCTCGGCATGGTTGCCAAGGGCCCGCTCGACAAGGCGCTGGGCCACACGATCGAGGCGATCAAGACCCGCGGCGCCGGCCGCCTCGACGCGTGAGCACAGGGTCGTTGTCCGCACAACCGAGGCCCCCGCCGCACAGCGGGCCGGGAGGTCACCGTGGTGAAGAGCGAGAGTCCGGTACTGCGGGGCCGGCGGCAGGAGTGCGCGGCGCTCGACGACGTGCTCCGCGACCTGCGAGCCGGGCAGAGCCGAGTGCTGGTGCTGCGCGGCGAAGCGGGCGCCGGCAAGACGGCGCTGCTGGACTACCTGGCCGACGCCGCGCCGGCCGGCCGGACGACCCGCGCCGCCGGCGTGGAGCCGGAGGCGGAGATCGCGTACTCGGCGCTGCAGCAGCTCTGCTCTCCGTTGCTGGCCCACCTCGACCGGTTGCCGCAACCGCAGCGGGACGCCCTGAGTACGGCGTTCGGGATGAGCCCCGGGCAACCACCCGAACCACTGGTGCTCGGGATGGCGGTGCTCGGGCTGCTGGCCGAGGCGGCGGCCGGCGAACCGCTGATCTGCATAGTCGACGACGTGCAGTGGATGGACCGGGCGTCCGAAGTCATCCTCACCTTCGTCGCCCGCCGACTGCACGCCGAGTCGGTCGCGCTGGTGCTGGCCGCCCGTACTCCCGGTGACGAGCAGCTGTTCGGTGGCCTGCCCGAGCTGCGGATCGAGGGCCTGCCCGAGGCCGAGGCGCGGGCGCTGCTCGAGTCCGTTCTGCCGGGACCGATCGAGGACCGGGTCCGGGAGCGGATCGTCGCCGAGACCCGGGGGAACCCGCTCGCTCTGCTCGAGCTGCCCCGCGGCCTGTCCGCGACGGAACTGGCCTTCGGGTTCGGGCTGCCTGGATCGGCTCCGTTGGCCGGCCGCCTGGAGGAGAGCTTTCGGCGACGGATCGCGGAACTGCCGTCCGGGAGCCGCCTGGTGCTGCTCACCGCGGCTGTCGAGCCGGTCGGTGACCTGCCGCTGCTGTGGCGCGCTCTCGACGTACTCGGCGTCGGTCCGGAGGCGGCCGGAGCCGTCGAGGACGCGCGGCTGGTCGAGTTCGGGGCCACGGTCCGCTTCCGGCACCCGCTGGTGCGTTCGGCGAGCTGGCGTGCTGCTGATGCCGCCGAGCTGCGCGCGGTGCACGGTGCTCTCGCCGCGGTGACCGACCCGGTGCACGACCCCGACCGTCGTGCCTGGCACCGGGCGCATGCCGCGGTCGGGCCGGACGCGCTGGTCGCCGCCGAGCTGGAGCAGTCGGCCGACCGGGCACTGGCCCGGGGTGGCCGGGCCGCGGCCGCGGCCTTCCTGCAGCGCGCCGCCGAGCTCACGCCCGATTCGAAGCAGCGCGCTGGACGGGCGCTGGCGGCGGCGCGCGCTCAGCTGGTCTCGGGTGCCCCCGAACTGGTCCTCGAGCTGTTGGCCGCCGCCGAGCTGGGCCCGCTCGACCCGCCACAGCGGGCCGAGGCCGACCGGCTCAGAGCCCACTTGGCCTTCGCCCGCAACGACGGGCGGGACGCCGCTCCTGCACTGCTCGAGGTCGCTCGCCGGCTCGAGGACCTCGACCCTGGCGCCGCCCGGCAGACCTACCTGGAGGCGATGGGTTCGGCGCTCAACGCCGGTGAGGCCGGCGCCCCCGACCTGCGCCACGCCGCGCAGGCCGCCGGTGCGCTGCCGATGGGCGAGGACGTCACCAGTTTGCTGCTGCAGGGATTCGTCGCGCGCACCGTGGACGGGTACGCCGCCTCCGTGCCGTGGTTCGCCCGGGCGCTGGCGATGCCGGCCGAGGAACGCGATCTGGCTCAGCTGTGGCTCGCGGTGCCGGTGGCGTTCGAGGTGTTCGACGACGCAGCGCTGCATCGCCTCACCGAGCACGCGGTGCGCTCCGCGCGCGCGACCGGCACGCTGGCGGTCCTGCCGTCGGCGTTGTTCTTCCGCGCCGGTGCGCTGATGTTCGCCGGCCGGTTCGCCGACGCCTCGGACATGTTCGAGGAGGCCGACGCGCTCGGGCAGACGACCGGGCTCGCACCGCATCCGTCCGCCGCGCTGGCCCTGTTCGCCCTGCAGGGCAAGGAAGATTTGGTGCACGCCAGGGTGACTGCTATGACGACAGGTGCCGAGGTGGGGGACGCCCGCCGGCTGCTGAGCAACGCGGCGTACGGCCGAGCGGTGTTGCACAACGGGCTCGGCAACTACGCGGCGGCCGCGTCGGCGGCTCGCACCGCGGTCGAGCACGAGAACATCGGGTTGTCGATGCTGGCGGTTCCCGAGTTGGTCGAAGCTGCGGCGCGCAGCGGCAACACCGCGCTGGCTGAGTGGGCCCGGGCACACCTCGAGGAGCGGACCCGCGCAGCCGGTACGCCGTGGGCGCTCGGCGTACAGGCCTTGGCCGACGCACTGGCCGGGCCCGCCGAGCAGGCCGACGAGCGGTACCGGGAGGCGATCGCGCATCTGGGCACCGGCCGGCTCGCACTCCTGCAGGCCCGTGCGCGCCTGCTGCACGGCGAGTTCTTGCGTCGGGACAATCGCAGAGGAGCGGCTCGCGAGGCTCTTCGGATGGCGCACGAGGCGCTGGTCGCGATGGGTGCTGACGGGTTCGCCGAGCGGGCCGGCCGCGAGCTGGTGGCCACCGGGGAGACGGTGCGCCGGCGGGCGCCCGGCCTGCCGGGGGACCTGACCTCACAGGAAACTCAGATCGCGCGGCTCGCGGTCGCGGGCCGGTCCAATCCCGAGATCGGGGCGACGCTGTTCCTGAGTCCCCGCACCGTTGAGTGGCACCTGCGCAAGGTGTTCATGAAACTGGGCATCACGTCCCGGCGGGAGTTGGGCGCGGTTCTGCTGCAGCAGCCGCGGTGACCTCGTCGCGCTGAGCACGAGTCAGGCGGGCGTTGACCAGCAGCCCGGCGACCACGGCAGCCGCGACCAGGAAGCCGGCCGCCCAGACGTAGGCGGTCCGGAAGCCGTACACCAGCCCCGCGTTCTGTGCGGCGGACTCGTGCTCTACGAGGTACGCGACCGTGGCGCTCGTCGCGATCGTGTTGAGCAACGCGATGCCGATGGACCCACCGACCTGCTGGGAGATGTTGATCATCGCGGAGGCCACGCCGGCGTCCTGCGGGCCGACGCCGTACGTCGCGAGGCTGCTGGCCGGCAGCAGGGCGGCGCCGATCCCCAGACCCAGGCCGGTCTGGCTGAGCAGCACCAAGGGAAAGAACGCTGTGCCGGTGCCGAGCATCACCATCAGGAGCACCGACGCGGCGGCGACGAGATAGCCGCCGACCATCACGGCCCGGGAGGACAGACGCGTCATCAGCCATGTGCCCAGCACGGAAGCACCGATGACCTGGGCGACAGCCAATGGCAGGAAAGCGACTCCGGTCAGGGCTGGTGAGTACCCCTTGACCACCTGCAGGTAGTAGGTCAGGAACAGCGTGACGGCGAAAAGGCTCAGCAGACCCAGCAGGGCGGACAGGTAGGCGCCGCCCCGGTTGCGTTCGGTCAGGATGCGCAGTGGTAGCAGGGGTTCGCGGGCGCGGGCCTGGACGAGGACGAAGACCGCCAGGAACACGAGGCCGGCGGCGATCGACCCGAGTGTCAGGGCACTACCCCACCCGTGGCTGTCGGCCAGCGTGAATCCGTAGACCAAGGCGACCAGGCCGACGGTCGCGAACACCGTGCCGGGAAGATCCAGCCGGGTGCGGTGCTCGCGGTCGGCGTCCCTCGGCAGGAACAGCACCGAGCCGACGAGCGGCACGAGGCCGAGCGGGACGTTGACGAACAACGCCCACCGCCAGCTGAAGTACTCGGTCAGCAGACCGCCCAGCAGGAGTCCGATCGCACCTCCGGACGTGGTGATCGCCGCGAAGACACCGAAGGCCTTGGCCCGGGCCTTGCCGTCCGGGAACGCCAGCGAGATCAGCGACAACGCGGCCGGTGCGAGCAGCGCACCGGAAACGCCCTGCAGGGCCCGCGCGGTCAGCAGGATCGCAGTGTTCGGTGCGGCCCCTCCCAGAGCGGAGGACAGGATCAGGCCCGCGAGCCCGATCAGGAAAACGCGCTTGCGGCCGAACAGGTCACCGAGGCGGCCACCGAGCAGCAGCAGGCCACCGAAGATCAGCGTGTACGACGTGAGGACCCACTGCCGGCCGCCGTCGGAGATGTGCAGGTCCTGCTGAGCGGAAGGCAGTGCGACGTTGAGAATGGCCCCGTTGAAGACCAGTAGCAGCTGGGCCGTCGAGATGAAGATCAGCGCGAGAGAACGGTGGCCGGTGGAAGCGGAGTGAGCGGGCATGAGTGGTCCTACTTTTCGGGACAGGCGGCGTCGTCCGGACAGCCGGCGCCGGGTCCTCGCGGTCGAGCGCGGACCCGGCGGGTGCCGGAGCGGATCAGCGCAGCGGGCGGAAGGTGTTGCGCAGATCGCCGATCCACGCCTCAGGGTTCTCGTACGGGCCGAAGTGACCGCCGTCGGAGTGTGCGTTGACGTTCACCGCGTTGAACGCGGAGCGGGTCGGTCCGTTCTCGAACGCCGCGATCCGCTCCGCGGGGGTCCGCACCCCGGGCGGGAAGGTGTCGCCGACCAGGAAGGTGAAACCGGCCGGCACTTCGATCAGCGGCTGGCGGTCGTGCGACGGCTGCCAGGGGTGACGTACCGAGTTGCGGTAGACCCGGATCGACGAGCCCAGCGCCTGGTTGACCCAGTAGACCGTGGCGGCACCCAGGATCGCGTCGCGCGGGAAGACCTTCTCGAAGTCGCCCCACCGGTCGCTCCAGGTCTTCCACTTGCGCACCAGCCAGGCGAGCATTCCGGCGGGACTGTCGTTGAACCCGTGGGTGATCGACTGCGCGTCCAGCATGTGTACGGCGACGTGCGAGACCAGGGTCTCGTTCATGTGCAGCACGTCGTCGCGCAGCCGGCCCGGCTCAGTCGGGACCGCGGCACCTCCGGTGAGATCCCAGAACCGGTCGTTCTGGAAGATCCCGGGGGTCATCTCGTGGCCCAGGTGCACGCCGTACAGGTTCTTGGCGTACTTGTGGCCCAGCTGCGTCGTGACCAGCGCGCCGTAGTCGGCGCCGCCGACGGCGAACTTCTCGTAGCCCAGGACGTCGGTCATCAGCTCGTGGAAGAGGTCGGCCATCTTCCAGTAGTTCAGGTCACCACGGCCCACCGGCGTGGAGTGGGCGAAGCCCGGCAGATCGGCGACGACGACATCGAACGCGTCGGCGGGGTCGCCGCCGTAGGCCGCGGGGTCGGTCAGCGGACCGATCATCGCGTGATAGGACTGCGGCGGCCAGGGCCAGCCGTGCAGCAGGAGCAGCGGGACCGGGTTCGGGCCCTTGCCGGGTTCGTGGATGAACTGGATCGGGGTGCCGCCGAGCTCGACGCGGTAGCGGGCGAAGGAGTTGAACTCCTTCTCGACCGCGCGCCAGTCGAAGTCGGTGGCCCAGTACTCAACCAGGGGCTTGAGGTAGGCCGTACTGAGGCCGTAGTACTCGTCCTCGTTGTCCAGGTCCTGCGCGAACCGCGTCGCCTTCAGGCGGTTCCGCAGGTCGTCGAGCACGTCCTGGGCGACGTCGATGGTGAACGGCTCGGGCCGGCGGTTCGGGGTGGTCTCGGTCATGACGGTGTGCCTTTCGGATCAGCTGTGGGATCAGTAGGTGAAATCGAGCTTCAAGCGGGTCTGGACGAGCTCGGCGATGGACCACGAGCCGCCGGCCCGCACGAAGTGGGCGTGGTAGTGCCCGTAGCCGTGCAGGGTCTTGAACGGCAGGTCCGCCGGGGGCTCGCTGTCGTCGGACCGGAAGATCAGGTCCTCCATCGCGAACACGCCGCGGGCCGAATCGGCTGTCTTCACGTCGATCTGGTCGGAGAACAGGTGATGAATCAGTACGTCGTCCGGCCGGTTGCCGGCCCCGAGGGTGGCGGCGATGTGGTCGCGGCCCGCCATCCGCAGCAGCACCGAGCCGTCCGGCTTGTACGGCGTGAACGTGCCGTCCGGCGTGAAGAGATCGGCCAGGTCCTGCCACTGGTGATGGTCGGCGTGCCGAACGTAGTCGGCCATCAGCCGTCGGGTGTCCTCGACGATCTCCAGGCGCTCAACGATGTCCATGGGGAGTCCTTCTTGTCTGGCGACGCAGGAGCGCGTCGTACGAGAAGAGTCACCGGCACCTGACGGGCGGCGAGCCAGGGTGACTCCCTGGCCGGATGCCCGGGGTGGCCCCCAGCGCCCCGGGACGGCACCGGCCTCCAGCTGGCGGAGTAATTGCGGAGGGCAACCATGGCCGAATCTCGTCAAAACTTCACAACCCAGTCGAGGCTGGGCATATCGTCCTACCAGAGGTGATGAACAGTCGCCGGTCCGGCAGCGCTCAACGCGCGTATCCGGAAGGTCAGCTGGCGCTTACCGCTGCGGCTGGTCCCAAGCCGCCGTACTTCACAGGAGTAGAGATGGATGAACAACGCCTTCAACAGTTTCTGGGGCAGGTGGTTGTCGACAGCGCAGCGGCGTTCGCCGGGTTGTCGACTTCGATCGGAGCTCGCCTCGGGCTGTACGAGGCGATGGCTGGCGCAGGGCCGTTGAGCTCCTCGGAGCTGGCCGAGCGCACCAACCTCGCCGAGGTTTATGTCAGGGAATGGCTTGCGTTGCAAGTAGCCAGCCAGTACGTCGACTACCGGCCGAGCGACGGCAGCTATGAGTTGCCAGACGAACACGCGGCGGTGCTCGCGGACCGGGACTCGCCGGCCTACGCCGTGGGGTCGTTCCTGATGCTGAAGTCGTTGTACGAGACCGAGGACGAACTGGTCGAGGCGTTCCGGACGGGTCGAGGGGTCGGGTGGGGCGCCCACGGACCCGGCCTTTTCGAAGGCGTCGCAACGTTCTTCGAGCCTGGATACGCCGCATCGCTGGTCCAGGAGTGGTTGCCGGCGCTCAACGGCGTGGTGGACAAGCTCGAGCGGGGCGCAAGCGTGGCGGACGTGGGATGCGGCTACGGATCCTCGACGCTGTTGATGGCACAGGCTTATCCCAACTCCCGCTTTCACGGCTTCGACTTCCACGCGCCGTCCATCGATCAGGCACGAAAGAACGCAGCCGATGCCGGCCTCAGCGAGCGAGTGACCTTCGAAGTGGCGTCCGCCCAGGACTTCCCGGGTGGCAACTACGACCTGATCACCTACTTCGACTGCCTGCACGATCTCGGAGATCCCACAGCAGCTTTCGCGCGCGCCGAGCAGGCGCTCGCGACCGACGGCAGCTGTTTGGTGGTCGAGCCGAACGCATCGTCCCAACCCGAGAAAAACATCAATCCGGTCGGCCGCGCGTACACGGCCACGTCAGTGGTCCTGTGTCTGCCGACTGCTCTGGCTCAGAACGGTCCCGTCGCACTGGGCAACCACGCCGGCCCAGACGCACTCCGCACACTCGCCGCAGACGCCGGCCTCCACGACTGGCGCCTGGCCACCGAAACCATCACCAACCGCATCTACCAAGTGAAGCGATGAGACCTCGGTGACGTCGGCCCGGTCCGCACACATGTTGGGTGACACCTCAACGCTGCCCGAAGCAAGGACTCCGGCGAGCCAGTGCCGAATCCTGGTGTCTCACGCTGGGCCCTGGGCCAGTCCCGTCATGGCGCTGGACTCTCCGCCAGGGTGCTGCCCCAGTGGTCGACCCTGGGGTCAAACCGATCACTGCCAGGTCAGCATTGGCGGCATGAAGCGACCCCTGATGATCTTCTTGGCTGCGGCGGTCCCAGTCGCCGCCGTCATCCTGCCCGCGGCGTCCAACGCCGCCACCAGCGACAGCGGCACGACCGCGACCGCCTGCGCCCCCCTTCCCCTCTCCGCGCCGTCCGGCACCACGGTGGTGTCGGTCACCGCGGAGACCAGGGCCGGAGGCACCTTCACCTTTCCCTCCGCCTTTCCGCCCGTCGCGCCGATCACCGACGTACCGGCCTGGTGCGATCTGAAGGTCGTCGTCACCCACCCCGGAGTCAACGACACGGTCAACCTGCGCATCGCGCTCCCCCAGGACCCGATCAACTGGAACGGACGCTTCCAAGCCACCGGCGGCAGCGCCTACTCCGCCGGTGACGTCAGTGACCGCAGCCTGCCGCTGATCAGCGCCGTCAAGGGCGGGTACGTCGGCGCAGCCACCGACGCCGGGGTCAAGACCAGCCAGGACGCCAGCTGGGCGCTCACCGCCGACGGCGAGATCAACGCCGGGCTGCTGACCAACTTCGCCTCCCGCTCGGTGCACGACATGGCGGTCATCGGCAAGGACGCGACCGCCAAGTTCTACCAGCGCGCCGCGAGCTACTCGTACTTCACCGGCTGCTCAACCGGCGGCCGCCAGGGCTACGCCGAGGCCCAGCAGTACCCCAACGACTTCCAAGGCATCCTGGCGAATGCGCCGGCGATCGACTGGAACCGGTTCGAGATCGCCACCTTGTGGTCGCAGGCGGTCTTCAACGAGGAGAAGGTCGCGCCCACCAAGTGCGAACTGGACGCTTTCAACACCGCCGCGGTCGCTGCCTGCGACACCCTCGACCGCGTCAAGGACGGCGTGATCGACAATCCGCGGGATTGCGCGTTCGACGCCCGCCGCCTGATCGGCCACAAGGTCCTGTGCGACGGCCAGGAACTCACCATCACCAAGGCGCTCGCCGTCGCCGTCAACAAGCTGTGGGCCGGCCCGACCACTCCGTCGGGCAAGAAGCTGTGGTACGGGCAGAACAAGGGCTCGATCTTCGACTACATCGCGGCGGCCGGCAAGCCGTTCAAGGTGCCTGAGCTCTGGGCCCAGTACTTCGTGACGAAGAACCCGGCGTTCGACGCGACCAAGCTGACCTACCAGTCGTTCGAGCAGCTGTTCAACTCCGCGACCAGCCAGTACGACGCTGTCATCGCCCACAACAACCCGAACCTGTCGAAGTTCGCCAGGGCAGGCGGCAAGCTGCTGACCTGGCACGGCCAGTCCGACCAGCTCATCCCGACCCAAGGAACCGTCCACTACCGCAAGCGCGTCGACGCCCTCTTCGGCGGCACGAAGCGCGTCGACGACTTCTACCGCGTGTTCCTGCTGCCCGGCGTGGACCACTGCGGGACCAAGTTCTTCAGCACCGGCCCTCTGATCAACTCCGGCGCCGACCTCAACGCCCTGGTCAACTGGGTGGAGAAGGGGCAGGCCCCGAACACCCTGCCGGCGACCTCGGCGGACGGTAGCGCCACCCGGGACATCTGCCGCTACCCGATGGTGACCCGCTACACCGGCCACGGCGACACCAAGTCGGCAACAAACTACCGCTGCGTCACCCCCTGATCCATCCACTACATCGCGGCGGCCAAGGACCACGGTCCAGGGCCGCCGCGCGACACTCACTTCAAGCAGGCATTGGGGCTGATCACAGGCACAACCTGGTGATCATCAGCCTGGGCACTAGCAGCGCGGTCAGCGGCTCGAAGGAGTAGCTCCGCGCCCCGTCCTCTCCCCGAACTTGTGCGCACGTGTGCAGCCGATTCGGCGGGGTACCCCGGGCCCCCCGAGAACGAGGAGAGATTCGGATGAGACGGATGATGCGACGGGTGGCGGCCGGTGCCGTCGCGGCAGCGGTGGTCGTGCTGGGTGGAACGGCGTCCGCGCATGCGGCCGCCGGCGCTTTGTCGGAGCAGGACCGCGTGTTCCTGCGTGGCGCTCACCAGTCGAACCTGGCCGAGATCGCGACCGGCAAGCTGGCCCAGTCCAAGGGCAGCAGCGCCGAGGTCAAAGAGCTGGGCGCACTGCTGATCGCCGACCACACCAAGCTCGACGCCTCGCTGCGCAAGGTCGCCGCCGCGGCGAACGTCTCGTTGCCGCAGCAGCCGAACGCGGAGCAGAGGGCGCTGCAGGCGAAGTTGCAGGCGGCGAGTGGCGACGAATTCGACGCGATGTTCGTCGCCGGGCAGTTGGAGGGCCACGCGAAGGCGATGGCTCTGGGTGAGAAGGAGATCAGCGCCGGCAGCGAGCCTGCGGTGGTCAACGCCGCGAAGGCGTCGGCGCCGGTGATCGCTTCGCACCACGAGAAGTTCATGGCAGCGGCCAGAAGCCTGGGGCTGCCGGACAGCGTCGACTCCGGTACGTCGGGCGTCGCCGCCGCGGGCGACAACATGGTGGCGGCCGGGCTGGTCGGTCTTGGCGGCCTGCTGGTCCTGAGCGGTGCCGTCGTCGCACTCCGGAGACAACCCGCCCGGTGAGCCGCAGAACAGCGAGCGCAGTCCTGGTCACCGCCGGCGCGATGCTGGCGGCGACCGGGGCTGCGTCGTTCCACGACTCGGTTCCGGACTCCTTCGGCCAGGTCCAGCAAGCGCACGTCCCGCAGGCCCCGGACTC
Organism: Kribbella sp. ALI-6-A; assembly: GCF_001984195.1. GTDB lineage: Bacteria > Actinomycetota > Actinomycetes > Propionibacteriales > Kribbellaceae > Kribbella. Next base: position 614,706 of record NZ_MTQN01000009.1, read on the forward strand.
CGAACCCCTGAACCCCCAGAGCCAGGCACCTCGAGCACCTCGTCAGCAACCGCCATCAAGGCCTCCCGCCCCACACCGGCCCCAAAACTCCGCGCGGCAATTCCCGACCCACCTCAGCATTCCCAGCCTCGACGCCGACGCCCCCGTCGTACCGACCGCTGTGTCCCGCGACCACCGCCTCCTGCTTCCCGATCCCAGCCGGCTCGGCTGGTGGGCCGGCGGCGCCACCCCCGGCGCGAACTCCGGCACGACCGTGCTCGCCGGCCACGTCGACACCCCGGACGGCGACCAGGGCGCCCTGTACGCCCTGTCAGCGATCCGCCCCGACGCGAAGGTGCTCGTCCGCACCCCGACCGGCGTCCGCACCTACCGGGTGATTGCCCTGCGCACCTATCCCCGCCAACACCTGCCACCCGAGGTGTTCCGCCGCGACGGTCCGCACCGCCTCGTCCTGATCACCTGCGGCGGCACCTACTCCCCGACCACGGGGTACGCGCGCAATGTCGTCGCCTACGCGATCCCTGATCGCTGACCGGCTGAGGAGGTCACGAATCTGATGCTAAAGGCAACCATCGATCGCAGGATGCCGAGCGCAGCCGATCTCCGCTTCGATGAGTCGGATCCGCTTCGGCACCGGCACTGACGTCAGACCGCGGGCCGGTATCCGAGTTCGGCGCTGACGCCTGCCGCGGCCTCGAGAAGCAGCGGAACCGTCTCGGTCCGGAGCTTGTCCGGGACGAGGCGTCCGGCCGAGGTGGACGTGGCCAGCGCGGCAACGACCGCGCCCGTCCGGTCCCTGACCGGCGCGGACGCCGAGATCAGACCCTCTTCGAGCTCGCCGTCGACGATGCACCAGCCCTGCTCACGAACCTGCGCCAGCAACGCCCGCAGCTTCGCCGGATCCGTCACCGTCGCCGCGGTGCGCGGCCGGAGGTCCGCCTCTTCGAGGAACCGGCTGATCCGCTCCGGGCCGGCGTACGCGAGCAGTACCCGGCCCATCGACGTGGCGTGGGCGGGCACCCGGGTCCCGACAGCGACGTTGATGCTCATGATCCGCCGGACCGGGACGCGGGCGACGTACACGACGTCGTGACCGTCCAGCTCGGCCATCGAAGCGGACTCCGCGGTGCGCTCGGCCAGCCGCAGCAGGTACGGATGGGCGAGCTCGATCATCGCCTTCGTCGCGGTGTAGTGCTGACCGATGCTCAGGACTCGCGGCGTCAGGGACCAGCGCGTGCCCTCATTGGTCACGTAACCGAGCCGCTGCAACGTCAGCAGCAGTCGGCGGACAGCCGGGCGTGACAAACCGGTCGCCGCCGCCAGTTCCGCCAGCGTCGGGTTGGTCAGCTCCTGGTCGAACGCCAGCAGCACTGCGAAGCCGCGCTCGAGGCTTTGCACGTAGTCGCGCTCGTTGCCCTCCACCGTCACACCCCTATCACTTTCCGTCGCGTGAACCCTTGACCGGGCGCACGGCGTGAGGCACTCTCGATCTCATTGACCGCACAGCGTGCATCTTGTACGCAGAGCGTACCTCAGGAGGTCCGAGATGGCCATTCCGCCCCGAGAACTTCGCACCGCCTTCGGCCGCTTCGCCACCGGCGTCACCGTGGTGACCTGCCGGACCAAGAGCGGCGCGCCGCACGGCGCCACGGTCAACGCGTTCACGGCGGTTTCGCTGGAGCCGGCCCTCTGCCAGGTGACCCTGACCCGGGAGTCGAAGGCGTGCGGGTACCTGAACGGCTCGTCGTTCGCAGTGAACGTGCTGGGCACCGGCCAGGTCGACACCGCGTGGCACTTCGCCGGCCGGCCGAGCGACCCCGGGCCGCAGTGGGCCGACGGTCCGACCGCGCCCGTACTGGTCGGCGCCGCCGCCGTCTACTCCTGCCGCCCCTGGCGGACCTACGACGGCGGCGACCATCTGATCGTGGTCGGCGAGGTCGAACACGTCCACGTCACCGACGACGAACCGTTGCTGTTCTACTCCGGCGCCTTTCGCCACCTCGGCGCCCGCGAGACCGGTGTCCACTGGGGCGGTTCGCTCGACTGCCCCGACTCCGGCTGGTTCAACGCCTCCACCGTCTTCACCCCGCTCCGTCCGCACGCCGCCTGATCAACAGGCCTCCGCAGCCGGTGCCGCCGGGCCAACCGGGCCCTGACCATCGCAGCACAAGAAGGGCAGACCATGACGATTCAGCAGGACCGTACGCCGCAGTCCACCCCGACCGCGACGGCCCCCATGACCGGGGACGAGTACATCGCGTCGATCCAGGACGGCCGGGAGGTGTGGATCTACGGCGAACGGGTCGCCGACGTCACCACCCACCCCGCGTTCCGCAACCCGGTCCGGATGACCGCCCGCCTGTACGACGCGCTGCACGATCCGGCCGTCAAGGACAAGCTCACCGTGCCGACCGACACCGGCAGCGGCGGGGTGACCCATCCGTTCTTCCGCAGCCCGCACTCGGTCGACGATCTGCTCGCCGACCGCACGGCCATCCAGACCTGGGCCCGGATGACGTACGGCTGGATGGGCCGCTCCCCCGACTACAAGGCCAGCTTCCTCGGCACGCTCGGCGCGAACTCGGAGTTCTACGCGCCGTTCGAGGACAACGCCCGCCGCTGGTACACCGAGTCGCAGGAGAAGGTCCTGTACTGGAACCACGCGATCATCAACCCGCCGGTCGACCGCAACCTGCCGCCGGACGAGGTCGGTGACGTGTTCATGAAGGTGGAGAAGGAGACCGACGCCGGCTTGATCGTGTCCGGTGCGAAGGTCGTCGCCACCGGCTCGGCGATCACGAACTACAACTTCATCGCGCACTACGGCCTGCCGATCAAGAAGAAGGAGTTCGCTCTGATCTGCACGGTCCCGATGGATGCTCCGGGCATCAAGCTGATCTGCCGCACGTCGTACACCCAGCAGGCCGCCGTGATGGGCAGTCCGTTCGACTATCCGCTGTCGTCGCGGATGGACGAGAACGACACCATCTTCGTCTTCGACAAGGTGCTGGTGCCGTGGGAGAACGTCTTCCTGTACGGCGACATCGAGAAGATCAACGGCTTCTTCCCGGTGTCCGGCTTCATCCCGCGGTTCACCTTCCACGGCTGCATCCGGCTGGCCACCAAGATCGACTTCATCGCCGGTCTGTTGCTCAAGGCACTCGAAATGACCGGCAGCAAGGACTTCCGCGGAGTCCAGACCCGGGTCGGCGAGGTGATCGGCTGGCGCAACACCTTCTACGCCCTGGCCGACGCGATGGCCCGCAACCCCGACGAGTGGACCGGTGGGGCGCTGCTGCCCAAGCTGGACTACGGCCTGACCTATCGCATGCTGATGATCCAGGCCTACCCGCGGATCAAGGAGATCATCGAGTCCGACGTCGCCAGCGGGCTGATCTACCTGAACTCCCACTCGATCGACTTCAAGACGCCCGAGGTCCGGCCGTACCTGGACAAGTACGTCCGCGGCTCCAACGGGTACGACGCGGTCGACCGGGTGAAGGTGATGAAGGCGTTGTGGGACGCGGTCGGGTCGGAGTTCGGCGGCCGGCACGAGCTGTACGAGCGCAACTACTCCGGCAACCACGAGAACGTGAAGGCCGAGCTGCTCTTCGCGGCCGACGCCCAGGGCACCACGGCGGCGATGAAGGGCTTCGCCGACCAGTGCCTGGCGGAGTACGACCTGGACGGCTGGACCGTACCGGACCTGATCGGCAACGACGACGTCTCCTTCCTGCGCCACCGCTCCTGAGCCCCTCGACCACAAGGACACCACCATGAGCGCAACCCAGACATCTCCCAGCGCCGCCGACGCCGGCGCGAACGCGTCCGACGCCTTCCGGGCCAGCGTTGCCCGCCGGCCCACCGCCGAGACCTCCCAGGAGCGGACCGATCGCCTCGTCCGCCGGACGCTCGACGCGATCTACGAGGTGATCCGAACCGAGGAGGTCAGCTACCCGGAGTTCCAGGCGGTGAAACGATGGTTGATGGACGTCGGCGAAGTCGGTGAGTGGCCGCTGTTCCTCGACGTGTTCGTCGAGCACGAGATCGAGAAGGTCGCGGCCAGGACGCAGCGCGGTACGACGGGAACGATCGAGGGACCGTACTACCTACCAGGCCAGCAGCGACTGCCGGCCACGGCGACGCTGCCGATGCGTCCGGACGAGCAGGGCGACCGGCTCGTGTTCAGCGGCCAGGTCCGGGCGCTGGACGGTACCGTGCTGGCCGGCGCCGAGGTCGACTTCTGGCAGGCCGATGCCGACGGCTACTACTCGGGCTTCGCACCGAACGTCCCGGCCGGCAACCTGCGCGGTGTGATCGTCACTGACACCGACGGCCGGTTCGCGATCACCACGATCAAACCGGCGCCGTACCAGATCCCGACGGACGGCCCGACCGGCGCGATGATCGCGGCGGCCGGCTGGCACCCCTGGCGGCCTGCCCATCTGCACCTGATGGTCCGCGCCGAAGGACACCGCCAGGTCACCACCCAGCTGTACTTCGACCGCGGCGACTGGCTCGACTCCGACGTCGCCTCGGCGACCAAGGACGACCTCGTGCTCGCGCCACAGCGGCAGGACGACGGCGGTTACGCGGTCACTTACGACTTCGAGCTCGAGCCCGCCGCGACGTCCTGATCCGTCCGCCCAGAAGGGATCCGTCGTGACCGACGACCTGCGCATAGACCACGTCGAGACCATGCTGGTCGACGTTCCGCTGAAGCGCCCGCACCGTTTCGCCCGGGCCGTCATGGACGCTCAGCCGGTGATGTACGTCTTCGTCCGTACTGCCGGTGGGATCAGCGGTGTCGGCGAGGGCGTCGTGCCCGCAGGTCCTTGGTGGGGTGGGGAATCGGTCGAGACGATGCAGCTGGTCGTCGAGAAGTACATGGCGCCGGTTCTGCTCGGCCGCCGGGTCGACGACCTGCACGGCATCATGGGTGACATCGCCGACGTGATCGCGGCCAACCTGTTCGCCAAGGCCGCTGTCGAGGTCGCTTTGCACGATGCCTGGGCGCGCTGCCTCGACGTACCCGTGCACACCTTGCTCGGCGGGCTCGCCCGGACCTCGGTCCCGGTCACCTGGGCGCTCGGCACCGAGCCCGCCCAGGTGGTCGTCGAGGAGGCGCTCAGCAAGCTGGACGCGGGGCTGCACCGTTCCTTCAAGCTGAAGATGGGAGCTCAGGACCCGGCAGCCGACGTCGCGCGGATCCAGGCCGTCGCCGAGAAGCTCGCCGGCGTCGCCGGGGTCCGCGTCGACCTGAACGCCCGCTGGGACCGGCTCACCTCACTCACCTACCTTTCCAGGATCGCCGAGGCGGGGGTCGAGATGGTGGAGCAACCAGTGCCCGGGTCCGAGATCGAGGCACTCGCCGAGATCAGCGCCGCACTGCCGATCCCGGTGATGGCCGACGAGAGCCTGCGCACCCCGTCGGACGCCGTACGCCTGGCCCGGCTGCGCGCCGCGGACATCTTCGCGGTCAAGACGACCAAGTGCGGCGGTCTGCGCGCGAGCCTCGACATCGCCGCCATCGGCGCAGCCGCCGGCATCCCCACGCACGGCGCGACCTCCATCGAGTCACCCGTGGGTACCGCCGCCTCACTGCACTTCGCCTGCGCGGCTCCTGGAGTGACCTGGGGCAGTGAGCTGTTCGGACCACTGCTGATGGCGGAGGAGATGCTCACCGCGCCGCTGCACTACGCCGACGGACACCTACACCTGCCCAGCGGACCCGGCCTGGGCATCGAACTGGATCCCGACAAGCTCCGCGCCTTCCGAAGGGACTGATCGATGCTGTTCCACGTCACGATGGACGTCGACCTTCCGCCCGACCTCGACCCGGCGACGAAGGCGGAGACTCTCAGCCGCGAGAAGGCGTACTGCCAGCGCCTGCAGGACCAGGGCAAGTGGGTGCACATCTGGCGGGTCGTCGGCCAGTACGCCAACGTCAGCATCTTCGACGTGGACTCCCCCGGCGAACTCCACGAGATCCTCTGGAATCTCCCCCTGTTCCCGTTCATGACCGTGACCGTCACGCCGCTGTGCCGGCATCCCTCGGCGCTGTGAACACCCTCGCCCCCAGGGTCGACGGACCACTCGACGCGCCGACGCTGGTTCTCGGTCCGTCCCTCGGCACCGAGACCGGTCTGTTCGACGTACAGGTCGCCTCCTTGGCCGCGAAGTACCGGATCGTCCGCTTCGATCTGCCAGGTCATGGCCGCTCCCCCACCTGGCCGGAGCCGTTCCTCGTCGGGGATCTCGCCACCGCGGTGCTGCGAATGCTGGACCGAATCGGCGTCGACCGCTTCCACTACGCGGGCGTCTCGCTCGGTGGCGCCGTCGGCCAGCAACTCGCCGTCTCCAGCGACCGACTTGAATCCCTGACACTGATGGCCACCGCGAGCCGGTTCCCGGACCCGGATTCCTGGCCCGCGCGCGCCGCGCTCGTCCTGACTTCCGGCACGGAGGCGTTGGTCCCGTCGCGCTACGGCACCTGGTTCACTCATGAGTACGCCGTCGCCCACCCGGCCGAAGCCGAGCGCTTGATCGCCATGCTCCGCTCGACCTCGCCGGTCGCCTATGCGGCCTGCTGCGAGGCCATCGCCGCCTTCGACCTGCGTGATCGTCTCGGCACGATCACCGTGCCCACGCTCGTGATCGCCGGCCAGGACGACACCGCCACCCCACCCGACACGGTCCGGTGCCTCGCAGCCGCCATTGCCCGGTCGTCCTTCGTCACCACGAAGGGAGCTCACCTCGTCAACATCGAGGCAGCGCCCACCGTCACCTGGTCACTTGCCACCCATCTCGCAGCTCACCGAGGCAAGAGCGGTTGTTAGTCCCTGAGATCGGGCTCGTACGGACCCCAGGCCCGCCGTTGGTACTTGCAAACACCCCGCTCGCGGTCAGCGGGAGAAGTGAGTGACGACGCGGTCCAGACGCACCCCGTCGACGGTGAGGTCGACCTGCTCGTTCAGGAACGCGACCAGCCCCATGACCGGGCGCAGCGCGACCGTGGGGAAGTCGTACGACCATGCGAGGTCGGGCTGGTCCCCCACCGACCAGTACTCGCTGGTGCGCCCCTTGTACGGGCACTGCGTCCACGTCGGGCTCGCGGTCAGGTGCTCGAAGTTCACGGCGTGCCGGGGGAAGTAGTACCGAGTGGGCAGCCCCGTCTCGAAGACCATCACCGTCGCGTCGGACTCGGCCAGGACCTTCCCTTCGAGCTCTACCCGGACCCGTCGCGACGAGCGCATGGGGTCCACCCGGTGGTACGGGCTTCTGGGATGGACCCAGACCTGGTCGTCCTCCTCGAACCAGGCGTCCATCGCGTCCCAGTTGAACCTCACCCGTCCGGGGACCAGCCCGTCGTCGTACACGCGGGCCAGCCCGTGACCGGCTTCGTGGATCCGGGCCAGACCACGATCCTGCTGCTCGGTCTGCCCGGTGTCCCGCAACAACCCGGCCGCCACATCCTCGACGGGAATGTAGTACGCCGGATAGCCGGGCCATTCCCACAGGTAGAGCGCGTTGGTGGTGTCGACGACGCAGCGGTTTGCCAGAGTCGCCCTGATCCGGCGCGGAACCGGCGCGGTGTGATCGACCGGCACGATCATCGGAGGAAAGTCGGTCACGACAGCGGCCTGCGAGAATTCATGGTCTGGCTCCGTTCCGTCTTGTCGATCCAGATCATTCGGAGTGCAGCACCCCTCGCAGCGTCCGGACGGCTTGCTGGATCGCGGCCGTACTGGCCGCGGTGTGGCGGACAGGGTTGAGCATCATGAAGTCGTGCAGCGTGCCGTTGTAGCGGACGCTCGTGGTGTGGACACCGGCCGCGATGAGCTTGCGGGCGTAGGCCTCACCCTCGTCGCGCAGCACGTCGTTCTCGTCCACGACAACGAGGGCCGGCGGCAGTCCCGCGAGATCGTCGAGGCTCGCGCGCAGCGGTGATGCGGTGATCTCGGCACGGGCCGCGAGATCGGGCAGGTACGCGTCCCAGAACCAGGCCATCGCCTTGGCCGTCAGGTGCGGCCCATCGGCGAACTCGCGGTAGCTGCTGGTGTCCTGCGCGGCGTCGGTCACCGGGTAGTAGAGGGACTGGTGGACGAAGGTCACGTCGCCCCGCTGCTTGGCCAGGATGGTGAGCGCCGCGGTCATGTTCCCACCGACGGAGTCGCCCGCGATCGCCAACCGCGCCGGATCGAGGTTCTCGCTGTCGCCGTGCCGGACGATCCACCGCGCCGTGGCGTAGGCCTGCTCGATCGCGACCGGGTACCGAGCCTCAGGCGACCGGTCGTACTCGACGAACACGACCGCCGCGCCGGCGCCGACGGCCAGTTCACGGACGAGACGGTCATGGGTGCCGGCGTTTCCCAGAATCCAGCCGCCACCGTGCACGTACAACACCACCGGCAGAACGTGCTGTACACCAACAGGTTTGACGATGCGCACGGCCACGTCACCAACCGGCGCGCTGACGGTGATCCACTTCTCGTCAACCTCGGGCAGCTCCACCGGCCCCGCCTGGACACTGTCCAGCAACGCCCGCGCGCCGTCCACACCCAGCTCGTACAGCAACGGCGGCTTGGCCGTGGCGTCGGCGAAGTCCTGCGCCGCACTTTCAAGAACGTGTTCGCTCACTGTTCTGCTTCCTCTCGTCCGGCCTCGAGCCCGGCGGCCGGGGTGGGCCGACGAGCATGCTCACGGATCAAGACCAGACAGCGACGGCCCTTGTGACGACGGGCCGCGATGCCTCACCGGACCGAGCGAGGTTGCGACCAACACTCCCACCGAGCCGAGCACGACCGCGGCGATCGTGACGGCGCAAGTACTTGCCACCGGCGTGCTCGGGTGAGACGAGAATGGCGGCGGCTCATGGTGAAGACGCTCAACCGACCGGCGCTCACCTTGCCGGGTGGTCTCGTCGAGGCAGGCGGGAAGCCATGCATGTTCAGTACAGCGTCGACGCCTCCGCCGCGATGCGTTCTGCGAAATCCCTCAGAACAAGATCGCTGTCGTGCGCAACCTGCTCAGGCCTGTAAGCCCAGGACTGCTCCGAGATGTGCGCTTGGCCTGCCCGAGGGCGCGGCGCCTGTCACTCAGCCCGTCGAACCAGCTCTGTCAGGAGACGCGTGCCCTCGCTTCGCGCGCCGCGAGTCGCAAAGTCTCCGCGGCTGAGTGACCCTAGCACCGTGAATTCGTTGTCACGGATGTCGCCCTCGAATCGTACGTACCACCGTTCCGCGCCCTCCGAGACACCCGCCCAGTAGCCCAGTTCGAACTCTGGCTTGAACTGGCCCGGAAGGCTCTCTGCGAGATCCACGAGCTCCCGCAGTGCCGCCGCTGTGTCCTGTCCACGTGCTCCAAGGTAGCTCAGGCATCGGCGCTTGGACCGTCCCGTGGCACCTGCTACGGCCCGAGCACACCACCGCGATCCGCGCGCAGCTGCTGACTGTCTACGCCGCGTCGACGGCACCACGCGGTCAGGCGCCGACGCCGACCGACACGTCGACGCCGGCGAGCTGGTCGTGCTGTTCGCGTCCTGCGCGGCCGACCCGCCGCCGGCCAAGCGCGCGCAGTCGGCCTCATCCACGTCCCCTACCCAGTACGCCCGAACGAAACGCATCACCCGTAGCCGGACGTCAGATGGTGAAGCCGTCGTCTCGCTGGCGCCACCGAACAGAGCAGGACAGCAATGACAGAGCTCGCATTGCGGAACGGCGTGTCGACTACCCGGAGGCTGTCCAGCGGCGGGCCTGTCAGGGAGCGTGCAGCGCCACGTGCTCTGTACGGCTGACCGACTCAGCCGTCGCGCTTCTGGTGCCGTGGGCCATGACGATGCCGGCCTGGTTGGTGGGGGTCACGCAGAACACGGCCGACTGCCCGAGTCTGCTCGGTGCCTTCCACTGGCCGTACAGCGTCGAGGCGCTCCAGTTGCAGCGGGCCCAGACCCGGTAGGTCCCGTAGCCGGACGTGCACTGCGCCCACGCCTTGACGCGGCGGTCGACGCCCGAGCTGCAGTTGGTCGGCGGGGACGGGCTCGCGACCCTCGGCCGGGGTGGTGGTGCCGACCGTCAGGGACAGGATCACCGCGGCGAGCAGCAGGACCATCGGGACCGCGGCTGACGTCAAACCGCCCGTACTGCGCCCGTACCGTACTGCGGCCGTACCGCAGTGCCGCGCGATCCCCTTTATAGAAAGGGATACAGGCATGAGTATTGGGTTAGCCAGCGACGTACGAGATGCAGTCAATCGCGGCCCAGCACGCTGTCATCCAAGCACTGTTGCCATTGCCCGCCGGCACCTAACATTGCGCGGTGCGATCCTCCTCTTTCCCCGCCCTGACCGCGACCGTGATCTGCGCCCTGGCTCTGTCCGGCTGCGGGGACGATGGCACCGCCCAGCCGCCGGCGTCCGATGCGCCCACGCCGGTCGCCTCGGCACCGGCCTCTGTGTCCCCGTCATCACCCGCCCCCGTGTCCGCCTCGCCATCCGCCTCCGTGTCCGCGTCGGTCTCCGCGCCGCCGACGCCCCGCTCGTCGCCCACGCCCAGCCCATCTGCATCGAAGCGGCCGCAGGCCCTCCCGAGCCCCGGCAACCCCGGCGGTGACGCCACGGTCCCCGCCGCGGCGCAGGCCGTCGACACCAAACGGCCGGACCGGGTCGTCGGCAAAGGCACGCCGGCCGGCTGTACGTCGGCGGCCGTGGTCGCGGCCGTGGCAGCCGGCGGGGTGATCACCTTCAACTGCGGGCCGGCCCCGGTGACGATCACCATGAACGCCACCGCCAAGGTCCGCAACGACCACGGTCCGGACGTCGTGCTCGACGGCGGTGGCCGGGTGACGCTCAGCGGCGGCGGCAAACGCCGCATCCTCTACCAGAACACCTGCGACGAGGCCCAGCGCTTCACCACCTCGCACTGCCAGGACCAGCCCACACCCCGGCTGACCGTGCAGAACCTGACATTCACCCGCGGCAACGCGACCGGCGAGACCGCCGAGGGCGGCGGCGGAGGGGCGATCTTCGTCCGCGGCGGGCGGCTGAAGGTGGTCAACTCCCGCTTCACCGACAACCGCTGCGACAGTACGGGCCCCGACCTGGGCGGCGCGGCGATCCGGGTGCTGTCGCAGTCGGAGAACCGGCCGGTGTACGTCGTGCACAGCACCTTCAGCGGCGGACGATGCTCCAACGGCGGCGCACTGAGCAGCATCGGCGTCTCGTGGACGGTGCTCAACAGCGTGTTCACCGGCAACAAGGCGATCGGCCGAGGCGCCAATCCGGCCAAGGCCGGCACCCCCGGAGGCGGCTCGGGCGGCGCAATCTACACCGACGGCAACACGTTCACCGTGAACGTCGAGGGCACCGTGATCCGCGAGAACCACGCGAACGAGGGCGGCGGCGCGATCTTCTTCGTCAGCAACGACCGGACCGGCACGCTGAGCATCGCCAGGTCGACGCTGAAGTCGAACCCCAGCGACGGCTTCGAGACCCAGCCGGGCATCTTCTTCCTGGGAGCGAAGCTGAGCCGCTAGAAATCGCGAGCGCGATCTCGTGGGCCGAATGCGCGTAGTTGCTCGGAGCTCATACGGCTTGGGCGCTTCGAGAGAAGAGCCCGGGACCAGAGTGGCTGGTCAGCAACGAAACTGATCAGGAGCGTGGTATGCCCTTCAAACCGAGAGGATCGCGAAACGGGATCGGCAGACGACCGGACGCGGACGACCTTGATAAGCGCACTTGCGAAGGAACTGCTCCGAAGACCGAGTGGTCCTCGCCGGTGCAAACGGAGCGGACGCACTACGCCTGCTCGCGGCATGGTCCACACCGTTGGGATTCATCGCCTCGGATAAACACACGGAACACCAAGGCTGACTGTCCGCAGGTTCGGCGGCCTTGCTCCGAACCGTGCCGTACACCGCGACGTGCTCATGGCCGAGTACTGGAACCAGCCACCAACCTACCGACCGCCCTCGCGGCCGGGACCAGGCTCGCTGGGTCAAGGGGGCGACCAACGGTGCGGTCGAGTACGGCGCCCGCCATCTCGCGGCGGACCTTGCCCCGCTGCGCGTCAATGCCATCTAGCCCGGGTCGTCGACCCGGGTGCTTGGGACCGGTTGCGCGACGGCACGGCCTGCCTGCTGAGCAAGAGTGCCGCCGGAACGCACCTTCGAGCCGCAAGCGTCTGCGAGGACGGGCGCTCCGTCTGGTGCTCGGCAACCCCGCGGGGACCTGCGGACCCTGTTAGGTATGACCATGACATCGAGGCGGCCGGACATGCCGCCTCCTGCCGTGCCGCCGGGGCCGTCCGACGATGAGTTGTGGGAGGCCCTGCGCCGCTGTGAGCCGGCCGCCCTGGGAGAACTGTTCAGCCGGTACTCCGGGATCGTGCACGCGTACGCCGTACGCCATACCGGCTCCTACGGGTCAGCGGACGACGCGGTGCAGGCGACTTTCATCACGGCGTGGCGGCAGTTCAGCCGGTCGGATCCGGGGCCGTTGCTCCAGGACAGCGCCCGAGCGTGGTTGCTGACGCTCGCGCGCAACGAGCTCCGCAACACCACCCGGGCCAAGCGGCGGCTGGCGCAGTTCGTGAGTCGGCAGCCAATGCCGCTGCACCACCCGGACCATGCGGACACCGTCGCTGCCCGGCTCGACTCCGAGCGGCACATCCAGGCCGTGCGGGCTGCCTTGAAACGACTCCCTGCGCACGAACGGGAGACGGTCGAACTCGTCTACTGGGCCGAACTGCCGCTCGCCGAGGCGGCAGCGGTCCTGGGGGTCGCCGAGGGGACCGTCAAGGCGCGACTCTCCCGCGCCCGACGCCGGCTGCCGGCTCTGCTCGACCACACCGGACCGGAGGAGGCCCGATGAACCTCAGCACCCCACCGCCGGTCGAAGAACTCGACCCGGACTACGCGGACCAGCTCCGCGCCGAACTGGTGAAGAACGCCCGGCGCAGCCAGCGCAAGGCTTCCGTCTGGGTACCGGTGATCGCCGCAGCCTGCGGAATCGCCGTCATCACCACCGGCGTGGTCGTTCTCGCCCAGCCGAAAGACAACCCAGGCCCTTCGGCGGCCACCCCGTCGACCACCTCCCCGAGCCCTGCCGGAGTACAGAAGGTGCCTGCCGGCAGTTCCCCGCGGGTGTCGCTCGACCTCGGCCCGGCCTCCGCCGCCGACGCCAAGGAAGCCGCCCGGAAGTGCCTGGCGCATCGCGAGGGTCACAACGGCGCACCGAATCCGGCTCGTCCGGCCGATGCCGAGACCGCGACGGTGCACCAGGCACGCTGGCTGAAGGTGCTGCCCGGTCACAACGGTGAGCTGCGACCGGCGAGGGACAGGATGCTCACACAGACCCTGACCACCCGGGACGGCGTCTGGGCCCAGTGTCTGGACTCGGACCTGCAACAGGTGTTCGACCCGGTCAGGGCGGGGATCCCGTTCGAGCAGAGGGCGGCCCTCAACGCAGCCGAGCCGATCAACGGTCAGTGGACGATCGCGGAGGTTCCGGACGGCCGGTCCACCGTGCTCTTCGCCGACTTCAGCTTCGCCACCATGCCCGACGTGGCACGGGTCGAGGTGCGGATCCGGTGGACCGGCGGCGCCTCACCCTGGTACGGCGTACCGGTGGTTGCGGGCGGCGGCTACGTGGCCGCGTCGCAACCGGGCGCGGTCCACCGACGCCGGGCGATGGAGATCGACTTCCGTACCTTCGACAAAGCCGGCCGGCAGACCTTCGCCGGCGTCGAGTACGGGTAGCCGACCTGCCGGCCGGACCACTCTGGGGGGCGGTCCGGCCGGCGACTTCGGCTGTGACGACGTCGAACCGGCGGATCCACACATCGCCGTCCGGGTTCTCCTCGTCCACGAACGACGCAACCTCGCGCGGTGAACGTTCAGGAAGCGAGGCGCAGGACGAGCTTTCCGCGGGTGCGGTTGGACTCGCCGCGCAGATGAGCCGCGGCCACCTGCTCGAGCTCGAACGCCTCCTCGACCTCCACCATCACCTCACCGGAGTCGATCAGTACGCCGATGGCGGCGAGTGCGGGCCCGTCCGGCTCGACCAGGAACGGCGTCACCCGCCTGCCCTTCGCCTCGGTCGCGGCAGCCAGCTCGGGCGACACACCGGCCGGCACCGCGACGAGCAGGCCACCGGGACGCAACGCGTCCAGCGACCGCGTGCTCGTGTCGTGGAGATCGCCGACCAGGTCGACCACGACATCGACGTCGGAGACCACCTCCTCGAACCGTACGGCGGCGTAGTCGATCACCTCGTCCGCGCCGAGCTTGGTGAGCCACTCATGGTTGTTCGCACGAGCGGTGCCGACGACATAGGCACCGAGGTGCTTGGCGAACTGGACAGCCAGGTGGCCCACACCGCCTGCGGCCGCGTGAATCAGCACGCGCTGCCCGGACTCGACATGGGCGGTGTCCACCAGGGCCTGCCACGCGGTGAGAGCGGCGAGCGGTACGGCGGCAGCCTGCTCGTGGCTGACGGTCGAAGGCTTGCGGGCGAACTGCCGAGCCGGCGCGGTGACGTACTCGGCGTACCCGCCGGCCGCCCTCGGGAACCAGGGCATGCCGTAGACCTCATCACCTTCCCGCAAGGTCGTGACGCCGAAGCCGACCTTCTCCACGACACCGGAGACGTCCCAGCCAAGGATGAACGGCGGCTCGCCGAGCACGCCCGCCATTCCGGCTCCGGCCCGCGTCTTCCAGTCCACCGGATTGATGCCGGCGGCATGCACTTTCACCCTGACCTCCGTCGGCAGCGGTTCGGGGCGGGGCTGTTGCTGCACCGAAAGCACCTCGGGACCGCCGAGGGTGTGCTGGACGACAGCGCGCATCGAGGTGTCAGACACTGGTTCTCCTTGGATCGGTTGCAGGAAAGATCCCAGTGGGCTTTCCTTGGAGCCCGGAGAAAGTAACTGCGGGGAGATAGTTACCCGCAAGGGCTGGAACTTCCCAACGGGAAGCATCGAGGTGAGAGGCTTGCTATGCCCACTATGTGCCTGACCGGACAGCATTCCGACCACGACGTGTACGCCGCGCAATGCCCGTGCCGGGCGATGCTGGACCTGCTGGCGAACAAGTGGTCCGCGCTGGCCATCGGCGCACTCGAGGACGGACCCCGGCGTTTCGGCCAACTCCAGCGCCATCTGCAGGGAGTCAGCCCGAAGGTGCTGACCCAGACACTGCGGCGCCTGGAGGATTTCGGCTTCGTCGATCGCACGGTCTACCCGGCGGTGCCCTTGCACGTCGAATACTCACTCACCGAACTCGGCCACAGCGCGGCGGTGCCCCTCAAGATGCTACGCACCTGGGTCGAGGACAACATCGACAGCGCTGCCCACGCCGGGGCGCCCGCAGCGTCCTGCGCGACCGAAACCGCCGCGCCTCACTGACCGACCCCAGCCGACGTTCGTCTCCAGAACCCCAATGCGCTGGTGCCCCCGGCCGGCGTCTTTCGCCACATCGCGGCCAACGCGCTCGCGGCCGACCGCACCGACGCGCTGCGCACACTGAAGATCCCGACGGTCGTCATCCACGGCGACAGCGACCCCCTGGTCGACGTGAGCGGCGGACGTGCCACGGCGGACGCTGTGGCCGGCGCCGAGCTTGTGGTGATTCCCGGCATGGGACACGAGCTGCCCGAAGCACGTGGGGCCGGATCACCGACGCGATCGCGGCGAACGCCGCCAAAGCCTCAACCAAGCGGTGACGTCGACCCCTGGAAACCAGTCCCCCCGCCGGTCGACGTCTCGGGCCCGGTGGCCGCGCGCTCGAGGTGAGCGAGGAACAACTCCTCGAGCTGCGACAACGGACGATCGCGATTCCGGATGACGGTGACGGGCCGGTCGGGCGGCGCCGGATCGAGGTGAAGCTGGGCAACGCGGCCGGAGGCGAGCGCGTCGCGTACGGCGACCCGGGGCAGGCAGGAAATCCCGAGGCCCGCGGCGACGGCGTTGGTGATCGCCGACGTGCTCGCCATACTGCTGATCGTCGACCGTGGGATCCGCCACTCGGCATACAGCCGTTCCTGGTAGCGGCGAGTGCTCGAGCCGGGCTCACGGACGAGCACACTGGTCCCGCGCAGGTCGCCGGGCTCAACTCGCTGGCCCGCGAGCGGGTGCGAGCCGGACACGATCACGATCTGCTGCTCGGTCCCGACCGGTCGGCTGATCAACAGTGCCTTGTCGACGTCGTCGCCGACCAAGGCCAGGGCGAGCGAGCCGTCCAGCACCTGGCGCACCGTATCGGCGGTGTTCGACACCGACAGCGCCAGCGTGACGTCGGGATACCGCTGAAGGAAGCTCTGCAGCCGTTCCGGGAGGATCCGCTCGCCGGACGTCGTGGTTCCTCCGATGGTGAGCGTCCCGGTGACCGGTTTGGTGCTCAATCGGGCGAGCTGATCGAGCGCCGCCTCGGTCAGCGCGAGGATCTGGCGGGCGTACCCGAGCAGCGATTCTCCGGCCGTTGTCAGACGCAACGAGTTCCCGCTCCGGTCGATCAGTACGGTTCCCAGTTCAGCTTCGAGCCGCCGTAAGTGCGTGGACACCGTCGACTGGGTCAGTCCCAGCCGTGGTGCGGCGGCAGAGAATCCGCCGGCGTCGACGATCGCGACGAAAACCCTCAGCTGATGGAGATCCGGTGATCGCACGGTGGCTCCGGTCAGCCCGCGGCCGGAGCCGTGTGGTTGAGCACGAGGTCGTGGATGTCGCGGTTCCGCAGGATTCCCGCACGGTACCGCGCGGCCAGCGGTCCGGCGATCTTCTGACTGACGATGAGTGGGACCGGCTGCTCGTGCCGCCCGCCGTGAGAGCGTAGACGACGGTGTAACTGAGTCAGGTCGTGGTCCGCCGCGGACGCTCCCAGAGCCGTGTCGGCCGCCGCGGTCACCGCGAGGTCTCCCACTCGGTCCACGGGAAGTTCGTACAGCGTCGCCGCCGTCTCCGCGTCCAAGATCTCCTCGATGCCGGGTACGGCGGCGAGAATCTCACGCGCGGGGCTCCGGTGCTCGGGGTCGAGGTACAGCCACGCGAAGGAGCCGAGGGCGCCGTGGTGGCGGGGATAAGGATCGGTGATCGGCAGTACGACTTCGTGCACCGGAATCCCGGCGGCAGCGAGCAGATCCTTCAGGAACCGCACCCGAGGTCGCCCGGTTTCGCTGTCGTGCTTGGCGTTCATCCCGTGGTCGGCGGTGATCGCCACCGTGCAGCCCGCGTCGAGATACTCGCCCACCAGCCGGTCGAACTCCGTGAAGAACCGATCTGCTTCGGACTCGCCGGGAGCGTACTCGTGCTGGACCCGGTCGGTGAGCGAGACATAGAGCAGACGCAGCTGCGGTACGGCGCGGAGCGCGGCCAGCCCGAGGCGCATGCCGTAGTGGCTGGAGAAGGTGTCGTAGACGTGTGGGGCCGGATCTCCGACGAGTTCCTCGAGCGATTCGATCCCGTACGCCGGCAAACCAGCCCCCGCGGCACATTCCACGCTCACGCTCGGCACTCCCCCGTTGCCGAGCAGCTGTCGCAGTTTGTCCTTCGCTGTGATCATCAGGGTCGCAACGCCGGCCTGTTCGAAGCAGGCGTGGATGCTCGGTGCCCGGAGGTATCTGGGGTCGTTGAGCAGGACCAACTCGCCGTCCGGGGTTCGCATGTAGTTGCCGGGGATGCCGTGGAGGGCCGGCGGCACACCGGTCACGATCGAGATGTTGTTCGGGTTGGTCAGGCTCGGCACCTCCGAGGCGCCGACGCCGAACTCTCCGCCGGCCTCGAGCATGCGCTGCAGCCGCGGCATGATGCCGCGCTGCAAGCCGTCCCGGAAGTACCGCGGGTCCCCACCGTCGACGGTGAAGACGACCACCGGCCGGTCTGGCACCTGGTAGGTACGGTCGTTGGCGATGACGGTGGTCATTGGTTTTCCTCTTCCGAGTGGTTCGATCCGGTCCCCGCGCCTACTGGTTCAGGGGCGACTTGATGGGCCTGCTCCGGGTCGTTCGTAGACGTTGTCCGGTCGAGTTCGCGGACGTACCCCGGCGCCTCCCCGGTCATGATGCGCGTCACCTGCACCGGGGTGATCTCACCTTCGAAGCGAGCGATGACGAGGCCGGCGATGGCGTTGCCGAGAGCGTTCACGACCGCACGGCACTCCGACATGAAGCGGTCGATACCGAACACGAGCATCACTCCCGACACCGGGATGAGCGAGAACGACGAGATGGTCGCAGTGAGTTGGACGAAGCCGCCACCGCTGACACCGGCGGAGCCCTTCGAGGACAGCAACATCACCAGGAGCAACGCCAACTGCTGACCGAAGTCCAGCCGCAGATCGAGAGCCTGCGCGATGAACATGGAGGCCAGCGTGAGGTACAGGCAAGTGCCGTCGAGGTTGAACGAGTATCCCGCCCCGACACTGATGCCCGCCGTACCTTTCGACACCCCGACGTGCTCGAGTTTGCGGATGATGCCAGGCACCGCGACTTCGGACGAGGACGCGCCCAGGGCGAGCACGATCTCCTCCTTGAAGTAGGCGAACACCCGCAGCGGGTTCAGCCGGCTGAGCAGCAGGACGCCACCGAAGACCACCACGACGAACACGATCGACGTTGCGTAGAACGTCGCGACGAGTTTCACCAGGCCGCCGATGGTCGTGGCCCCGAAGCTGCCCAGCGTGTACGCCATCGCCCCGAACACGCCGATCGGTGCGACACAGGTGACGAACCGGACGACGGTGAAGAGCACCTCGGACAGCCGCTCGATCCCCCGGGTGATCGGCCGGCCCCGTTCGCCGAGCACCGCCAGCGCGAGGCCGAACAGCACGGCGAACACCAGGATCTGCAGGACCGCGCCGTCGGCGAAGCTGGCCACGATGTTGCTCGGAATCGCATGCGTGAGATGGTCGAACGCCGACAGCGGCTGGGCCGACTCCACCTTCTGCGCGGCGTCCTCACTGACCACGAGACTCGCGGGCGAGATGTGCAGGCCGGCACCGGGCCGCACCAGGTTGACCACGGCGAGGCCCAGCAGCAGAGCGAGCGTGGTGATGACCTCGAAGTACACGATCGATCGAAACGCCACCCGGCCCACCTGCCGCAGGTCGGCGACGGCTCCGATGCCGGCGACAACCATGCAGAACACGATCGGGCCGAGCGTCATGGTCAGCAGACTGACGAAGACCTCACCCAGCGGGGCCAGCGCCCGCCCGAAGCCGGGAGCGACGAGTCCGGTCACCGCCCCGCCGACCGCGCCCACAAGGATCCAGATCTGCAGGCGCCGGTACCACGGGCGGCTTCGCGTGCGAGCCGGCCGCAGCGATGGTTCTGCCTCCATGACGTTGTCCTCCTGGCGTTCCGACTCGCCACGGCCCGAAGGCCGTGGGCGATCGCCGAAGTTCGGCGCCACCGATCGTGGGCCGGTGCTCACGACGGTCGCTGAACGACGGGAGAAGCAACAGTGAACACGGCGGGGTCATCACCCCAGCCGTCAATGACACCTATTGACAGGGATCAGCCGAGCTGGGCGCCGGTGGGAAAGTCGGTGCTGACCGTCAGCTTCTCCCATCGATCGATGTCGGCGTCGACCGCCGAGCGACCGGCCCGGACCAGGCGAAGGGCGTCGGAGCCAAGGACCAGGTGAGCAGGCGGCTCCGGAGAGTTGAAGACCTCGAGTACGGCGGCCGCCGCCTTCGCTGGGTCGCCCAACTGGTTGCCGCTGGCGGTTTGCCGGGCGGCGCGAATCGGCTCGAAGAGTTCGTCGTAGTCGGCGATCGTGCGCTCGGCGCGGACCATGGACCGGCCGGCCCAGTCGGTACGGAACGAGCCCGGTTCGATCGCGGTCACGTGGACGCCGAAGCCGGCCACTTCCTTGCCGACGGCCTCCAGCATGCCTTCGACGGCGTACTTGCTGCCGCAGTAGTACGCCAACCCCGGCACGGTCATCAGCCCACCCATCGAGGTGACCGCGAAGATGTGCCCGGCCCGGCGGCGTCGCAGGTACGGCAGAACCGCCTGCACGGTCGCGGCCACACCGAAGACGTTCACGGCGAACTGATCGCGCAGTTGCGACAGCGGGGACTCCTCGAACACCCCCTCGTGGCCGTAGCCGGCGTTCGCGATCACCGCGTCGATCGGGCCGACCTCCTTCTCGATCTCCTCGACCAGCGCGAACACTGCCTCGTCGTCGGTGACATCGAGCAGCCGGGCATGCGCCCTGGACGGGTGCAGAGCCGTGAAGGCCTCGGCATCGGCGGGTTTGCGGACCGTGCCGATCACGGTGTGACCGGCGGCCAGTGCTCCTTCGGCGAAGGCGCGGCCCAGGCCGCTGCTCACGCCGGTGATCAGAAATTCGGGCATCAGTTGTTCCCTCGGATCGTCGCGCACCAGATCTGTGCGCAGATGTCGGCAGTGCGGTCGAGGTCGTCGCCGTTGACGCTCGCCCAGTAGAAAGTGCGCTCGGTCATCCAGCACAGCGCTTCGGCCACCGCCGGATCGGGTACGCCGGCCCGCGCGAGCACCTCCGTCATGGCGGCGGCGTACCGGTTCACCGTGCCGGTCCACAGACCGCGGATGGCCGGCGTCACCGGTGTGAGGTCGACGGCAGCGCGCATCACCAGCCCGTGCTCGCGCCACGAGTTCGCGGTGTGCCGCACCGACGCCCGGACGACGTCCTCGACGGACTCGTCCGCGGCCTCGGCGACCTCCGCCTGGGCGGCCAGCGCGTCGACCGTCCGGCCCACCAGCGCCGTCAGCACCTCCAGCTTGGAGCCGAAGTAGAAGTACAACGAGGCCCGCGAGATTCCGGCGCCCTTGGCGATCGACTCCACCGTCATCAACTCGACGCCTTCACGCCCGAGCAACTCCTCGGCCGCGTCGAGAATCGCCTTCTCGCGCAGATCTCCCTTGCGCGGACCCTGCCGTCGCTTACCGCTCGTCGCCGCAGTCACACCAGAGAGTCTACGCCGTGTTGATAAAACTCGACACCGCGTCGATTGTGATCTGAGGTACTCCCCTGCCGATCGTCAGCGGCGGGCTTGGATCTTCAAGTCGCCCCGGGTCTGGATGCGGATGTGGTCGCTCGCGAGCATGGCGTGTGGGAACCCGAGGTCGATCGCGCTGACCTCGTCCAGACGCGTCAGCTGGGACGGCGTGAGCTCGACCTCCAACGCTCCCAGGTTCTCCTGCAGCTGATCGACGGTTCGGGCTCCGATGATCGGCGCCGTCACCCCTGGGTTCTGCAGGGCCCAGGCGAGCCCCACCTGGGCCGGCGTACGGCCGGCTTCGTCGGCGACCTCCTTCACCACGTCGACGATGGCGAGGCTGCGCTCGGTCACGCCACCGAGGGCGACGTTGAAACTCTTGCGGACGCTCTCGCCCTCGCCGGACGGCGTCGCGGCCAGGTCCTGGCGGCTGTACTTGCCGGTGAGTACGCCGCCGGCCAACGGCGACCACAGCACCGTTCCCAACCCCAGCTCCTGGGCCATCGGGATGAGGTCACGCTCGCCGGTACGCTCCACCAGGTTGTACTCCAACTGCAGCGCGACGAACGGCGACCAGCCGCGCAGATCGGCGATCGTCTGCATGCGCGAGATCTGCCAGGCCGGGGTGTTGGAGATCGCGACATACAGCACCTTGCCCTGCTGCACGAGGTCGTCCAGCCCGCGGAGAATCTCATCGACGGGCGTGGTGGAGTCCCACACGTGCAGGTAGAGCAGGTCGATGTAGTCGGTGTTCAGCTGTCGCAAACTGGTTTCGACCGCCCCGAAAAGACTTTTCCGGCTCGCACCACCGGAGTTGGGGTCGTCGGGCCGACGCAGCGTCGTGTACTTCGTTGCCAGGACCAAGCTGTCGCGCCGGTCCTTCGCGAATTCACCGAGCATGCGCTCCGACGTACCGTTGGTGTAGGTGACCGCGGTGTCGATGAAGTTCCCGCCGCGCTCGACGTACAGGTCGAACAGCTTGCGTGCCTCGTCCTGCTCCGCACCCCAGCCCCATTCGTTGCCGAAGGTGGCCGCTCCGAGAGCGAGCGGCGAGACTCGCAGGCCGGAACGCCCCAGCTGCCGGTAGGTGTCGAGGGTGAGTGTCATTGTCTTCTCCTGGTGTGATTTCGAGTGCGTGGAAGAGCGTGAGTTTCAGACACCGAGCCCGTAGCCACCGGCGACGGCGACGTCCTGACCGGTGACGTAGCCGGCGGCATCGGATCCGAGGAAGGCGACGACTTCCGCGACCTCCCGGCTCGATCCGAAGCGCTCGAACGGGATGTTCGCGCGCATCGCGTCCCGGCCACTTTGGGGAACTGCGAGCTTGTCGAACAGCGGAGTCTCGGTAGCACCGGGACTCACGGCATTGACGCGGATCCTGCGTGGCGCCAGCTCGAGCGCCAGCGACGGCAACATCGCCAGCAGGGCACCGCGTGTCGCGGCCCCCAGCGTGGCGCCCGGGCTCCCGCGACGGGCTCCGATGCCCACGGTGAACACGATCGATCCGCCGTCGTTCATCAGCGGAAGGGCCTTCTGGAGCGTGAAGAACTGGCCCTTGAAGTTGACGTCGACCTGCTCGTCGAACGCTTCCTCCGTCACGTCGGCCACCGGTGCGGGCTGGAAGATCCCCGCATTGAGGAACAGCAGGTCGAGACGCCCGAACCGTTCGGACACGGTCGCCGCGAGCACCTCGGTGTCGGCCAGGACGCGCGCGTCGGATCGGACCACCAGGACGTCGCCGGGAAGTTCGCGCCGCGCTCGCGCAAGAGAGTCGGGATTCCGCCCGGTGACGGCGACCTGGTAGCCGCGAGCGTGGAGCAGTTCGGCGGTTGCCCTGCCGATTCCGGTCGTACCGCCGGTGATGAGCGCTGCGGGCATGACGGGCCTTTCGTCGGGAGCGATCGGGATGAACAAGCGGGGAGGTCCCCGATTACCTCACTGTAGACTATCCGGGGATGTCCCCGTTTCAACCCTCGACCCCACTCCTGATCGCGAAGGCCATGACACCTCCACGAAGCACCCTGCGCGCCGATGCCCAGCGCAACCGAGCGCACCTGATCGCCACGGCCGCTGAGGTTTTCGCGTCCGGACAGGCGATCTCGCTGGACGCGATCGCCAAACGCGCCGGCGTGGGCAACGCCACGCTGTACCGGCACTTCCCCACCCGGGAGGACCTGGTCGAAGAGGTCTATCGCGACCAGATCCGCCCGTTGCGCGACGACGCGCGAGCGCTGCTGGCCACCGAAGAGCCCGCCGAGGCCCTGCACGCCTGGATGCTCCGCTTCGCCGAATGGGCCGGTGAACGACGCGGCATCTGTGAAGCGCTGGTCGCGATGAGCGCCACCGGCCGCTTCGGCACCGGCCCGGTCTGCGACGAGGTCCAGCAGATCCTGGGCATGGTGCTCGAGGCGGGCGCCGAAGCAGGTGAACTGCGCCGCGACATCGATCCGGTCGACATCGGCGGCATCCTCGCCGGCGTACTGTCCGTGGCCGGCGCGCCCGACCAGCGCGCCCAGCTAGAACGCATGCTCACCGTGGTCGTCGACGGACTGCGTCCGCGCTAGGTACGGCGGGCCGTCGCCTCCGTCGTCACCATGTACACCTCGGGCGCATGCGACACGTACGTCGTACCGTCGAAACTCGTGCTCAGGATGACGTCGCGCTGCTGACCGCAGGCCGACGGCGCGAGGGCCGGGTCATCGCTTCCAAAGAATCTTGAACCGCTCGGCGACGTCCGGGTACGCCGAGAACCCGCGGGTGGGATCGAAGGTGATGTCCTCCGGACGCAGGAACTGGTGCACCAGCGCATCACCCTTGACCACGTTCGGCTGCAGCTTCTGCCCGACGATCAGGCGGGCCGCGGTGTCGATGGCGGTCCAGGCGAGCGTGTTGAGGTCCGCGCCCAGCTCGACGGTGCCCTGCTTGTCCTTCAGGTACTGCAAGTTGGTCGGCAGCGGGTTCGCCCCGACGATCTGCACGTCCTTCAGCCCGGCGACCTTGAGCTTCGCAGGCAGTCCCGTCGCCGCCGCTGAGGACTGGAAGACGACGGCACGGGTGTCCGGGTGCGCTTGGAGGTCGCTGACGATCCGCTCCGGAGCCTTGTTGCCGACCTCGGTGATCGGGATCTGCACGACTCTGGCCGTGCAGTCAGGGCACAGTTTGTCCAGCTCACTCTCGAACCCCTTCTTGACCGCCGCGGCGTAGGCGAGCTCGTTGTGTTCGTACAGCACCGCTTCGACCGACTTGTCGTTGTTGGCCACCAGCCAGGCCGCTTGCAGCCGGCCCTGCCGCTCGAACGCCGCTGCGCCGTTCGGCTGCACGAGTCCGCTGCTCGCCGGCGCCACGGTGCCGAGAGAGACGACCGGAATTCCTTCAGCAATGAGCTGTTTGCGCTGGTTGTCCCACAGGGCCGGATCGATGGCGGTGTTGATCACCGCGTCCGGACGCTGCTGGACAACGGTGCTGAACGCGGCCTGTACGCCGCTGGCCGAGGTGCCCGCGCGTACGGCGTACAGGTCGACACCGAGTTCCTTGGCGGCCGGCTGCATGAGCCGGAAGATCAGTGAGACCAGCGCGTTCCCGTTGTCGATGTAGGCGATCCGCGTGCCGGGCGGGACCGGCGAACCGAGCCGCTCGGTGATCGGAAACGCCCCGGGCCGGCCCTCGTACGGCCCGACCAGCTCCTTCGCCTTGGCCTGGGCGTCGACACTCAGAGCCGTCGCCGTTTCCTGCCCGCTGCTCCCGCAGCCGGCAACCAACGCCAGTCCGGCCAGCGTCGCGGTGGCCCCGAGGGCGAATCTACGTCTCATCATGGCAGTTCTCCTTGCAAAAGTTGTGCTTGAACGAGCTGATCGATCCGGCTCAGGCGGCACGTTCGGCGGCGACGGGCGTCGCGGCCCTGGCCGAGCGGGCCCGGCGCGCCGACCCCTGCCGACGGTTCACCGCCACGGCCACCAGCAGCGCGACGCCGTTGAAGAGCTCCGGGATCCACACCGGCGCGCCGGCCAGTTGCAGGCCCTTCACGCCGGTCGCGAGGACGTAGACCGCGACGACTGTCCCGAGTACGTTGAACCGGCCGTTGCGGAACTGGGTCGATCCGAGGAACGCCGCCGCGAACGCCGGCAGCATGTAGCCGGGGCCGATCGTCGGATCACCGGTCGCGAGCGACGAGCTGAGCAGGATGCCGGCGACCGCGGCCAGCAACGAGCAGCTCACCAGGCACGCCACCACAACCACCTCGGTCCGTACGCCGGCCAGTCGCGCCGCCTCCGTGTTGCCGCCGGTGGCGTAGACCGCCCGGCCCAGGTGGGTGTTGTCGAGCAGGTACCAGACGCAGGCGGCGAGCACGAGCATCACGTAGACCGACAGCGGCACTCCGAGGATCGGGTGGGTCGCGATCTGCTGGAAATCCGTCCCGAGATCCAGGATCTGGGCGTCGTGCGAGATCCACGAGATCCCGGCCAGGATGATCGAGCTCATGCCCAGTGTCGTGATGAACGAGCTGATCTTCGCCTTCACGATCAGCAGGCCGTTGATCAGCCCGACGGCCACCCCGACCACGAGGGTGCCCAGGATGGAGATCCACACTCCGAGGTCCTGAACCGACAGCATCCACGCCACCACGATGGCGGCCAGGCCGAGTTGCGAACCGATCGAGAGATCGAAGGCACCGGCCGCGAGCGGGAGGACCAGGCCGATGGCCAGGATCGCTGTCAGAGCCTGGTCGGCGAGCACGATCCGGACCGTGTCCACCGTCGGGAACGTCTCGGGCACCAGGATCGAGAACAGGATCACCATGGCGATCCAGATGTAGACCGCGCTGATGTTGTGGAAGGCAAGAGTGTGGCGCAGGCCGTGCCAGCCATTGCGCGTCTGGTTCGTGCTGATGGCGGACATGGGGGCCTGATCTCCTGACGTCGTGGGGTTGTTGTCCGAGGCCGGTTTCCGGCCGGTGTCGGTGGCGCTCATACCGGCACGCTCGCGTGGAGGATCCGGGCCTCGGTCAGCTCCGCGCCCGCGACTTCGTCGACGACGACCCCGTCGGCCAGGACCAGGACGCGATCGCACAGCTGCGCGAGCTCTTTCGCCTCCGAGGAGGCCACCAGCACCGCGGCACCCTGGTTGGCCGTCCGCACGATCAACTGGTGGATCACCGCCTTGGCCCCGACATCCACTCCCTGCGTGGGCTCTTCGAGCAGCAGCAGGTTCGGGTGGGTGCGCAACCACTTGGCCAGCACCACCTTCTGCTGGTTGCCGCCACTGAACTCAGACAGCGGCATCTCCGGCCGGCTCGGGACCACCCCGCACGCCGCGAACCATTCGGCGATCTCGCGTGACTCGTCGAGCTTCCTGACCCGCTGCCACCGTCCCTCGACGCCTGGGACGCGGACGGACTCGAGGTTCTCGGCCGCGGTCATCGTCATCACCGCCCCGTGCTTGTGCCGATCGCCCGGTACGAACGCGGCACCGCGGCGGATGGACTGGCGCAGGTCTCCGGGAGCGAGGTCGTTGTCGCGCAGCCGTACCGTGCCGTGGGTCCTTCGACGCCCGCCGAAGATCGTGGCGCACACCTCGTCACGCCCCGAGCCCAGGATGCCGGCCACGCCGACAATCTCTCCCGCGTGCACGGTCACGTCGAAGTCCCGGATCGCCTTGCCCTGCAGGGCCGTGACGTGGAGCACGACATCGCCACGTTCGGCAGGGCGGCGTTGCAGCTCCTCGACCGCGCTGCCGGCGACCAGTTCCACGAGTCCCGCGTAGTCGGTCTCGGAGCAGGGCAGATTGCCGACCACTGCCCCGTTGCGCAGCGCCACGACGGTGTCGGCGACGCCGAGGACCTCGTCGAGGCGATGCGAGATGAACAGCACGCCGGCCCCACGCTCGGCCACCCGGCGGACGACGGCCATCAGCCGGTCGACCTCCGTCCCGTGCAGCGCGGCGGTCGGCTCGTCGAGCACAAGGACCACGTTCCGTTCCTCGTTCCAGCCCCGAAGCGCGCGGGCGATCGCCACGATCGTCTGCTCCGCCGGCGAGAGCTCCTGCACCAGCGCGTCGACGTCGAAGTCGACCCCGAACTGCGCGACCAGCTCGATGGCCTGAAGCCGCTCGGCCGCCTTGCGCAGGCGCCGCCACGGCGGGCCGTCCGAGGCCGAACCCAGCGCGAGGTTCTCCACCGTGGACAGGGATCCGACCAGCCCCAGGTCCTGATGGATGAAGCGCAGCTCGGTCTCCTCACCGTCGTCGCCACGCAGGCCGATGGTGCCGCCGTCGGGGGTGTGGAACCCGGCCAGCAGCTTCACCAAGGTCGACTTGCCCGAGCCGTTGTGCCCTACCACGGCCAGCACCTCCCCGGCGTGCACCGTGAGGTCGACGTGGTCCAGTGCGCAGGTGGACCCGAAGAACTTGGTCAGCTGCTCGACGCGTACCAACGAACGGCGCTGCTCGCTGATCACGCGAAACTCCTGGCCGTGAACCTGGCAAAGACATCGACCCACATCTCGATCTCCCGATGTAACGTCCGCTATACGTGTATGTAACGTCCACTACACAGTAGAGGACAGCGCGCCCGCTGTCACTGCCTCGTCGGCGAACTTTCGGGAGGCGTCTTCGGGGTCAGCCGTCGACGACGCTGGAGGTGCGCAGAGCACTTCTCGAATGAACAGAATTCACACCAGCGCGACGAGAGCCAGCGGAACGCTGTACAGGAAGAGGCTGCCGGTGACGTGGCCGTACGCCTCCTCGACCACTGCGAGAATGCCTGCGCGCGTAGGGGTGGTTACCGCGCCGCTTGCTCGATGAGCTTCGTGACGGCGCCGGGACGACTGAGCATGACCGCGTGGGACGCGTCCACCTCGGTGACGCGGGCGTGTGCCCGGCTGGTCATGAAGCGTTGCAGGTCGGGGAAATGGCGTGGTCCTGACGAGTGAGCAGCGCCCAGCTGGGGATGGTGCGGAAACCCTCGGTGACGCTGGCGTCGGTGACCGCCTTGGTGTTGGCGGGCCGCTGGGTGGTGGCGAGGTCCGTCGCGGCGGTTCCGTCCAGGTCGGCGGCGAAGGCCGAACGGAACTGGGCCGGCTCGAGGCTGACCTCCGTGCCGCCCGGAACCTGGGTGGAGATCAACGGCAGCGGCGGCGTCGACTTGGCCGCGAGCTCACCGATGGTCTCGCCCTTGGCGGGGATGAAACCCGCGATGTAGACGAGCGACTTGACGTCGGGGACGGCGGTGGCGGCGTTGGTGATGACGGCGCCGCCGTAGGAGTGACCGACCAGCACCTTGGGACCGTCGATCGTGGACAGGTAGCTGGTGACGTAGGCGGTGTCACTGGTCAATCCCTGCAGCGGATTGGCGAGGGCGCGGACGGGGTAACCGTCGTGGCGCAGCCGCTCGATGACGGGGTTCCAGCTCGAGGAGTCGGCCCACGCACCGTGGACGAGCACGATGGTCGGCTTCGGCGTTCGGTCCGACGTGCCGACGGCCGACGCCACGGACGGCACGGTGGCGGCGAGCAGGGCGAGCGCGGTGGCACCGGCGACCGCGAGGCGGGAGAAGCGCAAACGCATGACGAACAGACCCTTTCGGGGAGAGGGAGAAGAAGGTTTGCCCGGTGTCCGGTCCCGGTGGATTCACCGGGGACGGACACCAGTGGGGCGGCTCAGCGGCCGTAGGCTTCCAGCAGCCGCAGCCAGACCTCGCTGACGGTGGGGAACGCCGGGACGGCGTGCCAGAGCCGGTCGAGCGGAACCTCGCCGACGATGGCGATCGTTGCCGCGTGCACCATTTCCGCGACGTCCGGACCGACCAGGGTGAATCCGACGATCACCTTGCGGTCCTCGTCGACGACCATCCGGGCGTGCCCCTGGTAACCCTCGGCGTGCAGGGACGATCCGGCGGTGGCGGCCAGGTCGTAGTCGACGACCCGGATCCGCAGCCCGGCGGCTTCGGCGGCGGCCGCGGTCAGTCCTACCGACGCGATCTCCGGATCGGTGAACACCACCTGCGGCACCGCGCGCTCGTCGGCGGTCGCCGCGTGCCGGCCCCATCGGCCGTCCTCGACCGGTCCGCCCGTCACGCGCGCCACGATCACGTCGCCGACAGCGCGGGCCTGGTACTTGCCTTGGTGGGTCAGCAGGACCCGCCGGTTCACGTCGCCGGCGGCGTACAGCCAGCCGTCGCCGTGCGGCGCGCCGTCCAGCCCGACGACCCGCATCGTGTCGTCGACCGCGAGCCACGCTCCCGGCGTCAGGCCGACGGTGTCGAGCCCGATGTCCTGGGTGTTCGGCGTGCGGCCGATCGCGACCAGCAGTTCGTCGGCGTCGAGCTGCTCGCCGTCGGTCAGGGTGATGGAGACCGAGCCGTCGTCGTTGCGCTTCACGGCAGCGGCTTCGGCGCCGATACGCACCGACACTCCCTTGTCCCGCAGCGAATCCGCCACCCGCTCACCGGCGAACGGCTCCGCGAGATGCAGTACGCCGTCACGCGCCAGCATCGTCACCGACGAGCCCAGATCGCTGAACGCGGTCGCCATCTCCGAGGCCACAACACCACCACCGATGATGGCGAGCCGGCCCGGAACCTCCTTCGCCGCGACCGTTTCCCGGCTGGTCCAGGGTGCCGCCGCGCGGAGGCCTTCGATGTCCGGGACCAGCGCGCCGCTCCCGGTCGCGACGACCACGGCGTGCCGCGCGGTCAGCGTCGTCGCCGTACCGTCGTCCGCGGTCACCTCGACGACCCGCTCGGAGCTGATCCGGCCGTGGCCGCGGTACAGCGGGACGCCCACCGACTCCAGCCACGACGCCTGTCCCTCGTCCTGCCAGTTCGAAGCGAAGGAGTCGCGACGGCTGAGTACCGCGGCCACGTCCAGGTCACCGGTCACGGCTTCCCGGGCGCCGGACACCTGACGGGCCGCCCGGAGCGCCGCCGCGCTGCGCAGCAACGCCTTGGTCGGCATGCAGGCCCAGTAGGAGCACTCGCCCCCGACCAGTTCCCGCTCGACGATGGCGGCGGTCAGACCGCCCTGCACGAGGCGGTCGGCGACGTTCTCGCCGACGGGACCCGCGCCGATGATGACGACGTCGTACGTGGTGGTCATGTCAGTTCCCCTTCGCGGCGCGGCCGAGCCGGATCGCCGAGACGAGGAAGAAGATGCCGCCGAGGATCGCGTAACCGGCGATGTTGGTCAGCTTCGGGTCCTCCGCGGAGGCGCCCGCGACGAACGACGCGCCGGCCAGCACGGACAGGCCACCGCTCAGGATCATCGGCCACTGCCCGCCCATCGCGCGACGACCGACGGCAACGATCAGCTGGACCAGCCCGGCTACGATCGCCCAGGCGCCCCACACCCGCAGGACGGCCGGCACACCGGACGTGCTGGCGATCGCCAGGCCGATGGTGGCGATCAGGCTGATCGCGATGTTCACGTACAGGCCGCGCGCGGACCGGGCCCCCTGGGACGATCGAGCGTCGACGACCGCCGCGGCGACGTCGAACAGCGGGTACAGCACGACCAGCGTGACGCCGAGCGGACCGAGGTCCGACTTGGTGGTGAACAGCAGGATCGCCCAGACGATGGCGAAGCCGAACCGCACGAAGTACAGCCGGCGCAGTGCGGCCGCTACTCCTCCGGTGGCAGGTGATTCAACGGTGCTCACGAGGTTCCTTTCGAAAGATGTGCGAAGAACGCGGTTCAGAAGTAGACCGAACGTTCCGTACACACAGCATGTCGCGAGCACCGTTCAATGTCAAGACAGAACGTTCTACCTGCTATGCCCAGCTTCGGTAGTCGTCCACGGGCAGCGGGTGGTCGACCGGGACGACCCGCGAGTGCACCGCGGTCAGGCACCCAGGGCAGAACAGCTGCCGGAAGACGATCTGGGCGTCGACGTACTCGGTCGGGTCGTGCCAGATGTGCGGGCCCGCTTCGGTCGGCGCCGCTTCACGGCGAGCCAGCGCCGCGACGAAGTCACCCCCGGCCAGCGGCCCGATCTCGGTGCCGCAGTGGGCGCAGGCCACTGTCCCGCCGTCCGGCGAGTCAAGGACGACGAGGTTGTCGTCGAGCCGGCGCGTCTCCTCGAGCTCCGGCGTGCTGATCGCCGCGGGTGGGGTGCTGGGTAGTCCGGCACCGGAGGCGCGCCTGGTCCGCAGTTCCTGGCGGAGGCCGTCGGTTGCCGCCGGATCGACCTCGCCGTCCTCGCGAAGCACGACGCCGTAGACGTCCCGCGCGGCAGCCGTCGACACCCGCACCTGGAGTACGTCGTCGCGAACGTCTTCGGCCGGGCGGAGCAGCGGGTCGCCGTACCCGCCGCCGGCTTGCCAATGCAGGTAGAGCGCGTCACCTGGCCCGAGGGTCGACTCCCCCTCGCAGGGCAGCACCTCGACGTGGCCGCCGAGCTCGTCCAGGCCGCCAGGGATGGTGGCCGCGTCGACGAGCTGGGGCAGGTCGACGTCGCGCACCACCAGGTCGAGCTGCGAGTTGCCGGGATAGCCGCCCGCCAGGCCGACGTTCTGGTTGGCGACCTTGCCTGTTCCGGACACGACCAGCGACATCGTTCCCTGCTGATCGGGGTGCTGGACGTAGCAGACCGAACCGCTCATCCCGCCCCGCTGCCGGCCCGGTCCCCCGGAGTCGGTCTGCTCGCGGCGCCACAAAGCGACCAGCGGGTAGAGGTACTCGGTCATCTCGACGTCTGGTGCCCGCGCCGAGGGGATGATCAGCCGGCCGCCGGTGTCGACACCGTCGTGATACACCTGCGCGCCGTAACCACCGGCCATCACGTCGAAGACCGGCGACACGAAGCCCTTGCTGCCACCGCCGCGCACGTCGACCCCGGACACCACACAGAGGTCGGTGGTGCCGTTGCAGATGGACTGTACGTCGGTGCGGTGGTCGGGCTCGGCGTCCAGCATCTTGGCGAGCACCTCGGCGACGAGATTGCCCGCGCCCCACGCCGGACCGAACGGCCCCTTGCCCACCGCGGCCGGGAACGACGCGTTGGTGATCGTGTCCTCGTCGGTGACGATCTCGAAGCAGCGCATCAGCCCGCCGGCCGCCCAGGGGATGTCCCCCGCGAGCAAGGGCAGCATCGTGAAGACGATCCCGGCCCGCAGCCCGGGGTAGGGACAGTTGATGATGCCGGTCTGCCCGGCGGTCCCGCGGAAGTCGAAGACCAGCCGGTCGGCCTGCTTGGTCATCGCGACCTTGATCGCGTACAGGCCGCGGTCTCCGGTCCCGGACTGCTCCTGGTAGCCGACCGCGGTCCACGTCCCGTCGGGCAGGGTCTCGAGCTTGGCCCGCAGGCGGCGTTCGGCGTCGTCCATCATCCGGCGCATGACGAGCTTGACGGTGTCGGCGCCGTACTTGGTGATCAGCCGGAGGATCTGCTCGGCCGCGTTCTTGTTGGCGGCGATCTTGGCGCGCAGGTCGAGTCCCACCAGGTGCGGCAGCCGCGACCGGCGAACCCAGGCCTCGGCGACGTCGCGCTGCAGCACTCCCCCGCGGACCACCTTCAACGGCGGTGTCGGCGCCGCCTCGCCGAACACGTCCTGCGCGGACGGGCTGAACGAGCCCGGCCGCGGACCGCCCAGATCGACCTGGTGGGCGATGGCCGTCGTCCAGCCGAACAGCTTGCCCTCGTGGAAGATCGGCGCCAGGATCGCGGCGTCGTTCTGGTGCAGCCCACCGCCGATCCACGGGTCGTTGCACAGGAACATGTCACCCTCGGCGATGCCGGGGTTGTCGCTGCGGTTGCGCAGGGTCCACACGATCGCTAGGTCCATCGAGCCGATCAGGCCGATGTTGAAGGTGCCGACCTGGACCTGTTCGCCGAGCTCGTCGCAGATGGAGAAGTTGAAGTCGTTGGACTCGGTGACCACGTGCGAGCCCGACATCCGCCGAAGCGTCTCCCCCATCTCCTGGGTGATCGCCCACAGGCGGTGCCGGACCACCTCGTACGTCAGGGCGTCGACCGCCTCGGCCCGCGCTTCGTCGACCTGGTGCAGCGGCAGGGTGGGCGAGATCTGCCGCAGCAGCTCCTCGCGGGGCATGGGCCGGCTGGTGAATTCGTCCGCACCGGGGATTCTGGAAGTCATCGAAGGTGTCCTCACTGGTAGCGCAGTACGAGGTTGCCGAGGTGGTCGACGCGACCGGTGACTCCGGCCGGCACCACGACCACCGTGGTCGGTACGTCGACGATCGCTGGGCCGACGAGCTCGTGGCCGGAACGGAGCAGTGCGTAGTCGTAGACCGGGGTCGTCACGAAGCCGATCTGCGAGTCGAGGCAGACGGAGCGATGCCCGAGCAGCGCGTCGGCGGGGTCGGGGCCATCGGCCGCCGGGATCTCCGGGAGCGTGACAGGGAAGCCGAGACTCGCCTTCGCCCGCACCCGGTAAGTGATCGCCTGGACACCGGCCTCGCGATAGCCGGAGCCGCTGCCGTTGATGCGCTCGTACTGTTCCTCGAACCGCTCGAGGATCTCGTCCCCGGTCCGCTCGCTGAAGTTCCCGTCCGGAACGGCCGTCGCGAGTTCGGTGGTCTGCATCGAGTACCGCAGATCGATCTCCCGGTGCAGCGACACGTCGTGGAACTTCACCTTCTGCCGGTCCAGCGCGCGGTGCAGGTCCGCCTCCAGTTGGGCGAAGTGCGACTCGAGCACCGTGTGGTCGACCGGGAACGTCACCGGGTCGGACAGCTCCGCGCTCAACGCGACGTCCGATGCCGCCAGCCCGTACGCCGAGAAGGCGGACGCCACCGGCCCGAGCGGCACGACGACCTCGCGCACGCCCAGGTCCTGGCAGTAGCCGGCGCAGTGCGCGGGCCCGGCACCGCCGAACGCGTAGACGACGAAGTCGCGCGGGTCGTATCCGGCCTGCACGACGGCCCGGCGTACGAGGTCACCCGCTTGCGCGTTCTGCACCTCGTGGATGGCGATGGCGGCCTGCTCGACGGTGAGGCCGAGCGGCTCGGCGACGTGCTCGCGGATCGCTTGCCGGGCCAGGTCCAGGCTCAGCGGCTTCCGGCCGCCGAGCAGCCCGCGCTCGCTCAGAATGCCGAGGACAAGGTTGGCGTCGGTGTTCGTGGGCCGGGTGCCGCCGTTGCCGTAGCAGGCCGGGCCGGGGACGGCTTCGGCGCTCTGCGGACCGAGCCGCAGGTTCCCGCCGTCGTCCACCGAGGCGATCGCTCCTCCGCCGGAGCCGATGGTGTGCACGCGGATCGTCGCCGCGTTGATCGGGAACTGGTTGACGATCGAGCCCGGCGCCATCACCGGCTCACCGTCGACGATCAGTCCGGCCAGGAACGTCGTACCGCCGACGTCGGTGGTGATGACGTTGTGGTGTCCGAGCTGCTCGGCCAGGCGCATCCCGCCGATGACGCCGCCGGACAGGACCGATCCCACCGTGGTGATCGCGTGCTCAGGTGCCCGGTCGGCGGTGATGGTGCCGCCTTCGCTCTGCATGACCAGCAGCGGTCCTTTCAGCCCACCCTCCTCCAACTGCTGCTGCAGCGGGAGCAGGTACGTGCGCAGCCGCGGCCCGATCTGAGCGTTCATGATGGTCGTGGACGTCCGTGCGAACTCGCGGATCCGCGGGCTGACCTCCGAGGAGAGCGTGACGTACAGGTCCGGCGCGATCTCGTGGATCAACTCGCGGACCCGCTGCTCGTGAATCCCGTTCTTGAACGACCACAACAGGCAGACCGCGATCGCTTCGACGCCCTGGTCCACCAGGGTCCGGGCGACCCGCCGGACCTCGTCCTCGTCCAGCGGCACCAGGATCTTCCCGGCATGGTCGACCCGCTCGGTCACCTCCAGGGCCCGGTACTTCGGGATCAGCGGCGCGGGCTTGCGACGGCGCAGCGTGTCCTGGATCTCGTGGGCCGAGCGGCCCAGGGTCCGGCCTTCGGCGTTCATGATGTAGATCGCGTCCCGGTGGCCCTTGGTGGCGATCAGCCCGACGTCGGCCACCTGGCCCTGGACGAGCGCGTTGATCGACGCGGTCGTGCCGTGCGCGATGTAGTCGGTCCGCGACAGCAGTTCACCGACGCCGATGCCGAGCTCGCCGGCGAGGTCCTCGATCGCGCGCATCACACCGACCTCGCGGTTCGGCGGGGTCGTCGGCGTCTTGGCCGACACCATCCGGCCGGCGCCGTCGGAGGCGACCGCATCGGTGAAGGTGCCGCCGACGTCGATGCCCAGTGCGTATGGCATGTGCGTTCTCCTGGTGATCTCTACCGCTGGTGGGCGGTGACGTGGCCGGTGACTGTGGTCAGGAGCTCGTCGGGACGGGCGTCCCCGCCGCCCATCCAGGCGACGTGCTGGTCGGGGCGCACGAGCAGCAGCGCGGTGGGATAGCGGTCAGGCCACTGCTGGGGCAGGTCGACCACGGTGAAGGGGATGCCGAGTTTTCGTGCGGCCGCGGTCCAGAGCTCGACGTCGCAGCCGGGGTCCGTCCTCAGCAGGGTGAAGCCGGGACCGAGAACATCGAACACCGAGCGGCCGTCGTCGAGCCAGACGTGCGGCAACCGGAACCCCGGCTGCGCGCGATCCTGGAAGCCGCCCATGGTGATCGCGGCCTGCCCCTCGCCGCCGACGACCAACGGCGAGCCGGCGTAGTGGTAGCCGAAGCTGAAGCCGTCGGGGGAATACCGGTGCCGCTCACTTGCCGCGAGCCGATCGGCGAACTCCGCCCGAGCTCGCTGCCCCTCCGGACCGGACAGATGGATGTCGGTGGAGACTTCCGCGAACGACGTCCGCGCGGCCGAACCCACCGCGTCGGCGAACTGCTCCCCCACCGGTTTGCGCTCCAGCTCGTAGGCGTCGAGCAGCTCCGGTGGCGCCCACCCGTGGTGGACCGCCGCCAGCATCCAGCCGAGCGTCGCCGCGTCCTGGATCCCGGCGTTCATCCCGAATCCCCCGACGGGGATCCAGATGTGGGCCGCGTCGCCGGCCAGGAACACCCGCCCCGAGCGGTAGCGCTGAGCAACGAGCCGTCGCCCGGTCCAGCGCACCACGCCGAGCACCTCGTGGTCCACCGGCTGCCCGACAGCGTCGTACAGAAGCTGCTCGGGATCCTCGCCCTCGGTGTCGTGATCGGGGCCGAAGGCAACGTGGTTGAGCCACAGCGACTCGCCGTCGATCGCGATCAGCGACGCGATCCGGCGGCCGTAGGTCCAGTACGTCCAGGCGCGGTCCCGGGCGGCCAGCCGTCCCAGCTCGGGCGAGCGGACGAAGGTCGACACGAACTGCTGTATCGCGTCGACGCCTTCGTAGCGGATCCCCAGCCGGCGCCGAACGGCGCTGTGGGCGCCGTCGCAGCCGACGACGTACCCGCAGTGCACGGTACGGCGCACGCCGGCGTTCTCGACGATCGCCTCGACGTGGTCGTCGTACTGCCGGAACTCGACCAACCGGGTGCCGCGCTCGAGCGTCAGCCCGGGAAGCTCGCTCGCGCGCCGCTCCAGGATGGGCTCGAGGAACAGTTGCGAGATCCGGTGCTGCGGCTCCGGCGTGGGCCAGTCGTCCTTGCCCGCACCGGCGAGGACTTCCCCGGACGAGGGCAGATCGATGCGGAAGATGTCCTCGCCGCTCAGCATCGTCCGGTAGTGGATCGAGGTGGGGTGGTCCGCAGGGAGCCCGGCCCGCCGGATCTCGTCGGCGAGTCCGAGCCGCCGGAAGATCTCCATCGACCGCGCGGACGTGGTGTTGCACCGTGGATTGACGGGTCGCTCTTCGGTCGCCTCGACGACGTGACACGCCACCCCACGCCGGGCCAGGTCGATGGCGAGGGTCAGGCCGGCGGGACCGGCGCCGACGATCAGGACGTCGACTCGGTTCGCGCTGTTGTCGCTGGGCTGTGTCATGCGCTCAGGAACTCCCCTACCAGGCCGCAGAACTCGTCCGGCCGGTCGACGTGAATCCAGTGCCCCGCTCCAGCCACCACGGCGAGTCGGCCGTCCGGCAGCGCGTCGACGAGCCGCTCGGAGACCTCGACCGGCGAGACCCGGTCGAGCTCCCCGTGCAGCGCGAGGACCGGCGTGCCGATCGACGCGAGATCGACGGGTGGAGGGCCGTCGGCGGCGTCGGCGAACATCGACCGGAACGCCGCCTCGGCGCCAGGACGCAGCGCCTGCTTCATCCGAAGGCCGGCGAGTTCGTCGAGCAGCTCCCCATGGACACTCTCGTCGGCGACCAGCCGGGCGAGCGTGGCCCGCATGGACTGCTCGGTCGGATCGTCGTAGAACGGCACCGCCGCGGGCAACGGTCCGGTTCCGGCTCCTCCCATCACGACCGCGCGGTCGATTCGGTCAGGCGCCAGGGCCAGCAGCGCGAGCGCGGCAGCTCCACCCGCGGCCGAGTTGCCCACCAGGTGCACTCGTTCGAGACCGTCGCTGTCGAGGAGGTCGAGGACCTGGCGGGCCCGAGCCAGCGCCCACGCCCGCGGCCCTTCGATCCCGCCGGTTCCGGCGATCCGCCCGCCGAACCCGAGCAGATCGGGAGCCAGGCAGCGGAACTCGCCGTCCAGCCTGGAGCGCACGCTCGCCCAGTTGCTCACGGCATCGACGCCCGGCCCACCACCGTGCAGCAGCACGACAACGGGGCCTGCGCCTGGCTCGGCTGCAGACACTGGAGCCTCCTCAACAGATCGTACGTCGGGGTCGCGGTTCACGGCAGCCGGGCGAGGAACTGCTCGGTGCTGGTCAGGCGTGAGCTCGGGAAGGATCTCCACCCCGCGCTCGCGTCGACCAGGGCCTCGCCTGCGAGCACCGCCGTCCGGGCCACGTCGATCAGCGAGCTGCTCATGCTTCCGCCTCCGCGCTCTCGCCTGTATGTAGCGCTCACTCTACGATCTCGGGAAAGCGTTGGCTAGAGCAGCGACGTCGACCACTGGACTTTTCAGACCGGCCGGCCGGTGGTGCTCTCGCGCAGTTCGAGGGTGTAACCGGCCGAGATCTCGGCCGGATCGGAACGGTCGCCGTCAAGACGGTTCAGCAGCAACTGAACGGCGTTCTTCGCGATCTGGTTCTTGTCCGGGCTGATGGTCGTCAGGCTGGGGGTGCTGTAGCGGCCGTCCTCGATGTCGTCGAAGCCGACCAGCGCGATGTCCTCGGGCACCCGCAGGCCGCGGCTGAGAATGGTGCGCAGGGCCCCGAGTGCGAGCAGGTCGTTGTAGCAGAAGACCGCGTCCGGCGGCTCGGGAAGCGCGAGCAGCTCGGCCATCGCCGCGGCGCCGTCGGCCCGGTGGAAAAACTCCACCGGGCGGACCAGTTCGGCGATCACCTCCCGGCCGGCCGATTGCAGAGCGGCTCGATAACCCTGCGTACGCAACTGACCGGTCCGGCGGGTCTCGTCGAACTGGTCGCCGATCGCGGCGATCCGCTGCCGGCCGAGGTCGATCAAGTGCCGGGTCGCCAGCTCGGCCGCGCCGACGTTGTCGATCATGATGTGGTCCAGTCCGCCCTGGACGACGCGCTCACCGAGCAGCACCACCGGCGTCGACGACGGCCGGTTGCGCAGATCCGCGTCGCCGAGCGCCAGCGGGTTGAAGATCAGCCCGTCGAACATCGCGGCCCGGCTGCCCCGCATCACCAGCTCGCGCTCGCGGACCGGATCGCCGTCGGTCTGGTCGACCACGACCGTGTAGCCGGCCACCGCGGCCTGCTCGATCACGGCCCGGGTCAGCTCCGCGAAGTACGGTACGTCGAGCTCCGGCAGCACCAGCGCGATCAGTCCCGAGCGGCCGTTGCGCAGCGTCCGGGCGACCGCGTTCGGCTGGTAGCCGAGCTCGTCGAGCGCGCGCTGCACCTTGGCCCGGGTCTCGGCCGCGACCTGGGGGAAGTCGTTGACCACGTTCGACACCGTCCGGACCGAGACGCCGGCTCTCTCGGCGACCTCGCGCAGGGTGGCGGCCACTGTGCACCTCGTCTCGTGGGCGGTGAAACCTTGACACTTGCAACGTTGCAACCTTAGCGTCTCCAGCACTACTTGCAACGTTGCAAGCTCAGCAATAGTCGTGAGGAACGACAACATGACCAATCCCCTGAGCCCCACCCCGTTCTCCCGCCGGACGCTCCTGCGCGGCACCGGCGCCGCCTTGCTCGCCGGCGGTCTCGGCGCCTGCGCTCCAGGCAACACGACCGGCAGCAACCCGCTCCCGAGTGCCGGCGTGACCAAGCCTCCGTCGGGCGAGATCACCATCTGGGACCGCACCGGCGACCTGTACAAGGTGTTCGACAAGGCGATCGCGTCGTTCACGGCGAAGTACCCGCAGGTGAAGGTCAACCACCTCGCGGTGGACGTGAACGCCAAGCTGCCCGCCACGCTGATCAGCGGCGCGGGAGTCCCCGACGGCGCCTTCTACGACGACGCGCTGCTGACCGGTGTCGCGCCCCACCTGCACGATCTCAGTCAGTTGATCGAGCAGTACAAGTCGGACATCGCGCCGTACAAGCTCGGGGTGGTGACCGTCGACGGCAAGGTGATCGCGGTGCCGTGGGACCTCGACCCCGGTCTGCTGTTCTACCGCGAGGACGTCGTCACCCGGGCGGGCGTGGATCCGGCGAGCCTGACCACGTACGACGCTCTGCTCGACGCGGCGCGCACGGTCCGGGACAAGTCGCCGGCGGCCAGACCGATCCACCTCGAGAACGACCAGTTCCTCGGCCAGCTGTGGGTCGACATGTTCGCCAACCAGCAGGGCGGCGCGATGATCGATGCCGACGGCAAGCTCACGATCGACTCGGCGCCGTACCGTACGGCGCTGACCTGGCTGGACAAGGTCCGGTCCGAAGGACTGGGCACGCTGGCGAAGTACACCCAGCCGACCGACCTGCAGACTCAGGACAACGGCACCCAGGTGTTCGTCCCGTGGGCCCAGTGGTTCGTGTTCACGCCGCAGCAGTTGCTGAAGACGAGCAAAGGCAAATGGCGGGCGACCACGTTGCCGGCGTGGCAGGCAGGCGGTGCGCGCGCGGGAGTGATGGGCGGTTCGTCCTTCGTCATCCCGGCCAAGGCGAAAAACCCTGAACTCGCCTGGCGGCTGTACGAGCACCTCGTGTTCAGCAAAGAGGGGTACACCACCGTCTACGGGCCGAACCAGGTGTATCCGGGCGGGCTGAACACCTCCATCCCGTCGTACCTGCCGGCGCTGGATCCGGACACGCCGCTGTTCAAGCCGATCGGCGCGCTCGGCGGCCAGGACCTGTGGAAGATCGCGGTCGAGGCGGGCAAGCAAGCACCGGGCGGCTACACGATTCCCACCTGGTGGGGGAAAGCCGTCGACTACTTCGGCGTCAACGTGCAGAAGCTGCTGGCCGGGCAACTGACGCCCGACGAGGTGCTCAAGACCTCGGCGACCCAGATCCAGAAGAACCTGATGGGTCCCAGCTGAATGGCGACGCTCACCGAAGCGGCAACGACCCGGCGCTCGGCCCGGCCGGTACGGCGACGCCGGGTCAGCGCGGCGCCGTACCTGTTCGTCGCACCGTTCATCCTGGTGTTCGCCGCGTTCAGCGCGTACCCGATCCTGTTCGCCCTGCAGCTGAGCTTCACCAACTGGCACGGCGCCGGCGCGTTGGAGATCGTCGGGCTGGCGAACTACCAGTTCCTCCTGACCAGTCCCGACTTCTGGCAGTCCATGGCGACGTCGGGCGCGCTGTGGCTGCTCGTCGTACCGGCGCAGGTGCTGCTGGCGCTGACCATCGCGGTCGCGTTGCGCAAGGCACGGTTCCGCGGGTTGTTCAGTGCGGCGCTGATCGCGCCGTTCGTAACACCGCTGGTGGCGATGGCGCAGGTGTGGATCATCTTGTTCGACAAGGACTTCGGCGCGGTCAATCACGGACTGACCTCGCTCGGGTTGCCGGCGATCAGCTGGTTGACGAGCGGAGTCTGGGCGAAGGTGACGATCGCCCTGCTGGTGCTGTGGCGCACCACCGGGTACGCCGTGATCCTGCTGATGGCCGGGTTGTCGTCGATCCCGTCGGACGTCTACGAGGCGGCCCGGATCGACGGGGCCGGCGCGTGGCACCAGTTCTGGTCGATCACCGTGCCGCTGGTGACGCGCACGCTCAGCTTCGTCGTCGTGATCGGCACGCTGACCGTCTTCCAGCTGTTCGCCGAGCCGTACGTCGTGACCGGCGGCGGACCGTTCAACGAAACCCGGACAGCCGGGCTCTATCTCTACAAGCACATCACGAACTCCGACCTGGGGCTCGGCGCGGCGAACTCGATGCTGCTCGTGGTGATGGTGCTGGCCTTGTCGATCGCTTCGATCCGGCTGCTGCGCTCGAGGGAGGACTCATGAAGCTCGCAAGCGCCGGTCGCTACGGCCTGCTGACCGTCGCCGGCATCATCAGCCTGGCACCGCTGCTGTGGATGGTCGCGTCGTCGTTCAAACCCGGCGCCGCGATCATCTCGAGCCCCTTCGACTTCGACCCGGGGCAACTCACGCTGGCCAACTTCCGGTCGATGCTCGAGACGATTCCGATCGGCACCGGGTTCCAGAACACCGCGATCGTCGTCGTGGTCAAGGGTGCGCTGACGATGATCTTCTGCCCGATGGCCGGGTTCGCGTTCGCGAAGTACGCCTTCGTCGGCAAACGAGTGCTGTTCGCGACCGTGCTGACCACGTTGATGCTGCCGACCCTGGTACTGCTGATCCCGTTGCTGCTGGAGATGAGCCAGCTCGGCTGGGTGAGCACGTTCAAGGCGCTGATCCTGCCCGGCGCGATCGATGCGTTCGGCGTGTTCTGGATGCGTCAGGTGATCATGGCGATCCCCGACGAGCTGCTCGACGCCGCCCGGGTCGACGGCGCGAACGAGCTGCGGATCTTCGCCAGCATCGTGATCCCGGTGATCCGGCCGGGGCTGGCCGCGCTCGGCGTACTGACCTTCATCAACATCTACAACGATTTCGTCTGGCCCGTGGTGGCGGTGAACGACGAGCAGCACCAGACCCTGCAGGTGATGCTCGCGGCACTCGCGCAGAACATCCGCTCGGGCCAGCTCGGTGCCGACTGGACCAGCGTCTGGGGGCAGTTGCTCGCGGCAAGCACCGTCGCGGCGATCCCGGTGCTGATCGTCTTCGTCGTCCTGCAACGTCACCTGATCAAAGGCGTCATGGCCGGCAGCCTCAAGGGCTGAGACCTGGAGAAACTGTGAACACACGTCCCGAGTACCCACGACCGCACTTCGACCGATCCGATCGCTGGCTCAATCTCAACGGCGAGTGGGAGTTCGCCCGCGAGGCCGACCACTTCGCCGAGACCATCGTGGTCCCCTTCCCCTGGGAGCACTCCGATTCCGGGGTGGTCGCCCACTGGCTGCCGACGGCCTGGTACCGGCGGCAGCTCGAGCGCCCAGCCGACTGGGCCGGCGAACGGACGATCCTGCACTTCGGCGCCGTACACCACCACGCGACCGTCTGGGTCAACGGTGAGCTCGCCGTCGAGCACGTCGGCGGTTACCTCCCGTTCGAGGCGGACATCACCGACCTGCTCGACGCGTCGGGGCGGGCGGAGCTCGTCGTACGGGTGGATGCGCCGGTCGACAAGCGGTTTGTCCCGCACGGGAAGCAGCGCAGCCTGCCGGCCGACGACTACGACGGCTGCGCGTTCACCCCGTCGAGCGGGATCTGGCAGACGGTGTGGCTCGAGCCGCGACCGGCGGCGTACATCTCCCGGCTCCAGCTCCGTCCGACCGACACGCTCGACGGCATCGAGGTCACGCTCACCGGCCCTTCGCCGGTGCGGATCGAGATCCCGGGCGTCGCGGTTCGCGAGTACGACGAATGGCCGGGCACGGCGATCGTGCCCATCCCCCAGCCCAGGCTGTGGAGCCCTGACGATCCGCACCTGTACGACGTGATCGTCACCGCCGGCCAGGACACCGTCCGCGGCTACACCGGGCTGCGCAAGGTGGAGTGGCACGGCAACAACCTGGCGGTCAACGGCGTACCGACGTACGTGCGCGGTGTTCTGGACCAGGGCTTCTGGCCGACCGGTGGGCACACCGCTCCGAGCGACGAGGCCTTCCGGCGCGATCTCGAGCTCGCGCGCGAGGCCGGGTTCAACCTGGTCCGCAAGCACATCAAGCTGGAGGACCCACGCTGGCTGTACTGGGCCGACCGGCTCGGCATGCTGGTCTGGGCCGAACCGCCGTCGACCGGGCGCTTCACGGCCGAGGCCGTCGCCGCCTTCGAGCAGGTGACGGCCGGCATGGTGGAGCGGGACGGCAACCATCCGAGCATCGTGATCTGGGGCGGGTACAACGAGGAGTGGGGCCTGGACTGGGACGTGCCCGGCGATCCGGCCAAGCAGGACGCCGTACGGCGGGCGTACCGGATCATCCGGGACGCGGACCCGACCCGCCCGGTCGTCGACAACTCGGGCTGGGCTCATGTCGAGACCGACCTGGTCGACTGGCACTACTACGACGACAACGCCGGCTCGTGGGCCGCGATCGTGGATCGACTGGTCAACACCGCCGACGGGACCTTTCCCGTGCGGCTCGGTCCGGACTTCGTGGCGCACAAGGAGATCGCCGCGCCCGGTTTCGACGCGACGGGCAAGCCGCAACTCAACGGCGAGTACGGCGGTGGATCGACCAGCGTGGACCGTGGATGGCACCTGCGCTGGCAGACCCAGGAGCTGCGGCGTCACCCGCTCAACGCCGGGTACATCTACACCGAGTTGTACGACATCGAGCACGAGACGGTCGGCATCTACACCTACGAACGCCGCACGAAGGACCTCGGCGGTGTGGTCCCGGCCGACGTGCACGCCGAGACCGTGCTGATCGTCGACCTGGTGCCGCAAGCCCCGGGGCGCGATCTGGTCCTTGCCGGGGACGGCCGCCCGGTCGTCGTACCGGTTCGGGTCTCGCACCACGGCCGGGATCCGTTGCTCGGGACCCTGCACTGGACGCTCGGCAGCGCCTCCGGTTCGGCGCCCGTCGACGCCAAGCCGTTCGAGGTCACCGATCCCCTCGACGTTGTGGTGCCGTCGACTTCCGGGCGACTGCTGCTCTGGGCGACCGACGCGTCCGGCGTCGTGGTCGCGCGGACGGCCGTGGACCTCGCCGACCGACGCTCCACCTGAGATCTCGCCGGCGCCCACGGGCGCCGGCGCACGGGGAACCTTCGCTCGACTCATCCGCCCGATGTCAGAGGA
This sequence comes from Kribbella sp. ALI-6-A, assembly GCF_001984195.1. GTDB lineage: Bacteria > Actinomycetota > Actinomycetes > Propionibacteriales > Kribbellaceae > Kribbella. Next base: position 658,831 of record NZ_MTQN01000009.1, read on the forward strand.
GGACCATGTCTACCGCCACCCGGCTGCTGGCCGCGGCAGCACTGCTCGCCGCAGGTCTCGTCGCCACACCCGCCACCGCGGCGCCATCCGGCACCGTGCTCTACAGCCCGAACCTGTCCACCTTCCCGACCGCCGACGCCAGCTACCCGCGGGCGATCCGGCTCGACCACGACGGCAACGCCGGCCGGACCGTGCTCGCGACCTTTGCCCGGCGCAACGAATCCGGTCCGAGCAGCTTCCCGATCTACCGCAGTACCGACGGCGGCGCGACCTTCGCCGCGAGCCCGATCAGCACGATCACCTCTCACACGCCTGGGTGGGACCTCGGCGCACCGGTCGTCTACGAGATCCCGCGGACCGCCAACGGCCTGAACGCGGGCGACCTGCTCGCCGCCGGTACGGCGTGGGACGAGGGCAACTTCACCGCGCAGAAGATCGAGGTGTTCAAGAGCACCGACCGCGGCGCGACCTGGCAGTACCTGTCGAACTGCACCCAGACCAGCGGCCAGCCGAACACCATCGGCCAGGGCATCTGGGAGCCGTGGTTCCTGCTCGCACCGAACAACACCCTGGCCTGCTTCATCTCCGACGAGCGCCCCGCGGGTTCGCCGACCAACAACCAGATCATCGGCCACTACACGTCCACCAACGGGGGCGTGAGCTGGAGCGCGAGCATCACCCCGGATGTCGCGTTCCCCGCCGACAACCTGGCCCGGCCGGGGATGTCGATCATCACCGCGCTCCCGAACGGCCAGTTCCTGATGACGTACGAGCTGTGCCGGGACGCCACCAACGCGGACCACGCGTGCGAGGTGTACATCAAGACCAGTCCTGACGGCCTCAACTGGGCGCCGACGAACAACCCCGGCACTCTTGTCCAGACGACTGACGGCCGTCACCTTCTGCACACGCCGTACGTCGCCTGGGTTCCCGGCGGTGGGCCGAACGGCACGCTGCTGATGTCCGGTCAACGGGTCGTCACCGGACCCACAGGCAACAAAGCAGTCATGGCGGAGTCCGGATCGGTGCTGCTGGCCAACACTTCCCTCGGCTCCGGCAGCTGGACCGAGCTGGAAGCTCCGGTCAACATCAATCCGACGGGCGGCTACGCCTCCGGCGTTCCCAGCTGTCCGGGCTACAGCTCACCGATCGTGCCCTTGGCCAACGGAACGTCGTTCCTCTACCTGGCAGCGACGTGGCTCGGAACCGGCAACCAGTGCCAGGTGCGGTTCGGAACCGGGGTCGTCGGCGGGCCGACCGGCGCGATCACCGGCCCGGCCGCCGCCGGCAAGTGCCTGGACGTCGACCACAACACCGCGGTCAACGGCAACGCCGTCCAGCTGTGGACGTGCAGCGGCGCGCCGGGTCAGCAGTGGACGATGATGGCCGACGGCACCATCCGCTCGTTCGGCAAGTGCCTGGACATCGTCGGCAACGGTACGGCGAACCTCACCAAGGTCCAGCTCTGGGACTGCGGCCCGGCCGGCGGCCAGCAGTGGCGTCCGCAGGCCAACGGTTCGTTGCTCAACCCTCAGTCCGGTCGTTGCCTCGACAGCCCTGGCGGCGCGACCGCTGACGGCACGGACCTGCAGATCTACGACTGCACCGGCCTCGATCCGCAGAAGTGGAACCTGCCCGGCTTCCCGACCGGCCCGATCACCGGGCCCGCGGCCGCCGGAAAGTGCGTCGACGTCGACACCAACACACCGACGAGCGGCAACGCCGTCCAGCTGTGGACCTGCAACGGCGCACCCGGACAGCAGTGGACGATGTCGACCGACGGCAAGATCCGTGCCTTCGGCAAGTGTCTGGACATTGTCGGCAACGGTACGGCGAACCTCACCAAGGTCCAGCTCTGGGACTGCGGCCCGGCCGGCGGCCAGATCTGGCAGCCACAGCCGAACGGGGCGCTGCGCAACCCGCAGTCCGGACGTTGCCTGGACAGCCCGGGTGGCGCGACCGCTGACGGCACGGACCTGCAGATCTACGACTGCACCGGCCTGGACCCGCAGAAGTGGAAGATCCCGGTCTAGAAGTAGATAGAACGGTCGGTCCTGCGATGCGGTAGAGTGAACGCTACATAGAGCGGCCCTTCGCTCTGGTCCGTCACTCGACCGCATCAAAGGAAACTCATGCCCGACGAAAACCCCGGCCAGGCCATCGCGGCCTCCCTTCGCGCGTTGCGCCTCCGCCTGCCCGCCGGGCAGGTCCACGACTCAGGCCCCGGCTACGACGACGGCATCGCCTTGTGGAACGGCGCTGTCCAGCGCCGGCCCGGCATCCTGCTGTCCTGCACCTCGACCGCCGACGTGGTGATCGGGGTGCTCACCGCCCGGGAGTTCGGTCTCCCCCTTTCGGTCCGCGGCAGGGGCCACGACTTCGCCGGCCGCGCCTTGGTCGATGGAGGCTTGACCCTCGACCTGAGGCCTCTGCACGGCGTACGGGTCGACCCAGAAGCACGGATCGCAAGAGTCGGTGGCGGCGCGTCTGCCAACCACCTGCTGGCGGCGGCCGACGAGCATGGCCTGGTGGCCGCGACCGGCACGATCGGAGCGGTCGGGGTGGCGGGGCTCACGCTCGGCGGCGGCTACGGGCCGCTCGCCGGACGGGTCGGCCTTGCCGCGGACAATCTGCTGGCCGCCGAACTGGTCACAGCCGACGGATCGGTCCTGCGCACTGACGCCCGACACGATCCCGAGGTGCTGTGGGCTTTGCGCGGCGGAGGCGGCAACTTCGGGGTCGTCACGTCGATGACCGTGCAACTGCACGCCGTACCGGCTGTGGTGACCGGCATGGTGCTCTATCCCTGGAAGCAAGCCGGGCAGGTCCTCGAGCGAGTTCGCGAGGCGCAGCAGGACTGCCCGGACGGCTTGACGATTCAGGTCGGTGCGATCCCCGCGCCGGACGGCGCGCCCGCGTTGCTGGTGTTGCCGACATGGTCTGGAGATGTCGCGACCGGAACGGATCCCTCGGGGCCCGTGATGGCACTGACTCGACTCGGCGATCCCCTGCTCGCCCAACTCGACGCCGTTCCGTACGCCGCGACTGTCGCCGGCAGAGACGCGATGTTTCCCGACGGCAGGCACGTCACCATCCGGACTCGCTCGGTGCCCGAGCTGAGCGACCAGGTGATCGGCATCGTCGACCGGTTCGGAGGCGAACTGCCGACACCGATGTCCGGGATCTCGCTGCACCACTTCCACGGCGCGGCCGCCAGGATCGCGCCGGCCGACACGGCTTTCGTCCTGCGCAGACCGCACCTGATGACCGAGACCATCGGCGTGTGGACGGCCGAGGACACCGGTGAGAACGCTCACCGCTGGGCCGACGAAGCATCGGCGGCGCTGGCTCGCCATGCCTTCCCCGGCGGATACGCCAACCTGCTCGGGCCGGACGCCGTCGACCAGATCCCCGACATCTACGGGGACAACCTCGCCCGCCTGCGGCAGATCAAGACAGCAGTGGATCCGGACGGAATTTTCTCGGGAACGCCGCTGCCCCTGGCCTGACGAGGGCCGGGCCGCCCTCGCCGAGGGCGGCCCGGACAACCGCCGGCGACGCGGTCAGGAGGCGCTCCAGCCTCCGTCGAGAACCAGTTCGGTGCCGGTGACAGATGCTGACTCGGGCGAGCAGAAGTACGCCACCGCGCCGGCCACCTCGTCCGGCTCGATCAGGCGCTTCACCGCCGACTTCGCCAGCAGTACGTCGGACAGCACCTCGTCGATGCCCATCCCATGCACCGCCGCTTGGTCGGCCAACTGGTTTTCCACCAACGGCGTACGCACGTACCCGGGGCACACCGAATTGCTGGTCACGCCGTGGGCCGCACCTTCCAGCGCGATGACCTTCGACAGGCCCAACAGGCCGTGCTTGGCGCTCACATAGGCGGACTTGTAGGCACTGGCCCGCAGGCCGTGCACGCTGGCGATGTGGACGATCCGCCCCCAGCCCCGCTCGTACATGTGCGGCAGGACGGCACGGCTCAACAGGAACGGTGCCTCCAGCATCAATCGCAGCATGAACGCGAACCGCTCGGCCTCGAACCGCTCGATCGGCGCGACGTGCTGAACGCCGGCGTTGTTGACCAGGATGTCGGCGTCGAAGTGCCGCTCCGCCAGGTCGGCGGTGTTGCTGAGATCGATCGCGACGGCCTCGCCACCGATCCGCTCCGCGGTCCGCGCCGCACCCTCGGCGTCGATGTCGCACACCACCACCTGCGCACCGAGTCCGGCGAGCCGGGTCGCCACGGCGGCGCCGATCCCGCTTGCCGCGCCGGTCACCAGGGCGCGGCGACCGGACAGAATCGTCCCCGGCGACGCCATGGTCACGAGGTCGGGGTCGCGAAGGGATTGGCGTCGGCGTGGTGGTGGCCCCATTCGTCCGGGCGCCCGAAGTCGTGCGGAACCCAGTCGTCACTCACCTCGATGCCACCGCAGCCGATCTCCAGGTGGAAGCCGCTGGGATTGCGGACGTAGAACGAGATCGCCTTGTCGTTCATGTGCCGGCCGAGGCTGATCGAGATCGGTACGCCGTTGGCCTTGGCCCGGTCGTAGGCCCGACCCACGTCGTCGATCGAGCCGTGTTCGAACTCGAGGTGGTGGATCGACGGCGTCTCCGCGGTGGCGAGCGCGATGCTGTGATGGGTCCGGTTGCAGCGGAAGAAGAACAGCCCGGGAGCCCGGTAGTCGGTCAGCTCGAACTCGAGGACCGACTCGTAGAGCTCGCGAAGCTCTTGGAGCTTGGGGCCGGCCAGCACGAAGTGGCCCAAGCCGGTGACGCCAGGCCCACCGGCCGGGCGATCGGCACCGAGGCGCACCTTGGCTTCGCCGACCGCGAGCTCCACCCGGTACCCGACCGGGTCGCTGAACCACCGCAGGTGGGTGGCGCCGCGCAGTTCCTTGTCCTCCGCGGACCCTTCCGCGACGGCGAAGCCGGCGTCCTCCAGGCGCTGGGTGAGCCGGTCGAGTTCCCGCGGTGAATCGACGATCCACCCCAGCTCGCGCGGAGTGTCCTCAGCGGACGGATGAAGCGCCAACCGGTACTTGAACTCGTCGAGCTCGGCCAGCACGACCTCGTTCGTACCGGCCTTGGCCGAGGTGACACCGATGCCCAGCGTGCGCCCGAGCAGGTCGGTCCACGCGTCGACGTCGGTGACGTTGAGCCCGACGTATCCCAGCTTCCTGATCCCCACGATGAGTCATGCCTCCGATGGGGCGGCTGCTCCGCCCCGCAGAAATTCGCGGACGATGTGGTTGAACTCGGGCGCACGCTCGTACTGCACCCAGTGCCGGCAGTTCGGCAGGACGCGCAGCTCGGCGTTGGGGATCCCCTCGAGAATCCGGGGCGCCCAGCTGACCGGAACGGTCTGGTCCTCGCGGCCCCACACGAGCAGGGTTGGCGCGCCGATGCGGCCCAGGTCGGGCGTCAGATCGCCGAAGTTCGGCGGGATCGGCATCTCGGGATGGGCCCGGAGGCTGGAGGCGTACCGCTCGTCGATCAGCGCCTCGGTCGCGAGGGACTCGTCGAAGACCATCAGCCGGACGAACTCGGCCATCGCCTCGCGCGAAGGCTTGTCCGCGGCCATGTAGGCGAAGAGACGCTCGAGCCCGACAGGCCACGGCGGCGCGTCCGGCGGAAGCACTCCGCCCGGCGCCATCAGCACGACTCGGTCCACGTGCTCGGGGTACTGCATCGCGATCCGCATGGCCACGGCACCGCCGTAGGAGTTGCCGACCAGGTGGGCTCGCTCGATCCCGAGCGCCGTCATCGCGCCGTACACCCGGTCGGCGGCGTGGAAGATCAGCGGTTCGTCCGTCCCGGGCCGCGGCGAGTCTCCCCAGCCCGGCAGGTCGATCACGATGTTGCGGAAGTCCTGGAAGGCGGGCAGGTTGCCGCCGAAGTTGCTCATCCCCGACGCGCCCGGCCCCGAGCCGTGCAACCAGATGACCGGGTCGCCCGAACCGGTGTCGCTGTAGGCCAGTCGCGCGTCCGCGACATCCAAGGTGCTCGTCACTGCGCCCACCTCTCTCGCTGTATGTAGCGCTCACTATACAGCGATCGGCAGTGTGAGCAAGGTCGGCTTCGAGGCCAGGTGATGCGGGGGCTGGTCTGCGTCAGCGCTTGCGCTTCGCCGTAGCGCGCCGCTGCTCCGCCAAGCCGCGGATCAGCGCGACGAACGGCTCGACCTGCGAGCTGTAGCTCATGCCGTCGAAGCTGTTGGTCACCGAGAGACCGTCTGTCAGAGCGCGCCCGAGAACGGCCAGCTGCTCGACCAGAGCCTGGTTGTTCTTACCGCCGTTGGGCGCGAAGATCGGCGTCAGCGCGTCCACCCAGGAGGCGTGCGCGTAGTCGCGGACGCGGCGTACGGTCTGCTGAACCGCGTCGGCGTCCTTGTGCGGGCCGACGCTGATCGCGACCAGCAGCCGCAGATAGTCGGGCCGCTGATCCAGCGACCGGCAGGCCGCCGTGAACCAGGCTTCGAGACGCTCCAGCGGGGGCAGGTCGTCGAAGGAGGTGGGATTCGGGAACAGGCCGTGCATCTCCTCGAAGGTGCGTTCGAGCAGCGCCGCCAGGACACCGAACTTGTTGCCGAAGTGGTAGTAGATCGAGCTCGGCGGCAACCCGGACTGCGCGGACAGGTCCGAGATGGCCATGCCGTCGTAGCCTTTTTCACCGATGAGGGCGCGTGCCGCGTTCAGGATGTTGTCTTGACTGCTCGAGCCGGCCGCAGCCGGCGCAGCGCCGGATTCCCTCACCATGCGGTCATGATAGGTCCGCGCAGGCGCCACTCCCCCAGCGGCACGCGGCCGCGTCGCCAGCCGACGTGCCTCAACTGCCGAGCCCGGCCTGGACAGTTCGCCGGTACGGACGGAAGAACTCCCTCAGCTCCTGGGCGTACAGTTCCGGTTCCTCGAACGGCGCGAAGTGTCCACCACGAGGTGGTTCCGTCGCCCGCACGGTGTTCGCCACCCGGTCGAGCCACGCCCGCGGCGGCCGGACGATGTCGCCGGAGAAGATCGCGAAACCCGACGGCACCTCGACGCGGCGGGCGAGTTGGGCCGGCGGGATCGCAGCGTTCGCCCGGTACATCCGTAGCGAGGACCCGATCGTCCCGGTCAGCCAGTAGAGCATGACGTTGGTCAGGATCTCGTCCTTGCTGTAGCTGCGCTCGAGGTCGCCGCCACAGTCGCTCCAGGCGCGCATCTTCTCCACGATCCACGCCGCGAGTCCGGCGGGGGAATCATTGAGCCCCACGGCCGCGGTCTGGGGTTTTGTCCGATGCATGGCGGCGTACGCACCCTCGGCCGCTCCCCACGACGCGGCGTTCGCCAGCCACTCGCGTTCCTCCGAGGCCAGTTCGGCCGGGTCGCCGGCGAAGATCGGCAAGCCGGCGTCCATCCGGTGCACCGCCACCACGCGATCCGGATGATCGAGCGCCAGGTAGCGGCTCACATGGCTGCCGATGTCGCCACCGGCGGCGCCGAAGCGGCGGTAGCCCAGCACGTCCATCAACTCGGCCCACAAACCCGCCACCGCGATCGAATCCAGCGGCGTACCGGGGCGGTCGGAGTATCCGAAGCCGGGCATGTCCGGCACGATCACGTCGAACGCGTCAGCGGGATCCGCGCCATGGGATCCCGGGTCGGTGAGCAAGGGGATGACCTTCGTGTACCGCCAGAACGAGTCGGGCCAGCCGTGGGCGAGAACGATCGGCAGGACGGGCCCTTCCGGGGCGACCGCCCGGACGTGCGCGTAATGGATCCCGAGACCACGCAGTGACACGCGGAACCGGCTGATCGCATTCAGCTCCGCTTCGCGGGCGGGCCAGTCGAACTCGTCCGCCCAATAGGCGACGAGCTCGCGCAGATAGTCGAGGTCGATACCGGCGGACCAGCCGGCATCTTCAGGCGCATCCGGCCAGCGGGTGGCGCGGAGGCGAGCCCGAAGGTCATCGAGAACCGCCGGCGCGGTCTGCGGAGCGAAAGGGCTTGGAGTGGACACGGGATCAATCTTACAAAGCCTTGTATAGTGGTCGTTCCATACAGACATTCGATCACGATTCTCGGCTCTCCCGAGAAAGCGAGGACAGCACTTGAGTACGAGCAGCAAGCTGGCGCGCGGCATCGCAGTCACCGCCGTGGCGGCCGGCGCGATGTCACTGGCCGTCTCCCCGGCGACGGCCACGGAGGTTCCGCTCACATCGCAGCCGTTCAGTGGCACGCTCGCGACGAACAAGTCGTTGGGCAAGCTCGGCCCGCTGACCGACCTCGTCATCGAGCGGCTTCGTGTCAGCGACGACGTGGCGGCGTCCAAGTTCGGTACCGACTCACCGATCGAGAACCCGGTCCGTGAGCAGCAAGTACTGGACCAGGTACGGGCTCAGGCCGAGGTCCTCGGGCTGGATCCGAACGACGCGGTCGCGTTCTTCCGCGACCAGATCACCGCGAGCAAGGAGGTCCAGACCGGGCTGTTCGCCCGGTGGACAGCTCACCCGGACCAAGCCCCCACCTCCCGTCCGGACCTCGAACAGATCCGGCTGCGGCTCGATCAGCTGACCACGGCCCTGCTCCAGCAACTCGCGGCCACCGTGGACGTGCGCGACAGACCGATCGCCTGCACCATCCAGCTCACCCTGGCGGTCGATTCAGGTGCTACCTCCGAAGAGCTGGACACCCTGCACCGCCAGGCGCTCGGGACCGCGGTGCGTAACGTGTGCACCACTACCGCGCGCTAGCAAATATGTTGCCGATGGCACCGGTCAGCGCGAGGGCGCGCGAGAGCGACGCGGTCGCGCCGTCAGCCCTTCGCCGCCGGTGGGCGCAACGTGCGCGACAAGCCGAGCGCGGCCGTCCGCACCGCCGGGGCGAGGTGCGCCGGCCGGAACTGTTCCCGCGGGACGGCCACCGACAAGGCGGCGACGGCAACCGCGCCCGAGAACACGGGAGCGGCGATACAGCTCACCCCGAGCGCTGCTTCCTGTTCCTCGTACGCGAGCCCGGAGACCTGGATCTGTTCCAGCGCCGTTCGCAGGCGAACCGGATCCGTGATCGAGTACGACGTCAACTGCGGCAGCGGGTCCGCGAGGACGGCGTCCGCCAGCTCGGGCCCGGAGAACGCGAGCAGCGCCTTGCCGATCGCCGTACAGGTCAGTGGCAGCCTGCCGCCGATCCGAGACGGCAGCGGGACGGCGTCGTGACCGTGAATGCGTTCGAGGTACACGACGTCGCGGTCGTCGCGGATTCCGAAGTGCACGGTCTGCCGCGTGCTCTCGAACAAGTCCTGCAGGAACGGCAGCGCGGTCTCGCGCAGGTCGTGCCGGCGCGGTACGAGCGATCCCAGCTCGAACAGCGCGCCGCCCAGCCTGTACCACTCCCCCTCACGGTCCAGCAGGCCGAGTCGGACAAGCTCGCCGACGAGGCGGAACGTGGTGGTCTTGCTCAGCCCCGCTCTGGAGGAAAGTTCTGTGAGACGGAACGATCCGCCGTCCGGTCGATAGACATCCAGGATGGCCGCTGCTTTGTCCAGCATGTTGCCGGCCGCCAAATTCCGTGTCACGGAACGAACTTTGGCACAGCCAACCGCTCCGGCCTATATCTGGGCCATCACACTCCAGACCTCGGAGGTACCCGATGAGCACTGCCGTTCACAAGGCCGCGGACCTGCTCGCGACCGCGGCCGCCACCGGCACACCGTGCCCGCCGGTCCGCGACCTGTTCACCGACGGCGACATCGACGCCGCGTACGGCGTCCAGCGCCTCAACACCGAGCGCCTGGTCGCTGCCGGGCACCGCCTCGTCGGCCGCAAGATCGGGCTGACCTCGCCGGCCGTGCAACGTCAACTGGGTGTCGACCAGCCCGACTTCGGGGCGCTGTTCGACACCATGGCTGTCGCCCACGACGGAGTGGTGCCGGCCGGGCGGCTCTTGCAGCCCAAGGTCGAAGCGGAGGTCGCGCTGGTCCTCGGTGCCGACCTCGCCGGCAGCGACTGCACCCCGGCCGACGTACGCGCCGCGACGGCGACCGTCTCCCCGGCCCTGGAGATCGTGGACAGCCGGATCGCCGGCTGGGACATCACCATTGTCGACACCGTGGCCGACAACGCCTCCTCGGGCTTGTTCGTGCTCGGGGACGCCCTGTCCCTCGGCGACGTCGAACCGGCGGACGTAGGCATGCAGCTGTACCGGGGCGCCGAGTTGGTCTCGCAGGGCACCGGGCGCGATTGCTTGGGCGACCCACTCAACGCCGCGGCTTGGCTGGCTTCGACGCTGGCGCGGCGCGGCGAGCCGCTGCGCGCCGGCGACGTCGTCCTCACCGGCGCTCTGGGACCGATGGTTCCCGTCGTGCCCGGCGACGTCTTCACCGCGGTGATCTCCGGCCTGGGCTCGGTCCGGGTCAGCTTCGCCCTGGAAAGCGACGCGTCATGAGCGGCCGGACCAAGGTGGCGATCATCGGTTCGGGCAACATCGGCACCGATCTGATGATCAAGGTGCTGCGGCTGTCGGAGCACCTCGAGATCGCCGCGATGGCCGGCATCGACCCCGACTCCGACGGACTGGCCCGGGCCCGCCGGTTCAAGGTCGCCACGACGCACGAAGGCATCGACGGTCTGGTCCGGCTGGACGAGTTCGCCGACGTCGCGTGCGTCTTCGACGCGACCTCGGCCGGCGTCCACCGGCGGCACGACGAAGTCCTGCGCGCTCTGGGCCGTACCGTCGTCGACCTCACGCCCGCGGCGATCGGCCCGTACGTCGTACCGCCGGTCAATCTGGACGAACACCTCGATGCGCCCAACATCAACATGGTCACCTGCGGCGGACAGGCAACGATTCCGATCGTGGCCGCCGTCGGCGCGGTCACGCCGGTGCATTACGGCGAGATCATCGCGTCGATCTCGTCGCGCTCGGCCGGTCCCGGTACGCGGGCCAACATCGACGAGTTCACCGAGACCACCGCGTCCGCGATCGAGAAGGTCGGTGGCGCCGCGCGCGGCAAGGCGATCATCGTGCTCAATCCCGCCGAACCTCCGCTGATCATGCGCGACACCGTGCACTGCCTCGTCTCCGGCGCCGACACCGAGGCCGTCACCGCCTCGGTCGAGGAGATGGTGGGGCGCGTGCAGGCCTACGTGCCCGGATACCGGCTCAAGCAGAAGGTTCAGTTCGAATCCGTCGCCGCCGACGACCCGCTGCGCCGGCTGGTCCCGGCCGGCGCGCCCGCCGACGCGGTCAAGGTGTCGGTGTTCCTCGAGGTCGAGGGCGCCGCGCACTACCTGCCGGCGTACGCAGGCAACCTCGACATCATGACGTCAGCAGCCTTGCGAACCGCCGAGCGTATCGCCGCCCACCGGCAGGAGAGCCACCGATGACCGCGTTGTACCTCCAGGACGTGACCCTGCGGGACGGCATGCACGCCATTCGGCACCGCTACACCGTCGAGCAGGCGCGGACGATCGCCGGAGCCTTGGACGCCGCAGGCGTTGCCGCAATCGAGATCGCCCACGGGGACGGACTGTCCGGCTCCAGCATCAACTACGGCGTCGGCGCCCACACCGACTGGGAGTGGATCGAGGCGGTCTGCGACGTCGCCCAGCAGGCCGTCCCGACCACCTTGCTGCTGCCCGGCATCGCGACCTTGCACGACCTGCGGCAAGCGCACCGACTCGGCATCCGGTCGGTCCGGATCGCCACGCATTGCACCGAGGCCGATGTCGCCGCGCAGCACATCAGTGCCGCCCGCGAACTGGGCATGGACGTCGCGGGATTCCTGATGATGTCGCACCTGGCCGGGCCGGCCGAGCTCGCGTGGCAGGCCCAGCTGATGGAGTCGTACGGCGCCCACTGCGTCTACGTGACCGACTCCGGCGGCCGCTTGACGATGGACGGCGTACGGGACCGCATCCGCGCTTACCGCGACCTCTTGAACCCGGAGACCGAGATCGGCATCCATGCCCACCACAACCTCGCCCTCGGCGTCGCCAACAGCGTCGTCGCGGTCGAGAACGGCGCGGTCCGGGTCGACGCGTCGCTCGCCGGTCAGGGCGCCGGAGCCGGCAACTGCCCGCTGGAGGCGTTCATCGCCGTGGCCGACCTGATGGGCTGGAACCACGGCTGCGACCTGTTCCCGCTGATGGACGCCGCCGACGACTTGGTGCGCCCGCTGCAGGACCGCGAGGTCCGGGTCGACCGCGAAACTCTCAGCCTGGGCTACGCCGGGGTGTACTCCAGCTTCCTCCGCCACGCCGAAGCCGCGGCAGCACGCTACGGTCTCGACACCCGCACGATCCTGGTCGAGGTCGGCCGGCGTGGCATGGTCGGTGGTCAGGAAGACATGATCACCGACATCGCGCTCGACCTCGCCGCCTCGAGAAGCTGACCGGAGCCGCTCATGTCACAGGAGACCCAGATGACGATCAGCGCCGAGGACGTGTACGCGCTCGCACCGTTCGCGCGCACGCTCGGCGTGGAATTCGGTGAGCTGAGACCCGACACACCGGTCAGCGCCCGGCTGGCCTACCGCCCGGAACTGTCCACCACGAACGGCGGTCTCCACGGCGGCGCGCTGATGAGCCTTGCGGACATCAGCGCGGCTGTTTGCGCCGTCCTGCACGCGCCTCCCGGCGCGCTGCCCGCGACAATGGAGTCCAGCACCCACTTCATGAACCCGGTACGCGGCGACGCCTCGGCAACAGCCACCGCGCTGCATCTCGGACGCTCCGCGATCACCGTGAACGTCGACGTCACCGACCCTGAGGGCAGGCTCTGCGTCCGGGTCACACAGCTCGTCGCGGTGCGCGTACCCGGGTGACCTGGCGGCTTGCCCCTGGCCTCGGCGAGCCAATCGAGCATGTGCCGACGGACAACTAGAAGACCGAACGTTCTATCGCTAAGATAGAGCGCATGACCCCAAGCGAAACCGAAACCCGGCCGTCCGAGGCGCGGCAGCGGCTGCTGGCCACGGCAACCAGGATCTTCTACGCCGAGGGCATCCATTCGGTCGGCGTCGACCGGCTCATCGCCGAGGCGAAGGTGACCCGGGCGACTTTCTACCGGCACTTCCCCGGCAAGGAAGACCTCGTGCTCAGCTACCTGCGCGAGGTCCACAAGATGGAGCGCACTAGGGTCGAGGCGGCGATCGCCGACAACCCGGACCCGGTGGACGCACTCCTGGCCATCGCACGGTCAATTGCCCAGGGCATCCAGTCGCCCGGGTTCCGCGGATGCGCCTTCCTCAACGCCGCGGCGGAGTATCCGGCCACCGACCAGCCCGTCCACCAGGAGATCATCGCCCACCGGCAGTGGTTCCTGGACACGCTGACCACGATGATGGCGCAGGTTCACCGCGACACCGCGGACGCGGCCGCCCGCCACTTCGTGATGCTGCGCGACGGCGCCATGGCCGCCGGCTGCCTTTTCGACCCCGCCTTGGTGGCCGAGACGTTTCTGCGCGGGATCGAAGGTCTGCTTCGAATCAACGCCGAGCGCCAGTCATCGGAGTCCGCCCGCTAGCCCCACGGCCTGATCTCAAAAGAGATAGAACGATCGGTCTTGACAGGGGTGATCTCCCCACCTATCGTCGATGTGACAGAACGTTCGTTCCACCATCCCGGCGGATCGGACGGCCACTCGGCAAGGAGACCTCATGCCCACCAAGATCACGCTGATCATCGACAACCCCGCGAACCCGGACGAGTTCGAGCGCGCCTACGCGGACATCAAGCTGGCCGCGGCGAAGTTCCCGAAGCTGCAGCGACTCGAGTCGGCCAAGGTGTGGCCGAAGGAAGACGGCACCGCCACGCCGGCGTACCGGACGCTCGACCTCTACTTCGACAGCTACGAGGACGCCTCCGCGGCGGTCGCGACGCCCGCCGCCGCTGATCTGTTCGGCACGCTCATCGGCACCGAGGTGCCCTTCAAGGGTTTGTTCTCGGACCTCGAGCAGGCGTAACGCCGCACCGGCCTCGCTGCCCATCCGGCCATTTCGGACAAGACCTCCGGCGAGTTGTGAGCTGCTGACGCACGCACGACCGGAGGTCTTCGGCGTTTCGACTCGATCTCCGTTCTTCACCTTCACACCCGCGGACCTCGCGGAGCGCCCGTGTCCGGGCCTGCCCCGGGGACCGTTCGGGTGTGGTCACTGCCCTGGAAAGGCATGTGCGGACCGACCCGAGCCCGGCTGCGACGAATCGGGCTCGGCGAGGGCACGCAGCCGCGGTTCACCGACCTGGGTCAGCATGTCCAGATGTAGCGGTTTCCACCCCAACTCGGCGCGGCTGCGAGGGTCGCGCGAGCGGCTGCACGCGGAGTAGATCATGGTTGCTTCGGGCCCGAACATCTCGTGGGCCTGCTCGATGGACAAGCTGCGGGCCTGCACGCCGAGATCTCGGGCCACGGACTCGGCGATCCAGCGCCACGGGATCTCGCCGCCGGCGGCGTGATACAGGGCCCCGGGTACGCCCTTCTCGATCGCCAACGAGTACAGCCGCGCCAGGTCGGCGCTGTGGACGTTGGAGTAGGCCGCCAACCCGGGGCCCACATAACAGGCCGCCCCGGTGGTGGCGACGGTGCGGTACACCCGCGCGACTTGGCCGTTGTCTCCCGGACCCCAGATGACCGGCGGCCGTACCACCATGCCGCGGAAACCGCGGTTCGTCGCCGTACGCACGGCGCGTTCGGCGTCGACTCGGTCGGCCATCATCACGCTCGGCTCGAACGGGTCGTCCTCGGCCAGAGCCTCTGAACTCCATTCGCCGCGATTGTCTTTCATGAACACCCCGCTGCCAGAGGTGAACAGCAGCGTCTTGCCCGTTCCCGCCAACGCGCTGCTCAGCTGTTCGACGACCCCGGGTTCGCGTTCGAAGGCGACTTGCGCGGCGTAGATCACCACGTCGGTCTCGCGCACCGCTGCCAGCAGCGAATCGATGGCGTCGTCGAGATCGCCGACGACCGGTGCGATGCCGTCGGCGGCGAGTGCGGCGCCCGCCTCGTGCGACCGGGCCGACCCCGACACGTGGTGGCCCTCACTGACGAAGTGGCGCGCGAGCACGCCACCGAAGTATCCGGTAGCACCTATCACGAAGACGTTCTGGGGCACGGTGATCCTTTCGAATGGAGGACTGGTCGAGCGACGGAGTCAGGTCAGACCGGCGTGCTTGATACTTCTGCGACGAGGTCGAGGTGCTGAGGTGACCAGCCGAGCACGCGACGTGCCTTGTCGCCCGATGACTGGCTGTTCCCGGCCCAGTAGTGCGCCATCGCTGGCATGCCCAAGGCTTCTTCGAGCTCGGGCAGCGACATCGCGGTGGTCTTGCCGCCCAGACCCATGCCGTGGCTGATGGCGGTAGCGATGTCCCCGGTGCGAATGCCGCTTTGCGCCCCGGCGTGGAACAACTCCCCGCCGGGGGCCTTCTCGACAGCCAGGACGAACAGATCGGCGAGGTCGTCGACATGGACGAAGCTCCATCGATTGAGCTCTGTGCCCACGGCGTACGGCACCGCGCCCAACCGTTGTGCGGCGGCGCGCAGCATCCAGAACACCATCTCGCCGTCACCTCGCCCGTAGACGTTGGGTGGACGCAGCACGACCCCGCGCAACTCTGGTGCGGTGAGCACGGCCTGCTCCACGTCGAGCCGCATCTGCAGCGCTTTGACCGCAGGGTTGTCCGCCGGGGCGATGGGGGTGTCTTCGTCGTAGACGACGTCACCGGTGTTTCCCAGCACGCCCGTACCGCTGGTGAGGACGAGCGGCTTGCCGCTGCCCTGCAGTCCGGCGATCAGGGCGTCGACCGCCTTGGCTTCAACCGCGTTGGCGGTCGCGAAATCACCGCTGCTGGTGTCGAACGCGGTATGGATGGTCCCGTCAGCCGCTCGGGCCGCGATGGTGAGGGTGTCGGGCAGGTTGACGTCGCCGCGGTGGGGCGTGATGCCTCTGTCGGTGAGCGTGGCCGCGGATTCGTCGGATCGGGCGAGCCCGACGATCTCGTGTCCGGCGTGGAGCAGTTTCTCGGCGATCACGCTGCCGATGTATCCGGTGGCGCCGGTCAGGAATATCTTCATGTCTTCTCCTCGAAGGTGTTGCGGCGGCCAGTCATCGGACTTGCCTCGGACGTGTTTTCGCAGCATCGCTTCGTCGGCCGTGGCGGCGTTGGCGAAGGGGTGGTGGTCGGTCACGCCGTCGGCGGACGCGCCGCTGGAACGTAAGCCTGCTCGTCGTCGGCAGATTCACGCCGGCGCACCAGTGACGTGTCGTGCACCGCCACTGGCGTGAGTGGCGGTGTCAGGTGAGGACGGACAGAGCTGCGGGATCGAAGCCCTGAAGGGGTCCGTCGTCGTGGCCTTGGGTCTTGAGGATCCAGCGAGGGTCGGTCAGCAAAGCCCGACCGACGGCGATCAGATCGAATTCGTCGCGTTCCATCCGCTCGACGAGCCGGTCCAGCCCGACCGTGGCCGACTTCTCGCTGCGGTTGGCCGAATCGTTGGCCAACCCCACCGACCCCACCGAGATCGTCGCCGCACCGGTGAGCTTCTTGGCCCAGCCGGCGAAGTTCAAACCGTTGTCCCCATCGACCTCGGGGAACTCCGGCTCCCAATACCTGCGCTGCGAGCAGTGCAGGATGTCCACCCCGGCCGCCACCAGCGGCCCCAACCACTCGCTCATCTCCGCCGGGGTGTGGGCCAGCTTCACCGTGTAGTCCTGGGCCTTCCACTGACTGACCCGCAGACTGATCGGGAAGTCGGGACCTACCGCCGCACGCACCGCGGTGATGATCTCCACCGCGAATCGCGACCGCTGCTTGATCGAGGCGCCACCGTAACGGTCGGTGCGCAAGTTGGTCCCCGCCCAGAAGAACTCGTCGATCAAGTAGCCATGCGCTCCATGGATCTCGACCAGATCGAACCCCAACTGTTGGGCATCGGCGGCCGCGCGGGCATAAGCGGCGATCGTGTCATCGATCGCCTGCG
Organism: Kribbella sp. ALI-6-A; assembly: GCF_001984195.1. Classification (GTDB taxonomy): domain Bacteria; phylum Actinomycetota; class Actinomycetes; order Propionibacteriales; family Kribbellaceae; genus Kribbella. Next base: position 675,789 of record NZ_MTQN01000009.1, read on the forward strand.
GACTCATCGCCTCCCCCCGCCGGATGCCGGGAGCCAGCAACCCTGACGGGCTCTCCACCGGAGCTTCCGGTTCCCAGTCCGGGTGCCTGGTCGACCCGGTGTGCCACAATTGCGGGCCCATCCGCCCGCCCGCACCGTGCACGGCCTCGATCACCGTCTTCCATCCCGCCAGAGCTTCCCGCCCGAAGAACGACGGCACGTCCGGATGGTTGCGTGACGCCGGGCGTTCGATCACCGTGCCCTCGGACAGGATCAGCCCCACCTGTGCCTCGGCGCGCCGTTGGTAGTACGCGGCGTTGGCTTCCCTGGGAATCCCACCCGGGGCCATCGCGCGCGTCATCGGCGACATCACAACCCGGTTCTTCACCTCCAGACCCTTGATCGCGAACGGCCGGAACAACGCGCTGGTATCAGGAGACGACATTGGTATGACTCCTTTGCACCGTTGGGTCTAGCGGGATCCGCCGCTGGCCAGCAACCGCTCGCCGGTGAGCCACCGAGCGTCGTCGGAGGCCAGGAAGACGGCGATGTCGGCAATGTCGTCGGGCTGGCCGATGCGACCCAGTGGCGTCTGCGACACCGCCATCTGTTCGATCTCCGAACCCACGAAGCCCTTGGAGCGATTGCCTTCGGTGTCGACCATTCCGGGAAGCAGGGCGTTGACCCGGATCTTGCGGGGACCCAATTCGTTGGCGAGCACGCTGGTGATGCCTTCCAACGCCCCCTTCGTACCGGTGTAGACAACCGAACCGGGAGGGTGAACGCTGGTGGCGCTGGAGGAGATGTTGATGATGCTGGCACCTTCGCCGAGGTGCTTGAGCGCTGCTTGGGTGACCAGCAGGGGCCCAAGGACGTTCACGTCGAACGACCGGCGGTAAAGGTCCTCGGTGACGTCCTCGAACTTCACGATGTCCCAGATGCCCGAGTTGTTCACCACCACGTCGAGGCGGCCGAACTGGTTGACCGCGGCGTCGACCAATCCCTGGGCATGGTCGGCCTGCGAGACATCGCCGCCTACGGCGATGGCTTCGCCGCCGGCTGCGGTGATGGCCTGGACCACGGCATCGGCGCCGTCCTTGCTCGAGGAGTAGTTCACCACCACTCGCGCACCCGCTGCCGCGAATGCCTTGGCGATCGCCGCGCCGATTCCCTTGGAGGAACCGGTGACGATGGCAACTTTTCCGGTCAGATCAGACATGTCGAAATCTCTCTATGAGTGCTACTGGCTGGTTGTTGTGAGTCACGGTGGTGTTCGAACTTGACCTTGGGTCGCCTCCGGCTGGCGCGCGACACGGACTAGGCGTACGACGCCTGGCCGCAGTGGTTGCTCCGCCCGCAGCAAGGCCTGACTGCGTGTTCAGTCGGGCTTGGCGGCCATCAGGGGTTCCAGTAAGCGAAGCTGAACTTCGTACGGGACGTGGCCCGAGGTGAGATCCCACATGATGTGGTCGATGCCGAGGTCGGCGGCACGCTGGAAATCAGCCTTGACCTGCTCCACAGACCCGGACAAAGGCGTGCGGTCGGCGTCGTCGAGCGGGGTCTCGGTGATGGCGTTGTTGACCCGGACGATGACCGGACCGGGCCGGCTACCGGCCGGGGTCGATTCCCGGAAGAGCGCGAGTTGGTGTTCGAAGGAATTCCAGTCGTAGATCAGCGGGTGCAGGCCGAGCCCCATCCGGCCGGCCCGCTCGACCGGCGCCTCCGATTGCGGCAGGACCCCGATGAGGATCGGCAACCCGTCCGGCTGCAACGGCTTCACGCCCACCTCGGAGGGGGGAATGCGGTAGAAGCGTCCTTCGAAACTCACCGGGTCAGGACCCCAGGCGGCCTGCAGCGCTTCGATGAACTCGGCGAAACCGTTGCCGCGACGCCGCATCGAGACGTTGGCCGTTTCGAACTCGTCGGCCGACCACCCCTGGCCGAGACCGGCGAGCAGCCGTCCGCCGCTGAAGTGGTCCAGTGTCGCGAGCCGTTTGGCGAGCACGACGGGCACGTGGAACAGGGCGTCGATGACGCTGGTGCCGAGGCTGATCGTGGTCGTGTGGGCGGCGACGTAGGTCAGTGTCTCGATCGGGTCGAAAACCTTGGCGTAGTACTGCGGCGGGCGCATGCCTTCCCACGGCGCGTTCTTCGGTTCGAGCGGACGGAGCAGACGCTCCAGCGCCCACAACGAGTCATATCCCAGAGCTTCGGCTCGGTGGGCGAACGTGACGAGCCGGTCCGGTCTGGCTTCATCGCTGTAGTGGGGCAAGCCCAGACCCAGTTTCACAGGAACTCTCCATTCCGACGGACGAATTTGCTTCTCGGACGTTTTCGACAACGGTGGTCGGCGATCACGGCTCGGTGCGGGTCAGGAGAAAGACCGGGATCACGCGGGTCGTTCGGGTCGGGTACTCGGCATAGTCGGGGTAAGCAGTCACGGCGCGGTCCCACCACAGGTCGCGTTCAGCACCGGCCAGTTCCTGGGCGGTGTAGTCGTGCTTTTCCGGGCCGTCCTGCAATTCGACCTGGGGGTGCTTGCGCAGGTTGTAGACCCAGTCGGGGTTTTGGGGCTTGCCGCCTCGTGAGCCCACCACCGCGTACTGCCCCTCGTGCTCGACGCGCATCAAGACGTTCTTACGCAAGGCACCGCTTTTGGCGCCGACGCTGGTCAGCACGATGACCGGTCGCCCGCCGAGCTCCAGGCCTTGCGTGCCTCCACTCGACTCGATCAGGTCGGCTTGATCCCGGGCGTAGGTAAAGGTGCTGGGGATGTATTCGCCCTCGAGTGGCATAGATTTTCCTGTCCTTGCTGAATGAAGATGACTGTTCACGAGACGGCGGTGGGCCTCTCCCGTGGGAGGGCAGGGCAATTCCCCGCCCTGGACGCCCAGGAGCGGTCTGGCGACGTAGCTGTTGCGGTGGTCGACCAAGCGCACGACTGCCGCGGTTTCTTCGGGGTCGCCGGGGGTTTCGTCCCTTGAGCGCGCACTGGCCCGGACCTGACCGACCCCATTCTGGGTTGATGAACCCAATCTACTGGCAAACTTTGGGTCGCGCAACCCAGTCCGGTAGAGTGGCGACGTGGCACTGACACGCAAGGGCCAGGCGACCAGGGAGCGCATCCTGGAGGCGGCGACCGAACTCATCGCCCGGCAAGGAGTAGCCGGCACCAGCACGGAAGACGTGCGCAAGGCGGCCGGTATCGGTGGTTCGCAGCTGTATCACTACTTCGACAGCAAGCAGGCCTTGATCCGGGCAGTGATCACCCGTCAGGCCGAGGCACCGCTCGTGCCCGGTCAGCCGCTCATGGGCGCCCTGGACAGCTTCGACGCCCTGCAAGCGTGGGCCGACGCCGCAGTCGAAAACCAGGAGCACAACAGTGGCCGCGGAGAATGCACGCTGGCCTCTCTGGCCGGCGAGCTGAGTCCCACCGACGAGGAGACCCGCCAGGACCTTTGCAACGTCTTCGAGCGCTGGCAGTCCCTGCTGCACAACGGCCTGAAGGCTATGCGCGAGCGAGGGGACTTGCGTCCCGACGCTGACCTCGATGAGCTCGCGATGACGCTGCTCACCGCCCTCCAGGGTGGCACTCTGCTGAGTCAAACCCTCCGGACCGCTCAGCCGATGCGAGCCTCCATGAACGCAGCACTCGCCTACGTCCACTCATTCGCGCCCTGACGCTCGCAGCGGTTGGCCGAGACACCCATCTCGAGTATCCGAAGCACGGGCCACGACGGCCGACTGTTGCCAGACGCTCAGCCACGTCTCCACGAAGTTGCACCGACCCTCGAGATCTCCGGAGGTTGGCGTCCTTGCCTCCTCGTATTGGGGGTCGGCGACCACTCGCCATATCTCGACCGACCGGTATCCGCCGACGTCGGCCTCTGAAAGGGTTCGGGGATGAGAGCTCCGTTGCGCGTCGTCCTCTGGTTCTACGTCGCGTTCAACCTGCTGCAGGCCGTGGTCCTCACCTTCGACCCTGAGCTCACCGACCGCGCCTACCGCGGCGGCGAGATGACCCCGACACGCCACTTCCAGTGGTACGCCGTCGCCGGTTACCACGTCCTGATCATCGCCGTCACAATCATCGCGATGACACTGTCCCGCGCCGCCGATCGCCGCAAGTTGGTCATTGTCAACGCGCTGATGTATTTGCTCTGGGACGCGACCTCGCAACTTGCCTACTGGGGCCACGAGATCGGGATGGCCACGTCCGACCTCGTCATCAACGCCGGCGTCAGTATCGTCACCGCGCTGGCCCTCTTCGCTGTCGCCTACTTCGACCGAGATCCCGCGACCTCCGCACCACGCTGACCCCGTTGACCAGCGTTCGGCTCGGTCAGTCGCGGTAAGACTGTCGCAGAGGCCTGGGCCACTCGGACAGCTCGGTGATGATCGGCGGCAGAATCGCTATCCAGACTCGCGATCGGCATGGTCAGATCCCAGCGACGCGTTGGCGGCACCGACCAGCCGGTCGATCCGGTCGGCATGGGGGCCGTACTTCGCAAAGATCGTGTCGGAGTTCCGGACCGAGTTCCGCACCCGGATCTCGTTCGAGAACAGGACGGTCCCTCCGTCGGGATCGTAGTGCCCGGCGGGGCCCTTGAACGGCACGAAGCGGTAGCCGACCTGGAAGTCGTTCATCCACGCGCGCAGGCAGAGCTCGTCGTCGAAACAGATGCCTGGTTCGCCGACCTCGGAGAACGAGTAGTCCCAGCCTCCGAGCGCCTCGTAGCAGCGCCGGCGAACGAAGTACGGGCCGATGTTGACGTGGTGGACGAAGCGGAACGTGTCATCGCCCCAGATGCGCTTGGCCTTTGCGGGGTCGGGATCGAAGCTCTCGAATCCCATGAACCCACCGAGAATCGCCAGCCGGGGATGCCCGGCGAAGCACGCGAGCGCTGCGTCCAGCCAGTCCGTCTCGCGGGGGACGAGATCGTCGTCCTGGACCAGGCACACGATGTCCGCGCGAGCGAACCTGATCGCCCGGTCGAGAATCCTGATCTCGTGCAGGTCGTTGGAGTGGATCAAGAAGTCGTTCGGCCGATCCAGGTAGGACATCCACTTGTCGTGCGAGCCGTCCAGCGAGCCGTCCTCGCAGACGATCAACTCATGGTTGCCCAGGGCCCGTAAACCGCCGATCAGCTGCTCGATGTTGGAGATCCGGTTGAAAGACTGTACGACGAAGGCCAGGTGCGGCCGGTCCTGGTAGGTCCGGGCCGACGACGCGCGTCGCTCCTTGTCCGCCTTGACGCGGTCGATCGTCGCCTGGTCGACGCCGGTCATGATCCGCTCCCCTCAGGCCGGTGCCCGCGAACGGCGCCGGCCGGCGCTTCCGTTCCGTCCGCCGATCTGTAGTGAGTGTTCGTGTGTGGCAGGTCCGGAGCATTCAGCAGGACCGTTCGGGCCAGGCTCGATCCGTTGTGCACCAAGTAGTCGCAGCGGCTCAGCAACAGATACTCGACGATCGCGTCCTCCCCGTTCTTCGCCGCCACGTCGGCGTCAGCGGCGATGTAGGCCGGCATGATCCATCCCGTCGGCCCTTGGCCGGCGGGCTCACCGCCGTGGTGCCGGACACTGTCGTGCGCGACGACCCGGCCGGGGAACGCCGCCGCGAGATGGTCCACCGACGACTGCTCGTCCGACGCGACGAAGATCTTGGCCGTCGGCTCGAGCTCCAGCAGCCGCTCGATCTCGGCGCGGTATCGCGACAGGACACGCGAACCTCGGCGGAAGGCGCGAACCTCCTGCGGCGAGACCGCATCGGTCCCCCGCACATGGACGCCGACGACGTACTGTCCCGCCAGGTGTTGTGCGAAGAAGCTGTCCGCCTTCTGCGTGAGGTAGTCGCGCGGACGGATGTACTTGTCGAGCACAACCTTCGCCGCGGCTCTAAGCCTGTTGTCCGGGTCCTCCCACTGATACGGGATGCGCAGGGCGGCACCTTCGAGCAGCGGGTGATCACCGAAGTGACTGGTCACGAAGATGTGCTCGTCGAGGTGATAGCCGGTCTCGAACGGCGACGGCGGCTCCGCGCCGATCAGCGCCTTGACGGATGCCGGGAGCCGGGCCGCCGGGTACGCCGGGTCCAGCGGTTCGAAGTAGTACTCCCAGACCGTCTGCCTGCCCCGGTAGCCACTGGGCGTCCAGTAACAGGTCCGTGGTCCGAAGTGAACCACCGGAACGCGGTTCTGGGTCACCGCCCAAGGGATGTTGGCGATGACCTGCTGGATGAGTGAGAACAACCCGACGTCACGCTCGCACACGATGTGAAGTCGCATCGGCGTCTCGGTCATGCCGCGTCCAGGGAAGCCACCTGCTGGGCGATCCAGTGGTAGGTCGGCTCGAGTCCTTGGCGCAGCCCGACCACCGGCTCCCACTGCAAGATCTCCCGGACTCGCCGGTTGTCGGAGTTGCGGCCCCGAACACCTTGTGGGCCGTCGATGTGCTTCAGGGTGATGCCGCACTTGCCGGACAGATCGATGATCAGCCGAGCCAGCTCGTTGACCGTCACCAATTCCTCGCTGCCGAGGTTGAGCGGATCGCGGCACTCCGACCGCATCAGCCGGTAGATCCCTTCGACGCAGTCGTCCACGTAACAGAACGACCGGGTCTGCTCGCCGTCACCCCAGATCTCGATCTGTCCACCCGGCCGGGCCTGGGCGACCTTTCGGCACAGCGCCGCCGGAACCTTCTCCCGGCCGCCGTCGTAGGTTCCGTAAGGGCCGTAGATGTTGTGGAACCGCACGATCCGCGTCTCGATCCCGTGCTCCTCGGTGTAAGCCAGGCAGAGGCGCTCGGCGATCAGCTTCTCCCAGCCGTAGGCGTCCTGCGGATTGGCCGGGTACGCGTCCTCCTCCCTGAGCGCGGTGACGTTCGCCTCGGTCTGCAGGAAGTCGGGATAGACGCAGGCCGACGAGCTGAACAGGTACCGCGAGACGCCGTTCATCCGCGCTGCTTCGAGCGTGTGCAGATTGATCAACGCGTTGTTGTGCAGGATCGTCGCGTGGTTGGCCGAGATGAATCCCATCCCGCCCATGTCAGCGGCCAACGCATACACCTCGTCGATGCCGCGGCTCGCCAGCAGAGCTTCGTCGAAGCGGCGAAGGTCTCGCAGCTCGAACTCGTCGGCGTCGACCCCGGTGTAGTCCGGAGGGTGGAGGTCGACGCCTCGGACCCAGTACCCCCGAGCCTTCAGTGCCGTCACCAGATGGTGCCCGATGAAGCCACCGGCCCCGGTCACGAGAATGCGTGCATCACTCACAGCGCTCACTTCGCCCCTCCGTGTCGATGGGCTCCCCCAGAAGCGGCCACCTGCCGTTCACAGCAACCACGAGTCCCAGGTGAACACCTGATGCCCCAGGTCAGGTCTTCGCTGGATGATTCGGTACGGGTACCCCCGATCTCTTACCGGTACACAGCCGCATCGGGAGCCGTTGGGCCTGGCACCGCAGCCCGGGGCCGTCCGGCTTCGCGATCGAGGTCCTCGGACTCTGGGGCAGGGTGTAGAGGACTGGTTCTTGAGAGCAGAAACAATCGGAGGCATGTGATGAGCAGCGCGTGGCAGCGTGGTAGTCGGTGATCTGGCGCATCGAGTGAGTCGGCGGCGCCGGGCGCTGGGGCTCAGTGTGGGTGAGGTGGCCGGCCGGGCGCCGATGACGTCGAGCGGATCGAGAAGCGGCCGGTCGCGTTGACCGTTGACCGGAGGAAGGAACGACGACCACGCCGTTCGACTTGGTCGTCCGCACCCGGGTCTCGCGCTACCACCTGGTCATGGATGCGCTGAACAACCCTCCGAGCCGCCTCAAGGCCTGGTGCGAGCAGCACCTAGCCGAGCACGCGACGTACGTCGTGCAACACCTGCAGGGCATGTCGGAGGTGCGCGACTGGGTCCTCGACCCGTCACCCTCGCATTGACGAGGACGACCTCGACCCCTGTTGGCGACCACCGCAACAACCGACGGGCGACCGAAGCCATCAGTGGGCTGCGGTCGCCCGGTGCGGCCGCCCGCCCAATCACCAGGGCCGAAAGTCACCCCACATCACCATGAGCCCGCATCCCCGGATGCACAGCTGACAAGGCCCCGAACACAAGAACGGGGTTCAAGTCCCTAGAGACTTGAACCCCCCATGTGTCCGAGGGGGGACACGCACCTTAACCACACGCCTGAGCCTGGCCGTATAGCGCGCAGGCCGCGGCCTGGGCAACCACATATTGCGCGAGGCAACCCGGGAGACGGCTTCGACTGGGGTGGCTCGCCTCTAACCTCTGGTCGGCCAGTAAGGATCCGCGGGGCAGTCCGCGCAAGTAGGACGCCGGCGCCGAAGGGCAGCGTACGGAGAGCATCCGGCGGGCACTGGTCGGCCAGGAGCGGCCACCGTCGGGGCCGTGGCTCCAGTTCCGGAGTTCTTCGTTTCGGTCGCCGCAGACGCCGGAGTGGTCTTGGAGGTCTTTAGGTTGGGCGGAGCCACCGAGGATGAGGCGGATGGTGACTGCGTCCCACATCGCTGCGGCGGCTTGTTCACCCCAGCGTTCGCGGGCCTGGGCAAACGCTTCAACCTCGACACCCATCCCGCCTCTCGAACCCCGTAACACGGCTTTCTCTTGCCAGGCTTGTCAGTGCTGGGCGATTAGGCTCAATCCTGGCCATGAGCTGCCTGTATGGCGTCTCGATCGCGAACCAAAGGCAGCGAGCAGCCATAGTCGCCCCTCGCCGCCAGAGGCCGCACAACCGCATTGCCGGTCATCACTAACGCGTTGGCGCTGAGCAGGGCACCTGCCCCCGCCCAGAGCCCGTTGCGCCTACACGACGACCTTTCGACAGCGTCCAGGGCTGATGCGGGGGTGGGAGCCCGATGATTCAACCGACGACGGCTCAGTTGGAACTGTTGTACGACCTGACGACATCATCGCGTTTGCAGCAGCCGCCGAACAGCTCGCTCGTCACCTGGTCGAGGGCGCTCCGCTTCCAGCCGTCGGCGAGTACATGTCGAGATCTTCGCCGTGACCTGGTCTGGTCCTAGCTGAACTTCAGGGTTCGCAGACCTGTGCGACAAACTCGTCCCGCGCCCGCGCCCGCGCCAACGCCAACGCCATCCGACGACCTTCGGATGTTCTTCAGCGATCCCCACCGTCATTCGCCACCCAGGCCGGCTCGGGCGGTACTCCGGCTCTCATGGCATCGCGAAGCTAGACGGCCTCTCGATTGGCCAGTGCGCGATTGGCCAGCGCAATGGAAGCGCCTGTCTTGGCGAGCCGGTCGGCCAGGTCTGGCCTAGCGCGGCGTAGTGTGTCGAGACGGACGCGGAATCCTAGGATCTGGTCCCAGGACACGCTCCTGCCACTTTCGAGCATCTCCAGTGCGATATCTGCCCGCTCCGCCGCGAGCGCCGCCCCGGCGGCCTGGGCGGCAAGTCCGCTCCAGTTCTTGAGAATCCGATCTCGGCCCGTCGTAGTCAGACCGTGCCAAGCCACTTCCGGCAGCAGACGGATGGCGAACTCGTAGCAGGCGAGCGCGGTCGTCGTGTCGCCCATCCGGGACGCCAGATCAGCCGCATTTCGCGCGGTACCAATGCGCATCCCTGCCCAAGTGGTTGGCAGGGAGGCTGCCACTTTCCAGGTGGCGATCGCGCGACGACCGTGATCAGGTTCGCCAGTTTGATCGAACTGGGCTTGATACGCCAACCCAAGATTCAGAAGAACCCGGACCCGGTCGGTGTGGCCGAGCGGCAGGGCGTCTAACGCCGCCTTGTCGTGGTCGATCGCTGCGTCAAGGTCGCCGGGGTGCCGACTGATTTCGAATCGAGTCCACAATGCGGAGGCGAGATTGCTCAACCGACTGCCGTAGCTGGGGTTGTCGGCCGGCGTCAACGCCACTGCGGTCTCCAGAAGGCGCACTGACTCATTGAGATCGTCTACTGCTCCGATGCCCCGCTCATATCGTGTCCACATGGCCTGGCCAAGACTGGTGAGGAAGGCGGCGCGGTGCGATCCATGACCGTCGAACTGCGTCAGCGCCGCCTCGAGATGGGTGATCGCCTGGGCGATGTCGTCGGGGTCTCCTCGATCCTCGAATCGCATCAGGTGCGATTCCCCCAACGACAGGAGTGCTCTCGGCAGTACGTCGTCGTCCGGCAGTCGGAGCCGTACCGCTGTCTGCTTTAATGCGATGCCTTCATCCATATCGTCAGGCTCGCCAGTTGATCTCGATCGAGTTGTCAGTGCTGCAGCCAGCACTGTCAGAGCGGACGCGTCTTCAAGCGTATGGAATGGGCCATTACCGGCCGCGCGGCGTCCGGCGTCGACTGCGGCATCGATGTCGGCGCCACGACCGGAAAATAGTGGCGTCGGCGCAGTGCGTAGCTGAGGTCGATCAGCCGCTGCCGGTAACCGTCATCCGGCCTGGAGACGATCGTGTTCAGGCTTTCGATGGCTGCGTCGAGCTCTGCGGCGCGACCAAACCGGTCGTACGCGACGAGGCGCGATAGCGCGTTGTTTGCGGCAACAGTTGCCCTGTCATGAGCGCTGCGCAGTGAACCGCCCATGGCCACGCGCATATGTTCAGTCGACTCGGCGAGATCCTCATCGTCACCGGTGAGGTTGTGCCGCGCATTGAGGGCAATAGCAAGCACAGTGTGTCGTACCGCCAAGTCTCGGCCGCGCAGCTTGAGATCCCCAACGCTGCGGCGGCCCGCAACAACAGCCTCGTCGAGCATAGTTCGCTGTCCAGTGGGCCCGCCATGCATCGTGAGTGTGCGGGCCAACTCCGACTGAATCCAGCCATACTGCCGGTGGTCCGGCGGCGTTGCATTCGCTGCGCTCCATACGAGGTCGAGCGCTCGCTCCAGATCCGCCGGATCGCCACGCCGTTCGTACCGCTCCCGGACCGCGATGGCCAACGCCGCTGCAACGTAGGGAAACTGGTTATGCCCCTCTGGCAGTCGGGCAAATGCCTGTTCCAAGGACTTCACGCTTTTATCCAACAGCCGGGCGTCGCCAGTGCGGATCGCAGCGTTGATACTCGCGGTGGCAAACGCGATCTTCATCGCCATCAGCATTCGACTCAACCTCCCTCCGCTAGAGTGCCAAGGATGGTCAAGGAAGCTCCGTTTCGCTTCCGGCGAGTCCAGGCCCTCCCTGGTGCGGATCAATCGTCGGCAAGGTTGCGGCGATACCCGCTAAGCGAGAGGAACCGTCCACGCGAGCGATCTGGTCTCTTACTGTCTCTAGATGGCTCAGGAGCTCGGGTGCAGCCGAGGCGAGAGCGCGCAGGTCCGTGCGGGTCTCCACTGACTGGGACCAAAGCACCGCCCGCCCGTGCTCGAGGCTGACCAGCGCATCCCCGGGACGTTCGGCCGCGAGCATGGCGGCCGCGGCCATGCCGGCCAGACCGCCGTGTCGAGTCAGTTGATTCTCCTGGCTCCGGCGGGCCGTTCCTCGCCACGCGAGCACTGGAAGGAGCTCGATGGCAGTCGTGTAGGCCCCCGAGGCTAAGTCCCAGTCGCCTTCTTCGGTGGCGACCAGCCCCATCTCGGAGGCAGCGCCGACGCGTACCTGGATAGGCGCTCCCGCGGCGTTCGACGCGCGGGTCCACATCGTGACCGCCTCGTCGAGCCATACTCGGTCAGATGTCAGCTTATACATGTCCCACAGGGCATTCCCCAGGTTCGACAACGTTTGCACCCACAAGGGGCTGGCGGCAGGCAGGGTCTCCAGCGCTCGACGCCAGAGCTCGATCGCTTCGGAGAGACTCTTCGCCTCTCTGAACGCGCGGTACCTGTCCTGGAGCCCGTTGGCCAGGTTGATCTCGACCCGCAGACGTAGCTCCGGCCGGACCTCCCCAGTAAGCGCGGTTCGCCATTGACTGATCGCGCCCTCGAGATCCAGGGGATCCCTGGACAGGTGGAAGCGCTCGCGCAGCGCATTTCCCAGATTGGCTCGCATGACCGCGATCTCCGCGACATCGTTGGCCGGCACGCCGTTCAGAGCGGCCGTTGCCGCCTTGATCGCGTCATCGATGTCGACCACGTTCCCCAGACGTTCGAAGCGCGCTCGAAGCGCGCTCCCCAGACTCGAGTAATAGGCGTACCTGGATGACTCCTCCGCACTGCCCAGCAAGGCTTCCCGTGATACGGCGATCGCCTCGTCGAGATCGCCAAGGTTGCCGGTCAGCCGGTACCGGTCACGCAACGCGAGGGTGAGGGTGTGCTGCCGGGCCGATTTGCCAGGCTCTGCCGAGTCTCCGCAAGCCGCAGCCTCACGGCACAGCGCCACGGACTCGTTGATGTCGTCGGCTCGCCCTGAGAACTCGAAGCGGGTTTGCAGCACATATCCGAGATTGGCCACGTTGCGGGACCAATCGGGGTCGTCCCTCGGGAGAGCTTCAAGCGAGCATCGTGCGCAGTCGACCGCGTCGTCGTAGTCATCGGCACTCGCAGCCTCGCGGGCCCGGTACTGCAAGACTATGCTGAGCTTGAAGAACCAGTAGCCACGCGACCGGTGCTCCTTGGGTGCTGCATGGAGTGCGGCACGCAACAAGTCAATGCTTTCGTCGAGGGCCCAACTGGCATCGGCTGCCCGGATCAGCGAATCCCCCGCCTCGTCTGCGAAGTAGAGTCCGAGTGCCGCCTCGAACACATACAGCGGCGCCGGAAACGGGCCTGTACCCCCAAGTTTCGCAAGGCTGAGCACCATGAACGCCGAGTAGACCAGGTCCTCGTCGTTGTCCGCTAGCAACTCGTGTCGCCACCAGAAGAACCAGCCGAGGGCCAGCGCCGCGCGCTCCGGCGGGATGTCAGGTGCCTTGATCAACTGCAGCAACGCGGTGACTTCGGACCGGGCCTCAGGCGCAAGGATGTGCGCCTCGTCGGCAGTCCTGCTGTATGCCGTCAGTCGACGCTCGATCGCCTCCAGCAAACGCAGCTTCTCTGTCACCTCAGGGCTGATCCCATCCGTCGGGTTCATCGAGAATACTGGACAGACGACACGGGACGGTAGCGCAATCCTGGAGCTCAGCCAGGAGGACCACGTGCTGCTGCGGCGCGGCTGCTGGCAACGTCTGTCCTGTAGACACAAGCGCTGAGGTCAGCGCCGACCTCACCTCACTGGCAACCAAGGTACCAACCCCGGAGAAGCGCCTTCGCGATTTGAGCCGTGGCTCAGCCGCCGACGTGGGCATCCACCACGTTTGAAGGGCTACTTCCCAGCAGACCCGCTATCTCGATCAGACGATCCGCCATCACAGGCGAGTACCCACGAACTCGGTCCAAGTCACGCCGCAGATTCAGGGACTGTTGCCACGACACGGACCGACCGGTCTCGAGCGCTTCGATCCCCACCGCCGGATCGGCACTTTCGATCGCCATCGCCGCAGCTGTGCCGGACTTCTCCTGCAGACCCGCCAGCACGCTCTCCCGCGATTGCCTCGCCAAACCGTGCCAGGCTACCGTCGGGAGCAGCCGCATCAACCGCGCGTAGGCCGCGGTCGCGCCCGACCAATCACCCTGTTGCGCTGACGCCTCGGCCAGCGCCTCGGCGGCCAGTACCCGAATCCCAGGGCTCGACGCACGTACGTCGATCGCCTCGTCCCAGGCGGCAAGAGCCGCGGCCAGATCGTCGACGGCGCCGCTTTGCTCGAAGCGAGTCGCCAGGGCGTTTCCCAGTCCGAGCAGCAACGGCGCCCGGTCCGGGTGATCTGCCCAGTACGAAGAAATGACTGCCTGCAGTACGGCGACTGATTCATCGACGTCCGCAGGCGATTCGGTCGCTTCGCCCCGTTGCCGGAGGGCCATCCCTAAGTTCGACCGGTACAACTTGTGATCGGGATGCCCGTTACCGGCCAGCTCGACCGCACGGCGAAAGGTCTCGACGGCCTCGTCCAGATCCGTCGTCCGTTCACCAACGTGATACCGAGTGGTTAGCGCCAGGGCAAGGTTCGACAGGTACGCCGGAAGCGCCGGATCGCGGTCAGACGTCGCCTCGGTTGCCTCCCGGGCAACCGCCACCGCCTCGTCGGCAGCCGCCGGATCAGCTGCAGTGATCGCGCCGGCCCGCAACACGTTGGCCAGGTTCGAGAGCCGTCCCGCCCGGAACGGGCTCGTGTGTGGTGTGACCGCGACGGCGCGGCGGGAGGTCACGATCGCCTCGTCCAGATCCTCCGGCGCGCCGCGCAACTCGAACCTGGTCAGCAGACAGTTACCCAGATTGGTCGCGGCGGCCCCAGAGGTCAACGGGCCGGCCGTTTCGGCGTTCGCAACCCGCGCTGCCCGGACGGCCTGATCAAGACTCACCAGGTCGGCGCGCACCTCGTACCTAGCCAACAGACACGCAGCAAGATTCGAGAACCGGCCGCACCGCGCCGGCTCACCGGGCCTGGTATCGTCAGCGACCTGCTGCGCCGTAGCGAGTGCCCAGCTGAGGTCCGCTTCGTCGCCCGACGCCGAGAACAGGGTGCGTCGGCATGCACTGAGTTCGGCCAGGATGTGCGTCCTTGCCGTTCCGCGGCTGCCTGCCAGTGCCTCCTCGCCGGTCGCGATCGCACGGTCGAGATCTTCGGCATCGCCGAGCAGTTCGAATCGCTGCCTCCACGCGAGGCTTGTGTTGGCGAGGATCGCAGGCCGGTCGGGCGAGTTCGGGGGCAACACCTCGAGAGCGTCTCGTGTGAGCTCCAACGCGCGCTCGAGATCCGCCACGGTCCCGTCGCGTTCGAAGCGAGCGGAGTGCGCGTTGGCGGCGTTTGCCAGCAGGGCCGCCTCGTCGAGGCCGCTGTCCGTTGTCAGCTCCAGCGCACGGTCGAGCGCGTCGATCGATGCTTCGAGGTCGCCGGGAAGCGACGCCGATTCGTGCCGCGCCAGCAATGCGGCGCCGAGGTTGGACAGCAGCAGCGCCTGCGATGCTCCGTCGACTGCGGCCGACTCCTCGATCAGTTCGATCGCTTCGTCCAGATCGGCGACATCGCCATCCCGGTCGTACCTGGTGGACAGAATGTTCGCCAGGGTGGAGGCGTGCCGGGAGCGCTCGGGCTCGCCGTGAACCGCGGCCCGCGCGAGCCCGAGCGCGGTGTCCAGATCCGTACTCTCCTCGAACAGCTCGTACCGAAGAGCGAGACAGACGGCATGACCGGCAAGGATCTCTGGCGGCGCTTCGGCGGGACCACCACAAAGCTCGACCGCTTGCCCAGACACCACCGCCGCCCGATCCAGGTCCGCGGGGTCGCCGAGGAATTCGTAGCGGGCCAAAAGAGCAGACTTGAGCATCATCAGCGGACCGAGCTGCGACTCGACGGCGCTCGCGCCGACCGCCGTCTCGCCGGACTCGACCGCACCACCAAGCAACGCCGCGTCGCGCAACTCCTCACCGAGCAGACGCTGTGTCAGACTGAGGTTCGACCAGTACGTGGGCAGGTCGGCGTCGCCGGCCACCGCCACCGTGGCGGCCTCGTGGGACACGTCGACCGCGTCGATCAGCTGTTGCCGATGGCCGGTCCGGACGAATTCCTGAACCAACATGGCGCCAAGGGTGCTCGCGAACATCGCACGATCGCGATGTCCGTCGCCTGCCAGCTCCACCGCGCGTCTCGCGCACTCGATGGCTTCTGGCAGGTCACCACCGACGTCTCGGGCTCGCAAGGCATGAGAGAGATTGGACCAGTACGCCGGATTGGCTCTCCCCGATCCCTCCGTCGCCAGCCGACACGCTCTGACCGCATCGTCCAGCAGATCTGCTTCGTCGAATGCTTCCGCCGCGGCACGCAAAGCGTTGCCCAGCGTGGTGGCGATATCGCCGTGCGAGGATTCGCCCTCGTTCATCGTGTCCAGGACCAGGCCGAGCCGGTTCATGGCCACCACGAGCAGGACTGGCCGGCCGGTCGCGTCGTACGCGTCGACGGCTGCCATCCCGACGTCCACCACCAGTTGCATTTGCAGGCCTGTGCAATCGTCTTCGGCGGCCCGCCACAGGGCATCGTCGTCGATCTGTTCGGGGCTCGTCCGCAGTTGTTCGTACAGTGTCTGCTCAACCGCTTCGCGGGAGTTCACCGAGGATCTCGATCCGTCACTTCGTCCGCAAAGAGGGACCGCCTGCCCAGGACCTCAAGGGCCTCAAGCCGCGCCCGTACTTCGAGAAGCCGCTCGGCCAAGGCAAGATCGACCGCGGCCAGCCGGTCCACCTCGCTCGTCCGCAACCGGTCCCCCCACAGCACGCTCCGGCCGTGTTCGGAGCAGCGAACGGCGTTGTTCCACTGGTCGCCCGCGACGCAAGCACCGGCCGCATCGTCCGCCAGACCGGCGAGTTCGGCCAGTCGGCGCTCGCGTTCGTTCCGCTGGAGGCCGGGCCAGATCAGCTCATTCAGGCGGTCAAGAGCCAACTGATATCCCTCGACCGCACTAGCTGGATCATCTGTGACCATAGCCCACTCCCCCGCGATCCGGCCCGACATGGTCCGTTGCCCAGGCGACCCGGAGCGCTGGCTCGCCGCGGCCAACCGCGCCTCGACGGCACGCCGGGCGTCGTCTGGCGCTCTCAGTCGCTCGAATCGCATCCAATGGGCGCGCGCGAGACCCGACCAGCACGTCACCGCGTCAGGATCGTTCACAGCCAGCACCGCTGTGGCTGCCGCCGAACGATCTACAGCCTGGTCGATCTCCTGACGGCTCGCCGTCGGCAAGCCCGCTTTCGCTCGTGCGACCAACCCCAGATTGATCAGCGCAGTACGACGATCGACGTGCGCCGGGTCAGCTATCGCCGCCGCGCCCTGCAGCATTGTCTCCGCCTGCTCCAGGTTCCGGGCAGTGTCGGTGATTCGCGCCAGCTCAACGGCGGCCAGGCCGGCGTTGATGAGCAGGCCTGGTCGATCGATCGCCAGGCTGCCTGGAAGTGTCGTAGCGTCCAGAGCGAGTTGCCGGGATTCCCGCAGTACGTCCACATCGCCGCGGGCGGCGCCGTACAGGCGTAAGGCGATCGAGAGGTTCGAGGCGATCCGGCTGCGCTGCGGCTGAGTGGTACCGACCGCGTCCAACGCCCGGTCACCCAGCACGATCGCCTCCTGGAGATCCGGCGGCCGGTCCAGCAACTCGTAGCGCAACCGCAACGCGAACGCGAGATTCGACAACCGCTGAGCTCGAATCAGCCCGCTCGGCGAGTCGTCCAGGCCCTGCCTGCCGTACCGGACCGCCCGTTCGAGGTCGGCCCGCACTCCAGTTGCCTCGTACCGCAGGCGACAGGCGTTTCCCAGATTGGCCGACTGCCGAGCGCGCGCGGACTCCGAGGCCGCCTCGCGGACCGCCTGCTCACCCAGCTCGATCGCCTCGCTGATCGAGAGAACCTCCCCCGATTGCTCGAATCCGAGCTGAAGGCCGACGATCAGATCGGTGCGCGCCGCCGACAGCCATGCCGGCGGCGCCGCTAGGTAGAGCCACCGAAAGGTATCGACCGCCCACACCAGCTCCTGCGGACGGTCCTCGTTCTGGTAGCAATCGATCCAGTCCTGCGCCGCGTTACGCAGCACGGTACGCAGCGTCCCGTAGTCGTCGGCAGTCATTGACCAGACGTCCGATCAGGGTTTCGCGGGGCCGCAACTGTCCGCGGTTCGAATTCCGATTGCTTCCGCCATTCGCACGGCGACCTCACCACTGTTGGTCTTCAGCGTCAGGACACCCTGCTCGAGTCGCTGGACCGAGCCGCAGCGCTCGCCCTGAGGAGTCAGCACAACGATCCTCGTGGCGTCCTTCCCCGGACCGTACCAGGTGAGACCCACCGCGCTGATCAGCAGAACCGCACAGGCCGCAGCCATCCAGCGTCCCCGGCGGAGCGCGTCCAGCGACGCTTCGGTCTCAAGTCGTTCCGCGTCCGCCTCCGGATCGGGCGAATCGACCAGGTCCGACATTGGTAGGCCGTGCGGACTCCCATGGGCCGCACGTAGGAGCAGCGCGGCCGCAGTGCCGCCCGCCAGTATCGACAGGACGAGCAGAGCTCCGACGGCGGCTGCGTACGGCGACGCGAGATCGCCGACGTCCGTCCTTCCCTTGATCAGACCGAAACCGATCAGCGCTGCCAGTACCGCCCCGAGGCCGTTGCGCCAGGCAAGTGCCATCGCGCGAACCGTCGGCAGCTTGCCGGTCCCGAGCCGACGAAGTGCCTTTGCACGGCGGCGATCCTGCGGCCCACTGATGGACGCCGGCACCAAGGTCATTGCGGTAACACCTCAAGGGACCAGAAGGCGCCGCAGCCTTCCTCGTCGTCCGGCCGGTCGCGGTGCTCGAACCTGCAGGTGCAGTACATCGGCAGCGGCCCTTTCGCGATGGGCTTGGACGCCTTGAACCGAGGCAAGATCCCTTTGTGGACCAGTTTGCTGTAGTCGAAGGTCATCGGATGGGAGCATCGAGGACAGTGGCCACTCACCACGACGCTCCCCCGGGTGTCAAGCACGCGATGCTCTTGGGAAATGAAAAGCCCCGCGAAACCGGGATCGGAGATCTCCTCGAACCAATGCTCATCCGGAGCTGTCACAGCTTTGTCCTCCTTGACTCGTCAGGGTCCCGTGTGCGTGAACGGCGTCCAGATCTGAGGTGATTCCGGACACTTCGCGCGCAAGGCGCGGACAGCCTCGTGCAACGCGACCGCGGCCAGCTCGGGCCTTAGTACCTCGTCCGTCACGATCTGCTGGTAAAGCGAGCCGAATATCTCTTCCGCGGCTTGTTGCTCCACCGACCACAACGTCGCCACGACGTGCCGATAGCCCATGTAGTGGAAGGCGGCGGCCAGCGTGATCGCCTCGTCGAGCAACTCGATCCCGCCGATCGCCGTCTTGCACGCGGACAGGCCGGCGAAGTCCCCGTGGAACCGCTCCGCGCTGAGGTCGGCGATACTCAGCTTCCCGTCGCTCAGCCACAGACCACCACTCGACGGATCCAGCAGATCCTGGTCGCCATGGCACGTGAAGTGCGCCCATCGGTGCTTCGCCAATTCCGACCGGACAACGTCCCGGGTCGCCTTCTTGTCTGGCAGATCGGTCAGTGAGTGCCGGAACAACCCATGGAGCAGTTCGCGCTCCGCCTCGGTCTCGAGCGGTACCTGACCGTCGACATTCCCAGCCGACACCAGGAGCATGCGGTCCTCAACGTCCTGATCCGGCCGGTTCCGAGCGTCGAGCAGTGCCCGCAGGGTCGGCGTGTACGACGAGACCACGCGATCCAGCACTGTCCGTGGCGGACCGTCTCCGGTGTCCGCATGATGGCCTGCAGTGTGCAGCGGCAGTACAGTCAGCGCACCCGTCGGACACCACCAGACGCGCGGCCAGCTGGTCGGCTCACCGGGGGGAGTCTCCTCTCGTCCCAGCGCGGTCAGAACTGGGCCGGCGATCACGTCCCACATCCAGACCTGCAGGTCAGTCAACATCTCGTCGACCGCCGCCATCGCCGCGTCGAGCCGTTGCTTTGCGCGCCGGTACCCAACGATCAACGGGCGACTCGACGCGTTCGACACTTTGTGTTCGGCCTCGACCAGTTCACCCAGAGCCACTTCGGCGGCGTGCAGCACCGCAAGGTAAGTCGAGGCCCGGCGGGCGGTCTCGTCCAAGGTCAGCCGTTCCAACGGAACTGCCCGAACACCGCCCAGCTCGACGATCAGCGCGTCGCACCGCCAACGACTCACGTTGACGACCACCACTGGCCCCCCGGCGGCAGCAGGTAGCAGCTGTTCGATCTTCGGCGGCCGTAAGAAGTCCTCGAAACCCTCAATGGCCTGCACCTGCTCGACGAGCTCGTCCCACTCCCGCGCCAGCGCCATCCGCCGATCGACGATCCGGTCCTCCGAAAACTCCTCTACCACCGCTCCCCCTACCGCGCCCGCCGTCGCCCGGACGACGAGTATGGCACTTCGGCCTGGCCGCCAACAGAGCGTGACGATCACGACCGCCGTGCGACTCCGCGCCTTTGACCTGGCATCTCTTTGCCACGTACCCGCGAACTCGACCGGGCCGACGATCATTGAACGACCACCGCTCGAGGCAAATCACCCGCCAAGGCCCCGAGTGCCTTACTGTTTCGGCGTCCCATCGACCTGCAAGCTCGACAGGCAGCCGGGATCTTTCGCGCTACTAACACTACTCACCTCGGGCTGACCAACAGGCCGTCGTTCCACTCCGAGTATCGCAATCCCCCGATCTGAGTGGTCCAGGTGCTAGTTCAGCCGAGCAGGGTCCACCGACCGGTCGAGCTGTTCACGGATCCAAGCGAGCTTGGCAGCTAGTCCAGATGCGACTTTCTGCAGCCGCCATAGGTCAGAGCGGGTTTCGAGCGACTGCGACCACAACACACTCCTGCCTCGTTCCAAAAGCTCGATTGCCCGATCATGCTGGTCCGCCGCGATCGAGGCAGCGGCTGCTTGCGCAGCCAATCCACCTCGGCCGGCGAGGGACTGCTCCCTCGTTGCGCGGGTCGTTCCCCGCCAAGCGACCAACGGCAGCAAGTCCACCGCAACGCCATAGCCGTCTGCCGCCTCAGGCCAATTCTGTTGACTTGCGCAGACCTCCGCCCACTGCTGGGCAGCAGTCAATCGTTCCATTGACGGCCCGCCGCGGAGCACCGCTGCCTCCTGCCAACCGGCGACGGCGTCAGCAAGATCCGAGCTATTGCCCATCCAGACCGACCTCGCACGCAGTGCGATGCCGAGATTTACCAAGACGTTCACTCGCCATGGATGACCCGGACGCATCGCGGCCACAGCTGCACGTCCAGCTCTGACGGCTTCAGCGATATCAACCAGCCTCGATGACAATCTGGCGGACGCCTCGAACCGGGCCACCAGGACGGCGACCAGATTCGACAGCATGGCAGCCCTGACTGGGTGATCCAGAAGAGCCGCAGCCACGGACGCGCGAGCAGTAGTGATGGCCTCGTCCAGATCAGCCCATTTCTGCTCGCCCTCGAACTTGGCCCGCAGCGCCAGACTCAGGTTGCCGAGATAGATGGCCTGCTCGGAGTGGCCCTCGGGGAGCGCGGCCAAAGCTTCGCGATCGAGCGAAGTTGCCTCGTCGATGTCAGCAGTCTGGCGCTGCCACTCGTACCGGATCTTCAGACCGGTGGCGAGGACCGAGATGTATCTCGTTCGGTCGATCACCCCCGGTCGGCACGCCTCGACGGATTGACGACCGGCGGCAATCGCCTGGTCGAGGTCGGACAGCTCGCGAAGCAGGTTGAACCTGTGGCGTAGCGCAACGCTGAGATTGCACAGCAGATTTGGCCGGATTGCATGGTCGGCACCGGCGGCATCGACCGCTGCGCGCGCCCAGGCGATTGCCTCGCTAGCGTCGCCAGGGTCAGTTGTCCGCTCAGAGCGAGCCCGCAGGCAAACTCCCAGACTTGTGAAGATCCCGGCGCGACGGGTGTGACCGGCGGGCATCGCGGCGACGGCCTCGCGAGCCAGCGCGATAGCTTCGTCGATCTCGGTCAGGTCGTCCGAGCGATCGAAGCGAGCCCGCAGGGAGATGCAAAGATTGGAGAGCAGATCGATCCGATTTGGATCATCGGCCGGTGTTGCGGTGACCACCTCTCGACACAGGCTGATCGCCTCGTCGATGAAGCTGATGTCGCCGACTCGATCGAATTTCTTCCCGAGCGCACTGGCGAGATTGCTGCACTCGCTGATTCGGTCAGGATGGTCAGGCGGAATGGCCGCCAGTACCTCACGCGACGTCGCGATCGCCTCATCGAGGTCGTCCAACTGGCCCGACACCTCGAACCGGAGCTGAAGCGTCATCGCTACGCCGGACAAGCACCCAACTCGGGCCTCCGGATCCGCTGAATCCGCCGCGGCGCGAACCAAGCCAATGGCCTCATCGAGTTCGTCCATCCGGCCGGTCTGTTGGAATCGGCTTCGCAGGGACATGCCGAGGTTGCCCTGAATGGTCGGTCGCCAATGGCTATCGGCCGGCACCACCATCAATGCTTCCCGACCTAGCGCGATGGCGGTATCCAAGTCGCTCAACCGACCGTGCCACTCGAAGCGCAAGTGCAACGCCACCGCGAGGTTCTGTAGGTACCCCGCCCGACGGGGGTGCGCCGCCGACGCCGCGGCGACAGCCTGGCGCCCGACGGTGATCGCTTCCTCGACGTCTTGTGCTCGTCCCCTCATGTCAAATCTGTAGCCCAGCGCGCCCCCAAGGTTCGACAAGTAGCCTGGCAGATCTGGATGGCCGGACGGGAGCAGGTGAACTGCCTCCCGCAAGGCATCGACCGCTGTGTCGAGGCTCTCTAGATCACCTGTGCTCCGCGCTCGATCGAACAGCGCCCTGCCCTCATCTGCCCAGCGTTGCCCGATCATCCCCCGCAGTTCGGACGGCACCAATGCGACCTCCGTCCTGGCGATCGCCCCAAACCACTCGAACGCTTCCTCGAAGTCGTCCCGACTCCCGCCTGGCATTGCCTTATGACGGCACCAGTGAAACGACGCGACGATGTAAGCGACATTCAACGGGACGTCTCCGAACTGAAGCCGGGCAAGCTCAAGCAGCCGTATGGTCTCCGCAACCCCTCGGGAATCAAGAAGTAGTGCCGAGTCACCGCGTTCGGAGAATGTCCGAATGCGCACCCGAAGAGCCCACAGCAGGAGGTCTTCTTCTGACATCCAATATTTGTATAGGCGCGACGATCACTGATGGAAGGGCGAGGCGTTCAGTTTCGGCCCGAAGGGTGATGCTCGCGGTTCGCGCGACGCTGGAGCGCATCGCGAGAGGGGTGGGAGCGTCGAGTGATGAGCGACGGAGAAGCGAGCGGCGAGGCGGCGTGGGTTACTTGAGTTCGGTGGAGGCTTTGCCGACGAGTTCGCGGGCGATGATGAGCTGCTGAACTTGCGGGGCTCGGCCACGTTCGCCGTCGCTCTAAGACTCGGGACTGTCGGCGGGCGTCATTAGCCTTGCAGCATGGTGAGTCTGAGCAAGGACCAGCAGGTGAAGGCTGTAGTGGAGGGCCTGGCCCTCGGCACTTTGGCCATTGGGGTCCAGGCAGTGACATCGTCGAAGCTCAGCCTCGAGCTCGCGATCGCTCGCGCCCTACGGGAGTGGTCTTTTGCCGGCCAGTTCCCGAGCCTCGCCGGCCGCGGTGGCGCAAGTTCGATCTGGATCGGCATTCAGAAGTCGGAACGCCGCCGCGCGGTCCTCGCGGCCTGGACGGGCAGCGGGTGGCTGACGCCGTACATCGTCATGGACGACTGGTCTGTGGAGGAGTGCACCGAAGTCCTCGCCGAAGACGGACCGGTCCCCACGACGGGTGGGCGGAGCTCGCACAACTGTTTGTCGAACGACTCGGAGACAAGAGTACTCAACCGCGAGGACGCCTCGCTAGCGTTAGTCTCTGGCACTCTGAGGATCGGCACGACGTATCGAGTTTCTGCCATCAGAGCCCAGCGCAGCCGGAACCTCGCCGGACCCGGGATCTCGTCGACGCTCGACCGGTCCGGACCGTCAACCGCTGCCTGCTTCTCCGTATCGTATTACCCGGACTCACGGTGCGGATCTCAGTGCCCCTGACCTCGGTCATGTGGTCGGTGGTCCGGGTCATGCGTGCCATCGGGGCGGCGGGCCGAAGCCGAGCGGGTCCGGGGGCCCGACGTGAGCTCCACACCGGCGACCCGTCCTGATCCCACCGCACCTCATCCACAACGCGGTGAACATCGGCTCGCTCAAGACAAGATGCTCCACCTACGTCAACAAGCACGGCTAGCCACTGGTAATCACCCCCTGACCGCTTGCGGTCTCTGAACGAGCCCGTATGTGGAGTCGCAACTGCCGAAATCAGTGCCGGGGCGCGCGCAGATCATCCATCCAGTCGCCGAAGTCCAAGGTGACCAGCGGCATCTGTACGGTCGCGACGAGTTCCGCGAAGTCATCCGACCGGCCCCACCACTCGTTGACATCCAGCGGCGGGCCACCGTCGAAGGTCAAGTGGTAACCGTCCGGCACACGCTGATCGGTGTTGACGGGTTCGACCACGACCACGGCGAGCAGACCGAAGATCGTCCGGTCCGAGAAAGTTCGTGAAACGGAAGTTGTTACGGCTCCGCCCCGCGACCTTGCCGGCGGTGCCGTCGACCGCGTTGCAGGCATGCATCATCGCCGATTCGAGGTCACCGGACTGCCACTCGTCGAGAGCCTTCCTGACCGAGCGTCCGACCTCCATGGCCCGCACTCTACCGATGAAGCGAGCCCACCGGCGAGGGCGGCCACCAGCAAGCAAACCAGTGCGAAGAACGGCATCAGCCGGGATCGACGGTCGACCGATCCCGGCCTCGCTACGCCCCGCGCCAACCCGTCCGCTATTTATTGCCCTGCGCAAGGACAGTGATCACGTCGGCAGTTGTTCGCTGCGGTTGCGCAACAGGTGACGACGACCAGCCCGCATTGCGGCACTGTCCCCCGCATCGAGCACCTTGGCGTCGGGGCTCTGCAGGAGCAGATCGGCCCCACAAGACGTTGGTGTCCAGCACCACAATCAGCATCGTTGGCTTCCCTCCCTTGAAGATCGCAGTGGATGTATCGCGAACAGGTCACGTGTCACCCGACGTACCTCGAGCACATACTTATGTCGAGCTCTCGCCACGCGCCCCAAAGGCCAGATCGAATCCAACTGACAGTCCGCGATGCCCAGAAGGCGCAAGAGTACTGCTCGATCGGGCAATGTGTCGGTCGGCTCTGCTTCGATCTCGTCGTTCGACGAACGAGGGAGATCATGAGCGGTTGGGACGAAACGGGCGAGGCGATGGTCTGGGCCATCCTCGGAGCCCTCTGCGTGACAGTGGCACTCTGCTGGTTCCTGGTCCTCGTCTGGCCGTGGTACGCCGCGGCGTTCACGGGTGACCCCGAGTCCGCCAAGAGGTCCCTCGAGCCCGAGAGCAAGGAGCGTTACGCCAGGCACCGGTTTCGAGCCTTTCGCCGGGCGACCGTCCTTGGTCTGGTAGGCCTCTTCTTCGGCGGCAAGCTCGCCGTCGGGCTGATCCACCTCGACCCCAGGGCCGGAGTCATCGCAACGGTCGCAATCGCGGGGCATTCGATCGCCATGCTGATCATCGTCCCCAGGACGGTCAAGCGATCGGTGAGTGCGAGATTCGGCTGGCTCAAGGAACACGGTTTAAGCGAACCTCAGGTCGGGATTCTCGCGAAGTCCCAGATGCTGTCCATCGCCACGACGAGTGCGGCCTACACCGCTTGGGCAACGACCTTCATGATTCCTCTCGTGACGCTGGTGAAGAGCCCGGCCGGCCTGCTCAGCATGATGATCTTTGCGCCGGTGGTCCTTCTGACCGAGTACTTCGACATGAGGACTCGACTCGCGTACCAGCTCTTGCTCCGCCTCGCCCTCGCTCGCGACCCCGATACCGCATCGGTGCCCGTGTCGCTGCGCCGAAGGAACGATCCCGACATCACCCCCTACGAGCTGTGGCACCACAATCTCCCCACCGAACGGCTTGCGCTGCTCGAATCCGCCGCCCTACTCCACGATCTCCTCCGACACCGGACAAGGCGCTGGCGCAGCCTCGACCAGCGCGCGTTGCTTGACGCCGCACAACCACTTCTTGACGACCTCACGGCACTGGCCGCCAGCACAACTCCGATAGCATCCAGCGCGGCGATGGACAAGGTCGTTCGACTCGCCTTCCTTGGCGACCCCGCTGCCCTCAACGCCGGCTGGGCCAAGCCCCACCGCGCAACTGACCACCGCGCATGGCGCCCATGGACGATCAAACGGCTCGCAAGGACCGCCGTCGGAACTGTCGGCGCCGCAGGTGCGGCAGCCGGATCCGTCGTGGCCATCATCAAGGCCATCTCCTCCTGAGTCATGCCCTCGAACGTTGCCAGCGACATCGGCACAGCCCTGTGTCCGGAACCAACCACTACCCAAGGGATGGTCTTGTCTTGAGGCATTTCACACGCCGAGCGCGGTACTGGTTGTGTGTACCTTGGCGGCTGACCGATCAGGGCATCGCGTGGCTGGCGCTCGGCCATGTCTACGAGCGTGTCACGGACGAACGCGAGTTCACCGACATCCGCAGTACGGCACCGGCGAAGCGGATCAGGGTCGCTCAGTCGTTCAGTCGGGAGATTGCTCGGGAGACGGCTGCCGAGCGCTGGTACTCGTATGTGGCGACGGTCTGTGCGCTCCTTGCCCTTTGGGTCTTCGCGCGCATCATGTTGCGTCAGTGCTTTGCCGTCGGAGACTGGCTGAACAACCATACGGAGGACTCCGTAGGCGAGATCCTCCGCGCCGGCGGGGCCGCTGCCGTGGACGCCGGCAGCCTCACGGTAGCTCTCATCGTCCTCGCGAACGCAACACTCCTTCTTGGGCTTCGCTCGGTCATCCGCTGGGTGGAGAACGTGGCTCGGACCTGGATTGGTCGCGTCGAAGCACTGGCGTTGCCCCGTCTGCGAATCGCGGTGAACGCCGAGGTCACCAGAGCTTCACCGACACGTCTCCAGGCGACGTCGGTTCAGGGTCTGGCGGAGGCGGACACTCCTGGACGATGGATCGAACGGGAGGCGAGTCAACGAATCATCCGTCTCATCACTGAGCTCGGAGCGACCTCCGTTGCTGTGAGCGGCCGAAGAGGAATGGGCAAGACAACGCTGCTCAAACACACCCTGGGCTCAGTGAAGACGCGAACTCTCGATCCTCGGGAGGACCGTAGGTCGAGTAGAGGAACACCGGTCTCCGTCTTTGTACAAGCACCGGTCGACTACGTGCCCCGCGACTTCCTACTGGATCTTTTTGCCCAGCTCTGTGAGTCGGTGATTGTTGCCGACGGAAGCGACCACTACCAGGAACGAACGTCGACCGGACGCACGGCGCTTCGGATGATCCGCTTCCTGGGACGCACGGCGTGCGTGGTCCTGGCGCTGGCGACTTTTGTCATCGTCCCTGAACCGACATCCAATCGAATGACGGAGGTGGCCGAACTCATCGTCGGTGCCGCAGGCCTTGACCCCAACGCCACGCCAGGTCCGAAGGGACTCGTTCTCCTTGGTCTCATCGGCCTCTTCGTCGCATTCGGCATGGCCGATCGAGGATCATCAGGCGCGCTGGCCCGGCAGGCGACCGCCGAACTGTCGCGGATTCGATACCTGCAGACGCTCCAAAGCGAACAGGGAGCGAGCTTTGCACGAGGACCCATGAGCCTCAGCTGGCGCAGGGCACGCCAGCTCGCACAGCAACCGATCACCTTGCCAGAACTCGTACGTCGCTACAGGACGTTCGCCGAGAAGGTCGCCGCGACCCCACCCGGAGGCCACGGGGTGGGACTGATCGTGGCCATCGACGAGATGGACCGAATCGCGAGCGCCCAGGCTGCTGAGAGCCTCCTCAATCAGATCAAAGCCACCTTCCACGTACCGGGGTGCATCTACCTCGTCACGGTGTCAGAAGAGGCATTGACCCAGTTCGAGCGCCGCGTCGCCACGGCCCGCACTGCGATCGATACATCGTTCGACGAGGTCATCTGGCTGCCCGAGCTCGATCTCTCCGAGTCGCTCGCGCTCCTCAGACGGAGAGTCACCGGATTTCCCGACCTGTTCCTCGCGTTGTGTCATTGCCTCTCCAGTGGTGTCCCCCGAGATCTCGTCCGTGCGGCGCGCAGCCTTGTCGATGCCCGCGGCGAAGCCGAGAGCGATGAACTGTCCGCGCT
Organism: Kribbella sp. ALI-6-A; assembly: GCF_001984195.1. Lineage (GTDB taxonomy): Bacteria > Actinomycetota > Actinomycetes > Propionibacteriales > Kribbellaceae > Kribbella. The sequence continues at coordinate 703,438 of NZ_MTQN01000009.1, forward strand.
CACCAAGGTCTTGGTGAACCATGAGATCGCGACCTACCTCCGCGGCGTAACTCGTGACCTGCAACAACCGACCACCTCGCAGCCGGCGCCGGCGATGTCAGCACGGGCGACGCAACACGCGCACGCCGTCGAAGACCCATTGCTCCGGCTCTTGCTCAGCCGCGAGCACGCCACAGACGCCTCAGAACTTCACGCCGAGGCTTCGAACCTTGCATCTCAAGGCAGCCGCCGAGCCGCGGAGCTCACCGCTGTACTGGCCTACTACGCCCTCATCCATGATCTCTTCGTCGACCACCGAAACGTGGTCGAGGCCGCAATCAGCGAGCCGACCTCTTCGCGTGAACGTGCACTGGTCGAGGCCATCGCCTCCGTCAGGCAGCACCTGGCCATCAGCCCAGAATTCGCAACCGACACGCTCACCGACCTACGTCACCGGCTGACACAGGGAATCGTCTGACCGCCTTGCGCCGCGCGGAATCGAAGCGGGTTCTGCTGGGTGAGGCGGTCATCCTGGGCACTCCCCCGTCATCAGTCATCGGCTCGGAGGAGGTCGATGACGGTGGTGACGACGTCGTCAAGGTGGGTGACGAGGTGGAAGTGGCTCCGGGGGAGGACGGGAGTGCGGCGGGAGACGCCGGGGGGACACGCACATTGAACCAGACGCCCGGAACTCAGCGCTAGATGTACTCGGTCATGAGGTTGGTCGCAGCGAGCTGGGTTCGACAGCCTGGCCCGACCTCACTTTCACACGTCGCAGGCGAGCTGGCGAAACGCACGGAGGTGAACGAGGCCCTGCGCGACGTCGCGACCGAGCTCGGGGTCGTCCCGGCTGGCAGCGAGCTGCGAGGCCTGGCCGGGGAGCTTCAGACAACGGCCGGCTATCTGGCACCGTGTGGCGCCTGGTCCGCTACAAGACGTTGGCCGTCACGCTGGCAGCCACGGTCTTCGTACTGGCGATGTCGACGCCGGCTTTGCTCCTGCGTTCCGGTTCTGGGTGGCTGGGGTCGGTAGCGACCGCGATCGGGTCCGTCTGGGCGATGGTCATCGCCGCATCCGAACTGATTCGGCGCGCGGACCAACTGGTCAACAAAGGTCTGGCCAAGGTCGATCGGCTATCACATCGCATCCGAGGTGGAGGTGACAGTCAGGTCCGAGCATGATCGCGACGAACGAATGCTCGACCTGACCCTCACCGAGAAGGATCACGAGGTCACCCAAGCGACCCAGGCCATCGCCGCGCTCGACGAGAAGATCGCGGCAACCCCGGCGACGGCCGGAGCACTGACAGTCGGCCGCCGGCTGTACGACTTTCTCGCCGACGGCTACCAGAAGCACCAGGGCGTGGTCGGCATGATCTGAGCGCCGGACCGTCGAAGGTATGCCACTCGTTGAGATCGAGACAGGGCTCGGCATGCTGAGCCGTCTGCTACGTGGGTCATTGGTTGAAGGCTGGTTCGGCTCGTGGCTGGACGTCGGCGTCACCCCCGCTCACGACCCGGCCGTGGGATGGCTATCTCGTCGTAGAAGTGCGCGAGAGCTCCGGCGCCCGCGAGCGTGCGTTCGGCTCCTTTGCGTGCTGAGGTGGCGATCGGGTCGGTCCTATCGCTGGTTAGGTTCAGGACGGCGATTGCGCAATCGATCAGGAGCTCTTCCGAAGCCCCTTCGGGTAGGGATGACCACCTGTTGGCTTGGAAGCCGCCGCTTCCGTGCTGCAGTTGAAGGGTCAGGCCTTCGAGCCAAAGGTCAAGCGCGTCGTCTGCACTGATCCGGTGGCGGTCGCTAGGCCTGACGGCGTGTGGAGTACTCCAGATCTCTGCGGCCGTGGCCAGGATTCCCCCGGCGCGGCCTAGGCGTTGCCCTTCGGCGATGTCGCGTCGGGCCTCGCCGACGAGTGCTGTCCAGTCGAGCGAGTTCTTCACGGCTGTGTACGAAGCCGCATCCATCCAGTACGCGGCCCTGTCCCAGGGCGCGAGGCTTGCGTCGATCCTGGAGTCGTCGGCGTTGGTGTCGTCGTCCCAGGCGAGAAAGGTGTCGAGGACGCGGGCCGAGGGAGTTTCAGCGAGCACGCAGAACGCCCAAATTAGCGACTCGATCTGGCTAGGCGTGTCAGGTAAGGAATCGGGCTGACGTGCGTTGATGATCGCTTCGGCCAGCGGCAGGGAGAGGTGGGTGGCGGGCGGATCGAGGTGCCAGCTCCCGTCACCAGGGAAGCCATCGAAGTAGGAGGCTGCTCGAGCGAGGTGCACCCAATCTTTCTCCAGCGGCTCAAAATGCGTCCATCCGACTTCCTGTTCCAAGTCGGCTGCCAGAAGCCGGACGTCTTCAGGGTGGAGCGGCCCAGTCATCTTGGCAGCTAGACGAACGTAGTCGCGCCGCCCGCTGTTGTTGTAGAGATGGATAGCAACAGCGAGAGCTATCCGCGACGGAAGACCGGACCGCTTCGCCAGTTCAGTCATAAGGGGCTCGTCCAAGCTTCTGAGCTCCCAGGCGCTGAGGACTCCTGGGCCATGAGCGATCTGACCGATCAGCTCATCGGCCATGAAGACGAGGATCTCGGGCGGGCAATCGTCAACGTTAGGCATGGAGATCGTGCCTGTCATACGGGCGGCCTGAACGGCAAGGGGCCACCAACGGTGGGGGTCGCTCGCTACCCGCGCGTTCCACAATGCTTCCGTGCCCCTGTACATGGCGGCAAGCAGTCCGGCTTGGTGAAGTCGTTCAAGGAGTGGCAGCGTGCGTGTGGCCGGATGAGACGCGAACAGCCAGCTTCCATACTGCGAGAGGTCTGCTTCACCGGACAGCAGCGCATCTGTGGTGGTTTCGGGCTCCAGTTGGAAAGCCGAACTCACGGCGCCGCTTGCAGCAAGGAAGCGAGCGATCCGACGTCGTCGGCGGCGGCAGGTGCAGTACGGGGCCAGAAGCTCAAGTCCACCAGCAAGCCCGCGGTTCGGGGTGTCACGCGTCTCTGCTCGGTGCTGCAGGTCATCGAGCAGAGAATGCAGGTCCGGTGTTTCGAAGAGCAGCTGCCCTGTTTGGTGCAGGGTGGCTGACCAGCTGGGATGCAGGACGGCGAGGAGCAGGTCGGCCCAGGCTTCCTCGCTGGTGCCGCCGGTGATGAGGCGGGCCAGACGGCGTGCTGTGAAGTGTTCGTGGATAACGCGGTGGAGCCATCGCACCGACTGGTAACGCTCCGACGTCGGGGCGACCCTGCCGTGCGCGATCAGGAGTCCGGCTGCATAGACCATTTGCGGTGCGTCGACGGAGGAGCTCAAATCCTCGAGCTCGGCCAGGGTGGCCGCGTCGGTCCAGCGTTGCTGGTAGGCGCCGTAAGGAATGCGCGACATGGCCCAAGCAAGGTCGGTCGCTGCGAGAGTGATCGCAGCGACGCGGGCACTGTCGGTGATCCAATGGTCGGGTTCGTGCCAAGACCGTCGGATGAAGTGATCAATGAACCTCTCGAAGATGGCGGCTTCGGTTGTGGGGATTTCCTCGTGCATCGCGACGAAGCAAACGAAGCCAAGGGTGAGTGGGTTCGTCAGGACCGAGGCAATGGCGGGGTTTGACGCCGCGGTGGCGTGACGTTGTCGGGCGACGTCGTCCCCAGTCAGGGAGAACCACCGATCGGCGAAGCCGGCTGGTGATGGAGCGATCAGTGGCAGGACCGCCAGGTGGACGGCCTCAGCCCACGGGGCGGTGTACCCCGATATCCGGCTGGTGATGACGACGGTGTAACCGTGATCGGAGAGGAGGGCGGCTAAGCGCTGGATTTCGTCGCGTCCCGACGCGCTCGTCACTTCGTCGAGTCCGTCAAGGACGATCAAGGGGGACGGCTGACCAGGCTCAAACGCCAGGAAAGAAGGACTGACGGTTGCGCGGATCGCATGACTCATCGACGCCGCGACCACGGCAAGGCCCACGTCCAGCACGTATGTGGATGCGCCACCTTCGAGCCTAGTTTCGAGGTCGTCGAGGCGCGCATAGGCCGCCGGAAGCCGCTGGCCTATCCGCTGGAGGGTGAGGTACTTGGCGAGCGTGGTCTTCCCCGCGCCGGGGTTGCCGAGGATGACAGCCAACGAGTTCGCCGCCAGGACGTCATCGATCTCTTCCGGAGCGCCGTCCAGATAGCCATCCCAGTACAGGCCATGGGAGTCAAAGCCGCGCGTCTGGACGTCGATCCTTGCCACGGCAAGGTCGGCAGCCAGGTCCTCGGTAGTGAAGTCCAAGGGATAGTACGCCGGAGGCGCTCCAAGCGCCCGCCATGCTGCCTCTGCGATAGCCTCGCCGTCCCGTCCCTCCGATGGGGGATCGGCTGCGCTGGCGTGGTCGGTCGCGCCAGGAGCGTTGACCTGTGACTCCCGTAGTTCGCGGGTCGCGTCGACGCTGTCCGTGATCCAGGCAGGGGTTTGCGCCTGGTTGCGGAGCAGTTGCCCGACTCCGGCGGCGGTTGCGTGGGCTCGAGCGTTCGAATCGTCGAGGTACCAGCCGCACGTCAGTTCCGCGACCCGATGGGCAAGCGCACGGAAGTAGCCTTGCTCGTTCTCGCTCCACTGCGTGAGCTCGGAGACGGTCTCGTCGTCCGTGACCAGCCGCACGAGCTGATCAGGTCCAATCAACGCGGCAACAGGAATGTCACCCTTCCGCGTGGCAGCAGCCCGCGTGAACGCCTGCACTAGGAGGTGCTCGGCCGGGCTGCGCTCTGCATGGCTCGGTAGCGCACGGAACTCCTCCGGTCCTGTGTCGGAGAGATCTATGACTGCCTGAGCCACGAGGGCTTTGACCCGCTTGCGAGACAGACCGGTCAGGTCGGCGATCGCGTCGGCGAGATCGGCCCCACCGACGAGCCTCAAGGCGGCCTTCACCACTGCGGCCCCCATCGGCTTGCCGGTCGCTGAACCTGGCAGTCCACCCTCCATAGCAGCGAACCCTAGACCAGCCACATCCGCAAACGGCACGCACCCACGGCGAGACACAGCGCCGCCCGGCTGATCTATCTGCGATGGCTGGCCAACGACCTGGCCACCGAGGCTTCCGTCGGCTGGAGCTGGTCGCCCGCCGTCTACCGCTTCCGCAACACAGCCGTAGTGCTGTTCGGGTGGGTGCAACACACAGACACAACCATCATCGAGCGGCTCCTCGTCGAGCGAGTCACTCCCCCGTCTACCCGCCACCCCCGCAGAACCAGTGGCACGACACCGCTACTGCCCCCGACCTCAGACGCAGCCACAAGCGCAGACCCCTGTACCTCCTCGTGTCGCAGATCAATCAGGCCTGCACTCGGATCACTGAGACCGAGTCCTTCGCGGACACCCTTCCGCTGGTCGACCTGATGGCACGCAGCCTGCACGCGTTGAGAAACGAACTCCGAGCCGCCGCCGACTGCACTGACGCAGTATTGGCCATGGCCCGCGAAGCCCAACCCACAGCACTCGCACAGCGCGACGCGCCGTCAGCGCAAACGCTGGGTCTGCACCGACGGAGATTTTCGGACAGAGTCAGCGGTCGGTGGCGAAGTATGCGGTCCGGACCGCGATCGATTGTGGCGCCGGGAGCGACTTGGCGGTGTCGCTCAGTTCGCCGATCCGGACGACCCAGGTGGGCTTGGACTCGTCGACGTCCGGGTGCTTTCCGGTCGGGTCCGACAGGACGACAAATTCTTTGCCTTCACATCCGTAATTCGGGATCCATCCGTCCGGACGGCCGGACCAAGCTCCTCCGATCCGACGGCGGCACTTCGTCCCATCCGCAAGTACCACACCCCAAGGGCGCGGGTCCGTTCGTGGCTCTACCGCCGGGAGAGGCCACTCGCTCAGCGGCCACTGCCTCAGTGTCCGGTTCCATGGCTCTCCACCGCAGTACGCGTCAGGCGAGCCTTGAGGTACCCAGCAGACATCGGCGTACGAGGCCGTCCCACCACACTCGTAGATTCCTCCGCTGACGGCCGATGGCGAAGCCGACGGTCCGAACGAACAATCGAGGGCGCCATCGGTCACCGGTTGGACCTGGTAGCCGGATTTGACCTTGCCGGTTGCCGACAATGGGTTGATCTTCACGATCTGGGTCGGTACGGACGTCGGCGTCAGGCGGATCAGGTAGATGGGATTGCTCTTGCCGCCGAAGCTGGCCAGCGAGTCCCAGATCTCTCTGATACTCACCACCAGCAGCTTTACGGCGGTGATGACCGCGGTGACCACTGTCATCACCGCGTCGAGAATCAGGCTGCCGAAGAAGATCAGCGGACCGGACTCGCTGGCCGAGATCTTGCCCATCGCGACCACGCACTTGCCCGCCATCGTGATGATCGCTCCTGCGGTCTTTCCCGGTTCGACCGGTTCGGTCAGCTCGTTGGTGAACTCCTCGGTGAAGGACTGCAGACAGTCACGCCCCGCCTCACCCCAGGCGTCGAGCTTGCCGGTGCCGTTGATCAGCCGGATCAGACGATCCAGCCCGTTCTTCCCCAGTTGTACTCCGGCCAGCTCGGCGACCTTCGTCTCGACCTGAAAGGCGAGCCCGAGGATCTCGAACGCGTAGGCGTAGAAGCTGATCTCGGCCAGGACCCGGGCATCGGCGCCGGACGGCAGACTGAAGCTGACCGTTTTCCCTTTGTCTATCAGGATCACGGATTTCCCCGGCCGCGTCAGGGCCTGCGCCGCCTTCGTCGCGGTGAACTGGGTCAAGGCATCGAGGCTGATGCCGTACCGCTGCCCCGACAGCACCTTCCACGACGACGGGTAGGTGATCTGGGTGTAGGTGATGCGGTTGTTCGCGATCTTCAGCACCGTCTTGCCGCCCTCGACACCGAGGCACCACTTCACGCTGTCGCCGCCATCGGACGACACCCGGACCTTCGCGCGGGCGGTGTCCTGTGCCGCACACCGAGGTGCCGCGACGTCTGCTCGCCCGGTCATCCAGGACGTGAACCCCTTCAACGCGTCACCCGCGAGCGCACGCACGTCCAGGCTGCCCAGGAATCCCGAGGAGAAGTGATCGGTCTGTGCGGTCGCGCTCAGCTGACCTGGCGTCCACGTCGTCGGCAGCCAGCGCCAGCCACCGTGGCCGTCCTGCCAGGCGATGATCGGGAGCAGTCGCTGATCCCACTGCGCCGGCACCGGGAACGAGACAGTCGCCACACCTTTCAGCTGTCCGCCATCGAGGTCGACGCGGACACCTGTACCTACGCGCCGCAGACCAACCGCAGTCTCCGGGGCCGGTGACGACGCCGCCGTCATCCGCCCTTCACCACCGACCGCATGGCCCGGCACAGATACCGTGAAGCCACCAATCGTGGCCGAGGCATCCACCCCAGGCCGAACCGGCACCTCGGCGGCCCCCGAGGTGGGCGCGGAGGAGGGCGGCGACTTCGCCTCCCCTTTCTCAGACGGACTGCTGCAACCTGCCAAACACAGCAAACTGCCCAAGACCACGAACACTATGGATCCACGACGCCGCTGCATGGTCCTACTCCCCCGGAAGCCTGCGATAACCCACCCCTGGGGCAAGCTCCCACCAGGCATATCGCAGAAAACTACAAAGCGTTACGTAACGGAGTACCCGCCGGTGCGATGAACACGGTACGGGGGAAGCACGGGGCGGAAGTCTTCTGAGGGGGATGCGGTATGGGAGCGATCAACCGATCCGTGGGAGTCGTGGTTCTCGCATGCTGCGTCGTTCTCGTGAGCTGCACTCAACCCAAGACCGAGGCAAAGGATCCATCCGCGCCCGGCCCCACTGCGACAGTCTCCGGCGAGACCGAAGGACAGGTCGGCCGCGACGGCGGCGTGGTGACCAGCAAGGACAACGCCATCACGCTGACCGTCCCACCAAACGCCGCGGCCGATGGCACGGTGGTGCGCATCCGCCAGTCGGCCACACCGGCCGGCATCACCGGGTTGGCCACCATCAACGATCTCGATATCACCCCGCTCAAAGGCGCCTTGCGGCGTGGCCGGGTCACAGTCCACTACGATCCCGCGGCGGTCGAGCGAGCAGGTGGCAGCGCGGCAACCCTGGTGATGCTGTTGCAGGATGACGACAAGAAGTGGCAGGCACTGCCGATCCGGGTCGACGCGGCGAACCAGACCGTGAGCGCCGACTGGCCCCATTTCTCCCGTGGCGTCCTCGGCGCGTTCAAGTCGGGCAAGTGGTGGGTCGACAACGTCCTGACCTTCAACCTCGGGCCGGAGAAGAAGCCGGACTGCGACAACGACGATCTGCGAATCGACCCCGGCTGGTCGTTCCGGACGACGAACGATCAGGGCGGCAAGATGCATGTGGCGCCGCTCGACGGCTGCGTCGCTCTGGCGAGCGCCTCGGAAATCCATCGTGGCAAGATCGCAAACCGGTACTGGTATGCGTTCCGGGCACCCCTGCCGCAAGGCGTGACCACGGAATTCGGTGATCTGCTGGCCTACAACGAGATTCAGGACCTCCTGATCGGCCTCCCCTACCGCTTCTTCGGTAACGCGATTCTGATCCCCGGCCAGGGCGAGGCGCAGTTCTCGGTCAGGCAGGAGCAGGAGGGTCAGTTTGTCCGGTTCCATGCGACCGCCGAGCCGGTCTCGATCGTGCTGGCAGCGGTGACCACCGCGATCGACGCCGCATCCTTGGGTACGGCCGCAGGGGCTCGGGTGGCGACCCATGCGGCGATCGAAGCGCTCTGGGACGAACGCAAGGCCGGGAAGATCGCCATCCACGAGATCAACGAGTTGATGGCGAAGAAGGCCTGGCGCGAGCGCGTCATCGCCGAACATGCGCCTGGCCAGCCCACCGAGATCCTCCGCCGCGCCGATCGCGTGCTGCAACTGATTCTCGCGGTGAACTGTGCCTACCAGGCCGTCAACGACGGTCTGACGGCGTTCAGCGCGGACCAACTCGCCGAGAGCATGAAGAAGGTCGCCACTACATGCGCCAAGTTGCTGGTCTCCGCGGCGATGGGCGCGGTGTACGACTCGGCCGACCCTGACAAGCGAGTCCTGATGGCCGCCGGATTCGTCAAAGGCCTGCTCGACGTCAAGCCGTACATGGCGACCAACGAGGCCTCGTTGGCCAGTTGGGCGCAGAAGGTCGGCCTCGACTACTGGCATGCAACGCTGACCGCGACGCAGGCCAGGGATCCTCGAAAGGGTCCGCTCAGCCCGCTACCGGCAGACGCGTTCTTCGGCGGTGCCGGCATCGACCCGGTCCACGAGGTCGGCCGGATCGAGTCCGTCAGCACCTACCCCGACGGAACGGCCGAGATCACAGTCGATCGAGTGACCTGGCACTGGTGTCACAAGGATCCCGAGCCGTGGCCCGCCGAATGCACCAACGACCACTGGGTGAAGAACGACAACACCTTGCTACGCCGGTACACCGTGAAGTCCACGGCGCTGCTGCGATTCCTTCCTCCGACCGGCGAGCACGTGTGGTCCAAGGGCAAGCTTAAGGACCTGCAAAAACACATCGAACAACGCGAAGCGCTGTGGGACATCCGCCACAACGCTGACTCGACCGTGTCCGGACTCGGCGAGATCTGGACTCCCTAGAGTCAGTGGCCTTCATACCAGTTCAGCAGTGACTTCCTGTTGACATCACATGCTCACATGCGTTCACTCAGAGCGGGGGTGGGACTCATGGCGATCAAAGCCGAGCCCGAACGTTTAAGCGATGGTAGGAATATCGACCAAGAGGCGTACCGGTCCCAGACCGGCGACATTGCGGTCCGGCGTGAACCAACCGTCGATGAGTTCACTGGCATCGTTGTGCAGACACCGGCTCTTCTCATTCCCATAGGAAGTCGGTACACACGCTCCTAGCCCGGCTGATCCCAACCGGCTCCCACCGGCCTTCGCAGATCGACGTGATCTACGGCGCCGCCCCCGCTGTCACTTTTCCGGGCGGGACTGGCGAGGCTTACGCGAAGATCGGCATGACTGCGGTCCGGAAGGGGGACGACGTCTACTACGTCTCCCCCACGCCTGCGAACTACTCGGACGACAAGCTGGTCATCCAGACGGTGACCCCGGAAAAATCATCTCCGGGCCTCGATTTCGTGGATGCCAAGGTCTACAAGCGAGCCGACTTCGGGAACGTGGTACCGGTCAGCGGCGGAGGGCAAGGCAACTCACTCGACTCGAAGCTGAAGAGCCTGCCCTCTCAGCTGGTCGCCGGCTACAAGCTGGACGCGGGACAGTTGGTGGATGACGTCATCTACCTCCACTTCCACGTAACGACCGACCAGAGACCGCTCGAAACCAGCGGCGTGGTGTTCGGCTACCGGCAAGACGGCAAGTCCTTGACGCAAACGCTCGCGGCAGTCCTCCAACTGGAAGATGCATCGGCCGGATACTGACGAGGCACTATCAGGAGCTTCGGGTGTCGGGTCGCTCTCTATGCGATCCGGCGCCCGACCTTCCATCTGCTCCAGTCCGGGCCTTCCATGTGGCACCTGTGGCTGCTGGCCGCGGGGCTCTACGCCTTCATGTTCGCGGCCATCCGCCGCGAGTTGCGGGGCGAGTGATGAGCACGACAACGGAAGTAGCCCGCCAGATCGCCGTGTCTGCGTGTGGTTTGGGGAGCACAAGATCGTGGAGCACGTCTCGGAACCCGAGTACGCGGCGAGGTTCGAGGTCGCCATGCTTCGCCACTTTGCCAGCTGCCGCGTGACCAACGAGCCGGCGGCGGTGGCAGATGACCAGCCGTGAAGGGCAAGCGTCGTCGGCGCTGGTGGACGGTGCTGCGGGAGCAACTCCACACCGCTTTCCGGCAGTGGCGCGACGAGGATCTGGAGTGACCGACTACACCCGGCCGCTGCTGCTCGGCTACATCCTCAAGCACTTGCTCATGACCGCTGGGGAACTGGCCAAGACCAAGGACCGGCTAGGGGCCTTCGCCCAGGTCGACGGCTTCACCATGGGCACCATCTACGTCGAGAACCCCGACACCACCCCAGCGGCCTTTGAGGCGCTGGTCGACGCGGTGATCCGTTACGAGGCGACGGCAGTGGTGGTGCCCAGCCTGATCCACCTAGTAGCGCCGGGTTTTACCCATGACATCAAGGCCACCCTTCGAGCGGGCCACCGGTGCTCGCGTCCTGATCCTCCCCGACCCACCCCACCCCTGATCTGGCGGAGCCGGCGCCGCTCCTCATCTCTCACATGGGTGGACCTCACCGCCCAAGGCATCGGCTCCGTCACCACCCGTCCCTGTCCGAGCCACCCCGAGTTCCCCTGTAGCCCCTGAGAGCTCGGACAGGGGCCCACTACCCGGCTGGCGTACGTACTGGAGTTTCCGTCTGCGTACGCCAGCCGTTCCACCTCTTCGCCCAGGCGTGGACGGATGCCTGACGAAGCGGCCCCGCCGTTCCTCGTCCCTTCAGCCCAACGAGGGACGGCGTCGGCCAGACCACAGCCGACCCAAGTGAGGCTCATACTGGCCGGATGTGCTGATTAAGGATTGCTGTAGCTTAGCGAGAGCAAGAAGGAAATATTTCTTTCTGCTTGACCCAATGAATCCATCCCTTGCGACATCCGAGGATAGTCAGTAGCATGGGGAAGCCGTATATTCAATGGGGTAGAATGGCGGCAAGGCTTGGGCGGTGCAATGCAGACTACGGGCTGGAGTAGAACTCGAAATGTCGCCTAGGCAGGGCGGGGAAGCTGACAAACTAGGCAACAAGTATGAGGCTGCCTGGGCGATCCGCCACGCCCTCTATTGCATTCTCGACCCAACCCAATCTCTTACCGCCGAGGACATCGACCCGGATGCGGGGCAAGGGTCAGAGTTCACCTATGTGAGCGGTGCAGTCGAGGCACACCAGCTCAAGCGCCAGAACGGCAACAGTAACTACTGGAGCATCAAGGCGCTATCTGGTCTAGGCATCTTCAAGTCGGCAGCAGCACATGTGGCCCAGAGCCGGCAGTATCATTTTGCTTCTCTTATCCCGTGCGGTCCTTTGAAGGAACTTGCCGATCGTGCGCGTAAGTCAGCCGATCTCGCTGCCTTCACGCAGTCGTGGCTCACTAGCGATCCTTTGAGAACTGCCTTCGACGAGTTGGCGGCCGCCGAGATACTTGGGAGCGCGGGGGCAGCATGGACCACGCTGCGAGGGATGTGGTTCGAAGTTCACGATGAGGATGACGTCATCCGGATGAACGGCATGCTTGCTGGACTCAGCCTTGAAGGCACCACTGGTCACTTGATCTGTCTGGCAATCGGTGACGTCCTGCTCGACAACCTGGGCAAGCGCCTGACCCGGACCGAGCTACTTGAGGAGCTGGCGAAGCACGGCATCACGCCACTGACCGCTGGTTCGCACGCTTCGACCCAGGAGCAAGTCGCCGCAGTGACAGGCAGCTGGGTCGGCACAGTTCAGCGGGAGCTGCTCGACCCGCCGATTGAGCGCGCAGAGGTGGAGCAGATCGCCGCGGCACTCGTCAGCGATCGCTTGTGTCTGATCACCGGCACCGCTGGCGGCGGGAAGAGTGGCGTTCTCGAGCAAACGGTCGCCACACTCGGGGCCTCCGGAGCGGAGGTCCTGGCGTTCCGACTCGATCGACTTGAGCCATTCGCGTCCACGACCGAGCTAGGACGCCAGCTAGGGCTGGAAACGTCGCCCGCCGCCGCATTGGCGCTCGCAGCGGGCGGTCGGGATGCCTACCTCATCATCGACCAAGTTGACGCCGTCAGCCTCGCATCCGGCCGGATGCCGCAGAGCTTCGATGTTGTCGTGGATCTCATCGGCGAGGCACTCTCTGTGGGCGGCGTGCGGGTGATCCTGGCATGTCGTGAGTTTGACGTCGAGAATGATCACCGTATCCGTGCTCTGGCGGCGCGTTCCGATGTGCGCAAGGTATCCATTGCCGACCTGCCCGGCGACGCGGTGAAGGCAGCTGTCACGACCATGGGCTTGGACGCCTCGAAGCTGAAAGCTACGCAGTTAGCTCTGCTACAGAGTCCGCTGCACCTCGTCCTCCTCAGCACCATCGCAGACCAAGGAGACGCGCTCGCCTTTCAGTCGAGGGGCTCACTGTTCGCAGCGTTCTGGGAACGCAAACGCCAAGCCGTGAAGGCCAGGCGCGCAGAAGTGCGCTTTAACGATGTGATCGCCCGAGTGGCTAACGGCGCTAGCGATCGACAGACACTGTCGGCACCCGTTGAGCTGCTCGACGAGGGAGATCTCGTCGACGACGCCAACGTCCTCGTCTCGGAGCATGTTCTAGCGCGGGACGGGGACCGCATCGCGTTCTTCCATGAGACCTTCTTCGACTACGCGTTCGCACGCCAGTGGGTCTCTCGCAACGAGTCACTCTGTGAGTTCCTGCTGCGCGACGAACAGGAGCTGTTCCGTAGGGCACAGGTCCGTCAGATCCTCCAACACCTGCATGAACGGGAACCCGAGCGTTTCCTGCAAGAGCTTGAGGAACTGCTGACCAGTCCCGACATCCGGCTTCATATCAAGGAAACGGCATTGTCGGTGTTCGCCAACCTGCCGACGCCGACCACCGAGGACGCAGATCTCGCCCTTCTTGTCGCAGCCACCAAGCCGTCGTTTGAGGAACGGATCTGGCAGCAGTTGCGGCGCGCACAATGGCTCCGTCGCTTCAACGCCGATGGGCGCGTTGCGGCCTGGCTTGACAGTGGCGATGAGGTGCTGGAAGCTCGTGCCATCAACCTCATGATCAGCGGATCTAAGGTCTACGGCGACGATGTGGCCGTGCTGCTGGAAACCAGATCCGCCGCGCCCAAGTACCACAGCTGGGTGCGTTGGGTGCTCCGATTCGCGGACGTCCACACTAACCGCCGGCTGTTCGAGATTTTCCTGGCGAACGTTCGGGCAGGTGCATACAGCGGAGCGGACCACGAGCTCTGGCTTACCGCCCACGAGTTGGCCAAGCACGAGCCAGGTTGGGCCATTGAGTTGCTACGGGCCAGATTTGTCGACCAGGTCGGTGCCTTGGCTCTCGACAGCGAAGGCAAGGTGGCTGCACTCACTGTCCGCGACTATCAGGCAGCCGAACTTATTTGCAACGCGTCTGCCGCCGAGCCCCTCGCGTTCATTGAGGCGATCATGCCGTATCTGCTCGACGTCATGGCGGCCACCGAGTACACGGCCAGGGAAGAGGCGCGGATCGCTGACCGGCACTTCACCCACCGGTTCCCCGACAGAGACAGTCACAACCGCGATATCGATGACACCTTGCTGAGCAGTACGACTCAAGCACTTGAGACCATCGCACGATCCAATCCTGAAGCCATCAGGCCGTTGATAGACACGCTCACGAACGATCCGCACGACGCCGCGCAGTTCCTGCTCTACCGTGCGCTGACAGCCGGCGGCGAGACCTTTGCCGCATTGGCAGCCGAGTTGCTCCTTGAGGGCGGCAGTCGACTCGACTGCGGATACCTATCGGATGCCGACTGGGTCGCCCGGGAACTGGTGAAAGCGATCGCACTGCACGTCAGCGATGATCTCCACCGCCGGTTGGAGGACGCGTTCCGCGACCTCCGCAATCCATACGAGCGGCGACAGAGCACGGGACACTCGGCCTTCACCTTCCTCTCCGCCCTTGATGAGAGTCGCCTTAGTCCGGAGGGAGTCCGTCGGCTGGGAGAGTTTCGGCGAAAGTTCAACACGGATGAACCACCTCCACCGCGCGGCGTCACCGGGGGCGTTGTCGGGTCGCCAATCAGCGGCACGGCTGCTGCCAAGATGACCGATACCCAATGGCTTGGTGCTATGGCACGGTACGACAGCGCCGAACACGGTTGGGCCACACTCAAAGGGGGAGCGTCCGAGCTGTCACACCAACTACAAGAGCAGGTCAAGACAGAGCCGGACCGTTTTGCCCGACTGGCGCTGCGACTCACGTCGGATCTCAACCGGGCGTATGGCGACGCCATCCTGATGGGCTTAGGCGATGCGACCACCACAGAGAGTGAGTTGGTATTCGCGGCTGTTCGGCACATTGCCGGGCTCGGGCACGCCGAGAATGACCGCTGGCTTGGCATGGCTCTACGCAGGTACTACCGACAGGCTCCGCTCGACGTCGTCGAGCTAGTTGTCGAACGCACGCTGCGTTCGACAGATCCGGCCGACAACTCCCCTGTGGTGGTCCGCGACGGCGACGACCGGCAGGCAGCAAATCTCCGCATGAACGGCATCAACACCGCCCGCGGCAGTCTTGCGGAAGCGCTCGGCGACCTCCTGGTCTATGACTCGGATGGCGAACGAACACGATTGGTCGTACCTCACCTCGTCGAGCTGGCCAACGACCCCATTCTCAGCGTTCGATCCTGTGTCGCACACACCATTGCGGCCTGCCTGCGCTACGCACGACCGGAGGCGATCAGCGCGTTCCAGCAACTGATCGACACTGAGGACCTGCTCCTGGCGGCGGAGCTCGTACAGCGGCTCATGCTCTACATCGGCAACGTGAATCCTGAAGTGGTCGATCCTGTTATTCAGCGGATGCTTTCGTCCGAGGACGTCGAAGCGCGCGAGGCCGGAGGTCAGATCGCAGCCTTCGCCGCCTTGGAATGGCAGCGGCCCGAACTCATGGACCAGGCCATGTCACTCGATGCACGGGTGCGACAAGGAGTAGCTCAGGTCTGTTCACGCCACGTCGATCGGACCTCAAACGCTGCGTTAGCCACGACCATACTGATGCGGCTGATGAACGATGAGGATGACGAAGTACGAAAGGCAGCGGCCGAGGTAGCCCCGCACCTGCGTGAGCACCCACTGCGGCCTTTCGCAGATTTGTTGGAGGCGCTCATCGATTCGCCCTCGTACGAACATGCGACTCCGCAGCTCCTCCTGACCCTGGAGTACGCGCCCGACAAGGTTGATGACCTTGCGCTGAAAGCGGCGCAGAGGTTCCTGAAGGTCTACGGCGAAGAGGCGGGAGACCTCAGCACCTCGGCTGCTGGCGACGCCCACTACATTAGCGAGCTAGTCGTGCGCGGCTTGGCTCAGTCGCGCAACCCACAGCACAGGGCAGCACTACTAGACGTTCTGGACTCACTACTCGAGCTGGGCGTGTACGGCATCGGAGATGCGATTGCTGCATCAGAGCGTCTGTAGACGGTTCGTCACCAGCGGGCGCATTCCTTCGATAGCTGATGCGTTCGCTTAGCGAAACCGCGGCCCGCGATTCCTTTGCCGAGTCGACCCTGCGCAGCTGCCACGGATCGAAGAGATGACCAGCGACGCGGAGGCGCGCCTAGTCGAAGCCAAGGACCGCGCGTGGCTTGGTGAGGTCGCCGCGCTGGAGGAGTCGCTGCGGCACCTGCGTCAGCGCCGAGCCGACGCCGAGCAGCAGCTCCGAGCGCTGAGCTCGGGGGTGACCGCGACTTGACTCAGCTAGTCGGGCAGCGTGTCCACGTCGACTGGCTCGAGGTCGCTGCGGTGCCGGATCAGGCGCAGTGGGTGGCGGTAGTGGCCGGCCTGCAAGGCGGCGTCGGCGGCGACCTCGACAACCACGGCCGGGCGGACCTTCATGATCGGTGTCTTGCTGCCCCGGCCCCAGTGGGTGCTGATCTGGTCCGGCCACGGATGCCGCGCTCCGGCCGGCTTTAACAGCTTCCCGATCGCGGCCGACTGGGCGTCGGTCAGCTTCACCGTCCGGCCGACGACCTCAAGCTCCTTGCCGCGGTACCGTCCGACGACCAGGAGCTCGGGGCGCTGCAGTGAGCCGGTGACTGCGCCGATGATCGCTTCGACGGTGTCGCGGGTCTTCCATTTCACCCATTCGCGGCGGCCGGGCTGGTACCGGGTGGTCGCGCCCTTGATGACCAGGCCTTCGACGCCGGAGGCCTTGAACGCCTCCAGCCACTCGCGCGCTTCGGCGATGTCGGCGGTGACTGGCGACAGCTGCAGCGGCGGCCGCCAGGCTTTCGCGAGCTGTTCCAGGCGGGTACGGCGGGCCGTCCAGCGCATCGGCCGTACGTCGACCGTGCCGACGGACAGGACGTCGAAGACCACCAGGGAGGCCGGCTGGTCGCGTGCCAGGCGGCGGCGCACCGTCGCGGCGGTGTTCACCATCCGCCCCTGCAGCGCGTCGAAGTCCATCCGCTCCCGGGTCCACACGACCAGTTCACCGTCGAGCACGCAATCGGTGCCGACCTGGCCGGCGAGGGCTGCCTGGATGTCGGGGAACTTCGCGGTGAAGTCCTTGCCGTTGCGCGACCACAACCGCACCTCGCCTCGACGGCACACAGCACCGACCCGGAAGCCGTCCCATTTCAGCTCGAATCTCGAACCGCCCGGCATGGCGTTGGGCCCGGGGAGTTGTTCTTCGGCCCGGGCCAGTTCCAGTGCTACCGGCCCGAGGAGATCGGGACCAAGTTCGGCCACGCTCTCAGTGTTGCTGTAGGCAAGCTTTCGGTCCATCACACGTGCGTGTCAGGCCGGTTGCACCGCCGAGCAACTACCTGGCTCCTGCGCCCGCAGCTCCGCCGGCATCGGCTGAGCGGCCGGAGCGCGCCTGTGGGCGGCTCAGTTGCTGATGCCGGGGGCGGCGCCGATGTAGCGGTCATCGTCGACCTGGGCGGCGGTGAAGGCGGCGATGTCAGCGCGGGTGACGTTGAAGCCGAGCTTGTCGTGGCCGTAGAACCCCTGCCGTAGCTGACCGCGGGCGGGGCCGTTCTTGGGAGCGAGGAACCGCACGATGGTCCAGTCGAGGCCCGAAGTCATCACGATCTGGCTCATCTGGACGATTTCGTCGTAGGCGCGGCGCAGGAACGTCTTGGCCATGAAGGTCGGGAGCCGGGTCTGCCAGGTCGGCTTCTCCCGCGGATCGAGAATGCTGGGGGTGGCATTGCCGACGTACCGTCGCACGCCGTGGCGCTGCATCGCCGCGACGATGTTGCGGGTGCCCTCGACCAGCGGCAGCCCCGTCGCCTTGCGGTCCATGCTCGGACCGAGTGCGCTGACCACTGCGCCGGCGCCCTGGACGGCTTGGTCGATCGCGGCGGCGTCGCTGAGCTCACCGACCACGACGGTGACGTCGTCACCCCAGCTGGTGGGGACCCTGGCCGGGTTGCGCACGTAGGCGGTGACCATGTGGCCACTGGTCCGCAGTTGGTCGACGACCGCGGAAAGCGCAGGAGGGGTACCGGCTGCGGGTGCTGGCGATCGACGAGGTCGCGGCACCGGTGGTCCAGCGGATCTTCGGGCTGTATCTCGAGGGGCTTGGGATCAAGGCGATCGCTGCCGTACTCAACTTCGAGCATGTGCCATGCCCGTCGGCCCATACGCCGTCGCAGAATCGGCACCGCAAGATGGACGGCTGGCAGCACGGCACGGTGCGGGCGATTCTGGACAATCCCCGCTACACCGGGTACGCGATCTACGGGCGGTGGCAGAAGGTCGAGGAGCTGCTCGATCCCGATGACGTCGCCGCCGGCCACGTTGTGCGATTCCGGCGGTCGGCGCAGGCCAAGATCGTCCGGTCGCGGGAGCCTGCTCACCCGGCGATCGTCTCGGTCGAGGACTTCACTCGGGTGCAACTGGTGCTTCGGTCACGGCGTGGGTCAGGACCCACCAACTTCTCGAAGCGTGAGCGCAACAGAGTGGCCGAGAAGCGCGTCTGTGTCTTTCGGTCGACGATTCGGTGCTCCCAGTGCGGACGGAAGATGGAGGCGGCTCCCCGCAGCCACGCGATCTTCTACCGGTGTGCCGCGCGGACGCTCCTGCCGGAGACCCGAATCGCGCTCGAGCATCCTCCGACGGTGTATGTCCGTGAGGAGCACCTCGCGCGTCCGATCAACAAGTGGATCGCGCAGCTGTTCAGCCCTGCGCATCTGCAGACCACGGTGGACGCCCTCGTCGGCGCAGAGGAGGAGGACGAGAGCGAACAGCAGATTGCAGTCGCTCGTCGGCGGATCGCTGAGGCTGAAGCGACGATGAGGCGGCTGCAGCGTGCACT
Source organism: Kribbella sp. ALI-6-A (assembly GCF_001984195.1). Classification (GTDB taxonomy): domain Bacteria; phylum Actinomycetota; class Actinomycetes; order Propionibacteriales; family Kribbellaceae; genus Kribbella. The sequence continues at coordinate 722,343 of NZ_MTQN01000009.1, forward strand.
CGAAGCTGGGTGGGACCCCGATGGCTTGACCAGTCAGTACAACACCGCGGCTCTGGACAAGCGTGCCGCTGAGGCGGCGATGGCCGCGATCAAGCCGGCGCAGCGGCTGACAGCCGATGACGTCAGACAGATGATCGCTGAGCTCGGCGACATGGCTCGGGTGCTGGACAGCGCGGATCGGATGGATCTCGCCGAGCTCTACAAGGCACTCGGACTGGCGATCGTCTACGACAACGACCAAAAACGGGCTGATGTCTCCATCAGCCCGTGTGTGGTTAAGGTCGGTGTCCGAGGGGGGACTTGAACCCCCACGCCCCGTAAAGGGCACTAGCACCTCAAGCTAGCGCGTCTGCCTATTCCGCCACCCGGACAGGTGGTCTGGCCACTTCTCAGTGGCGCCGACCGGAGAACAGTAGCAAACGTTCTGGGGGAACTTCACATCGGGGGCTCGGGGGTGTCGCGGTGGGGTGGGTGAGGGTGGTGGGGCGGGTGGGGTCAGTGCTGGCGGAGGTGGTCGTGCAGGGCTCGGGCGGTGGTGGACATCAGGGCTTCGGCGGCGGGCTGGACGGCGGCGGGGACCTGGGAGGCGGTGAGGGCGGCGATGGCGTAGCGCTGGCCGTCGGGGTGTTCGGCGACGCCGATCTCGTGGCGGAGGTTGAGCAGGGTGCCGGTTTTGGAGGACCAGGTGGTGGCGTCGGAGCTGAAGTCGGGGGTGAGACGCTGGCGGTGGACGTTGTGGGCCATCAGGGTTCGTACGGCGGCGGCCACGTCGGGGTGGATCCGGGACGGCGTCCAAATGGCCTGGAGCAGGTCGACGTGGGCGCGGGCGCTGCCGGAGCTGGCGCGGGTGGTGTCCAGCTGCGGGACGCGACCGTTGCTGCCGGCATCTATTGCCAGAGCTTGGGCCAAACCAGGTTCGGGCAGGTGATCGGCGGGGGTGTCGGTCAGCGGATGCATGGTGTGGCGGATCGAGATGCCGTCGAGGTTCCACTCGCGCAGCAGACCGGCGACGTACGCCGGTGGGGTGAGCGCGAACAGCGCGTCGGCCGCCGTACCGTCGCTGAGGCAGGTGCTGAGGTAGACGAGATCCTCGATCGCGATCCACGACGGGTGCCGGAAGCGGCTGAGGCCCGTGGGGCCCGGGGCGGTGATTCGGCCGGGCTGCACCTCGACGGTCGTCGAGCCGTCGAGGTCGCCGCGTCGGATGCGTTCCAGCGTGGCCAGCGCGAGCGGGATCTTGACCAACGACGCGGACGGGAGCTGGACGTCGGGGTCGATGCCGAGCTCGTCGCCGGTGTGCAGGTCGCGGACCAGGATGCCGGCGCGCAGCCCGCCGTCGGCGAGGTCCTGGCGCAGGGTTTGCAGCAGGTGTTCGGTCGTCATCGCGGTACTCCGAGGCATCGGGCGACGGCGTCGGACAAGTGAGTCTCGAAGAGGTCGACGTTGACCGCGGGCGCGGCGGTGAGCGCGAAGCCCCGGGTGAGCGTGAGGTCCCCGATCGGGCGCCAGGTCAGGCCGAGATCATCCGCCTGGTCGGGCGAGCAGAGCAGAAGGTCGCGGGAACACAGCGTCTCGGCCGCGGCCGTCGTCAGGTCGGGCGCGACCGCGACCTGGGCGGGACGCAGCCCGACGGCGTCGCGCAGGCGGGTGAGCGGATCGCGGATGTGCGGTACGTCGTCCTCGGGCTGGATCCAGATCCGCCGCGCGGAACCGGCCCGCGTCCGGCTCGGCCGCAGCGTCGCGACGTACACGCGGCTGACCTTCAGCTCACCCGCGAGCCCCAGCGGCACCGACCACCGAGCCTCATCAGCCGGTACGGCGAGCAGCGCGGCCCGCACCTGCTGCGAGTGAACCAGCTCGGCCCGCTCCCCCGCGGCCGCAACCTGCACCTCCAGCACGACGCCATGGGCACGCGCCTCGGCGATCAGCTGCGCCAGTCGCGCGGTGCCGCAGGTGGTGGGCACAGCGAGTCGCCACGGCCGGCGCTTGGCGACCTCCGCCTCATGATCCAGTACGCCGGCCGCCCGGACCACCTGGCGAGCCGCGGGCAGCAGATCGCGCCCGAAGGGAGTGAGCACGGCTCGTCGGCCTGTGCGCTCGAAGAGGCGTTCGCCGTACCTTTCCTCCAGCGCAGCGACACGGCGCGACGCCACCGACTGCGACATCCGCAGCGCGGCGGCGCCGACGGTGAAGCTTCCCCGTTCGCTCACGCTGACAAAGGCGCGGCATGCTCCGACCAGATCCACCTGCCTCATGCTATGCGGATCCGGCATCAGACCAAGCGTTTCCGCATTGGACCGGCATGGGTTCGAACCGGTGAAGTGGAAGCAGCACTCGATCCCGGAGGTGGAACATCATCCAGCACACCCGCACGGTCCTCGCAGCACTGGTCGCCCTCACCGTCACCCCACTGGCCGCTTGCACCAGTGGCGACGACTCCCCCACAAGCGCAACGACCACCACGGCAGCAACCCCGACCCCCACGACGAGCACACCGACCACCACCCCGTACGCCGCCGACTTCCAGCGCCTCGAGTCACGCTTCGCCGCCCGCCTCGGCGTGTACGCCGTCGACACCGGCACCGGCCGGGAGATCGCCCACAACGCCGACGCCCGCTTCCCCTACGCCTCGACCTTCAAGGCCCTCGCCGCGGGCGCCGTCCTCCGCAAGAACAAGCTCGCGGGCATGAACAAGGTCGTCAAATACTCCACGTCCGATCTCGAACCCAACTCCCCCGTCGCCGAGAAGCACGTCGCCACCGGCATGACGCTGCTGGCGCTGTCCGACGCGGCCGTCCGCTACAGCGACAACACCGCCGCCAATCTCCTGTTCGCCGAGCTCGGCGGACCCAAAGGTCTTGAGGCGATACTGCGTGAGCTCGGCGACAACGTGACCTCCATGGTTCGCGACGAGCCGGAGATGAGCGATTGGGACCCGAAGAACCCCCGCGACACCAGTACGCCGCGCGCCTTCGCGAAGAACCTGCGAGCGATGGTGCTGGGCGACGCCCTCGCCAAGCCCGAGCGCGACCAGCTCATCACCTGGCTGAAGACCAACACCACCGGTGCCGAGCTGATCCGGGCCGGTGTCCCGAAGAGCTGGGTCGTCGGCGACAAGACCGGAACGGCCGGCACGTACGGCGGGCGCAACGACATCGCTGTCATCTGGCCGCCGGGCCGGTCGCCGATCGTCGTCGCGGTGTTCTCCAATCGGCGCGCGCCCGAGGCGGAACCGGACAACCGGTTGGTTGCCGAGGCGGCGAAGGTTGTCGCGTCCACCCTCAACTGATGCAACAGGCAACTACCGGCGTGCGCAAACCCTTGCCCAGCAGGAATCCCCGCGCTGACCAGCGTGTTCGCGCGATTGCGTTTGGCAACGGACTCGATGGGCACCAGTGCGTCGTACGACCTGTCAGCAGCGTTCGGCTTCGCTGCCCTGCGGAGGGGGCGATGAACCGGCCGGACGCGTTCACCAGGAAGGAAGTCGGGCGACATGGGTGTTTTCGACAACCTCAAGGACAAGGCCACCGGCGCCGTTGACGACCACGGCGACAAGGTCAGCGGCGGTCTCGACAAGGCCGGTGAGATGGCCGACGAGAAGACCGGCGGTCAGCACGGCGACAAGATCGACCAGGGCACCGACTTCGCCAAGGACCGGCTGGACGGCCTGGACGGTCAGGACGACGACATCCAGTAACGGCACCATCTCTCGGACGGGCCGCGGGCGATCTGCCTGCGGCCCGTCCGCAGGTCAGGGCAGCAGCGGCCGCATGAAGGTCCGGTCGTAGCGCAGGACGCAGCCGGACTCGTCCCTGATCCGGTCGGCGGCGACGAAGTCGGGATCCACGCCGAACAGCTGCCGATATTGCTCGTACGCCGCCAGGCTCGGGAAACTGAACAGCGCGAGCGCCTTGTCCGAGGCGCCTTCGGACGGCAGGAAGTAACCGTGGTGCGTGCCACCGTGCCGGTTGACCAGCTCGATCCACCGCTGGGCGAACTCCTCGAACTGCTCGATCTTGGCCGGGTCGATGACGTACTCGACAACGCAGGTGATCATGGATCCGCACAGTAGCCTCGGGCGAACGGGAAGGCGACGATGGACGACCTCCGCGAGATCCTGGCCGCCGAACGATCGAAGACGGCCGACCGGATCGCCGCGCTCAGCGCGGACGTGGAGGCGGTGATGGAGGCCTCGCGCTTGGTCGCGACCGACGACGAGCACGATCCCGAAGGTGCGACGATCGCGTTCGAGCGGTCGCAGACCTCGACACTGCTCGAAGACGCCCGGCAACGACTGGAAGAACTCGACCGCGCACTGGCACGGCTGGAGGCCGGCGAGTACGGCGTGTGCGCGCGATGCGGACAGCCGATCGCCGTCGAGCGCCTCCGCGCCCGGCCCACCGCGACCACCTGCATCGCCTGCGCAACGTGAGACCGGCCGTCAGGCCCGAGAGGCCACCCGCGCCGGCTCCGTCGCCGAGTCACGCACGATCAGCTGGGTCGCAAGTTCGACGTGGTGCGAGTCGACCTTCTCCCCCGCCGCCAGCCGCAACGCCGTTCGCAGCGCGACCGCGCCCATCTCCCGAATCGGCTGCCGTACCGTCGTCAGCTGCGGCGAGGCCAGCCGCGCGACCTGGGTGTCGTCGAAGCCCACGACGCTGAGGTCCTCCGGCACGCGCAGTCCCCGCGCCCGCGCCGCCTCCATCGCGCCGAGCGCCACCTCGTCGCTGCCGGCGAAGATCGCGGTCGGCGGCTCGGGCAGGTCGAGCAGCGCCGCGCCGCCGGCCAGGCCGTCGTCGTACAGGAACTCGCGCAGCCAGATGTACTCCTTCGGCACCGGCAGTCCGGCGGCCTCCATCGCGCCGCGGTAGCCGTTCATCCGGGCCTGGTTGCAGCCCGACGTGGGCGGTCCGCCGAGGTACGCGATCCGCCGGTGGCCCAGCGACAGCAGATGCTGGGTCGCGGCCATGCCGCCGGCGAAGTTCGTCGAACCGACGCTGGTGACATCAGGCTGTACGACGTTCATCGGGTCGACCACGACCAGCGGCAGCCGGGCGCGTGACAGCGCGGCCAGGTCGGCGGCGGTCAGCTCGGAGGTGATCCCGATCGCGGCCCGGCGGCCGTTGGCGGTGAGCTCGCGGATCCACGGCGCGGCGCGGCCGGCCGTCCGGCCTTGCCCGCGAGGCGGATGGCAGCTCACCACGACGTCCACGTCCGCCGCCTGGCCGGCCTCGACCACGCCCTGGATCACCTCGAGCGAGTAGCTGTTCAGCACGCCCTGGTAGAACAGCTCGACCCCGGCCCGCTCGGTCGCCGGTTCGGGCCGGCGGCCGACGTACTCGTGCTCACGCAGGATCTCCTGGACCCGGGCGCGGGTCGACTCCGAGACGTCGCTGCGTCCGTTGAGCACCTTGGAGACCGTCGCGACCGAAACCCCGGCAGACGCCGCGACGGTGGCCAACGTGACCCGGCCTCTCAACGGCGGCACCTGCTCACACTCCTCCTGCTGCGCTGACCGGAGCCAGCCCGACGGGGGTCACCATCGTACGATCGTGGCCCACCACACGGGTCGGCCCTGTGAGTCGCACGCTACCCCGCGCGGGCAGGTCGATCGAGCTGTTTCCGGCCAGCAACTCGATGTCGCCCGCCTCCACGATCCGGCGCAGGTCGGGACCCGTGTACGCCGTCCGGTCGGCGTCCACCCGGAACGTCACGTCCACGGCCGCCCCCGGCTCCAGCGACACCCGCGCGAAGCCGATCAGCAGCTTCAGCGGCCGCGCCACCTGGGCCACGACGTCGTGCAGGTACAGCTGCACGACCTCGTCCCCGGCCCGCTGCCCGGTGTTGCGCACCCGCGCGGTCGCGGTGACCTCGCCGTCGGTCGGAATCTCGGTCGCGCTCAGCCGCAGCTCGCCGATCTCGAAGCTCGTGTACGACGCGCCGAACCCGAACGGGAACAACGGCACGGTCTCCAGCCCACTGATCCCCGCGCTCTCCACGCTCCCGAGCGCCGGCTGCAGGTACGTCCCCGGCTGGCCGCCGACGTGCCGCGGAATCTGCACCGGCAGCTTGCCGCCGGGCATCACCCGTCCGCTGAGCACTCCGGCGATCGCCGCTCCGCCTTCCTGCCCAGGCATGAACGCCTGCACCATGCCGGCAGCCCTCTCCGCGAACTCGCCCAGCGCGTACGGCCGACCGGAGACGACGACCACGACCACCGGCGTACCGGTGTCGAGCAGCGCGTCCAGCAGCTCAGCCTGTACGCCGGGCAGTCGCAGGTCCTCCGCGTCGCAGCCCTCGCCGGACGAACCGTGACCGAACAGGCCCGACAGGTCTCCGACGTACGCGACGCACAGGTCCGCACCTCGCGCGGCCTCGACCGCTGCCGCGATCCCGGACCGATCGTCGCCCAGCACCGAGCAGCCGGCCTCGTGCACGATCTCGGCCGGGGCCAGTTCGTTGCGCAGGGCATCGAGCGCCGACGGGACCTCGATGCCGAGGTCGCGGTCCGGATAGCGCGGCAGAACGTGGTTGGGGAAGGCGTAGCAGCCCATGAACGTCTTCGGGTTCGCAGCGCACGGGCCGACCACCGCGACGCGCCCCAGCGCCGGGCGGTCCTCGCCGAGCAGCGGCAACGCCGTACCGGCATCGAGCAGTACGACGGACCGCTCGGCGACCTCGCGAGCCAATTCGCGGTTGGCCGGTGAGTCGAGATCGACCGGCTTCACGGAGGTCTCGGGCGTCCAGTCGGCGTCGAGCAGCCCGAGGCGTACCTTCTGCACCAGCAGCCGCCGCGCGGCGCGATCGATCAGCTCCTCGGACAGCTCCCCCGACTCGACCAGCTTCAGCAACCCTTCGCCGAAGCCGATCGTGTCGGGCAGCTCGACGTCCGTGCCCGCCGTGAGCGCGAGCACTCCCGCGGCATCGGTGTCGGCGGCAACCTTGTGCATCGTCGCGAGGAACGGGACAGCCCAGTAGTCCGAGACCACCGTGCCGTCGAAGCCCCACTCCTCCCGCAGCAACTGCGTGAACAGCCACGGATCCGCACCCGCCGGCAGCCCGTCGAGGTCGGAGTACGACGTCATCACGGAGCCCGCGCCGCCGGTGGCGATCGCGGCCTCGAACGTCGGCAGCACGATGTCGAGCAGCTCGCGCCGCCCGATCGACACCGGGCCGTGGTTGCGTCCGGCCCGGGACGCCGAGTAGCCCGCGAAGTGCTTCAGGGTCGCGATCACCCCGGCGCTCTGCAGCCCCCGCACGTACGCCGAACCGACCATCGCGACCAGGTACGGGTCCTCACCGATCGTCTCCTCGACCCGGCCCCACCGGTAGTCGCGCACGACGTCGAGCACCGGCGACAGCCCCTGGTGCACCCCGGCCGCGGCCAGGTCGCGGCCGATCGCGCCGGCCATCCGCTCCACCAGTTCGGGGTCGAAGGTCGCACCCCAGGCCAACGCGGTCGGGTAGACAGTCGCGCCGTACGTCGTGAAGCCGGTCAGGCACTCCTCGTGCACCAGCGCCGGTACGCCGAGTCGCGACCCGGCGAGCACGATCTTGTGCTGGCGTACCACCTCCGCGATCCCCTGCTCGACGGTCAGCGGGACGCTGCCCCACACGCGGGTCAGGTGCCCGAGTCCGTGCCGGCTCGCGTCCTCCAGCGAGACCGCACCGCCTTGCGCGAAGGCGTCCTGCATTGGCGCGACGTTCAGGGCCTCCTCGGCCTCTGCGGGCCGGTCCTGCTCGGCCATGTCGTTGCCGATCCAGCGGCTGCCGAGCTGCGCGAGCTTCTCCGGCAGCGTCATCTCGTCAAGGAGCAGCCCAGCCCGCTCCTCGGCCGCGAGCGCGGTGTTCTGCCACGGCCGAACGTCTGGAGCTGCCACGAAATTCTCCCTTTGGATCGATCAACAGAAGGCAAAGTTTCGAAATGTTTCGAGACTTTACGGGGCGTGCATCGCTAACAGTGCAGGCTGAAAGTCGAAAGTTTCAAGACCTTGACAGCAACATCACCGAAACCTACGTTACGAAACACAGTTTTAACCGCCGTGAAGTCTTCGCGGCCAGGATTTCGGAGATCAGGGTGGATCCCATGACGACTTCTCGGCGTACTTTCCTCCGCCTGACCGGCGCCGGCGCCGTCGCGGCCGGCCTGGCCGCGTGCGGCACCTCGGGCCCGCAGAGCTCGGGCAGTTCGACCGGTGGTGGTGCCGCCGCCGGCACCGGAACGACCTACTGGTTCCTCACCGGGCAGCCCCAGCAGGGCATCCGTGAGGGCCAGGTCAAGCGGTTCAACGACGCGAACCCGAGCACGCAGATCAAGACCACGCAGTTCCAGAACGACGCCTACAAGCAGAAGATCAAGACCGCGATCGGCGCCGGCCAGGGCCCGACGTTGATCTGGGGCTGGGGCGGCGGCGGCCTGAAGAGCTACGTCGACGCCAACCAGGTCGAGGACCTGACCGGCTTCTTCAGCCAGAACGCGGAGTTGAAGAGCCAGATCTTCCCGTCCGCGTTCGGCGCGGCCACCGTGAACGGCAAGATCTACGCGATGCCGGTCGAGTCGACGACGCCGATCGTGCTGTTCTACAACAAGCAGGCGTTCGAGAAGATCGGGGCCGAGCCGCCGCAGTCGTGGGGCGACATCATGGACCTGGTGCCGAAGTTCAACGACGCCAAGATCGCGCCGTTCTCGCTCGGCGGCCAGTCGCGCTGGACCAACATGATGTGGCTGGAGTTCCTGTACGACCGGATCGGCGGCAGCGAGGTCTTCCAGAACATCTTCGACGGCAAGCCCAACGCCTGGTCCGACCCCTCGTCGCTCAAGGCGCTCGAAGAAGTCCAGAAGCTGGTCAAGGCGAACGGCTTCATCAAGGGCTTCTCGTCGATCACCGCCGACTCCAACGCCGACCAGGCCCTGCTCTGCACCGGCAAGGCCGCGATGATGCTGCACGGCGCGTGGACCTACGGCGGTATGAAGGCCGACGGCAAGGACTTCGTCACCGGCGGGCACCTGGGCTACATGAACTTCCCGCCGGTCGACGGCGGCAAGGGCGATCCGACCACCTCGGTCGGCAACCCCGCCGCGTACCTGTCGATCTCCTCCAAGGCCAGTGACCAGGACAAGGAGGTGGCCAAGAAGTTCCTGGCCAACAACACCTTGGACTCCGCCTCGGTCGACGCCTGGGTCGGCGCCGGCAACATCCCGGTGGTCAAGAGCGCCGAGGCCAAGCTGCCCTCGGTCCAGGACAAGAACGACGCCGCCTGGCTGAAGTTCGTCTACGACACCTCCAGCAAGGCCAAGAACTTCCAGCAGTCGTGGGACCAGGCCCTCAGCCCGACCGCGGCCGAGGCGCTGCTGGACAACATCGCCAAGCTGTTCCAGCTGTCGATCAGCCCGCAGCAGTTCGCCGACAGCATGAACGGGGTGATCGGGAAGTGACGGCCGCCGCTCCCCCGGCTCCTGCGCGGGCCGGTGGGCGGACCCCGGTGGGAACGCGCGCCGCCGGGCAGGTCGGGCGGAGCGGCCCGGTCGCGTGGATGGCGCTGCCGGCCCTGGTGTTCTTCCTCGTCTTCGGCGTCGTACCGCTGTTCGGCGTGCTGGTGCTCAGCTTCACCCAGTGGGACGGCATCGGCGCGATCAATCCGGCGGGGCTGTCCAACTGGCGCTCAGTACTCAGCGATCCCGGACTGCCGCACGCCCTGTGGGTGACGTTCGAGATCATGATCCTGTCGTGGCTGGTGCAGACCCCGCTGAGTTTGCTGCTCGGGGTCTTCCTGGCCGGCCGTCAGCGGTACCGGGCGTTCCTGGCGGTCCTGTACTTCGTCCCGCTGCTGCTCAGCTCGGCGGCGATCGCGATCACCTACAAGGCACTGCTCGACCCGAACTTCGGTCTCGGCGCCGGCCTGAACATCGGCTTCCTCACCCAGGACTGGCTCGGCAAGGACAACCTCGCGCTCGGCGTGGTGATCTTCGTGGTGTCGTGGCAGTTCATCCCGTTCCACTCGCTGATCTACCAAGGCGGCGTGCGGCAGATCCCGACCACGATGTACGAGGCGGCCTCGATCGACGGCGCCGGGCGGCTGCGGCAGTTCTTCAGCATCACCGTGCCGCAGCTCAAGTACACGATCATCACCTCCTCGACGCTGATGGTGGTCGGCTCGCTGACGTTCTTCGACCTGATCTTCGTGCTCACCGCCGGTGGTCCGGGCGACGCCACCCGGGTGCTGGCACTCGACATGTACAAACGAGGCTTCCAGGCCAACCTGATGGGACCGGCGAGCGTGATCGCGGTCCTGCTGGTGCTGATCGGACTCGCGCTGGCCCTGATTCTGCGCCGGCTCGGTGGCAGCACGACGGCCAGCCAGCAGGAAGGTGCGTGAGATGGCGGTGGCGACCAGCGCCCAGGCAACGAGCCGGCGCGAAGCCCCGGGGACGTCGTACGGGCGCAAGCTGCTCCGGCTGAACTGGCTCGGCGGTACGGCGGGCTGGTTGTGGCTGGTGATCGTGATCGTACCGATCTACTGGATCGTGATCACCAGCTTCAAGGACCAGAGCGCGTTCTTCGCGCAGAACCCGTTCGCGTTGCCGGCCGAGCCGACGCTGGCCAACTACCAGCTCGTGATCGAGTCCGACTTCCCGCGGTACTTCCTGAACAGCGTGATCATCACGGCCGGAACGATCATTCCGGCGGTGGCGATCGCGTTCATGGCGGCGTACGCGATCATCCGCGGCGCGGGCAGCAAGTTCCTTGCCGGGGTCAACGGGTTGTTCCTGATGGGACTGGCGATCCCGCTGCAGGCGACGATCATCCCGGTCTACCTGCTGATCATCAAGATGCACCTGTACGACAGCCTGCTGGCGATCATCCTGCCGTCGATCGCGTTCTCGATCCCGCTGTCGGTGCTGGTGCTGACCAACTTCATCCGCGACGTGCCCAAGGAACTGTTCGAGTCGATGCGCGTCGACGGCGCGACCGAGTGGGGCATGTTGCGCAGCCTGGCGCTGCCGCTGACCCGGCCGGCCCTGGTCACGGTCAGCATCTACAACGGCCTCGGTGTCTGGAACGGCTTCCTGCTGCCGCTGATCCTGACTCAGAGCCCCGACAAACGTCCGCTCCCGCTGGCGCTGTGGACCTTCCAGGGCCAGTACTCCGTCAACGTCCCGGCCGTCCTGGCCTCGGTCGTGCTGACAACGTTGCCTATCGTGGTCCTGTACGCGATCGGCCGCCGGCAGCTGCTCAGCGGGCTCACCGCGGGCTTCAGCCGCTGACCACCACTCTTCCCCCTCGAGAGGATCTTCCATGACAGACGCCGACTACACGCCCACCCGTGAGGACAAGTTCTCCTTCGGCTTGTGGACGGTCGGCTGGCAGGGCGTCGACGTGTTCGGCGGCGAGGTGCGCCCGGTGCTGGACCCGGCCGCAGCCGTCCACAAGCTGAGCGAACTCGGTGCCTACGGCATCACTTTCCACGACAACGACGTGTTCCCGTTCGGCAGTACGGCGGCCGAGCGCGACGCACACCTCAAGCCGTTCCGGGCCGCGCTGGACGAGACCGGGCTGAAGGTCCCGATGGTGACGACGAACCTGTTCTCGCACCCGGTCTTCCGCGACGGCGGCTTCACCAACAACGACCGCGACGTACGCCGGTACGCGATCCGCAAGACCGCCGACCAGCTGGACCTCGCCGCCGAGCTGGGCGCGGAGACCTTCGTCGCCTGGGGCGGCCGCGAGGGCGCCGAGTCGGGCGCCGCCAAGGACGTCCGGGCAGCACTGGACCGGTACAAGGAGGCCTTCGACATCCTCGGCTCGTACGCCGTGGAGCAGGGCTACGACATCCGCTTCGCGATCGAGCCGAAGCCGAACGAGCCGCGCGGCGACATCCTGCTGCCGACGATCGGGCACGCGCTGGCCTTCATCGAGACCCTCGAGCACAGCGAGCGGGTCGGCCTGAACCCCGAGGTCGGGCACGAGGAGATGGCCGGGCTGAACTACGCCCACGGCATCGCCCAGGCGTTGTGGCACGGCAAGCTGTTCCACGCCGACCTCAACGGCCAGAACGGCCCGCGCTACGACCAGGACCTGCGCTTCGGCGCCGGCAACGCCCGTGGTGCCTTCTGGACCGTGGACGTCCTGGAGCACGGTGGCTACGAGGGCCCGCGCCACTTCGACTTCAAGCCGCCGCGGACCGAGGACATCGACGGCGTCTGGGCGTCCGCGGCCGGGTGCATGCGCAACTACCTGATCCTGCGCGCCAAGGTCCGCGCCTTCCGCGCCGACCCCGAGGTCCAGCAGGCCCTGCGCGACGCCCGCCTCGACCAGCTCGCCCAGCCCACACTCGCCGCCGGTGAGTCGGTCGCCACGCTGCGCGCCGAGGACTTCGACCCCGAGGAGGCCGGCCGCCGCGGCATGGCCTTCGAGCAGCTCGACCAGCTGGCGATCGAGTACTTGTACGGCACCCGGTCCTGACCCGACATCGGGACTGAGTGCTCAGGTGGTGCGGGCGGCTTCGGCCGCCTGCACCACCTGTTCTGTTTCGGCCCTCTCCTGAGTAGTACCACTTGTCTTTAGTCGGCGCCTGCAAGTATTGTCGACGCCGGTAACAGTCGTACTCATCAGGAGGCTTTTTCATGCCGCTCGCTCTGCTCGCGCTGGCCATCGGCGCGTTCGGCATCGGCACCACGGAATTCGTCATCGCCGGGCTGCTGCCCGAGGTCGCCACCGAGTTCGCCGTCTCGATCCCGGCGGCCGGCTGGCTGATCACCGGTTACGCGCTGAGTGTCGCCGTCGGCGCGCTGCCGATGACCGCACTCGGCAACCGGATGCGCCGCAAGCAGCTCCTGCTGTTGCTGATGGCAATCTTTATCGCCGGCAACGTGTTGTCCGCGGTCGCGCCGTCGTACGGCGTGATGATGGCCGGGCGGATCGTCACCGCGCTGTGCCACGGCGCGTTCTTCGGCGTCGGCGCGGTGGTCGCCTCCGACCTGGTCAAGCCGGAGAAGAAGGCCAGCGCGATCGCGCTGATGTTCACCGGCCTCACGGTCGCGAACGTGCTCGGCGTGCCGATGGGCACGTTCATCGGGCAGGGTCTCGGCTGGCGCGCGACGTTCTGGGTGGTCGCCGGGCTCGGCATCGTCGGGCTCATCGGGATCGCGGCGCTGGTCCCCGAGATCGCGCGTCCCGCGGGCGGCAACCTGCGCGCGGAGTTCGCGGTGTTCCGCAGCGTCAAGGTCTGGCTCGCGGTCGGAACCACGGTGCTCGGCTTCGGCGGCGTGTTCGCGTCGTTCACCTACGTCGCGCCGATGATGACCGAGGACGCCGGGCTGCCGGAGAGCGCGATCTCCTGGTTGCTGGTGCTGTTCGGCATCGGCATGGTGTTCGGCAATTTGCTCGGCGGACGCTTCGCCGACCGCGCGCTGATGCCGACGCTCTACACCTCGCTCGGCTCGCTCGCGCTCGTGCTCGTCGTCTTCGGGTTCACCGCGCACTGGGCGGTGCCGGCGATCATCACCCTGTTCTTGCTCGGGGGGTTTGCGTTCTCGACCACGCCGCCGCTGCAGCTGCGTACGCTGGCCAGCGCGTCGGCGGCGCCGACGGTCGCCTCGGCGGTCAACATCGGTGCTTTCAATCTCGGCAACGCGTTGGCGGCCTGGCTCGGCGGTCTGGTCATCGCGGCCGGCTACGGCTACGCGGCCACCAACTGGGCCGGCGCGGCGATGGCCGTGGGCGCGCTGGTACTCGCGCTGATCTCGGGTCGGCTGGATCGGCGTGAGTCGTCCGCGGCGGCGGACACGGGGCTCGCGACCGTCGCCTAGATCCGCTGCTCGGCGAGGTCGACCCACGTGTCGACCTCGCCGGCCGGGAAGTGCCGGATCGCCCAGTCCACCATGCGCAGACTCATGTGCGCCCAGGATGCCCGCAGTACGTCGTACGGGAGTTCGTCGAGCAGCGCATCGAGTCGCGCGACCACGTCGTCCGGTCTCTGGACGCCGAACCGCAGCGTCACCAAGTCGAACCCCCGATGCCCGCGCCCCGCGCCGTCCCAGTCGATCACCCCGCTGATCCGCCCGTCGGTCTGCAGCAGGTTGCCGGGATGGAAGTCGACGTGCAGCGCGTCGTCGCCCACGAGCACCTCCGCGTCGACCGCCGAGATCCGCCGCTCGAGGTCCGCCGTCCGCGCGCTGAACTCCCGCAGCGGCCCGTGCAGGCAGAAGCCCGGCCCGTCCTCGTGCAAGTACGTCGGCAACTGCTCGATGTCCGACCCTTTCAACCGGTCGGCCTGCAGGGCGTTCAGCTCGAGGATCTGATCGAGCAGGTCGAGGCTCAGCCGCTCGACGGTTGCCCCTGGCATCAACTCCTGCACGGTCACCACCGCCGTACCGACCTGCACGGCCAACTCGGTCCGCGGCGCCGGGTATCCCTCAGCCCGCAACACCTCGACCACCGCCAGCGGTCCCCGCTCGAACTCCTCCAGCTGCACGCCGGGCCGCCACTTCAGCACCGATCGGCGCCCGTCCTCCCATCGCACGAACGCGGCCCCGACCTCACCGCCGCCGCACGGCCCCTCCACCACCAACCGAATCCCGGCCGTTTTGGCGATCTCCGCCGCGGCCCAGTCCGCATCCAGCCGCGCGACCCGCTGCCACACCCGCTCCTGTCCACCCACCCCCTGATCATCTCGTGGCGACCGCGGACAACAAACGGGGACCCCGGACAGCGAATAACCTGTCCGAGGTCCCACCGACTTGTCCGACGTGCCGCGGAGCGGAGCCGGCTAAAGCCGGATCGACTTCTTGTTCATGAACTCCTCGATGCCCGCGGGCCCCAGCTCGCGCCCCATCCCCGAGCGTTTGATCCCACCGAACGGCAGGTCCGCCTGCGAACCACCCGCGCTGTTGAGGTAAACCATGCCCGCCTCGATCTGCCGGGCCACCCGGGTGTTGCGCTCCGGATCGGTGCCCCAGACGCTGGCCCCCAGTCCGAACGGCGAGTCGTTCGCGATCGCGATCGCCTCCTCCTCCGTCTCGGCCTTGAACACGAGGACCACCGGGCCGAAGATCTCGTCCCGGTACGCGTCCATCTCCGGCGTGACGTCGGTCAGCACGGTCGCCTCCAGGTAGGCGCCGGGCCCGATCCGGTGCCCGCCGGTACGCAGGGTCGCGCCCTGCTCGATCGCCTTCGCGACCTGAGCGGCTACCTCGTCCGCGGCCGAGACCGACGCCAGCGGCGGCAAGGTCGTCTTCGGATCGGCCGGGTCGCCGGCCACGTAGTACTCCGAAACCCGTTTGGTCAGCCGGTCGACGAACTCGTCGTACAGGTCGGCGAGCACGATCATCCGCTTCGGCGCGTTGCAGGACTGGCCGCAGTTGCGCATCCGGGCCGTCGCGGTCGCCTTGACGGTCTCGTCGAGGTCGTCGGTGTCCAGCACGATCAGCGGGTCGGACCCGCCGAGTTCGAGCACGGTCTTCTTCAGGTTCTTGCCGGCCTCGGCGGCCACCGAGATGCCGGCCTGCTCGCTGCCGGTCAGCGAGACGCCCTGGATCCGCGGGTCGGCGAGGATCCACGGCACCTGCCGGCTGGACGCGAACACGTTCACATAGGCGTCGTCCGGTACGCCGGCGTCGTACAGGATCTGCTCGATCGCAACCGACGCCCGCGGGCAGATCGACGCGTGCTTGAGCAGGATCGTGTTGCCGAGCACCAGGTTCGGCGCGACGAACCGGGCCACCTGGTAGACCGGGAAGTTCCACGGCATCACGCCGAGCAGCGCGCCGATCGGCTCCTTGGTGATCACCGCACGGCCGCCCTTGATCGTGATCGGCTCGTCGGCGACCAGGTCCGGGCCGTGCTCGGCGTAGTACCGGAAGATGTCGACCACGATGCCGACCTCGCCGCGGCCCTCGTTGATCCGTTTGCCCATCTCCAGCGTCATGATCGCCGCCAGTTCGTCGGCCCGCTCCGCGAACAGCTCCGCCGCCCGCGCGACGATCGCCGCCCGTTCGGCCACCGGCCGCCGCCGCCACGCCGAGAACCCGGCGTGCACCCGCCCGATCGCGGCCCGAACCTGCTCGTCGCTGGCGTTCTCGATCTCCTCGACCAGTTCACCCGTCGCCGGGTCTGTGACTGAGTACATGGGGGACGAGTCCTCCGTTCTCTACGACAGTGCGCAAGAGCACAGGCTAACTGCTGCAGTACATACTGTATACAGTCATCTCACCTCTCACGATCGTGTCGTCTGCAAGCCTGCGCCAACCCTCGTACCGTTGACGAAGGGTGACGGTGTGTGACAGGAGGCGACCAGATGAACCGAGCGAGCGCCTTCCGGAGTCTTGTCGCGCTGCGGGCGAAAGGGGGCGAGTTCGCGGCTCTCGACGTCGTACCCGACGGCTTTCCGGTCCAGCCTCTGCTCTGCCTCGACTACGACCCGAACGTGTCGACCACGAACCTGCTGGACCGCGTCACCGACGTCACCCGACGACTGGCGGCCATGGACCGGCTGGTGATGCTTGATGCGACGGGGCTGAGCGCCGCACCGCAACTCGTGGGCGGAGCCGCGGGAATCCTCGGCGATCTCGCCGACCGGCTCAGCTTTCCACCGGATCTCTTCGAGTCCCCCGCGACCTTCATCCCGGTCGTGCGCCTCGATGCGACCGACGACCAGCTCGCACGGATCGGGCGACTCGCCGACGAGATGGGCACGGGGTACGCCGTCCGCCTTCGCCCGGCCGACCTGGGCACTGAGCCGCTGTCCGGACTGCTGCGCCGGCTGCCCGGATTTCTCGACCGCCTGCCCGGAGATCTCGACGTGGTCGACCTGATCCTCGACCTCGTCTACCTGCCGGCAGTCGATCAGCGGCTCGTCGAGACGACCGCAACCATCCTCGACGCCGTACGACGCTGGGGATCGTTCCGTTCGACCACGCTCCTCAGCGGCTCGGTGCCGAAGACACTCAACCAGACCGACTTGTGGGAGCAACCTCGATACGAGGAACTGCTGTGGCGAGCAGTGGTCGACGCCGGTATGGACGACGTTCTGCTCGGGGACTACGGCGTGACCCATCCGGTGTTCGAGTCGGGTGGCTGGCCCAGCAAACACATCAGCGTCAAGTACACGTGCGCTGACCATTGGCTCTACCTGCGAGAGCGGATCCGCGAACCTGACGAGGAGAACTCGCGAACCCGCACTGTGCGCCTGGTCAGCCGGCACCTGGTCGCCTCGGGCAGCTTCGCCGGACCGGACTACTCGTGGGGTGATCGCCAGTTCGCCGAGGCTGCGAACGGCGCCGGCAGCGCGCTCGGCGCGACCACCAAACCGGTCGCCTTCGCAACCTCCCACCACCTCGCCTATCACGCGACGCGTGCCGCCGCCTGACCCGTCACTGCCGCAAGACAGGGGAAAACCCTCGAATGACTCCTGTTCGGCGACGGCTTCGACTGGGCATGCTGTGGCGAGAAATCCCCGTCACCCCGGCCTTCGGGGTTACTTGCCGCCCATCGTCGATCGGATACCGCCCGTGCCCGACCAACGGAAGTCCCGTCTTGTCCTGCGGCTGGTGAGTGTGCTCGCCGCCGCGGCCATCGGTGGAGTCGCGCTCGCGGCTCCGGCGCCGGCCACCCTGGCCGACCGGCCCGACCCGGCCAACGCCTGGCAGTTCGACCACTGGCCGCAGCAGCAGCCGTGGCAGCAGGCTCAGCCGCAGCCGGCGGCGAACCGCCTGGCCGGTCCGGCCAGTGGCACCGGAGCGTTCGGTGCCCCCATCGATCCGCAGAACTGGGAGAACCCGGATCACATGACGTGGTCCGACTACAAGAAGCCGCCCGGCACGAACTGGGCCGACCCGGCCGTGAAGGGCTCGACCCGCACGTTCAAAGGTGCGCTGGTCCTGGTCGACTACCCGAACCAGCCGTTCGTGGTGACCCAGCCCAAGCACTCCACCCCGTTCGGCAACCCGAGCGCCGAGGCGAACGGCGTACCGCGGGACCAGGTCGCGCAGTTCTACCACGACTTCCTCAACAAGCCGGGCGCGCTCAACCGCGGCCACACCCTGCACGAGTACTGGATGGAGGACTCCGGCGGCCGGTACGGCGTGGAGCTCAGCGCGTTCGGCCCGTACCTGATGCCCGGCAAGTCGCACGAGTACGCCATGGAGTTCCAGGCCGACGTGGACTGTCCGGGCACCGACGACTGCACGCGCAACATCCGCGCCGACGGCCAGGCCGCGTGGGTCGCCGACCAGGGCCCGCAGGTCCCGGCCGGGTTCGACTTCGTCTTCTTCCTCAGCGCCGGCCAGGACGAATCGTCCACCTGGCAGGAGTTCGGGATGATGAAGTTCCCGACCAGGGAGCAGGTCACCGAGGAGTTCGGCCCGCCGATCCCGGATCAGCGCAACTGGGCCGAGACCCGGTACGTCGAATGGACGTCCTGGGCAGCCGGCGCGTCCATCTGGCCGAACGCCGGCGGCGGGTCGTCGACCCAGGCGGAGAGCTCCGGCATGGGCGTCTTCGCGCACGAGTTCAGCCACATCCTGGGCATCGGCGACAACTACAACAACCCGTACGGCGACCCGCCGCGGCGTGCGTACACCGGCATCTGGGAAATGCTCAGCCGCGGCAGCTTCAACGGCCCTGGCGGACCGCACAGCCGATGGATGATCCCGGCGACCGGCGGCGCCTCGATGGGCGCCCAGCACATGCTGCGCAACAAGATCAAGCTCAAGATGGTCGACGAGCAGAACGTGCTCCGGCTCAACCGGGAGGCCCTCGCGCAGTCCGGTGTCGTGGTCGCCGACGTGACCGCGCGGGTGGCGCAGCCGGGACCGAACGGCCTGTCCGGCATCAACATCACGCTCGGCGGCGGAGACCTCGCACCGCCCTGCAACATCGCCACCGACCCGCTGTGCGACGGCCGCGGTTACCAGAACTACACGCTCGAGGTCGTCGACCGGATGGGCACCGACTCGTTCACCCCCGACTCCGGCGTCCTGCTGGCCAAGACCAAGGACCAGGACCGAGCGCCGTTCGAGTGGGTGATCGACGCCAACCCGCAGGACATCAACATGACCGACTACGTGATGCCCGACGGCACCAAGGTGCCGATCACGATCGGCGACTACCGGCAGCTGTCCGACGCGCTGTTCCACGCCGGCACCAACTCCGGCAGCGAGTACGAGTACGTCGACCAGGCGAACCGGCTGCACTTCTACGTCACCAACGTGAAGCGCGACGCCAAGGGCATCCTGTCCTACACCGTCGCCGTCCGCTCGCTCGACGGCTCCGACCCGGCCCAGCGCGGCGTCCGGGTCCTGCCGACGGTCGGCCTGCCCGCCCGTGACGGGCTGGCGACCTGCAACTTCCCGCTCACCAACACCGGCAAGGCCGCCGCTCCCGCCGGCCAGCACCCCGAGGACGTCAGCAAGTACCTGAACAGCGACGTCTACCGCCTCACCGCCAAGGTCGAGGGCCGCGGCTGGTCCGTCAACCTGCCCAACGCCCTCACCACCGCCAAGGCCGGCCAGCGCGTCACCGTCCCGGTCCAGGCCAAGCACGACACCGGCGCGGCAGCGATCGGCCGCGTCACCCTGACCGCCACGTCCGAGTCCGACCCGACCAAGAAGTCCACGACCAGATGCGTGGCGGTCGCTCGCTAGTTCTCTCCTTTGCCGGGTGGGGGCCATTGGGGTCCCCACCCGGTTCTTCTCTGCCGTCGGCTGTAAAGAATCTTTGACACGATGTCCGTTGTGCTTTACCTTCGAGAGTGTCAAAGATGTTTTACACAGGGGGTGGGATCGTGGCGTTCCAGGAGAAGCGGGCTTGGGTGTTCCTGAGCGTGTCCGTGGTGGGCTATCTGGTGTACCTGGTGGTCGTGCTGCGCCGGGTGGACGGCGATTGGGGTGACACGCCGTACGTCGCGGTGATGCTGTGGTCGATCGGCGCCGCGATCGTGGCGGCGATCGTGGTCGAGATGGTGGTCGCCGGGGCCGGCGCCAAGGAGGACGGCCTGCAGAAGGATCAGCGGGATCTGGAGATCGCGCGGTTCGGGGAGCAGGTGGGGCAGTCGTTCGTGGTGATCGGTGGGGTCACCGCGATGGGGCTGGCGATGCTGGAGGTGGACCACTTCTGGATCGCGAACGCGGTGTACCTGGCGTTTTTCCTGTCCGCGGTGCTCGGGTCCGTGGCGCGGATCGTCGCGTACCGGCGGGGGCTGCCGTGGTGAAGCCGACGCGGGTGACGAACGCCATCCGGGCGTTGCGGTTCGCCCACGACGAGATGACTCAGGCCGAGCTGGCGCGGCGGATCGGGGTGACGCGGCAGACGGTGATCGCGATCGAGCAGGGGCGGTACTCGCCGTCGCTGGAGCTCGCGTTCCAGATCGCGCACGTTTTCGGCGTACCGCTCGAGGACGTTTTTCAGTATCCAGGGGAGGAATCATCATGAGAGCAGTTGTGCAGGATCGGTACGGACCGCCGGAGGTGCTGCGGGTGGCCGAGCTCGAGCCGCCCGTTGCTGGGGGCAACCAAGTGTTGGTCCGCGTGCGGGCGGCGGGCGTCGATCAGGGGACGTGGCATCTGATGGCGGGGCAACCGCGCATCGTCCGGCTGGGATTCGGACTGCGCCGGCCGAAGGTGCCGGTCAGCGGGCGGGACGTCGCCGGCGTGGTCGAGGCGGTCGGCGCCGGGGTCACGTCGTTGCGTGTCGGTGACGAAGTGTTCGGAACGTGCGAGACAGGTTCCTTCGCCGAGTACGCCGTGGGCCGCGTCAGCCGGTTGACGCGCAAACCGGCCAACCTCACCTTCGAGCAGGCGGCCGCGGTCCCGATCTCGGCCGGTACGGCGCTGCAGGGCCTTCGCGGGATCCAGCCGGGAGAGCGCGTTCTCGTGCTCGGCGCGGCCGGCGGCGTCGGCTCGTACGCCGTCCAGCTGGCCAAAGCGTTCGGCGCTCACGTCACCGGCGTCTGCAGTACGCCGAAGCTCGACCTGGTCCGGGAACTGGGCGCCGACGAGGCGCTCGACTACACCCGCGACGAGCTGCCGACGGCGGCGTACGACTTCATCCTGGACACCGGCGGGAACCGCTCTCTGCGTTCTCTGCGGCGTGCCCTGAAACCCAAGGGCCGCGTGGTGATCATCGGCAGCGAAACCAGCGGACCGCTCGGCGGAATGAGCCGGATCCTGCGCGCGGCGTTGATCTCACCGTTCATCGGCCAGCAACTCCGCGGCCTGATCAGCTCGGAACGCGCCGAGGACTACGCCGAACTCCGCGACCTGATCGAGGCCGGCCAGGTCACGCCCGCGATCGACCGGACCTACCCGCTCGAAGAGGCCGCCGCCGCGATCCACCACCTCCGCGACGGGCATCCGCGGGGAAAGCTCGTCATCACCATCTGATGACGTCGGCGACCTGCAGCAACCGCTCCCCGCGGCCACGCAGGTCGTCGTACGACGTGAGCCCGGCTCGATGCCTCCCGGCCCAGTGCACGAAACTCGTTGCCTCGCGCACGACCTGCAGCCACGGCAGCGCCGCGATCTCGCCGTCGCTCAGCGGCAACCACTCGAAGTACCCCCGCCGGAACGCGTCGCTGACCGGCCAGGGCTTGGGTGTCGACCACTCGTCGGAGTCGAAGCTCCACAGTCCGGTCTCGAGATCCATCGCCCGGTACCCCGGGCCGGCGAACTCGAAGTCCAGGATCGCGGTGACGCGATCTCCCACGACCAGTACGTTGCCCGCAGCGAAGTCGCCGTGGATCAGCTGCACCGGCAGATCATCTCGCGGCCGGATCCGGGCCAGCACCTCGCCGACTGCCGGTACCTCCTCCATCAGTTCCATCGGACTGGGCACCAAGGGATGCACCTGCGTCAGGTCGCCGTTCCACACCTTCCGCACCGGCAATCCCTCCAAGCCCGCCAGCGCGACATCCAACTCCCCCAGCGCTCGCCCGCAAGCTTCCGCCTGCCGCGCATCCGACCGCGACGGATGCTCCCCCACGATCCGCCGGCACAGACTCGCCACGCCGTCGCCGTACGGCACCCAGGTCCGGCCGTCCCGCGTCACCACCGGCTCCGGTACGGCGAACGACAAGTCCCCCAGCGCCCGCAGGACGGCGTGCTCGTAGTCCGGCAGCCCCGAGTTCAAGTGCACCCGGAGCACGAACTCGTCGTTCACGAAGTAACTCGTGTTGTTCGTCCCCACCCCCACCGGCCGCACGACGGCATCCGCCAGCCCCCACGCCTTCAGCACGTCGTCCATCCGGCCATCCTCCTGCCCTGTGACCTCGTCGGGCGAACCGTTTTCCCGCGACAGGCTCCTGGAAGGTCGCGTTCGAGTAGGGATCCCGACCACGCCGTGTCCCCCGGATGCTCCCTGATCGATCCCCCACTTCGCCGGAAAGCCGTTGTGCCGGCCGGGCACCAGGAGCAGACTCGGCGCAGGGACGGGGACAAGCTCGGCTGGGGGCCGCTGATCAGCCGGGAGGGGCAATGATCGGCACGGAAGAACCGACGAACCGATCCACCGACGTCGTGCAGGCCGACGAGCTGGTCCGTGTGTACGGCGAAGGCGACACCGCGGTCCGCGCGCTGCACGGGGTGAGCGTGCGGATCGAGCCCGGACAGCTGACGGCGGTGATGGGACCGTCCGGCTCGGGCAAGTCGACGCTGATGCACATCCTGGCGGGGCTGGACAAGCCGACGTCCGGCTCGGTCCGGATCGCCGGTACCGAGATCACCACCCTCGGTGACGACAACCTGACCAAGTTGCGCCGGCAGCACATCGGCTTCATCTTCCAGTTCTTCAACCTGCTGCCGATGCTGACGGCCCGGGAGAACATCCTGCTGCCGTTGACGATCGCCGGCCTGGGTGCCGATCCGGAGTACTTCGACGCGCTCGTCGCACGGGTCGGTCTCGCCGATCGGCTCACCCATCGACCGGCTGAGCTCTCCGGTGGCCAGCAGCAACGAGTCGCGATCGCCCGGGCGCTGGCGTCCCAGCCGACCGTGGTCTTCGCCGACGAACCCACCGGCAACCTCGACTCCCGCACCAGCAAGGAGATCCTCCATCTGCTGCGGCAGTCTGTCGAGGAGTACGGGCAGACCACCGTGATGGTGACCCACGACGCCCGCGCGGCCGCGATGGCCGACCGGATCCTGTTCCTGGCCGACGGCAGGATCGTGAAGGAGACCGGGCGGATCAGTCAGCACGACATCCTGCAGCTGATCGACACGCTGGACCTGCAGTGATCCGCTTCGCGCTGGCCGGGATGCTCAGTCGCAAGCTCCGGACCGCGCTCACCGCGATCGGCGTCGTACTGGGCGTCTCACTGATCTCCGGCACCTACGTGCTGACCGACTCGATCACCAGCGCCTTCGACTCGATCTTCTCCGAGAGCTACAAGAACACCGACGCCACGGTGAGCGGAAAGA
Source organism: Kribbella sp. ALI-6-A (assembly GCF_001984195.1). GTDB lineage: Bacteria > Actinomycetota > Actinomycetes > Propionibacteriales > Kribbellaceae > Kribbella. The sequence goes on from NZ_MTQN01000009.1 coordinate 745,753, forward strand.
CCGCGTTCGACACGACCTCGGACTCCGCCGGCGGGGTCGCGCCGCCGTTCACCGCGACCGTGCTGCCCGCGATCCAGAAGCTGCCCGAGGTCGACGCCGCCGACGGCAGCGTGTTCGGCGAGGTCCAGATGATCGGCCGCGACGGCAAGGCGATCGTCTTCGGCGGCTCGCCCAACCTCGGCTACAGCGTCAACCCGGACCTGCCGCAGTTCAACACGCTCAGCCTGGTCGGTGGCAGCTGGCCCGGGCCGAACGAGATCGTGATCGACACCCAGACGGCCGAGAAGAAGGGCTTCGCGGCCGGCGACGAGATCGCCGTTCAGGCGCGCGGCCCGGCCGAGCGGATGCGGATCTCCGGCCTGGTCGAGTTCGGTGAGGTCTCGTCGATCGGTGGCGCCACGCTGGCCGGCTTCGACCTCGCCACAGCGCAGAAGTTGCTCGGCAAAACCGGCCGGCTCGACCAGATCCTGATCTCCGCCAAGGACGGGGTGTCGCCGCAACAGCTTGTCGATGCCGTCGGCAAGGTCCTGCCCGCCGGGACACAAGTCCGTACGGCGCAGGAGCAGGCCGCCGCGGACGCCGAGGAGACCAGTGGATTCCTGGACTTCTTCCGCACCTTCCTGCTGGTGTTCGGCGGGATCGCGCTGTTCGTCGGCTCGTTCGTGATCGCGAACTCGCTGTCGATCACGATCGCCCAGCGCACCCGTGAGTTCGCCACGCTGCGTACGCTCGGCGCCTCGCGACGGCAGATCCTCGGCTCGGTCGTGCTCGAAGCGCTGATCACCGGCGTCCTCGCGTCGGTGGCCGGGCTGATCTTCGGGCTCGCGATCGCGACCGGGCTGTTCAACCTGTTCGACGCGGTCGGGTTCTCGCTGCCGAACAACGGGCTCGTGTTCCGGACCCGCACGATCGTCGTCGGTCTGCTGGTCGGGATTCTCGTCACCGTCGTCGCCAGCCTGCGGCCCGCCTGGCGCGCGACCCGGGTGCCGCCGATCGCCGCCGTACGGGAAGGGGCCAAGCCGATTCCGGGACGCTTCAACCGGTACCGGCCGCTGGGAGCGGCATTGCTCGCGATCGCGGGGATCGCCCTGGTGGTGGTCGGGCTGTTCGTCGACGGGTTGCCGACGTCGACGCTGCTGGTGATGCTCGGCGGGGGTGTCCTGCTGCTGTTCGTCGGAGTCGCGCTGTTCTCGTCCCGGCTGGTCAAGCCGCTGGCCGCGGCGTCCGATCCGGTCGCGCGGTGGTCCGTGGTGACCTTGACGGCGATCGCCTGGCCGGTGCTGGTCCTGTCCTGGCTGATCAAGCGGGCGTTTCGGCGGACCGCGGAGTTCCCGCGCGTACTGCCTGACGGACCGGCGACCACGATCGGCGGGCAGAACAGCCGCCGCGATCCGGCCCGGACCGCCTCGACCGCGGCGGCGCTGATGATCGGGCTCGCCCTCGTCACGCTGGTCGCGACGCTCGGGGCTGGGATCATCAAGCCGTTCGAGGACGCCGTGGACGGCATCTTCAGCGCGGACTACGCGATCACGGCACAGAACAACTTCAGCCCGCTACCGCCCGACGTGGCCGCGGCGGTCGCCGCGACTCCTGGCGTCTCGGCGGTGACCAGCGTGCGCGGCGGACAGGCTTCGGCGTACGGCGAGAGGATCCAGATCACCGGTGTCGACGCCGCCGCGCCGGCGCTGCTCACCTTCGACTGGCGATCGGGCTCGCAACGGTCGCTGGCCGATCTCGGCGCCGACGGCGCGATCGTCGACGCGGAGTACGCCGACAAGCACGCGCTCTCCGTGGGATCGCAGCTCACGTTGACCACGGTGACCGGCAAGGCGCTGCCGCTGAAAGTGGTCGGGGTGTTCCGGCCGCCGGCCGGTGGGTCGCCGTTCGGCAACGTCACCATCTCGACGCCGACCTTCGACGCGAACAACCCGCAGCCGTTGAACGTGTACACGTTCGTCAACCTGACCGGTGGCGTCACGGCCGCGAACACAGCTGCTCTCGAAGGGGCACTGAGCACCTTCCCGAACGCCAAGGCGCTCGATCGTGACGCGTTCAAGAAGTCGCAGACCGACGGCATCAAGAGCATCCTCAATGTGCTCTACGTGCTGCTGGCGCTGTCGGTGCTGGTCAGCCTCTTCGGCATCGTGAACACGCTGGTGCTGACCGTCTTCGAGCGCACCCGCGAGCTGGGCATGCTGCGCGCGGTCGGGCTGACCCGCGGGCAGGTGCGGAAGATGATCCGGCACGAGAGCGTGATCACCGCCCTGATCGGCGCCGCGATCGGCATCGTGCTCGGTCTGGGCCTGGCGCTGCTGCTCGCGGCGCGCCTGGAGGAAGTCGCGTTCGCCGTACCGGTCGCTCAGCTGATCGTCTTCGGCGTCCTGCCCATCGTCGTCGGCATCCTCGCCGCCATCTGGCCGGCCCGCCGAGCCGCCCGGCTGAACCCCCTGGAGGCGTTGCAGTACGAGTAGGGATCAGTCACCGATCACACTCGCCGACCGAGCGGACCCTCGGGGATCTACGGGTTCACCAGCGGGCCGAGGTCGTGGCGGGAGCGGATCTTCAGCTTGCGCATCGCGTTGGTCAGGTGATCCTCGACGGTGCTCACCGACAACGACAGCTCGGCAGCGATCCGGCTGTTGCTGAGCCCGCGCGCCGCCAGCCGGGCGACCTCCAGCTCCCGCGGAGAGAGCGCGTTCCCGTAGCCCCGCCGTCCCCGCCGCGACGTCACTGCGACGCCGGCCTCGCGCAACGCGTCCCGGCACCGCCGCGCGTCCCACCGCGCACCGAGCTTCTCGTACGTCGCGGTCAGCGTGACCAGTTCCGCCGGCTCCTCCGCGTCGAGCGCTCGCCGGGCCTTCTGCTCCAGCACCAGACATTCGTCGTACGGGCGACCGATCGCCCGGTACGCCGACGCCGCGTCCTCGAAGGTGAGATCCCCGACCACTGCCGCCCGCACCAATTTGCCGGCAGCAACAGAAGCAGGAGCGTCGCGGCCGGTCAGACCGGCCTCGAACTCGGTCAACAGTCCCACGGCGTCGTCCCGCCGCCCGACAGCGTCCAACGCAAGACACGCGGTCGCGACCAACTCGCCCGCCCAGGCCCATCCGTCCTTACGCCGTACGACCTGCACGAGCTCCTCGACTGCAGCCAGCGACGCGCGACCCTCGCCGATCGTGAGATAGATCCGCCCGAGTGTCGCCAATGCTGCCGCCCGTACTGGGAGTTCGCCGCCGACCGACATCAGCAACTCCTGAGCCCCGGCGACATCACCCTCAGCCAACCGCATCCTCCCGGCCACGAGGTCGAGCTCAGCTTGCACCAGCGGCGCCGACTCAGCCGCAGCCCTTGCCCTCAGCAACTGCTCGGGCAACAGCTCCCAGTCGCCCGCGAGCCACGCCTGCCACAACCGGGTCCCCACGCCCGCCGGCAGCGCCGCACTCCGCCGGTCATGCCCCAGCCACAACAGGCCCCGCGCCGAGTATGCCGACTCGTCCACGCCCGACAAGTCCCCCAGCGCAACCGCCAACCGCCCGCGATTCCGCCGCACCATCGCACGTGCGACGCGCTCGGGGCCGTCGCTCACCCGGCCGACGTCGCCCGACGCCGGCCGTTCTCGCGAGCCGGGAACACCGGAGACGTCAGTCCGCCCGTTGCCTTCGCCGCGGACACCCAGGCCGCGCGTCGGCCCGTCCTCCCCATCACCGCCCGCCCCGCGCGTCTCCCCCAGCAACCTCAGCGCCCGATGCATCCACGCCCGGTGCTCCGCGATCTCCTCCGGCCCCGTCGTCGGCACCGCCAGCACCGACATCGCCCACGCCGCACTCGCCGGATCCTCCGCCAACTCCTCGACCGCCGCCGCCAACTCGCGCCGCGCGGTACCGAACTCCCCCGCCCGGTCGTGCAGCAGAACCCCGAGCGCCAGCCTCAACCGCCCGCGATCGGCACTCGGCTGCAACGCCTCGTCCAAGACCACCCGCACCGCGACCACTGCTTCGGCCCACAGCGACGATTCGACAGCCGCATGCGCGAGCCGGGTCGCCAGCCGCGCCCGGTCCGGCCACGGCAGGACCTCGATCCGCAGCATCTCCAGCAACTGCGAGATCGCGCTCTCCGCCTCTCCCGCCGCGACCAGCTGGGCCGCGGCGAGCTCGGCCTGCGCCAGCCACACGTCGATCAGCCCGCCCCGCCGCGAGTGGTCCGCGATCCGCGGATGCGCCGCGGGGTCCCGCGCCGCCAGCGCCTCGGCCGCCCGTCGGTGCAAACGCCGCAACTCGTCCGGTGGGATCGTGTCGTACACCGCCCGCTGCGCCAACGCATGCCGCAGGTCGTACAACCCCGGCCGCACCTGCCCCAGCAACCCACGCGCCAGCCCGACGTCAACCGCCTCGGTCAGCTCGGGCCCGTGCACCTCGGCGACCGCACCGATCAACCCGTCCGACGCCGGCGAATCCAGTACGGCGGCCGCCCAGACAACGCGTCGGCACGCCTCCGTCAACTGCTCCAGCTTGATCGTGACCGACGCCCGCAACGCGACCGGCGCTCGCGTCTCCACCAGCGCGCGCTGCACTGCCGGCACCGGTCCGTCCGGCCCGACCGCCAGGTCCCGGAGGAACTCCTCCACGACGAACGGCAACCCACCAGTCCGCTCGACCAGTTCCTGCGCCAACGAATCGGGCAACGTCTCCATGCCGAGCAGTTCCGCCGCCAGCTCCCGTACGGCGGTCGCCGGCAACGGAGGCAACCGCACCTCGGCCGTACGCGTCCCGGCCCGCACGCATCCCGCCAGGGCGGTGATCTCGCCCGCAAGCCGCGTGTCCTCCGGCCGGTACGTCCCCACCAGCCGCACCTCCCGCGGCAACCGGCTCGCCACAAACCGCAGCAGCTGCAGCGTCCCGCGATCGGCCCAGTGCAGATCCTCCAGGAAGAGCACCGCCGGACCGAGCGACCCGAGCACCTCGGTCACCCGCGCGAACACCGAATGCCGCATCCCCGGAACGAGCTCACCCCGCCACGGCGTCCCCGTCCCTGGCTGCTGATTCAGCACCGGAGCCAACGCCTCGAGCGCCGGAGTGAGCGGAACCTGATCCTGCACCGGATGACACTGACCGGTCAGCCACCGCGCGGGATGGTCCCGCGCGATCTCGGCGACAAGACGGCTCTTACCGGACCCGGCCTCCCCCACCACCAGCACCAGACTCGGCGCCGCCGCGAGCGCGGTTCGGAGCACCCGCGTCTCCCGTTCCCGCCCCACCAGCCGCGCCTGGAACGGCCGGTCCGCCCGGTCGTCCCCCTCCAGCCGATCCCGTCTCTCCGACCGATCCCGTCCCTCCACACGACCCCGCCCGTCCGACCGCTCCGGCCGGCCCCCGCTCTCCCCGTGCACCGCCATTCGCCTAGTGCTCAGGGGCAGAACAGAGCGTCATCTCGGCCAAGCAGCCAATAGCCACCCTCTGTGGCAACACCGCCGAACAGTAGCCGTTTGTTTCGTTCAAACTACTCTCAGTCAACAACTTCATGTACATAGTGTGACCGCTCCCCTGTCTTCCCGCACCGCCGACCCGCGTCGAAGTGAGCCGGTCTCACCTCCGATCCGTCCGGATCACCGCCGCATCCGTCGCTGGGCCGCCATCGCCGCGCCGCCGCTGAGGATCACCAGCAACGTCGCCATCGACCACCGCCGCAGCACCTGCACGGTCCGGTCCGGCTCCTCCGGAACCGACGCCATCCGCGGCGCCACGCTGATCACCGGCGGCGTCACCTCGACCGGCGGCCTTGGGGTCGGCCGCGGCCTAGGAATGGGAGTCGACGTCGGAGGCCGCGGAGGTGGCGGCAACTCCACCGCGTCCGTCGGCGTAGCGCTCGGCCGAGGCGTCGGACGCGCCGAGGGTCGCGGTGAAGGTCGCGAGCTGGGCGGCGGAGGAACCGACGGCCGCACCGTTCGCGGCGGCACCGGCGGCGTCGGTGTCTCTTCCGGCGGACGCGGAGTCAGCGTGGGCGGTGGAGGTGGTGGCGGCGGGGGCGGCGGCGGTGCAGATTGTTGCTTCAAGCAACCAGCCGAGTCCCCACTCCACGCCGACGGCAACGAGTTCAGCTCCCGGGCCTCCCCAGAGAGCGCGATCCGAACGGTCCGACTCGGCAACCCCGGACGCGTACGTACGGCATAGAGCGCTCTCCCCGACATCACCACCGAGCTGTACGCCGCCACCGACGGCGCACCCCGAACCTCCGCCACCACACGGACAACCCCACTGCCCGGATCGATGCTCACCACCTTCGCGTGCCCGAACCCCAGCGTGGAAACGCCGTACAGCAGCCCATTCGACGGATCCACGGCGAAGTCGTCCAGCGTCAACGTCCCGACGATCGGCTTCAACCGGACCACCCGCAGCACACTCCGGTACGTCGGGCTGCCGGGATCGATGTCCATCGTGTAGAGCCGCATCGCGTCGCGCAGGTAGAGCCGGTTGCCTGAGACCGCGCCGGCGACCGGATCCGCGACGCCACCGACACCGCGCCGTATCTCACCCAAATCCTTTACCGTCCCACGGCGATCGATCGACACCAGATGCGGCTTCCGCTTCAACCAGCCCTGCCGATCGCGCAGAGCGATCCCGTAGACCAGGTCCTGTCCGCGGGCGTACCCCATCGCATCGATCTGGTAATCGAGCTTGCCCAGCTCAGTGATCCGCCCGGACGGAAACTCGACGCGTCGCAACCGGGACAGGGAGATCGGTCCACTCGAGTCCACGTGCAGCACCACACACGTGGACTCGGCCGACGACTCTTCCACCACCAGCACGGCCGGCAGTACCGCCAGTCCTGCCGCCCCCGCCAATGCCCCACCCCGCCGTACCCCTCCCATCACTGGTCAGCCTCCGCGACTGAGGCGGGACAGCGCCGCGACGAACGCGTCCGGACCGACGTTCGCGCCGCCGGTGAACGGGTTCTGCAACTGGTAGATCGCGAACAGCAGCAGGGCGATCGCCCCGGACAGCATCGACACGATCACGGCGTACGAGTACACGCCCGGTCCGCCGAACAGGAACATCAACCCGATCGACATCACACTGCCGACCAGGATCGCGAACCAGACCACCGCGTTCACCCCGCTCCCGGCGGAGTTCAGCCGCTCCTGCCGGGCCTCGTACACGTTCCACAGCTGCGCCGACGCCTCGACGCGGCTGTCCTCCTCCCGGTCGCTCTTGGTCGGAACGCGCTCTATCTCGTTCTGCAGCTGCGTCAGCAGGGTCCAGCCGCGCTCGTTGACCGGCTTCCCCGCCCGCAGATCGGGCCACTCGTTCTCGGACACCTGACTGGCGTAGTCCTGCGTCAGCTTCTCGATCCGGGCCCGGGCCGGCTGGGCGAGCGAGTCGCTCGCCCAGCGCACGGCGATCAGCGCGTTGGCCTCCTGGTAGGTGTTCTCCTCGGCCTGGGCGGCCGCGTCGAACAGCGAGATCAGCACGAACGCCGCGACCACGACGTTCACCCCGCCGACGATCGTGAACACCTGCCCGGCGACCTCGTTGTTCGCCTCCCGCCCGAAGTGCTGGCGGGCCTTGCGCAGGATCACCGCCATCACCGCGGTGACCAGCATCAACCCGACCACCCAGAACAAGCCACTCAAGGTCAAACTCATGACCGCTCTCCCCACTCGCGTTGTAGCGCCTCCTCGAGCAGTGCCTCGACGATGCGGTTCTCCGGCACCGTCCGGACCACCTCACCGCGGACGAAGATCTGCCCCTTGCCATTGCCCGACGAGACCCCGAGATCGGCCTCCCGCGCCTCACCGGGACCGTTCACGACGCACCCCATCACCGCGACGCGCAACGGAACCGGGAATCCCTCGAACGCCGCCGCGACCTGCTCGGTCAGCGTGTAGACGTCGACCTGCGCCCGGCCGCACGACGGGCAGGACACGATCTCCAACTGGCGAGGCCGAAGCCCGAGCGACGCCAGGATCCCGGCGCCGACCTTGACTTCCTCGACCACCGGCGCGGACAGCGAGACGCGGATCGTGTCCCCGATGCCTTCGGCCAGCAGTACGCCGAACGCGACCGCCGACTTGATCGTGCCGTGCAGCAACGGCCCGGCCTCGGTCACACCGAGATGCAGCGGGTAGTCGCACCGCCGGGCGAGTTCGCGGTAGGCGGCGATCATCACCAGCGGGTCGTGGTGCTTCACCGAGATCTTGAGATCGCGGTATCCGTGCTCTTCGAACAGCGAACACTCCCACAGCGCCGACTCGACCAGCGCGGCCGGAGTCGCCTTGCCGTGCTTGGCCAGCAACCGCTGATCCAGCGAGCCCGCGTTCACCCCGATCCGGATCGGTACGCCGGCCGCCGACGCGGCTCGCGCGATCCCCGCGACCTGGTCGTCGAACGCGCGGATGTTGCCCGGGTTCACCCGCACCCCGGCACAGCCCGCGTCGATCGCGGCGAACACGTACCTGGGCTGGAAGTGGATGTCCGCGATCACTGGCAACGGCGACCGTGCCGCGATCGCGGGCAGCGCGTCGGCGTCGTCCTGCGACGGTACGGCGACTCGCACGATCTGGCAGCCCGCCGCGGTCAGCTCGGCGATCTGCTGCAGCGTCGCGTTCACGTCGGCGGTCGGAGTTGTCGTCATCGACTGCACCGACACCGGTGCGCCCCCGCCGACCGGCACCGACCCGACCATTATCTGCCGCGACTTCCGCCGGACCACCGGAACGCTCGGCACACCCAACGACACCGCCGTCATCGCCGCCTCCTGGCGGATTGCGCCGGGCACGCGACACCCGTCATGGCTGCCTCACCGCGACCGGCAACGTGAAGTGAACGGTCTCCCGGGTGATCTCCCGCTCAACCACCTCGACCTCGCCGCGTTCGCGGATCGCCGCGATCACTCCGTCCACCAGCCGCGGCGGCGCCGACGCGCCCGCGGTCAACCCGATCACCCGGACGCCGTCCAGCCACTCCTCCCGGACCCCGGTCGCATCGTCGATCAAGTACGCCGGGGTGCCGCGGCGAACGGCGAGCTCGACCAGGCGGCGCGAGTTCGACGAGTTCTCCGAGCCGACCACGAGAACCAGGTCGGCTTCCTCGGAGAGCGCTCCCAGTGCCTCTTGCCGGTTGGTGGTCGCGTAGCAGATGTCGGCCGAGTCCGGTCCGCGCAGGTTCCGGAACTTGTTGCGCAGGGCATCGAGGATCGCCGTGGTCTCGTCGACCGCCAGGGTGGTCTGGGTCAGGTACGACACCCGGTCGGGATCGTCGACCTCCAACGCGGCGACGTCTTCGACGCTCTCCACCAGCACGGTCCGGTCCAGGGCCTCTCCCATCGTGCCCTCGACCTCCTCGTGCCCGGCGTGCCCGATCAGTACGACGGTGTCGCCGCGCGCGGCGTACCGGCGGGCCTCGGCGTGCACCTTCGTCACCAGCGGGCAGGTCGCGTCGACCACGTCCAGCCCGCGCCGCTCTCCTTCCGCGCGGACCGAAGGCGCCACCCCGTGCGCCGAGAACACCACGGTTGCGCCGTCGGGCACCTCGTCCAGCTCTTCGACGAAAACCGCCCCGCGGCTCTCCAAATCAGCCACCACGTGCGTGTTGTGCACGATCTGTTTGCGCACGTAGACCGGCGGCCGGCGGTGCTCGAGCAGCAGCTCGACGATCTCGATCGCTCGTTCGACCCCCGCGCAGAACGACCGCGGTGAGGCCAGCAGGATCGTCCGCCGGTCCGCGGCCCCCGTCCCCGCGACGGCCGGTCCGACCGCGCTTGCCGCGCTTGCCGCGCTTGCCGGCGCGACCGGCGCGACCGGCGCGACCGGCGCGACCGGCGCGACCGGCGAATGGGCCAACTCCGTGTATTTCGGCATAGCTCCCCCCATGCTCATCGGTCCCGACGGGTCGCCAATCGCGCCAGCCGCTCCAGGTCGTCCGCGGGCCGCCCTGTCGTCGCCGACCGCAACTCCCCCAGAGCCGCGGTCAGCAGAGCGTCGGCCTGGGCCTGGCTCTGAGAGCGCGATCCCGCCTGGTCGATCAGGTCTGCCGCCCGGACCAACTCCTCGTCGGACAGGTCGTGCGTCCCGCCGTACAGCTCGGCGAGTCCTCGCCCCGCACGGGTCCCGGAGCCAAGCGCGGCGACCACCGGCAACGACTTCTTCCGGCGCCGCAGGTCGGAGTGGACAGGCTTACCTGTGACCCGTGGATCGCCCCAGATGCCCAGGAGGTCGTCGACGTACTGGTAGGCCAAGCCCAGGTCCTCACCGAACAGCCGCAGATGATCGACCTGATCGGTCCGGCCGCCGCCCAGCAACGCCCCCAGGGCGGTCGAGCAGCCGAGCAAGGCGCCGGTTTTCAGCTGGGCCATCCGGATGCACTCGGAGAGCGCTACTTCGTTTCTGGTCTCGAAGTGCGCGTCGGCCAGCTGTCCCTCGACCAGTTCCTGCACGGCCTGGCCGAGCATTCTCGCGGCCTGGTCGGCCGCCGGATGCCCGCTGGCCACCAGAACGTCGAACGCCAGGCCGAGCAAGGCGTCACCCGCAAGGATCGCCGGACCGAGACCGAAGACCGTCCACGCCGTCGGCCGGTGCCGGCGCGTGGTGTCGCAGTCCATCACGTCGTCGTGCAGCAGTGAGAAGTTGTGCACCAGCTCGACCGCCACCGCGGCCGGGATGCCATCGGCCGCCGTACCACCGACGGCCTGGGCCGCGAGCAGCGCGAGGGCCGGGCGCAGCGCCTTTCCACCGTCCGCGCGGGTCGGCGTACCGTCCTCGTCCTCCCAGCCGAAGTGGTAGTTGGTGATCCGTTGCGTTGCCAGCGGCATCTTTCCCACCGCCGCCCGCAACGCCGGCTCGACCTGGTCCCGGGACCACGCCAGCAACTGCTGGGCCGGAAGTTGCGGACTCGGGAGTCGTTTCACCGGTTGGTCCGCGGGCGGGCCGGTCCGTTCTACTGTCGTCATCGTGGACTCCTCATCCGCCGAGTTCGACGTGCTCGAGGACACCGAGGGCGTCCGGCACCAGGACCGCGGCGGAGTAGTAGGTGCTGACCAGGTACGACGTGACGGCCTTCTCGTTGATGCTCATGAAGCGGGCGTTCAGGCCCGGCTCGACCTCGTCCGGCAGTCCGGTCTGACGCAGGCCGATCACGCCCTCGTCCTCGAGGCCGGTGCGCATCACCAGCACCGACGTCGTGTTGTCGGCGTCGATCGGGATCTTGTTGCAGGGCAGGATCGGCACCCCGCGCCAGGTCTGAACCCGCTGGCCGTCGACGAGAGCGTTCTCCGGGTAGACCCCGGCCTTCGTGCACTCCCGCCCGAACGCCGCGATCGCCCGCGGGTGGGCCAGCAATGCGCGCGGTTTGCGCCGGCGGGTGAGCAACTCGTCGAAGTCGTCCGGGGTCGGCGGACCGGTGCGCGGGTACAGGCATTGCTTGAAGTCCACGTTGTGCAGCAACCCGAAGTCCCGGTTGTTGATCAGCTCGTGCTCCTGGCGTTCCCGCAGCGCCTCGATGGTCAGCCGCAACTGCTGCTCGGTCTGGTTCATCGGATGGTTGTAGAGGTCGGCGACGCGGGTGTGCACGCGCAGGATCGTCTGCGCGACGCTCAGCTCGTACTCCCGCGGCGCGGGGTCGTAGTCCACGAACGTCCCGGGCAGGTCGTCCTCCAGCGCGTGACCGGAGGAGAGCGCGATCTCGGCCTCACCGTTCTTGTTCTGTGGCGGCCGCGGACGGGACCGGATGTCGTCCAGATACGCCCGCAGCACCTCGGAACGATCCTTCAGCTCCTCCAGGGACTGCCGGGTGAGGCGCAGCACGGTGCACCGGGTCGTCGTCCGGGCGGTGTACTCCCAGATGCTCTCCGGCGGATCCAGGAACAGCTGCTCGCCCAGATAGTCGCCGTCGGCCGAAAGGCCCAGGTCGGTGCCGTCGCCGTACGGGCCGATGCCGATCCGGCTGACCTTGCCATGGGCAATCAACAACACGTCGTCGATCCGGCTGCCGAACTCGGTGAGCGCGTAGCCGGGTTCGTACTCCTCGACCCCGAAGCGGTTCGCCAGTTCCTGCAGCACGTCGGTGTCGGCCAGCTCGCGCAGCGGTGCCAGTTCGGTCAGCTCCTGCGGGATCACCCGGACGTCGGCCCCGGAGACCGAGAACGTCAGCCGGCCGTCCCCGACCGCGTAGCTGGTCCGGCGGTTCACCCGGTAGGCGCCGCCCTTGGTCTCCACCCAGGGCAGGATCCGGAGCAGCCAGCGCGGCGAGATGCCCTGCATCTGCGGCACGGTTTTTGTCGTACTGGCCAGCTGACGCGCGGCCGCGGTGCCCAGACTGAGCTGCGGTTTGACCTCGGTCTCAGATGTCGTCACAGTGCACCCTCCAGTCGCTTACCACTCATGGGTCGCCGGATCCGCCCGGCCGACGTTCCCAGCCCCGTCGACAGGCCCAGCACCTTCCGCGGAAGATGCAGTTGCTCGGCCTCGTCGTACCGGCCGCAGCCCTGGTGCCAGACGAGAATCCCGGACATCCAGTTCTGCAGTTCCTCGGCGTAACCGGTGAGGACCCGCCGGGAGGCGTCGTCGAGCTCGTAGTCGTCGAACAGCACCGGCAGATCCACCGCGACCAGCTGCTCGAACTGCCGCATCCGCGCCGTCATCAACGCGTTCACGGTCGCGAACGCTGTCGGCAGGTCGCAGTCGAGGAAGTTCCGTACGACGAGCACGCCGTTGTGCAGCTCGCCCTCGTACTGGATCTCCTTGCGGTACGAGAACACGTCGTTCACCAGGCAGGCGTAATCGGCGGCCGCGTTCTCCAGCGCCCGGATCGGCCGGGTCCGGTAGATCCGCGGTGGCACGGTCCGGCCGTGCCCGATCCGGCACAGACTCATCGTCAGGTCGGACCCGAACGTGCGTCGGCGCATCTCCAGGTAGTCGACCGGGTCGGGGATCCGGTGCTGGAACTGGTTCGCCAGCTCCCACAACCAGCTGTCGGTCATCGACTCGATCGCGTGCTTGAACGCTGCGCGAGCCTCCGGCGCCATCGGCCCCGCGGTCCGCTGCCACAGATCGGAGAGAGCGCGCTCCAGCCCGTTCACCGGGGCGATCTGCCCGTTCAGATCCAGCGGCATCAGCGCCGACAGCCGCCGGTTCGCCGCCTTCGCACCGGTCAGATCATGGGTTCGGCCGAAGACCACCGGGTAGTAGTCGTCGGCGTACGTGCCCCAGGCCAGCCACTGCGTCGACACGTCGAGCGCGTCCGGCTCGGCGTCGGGATGAATGCCCGCCGCACACAACGCGAGATCCGCGATTTCCAGCAGATGCCGGTCCCAGACCACACCGTCGGTGATTCCGATCCGCTCACCCCAGTCGAGAACGTTGGATCGCGCTTTCTCCAGATGCGGGCTGAGCTTGGCCCGGTACGGCATGTACAGCTCGGGCAACTCGACCGGCTCCACCACCTCGTACGGGCGGTGCGTATGCGTCCGGATCCGGTACGGCGCCGACGTCACCATCGACTGCAGGATCCGGGCCGCCGACGTGCCCAGCCCCTTCGGCCCGTCCAGAAAGGCGCTCGGCCCGAGCGTCGCCGCCTGACCGCCGTCGTTCATGTAGCGGCTCGACCGCAGGTGCCACTCGTGCCCACCGGACTGCCAGTCCTGCAGTCCCTTCACGTAGCTCAGGACGTCGAGCCGCCCCTGCGGGCTGACCCCGTGCTCCTCCAGCAGCGGCGGCACCTCGGTGAGCGCCGTGTTCTCGAACTGGTGCAGCCGCGACGTCAGGATGTCGTTCACCAGATCGGCCGCGCGCTGCGGAGAACATCCGAGAAAGCGCTCCACGACGAGAACGCCGTTGTTCAGCTCGCCTTCGGTCTCCACCTCGCGCTGGTACGAGAACAGGTCGTTGCGCAGGTGCACCGCGTCGGAGAAGGTGTCGCTCAGCACCTTCATCGGCCGCAGGTGCGCGACCTCGTCCGGTACCTCCGCCTGCACGGCGTACTCGACCAGGTTCGCCGACCAGGGCGCGCCGCCGACCTTGCGGCGCATCTCGACGTACTCGATCGGGTTCGGCAGCCGGCCCGCGCTGATGTTGGACAGCTCCCACAGCGACTCGGCCAGCAACGCCTCGGTCGTCTCCACGAACCGCCGCCGCCAGCCGGTCGACATCGACGGCACGGTCCGGTTCCACAGATCAGTGAGACCGCGCTCCACCGGGTTCTCCGGCGTCGCCGTGATCGGCCCCTCGACCGGCATGAACGCACTCAGCCGGTCCAGGTACGCCTTGGCGCCGGCCGTGTCCTGGGTCTTCTTGTAGAGCTCGAGGAAGTGGTCGTCGAAGTAGAACACCCACACGTACCAGTCGGTCACCAGGTCGAGCGCGGCCGCCCCGGGCGTCCGGATGGGTGTACGCGCACAGCAGCGCGTAGTCGTGGGACTCGAAGTCGTGCAGGTCCCAGATCGCCTTGCCCTCCTGCGGTACGTCGATCATGTCGAACGCGTACGCCCAGGCCCGGCTGTGCTCGCGCGCCTGCTCCAGGTGCGGGTTGATCCGCGCCGGATACGGCACGTAGAAGTCCGGCAACTGGTACGGCTGCTTGTTCTTGTTCCCGGTGGCGGACTGGGCGCCGGCCGTCGTACTGGTCTGCTGGACCGGTCGTTGACCGCCCGGCTCGTCCGTCGCGTCCCGCCCGACGCGGGAGACGAGCCGGGCGGCGGCTCCCGGTGGTTTCGGCGCTCTCATCCGGTCCTAGCCCTCGCGACCGATCTCGACGTCCTCGAGAATGCCGAGTGCGTCCGGCACCAGCACGGCGGCCGAGTAGTAGGCGCTGACCAGGTAGTTGATGATCGCCTTCTCGTTGATGTTCATGAACCGCACCGACAGGCCCGGCTCGTACTCGTCCGGCAGTCCGGTCTGGTGCAGGCCGACCACGCCCTGGCTGTCCTCACCGGTGCGCATCAGCAGGATCGAGCTGGTCCGGGTCTGGCTGACGCCGATCTTGTTGCACGGGAAGATCGGCACGCCCCGCCACGCCGGGACCCGATGGCCGCCGAAGTCGGCGCTGTCGGGGTAGATGCCGGCCTTCGTGCACTCCCGCCCGAACGCCGCGATCGTGCGCGGGTGGGCCAGGAAGAAGGCCGGCTCCTTCCAGACCAGACCGAGCAGCTCGTCCAGGTCGCCCGGCGTCGGCGGCCCGGTGCGGGTCGGGATCCGCATGCTCAGATCCGCGTTGTGCAGCAGGCCGAAGTCGCGGTTGTTCACCATCTCGTGTTCCTGGCGTTCCCGCAGCGCCTCGATGGTCAGCCGCAACTGCTGCTCGGTCTGATCCATCGGGTGGTTGTAGAGATCCGCGACCCGGGAGTGCACCCGCAGCACGGTCTGCGCGACGCTCAGCTCGTACTCCCGCGGCGTCGTCTCGTAGTCGACGTACGTGCCGGGCAGGTCGGCCTCACCCTCGTGACCCGCGGAGAGCGCGATCTCGGCCTCGCCGTACTCGTCCTGGTCCGGGAGCGGGTTGGCCCGGAACGCCTCGATGTGCGACCGCAGGCTGTCCGAGCGCCCGACCAGTTCCTCGAACGACTGCTGCGTCAGCGTCAGCAACGTGCACGGGGTGATCGCCTTGACGGTGTACTCCCAGTAGTCCTCGGACTCGAGGATCGCCCGGTACGTGAAGTGGTCGCCGTCGGCAAGCGTCTGCAGCACGGTCTCGTCGCCGTACTTGCCGGCACCGATCTTGTTCACCTTGCCGTGCGCGATCAGGCAGATCCGGTCGGCGGGCCGGCCCCGCTCGACGATCACGTCGCCGGGCTGGAACTCCTGCTGCTCGAACCGGTCGGCGAGCGCGGTCAGCACCTCGACGTCGTCGAAGCTGCGCAGCAGGGCCAGCTCGCACAGCTCCTGCGGGATCACCCGGACGTCGGCTCCGGTGGTGGTGAAGGTGACCCGGCCGTCACCGACGGCGTAGTTGAGCCGCCGGTTCACCCGGTACGCACCGCCGTTCACCTGCACCCAGGGCAACAGTTTCAGCAACCACCTCGAGGTGATGCCCTGCATCTGCGGCTCGGACTTGGTCGTGGTCGCCAGGTTCCGCGCGGCAGCGGTTCCGAGGCTGAGTTGCGGTCGCTGCGTGGCGGCGTCGGACGACGCCGGTTCGGTCAAGGTCACGCGAAAAGCACCACCAATCGGGGTCGGACCGCCCGATCGCAGCACGCAGCGCCCCGCGAACACCGTGGGGTCCGGTCGGCGATCTGGCGGACAGCTCTACTCGGGCAGGCAGGAAGGCTTTGCGGGCAGGCCGCGGTGAGCGGCTGGTCGGACACAGGTGAGGGTCCAGCCGTGGTCCCCACCGGTGTTCGCCTCGAGCACCGGTGGCAACGCCGGCGCGGGACGGATCCGGCCGGTGGACGACTGCGCAGGACGCCCAGTTCGCCCTGTGCCCGGCCTGTCCGGCCCGAATACGAACTCACCGTAACCGAACTATCACCGCGTGCGTCAAGAGACGCACACGGTGACGATCTTGCAAAGCCCTCAGGACCCCGAATTAATGGCCGTGGAACCCCGACTCAATAGGTGTTCTCAGATGATCGGGGTCTCCGGAGCAGTGGCTTTCGGCGTACCGGCCTCGGCCGTACCGGACAGTTCGTCGACCTCGATCCGGCCGGTCCAGCGCTGGTCGGGGTCGGGTTGCGGAATCGAATCCAGCAACAACCGGGTGTAGGGATGCGACGGTTCGTGCATCACGACGTCGACCGGTCCGCGCTCGACGATGCGGCCGCGGTTGATCACCATCACCGAGCCGCCGAGGTAGTACACGGTGGACAGGTCGTGGGTGATGAACAGGGTCGTCATCCCGTACTCACGCTGGAAGTCCAGCAGGATGTCGAGAAACAGCCGGCGAACCTGGGCGTCGAGCATCGACACCGGCTCGTCGGCGATCACGAACGCGGGCCGGAGCATGTGGATCCGGGCCAGCATCACCCGTTGCCGCTGGCCACCGGACAGCTGGTGCGGATACCGGCCGAGGACGCGGTCCGGGTCGAGCTTCACGGCGTCGAGAGAGCGCTCGATCAGGGCCAGTCCCTCGGCCCGGCTCGTGGCCAGACCGAACTTCTTGACCGCCTTCCAGAGCACCCGATCGACGCGGTAGAAGGGATTGAAGATCGCGTACGGGTCCTGGAAGACCGGTTGCACGTTGCGCCGGTAGTCGTCGTA
Organism: Kribbella sp. ALI-6-A; assembly: GCF_001984195.1. Lineage (GTDB taxonomy): Bacteria > Actinomycetota > Actinomycetes > Propionibacteriales > Kribbellaceae > Kribbella. The sequence continues at coordinate 762,932 of NZ_MTQN01000009.1, forward strand.
CTCGTCGCGGTTGAGCTTGAAGATGTCCTTGCCGCCGTACTTCACGGTGCCGCTGGTCGGCTTCTGCAGGCCGAGCACGTTGCGCGCGATGGTGCTCTTGCCGCTGCCGCTCTGACCGACCAGGCTGACCACCTGCGGAGGTTCCGGGGAGAGCGTGAAGCTCGCGTCCTCGACCGCGGTCAGGTAGCCGCCGGCCGCGCCGCGCGCGTGGAACCGTTGCTGGACGCCACTGAGTTCGATCGTCTTGGTCACGATGCCCTCCTGCCCAGGCGCGGGATCGACTCGATCAACTGCCGGGTGTACTCGTGCTGGGGCTGCTTGTAGACCTGCCGTACGTCGCCGACCTCGACCAGCTTGCCCTCGTACATCACCGCGACCCGGTCGACCAGCTGCGCGTGCACGCCCATGTCGTGCGAGATCACCACCAGCGTGACGCCGAAGTCGCGCTGCAGGTCGACGAGGCTCTGCAGGATCACCCGCTGGATCGTCACGTCGAGCGCCGTGGTCGGCTCGTCGGCGATCACCAGGTCCGGCTCGAGCGCGACACAGATTGCCATCAGCACCCGTTGCTTCATCCCGCCCGACAGCTCGTGCGGATACATCCGGGCCACATCCGGCTCCAGCCCGACCTGCGCGAGCAACCGCGGGATCAGCTCGGAGAGCGTGTTCTTGCGATCCGGCGCGTGTTCCAGGATGACGTCGCGGAACTGGTCGCCGATCCGCATCACCGGGTTGAGCGAGCTCATCGATCCCTGCGGCAGGTACGAGAGCGCGCTCCAGCGCAGCACTCGCAGCTCCTCGCCCTCGACCTTCAGCAGGTCGACCGGCGACCGCCCCCGGGGACGGAAGATCGCGCTCCCCGCGGTCACCTTGCCCGGTGGCTTGAGCAGCCGCAGCAGCGCGACGGCGAGCGTGCTCTTCCCGCTCCCGGACTCCCCCGCGATCCCGAGGATCTCCCCGCGGCGTACCGCCAGGTCCAGCCCGGAGACCGCCTTCACCTCACCGCGGTTGGTGGAGTAGCCGACCTCCAGGCCGGAGATCTCCAGCACGATGTCGTCGTCACTCACCAGCCACTCCTCTCAGCCGCGGGTTGTAGACCTCTTCGAGCCCGATGTTGATCATGTTCAGCGCCGCGAACAGCACGGTCAGCAGCACGATCGGTACGACGAACATCGGCCAGGCGCCCAGCGTCAGCGCGCCGGTGTTGATCGCGTTGAAGATGATCTGACCGAGGTCGATCACGCCACCGGGGCCCAGACCGATCACCTCCAGCCCGACCAGGCCGAAGATCGCGCCGAGCGCCGACGAGGCGAACCCGACGCCGATGAACGGCAGCAGGTTCGGCAGCAGTTCGGTGACGATGATCTCCAGGTCACGGGCCTTGCTCACCCGCGCCAGGTCGACGTACGGGCGTGACCGCAGGCTGAGTACCTGGGAGCGGATCGTCTTGGCCGCGAACGGCCAGCTGAAGATCGAGATCATCACCCCGACCTGGAACAGGCTGACGTTCTTGGCGTACGCCGACAGCGCGATCAGCAGCGGGAACGTCGGGATCACCAGCAGGATCCCGGTGAAGGTCGACAGCACGTTGTCCACCCAGCCGCCCTTGTAGCCGGCCACGAACGCGACGATCACGCCGACCACGGTCGAGATCACGCCGGCGATCGCGCCGATCTGCAGCGACACCGAGGTCGCGCTGATCACCATCGCCAGCACGTCCCGGCCGAACTGGTCGGTGCCGAGCAAGTGGTCCGACGACGGCACCAGCCAGCGCTCGTACGTCGCCAGCTCGAGCGGGTCCTTGCCGTTGCCAATGGCATCGACCAGGACCGGGCTGAGAACGGCCAGCAGGATCATCAGTGCGAGCAGCGCCAGGCCGGTCGCCAGTCGCGGACTGTGCCGGATCGTGTGTCCGGTCGCGGTCAGTAGTCTCATCGCGATCACTTCCAGTACTTGACCCGAGGGTCAAGCAGGGGCAGCAGGAGGTCGAGCAGCAGGACGGCGGTGAGCACCGAGAAGATCGCCATGTCGGTCACGCCCAGAATCGTGTTGAAGTCGAGCTGCTGGATCGCCGTCACCAGCGTCGACCCCAGGCCCGGGTAGTTGAACAGCTGCTCGACCAGCACGTTGCCGTTGAAGATGAAGCCGAGCGAGATGCCGAACGCGGTGATCTGCGGCAGGTAGCAGTTGCGCAGCGCGTACCGGGTCAGGATTCGCCACGGCTTGAGGCCCTTCGCCTCGGCGTACACGAGGTAGTCCTCGCCGAGGACCGGGACCATCAGCATCCGGGTGGACAGGATCCAGCTGAAGGTGCCGATCAGCACGATCGACATCGCCGGCAGGAACCCGTACTTGATCACGCTGCCGATGAAGTCCGGACTGAACCCGGGAGTGATCGTCGAGTCGTAGGCCGACCGGGCCGGCAGCATGCCAAGCGTGTAGGCGAACACATAGACCAGGATCAGCGCCACGAAGAAGAACGGAACGTGCGACAGCGCGATCGACAGGTTCGTGATGATCGTGGAGCCGAGCTTGCCGCGCCGCCAGCCGGCGATCGCGCCGATGATCACCCCGAGCACCCAGCTCATCGCCGCGGCGATGCCGAGCAGGCCGATCGTCCAGGGCAACGACCGCAGGATCACGTCCTGCGCCGGCGTCGGATAGTTGATCAGCGACGGGCCGAGATCGCCGTGCAAGATCAGGTTCTGCATGTACTTCAGGTACTGGGTGAAGATGTTGCCGTCCAACCCGAACTCGGTCTGGTACCGCGCGATCACCTCCGCGCTGGCCGCCTGGTTGTAGACGTAGTTCTGCTGCAGGGTCTGGATCAGCGTCTGGATCGGGTCACCGGGAATCATCCGGAAGAAGAAGAACGCGATCGTCAGCGCGCCCCACAACTCGACCAGGTACAACCCGAACCGCCGGATCGCGTACGCCGCCAGCGGATGCCGCGCCAGCCAGGCCCGCAGGCCGCGGGAGGGAGCGCTCTCCGCGCTCTCCCCCGCGACCGTCGCGGACGGCGCGGTGGCGGTCACGCCGGCCCCTTCTGGCCGGTCGGCTTCAACCTTCCGAGCACGAAGATGAAGTGCGACCACCAGTTCAGCGGGACCTGGTACAGGTCGTCGTCGGTCGGCCAGCCGGTCCAGAACGTCGTGTTGAAGTACGACGGGTAGCCGGTCTGGATCACCGGCATCAGCGGCAGCTGCTGGAAGTAGATCTCCAGCGCCTCGTCCAGCAAGGGCTTGGCCTCCGGGCTCTTCGGGTCCAGCTGGGCCAGCTTGCTCGAGATCTCGTCCAGCTTCGGGTTCTTCAGCCGCTGCTTGTTCTTGCCGGCCGCGTTCTTGCCGATCGGCTGCGCCTTGTCACTGGTCCAGTCGGTGTAGAGCTGCTGGGGGTCGAACGCGAAGCCGGCCCAGTTGGAGTCCAGGTCGTACTCGCCGCGCTCGAACTTCTCGCTGTGCACGGGACCGCTGAGTGACCGCAGTGTCGCCGGCACACCGACCTTGGCCAGGTCGGTCTTGATCACGTTGGCGATCGCGTATTCCTCTTTGTCGACCGGCGACGCGGTGATGATCTCGAGGTTGATCTCCTTGCCCTTGTACATCCGTTTGCCGGCCGCGTTCTTCGGGGCGATCTCGTCCAGCAGCGCGTTCGCCTTGTCCGGGTTGTACTCGAACTTGTACTTCTCGGCCAGCTCGTCGTTCTTCCACTGGTCGTTGCTCGGGTAGTCGGCCCACGGGTAGATCGCCGCCGGCACCTCCACCGGCCAGATCGACTTGCCGATCTTCTCCCGGTCGATCATGTAGTTGATCGCCCAGCGCATCTTGGGCTCGGCGATCACGCCCCGCGCCGGGTCGCAGTTCGGCCAGATGACCCGTGGGTTCGGGTCGTGGAACTGGGTGGTGACCAGGTTCGGGTAACCGGTGTTGCGCAGCTGCTTGGCGTGCTGCTCGTCGATCGAGCCGACGTCGAACTCGGCCCGCTCGAAGGCCAGCGCCGCGGAGTCGTTCTGCTTGGCCGTGCTCTGGTACACCACGTACTGCGGCGCCGGGTCGAGCTGGTCCTTGGCCCAGTAGTCGGGATTCTTCTCCCAGACGTACATCCGCTGGGCGCGAATCATCTGCTTGAGCTTGTACGGGCCGGTGCGCGTCGGCGGGTTCTCCTTGAACTTGGTCGGGTCCTGGCCCTTCCAGATGTGCTCGGGCAGGATGTCGAACCCGCTGCCGATCGCGACGATGAAGTTGTAGTGCAGCCGCGGACCGGGCTTCTTCATCTTGATCACCGCGGTGTGGTCGTCCGGTACGTCGATCGACTGGACGAACTCGCCCAGCTCGCCACCGCCGCCGAACAGGTCCTTGCGATCCTTCAGCAGCATGACGGTGAACTTGAAGTCGTTCGCGGTGAGCGGTTTGCCGTCGCTCCACTTGACCTTCGGCTCGAAGGTGATGGTCAGCTCGGTGTGGGTGTCGTTGTACTTGTAACCCGTGGCCAGCCACGGCTTCAGCTCGCCGTTGGCCAGGTTCAGGTAGAACATCGCCTCGCGGCAGACCGACTCGAACCCGGCGCCGGACTGCCAGCCGTTGGGGATCATCGTGTTGAAGCTGTCGAAGACGTTGTACTCGACCTGGCCGACCACGACCGTCTGGTCACGCGGCGTGGGAATGTTCGCCTTGCCGATCTGCACCGATTTCGGGGCGGCGGCGGGCTTGTCGTTGGCTGGTTTGTCGGAGTACGAACCGCCGCTGCCGGAGCAGGCGGCCAGCAGGCCGGACAGACCCAGAGCCGCACCTCCCCCGACCACACTGCGGCGACTCATCTGGTGGCGCAGAACGTCTACGACGTTTTCGAACTGCGGGCGCGGCGCGTCGTTCACGATCGGATCTCCTTCGGTCCGAGGGTGTGGCTCGGCCTCGGTCGGCGCGGCGGGCCGCGCCCCGGCCGGGTGTGTCGAATGGCATCTCCGTTTCGCGTACTCGGGAGCCGGTGTCACTGATTGAAACGTTTCCCGGACTATAAGTAGCGATGACAACGATGGCAAGAGTTCGCTGCCAGGATTGGGAAATCCGTCAGTTTGCGCTGCTCCGTCGCTAGACCAACCGCTGACAACGATGGCTTGCGCTCCGTGATCGCGCCGCCGGCTCGGCCGTCACACGCTTTGTCACACGGTGAGCCGGTTCGCTCGTCCTGTCGCCACCGCAGGTGGCGGCGAGCCCGGGAAGGTCCCGGGCGACTCGTGTCACTGGGGGACGCGGCAACCAGTTCCAGGGGGAACCACGCATGACGAGTACCACTGTCGATTTCGAGGCGATCAAGGCCAAGCAGCGGGCGGGCTGGGAGACCGGCGACTACCCGCGGGTCGGCAACACCTTGCAGATCATCGCCGAACTGCTGGTCGAGGCGGCCGACGTCCGGGCGGGGCAACGAGCCCTGGACGTCGCGTGCGGCCAGGGCAACGCGGCCCTGGCGGCAGCACGCCGGTTCGCCGACGCGACCGGGATCGACTACGCCACCAATCTGCTCGAGCAGGGGCGCGAACGCGCCGCCGCCGAGCACCTGCCGGTGACCTTCACCGAAGGAGACGCCGAAAACCTGCCCGTGCCGGACGCTTCGTTCGACCTCGTGCTGAGCACGGTCGGCGTGATGTTCGCTCCGGACCACCAGCGGGCCGCGGACGAGCTGGTCCGGGTCACCAAGCCGGGCGGCAAGATCGCGCTCTCCAGCTGGACCCCGACCGGGATGGTCGGGCAGATGTTCAAGGTGGTCGGCAAGTGGGCTCCGCCGCCGGCCGGGGTGAAACCCGCTGTGCTGTGGGGCACCGAGCAGCACCTCGCCGAGCTGTTCGGCGACCGGGTCGAGTGGACCGCGCTCGAGAAGCGCGAGTACGTGTTCCGGTACCACTCGGCCGAGCACTTCTCGGAGTGGTTCCGCGAGTTCTACGGTCCGATCACCAAGCTGGCGGCGAGTCTGCCGGAGGCGGACCGGGCCCAGTTCGCGGCCGAACTGGCCGACGTACCGCGCGGCTTCAACCAGGCCGACGACGGCACCCTCGCCGCGCACGCGGAGTACCTGGAAGCAGTCGGCGTACGCCGCTGACAGCGCATCGACCGGCGGCGGCCGAGGGGACCGTCGCCGGTCGGTGACACCGGTGGGGGTACGGGTTCACACTGAGGTCGGGGGTGGGGTCATGAAGGGGACGATCAGGCTGCTCGGCCGGCCGTCGATCGAGTACGACGGTGGGCCCGTGCGGCCGCCGCGAGGACGCAAGAGCTGGGCGTTGCTCGGCTACGTGCTGCTCGCGGAACGTCCTCCGGCCCGCAAACGCCTGGCCGAGCTGCTGTTCGCGGACGCCGAGGACCCGCTCGGCGCGCTCCGCTGGACACTGGCGGAGCTGCGCCGGGCGCTCGGCGTACGGGAAGTGCTCTCTGGTGATCCCGTGATGGTCTCGCTGACCGGTGTGATGGCCGTGGACGTGCTGCAGGTGCTCAGCGAGCCCGATCCGGAGCACCTGCTCGCGGTCGAGGGTGAGCTGCTCGAAGGGGTCGAGCTGGACTCCTGCCCGGACTTCGAGTCCTGGCTGATGGTCGAGCGGCAACGGGTTGCGTCGGCGGTGGAGGCTCGCCTGCGCGAAGCCGCGGTCGGCCTGGTCGCGGCGGGGCGGGCGCGGGACGCGATTCCCTTTGCCAGCAAGGCGGTTGCGTCGAATCCGCTGGAGCAAGGAAACCACGAGTTGCTGGTGCGGAGTCTGGCGGTCTCGGGCGATCGGCCGGCTGCGTTGCGGCAGATCGCGGTGTGCGAGGACGTGCTGCGCCGCGAGCTCGGCGTCGAGGCCTCGGCTGCACTACGGCAGGCGTCCGCGGTCGATCGCGGGCCGTCGCTCGAGGTCGTCGGGAGTCGCGCCAGCGCGTCGAGCGCCTTCGAAGCGGGGCGAGCGGCCGTCGCCGCGGGAGTCGTCGAGTCGGGACTGGAGTGTCTTCGCAGAGCGGTCTCCGAGGCGGCGCGCTGCGGTGACACGGAGCTTCAGGGACGCGCTCTCGTCGCTCTCGGCGGTGCTCTCGTGCACGCGATCCGCGGGCGGGACGAAGAGGGCGCGATCACGTTGCAGGAGGCGATCCTGGTCGCGGAACGGGCCGGCGATCGCGCGACCGTCGTCGCGGCGTACCGGGAGCTCGGGTTCGTCGAGGTGCAGGCCGGGCGGCGGGCGACGGCCGAGACCTGGCTGGCCAAGGCGGCGAACCTGGCCGAGACCGACGAGGAGAACGCCGCGATCCTCGGCGTACGGGGGATGAACTCATCGGATCTCGCCGACTATCCGGCCGCGCTGCGTCAGCTGGAGGAATCGGTCGACCTCGCGGCCCGGTGCGGCGATCCGCGGCAGCAGGCCTGGTCGTTGTCGATCCTCGGGCGGGCGCATCTGCTCCGCGGCGAGTACAGCCAGGCGAGCGCCGCGATCGCCCACTCGCTCGAACTCGTCAGGCAGCAACGGTGGGTCGCTTTCATGCCCTGGCCGCAGGCGTTGCAGGCCGAGCTCGACCTGTACGCCGGACGGGTGGGCGCAGCCGCCGAGGGTTTCGAACAGGCTTGGGCGCTCGGGTGTCAGGTCAATGATCCCTGCTGGGAAGGGATTTCGGCCCGCGGACTCGGCCTGCTCGCCGCTGAGCGCGGGGACTACCAGGGTGTGGTGCATTGGCTGGATCAAGCGGCTCGCCGCGCCAGCCGTGAACCGGACCGCTATCAATGGGTGCACGCGCATGTTCTCGACACGGCCGCCGGCACCGCGATCGACCAAGGCGATGAGGCGCGCGCTCGGCCCCTGGTCGCCCAGCTCGCCGCTCTCGCCGCACGCTGCGACATGCGCGAGTTGGTCGTCCGCGCCCAGCTCCATCTCGGCCGGCTGGGTGATCCGCAAGCGGCCCAGTCCGCCCGGCGGATGGCGGCCGGCATCGACAATCCGCGTTTGACCAATCTGTTAGAGGCCTGATGACCAACACTGTCACGACGGACTGGACGATCGTCGACGAAGGGTGGGGCCGCAAGGCCGTCGACTTCGCGACGCTGAGCGAACCGACCAACTGCCGCGAATATGTTGCCTTGCACCACCATCTCGGGGTCGCCGACGGCGACCGCCTGCTGGACGTCGCGTGCGGCGCCGGCCTGGCGGTCGAGCTCGCGCAGTTGCGCGGCGCGGCGTGTGCCGGGATCGATGCGTCTCCCCGGCTGATCGCGGTTGCTCGCGATCGCAGCCCCGGCGCCGATCTGCGGGTCGGTGACATGCACGCGCTGCCCTGGGCCGACGAGAGCTTCGACGTCGTGACGAGCTTCCGGGGCATCTGGGGTACGACGCCCGCGGCGCTCGGCGAGATCCACCGCGTGCTTCGCCCTGGCGGACGCGTCGGTCTCACGGTTTGGGGGCATCTGAAACAGTCGCCGGGCGTGTGGGCGTTGGCGCCGTTCCGCCTGGCGGCGGAATCCAAGGTGCTCAACCAGGCGAAGATGGTCTCCCTCGGCCGGCCGGGTGTCGGCGAGGAACTGCTCGCCCAGTTCGGCTTCACCGGGATCGAGCGGATCGCCGTGCCCTTCGCGTGGGAGTTCCCGGATCCGGTCGCGTACGCGCGAGCGCTGGCGTCCACCGGGCCGGCGTACGAGGCGATTCAGCAGGTGGGCGAAGAGGAGTTCCACCGTCGGGCGGTCCTCGAGGCGACGGAGAAGGTGCGCGCCGGGCTGCCGTTGCGTGCCGAGCTGGCGGTCGCCGGATTCGTTGCCCACAAGCCTGAACTCGACGCGGCGACATGAGCGCCGCCGGATCCGCACCGAACCTTTCGATGGGAGCACATTCGATGACTTTCCTGCCCTTTCCCGAGCCCGACGACGCCGCCCGGGCGAGCTTCGCCGATGATCTCGCCGAGCTCGGGTTCGTGATGAACGGGACGCGGCTGTGGGCGTTCCATCCGGGATTGCAGGACGGCTTGTTCGCCCTGCTCGGCTCGCTGGTTCGGGAACACGATCTTGACTTCCGGACCCGGGCGATCCTGGTCACCGCGACCGCGTCCTCGCTCGGTGACTCGTACTGTTCCGTTGCTTGGGGCACCAAGCTCGCCCGGGAGACGTCGGCCGAGCACGCCGCCGCGGCGCTCACCGGTGACGACGCTTTGCTCTCCCCCGCGGAGAGCGCTCTCGCAACCTGGGCCCGCAAGGTCGTCCGTGAGCCGAACGCGACCACCGCCGACGACGTCGAATCTCTTCGGCGGTTCGGCTGGACCGACAAGCAGATCTTCGGGCTCACCGCGTTCGTGGCGCTGCGGATCGCGTTCTCGACTGTCAACGACGCGCTCGGCGTACGGCCGGATGCGGAGTACCACGACCTTGCTCCCGCAGCCGTGCTGGAAGCCCTCCCGGCCGGGCGGCCGCTCGAGTCACCTCGCCGCTAGCTGGTCGCGTCGCGCTACCGCTGGCTCGCCCGCTAGGTGGACGGGGAGGGGTCGAAGGTCGCGTCGATCCGCAGTTCGGACGCCCGAGTCGGGTCGCTGAGGACCGCGAGGATCACGTGCCGTTGATCCCAGCGTCCGGCCGCCCACGCGAGCGCCTTGGCCAGACCGTTGAACGTCGCCGCATGCGGCGCACCGTCGTCGTCGACCCACCAGGACACCTCGACGCCGTCGACGGTCAGCTCCTCGTGCTCCCACCAGAGCGCCGGTACGTCGGGCACGAGTTCCCGGACGATCGCCGGTACGTCGGCCGCCGTCCCCACCCCGTCGATCTTGCCCGCGGCAACGTCCCCCGCCATGGGCACTTCGAGCAGATCACTCAACCCGTCCGCCACCACCCCGGACGCGACCACGAACCCACCGAGATCGCCGCGCTGCAACCACATCGGCGCATCCGCCACGACAGCGTCACCAGCGGCAACGACCCGGCTCATCACCTCGTCGACCTCACCCGACCACCCGGCATCCGCACCGGCGTCACCCGCGTCGCCGGACCACCCGGCGCCCGCACCCGCGCCCGCGTCACCCGCGCCCTCGGACCACCCGGTATCCGCGTCGGCACCGTCCACACCGCCCTCCGCGGCTTCCAACGGTTCTCCACCCAGCACCCGCACGTGGTGCGGCGCCGAGTCCGGGTACACCGTCAGCGTCCCGAGCTGCTGCCAGAGACTCAGGATCGCGCTCTCTCCGATCTCCCGCCGCGGATCGGCCAGCCGGTCCAGCAGCTGCCCGACCCCGTCGACATCGAGGTCGCCCACCGTGCGCACCAGTCCGACCGCGGTCCGAATCTCCGGATCCAGCCGAGCCGTCCACTCCGGCGCCGGATCGAGCAGACTCGCCAGCACCGGATCCACCTCGGGATCCGCCCGCCCGGCCAGCGGCTCGCCGTCCTCCAGGAGAACGCGCTCTCTGATCCACCACGCCGCGTACGACGGAACCCCGTACGCGCGATCGTCCGGCCCGACCACCCGCGGCCGATCCACCAGGGCCCGCCGCAAATCCGGCGACGATCCGAACAGCTCCAGCACGCGCGGCCAGGCGTCGTCCGTGACCCAGTCCAGATCTCGTACGGCGACCAACTCGCCGACGGTCACCCCGTACCGCGAACCATCCGGCGCGACGTCGTCGGCCCAGTCCTCGATCCCGTCGAGGTCGGCCAGCTCGTCCGGCAACTCGTCGAGCGTGACGTCCGCGGCCGCGACGGTTCCGAGCGTGCTCAGGACCCCGATCGCACCGAGCGCCTCGGCGCCGTACCGCTCCAGCGCGTCGCGGTCGATCGGTGCGACCTCGTCGTGGTCCAGCACCGCCTCGGCCTCGGAGCCGGGGATCACCAGCGCGTTCGCCGGGACCAGTTCGCCGTCCGCGTCGCGCAGCAGGAGATCGGACAGCCACCACAAGCCATCGGCCTGGGCCGGATCCACCGCCACGACGGAGAGCACCGCCGCGGCGATCAGCTCGGGATCGTCGGCGTCGGCCGAGTTCTCCACCGCCGCCCGGACCGCGCTGTCCTCGAGCAGTGTCCGGGGAGTCGCGGGGAGCGCTCCCAGGCGTTCCAGCGTTTCGTGCGCCGCGTCCGGGTGAACGACCCGGACGCCGTACTCGCTGAAGGTCGCCAGCACGTCGCTCGGCAGCTCCCGCCCCGGCAACAACAGCCCACGCACACCGCGAACCAGCCGGCCATCGGCCAGCGGCACGGGCAACGTCCCCAGCGCCTCCCGCAGCAGCGGATCCGTGACCATCCCGGAGAGCGCTCCATACGTTTCCCGCCACCACTCGGGCGACTCCCCCGCCGCCCCGAGCTGATCCACCAGCTCGGCCAGATCGAGCCGCCGAACCCCGAGCGCGTCCAACGCGACCCGATCACCGCGCCCGCTCCGCACCAGCCCAGCCACAATCGGCGCCAGGACGCCGTTGAACGTGTCGTCGGCGCCTTCCACCACCACCGCGTCCCGCGGGGCCAACAGCCGCCGATCGTTGCCATCGGCCACCTGATCGACGACGCCTGGATGGTCGCCGCCAGCCAGCTCGTCGACCTGCTCGGCACGCACCTGCCCCGCGGGCACCTCCTCGGCGTGCACCTCCTCGGCGTGCACCCGCGCGGCGTGCGCCCGCGCGGCCTCGACCCCATCAGCGTCGCCCTCCGCGGCGCCGACCCACACGGCGCCGACCCGCTCAGCGACGCCCTCCGCGTCGACGGGCACCATCGGTCCGGACCGAACGCCACTGCGCGCGGCCTCACCGGCTGCAGCCTGCTGCGGATTCCCCACAGCCGGCAGCAACGGTGTCGTCGGCAAGACCCTCAGAATCGCATCGCGGAGAGCGCGATCCAGCGCCCCCGCAGCAAGGCCGGTCGGCACCAGCGGGAGTACGTTCACGCCGGCTTCGGCCTGCTGCTGAAGCAGACCGGCGTACGCGCGGGCTGCCTGCTCCACCAGATAGTCGGTCAGCGGCCCCTTGGCAACATGCCGACGAGCCGGATCGAGCGGAAAGGTTGCCAGCAGCAACACCGGCAGCGACAACGGCTCGTCGGTCGGAGTCGGCGCATAGACGGTCCGCGGTACGGCGGCGTCCGCCGAGCGGGGCAGCGCCCAGAGCACAGACCAGTACGGCCGGCTCCGCTCCTCGACCGGGCGATCGGCGAGCAACCGCTCTCTCGCGTTCTCGTCGAGCACCCCCGCGGCCCGTCGTACCACCCATCGCGACGTCACGTCGGCGAGTACCCGCTCCTCGCCGTCCACGTCGATCTCGATCCGCTCCAGCCCCGGCAAGGCGAGCAGCAACGGATCACCGGCCTCGGCGAGCAACCGCTGGACGAGCTGCCGCGCGGCGTCGTCCCGCAACGGCAGGATCACCGCCGTGTCGAACCCCTCCGGCGGCTCCCCCTCGGCGGCGAACGGCAGCCGCAGGACCGGCACCTGGCCGTCGCGCCGACGGACCTCCAGATCCAGTCCCTCCGACCCCAACGCCGCCACTGCCGCCGCCGAGTCCGCGCGCGAGAACCGCACGCCGCCGGACCGCGACAAGATCACCGGCTCGTCGCTCACCGCGAGCACCGCGGAGAACCCGACCCCGAACCGCCCGACCGCGACCGTCGCGGGATCCGCGTGCTGCGCGTCGCCGCCAGCATCCACCGCGTCGTCCCGCTTCGCCGAGGCGCGCAAGGTCGCGAGCGACTCCACCCCCTCCGCCGTCAGCGGAGCACCGGTGTTCGTGACGACCAGCGTCCCGTCCCGGAGCGAGAACCGCACCCGGCCTGGCACCCCGGCCCGCACCGCCGCGTCCGCCGCGTTCTGCGCGAGCTCGACGACCACCCGGTCCAGGTAACCACCGAGTGCGAGATCCTCCTCCGCGTTCGCGTCCTCCCGGAACCGCACCGGCGCCGCCGCCCAGCCCGCGAGAACGCGCTCTCTGATCTGGGAACTCCCGAAGTCTTCGCTCACGGCCGGAGCCTATGCGGCGCTGCGCCGGGGACGGAATCGCGGCCACGCATGGGCGCGGGTACCGACAGGTGAACCGCGCCGAGGAGGCCGTCATGGGAGTCCCCATCGTCATCGCACTGCTGCTGATCGTGCTGGCGGCTGTCGGCTTCTTGCTGTGGACGCTGTTCGCGGCCGGCCGGGGCGCGGTGGCAGCCGGCCAGTCGATGGCATCCGATCACCCCGAGGAAACCGCCCCGCACACCCAGGAGCGGACCAAGAGTCGATCGGTCGACACCACGCCCCCGGACGACGAGCCGACCGCACGCTGAAACGGCGTACCGCGAGAGCCGTCGACCGCGTACGTTGCACGAATGGACTTTCAGGACGTGGTACGACGGCGGCGGATGGTTCGGCGGTACGACGTGGCGCGAGCGGTGCCGGAGAACGTGGTGGAGCGCATTCTCGACAACGCTCAGCGGGCTCCCTCGGCCGGGTTCTCGCAGGGGTTCGGGTACCTGGTGCTCGACACCCAGGACGACATCGCGCGGTTCCGGGCGGCCGCGACCCCGGACGAGCAGCCGGAGAACTGGCTGGCCGCGAACGTGCAGGCCCCGCTGCTGATCGTGGTGCACTCGAACAAGGACGCCTACCTCGACCGGTACGCCGAGCCGGACAAGGGGCACACCGACCGGGCCGAGGACTGGTGGCCGGTGCCGTACTGGGACGTCGACGCCGGGATGTCAGCCCTGCTCATCCTGCAGACCGCGGTCGACGAAGGCCTCGGCGCCTGCTTCTTCGGGCTTCCCGCCGACCGGATCCCGGTCTACCGCGAGCAGTTCGGCGTACCGGACAACTTCATGCCGATCGGCGCGATCTCGATCGGCTACTCCGACGAACCGCCCCGCGACCTGAGCAAGCGCCGCAAGCCGACCGGCGAGCTGGTCCACCGCGGCCGCTGGACCACCTGACCGAAACCGCCCGCCGACCGGTAGGTTGGCGGCCGTGATCTCTCCTGGCAGCCGGTACGTCGCACTCGGCAGTTCGTTCGCGGCCGGGCCGGGGATCGCGCCCGTGCTCGACAAGGCCGCGGGCCGGTCCGGGCGGAACTATCCGCACCTGGTCGCCGAGCGGCTCGGGCTCGACCTGGTCGACGTCACGTACTCCGGCGCGACCACCGCTCACCTGCTCACCGACCGGCAGGACGACGCAGCGCCCCAGATCGATGCCGTCGGCCCGGACACCGCGCTGGTCACGGTGACGGCCGGCGGCAACGACCTGGACTACATCGGCTCGCTCCTGCGCGGCAGCCTGATGAACACCCTCGCCAAACCGGCGACGATCTTCGGTCGCCGGGTCGCGAACCGGATCCGCGCCCGGGTCAGCTACCTGCGCGACGACACCGCGTACGACGCGACCGCCGCAAGCCTGGCCGAGATCGTGCGCCGGATCCAAGATCGCGCTCCCTCGTCCCGGATCCTGCTGGTCGACTACCTCGCGGTCGTCGGGCCCGCGACGCGGCCGCGGCTCGACGTACCGCTGAACGAGGAGCAGCTGCCGAGCGTCGCGCTGATGGCGGACCGGTTGGCCGGTGCGTTCGCGCAGGCCGCGGAGAAGACGGGCGCGGAGCTGGTCGCGCTCTCCGACGTGAGCAAGAAGCATGCGGTCGGTTCGGCCGAGCCGTGGACGACGGGCTTCAGTCTGCGCTCGCCCCGGTTCGGCGGCGTCGTCCCGTACCACCCGAACGAAGCCGGCATGGCCGCCGTCGCCGAGTACGTCGTACGGCAGCTCGAGCAGGGGCCGAACTAGCCGTCTGCTTATGCTGCGAGGCGTGGCAGATGACCCTCCGCAGATCCGGCCGGCCGGGGCCGATGACGTCGAGCCGATGGTGCAAACGCTGGTGCGCGCGTTCGAGCACTACCCGATGTCGCGGCTGGCGATCGACCCCAACGGCTACCTCGCCCGGCTGGAACGCTACTACCGGCTCTTCGTCACCGGGATCGGTCTGCCGCACGGCAAGGTGTGGACCAGCAGCGACCACAGCGCGGTCTCCGTCTGGACCACGCCGCGGACGCCGCGGGACGTCTTGGCCCGGGTCGCCGACGAGTTCCACGAGATCGCCGGAGAGCGCGCTCTCCCGATGGAATCCGTCGGACAGGCGATGGCCATCCTCCGCCCGGACGAACCGCTGTGGATCCTCGGCATGGTCGGCGTCGACCCCGACCGCCAGGGTCAGGGCCTCGGCCGTGCGGTAATCGCACCGGGCCTGGCCCGCGCTGACGCGGAAGGCGCAGCCACCTTCCTCGAAACGCAGACCGCCCGCAATGTCGCCTTCTACGAGTCGCTCGGCTTCGACGTCCTCGGCGAGATCGATCTCCCGAACGACGGCCCGACCCATTGGGCCATGCGCCGCAAACCCCGGACCTAGCCGGGGCGTCGTGCCCAGAACAGCGTGTGCCCACTACTGCCTTCGGGCACGAACTCCTGCTCCTCCACGGTCAGACCGCTCCGGACGATCCACGCACGATTCGTCTCGGCGTCCGCGTGGCTCCACCACATGCTGACCCCGCTCTCGAGCCAGTCGCCGTCGACGCCGGTCCACTCATCCTGACCGGTCGTACAGACGAACCATCCGCCGGGTCGCAGCCACCGCGCGACGTTCGCCAGCACCTCCTGCTGCTCGTCCTGCGGCAGGTGGATCAACGCGTAGAACGAGACCACGGCGTCGAACGACTCGAACGGAAAGTCGAGCGACGCCGCGTCGGCCTGGATGAATGTTGCCTGAGGCACCAGCTCGCGCGCCCGGCGGATCTGCACCTCACTGATGTCGACGCCCGTTACGGAATGGCCGGCGGCCGCGAGCTCGCGGGCGAGCGGGATCCCGCTCCCGCAGCCGATGTCGAGCACCCGGCTGCCCTGGTCGAGCCGCTGCGTCAGCCGGTCGATCCAGGCCCGGTACTTCGACTCGCCGCCGTACGCCTCGTCGTAGCGCACCGAGAGCGCGTCGTACCCGCGCCGAACGATCTCTTTCGGGTCCATGACGCACGACGCTAGCGAGCCGACGCGCTCCGGGCGAGCCGATTGTCAGGCCGGGGCTTCGCCCTCCGGGTGGACCTCGACCGGCTGATTGCAGGGCTTACCACCGGGGCCGGGCGCCTGGGAGATCCGCAGCGCGATCTCGAGAGCGCGTTCCTCGTTCTTCACGTCGACCACCCAGTAGCCGGCCAGGACCTCCTTGGTCTCGCTGAACGGCCCGTCGGTGATGATCGGCTCACCGTTCTCGGTGGCTTGGACGGTTTTCATCTGGTCGGGACCCGACAGTCCCCGGCCCTCGACCATCTCGCCGGACTCGACCAGCTCCTTGTTGAGCTCGTCCATGAAGCCCACCATCGCCATCACGTCGTCGTGCGACCAGGTCCCGGGCATCTCGTCCCAGCCTTGCTTGTTCGAGTGGATCAACAGCATGTACTTCATCCCAGCTCCTCCAGCTCCGGCCGGCGGATGCCGCCGACCCCACCGAAACGCCATCCGGCGCCTGCGTCAACAACGTCGGAGCCACTTCCGCGTTCTCGACATGGCCATCGAACCGAGATATTCATTGACAGGAATATTCTTGAATGCGAATATTTCCGGCATGGACAAGCTTGCCGCCGCCCTCGGGGACGCCGCTCGGTGGCGAATCGTCGAACAGCTCGCCGATCATCCGCGATCCGTCGGCGAACTGGCTGAACTGACCGGGCTGCGGCAACCCCAGACCACCAAGCACCTGCAGACGCTCGCGCGGGCCGGCCTCGTCACGGTTTTCCCGCTCGGCCAACGCCGCGTGTACGCACTGGAGAGCGAACCGCTGCAGGCACTCGAACGCCGACTGCGCGAGCTGGCCGAAAGGACCGTCGCCCACGCGGACGAGCGCGACGTGATCGCGCGCTACCGAACGGCCATCGAGCGCGAGTCCGCGGTGGCCGACCAGGACCGATGGGCCGACGGCCGCCTGTTCTCCTTCGAACGAGTGCTGGCCGCGTCGCCGGACGTCGTCTGGCGGTACTGGACCGACCCCGAGCTGCTCGCCTCCTGGTGGGCGCCGCGGCCGATGACGATCGTCGACGCCGCGCTCGAACCCAGTCCGGGCGGCCGTGCCGTTCTCGAGTACGCCGATGCGGAGGGCCACCGATACCGGTCCGAAGGAACGGTGAGCACGGCGCGGGACAGCGAACGGCTCGTGTTCACCCTGGCCGTTCTGGACGCGGAGAGCGCGATCTCGTTCTCCAGCCAGTACGCCGTGGAGCTCGCGGCGGCCTCGGCCGGCACGCGTTTGCGGCTCGACCTGCGGATCGACGAGACGACCGTCGACGCGGTCGCGTACATCGCCGGCATCGAGACCGGCTGGAACCAGGTGCTCGACAACCTCGCCGAAGTGATCGGCGAAGGCGCCGCGTCGCGGCGTACCGCAACTTCGACCACGGACAAGGACTGACTGCCATGAACCAACGCACGGTGACCGCGAACCTGGCCCTCACGCTCGACGGGCGCTACCACGGACCGGCGGGGCCGAACGACTTCGGTGCGTTCGCGCCGTACGTCAGCTCGGAGGTCGCGCGCGATCAGCTGACCCGGATCTGGGAGAGCGCGACCACCGCCGTTCTCGGCCGGAACAACGCCGAAGGCTTTCTCGGGTACTGGTCGCCGGTCGCCGAGGACCCGGCCGCGGACCCGCGCGACCGCGGCTATGCGAAGTGGCTGGTGGAGACCGAGAAGGTAGTCTTCTCGACCACGCTGACCGAGGCGCCGTGGGAACGCACCCGGCTCGTCAACGCCCCGGCCGCGGAGGTGATCACCGAGCTGAAGTCCACCGGTGACGGTGACATCCTGGTCAACAGCAGTGCGACCCTCATCAAGCCGTTGCTCGCCGCGGACCTGGTGGACCGGCTGTACCTGATGGTCTTTCCGGAGATCGTGGGTGGTGGGCAGCGGCTGTTCGACGACGGGCTGCCGGCGACGAAGTGGTCGCTGTCCCACCAGGAGACCGGCGAGCTCGGCGAGATGGCGCTGGTCTACGACCGCGTTCGCTGACGGCGGGACCGCTCCCCCGTCAGAGCCAGTTCTGGCGGGAGGCCTGAACACCGAGCTGGAAGCGGGTCTGCGCGCCGAGAACCTCCTGCAGGCGACTGATCCGCCGAGCGACGGTTCGCTCGCTGACGCCGAACTCGCGCGCGATCGACTCATCGGTCAGACCCGCACTCAGATAGGTGAGCAGGCGTTTGGTCTCCAGCGCCGGCGCTCCGATCGCCTCGGTGTTCTCGGTCCCGCCGGTGATCGGGACCGACACCCGCCACAACGCGTCGAAAACTCCGACCAGACCGGTCAGGAAAGGCGAATGGTGCACGACCATCGCCGCGGTGTTCACGATCCCGCCGACCGTCGTACGGGCCGAGACCAGGGCCCAGCGGTCGTCGACGACGGTCAGGTTCAACGGGACCTGAGGGAAGACCCGGGCCTGCTCGCCGGCGTCGACGCACTGCTGGACCATCCGGAGCGCGTCCGGGTCCTGCAGCACCCGGGTGCCGTAGATGACCTCGTACGAAACGCCGCGCGAGAGCGCGTCGAACAGGCCCTCGACGATCTGGTGGTTCGGCGAGGCCAAGTTGCCCACTGTCATCGCGCGAACCTGCTGCTGGGCGTCGACCTGTACGCGGTTGAGCACTTCTCGCGCCGTTTCGGCCGAGGGCAGCAGTTCGACGTACGTCTGCTGACCGATGCCCGCGGTCCACAGGTCGGAGAGCAAGGAAGCGCTCTCCCGGGCCAGCTGCGCCTCCGTCGTGCGGCGCCGAGCGACGGCCTCCATCGCGAGATGCGGCGGTTGCGGGAGAACCTTGTCGTCGGACCGCTCCATCAGTCCGATCGCGGCCAGCTCGCGTAGCGGCGTGTCGAGGTCGGCGCCGTGGCGCTGCACCAGATCGGCCTGGTCGAGGGCACCCCGAGCGATCAGGTCGAGGTAGATCGCCTCGGCCTCGGCAGAGATCCCCAGCGCCCGGAGTTGGTACATCCCTCCTGTCTACCAGTTGAACGCCGGGCCAACGTAGACCTTCTGAGCCCCGTTCCCGCGAGATCACTCACACCGGCGAAGCGGCTACCGGTCGTGACGCTCGCCGTCGCGAGGGGTGAAGACGTACGGCGTCGTCGTGGTGACGGGCAGGAAGCCGAGCCGCTGGAGGATCGGCGAGCTGTCGTCGGAGGCGTCGACCTGGAGGTAGCGGTGCCCGAGCTCGACGGCTCGCGCCGCGCGGACAGCGACCAGGGCCTTGTAGATGCCGCGACCGCGCCATTCCGCCAAGGTCGATCCGCCCCAGAGACCGGTGAAGTCGGTGCCCGGCTTGTGGACGGCCCACGCGGCGGAGACAACGGTGCCGTCGGCCACGGCTACGTAGATGTCGGTGTCGCCCGCAGCGCTACGGCCGGCCAGATCCTGAGTCAGCCAGGACCAGTCCTCGCCCCAGACCGTGGACTCCATCGCCGCGATGCGTTCGAAATCGGCCAGGTCTGTCGTCCGGCGAATCGTCACGCCGTCGACAGCCTCCCGCCCCCGCAGCTGAGCGGCGACGACCGCGCTCTCCGCGATCACGACCGTTTCCCGCTCCTCCGGGACGAACCCGGCCGCCGTCAACCGGTCAGGCAGGTCCTTGGGCAGGTCGTGGCCACGGGTCTTCCACTCGACCGCCTGGCCCTTCGCCGCGAAAAAGTCCCGCTGGCGCGCGATCAGCGCGTCGAGTTCGGCCCCGTCGAGGCCCTCGAGAGAGCGGTAACTCACGAACCCCCGCGTCGGGTACTCCACCCGGACCACCGGGCCGTCCGTCGTACTCGGGACACCGGAGGTCTCGGCGTCACCGCGCAACTGCTTGTCGTACGCCGCCAACAGTTCGGCGATCCGCTCGTCCCGCGTCGTTTCCGTCACCGCAGGACTGTTACACGCGGCCGGGTCGCCGCGCGCTCGAATTTCGAAGGCGCCGGACCGGAGCCGAGGCGCTGGGGTGATCCGCTCGTGGTCGAGGACGCCGGTCAGTCGAGCGGTCCGGCGACGCAGGCCCGCCGATAGCCGAACCGCGCCGCCAGCCGTCGCCACCACGCCACATGTGCGGCAGGTCCCAACCGCCCGTCACCACAAGCGTCCGCAGGCCGGGGATCGGTCGCGCCAGCTCCGGAGCGCGCTCTCCCGCGACGACCAGCCGCCCGACGCCGGCCGGGTCCGCCGTTGACCGTCTCGCGGACTTGGTCGGCCGCGTTCTGTCGCGCGACCAGCAGGTTCAACGGGTCCATCGTCGCTCCTCCAGCTCGGGGCGCCGTACCGGCGCCTTCACTGGTACGTCGGACCTCGGCCGGCGTTCTTGACATCACTCCCGCTAGGTCAACCAGACGGACCTGCTGGGTCCGGGTTCCGGGGAGCTGGACCCGAGGCTATTGGCCACGATGCTTGGGACGCTGCGGGATGCTGTCAGGCGCGGTCGTGCAGGGTGACCTGGTAGCCGTCGGGGTCGGCGAACGTGAACGTCCGGCCGAAGGGGCCGTCGATGGGCGCGGACACGGTGGGGTGGCCGTCGGCGGCGAGACAACCGTCGGGAAAGTGCTGCCCACGCGACTCACGCCTCGCGGCCGAGCCAGCCTCAAGAAGGCGTCCGCCGCGGTCCGGTCCGTCGAGGTCAGGATGCTGGCCGGCCTGACCGAGACCGAGCGGTCAGACGCGTTGCGGATCCTGCGAAGCATGATCCATTCCCTGCGCGACGGCGATCCGGATGCCTAGGGTCCTACCTGCATGTTTCGTCCCCGCCTGGAGTTCGCGGACGCAACCCTCGTCGCAACTGCCCGGCTCCAGGCACACGTACCGCGACAGCGCCGCCGTCGCCAACTGGCTGCATAGACTGGTGCGCTCGTGGTCCAACCCGTGACGTCAACGCGTGCACTGACAACGCTCGACCCGAAGGACTGAGCCGTGCCTGACCGACCTGAGATTGTCTGCATCTGCGGCTCGACCCGGTTCGTGGACGAGATGCGCGCGGCGAACCGCGACTTGACCCTCGCAGGCGTCATCGTCCTCGCGCCAGGCGTCTTCCTGCCCGAGGATCGCGAAGCACACGAGTCCATCACCGACGAGCAGAAGACCGCGTTGGGCGCCCTCCACCTGCGGAAGATCGACCTGGCCGATCGCGTCCTGGTCGTCAACCCCGGCGGGTATATCGGGGAGTCCACACGCAGCGAGATCGCCTACGCCCGCGCCACCGGCAAGCCGATCACGTTCACCGATCCTGTCTGACCAGTCGACGCTCAGCGGGAAACGAGTGTCGGCCAGTCGGCTGGCGTGTTGCCAGAGAGTCCTGGATGTCGTCGGACCTTTGCTCCTGTGGCGTGATGTGGTTGAAGTCGCCGAATGGCCCACCCGGAACGTGGTGGCCAACGGGCTTTCGGCGGGCTGGGTCCAACAGATGAGCCCAGGCGGCAGAGCCACGGCCTTGCGATGTCGGCCCGGGGTGGTGGTGCCGTGTGGCTTCGGGTGGTGGTGAGATTCGAGTAGTCCGCAGGGAATCGAGGTGTTCTGGGCTGGCGATAGATACGACGCCCGAGCGGCCGAGCCAGCCGAGGGCCAGATCCCGGCCCCGGAGCGTGACCTTCATGCAGGCGACCTTGAAGCCGAGCACACGCCCTTTCGCGCTGATCCGCTGCAACTCTGTTCACTGGAGGTAGATCGCGAACCGATCAGATCGTTCCGGGGGCGCTGCGTGAGCCCGAAAGACAGCAGCAAGGGACATCTGCTCTTCTCCTCTTCAGGCTGAGTCTCGTTCGACCAGGTGTGGGTCGAAGATCTTGCACTCAGGCCGCCAGGTCGGGCTGGTGAACTGCGCCAGCAGGAGGCGGGACATCTCCGCGGCCATCTCCTCCATCGGTTGAGCGATGGTGGTCAACGCGGGAACCGACGTACTCGCAGGGGTGCTGTTGTCGAAGCCGATGACCGCCACATCGGCGGGTACGACCCGGCCGGCGTCGCGTAGCGCGCGGAGAGCGCCGGCGGCCATGAGGTCGTTGGCGGCGAAGACGCCGTCGAGGTCCGGGACCCGGGTCAGCAGATCGATCATCGCCACTTCCCCACTGTCCTGGGTGAAGTTGCCATAGGCAACTGACACCGACGGCTGACCGTGCCTGGCCATGGCCTGGCGGAAGCCGGTGAGGCGGTCCTGGGCAGCGGGGACGTCGGTTGGTCCGGCGATCGTGACGACCCGACGGCAACCCCGGGCGACCAGGCGGTCGGCGGCGAGGCCCGCGCCGACCTCATGGGCGAGGTCTACGTAGCTGATCGGCGCATGGAGCGCCGGCCGGGCGAACAGCACGGCGGGCAGGCCGGCGTCCACGAACAGGCCGGGCAGGGTGTCGTCGGCATGGGTGGAGACCAACAGTGCACCGTCGGCGTTGCCGTGGCGGACGAAGTCGACCGCTTCAACCCGCGCCTGCTCGGAGTCGGCGAGCACGAGGGTCGGGTGGATGCCCATCGTGCGCAGGTGCTTGACCATGGCGCCGGTGATCCGGCCGAAGAACGGGTCGCCGAAGATTTCTTCCGCGCAGCCGTCCGAGCCGGAGATCACCAATGCGACCGCACCGGTCCGGCTGCCGGCCAGCGCACGGGCGGCCTTGTTCGGCCGGTAGCCGGTCTTCTTGATCGCGCGGTCGACCTTGGCCCGCAGCGCCGGTGCGACGGTGGTGACGTCGTTGATCACCCGCGACACGGTGGCCCGCGAGACGCCGGCCTCGGTGGCGACGTCTTCCAGGGTGGGTGCCCGACTGTCCTTCATGGCAACGGATGTTATCTCTGTCAACGTCAAGTCCCCTGCTCGTTGTCCACAGGTACGGCGGCCCGCCCCCGGGCCGCCGTACCCGGTCATGTCAGCGTCGGTAGACGCCGAACTCGTAGAGCGAATAGCCGAAGCCGGTACCTCGTTGCGTGCCGGTCAGCCGCACATAGCGGCCCGAACCGGTCACCCCGAGGTCGTCGACGTCACCGTTGCCGTCGGCCGTGCTGTAGACCGGCCGCCAGTTCGAGCCGTCGTCCGAGGCCTCGATCCGGTACGACCGGGCGAACGCGCCCTCCCAGATCAGCTGGATCCGGTCGAACGACGTCACAGCACCCAGATCCACCTGGATCCACTGCGGATCGGCCCAGTCGCTGGCCCAGCGCGTGGTGTTGTTGCCGTCGGTCACGTTCGACGGCGGGTACGGTGCGCCGTCGCCGACCTGCTGGTACGACGACGCGGTCACCGGCTTGCCGCGGGCAACGTTCGTACCCGCGACCGGCGGCGCCACGACCCGGAACGAGCGGGTCTCGATCCCGACGTTGCCCTTGCCGTCCCGCACGTAGTCGTACAGCTTCCAGACCCCGAGCCGCTGCGGCACGGTCACCGTGAACGGCCCCGTCCCCGACGACGGGGTGGTCACCAGCGAGCCGTTGTTGTCGATGTACTTGCCGCCGACCTTGAACTCGTGCGTCAACGCGTCCCCATCGGGATCCGTGACGGCGACATCCACCTGGATCGTGCCCCCGGCCGGTACGTCGGTGGTCCGGCTGAGCGTCATGTTGCTGATCACCGGCGGGGTGTTGCCGCCCGCCGGGCCGCCGTACGCCTGCCGGATCGCGTAGTACGAGAGCCGCTTCTCGCCGCCCGGCGCGATGTTGAACCAGACCGCGCCGAAGTCGTTCTCGTTGCCGTAGTGGAACAGCGTCGCCCCGAGCGCGACGCCGGTGTGGCCGGTGACGCAGTTCCAGGCCTGCAGGTAGCCGTCGCGCTTCTGCACGTCGGTCGGCTCGTTCGGTACGCCGTTCGCGTCGTTCGGCACCTCCCACTCGCCGGCGGGTCCGCCTTCGGTGAGGATGTACGGCTTGGTGTAGCCGCCGTTGATCCAGTCCTGCCTGACCTGGCAGACGTTGCCGTAGGAGTTGACCGCGAGCAGGTCCAGATCGGGCGAGTACTGCTTGTAGTACGGCCAGGCGCCGGTCCAGGCGTCGGTCGACGTGACCGGGTGGTTCGGGTCGATGGCGTGGATCGCCTTGGCGCCCTCGTTGACGAACTTCGCGTACTCGATCCGCTGCTGCTCCAGCTCCGCGCCGGAGTAGCAGTTCTGCAGGCCGAGCACCGACTCGTTGCCGACGTTCCACAGCAGCACGCCGGGGTGGTCCTTGTACTCGGTGGTCCAGCGCCGAATCTCGCCGAGCATGGTCTGCTTGTACGTCGTGTCGGTGACGTAGTTGACACAGCCGCCGCTGCCGGGCCCACCACCAGGCTGGAGCCAGTAGCCGGCGATCACGCGCATGCCGTTCGCGGCCGCCGAGTCGAACAGCGGCTTGGAGCTCGCGTCCGTGCCCCAGGTCCGCAGCGTGTTGACGCCGATCGACTTGAGCTGCGGCAAGTGCTGCGGGGCGTCGGCCGCTGCCGGCCCCCAGGTCAGTCCCTTCACCTGCCACGGCGCTCCGTTGACCAGCAGCTGCCAGTTGCCCTGGGTGCCGGCGACCTGGACGGTGCCGTTGCCGGGCTGGGGGCCGCCGGTGCCGGGCGTGCCGTGCACCTCGAACTCCCAGAGCGAGTAGCCGTAGCCGCCGACGCGCTGCGTGCCGGTGAGGCGGACGTACCTACCCGTGCCGTTGACGGTGAGCGAATCGGTGCCGCCGTCGCCCGTCGTCGTGCTGTGGAGCGGGCGCCAGTTCTGGGCGTCGTCGGAGACCTCGACCCGGTACGCCGTCGCGTACGCGGCTTCCCAGTGCAGGACGACCTGGCTGATGGTCGCGGCCGAGCCGAGGTCGACCTGGAGCCACTGCGGGTCGCTGAAGACGCTGGACCAGCGGGTGTTGAGGTTGCCGTCGACGGCCGCGGTGGCCGGCGTACCGGCGCCCTCGGACGACGAGGCGGTGACCGGTCGGCCTTGGGACAGCAGGGTCGCCGCTTGGGCGGGTGCGGCTTGCAGAACGAGGTTGCCCAAGAGCAACGTGCTCAGCGCAACGGTTGCTGCAAGCAACGAACGGCCCCGCCGCCGGACGCGGGGCCGAAGGCCGGCGGCCGCGCGGTCCCGGGACCGGACACGGCCCGGTCCGGCGCGGTGGTCCGGCGGAGGGGGTGGAGTGGGCGGAATCATCGAGGCGTGCTCCTTCGCTGTGTGCGTTCGGGCGGGACAGCACAGCGACCGGCCCCCGGCATCACACCCGCCGGGAACGGTGCGCGAGAGTCAGAGAGCGCTCTCTCGCGCTCTGATCGTGGAGCCTGGCGAACGGGTTGTCAACGGTTCGTTCACGCTCGCCCGGTTCCGGAACCGGGCGGGGGTTGACACCGCCGACGCCCGGATCAAGGCTGTTTCAGAGAGCGCTCTCCCGCGATCCCAAGACCGCGGGCCGCGTAGTACCGAGTCCCTGCCCACCGCCCCGCGGAATCCCCCGACAGGAGGACATCCGTGTTCAGCAAGAGGAAAACAGTCCTGTTCGCCGGCGGCACCGCCGCCCTGATCCTGAGCGCTGTGCTGACCGCCGTCACCGGCTCGTCCGCGCAGGCCGACGACCTGGTGACCCACCACGAGTTCCAGGTGAACTGCACGGTCAACCACCGTGCGAACGACGACCCCATCGTGTTCCCCAACCTGCCCGGCGCGTCCCACGAGCACAGCTTCGTCGGCAACAAGACGACGAACGCCGCCACCACTCTCACCAGCCTCACCGCGGCCGGCGCGTACGCGACCACCTGCCTCAACCCCGACGACCTCTCGGCGTACTGGTGGCCGACGATGTTCCGCGGCAACCAGCCGGTGATCCAGACCTGGCACCAGACCATCTACTACAAGTCCGGCATCCTCGACTACCGGGCCGTCCGGCCGTTCCCGCCGGGCCTGCGGTACGTCGTGGGCAGCCCGACCGCGAGCCAGGAGGAGTTCCGCACCGCTCCCGGCGCCGTCGAGGGCTGGGAGTGCGGGGACTCCGCCCACAACTGGGACTTCCCGGCCAGCTGCCCGGCGGGAACCCAGCTCAACATCCGCTACCAGGCCCCGAGCTGCTGGAACGGGCGCGATCTCGACTCACCGGATCACAAGAGTCACATGGCGTACCCGGTGAACGGTTCCTGCCCGGCCAGTCACCCGAACCCGGTACCGATGCTGGAGTTCAAGATCGCGTTCCCCGCCGACGGGAACACCACCGACGTCCGGCTGGCGAGCGGACGTGGTTACACCTGGCACTACGACTTCTTCAACGCCTGGGACGTGCCGACGCTCGCGGCCCTGGTCAGCCACTGCATCAACGGTGGCCTGCAGTGCAACTCCAAGGGCTTCGACCTCTACAAGCCCGACCGCGGGCAGGTCCTCGGCGACAACTACCGGTTGCCCGGACGCCCCTGAAGCACCTGTGGTGCCGGGTCAGGGCAGGACCCGGCACCACAGGAGGACTTGTCAGGAAGAGAAAGCGGCGTCGAACGAAGCGGTGGGCGGGTCGAAGGCCAGCTTCTTCACGAACTGCAGCGCCTCGGCCGCGCCGACCAGCCGGTCCATGCCGGCGTCCTCCCACTCGACCGAGATCGGGCCGTCGTACCCGATCGTGTTGAGCATCCGGAAGCACGCTTCCCACGGGACGTCGCCGTGGCCGGTGGAGACGAAGTCCCAGCCCCGCCGCGGGTCGCCCCAGGCCAGGTGCGAGCCCATCCGGCCGTTGCGGCCGTTGCCCACCTGGCGCTTGGCGTCCTTGCAGTCGACGTGGTAGATCCGGTCCTTGAAGTCCCACAGGAAACCGACCGGGTCGAGGTCCTGCCAGACGAAGTGGCTCGGGTCCCAGTTCAGGCCGAACGCCTCGCGGTGCCCGATCGCCTCCAGCGTGCGGGTGGTCGACCAGTAGTCGTAGGCGATCTCCGACGGATGCACCTCGTGCGCGAACTTCACGCCAACCTCGTCGAACACGTCGAGGATCGGGTTCCAGCGGTCGGCGAAGTCGGCGTACCCGGCGTCGATCATCGCCGGCGGCACCGGCGGGAACATCGCGACGGTCTTCCAGATCGCCGAGCCGGTGAAGCCGACGACCACGTCCACGCCGAGCGCGCGGGCCGCCCGGGCGGTCGTCTTCATCTCTTCGGCCGCGCGCTGACGGACACCCTCGGGATCCCCGTCGCCCCAGATGTGCGCGGGCAGGATCGCCTGGTGCCGCTGGTCGATCGGGTCGTCGCAGACCGCCTGGCCGAGCAGGTGGTTCGAGATCGTCCAGACCTTCAGGTTGTGCTTCTCGAGGATGTCGAGACGGTTGCGGACGTACGCGTCGTCCTCGGCGGCCTTGCGGACGTCGAGGTGGTCACCCCAGCAGGCGATCTCGAGCCCGTCGTAGCCCCATTCCGACGCCAGCCGAGCCACCTCCTCGAACGGCAGGTCGGCCCACTGGCCGGTGAACAGGGTGATCGGTCGAGCCATGTCTTACTCCTTCGTCGTTCGGTACGGCGTGCAAGAAGCCGGGCTGGGGCGGGCGAGTACAGCTGAGGTGAGGGAAAGCGGTGGGACCGGGGGCGGCCAGCCGGGCGGCGTCGGCGTCGGCCGGGGTCAGCGTCGGGCGGGGTCGGCGTCGGCCGGGGTCTTCGGAGTCGATCGGGCTGCGGCCGGAAGTCGGTCGAGGGTGTCCCCGGCGCCGCGGCCGGAGCGCTTGCACCGGGCGCCGGGGACGGGGCGGTGAAGCCCCCGCCGCCGGGCGGGACCGCTCTGCCGTGCGCCCGGTGGGGCCGAACCACCTGGCACTCGACAGCTCCTGCACGCCTCTCCGCGTCGGACAGGGTGCGATCCCGCACAGCGACGTGTTCATCGGGTCAGAGCTTCCGCTTCAGGTCCGACCCGACAGCTACCAGCAAGGTCCGGGCCGGCACGTCCCGGACCGTGCGTGCCTGCGCCAGGAACAGGTCGAGCGCGACCGCCGCGACCGCCTCCCGGCCCTGGCGATCGTGCTTCTCGGCCAGTGTCAGCTGCACCTTCATCACCGTGGCCGTTGCTGGCGGCAACGTCTTGGCGACCCGGTACCGCTCGACCAGCTTCAGCGCCTCGGCGTACGACGAGAACACGGTGAACGGCACCTTGGTCACCGACGTGTTGCCCGCCTTGTCCGTGGCTGTGGCCGCGAGCTCGTGCGCACCGAGCCCGAGCGCGACCCCGTCCAGGGTCCCGCCGGCCGGGAGCGCTTTCCCGTCGACGGTCAGCGTCACGCCGGAGAGCCCGGAGAGCGCGTCCTCGGCCGTGGCCGAGACCGTGACCACCGAGGCCACCCCGAGCTGGCCACCGGCCGCCATACCGGTCACCGTCGACTTCGGTGCGGTCCGGTCGACCTTGACCGTCACCGACTCCGGCGCCGACACGTTGCCCGCGGTGTCACTGGCCCGCACCTGGATGGTGTGCGTCCCGTCGGTCGAGAAGGTGACCGGAGCGGTGTACTCCGACCAGTCCCCGTCGCCGATCTTCTGCTCCAGGTACACCTGTCCGGGCTGGTTGTCGGTCGCCATCGCCGTGGCGACGACCGCGCCGGTCCACCAGCCGTTCAGACCGGACGGCGCCGACGGGTTCAGCGACAGGCTGACCTGCGGTGCGACCGTGTCCCGGACGAGCTTGAAGTAGTCGAACTTCGCCGTCTTCGAGGCCAGCTGGTCGGCCCCGAAGGCGTAGATCCCGAAGCTCGCCGACGCCAGCGCCGGGTTGGTCACGGCCGGGAGAGCCGTCCAGGCCAGTCCGTCCGCGCTGTACGACCCGGTGAACGTCGAGCCAGTCTTGGCCAGCCGCAGGTACCAGACGCCCTGCGTCGGAGCCGGCGCGTTTGGTGCGGGCTCGACGATCGCGTTGTTCACCTCGCTGCGCAGCTCGATCCCCCGCGTCACCGCGGAGCCCGGAGCGTTGGTCGCGAGGTAGTCCAGCTTCACGTAGTTCGCGTCGTCGCCGTACACCATCAGCCCGGCCTGCTGGTACCGCTCGTCGAAGGCCGAGGCGTCCACCTTGGTCTCGATCGTCCAGTCACCGTCGGGAGCCGGCTGCAGCAGCAGGTTCTTCGGGTTGGTGGCCGTGCCCTGGTAGATGTCGCCGTTGCTGGTGTCGATCTCGACCGCTCCCCCGGTCACCCGGTACGCCGCCGGGTCGGGCCGCACGATCGCGGACCACCGGCACGCGTCCAGCGTCGTACCGGCGAACTCGTCGTCCGGGGTGGGGACCTCGGCCGTGTCGTCCGGCGTGATGCTGAAGTAGTCGAACTGTGCCGCCAGCGGCAGCGCCTCGGTCCGGTTGGCCAGACCGAACATGCCGATCCGGGGATTGCTGATCCCGGCCAGCTGCTTGGTCTCCGGCATCTCGGTGAAGGTCGCGCCGTCCGAGCTGTACGACGACTTCAGGTTCGCGCCGTCACTGGTGAACCGGACCCACACCGTGTCCGGGTACGCCGCGCCGAGGTTCGCCGTGTTGGACGCGGCCACCTCGTTCGGCGCACCGGCCTCCTCACGGATGAACTGGAAGATCCGGTCCGCCGCCGACGGAGCACCGGTCGACCGTCCCTGCAGCACCATCTTGGCGTAGTTGTCGTCGTCGCCGTACACGATCAGTCCGGCCTGCTGGTAAGCGAGCCGGGCCGGCATCGTCAGCTTCGCGGTCGCCTGCCAAGCACCGGCAGGCAACGGCTGCAGCACGATGTTCGGCGTACCGGTGTTGCCGGTGCCGTAGATGTCGGTCGCCGTCAACGGCAGCACCAAGTTGCCACCAGCAACCGACAGCTCCTGGTTGCCCCGGACAACCGCACTCCACCGGCCGGTGTCGAGCGTCGTACCGTCGAAGCCGTCCGACCGTCCGGTCAGACACGTCGGCGCCGCCGGCGAGTCCACCTTGATCGTGATCTTCGCGGTGCCCTTCGCCCCGCGGGCGTCGGTCACCGTGACCGTCGCGACGTGCGTCCCGGCCACCGTGTAGGTGTGGCTGGGCGAAGCACCGGTGCCGGTTCCGCCGTCGCCGAAGCTCCACGCGTACGACAACGGGACGTCACCCTCGGGGTCGGTGGCCGACGAGGTGAAGTCCACCTCGAGCGGCGCCTTGCCCTGGACGACCGAGGCCGACGCCGTGACGACCGGCCGCTGGTTCTCGGTGACGCCCTTGCCGATGAACTTCACCCAGTTGACGTTCAGCTGACCCGTCGTCTTGACGAAGTACAGCGGACCGCTGGTCAGCGAGGCGCCGCTGACCGGCGCGGAGAAGTTGCCGTACGTCTGCCAGGCACCCGTTGGCGTCACCTGGATGGTGGCGACGACCGGGCCGTCAGTGGGCGAACCCTGCCGGACCTGGACCGTCGCACCGGCTTCGGGCGAGGCGGCCCGCAGCTCGATCCGGTCGATCCCGGTCAGGTTGGTCGGCTTCCAGCCCCACCAGTCGCCGTCCTCGATGAACCCGATGTTCTTGCCGCCACCGGCGGTGTCACCGGTGTCCTCGACCTGGACGCCGGGCGTCGCTCCCGGGCCACCGGTCTCGCTGAAGTACTCCGCCTCGCGGGTCTTCGGCTGCAGCTGCACGACCTTCTCGGTGGTGATCGCACCGGTGCCGGGGGCACCCTTGTCGGTGTACTTCACCGTCACGATGCCGAAGATGTTCGCGCCGACGTGCCCCTCGTCACCAGGAAGCGGGAACGTCCCCTCGCAGCCGTGGTACAGCTCGTACCCGTGCGCGTGCTCGTCGTGCCCGAGGGCCGGCTGGGTGACCACGTCCTGGCAGTTCACCGTGCCGTCCTCGGGATCGGTGACGGTCACCTTGTAGCGGATGGTGTCGCCGAAGTCGAAGAAGCCGCCGTTCAGCGGAGCCTCGATCGAGATCGTCGGAGCGGTGTTGCCGGCGGTGATGGTCCGGTTCGAGACCGCCGTCCGGCCGTCGCTGTCGGTCACGGTCAGCCGGGCGGTGAAGACCCCGGCCGTGGTGTAGGTGTGGGTCGGCTTGGCCTCGGTGGAGTCGGTCGTCCCGTTGCCGTCGAAGTCCCACGCCAGCGTGATCGGCTGCCCGTCGGGATCACGCGACCCGGTGCTGTCGAAGGCGACCGTCAACGGCACCGGCCCGGACGTCTTGTCGGTGCTGAACTGGGCGATCGGCGCCCGGTTGCCCTGCACGTAGTCGATCCGGTAGATACCCGAGTCCGCGTTGTTGCCACCGAACCCGCTGCCCCACTCGATCACGTACAGCGCGCCGTCCGGGCCGAACTGCAGCGCGTGCGGCCGGACGAAGTTCAGCTTGCCCAGCATCCGGGACACGTCGGCGACCTTGGACCGGTCGTCGTTGAGCTGCACCGAGAACAGCCGGCTGTCGTTCCAGTCGGCGAAGACCGCCTTGCCGTCGAAGTACTGCGGCCACTTGCGGTCGGAGTCGCTGTCGGGGTCGAACTGGTACGCGCCACTGGTCATCGGCGCGCCACTGCCACCGATCTCCGGTACGCCGGTGGTCGACTTGCCCATCCACAGGCTGGCCGGGATCGCCGCGGGCAACTGGGTGATACCGGTGTTGTTCGGCGAGTTGTTCACCGGCGCGTTGCAGTTGAACGTCGCCCCG
The DNA here is from genome assembly GCF_001984195.1 of Kribbella sp. ALI-6-A. GTDB lineage: Bacteria > Actinomycetota > Actinomycetes > Propionibacteriales > Kribbellaceae > Kribbella. The sequence continues at coordinate 794,412 of NZ_MTQN01000009.1, forward strand.
GACGTCCCGGTGGCGAAGTCGTGGTCGTTGTACGGCGTGTTGTTGCCGACGCAGTACGGCCAGCCGTAGAAGCCCGGCTTGTCCAGGATGTCCCACTCGACCCGGCCGTCCGGGCCGCGCGTCGGTGAGACCTGCCCGGCGTCGGGACCGTAATCGGCCACGAACAGGTGATTGGTGGTCGGGTCGATGCCGATCCGGAACGGGTTGCGGAAGCCCATCGCGTAGATCTCCGGACGGGTCTTCTCGGTCCCGGCCGGGAACATGTTGCCGGCCGGCACCGTGTAGGAGCCGTCGGGCTCGATGTGGATCCGGAGCACCTTGCCGTTCAGGTTGTTGCTGTTGGCGGAGCTGCGCTGGGCGTCCCAGGCGGCGCGGCCGGACCGCTCGTCGATCGGCGAGTAGCCGTCGGAGTCGAACGGGTTGCTGTTGTCACCGGTGGCGATGAACAGGTTGCCGTTGTTGTCGAACTCCAGCGCGCCACCCGCGTGGCAGCACTGCGCCCGCTGGGTGTCGATGCGGATGACCTGCTTCTCACTGGCCAGGTCGAGCGTGTCGCCGTTCACCTTGAACCGGGAAACCCGGTCGAAGGCCTCGGTACCGGCCGGCGAGTAGTACAGGTAGAGGAACCCGTTGGTGTCGAAGGCCGGGTCGAGCGCGATGCCGAGCAGGCCGAACTCCTGACCGGTGTAGACGTTCAGGGTGCCCGCGGTGACGACGCTGCCGTCGGTCTTGACGATCTTCACGGCACCGTTGCGGTCGATGTAGAAGACCCGGCCGTCCTTGGCGATGGTCAGTTCCATCGGGTTGGAGGTGTCGTCGTCGAGCGTGACCTTCTGGTAGCTCTCACTCAGCGACGCGCCGCAGTCGGCCGGCTGAACGCCCGCCGCGGTCTTGATCCCGCCGAGCAGGTGCTCGCGGAAGGCAGGTTCGGCGTACGACGCGATCGTGTGGCCCATCCCGGTGTACCAGGCGCGGCCGCCGTCGTAGTCCTGGCACCAGGCGATCGGGTGCTCGGCGCCCATGTTGCCGCCGGTGTAGGTCTTCTCGTCGAGCGAGGCGAGCACGTGCACGGAGTCGCGCGGGTTGGTCCGGTAGTTGTACCACTCGTCGGTGCGGTTCCAGGTGGTCGGCGCCTCGGCGGTCGACGGGTGCGCGTGGTCCTCGACCTTGACGTCGGCGTTCGGCGTACCGGGTGGGTGGCTGTCGAAGTAGCTGCCCACCAGCTTGCCGTACCAGGGCCAGTCGTACTCGGTGTCGGAGGCCGCATGCACGCCGGCGTAACCACCGCCACCGCGGATGTAGCGCTCGAACGCCGCCTGCTGCTCGGCGTTGAGCACGTCACCGGTGGTCGACAGCCAGATGACCACCTCGTACTTGGCCAGCTCGGTGTCGTTGAACATCGCCGCGTCCTCGGTCGCGGTGACGGTGAAGTTGTTCGCGGCCGCCAGGTCCTTGATGGTCTGGATGCCGGTCGGGATCGAGTCGTGCCGGAACCCGGCGGTCTTGCTGAAGATCAGTGCGTTGAAGGTCTCGTCGCCGTGGCCCGGATGGGCCCGCGCCGGAACTGCGCCGAGCGGAATCGCCAACGTGGCGATCAGCGCCAGCAGCACGGCACGGAGAACCGTGCCGTGCAGGCGCCTGCGTAGCTGGTGCATGAGGTGCTCCTTATGGGTCGGATAAGGTGCGCGCTCCATCGGTTCCGGGGCGGGTCCCCGGGCGTCGGCCCTGGTACAGCTACTGCGGGTGTGCGGTTGTGTCAGCGGACGCCGAGCAAGTGCTCCATCGCCAACTGGTCGAGCTTCTCGAAGCCGAGGCCACGAGCGGCCAGGGCGTCGGGGTCGTAGGTTGCCTTGCGCAACTCATCCAGGGACTCCCCCGCGCCGAGCGTCGGCTGGGCCAGGTCCGCGACCCGCGCCGCGGCGAGCGCCTCGGCGACCTCCGGGTCGGCCCGGAACGCGGCCACCTTGTCGCGCAGGATCAGGTAGTTGCGCATGCAGCCGCGCGCGGTCTCCCAGACGCCGTCGATGTCCTCGGTGCGCGGCGGCTTGTAGTCGAAGTGCACGTAGCCGTCGTATCCCGGCTGGCCCTCTGCGCCCTGCAGCACGTCGACGGTCCAGAACGCCTCGCGCAGGTTGCCCGCGCCGAAGCGCAGGTCCTGGTCGAACCGGGGACCGTGCTGCCCGTTGAGGTCGATGTGGAACAGCTTGCCGTGCCACAGCGCCTGGGCGATGCCGTGCGCGTAGTTCAAGCCGGCCATCTGTTCGTGCCCGACCTCGGGGTTGATGCCGACCAGGTCGGGGTGCTCGAGGTCGTTGATGAAGGCGATCGCGTGCCCGATCGTCGGCAGCAGGATGTCACCGCGCGGCTCGTTCGGCTTCGGCTCCAGCGCGAACCGGATGTCGTAGCCCTGGTCGCGCACGTACGACGTGAGCAGGTCCATCGACTCCTTGTACCGGTCCAGCGCGGCCCGGACGTTCTTCGAACCGCCCGACTCCGCCCCTTCCCGGCCGCCCCACAGCACGTACGTCGTGGCGCCGAGCTCGGCGGCCAGGTCGACGTTGCGCAGCACCTTCGCCAGCGCGTACCGGCGTACGTCACGGTCGTTGGCGGTCAGACCGCCGTCCTTGAAGACCGGGTGGGCGAACAGGTTCGTGGTGGCCATCTCGACCACCAGGCCGGTGTCGGCCAGCGCCTTGGTGAACCGCTCCAGCACCTGCTGGCGCTGCGCGTCGTCCGGCACCAGGTCGTCGTCGTGGAAGGAGATCGCGGCGGCGCCCAGCTCGGCCAGCTTCTCGACCGCCAGCACCGGGTCGAGCGGCGCCCGCACCGCCGTACCGAAGACGTCGACACCTTCCCAGCCGACCGTCCACAGTCCGAACGAGAACTTGTCGGCCTTGCTCGGGGTGTATGCGTTCACTCTGGAATCTCCTGCCATTGTCGGGAGTTCGAGCTGTCCTCGACGGCTGCCAGGACGCGCTGGACCTGCAGGCCGTCGGCGAACGACGGCTCCGGGTCCTTGCCCTCGGCAATCGCCGTGACCAGGTCGACCACTTGGTGGGTGAAGCCGTGCTCGTAGCCGAGCAGGTGACCCGGCGGCCACCAGGCCGCGACGTAGGGGTGCACCGGCTCGGTGGCCAGGATGCGCCGGAAGCCCGCGGTCTCGGGGTCCTCGGTCGCGTCGTAGTAGTGCAGCAGGTTCATGTCCTCGAAGTCGAAGGCCAGGCTGCCGGCCGAGCCGTTGATCTCGATCCGGATCGCGTTCTTGCGGCCGGTGGCGAACCGGGTCGCCTCGAAGACACCCAGGGCACCGCTGCGGAAGTTGGCGATGAACACCGCGGCGTCGTCGACGGTGACCGGGCCGCGTTCGCTGCTCGCCGTACCGGACAGGCCGCTGTGCGCCTCGGCCTTGGGACGCTCCTTGACGAAGGTCTCCAGGCGACCGCTCACCTCGGCGATCCGGTCGCCGGTGATGAACTGGGTCAGGTCGACGATGTGCGCGCCGATGTCACCGAGCGCGCCGGAGCCGGCCTTGTCCTTGTCGAGGCGCCACGACAGCGGCGCCTCGGGGTCGGCGATCCAGTCCTGCAGGTACTGCGCCCGGACGTGCCGGACGGTGCCGATCTTGCCCTCGGCCACCAGTTTGCGGGCCAGCGCGATCGCCGGGACCCGCCGGTAGGTGAACCCGACCATCGACCTGATCCCGCTGCCCGCCGCCTTCTCCGCCGCGGCGGCCATCGCCTCGGCCTCCGCGACGGTGTTGGCCAGCGGCTTCTCGCAGAGCACGTGCTTGCCGGCCTCGAGCGCGGCGATCGCGATCTCGGCGTGGCTGTCGCCCGGCGTACAGACGTCGACCAGCTGGACGTCGTCACGATCCAGCAGCGTGCGCCAGTCGGTCTCGGTCGTGCTCCAGCCGAGCTTGCCCGCGGCCTCCTGCACCGCCTCGGCGTTGCGGCCGCACAGGACGTTGAGGTCCGGGTGCAGCGGCAGGTCGAAGAAGCGCGGCGCGTTGCGCCAGGCCTGCGAGTGGGCGGCCCCCATGAAGGCGTAACCGATCAGGCCGATGCCCAGGTTCGTCATACCGTGTGTTCCCTTTCTCAGCTCTCGCGGTGTTGGTCAGCTTTCGAAGGCGGTCGGGAGGTACTGGTCCACGTTGTCCTTGGTGACGACCGGCGCGTACAGCTGGACGGTGCGCGGCACCTCGACCTCCACCAGGTCGCCGAGGGCCTTCTTCTGCACCAGCAGGCGAGCCAGCCGGACGCCGTCCGCGCCCTGCGTGGACGGGTAGATGACAGTCGCCCGCATCAGCGTGTTGCCGGCCTTGATGTCGCGCATCACGTTCGCCGAACCGGCGCCACCGACGACGAAGAACTCCTTGCGGCCGGAGTTCTTGATCGCGGCCATCACGCCGACCCCCTGGTCGTCGTCGTGGTTCCAGATCGCGTCGATCTTCGGCGCGGCCTGGAGCAGGTTGGCGGCGGCCTTCTCACCGGACTCGACGGTGAACTCGGCGGCGACCCGGTTGTTCACCTTCAGGCCGCAGTCGGCCAGCGCCTCCTTGAAGCCCTGGCTGCGGGCCTGGGTCAGCGGCAGCGAGTCGATCCCGGCGATCTCGGCGATCACCGCGTCCTTCTTGCCCTTCATCTCCTGGCAGATGTAGGTGCCGGCCGAGACGCCCATGCCCTTGTTGTCGCCGAGCACGGTGGTCCGGGCCGCGAAGTTGCTGCTGAACTCGCGGTCGACGTTGACCACCGTGATGCCGGCCTCCATCGCCTTGGTCGCGACGGGGGTCAGCGCGGCGCCGTCGAACGGCAGCAGCACGATCGCGTCGACCTTCTGGTTGATGAAGGTCTCGACCTGGCTGATCTGCTGGCTCACGTCGTTGGTGCCCTCGGCCACCACCAGTTCGACGTCGGACAGCTTCTTCGCCTCGGCCTGAGTGGCCTTGGTGATCGCGCTCATCCAGCCGTGGTCGGCGGCCGGCGCGGAGAAGCCGATCTTGACCTTCTGGCCCGGCTCGTCGTTCTTTCCGGCGGCCGCCGGCTGGTTGGAGTTGCTGTCGGCGGTCTTCTCGGCCTCCGGGGTGTTGCTGGTGCAGGCGATCAGTGCCAGCGAGCTCAGGCCGGCCACACCGGCGACCTTCAGGGATCGTGCTGTCAGGAACCGCGCGGGTCGTGCGGACATCGTCGTCCTCCAATGTGCGAACTGCTCTACAGGGGTAACGGAACTCATGGTGTGGTGGCGCGGGCGGCCAGGCGCTGCTGGAGGAGGACCGCGATCACGATGATCAGGCCCTTCGCCACCGACTGCGCGGAGAAGCTCAGGTTGTTCAGGGTGAAGACGTTGTTCAGCGTCGTGAAGATCAGTACGCCGAACACGGTGCCGACGATCGTGCCGCGGCCGCCGGACAGCAGCGTGCCGCCGATCACCACCGCCGCGATCGCGTCCAGCTCGTACAGCACACCGTGGGTGGAGCTTCCGGTCGTCGTCCGGGCCATCAGCATCACCGCGGCGATCCCGCAGCACAGGCCGGCCAGCACGTAGAGGGCGACGGTGTGGCGCTGGACCTTGATGCCGGCCAGCCGAGCCGCTTCGGCGTTGCCGCCGACCGCGAAGGTGCGGCGGCCGAAGGTGGTGCGGTTGAGCAGCACCCAGCCGAGCGCGGAGACGATGACGAACATCCAGACCAGCACCGGCACGCCGATCACCGAGCCGCCGAAGATGTCGAAGAACGACCTGACGGAGATGATCTGGGTCTTGCGGTCGGAGATGATCTCGGCCAGACCGCGCGCCGCGGCCAGCATCGCCAGCGTCGCGATGAACGGCACGATCTTGCCGTAGGCGATCAGCAGGCCGTTGACCAGGCCGCAGGCCGAACCGACCAGCAGCGCGGTGGTGACGATGAAGATGACGCCGTAGTCGGCGGCCAGCTGCTGGGTGGCCAGCGTGGTGGCCCAGACCGACGACAACGCGAGCATCGCGCCGACGGACAGGTCGATGCCACCGCCGGTGATGACGAACGTCATACCGATGCTGACCACGCCGATCACCGCGGCCGCCCGCAGGATGGTGAGGACGTTGGCGCTGGTGGCGAAGGTGTCACCGGAGGTGACGACGCCGACGATGCACAGCACCACCAGCGCGACCACGAGTCCGACGTTGCGCCCCATCCCGCCGCGCAGCAGGGCCGCTCCCCCGGTACGCCGTGGCGCCCCCGGCTGGGTCGTGGTCGACTGGGTCGACGCCGTACCGCCGTCGAGTGCCTGGGCCGGCAATCCGTCCCGCGGCCCCTGGGCCGCCTGGGCGGGCAACCCGGTGGCTGATCCCGCTCCCGCCGGCGTGGCGCCGGCGGTGCTGGGAACGGAGTCCTGGACGGAGGGCTTTCCGTTCGGTGTTTCGGGGTTCGTCCCCGGTCGTGCGACTTCCTCGCCCATCACACGGCACTTCCTTCCATCACCAGGTCCAGGACCCGGTGCTCGTCGATGTCCACCGCGGGACCGGTGTGTACGGCCCGCCCCTCCCGCATCACCACGACCCGGTCGGCCAGACCGAGCACTTCCTCGACCTCGCTGGAGACCAGCACGATCGCGACTCCGTTCGCGGCCAGCTTGCGAATCAGCGCGTAGATCTCCGAGCGCGCGCCGACGTCGACCCCTCGGGTCGGTTCGTCCAGCAGCAGCACCCGGCAGTCCCGGAGCAGCCAGCGGGCCAGGACGACCTTCTGCTGGTTGCCGCCGGACAGGTTGCGCACCGGATGCTCCACCCCCGCTGGGCGGACGTCCAGCGCCTTGGTCAACTCCTCCGCGGCCTTCTTCTCCGCGGCGCCGTTGAGGAACCCACCGCTGGCGAACCGCTGCATCGTCGAGACCGTGATGTTCTTGTAGACCGCCTCGTCGAGCAGCAGCGCCTGGCTCTTGCGTTCCTCGGGCGCCAGGCCGACACCGGCCTTGACCGCCGCCTGGACCCGGCCCGGCTTCAGCTCGGTGCCGTCGACGCGGACGGATCCGGTCGCGGCCCGGCGAGCGCCGTACACGGTCTCCAGGATCTCGGAGCGGCCGGAACCGACCAGGCCGGTCAGGCCGAGGATCTCGCCGGCCCGGACCACGAAGCCGATGTTCTCGAACTCGCGCGGCCGGGACAGGTCGGTCACCTCGAGCACGGTCGGCGCGTCGTCCGGAACCGTGCCGCGGGGTGGGAAGACGTACTCGATCGAGCGGCCGGTCATCAGCCGGATCAGCTCGGACGTCGGCGTCTGGCGCGCGTCCAGGCCGGTGGCCACGGTGGCGCCGTCCTTCAGCACGGTGACCCGGTCGCCGATCTCGCGGATCTCCTCCAGCCGGTGCGAGATGTAGATGACCGCGACGCCGCGGGACGTCAGGCCGCGGATCACCCGGAACAGGTTGCCGACCTCTTCGGAGTCGAGCACGGCGGACGGCTCGTCCATCACGATCAGCTGAGCGTCACGGGACAGCGCTCTGGCCATGCTCACCACCTGCTGACCGGCGGCCGGCAGCAGCCCGACGGCGCGGCCGACCGGGATCTCGCCGTGGCCAAGGCCTTCGAGGATCTCCCGCGCCCTGGTGTTCGCCTCGTGCCGGCGGGTCAGCCCGAAGCGGGCCGGCTCGTGGCCGAGGAACACGTTCTCGGCGACGGTCAGGTCGGGCACCAGGTCGAGCTCCTGGTAGATCGCGGCGATGCCGAGGTCGATCGCGGCGGTCGGGCTGTTCAGCGCGACTTGCTTGCCATCGACAACGATCGCGCCCTGGTCGGGCTGGTGCGCGCCGGTCAGCACGCGGATCAGCGTCGACTTGCCGGCGCCGTTCTGGCCGAGCAGGCAGTGCACCTCGCCCCGCCGGACGTCGAGATCGACGCCGTCCAGTGCCCGGACGCCTGGGAACTCCTTCACGATCCCGGTCATCCGCAACAGTTCTTCGTCGGCCACCCCATCACCTCTCCTACTGACCCCGCCCACGGTGTTCTGACTGCTCATTGCGCGACTCCGGTGGCGTCGCGGCCGACCAGGGTCGGGTCGAGAAAGACCTGGTCCAGCGAGATCTGCGCGCCGCCGCGGACGGCGGCGGTGAAGCCCAGCTCGGACTGCACGACGCGGCAGCCGCCGCCGTCGGGAGCGATCACGCGATCGCGGATCGCGCTCTCCAGCGGTTCCTTGAGCCAGGGGCCGAGCACGGCGAAGTACCCGCCGAGCACCAGCACGTCCGGGTTCAGGATGTTCACCAGGATCGCGCCGCCGATGCCCAGCCAGGTCCCGACGTCGGCGAGTGCGCGCAGAGTCCGCGCTCCGCCGGCCTCGGCCCGGCGGGTGATTTCGGCGAGCCGCTGCTCGACGTCGAGCGACGGGTCCCGCACCGGGTCGTCCGCGTCGGTCGCCTTGTTCAGCAAGGCGGTCAATCCGACCACGGTCTCCCAGCAACCGGTCCGGCCACAGCCGCAGATCCCACCGGCCGGCGCGACCGGCATGTGCCCGACCTCGCCGCTGAAGCCGCGGCCGCCGCGCAGCAGATGCCCGCCGGCGACCATGCCGCCACCGACGCCGACCGCGCCGGTCAGCAGCACGATGTCCTCGACCTTGCTCCCGGTGTCCTTGCGCAGTTCCGAGTACGCCGCGAGCGCGGCCAGGTTCGCCTCGTTGTCCACCCGCACCGGGTACGCCGGACCGCCGAGCCGGTCGCGCATCGCGTCGACGATCTGCAGCTCGCCCCAGCCGAGGTTGGGCGCGAGCTTGAGCGAACCGGTCGTGCTGTGCACCAGGCCCGGCGCCGCCAGCGTCAGGCCCGCGGTCTGCCCGCCGCGCGCTCCGACGGCCGTCACGGCTTCGTCGACCAGCTCGGCGAGGCGGTCGAGCGTCGTACCGGGCTCGAGGTGGGCCACGTCGAGCGGGACGCGGCGTTCGATGATCGTGTCGCCGCTGAGGTCGAGCGCGGTGACGGCGAGGTAGTCGACGTTGATCTCGGCGCCGACTCCGCAGACCGCGCTGCCGTCGAGCTCGACCAGCTGGCCGGGGCGGCCGAGGGCGCCACGCTCGGACTCGGCGCGGCCGTCGCGCAGCAGCCCGCGCTCGACCAGCTCGGCGACCAGGCTGGAGACGGTGGCCTTGTTCAGGCCGGTGTCCGCGGCGATCCGGGCCCGTGACTTGGGACCCTCGGAGCGCACGTGGCGGAGAACGACGGACAGGTTGTTGCGGCGCAGCGAAACGTGGTCAGCGGCAACCATGCCGCCGCCCGGCCGACGACCGTCGGTCAGCGTCACAAGACCCCCACCCCTTCTCCCCCGACAGGAGAACGGCACCGGCACTGTGATGCCAGTCACAGACTTTGTCTGTTGAGCCAACAAACTAAGTACGCAGGCTTTCGCCGTCAAGATGTTGCGGCCAGATTTCTTGCGAATTACCGGCTGTAAGAGAACGCTCTCTCTGCGGATCTCGTAGTGATCTTGCAAGAATTCGTCAAGCTCTTGCGATCAGGTCTTGCGTCGTGAAGCGACCGTTTGTACGCTCGGCGCCACTCTCCGCAGTCCTGCCCGCCCCCACCAGGAGCCTGCACATGGCACTCACACGACGTACTTTCCTGGCCGCCTCCGCGGCCACAGCGGCGACCGCCACCACCGTCGGCAGCACCCTCGCCGCCTCCGCCACCACCGCGACACCGGTGGCCAGTCCGCCGGGCGACGTGGTCGGCAAGATCACCGTCGGCTACCAGGGCTGGTTCGCCTGCGCCGGGGACGGTGCCCCGATCAACGGCTGGTGGCACTGGAGCAACAACTGGGGCCAGCCGCCGTCACCGACCAACAACGCCCTCGGCAGCTGGCCGGACGTGCGCGACTACACCGCGACGTACCAGACGGCGTACGCGAATCTCGGCAACGGCCAGCCCGCGAAGCTGTTCTCGTCGTACGACCAGCAGACGGTGAACACTCACTTCCAGTGGATGCAGCAGAACGGCTGCGACACGGCCGCCCTGCAGCGGTTCAACCCGTTCGGCGGCGAAGGCCCGACCCGGGACGCGATGGCGGCCAAGGTGCGCCAGGCCGCCGAGCAGTACGGGCGCAAGTTCTACATCATGTACGACGCGACCGGCTGGCAGAACATGCAGTCGGAGATGAAGCAGGACTGGATCGACAAGATGCGCGCGTACACGTCGTCGCCGGCGTACGCGAGGCAGAACGGGAAACCGGTGGTCTGCATCTGGGGCTTCGGGTTCAACGAGGGCAACAAAGCCTGGCCGGCTTCGGTCTGCCTCGACGTGGTGAACTGGTTCAAGGCCCAGGGCTGCTACGTGATCGGCGGCGTACCGACGCACTGGCGACGCGGCGTCGAGGACGCGCGGCCCGGCTACCTGGACGTGTTCCACGCCTTCAACATGCTGTCGCCGTGGATGGTCGGGCGGATCAGCGACGTCGCGGGCGCGGATCACTACTACAACAACGTGAACCAGCAGGACCAGGCGGACTGCAACGCGCACGGCATCGACTACCAGCCGTGCGTGATTCCCGGTGACCTGCAGTCCGGGCACCGGCGGCACGGCGACCTGATGTGGCGGCAGTTCTACAACCTGACCCGGGTCGGCGTGCAGGGCATGTACATCTCGATGTTCGACGAGTACAACGAGGGGAACCAGATCGCCAAGACCGCGGAGAGCGCTGCCTGGGTTCCCCAGGGATCAGGGATCCGGGCGCTGGACGAGGACGGCACGGTCTGCTCCTCGGACTACTACCTGCGGCTGACCAACGACGGCGGGCGGATGTTCAAGGGGCAGATCGCGCTCACCCCGAACCGGCCGACGCCGCCGATGCCGCCGCAGGGCGCGGGCGGGGTGATCTTCTACGAGCATGTGGACTACCTCGGCGCCGCCGGAGCTGCGCTTGCCAAGGGCAACTACACGCGGGCGCAGCTGCAGGCGGCCGGCGTCCAGGACAACTGGGCGTCGTCGGTGCGGATCCCGGCGGGCTGGACGGTGACCGCGTACGCGGAGGACAACTTCAGCGGACAGTCGTGGACGTGGTCGTCGAACACGCCGAACTTCACCGCCCTGTCCCCCAACGCGAACGACCACTTGACGTCCTGCCGGATCCAGTAGGTCGCGCACAGCAACGAACCCGGCCTCCGACAACTGTCGCTCGAGGCCGGGTTCGCTGGTGGTGCGTCAGAGCATCTCGAGGCTGTCGGTGGTGAGGGTGATGACGGCCCCGTCGAGGTGCAGGCGGCAGGCGATCGCGTGGCCGGCGCAGGTGAACAGCGCCGGCCCGGCGGCGTCAACCACCTTGTAGGCAACGGGTTGCGGGCACCGCTCGGCCGGAGCCTGCTGCTGGAGATGGCAGCCGAGCACGTGACAGCTGGCGATCTCGCCGTCGACGTTCATCAGCGTCAAGCCGTGATCCGGGCAGACGCCCCACGTGACACCGCAGACCAGACCCTCGCTCGCGGCGAGCCGGACCAGACTGCCGGCGGTCGACTGGAGATGGCTGGCGACCGCTCGGAATGTCTCCACCGCGGCGTCGAGATCGCGCCGGAGTTGCCGCGACTCGACGGACTCGGGCAGACCGCGGGTCGCGATCAGCAAGTCCTCGGACAGCGCCTTGGCGGCCAGGGCGATCTCGTCCACCCGGACCGGCGTACCGAAGCCGGCCTCGCGAGGATGCACCGCAACGCGGCCGTTGGTGCCGACCTCGTTGCGCCAGTCGCCGGACACGGGAGAGCGCTCCCCGGTGTTCTCCGTGGTTTCCGGATCGGGGTGTGTGCCCGACTGGTCGGGCGAGGCTGATTCGGCCGGCTGCAGGTGTGGCTCAACGCTCGCGCGGGGTTCCTGCGGATCGGGGTGTGGATCGTCCTGCGGCTCCGGGTCGCTTGGTGGCGCCTTGCGCTTCGGCCTCTTGGCAGGAGCACCTTCGGATGCGTCACTGCCACGGCTGGTGGCCGAAGCCTCCAGCGGTGCGTCGGGATCGTTGCCGACGACGCCGATCGGTCGGCTGGGGCCGTCTGGTTGGGGTGCTGCCTGCGAAGCGTTCATACCTGCCTGTGGATCGATTCCGAGCCGGCCGTCCTGGATCGGCGGCAGCGACCGTGCGCCCCAGCCGAACTCCTCCCGGCCACCGGCGTCCGCCGTACTGTTCAACCACCGCGACCTCTCACTGTCGCCGCGGTTCGCCCGCTTGGCTCTCGCCATTCGTCGCCCCCTGATGACGTGTCTCCCCGGTGGCCGATGGTGCCATGTCCGCAGGGGGTGCGACCAGAGCGAATCACCGAGCGTCACACAGGGCTGAACAAGCCTTGCGCACAGCAACGACCCCAGTCGGTGAACCTCGCCCGGACCGGCCCGGGCGACACCTCACCTCGTCCACTTCCTACGTTCCCCTGCGGGCCGGATCGCAATCACACCAAGGGAATTTCCCAACGCGCGCTTAACACTTCCCGTCGCGACGTGTCGGTAACCACACGCAGCGGTACGACCGCTCCGGGTGGTGGCCACTCGTTGCGTTGAGTTACATCGAAATTTGATATGGTTTTCCGGTGCCGGAGCAGATGCCCGATCTCGACGACCTGACCACCGCGATCGAGGACTTCACCACGATCTTCATCCGGCTGCCGGCGGTTCGCCGGTTCAACTTCTCCACGCTCGGCGTGCTGCACACGCTCGGCCGGCGAGGCCCGCTGCGGCTGACCGATCTGACCGCGACCGAGCAGTTGAAGCAGCCGGCGTTGACCAGCCTCGTCGCGAAGCTCGAACGCGACGGCCTGGTCACCCGCTCGCCCGATCCGACCGATGGCCGCGCGGTTCTGCTGTCGCTCACCGCCGAAGGCGAGGAGATCGTGCGGTCCCGCCGGATCAGCCGGGTCGAGCGACTGGCCGAGCTGGTCGATCAGCTGAGCGACGAAGAACGCGCTCTCCTGGCCGACTCCGTGCACGTGCTGAAACGCCTGACCGAGATTGCCGACGACGACCCCGTGAGGACTCGATGACGACCAGTTCCTTCCCGCTCCAGCCGACGCCGATCCACGTCGCCGACGAGGTGCTCGACGATCTCCGGCAGCGCCTGCTCGCCACCAAGTGGCCGCTCGACAAGGACAACGAGGACGGCCGGTACGGCGTACGGCGTACCGATCTCAAACGGCTGGTCGCGTACTGGGCCGACGGGTACGACTGGAGAGCGGCGGAGAGCGCGATCAACGCCTACGAGCACTACCGGGTCGAGGTGGACGGCGTACCGGTGCACTTCCTGCGCAAGCCGGGAGTCGGTCCGCGCCCAGTGCCGCTGGTCCTCAGTCACGGCTGGCCGTGGACGTTCTGGCACTGGTCGAAGGTGATCGACCGCCTCGCCGACCCCGCGGCGTACGGAGGTGATCCGGCGGACGCGTTCGACGTGATCGTGCCGTCGTTGCCGGGCTTCGGGTTCTCGTCCCCGCTCGAACGGCCGGACATGAACTTCTGGAAGATCGCCGACGTGTGGCACTCGCTGATGACCGACGTACTCGGCTACTCACGGTACGCCGCCGCGGGGTGTGACGTGGGCGCGCTGGTGACAGGGCAGCTCGGGCACAAGTACGCCGACGAGCTGTACGGGATCCACATCGGGTCGGCGCTGAAGCTCTCGTTCTTCGAGGGCGAACGCGCTTGGGACATCACCGGCGGACGGCCGATCCCGGACGGACTGCCTGCGGAGGACAGGGCCCGGCTGCTCGAGGTGGAGAAGCGCTTCGCCGTGCATCTGTCCGCGCACATGCTCGCGCCGACGACCCTGGCCTTCGGTTTGTCCGACTCCCCCGCCGGCCTGCTGGCGTGGCTGCTCGAACGCTGGACGAAGTGGTCGGACAACGGCGGAAACGTGGAGAGCGTGTTCTCGGCCGACGACCTGATCACCCACGCGATGATCTACTGGGCCGGCAACTCGATCGAGACCTCGATCCGCACCTACGCCAACAACAACCGCTACCCGTGGACACCGTCCCACGACCGCAAGCCGGTCGTCGAGGCGCCGACCGGGATCACCTTCGTCAGTTACGAGAACCCGCCGGGGGTGCACAGTGCCGAGGAGCGGATCCAGAACTTTCTCGGCAGCGACCGGGCGGAGTGGTACAACCACGTGAACATCACCTGCCACGATCGCGGCGGGCACTTCATTCCGTGGGAGATTCCCGAGGAGTGGACGGAGGATCTGCGGCGGACTTTCCGCGGGCGCCGGTGAACCTCAATTCGTTGCCTGTCGCCCCTATCGGCGCGGCGGGCGGGCACCGAGGGTCCGATCTGCGGCTCCCGGTTGGTTCAGTCGGTCGGGGTGAGCTGCTTGCGGAGGAACTCGACGGTGCGGGTCCGGGCGGCCAGCGCCGGGTGGCCCGGGGTCTCGCGAACTTCGGCGGTCAGGACCTGGTGCGCGTTGGCGGAGAAGCCGCCGACGTTGCCAGGTCCAGAGTCCAGCTCGAACACCTCGAACGCGTCGCCGAGCCGCTCCCGCAGGGTGGCGAAACGCTCGTCCGGGACCGCGCGGTCCTTGGTGAAACGGAGCCCGAGAACGCAGAGGCCGTCCGTGCAAGAGCGCTCCACGACGGTCTCCAGTTCCTGCTCCGAGACGCCGGGATCGCGTCGCCTCGCCCGGCCCAGCGGGAACGGTGTCGCCGGCTGACTCATCACCGGGGCCCGGACCGCGTCGTCCACCGCCGTCGCCAGCGCGAACCCGCCGGTGAAGCACATCCCGATCACGCCGACCCCGCGTCCCGGCGTACGGGCCGCCAGCTCCGCGGCGACGGCCCGCAGGAACCGCGTGATCGGCCGCTCGGCGTTCACCGCGAACGCGCGGAACTCCTTGGATACGCACAGCCGCGCGAACACGCTCACGCCGTACGCCACCGTCGCCTCGCGCCCCGGAGTCCCGAACGGCGACGGCACGACCACCGTAAATCCCTCCGCCACCAGATGATCGGCGAGACCGAGTACCTCCGGCGAGATGCCGGGGATCTCCGGGATCAGTACGACGCCCGGTCCCGAGCCCTTCTCATAGCAGTCATAGGTCAGCCCACCGCCCGTGAACGGCGCCTTCCGCCAGCCGGACAGATCGGACCTCGGTGCGGAATCAGCAGTCATCGTCGAGCACTCCTCAGCAGCTGAAAGGGCTCAGGGTGGCCACGGTGGCACGCCCTCAAACCAATCTTGCAGCTTTTGACATCGGCATCGACCCGAAACTGTTTCCCCGCTCTGACATACTCCGCCCCAGAATGTCACTCTCAAGACCCTTGGGGGGGTCCCCTGTGTTGCCCATCCGCCCGTCCCACCTCCTGAAACTGGGCCTTCCGGCCGCGCTCGTCGCGACCACGCTGGTCACCGTCACCGGTTCGTCGGTGTCGGCAGCCCCACCGAAGCCCTTCTACGACGCCTTTGCGGTGCCGGACCGTCAGGTCGCGGCCGCCACCGAGGCCTACGATCCGCACTCGGTCCTGGTGAAGTTCTCGTCGCGGGCGAGTGCGGCCGCCCGCGCGTCGGTCCTTGCCAAGCACAACAGTCGCCAGGCCGCCGTGCTGGTGACCGACGACTACGCCACCGTGACCAGCAACACGGCCGCTCCGGAGCTGCTGAAGAAGCTCAAGGCCGAGCCGAACGTCGAGCTCGCCTCGCTCAACTACGTGCGGACCAGCGCGGCCACGCCGAACGACGAGTTCTACGGTTCCGACCAGGGCTACCTGTCGACGATCCGGATGCCGCAGGCCTGGGACCGCCAAAAGACCGCCGGCAGCCAGACGATCGCCGTACTGGACACCGGCGTCGACGGTGGGCACCCGGAGCTGGCCGGCCGGGTCTACACCGGCTACAACGCGATCAATCCCAAGGCGTCGGCCAACGACGACGAGGGTCACGGCACGATGGTGGCGGGCATCATCGCCGCGAACACGAACAACGGACGCGGGATCGCCGGCGTCGCGTGGAACGCACGGATCCTGCCGGTGAAGGTGCTCAACTCCCAAGGCAGTGGCTCGGACTCGTCCGTCGTGGCCGGCATCAACTGGGCGGTCTCACACGGCGCCCGGGTGATCAACATGTCCCTCGGCGGCCCGAGCTACAACCCGGTCATGCACGCCGCGGTCAGGAACGCCGTCGCCAAGGGGGTCGTGGTCGTCGCGTCCTCGGGCAACGAGTACTCCTCCGCGCCGAACTATCCCGCCGCGTTCCCGGAGACCATCTCGGTCGGTGCCACCGACACCAACGGCGTCCTGACGTCGTTCAGCTCGTGGGGCGACTCGGTCGACCTGGCTGCTCCGGGCTGGCGCATCATCTCCACCGGTCCGCGCGCGCTCACCGACCCGGCCTACCTGCCCTACTGGGGTGGCAGCGGGACGTCGTTCTCGGCGCCGATGGTGGCTGCCGTCGCCGCAATGGTGCGCAACAGGTACCCGAGTTGGACTCCTGCTCAAGTCGAGGCACAGCTGAAGAACACCGCCCGCGACGCCGGTCCGCGCGGCCGCGACCCGTACTACGGCGCCGGCGTTCTCGACGCCGCGAACGCGCTCGGCGCCCCCTGGGCACCGGAGTTCTGGGCCGCCGGCCCGGACGGCAACGACGTTCCCGCCCGGGCCACAGCGATGGCCCACGCCTCGATCACCGGCGCGATCGGCACGGAAGGCGAGGAGGACTGGTACTCCGCGCAGTCGTCGGCCGCCCGCAACGTGGTCGTCACGCTCACCCCGCCGCGCTACGACGACGCGAACCGGCCGCAGAACAACGACCCGGTGCTGTCGATCTACAACGCGCAGCTCCAGCTCATCGGCTTCGCCGACGCCGGCGACAAGGTGGCGGAGAAGGTCACCCTGAGGCTGCCCGCCGGCCGCGCGTACCTCAAGGTGAACAACTTCAACGGGGCGCGGGACAGCCGGCCCTACACCCTGTCGGTCGCGGCCAGCTCCACTGGCGGATCGTCGGTCGGCCAGCGCTACTGGGTCAACAACACCGCCCCCGCCGACCTGACCGGCAATGTGGCGCAGACCTACTCCCCCTCGTTCACCTTCGAGCGCGAGCTCGCACCGTCGAGCGTGAACACCACGACCGTGCGACTGCTGCACGGCAAGACCGGCGCGGTCATCCCGAGCACGGTGTCGTACGACCCGGCCACCAAGCGGGTCACGATCGACCCGACCCCGACGCTGCAGGACAACACGCCGTACCGGGCGGTTGTCGGCGCGGTGAAGGACACCGGCGGCGCCACGATGCCGGGCTCGTACTTCGTGTTCTTCCGGACCGTCGACGTCGCGCCGGCGCCGATCACCAACTTCACCGTCACCGGCCAGTACGCCGCGGCTGCGATGAAGTGGACGCTGCCCGGCATCACCGACCTCGACCAGGTCGTCGTACGGCGTAACGCCGGAACGGTCGCGCCGACCGCGCCGGACACCGGCACCTCGGCGTACATGGGCCCGGCCTCGAGCGCCACGGCGACCGGGCTGGCGAACGCGACGAGCTACGCGTTCCGTGCCTGGGTCAAGGACCGCAGCGGCAAGTGGAGCACGTCGGTCGCCGCGAACCTGACCGGCACCTACCCGACCATGAAGGCCAACGCGACCGCATTGGACTTCGGCGGCAAGGTGACGCTCAGCGGCACCCTCGTCCGGGTCGACACGAAGGCGCCGATGGCCGGCGTACTGGTGTCGCTCTACGGCCGCAACAAGAACAGCTCGACCTGGCGCGAGATCACCCGCGTCACGACGAGCGAGACCGGCTCGTACAGCGTGACCTACCAGCCGACGTATTCCACGGTCTTCGCGTGGGGCTACAACGGTTCGCCACAACTGCTCGGCTCCCGCACCGGCACCTGGACCACGGACATCCGCCCGACCCTGACCGCCAACCTGTCGGCCACGTCGATCAAGCTGGGTTCGGCCACCACGTTCTACGGCTACGTCCGCCCCCAGCACGCCGGTTCCCCGGTCTACCTCCAGCGTTCCACCGGAACCACCTGGACCACGATCACCAGCACCAAGCTGAACTCGACGGGCAACTACGCCTTCTCCATCAAGCCCACCACCCGAGCCAGCTACACCTACCGAGTCGTCTTCCAGTCCGACGGCGACCACGCAACGGGCGTCAGCCCGGCCAGGAGCTTCACGGTCAGCTGACCTCGGGTCGCTGACACGACAGCGCGCCTGCCTGGTATTTCGGGCAGGCGCGCTGTTTGTTGTGCGGGATCAGAACTTGACCTCGTACCCCAGCACATCCGACCACTCGCGCGCCCACTTCCGCGCCTGGTCCAAGTCCGTGACCCGGCCTGTCGGCAGGTCGACCGAACCACCGGCGTGAAGCTTGGCGACTATTTGCTCTTCAAGCCCCTCGTCGCCCAGATCTCGGGCAACGATCAGTGCTTGCACCAGGCGCGCGGGATAGTTCGCCGGTGGCAGCCACGCGTGAACAGGACCGCGGCGCACGTCTTCGGAGGAGGCGAGCAGCCGACAGAAGTCAACGCGGTCCTTGACGAACTCAGCCGCCGCCTGCCACGGACGAACGAAGTCGATCAGAACCTCGTCGGCCGATACCGGCCAGGGAAGAGCGCCACGACTGTCGTAGATCGGTACTGGCCTGGCTCCCCGGCCCGCCATCCACGACTCGAGTCGCACGTCCCCGACATTGAACACCCAGGTGAGCTCACCGCCATGTTTGCTGCCGAGCCACAAGCCATAGCTCAGCTCGCCCGCGGTCCACTCAGCTCCGCGACGTGGCACCAGCGACGCCTCGACCGGGATCGCACCCGCTTTGATCGCCTGCCTCAGCATGGCGGAAGCATTCACCTTGGTTGCCATCGATCATCTCCGCCCAGTCATCCCGGCTTCCGAGCAAACCCATCACCACGTTCGCAGAAATCTGAAGCCGTGTTTGTCGTTGCCTTCTTCGTACGCCATCGCCTGTATCGACCGGTCGAACGGCGAACGCTCCAGGAATTTCACCAGTTCAGGCGCCTTCCCCTTCAGCACCTGATCGGCCTGCCGAAATTCGACGGCGGGATCGTTCCCGATCATCTCCGCGGCTCGGTGGAGCAGCGACAGCCGCGGCAGAATCTCCCGCGGGTCATCGGTGAGGTCGAGCGCCGCCGCGGCCGCCAATAGGCCGGCTCGCAGTTCCCGCACGTCCTGATGCCGGACCGCAATCGAAGCGGCCCGCTCAGCGAACGAGCCCAGGACCCCGTCAGCGCCGAGTGGCATCAACGCCTTCAGTTCCTCGAACGACATCTCGCCGACCGCACGCACCAGCAGATCACGAATCTGACCGTCGCGAGCCGACGGGAGGTCCTGTGGGCCGTAAGCGACGTTCCGATCGGGCCGAAGAATGTCGAAGCGTTTGTCTGGGTTCAGATCACTCACCTCGTCGGGGGAAGCACCGTCATGGCTGTCCCACTTGTATCCGGCGTTGGTCAGCATCTCAACCTCACGGGCCAGGACCGTCTGTCGCTGAGCTCGGGCATCTCCACGGCATCTGATGTGCGAGCGGTGAGCCTACAAGACGCCTTGACTGTTCGTGATGAGCAATCAACTTTGGGGCCGGCTTCAGACGAATGCTCTCAGCCAAGTTGGATTGTTCAGCTGGCTGAGTGCCCACTCGTACTGGGGACCTCGGAGGGAGTTGAGTTCGGGGCTGCTGGTGGGACCTAGGTGGGCCAGGTCTTGGAGGAAGGTGAGCGGCGTGCGGAGGATGGCGTGTGGGAGGGCTGCTCGTTCCGCCTCGGTTAGTTGGTTGGTCAGGGCCGCGTCGTAGCTGTCTACGAGCTGGCGGAGGGGTGGCGAGGCGGGAGGGGTGGCGTCGTGTCGGCCCAGGTGTTCGTTGACGAAGAAGAGGGTCAGGGCGAGGTCGTCGATTCGGGGGCGGTCTCCTAGGAAATCGAAGTCGAGCAGGAGGGTCAGGCGGTCGCCGGAGAGGTGGACGTTGGTGGCCCAGAAGTCGCCGTGGACCAGTTGCGTTGGTAGGGCTGGGTGTGGGAGGGACGCGGCGAGGTGGGCGGCGGCGTTGACGTAGGTCGCTTCGGTGGGTGACAAGTTCCAGGTGCGGATCGCGGCGACTGCGCGAGTTATGTCTGTGTGGGGTGGGACGTGGTTTGCGAAGGGTGCGACGGCGGCCGCTGGAGAGCTCGGCGCATCGACGAGGGCGTCGTGGAGGCGGGCGAGCCAGGGCATGGCTGCGGTGATCGTGGGCCAGGTGGTCATGGGGACGCCGCGGGGATCGACGAACTGTTCGACCTCGATCAGGTGGTCGGCGGTTTGCAGCATCGTGGCGCCGGTGCGGGTGGGGAGCGTTTGTGGAATCGGCCAGTCGTGGGCGCGTAGGTGAGTGCGGACAGTTTGTACCGCGGTCAGGCGGTCCGGGGTGACCCAGGGTGGGCAGGCTCGAACGACGAGACGGCCTTGTTGCGTGGAGATTTGCAGGTTCAGGTTGAAGTTGCCGCCGAGGTCGCGGGTGACGGTCACGTCGGTGAAGGCGTATGCGTCGCGGACGTCTTCGAGTAGCTGAGCGGTGGGCTCGGCGCGGTGGGAGGACGGGGTCATGGGGCGTAGTGCTGGACGGCGCCGGGGTGGCTGAGGTCTACGAGGGTGTGCGCCACGGCGTTGGCTTCGGTGAGGATTTCGGTGAGGTCTGCCGTGGTCAGGGTGCGGTTGTGGACTACCAGGTGGCCGTCTACTACTACGTGGACCACGTCAGTGGGCCGGACCGAATAGACGAGGGCGGCGAGGGGGTTGTGCAGCGGTTGGTTGTGCGGGGCGGAGAGGTCGACCAGGGCGATGTCCGCGGCGTGGCCTGGGGTGAGGGTGCCGTTGTTGTGGAGGGAAGCCTTGGCGCCGGAGCGGGTGGCCAGGCGGAGGGTTTCGGACAGGGGCATCCATTCGGCTGACTGTTGCTGGTGCTTCTCGGTGAGGGCGACCAGGCGTACGGATTCCCACACGTCGAGGGTGTTGTGGACTGCGGCGCCGTCGGTGCCGATCGCGACGGCGACGCCGGCGGACCGGAGTTGTTTGATCGGGGTGGTGTTGCCCATGGCAAGTTTCAGGTAGACCTTGGGGCAGGTGGCGACGGTGGTGCGGTCGGCGTGAAGCTGCAAGAGCTCCAGGTCGGAGTCGAGGATGCCGCAGCCGTGGGCGATCAGGGTGCCTGATTCGAGGACGCCGGTGCGGTGGAGGATCTCGATCGGGGTCGTGCCGTGCTGGGCTTGGGAGGACGTGGTCTGGTCGATGGTTTCGGCGGCGTGCAGGTGGACGCGGAAGCCCTCGGACCGGGCGACCTCTGCGGTGCGGCGGAGGTCGTCGTCGGAGACGGTGTAGGGGGCGTGCGGGCCGAGGCTGGCGGTGATCCGGGGTGGGCGGCCGTTCGCCTTTTGGTTGCCTAGGGCACGGATCTGGCGGGCGGTGTCGAAGGCGGCCTCGCGGGCTTCGGGGCCGGTGGAGGTGAAGAAGGTGGGGGCGAGGTCGGCGCGGATGCCGAGTTCGAGGGCGGCCTCGGCGATCTGGTCGGCGTGGAAGTAGTGGTCGACGAACGTGGTGACGCCGGCCAGCAGCATCTCGGCGCAGGCGAGGCGGGCTCCGACCCGGACGCGCTCGGGGGTGAGGTTCATTTCCATCGGCCAGATCTTGTCGTTGAACCAGTCCTCGATGGAGACGTCCTCCGCGGCGCCGCGCATCATCACCATCGGGCTGTGCGTGTGGGCGTTGGTGAGGCCGGGGACCGCGAGCAGGCCGGTGGCGTCGAGGGTGTCCGGCGGGTCAGAGTCCGCAGGGCGCCCGGCCTGCGACGACGCGGAGGTGCCGCTCGGGGACAACGCGGAGGTCTCGGTCGGAGCTGTCCCGGAGGCGCCGGCCGGGAATGAGGCGGAGGTGCCGGCCGCCGACGACCCGGAGGTGCCGGTCGGGCCGATCGAGCTGATCCGGCCGTTCTCGATCAGGATGTCCTGGCCCTCGTCGACGTGGCACTCCCCCATCTCGGGGACGACGAGCACCGAGCAGTTCCGGATCAGCAAGCGTGACATCAGGGCTCCCATGCGGTCCGCGGTCGTCAGGGCAGTCTTTCGCAGGTGGAGGCCAGGGCAGAGACGACCTCACTCGCCCCACTGGCACCACTGGTCGCAGCAGGTCGTGGGCGTCGGAAATAGCTCCCGCAGTCAGGGGAACAAATGTTCGAGTGTCGGGTACTGTGGGGTCATGGGTGCTGACCTTCAAGCGTCCTTGCTGGATGCTTTCGCCGATCCGGAACTCGGATCTTTGGACGCGATCCAGCGGACCGAACTGAGCCACGGCGCGTGGATCGACGTGCTGCCGGGCTGGCTGTCGGGCGCCGATCAGGTGTACGAGCGGCTGGCGGCGGACGTGCCGTGGCGGGAAGAGCGACGGCAGATGTACGACCGGGTGGTGGAGGTGCCGCGGCTGCTCTGCTTCTACGGGGAGAGCGACACGCTGCCGCTGCCGATTCTGGAGGAAGCGCGCGAGCTGCTGAGCGAGCACTACGCGGAGGAGCTCGGCGAGCCGTTCCGTACGGCCGGGTTGTGCTTCTACCGCGACGGCCGGGACAGCGTCGCGTGGCACGGCGACAAGCTCGGGCGCGGGAACCACGAGGACACGATGGTGGCGATCCTGTCGGTGGGTGAGCCTCGGGTACTCGCGTTGCGGCCACGGCCCGGTTCCGTCACCGGACCGGTGGGATCGACCATCAGGCATCGGCTCGGGCACGGCGATCTGATCGTCATGGGTGGCTCGTGTCAACGGACGTGGGAGCACGCGATTCCGAAGGCGTCGGGACGGATCGGTCCCAGGATCAGTATTCAGTTCCGGCCCCGCGGGGTGCGCTGAGGCCGTCGCCGGCAGAGTCGGGATGATTCGGGGCATCGGGGCACGCTCCTTGGTCAGGCTGCGGCGGGAAGGTCGACGACGGCCGTGGTGACGTCGGCCGGGAAGACCGCGTCGCGGGAGGCCAGGTAGAAGCCGAGCAGGCGCACGCCGAGCGAACGGCAGACACGGATGGCGGCGTCGACCCACTCACGATCGGCCGCGGTCGTCGTGGCAGGACCGGACCGACTGAGGGCCAGCATGAGCGCGCCGCCGGGGAACACCTGCAGAGGCTTGATCACCGGCCTGAGCCCGGCGGCACGGCCGATCGGACGGGCACTCTGCGGACCGACTCCCCGCTTCGGTAGAGGCTCGACGGCGAGGTCGCACAGGTCGATCACCACAGCGCCGCGGAAGCGGTCCCGCTCGTCGCAGATGAACAGGGTCAAGGTGCCGCGCCGGCGGTCACCGGCGGAGCAGTAGAGGTCGACGACGTCGGCGGCGAGCCCGGGGTCGGTGAGCGGCCGGCGACGCCAGTTCTTGGGCAGGTCGGTGAAGGTCATGCCTAGAAGATGCCGTCGAAAGACCCCGTTCCAGCGGTTGTCCACAGGGAAACATTGGCCCATCATCAGGCGCCCGAAGTGGACCTGACCGATGGGCCTCTGGACCCTAGGCTCGCTGTATGACGACCTCGAAGCACCTCGCGATGGCTCAGCTGGCGAACTCCGTGGGCGACGGTGCCTTCATCGTCACGTCGGCGTTGTTCTTCACCCGCGTGGTCGGACTGTCGACCGCACAGGTGGGACTCGGACTCACGATCGCTTGGCTGGTCGGATTTCTGACCGGTGTCCCGCTCGGTCACCTGGCCGATCGACGCGGCCCTCGAGGCGTCGCGATGCTGCTCGCGGTGTCGACCGCGGCATCGGTCGGAGCGTTCCTGTTCGTTCGCAGCTTCCCGCTCTTCCTCATCGCCGCGATCGCCTACGCGACCAGCCAGACAGGGCTGACCGCCGCCCGACAGGCGCTGCTGGCCGGCCTCGTCTCCCCCGCCGAACGGACGAGGATCCGCGCGATGCTCCAGGCGACGGCCAACGGCGGATTGGCGGTCGGCGCCGCGTTCGGTGGAGTCGCGTTGAAGTTCGACACCACCGAGGCGTACCTGACGGTTTTCGCGATCGATGCGGTGAGCTTCCTGGTGGCCGCGGCGTTGATCCGGCCGGTGCCGGCCGTTCGAGCCGCGACCGAGCGGCACGCGAGTACGCCGCGACTCGCGGTCCTGCGCGACCGCCCGTACGCCGTACTGGCGCTGCTGAACGCCGTGATGCTCATGTTCATGCCGCTGCTCAGTCTGGTCGCGCCGTTGTGGATCGTCGAGCGCACCAACGCTCCGGGCTGGGTGGTCGCGTCGTTGCTGGTGATCAACACGCTCGGCGTCACCGTGTTCCAGGTCCGCATCGCGCGCGGT
This sequence comes from Kribbella sp. ALI-6-A, assembly GCF_001984195.1. Taxonomy (GTDB): domain Bacteria; phylum Actinomycetota; class Actinomycetes; order Propionibacteriales; family Kribbellaceae; genus Kribbella. Next base: position 818,657 of record NZ_MTQN01000009.1, read on the forward strand.
GTCACGAGTCTGAAGACGGCAACTCGATCGGTACGGGTGGCCGGCGTCGCGATGCTCGTTGCCTGCGCGGTGTTCGCCCTCTCCGCGATCGACGCTCCCCCAGCCGCGACGGCCGTCGTACTGGCCGCGGCTGCTGCGTTGCTGACCTTCGGCGAGATGAAGCTGGCCTCGGGCGCTTGGGAAATCAGCTTCGGTCTCGCCCCGGCCGAACAGCAAGGCCAGTACCAGGGATTCTTCGGCACCGGCCCCGCGATCGCCCGCATGTTGGGCCCGGTTCTGCTCACGACACTGGTGCTCGGCTGGGGTCCGATCGGCTGGATGGTGGTCGGTGCGCTGTTCCTGGGGACCAGTTGCGCGACTGGTCCCGCCGTACGATGGGCGGTACGGACTCGGCCCGCCAGCAAGGCGGTCCAGCCTTTACTGGTAGAGGAGTACGCCGCCTGATGGACATCCCCGGCCTGGTCGAGATCACTACCTACGAGGACCTGCGCGAGGTCGTGCCTGCCCCGCTGGCCCACGCTGCCGACAAGAACCGCAAGGAACTGCACGAGCTCGACAAGCAGTGGCTCGCCGCGTCGCCGTTCTGCCTGATCGCGACCTCCGCGGCCGACGGCAGCTGCGACGTCTCCCCCAAGGGCGACCCGGCCGGCTTCACCAAGGTGCTCGACGACACGACCATCGCGATCCCCGAGCGGGCGGGCAACCGCCGGATCGACGGCTTCCAGAACATCCTCACCAACCCGCACGTCGGCCTGATCTTCCTGATCCCGGGCCGCGGCGAGACGTTGCGGATCAACGGCCGGGCCCGGATCGTCCGGGAGGCGCCGTTCTTCGACGAGATGGTGGTCAAGGGCAACCGGCCGCAACTGGCCCTGCTGGTCGAGATCGAGGAGATCTTCCACCACTGCTCGAAGGCGTTCCTGCGTTCCAGGGTCTGGAAGCCGGAGACCTGGGAGCCGGACGCGGTGCCGAGCCGCGCGAAGCTGGCCAAGGCGCTCGACCGCCCGAACGACGACCTGGCGACACTGGAGCAGTACTACGGACCGAAGTACGAAGAGGGCATCTACAGCGTCAAGTACTGACGTACGCCCGGTGAAGCAGGCGCGAGTACTCCGTGGCGCCGATGACACCTGGTCGCCGCGACCTCTACCGTTCTCAAGGTGAGCACTACAGCGTCGGTCCCCCGGTCGCAGGTCAGACGCATCGCCCTGCCCGCGATCATCTCCGTCGTGGCCGTCTTCGGGTCGATCCGGGCCACTGAGGGTCAGGCGGACCGGCGTCCGGCCGACTGGCTCCTGGTCGTGCTCGTGCTGATCGGCTCGGTGGCGCTTTACTGGCTGGACACCCACCCGGTTCCGGTCATCTGGACGATCACTGTCGCGACGCTGATCTACATGCTGCGCGAGTACGGCTACGGGCCGGTGATCTTCAGTTTCGTGATCGCGGTGTTCGCCACGATCAGAGCCGGGCATCGAGCCGCGGGCTGGGCGGCCATCGCCGCGCTCTACAGCGGACACGTGCTGGGCCGGCTTGTGCTCGGCACCAACGACCAGAACGTCTACCAGGTGCTCCTGGTCGGCACCTGTTTTTTGGTGCTCGGCTTCCTGGCCGAGCTGTTCCGTGCGCACCGCGAGCGCGTCGCGGCGGCCAACAAGACCCGTCGCGAGGCGGAGCTCCGCCGAGCCGGTGAGGAGCGGTTGCGGATCGCCCAGGAGTTGCACGATGTCGTCGCGCACCACATCTCTCTGATCAATGTGCAGGCCTCGACAGCACTGCACTTGGTCGACCGGCAGCCCGAACAGGCCGGTCCGGCGCTGTCGGCGATCAAGGAGGCGAGCAAGGAAGCGCTGGTCGAGCTGCGGTCGATCGTGGGCATCCTGCGGCAGACCGACGAGTCAGCGCCGCGGCAACCGGTGGCCGGACTCGAGCGGCTCGACCATCTGATCAGCGGTACGTCGCGGGCCGGGCTGGAGGTGCACACGATCGTGCACGGCGACCCGCGCCCGCTGCCGACCGGGCTGGACCGGGCGGCGTTCCGGATCATCCAGGAGTCGCTGACGAACATCGTGCGGCACGCGAAGGCGACCGCCGCGACCGTCCGCATCCAGTACGGCGAGGAGACGCTGGTGCTGCAGGTCGACGACAACGGCGAGTCGCTGACCGGACCGCCGCGCGAGGGCAACGGGATCATCGGCATGCGCGAGCGCGCCACGGCTCTCGGCGGCACCCTGACCGCGAGCCGTACGCCGACCGGTGGGCTGCGGGTCGTGGCGCACCTGCCGCTGGAGCCGCGCACCACCTGACGGGCGCGCGGCCGTACGGCGTACTGGCGTCGGTCAGGGCAGCCGGACGTGGGACGGGTTGAGGTCCTTCACGCTGGGCACACCGAGCAAGGCCATCGTGCGCCGCACCTCGGTGGTGAGAATCTGCGCCGCACGCTCGACTCCACGCTGCCCACCGGCCATCAGCCCGTACAGGTAGGCACGGCCGACCAGACAGGCGTCAGCGCCCAGCGCCAGCGCTGCGACGATGTCGGCCCCGCTCATGATGCCGGTGTCGAGGTAGATCTCGGCGTCGGAGCCGATGGCCTTGCGGACGTCCGGCAGGATGCGCAGCGGCGTCGGAGCCCGGTCCAGCTGGCGGCCGCCGTGGTTGGACAGTACGACGGCGTCGGCGCCGGCATCGACCACCCGGCGCGCGTCGTCGACGGTCTGGATGCCCTTGATGATCAGCGGGCCGTCCCAGATCGAGCGGATCCAGTTGAGGTCGTCCAGCGTCATCGTCGGGTCGAACAACTGGTCCAGCAGCTCGGCGACCGTACCGCCCCAGCTGGACAGCGAGGCGAAGGTCAGCGGCCGGGTCGTGAGCAGATTGATCCACCAGGCCGGGTGCAGGGACGCGTCGAGCACCGTCTTGGCGGTGAGCGTCGGCGGGATGGTGAAGCCGTTGCGGACGTCCCGCAACCGCGCACCGGCGACCGGTACGTCGACGGTGAGCATCAGCGCCTCGTACCCGGCGGCGGCCGAGCGCTTGACCAGGTCCTCCCCCGCGTCGCGGTCGCGCCACACGTACAGCTGGAACCACTTGCGGGCGTCCGGACCGGCGGCGGCGACGTCCTCGATCGAGGTGGTGCCCATGGTGGACAGCGCGTACGGGATGCCGATCTGCTCGGCGACCTTGACCACCGCGCTCTCGCCCTCGTGGTTCATCATCCGGGTGAAACCGGTTGGCGCGAACGCGAACGGCAGCTCGGAGCGGCGGCCGAGGATGTCGGTGCCCAGGTCGATGTCGGACACGTTGCGCAGGATCGACGGCTGCAGCTCCATCTCGGCGAACAGCCGGCGGGCCCGCTGCAGGCTGATCTCCGACTCGGCCGCGCCGTCGGTGTAGTCGAACACCGAGCGCGGCGTACGGCGCTTGGCGATCGCGCGCAGGTCCGCGATGGTGAGGGCCTTCTCGAGTCGACGCTCGGTCGGGTTCACCGTGACCGGCTTGGGCCGCAGCAGCGGCTTCAGCTCGGACCAGCGGGGGATCTGGCGATCGGTCATCGGGTGTCCTCGTGGTTCGAGCGGCTGTGGTCGGACCACAGCATAGCCTGTGGTCCGACCACACAGCTAGACTCCCCGCTGTGAAGAACTACGAGCTGGTGCTGCAGCAGGTCGAGGCCGACCTCGCGGCGGGGCGGTTGCGGCTGGGTGGGCGACTGCCTGGAGAGCGGGCGCTGGCGGAGCAGCTCGGGATCAGCCGGCCGTCGGTGCGGGAGGCGGTGCGCGTACTGGAAGCGCTGGGCGTCGTGCGGACGGCGACGGGGTCAGGGCCGGAGGCGGGCGCGGTGATCGTTGCCGAGCCTTCGGCGCCGTTGACCGCACTGCTGCGGCTGCACCTGGCGACCAGTCACTTGCCGATGCACGACATCGTGCAGACACGGGTGCTGCTGGAGTCCTGGTCGGCTCAGGAGGCGGCTGGGCTCTTCGCCGAGAAGGCTCGACACGAGGTTGCCGGCGAGGACCTGGTGGCAAAGCTCGCGGTGGCCGAGGAGCTGCTCGAGCGGATGGACGGCGAGGGGTTGTCGCCGGAGGAGTTTCATCTGCTGGACGCGGAGTTCCACGTCGCGCTGGCGGGGCTGGCGGGCAATGTGCTGATCGCGGCGGTGATGGGATCGTTGCGGTCGGCAATTCACGGATACGTGCTGGCGGCCGTGCCGAATCTGCCGAACTGGGACGCGACGGCGATCGGCCTGCGGACCGAGCACCGCGCGATCGTGGCGGCGATCCGGGACGGGCAGGGTGACGACGCTGCCCGGCTCGTGACCGAGCACATCGAGGGGTTCTACCGGGCCGCCCGGTTGTCGTCGCCGACCTGGTGAGTCAGTTGGTCGCGGCGCCGGCGATGAACGGGATCGGGATCAGGCCGGGCATCGTGTAGTGCTCCAGCTCGATCGTCGTGAAGCCGGCGTTCTGGATCGCGGTCGCGATGTCGCGGGCGGGGTTGCAGCCGCGGTCGAGGCGCCGGGTGAACGGCGTGGCCGCCACCTGGAGGCGGTGGGTCCAGGTGCCGCGGGGTGCGGCGACGTGCTCGACGAAAACGAAGCGGCCGCCGGGACGAAGCACCCGGCGGAGCTCCTGGAGTGTCGCGGGGAGGTTGCCGACCGAGCAGAGCACCACGGTCGACAACACCCCGTCGACGCTTGCCGCTGGCAACGGAATCTCCTCGGCGCCGGCGGCGAGGACGCGGCGCCCGGCCGCTGTGCGGGTGAGCCGGGCGCGGGCGCGGCGGTTCGGTTCCAGACCGATCCACTCGACGTGATCGGGCAGGTCGGCGAAGTTGGCGCCGCTGCCCGCGCCGATCTCCAGCACCGTGCCGGAGAGCGTGCGGATCAGGTCTCGTTTCGCCGTCTGGTAGCCGCTCCAGTTCCTCATCTCCGGCGCCATGTTAGTCGCAGCGGTCAGTGGCCGACAGGGCCGTGCGACGGAGGCCGAGCACGACGACGGCGCCGACGACCAGGTGCAGCAACGCCAGGCCCAGCTTGGCGCCGATACCGATTCCGCTGACGAGCGGGCTGCCGAGGGACAGGACGCAGGCGGCGACCGCGAGCATCGTCCAGATCTTGCGGGCATTGACGGTACGGCGCTCGAGCAGCGCGAGCAGACCCCAGCCGGCCAAGGCCGAAACGGTCGCCGCGAGGAAGACCGCGACGCCGGTGACCTCCGTCGTCGACGAGCCCTGCTCGGCCTTCAGCTCGATGCCCGCGAGCGGAGCGAGGACCGCCCAGGTCGCCACCGTCGCCGCGGACGTCGCGCCGATGACCGCCAAGCGGCTCTTGCCGGCGACGCGGGTGGGTGAGGTGTTCTTGGTGATGGTCATGATCGGTGCCTTCCACTGGTCGAGGTGCGTCCCAGCGTCACGAGAGAGCGCGTTCTGCCGCATCGGCCGCGCGGCTGCGGCGCCCCGCCCGGAAGTCGGTCCGGCACCGACTTTGGTCGGTGGTCGCCGCACCGGCCCCGGACCTAGGCTCGAACGCATGGATTCGAGCTGTCAGCCGCCGACGCGGCGACGACGCGTCTACGACCTGCTGCCGCTGATCGCGATCGCCGTCTTCACCGGCTGCACGATCGTCGGACGGCAGGCCGGCCACCAGAGCGGAACCGGCTGGCTGGTCTTCGACATCGTCTTCGGGGTCGTTGCCGTCGGCCTCATGCTGCGGCTGGGCCCCTGGCCGGTGCGCACGGCACTGGTACTGGCCGTGCTCGCCGCGTTCTCCCCCGCCGCGACTCCGACGTCGACCGTCGGCACCTTGACGGTTGCGCAGCGCCGGCCTTTGCGGGTCGCAGCACTGGTCGCGCTCGCCGGTGCGGCCGGGCACCTCCTCCAGCGCATCTGGCGGCCGGTCGAGGGGCTGAACCTGTTCTGGTACGTCGTGCTCGACATCGCCGTTCATGCGGCCTTGCTGGGGTGGGGCCAGTGGACGCAGGCCCGGCGCGCGTTGGTCGGATCACTGCGAGAGCGCGCTCTCCGGGCCGAGAACGAGCAGGGCCGGCGCGTGGCCGAGGCGCGAGCGCTGGAACGGACGAAGATGGCGCGGGAGATGCACGACGTGCTCGCTCACCGGCTGTCGTTGCTGGCGACGTACGCGGGCGCCTTGGAGTACCGGCCGGACTCGTCGCCGGAGAAGCTCGCCCAGGCGGCGGGCGTGATCCGGACCGGAGTGCACCAGGCGCTGGACGAGTTGCGTGAGGTGATCAGCGTGCTGCGCGACGGCGAGATCGAGGAGTTGCCGGGTGGACGGCCTCAGCCGACGTTCGGCGATCTGGACGCGCTTGTGCAGGAGTCCAGAGACGCGGGGAGCGCGATCTCGTACGACGCCGAGGTCAGCGCGGCGGAGACGTTGCCACCGGCGACCGGGCGGACGGCGTACCGGGTGGTGCAGGAGGGGTTGACCAATGCGCGCAAGCACGCGGCCGGGCATCCGGTGAATCTGGTGGTGCGGGGTCGGCCGGGTGACGGGTTGACGATCGAGCTGACGAATCCCGGTGGCAACGGGGTTCCGGTAGCGCCTGGGAGCGGGGCCGGACTGGTCGGGTTGACCGAACGGGTGCAGCTGGCCGGCGGGACGCTCGATCACGGGGAGGTGGCCGGGCGGTTCAGATTGCATGCTTCGTTGCCCTGGCCCGGAGTGACACCGGAGTGACTACGGTGGACGGCTATGAGTGAGAGCGCGACGATTCGGGTGCTGGTGGTGGACGACGACGCGCTCGTCCGGGCCAGTCTGGAGATGATGCTCGACGGCGCGCACGGGATCGCCGTGGTTGGTCAGGCGGCGGACGGGGACGAGGTGCCGGCCGCGGTCGACGCGCACTTCCCGGACCTGGTGCTGATGGATCTGCGGATGCCAAGAGTCGACGGGATCGCCGCGACCCGTCGGGTCCGGGCGCGGAAGAACCCGCCGGAGGTCGTCGTGCTCACCACCTTCGACACCGACGAGAACGTGCTGCACGCGCTGCGCGCCGGCGCGAGCGGGTTCCTGCTGAAGGACACACCACCGGCACAGATCGTGGACGCCGTACGCCGGGTCGCCGCGGGTGATCCGATCCTGTCGCCGGCGATCACGCGGCGGTTGATGGATCGGGCGGCGACGCAGGCGGACGCGCACACGCAGGCCCAGGGAGCGCTCTCCCGGTTGAGTCCGCGAGAGTACGACGTGATGCTCGCGGTCGCGCAGGGCAAGGCCAATGCGGAGATCGCGGCGGAGCTCTTCATGAGTCTGGCGACGGTGAAGGCGCACATCTCGCACATCCTGACCAAGCTGGAGCTCGGCAACCGCACGCAGATCGCGCTGCTCGCGCACGACGCCGGGCTGGCGTGAGCGGAGCCCGCCGCACTGGCGTGCGCGGCGGTTCACGTTGGCTTTGGTGGGACGGCGCTGACCGGGCGATGCTCTAGCGTGGGCGCATGATTCGGGTCTTGCTGGCGGACGACCAGGCGTTGGTGCGCGCAGGCTTCCGGTCCTTGCTGAACGCCGAGGACGACATCACGGTGATCGGCGAGGTCGCGGACGGCGCCGAGGCGGTCGCGGTGGCGCGCGCGGAGAAGCCTGACGTCGTCCTGATGGACATCCGGATGCCGGGGACGGACGGGCTCGAGGCGACACGGCAGATCGGTTCCGAGGAAGCGCTCTCCGACGTTCGCGTGGTGATCCTGACGACCTTCGACCTGGACGAGTACGTGTTCGAGGCGTTGCGGGTAGGCGCGAGCGGGTTCCTGGTCAAGGACACCGAGCCGGTCGAGCTGCTGCAGGCGGTGCGGGTGGTCGCGCGCGGGGACGCGTTGTTGTCGCCGGGAGTGACGCGGCGGTTGGTGGCCGAGTTCGCGTCGCGGAGCCGGCAGCCGCATGCGAGCAAGGAGCTCGACGTCCTGACCGAACGCGAGAAGGAGATCGTCGCGCTGGTCGGCGAGGGGTTGTCGAACGACGAGATCGCGGCCCGGCTGGTGCTCAGCCCGGCGACGGCGAAGACCCACGTCAGCCGGGCGATGGTGAAGCTCGGCGTCCGCGACCGGGCGCAGCTGGTCGTGCTGGCATACCAGACGGGACTCGTCCGGCCGGGCTGGTTGGGCTGACTACCTAGGTACGTCGCAGCGCCGGGACGGCGGCGGCCGAAGGTCCCGGACGGCGCCGAGGGCGACGACCGTCGCGGCGCCTTCGGGGCTCCACCGACGCGCCGCCCGGGGTGCGTACTCCCCCGGCGGTAGTTGCAGTGACTCCTGGTGGGCGACGCGGGAGGTGGGGGTTCGGCGACACCCTCGGGGTATGACGACGACAGCTGCCCCGCTGGTTCAGGTGCACGGCCTGACCAAACGTTACGGCGACACCCTCGCGGTCGATGGTGTCGATCTGGTGGTTCGGCCGGGTGAGGTCTACGGGTTCCTCGGGCCCAACGGCGCCGGGAAGACGACGACCCTGCGGATCCTGACCGGCCTGATCGCACCGACCAGCGGGAGTGTCGAGGTGCTCGGCGGCACGCCGGGCCAGGCTCGGGTGCTCGCACGGACCGGGTCGATGATCGAGTCGCCCGCGTTCTACCCGTACCTGTCGGGACTCGACAACCTGCGACTGCTCGCCGAGTACGCCGAGGTGCCACGCGCCCGGGTCCGGGAAGTGCTCGAGCTGGTGGATCTGGCCGGCCGCGCGAAGGACCGCTTCTCGACGTACTCGCTGGGCATGAAGCAGCGGCTCGGAGTCGCCGCGGCGTTGCTGAAGGATCCGGAGCTGGTGATCCTCGACGAACCGACCAACGGGCTGGACCCGGCCGGCATGCGGGACATGCGCCGGCTGATTCGCGAACTCGGGTCGGAGGGCCGCACCGTCGTCCTGTCCAGCCATCTGCTCGGCGAGGTCCAGCAGGTCTGCGACCGGGTCGGGATCATCAACGCCGGCCGGATGGTCGCCGAGCACGACGTCGAGGAGCTGCGCGGTCAGCAGGAACTGGTGATCCGGGCGAGACCGCTGGAGAGCGCTCACTCGGTTCTCCGGGATGTTCTCGGTCCCGAGGCCGTGCACCTGTACGACGACACGCTGCGCGTGAAGGTCTCCCCCGATCGCGCGGCCGAGCTGAACCGGTTGCTGGTGCAGGCGGACATCGCGGTGTCGGAGCTGCGCAGTACCGAGAGAGCGCTCGAGGACGTGTTCTTCGAGCTCACCACGGAGGAGAAGTCCCATGCTGGGTAGCTATCGCGCGGAGCTGATCAAGCTGCGCAAGCGGTCGGCGGTCTGGGTGCTGTTCGGGGCCGGCCTCGTGCTGAGCCTGATCTTCGGGTACGTACTGCCGTACGTCAGTTATCTCACCGGCGACGACAACCCGCAGACCACCGGAGTCCCTCGCGCGGAGGTGCTGCGCGGGTTGCTGCCCGAACGCGTGCTGGACAACACGATCGGCGGGTTCCCGGTGTTCGCGGGAGCGCTCTCGCTCGTTCTCGGGGCGATCGTCGTCGGCGGCGAGTACACGTGGGGCACGTTGAAGACCGTGCTCACCCAGCGGCCGGGCCGGATCTCGGTGCTGGGAGGGCAGTTGCTCGGACTGTTCACGATGGTCGCGGTGTGGGTGCTGGGGATCTTCGTGGCCTGCGCGCTCAGCAGCCTGGGAATCGCGGCCGCCGAGGGCGGGGCGATGAACTGGCCCGGGCCGCTGGAGATTGTGGAGGCGTTGGCCGGCGGGTGGCTGGTGCTGACGATGTGGTGCCTGGCCGGCGCGGTGCTGGCTGTTGCCTTCCGCAACGTTGCGTTGCCGATCGGGCTGGGTGTGGTGTGGATCCTGGGCATTGAGACGTTGCTGGCCGGCGTGGTGAGCAGTTTGCTGCCCGACCTGGAGGTGCTGTCCGACGCGTTGCCGGGGGCGAACGCCGGAGCGCTGGTGTTCAGCGTGACGGGGATGGTCGCGGCTGACGCGCCGCCCGGGGTAAGGGATGCCGTTGGTGGCGGACGGGCGTTGGCGACGCTGGTGGCGTACAGCGTGGTGTTCGTGGCGCTGGCGGCGTACACCACTCGGCGGCGGGACATCGTGTGAGACCGCGGAGCGTCCGCGGTCAATGCTCTCGGCTCCGGATCGCGAGGCGGATGCGTTTCCCGCCGCCAGGCCGGAAGATGTGGTCATGAGTCATCAGGGCCACGAGGGCTGGTTTCCGGAGTGCCTGATCTGCGGGGCCGGCAATCTGGGCGGCAGCGTGTGCCTGACTCCCGACGTACACCCTCTGACGCCGATAGGCACGGGGCGACCTCGGACCTCGATCCTTGGCCAGGATGACGATCGGCATTGGTGGACGCAGTGTCTGCTGTGCGATCACCGCATGCTGTCGGACCCGCTCGCGTGGGGGTCGGTGGCGTACTGCGTCGATTGCTGGGATCGCTTCACATCGCGCGGTTTCTTTCCGCCGCCATCTGCGGCGCAAGCGCGCCGGCTGACGGACCAGGAGTGGGATCAGTGATCGAGCGGACCGCGTTGGTGGTTCACGCGCATCCGGACGACGAGGTGTTCGCGACGGGGGCGGCGACGATCGCGCTCTCCGACGCGGGGTGGCAGGTCGTCCTGCGGGTCGCGAGTGGTGGTGAGGCCGGTGAGGATCCGGAGCTCGGGGAGGCGGACGCGCGGCGGGTTCGGACCGGGAAGTTGGCGCGGTCGTGTGAGTTGCTGGGGATCTCGGAGTGGGGATGGCTTGGCGAGCCGGGACAGTGGATCGATCGCGGTGGGGACGGGGGGCCGGGGACGGTTGCGGACGCGGAGAGCGCGATCTTGGTCGACGCCGTACGGCGGGCGCTGGTGGACGTGCGGCCGGACGTCGTACTGACTGTCGGGGGCGATGGGCTGACCGGACATCCGGATCATGTCGCGATGGGCGCAGCCGTGCGGGAGGCGGCGCGGGCGGGCCAGGTGGAGGTGCTGGGCGCGCGGCTGCGGGCGGCGGATGTTGCTGCGGGGCGGGCCGAGCTCGGGCGGCTCATCGCGCAGGGTGGAACCCCTGGTCGCCAGAAGCCGAGGATCGGATCTGGCCGGGTGGTTGGTGCGGGCAACGAGATCGCGCTGGTCGAGGTGAGCGGCTCTGGGCTCTCGTCGAAGAGCGGCCGCGGCGAGCGGGATCCAGGACGGCCGATTGCGGAGGACGGAAGCAGAAGCTCGACGGCCGAGACCGAGCAGCGGCGGCGGGCGGCGCTCGACGTCTATCGCGACGGGCTCGGATCTCTGCCGCTACGAGAGGTGGTGAGTGGGCAGGGACGGCTCGGAGATTCGGTACTGCTCCGAGCCGTCCTCGACGTGCGTGGGTGGGACCGGGACTTGTTCGAGCGGGGTTAGAGCCGGCGGCCGGCGTGGGCCAGGGCCAGTTCGCAGAACATCGCGTTGGCCCAGGAGAACCACTCGCGGGTGTACTGGTTGGGGTCGTCGACGTGGAAGCCCTCGTGCATCTGACCGGTGCCGCCGGTGGTGTCGCGCAGCGTCTGGAGGATCTGCGCGCGCTCCTCGGCGGATGTCGCGGTCAGGCCCTGGACGGCGAGCGCGATGTGCCACACGTAGTTCGGCGGGGTGTGCGGGCTGCCGATGCCGGACGCGTGCTTTCCGCTGTAGTAATAGGGATTCTCCGGGCTGAGCAGCAGCTTGCGGGTCGCGAGGTACGTCGGGTCGTCCGGCTCGGCGTACCCGCTCAGCGGAGCCGACAGCAGGCTCGGCATGTTCGCGTCGTCCATCAGCAGGCACTCCCCCGCACCGTCGACCTCGTAGGCGAAGACGCGCCCGAACGTCGGGTGGTCGACCGTGCCGTGCTGCGCGATCCCCTCGTCGATGCCGGCCCGCAGCTCCTTGGCGCGGCCGGCGAGCGCCGGGTCGCCGAGCACCTCCGTCGCGATCACCTCGAGGTAGCCGAGCACCACCGAGGCGAACATGTTGCCGGGCACGTTGAACCCGTGCTCGGTGGCGTCGTCGCTCGGCCGGAAAGCGCTCCACGACATCCCGGTCGGCTTGGTCCAGCGGCCGCGGCCCTCGCGGACCAGCGTGTCGGTGACCGGCTCGCCGTGCCGCTCGAACCGGTACGGCGAACGCTGCTCGTGGTCGAGCTCGACCGTCCACAAGTCGATGATCGCGTTCGCGGCCGTGCGGAACCGCTCGTCGATCACGTCGTCGCGGCCGGTGATCCGCCACAGCTTGTACGCGAGGTCCAGCGGGAAGCACAGTGAGTCGATCTCGTACTTGCGCTCCCACACCCACGGCGACATCTCAGTCAGGTCGGTGGTGTGGCCGGCGCCGTTGGCCTCGCGGTTGAAGGCGTTCGCGTACGGGTCGATCGCGACGTACTCCAACTGCCGGTGCAGGACGCCGATCAGCACGTCCTGCAGACCGGGGTCGTCGGCGCACAGCACCAGGTACGGGCGCAGCTGGGCGGCCGAGTCGCGCAGCCACATCGCCGGGATGTCGCCGGTCAGTACGAACGTCGTACCGTCGGGCAGGCGTTCGGCGACGGCCGGCAGGTTCTGCGCCATCGACTGCTGGAACATCGTCGCGATCACCGGGTCGCCGGTGGCCTGGCGGACCTCCTCGGTGGCGCGGGCCAGCACGTCGGGGTCGATCATCAACACATCACCTTTCAGCGGGACAGGATGTCTCACACCGCAGTATTCACGGCGCTCGACGGGGCGGGATCGTCAGGGAGCGCTCTCCACGGGCCCGAGCAGCAGGACCGACGGGTTGGGCGAGAACGTGTGGTCGAGGACCAGGCTGGCCGCACCCACCGCGCCGACGTCGGCGCCGAGCGCGGTGCCGGCCACGGCGAAGGGGTGCACCGAGCGGACCAGGAAGCGCTCTCCGAGCGTTTCCCGGACATTGTCGGCGAAGAACGGTGCGAGCTTGTCCCAGTGCGGACCGCCGAACACGACGCGCTCCAGGTCGAGCAGGTTCGCGATGTCCTCGACCACCTTGGCGACACGCGCGGCCAGGGCGGTGAGGATCTCGCGAGCCGCGCCTGGTGCGTCGGCGGCCGCGGCGCAGAGCGCGGTGAAGGCGCGGTCGACGGCGTGACGATCCTCGAGGTCGATGCCGTCGGCAATCACTCCGGCCTTGGCCGCTTGCTGGACGAGGTAGCGCGGCTGGCTGGTCTCGCCGACGCAGCCGCGGCGTCCGCAGGCGCACGGCGGGCCGTCCGGGTCGACGATCACGTGACCGATCTCGCCGACGTTGCCGGACGAGCCGCGGACCACCTCGTCGTTGATCACCAGGCCGGCGCCGACGCCGGTGCCGAGGTAGAAGAACACGAAGCTGCCGCGGCCGTTCGGTCCACCGGCCCACTTCTCGGCCGAGGCGGCCGCGGTGACGTCCTTGTCCAGCAGGACGGGAAGCCCGGTGCGGTCGCGCAACGCGTCGCGGAGGGGAACCCGGTGCCAGGCGGTGAGGTTGGGTGGGTCGACGACCGCGCCGCGCTCGACGTCGATCGGTCCGGGGGCGGCGATCCCCACGCCGACCACGCGGGCGCGTGGTGCGCCTGCTTCGGTGATGACCTGCTCGATCATGGCCGAGATTCCGTTGATCAGCGCGTCGGGGTCGTCGGCCCGGGACAGGTCGGCCGTGCGCTTCGGCGCGGGGTCGGCGTTGAGCAGCGCGGGGTCGGTGTCGAGCAGCGCGGGACCGGTGCCCGACGGCGGCGGCGCGGAGTCGGCGTACGTCGCGACGGTTTCGGTGTCGGCTCGGCGGCGGGCGACGATGGCGCCGGTGAGGTCGAGCACGACGACCGTGACGACGGCGGGGTCGAGGTGCACGCCGACGGCGTACTGGCCGGTCGGTTCGAGCTCCAGCAGGGTGCGGGGTTTGCCGAGGCCCGCGTTCTTCTGCCGGCCGGCTTCGCGGACCAGGCCGGCGTCGAGCAGGCGGCGGGTGATGTTGGAGATGGCCTGGCCCGACAGTCCGGTCGCGGCGGCGAGCTCGACCCGGCTCAGCAGCTGGTCGGCGCGGCGGATCGCGTCCAGGACGACGCTGTCGTTGAACCCTCCGACGCGGTCCAAGTTCGTACCGCGCCGGACCACAGCCGGCGGCTGCACCGTGCTCACCACTCCCCCTGTCCTCACGCCGCGGTCACCCGGAGACCGGGTCCGCACCCCACGGCAACGACCAGTCGTACTGGATGGTGCCGGCGCCCGTGCTCCACGTGTTCGGCGTCGTGTTCACCAGCCAGTCCAGCGGCTCGAGCTGGTCGCCGCCATCGAGCGCCAACCGTATACCTTCGGCAAGTTCTCGATCCGCCCGCGCGGTCCGGGCCGCCGGGTCCACGGAAACGAAGAGAGCGCTCCCCGACCGAGCGACGAGATCCAGGAAACGCTGGTTCAGCTCCCACGGGGTCTGTGGAGTACATGGGACGCAGTCGGCGTCGAGCACGAAGAACCGCTGGTGCTGCGGCAGCCGGAAGGCCAGCGAGTTCACGCCCATCTTGCGGGTCCGCCCCCAGTCCCGGCCGGACGTGTCGTCGCCGGTGCGCTGGACATCGACCAGGCCGGCCGCGAGATGCCCGACGGTGTTGCAGCCGATCAGCACGACGTCCTCGGCGGCCGCGCGGATCTCGCGATAGAAGTCGAGCACGATCTCGGCGGTGGTCCGGGTCGGGTCGTGGAACTGCCAGCCCGAGTTCGTCAGCCGCGCCCCCATCGCCGGGCCGAACCGGCCGAACACGTCGTACGTGCTGAAGTCGTGCTTGACCAGCTCGAAGCCCCACGACCGGAACCGCTGGAGGTCGCCGCGGACCAGGTCGAGCACTTCGGGGTACGTCGGGTCGAGCGCGCGGCCAGGTCCCTCGCCGCCGTTGGGATGCGCCCAGGGACCGCTCTCCCGGGACAGCAACGGCCGGAACCACAGGCCCGGCCGGGCGCCGAGCTGCTTGACCGACTCGGCGGTTGCGGCCATGTCGTCGAAGAGTCCCGGAATCCCGCTGTCCCACGGGCCACCGGACGCGTTGCCGCCCGGGTTCCAGCCGTCGTCGACGACGCTGAACGGCTTGACCGGGTGACCGTCGGCCAGCTCGACGATGGTTGCCGCGTCCTGGAGGACCGCCTTTTCGTCGAAGCCTTCGCCGTAGGCGTAGTACCAGTTGTTCGCACCGACGACCGGCCCGATGTCGGTACGCGGCGGAAGGTTGGCGCTCATCGCTTCGGTGGCGGCGTGCAGAGTGGTCCACGGCGTGCCGGCGTCGGCGAACTCGCGGACGACGGCGGCCTGAAGGCGCCGTCCGTTGAGCTGGGTCGGGCCGCCACCGTTGCGGAGGTCGAGCCAGAGGGTGACGCCGGTACGGTCGACGGTCCAGGAGCAGAAGGCCCCGGGATGGACGTCGACGCCCATGCCGGTGGTCGCGCCAGTCTGCTGATCGTGGGCGAGCCAGTACCACGGAAGCAGCCGCTCGGGCTGGAGATGCCGCCACTGCAGATCGCCGTACGAGCGCTCCCAGGCGTCGCCGAGGATCAGGGCGTTGTCCGGGAGAGCGCGATCCCAGCGGAGCGCGACGCGGGAAACGGTGGTCGCCGTGACGGTGATCTCGCCGCTGTCGGACCAGGTGATCTCGGTCCGGAGAGCGCTCCAGCGGTGTCCGTCCCGGGTGGCTGCGGTGAGGGCGTCCGTCGGGCCGGACTGCACGAAGACGTGGCTTGGCTCGTTCACCGGGCCGAATTTACCCCACAGACTTTAGTAAGTCTGCGGGGTAGCCCAAATCGGCCTCGGGACGTCAGGCAACCAAGCGCTCGACGGCTTCGACCAGGCGGTCGACGTCCGACTGGTCGGTGTACGGCGCCAGGCCGGCCCGGGTGGCGCCGGTGTCGCCGAGGCCGAGGTGGCGTGAGGTCTCGATGGCGTAGAACGAGCCGGACGGAGCGTTCACGCCGTACTCGGCGAGCTTGGTCGAGACCGCGACGGGCTCGTGGCCGGCGACGCTGAACAGCAGCGTCGGCGTACGGCGGCGCGCCTTGCCGTGCAGGGTGATCGCATCGATCGCGCCCAGCCGCGACTCCAGCTCCGCCCGGAGCGTGTCCTCATGGATCTCCAGCACCATGAGAGAACTCAGCAACCGCTCTCTGCGGTTCTCGCCCACTCCCCCGAGACCGGCGATGAAGTCGATCGCGGCGGTGGTGCCGGCGAGCAGCTCGTACGGGAGCGTGCCGAGCTCGAAGCGTTCCGGTACGGCGTTGCTGGACGGGAGGAGCTTGTCCGGGTTCAGGGTTTCCAGGAGCGCGGGTGACGCGGACAGGACACCGCAGTGCGGGCCGAAGAACTTGTACGGCGAACAGGCGTAGAAGTCGGCGAACGAGGTGTCGATCGGGGCGTGGGCGGTGAGGTGGACGCCGTCGACGTACAGAAGGGCGTCGGTGGTGCGGACCGCGGCGGTGATCGCTTCGAGATCGGGCCGGGTGCCGAGCAGATTCGAGGCGGCGGTGACAGCGACAAGCTTGGTGCGCTCCGAGAGCAAGGGCGTGATGTCGTCGAGCTCGGTGGTGACGGGGTCGAACTCGAGCCAGCGGACGGTGGCGCCGACGGCTTCGGCCGCCTGGACCCACGGCCGGACATTGGCGTCGTGGTCGAGGCGGGTCACCACGACCTCGTCGCCCGGCCCCCAGCTCTTGGCCAGCGTGCGGGAGAAGTCGTAGGTCAGCTGGGTCATGCTGCGGCCGAAGACGATGCCGTTCGGGTCGGAGCCGAGCAGGTCGGCCATCGCCTGGCGGGCCTCGCCCACGATCTCGTCGGCGCGGCGCTCGGCAGGGGTGAGGCTGCCGCGGTTCGCCAGCGCCGACGTCATCGTGCGGGCGACGGCGTCGGCGACCACCTGGGGTGTCTGGGAACCACCGGGGCCGTCGAAGTGCGCGGCACCTTCGGACAGCGCCGGGAACTGCTTGCGGACCGCATCCACGTCGAAGTCAGGCATGGGGACATCCTTGCTTGCCGTACGGCACGGAAGGAAGGAGCAGGCGAGCTCCGCAGTGGCGCGACCCCGCGTACGCCGGTACGACGTGGAACCCGAACGACAGCGAGCGCCGGGTCGGCCCGGACGTCGAGCGGGTCTTCGGCCGACGTCAACTCCTGCCCAATTTCAGGCAGAAAGCGGACATTGTCGGCGCCGTACTGCAGGATGTCAGGAGTGAGCACCTTGACGACTCCTGACAAGCCGCCGGTCCGGGCGTGGCTTCCGACCATGTTGACGCTGGCCGCGATCTGGGGCTGCAGCTTCCTGTTCATCTCGGTCGGGGTGCGCGAGCTGCATCCGATGTATCTGGCGCTCGGGCGCGTGATCGCCGGCTCCGTTGTCCTGCTGGCGTTCCTGGCGATCAAGCGCGAGTCGCTGCCCAGGGAGCCGCGTTTGTGGGCGCACACGTTCGTCATCGGTGCGATCGGGTCGGCGATCCCCTGGACGCTGTTCGGGTACGGCGAGCAGCGGGTGCCGTCGTTGCTCGCCGGGATCTGGAACGGCATCACCCCGCTGGTCGTGCTGCCGGTCGCTGTCCTGGTGTTCCGCACCGAGAAGTTCACCGCGCAACGGGTGATCGGTCTGCTGATCGGGTTCGCCGGCATGATGGTCGTGCTCGGCGCGTGGAACATCGAGGGCGGCGCCGACCTCACCGGCCAGCTGTTCTGCATGGCCGCCGCCGTCTGCTACGGCCTCGCCGTGCCCTACCAGAAGCGATTCGTGGCCGGCAGCAAGCTGTCCGGGACCGCGCTCTCCGCGAGCTTGTTGCTGTGCGCAACGATCCAGCTCGCGATCGTCGCGCCGATCGTCACCGGCGAGGCGCCGCCGATGCCGTGGACGCTGTCGCCCGAGGTGATCGGCAGCGTGCTCGCGCTCGGCGGTCTGGGCAGCGGGGTCGCGTTCGTGCTGAGCATGCGCAACATCCGGCTGATCGGCGCGAGCATGTCGTCGATGGTGACCTACCTGATGCCGATCTTCGCGATCGTCGTCGGCGTGCTCGTCCTGGACGAGCACCTCACCTGGTACCAGCCGGTCGGCGCGCTCGTCGTGCTCACCGGAGTCGCGGTGTCACAGGGCGTCGTACGGCGTCCGGTGCGGTCGGGAAAGAAGCCGCGCAAGCCTCTGCAACCGACGGTCGCGCCGGTACCGTGAGCTGAAACCGGCGATCCCGGGGAGGGCGGTCGCCGGCTTCAGGGCACAGGGGGCGAGACGATGAGTACTGGCACGAAACCCGACACCCACGCGATGGTCGTGGTGCATCGGGCGTTTCGGCGGGAGTTCGAACGGCTGCCGGACCTGATCGACAGGGTGCGTGAAGGCGACACCAAGCGCGCGGCCGTGCTGGCCGAGCACTTGAGCGACCTGGTCGCGGCCCTGCACCACCATCACCAGGCCGAGGACGACCTGATCTGGCCGTTGCTGCTCGAGCGCGCGACGCTGCAGACCGACCTCGTGCGCCGGATGGAGGCGCAGCACGCGGCGCTCGGTGTCGAGCTCGATCGGATCGAGAGGCTCGCGCCGGTCTGGGGCCGGACCGCGAGCCGGGTCGAGGGTGCCGACCTTGCCGCCACGGTTCGGGACGCGTCCGCGATTCTGCGGCAGCACCTGGCCGAGGAGGAGGACGAGATCCTGCCGGTGATCGCCGAGCACCTGACGGTCGAGGAGTGGGGCGAGGTCGGCGAGCGCGGCGCGAACGGGATCCAGGACAAGCGCAAGCGGTTGCTGTTCCTCGGCGCGATTCTCGAGCAAGCCTCACCCGACGAGCAGCGCGAGTTCCTGAGCGAGCTGCCGCCGCCGGTCCGCGGACTGTGGAAAGTGGTCGGCCGACGCTCGTACTACAACTACACGCGCCGGATCAGGAAGGGCTGACCCGGGGCGCCGGAGAGCGCTCCCCGATGGTCAGGACCGGCGCAGGTTGGGAATCGACGCGACGACCACCGCGACCAGTGCCAGCAAGGTGCCGGCCACGGCCTGGACGGTGACCTCGGTGTCGGTCGCCGGCGCGAAGAGGTCGATGAGCAGGCTGGCGATCAGCTGGCCGGCAATGGTGCCGAGCCCGAGGACGAAGACGCCGACGATGCGGACCACCGCGGCCGCCGAACTGATGAACACCACGCCGCACAGGCCGCCGACGTACAGCCAGGGGTCGCTCGGCAGCGGGCGCGGCGCACCGCGGAAGGCCAGATCGACGAGGAAGACGACGACCAGCGCGCAGGTCCCGACCAGGAAGTTGATCGTGCCGGCGGCCAGAGCGCCGTACGCGTCACCGGACGCCGTGCGCGCGACCCGGCCGTTGATGCCCTGCTGGATCGCCGTGCCGATGCCCGCCACCGCGGGCAGGATCGCGAGCAGCAGCCCGGACGGATGACTCAGCTGGTCCGACACCGCCAGTACGACGGCCAGCAGCGCGACGACCGCGCCGACGACGCGCAGAGTCGTGTACGGCTGCGGACCGGCCGGGCCGAAGCCGAGCCGGTCGACCACGAGGCTGCTGACCGCCTGCCCGCCGACGACCGCGACGGTGAACACGGCGACGCCGATCACCGCGACCGTGATCGACTGCGTCGCGACCAGGAACGCCCCGGCCAGCCCGCCGAGGCACTGCCACCAGCGCAGCGGACCACCGGAACCTTCGGACGGCGTACGGATGGTTCGCCAAACCTGGCCGAGCGCCTCGCGGATCCGCGGCACCAGCGCCGCCGCGGCGAGCAGCACGATCAGGCCGGAGGTGAACGAGATCAGCGCGGCGGTCACCCCGTCGCCGAGCCGATTGCCGAGATCGCCGTTCACTCGCGACTGGACAGCGACGAGCATGCCGATCCCGAAGGACGCGGCGAGCCCGAGGAGCTGGTGCTGCTGAGCGCTGCGGACGGGACGGTTGTCGGTCGTTGTCACCCTTCCATCATGACCGTTCGCCTTCAGACGCCTGACACCGGTCCAGGTCTCAAGACCGCCGGATCAGCGCGAGGTACATCGCGTCGGTGCCGTGCAGGTGCGGCCACAGCTGCACGTCGGGCCCCTCCCCCAGCTCCGGTACGCCGGGGAACAGCGCCCGCGCATCCTCCAGTACGGCGTCCGGCCGGCGCGCCAGCACGGCGTCGACCACCTCGCGCGTCTCCCCCGGATGCGGCGAGCACGTCACGTACGCGACGACGCCGCCCGGCCGGACCGACGTGATCGCCGACGCGAGCAACGCCTCCTGCAGCGGTCGCAGCTCGACGACGTCTTCCGGCGTACGGCGCCAGCGCGCCTCCGGGCGACGCCGCAGCGCGCCCAGACCGCTGCAAGGCACATCGGCCAGGACGCGGTCGTACCAGCCGGCGGGCCAGGTCGGCTTCGTCCCGTCGCCGACCAGCACCTGGTGTTCGCCGGGGATCGCGCGCAGGTTGGACCGGACCAGCTCGGCCCGATGTTTCTGCGGCTCAACCGCCGTCAGCACGGCCTCGCCCTGATTGGCCAGCGCCGCGAGCAGCGCGGACTTACCGCCCGGACCCGCGCACAGGTCGAGCCATTTCGCGTCGCTGCCCTCGAGCGGCGCGGTCGCCAGAGCGGTCGCGACGAGCTGCGACCCCTCGTCCTGAACACCCGCTCGGCCGGTCGCGACGGCCTGGATCCGGCCGGGATCGCCGCCGCCCTGCAAGACCGCCGCGTACGGCGACCAGCGGGCACGGCTCGCGCCGGCTTCGATCAGCTCGTCGATGTCCGACAGACCGGGCCGCGCGACGAGCGTGACCTTCGGCGGGTCGTTGTCCGCGTCGAGCAGGTCCTCGACCGACCACTCCACGGACTCGGCGTGCTCGGCGACGGCCGCCGCGTCGGGCGTCCTCGTCGCGAGCGCCTCGGCGAACGCCTCGATCACCCAGCGGGGATGCGCCTTGGCGATGGCCAGATAGCCGACGTTGTCCTCCTCCGCGGGCGGCGCGACGGTGGCGATCCACTGGTCGAGCGTGCGCTGGCTGATCTTGCGCAGCACCGCGTTGACCAGACCGCTGCGGCTCTGGCCGACCTCCGCGCGCGTCAGCGTGACCATCTCGTTCACCGCGGCGTAGGAGTCGACGCGCATCCGGAGCAGCTGGTGCGCGCCGAGCCGGAGCAGGTCGAGCAGCTCCGGGTCGAGATCGGCCAGCGGGCGGGAAACGCTGCGGGTCAGGAACGCGTCGTACGTGCCCTGCCAGCGCAGCGTGCCGTGCACGAGCTCGGTGCAGAACGCGGCGTCGCGACCGCTGAGGCGCTGGTCGCGCAGTGCCTTGTTGAGCGTGAGGTTGGCGTAGCCGTCCTCGCCGTTCACCTGCCGGATCACCCGGTACGCGATCTGGCGAACCTTGTCGGGACGCCGTTGCGGGGCGCGGTTGCGCGGCGTACGGTCGCTCACTCGGCACCCAACTGGTCGTCGTCGGTGAGGCGAACCCCCCGGGCCCAGTCGGCGCCGGGCATCGGCTTCTTGCCCTGCGGCTGGACGGTGACCAGCTCGATCGCCTTGCTGCCGGTGCCGACCGTCACCGAGGACTTCGTACTGCGGATCGCGCCCGGTGGCAGTTCCTCGTCGGTCAGCGCGGTCGCGAGCACCTTCAGCCGCTCGCCGCGGAACGTCGTCCAGGCGCCGGGCGACGGGTTGCAGCCGCGAACCAGGCGGTCGACCTGCCGGGCCGGGTGCTTCAGGTTGATCTCCGCGTCCTCGACCGTGAGCTTCGGCGCGATCGAGACGCCGTCGGCGGGCTGTTCGACCGCTTGCAGTACGCCGGCTTCGATGCCGTCGAGCGTGTCGACCAGGAGCTTGGCACCGGACTTCGCGAGCCGGTTGAGCAGGTCGCCCGCGGTGTCCTGCGGGCCGATCGGCTCGGTCAGGACGCCGTACACGGGACCCGCGTCGAGCGCCTTGACGATCCGGAACGTGCTCGCGCCGGTCACGTCGTCGCCGGCGATGATCGAGTGCTGGACCGGCGCCGCGCCACGCCAGGCCGGCAGGACGGAGAAGTGCAGGTTGATCCAGCCGTGCGGCGGGATGTCGAGCGCGGCCTGCGGCAGCAACCCGCCGTACGCGACGACCGGGCAGCAGTCGGGGGCGATCTCCTTCAGGCGGGCCAGGAAGTCGGGGTCGCTGGGCTTGACCGGCTTGAGGATCTCGACGCCGCCGAGCTGTTCGGCGTACTGGGCGACCGGGGAGGCGACCAGCTTGCGGCCGCGGCCGGCCGGGGCGTCCGGCCGGGTGACGACGGCAACGAGTTCATGGCCGCTGGCAACGATGGCTTCGAGCGCGGTGACCGACACCTCGGGGGTGCCGGCGAAAACGAGTCTCACAGGCCGAATCCGTTCATCGCGTGCGGGGAGACCTTGATCTGCGGCGGGCCGGACAGGCCCGACCACTCGGCCTCGCGGATCGCCTTCATCGCGGCCTTGCGGGTCTCGCGGTCCAGCCGGTCGACGAACAGCACGCCGTCCAGGTGGTCGGTCTCGTGCTGGATGCAGCGGGCCAGCAGGTCGTCGCCCTCGATCACCACCGGGTCGCCGTACATGTTGAAGCCGCGGGCAACCACGCGCTCGGCGCGGCGGCAGTCGAAGGTCAGGCCGGGGATCGACAGGCAGCCCTCGGGACCGAACTGCTCCTCGGCCGACAGCGTGAGCTCCGGGTTCACCAGGTGCCCCAGCTCGCCGTCGACGTGGTACGTGAAGACCCGCAAGCCGACGCCGATCTGCGGCGCGGCCAGGCCGGAGCCGGGCGCGGCCTGCATGGTGTCGGTGAGGTCCGCGACCAGGCGGCGCAGCTCGGCGTCGAAGTCGACGACCGGGTCGGCCTTGGTCAGCAGCACGGGATCGCCGAACAGACGGATGGGTTGGACCGACACACAGACTCCTTCGCAGCAGGACCTGACAAGTCTAGTGGCGGGCGTACGGCGGGCTGCGGCGCGTGGGGTGATACGGCGGCTCGGGGCGCTGGGGTGCGGCGGTTCGATATCACACGGATGTAATTCGCGGGGCCCACTCCCAGTTGTTGCCGTGAGCACGTAGTGTTGCCTCAGGCGTACCTACAGTCACACAAACCACACGCCCAACGGGAGTAGACGATGCGCACAGCGACACGGGGGGCTGCCGCACTGATCAGCTTGGGGGTCCTGCTGTCGCAGGCTCCGCTGGCTCGGGCCTACGAGTTCGACCCGGCGTACCGCGCCGCGGACGCGAAGCCGCTGCGGGCGCCGGCGGTGGTCGGGCCCTCGGCGCCGGCCGCTGAGCCTGCCGAACCGTCCGAGGCTTCCGAGCCCGCTGAACCTTCTGAGCCGGTGGACGCGCCGACGGCCGCTCCGGTGGCCGACGACGGCGCGGCGGCCGAGCCGCCGGTCGCGCGGAGCTGGAGCGAACTGGTGAAGCAGGTGACGCAGACGTCGCCGAACAACCTGAAGCTACGGGCGACCGCGGCGGAGCAGTCCAAGCAGGTGATGCGGTGCTTCACGCTGGAGACGGAGAACTACTGCCTCGGGCTCGGGTTCGTGGACAAGGTTCCGACCGGGGCGCAGATCAGTTCGACGGTGGTCGAGCCGGACGTCGCGCGGGACGACCTGCGAGCCGGTGTGTCGGCCGAGCAGGACATCGCGACGGGTGCGTTGAGCCCGGCGGCGTTCGTGGCCGAGCGGGCGTCGATGTCGAAGGCCGAGCGGACGAACGCCGAACTGGAGGAGATGCAGACGGCGTGGGACGGGCGGGACAAGGCGCGCGCGCTGCGGCTGCTGGACGCGGAGGGGAATCCGCCGGCGGGCGAGTCTGCTGCGCCGGACGCTGAGACGGCGGGTCGGGCGGACTCGGCCGCGCCGGGTGGGTCGGACTCGGCTGCGACGGACGGCTCGGACTCGGCTGCGCCGGGTGAATCCGACTCCGCCGCGCCGGGCGGGTCGGCGACGACCGCGCCGACTTCCCAGGCCGGGCGGACCGACGTACCGGTGCCTGGTGCGGGTGAGACGGTCGCGCCGAGCGCCGGGCACACCGTGGCGCCGAAGCCCGGGGACCCGTCGACCAAGCCGTCGCCGCCGCCGTTGAAGCCGCCGGTGGTGGTCAAGCCGAAGCCGGTCTCGAACTACATCATGAAGGGCTACCAGACCTCGCAGGAGCGCGGGTACTGGTGCGGCCCGGCGACGTTCCAGTCGATCGACTGGGCCGACGACAAGCAGAAGGACACCCAGGCGTCCTGGGCCAAGGACCTCGGCGTGACCACGTCGGGAACCGCGATCTCGGCGATGGTCAAGCAGACCAACCTGAAGACCAACTGGGACCTTGCCGCCGGCACCTACATCGTGCAGAACGTGAGCCACTGGACGCCGGCGAAGTTCCTCCAGGTGCACCAGAACCACCTCGGCGACGGCGCTCCGGCACCGGTGATCGAGCACGTCCAGCTGCTGAAGCGGTACTTCCCGTACCTGGCCTTCAACCACAGCGGCCACTACCAGGTCGGTCGCGGCTACAACAAGAAGGCCGGCACGATCGGCATCTTCGAGGTGTTCAACGAGCGCCGGTTCAACAGCCGGGGCAACGACACCGACGGCCCGCGCAACATCCCCGCCACCGCGATGTTCAACGCGACGCTGGCGAACCAGTTCAAGAACATCGGTCTGTAGGAGATGCGCGACCGCATGCCTGATCGTCACGGCAGCTCCCGCGGCCGGGGTCGTCACCTGCTGATCCCGGTCGCCGCGGTCGCGCTGCTGGCGGCCGGCTGCTCGGGATCGAACTCGGGATCGCCGGAGAGCGCTCCCTCGGTTTCTCCGACGCCCTCCGGTACGCCGGGCAGCACGCCACCCCGGCCGGGCGGTACGCCGAGCCAGCCGCCCGAGAGCACTCCGACGGTGAGCCCCGGGACGCCGTCGGGCAAGCCGGTCTGGACGAAGATCCTGCGCCAGCCTGTCGACGGCCAACACATCGTCACGCAGCAACGCAAGTACCTGGTCACCCGCGGCAGTGACGAGGCCGGCACCACCACCGTGACCGACCGGGCGAGCCGCAAGGTCGTCGTACGGCATGCGCCGCCGACTGGGTTCGTCGCGCAGTCTCCGGTCGTGATCGACGACCGGTGGGCGCTGATCGAGGAGATCCGCTCGGACGGTCCCAACCCGCAGATCCGTGCGTACCGGTATGACCTGAGCACTGGCGCGAGAACGGATCTGGCCACGCAGAGAGCGCTCCCCCGGATCTCGGAGCCGGAGATCGGCGCGTACGACGGGACGTTCGCGTACAGCAGCACCGACGCCAAGAAGCGGTCGTGCCTGGTGATCGCCGCGCTGGACACGTTGGCGGCGCGCACTGTGATGTGCGTGCCGGATCCGGGGTACATCGCCGATCCGGTGGTGTCGGCGGATTCGGTCACGTTCAGCACGATCACGGCGCCGCAGAGTCCGCAACGCTGCAAGCGTCTGTTCACCGCGCCGCTCGCCGGTGGGTCTGCGCGGCCGATCGCAGCCGGCCGGAACTGCATCCAGTGGAGCGGTGCGACGTTGCGTGGGGCAACTATTTGGTCGGAGATCGGTGCGGACGATCCTGACCAGTACCAGAGCCGCGCCTATCTGCGGGAGTCTCCTGGTGCTGCTGCCCGGTCGCTCGGCACGATCGTCACGGACACGATCGTCGCCTGTGGCAACTGGATCCACTGGGAGGTCCGGGCCATGCGCAACGGGGTGGAGACCTACCAGCTCCAGCGGTGGCAACCTGGTCTCGCGCGGCCGCAGGTCATCTACTCCACTCCCCCGGACACGGCGATCACGGCGCCGACCTGCCAGAACAACACCATCTTTGTCGAGGCTGCCCATTTGGGTGGAGGCACGAAGTACACCGAGGCGCTTGCTACTGGCACTGCCTAATAACAGCTTGGCGACTATGCGGCCGGCGACGTCGTCTGTGGCTAGTGCCGCAGCGGCCGGAGGGTGCTAGGCGGGCCGATGCGTGAGGTGTGGGGCCGGAGAGCCCCCTGGGAGCCCCGGCCCGGAGGTGTGCCGGTCTGGGCTCCCGCGGGAGCCCCGGTTTCGGAGCTCTGCCGGTCTGCGCTCCAGCGGGAGCCCCAGTTCCGGAGCTCTGCCGGTCTGGGCTCCACCGGGACCCAGGTTCCGGGGTTGTACCCGGCTCCGCCCCAGCCCCGCTCCCAAGTCCTACCGATCTCGCTCCAGCGGCTGCCCTCAGTCACTACTTGTACGGGTCAGGGCTCTGGCGGGACCGCCGGTCTCGGAGGTGTGCCGGTCAGCGCTCCAGCGGGACCCCGTTTCCGGAGTCGGGTGGGCCAGGGCTCCAGCGGGAGCCCTGGTTCCGGAGTTGTGCCGGTCAGGGCTTGAGTGGGAGGCCTCGGTCGCGGAGGTGGGTGCGGAGGTCGGCTGCTGAGGTGAAGAGTTCGGCGTCCAGGCCTGCGGCGCGGGCGCCGTCGACGTTGCGTTGGACGTCGTCGGTGAAGAACGTGCGCGCGGGGTCGAGGGCGAAGCGGTCGACGAGTAGGCGGTAGATCTTCTCGTCGGGTTTCACCACCTGCTCGTGACCGGAGACGATCTCGCCGGTGAAGGTGTCGAGGATCGGGAAGGTTTCCTTCGCGATCTCCCACTTCTCGCCGGAGAAGTTGGTCAGCGCGTACGTCGGGACGCCCTGCGCCTGGAGCTCGGCGAGCACCTCGACGGTGTCGGTGAACAGACCCTTCACCATCTTCACCCAGCCGGTGTCGTACGCCGCGATCCACTCCGCGTGCTCCGGGTGCAGCGCGGTCAGCTCCTCGACGGCTTCGGCCCACGGGCGGCCGGCGTCCTGCCGCATGTTCCAGTCGGGGGTGGTGACCGCCGTCAGGAAGTGCCGGCGCTGCTGCTCGTCGGGGATCAGTTCGGCGTACAGGTAGTCCGGGTTCCAGTCCAGCAGGACCCCACCGATGTCGAACACGACCACGTCGACCTTCTGCTCACTCATGCCTCCACCCTACGAAAGTCCGGATCACGCTCCGCCGCCGCACCGGCGCGTGCGTGCAGAGCGGGAGAGAGCGCGATCTGGCCGAGGAACAGGATGACGCCGAGTGCGGCGCAGGCCAGCCAGGTGGTGGTGCTGCCGAAGTGCTCCAGGGCGTTGGTCCCCGCCAGCGGACCGATCACCGAACCGAGTCCGAACGACATGCTGCCGGCCAGGCCCATGTACCCGCCGCGGAGATCGACCGGGGCGAGGTCGGCGAACACCGCGCCGATCACCGCGGCGAAGCCGATCTCGCCGATCGTCCAGACCACGACGGACAGGCCGTAGCCCCACCAGCTGTCGACGAGCGCGCCCACGCCGAAGCCGAGCCCCACGATCAGCATCGAGCCGGCCAGCAGTTTCGGGCGGTCCAAAGCGGCCAGCCGCCGATTGACGAACGGCTGGACGACGACGATCACCACGCCGTTCAGAGCGATCACCAGCCCGTACGTCGAACTGGGCAGGCCGTCGCCCGCCATCGCCAGCGGCAGCGTCGAGTAGCCCTGGAAGTAGATCGTCGCGTAGCCGATCTGCAGCAGGATCATCAGCAGGAACGTACCGTCGCGCAGCACCACCGGGAGCAACGCCCGGCGCGGACCGTCGTCGAGCACCGGCCGGGTCTCGGGGACCATCCGCCAGATCACCAGCGCCGCGACGACCGACGTACTGGCGTTGATCCAGAACAGCAGGTTGTAGCCGATGCTCGCCAGGACGCCGGCGCTGACGGTGGAGACCGAGAAGCCGAGGTTGATCGCCCAGAACAGCAGCCCGTACGCGCGAACGCGCTCTCTGGGCTGGAGCAGATCGGCGACCGTCGCCTGGACCGCCGGGCGGAACAGGTCGCCCATCAGGCCGACGACGAACGCGGCGACGGCGATCGTCTCCAGCGAGCGGGCAGAGCCGAGCAGGATCAGGGCGGCCGCCGTACCGAGGAAGCCGATCAGCATCGTGCGGCGGCGGCCGATGCGGTCCGAGAGCCAGCCGCCGACGAGTTGCGAGACGACCGAGCCGGCGCCGACCGCGGCCGCTACGGCGCCCGCGGTGCCGACGGACAGGTGGCGCTCCTGGGTCAGGTACAGCACGAGGAAGGGCTGGACGAAGCTGCCGAGGCGGTTGACCAACTGGCAGACCCAGAGCGCCCAGAACGAGCGGGGCAGCGGAGAGCGCTCCCTGGGAGCACCGATCGATGTCATGTGTCCCAGGCTGGGGTGGGTCGGCGGGTGGTGTCGATCATTAGTTTCTGGACTAATCGTCGCCATGGTCGGCGAGGGTCATTAGAGTTGCGGGGGTGATCAGCATTTCGCTCAACACCGACGACGTGAGCCGGATCCGGTTCGCGTTCTCGCCGGTGTGGGAGACGGTCACCAGCGTCCGGGCCCTGAGCAACAATTCGCTGGGGAGCGTGCACGGGCCGTGGCTGCGGAAGGTTCGCCCGCTGCTCGGAGAGCACGAGAGCGAGGACGGCGACCGGCGCGGCGAACTCCGGATGGCCCGCGAACAAGCAGACGACGAGTTCGCGGAAGCGCTGCGGTTGCTGCGGGCACTGATCCCGGCGATCGGCTACATCCCGGACTTCATCACCCCGGCGCCGCCGCGGCGCTCGACCAGCTTCGAAGCGGGGCTGGCGGCGATCGAGGCGACGCCGTACGAGCTGGTGGTGGACGAGCTCGGGAAGTTGCACCACGACACTCCCGATCCGTTGCTACCAGGACTCATCGCGGATCCGGGCGCCGCGCTGACGCGGATCACCGCGGCGCTGCGCACGTACTGGCAGCGGGCGGTGGAGCCCGACTGGCGGCGAATGCGGGCCTTGCTGCAGGACGATCTCGTGTTCCGGCTCGACGAGCTGGCCACGGGTGGCTTCGAGCGGCTGTTCCGGAATCTGCATCCGTCCGTGCGGCTCAACGGGAACCGGATCGAGATCGAGCGGCCGTTCGTGTGCTGCGACGGGGTACCGAAGGGCGGGCAGGGGGTGCTGCTGGTGCCGTGCGTGTTCACCTGGCCCAGAACGTTGATGGTGACCGCGGCGCCGCACGTGCCGACGATCACCTATCCCCCGCGCGGGCTGGGGCGGTTGTGGGAGAGCCAGCAGGACACGGAGGGTTCGCCGCTGGCGGACCTGGTCGGGCGGACGCGGGCCGCGATCGTGAGCCACCTGGACCTGCCCATGTCGACGACGCATCTCGCGCACGCGCTGGACGTCTCGGCACCCACGCTGAGCGTCCATCTCGGCATCCTGCGCAACGCGGGTGTGGTCGACTCGCGCCGCGACGGTCGGACGGTGCTCTACTACCGCACGTCGCTCGGCAACCAACTCCTCGCCGCGGGCAGCAGCCAACTCTCCGAAACGGCCTGAGTACGGCGGCGTAGTCGTCATGAGCATCGCGGTCGTCCCGTACGACGGCGGTGGAACGTCGGCGGCTCGACCAGACCCGCACCGCCGACTTCGCGCCCGATCAGCCGAAGCTGGCCGCGTCGAGCTGGACTGCTTCGCGCGCGAGCAACTGAAGCTCGCCGGGTCGACCTGGACTGCTTCGCGCGCGATCAGCCGAAGCTCGCCGGGTCGACCTGGACCCGGAGCGGACCGGGGAGCTTCTTCGTGCCGCGAGCCGACGACGCTTCCTTGAGCGCCCGGGCGAGGCCGGAACCGTAGGCCCTCGGCGTACGGACCACCGCGCGTACGGTTTCGTCGTCGACGTCGACCGGGCCGAGAACCTCCAGGCCGGCTGCCGCGTCCACCAGATCGCGGACTCGCGCGACCATGTCCGCGACCGCGTCCGAGGACCCGACGAGCTCGGCCAGTTTCGCGGCCGGGGCCAGGCGGGCGGCTCGGCGTTCCTCCAGCTCGCGGGTCGCGTAACCCTCGGGGCTCCAGCGGACGACGGCCTGCAGCGGCATCGCCGACGGTTCGCCGACCAGAATCACCTTGCCGCCCTCGCGGGCCGGACGCACCATTGCCGCCGCGTTGAACCAGCGCCGGACCGCCTCCTCTGGCGCGCGCAAGTCCTGCCGGGCGAGCAGCAGCCAGGTGTCGAGCAGCAGCGCGGCCGCGTACCCGCCGTCGGCGATCGGCTCGGCTCCTGGTGTCGTGACGATCAACGCCGGCGTCCCGGGGATCTCGTCGAGCATGCTGTCGCCGCCCGACGTACGGACGAGAACGCCTGGGAACGCTCTCCCGAGTTCCTCCGCCGTTCGGCGGGCGCCGACGACGGCCGCGCGCATCCTCGTGTCGCCGCACTCCGGGCAGCGGTGATCGGTCGCGGGCCGGCCGCACACGCTGCAGCTCGGCGGCCCGGCCGAGCCGGTACGCCGCAGTGAACCGCCGCACGTCGTACACCGCGACGGCGTACGGCACGTCTGACAGACCAGGCTCGGCAGATACCCGGCGCGCGGCACCTGGACCAGCACCGGACCGGTCTTCAACCCGTCGCGCGCGATCTCGAACGCCTGGTGCGGCAACCGTGCCGCTCGCGCGGCCGGGTCGCGCGCGAGATCGCGATCCGACTCCCCCGCGATGTGTACGGCAGGAGCGGCGGCGCGCGTGACCGACCGATCGGCGATGAGCTCGGCGGCCCAGCCGGACTCGAGCAACGCGGCGGTCTCGGCGGAGCGCGCGAACCCGCCGAGCAGCGCGGCGCACTGCTGGCGATGGGCACGCAGCAGCAGGACCTCGCGGGCGTGCGGGTAGGGCGCGCGCGGCTCGGCGTAGGAGTCGTCGCCGTCGTCCCACAGCGCGACCAGGCCGAGGTCGGCGACCGGCGCGAACGCCGCCGCGCGCGTGCCGATCACGACGCGCGTGCAACCGCGCAGCGCGGAGAGGAACGCGCGATATCTGGCGGTGGGACCGAGGTCGGCCGAGAGAGTCACGAAGTTGTCGGGCCCGAGGACTGTCGCACAGGCCTTGGCGAGTCGCTCCAGATCGCGGGCGTCGGGGGCGAGCAGCAGAGCGCCACGGCCGGTCGACGCGCAGACCGCGGCGGCTTGGGCGAAGGCGAGGGCCCAGTCGGCACCCGGTACGGCGGTCCAGATCGCGCGAGGTGCTTCGGTACGGCGTACTGCGTCGAGGAAGTTTTCGGCCTGCGGGTACGGCGACCACTCGGACCGGGACGTCGACTCGACCGGCCGGATCGGCTGGCCGCAGCGCAGGGTCTCGGCCTCGACCTTCGCCAGGCGCGGTGGGACGGCGAGGCGGGTCACGTCGGCGAAGACGCCCGCGTACCGGTCGGCGACGGCGCGGCACAGGTCGGCGACCTCGGGCGTGAGCACCTGCTCGGGCGAGACCACCTTGCGCAGGCGCGCGAGCTTGCCGTCGTGCTCGGACGACGCGAGCCGGTCGAGCACGAACCCGTCGAGGTCCTTGCCGGCGAAGCGCACCTTCACCCTGGTCCCGGGCTGCGCCGCCTCGGCGAGGTCGTCGGGCACGAGGTAGTCGAACGGGCGGTCCAGATGCGGCAGCGACACGTCGACCGCGACCCGGGCGACGGGCAGCACGTCGGTGATCCCGGCCGGCTCCTTGGTCCGCGAGCGCCGGACGGTCTCGCGCAGCAAGGTCAGCTGCTCAGGACTCTCCCCGTTCGGTGCCACTCGGGAACTCTAGTCCGATCGCCGGACAACCCGCCGCAGGCCTGTGGACA
Organism: Kribbella sp. ALI-6-A; assembly: GCF_001984195.1. Lineage (GTDB taxonomy): Bacteria > Actinomycetota > Actinomycetes > Propionibacteriales > Kribbellaceae > Kribbella. The sequence goes on from NZ_MTQN01000009.1 coordinate 850,204, forward strand.
ACACGACGACGAACGCCCGCACCCCTGGCCTGGGGTGCGGGCGTTCGTCGTACGGCTTACTTCGCGACAGCGGCCTTCAGTGCGTCGACGCGGTCGGTGCGCTCCCAGGTGAAGTCGTCGCCGGTGCGGCCGAAGTGGCCGTTGGCGGCGGTCTGGGTGTAGATCGGGCGGAGCAGGTCCAGGTCGCGGATGATCGCGGCCGGGCGCAGGTCGAAGACCTCGAGCACCGCGGCGGTGATCTGGTCGACCGGCACGGTCTCGGTGCCGAAGGTGTCGACGTAGAAGCCGACCGGGGCCGCCTTGCCGATCGCGTACGCGACCTGGCACTCGGCGCGGGCCGCGAGGCCGGCGGCGACGATGTTCTTCGCCACCCAGCGCATCGCGTACGCCGCGGAGCGGTCGACCTTGGACGGGTCCTTGCCGGAGAACGCGCCGCCACCGTGGCGGGCCATGCCGCCGTAGGTGTCGATGATGATCTTGCGGCCGGTCAGACCGGCGTCGCCCATCGGGCCACCGATCTCGAAGCGGCCGGTCGGGTTCACCAGCAGCTTGTAGTCGGTCGAGTCGATCTCGAACTGCTCGAGGATCGGGTCGACGACGTGCTTCTTCACGTCCGGGGTCAGCATCGAGTCGAGGCTGATGTCGGCGGCGTGCTGGCTGGAGACCACGACGGTGTCGATCCGGACGGCCTTGTCACCGTCGTACTCGACCGTGACCTGGGTCTTGCCGTCGGGACGCAGGTAGGCCATCGTGCCGTCCTTGCGGACCTCGGACAGCCGCTCGGACAGCCGGTGCGCGATCGTGATCGGCAGCGGCATGAGCTCCGGGGTCTCGTTCGACGCGTAGCCGAACATCAGGCCCTGGTCGCCGGCGCCCTGCAGGTCCAGCTCGTCGGAGGAGTCGTCGGCGCGCTTCTCGTAGGCGGTGTTGACGCCCTGCGCGATGTCGGGCGACTGGCTGCCGATCGCGACCTGCACGCCGCAGGACGCGCCGTCGAAGCCCTTCAGCGACGAGTCGTAACCGATCTCGAGGATCCGGTTGCGGACGATCCCGGGGATGTCCACGTACGCCGACGTGGTGACCTCGCCGGCCACGACCACCAGTCCGGTCGTGATCAGGGTCTCCACCGCGACGCGGCTCTTCGGGTCCTCGGCCAGGAGGGCGTCGAGGATGGAGTCGCTGATCTGGTCAGCGATCTTGTCCGGGTGACCTTCCGTCACCGACTCGGACGTGAAAAGGCGCCGTGCCACGGTTCTCCCTCAGGTTTGCTGGTGTCCACACGGCGAGGCCGTCGCCCCGCCCCACACGCACCGCCTCGGGCGATGCACCTCGGCAGTATGCCAGCACTTCGGGCCGGGTGCCGTGCCGGACACCTGTTTCGTCCGCTTGATGGGACTGCCGTCTTGCATCGTGGGCACGCCTGCGCTTGCGAGCGTGTTTCCGGCCTGCTCATCGACTGGTTTCGGCAGCCCAACGCTCGGACCAGGCGAGCAAGGGCTTGAGTGAGCGGGACAGATCGCGGCCGATCGCGGTCAACTGGTGCGCCTTCGACTCGTCCTGCCACAGCAGCCCGGCGTCCCGCAGTTCGGCCAGCCGCGCACTCAGGACCGTCGGCGACACGTCGTCGCACCGCTCCTGCAGTGCGCGGAAGCCGACCGGTCCGTCCCGCAATTCCCAGAGCACGCGTAGCGCCCAGCGCCGGCCGAGCAGGTCGAACGCCGCCATGATCGGCCGCCCGGTCCGCGATCCGCGCACCGGCCGCCCAGGCACGGGAGTACCAGTCGCCATCGTCGACCTCCTTCACCCACTTCGGTCTTGCGCTATCGAATCAGTAGCAGCATAGTGCTACGTATTCCATAGCGCTCCCAGGAGGTGGGATGTCAGCGCGGGTGCCACCGGTCGAACCGCCTTATCCGGAACGGATCCAGAACCTGCTCGGCAAGCTGATGCCGGCCGATGCGCCGTACGAGCCGTTGCTGTTGTTCCGCGTACTGGCCCTTCATCCGGAGTTGGCGGAGCGGATGCGGCCGATGGCCTCCGGCCTGCTGAACAAAGGGCTGCTGTCCGCACGCGACCGGGAGCTCGCGATCAGCCGGATCACGGCGCGGGCCGGCGCCGAGTACGAGTGGGGTGTGCACGTCGTCGTGTTCGGGCCGGCGGTCGGACTGGATCGAGAGGTCTTCGATGCCGTTGCCGCCAGGGACGTCTGGCCCGATCCGGTGCTTCTGACAGCGGTGGACGAGCTGCACGACGAGGCCACCTGGAGTGCGGCCACGTGGTCGGCCTTGCGGGACCGGTACGACGACGCGCAGGTGATCGAACTGCTGCTCCTGGTCGGCTGGTATCGAACCTTGTCGACGGTGATCAACGCGCTCGAGATCCCGCTGGAGAGCTGGGGAGCGCGCTCTACGGCGTTCAGGCGTGCGGGCCGACGGTGATCTTGTCGATGGTGAGAGTGGGCCGGGCACCGAGGATGGCGCCGAGGCGTTCGGCCTCGTCGTCGAGGGCGCGGAGCTGGGCGGGCTTCAGCCGGCGGAGCGGCTCGACGGTGAGCTGAAGTTTGCGGCCCGACAGGCGTTGGTGCCACACCCCCGCGACGACTCCGTCCACCAAGAGGACCGGGTAGTTGCCGGCCTGGCCGCCGGCGAGTGCGCGGGTCGAGGCCTCGCCGGGAAAGACCAGCTCGCGCGGATGGCTCCCGACGGCGTACGCGTCGAAGTACGGAAGCAGCCGTACGCCGCGGACCGGTTCGTCCGGGAAGTCGGTGTCGCCCTCGGCGAGCCACGCGGGCCCGCCGTCCAGTTCCACCTGCTCGAGGCCGTTCTGCTGGAAGAGCTTCGTGATGAAAGCGGGCGACGTACTGAGCCACTTCGCGAACTGCTGCGGGGTGGCCGGACCGTAGGAGTGGAGATAGCGCCGCAGAAGTTCGGAGAGCGCTTCCTCGCCGTTCTGGGGCTCGAAGGGCGGAGCGAAGCGATGCGGGTTCGCGTACGTCGTCTTGCGGCCGCGGTTCGGGCCGTAGCAGAGCACGCCGGCGGACGCGGCCAACGGGATCGCCTGACGCCAGCGCGGCCAGTAGCCCTGGAACGCGGGCATCACCGGTTCGCCGGCCCACGCACCGGTCCGGGCAACGACCTCGTCGGTCAGCTCGTCGGCAGTGAGATCCGTGTCGGAGAGCGCTCCCCCGATGGCCTCGACGACCTCGGCCGTCTGCTCCGCCGTCATCCGCATCTCCGGCGTCGCCAGTGCTCCCGAGCGCGGCAACGCGGAGAGCGCTCCCGTCCACAGCGGCAGGTCCTCGGTCGGCAGCAGATGCACGGTCCCGCGCGGGCCGAAGGTCTTCACCAGGGAGCGCTCTTCCCACAGCGCCCGTTGGACCTCGGCCCGCGTCGCCTTCGCCAACCGCAGCGCCACCGACACCTCGCCGGCCGACAGCACCTGCGCATGAGCCCCACACATCGCCCGTACGACGTCCGCCGCGCTGGTCGCCGTACTGGCGTGCAGGTGGTGCCGTCGCATCCGTCGCGCGACCACGGCCGGCCAGGACAGTGAGTTCATGACCGTCAGGCTAGAAGCAGCAGCGGTCAGCTTCTGGCCTTTGCTACTTCGGGCCTGTCACTGGAACAGGCCGCTGTACGCGTTGAGCGCGGGCTGACCACCGAGGTGCGCGTAGAGCACGTTCGAGTCCTTCGGGATGTCGCCACTGCGGACCAGGTCGATCAGTCCGGCCATCGACTTCCCCTCGTAGACCGGATCGATGATCATCGCCTCCAGCCGTCCACTCAGCCGGATCGCGTCCATCGTGGACTCCACCGGAATCCCGTATTCGTCGCCGGCCCACCCTTCCAGCACGGTGATCTCGTCGTCCCGCAACTCCCGGCCGAGTCCGATCAGCTCGGCGGTCGCGTGCGCGATCTTCGCCACCTGGGCCCGGGTCTCCGCGAGCTTGGCCGAAGCGTCGATGCCGAGCACCCGACGCGGCCGGCCCTGGCCCGCGAAGCCGGCGATCATGCCCGCCTGGGTGCTGCCGGTCACGCTGCACACCACGATCGTGTCGAAGAAGACCCCGAGCTCGTCCTCCTGCCGCCGGACTTCGTCGGCCCAGTTGGCGAAGCCGAGTCCGCCGAGTGGATGGTCGGAAGCACCCGCCGGGATCGCGTACGGCGTACCGCCTGATGCGCGCACGTCGTCGAGCGCCTGCTGCCAGCTCTCCTTGAATCCGATCCCGAACCCGGCCCGGACCAGCCGCACGTCGGCGCCCATGATCCGCGACAGCAGGATGTTGCCGACCTTGTCGTTCACCGGATCCGGCCAGTCGACCCAACTCTCCTGCACCAGCACGGCCCTCAGCCCCGCCTTCGCAGCCGCGGCAGCGACCTGACGCGTGTGGTTCGACTGCACTCCCCCGATGCTGACGAGCGTGTCCGCGCCCTGCGCCAGCGCGTCCGGCAGCAGGTACTCCAGCTTCCGCGTCTTGTTGCCCCCGAACGCCAGGCCGCTGTTCACGTCCTCCCGCTTCGCCCAGATCCGCGCGCCCCCGAGGTGCGCGGACAACCGGTCGAGCGGATGCACGGGACTCGGCCCGAACAGCAGCGGATACCGCTCGAAATCACCGATGGGCATGCACGACTCCAAACCTCGCCAGACAACTGACATGCAATATATTGCACATCGCCACCATCGTCCAGTCAGGTCTCAGGAGTGAGCGTCCGCCACCGCGCCAGCGGCCAAGCGCACCCGCTCGACAAGTTCCGTCGGCGCCATGACCACCGCGGCACCACCCTGAGCCAGTACCGCCGCACAAGCTTCCTCGGCATTCTCAAGATCCGTCTCCACCACAAACCACCCGTCCCCGTCGGCGAGCACCGGAGCCGTCGCCCGGAACCGCCGCAACGCACCCTCCCGCGCCCGCACGACGATCGGGTACGACGGCATCGACTCCCGGAACAACCGCTGGGCCTCCGCCCAGTACTTCGGCAGCTCGAACCCGCTCGGCCGCGTGAACCCCTCGTCGGTCAGCAGCGCCGAACCCACCCGACCCAACCGGTACGTGCGCAGCGCGCCGTCCGGCCGAGCCGCGACGAGGTACCAGGTCCGGGACTTCGCGACCAGCCCGAGCGGCGCGACGATGAACGGCTCGGCCGGGTTCCGATACGTGATGGCGATCCGCCGCTCCTCCCAGATGGCCTGCCGGCACAGGTCGAGCCAGCGCGGCACCTCCCGGCGGTCCTCCCAGCCGGCGTGGTCGATCAGCAGCCGCTGACGCGCGAACTCCGCGTCCCGCCGGGCCGGCTCGGGCAGCGCCGCGATCAGCTTGGCGATCGCCTGGTCGCTCGACGCGTCGAGGCCGAGATCGGCGAGCACGTGCGCGGTCGCGGTCACGAACACCGACATCACCTCGGACGGCGTGAGCCCGGTGAGCCGAGTCCGGTAGTCGGGAAGCAGCGTCCAGCCGCCGCCCCGGCCGCGTACCGAGTAGACCGGCACGCCGGCCAGGCTCAGCGCATCGAGATCGCGCTGAACCGTCCGCGGCGAGACCTCCAGGTGCCGGGCGAGTTGGGCGACCGTCGCCTGGCCGTGGGTCTGCAGGTACAGCAGGAGCCGGAGCAATCGTTCGGCACGCATGCCTCGACTATTCCAGGAAAACAAGCCAGCCGATGACGTGTTTTCCTCCTACGGTCGCCCGGACAGCAATCGACCTGGTGGGAGACGTTCTGGTGACAGCCGTCGTGGTGGAAGACCTGTGCATGACATACCGGGCGCCGGTGCGCGAATCGGGGTGGAAGGCGACGCTGGGCTCGGTGTTCAACCGGCAGTACCGCGACGTCCCCGCCGTACAGCACGTCTCGTTCGCCCTGCGCCCTGGCGAGGTGGTCGGTTTCATCGGTCCGAACGGCGCCGGCAAGACGACCACGATGAAGATCCTCTCCGGGTTGCTGCACGCCACCTCCGGACAGGTCCGGGTGCTCGGCCACTCCCCCTGGCAGCGCCGCTCGGACTTCCTGCGCCGCATCGCCTTCATTCGCGGCAGCCAACCGGTGGGCGGCTCCCAGGAACTCACCGTGCTCGACACCCTGCGGTACCAGCGGCTGCTGTACGAAGTGCCGCCGGCCGAGTTCCAGCAGAACCTCGACGAACTGACCGCCTTGCTCGAACTCGGCGAACTGCTCCCCCGCCAACTGAGAGCCCTGAGCCTTGGCGAGAAGATGCGGGCCGGACTGGCCCTGTCGCTGGTCTACCGGCCGGAGGTGATGTTCCTCGACGAGCCGACCCTCGGCCTGGACGTCACCGGCGCGACCACGATGCGCCGCTTCGTCGCCCAGTACGCCGAACGCACCGGCGCGACCGTGCTGCTGACCAGTCACTACATGGCGGACGTCGCGACGCTGTGCCCACGACTCGTGCTGATCGACAAGGGCAGGATCCAGTACGACGGGAAGCTCGACGAGCTCGCCGCGAAGCTCTCGCCGTACAAGCTCGTCCGGCTGACCGCGCCCGGCGCCGACGAGCGGCGGCTGCGCGAGGCCGGTGAGCTGGTCGAGTCCTCGGACGGGACCTGGGTGCTGCGCGTCCCCCGCGCGGACGTCGCCCGGACCACCGCCCGGCTGCTCACCGAACTGGACGTCGCGGACCTCTCGGTCGAGGAAGCTCCGCTGGAAGCGGTCATCGACCAGGCGTACCGGGAGGGCGTCGGGTGAGCGCTCTCTCGCTGGGATCTCACCGGCCCGGTCGGCTGCTGAGCTTGATCGCCCTGCGAATCCGCCGGGAGGTGCTCGAGTGGTCCGGCACCTGGTGGTTCCTGCTCACGTTGGTCGTCCAGGCCGCCCTTGGACCGCTGATCGGAATGTTCGTCTGGTCGGCGGTCTATCCCGCCGACTCCTACGTCGCGACGTACTACGTGACGCTGCTGCTGGTCACGGTGATGACGGAGTCGTTCGAGCAGCACACGTTCTCGGAGAAGATCTACGACGGAACGATCAGCCACGACCTGCTCCGGCCGCAGCCGGTGGTCGTCGACGTGATCGGCGCCAACCTCGCCATCCGGATTTGGCTGACCGCGATGGGTATTCCGCTGGCACTGCTGGCCGGGTGGGCGTTCGGCGTCTCGCTGAGTTGGGCCTCGGTGCTGGTGGCCGTGCCGCTCGTCGTACTGGGTGGGGTGCTGAGGTTCTGCTGGGTCTTCCTGCTGTCCCTCACCGCTTTCTGGACCGAACGGGTGCACGCGATCGCCGGATTCGGCTGGACGCTGACCTCGTTGCTCGGCGGCACGATCGCGCCGCTGGCGTTCCTCCCGGGACCGCTGCGCGACGTCGGCCAGCTCCTGCCGTTCTACCCGATGCTCGGACTGCCGGCGGACGTCGCCGCAGGCCGCGTCCACGGCCTGGCTCCGGTGCTGACCGGCATCGCGATGCAGGGAGTGTGGATCGCGGTATTCGCCGTCTGCGCCGTCCTGCTGTGGCGCGCCGGCATCCGTCGCTACACGGTGGTGGGCGCATGACGCTGCTCAAACTGTTCGCCGCCGGATTCGGCAGGTCCCTGCGGGCGACCCTGACGTTTCGGGTCAACCTGCTGTTCGACATCGGCCTGTCGGTGATCGGGCTGGTCGCCAGCCTCGCGACGGTGTTCATCGTGTACGCGCGCACCGACTCCCTGGCCGGCTGGACCGAAGCCGAGACCTACGTGCTGATCGGGACCTTCCAGGTGCTCAGCAGCCTGAAGTCCACCTTCATCGATCCGAACCTGGCATGGTTCCCGGACAACGCCATCCGCCGCGGCATGCTCGACACGTTCCTGCTGCAGCCCGCGCCGACGCTCTTCCTGGCCAGCTTGGCGCGCTCGACTCCGCTGTCGCTGGTCCAGCTCGTGCTCGGCCTCGGCGTCATCACGCTCGGGATCGTCGATCACGGGCAGCCCCCGGAGCCCGCGGCGGTGCTGGCCTGGATTATCACCCTGGCCGGTGCGCTGGCCGTCACCTGGGCGATGGGCGTACTGCTCGCCTGCCTTGCCTTCTGGGCGCCGCGCCTGCAGCTCGACGTCTTCTACGCCTCGGCCTGGCAGCTGGGCGGCTACCCGACCGACATCTACCGGCGGCCGCTCCGCCTGGTCCTCACGTATCTGTTCCCCCTCACCCTGATCGCCACGGTCCCGACGAGCACCTTGCTCGACGGACCGCGTGTCCTGGTCCTGGTGTCGACCGTGGCCGGAGCCACGGTCAGCTGCCTTCTCGCGGTCGGATGCTGGCGCCTCGGCCTTCGGCGCTACACCGGGGCGACGTCCTGAGGCCCGGTGCAGCGGCGGTGTCAGCGGTGGACCGTCAGCGTGAACTCCTTGGCGTACGGCTGAACTCCCATGCGACCCTCCGGCTCGGTTCCGTCGTTCCAGACTCGCAGTTGGTGGACGCCGCGACTGGTCGGGCGGTAGGTCAGGCGATAACGGCCGTCGGTGCCTGCTGTGACCGTGGCGGTGACCTTGGTCCACTCGGAGTCGACCAGACGCTCGATCCAGACCGGAACGGCTCCGGGCGCGACGCTGCCGGTGACAGCGACGCGTTGGCCGACGGCCGGCGTACGGTCGCTGACGGCGACACTCACCAGACCGTGGACCTGGGTGTAGTTCGAGCTGCCGCTGCGCAACCACTGGTCGTCGCCGGCGAAGATCGCCACGCCGGAGAAGCTGCTGTAGATCGGAACGGTCAACGCATACGCACCATCGGCGTCCGTGACCGTCGGCACGTCCGGATGACCGTCGACGCCGTTGCCCGTCCTGATCGCGAGATCTCTTCCCGCGAGGCGTTGCCAGCCGTCGGCCGCGGTCCAGCCTTCGAGGTAGCCCGACACCGCGACTTTGTCGCCGTAGCCGACGGTCGACGCGGGAGCGGTCGAGGTGATGCGCGTTGGGTCGAGTACGCGCAGCAGGTACGGCGCGGCCGGCTGGAAGGTCCGGGTCTGGGCCGGGCCGCCGTTCTGGTCCAAGACGGTGAACGACGACAGGTACCAGTCACCGGCGTCGGTGCCCAGCGGCAGCTCGAACATCGCTTCGCCGAAAGCAAGCTGCTCACCGGTGCCGACCTTGGTGAGAGTCCCGTTGGACGGGCAGCCCGGGCTGGGGTCGATGCGCCCAGTCAGGACCGACGCCTCAGGCGTCTGCTGGTACGCGTACACATCGACGATGGTGGGGAATGGACAGGTCGGGGCGGCCGCCGCCGGCCCAGCTGGTAGCAGCACCGCGGCCAGCGGAAGGAAGACGGCGAGGAGCCGTCGCGGAAAAGAGCACCTCATGGTGGACCTCCTGGTCTCACCACTGTCGATGCGCAGCCACACCCCGATGTTGCGCCGACGGCATGGCGGGCTAGTGCCAGCGCGTGGCGGCAGAGTTCAGCGATTCGCCCACGTAGCAAGGCGGCTCGCGAGGTCGGCGACGCGCTGTCGCAGCTCGTCCGGCGCCTCGATCACGAACGGCAGGTCGAGGCCGGCCAGCACCGCGGGCACCCAATCGAGCGATTCGGCGCGGAGCTCGACGCGCACTTCGTCCCCGAGCGCGGTGACGACGGCCAGCCCGAGCGGGAGGCGCCGCTGAACGTCGTCGACCGTGCCGCTCACCCGGACCGACACCCGGTGGGTCCACGGCGCCGTGGCCAATGACTCCAGTACGGCGTGCGCCGGGTCGTCGTCCGGAATCGGTCCGGTCGTTGCCGTGAGCATCGATACCGCGGCGATCCGGTCGAGCCGGAAACTGCGGCCGGCGGTGGCGACGTACCAGCGCCCGGCGTGCGCGACCACGCCGTACGGCGCGATGGTGCGGGTGCTTCGTCGTCCGTGGCGATCGGTGTAGTCGAGCTCGACCGCCAGCCGGTTGCGCGCGGCCTCGGCGATGGTGAGCAGGACGCCGGTGTCGGTGGGGGTCGAGGGCCGTGGCGGAGCCGTGAACGACGACGTGGCGAGCAGCGCGCCGAGCTTGTCGGCCAACCGGGCGGGAAGCACCCGGCGAAGCTTCGCCAGCGCGGTTTCCGACGCGGTCGACTCCGGCACCAGTCCGGCACGGCTGCCCAACACGAGCCCGATCGCGAGCGCGACTGCTTCGTCGTCGGTGAGCATCAGCGGCGGCATCCGGTAGCCCGGCCCCAAGCGGTAGCCGCCGTACCGGCCGCGGACGGATCGGACGGGGATGCCGAGCTCGGTCAGGTGCTCGGCGTACCGGCGGACGGTGCGTTCGTCGACTCCGAGCCGGTCGGCGAGGTCCGCGACGCGACGGGTGCCGCCGGCCTGGAGCAGCTCCAGCAAAGCCAGCACCCGGGAGGTCGGCCTGGTCATGCTCCAGAATCTCACGGATACAGGGCGGAGTCTGTCCGGTATTGGTCCTAGCCTCGGGGCGATCACCACTCACCGAGGAGAATCATGACGATCTTCGCTTCCGTCCGCATCGTGACCGACGACGTCGACCGACTGACCGCGTTCTACGAAACCGTCACCGGTCTCACCGCGCGCCGGCCGGCACCGGTCTTCGCCGAGCTGCCGACCAGCGCCGGGTTGCTCGCAATCTCCAGCAGCCGGCTGACGGACTCCCTGTACGGCGAGGAGGTCGTGCGCGCCGGGGCCAACCGCACGGTCCTGCTCGAGTTCCTGGTGCCGGACGTCGACGCGGAGTTCGACCGGTTGCGTGACCTGGAATTCGTCCAGGAGCCGACGACGATGCCGTGGGGCAACCGGTCGGCACTGCTCCGCGATCCGGACGGCAACTTGGTCAACCTGTTCGCCCCGGTGACCGAGGAGGCGGCAGCCCGTCGCGCGGAGCAGTCTCCGGGTCGGTGAATGCGCTGAGGCGTCGACCAGCCGGCACGACCTGAGCCGCCCGCAGCCTCGGCGCTCAGTGCCAGTGCGTGGCGACCAGGTTCCAGATGACGCCGGCCAGGGCGTCCTTGCTGCCGGACGGAACCGGCATCGCGTTGCCGTCGCGGTCGAGGATGACCGCCTCGTTGATGTCGCTGCCGAAGACCTTGCCGCCGGAGACGTCGTTGACCACCAGCAGATCGCAGCCCTTGCGTTCGAGCTTGGCGCGGCCCAGGTCGAGCACCGAGTGGTCGGCGTCGCCGGTCTCGGCGGCGAAGCCGACGATCACCTGGCCGGAGCGCCGACGGTCGTGCGAGACGGTGGCGAGGATGTCCGGGTTCTGGATCAGGCTGACCGCGGGAACGGCGCCGTCCTCGGTCTTCTTGATCTTGTGCTCGGCGACGTCGGCGGGACGGAAGTCCGCGGGGGCGGCGGCCATCACGATCGCGTCGGCGTCTGCGGCCCGGCCGGTGATCTCGTCGTACAGGTCTCGGGTCGAGGTCACCGGAACCACCTGCACGCCGGCCGGGTCGGGAAGCTCGGAGTTCGCGGCGACCAGGGTGACCTTCGCGCCGCGGGCGGCCGCGATCCGGGCCAGGGCGTAGCCCTGCTTGCCGGACGAGGAGTTGCCGAGGTAGCGGACCGGGTCGAGGTGCTCGCGGGTGCCGCCCGCGCTGATCAGCACGTGCTTGCCGGTCAGATCCGCGACCGACTGGCCGGCCGCGCGGGCGGCGGAGTCGGCGAGCATCAGCTGACTGATCGCGAAGATCTCGGACGGCTCGGGCAGCCGGCCGCGGCCGGTGTCGGCGCCGGTCAGGCGGCCCACGGCGGGGTCGAGCACGGTGATGCCGCGCGAGCGCAGCGTCGCGACGTTCGCCTGGGTGGCCGGGTGCTCCCACATTTCGGTGTGCATCGCGGCGGCGAACAGGATCGGGCAGCGCGCGGTGAGCAGCGTGTTGGTGAGCAGGTCGTCGGCGAGCCCGTGCGCGGCCTTGGCGATCAGGTTGGCCGTGGCGGGAGCGACGACGACGAGGTCGGCGCCCTTCCCGATCCGCACGTGCGGAACTTCCTGCACGTTGTCGAACGGGTCGGCCGTGACCGGCTGCCCGGACAGCGCCGCCCAGGTCGCGGCCCCGACGAACTCCAGCGCGGCCGCGGTCGGTACGACGCGCACGCTGTGGCCCGACTCGGTCAGGCGGCGGAGCAGGTCACACACCTTGTACGCCGCGATGCCGCCGCCGACACCGAGTACGACGGACGGCTTCTTCGCCGGCTGGACCGGCCCGTTCGGCAGGTCGCTCTGCTCGGCGGGCACGCCAGAAGCCCCGGTGACTTGCTGCGCCCGGTCGGGCGTGTCGTCACCAGGGCCGTGGGGTGTGCCCCCGGTCGCGTTCATCGACGCGGAACTACTCGGCGGCGGACTTCTCAGCAGCGGCGGCAGCAGCCTCCGCCTCGGCTTCGGGGTCGATGTCGGTGCAGGTCAGCACGCCGTCGTTGATCTCGCGCATCGCGATCGACAGCGGCTTCTCCTGGACGTGGGTCTCGACCAGCGGACCGACGTACTCCAGCAGGCCTTCGCCGAGCTGGGAGTAGTAGGCGTTGATCTGCCGCGCCCGCTTGGCCGAGTACAGCACGAGCTTGTACTTGGAGTCGGTGTGGGTGAGCAGGTCGTCGATCGGCGGGGAGGTGATGCCGATCGCGACAGGCTGGTTGCCAGACAAGTTCAGCTCTTTCCAGAGATGTTGGGTGATCGAATCAACTTTACCAACTGATCGGCCGCGTCCCGAACCGAGGCGTTCACGATCGTCACGTCGAACTCCTTCTCGGCCGCCAGTTCGAGCACCGCGGTCTCCAGCCGGCGCTCCCGCTCCTCGGGCGTTTCGGTGCCGCGACCGACCAGGCGGCGGACCAGTTCGTCCCAGCTCGGCGGGGCCAGGAAGACGAAATGCGCCTCCGGCATCGTCTCGCGGACCTGGCGGGCGCCCTGCAGGTCGATCTCCAGCAGCGCCGGACGGCCCTCGGCGAGCTTGTCCAGCACCGGCTGCTTCGGCGTTCCGTACCGGGCGGCCTTGTGAACGACGGCCCACTCCAGCAGCTCGCCGTCGGCGATCATCCGGTCGAACTCCTCGTCGGAGACGAACAGATAGTGCACGCCGTGCTCCTCACCCGGCCGCGCCTTGCGGGTGGTCGCCGAGACCGAGATCCAGACGTCGGGGAACCGCTCGCGGATCTCGGCCGCCACGGTCCCCTTGCCGACCGCCGTCGGTCCGGCCAGCACCGTCAGCCGAGCCTCGCCGGGAACCTCACCACTGCCCGTCGGGACAGTGCCACTGCCCGCAAGGGCAGCCGCGGGCGCACTCCCGCCGCCCGCCCCAGGCGTGGCGGCGGAGGCGACCTCACCGGACGCCGGCGCGGCGGGCTTCGGCTGCTCGTCGGCTGCCGGGGTGTCGTTGGGCCTGTCCATGGTCATCTTCACACCAGTGTCCAACGAAGCAGCGAGGACTTCGGTCCGGCTCACTCGGAGAATTCGCGGATCAGTGCGGCGATCTGGTTCGACCCCAGGCCGCGCACCCGGCGAGTCTCCGAGATGCCCGCGCGCTCCATGATCTGCTGCGCGCGCACCTTGCCGACGCCGGGAATGCACTGCAGCAGCGCGCTCACCCGCATCTTGCCGATCACCTCGTTCGTCTGCCCCTCGTGCAGTACCTCGGTGGGCGACGCTCCGGAGTGCCGGATCCGGTTCTTGATCTCCGCACGCTCACGCCGTGCGGCCGCGGCCTTGTCCAGAGCAGCCGCGCGCTGCTCCGGGGTCAAAGATGGAAGTGGCACCGTGTTTCACCTGTCCCGTTGTGTGGCTTCGCAGGTGAACCTAACACGGCACCCGGCAGCCTCAGCCCAGTGCCGGGACGTCGACTTTGCACGAGTCCTTGGCATGTGACGCGATCGTCGAGTACGCCGTGGTGACCGAGCCGGTCTCCTTGCTCAGCCGAGCCAGCTCGACACGATCCGTGCCCGCCTTCTGCGCCTTCTCGGCGAACGCGACCACCGCGGCCCAGTCGTCCTTCACCTCGGCCGGAGCGCTGTCGCGCAGCTCGCGGGCGTCGTCCAGGATCTTCGGGTAGTCGGCCGGGTTGGTCGGGTCGACCTCGGCCGCGGAGGCGACGTAGCCGGCCAGGTCGACGCAGTAGGCCTGCTCCTCGGTGCAGGCGGTCAGGCCGGCGGCGGTGGCCAGCATCGCCGCGGTCATCACAACGGTGCGCATCGTTCGAGACGTCCTCTGGGGTGGTGGACAGTGTTGGCCACGACGCTACCGGCCGTGACCAACACATCAGGAACCGATCCTTTTCAGCCCTCGATCGTCACCTTGCAGGTGTCCTTGGCCTGCTTGGCGATCGCCTCCGAGGCCGCCGCGATCTTCGTCCCGTCGGCCTTGGCCAGCTCCTGCAGCTTGGCCGTGTCGCCCTTGGCGTCCTTGGCCTTCTCGGCGTAGTCGAGCACGGTCTTCCAGTCGTCCTTCAGGTCGTCCGGCGCCGACTTCGACAGCTTGTTCGCCTCGCCGCGCATCTTGTCCACCGCCTCGGTGTCCTTGATGTCGAGGTTCTTGACCGCCTCGGCGTAGTTCTGCAGTTCGGAGCAGTAGTCGCCGCCCGAGCACGCCGTCAGTACCCCGGCGCTCATCGTCACTACCGCCGCCAGGGCTGCCACCTTGCGCATCGTGTTCCTCACTGTCGCTCGCGGGCGGCCCGTCGCCACCCGTCGGCACAACAGTTCCGAACACCGGGGTCAACAGCGCGCACGGCACGCCGTGAACAACGTCGCACGCGCCGGCCGGAACCAGGCCGCGAGGTGACGCGTCAGGCAGTCTCGCCCGAGCCGGAGCCCGCGCAGTTCTGCTGGCCGTCGGCCGCGATCGCCTGCAGCGCCTGGCTGGTCGCCGGGTCGATCGACGCGTTGAGCTCCTGCAGCTTGGCCTGGTCGCCACCGGTCGCCCGGATCTGCTCCAGGTACTTCACCAGCAGGCCCCACTGGTCCCGCAGGCCGTCCGGCGCCGTCTTCGACAGCGTGGTGCCGTCGGAGATCAGCCGGTCGAGCTGCGCGCTGTCGGTCGGGTCCTGGAACGCGTTCAGCTGACCGACGTACGTCTGCAGCCCGGTGCAGTACTGCTCCTTGCTGCTCGGCGCGGCGGCCATCGGCCCGATCAGCGCCGTCGCGCCCATCGCGAGCGCGACCAGCAGGGCCACACCGGCCGCGACCTTCCGGGTCCGGCCCTCGGCGGCCATCAGTAGCCCAGGACGGTGCGGTAGGCGTCGTTGGCGCGCGCGGCGGCGTCCTGCAGCGACCCGGCGTCCGGACCGGCTCCCAGGATCTCCCGCGAGCTCGACGGTACGACGTTGCGCACCGCCGTCCCGAACACGTCGACCAGACTCTCGGCCGTCGCGCCCTGCGCGCCGAGCCCCGGCGCGAGCAGCGGTCCGCGGATGTCCAGGTCCTCGTCCGTCTTCGCGATCGTCGCCCCGACCACCGCGCCGAACGACCCCAGGTCGTCCGCGTCGGCGTTCAGCGCCCGCAGACCGTCCAGTACGGCGCCCGCCACGGTCGGCCCGTCGGCGGTCCGCGCGGACTGGAACTGCGGTCCCTCCGGGTTGGAGGTGAGCGCCAGCACGAACAGCCCGGCGCCCGACTCGCGCGCCAGGTCGATCGCCGGCTGCAGCGAGCCGAACCCGAGGTACGGGCTGACGGTCAGCGCGTCGCAGGCCAGCGGCGCCTTCTCCGCCAGGTACGCCGCGGCGTATCCGGCCATCGTGGTGCCGATGTCGCCGCGCTTGGCGTCGATGATCACCAGCGCGCCGGCCTCGCGGAGCCGGAGCGTGGCCTGCTCCAGGACGGCGATGCCGGCCGAGCCGAACCGCTCGAAGAACGCCGACTGCGGCTTGAACACGGCCACCCGGTCGGCCAGCGCGTCCACCACGCCGTACGTGAAGGAGGCCAGGCCCTCGGGCGTGTCCGGCAGCCCCCAGGAGTCGAGCAGGTGGGCGTGCGGGTCGATCCCGACGCAGAGCGGGCCGCGTGCGTCCATCGCCGCTCGCAGGCGCGTCCCGAAGGGCTGGTTGCTCATGGTCAGATCACGCTCTCTCATGAAGGGTTCCTCGAGGCCAGCACCCGGTTGGTCCGCCGGACCAGGCCGGGGCCGCGGTAGATGAGACCGGTGTAGATCTGGACCAGGCTCGCACCCGCGTCCAAAAGCCGGCCGGCGTCGTCCGGGTCGAGCACTCCGCCGACGCCGATGATCGGCAGCGCTCCCCCGGTCTCGGCGTGGATGTGGGCGACGGTCTTGGCCGAGATCTCGGTCAGCGGCCGGCCGGACAGGCCGCCCGTCTCCGCGGCCACCGCCTGGTCGGCCGGGGCGATGCCCGGGCGGCCGATCGTGGTGTTGGTGGCGATGATCCCGGCGACGCCGACGTCGGTGCAGACGCCGAGCAGTTCGTCGATCGCGGCCTCGGTGAGGTCGGGTGCGATCTTGACCAGGATGGGTTTGGGCTGCGGGCCCGCCACGCCCGGCCCGGCCTCGCCGGTCGACGAGGACGCGGCGGCTTCACCGGCCCCGGACAGCGAGCCGGCCTCGGCGCGCAGCGCGGTGAGCAGCTCACGCAGGTGTCCGGCGTCCTGCAGCGACCGCAGCCCCGGGGTGTTCGGCGAGCTGACGTTCACCGCGAAGTAGTCGCCGAAGCGGTAGAGCCGGCGCAGCGAGGTGACGTAGTCCTCGACCGCCTCCTCCAGCGGCGTGACCTTCGACTTGCCGATCGAGATCCCCAGCGGGTACCCCAGCTCGCCGTACGCCGAAAGCCGCTCGGCCAGTGCGGCCGAGCCGAGGTTGTTGAACCCCATCCGGTTGATCACGGCCTCGCTCTGGACCAGCCGGAACAGCCGCGGCTTCTCGTTGCCCGGCTGCGGGTGCGCGGTCACCGTGCCGACCTCGACGAACCCGAAGCCGAGCGCCCGCCAGGCCGGCAGGGCGATCCCGTTCTTGTCCATCCCGGCGGCCAGCCCGACCGGGCTCGGGAACCGCACCCCGAACACCGTCCGGGCCAGCGAGCCCGGCAGCGCGCCGTACGTACGCGAGAGAGCGCTCACCGCGCCCGGCACCCGACTCAGCCGCCGCAACCCGTGCAGCGTCTGCTCGTGCGCCACCTCGGCGTCACCCCGGCCCAGCCGGTACAGGACCGGCCGGACCAGGGATTCGTACGCCGTACTCACTGCTGACCGCGGATCCGCGACACCCAGTCCTGCAGCGACCGCACTCCGATGTCACCGGCCCGCTGCGCCTCGATGCCCTGCACCGCGGCGGCCAGGCCCTGCACGGTGGTGATGCACGGGATGTTGCGCGCCACCGCCGCACTGCGGATCTCGTAGCCGTCGATCCGCGGCGACCCGCCCTGGGTCATCCCGATCGGGGTGTTGACGATCAGGTTCAGCTCGCCGTCCTGGACCATCTGGACGATCGTCGGCTCACCGTTCGGGCCGGGGCCCTGGCTGCTCTTGCGCACGGTGACCGCCTCGACGCCGTTACGCCGCAGCACCTCGGCGGTGCCCTGCGTCGCGTAGATCTGGAAGCCCAGGTCGGCCAGCCGCTTGACCGGGAAGATCATGTGCCGCTTGTCGCGGTTGGCGACCGACACGAAGACCTTGCCCTCGCCTGGCAGTGGCTGCGACGCCCCGGCCTGCGACTTCGCGAACGCCGTACCGAAGGTGTCGTCGATGCCCATCACCTCGCCGGTCGAGCGCATCTCCGGCCCGAGCAGCGTGTCGACCGAGCCGCCGTCGATGGTCCGGAACCGGTTGAACGGCATCACCGCTTCCTTGACCGCGATCGGCGTCGACGGCGGCAGCGTGCCCCCGTCGCCCTGCGCCGGCAGCATGCCCTCGGCCCGCAGCTCGGCGATCGTGGCGCCGAGCATCACCCGCGCGGCCGCCTTGGCCAGCGGGGTCGCGGTGGCCTTCGACACGAACGGTACGGTCCGCGACGCCCGCGGGTTGGCCTCCAGGACGTACAGCACGTCCCCGGCCAGCGCGTACTGCACGTTCAGCAGCCCGCGCACCCCGACGCCGCGCGCGATCGCCTCGGTCGACTGCCGGATCTTCTCGATGTCGGCGTTGCCGAGCGTGATCGGCGGCAGCGCGCAGGACGAGTCGCCGGAGTGCACACCCGCCTCCTCGATGTGCTCCATCACGCCGCCGAGGAACAACTGCTCGCCGTCGAACAGCCCGTCGACGTCGATCTCGACCGCGTCGTCGAGGAACCGGTCGATCAGGACCGGGTGCTCCCACGCGTTCGCCCCGCCGCTGAGCCGCTCCAGCGCGGCGGTCAGCTCGGCGTCGCTGTAGACGATCTCCATGCCGCGTCCACCGAGCACGTACGACGGCCGGACCAGCACCGGGAAGCCGATCTCCTCGGCCACCGTGTGCGCTTCCGCGGCCGACAGCGCCGTGCCGTGCTTCGGGGCGGGCAGGTTGGCGTCGGCCAGCACCTTGCCGAACGCGCCGCGCTCCTCGGCCAGGTGGATCGCCTCGGGCGACGTCCCGACGATCGGCACCCCGGCGTCGGCCAGCCGCTGGGCCAGGCCGAGCGGGGTCTGGCCGCCGAGCTGCACGATCACGCCCGCGACCGGGCCCGCCTGCATCTCGGCGTACACGATCTCCAGGACGTCCTCGGCGGTGAGCGGCTCGAAGTACAGCCGGTCGGAGGTGTCGTAGTCGGTGGAGACCGTCTCGGGGTTGCAGTTCACCATCACCGTGCAGTAGCCGGCGTCGCGCAGCGCCATCGACGCGTGCACGCAGGAGTAGTCGAACTCGATGCCCTGGCCGATCCGGTTCGGGCCCGAGCCCAGGATCAAAACGGCCGGGGTCTCCCGCGGCGCGACCTCGGTCTCCTCGTCGTACGAGGAGTAGTGGTACGGCGTGGTGGCGGCGAATTCGGCCGCGCAGGTGTCGACGGTCTTGTAGACCGGCCGGATCCCCAGCGCCTGCCGGACGCCGCGGACGACGTCCTCGGAGAGGTCACGGATCTCGGCCAGCTGCAGGTCGGAGAAGCCGTGCCGCTTGGCCAGCCGGAGGATGTCCGGGGTCAGCCGGGGCGCGGCCGCGACCTGCAGCGCGGTCTCGTGGATCAGGTACAGCTGGTCGACGAACCACGGGTCGATCTTGGTCGCGTCGTTGATCTGCTCCGGCGTCGCACCGGCGCGGATCGCGTCCATGATCGTGCGCAGCCGGCCGTCGTGCGGCGTCTTGATCCGCTCCAGCAGCGGCTCGAGTTCGGTGGCCGGCGAACCGGCCCAGGAGAACCGGGCCTCCGGCTTCTCCAGCGAGCGCAGCGCCTTCTGCAGCGCCTCGGTGTAGTTGCGGCCGATCGCCATCGCCTCGCCGACGCTCTTCATGTGCGTGGTCAGCGTCGCGTCGGCGGCCGGGAACTTCTCGAACGCGAACCGCGGCACCTTCACCACCACGTAGTCCAGCGTCGGCTCGAAGCTGGCCGGGGTCTGCTGGGTGATGTCGTTCGGGATCTCGTCCAGGGTGTAGCCGATCGCGACCTTGGCGGCGATCTTGGCGATCGGGAAGCCGGTCGCCTTGGAGGCCAGCGCGGACGAGCGCGAGACCCGCGGGTTCATCTCGATCACGATCAGCCGGCCGTCGGCCGGGTTCACCGCGAACTGGATGTTGCAACCGCCGGTGTCGACCCCGACCTCGCGGATGATGCCGATCGCCAGGTCGCGCATGGTCTGGTACTCGCGGTCGGTCAGCGTCATCGCCGGGGCGACGGTGACCGAATCTCCGGTGTGCACGCCCATCGGGTCGACGTTCTCGATCGAGCAGATGATCACGACGTTGTCGGCCTTGTCGCGCATCACCTCCAGCTCGTACTCCTTCCAGCCGAGGATCGACTCCTCGATCAGCACCTCGGTGGTCGGGCTGGCGGTCAGGCCGGCGCCGGCGATCCGGCGCAGGTCGTGCTCGTCGTGGGCCATGCCCGAGCCGACGCCGCCCATCGTGAACGACGGCCGGACGACCAGCGGGTAGCCGAGTTCGGCGGCCGCGCCGAGCACGTCGTCCATCGAGTGGCAGATCACCGAGCGGGCCACCTCGGCGCCCAGCTTCTCGACGATGCCCTTGAACGACTGCCGGTTCTCACCGCGCTGGATGGCGTCCACCGACGCGCCGATCAGCTCGACGCCGTACTTGTCCAGCACACCGCTCTCGTGCAGCGAGATCGCCGCGTTCAGCGCGGTCTGGCCGCCGAGCGTGGCGAGCAGGACGTTCGGGCGCTCCTTCTCGATCACCTTCTCGACGAACTCCGGGGTGATCGGCTCGACGTAGGTGGCGTCGGCGAACTCCGGGTCGGTCATGATCGTGGCGGGGTTGGAGTTGACCAGGATGACCCGGAACCCCTCCTCCTTGAGCACCCGGCAGGCCTGGGTGCCGGAGTAGTCGAACTCGCAGGCCTGGCCGATCACGATCGGGCCGGACCCGATCACCAGCACCGATTCGATGTCTGTACGGCGGGGCATCAGTTACGACCTTCCATCAGTTCCACGAAGCGATCGAACAGGTACGCCGAGTCGTGCGGGCCGGCCGCCGCCTCGGGGTGGTACTGCACGGAGAACGCCAGTACCCGTCCATCGGTACCGGTCAACCTCAACCCCTCGACCACGTTGTCGTTGAGCGAGACGTGACTGACCTCGGCGGTCCCGTACGGCGTCTGGACGGTCTCCTCGATCGGAGCGTCGACCGCGAAGCCGTGGTTCTGCGAGGTGATCTCGACCTTGCCGGTGACCCGGTCGAGCACCGGCTGGTTGATGCCGCGGTGGCCGTACTTGAGCTTGAACGTGCCCAGCCCGAGCGCCCGGCCGAAGACCTGGTTGCCGAAGCAGATGCCGAAGTACGGCTTGCCGCGCTGGAGCAGCTCCTTGAGCAGCGTGGTCGGGTGCTCGGTGGTCTCCGGGTCGCCCGGGCCGTTGCTCATGAAGATGCCGTCCGGGTTGACCGCGAGCACCTGCTCCAGCGTCGCGGTGGCCGGCAGCACGTGCACCTCGATGCCGCGCTCGGCCATCCGCTTCGGGGTCATCGTCTTGATGCCGAGGTCGAGGGCGACCACGGTGAACCGCTTCTCCCCCTGCGCCGGCACGACGTACGGCTCGAAGGTGGTGACCTCGGAGGCGAGGTCGGCGCCGGCCATCGGCGGCTGCTCGAGCACCTTCTTCAGCAGCTCGGCCGGGTCCAGCGTCTCGGTCGAGATGCCGGCCCGCATCGCGCCGCGCTCCCGCAGGTGGCGGGTCAGCGCCCGGGTGTCGATCCCGGAGATGCCGACGACGCCCTGCGCGGTCAGCTGCTCGTCGAGCGAGCGGGTGGCGCGCCAGTTCGAGGAGACGCGGGCGGGGTCGCGCACGACGTACCCGGCGACCCAGATCTTCTGTGACTCGTCGTCCTCGTCGTTGACGCCGGTGTTGCCGATGTGCGGCGCGGTCTGGGTGACGATCTGGCGGTGGTACGACGGGTCGGTCAGGGTCTCCTGGTAACCGGTCATCCCGGTGGTGAAGACCGCCTCGCCGAAGGTCTCACCGGTCGCTCCGTACGACGTACCCGCGAACGCGCGGCCGTCCTCGAGGACCAGCAGTGCGTTCTGGCTCATTTCTCGGCTCCGATCAGGGTGGTGATGGATGCGGTCAGGGCAGGGGTGTCGGCCTTGTGCCGTGGGCGGAACCCGGTGTCCAGGTCCCGGCCGTCGTGCTGCCAGGTGACCACGACGAGTCCGGACCGGTCGGCGGTCACCTTGCCGGCGATGCCCTGGTCGGTCCGTACGCCGGTCAGCTGCCCGACCGGGATGAACACGTCCGCCGCGCCCTGGCGGTGGAAGATCAGACCGGCCGGGGAGACGGCCAGGTCGGCGTTGCTGCGGACACCGAGCTCGTGCACGGCGATCCGGTCCAGCCAGTCGCCCGCGGTCGTGGTCGCGACGTACACGCCCTCGACGCCCGCGGTCTTGTCGTCAGCCGGCGCGACCGGCAGCGGCGCGAGGTCGGCCTGGCGGGCCTTGCGGTTCCGCCAGCCGCGCAGCATGCCGTAGTAGGCGACGGCGATCACCAGCAGCGTGCCGGCGATTCCCAGGGCGGTTCTCACTTGGCCGCCTTTCCTTCCAATACAGCCAGTCCGTCCAGGACGGTCGGTGTCCCGCGCAGGAAGGTCGCGACCACCCGCCCCGGCAGTGTCATTCCTTCGAACGGCGTGTTGCGCGACAGCGACGTGCTCTCCGCCGGTACGACGGTGCGCTGCGCGGCCGGGTCGACCAGCGTCAGGTTCGCCGGGGTGCCGGCCTCGAGCGGCCGGCCGTGGTCGCCGATCTGCCCGATCGCGGCCGGGCGGTAGCTCATCCGGTCGGCCAGGTCGGCCCAGGTCATCAGCCCGGTGTCGATCATCGAGTGCTGGACGACGCTCAGCGCGGTCTCCAGCCCGGTCATGCCGAACGCGGCCGCGCTCCACTCGCAGTCCTTGTCCTCGACCGGGTGCGGCGCGTGGTCGGTGGCGACGATGTCGATCGTGCCGTCGGCCAGGCCTTCGCGGACCGCCTCGACGTCGGCCTTGGTCCGCAGCGGCGGGTTCACCTTGTAGACCGGGTTGTACGACGCGGCCAGGTCCTCGGTGAGCAGCAGGTGGTGCGGCGTGACCTCGGCCGTCACCTCCAGCCCGCGGTTCTTCGCCGCGCGGACGATCTCCACCGAGCCCTTGGTGGACAGGTGGCAGATGTGCAGCTTGGACCCGACGTGCGCGTTCAGCAGGATGTCGCGGGCGATGATCGACTCCTCGGCCACGCTCGGCCAGCCGGTCAGCCCGAGCACCCCGGACAGGGCGCCCTCGTTCATCTGCGCGCCCTTGGTCAGTCGCGGCTCCTGCGCGTGCTGGGCGATCACGCCGCCGAAGGCCTTCACGTACTCCAGGGCGCGGCGCATCAGCGCGGCGTCCCAGACGCAGTCGCCGTCGTCGGAGAAGACCCGAACCCGAGCCGCGGAGTCCGCCATCGCGCCGAGCTCGGCCAGCTGCGTCCCCTGGCGGCCGACGGTGACCGCGCCGATCGGGAACACGTCGGCGTACCCGCTCTCGCGACCGAGGCGCCAGACCTGCTCGACCACACCGGCGGTGTCGGCGCACGGATCGGTGTTGGCCATCGCGAAGACCGCGGTGAACCCGCCGACCGCGGCGGCGCGGGTGCCGGTCAGCACGGTCTCGGCGTCCTCGCGGCCGGGCTCGCGCAGGTGGGTGTGCAGGTCGACCAGGCCGGGCAGGGCGATCAGCCCGGTCGCGTCGATCGTCTCGGTGTCCTGGGGCGAGTCGAGGTTGGTGCCGACAGCAACGATCTCGCCGTTGTCCAGCAGGATGTCCGCGACCTCACCGCCGACGATCTTCGCTCCGGTGATCAGGTACGCGGTCATGCGACGGGCTCCTCGTTCGTGGTTTCGTTCGTTCCTGACAGCAGCAGATAAAGGACGGCCATCCGGATCGCCACGCCGTTGGTGACCTGCTCGACGATCACCGAGCGGGTCGAGTCGGCGACCTCGGCGCTGATCTCCATGCCGCGGTTCATCGGGCCGGGGTGCAGCACGATCGCCTCGTCCGGCAGCTGCGCCATCCGGTGCACGTCCAGGCCGTAGCGCCGGGTGTATTCCCGGGCGCTGGGGAAGAACGCCTCGCCCATCCGCTCGCGCTGGACCCGCAGCATCATCACCGCGTCACTCTTGGGCAGCGTGGCGTCCAGGTCGTACGACGTCGCGCACGGCCAGCTGGTCATGTCGACCGGCAGCAGCGTCGGCGGCGCCACCACCGTGACGTCGGCGCCGAGCGTGGACAGCAGCAGCACGTTCGACCGGGCCACCCGGGAGTGCAGGACGTCGCCGACGATCGTGATCCGGCGGCCCTCCAGCGAGCCGAGGTGGCGGCGCATCGTGAACGCGTCGAGCAGCGCCTGGGTCGGGTGCTCGTGGGTGCCGTCACCGGCGTTCACGACCGAGCCGTTGAGCCAGCCGGAGGTGGCCAGCAGGTGTGGCGCGCCGGACGAGCCGTGCCGGCAGACGACGCCGTCGGCGCCCATCGCCTGCAGGGTCAGCGCGGTGTCCTTGAGGCTCTCGCCCTTGCTCACGCTGGAGCCCTTGGCGGAGAAGTTGATCACGTCGGCGGACAGCCGCTTGGCGGCCGCCTCGAACGAGATCCGGGTCCGGGTGGAGTCCTCGAAGAACAGGTTCACCACCGTGCGCCCGCGCAGCGCGGGCAGCTTCTTGATCGGCCGGTCCGCCAGCGAGCGCATCTCCTCGGCGGTGTCCAGGATCAGGTGGGCGTCGTCGCGGGACAGATCCCCCGCGCTGAGCAGGTGTCGCATCACGCCTTCACTCCCGTCGGGGCGGTGGAGCCGGCGGTCGGCGTACCCGACTTGTCGCCGGGCTTGCGGGCCGGCTTGTCGGCGATCACGACGGCGTCGGCCTCGTCGTACTCGGTCAGGTGGACCGTGACCCGCTCGACCAGCGAGGTCGGCAGGTTCTTCCCGACGTAGTCGGCGCGGATCGGCAGCTCGCGGTGACCGCGGTCGACCAGGACCGCCAACTGGACCGCCTTGGGCCGGCCGATGTCGCCGATCGCGTCCAGCGCGGCGCGGATCGTCCGGCCGGAGAACAGCACGTCGTCGACGAGCACGACCACCTTGCCGTCGATACCGCCCGGCGGGATGTCGGTGTGCTCGAGCGCGCGAGCCGGCTTCAGGCCGATGTCGTCGCGGTACATCGTCACATCGAGTGACCCTGTGGGCACACTGCGCCCCTCCACGGCCGCGATCCGGTCGCGGATCCGGGCCGCCAGACCGACGCCACGGGTCGGAATGCCGAGCAGGACGACGGGGTCGGCGCCCCGGTTGCGCTCGAGGATCTCGTGCGCGATCCGGGTCAATGCCCGGGATATGTCGGATGCATCAAGAACTGTGCGCGGCGCTGCGTGCGAGTCGGGCGACTCGTGCGTCGTCGGGGCAGGGTTCATCGCAACCGTTCCTCCTTTCCCGCCTCACCGGACGGGTCTTTAAAGGACGTTCGGACCGCTTGACATGGTATCGGAAGTGACACGCCGTCTTGACGCTGGCCTCCAGCCCGGAATATTGTTACTCTGTGTAATCGTGGGGGGTTTCAGCCGGCGGCTCCAGATCCGGAGCGTCGGTCTTCACCACGAGAATGACCACAAGTCGGAGGGAAGAACCAGCGTGCCTAGCGAATACGCGAAGACACTGGGTGGCAAGCTACGCGCCATCCGCCAGCAGCAGGGACTGTCGCTGCATGGCGTGGAAGAGAAGTCCAAGGGTCGCTGGAAGGCGGTCGTCGTCGGCTCGTACGAGCGCGGCGATCGAGCCGTCACGGTCCAGAAGCTCGCGGAGCTCGCCGATTTCTACGGCGTGCCGATCCGTGAGCTGCTGCCCGGATCCGCCAGCGCGGCCGCCGCGGCAGCCGCTCCGCCCAAGTTGATCCTCGATCTGGAGGCTCTGCAGCACCTCGACGCGAGTGAGGCCGGTCCGCTCACGCGGTACGCGGCCACGATCCAGGCTCAGCGCGGGGACTACAACGGCAAGGTGCTGTCGATCCGGCAGGACGACATGCGCACGCTCGCCGTGATCTACGACGAGTCGCCGACCACTCTGACCGAGCGCTTCATTTCCTGGGGCGTGCTCAACCCGGAGGCGAAGGGCGACGTCGACGACGCGTCCGAGGCCGCCGGAGCCTGAAGCAGTACGGCGTGACCAAGACGGTCGGGGCTCGTAGCAGCTTGCCCACGGCCGCCTGCCCGCCCCACTTCACTGTGGCGGGCCCTCCTGAACGATTCGCTGTCACCGGCTGGACGTGCCCGTCGCTCGCCCAGCTGACCCGCGAGTCCTCGGCGCTCCACGGCCGGGGAACCACCTTCGTCGCACGCCAGGCGCACTCCCTGGACCACGCGCCGCGACGTACGGGTCGACGCAGCAGCTGTCAGGACGTAGCACCCCACGCAAGAACCTAGTGAGGAAGAGCTGCACCAAAGCAGCACGAGCCGGCACCGTTCGCGGTGACGACTCGATCAGGCCGGGGCCGTTCCCCCCGCGCCGCACACGGGGACGTCGAATCGGCCCGGCACCGCACCGAGGCGGTACCGGGCCTGATCGTTTTGCTGGGTCGCTGTAGGGGCCGTTGTGCTGGGCCGTCGGGACGGCCCGGCCGGTCGCCCGGGATCCGGGGCGAGCGGCTCAGACGCCGAGCGTCGGCTTGAGCTGGAGCAGCCGGGCCAGCAGCCCGTTGACGAACGCGGGCGACTCGTCGGTGGACAGGTCGCGGGCGAGCGCGACCGCCTCGCTGACCGCGACGACGTCCGGCACCTGGTCGTCGAAGAGCAGCTCGTAGACGCCGATCCGCAGGATGTTGCGGTCGACGGCGGGCATCCGGTCCAGCGTCCAGCCGACCGAGTGCGTGCCGAGCAGGTCGTCGATCGCGGCGATGTGCTCCGCGACCCCCTCGACCAGCGCCACGGTGAACTCGTTCACCGGCGGGTCGTTGTCGGCCACGCGGTCGGCCAGCGTGCCGCCGACGGCCAGGCCGCGCACCTCCGACTCGTACAGCACGTCGAGCGCGCGCTTGCGGGCCTTGCTACGGGCAGACATGTTCGGTTGTCAGCTCCAGCCGAAGACGGGCGGTCAGGACGTGACGCGGCCGAGGTAGTCCCCGGTCCGGGTGTCCACCTTGACCTTCTCGCCGGTGGTCAGGAACAGCGGGACGTTGATCGTGTAGCCGGTCTCGAGCTTGGCCGGCTTGGTGCCGCCGGTGGAGCGGTCGCCCTGCAGACCGGGCTCGGTGTACTCGATGGTGAGCTCGACCGAGGCCGGCAGCTCGACGTACAGCGGGAGCTCCTCGTGCACCGCGACAATCGCGTCCTGGTTCTCCAGCAGGAAGTGGGAGGCGTCGCCGACCACGTCGGGCTGGATCGTCAGCTGCTCGTAGGTCGACTTGTCCATGAAGACGTAGGCCGAGCCGTCGTTGTACAGGTACGTCATGTCGCGCTTGTCGACGTTCGCCACCTCGACCTTGACGTCGGCGTTGAAGGTCTTGTCGACCACCTTGCCGGACAGCACGTTCTTCAGCTTGGTCCGCATCACGGCGCCACCCTTGCCGGGCTTGTGGTGCTGGAACCACACGACGGACCACAGCTGCCCATCCAGGTTGAGCACCATGCCGTTCTTGAGGTCGTTCGTCGTTGCCACGCGTGGGAACCCTTCGAAGATCGATCAGCGGTACACCGGATTGTAGCGGTCGGGACACCGATCGGCCGATTCGTGCGGACCCCCGGGGCCCTAGGGTGGAGGTGGCAGGTCTGTCCGCGCCGCCGAGAGAGGTCGCCCGATGGTCGAAGCGTTGTTGATCCCGGTGATCGTGTTCATCGTCATCACGGTCGTCACCCGGCGGCTCAACGCCGCTGACCGCGGCGGGCGAAACCCTGGTACGCCGTCGCCGCGCGCGCAGCGGTTGATCGCGCGGCTGCAGGCCCAGCAGGGTATCCAGCCGTCGACGTTGCAGGGGCAGTACACCCAGCCGGCCTTCGGCCAGGGCGGTCAGCAGCCGCAGGGCTACGGCAGCCCGGGTCACGCCGGGATGCCGGTGCAGAACTCCGCGCAGATGGCCGGTCTGCACGACAGCCAGTACGCCGGCCCCACGCCGTACGCGGGCGCTCCTCAGCAGGCGATGCCGTTCGCCCAGCCGGGCCAGTTCCAGCCGCCGGCGCCGTGGTACGCACCGCCCGCGCCGGGGCAGCGCGCCGTACAGCCGAAGGTGTCGCAGCGCGATCTCGACCAGCGCGTTCGGGAACTGATGAAGTCGGGCAACGAGGTCGCGGCCGTGCGGCTGCTGTGCGACGAGCAGGATCTCGGCATCATCGACGCGCAGAAGCGGGCGCGGTCGCTGGTCGCACCGGCGGGGACGTCGGGTGAGGGCGCGGCCGGTGACGGTGCGGTCGGGCGTGATCGTGAGGGCGGTGGCTCGGCGGCGGTGTCCGGGTCGGGTTCTCAGGACGGTCCGCGGGAGAGGTACGTCGGGTCGGCCGCGTTCGCGGAGTCGATTTTCGACACCGATCAGGACGACAAGGAGAGCTGGGCCAGTGGCTGGGTCGACCCGCCGGAGCCCGGCGACCGCTCGGACATGGACGAGCTCTGGAAGACCGTTCGCGACCACGGGCGGCCGGGTCTGGGCTAGTCCCAGCGTGGGGTGAGCACTAGCCCCAGCGGCGGGTCAGTACTAGTCCCAGCGCGGCGTGACGACGCAGTTCCTGGTCCGGAAGTGCGGGCCGTCCGGCAGGTCCGTCGTACCGGCTGGGTGGATCAGGAACACCGGGTCGGGCCGGCCGCGTTGCACGGCGTCCCAGGCGCGGATCTGCTCGGCGACCTCCTCCGCGAGCAGCACGGCGGCCGGTCCGTGGGCGCGGACACCGAGCTCGACCAGGTCCCGCTTCGGGCCGGCCTGGGAGGCGAGGTAGGCGATCGTCTCGCCGCGCACGACGGCCGCGCCGCCCCAGCGCAACGCCGGGCGCACCAGACGCTTCTTCACCGCCGCCCGGCTGGCCGACATCACGCAGTACTGCTCGAAAACCGAGGCGAGCCACAGGTCGAGCTGGCAGAACGGCTCCTCGCGATCCAGCAGAACCCGCGTCCACCGCACGACGGCCGGCCCGTCCAGCGAGGGCTTGCCGATGGTCTGGTCCGAGTCCATCCGCAGCACGACGTCGTCGTCCACGACCGGCACCACCCGCCCGTGCTCGGCGCCGGCGCCCTGCATCGACACGAACCCGCAGTTCACGCTCGACCGGCTGCGCAAGGACCCGTCACTCTGCAGGTCCAGCGCGAGCGACCGGGTCTGGCCGCGGATCCGCAGCGGTACGACGATTCGCCCGGCCGGTGCCAACTGGTCGATCCAAGCCGGCGCGATGTCCCCCGCGGTCACCGTCACCACGATCCGGTCGTACGGCGCGCCGGCGTCCCAGCCTTCGACGCCGTCGGTCCGCACCACCCGGACCGCCTCGTACCCGGCCGCTCGCAACGTCGCCGACGCCCGCTCGGTGACTTCCGGGTCGATGTCGATCGTGGTGACCTCGCCGTCCGCGCCGACCAACTCGCTCAGCAAGGCCGCGTTGTAGCCGCCGGACCCGATCTCCAGCACGCGATGCCCCGGCTCGATCCCGGCCTGCTCCAGCATCACGGCGACGATCGCCGGCTGCGACACCGAACTGATCGCCACGCCCTCGTCGTCGCGTTTCATCAGCACGACGTCGTCGGCGTAGGCGACTTCGATGGGCACATCCGGTACGAACACGTGCCGCGGCACGACCCGGAACGCGGCCGCGACCCGATCACTGGAGAGCGCTCCCTGCGATCTCAGCACGTCGACCAGCCCGGCCCGCAGCGCCTCGGCGTACCGAGGATCGCCGTTCATCCCACAGCTCCAGCCCGCACGCGCTGCCCGGCCATGCTGCCCACTGTAGACGGGCGGGGGCTCGATCTGAGCGGTCCGAAGCCCGGTCGCTTCGCTGCGGTCAGCTGTTGGTTGCCTCAAGCAAGAAAGCGTGGTTTTCACCGTGGGTGATCGTTCGGCGACGGAATTCACACCGCCGACCGGCGCCGGGCATGGGAGGATTCCGTGGATGGCGGACCTGGGTGCGGTGGTGAGGTGACAACGCGACGCGGCGACGAGCCTCGGCTCAGGGTACGAGTCCTGGGCCCGGTGGAAATCGTCACGCGCGGCACCGCTCCGACCGTCGACACCCGGCCGGGCGCCGCGCGCGATCCCCTCCACCCGGAGTCGAGTCCCACGCTCGACCCGCACGACCCCGCGCCCGACCCGCACCACTCGGAGCCGGGCGCCGATCCCGACCCGCACCACTCGGAGCCGGGCGCCGCGGCGAACCGGCATCAGGCCGAGCCGCACGCCGGCGTCGGGCCGCGCGGCATCGTCGTACGGCAGCCCTTGGTGCGTGCGCTGGCGGTGCGGCTCGCATTGGCCAAAGGTGAAGCCGTCTCCGACGACGTGCTGGTACGAGACCTCTGGGGCGACGCCGACCTCGCGCGGCCCTCAGCCCGTTTGCGAGTGCTCGCTTCCCGACTGCGCGGTGCGCTGGGCGAAGAGAGCGCGGCCTTGGACCGCACAGCAGCCGGCTTCTGCCTCGACGCCGTCGCGGACGACCTGGCCGAAGTCACCCACCGAGTCGCCGAACTCGAGACCGCCCGGCGAGCCGGCCGCTGGGCCGAAGCGCACGCCGCCGCCGATGCCGCGCTGAACTGCTGGCGCGGCGACCCACTGAACGACCTGCCGGACCTCCCGTTCGTCGTAGCCGAGCAGCAGCGACTCGAATCGCTGTGCGTCGAACTCCGCCTGGACTGGATCGAAAGCGGCCTCGAACTCGGCACCGGCGGAATCGAGGACGAACTCGAACGCCTCATCGGCAAGTACCCGCTGCACGAACGCCTGGTCCGCCTCGCAGCCACCGCCGCCGTCCGCGCCGGAGATCTTCAGGGAGCGCTCTCCCGCCTGGACGCCCTCCGCGAACGCCTGGCCGACGAACTCGGCATCGACCCGTCCCCCGAAACCGCCGCCCTCGAAACCCAACTCCGCAGCAGCGGAACGCTTGGCCCTGCCCACACCCTCCGCACCTCGCCGCGCCCGTCCGTCCCCACTCCCCCAACGCACCAGCTGCCACCGACGATTTCGTTGCCCCAGGCCCACAAAGCCTTCGTCGGCCGAGACCGCGAGTACGCCGAACTGCTGGCGCAGATCGCGGCACCCGAGGCGCTCGACCGGGAGGCCGTGCGTGGCAGCGCGCCGCGGTCGCGCGGCGACGTCTCCGACAGCGGAACCCGGCGGATGGACAGTGCGGACACCCCCGCCGCCGGAGACCAGTCAGTCGACCGGGCGGAGGCCCACGCCGCCGACAGCGAACGGATCGGCGTCATGGGCGACGGCGCCCACAACGGGTCGCGACCCGGCCGCGGCCAGGCGGGATCCCCCACCGACGTAGCGCGAGCAAGCGACACCTCGTCATCCGACGTGGCGCGAGCACGCGGCACCTCGTCGTCCGACGTGGCGCGAGCACGCGGAACCTCGTCGTCCGACGTGGCGCGAGCACGCGGCGGATCGTCGTCCGACGTGGCGCGAGCACGCGGCGGATCGTCGTCCGACGTGGCGCGAGTGAGCGGCACCGAGCCGTACGCCAACGACACCGCGCCGTACGCCCGAGTGGTCACGCTGACCGGCGGTCCCGGAGTCGGCAAGACCCGCCTGGCCCGGGAAGTCGCCTGGCGAGAGGGCGCCCGCGGACGCCGCATCGGCTGGGTGGACCTGGGCCCGTTGGGATCATCGGACAGTCTGGTCGCCGTGCTCGCGGCAACCCTCGGCGTAGACGGAAGCTCGGAAGACCCGCTGGCCCGCTGCGCGGAGGAACTGGCCGGCGGGCTCCTCGTACTCGACAACGCAGAGCACCTCGTCGACAACACCGCCGCCCTCGTCGAGGATCTCCTGAAGTTCGGCGCCGGCACCTCGGTCATCGTCACCTCGCAGCGCCTGCTGAGGATCCCCGCCGAGGAAGAGCGCCGTCTCCGCCCCTTGGCAGCCGCCGCGGCCGCCGAACTCTTCTGCGCCCGCAGCGCCGCCGAGCCCGGCCCCGAAGTGGACGCGATCTGCGCAGCCGTCGACCGCCTCCCACTGGCCATCGAACTAGCCGCCGGTCTGACCCGCACCTTGTCGGTCACCCAACTGGCCGAACGCATCGACAACCGCCTACGCCTCCTGGTCCGCGGCCCGCGCGACGCAGGAATCCGGCACACCAGCCTCCGCGCAGCCCTCGATTGGAGCCACGAACTCCTCGATACCCCGGAGCGAGTAGCCCTCCGCCGCCTGTCCGTCTTCGCCGGCGGCTTCACCGCGGAGGCCGCCCAGGCAGTCATCGCCGACCCGTCGCCTTCAACCGACGAACCGACGAGCCCGCGTACCGACCCCGTGGAGGCGGACGGTCCCAGCACTCCGACCGACAGCGCCGCCCCGAGAGATGCAGCTCCTCGCAGCTCATCGGGCACCCCTGCCACCGATCCGCCATCAGATGCAAAACTCGTCACCGCGGAAGCGAACGCACGTGAAGTGCTGGCGGCCGAAGATGTCGGTGGGGTGCTGGCGGAGCTCGTCGAGCGGTGTGTGCTGACGGTCGAGAGCAGCGCCGAGGGAGTCCGGTTCCGCTTGCTGGAGACCGTCCGCGACTACGCCCTCGAGCGGCTGCGCGAAGCCGGCGAAGAACAAGTCCTCCGTGGCCGGCACGTCGAGTGGTACGGCTATTTCGTACGCCGGTACGAAGGCATGGGCGCACGGAACAACACCGGCGTCGGCGCCGAGGAGGCCAACCTGCTCGCGGCGGTCGACTGGTGCCTGGGCGAGGGCGCGCAGGCCGAAAAGGTGAGCGCGCTCGTCGCACCGCTGTGGTGGTACTGGCCCGGACGTGGGTTGATGGTCGAAGCGTCCGAGTGGCTCGAGCGGTCGTTGGCGGTGCTGCCGCCGGATTCCGAGGAGTACGCCGCGGGGCTGAGCACACTCGCGAGTCTGACCCGCAACCGCGGACTAATCACCGAGGCCCGGACCATCGGGGAGCGCTCCCTGGCGGCCTTCCGCGCGCTCGGTGACGAGGAGCGGGTGACGATCGGCCTGATGTCACTCACCCGAACCTGCCTCGCGGAGGGCGACATGGTCGCGACGCTCGCGCACGCGGAGGAGGTCGAACAGCGCTGCCGGGCCGACGATCGCGTCACCCGGAGAGCGCGCGCCTCGGCGCTGAACTACATGGGCCTGGCCCACCGGAACCTCCGCCGCCCAGCAGAAGCGACCAAGCTCTTCGAGGCCGCCCGGGACCGCTGGCAGGAGATCGAGGACTTCGGCGGCGTCGCGATCGCGATGGAGAACCTGGCGATCGTCGCCCGCCAGACCGGACAGCACGAGTTGGCCCACCGCTGGGCGGTCGAGAGCCTGCGAAGAGCACGGGAGAGCGCGTTCTCGATGGGCATGTGCGGCGCCCTGGAGTCGATCGCCTGCCTGGCGGTCGCCGAAGGCCGCGCCGAGGAAGGCCTACAACTGCTCGCCGCGACCGAACAGCACCGCACCGAACTCGGTCTCCCCGTCCAGGTCCCCGACGAACTCGCCGACGTCGCCCACGCCCGCACCACGGCGTACGAGGCGCTAGGCTCCACCGCGGACAAGATCATCGAGTCGGCCCAGGACCTACCACTAGAGGAACTCGCCGACCGCTACCTCACCTAGCAGCCGCCGCACCCTCATCGCATCCTTCTCGTGCCGCTACACCCGCCGCATTCTTGGACGGTTAACCCGCCAACTGGTGGGTTCGATGCCCGTCTGCACAGGTAGAACCCACCAGCCGACGGGTTAACCGACCAAATGGGGAGGCCCGCGACGTCCTCGCAGGCACGCTGCCCGGCCCGGCGCGCGATCAATCTTCCCGGCTCGGGAGGTGGAGCGGCGCGATCAGGCTGCCATCTCCCGAGCTGTAGTTGAACCCCGCCGCGGACTGACTCGCGAGCCGTGTTCCCTCTCCTCCCGGCGCCACCCTCCAAGCGCCGGGCTGAGAAAGGAAACCTCGGTCGCGTCTAGATCAACCCCTCGCGCAGGGCGTACGCGACCGCGTGGGAGCGGTTGCGGAGTTGGAGCCGGCTGGTGACGTCGTGCAGGACGTTTTTCACCGTGCGTTCCGAGTACGACAGCTCGCGCGCGATCTCCTGCGTGTCCTTGCCGTCGGCAACAAGTCGGAGGACCTGCGTCTCCCGGTCGGACAGGCCGGTGCGGGACAGGCCGCGCGGCGTCAGGACGTGGCGCTGCATGCGCGACACCTGGCCGAGCAACCGGCCGAGCAGGTCCGGCGGCAGGCTGCCGTCACCGGCGGCGGCGGTCTGCAGCAGGTGGACGATGCGATCGGCAGTTGCCTCGGCACGGCGCAGTACGCCGGAGACGCCGAGTTCGACCGCGGTCATCAGCGCGTCGTCGTCGATCGCGCTGCTGATCAGCACGGTCCGGCGGCAGCCGCGCTGCGTCGCCGACCGGAGAACCTGGATCGCGACCGGGTCGAGCGAGTCGGCGGCGATCAGCGCGACCGCTGGCGGGGTGGGGCGCTGGTCGTTCGGCTGCTGGATCCCGGGCAGATCGGCCTCGCTCAGCAGAGCGATCTCCGGCCGCGGCCGAAGCGCGTGCACCAGCCCGAACTGCGAGAGCGGGTCGAGTGCCTTCACCCAGACGGGTATCCGGCGCTGTTTCACGGGCATCACTCCCCCAGAGTGTTGAACGGAACGGATCGCATCCGCAGTCACACAAACCCCCAAGCTCGGTCGATTCGTCGTGGTCCCGGACGCGCTGCCCCTTCAGGCACCTGCCGACGCTCACCGCCGGCCGCCGCGGTCGTGCCCTGTGGTCCCCCGATGGATTCCGCAAGGTCCGACTGCCACAGCCGGCGGTTCACGCCGTTTCCCCGGGACCCCGACCTGCGACACAGCCTGCCCCGTCGCCGTTTCACCGGCGTCTCATGCCCGTTTCCTGCCCTCCCGGCAGCCTTCTCTGCCCGCACGGGCTGCCCAGACGGACAGGCGTTCGGGCAGGTCGGAGGGCTGCACGCACGGACAGGCGTTCGGGCAGGTCGGAGGGCGGCCGCGTCGTCGCCGACGTGCGCCGCTCCGGCGTACCGGCTTCGCTGGTGGCGGCCGGATCGCATTTGGTGGGTCAACCCACAAGATCCACCGTTGACCGGCCGAATTCGGGCCCCGAAACGGCCACCTCGAGGGTCAACCCACGAAACGCCGGAGCGGAGACCAGGCCTCCGGGTCGGACGGCGAAGACCGGGATGCGAAGGGTCGAGGCGGCGACAACGGCGACGGCGACGGGGTGTTCAGGCGAGTGGCCGGCGTACAGAGGGCGTGCCGGGTGTACGGGCGTACGGGGCGTGCCAGGTGTACGGGGCGTACCGGCGCGCCGGGCGCGGAGCGTGCCGGGCGTACCGGCGTGCCCGGCGTGCCGGCGTGCCCGGCGTGCCGGCGTGCCCGGCGTGCCGGCGTGCGCGGCGAGCCGACCGCGCGTGGCGGTCAGCCGAGGGGGCGACGGCAGGTGGTCGGCGCGCCGGGCGTACCCGCGTACCGGCGTGCCGCCGCGCGCGGCGGTCCGTCGAGGGCGGCGACGGCAGGTGGTCGGCGTGCCGGGCGTACCGGCGTGCGCCGCGTACCGGGCGTACCGCGTGCTCGGCGTGCCGACCGCGCGTGGCGGGCAGCCGAGGGTGGCGATCAGGCAGTACTCGCCGACCGACCAGACGATCCGGCCACCGGCGGAGGAGACCGCGACGCCCTGATCGGCAGGTGGGCGTCCGGCGGCCCGGGGCTCTGCCGGCCGTAGGGGACCGCGATCCGGGACCAGGTCCACGACCGGGAGGACCAAGTGACGTCAGTCGAGGGTGGTGATCGCGCGCAGTGCCAGGTGGTACGAATTCAGACCGAAGCCGGCGATCGTGCCCGTGGCTACGGCGGCGACCACGCTGGTGTGGCGGAACTCCTCGCGGGCCGCGGGGTTGCTGATGTGGATCTCGATCAGCGGGGCGGTGCGCTGGGCGCAGGCGTCGCGGAGCGCGTACGAGTAGTGGGTGAAGGCGGCCGGGTTGAGCACGACCGGGTACTGATTGTCGGCGGCCTCGTGGAGCCAGCCGACGAGTTCGGACTCGTCGTCGGTTTGGCGGACCTCGACGGTCAGGCCGAGTTCGGCGCCGGTCTTCTCGCAGTCGGCGACGAGGTCGGCGTACGTCGTCGCGCCGTACACGTCGGGTTCCCGGGAGCCGAGGCGGCCCAGGTTCGGTCCGTTCAGTACGAGTACCTTGCGCGCGGTCACAGGGCAACCCTAGTGCCCAGCGCGGTGAAGGCCTGCGTTGCCTCCGCGACGGCGAGCGGGTGGCGGGCGTCGGCGGTCTGACCGTCGGCGACGGCCTGCCAGTTGCGCTGGGCGAGGATCTGCTGGGTGGAGATCAGATACGCCGCAAGGAGCCGCGCGTCGAGGTCGTTGCCCAGGGCTTCGGCCAGGGCTGCCTCGTCGGCGGCGATGAACTGCTGCAGGTGGGCGGCCAGCGCGGGGGTGCTGAAGACCAGGCGGTAGTAGGCGATCACGTCGGGGTGGTCGTTCAGCCCGGTGACCGGGTCGCGGCGTTCGAGACCGTCGAGGAAGTGCTGGAGCAGCGCCTCCGCGGGCGGCGCCGGCGACGTACGGACGATCCGGGCGGCCTCGTGGGCGTGGTCGGCGAAGCGGTGCAGGACCAGGTCCTGCTTCGTGGCGAAGTACTTGAACAACGTCGGCTTGGAGACGTTCGCCGCCGCGGCGATGTCGGCCACGGACACCTGGTCGAAGCCGCGGGCGAGGAACAGCTCGATCGCGACCTGCGACAACACGTCGTGGGTCTGCTGCTTCTTGCGCTCACGCAATCCGGTCACGGCGCCGACTCTAGCCGAAGTGTTAACCTGGACAAAACATTGACCGAGTTAATCTTTGGGGAAGAGAGCGGATGCGAGGACTGGAGGAGGAACGCCGGTACGCCGACCGCTGCCGCGCCGCCCTGCACGCGATGATCTCCGGCGCGCGGGACAACGTGGTGATCGGCGAGGACACCTGGGGCGACCGCTACACGGCCGAACGCCTCGGGTATCACCTGAAGAGCCTCGCGCGGCAACTGGACGACGAGGCCGGCGGACCGCCGTTCTTCGGCGTGATCGGATACCGGGACGACGAGCAGGCGCAGGAGCATCGGGGACAGCGGTACTACCTCGGTCGCCGGCACATCTCCGACGCGATCGGGCGTCCGCCGCTGGTGATCGACTGGCGGGCGCCGGTGGCGACGAGCTTTTACCAGGCCACCGTGGACGAGCCGAGAGGAGTTGCCGTACGCCGGCGCTTCGGCTGGGCCGGCGAGAACCTGACGAGCTTGGAGGACGAGTCGCTCGCACGGAGCCGGGGCGATGAGCAAGGTGCAGAGCAGAGAGAGCGCGATCCCCGGATCGGCGACGGGGTCGTCGCCGGGATCGGCGGGATCCTCCGGGCAGAGATCGAGCGTCCCCGAGTTGGCCCGATGCGGGACATCGTGGCGACCATCCAGCCGGAGCAGGACGAGCTGGTGCGGGCCGAGCTGGAGGACTCGGTGTGCGTGCAGGGCGCGCCGGGGACCGGGAAGACCGCGGTCGGGCTGCACCGGGCGGCATACCTGCTGTATGCCCACCGAGCCCGGCTGAAGCGCAGCGGCGTCCTGGTCCTCGGGCCGAACA
Source organism: Kribbella sp. ALI-6-A (assembly GCF_001984195.1). GTDB lineage: Bacteria > Actinomycetota > Actinomycetes > Propionibacteriales > Kribbellaceae > Kribbella. The sequence goes on from NZ_MTQN01000009.1 coordinate 887,437, forward strand.
AGACCTTCCTGGAATACATCTCCGCGGTGCTCCCCACCCTCGGCGAGGTCGACGTCGAGCAGACCACGATCGGCGAACTGCTTGCCATCGGCATCGATGCCGTCGACAGCCCGGAGGCCGCGGCGGTGAAGCACGACGCGCGGATGGCCGAGATCCTCCGGAGAGCGCTCTACGACAGGATCAGTACGCCGATCGACGCGGTCGTCGTGCCGGACAGCTCGTACAGGTGGCGCGTCACCGGCGACGAGTTCGCTCAGATGGTCGACGACGCGCGGGCCGAAGCCACGTCGTACGGGCTCGGGCGGGAGCGCGTGATCTCGCGGCTGGTGGCGGCGTTGCAGCGGCAGGCGGAGGCGCGCGGGCAGAACTGCAACGGGATCTGGCAACGCAAGATGGCGCGCTCCGTCGCGCCGGCGGTTGACGCGGTGTGGCCGACGGTGAAGCCGGACGAGGTGCTGGCCGAGTTCCTGAGCGACCCGACCGACGAGCTCCTGAGTGCCGAGGAACGCGCGGCGATCCGGTGGCCGCGGCGACGCAAGGCGAAGTCGGCTCGGTGGACCGCCGCCGACGCCGTGCTGCTCGACGAGTTGAGCGGGCTGACCAGTCGCGTGGCGGGCTACGGGCAGGTGATCGTGGACGAGGCGCAGGACCTCTCCCCCATGCAGTGCCGGGCGATCGCTCGACGCAGTGAGCACGGGTCATTGACCGTGCTGGGCGACTTGGCGCAGGGCACGACGCCCTGGGCGGCGCGGAGCTGGCCGGAGCAGCTGACGCATCTGGGCAAGCCGAACGCGGAGATCGTCACGCTGACGACCGGGTATCGCGTGCCCGCCGCGGTGGTGGCCCTGGCGAATCGGTTGCTGTCGGCACTCGATGTCGACGTGCCGCCGACACAATCATTCCGCAGCGACGGGCGGCTGAGTGTCCAGCAGGTCCAGGACCTGGAAGCGAGCTGCGCGGACGCCGTACGGGCGGCGCTCAAGGACGAAGGCTCGATCGGGGTGATCGTGGCCGACCAGAGGACGGCCGGCCTCGAGTCCTCGCTGCAGGCGGACGGCGTCGAGGACGAGCGGGTGACCGTCGTGCCCGCGACGTTGGCCAAGGGGCTCGAGTACGACCATGTGATCGTCGTCGAGCCGGCCGAGATCGTGGACGCCGAGGAGCGGGGGCTCAATCGGCTCTACGTGGTGCTCACCCGGGCGGTGTCACGGCTCGAGGTGCTGCACGCTCGCGCGTTGCCCGCCGCGGTCAGCTGACTTCGGCGTACGCCGCGACCAGCAGACTCGGGTCCGGCGCCTCGAGGATCGTCGGCTTGGCCAGCGCGTCCAGGATGACGAAGCGCAGCCGATCGGCCCGCGTCTTCTTGTCGAGCTTCATCGCGTCCTGCAGGTGCGGCCAGGCGTCGGCGCGGTACTTGACCGGCAGGCCCAGCGATTCCAGGACCGTGCGGTGGCGGTCGGCGGTCGCGTCGTCGAGCCGGCCTGCAGCACGGGCGAGTTCGGCGACAAAAACCATGCCGATGCTGATCGCAGCGCCGTGCCGCCACTTGTAGCGTTCGGTCCGCTCGATCGCGTGGCCGAGCGTGTGGCCGTAGTTGAGCGCCTCACGCCCGATCGCTCCCCCGGCGGTCGTCGTCCGCTCGCGCAGGTCGGCGCCGACGGTGTCGGCCTTGACCTGGATCGCGCGGGCGATCAGTTCCTCGGTGTGCTCGTACGCCGGGCTGGTGGCGCCCTCGGGGTCCTTCTCGACCAGGTCCAGGATCACCGGGTCGGCGATGAACCCGCACTTCACGACCTCGGCCAGGCCGCTCACGTAGTCGTTACGCGGCAAGGTCTCCAGCGCGGCCAGGTCGCACAGGACACCGGCCGGCTCCCAGAACGCGCCGACCAGGTTCTTGCCCTCGGCCGTGTTGATGCCGGTCTTGCCGCCGACGGCCGCGTCGACCATGCCGAGCAGGGTGGTCGGGATGTGCACGACCTTCACGCCACGCAGCCAGGTCGCGGCGACGAATCCGGCCAGGTCGGTCGTCGTCCCGCCGCCGATCGACACCACGGCGTCGGACCGGGTGAAGCCGGCCTGCCCGAGCACGGACCAGCAGTACGCGAGCACCTCGGCGGACTTGGCCTCTTCGGCGTCGGGGATCTCGATCGCGTGCGCGGTGAACCCGGCCGCGACCAGGTCGTCGCGGATCACGTCGCCGCTCTCCCGCAGCGCCCGCGGGTGGATGACGGCGACCCGCTGCACGCCGTCGCCGAGCAGGCCGGGCAGCTCACCGAGCAGGTTGTTGCCGATCACCACGTCGTACGGCGCGGCCGCGGCGACGCGGATCCGCCGCGCGCCGGGATCCGCCGGGGCGGACGCAGCCGAGCCGGCGACTGCTGCCGGATCGGCGGACGCGGTCGAGTCGGCGGCCGCGGTCGAGCCGGCGGCCGCGGTCGAGCCGGCGGCCGCGGCCGGATCGGCCGATGGGTTGCTGTCGGTCATCCGAGCTGCTCCGCGATCTCGTCGGCGATGTCCTCCGGCGTCCGGCCGTCGGTGGTCACCGTGAACTTGGCGACCTCCGCGTAGAGCGGACGCCGCGCGTCCATCAGGTTCTTCAACTGGGTACGCACGTTGCCGAGCAGCAGCGGCCGGGCGACGCCGAGACCGACCCGCTTCGCGGCCTCACCGACCGAGACGTCCAGAAAGACGACGGTGTGACCGGCGAGATCCGCCCGCGTGTTCGCGTCGAGGATCGCGCCGCCGCCGAGCGACAGCACCACGCCCGGGTCCTGCAAAGCGGCAACGATCGCCGCCCGCTCCAGCTCACGGAACACCGGCTCCCCGGAGTCCACGAAGATGTCCGAGATCGGCTTGCCCGCCGTGGTCTCCACGTCGGTGTCCGTGTCGCGATGCACCACACCGAACTTGGCAGCGAGCAGCGCGGCAACAGTCGACTTGCCCGACCCGGGCGGGCCAACCAGGACGACGATCGGACCGCTCACTCCGTACCCCACTCGCGCGGCTGGATCGTGTCCGGCAACCCCGCCAGGTACGCCCGGTGGTTCCGCGCACTCTCGACCACCGAGTCCCCGCCGAACTTCTCCAGCGACACATCCGCCAGCACCAGCGCGACCATCGCCTCCGCGACGATCCCGGCCGCCGGAACAGCACAGACGTCCGACCGCTGGTGATGCGCGGCCGCGGCTTCGCCCGTGTTCGTGTCGATCGTGCGCAGCGCCCGCGGCACCGTGGCGATCGGCTTCATCGCGGCCCGCACGCGCAGCGTCTCGCCGGTGCTCATGCCGCCTTCGGTGCCGCCCGAGCGACCAGAAGTACGCCGTACCGTCCCGTCCTCGGCGACGATCTCGTCGTGCGCCTTCGAGCCCGGCGTGCGGGCCAGCTCGAAGCCGTCGCCGAGCTCGACGCCCTTGATCGCCTGGATGCCCATCAGCGCACCGGCGAGCTTGGAGTCCAGCCGGCGGTCCCAGTGCACGTAGCTGCCGAGGCCCGGCGGCAGACCGTCGACGACGACCTCGACCACGCCGCCGAGCGTGTCACCGGCCTTCTGCGCGGCGTCGATCTCGGCGACCATCGCCTTGCTCGCGTCCGCGTCCAGGCAGCGCACCGGGTCGGCGTCGAGCTTGTCCACATCCGCGTACGACGGCAGCAGCCCGTACGGCGCCTTGACCGTGCCGAGCTCGACCACGTGGCTGACGATCGTCACGCCGAACGCCTGCCGCAGGAACCGCGCGGCGACCTCGCCCAGCGCGACCCGGGCGGCGGTCTCCCGCGCACTCGCCCGCTCCAGCACCGGCCGGGCCTCGTCGAACCCGTACTTCTGCATGCCCGCCAGGTCGGCGTGACCGGGCCGCGGCCGGGTCAGCGGCGCGTTGCGGGCCAGGTCGGCCAGCGTTTCGGGGTCGACCGGGTCGGCAGCCATCACCTGCTCCCACTTCGGCCACTCGGTGTTGCCGACCTGGATGGCGATCGGGCTGCCGAGCGACAGTCCGTGCCGGAATCCACCGAGGAACGTCACCTCGTCCCGCTCGAACTTCATCCGGGCGCCTCGGCCGTAACCGAGCCGACGACGAGCCAGGGCGTCGGCCACGTGATCCGTGGTGACCTGAACGCCTGCGGGAAGACCTTCGAGTACGGCGACGAGCGCTTGTCCGTGCGACTCGCCGGCGGTGAGCCAGCGCAGCATGCGGCGATTCTCCCACGGCGGCCCGGACCACCGGTCGGCAGTCTCACCCGAGCCACCCGCGACCGGTCACCCCCGAACCGGCCCGGCACACCGAGAACCCGCCGCGCAAATCAATCGCCAGGCCATTCACGAGACCTCGGGGCGCAAATTCGCGGAGCAACCAATACCCGCCATCCGGAAACTATTCCGGCCGGACGATCGTCGGACCCGGTGCTGGACACGATTCACCTCAACAATCCCAAGGAGAAATCATGGACATCAGCCACGAGCTCGACCTGGTGATCGGCGACCTGGAGTCGGAACTGCCCGCGATGGGCGCCGAGGGTGCCGCCGGCACCTGCGTCAAGGTCTACTGCGACTTCGACTGATCCGGTGACCGATCCGGCCGCCGTGCGGGCGGCGCGCGACGCATTGGTGTCCGCGGTGCACGCTCGTACGGCGGCCGGACTGTTCCCGCCTGTGGTGGCGCTCGATCCGGACGGGCTGGTCCGGGTCGAGCGGCAACTGAGCGGGCCGGCGGACGCCGAACAGCTGGCCGGACTGCTCGACCGGCCCGACTCTTCGATCCTGCTCGAAATGTTTGCCACCCTGACGGCGGGCTGCGATAACCTGCGGACGGAATTCCCCGGGACGACCGCTGCGGGAATTCTCCGGCCGACGAACGGCGCATTGTTCGGGCCATTGGTCGGACCGATATTCCTCGCCTGCCTTTCCGGCACCGCGGAGCGCTTTCGGCCGGTCGATCAAGCGGTGGGCTTTCTCGATTTCCTGCAACAATTCCTGCGGCGGCTGCGCGACGACGCGAGACGACTGTGGTTCGACGGCCAACTCCCCGTCACCGGCCTGACCGCGCACGACGGCGAGACGCACAACGGCCGCCGCCGGGTCCTGCGGGTCGACTTCCCGGACGGCCGCAGCGTTGCCTACAAACCACGCCCGGCCGACGTCGGACGGCTGTTCCTCGCGCCCGAGGCGTCCGCGTTCGCGCTGCTCAACAGCCTCTCGGAGACCGTTCGGCTCCCGGTGATGGAACTGCTCCCCCGCGACGGCTACGAGTGGCAGACCTGGATCGAGCGGCCCGCCCAGTGGGACGTGATCCGGCCCGGCCTGTCCGGTGCGGTGCTGACCGCCGAGCAGGCTGAGCTCTTCTGGCATCGTGCCGGCTCGCTGACCGCCGCCTGCTTCGGGTTCGGCATCACCGATCTGAGCGAGGGCAACCTGTACGTCGGCGGCCCGGACCCGTTGATGTACCCGATCGACCTGGAGCTGGCCTTCGTCGACGTCCGGCGCCTGTCGGAGACCGGGCTGGTCGCCGGCGAGGGCGCTCAGCACCACCACGTCGGGCTGGAGACCCAGCCGCGGCTCTGCGCCGCCGACGGGCCGACCAACTGCCTCGTGGAGCGAGACGGTCTCCAGCCCTGGCGCCGGACCGCTCCGTGGGCCAGGGACGAGACGCGGACGGTCGTCGCGGACACTGCCCGGCGTACGGGGTACGGCGCCCACCTCGGGCGCTTCCTGCGCGGCATGTTCGACGCTTGGACGCTGATGTGCACCAACGTGTCCGGACTGCGGGCCGTGCTCGACCAGCCCGCCACCACTCGCGTCCTGCTCCGCTCGACCTCCCAGTACGGCGACATGCTCGACGACTGGCTGCTGGACGGCACTCCACTGCCCGACGACCTCGATCCGGCTGAGCGCGAGCAGCTGCTCCGCCACGACGTCCCGTACTTCTACCGCTCGACCAACGGCGGCCCACTTCGCCACTGGGACCCGGAGACGAGTACGTCGGTCGCCACGGGCCGGACCGTCCCGCCACAGCTGGACTGGGCAGGCGGGCTCACGCTGTCCCGGCTGGGCACGGCTCTCCGCGACGCGGTGGCGCCGATCGCCACGGAGCTCCACTCACCGACCCTGTTGGCGGACGACAGCACCCGGGTCGCCGTACAGGATCCCGACCACGGCGCGGTCAGCTTCGACTGGGCCGAGACGAACCGCTGGGTCTGCTACCGCTGGAACGGGTCGAAGGTCACTCTCCAGCTGGCGGCGCTTGATCAGCTCACCGCCATCCGTGAGCGTCTGCTGAAGCTGGACGGCGTGGACGCCGCCTGGCGGGCCCAGTGGGCCGCCGGCCGCTTCACCGACGACACGATCGCCGAGCGACTCACCAAGCTCACGACCACCGCGGCGACCTGGCTCCAGCAGGTCATCGACGAGCACGGCTGGCCCGGCCCGCTGCTGGTCGGTGAAGCGGCTGCGAAGGCCGCCTGCCGCCTGGTCCAGCATCTGGAGAACCAGCCCGAGTTCCAGCGAGCCTGTCTGGACCGGCTCACAGCGGCGGTCGACGTACCGCCTCGCCACGTTGCCTATCTGACCGATGCGCTGTGCGTCGCCGAAGGACGTCCACAGGTCTACGGCACCAAGTTCAACGCCGTCGATGGGCAACTCGTCCCCTGTCCCTTGGAAGACCCCGACGCCGTCGACGAGCGGCGGCAGGCACTCGGCCTGCAACCGCTGGCCGACTACGCGGAGCGCCTGCGCGAGAAATTCCCCTTGGAGGTTCGATGACCGACTGGACAGCCTTCACCGCTCTCCCCTGGCAGTCCGAGCCGCTGCACCTGCCCGGCGCCGGTGCGCCGCTCAGCGCCAGTACGGCGTACGGCGCTGTGGTGGCCGCGGCGACGCCGTTCCGGGACGGGACGCGGTTCCGGGCGCTGCCGGAGGTGCGCTTCCACCGACTGAGTGGGCGGGTCGGTGCGCCGGGTGACCTCCTGCCTGGGCTGGAGGACGGATCGCTGAAGGAGTACCTGCATCGCCGACAGGCCGAGCCGTTCCTGCTGCGAGTGCGGGAGCCGTTGATGCTCGACTATTCAGTCTGGTCGCAGGTGCGGAGGTACATCGAGCCGCTGTGGCAGCAGATCGGCGTACCGGTGGTGCCGGTGGCGTCGGAGCTGGTGGTGACGGACGGACTCGCGCAGCAGGTCAGTGAGGACGGATATCTGACGCTCGTCTGGGTGCTGCACGGGCGGCTGGAGGTTGAGACCGGTGATGTCGCACTGGTCGGTGACGAGGGTGACTTGCTGTCGTGGCCGCCTGGTGCGGCTTCGGTGCGAGGGACCGAGTGCCTGTGGCTGCGGCTGCTCGTGCCGGTCGACGGGAAGCTGGCGGCGAGGCCGGTGACCGAGTTGCTGCTGGCCGGCTTGAACCGGCGGCGTGGGACGGATGCGACGCCGTACCTGCCGATGGCTGAGGCTGGGCGGCCCATGAAGCCGCTGGTGGAGACGGCTGCCGAGCTGGCTGAGCTGAGCCGTAGCGCGGAGGTCGAGCGGAGCTTGCGGGTGCAGTGGGCGAGCCGGGTCAGTGCAGGAGCGCTGGAGCCGGCGCCCGCACCACAGAGGTCGGAGCTGGTCGCCGGACAACGGGTGCGGGCCGTCTCTCCGGTCTACCGGATGCGTGACGGCGACCGGTGGCTGTGGGCGGTCAACGGGCATGCGTTCACGATCGGTGGGGGTGATGGCGTGCTGGCTGAGTTGCAGTGCGGTGAGGTGGTGGCGCGCGACGACGCGTACCTGCCGCTGCTGCGTCGACTGCACTCGCTGCGAGCTGTGGAGGTGGTGGCATGAGCGACCTGGTGACACTGACCGGCCTGGACTGGGCCGAGTTCGCCGAGCACTACTGGGACAAGCGGCCAGTGCTGATCCGTGGGGTGCAACCGGTGCCGTTCGTGGCCGAGGAGGTCTTCGCCGCGGCGGTGCGAGCACAGGAGTCCTCGTACGACGGACATCGGGCGCCGAACGCGCAGTTCACCGTCGAGCGGACTCAGCAGGGCGACCGGCTGGAGCTGTTGCCGACAGCGGCGGACGATACGTTCGACCGGTACGAGCAGCGGCTGGCTGAGCGGCTCGGGGATCGCGGGTACGCGCTGATCGTCAGCGGGTTCCACGCCTTCGACCGCGGGCTGTGGAGCCGCGAGCGGGAGTTCTTCGCGGGGCTGTGGGAGCAGGTCGGGCTGCCGCTGACCGGGGCGATCACGACGATGTTCCACGGCAACTACGACCACAGTCCGGTGGGCGTGCACAAAGACCGGTTCGCGACGTTCATGTTCGGGTTGCGGGAGCGCAAGCGGATGCGGTTCTGGGCCGAGCGCCCCTGGAGCGAGCCGGTCAGCAGCGTGGTCGACTACGCGCGCTTCGTACCGGAGTCCTTCGCGGTCGAGGTGGAGCCCGGGGATCTGCTCTACTGGCCGGCCGGCTACTACCACGTCGGCGAGAACTGCGGCCGGTCCCCCGCGACCAGCGTGAACATCGGCGTACCGCGCGACGAGCACAAGGTCGAGTACGAGCTGGAGGACCTGCTCGCCGACCTCGATCCCCATCTGCTCGTCAGCTCGACGGCGCGCCTCGATCTCCTGGCCCAGGGCATCACCGCGCCGGCTCGGGTCACGGCGCCGGACCTGAACCTCGCGGCAGAACTTCCCGACGCACTCCGGCAAGCGTTGCGAGCGTGTCAGGAGCAGTCGTTCGACGCCCGGGTCGACGAAGTCTCTCGCCAGCGATGGTGTGCCGGAGGCTTCGAGCCGATGCCCTGCTGACCGGACTACAGTCGCCCTCATGATGCAGCGGCGGGAGGAAGAGCAGTATCGGTCGCGGGTCCGCGGATGCCTGCTGGGTGGAGCGATCGGCGACGCGCTCGGCGGGCCGGTGGAGTTCACCGACGGGCGCACGATCGTCGCCGAGCACCCCGGGGGGCTCCGGATTTTCCTTGCTGGCGGCAACAACTGGCCGCCGGGAACGGTGACCGACGACACCCAGATGACGCTGTTCGCGGTCGAGGGCCTGATCCGGGCCGGCGTCCGGACCGATCGCGGACTGGGACTGACCGTTGCCGTCACCCAGCACGCCTTCGACCGGTGGCTGGACACGCAGCAGTTGCCAGGACCGAGCGGCAAGCGGGACGGCTGGCTGCAGGGTGAGCAGTGGCTGTACGCCCGGCGCGCTCCGGGCAACACCTGCTTGACCGCACTCACCGAAGCGCGGAAGGGCGGTGACGGAATCCCCCAGTTCGGCGCCCAGGCGAACAACGACTCCAAGGGCTGCGGCGGGGTGATGCGCTCGGCGCCGTTCGGCCTGCTGCCGTACGAGAACAATGCGGACTGGGTTTTCGACGCGGCAGCCGAGTCGGCCGGGTACACGCACGGGCACCCGACCGGCAAGCTCGCGAGCGGAGCGCTCGCCGTACTGGTTCACCACATCGTCCACGGCGCCGACCTCGACGCGGCACTGGACGCGACCCAGCGGATCCTCGAGGAGAAGGAACACCACGAGGAGACCACCGCGGCACTGACCACAGCACGGGAGCTCGCCGCGAGCGCCGCACCAGGCGTGGAGACCGTCGAGCGACTCGGCGGCGGGTGGATCGCCGAGGAGGCCCTCGCGATCGGCGTGTACGCCGCCCTGGCGCGTCCCGAGCCCGGCCAGTTCCTCGACGCGCTCGCACTGGCGGTCACCCACTCCGGCGACAGCGACTCGACCGGCGCGATCTGCGGCAACATCCTCGGCGCGCTGCACGGCGAGACCGCGTTGCCGGCCGAGCTCGTGTTCGCCGTCGAGGGCCGCGGCGCGATCCTGCAGCTGGCCGACGATCTGGTGCTGGAGTTCACCCGCGGCACGCACCTGCACGGCGAGTACGGTCCCGAGACCGCGTGGCGGAATCGCTACCCAGGCTGGTGAAACGGCCGAGGCGTCCGGCCCGTCCCCCGAGGATCAGGCCCGGCGCCCCGGCCGGCGGCCCACCGGTTCGATGGGCCGGGACAGCTTCTCATTCAGCGGGTTCGATGGAAAGCCGGTGGCGGAAGATGTTGCCGGGGTCCCACGTCTTCTTGATCCGGCGCAGTCGCGGATAGTTGCCGAGGTAGTACAACGAGTGCCACGGCACGCCCGACGTGTTCTGCTCCGGGTCGGCCAGATCACCGTCGGGGTAGTTGATGTACGAGCCCGCGTTGACCGCGTTCGGCACCGGTACGCCGCCGGTGTCGCGGTAGATGTCGCGGTAGGTCTTGCGCAGCCACTCCAGGTGCACCGCGTCCTGGCCCGGGTCCTGCCAGCCCGCCGCCATCACCATCTTCATCATCACGTCGCGCTGGGCCGTCGCGGTCGCGTCCGGCGCGACGGTGTTCACCTGACCGCCGTACGGGACGAACAGCAGGCTGGTCTCCGGTCCCTGGTACGACGCGTCGGTCAGCTGCCGGTAGATCGTCTCGAGCTGCGCGTCGGTGTAGCCCTTGCGCAGGTAGCCGGCCTTGTACTTGGCGCGGGCCGGCGCGACGTCCTCCGCGATCGACCGCTCCATCGTCCTGTGCAGGAACGGCCCTTCCCCCTGGTCGATCAGCTGCGGCGCGGGCGAGACCCCGGCGACGATCGCGGCGTTGAAGTCCTTCAGCAGCTTCGCCGCGTTCGGTACACCGGCGTCGATCTGGGTGGACAGCAGGAACCCGCCGGCCGACTTGTGGGTCAGGATGAACGGGCTGTACAGCGTCGCGTACGGCGAACCCGGCGCGTTGTGACGCTCGTAGAAGTCGAAGAAGTTGCGCAGCGTGCGCAGGAACCCGGCCTTGGTGACCGTGTTCCAGTCGTAGACCGTGAGCGTGGACAGCAGCGAGGCAGGGGCCTTGGGCAACAACTTCGCCGGATCCGCGCCGCGGGCCCCGACGCTGCGCAGCAGGTACCGGGTGACCACGCCGAAGTTGCCGCCGCCACCCCCGGTGTGCGCCCACCACAGGTCCCGGTGCTCGTTGTCTCGAGTGGCCAGCACGAGGCGGGCCCGGCGGTGGGCGTCCACGACGACGACCTCCACGCCGTACAGGTGGTCGACGACCGAGCCGTACCGGCGCGAGAGCGGCCCATAGCCTCCGCCGCTGAAGTGACCGCCGACGCCGACGCCGAGGCAGCCCCCGCCGGGCACAGTCACGCCCCAGCCGTAGAACAGCGCCTTGTACACGGTTTCGAGCGTCGCGCCGGCGCCGACCGAGAAAGCGCGGTGACGCTCGTCGAACGTGACCTCGTCGTACTGGGACAGGTCGAGCAGCACCTCGACGTCGCTGTGGTCGACGAAGTCCTCGAAGCAGTGGCCGCCGCCGCGGATCGCGATCCGCTTGTTCGCCCGGACCGCTTCCTGGACGGCGTCGACGGCATCACGCGGCGAGCGGATCACCCGGGCGTAGTCGGGGGCGGCGACGAAGCGGCGGTTGGTGCCGCGCTGGACGAGGTCGGAGTAGCGGACGTCGTCGGGCAGAATCTTCCCGCCGGACGGACCGCGGTCCACGGCGGCGCTCGAAGCGGTGGCGGTCGAAGCGGTGGCGGGAACGGCGAGCAGGGCGGCGCTGCCTGCGAGCAGCCCGCGACGACTGAGGTTCGGCACGACGGACTCCTAGGTCGGGAGGTTCGACCGTAGAGGGCGCCGGCCGCTCACGGCATCAACCCGGCGGCGGATCCCGGCGGTCCACCGTCAGACGTGCGGGTGACGGTTTCAGCCCAGATACAGGCGTTCCAGCGGTCCGCCGAACAGCACCCCGAGCACCGCGCCGGCCAGCATGAACGGCCCGAAAGGAAACATCTCCTTGCGCCGAAAGACCTTCGCCGCGGTCAGCAGGATGCCGAGCACCGCGCCGAGGAAGAACCCGCCGTACAGACCGCTGACGAACTCGCCCCACCCGAGCCAGCCGAGCGCCACCGCGAGCAGCCCCGACAACCGCACGTCGCCGAACCCGACCCCGCGCGGAAACACGAACCACAGCAGGTAGAACACGCCGAACCCGATCAGCCCGGCGATCGCGGCCCGTCCCAGCGACTGCCACTGCCCCGTCACCACCGCCGCGCCGACCAGCGCGACCGACACCACGCCGTACGTCGGCCAGATGATCGCGGACGGCAGGTACCGCGTCCGCGCGTCGATGTAGCCGAGCACCGCGCCCGACACCACGAGCGCGATCCACGCCGCCAGCCCACCCGCGAAGCCGATCCGCCAGCCGACCACCCCGCCCGCGACTCCGGCGAGCACCCCACACCAGATCGCGGCCCGCCGCGTAGCCAACTCGGCGTACCGCGGCTTGGTCTGCCCTTCCTCCAGGATCGGCTCGGGAATCCTGCGCAGCAGCCAGGGCCCGAGCGCGTACGCCGCCGGAGCGCACACCACCATCGCGACGACGCCGGCGATCAGATCAGACACGATGCCGCAGCCTAGACGATCAGGGCCCGGCCGCGAGCCGCGCCTGTGGACAACTCAGCGCACCCGGCGAGCGACCACCGCGGCACCGCCGCCCAGGAGCAGCAGGCCTCCGACGACGACACCGAGGGTGCTCCAGAAGCTCTCGTTCTCGGTCACGTACGTCGTCCGCTGGAAGCCCTCGTCGGTGGCCGAGCGGGTGAACGTGTAGTCGTTGGTGATCCGGCCCGGCTCCGAGAAGTACGACGAGTAGGCGGTCAGGAAGTTCGTCGGCGCGGTCAACTGCGCGGCCTGCGCGCCGTCGACCCGGCCGGCGTACAGCAGCTCCGGCGGAAGCGACGCGTCGGGCACGGTCGACGCATCCACCCGGTACGGCGCCGCGACGTACACGGTGACCGCCTGACTCGTGGTGGCTCCCTTGCTCAGCCGCATGGGGTAGACGATGCGCTTGGAAGCGAACTTCAGCCGCAGGGGCGGCGTCTCTCCACCCAGCGTCCCGTCGGCCTCCTTCGGCGCCAGCTTCACCGCGACGATCTCCCACCTCTCCGCCAGGTACGGCGTGAGGTTGGCCGCCAGCGTGTCCGGTACGGCGTACCCGTTGGTGCGCAGCCACGCGGTCACCTGCGTCGCGTTCGAGCCGCCGAGCCGCACGACCTCGAACGGTCCCAGCACCATCTGCTCGCGGACGTCGACCGCGGACCCCGGTGCCGCTCCGGCGGCGTCGCCGCCGTGGCCTCCGAAAAGCCCGGTGTCCCGGAACGGCCAGTACGTCTTCTTCACCACGACCTTCGGCCGCGTCAGCCGCACGAGCTCGGTGAACGTCGCGGGATCCCCGAGGCTCACCTCGGCCGCCGCCGGCACCGGCATGATCCAGGCCGCCTTCTTCGACGAGCCGCGGATCGCCATCGACAGCACGATCTCCTCGGTCCTGCCGTCGAAGCGGACCAGTGCGTTCTCACCGGTCGCCCGGGCCCGCGACTCCTCGTCGGCGAGGTATCCGCCGCAGGCGCAGGCCCAGGCGGGTGAGATCCCGATCGACACCAGTCCCCCAGCGAGGATGCCCGCCACCGCTCGCCATGTCCTCATGGCGCAGACAGTACTCAGGCAAAGGTGTACGGCGCGTGAAAGAAATTGGTCGGGTCGTACTTCAGCTTGATCGCGTGCAGCCGGGACAGGCTGCTGCCGTAGTACGAGTTGTTGGAACGGCCGGCCTCCAGGTAGTTCACGTAGCCGCCGGCGGAGAACCTGGTGACGGCATGATGGCCGTTGGTGACGAAGGACTGGGCCGCGCGCAGCTGCGCGGTCGTCGGGCGCGATGGCAGTCCGGAGTACCACTGGATGACGCCGAGCGCGGAACGCCACGGCCAGGCCGAACCGCCCGGCGGCTGCTTCGCGGCCTGTCCACCCAGCGGATCGAGGATCGCCGACGCGGCGACTTTCGCACGGGCGGCGGTCCGCACCGCGCCGAGCAGGCCGTTGATCGTCGCGGCGTCCATCGGGCCACGCAGTACGTCGGAGCCGGCCAGCCAGCCCTGGCGCGGGCTCGTCGTCCCGCCGCCGAAGTACCGCACCGCCTCCAGGTGGGTCTTCACCGAGATCGAGCGCGTGGCGCCCCTGGCGCCGACGAACGACTCCAGCTGCGCGGCCGCGGCCGTCGCCGAACCGGTCGTCGACACCCCGACCACGTGGATCGACAGCCCGCCGGTGCTCGTCCCGGTGACGTGCAGGTTGGCCCACGCGGTCGAGGGGGCTTCCTTGGCGAACCGCTGCCAGCCCCTGACGACGGCGGCCGCCTTCGACTCCGGCCAGGTCAGCCGGAAGAAGCCGAGCTTGCCCGCGCCGATCGTCGCCAGCCGGAACGACGTCACGATGCCGAGGTTGCCGCCGCCGCCACCGCGCAGCGCCCAGTACAGGTCCGCGTTCTGGGTCAGGCTCGCCGTCCGGACCACACCGTCGGCGGTGACCACCTGCAGCGACAGGACCCGGTCGCTGGTCAACCCGTACGTCCGGGTGTGGATGCCCATCCCGCCGCCGAGCGCCAGGCCCGCGATGCCGACCGTCGGGCACGTCCCGGTCGGCAGCGACCGGGCGAACCTGTCGAGGTAGGCGTGTACGTCGTACAGCCGCGCGCCGGCGCCGATCTGGATCGCGTTGCTCGCGTAGGTGAGGCCGCGCAACGGGCCGAGGTCGATCATCAGGCCGCCGGCGATCGTCGACGCGCCGACGTAGGAGTGACCGCCGCCCTTCGGGACGCAGACCAGCTTGTTCTTGCGGGCGAACAGGATCGCCTGCCGGACGTCCTCGACGCTGCCGGCCCGGACGACAGCGGCCGGCTGGACCGAGTCGAAGCGCGGGTTGAACAGCTGGTGCGCGGAGGCGTACCCGGTCTGGCCGGGGCGGAAGAGCGTGCCCTTGAGCGCGCGATCGAGAGCGGCCCAGTCCGGGGCGGTCGTGGACGCATGCACGGCTTCCGCACCGGCGGTGGCGGCCACCGCACCGGCGGCCAGCAGACCACCGGCCTTCAGCAGGCTACGACGGTTCCAGAGATCCTCACTGTGGCTCACGATCGTCGAGCTCCTCACGCGCGGCGGCCCTCATCGCCGCCAGCGGTGCGGGCGACCTACCCGTCATCATCTCCACCTGCAAGGTGGCCTGATGCACGAGCAGGTCAAGACCGTTCAACAGCTCTGTACCGATCCGGTGCGCCACGAGCGCCAGCTGCGTCGGCCACGGGTGGTACGCGACGTCGAAGACCACCGGCGCGACCGCGGCGAAGTGCTCGGCCCAGGGGTCGACCGCACCGCCGGGCAGCGTCGACACGCACAGGTCGAAGCCACCGATCTGCTCGACCTGCCCGAAGTCGGTCACCGAGGTCTTCAGGTCGAGCGCGGCCGCCAGGTCCAGCAGCCGCTCGGCCTTCGCGATGTCGCGAACGACCAGCGTCACCTCGCTGACCTTCAAGCCGGCGCGCAACGCCGCCAGCGTCGAGGCCGCCGTCGCGCCGCCGCCCAGGACGACGGCGGTGTCGGCGCCGGTGATCCCGCGCTCGGCGAAGGCCGCGACCAGCCCCGGTACGTCGGTGTTGTGGGCCGAGCGTGAGCCGTCGGGTTCGAACAGCATCGTGTTCGCCGCGCCGATCAGCTCGGCGACCGGATCGACGGTGTCGGCCAGCTCCAGCGCGACCCGCTTCAGCGGCATCGTCAGCGACAGCCCGCGCACGTCGTCGCCGAGCGTGCTGAGAAACCCGCGCAGTTCGTCCTCGCCGACCTCGAACGCGTCGTACCGCCAGTCCAGCCCGAGCTCGGCGTACGCGGCCCGGTGCATCGCCGGCGACAGCGAGTGCGCGATCGGACTACCCAGAACAGCACACCGAGTCATGTCAACCGCCTTGGCGACAAGCAGAGCAGCAAGGTTTTGGGGCCTCCCGGTCTGGACTGAGGAGTGTAGGGAGCGAAGCGACCGAAGCGACGAGGGAAGACCGGGAGACAAAGCCCCGAAACCCGCCGAGCCGGAGGCGAGGCCAAGCTAGCACCGCCCCTTGTGCGCCTGGCACCAAGCCTGCAGTTTGCGGACGTTCTGCTGGTGCTCCTCGGCCGTCGCCGCGAACGCGGTCTCGCCGGTGTCGAGGTTGACCAGCGTGAAGTAGAGCCACGGACCCGGCGTCGCGTTCAGCGCGGCCCGCAGGGTGTCCTTGCCGGGCGAGTTGATCGGCGTCGGCGGCAGATCGCGGTACTTGTAGGTGTTGTACGGCGAGTCGTAGTCGCGCTCCTCGTCGGTGGTGAACACCCCGCCGCTGCGGCCGGTCACGTAGTGCACGGTCGAGTCCATCTGCAGCTTCATGTCGCGCTGCAGGCGGTTGTAGATCACCCGGGCGACCTTGCCGTAGTCCTCGGGCCGGTTGGTCTCCGCGGCGATGATGCTGGCCACGATCACCGCCTGGTACGGGTCGAGCTTCTTGCGCTGCGCGGTCTGCGGCAGCTTCAGCTCCGCCTGGGTCCGGGCGAACTGCGCGGTCATCAGCCGCAGGATCGAGTACGCCGTGGCGTTTTTCGGTACGTCGTACGTGCCCGGGTAGAGGAAGCCCTCCGGGTTGTTCTTCGCGTACGACGGCAGCCCGAGCGACCATGGCTTGGCCATCGCGGCGGCGACCGAACCCGGCGGGAGCTTGACCGTCTTGTTCTCCTGCAGCTTCTGGGCGACCTGCTCCTTGGTCCAGCCGGAGTTCACCCCGATCCGGGTGACCCGGATCGACTTGGCCGGGTCGAGCATCAACGCCAGCGCGGCCTTGGCCGACATCTTCTTGCGCAGCGTGAACGTCGCGGCCTGGATCTGCACGCTGCGCGGGTCCTCGCGGGCGGCCCGCTCGAAGGCGCGGGCCGACTTCACCACGTCCTTCTTCTCCAGCGTGTCCGCGATCGCCTGCGCGCTCTGGCCCTTGGTCACCTCGACCTGCACCGAGCCGGTGCCCTCGCCCTCGTAGTCGGGCGCGGCGAACATCTGCTCCAGGTAGTCGCGGCCCTTGCCGAAGCCGAACATCAGTCCGCCGATCAGGCCGGCCACCACCAGCAGCGACACGAGGCCGGCGAAGCAGCCGAAACCTCGCCGGGCCCGATGCTTGCGCCGGTTCGCCCGCCGCTCGGTCCGGCTCTCCGGGCGCAGGCCCAGGTCGACGTCGAGGTCGTCGGTCTCGTCGAGATCGCCGTGCGTAGAGGTCCTGCTCATCCTTCGACCACCGCTGTTCCGTTCACAGGGGCCTCCCGGGTGGGTTGCCGGTCTCCCGCTCGAAGTCGAGCGCGTGTTGCAGAATCACGACCGCCGCGGCCTGGTCGACCACGGCCCGCCGCTTGGCGCCCTTCTTACCCCGTTCGCGCAGCATCCGCTCGGCCGTCACCGTGGTGAACCGCTCGTCCACCAGCCGCACCGCCGCCATCTGTTCGACTCCGTCCGCCGCGCTCAGGTTGTCCGGACCAGCCGGTTGCCGCTCGGCCAGCTTCTGCCGGACCAGCTCGGCGGTCTCGCGGATCCGGACCGCCGCCGGTCCTTCACCACCGTTCAACGAACGAGGCAGGCCGATGACGATCTCGAACGCCTCCAGATCGTGTACGAGCGTAACGATCCGGTCAAGGTCCCCCGGTCCGCGCCGAACCGTCTCGACCGGCGTGGCCAGGATCCCGTGCGGGTCGGAACTGGCGACGCCGATCCGGGCGTCGCCGATGTCGAGCGCGATCCGCACCCCCCGGCGCATCAGGCTGCCTCAGCCGGGGGGCATGCGGACCCGGTCATCGCAGTCAGCCCGTGACCAGCTGGCCGACGGCGTGCTCGACCGCGGACAGCGCCTTGTCGGCACCGGCCGGGTCGGTTCCGCCGCCCTGGGCGACGTCGTCCTTGCCGCCACCGCGGCCACCGAGCTGCTCGGCGGCGATCCGGACCAGGTCGCCGGCCTTCAGCCGCCACTCGCGCGCGGTCTCGTTCAGCGCGACCACCACGCTCGGCTTGCCGTCGTTCACGCCGACCAGCGCGACCACGGCCGGCTTGTCGGCCGGCATCCGGCCGCGGATGTCCAGCGCCAGCTTGCGCAGGTCGCCGCCGCCGACGCCGTCCGGCGCGCGGTGCCCGACGAAGGCGACGCCGAAGACGTCCTTCGGGCTGCTCGCCAGCTCACCGGCGGCCGCCAGCACCTGGCTCGCGCGGATCTTGTCCAGCTCCTTCTCGGCCGTCCGCAGCCGCTCGGCCAGGTCGGCGACCTTGGCCGGCAGCTCCTCCGGACGGGTCTTCAGGTTCTCGCTGAGCAGCCGGACGAGCGCCCGCTCACGGCCGAGGTAGTGCAGCGCCTCCATGCCGACGAACGCCTCGATCCGGCGGACCCCCGCACCGACCGACGACTCGCCGGTCACGGTCAGCGCGCCGACCTGCGACGAGTGCTTGACGTGCGTGCCACCGCAGAGCTCGCGCGACCAGGGGCCACCGATCTCGACGACCCGGACCTGCTCGTCGTACGTCTCGCCGAACAGCGCCAGCGCGCCCCACTCGCGGGCCTCGGGCAGCGTCATGTACTGCGCGGAGACCGGCAGGTCCTGGCGGACGGCGAGGTTCGCGACCTCTTCGATCTCCGACCGGGTGGCCTGGTCCAGCGCCGACGACCAGGCGAAGTCGAGCCGCAGGTAACCGGGCTTGTTGTACGAACCGCTCTGCAGCGCGTTCGGGCCGAGCACCTGACGCAGCGCGGCGTGCACGACGTGCGTACCGGAGTGCGCCTGGCAGGCCTGGATCCGCCACTCGTGGTCGACCTGCGCGTGCACGTCGAGCCCGGGCTGGAGCACACCCTCGAGCACCTCGACGCGGTGCACGATCAGGCCCTTGACGGGCCGTTGGACGTCGAGCACCTTCAGCTTCACGCCGTCGGCGACGATCACGCCCTCGTCCGCGATCTGGCCACCGGACTCGGCGTAGAACGGGGTCTTCTCCAGCACGACCTCGACGGTCTCGCCCTGCTCGGCGGCGGTCGCCACCACGCCGTCGCGCAGCAACCCGCGCACCTGCGAGTCGGTCGCCAGCTCGCTGTAACCGGTGAACTCGGTGACACCCTTCTCCCGCAGCTCCCGGTACCCCGAGGTGTCCGCGTGGCCGGCCTTCTTGGCCCGCGCGTCGGCCTTGGCCCGCTCGCGCTGCTCCTTCATCAGCGAGCGGAAGCCCTCGGTGTCGACCTGCAGGCCCTGCTCGGCGGCCATCTCGACGGTCAGGTCGATCGGGAAGCCGTAGGTGTCGTGCAGCTGGAACGCCTTCGCGCCCTCGAGCTGGTGCGCGCCCCCGGCCTTGGTGTCGCGGACCGCGAGGTCGAAGATGCTGGTCCCGGCCGTGAGGGTCCGGCGGAACGCCTCCTCCTCGGCGTACGCGACCTGGCTGATCCGGCCGAAGTCGGACTCCAGCTCGGGGTAGGACTTCTTCATCTGCTGCAGGCTGACCGGCAGCAGCTCGACCAGGCTCGGGTCCTCGTAGCCGAGCAGGCGCATCGAGCGGATCGCCCGGCGCAGCAGCCGGCGCAGCACGTAGCCGCCCTGCTCGTTGCCCGGGGTGACGCCGTCGCCGATCAGCATCAGCGCGCTGCGGACGTGGTCGGCCACGACCCGGAACCGGACGTCGTCGACGTGCTCGGCGCCGTACTTGCGGCCGCTCAGCTCCGAGGCCTTCTCGATCACCGGGAAGATCTCGTCGATCTCGTACATGTTGTCGACGCCCTGCAGCAGGTACGCGACCCGCTCCAGGCCCAGACCGGTGTCGATGTTCTTCTTCGGCAGCTCACCGAGGATCGGGTAGCCGTCCTTGCCGCCGCCCTCGCCGCGGATGTTCTGCATGAAGACCAGGTTCCAGAACTCCAGGTAGCGGTCGCCCGCCTCCCAGTCCCGGTCGGCGCCGAACTGCGGGCCGCGGTCGATCAGGATCTCCGAGCACGGGCCGCACGGGCCGGGAATGCCCATCGACCAGAAGTTGTCCTTCATGCCGAGCCGGACGATCCGGTCGTCGGGCAGCCCGGCGACCCGCTTCCAGATGTCGATCGCCTCGTCGTCCTCGTAGTACACCGAGGCGTACAGAACCGACTCGTCGAACCCGTAGCCGCCTTCGCTCTGCGGCTTGGTGACCAGCTCCCAGGCGAACCGGACGGCGTCTTCCTTGAAGTAGTCGCCGAAGGAGAAGTTGCCGTTCATCTGGAAGAACGTGCCGTGCCGGGTGGTCTTGCCGACCTCGTCGATGTCGAGCGTGCGGACACACTTCTGCACGCTGGTGGCGCGCGCGTACGGCGGGGTCTGCTGGCCGACGAAGTACGGCACGAACTGGGCCATGCCGGCCACGTTGAACAACAGGTTCGGGTCCGGCGACGGCAGCGGCGCGCTCGGCACCACGGTGTGGCCGCGCTCCTCGAAGAAGTTCAGGAACCGCCGGCGAATCTCACTGGTTTCCATGGGTGTTACCGGTAGTCCTCACGCTGTGTTGAATCGTTCTGGTGTGCTGCTGCTGTGTCGATGCCGAGCGCGTCGCGCAATTCGGTCTCCCGCTCGGCCATGCCGGCCCGGACCTCGTCACCGAAGTGCCGGATCGCGCTGGCCACCTTCTCCGCCGACTGCTGCAGGCTCTCCGGCGCGAGCACCTGGGCCCGCTTCTTCAGCCGGGTCACCGCGTAGACGCCGACGGCGGTGCCGATCACGAACCACAGGATCCGCTTGATCACAGGTCACCTCGCTTGCGCGCCTTGCGGTCTGCCTTCATCTCGTCCTTCACCCGGCGGGCCACGTCCTTGCGCTGGTTGTCGCCGAGCGCCTTGCGCACGCCGTACGTGAACGCCGCCGCCTTCACCAGTGGACCACCGGCGGTCGCCGCGAACAACGACGCCAGCGCCGCGGCGTTGGTGGTCACGGTGGTCGCGTTGTCGGTGATGGTGTCCACCTTGGCCAGCTGCGCGTTGGTCGTCGCCACGGTCTCGGTGACCTCGCCGAGCAACGGAACACTGGAGTCCGAGACGCCCTTGACCATGATCCGGGTCTCGTCCAGCACCTTGCCGAGCTTCAGGATCGGATAGGCCAGCAGGCCCACCAGGATGAGCAGCGCACAGGCCGCTATCAGCCCCGCGACTTCACCGACGCTCATGGGAAACGATCCACCTTCCGTTGCGACCACGTGGACCGCCCGACCTTATCGCGCGCCTCTACCGCAGTCCGCTTCAGGACACCATCCCCCAGATCACAGTCGCTCACCAACTCGGCGCGACCGGTTGCCGGGCCGGGAAATCGGCCTCGCCGAAGGGCGGTCCGCCGGCTGGTCGGGTCGAGCTCCTCGGCGTGCACCCGCTGCTTCGAATTCGGAACAGGTACGCTGACGAGGTGGCGGACCAGGCGCTCGATCCCCAGCAGCTGGCGACGTACTTCGTGCTCACCGAAGCGGTCAGCCTGCTGCAGCACCAGGTCGAGCAGCAGCTCCGCGCCGAGGGCGATCTGAGCTACGTGCAGTTCCAGCTCCTGGCCCGTTTGGCTCATGGGCCGGGGCGACTGACGATGACCCAGCTGGCCGACGGCGTCGTCTACAGCCGCAGCGGTCTCACCTATCAGGCCGGCCTGCTCGAGAAGGCCGGCCTGATCACCCGGGAGCCCTCCCCCGACGACGAGCGCGCGACGCTGGTGACGATCACCGACCACGGGCGCGCTCTGGTCGAACGCGTTCTGCCCGGACACGTCGACGTCGTACGCGGCCTGCTGTTCGACTCGCTGGACGGCGACGATCTGCGGCAGCTCAGCGAGATCATGACGCGGGCGCGGGACCACATGCGGGCCCTGCCGCCACGCTCCGCGGCGCCACGCAAACGCCGCTGAACACTGCCGCACGCCTTGTCCGTCGGAGTTCACGGTGCGGCTGGGCGAACGCGTCGTCGTGCTCGCCCACTCCGCTCACTTGCGGTCGCGGATTACTTGCGGTCGCGGAGGATCTTGCGGATCGCGGCGACGCGGTCGGCGTACGCGGCCTCGCCGCCGCGACGGGTGGGCTGGTAGTAGTCGACCCGGTCGACCACGTCCGGCGCGTACTGCTGGGGCACGACACCGCGCGGATCGTTGTGCGAGTACTGGTACGACGCGCCGTGGCCGATCTTCTTCGCGCCGGCGTAGTGGGCGTCGCGCAGGTGCGGCGGGACCGGGCCGACCTTGCCGGCCTTCACGTCGGCGATGGCGGCGTCGATCGCGGTGATCACGGCGTTCGACTTCGGGGCCAGGGCGAGCGCGACGACCGCCTGGGCCAGGTTGATCCGGGCTTCCGGCATCCCGATCAGCTGGACCGCGTCGGCCGCCGCGATCGCGACGCCGAGCGCGGTCGGGTCGCCCATGCCGATGTCCTCGCTGGCCGAGATCACCAGCCGCCGCGCGATGAACCGCGGGTCCTCGCCGGCCTCGACCATTCGCGCCAGGTAGTGCATCGCGGCGTCGACGTCCGAGCCGCGGATCGACTTGATCATCGCCGAGGTGACGTCGTAGTGCTGGTCGCCGGCCCGGTCGTACCGCACCGCGGCGCGGTCGACGGCGGTCTCCAGGGTCTTCAGATCGATGAGGATCGTCCGCGGCTCTTCTTCGCCGTCGACGGGTTGCTCCGCGGCGGCCTTGGCCTTCGCACCTCCGGCGGCGGCCTCCAGATACGTGAGGGCGCGGCGGGCGTCGCCTCCCGCCATCCGCAGCAGGTGGTCCTTCGCGTCCGGCGCCAGCTCGAACTCGCCGTTCAGCCCGCGCTCGTCGGTCAGCGCCCGATCCAGCAGTACGGCGATGTCGTCGTCGGTCAGCGATTCCAGTGTCAGCAGCAGCGAGCGCGACAGCAACGGCGAGATCACCGAGAAGAACGGGTTCTCGGTGGTGGCGGCGACCAGCGTGACCCAGCGGTTCTCGACGCCGGGCAGCAGCGCGTCCTGCTGGGCCTTGGTGAACCGGTGGACCTCGTCGATGAACAGCACGGTCTCGACCGCCCCACCCGGGCGGGACAGCTCCCGCCGCGCGGCGTCGATCACCTGCCGCACGTCCTTCACCCCGGCGGTCACCGCCGACAGCTCGACGAACTTGCGATTCGTCTGGTGCGACACGACCGCCGCGATCGTCGTCTTGCCCGTCCCCGGCGGTCCCCACAGCAGCAACGACATCGGCTGGTCGCCCTCGACCAGCCGGCGCAGGGGCGACCCGGGGGCCAGCAGATGCTGCTGCCCGACCAACTCGTCCAGAGTGCGCGGCCGCATCCGCACCGCCAGCGGCGCCGAGCTGTGATCGACGTCCGCCAGGCTCCCACCCCCACGCGCGGGAGCAGGAGCATCAGGAAGATCGAACAGGCCTTCGGTCACCCGACGAGCCTACCTACGCCCACCGACACCCCGCGCCCGCGGGCAGCAACCGGGACCGCGATCGCGGCGTACCGGGTGCTACTTCTTCCGCTCGTCCTCGTCGTCGGATTCGCGCAGCTCCTCCGGGAGCTCGTCGGCGAGGTCGTCGTCGTCCAGGTCGCGCAGTTCCTCCGGCAGCTCGTCCTCGACCAGTTCGACCGGGGTGTCGTCCTCGACGGTGACGAGTTCGTCGCCCTTGACCGCGTTGCGCAGGCGGCCGAGGATCCGGTCGGCCTCGGTGCCGAAGGGGTTGTCGTTGACCAGGTAGGTCCAGGTCGCGGTCGGCCGGGGTACGCCGGACTTCTCCTCGTCCAGCCCGCCCTCGCCGATCTCGGCGGTCGTCAGCGTTTCGGCCGCGTCCTCCCAGGCGCTGTCGACGAGCGGCTTGAACGACTCGATCGCGAGCTTGTTGAACTCGTCGATCGGCTTCTGGTGCACGATCCCGCCGGCCAGCGACCGCAGGTGGATGCCTTCGCGCAGGTCGGCCAGGTACGCGACGTGGTCGGTCCAGCGACGGTCGAAGTGGTGCAGCGCGATCCGCCGGGCGGCGTCCTTCACCACGTCCTCGCCGTGCTGCTCGACCAGTTCGTCGTACCGCTCCTTCGCCGCCGCGGCGAGCTTGTCCGCGGCCAGGTCCTCGGTGAGGATCTTCTCGCGGGTGTCCAGCACGATCGCGCGCTGCTGCTCGGTCAGCCGGCTGTACGACCAGGTGGTCCGCAGCAGCTCGGCGTTCGCACCGTCGGCGACCCGCTGAGCATGCTCCAGTACGCCGATCGCCTTGCGGTCCGTCAGCCGTCCGTCCTTGTCCGGCGACGGCCGCAGCCCACTGGTGATCGAGTACCGCGTGACCAGCTCGTCGCCCAGGCTCGCGAAGAACAGCGAACCGCCCGGGTCACCCTGCCGTCCGGCGCGGCCCCGCAGCTGGTCGTCCAGCCGCCGCGACGCGTGCAGGCCGGTCCCGACCACGTACAGCCCGCCCAGCTCGGCGGCCCGCTCCCGACCGTTCGACCCGTCGCGCCCACCGAGCCGGATGTCCGTACCGCGTCCGGCCATCTGCGTCGACACCGTCACGGTCTCCGGCACGCCGGCCTCGGCCACGATCGAGGCTTCCTCGGCGTCGTTCTTGGCGTTCAGTACGACGTGCGGCACGCCCGCGGCCTCGAGCCGGTCGCTGAGCTGCTCGGACTCCTCCACGCTGTGCGTGCCGACCAGGATCGGCCGCCCGGTCTCGTGGACCTCCTTGATGTGCGCGACCAGCGCCTGGTTCTTCTGCTCGACGGTCAGGTACAGCCGGTCCGGCTCGTCGATCCGGATGTTCGGCTTGTTCGGCGGCACGACCGCCACCTCGACGTCGTAGAACTCCTGCAACTGCTCGCCGACGACGACCGCCGTACCGGTCATGCCGCACAGCGTCGGGTAGCGCTTGATCAGCGCCTGCACGGTGATGCTGTCCAGCACCTCACCGCTCTCGCTGACCGGCACGGCCTCCTTCGCCTCGACCGCGGCCTGCAGCCCGTCGGGCCAGCGCTGCAGCTTGGCGATCCGGCCGCGGCTGTTGTTGATCAGGTTGACCTTGCCGTCGCGGACCAGGTAGTCGACGTCCTTGCGCAGCAGCACCTCGGCGTGCAGCGCGACGTTGACCTGGGTCATCTTGTCCAGGTTCGCGTCGTCGTACAGGTCGATGCCGCCGAGCAGCTCCTCGACGGTGTCGGTGCCCCTGTCGGTCAGCGCGACCGACCGTCCGTCGCCGTCGATCTCGTAGTCCACGCCGGCCCGCAGCGTGCGGACCAGCTGGACGATGTCGTCGTCGAGCTCCTCGGACCGGGTCGCGCCGGCCAGCACGAGCGGCACCCGGGCCTCGTCGATCAGCACCGAGTCCGCCTCGTCGACCAGCGCCACGTCCGGCGCCGCGGACACGCGGTCCGCCACGTCGGCGACCAGCCGATCCCGCAGGACGTCGAACCCGACCTCGCTCACCGGCGCGTAGCAGACCTCCGCCTGGTACGCCGCCCGGCGCTCCTGAGGCGTCGAGGCCTGCCCGACGTGGCTCACCGTGACGCCGAGCAGCTTGTACAGCGGCTCCATCCACTCCGCGTCGCGCTGGGCCAGATAGTCGTTGACCGCGAGCACATGCACCTTGCGCCCGCCGATCGCATAGCCCGCGGCGGCGAACGCGCCGGCCAGGGTCTTGCCCTCACCGGTCGCCATCTCGACCACCCGGCCGCGCAGCAGCGCCAGCGCGCCGACGATCTGGCCGTCGAAGGCTCGCTCGCCGAGGGCCCGATCACCGGCCTCCCGGGCCAGCGCCAGGAACTCGATCAGGCCGTCCTCGTCCAGCCCGCCCTCGGTCCGTAGCTCGGTGACGACCTCGGTCAGCTCCTCGTCGGTGAGCGAGGTGGACGACTCGCCCGCCTCACCGACCGCGACGGTCAGCTTCTCGTACGGGCCGAGGTCGATCGAGCCGGGGCGCTGCAGGAGCCGGCGGAAGCGCGAGGTGAGTTTCAGAGCCATGATCTCCGCAACGTACAACGTGACCCGGTCGTTCCGTACGGCGGCCCGCGTGTTACCGCGCGCGATCGGGCGATCGTTGCTGACCGGTCACGGAGTCCACGTGTACGGCGTGGTGGTGGTCACCGCGTGCAGCCCCAGTTTCTGCAGGATCGGGCTGGAGTCCGGCGAGGCGTCGACGCGCAGGTACTCGTAGCCGCGCTCCTTCGCGATCCGGGCCCGGTGCACCAGCATCGCCGAGTACAGCCCGCGGCGCCGCCACTCGGGCAGCGTCCCGCCGCCCCACAGGCTGGCGAATCCCGTGCCCGGGTGGAACCGGATCCAGCCCGACGTCAGCACCGGCCCGGTCGGGTCCAGCGCGTTCTCCACCACGCTGACCACCAGGCGGTCGGGGAACATCCGCGCCTCGCCGGCCAGCTGCTCCTCGATCCGCTCCAGCCCGTTGTGCCACAGGGTGTCGGTCAGGACGGCGATCCGGTGGAAGTCGGCCGCGTCCTCGACGTCGCGGATCACGATCTTCGACGGCAGCGTGAGCGGTCGCTGCAGGATCGTGTCGACGTCGCCGAGGATCAGCGTCTCCGGGCCTTCGGCGACGAACCCGTGCCGGACCAGCCGCTCGCCCAGGTCGGCCGGTTCGTCGTAGGCGTAGGTCTTCCACTCGAAGGCCAGTCCACGCTCGCGGAAGAACGCCAGTTCGCGGGCGATCACCGCGTCCGGGTCGTCGCCCAGGCCGCGCGGCGTCTCGACGAAACCGCCGCCACCGGGCCCTTCGGCGTACGAGCGGTGGACCAGGCCGTCGTGCTCGACCTTCCAGCCCGGGATGGTGTCGGCGTCCGGCAACCGGATCCGGCGGTGGAACACGTCGAGCAGCTCTTCGGAAGTTTTCATCACCGGCCATCCTGCTGCCGCGTGCTGACCACCGTCATCCCTATTACGTCAGCCAGTTGGTAATTACATATCCGCGCGCCGCCCGTGATCGAATGACGCCATGGAGAGCGCGCCGCGACCGCAGCCCGACGTCGAGAGCGGGCGGCGGTGATGGCGGCTCCGGTCGTCTCGGCGCCGATGGGTTCCCGGACGGCGGCCGGTGCGGTCTTCCTGCTGTTCGGCGTCAACGGCGCGCTGATCGGCGGAGTCGGTGGCACGTTGCCGGCGATGCGCGACCGGCTGGGCGTCAGCGCGTCGGGGTTGTCGCTGCTGCTGTTCTGCCTGGCGGTCTCCGCGGTGCTGTCGATGCAGATCGGCGGCCGGCTGGCCGACCGGATCGGCGCGCGACCGGTCGCGCTGGTCACGCTCGGTCTGCTCACCGCCGGTGTCGGCACACTCGCCGTGACGTCGTCGTTGACCTGGGCCGTCGTCGGCATGGTGCTGGCGGGGCTGGGCAACGGCGCGATGGACGTGGCGATGAACTCGCTCGGCGTCGAGATCGAGCAGGCGCGGCCGAAGCCGATCATGAGCCGGTTCCACGCGTTCTGGAGTCTGGGCAACCTGACCGCGGCCGGGGTCGTCGTCCTGGTCGGCCGGCTGTTCGATCGCCCCGGTGGCGGCAACGTCGGTCCCGCCCTCGGCACGCTGACCGTGCTCGGGCTGGCCGGAATCGTGGTCGCGTACCGGATCGTGCCGGCCGGCCGCCGGATCGAGCACATCAAGGACGGCGTGCGGACCGCGATCCCCAAGCTGGCCTGGGCGCTCGGCCTGATGGCCTTCTGCTTCGGCCTCGCCGAGGGCACGGCGGTCGACTGGTCGTCGGTGCACGTCACCGACGTCGCCCGGATCGATCCGTCGACCGGCGCGCTCGGTCTGGTCGCGGTCAGCGGGTTCATGGTCGTCGTCCGGCTGCTCGGCGACCAGGTCGTCGCCCGCTTCGGCCGTCGCGCCGTCGTCCGGGTCGGCGGCGTGACGGCCGTCGGGGGCTACCTCGTCACGGTGTTCACCGACTCGCTCCCACCGCTGCTGGCGGGCTGGGCGCTGGTCGGCCTGGGAGTCGGCCTGGTCGCCCCGCAGGTGTACGCCGTCGCAGGCCACGTCGGCGGCGGCCGGATGCTCGCGATCGTCGTCACCTTCGGGTACGCCGCCTTCCTGGTCGGCCCGGCGATCATCGGCCAGCTGGTCGAACGCGTCGGCATCCAGCAGGCGATGTTCCTCCCTCTGGCACTTTCTGCCGTGCTGGTCACGATCTCCGCCGTCCTGCCCCGCACCGACCCCTGACCCTCACCCCACCGGTGCACTTTGTGCACCGCTCAGCCACCGAACCGCGGTCCGCGTGACTGAGCGGTGCTCGAAGTCGCCTTCACGCGATCGGTCGGAGGGATCAGAGGACCCGATTCAGTGCGTCGAAGAAGACGTTGCCGAGGACCAGCTCGTACGGCGCGGTGAGCAGCTCGGCGAGCTCCGCGACGTCTGACGGCGTCCACGACCACGCGTTGATCGCGCCGGCGATGAACAGCGGGGCGTCGCCGGTCCAGCTCTTGGTGTGCTGGTCGAGCGCCGCCCTGTACTCGGCGGCCTTGCCGGGCGGGGAGAAGTTGCCGATCACCGGCAGGCCTCCCCGGCGTACCAGCAGGTCGCCCTTCTCCCAGGACTGGATGATGCCGCGCAGCTGCGTGTGCTCGGCGTAGCCCCGGCCGATCGTCTCCGAGAACGGCACCCAGGCGTCGTTCTCGCGGTGGTTGTAGGCGTAGACCAGATCCATCCCGGTACGGCGCAGATACGTGCCGGACAACTGGAAATAGGCGTCCAGCTGATCGGCCGGCCAGGCGCCCGGATAGGTGTAGCCGGCTCCGGACGGGCCGCAGATCAGTAAGTCGTTCCTGGTCGCGGTGCGTTGGTAGTGGCTGAGGATGGCCGGCCCGATGTCGGCGAGCAGCGGGCTGACGGTCCAGTTGACCGGAGCGTCGCCACGGCGCGGGTCGTCCCACAGGTCGCGCATGTGCCGCTGGCAGTACTGCACGTTGTCGCCCTCGCCGAAGGTCAGCGTCACGTAGATCTTCTTCTTCGGCGTGATCGGCGTGAACTTGCGGACCTTGTTCGAGATCGGCGCCGCGACGCCGGACAGCACGGTGCCGTTCATGTAGAAGTCGGCGGGCAGCACCTCGGACCCGCCCTGCGCGGCGAGGTCGACGCCGCTCCACTCCCCCGCCACGTCGTTCGCGAACCAGCCGGCGTACGGCGTGGTCGGGCCGACGGCGGCGAAGTGTTCCTTCAGCAGCTCGCCGGTCGGGCCGTTCGGCGGCAGCCAGCTGACCAGGGCCTTGGTCGCGACCACGTAGTCGCGGAAGTACGGGAACGGCTCGATCCGGGTCGGCGCGGTGTCGGTGGCGGTCACCAGGTACTGGTTCCACATCTCGACCGTGACGGTCAGCGAGGTGGTCCCGGCCGGTGGGGTGAACTTGTAGATGAAGTAGCCGCCGCCGTCCGCGAAGCGGTTGCCTGCGGCACCGATCGACGAGTTCACCCCGTCGAACAGGTACGGCGCCTCCTCGGGCGTACCGGGCCGGAAGGTGGCCAGCGTCGTCCCGTTCGCCTTCGCCGTGAGCGAAAGGATCGACGGACCCCAGCCGTCGTCGCCGAACGAATCCTGGAACCGGACGTAGACGGCGTCCTGCCCGAGGGCGGGTGAGACGTCGAGCGTGTACGTTCCACGGTTCGACTCGTCGCGGATCTGCCGGGTCTCGCGGGCGATCTCGCGCCAGGTCACGTTCTCGGCCTGCACGACCATGGTCGGCGGCAGACCGGCCAGCAGTTGGTGCGAGCAGCGCGGGAAGAGGTGCTCGAGCTGCCAGCGGTAGGTTTTCAGTCGGTCGTCGTCGAAGAGCCCCCGCAGGTCCTTCACGACCCGCAGCCCGTGCGCCTTGGCCTGGGCGGCGTCCGCGACGACGGCGTTCTCCAGACCGGCCAGCGTGGTCGCGACGTTGAGCGAGTCCGGGACCTCCGGGTCGTGCAGGATCGCGCCGCGGACCCGATGCCGGTACTTGGCCACCAGGTCGAGCGGATCGGCGTACCGGGTGGCCGGTACGCCGGTGTTGCGCAGCCAGCGGGCATCGACACCGTCGGCGCCGCCTGGCGAGTAGAGGAAGTAGAGCTCGGGGCGACTGCGGTTCACCACGCCCTGAAGGGTGGTGAGCAGGGTTTGGTCGCCGCCGCTCAGTTTGCTGACATCGCCGTAGTGCAGGTGCCGCGGACGCGCGAAGGTCGGCAGCAACCGCCGGCCCCCACCGCTGTGCGCAGCGCTCACCAGACCGCTGCCCACTTGCCCGGTCGCAGTGGCTGGTCCGGTCTGGAACCAGCCCAGACCCCCGGCCGCCACCGCGCCGCTGCCCGCCAGGAACGTTCGTCTCGAGACCATCGTGACCACTCCCCTGTCGCTGACATCGCTGTCAAATGCGGGCGAGACTAACAACGCCGATCGGGGCTGTGAAGAGCTCGGACAACGTTGTCCGTGAGCAATTTGGAATCGTTTCCGTTTCCTGCGGCGGCGAGCCGGTGGTCACCAGGCTTCGTCGAGGATCCGGCCTGCTTCGGACCGGCTGAGGCCGGCCCGACGGGCGGCCCGGGCGAAGGTCTCCGCCGCCGCCCGCGCCTGCTCGTCGTCCACCTGACTGCGCGAGGCGAGCACGAACGTCCCGTTCCGGCCCTCGGTGCGCACCAGCCGGTCCGCCTCGAGTTCCTTGTACGCCCGGGCCACCGTGTTCGCCGCCAGGCCGAGGTCGCCCGCGAGCTGCCGCACGGTCGGCAGGCGGGTGCCCTGCGCCAGCTCTCCGCTGCGGATCAGCTGCTCGATCTGGTTCTTCACCTGCTCGTACGGCGGCTCGGAGCCGGCCGGATTCACCGAGATGTCCACCCGGCCGATCCAACCACCTCGGTCAGGCGAAGTCCTCCGGGGTGTAGGGACGCTGCTCGACCAGGACCAGCCAGTTGCCGGAGTTGTCCCTCAGCACCGCCTCCACGCCGTACGGGCGTTCGGAGGGTTCCTGGATGTGCTCGACGCCCTTGGCGACCAGCTCGTCGAAGGTCTTGCGGCAGTCGTCGGTGGCCAGGCCGACGCCGTGCATCAGGCCCTTGGCCATGATCCGGCGGATCGACTCGGCCGACTCGGCGTCCAGCGGCGGGCCGGGCACCATCAGGGCCAGTTCGAGCTCGGGGTGGTCGCGCTGGGAGACCGTGCACCAGCGGAACTCCGGGCTCAGCGTGATGTCGTTGCGCAGCTCGAACCCGAGCACGTCGGTGTAGAAGGCCTTCGCCTCGTCGATGTCGTTCACGTAGACGGTGACCAGGTGGACGTTGGTGATCACGGGTGCTCCTCGGTGTCGTCGGTGCTTCGACCGTACGACGCCGCGGCATCGCGGGGCTTCGCCGGAATTGCGGAGTTCAGGCCGAGCATGAACACGTAGCAGCCGGGGATTCGCGGGCCGGTCTGGGTCCGCTGGTACTGCGAGGGGCTGACGCCGACCAGCTCGGTGAACCGCCGGCTGAACGACCCGACCCCGGCGTACCCGACCAGCGCCGACACCTCGGTCACGCTCAGGTTG
The DNA here is from genome assembly GCF_001984195.1 of Kribbella sp. ALI-6-A. Taxonomy (GTDB): domain Bacteria; phylum Actinomycetota; class Actinomycetes; order Propionibacteriales; family Kribbellaceae; genus Kribbella. The sequence goes on from NZ_MTQN01000009.1 coordinate 918,773, forward strand.
GTCGCGCGCAACAGGTCCGTCGCCCGCTCGATCCGCCGCCGGCTGACGTACTGCATCGGCGTCTCGCCGTACTCGGCCGCGAAGCAGCGCAGGAAGTGGTACTTCGAAACTCCGGCCGCCCGCGCCAGCCCGTCCAGGTCGAGCGCCTCGGCGAAGTTGCGGTCGGCAACATCCCGGGCCCGGCGCAGGTGCGGCAGCAGGTCGGCCGGAACGGACACCATGCCGCCGAGACTAACCGCCGCCGGGGACTTTCGGCAGTTGCCGAAACTCTCCCGCTCTCGGGCGGAATCGGGGATGCTGCTCGGCATGGACCTTCGCGGCAGCACCGGACAAGGTGGCACCGGCCCCGGACCGATCACCCCCGACGGCAGCCCGGTCGAGCTGTACGTCGACGCCGAGGCGCACGGCGAGGACCGGATCGTGCTCGACGCGATCGCCACGATGCTGCCGGCCTCGACACCGGCGGCGACCGCCCCGGACGCCCGCCCAGGCCCGGACGCCGGCTCCGGCCGTGACGTCCTCGAGCTCGGCTGTGGCACCGGCCGGATCACCCGTCCGCTGCTCGCGGCCGGGCACCGGGTCGTCGCCGTCGACGAGTCCCCCGCCATGCTCGCGCACGTCACCGGCACCGAGACCGTCTGCAGCCCGATCGAGCAGCTCCGCCTCGACCGCCGCTTCGACGTCGTCCTGATGATGTCGTTCCTGATCAACGCCCCCGACGCCGACGTCCGGCGCGGCCTGCTCGCGACCTGCGTGCACCACGTACGCGCCGACGGCGTGGTCGTGCTGCAGCGTCACGACCGCACCAGCTTCGCCGAGCCCCGGGTGCTGGAGCGGCCGGGCCATCGGCTGGAGATCTCGGACATCGAGCACCTGCCCGGCGACCGCGACGCGGCGACCATGACCCACACCGTGGCCGGCCGGACGTGGAGCCAGCGAGTGGTGGCCCAGAACTTCACGGACGAAGAACTGGCCACCCTTCTCGCGGAGTCAGGCCTGACGTCGATCACCTATCTCACGCCCGACCACACCTGGCTCACCGCAAGGCCAAGCGCCTACTTGGCCGCCAGTACGTCGTACTGAGCGCGCGTGAGCCTGCTGGTGTCACCGGCGAGCGGGGCCGGCCGCGTGCGAGAACAAAGGACAGCGCTCGCTCGAGCATGACGTTGTCTGGGGCGGGAGGAGGAACGGGAACGCCGTGGGAATCTGTCAGGTGATTCCCACGGCGTTGTCACTTCCCCGCTGAGACCGTCGGGTTGCTCAAGAGAACAACCGGCCGGCTAGCTCTTGGCGTCGGCCTTCGCCTCGCCCTTCGGCTCCGGCTTCGCGTCGACGCCGGCCTCCTTGCGCTGCTCGGGGGTGATCGGCGCCGGCGCCGCGGTCAGCGGGTCGTAGCCGCCGCCGGACTTCGGGAACGCGATCACGTCGCGGATCGAGTCCGCGCCGGCCAGCAGCGCGGTGATCCGGTCCCAGCCGAACGCGATCCCGCCGTGCGGCGGCGCGCCGAACTTGAACGCGTCGAGCAGGAAGCCGAACTTCTCGGTCGCCTCCTCGTCGCTCAGCCCCATCACCTTGAACACGCGCTTCTGCACGTCCTCGCGGTGGATACGGATCGAGCCGCCGCCGATCTCGTTGCCGTTGCAGACGATGTCGTAGGCGTAGGCCAGCGCCGAGCCCGGGTCGGTGTCGAAGCTGTCCAGCGACTCCGGCTTCGGCGAGGTGAACGCGTGGTGCACCGCGGTCCAGGCACCGGACCCGACCGCGACGTCGCCCGCGGCGGTCGCGTCGTCGGCCGGCTCGAACAGCGGCGCGTCGACCACCCAGACGAACGACCAGGCCGACTCGTCGATCAGTCCGCCGCGGCGGCCGATCTCCAGCCGGGCCGCGCCGAGCAGCGCCCGCGACGACTTCACCGGACCGGCGGCGAAGAACACACAGTCCCCCGGCTTCGCCCCGACGTGGTCGGCCAGACCGGCCCGCTCCTGCTCGGACAGGTTCTTCGCGACCGGACCACCGAGCTCGCCGTCCTGGCCGATCAGCACGTACGCCAGTCCCTTGGCGCCGCGCTGCTTGGCCCAGTCCTGCCACGCGTCCAGCTGCTTGCGCGGCTGGTCGGCGCCGCCCGGCATCACCACGGCACCGACGTACGGCGCCTGGAAGACCCGGAACGGGGTGTCCTTGAAGTAGTCGGTGCACTCGACCAGCTCCAGGCCCATCCGCAGGTCGGGCTTGTCGGAGCCGAACCGCGCCATCGCCTCGGCGTACGTCATGCGCTGGATCGGGGTCTGCACCTCGTGCCCGGCCAGCTTCCACAGCTCGACCAGGATCTCCTCGGACAGCGCGATGATGTCGTCCTGGTCGACGAAGCTCATCTCGACGTCGAGCTGGGTGAACTCCGGCTGCCGGTCGGCGCGGAAGTCCTCGTCGCGGTAGCAGCGGGCGATCTGGTAGTACCGCTCCATCCCGGCCACCATCAGCAGCTGCTTGAACAGCTGCGGCGACTGGGGCAGCGCGTACCAGGAGCCGGGCTGCAGGCGCGCCGGGACCAGGAAGTCGCGGGCGCCTTCCGGCGTGGACTTGGTCAGCGTCGGCGTCTCGATCTCGACGAAGTCGTGCTTGGCCAGCACGTCGCGGGCGGCCTTGTTCACCTTGCTGCGCAGGCGCAGCGCCGACCCCGGGCCCTGGCGGCGCAGGTCGAGGTAGCGGTACTTGAGGCGGACCTCCTCGTTCACCGGCGTCGCGTGGTGCTCCTCGACCGGGAACGGCAGCGGCGCGGCCTCGCTGAGCACCTCGATCTCGTCGGTGATGATCTCGATCTCACCGGTCGGCAGGTCGGGGTTCGCGTTGCCCTCGGGGCGGGCCGCGACCGTGCCGACGATCTTCAGGCAGTACTCCGACCGCAACCCGCTCGCGGCGGCCTCGTCCCGGATCACCACCTGGACGGTGCCGCTGGAGTCGCGCAGGTCGATGAACGCCACGCCGCCGTGATCGCGCCGCCGCGCCACCCAGCCCGCCAGGGTGACGGTCTGCCCGGTGTGCTCGGCCCGGAGCGAGCCGGCGGAATGGGTACGGATCACGAGTTCTCCTGAGGGGTTTCGATGCTGGGTCGTACGTCGTGCGCGGGCGGTGCCCAGGTGGCCGGGTCGGCCGGCACCTGCTCGCCGCTGCGGATGTCCTTCACTTCGGGCCCGTTGTCGGTGCTGAACCAGACGAACGGAATCCCGCGGCGGTCCGCGAACTTGATCTGCTTGCCGAACTTCGCCGCCGCCGGCGCCACCTCGACCGGGATGCCCCGGCCGCGCAGCTGCGCCGCGGTGCGCATCGCCTCGGCGCGGTCCTCCTCGGCGGTCAACGCGATCAGCACGGCGGTCGGCGTACTGCGGCTGCCCTTGACCAGGCCCTGGCCGACCAGCCGGTGCACCAGCCGGGAGACGCCGATCGAGATGCCGACACCCGGGTACGTCGTCTTGCCGTCGGACGCGAGCGCGTCGTACCGGCCGCCGCCGCCGACGGAGCCGAACGACTCCTGGCCGACCAGGTAGATCTCGTAGACGGCGCCGGTGTAGTAGTCCAGGCCGCGAGCGATCCGCAGGTCGGCCATCAGCAGGCCGGGCGCGTGCTCGGCGGCCGCGGCCATCACCTGGCTGAGCTGCTCCAGGCCCTCGTCGAGGATCTCGTGCTCGACGCCCAGCGCCCGCACCTGCTCCACGAACGACGTGTCGGTGCTGGAGATGTCGGCCAGCTGGACCGCGAGCTTGGCCTGCTTGTCGGTCGCGCCGGCTTCCACCAGGCGCTCGACGACCTTGTCCGGGCCGATCTTGTCGATCTTGTCGACGATCCGCAGCACGGTGGTCACGTCGTCCAGGCCGAGGCCGCGGTAGAAGCCCTCGGGGATCTTGCGGTTGTTGACCTTGATCACGAACTCCGGCACCGGCAGCCGGCGCAGCGCGTCGGCGATCACCAGCGGCAGCTCGACCTCGTAGTGGTTCGGCAGCTCACCGCTGTCGACCACGTCGATGTCGGCCTGGGTGAACTCGCGGTAGCGGCCCTCCTGCGGGCGCTCGCCGCGCCAGACCTTCTGGATCTGGTACCGGCGGAACGGGAACGCCAGCTTGCCGGCGTGCTCGAGCACGTAGCGGGCGAACGGCACGGTCAGGTCGAAGTGCAGCCCGAGGCCCGCGCCGTCGTCGTCCGGGCCGGCCGCGAGCCGGCGGACGCCGTAGATCTCCTTGTCCGCGTCCTCGCCCTGGTTCGACAGCCGCTCGACCGGCTCGACCGCGCGGGTCTCGATCGAGGCGAAACCGTGCAGCTCGAACGTCTCCCGGATCGTGTCGAGGAACTGCAGCTCGACGATCCGGTCCGACGGAAGGAATTCGGGGAACCCACTGATCGGGGTCACCTTGCCACTCATTACTTATGTCTCCAGGTCCTGCAAGTAGGGGTTGGTCGCCTTCTCCCGGCCGATGGTCGTCTGGCCACCATGACCCGGCAGCACGACGATCTCGTCGCGCATCGGCAGGATCTTGGTGGCCAACGTATGCAGCATCGTGGGATGGTCGCCGCCGGGCAGGTCCGTCCGGCCGATCGACCCGGCGAACAGCACGTCACCGGAGAAGAGCACGGCCGGCACGTCCTCCGGCCCGTCGTACGGCGTGGTGAAGGTGACCGAGCCGCGGGTGTGCCCCGGGGTGTGGTCGACGGTGAACCGCAACCCGGCGAGCTCCAGCGCCTGGCCGTCCTTCAGCTCGGCGACGTCGTCGGGCTCGGCGAACGTGTGGTCGCCGCCGAGCAGCATCCGTGCGGTCTCCGGGCTGACGCCGGCCATCGGGTCGCTGAGCAGGTGCCGGTCGTCGGGGTGGATCCAGGCGGTGCTGTCGTACGTGCCGCAGACCGGGAGTACCGAGAACATGTGGTCGAGGTGACCGTGCGTGAGCAGGACGGCGACCGGCTTGAGCTTGTTCTCCCGGACCACCTGGTCGATGCCCGGCGCGGCGTCCTGACCGGGATCGATCACGAGGCACTCCGCGCCCTGGCCGGTGGCGACCACGTAGCAGTTCGTACCCCACGACCCCGCGGGGAACCCGGCGATGAGCACGGCTGGCCTTCCTGGATCGGTGCGGGACCATCCAAGGTTACCGGTCACCGCCGGGCGATCTCGCACCGGATTGTGACGCAACACCGTTGCGTAGCGGCGGGGAGTTTGTGATTGTTCAGTGATAGCTGTCGGGACAAGCTCTCGACGCGCCCGGGGCGGCCCTGTCCACGGACTTGAACCAGCGGCCGACCAGAATGGGCACGAGCGCAGTGCATACCGCCGGAAGGGGCGAGTTGTGGCCGAGGAAAGCTGGGGCCGGGTAGCAGACGACGGAACGGTGTACGTCCGGACCAAGGACGGCGAGCGGGCGGTCGGCCAGTGGCCCGACGCGAACCCGGAGGAGGCTCTGGCCTTCTACACCCGACGGTACGACGCGCTGGCGTTCGAGGTGGATCTGCTGGAGAAGCGGGTCCAGGCCGGCACGGTGTCGCCCGACGACGCCCGCGCCGCGGTGAAGAAGGTCACCAGCGCGATCACCGACGCCCAGGCGGTCGGCGACCTGGACGGCCTGCTGGCCCGGCTCGAGGCGCTCACTCCCCTGGTCGCCCAGCAGCGCGAGAAGAAGAAGGCCGAGCGCGCGGCGAAGGTCGAGGAGGCCCGGGCGGCCAAGACCAAGATCGCCACCGAGGCCGAGAGCATCGCCGCCGGCACCGACTGGCGGCACGGCGTCACCCGGCTGCGCGAACTGCTCGACGAGTGGAAGGCGCTGCCGCGGCTGGACAAGTCCAGCGACGACGAGCTGTGGCACCGGTTCTCCTCCGCGCGTACGACGTACACGCGGCACCGCAAGCAGCACTTCGCCGAGCTGTCGTCCAAGCGCGACGAGGCCGCCGCGGTGAAGGAGCGCCTGGCCGCCGAGGCCGAGTCGATCGCCACCTCGACCGACTGGGGCCCGACGTCGGGCCGCTTCCGCGACCTGATGCGCCAGTGGAAGGCCGCCGGCCCCGCGCCGCGCGAGGTCGACGACAAGCTGTGGGCCCGCTTCCGCAGCGCCCAGGACACATTCTTCGGCGCCCGCGACGCCGTCCAGGCCGAGGAGAACGTCGAACAGCAGGCCAACCTGCAGGCCAAGGAAGCCCTCCTGGTCGAGATCGAGGCGATCCTGCCCGTCACCGACCCCAAGGCCGCCCGCGACCAGCTCCGCACCCTGCTCGACCGCTGGGACGAGATCGGCAAGGTCCCGCGCGACTCGATGCGCGCGATCGACAGCCGCCTGCGCGCCGTCGAACAGGCCGTCAAGACCGCCGAGGACGAGGTCTGGAACCGCAGCAACCCCGAAGCCCGCGCCCGCGCCGAGGCCACGGTCAAGCAGCTCCAGTCCCTGATCGCCGACCTGGAGAAGCAAGCCGCCAAACACGAGGCCCAAGGCAACGCCCGCAAGGCCAAGGAAGCCCGCGAGGCCATCGCGGCCCGCCGGGAATGGCTCACCCAGGCCCAGAACGCCTTGGCGGAGTTCAGCTGACCTGTGGACAACTGAAATCACCGAAGGGTGGTCTTCGACCATCCTTTGGTGATGCTCCCGTACGACGTTCCGCTGTACTTCTGCGGTCTGCCTTTCACCGGTCGCCAGGTCGGCCGCAAGCTCAGGTGGCTGTTGGGTTCCGGTGACATTCGGCCTGTGCTGAAGGGCGTGTACGTCGACGCCCGGGTCCCCGACTCCCTCGAGCTCCGCGCCGCCGCCGTCGCGCTCCTACTCCCTCCCGAGACAGCAGCCTGCGGCCGGACCGCCGCCTGGATTCACGGCATCAGCACCACGGCCCTCGGCGCCAGCGAAGAACCCGGCCTGCACTGGACGACCGAAGCCACCGACCTCGTCGACATCGCCGGCCTCCGGGTGACGTCACCCGCCATCACTGCCGTCAACTTGGCAATGAATCTCCCTCGCCCGTTCGCGCTGTCGGCCGTCGATGCCATCCTCCGCTCAGGTGCCGCCGATCTCGACTCGCTCCGCACGGTCGCCGTCACCGCAGACCATCCACGCGCCTACCAAGCCCGCCAGATCCTCCAGTACGCCGACCGTCGCGCCGAGTCGCCCGGCGAGTCCTGGCTCCGTCTCCGCCTCCTCGACGCGGGCTTCCCCACGCCGACCCTCCAGTTCCAGGTTCCGGGCGCCGGCCGCACGTACCGCATCGACCTCGCCTACCCCGAGCCACTGGACGACGGCCGGCGCCTAGGGCTCGAGTACGACAGCGATCGCTGGCACTCCCGCCCTCGCGAAGAAGCGCGCGACGAGCGTCGTCGCGACGAGCTCGCCGCTCTCGGCTGGCACATCATCTCCGTGCGGCGGCCCGACCTCTGGGGCCGCTATCCCGCGCTCGAGCTCGCCGTCGGCGGCTATCTCAGCCAGCATCCCCGTCTCCCCCGCCGCTGGTGAAGGGCTGGTTGACCAGAGCCAGCAGCTGGCTGCGTTGGGCCGGGGACCACAGAATTTCCCTGACCTGATCGACGCCGCCCACCGGCCACTGCCTCGCGATCTCGAGCACGGCCGGGTCGGTGATCTTCGCGGTGAGGGCCTCCGGGAACGGACCCCAGCGGACCTTGAACGGCCGGTCCCACATCTGGATCACCTCGGTGGTCACTGGGGACGTGATGCCCAGCGCGTTGTGTCGCTCCCCCACCAGCTCGTACGCCGTGAGCAGCGCCTGCTCGCGCTCCTGCCACGACTCGGCTCGCAGCACCCTCGACAGGACCGGCCCCAGATCAGGTGCACAGGGCAACCGATTGAACGCCGTACCGAACCATTTGGCGTACGGCGCGTACTGGCGCTCCAGCAGGAAGCACAAGCGCATCAGGTCCTGGACGAGGCGCGCGCCGATCAGCGCCGAGCCGAGTTCGTCGCCGACGTGGCCGGCTCGGCCGGCCAGGTTGAGCTCCGGGTGGATCCGCCACCAGCCCGCGAACTGCAGGTACAGCCAGACGTCGTACGGGTAGTAGGCGAACCGCTCCCGCGCCGCGCGCAGGCCGACCTCGTCGTGGTGGACCGCGCCGGCGGTGACCATCCGCAGGCTCTGCTCGGAGAAGGTGAGCCAGTCACGCGCATGGATCTCGCCTGCGGGGTCGATCCCGAGATGCTGCTGGAAGTAGCTCTGCACGGTGTGGACGGTGAAGTCGGTCGGCCGATCGGCGAAGGTCGATGGGACCTGTTGCCGCAGTACGTCGCGCACGGCGTCGCCGTACTCGTCCTCCTCGCGCAGGAACAGCAGGACCCGTGGCTTCCAGTCGTGATCGGTGGACATCGCGTCGTCGAAGCCGAGCACCTCCGAGCCGCGGCCCATCAAGGCAGCGGCATGCGGCAGCCCCGGGAACGCCGACTCCAGCACCGGCCGTACGGCGTCCCGGTAGAACCGCGCACTCAACTCGACCCCGGACACGAACGCTGACATCGACGCCTCCTCGATGATCCGGCGGCAGCGGGTCGAGGCCTACGACGCCAGGCGCTTCCGGGCGTCGTGACCGGCGCTCGCCGGTTCCGCACCCCGTTCAGGTTGGCTGATCTCGGCCCACACCTCGTCGAGGGACAGTCCCAGGACGTCGGCGATCGCCGCGATCGTCGGGAACGCCGGCGTCGCCACGCGGCCCGACTCGATCTTGCGCAGCGTCTCCGGTGAGACCCCGGCGTCCAGCGCGATCTCGAGCATCGAGCGCTCGCCCCGGGCGCGCCGCAGCAGCGCGCCGAGACGCTGTCCGCGCTCGACCTCCGCGGCAGTGAGCGGCAACCTGACCATGAACCGATTCTAGTACCGGGATAATATGGCCGGGATAGTTATTGGTACGTCCGGAAGGCGCCCGCATGATCGAGATCCTGAACCCCACCGAACTGCCCCGCGCGAAGCAGGCCGGCGCCCTGGTCGCGCACATCCTGCAGACCCTGCGCGGCCGCAGCACGGTCGGCACGAACCTGCTGGAGATCGACCAGTGGGCCGCGGCCATGATCGCCGAGGCCGGCGCGCAGTCGTGCTACGTCGACTACGCGCCGTCGTTCGGCCGCGGACCGTTCGGCCACTACATCTGTACGTCGGTCAACGACGCCGTACTGCACGGACTCCCCCACGACTACGCGCTCGCCGACGGCGACCTGCTGACGCTCGATCTCGCCGTCTCCACCAACGGGCTCGCCGCGGACTCCGCGATCAGCTTCCTCGTCGGCGACGCCAGGCCCGCGCAGAGCGTGGCGCTGATCGACGCGACCGAGCGCGCGTTGAGCGCGGGCATCGCCGCCGCCGGCCCGGGGGCTCGCATCGGCGACATCTCGCACGCGATCGGTACGGTCCTCAATGCGGCGGGGTATCCGATCAACACCGAGTTCGGCGGCCACGGAATCGGATCGACGATGCACCAGGACCCGCACATCTCGAACACCGGCCGACCGGGCCGTGGCTACAAGCTGCGCCCCGGGCTACTGCTCGCACTGGAGCCGTGGGTGATGGAGGACACCGACCAACTCGTCACCGACCCCGACGGCTGGACGCTGCGCAGCGCGACCGGCTGCCGCACCGCGCACAGCGAGCACACGATCGCCATCACCGAGGACGGAGCCGAAATCCTCACCTTGCCGACGCAGGTGCGAGCGTAGCCGGTGAGCGTGGACCTCGTCGCAGCGGTCAATCGGCAGGCGGGGTGCTTCAGACGATGGGCGTTGCCGGGCGGGGGGGTTCGTTCGGTGGCGTGATGGCCGCGAAGGCGTGGTTACCACCGGTCTGGCGTCGCTAGAACGGATGGTTCCGACGGCAGAGGTGCTCGGGAAGGTCCGCAGGCGTGGGATTCCCGGTTCCACGGATCGACCTTGTCATTCCCGTCGGCGACGGGCGGACGGCGGTGCTCCAAGAGAAGTTGCCTGGGGCCACGATCACCGAGTCGCGCGCGGCAGCGATCGACGCGGTGCACGATCAGCGAACTCGACGCCGGCGGCGCTGCAAGGCGACGATCTGATCCATCCCGATCTCACCGTGCCGAACGTGCTTTTCAACCGATCCGGCGAGGTCACCGGTGTCGTCGACTGGAACCTCGGCGTGGCACGTGGTGACCGCCGGTTCGGCTTGGTGAAGCTGATGTTCGACCTGACCTGGGCGGCCGCCGTCCCCGGGGTCGAGCAGCGTCCGACCGCCGCAGCACTCGAACGGATCGACGAGCTCGTCCACAGCACGATCCCGGCGGACACCCTGCGCATCTACTGGGCCCACCACACGCTCAGCATGCTGAGCTGGACCATCTACGCACGCGACACCGAGGCAATCGACCTCCACCTCGCGCTCGGCGAGCGCGGGTTGAACTGAAACAAGCCCCCAGCCGACGTGGCCCGCCACGCTAGAGGCGAGGACCGTACGACCAAGGGCTTGTCCTCAGGAACTACTGCGTCACCCGGTAGACGTCGAAGACCCCTTCGACGGAACGAACCGCCTTCAGAACATGCCCAAGGTGCGTCGGATCGCCCATCTCGAAGGTGAAGCGGGACTTGGCGATCCGGTCGCGGGTCGTCGTGAGCGCGGCGGACAAGATGTTCACGTGGTAGTCCGACAGGACACGCGTGATGTCGGACAGTAACCGCGCACGGTCCAGCGCCTCGACCTGGATGGCGACCAGGAAGACCGACTGTGCGGTCGGGGCCCACTCGACCTCGACGATGCGCTCGGGCTGGCTCTGCAGGTTTTCCACGTTGGCGCAGTCGGCGCGGTGCACCGAGACGCCGGCACCGCGGGTGACCCAGCCGATGATCTCGTCGCCCGGCACCGGGGTGCAGCAGCGGGCCAGCTTCGACAGCACATCGGTCGCGCCCTTGACGATGACGCCGGCGTCGCCGCGGGCGGTGCGCTTGCGGCGCTCGCGGGTCTGCGGGAGACGGAGGCCCTCGGCCAGGTCCTCGGCCGCGCCCTCCTCACCGCCGTACGTCTCGATCAGGCGGCGGACGACGGCTTGCGCGCTGACGTGGCTCTCGCCGACCGCGGCGTACAGGCCGGTGACGTCGGGGTAGCGCAGCGAGTTGGCGACCGCGGTGAGCGTTTCGTGCGACAGGAGGCGCTGCAGCGGCAGGCCTTCCTTGCGCAGCTGCTTGGCGATCGCGTCCTTGCCGTGCTCGATCGCCTCGTCGCGGCGTTCCTTGCTGAACCAGTGCTTGATCTTGTTGCGCGCGCGGGGGCTCTTGACGAAGCCGAGCCAGTCACGCGACGGACCGGCGCCCTGGGCCTTGGAGGTGAAGACCTCGACCACGTCGCCGTTCTCGAGCGTGCTCTCCAGCGGGACGAGCCGGCCGTTGACCCGGGCGCCGATACAGCGGTGCCCGACCTCGGTGTGGATCGCGTAGGCGAAGTCGACCGGTGACGACCCGGTCGGCAGCGACATCACGTCGCCGCGCGGGGTGAAGACGTAGACCTCGGAGTTGTTGATCTCGAACCGCAGCGAGTCGAGGAACTCCGACGGATCGGAGGTCTCCCGCTGCCAGTCGACCAGCTGCCGGACCCACGGCATGTCGTTGGGCGCGCCGACCTCGGTGGTCTGCGGCGCGCCGACCTCGGGGGCCGGGGCGTTCGGGTCCTCTTTGTACTTCCAGTGCGCGGCGATGCCGTACTCCGCGCGCCGGTGCATCGAGAACGACCGGATCTGCAGCTCCACCGGCTTGCCCTGCGGGCCGATCACGGTGGTGTGCAGCGACTGGTACATGTTGAACTTCGGCATCGCGATGTAGTCCTTGAACCGGCCGGGCACCGGGTTCCAGCGCGCGTGCAGCACACCGAGCGCCGCGTAGCAGTCCCGGACCGACTCGACCAGCACGCGAATGCCGACCAGGTCGTAGATGTCGCCGAACTCGCGGCCGCGGACGATCATCTTCTGGTAGATCGAGTAGTAGTGCTTCGGCCGGCCGGTGACGGTGGCCTTCACCTTGGCGGCGCGCAGGTCCTCGTGCACCTGGTCGATCACCGAGGCCAGGTACTCGTCGCGGGACGGCGCTCGCTCGGCCACCAGCCGCACGATCTCGTCGTACACCTTCGGGTGCAGGGTCGAGAAGGACAGGTCCTCGAGCTCCCACTTGATCGTGTTCATACCGAGCCGGTGGGCCAGCGGGGCGTAGATCTCCAGCGTCTCGCGGGCGATCCGCTCCTGCTTCTCCTGGCGCAGGAAGCCCAGGGTTCGCATGTTGTGCAACCGGTCGGCGAGCTTGATCACCAGCACCCGGATGTCCTTGGCCATCGCGACGACCATCTTGCGGATCGTCTCGGCCTGCGCGGATTCGCCGTACTTGACCTTGTCCAGCTTCGTGACGCCGTCGACCAGCATCGCGATCTCTTCGCTGAAGTCCTTGGTCAGCTCGGCCAGCGTGTAGTCGGTGTCCTCGACCGTGTCGTGCAGCAGGGCGGCGCACAGCGTCGGCGCGGTCATGCCCAGCTCGGCCAGGATGGTGGCGACGGCGAGCGGGTGGGTGATGTAGGCGTCACCGCTCTTGCGCAGCTGGCCGCTGTGGTGCTTCTCGGCGGTCCGGTAGGCCCGCTCGATCATGCCCAGGTCGGCCTTGGGATGGGTCGCGCGCACGACCCGGAACAGCGGCTCCAGCATCGGGGCCCGGTTCGGATGGCGGGTGCCACCCAGCCGGGCCAGCCGGGCGCGCACCCGGGCGGGCGCGATCCTCGGCGGTTGGGCGGCAGGAGGCGGCGACGAACTGACCGGGCGCACCGGGGCCGGCGCGCGCGGGGGCTCGTGCGGCACCACATTCGGTACCGCTGACGTCATCGCCGGGTCTTCGCCCACGTTGTGTCCCTCCGCCGACAGACCACCAGTCTAGGGGGTCACCTCCAAGGAGGCGGACACGGCCTGTGGACAACACGCCGGATCGGCGTGACGGCCGGTGTCAGACAGTGACGAGGGCGTCCACCCGCTCGTCCGCCAGCCGCTTGCGACCGGGCAGGAACGACAGCTCCAGCAGTACGGCGGTGCCGAGCACCTCGGCCCCGCAGCGCCGGATCAGCCGCAGGCAGGCCTCGACCGTGCCGCCGGTGGCGAGCACGTCGTCGATCACCAGCACCCGGTCGCCCGGCGTGAACGCGTCCTGGTGCACCTCGATGGTCGCCTCGCCGTACTCCAGCGCGTAGGACTCCGCGAACGTCGCGGCCGGCAGCTTGCCCTGCTTGCGCACCGGCACGAACCCGGCCCCGAGCGCCAGCGCGACCGGGGCGGCCAGGATGAAGCCGCGGGCCTCGATCCCGACCACCTTGTCGACCACCGGGTTGCCGTCGTCGTCCTTGCCGCTCGCGGCCAGCGCCTCGACCACCTGGGTGAACCCGGTGTGGTCGGCCAGCAGGGGGGTGATGTCCTTGAACAGCACCCCCGGCTGCGGGTAGTCCGGAATGTCGCGGATGCCCTCGGCGAGGACCTCTTCCAGCGAGCGCATCAGCAACCTTTCGTGCGGGTGATCACTTGCCGCGCTTGGAACGCGGCTTACGGGTCGGTTGCGGCCGGCCGGCCGCACCGGTCGGCTTCACCGGCCGGCTCGACGCCGTCGGCGTGCCGGCCTTGGGCCGGTCCTGCGGCCGTACGGCGGTCGCGGTGGCGCCGGTCCCGGCCATCGCGGCAGCCGGCTGGCCCGCACCGGCGACAGCCGTGGCGGGAGCAGCCGCTCCACTCTGCTGAGCCCGCCTGGCGAGCACCCGACGACGCAGCGCCTGCATGCCCGGCTCGCGCTCCTTGAAGGCGGCCAGCAGCGCCGGAGCGATGAACACCGAGGAGTACGCACCGACCGCGATACCGACGAACAGCGCCAGTGACAGGTCCTTCAGCGGACCGGTGCCGAGCACCGCCGTGCCGACGACGAGGATCGACCCGACCGGCAGCAGCGCGATCAGCGTGGTGTTGATCGACCGGACGACGGTCTGGTTGACGGCCAGGTTGGCCGCGTCGCTGTAGGTCTGGCGGTTCGACCCGGTGATGCCGCGGGTGTTCTCCCGGACCTTGTCGAACACCACGACGGTGTCGTACAGCGAGTAGCCGAGGATGGTCAGGACGCCGATCACGGTGGCCGGGGTGACGTCGAAGCCGACCAGCGCGTAGACGCCGACCGTGATCAGCACGTCGTGGACCAGGGCCAGGATCGCCGCCATCGAGGCCTTGGGCTCGCGGAAGTAGACCCAGATCACCAGGAAGACCAGGACCAGGAACACGCCGAGCGCCCAGATCGCCTTGTTCGCGATCTGATCACCCCAGGACGCACCGATCTGCGACGTACTGACCTGGTTCGGCTGGACGCCGGCCTCTTGCGCGATCGCGTTGCGGACCTTGGTGATGTCGTCCTGGCTGAGCGGCCGGGTCTGGATCCGGACCTTGTCGGCGCCGATCGTGGTGACCACCGGGTCGCCGAGATCCTGGGCGTTGGTCGCCTTCACGGCGTCGCCGAAGTCCGCGACGGTGTTGTCGGTGACCCGGACCGACGTCTGGTACTCCACGCCGCCCTTGAACTCGATGCCGAGCGCCAGGCCGCGAACGGCCAGGCCGATCACCGAGATCGCGACCAGGACCAGCGAGACGGTGAACCACAGCTTGCGCTTGCCGATGAAGTCGTAGGAGACCTCACCGCGGTGCAGCTTCGCACCGAGGCTTCCGAGCTTCGACATCAGACCTCACCTCCCACGGGCTTGCGCGTCGACTTGGCCGGCCGGGCGGCCGGTTTCATCTGGCCGGGCAGGCGCTCGACCCCCAGCTGCTCGGGGTCGAGGCCGGACAGCTTGTGCCCGTGGCCGAAGAAGTCGGTCCGCGCCAGCAGGGTGACCAGCGGCTTGGTGAAGATGAACACGACCAGCAGGTCGATCAGCGTGGTCAGGCCGAGGGTGAACGCGAAGCCCTTCACCCCGCCGACGGCGAGCAGGTAGAGCACGACGGCGGCCAGCAGCGAGATCGAGTCGGCCGCGATGATCGTGTGCTTGGCCCGGGCCCAGCCGGTCTCCACCGACGAGCGCAGGCTGCGCCCCTCACGGACCTCGTCGCGGAGTCGTTCGAAGTAGATGACGAACGAGTCCGCGGTGATACCGATCGCGACGATCAGACCGGCGATGCCGGCCAGCGTCAGCGTGAACCCGATCGCCTGGCCGAGCAGCACCACCGACGCGTAGGTCAGGGCAGCGGCGGCCAGCAGCGAGGCGACCACGACCAGGCCGAGGCCGCGGTAGTACAGGAACGAGAAGATGATCACCAGCAGCAGGCCGATGACGCCCGCGGTGATGCCGGCCGTGAGCTGGTCACCACCG
Source organism: Kribbella sp. ALI-6-A (assembly GCF_001984195.1). Classification (GTDB taxonomy): domain Bacteria; phylum Actinomycetota; class Actinomycetes; order Propionibacteriales; family Kribbellaceae; genus Kribbella. Next base: position 934,091 of record NZ_MTQN01000009.1, read on the forward strand.
AGCTGCGGGGAGATGGTCTCGACCGAGGAGATGTCGAACGAGACCGGCAGCGCGCCGTACTTCAGCACGTTCGCCAGGTCGCGCGCCTCGGCCTCGGTGAAGCTGCCGCTGATCTGCGCCTGTCCGCCCGGGATCGGGTTGTCCACGCTCGGCGTCGAGATGGTCTCGCCGTCCAGCACGATCGCGAACAGGTTCTGGCCCTGGCCACGCTGGGCCAGCGCGGTGGTGGCCTGGAGGAACTTCTCGCCACCCTCGCTGTTGAAGTTCAGGTTGACCTGCCACTGGAAGCCGCCCTGCGGGATGCCCGCGCTGGCGTCGGACAGGTCGGTGCCCTTGAGGATCGCCGGGCCCAGCAGGTACTTGCTGGTGCCGGCCTTGTCGCAGGAGAACAGCGGCTTGTCCGGGTTGTCCTCGGGCTTGTTGTTCGCGTCGCACTTGAACGTCGCGAACGCCGCGGTGGTGGCGGCGTCGGGCTGCCAGGCGAGCGGGTCGCCGGACGTGGCCGGCGGCGTCGCGGGCGGCGTGGCCGGCGGGGTCGCCGGCGTGCTCGGCTTGGCGCTCGGCGTCGGCGTCGGGGCCGCGGCCTCACCGAGCGCGCTGGTCCAGGCCCGGCCGTTCGGCGACGGGGTGGTGCTCGGCGGCTTCAGCGTGGTCGACGGCTTCGGCGTGGTGCTCGGCTTCGGCGTGGTGCTCGGCTTCGGCGTGGTCGTCGGCTTGCCGGTCGGCGTGGCCGTCGGCGCGGGCGGTGGCGGGGCCGCCGCCTGCGCGTCGTACACGACCCGGAAGTACAGCAGGGCGGTCTGGCCGACCTGCTTGATCAGGCTGTCCTGGTTGGCGCCGGGCACGGCGACGTTGATGTGGCTGCCACCGGCGGTGGTGATCTCGGCCTCGCCGACACCCGCGCCGTTGACCCGCTGCGAAATGATGTTCTTCGCCTCGGCCAGCTGCTCGGGGGTGATCGCTCCGCCGCCCGCCAGCGACTTGGCGGTCAGCGTGATGGTGGTACCACCGCGCAGATCCAAGCCGAGCTTGGGCTCCCAGTGCTTGGTCAGGCCCATGATCCCGAACAGCAGGACCAGGATGACCCCCAGGACGATCAGGAGCCGTCCTGGGCGGGAGGTCGTCGTTGTTGCCACGTCAGATTCAACCTTTGCGCTTCTGGGCGCGCCGGGGCGTCAGAGGACGCCGGGGCGCGCCGCACGCCGATAGGACGGGAAGTTCAGTTCTCGGAGTGCGTCGGCGGCAGCTTTTTGTCCTGCGCCTTGGGGTCGCCGGTCTCCGGGACGTCGACGGTGTCGCGCGCCGGGGTCTCGTCCTCGATCCGGTCCTCCACCGGGGCGTCGGCCGGCTCGTCGGCGACCACGTCGGCGGTGTCGTCCGGAATGACCCGGCCGATCGCGGCCTTGACGAACTGCACCAGCATGCCGTCGGAGACCTCGAGGGTGACGTACTCGTCGTCGACCTCCTCGACGATGCCGACCATGCCGCTGGTGGTGACCACCTTGGTGCCGGGAGTCAGCGCGGCGACGGTGTCGGCCTGCCGCTGACGCTGCTTCTTCTGCGTGCGGCTCATGAACCAGATCATCCCGACGATCAGGATCAGCGGGAGCAGGAGCGTGATACCCCCGCCACCTCCGGAAGAGGCCATCGGTACGGCGAGCAGTTGCATCGGGACTCAGAATCCTTCGTCGGTTTTGCGGGCCCGGCACGGTCTGCGCGCGCAGGTCGTCACGGGATGGCCCGAGGTCAGGCCACCGGGGAGTCTAACCCTGGGCGGCAGCAAGTGCCGCATGACACCGGGTCACGTTTGCGTTACTCGCCACCCGTACGCCGGTCCCGGTTCCGCGGCGCACCCGAGCAGGACCGGGCTGGGTGCACGGTCTCAGAGGTTCAACGCCTACGACGCCGCCCGGAGTTCCCGGCTGCCCTGACGGACCCAGCGCCCGGGATTTCGCCGACTCACACAGCTATTCGTCCTCGGCGTCGAACAAGGTGTCCGCGAAGGTGGCGTTCTTGGGAACGCTCAGGCCCAGGTGGCGCCAGGCGGCCGGAGTGGCGACGCGGCCCCGCGGCGTACGGGCCAGGTAGCCGGAGCGGACCAGGAAGGGCTCGGCGACCTCCTCGACGGTTTCGCGTTCCTCACCGACCGCGACAGCAAGCGTCGACAGGCCCACCGGTCCCCCGCCGAAACGACGGCACAGCGCGTCGAGCACCCCGCGGTCGAGCCGGTCCAGGCCCATCCGGTCCACCTCGTACAGGTCGAGGGCGGCCTTCGACAGCGCCAGCGTGACGATCCCGTCGGCGCGCACCTCGGCGTAGTCGCGGACGCGGCGCAGCAGCCGGTTCGCGATTCGGGGTGTGCCGCGGGACCGCGAGGCGATTTCGGTGGCGCCTTCCGGCGTGATGTCGACGTCGAGCAGCGCGGCCGACCGGTGCACGATCTTCTCCAGCTCAGCCGCGTCGTAGAACTCCAGATGCCCCGTGAACCCGAACCGGTCGCGCAGCGGTCCCGGCAGCAGCCCGGCCCGTGTGGTCGCGCCGACCAGCGTGAACGGCGGGATCTCCAACGGAATGGCCGTCGCACCCGGCCCCTTGCCGACGATCACGTCGACCCGGAAGTCCTCCATCGCCATGTACAGCAGCTCTTCGGCCGGCCGGGACATCCGGTGGATCTCGTCGAGGAACAGCACCTCGCCCTCGCTGAGCCCGGACAGGATCGCCGCCAGATCGCCGGCGTGCTGGATCGCGGGACCGCTGGTGACGCGCAGCGGCGCCGACAGCTCGGCCGCGATGATCATCGCCAGCGTGGTCTTGCCCAGTCCGGGTGGGCCGGACAGCAGCACGTGGTCGGGTGCGCGATTGCGGCCGCGAGCCGCGTGCAGCACCAGCTCGAGCTGCTCGCTGACCCGCCGCTGCCCGCCGAACTCGGCCAGGGTGCGCGGCCGCAGAGCGGACTCGATCTTGCGTTCCTCGAGGTCCACCGCGTCCGCGGACACCAGCGGCCTGACGTTGTCGTCCATCCGCTACGCCTTCGACAGCACGCGCAGCGCGGCGCGCAGCAGGTCGGGCACGGACGGTTCGCCCTCGGCGGCCAGCGGCGACACCGCGACCACGGCGTCCTCGGCGTCGCGGGCGGACCAGCCCAGACCGACCAGACCGGCCTGCACCTGGTCCTTCCACGCCTCGGTGGTCTGCAGCGGACGCCCGGACACCGTCCGGGACGGCGCACCGATCTTGTCCTTCAGTTCCAGCACGATCCGCTGCGCACCCTTCTTGCCGATGCCGGGCACCTTCACCAGCATCGCCAGATCCTCGGACGCGACGGCCTGCCGCAACTGATCAGGACTCAGTACGGCGAGCGCCGCCTGCGCGAGCTTCGGCCCGACGCCGGACGCGGTCTGCAGCAGCTCGAACAGGCTCTTCTCGTCGTCGTCGGCGAACCCGTACAGCGTCAGCGAGTCCTCGCGCACCACCATCGAGGTGGACACCCTGGCCTCCTGCCCGGGCCGCAACCCGGCCAGCGTGCCGGGATGGCAGAACACCTGCAGCCCGACGCCACCGACCTCGATCACCGCACTGTCCAGCCCGATCGCGGCCACCGGGCCACGCACGAACGCGATCATCGTTTACCTCCTCGAACCGCCCGCAGTTGCGCCTGCCGGGTCTCGGCCGCCTGGGCCAGCGCCGCCTGCACTTTCGCCAACTGGACCTTCGACTGCGCCTGCGCGCGAGCTTCCAGCTGAGACTGAGCCGCGTCCTGCAAGCGACTCGTCACCCCGCCACGCCAGACGTGGCAGATCGCGAGCGCCAGCGCGTCGGCGGCGTCCGCGGGGGTCGGCCGCTCCGGCAGCTGCAGGATCCGCGTCACCATCGTGGTCACCTGGTCCTTGTCGGCCCGGCCCGAACCGGTCACCGCCGCTTTCACCTCGCTGGGCGTGTGCAGCGCGACCGGCAGTCCCCTGCGGGCGGCGACCACCATCGCCACCCCGGACGCCTGCGCGGTGCCCATCACGGTCCGCACGTTGTGCTGCGCGAAGACCCGCTCGACCGCGACCGCGTCGGGCCGGTGCTCGGTGATCCACTGCTCGATACCGGCCTCGATCCGGACCAGCCGCTGCGCGACGTCCAGATCGGTCGGCGTCCGGATCACGCCGACGGCGACCAGCGTCGGGGGCCGTCCGGGCGCACCCTCGACGACGCCGAGACCGCACCGGGTCAACCCCGGGTCGACGCCGAGCACGCGCATGGACCACCTCCGAACGTTTGTTCGACAAACACTATGCGCGGGCTCCGGCCGCCACGAAATCGACTCGCCGTGCGCCTGTGGACGACCGGTCAGAAGAAGTCGAGCATGTACGCCGGAGTGCCGCCGAACGCCGTGTCGAGCACCCCGTCGTCCCCCGCCGAGCCCCCGCTCGCCAGGCCGGATCCGCGCAGCGCCGCCAACGGCGTACCGGCGTACAGGGCGGAGATGCCGCGTGAACCGAGTCGCAGTACGTCGCCAGTGCGCTCGGACGGCGTGAGCTTGCCGGAGCCGTCGGCAACGGACAGGTGCCAGCGACCGGAGTGCGCCGGCACCTCGGGGTCGTCGAACTCCAGGTCGACCTCGGCGGTCACACCAGGCGCGAAGCCGCGAGCGGCGACAGCGGCCGGAGCGTCGAGCAGCCGCAGCATCCAGTGCTGGACGTGGGTCTCCTTGTCGGCCTCACGCTGGGCCAGCAGGTGCACGGGGTCGTTCGGAGAGATGTAGGCGTGCACCTTGCGAGCCGTCGACGAGCCGGAGCCCACGGTCGACCAGAGAGCTCGCGCGGTCGTGTCGGAGAGGGCGATCAGCTCCTCGACCCGCAGGTCCTGGTCGTGCCAGTTGTAGACGACGAATCCGTCGTCGGCGAGGTAGGCGAACATGTCGTCGTCACCGAGCCACTCGGCGACCTTCGCCTCGGGCCAACCGAGCACGCCGTTGGCGCGTCCGCTCTCGTGCGCCTGCGCGACCAACTCGAGCAGGCGCCCGGCGTCGGCCGGCCCGGCGCGGCGGATACGGACCTCCTTGCCACCCAGCGACCGCAGGTCCGCGGTGTCGAAGGAGAACCGGTACCGCCCGCCGCCGAACTCGTAGCCGAGCTTGCGGTAGATCACCGTGGTCGCCGGGTAGAGCGCGGTCAGCGGAAAGCCCCGCTCGATGCTCCGCTGCAGCACTCCACGCATCAGCATGCTGCCGACGCCGCGTCCCCGGTGCTCGGGCGAGACCACCACACTGGCGATCCCGGCCATCGGCACCTGGCGACCGCCCCACCACTGCTGGAAGTCCCAGATCCGCGCCGCGGCGACCACCTCGTCACCGGCCGCGACCCCGACGTACCGGCCGTCCTCCAGGAACTCGACCGCGTCCTTGCGCCACTCCTCGCGCGCTGACGCGGGCAACGGCCCGAACGAACGCGCTCGTACCCGCAGTACGTCGTCCAGCTGGTCCTCGGTGATGTCGACAGGTCGCAGCGCATCGGTCACGACCCGACCCTACGACGCCGTTCCCCCGCGAGCGAAAGTGATGTCCCGGCGGGCTACTTCTTGTCGGTGACCCACAGGTTGATGGTGCCCTCGACAACAACCGTTCCGTCGGCGCGAGTCGCCCGGACGCGAACCGGTACGTCGGGGCCCGCGGTCCAGTCGGCCGGGTCGGTCTCCGCCGTACAAGTCAGGTCGGAGGTGGACTTGGCCAGGTAGGCGACCTCCATGCCCTTCGGCAGCCAGCGCTTGCCGGCCGGGACGGTCGCCTCGGCGAGAGCGCCCATCGCGGCCTCGAGCCCGTTGCAAACGGCGATCGCGTGCACGGTGCCGATGTGGTTGTGCACCGCGCGCCGCTTCGGCAGCTGCAACGACGCGAAGTTCGGGCTGATCTGGACGAAGCGCGGCCGGATCGAGCGGAAGTACGGCGCCCGCCGGGTGAAGGCGAAGGAGAAGATCCGCGTGCCGCCCGGCAGTGTCCGGAACCGTTCCCACATGCCCAGTACCTGAGTCGCCATGCGCCGACGTTACCCGTGAGTAAACAAAGACGGCAAGCCCAACGACGACGCGGCGCCCGGGAATCCCCAAGCGCCGCGTTGAAGTAGCCCGAGAGGTCAGCCGACCTGCTCCATCACGTCGTCGGACACGTCGAAGTTCGCGTACACGTTCTGCACGTCGTCGCTGTCCTCCAGCGCGTCGATCAGCCGGAAGATCTTGCCCGCGCCGTCGGCGTCCAGCTCGACGGTCATCGACGGCACGAACGACGCTTCGGCCGACTCGTAGTCGATGCCGGCGTCCTGCAGCGCGGTCCGGACCTTGACCAGGTCGGTCGCCTCGCTGATCACCTCGAAGGCCTCGCCGAGGTCGTTCACCTCGTCGGCGCCGGCCTCCAGCACGGCCTCCATCACCTCGTCCTCGGAGTAGGTCTTGCCGTCCTGCTCCTTGTTCACCACGACGACGCCCTTGCGGTTGAACAGGTACGCGACGCTGTTCGGGTCGGCCAGCGAGCCGCCGTTGCGGGTCATCGCGGTCCGGACGTCGGCCGCGGCGCGGTTGCGGTTGTCGGTCAGGCACTCGATCAGCATCGCGACACCGTTGGGGCCGTAGCCCTCGTAGGTGATCGACTGCCAGTCCGCGCCACCGGCCTCGGCGCCGGACCCGCGCTTGATCGCCCGGTCGATGTTGTCGTTCGGCACCGAGGACTTCTTGGCCTTCTGGACCGCGTCGTACAGGGTCGGGTTGCCGGACAGGTCACCGCCGCCGGTCCGGGCGGCCACCTCGATGTTCTTGATCAGCTTCGCGAAGAGCTTGGCGCGCCTCGAGTCGATGACCGCTTTTTTGTGCTTGGTGGTGGCCCATTTGGAGTGGCCTGACATCGCGAACCCAACCCTTCTACCGCCGAACTGACTTAGAGGTCGCGCACCAGGTCGGCGAAATACCCGTGCAGCCTGGCGTCCCCGGTCATCTCCGGATGGAACGACGTGGCCAGCAGCCGATCGTGGCGAACCGCGACGATCCTACCCGTGGCGGGGCCGGACCTCACCGTCGACAGTACCTCCACCTCAGGCCCGACCCGCTCCACCCAGGGTGCCCGGATGAACACCGCGTGGTACGGCGTGTCGAAGGCGCTGAACTCCAGATCGGCCTCGAACGAGTCGACCTGCCGCCCGAACGCGTTGCGCCGTACCGTCACGTCGAGCCCGCCGAGCGTCTCCTGACCCTCGATCCCGCCGGTGATCTGGTTGGCCAGCATGATCATCCCGGCGCAGGTCCCGAACACCGGCATGCCGTCCGCGATCCGCTTCTGCAGCGGCTCGAACAGCTCGAACGCCCGGGCCAGCTTGTCCATCGTGGTGGACTCCCCGCCCGGCAGCACGAGCGCGTCGACCGCTTCCAGCTCGGCCGGACGGCGTACCGACCGAGCCTCGACGCCGACCTGCTCCAGCATGGCCAGGTGCTCGCGCACGTTGCCCTGCAGGGCAAAGACGCCGATCACAGTCACAGTTTGACCCGCTTCTGCCAGTCCACGGTGACCTCGATGCGGCCTTCGTCGAAGACCGCCGGCAGGTCCCGCTCGTGCAGCAGCGCCAGTACGTCGTCCAGCAACGGCTCTCCGGGGGCGACGTTCGCGGTGTCCGCGTGCCAGACCTTCAGCTCCAGCATCCCGAAGTCGACCGCGTGCCAGACATCGGTGTCGGTGAAGAAGACAAGACCCTTCGGATCCGTCGCCGCTTCGAGCGCCTTGCGGGCGTCGTGGTGGTCGGAGCAGTAGCGGACCACGACGATGCCCAGCGACTCCAGCTCGGCCAGTACGGCCTCCAGCCGGTCCGGCCCGGTCTCGGTCGGCCAGCCCTCCGCATCGGCCCGCAACTCGGCCTCGGCCTCGGCGATCAGCTCCGGTACGACGACCGCCGCGTCCGCCGCGGGCGCGTCCTCCTGAACGGCCTCGGTCAGCGCAGACGTCAGCGCGGCGCGGTCCGCGTAACCGGACCGGACCAGCACTCGCGCGAGCCCGCGCAACTCGCGAGCAGTTCGCTCGCCGGCCGCAGACAGTACATCCATGGTGATCAGCGTATCTCCGTTCATTGGCGCGGTTTCACGCGCTTGGTCGGGGCGGCGGTGAGGGGATCCTCCGGCCACGGATGGCGCGGATAGCGGGCTCGCAGGTCGGCCCGGACCTGCGGATAGCCCTGCTTCCAGAACGACGCGAGGTCGCTCGTGATCGCGACCGGGCGCCGTGCGGGTGAGAGCAGGTGCAGAACGACAGGGACACGACCGTCCGCGACGGTTGGAGTGGCCGTCCAGCCGAAGACCTCCTGCAGCTTCACTGCGAGGACCGGCGGCTCGACACCGTCGTACGCGAGTCGCACCTGGGAGCCCGACGGGACCTGCAGCCGTTCCGGTGCGAGTTCGCCGAACCGGGTCGCGGCGGGCCACGGCAGTAGTCGCCGGAGCGCCGAAGCCACGTCGATGTGGGCGAGATCGCGCGAGCTTCGCACCGAGGCGAGCTCGGTTCCCAGCCAGTTGTCGAGATCGGCCAGCAGCGCCGCGTCGTCGACCGCGGGCCACGGATCTCCGAGGTGGGCATGGCAGAACGCGAGCCGCTCCCGCAAGGCGAGTGCGGCCTCCGACCAGCGCAGTACGGACAGACCGCTGCGGCGGATACCGTCGCGGACGGCCGCTTGGACGAGCAGCCGGTCGGGCTTGGCCAGCGGCACGTCGTTGAGCACGATCGCGCCGAGTGCCTCGACGCGCCGCGTCACGATCCGGCCGTCGTGCCAGCGGATCTGGTCGGTGGTCGAAACGAGGTCGCCCGCGACGTCTCGCGCGGTCTGCTCGTCGATCGGCGCCGCGGAACGAATCCTGGCGTCGGCGCGACCGGGCGCCCGGTCGGCCACCGCGATCGCCAGCCAGGTCGTGGTCCGCAACGGCGACTGCGGATCCAGCGCGGCGCCCGTACCGCCGGACATCTGGTACGTCGCGGAGTCGGCCGCTCTGATCCGCGCGATGCGATCCGGGTAGGCCAGTCCCACCACGATGCCCGCCGCAAGATCGTCCGGTACGCCGCGAGTCTGCGGGTCGCCGTTCGTCGCGCCTCGGCCGAGGCGCTTCGTCTCTTCCCGCCAGCGCGCCGTAGCGCCGCGGTCCTCCCCGCGACGCAGCGCTCGCCAGCGAGCCGGCAGGTCGTCGCCGAAGTCCCGGCCGGAGTCGTCCGAGAGCATCGCGACGATCTCGCGGGCCCGGTCGGCGCCGACCCGCGGCGTACCGTCCAGCAACGCACGGGCCAACCGCGGATGCGCCCCGATCGCCGCCATCCGCCGTCCCCGCTCGGTGATCCGGCCGCGGTCGTCGAGGGCGTCGAGGCGGCGCAGCAGGTCGGTGGCCGCGGTCATCGCCGCCGCCGGCGGTGCCTCGAGCAAGGTCAGACCGTCACCGGCAGGCGCACCCCACGCCGCGAGGTCGAGGGCGAAGGCCGCCAGATCGGCGATCGCGATCTCCGGCGCCGGATGATCGTCGAGATGCGCGTGCTCGGTCGCGGACCAGCAGCGATAGACCCGGCCCGGCGCCTCCCGCCCGGCGCGACCCGCGCGCTGGTCGGCCGACGATTTCGAGACCCGGCAGGTGACCAACGCACCGAGGCCACGGGACTGATCGGTCCGCGGCTCCCGGGCGAGCCCCGAGTCCACCACGACCCTGACGCCGGGCACGGTCAGCGAACTCTCCGCGACCGACGTCGTGACCACGATCCGGCGGGTTGGGGCGGGAGCCAACGCGCGGTCCTGCTCGGCCCTGGACTGGCGACCGAACAACGGCAGGACGTTCTGACCGGCCAGTCGGCGCGTGACACCGTTGATCTCAGCCTCCCCCGGCACGAACACGAGGATGTCGCCGTCGTTCTCGGCCAGTGCACGCTGCACGACGGCCGCGACGTGATCCAGCAGGCGCGGGTCGACCCGCCCACCGGGAAGCAGCGGCACGGGGACCGGCGGCGGGACCCACTCGACCGCCACGTCGTACAACGCTGCGGTCGCGGTGATCACCGGCGCGCTGCCCAGCGCTCGACTCAGTCTGACCGTGTCCGGTGTGGCCGAGGTCGCAACGATCGCCAGGTCGTCCCGAAGGTTCGCCCGGACATCGAGACAGAACGCCAGCAGCAGATCGGCATCGAGGTGGCGCTCGTGACACTCGTCGATCACGATCGCGGCCACCCCCGGCAACTCCGGGTTCTGCTGCAGCCGCCGTACCAGCAGACCCGTTGTCACCACCTCGACCCGGAGTCCTTGCCCGCCACTGCGTTCACCGCGCATCGCGTACCCGATCCGCTGCCCGAGCGGTTCACCGACCAACTGCGCCAGCCGGGTCGCCGCCGCGCGGGTCGCCATCCTTCGCGGCTCGGCAACGATGATCTTGCCGTTGAGCGCGTCGCCCAGGGCCAGCGGCAACAGCGAGGTCTTGCCCGACCCAGGCAGCGCGACCAGCACGGCAGTACCGCGCGTACGCACCGCATCGACGGTGCCGGGAAGAACCGCCCTGACGGGCAGATCCGCTCCCGGCACCGACGATTCAGGCAGTAACAGCTCCCGACGCTGACCGACCACCACCGCCGGTGTTACCAGCCGCGCTCGGCGAGCCGGTGCGGCTGGGGGATCTCGTCGACGTTGATGCCGACCATCGCTTCGCCCAGCCCGCGGGAGACCTTGGCGATCACGTCGGGGTCGTCGTAGAAGGTGGTGGCCTTGACGATCGCCTCGGCGCGCTGGGCCGGGTTGCCGGACTTGAAGATGCCGGAGCCGACGAACACGCCCTCGGCGCCGAGCTGCATCATCATCGCGGCGTCGGCCGGGGTGGCGATGCCGCCGGCGGTGAACAGCACGACCGGGAGCTTGCCCGCGGCCGCGACCTCCTTCACCAGCTCGTACGGCGCCTGCAGCTCCTTGGCCGCGACGTACAGCTCGTCCTCGGGCAGGTTCTGCAGCCGGCGCAGCTCCTGGCGGATCTGGCGCATGTGGGTGGTGGCGTTCGAGACGTCGCCGGTGCCGGCCTCGCCCTTGGAGCGGATCATCGCCGCGCCCTCGGTGATCCGGCGCAGCGCCTCGCCCAGGTTGGTCGCGCCGCAGACGAACGGCACGGTGAACTGCCACTTGTCGATGTGGTTGGCGTAGTCGGCCGGGGTGAGCACCTCGGACTCGTCGATGTAGTCGACCCCGAGGCTCTGCAGCACCTGGGCCTCGACGAAGTGACCGATCCGGGCCTTGGCCATCACCGGGATCGAGACCGCGTTGATGATCGAGTCGATCATGTCCGGGTCGCTCATCCGGGACACGCCGCCCTGGGCGCGGATGTCGGCCGGGACCCGCTCGAGCGCCATCACCGCGACAGCGCCGGCGTCCTCGGCGATCTTGGCCTGCTCGGCGGTGACGACGTCCATGATCACGCCACCCTTGAGCATCTCCGCCATGCCACGCTTGACCTTGGCGGTACCGGTTTCCGGCCCGGTCTGCGGTGCGGTGGTCTCAGTCACTTCGGGGTCCTCCTGGTCAGAGCTGGGTACGCCCTCAGCCTAGGACCCGGACCAGCGCGAAGATCAGTCCACCTCGAATCAACTGGACCGATCGATCGCGGCGGTCAGCCGGGCCACGACCAGGCGCAGCGTCGCCGGTGGCGCCGTGAACGGGATCCGCAGGTGCCGCCGATCGGTGCCGTCGGGAGTGAACAGGTCACCTGCTCCCAGCAGCAGCCCTTGCTCGCGGGCCGCCTCCAGCACCTTGCGCGCCCGCACCTCCGTGACCTCCAGCCACAGCGTCATGCCACCGGTCGGCGTCGACCACGCCACACCCGGCACGGTCTTCAGTCCGGTCTCCAGCGCGGCCAGGTTCGCCCTGAGCCGGGTCTTGCGCCGCGAGATGACCCGGTCGAGCCGGTCCAGGATCGCCAACGCCAGCAGGTCGTCCAGCGCACTGGGTGAGGTAACACTGAGGTGAGCAGCCGTGTTGATCCTCCGGCGGAGCTGTCGGCCCGTCCGGACCCAGCCGACGCGCAGACCGCCCCACACTGTCTTGCTGAGCGACCCGACGCTGACTGTGCGCGGGTACCGGCTCAGAGGATCGGCCTGCTTGCCCCCGGCAAGCCAGAGCGGCCGCATGGTCTCGTCGCTGATCAGCGCGGCTCCGTAGCGCCGCGCGATCTCCACCACCGCCGTACGCCGATCCGCTGGCAGGCTGAGCCCGGTCGGATTGTGGTTGTCGGCCTGGAGGTAGATGACCTTCGGCTTGTGGCGCCGGCACAGATGGGCGAGCTGGTCGGTGTCCCAGACGCCCGCCGGCCAGCCGACGACGTCCAGCCGGTGGTTGCGCAGCAGGTCGAACGCCGCCGGGTACGTCGGCGTCTCGGTGATGGCGACGCCCGGTCCGAGGTCCAGCCCGGCCAGTGCCGCGTTGAGTCCCGCAGCGGCTCCGACGGTCAGCGTGAGCTGGCCCGGCTCGGTCGGGACTCCCTCGGCGGTCAGCCGCTCGGCGAGCGCCGTACGCAGCTCGAGTGAGCCGCCGGACGGCGGACCGTCGCCACCCATTGCCTGCGGCAGTCCTTCGGCGACGATCTGCGCCGCCACCTCGGCCACGTCGTGTGGCGCCGCGGTGGTGGCGAACCGCAGGTCCAGCACCGGTTGGTCCCCGGCCGTCACCGTCGACACCGGAGCGATCGGGTCCAGCAGCCGATCCAGCGGCCGCACATGCGTGCCGGATCCCCGCCTGGTCTCCAGTACGCCGTCCGCCCGCAGCTGGTCGAGCGCCCTGACCACTGTCACCCGGCTCACCCCGAGCCGCTCCGCCAGCACCCGCTCGGACGGCAGCCGCGAGCCGATCGACAGGTCACCCCGCTCGATCGACCGCAGTACCAGGGCCTCGACCTGCTCGGTCTTGGTCCCGTCCGCCGGGTCCAGATCACTCCCCCGCCACATGAGTCCAGTCTCCCACCACTGGCCTGATCGTTCGCGATGAACCGTTTCTCATCACTTCTTCACGGCCCTCTCATCGCCGCTGCCGACAGTGGTTGCGTGCCGGCCGCCAGGGCCGGCCCGATCCCCGGAGGACACTCATGAAGCGCTCCATCATCGTGGCCGGAGCCGGCGTACTGGCGCTGGCCGGCGCCGTGGTCACCGCGCCCGCCGCCCACGCCGAGGAACGAGTCTGCCGCGGCACGCTCGGCGCGGTCACCGTCGACAATGTCCGGGTGCCGGCCGGCGCCACCTGCACGCTGAGCCGCACCACGGTCAAGGGCACCGTCAAGGTCGAGCGGAACGCCCGGCTGAGCACGTCGGCGGCCCGGATCAACGGCAACGTCCAGACCGAGGGCCACCAGCACGTGTACCTGTACGCCTCCACCGTCGGCGGCAGCGTCCAGCTCAAGCAGGGCCGGACCGCGTCGCTGCGCTCCAACCAGGTCAAGGGCGACGTGCAGTCGTTCACCAACTCCGGCGCGCAGAACTTCACCGCGAACCGGATCGACGGCAACCTGCAGTGCAAGTCGAACGTGCCCGCCCCGACCGGCTCCGGCAACGTCGTCGGCGGCAACAAGCAGGACCAGTGCAGCCGCCTCTGACCCGCTGAGCACCTGAACCTCCCACCCCCGGAGGAACGGTGCGCGGCGCCACCGGCACGGAACGGGGCGAACGCCCTAGACCAGCCGGTATCCGGCGCCGCGCACCGTCTCGAAACGATCGGCGCCGAGCTTGCGCCGCAGGTAGCGCACGTAGACGTCGACGACGTTCGACGTCGGGTCGAACTCGAACCCCCAGACCCGGCTGAGCAGCGTCTCCCGGGACAGCACCTGCCCCGCGTTGCGCAGGAACACCTCGACCAGGACGAACTCCCGCGCGGTCAACGGCACCATTCGCCCGTCGACCACGGCCGACCGCGACCGCAGGTCCAGCGCCAGCGACCCGCGGCGCAGGATCGCCGGCTCGCTGCCCCGGTCGTCACGCAGCCGCAGCCGGATCCGCGCCAGCAACTCCTCGAACCGGAACGGCTTGGACAGGTAGTCGTCCGCCCCACCTTCCAGTCCGGCCACGGTGTCCTGCACCGAGCTTCGCGCGGTCAGGATCACCACCGGCATCGCACTGCCCGCCGTACGAAGCCGGCCGAGCACGGTGAACCCGTCCAGCTCAGGCAGCCCGAGATCGAGCACCAGCAGGTCGAACTCGCCGGTCAAACCGTGGTCCAGCGCGGTCTGCCCGTCACCGACGACAGTCGGCGTGAATCCATGGGCTCGCAGTCCCTTCGCCACGAACGACGCGATCCGCTCCTCGTCCTCGGCGATCAGCACGCGGTTCACAACACCACCTCCTCCCGCTGCGGCGCCACCGCCGGCACCGGCGCGGCCGCCTGGGGGATCGTCAGCTCGAACGTCGCGCCGCCACCCGGCGTCGCGTGGCACCGCACCGATCCGCCGTGCGCCTCCGCGATCGCCCGCACGATGGCCAGCCCCAGTCCGGAGCCGTCCGCACGGCCGGCGCCCCGACCGCGCTCAAAGCGTTCGAAGATCCGGTCGGCGTCGGCCGCGGCGATGCCCGGCCCGGTGTCGCTCACCCAGAGCCGCACCACCTCGCCGTCGGAGGACGAGCCGATCACCACGCGGTCCTGCGGCCGGGTGAACTTCACGGCGTTCTCCGCGAGCTGAACCAGAGCCTGGGTCAGCCGCTGGGCATCGGCGACCGCCCACGCCTCCGTACGCCGGTCGATCCGCCACCCCCGCTCCCCCAGCGCCCGGGCCTTGTCCAGCACGTGGTCGGTCAGCCGCCCGATGTCCACCAGGTCGGGGCGCAGGAAGTCCGGGCGTTCGGCCTTGGCCAGCACGATCAGGTCCTCCACCGAGCGGCTCATCCGATCGAGCTCGTCCAGCAGCAGGTCACGCACCTCGGCGGTCTCCTCGGCGTCGGCCGGGTTCAGCAGCTCCAGATGCCCGCGCACGATCGTGATCGGCGTGCGCAGCTCGTGACCGGCCTCGTCGAGGAACCGGCGCTGAGTGGCGAACGCCTCCTCCAGCCGGTCCAGCATCGCGTTGAACGTCCGGGCCAGCGACGACACATCATCATTGCCAGGAGCAACTATTCGCCGGGTCAGGTCGGACTCGCTGATCTGCTGCGCGGTCTGCCGGACGTCCCGGATCGGCCGCAGCAACCGGCCGGCCGCGAGCCAGCCGACCACCGCGATCACCGCCAGCGCGGCCACCGCCACGGCCGAGTAGATCTGGAACACCTCGGTCAGTTCGGCGCGCTCGGGACCGGTGAAGTAGACCACCACGAACGTCCCCCGCTCCGGGCCGAGCGTCATCGGCACGGTCGAGTACCGGACCGGTCCGTCGGGCGACGTGTAGGCGCCCGACGACGGTCCCGGCGACCCGGTGACCAGCGCCCGGAAGACCGGATCGCTGTGCAGCGCGACCGCCCCACCGGCCGGCGAGAGCGTCCGGCCCGGCAGGTACGCCGCCAGCGTCTGGTGGTGGTCGGCCACGTTGCGCCGCAGCGCCACCTCGAACAACCGCTCCAGCGTGGTGAACTGCCCGCCGTCGCGCGGATCCACCGCCGACCGCCGGAACTCCGCGAACTCCGACACCTCCTGCGCCAGCGCCTGCTCGATCCGTACGTCGATCCGCTGCCGCTCCAGCCCGTACGCCGTCCCGGCGGCCCCCGCCATCCCGACCGCCGTCAGCAGCAGCACCCAGGCCAGGATCCGGGCGCGGACCGACCGGGTGAGGTCCGAGAGCCTCCCCCCGGCCGAGAGCGTGATCCCCGTCATTGCACTCACCGTCGCCTGCTCACTGTGCGTAGTCCATGTCGGAGCGGTCACCGGCCGGCGAACAGTCCGTGAACGGCGCCGGCCGGTGACCAGGGTCAGCCGAAGGTGATCACCAGGCGCGGTGGGTTGTCCGTGCCCTTCTCCCGGCTGTGGAACGCCTGGTCCAGCCCGCCGCCGTTCTCCGCGCTGTCGCGGATCAGGAAGCCGTGGTTGGCCCCGGCGTACATGCTCTGCAGCTGCGACACGACTCCCCACTCGACGTAGCGGTTGCTGGTCGGCGAGGCTGCCGTCACCGCTGTCCCGGTGGTGGCCGGCTGGTTGTTCCAGGTCACGGTGGACTCGGTCCAGGGCCCGTTCGTGCGCAGCGCCTGCAGTGTGCGTCCCGCCTTGTACGACGTGGCGTACAGCCGCAGCTTCGCGTCGGTGATCGAGCACCCGGGCGGCACGGCCGGCAGGTTGAACCGGACCATCGCCCGGGCGTTCGCCCCGGACTTGGTGTCGACCTTCAGCACCGAGTCGGTGCCGTAGTTCTGGCCTCCGGAGCTCTGCAGCAACCAGCTGTCCGCCGCCGCGCCGACGGTCACCGTGCCCGGCGTACAGACCGGTGCCGGGGTCGCGACCGTCCAGGTGTGCACCGCCGGCGTCGCGTCGACCAGCCCGCTCGGCTCGACGGCGTACACCCGGAAGTTGTGGCTACCGATCGCCAGCCCGGTCACGGTGACCGGTGAGGTACAGGCCGCGTAGGGGACGCCGTTCAGGGAGCACCTGAAGGTGGAGCCGGCCTGGTCGGCGCCGAACGCCAGCGTCGCCGTCGTACTGGCCGTTGTGGCGGCCGGTCCGGACGTGATGGTGGTGTCGGGCGCGGTGACCACCGTCCAGCTGCGGACGACGGGCACGGCCTCGGTGTTGCCGGACAAGTCGGTCGAGCGGACTCGCAGCTGGTGCGCTCCCGGCGCGAGACCCTGCACCTGGTGCGGCGACTCGCAGGGCGTGAAGGCCGCGTTGTCCAGCGAGCACTCGAACGTCGCGTACGGATCGTTCGCGGCGAAGGTGACCGTCACCTCGGTCGCCGCGGTGGTGGCCGGCGGTCCGGACGCGAACGCCGTCAGCGGCGCCACCGTGTCCCCGGTGAAGGTCCAGGTGTGCCGGACCGGGGTCGGGTCGACGTTGTCCTCGACGTCCACGGCCCGGATGTCGACCGTGTGCTGCCCGGGCGTCAGCGGCTCGGGCAAGTCCGGGTTGGGATAGCTGTGCGGGCTGGTGCACTCGGCGAAGTCCGCCTCGTTGTCACTGTCCAGCCGGCACTCGAAGGTCAGCCCCTGCGGGGACGTCACGTTGTCGGTGCCGGTGAAGACGAACGACGCCGTGCCACTCGGGCTGGCCGGACCGGTGGTCAGCACGGTCTGCGGCGGCACGGTGTCGAGCGGCGGGTCGATCTGCCACTCGTGCACCCCCATCTCGTCCGGACCCGACACCACCCCGTCGAGGTCGGTCGCCTGGATCCGCAACGAGTGGTCGCCGACCGCCAGCCCCTCGTAGGTCACCGGCGAGGTGCACTCGGTGAACGTCGCCAGGTCGAGCGAGCACTCGTACTTGGCCACCGCCTCGTTGGCGATGAACGTCACCGTCGCGTCGTTGCTGGTGGTCGGATCGGCCGGACCGGACTGGATGGTGACCACCGGCGGTCCGGTCCTGGTCCAGCTGTGGACGGCCGGACTGGCGTCGGCGTTGCCCTCCGGGTCGATCGCCCGGACCTGGAACTCGTGCGCGCCGTACGAGATCTCGGCGTACTCCTGCGGCGAGGTGCAGGCGGTGAAGGCGGCACCGTCCAGCGAGCACTGGAAGGTGGTGTCCGGCTCGGTGCTGCTGAAGGTGAACACCGCGTCCTCCAGCGGCGTCTGCGGCGCCGGTCCGGTCAGCACCTTCGTGTCCGGCGGTACGCCGGGCGGCGGCAGCTCGATCACCCAGACGTAGCTCGCCGGGGTCGGATCCACCTTGCCGGCGAGGTCGACGGCCCGCACCTGGAAGGTGTGCGTGCCCGGCGCCAGGCCGGAGTACAGCCGCGGGTTCTCGCAGTCGGTGAACGCACCGGTGTCGATCCGGCACTCGAAGGACAGCTCGGTCAGCGGAGTGTTGTCGTCGATGCCGGTGAACAGGAAGGCGGCCGAGCGGCTGCCGCTGGGGTTCGCCGGGAAGTCCAGCAGTTCGGTGTTCGGCGGCGCGACCTCCGGCGGGACGGGAGTGCCGCCGCTGCAGTCGACGTTGTGGCACTGGGTCGGTTCGCTGTTGCCGACGGCGCGGTTGCTGCCGCCGTCGACGGTGCCGGTCTCGGCGTGGATCCCCCAGCCGTCGTTGCCGTTGGCACTGTTCGCGGTGACCGTGTGACCCGCCTTGTTCACCGCGATGCCGTCGCCGGCGTTGTCGTCCGCGGTGTTGCGTTCGAGCAGGTTGCCGGGCAGCGCGGACCCGGCCGTCACCTCGGCCTCGACCGCGATGCCCTCGGACGCGTTGGCCGACGCCTCGTTGCCCACGACGACGTTGCCCAGTGACAGCGCGCCGACCGAGATGCCGGTGTCGGAGTTCTCGCTCGCGGTGTTCGACTCCACCCGGTTGTTGCCGGACTCGTGCAGGTCCACGCCGCCGCCGTTGAAGCGCAGGTCGTTGCCCCGGACCACTGTGTCGTCGGCACGTTCCAGCACCACCGCGGACTTGTCCAGCTGGTGGGCGATGTTCGCCACCACCTGGGTGTCGTCGGAGTCGACCAGCTGGATGCCCGACTCACCGTCGCGCACCGTGTTGCCCTCCAGCCGGTTGGCGTGCGACCCGGCCTGGACCAGGATCGCGGTCTTCGCGCCGGCGGTGACCGAGTTGCTCACCACCGTGTTGTTGCCGGACGCATCGAGCAGCAGGCCGGTCTCGCCCGACCCGGTGACCGTGTTGCCCTCCAGCGTGTTGCCACTGGAGGCGAGCACCTGCAGGCCCTGGCGGGTGCTGCCGCCGATCGTGTTGCGCAGCACGGCCGCCCCCTGGGTGCCGCCCTCGAGGCTGATGCCGGAGCCGTTGCCGGCCAGCGTGTTCTCGCGGACGATGTTGCCGTTGCCCCCGCCATCGGCGTCGGTCAGCTGGATCCCGGTCTCCTGGTTGAGCCGCACGGTCAGCCCCCGGACGATGCCGAGCGCCGTCCCCGCGGTCAGCTGGACGCCGTGGTCGAACTCCTGCACGGTCCCGCCGGTGACGGTGACCGCGTCGAAGCCGGGATTGCGGATGCCCGCGCCCTGACCGGTGCCGTCGACGACCGAACCGTCCAGATCGACGGTGATGCCGTTGGCGCCGATCACCAGCCCGTCGTTCGGGCAATTGGTCAGGTCGTTGGTGATCAGGCTGCTGCGGGTGAGGACCTGACCGCAGGTCGCCGCGACCGGAACCGGCGCCGCACTCACGGTCCATCCGTACGCCGCCGGCGTCGCGTCGGTGTTGCCCGCCGCGTCGGTGGCCCGGACCCGGAAGGTGTGGTCACCCACGGGCAGGCCGGTGAGCTGGTGCGGCGAGGTGCAGGCCGTGTACGCCGCGCCGTCCAGCGCGCAGGTGAACGTCGATCCGGCCTCGGACGAGGTGAACACGAACGTCGCGGCGGTCGCCACGGTGGTCGCGTCGGGTCCGGAGCCGATCAGCGTGTCCGGCGCGGTCGTGTCGGCCGCCGGCTGCCCGATCGTCCAGATCCGGGTCGCCGGGGTCGGGTCGACGTTGCCGGCCAGGTCGATCGCGCGGACCTGGAGGGTGTGCTGGCCGAGCGCGAGACCGGTGTACGTCTTCGGCGTCACGCACGACTCGTACGCGCCGGCGTCGAGCTTGCACTCGTAGCGCAGGTTCGGGCCGGGCGTCAGGTTGTCGCTGCCCCGGAAGCCGAAGGTCGCCGTCGTGCTCGTGCCGACCAGCTCCGGCCCGGTGTGGATCGTCGTACCGGGCGGCAGACTGTCGGTCCCCGGCGGAGCCGGTACGACGGTCCACGTGTAGGCGGCCGGCGTGGCGTCGACGTTGTCCGCCGGGTCGACCGCGCGGACCTCGAAGGTGTGTTCACCCGCGGGCAGGAAACCGAAGCCGACCGGGGTCGGGCAGTCCGTCCAGGAGTCGCTTCCGGCCGGAGCGTCCAGCCGGCACTCGAACCGCAACGCACCGGAAGGGGCGAGGTTGTCCGTGCCGGTGAAGGTGAACGTCGCGGTCGCGGAGCTGCTGCTCGGGTCGGTGGGACGGGTACTGATGGCGGTGTCCGGGGCGGTCGTGTCGGGCAGCTCCGGCGGCACCGGCGTACCGGGCCCACAGGAGACGCCCTCACACTGATCCTCCTGACCATTGCCGTTGGCAAGGTTTCCGCCACCGTCCACCACCGGCTCGGCCGCCTGGATGCCCCAGGCGGCGTTGTTGTGCGCCCGGTTGCCGGTCAGCGTGTGCCCGGCCGCCGTGCTGATCCCGTCGCCGAGGTTGCTGTGCGCGGTGTTACCGCGGACCAGGTTGCCCGCGGCGGGGTCGCCGTTGGCGTCCAGCGCCTCGCCGAGCAGCGCGATGCCGTCGGCACTGGTCGCGGTGGCGAGGTTGTCGAGGATCCGGTTGCGGAACGAGTCGTGGCCGACGGTGACGCCGGTGCCCGAGGTACGGCTCGCGTCGTTGTCCTCGACCAGGTTGTCGGACGAGGCGTCGAGCTCGACGCCGCCCGGGTTGAACCGGACGTCGTTGCCCCGGACCACCGAAGCGCTCGCGCCGGACAGACTGATCCCGCTGTCCGAGGCCAGATAGGCCGCGTTGCCGAGCACCTGGTTGCCGTCGGACTCGTCGATCGCGACGGCGGCGTCCCCGGTCCGGCTGAACGTGCTGTTCTCGACCCGGTTGCGGTGCGCGCCGTCGGTGATCAGTACGCCGGCGTCACCGGTGTCGCTGAGCGTGTTCGCCACCAGCACGTTGCCGGTCGAGCCTTGCACCAGGATGCCGCCGTCACTGCTCAGCAACGGATCGCCGGTGACGCCGCTGATCCGGTTGCCCGCGATCCGGTGGCCGCCGCCGGACCACGCGTGGATCGCGGTGGCCCGGTTCCCGGTCAGCACGTTGTTCTCGACGACACTGTGCTCGCTGCCGTTGACCAGCGCGACGCCGGTCTCGTTGCCGGTCAGCGTGTTGCCGAGCACCTTGTTGCCGTTGCGGCCGTCGTCGGCGTCGGACAGCTCGATCCCGGCGACGGCGTTGCCGCGCAGGGTCAGCCCCTGAACGGTGCCGAACCGGGAGCCGGCCATCAGCTGCACGCCCGACCCGAACTCGCTGATCGTGCCGTTGCGGACGACCACCCCGGCGTACCCGACGTTGCGGACGCCGGCCGGCAGACCGCCCTCGGGCAGCTCGACCGGTGAACCGGGCTGATCGGGGAAGTAGCCCGGGCCGTCGACGGTGTGGCCGTTCAGGTCGACCAGGATGTTCGGCGCGCCGATCACCAGGCCGTCCAGCGGGCAGTCGGTCAGGTCGTTGAGCAGCTTCGTGCTCTTGGTCAGGACCTGTCCGCAGCTCACCGTCTCCGGCTCGGCATCGGCCGGTGGTGGCGGAGGCGGCGTACCGGGTCCGCCGAAGCGCAGGACGAGCTGGGGCCGGGTCGGCGGTGCCGCCGGGTCCTGGTCGGCCTGCCGGCTGGTGAAGTTCTGCTCGGCGCCCGGATCGGCCTCTTCCGCGGTGTCGCGGATCAGGAAGCCGTGGTTCGGTCCGCCGGCGAGGACGGCCGCGACCTGGCTGGTCAGGTTCCACTCCCGGAAGCCGGAACCGGAGGTCGCGTCGACCGCCGGGCCGGTGGCGGCCGGCTGATTGTTCCAGGTCACCGCGGTCTCGTTCCACGCCGAGTCGACCGGTACGGCGGCCAGCGTGCGGCCCGCGTCAGCGCTCTCGGAGTTGAGCCGCAGCGTTGCCGAGGTGAGCTCGCAGCCGTCCGGCAACGCACCGGGCTGACCGAACCGGACCAACGTGCGGGCGTCGGCGCCCGGACTGGCGGAGCGCACGGTGAGATCCGGCAGCGCTCCGAAGTTCTCCACCGGACTGCGCTCGTCGACCCAACTGTCGGCGACGGCGGTCAGGGTCACGTTGGCCTCGTCGCAGTCGGCCGGCGACGCGACCGTCCACGTGTACGACGCGGGTGTCGGATCGACGTTGTCCATCTGGTCCGTCGCCCGGACCTGAACCGTGTGCTGGCCAGGTGTGAGGTTGGAGAACGTGGCCGGATGGAAACACTCCAGCCACGCCTCCTCGTCCGTGCTGTCCAGCCGGCACTCGAACTCGATCAGCGCCGGAGGGGTCAGGTCGTCGGTCGCGGTGAAGCCGAACGTCGCGGTCCGGCCGCTGCTCGGGTTCGGCGGGGTCAGCGTGAAACTGGTCTGCGGCGCCGTGACGTCCTGGCCGGCGACGAACTCGTGCACGGCCGGCGTCGGGTCGACGTTGCCGGCCCGGTCCACCGCCCGGACCTCGATCCGGTTGTCGCCCTCCTCGACGCCGTGCACCTCGTACGGGTTCGGGCAGCCGGCGAAGGCGAACTCGGGGTCGGGCGGCTCGGTCGGGTCCGGCGGCGGCTCGGTCGGGTCGTGGTGCAGGATCCGGCACTCGTACAGCAGTTCGCCCGCGGGCGTCACCTGGTCGGTGCCGGCGAAGCGGAACGTCGCCGACTCCCCCACCGCGGCCGGCGGATTGATCAGACTGGTGTTGGGCGGCGTCACGTCCGGCGGGCCGAACGGGCCCTCGTGCTCGTAGGCTCCGATGTCGCAGGTGGTGCTCTTCGGCCGGGTGACCCCGCGCTGGTCGGTCGGCGGGCACGGTGAGACGCCACCGTCGACCGCGAAGCTGTCGGCCCGCAGCGCCTGCGTCATGGTCCGGCCGCCGTTGTCCGCGACCGCGTCCAGCCGCGGGTCGCCGGCGTTCGTCCGGTCCCGTGGGCCGCGGAACCCGCAGCTGTCGGCCGAGTCGAGGTTGCCGCCCTCGGACCCGATCGCGAAGTTGCACCCGGCCCCCAGCTGGTTGCCGCCGACAACGGTGTTGCGGAACAGCACCGACGGACTGGGCAGCACCGGGAAGTTCGGCGAAGTCACCTCACCCCCGACCCCGCTGGCCACCGGCGCGCTGTTGTGCGCGATGGTCGAGCTGACCACTCGCACCGACGAGTCGGAGTCGACGTAGAGCCCGCCGCCCCGCACCTGCGCGTAGTTGCCGCTGATCGTGGTGTTCTCGTACGTCGCCTCGGCGTCGCCCAGGCCGTACACGCCGCCGCCGAGACCGCTGTCCTCCTCGGCGCTGGACCGCGCGCTGTTGTTCCAGATCGTCGAGCGGACCACCCGCAGGGCGCCGTCGGCCTCGTTGGCCAGCCCGCCGCCACTGGCCGCGGTGTTCGCGCTGAGCGTGCTCTCGAGCAG
This sequence comes from Kribbella sp. ALI-6-A, assembly GCF_001984195.1. GTDB lineage: Bacteria > Actinomycetota > Actinomycetes > Propionibacteriales > Kribbellaceae > Kribbella. Next base: position 957,312 of record NZ_MTQN01000009.1, read on the forward strand.
CGTGAAGTCGCCGCTGCCGTCGCTGGCGACGCCGCCGCCGTTGCCGGTCGCGCGGTTGTTCTGGATCACCAGGCGTTCCAGGCCGACGCGCTGGCCGCCGTTCGCCAGGCCGCCGCCGTCGCCGGCTGTCGTGTTGCCGGTGATCCGGCTGTCCCGGACCGTCACCGACCCGTTGCTGCCCAGCGACACCCCGCCACCGGGCCCGGTCGCGCGGTTGCCGCTGAACGTCGAGTCCGCGATGGTGACCGCGCCGGAGCCACCGGCGTCGATGCCACCGCCACCGCCGTCGCCCGACACCGGATCTCCCGCCTGGTTGCCGGTCACCGTCACGCCGGTGATCGACACCGGACCTTCGGTGTCGGAGGACAGACCGCCACCGGAGCCGCCCGCGACGTTCTGCTGCAGCGTGCCGCGGGCGAGGCTGACGGTGGTCTTCGCGACCGCGGCCACCGCGCCGCCGTACTCGGCCGCCGTGTTCGCGGTGAAGGTGCTGTCGGCAACGACCAGTTCGCCCTCGTGGCCGACGAAGATCCCGCCGCCCGCGCCGGAGGCTTCGTTGCCCTGGAAGGTGGCGTGGCTGATGGTGGCGATGCTGGGCAGGCCGTCGGGGCCGGGCTCCCCGCTGTTGAACAGTCCGGCGCCGGTGCGGGCCTCGTTGCCGGCGATGCGGCTGGGCGCTGCCGACGTACCGGTGACGGTGAGGGCGCCGAGGGAGGTGGCGATGCCACCGCCCTCGCCGTCGGTCCGGTTTCCTTCGACGGTGACACCGGTCAGCTCGAGCCGGCCGGTGCCCTCGTTCGCGATGCCGCCGCCCGTGGTGGTCGCGGAGCTGTCCAGGACGGCGACGTTCTGCAGCCGGACCGTGCCGGTGGAGGCGTTGAGCAGACCGCCGCCCAATTCACCGTGACTGCCTTCGCGCAGGGTCAGTCCCGACACGGTGACCGCACCCGCGTCGGGGTGGATCTCCAGCACGCGGTCGATCCCGTTCGCGTCGACGACCGCCGTACCCGTGGCCAGGATCGTGATCGGCCGGGACAGGTCGAGGTCACCGTTGTTCGCGCCGTTGTCGCCCTGACCCGCGAGCGTCAGCGGGTAGGTGCCCGCCGGGACGTGCACGGTGTCGGCGACCGTGGTGGCGTTCGACTCCTGGATCGCCGCGCGCAGGCTGCAGGCGCCGGCCGCGGTGGCGCACAGCCCGTTGCCGATGTCGGAGTCGACCTGGTCGGCGGTCGTGGTGACGGTGTAGACGGAGCTGGCGACCGCCGGCGTCGCGGGAACCGCGACCAATCCGACGACGAGCGCGAGAGCGGCGGCGACCGCGGCCACGCTCCGACGAGTACGCAGAGAACTGGACATGGCTGTATCCCCCTCCTGGCAGGGGGGTTCCCCACCCCCCTTCGCACGCCGGAACCAGCCCCCACCGGTTGAACCCGACGCTCGGGATCCTAGGAGTGCCTAACCCTGCGCGCAGGGTTCATGAGGAGACTCTCACCGAGATGAGCCGTTTCTCATCGACGCCGGTGCCCGCGGAGTCTGTCGGTGGCGGGTGCGAGGATCATCGCGTGGACGAGCGGTGGGCGATCGCGCCGGCGGAGGGTGGTGGGGCGCTGCTCGTCGCCCTGCACCCGGACGGGCAGCCTGCCGGGGAGATCGTTCACGAGCCGGATCTGGCCGCGGCGGTCGCGTCGCGGCCTCAGGTGACCCGCTGGGTCTGGCGGTCGACGGCCGAGATCTACCCGCGGCTGCTGGCGGCCGGCGTACGGGTGGAGCGGTGCTACGACATCGAGACCGCCGAAGGGCTGCTGCTCGGCCATGCGGGACGGCTCGGCGAGCCGCGGTCGGCGGCGGCTGCGTGGGCACGGCTGACCGACCAGCCGGTGCCGCCCGATCCGCCGATGCGTGCCACCGAGCCGGGTGGTGAGCAGTCGTCGCTGTTCGACATCGAGACCGAGCCGCTGCCGTTCGAAGCGCTGCTGCGGGTGTACGCCGACCAGCTGCGTCGGCACCACGACACCGAGCACCCCGAGCGGATGCGCTTGCTGACGGCGTCCGAGTCGTCGGGCTGGCTGATCGCCACCGAGATGGATCGCGCCGGTCTGCCCTGGAGCGCGGAGGACCACCGGGCCCTGCTGACCGAGCTGCTCGGTGAGCGCTACGCGGGTGGCGGCGAGCCGCGGCGCCTGACCGAGCTGGCCGAGCAGGTGTCGGAGGCGTTCGGCCGACGGGTGCGGCCGGACCTTCCGGCCGACGTACTGAAGGCGTTCAAGCAGGCGGGGTATCAGCTCAGCTCGACCAGGCGGTGGGAGCTGCAGACCATCAACCACCCGGCGGTCGAGCCCCTGATCGAGTACAAGAAGCTCTACCGCATCTACACGGCGAACGGCTGGTCCTGGTTGCACGACTGGGTCCACGACGGCCGCTTCCGTCCCGGCTTCGTCCCCGGTGGCACGGTGTCCGGCCGCTGGGTGACCAACGGCGGTGGCGGGCTGCAGATCCCGAAGGTGATCCGCCGGGCGGTCGTGGCCGACCCCGGCTGGCGGCTGGTCGTGGCCGACGCGTCCCAGTTGGAGCCGCGGGTGCTGGCAGCGATCTCGCGTGACGAGGGCCTGATGAAGGTGGCCGGTGACGCCGCCGATCTCTACAAGGCCGTGTCGGACACCGCGTTCTCCGGTGACCGGGCCAAGGCCAAGCTGGCCGTGCTCGGCGCGATCTACGGCCAGACCTCCGGCGACGGCCTGAAGAACCTCGCCGATCTGCGCAAGCGGTTCCCCAAGGCCGTCCAGTACGTCGACGACGCGGCCCGCGCGGGCGAGGAGGGCCGCCTGGTCCGCACGTGGCTCGGCCGCACCTGTCCGCCGTCGGGCTCCCAACTCGACGCCGCCCAGTTGGAGGGTCCGCCGGCCGACGAGCCGCAGGTGGACGGACGCCGGGCCCGCGCCCGGGGCCGCTTCACCCGCAACTTCGTCGTCCAGGGCAGCGCCGCCGACTGGGCGGTGCTGATGATGGCCGCGCTGCGCCAGTCGATCGCCTCGCTCAAGGCCGAGCTGGTCTTCTTCCAGCACGACGAGGTGATCGTGCACTGCCCGGCCGAGGAGGCCGAGCAGGTCGCCGCCGCGATCCAGGCCGCCGGGGATCTGGCCGGCACGCTCTGCTTCGGTACGACGCCGACCCGCTTCCCGTTCGGCACGGCGATCGTCGAGTGCTACGCCGACGCCAAGTAGCCCGGCAGCCCGAAGCGCGCGAAGTCGACGTTCTCGAAGGCGGTCATCTCGGCCACCAGCCCCTGCTCGATCCGGAACACCACGACCGCGAACGGCTCGAACCCACGACCACCCTCCAGGTACGCCGCCACCGCCGGCTGGCGGTTGACCCGCGCCGCCTCGAACCGCCAGCGCCCCCGATTGGCCGGACCACCGGGCTCGAAGTTCGCGGCGAACACCTGCTCGGCCTTGTCCCGCCCGCTGTACCAGAACGGGTACGGCGGCATGGTCACCCGCACGTCCTCGTGCATCAGCGCAGCCAGCCCGGCAGCGTCGCCCGCCTCGAACGCCGCCATGTACTTCGCCACCAACTTCTCCTCCGCGGCGGACGGCTCCGCCGACCACTCCGTACGCCGAGCCGGCAGGTGCGCACGCAGGACCGGCCGCGCCCGCTGCAGCGCCGAGTTCGCCGCCGCGACGGTCAGGTCGAGCACCTCCGCGGTCTCCTTCGCCGACCAGCCGAGCACGTCCCGAAAGATCAGCACCGCGCGCTGTCTGGGCGGTAGCTGCTGAATCGCGGTCAGGAACGCCAGCTCGATCGTCTCGCGCCGGATCACCTGCGCGTCCGGCTCCTCGGCCCGGTCGAGCAGCAAATCCGGGAACGGCTGCAGCCAGGGCAAGTCGTGGCGGGCCGGCAGCGCCTCGGCCGGGAACGACTCCGGCTCCAGCTGGTACGGCAGGACGCGCGCAGGACGTCGTACGTCGTCGAGGCAGGCGTTGGTCGCGATCCGGTACAGCCAGGTGCGCAGGCTCGAGCGGCCCTCGAATCCGGCCCGGCCACGCCAGGCCCGCAGGTAGGTCTCCTGGACCAGGTCCTCGGCGTCGTCGTACGAGCCGAGCAGGCGGTAGCAGTGCACCCGCAGCTCGTGCCGGTACCGCTCTGCCTCCTGCTCGAAGGTCTCGTCGATCAACTGCCGTCCTCCAGCTCGATCGTGCTCGGCATCGGCGCGTGGCCGGCCAGCCGGAACCAGGTGACCAGCCGCCGGGTGCGGAGGTTGCGGGTCGACACCACGATGTCGTTGTGGAACCGCCGGGCCAGCTGCACCCGGCGTACGGCGGCTGCCAGCTCGCCCGCCCACGGTTGCTCGTCGGTGTCGATCGCGGCGATGGCTCTGGTCAGCGCGGACTCCCGCTGCTCGCGCTCCTCGTCCGGCGCGGTCCTGGCCCGGTGCGCCGCGTCCAGGAGCAGCAGCGACGACGCCGGGTCCAGTACGTCGCTGACGGCCAGCTCGGCGACCAGCGCGGACCGGCGGGCCAGCTCGGTGTCCAGCCGAGCCCGAGCGGTGGCGACGCGGTGGTGCAGACGGTCGAGGCGGCCGGCCGTCCAGCTGCCGTAGAAGATCACCAGCAGCAGCACGACGGCGCCGATCAGCACCAGTACGCCGGAGAGCTCCACGGCCCCATTCTCACGGGCTCCCGGCGGTGAGCTCTTACGGGGCGCTGACGGTCCGCCCGGAAGCGGCAACGGCCGCGCGGGCAGCCCCTAGGTTCGGAACCATGGCAGAGATCGGTGTGATCGGTGGTTCCGGCTTCTACTCGTTCCTGGCCGACGCGCGGCCCGTCACGGTCGAGACGCCGTTCGGCCCACCCAGCGAGCCCCCGGTGGTCGGTGAGGTGAACGGCCGCGAGGTGGCCTTCGTCCCGCGCCACGGCGCCGACCACCGGCTGCCGCCGCACCGCGTGAACTACCGCGCGAACCTGTGGGCGCTGCACTCGCTCGGCGTCCGGACCGTGCTCGGCCCGTGCGCCGTCGGCTCACTGCGCCCCGAGCTGGTCCCCGGGACGATCGTCGTGCCCGACCAGTACGTCGACCGCACCTGGGGCCGCGAGCACACCCTGTACGACGGCCCGCCGCGCCCGGTGGTGCACACCTCCCCCGCCGACCCGTACTGCCCGGCCGGCCGCCGTACGGTTGTTGCTGCTGGCAATGACATCGTGGACGGCGGCACGATGGTCGTGATCAACGGCCCGCGCTTCTCCACCCGCGCCGAGTCCCGGTGGCACGCCGCGCAGGGCTGGTCCGTGGTCGGCATGACCGGCGCGCCCGAAGCCTCGATCGCCCGCGAGCTGGCCGTCTGTTACACCTCCGTCGCCGTCGTCACCGACCACGACGCCGGTGTCGTCGCCGGCGAGGGTGTCACCCAGGCCGAGGTGTTCGAGGTCTTCAGCCGCAGCATCGAACGCCTCAAAGCCCTGCTCGGTGCCGTGATCGGCGAGCTCCCGACCGGCGACTGCAGCTGCCACCACTCCCTCGACGGCACCGCCGCGGAGCACCTGTGGACCGCGGCGGTGGTCCGATGAGAGTCCTGGTCACCGGCGGTGCGGGTTTCATCGGCCGCCACGTCCACACGCAGTTGCTTGCCGAAGGCCACGACCCCGTCGTACTGGACTCGCTGCGGCAGGATGTGCACAGCACTCCACCCGAAGACCTGGCCGGCCTGATCGTCGGCGACATCCGCGACCCGGACACAGTCGCCACCGCGCTGCACGGCGTCGACGTCGTCATCCACCTGGCCGCGAAGGTCGGCCTGGGGGTGGATCTCGACGACATCGACGACTACGTCTCCAGCAACAGCCTCGGCACCGCGGTCCTGCTCAAGCAGCTCGCGCACAGCCAAGTCCGCGGTCTGGTCTACGCCAGCTCGATGGTCGTGTACGGCGAAGGCCGCTACGAGTGCGACCGCCATGGCGTGGTCGCACCCGGCCCCCGGCGTACCGAGGATCTGGACGCCGGCCGCTTCGAGCCGCCCTGCCCGCTCTGCGGTGCGCAGCTGCGACCCGGCCTGGTCGACGAGACCGCACCGACCGACCCGCGCAACACCTACGCCGCCACCAAGCTGAACGGTGAGCACCTGGCGGCCGCCTGGGCGCGGGAGACCGGCGGCCACGTCGCCGCGATGCGCTTTCACAACGTCTACGGCCCCGGCATGCCCCGCGACACCCCGTACGCCGGGGTCGCCTCGCTCTTCCGCTCCGCGCTCGCCCGCGGCGAGGCCCCGCGGGTTTACGAGGACGGCGGCCAGCGCCGCGACTTCGTGCACGTCCAGGACGTCGCCACCGCGGTGACCACGGCAGCCGCCGGCGTCACGCAGGCGCAGCACCCGGCGCTCACGGCGTACAACGTGGGGAGCGGCGCCGTGCGGACGATCGCCGACCTCGCCACAGAGCTGGCCAAGGCCTGCGAGGGACCGGCACCGGTCGTCACCGGCCAGTACCGCCTCGGCGACGTACGCCACATCACTGCCAGCTCCCAGCGCCTGCGCGACACACTCGGCTGGAAGCCCACCTACGACCTGGCCTCAGGCGTCGCCGACCTGGTCCGCTCGGGCCGGTAGGGCTTACGGGGTAGTCGTCACCTGCGGCAGGTCGATGCTGAACGCACAGCCGCCGGGAACGTTGCTGACCTCGATGGTGCCTTCGTGAGACTCCACCACTCCCCTGGCGATCGCCAGGCCGAGTCCGCCGCCGCTGCTGCCCAGGTCGGTTCCGGCGGACGCAGCGGCGGGAGTGCGCTGCTCGTCGCCGCGCCAGCCGATGTCGAAGACCCGCTCGAGGTCGTCGTCGGGGATGCCGCCGCAGCCGTCGGTGACGGCCAGCCGGACCCGCCCGTCGTCCTCCCGGTCGACGGCCAGCTTCACCGTGCCGCCCGGTGCCGTGTGCCGGATCGCGTTGCCGACCAAGTTGCTCACTGCGCGAGTGAGCTCGTCAGCGTCGCCGTGAACCGCCAGCCGGTCGTCGTCGTCCGGTGCGCTGACCGCCACCGTGACGCCTTTCGACCGGGCGTGCTCGCTGGTCTCCCCCGCCACGTCCTCGGCCAGCTCCCGCAGGCTGACCGCCGACCGGCGCCGCGGCGGCGGAGCGGCCGACAGCCGCGACAGCTCGAACAGGTCGTCCACCAGCCCGGTCATCCGGTCCACCGTGGTCCGCATCTGCCGAAGAGCTCCGGGGGCGTCCTCGATGACGCCGTCCTCCAGGCCCTCCGACAACGCCCGCAGCCCGGCGAGCGGCGTACGGAGGTCGTGCGACATGAACGCGACCAGCTCGCGCCGGCTGGCCTCCAGCGCGCGTTCCCGCTCCCGGGACGCCGCCAGGCGGGCCCGGGTCGTCTCCAACTCGTTCGTCAGCTCGGCCAGCTCGGCGGGCACGTTGCCGTTCGTCACCGCACCCACGGCCTCGTACGACGTACCGAGGTCCCGCAGCCGCCGCCCGACGTCCCGCGAGCCGGCGCTGATCCAGTGCGCGAGCATCACCGACATCGCCAGGCCGAGCAGCCCGGAGAACGTCAGCGTCCAGAGCACGACCAGCGAGTCGTGCGCGGAGATGAACATCGCCCGGACGCTCTGCCCGACCGCGGCCAGCGCGGCCGCCAGCGGAGCCAGCGACACCACGATCATCGTGATCCGCAACGACCGGCGCCGGACCCGCCACAGTACGACCGCGCCGATCGCCCCGACCAGCAGCGTCCAGAGCGCGGTCATCGCGAGGATCGTGACCTGGTCGCGGTTCATTGCGCCTCGCCGGCGAAGCGGTATCCGGTCCGCGGCACGGTCAGCACGAGCTTCGGGTCGGACGGGTCGGCCTCGATCTTCTCCCGCAGCCGGCGGATGTGCACGGTGACGGTCGAGGAGTCGCCGAAGTCCCAGCCCCAGACCCGTCGCAGCAGCTCCGCCTTCGTGTAGGCCTTGCCCTGGTGCGCGACCAGGAACGCCAGCAGGTCGAACTCGCGATGCGTCAGCGACAGCTCGGCACCGTCCAACGTCGCGGTCCGGGCCGCGGTGTCGACGACGACCGGACCGGAGTGCAGCTTGGTCGGCGTCAGGTCGAGACCGGCCAGCCGCTCCTCGCGCCGCAGCATGGCCTGCACCCGCAGCGTCAGCTCGCGCGGGCTGAACGGCTTGACCACGTAGTCGTCGGCGCCGAACTCCAGCCCGACCAGGCGGTCCTCCTCCTCGCCACGCGCCGACAGCATGATCACCGCAGCGCCGTCGTCCGCGGCCCGCAGCCGCCGCAGCACCTCCAGACCGGACAGGCCGGGCAGCATCACGTCCAGTACGACGACCGACGGCTTCCACTGCTGCCAGACCTCGACCGCCTTCACGCCGTCCGCGACCACGCGGGCGTCGTACCCGGCCTTGGTCAGGTACGCCGACACCACGTTCGACACGGTCGGGTCGTCGTCCACCACGAGCACACGAGTAGCCACGGTCAGAGCCTAAGTGGTGTCTCCACCTCGTCCGGACGCCGGAACCCGCCGTAAGCGACCTGTAGCCGCCGCACGGCCCGCAAGCCCGCGAAAGCTCCCTACCGTCGAATGGTGTCTGCTGCCGAGGTCGACCTGATCCTGCCGTGTCTCAACGAGGCCGCTGCCCTGCCCTGGGTGCTCGGGCGGCTGCCGGACGGCGTACGGGCTGTTGTCGTGGACAACGGCTCCACCGACGGCTCCGCGGAGATCGCCACCAAGCTGGGCGCCACCGTCGTACGGTGCGCGCTGCGCGGGTACGGCGCGGCCTGTCACACCGGGCTGGAGGTCGCGACGGCCGACGTTGTCGCGTTCCTGGACGCTGACGCGTCGCTCGACCCCCGCCAACTGGTCAAGGTCACCGCACCCGTGCTGTCGCGCCGGATGGACCTGATGCTCGGCCGTCGCCGGCCCATCTCCCGCGACGCCTGGCCCTGGCACCTCCGCCTCGCCAACGCCGAACTGTCCCGCCGCATCCGCCGCCGGACCGGCGTACGGCTGCATGACCTGGGTCCGATGCGCGCAGCTCGTCGGGAGGCGCTGCTGGACCTGCAGCTGGTCGACCGGCGCTCCGGCTACCCGCTGGAGACCGTCGTGAAGGCCGCCGACGCCGGCTGGCGGATCGCCGAGGTCGACGTGGACTACCTGCCGCGCTCCGGACGCTCCAAGGTCACCGGTACGCCGCTCGGCGCGGCCCGGGCGGTCAAGGACATGTCGAAGGTGCTGGCCCGATGACCGCCGGCACGCTGATCGTGATCGCCAAGGCGCCGGAGCCCGGCAAGGTGAAGACCCGGCTGCAGTCGGAGTTCACCCCGAAGGAAGCGGCCGCGCTGGCCAGAGCGTCGCTGTCCGACACCCTCGCCGCCGTCAGCGCCACCCCCGTACGCCGGTACGTCGTCGCGCTCGACGGCGCAGCCGGGTCCTGGCTCCCCGACCAGTTCGCCGTGGTCACCCAGCGGGGAGACGGACTCGACCAGCGCCTCGCCGCCGCCTTCGAGGACGCGTACGACGGCACGCCGATGCTGCTGGTCGGCATGGACACCCCGCAGCTGACTCCGGCGCACCTGGGCGTCGACTGGGACGGCCACGACGCCGTGCTCGGGCTGACCGACGACGGCGGCTACTGGTGCCTGGGGCTGCGCACCCCTGATCGGCGGGCGCTGGTCGGCGTACCGATGTCGACCGACCACACCGGGCAGGACCAGCTGACCCGCCTGCAAGCGCTGGGCTACCAGGTGAAGCTGCTGCCGACTTTGCGCGACATGGACACGCCGGTGGACGCGGCGGTGATCGCAGCGGCGTACCCGGAGCTGCGGGTGTCCCGGCTGCACCGGCGGCTGCAGACGTCGGCTCATCCGGCTCTGCTCTTCGAACGCGCGCTCGAAGGAGTGGAGGTCGTTGCCACCGGCACCGACGGGCGGGTGGTCCCAGGACTGAGCGAGGTGGACCGCTGGAGCGCACCGGCCGACGAAGCCGACCGGCTCGCCCTGAGTCGCTGCGAGGGCCCGGTGCTGGACATCGGCTGCGGTCCGGGCCGGATCGTGACGGCTCTGGCCGAGCAGGGCATCGCGGCACTCGGCGTCGACATCTCCGAACACGCCGTCCGGCTCACGACCAGGCGAGGCGCACCGGCGCTGCGCCGGCCGGTCGAGGACGCCCTGCCCGGCGAAGGCCGGTGGGGCAGCGTGCTGCTGATGGACGGCAACATCGGCATCGGCGGGCGACCCGAGTCGCTGCTGCGCCGCTGCGCCGAGCTGATCCGGCCGGACGGCGTCGTGCTGGTGGAGGTCGATCCGGACGACGACCTCGACGACACCCGCCCGATCGTGCTGCGGACCACGACCGGTCGACGGTCGCACCCCCTTCCCTGGGCTCGGCTCGGCACCCGCGCCGTCCTGCGTCACGCCTCCGCGGCGGGACTCCGCCCCACGGAGGACTGGCGGACCAACCACCGGGCCTTCCTGACCTTCCGCCGCGCCTCATGAAGACGCTCGTCCTGGCGGTCGCCTGCAGTGCCGCGGTGATCGTCACGGCTGCACAGGGGTGGTGGCCGAACGTCGTACTGATCGGTGCCTCATTGCTGGTCCTGGCGCTGATCAAGCTCGGCGGGCCGAAGAGCGTGCTGCTGCTCGTGGCCGGCGCCGCGGTGTGTCAGGTGCCTGGGTTGCTGCACGCGCCGATCACCAGCACGGACGCCTATCGGTACGTGTGGGACGGGCGGGTTCAGCTGTCCGGCAGTTCGCCGTACTCGCATGTGCCGCTGGACGACGCGCTCGCCACGCTGCGCGACCCTGTCCTGTTCCCTGGACTGACGCCTGCCGACCGCACCGGGGTCGTCGGCCCGCCACGCGTCCCAACAGATGCGGCGGAAGTCGCGGCGCTCTCCCAGGACGACCCGCGGACCAGGATCAATCGGCCGCTCGTGCCGACCATCTACCCGCCGGTCGCGCAGGCGTACTTCACGGTGGTCGCCCTGCTCACTCCGTGGTCGGCCGGCACCTTCGGGCTGCAACTGGCCGCGGCCTTGATCGCTGTCGGTCTCACCTGGTTACTCGCCGTCGAACTGAAGCGCCGCGGCCGTGATCCACGCTGGGCCGCGTTGTGGGGTTGGTCACCGATCGTGGCCTTGGAGGCCGGCAGCTCCGCGCACGTCGACGTGCTCGCCGCGTTGCTGGTGATCGCGGCACTCACCCGCCGCCGCGCCTGGCTGGCCGGCGTCCTGCTCGGCGCGGCCGGCGCCGTCAAGCTCCTTCCGCTTCTCCTGCTGCCCGCGCTCACCAACCGCCGGACGCCATTGGTTGCCGTCAGCACCTTGATCGCGAGCTACCTGCCGCACGTGCTCGTCGCCGGCACGCTCGTCGCCGGATTCCTGCCGGGCTATCTCACCCAGGAGGGCTTCTCCGACGGCAGCTCGCGATCGGCGATTCTCGCGCTGGTGCTGCCTCCTGAGGCCCGTCAGGTCGCCGCCGGTGTTCTCGCCGTCGGGTTGGCGTTGCTCGCGCTGCGCCGGCACGGGCGCGAGCCGGTCGCCGTCACCTGCTGCTGGCTGTACGGCGCCGCTCTGCTCGTCGCGACGCCGACGTACCCCTGGTACGGGCTGCCGCTGATCGCGCTCGCCGTGCTCGCCGGACGGGCCGAGTGGCTCGCCGTCCCGCTGGCCGCCTACGCGGCGTACGCGAACTTCGGGCACGACGTCGAGCAGGGTCTGATCCACCTCGGCGCCCTGCTGGTGGTGCTGCTCGTGATCACGCTGCGTCACAGATCGGACGCGGTATCCCGGTTGATTTCTGGGCAGAGCGCTCGGACACTGATCCGGGCGCCGTAGCCGCGGAGCCCCAAGGCTGCATCCGAAAGGCAACCACCGTGACCGTGCGTATCGCTCTCGCGACCTCGGCCGACCACCCGGACCTGCACGAGCACGACCTCCCGCTCGTTCCCGCGCTCCGGGCGGCCGGGCTCGAGCCCGACGTCCGGGTCTGGACCGACCCGTCGGTCGACTGGTCGTCGTACGACGCCGTCCTGCTGCGCTCGGTCTGGGACTACCACACCCGGTACCTGGAGTTCACCGAATGGCTCGGCCAGCTCGACAAGGCCGGCGTCCGGCTGATCAACGACAGCGGACTGGTCCGCTGGAACTCCGACAAGAGCTACCTGCTCGAGCTGCGCGAGCGCGGCGTCGCGATCGTGCCGTCACAGGTCGCCGCCGGCGCCTGCCTGCGTGAGGTCGTCGGCGGGCTGTCCGGCCAGGAGATCGTCGTCAAGCCGACGGTCAGCGCCAGCGCGCTGCACACCGTCCGCGGCGTGGCCGGCTCCGAGGAGCTCAGCCGCGCGATGGACGACCTGCCCGACACGGTCTACCTGGTCCAGCCGTTCCAGCCGGAGGTGCAGACCGACGGCGAGTGGTCGCTGATGTTCTTCGGCGGGGTCTACTCCCACGCGGTCGTGAAGCGGCCGGGCACGGGCGACTACCGGGTCCAGCACGAGTACGGCGGCACCGCCGAGCAGGCCGAGCCGCCCGCCGCCGTCATCGCCGGCGCCACCGAGGCACTCGCCGCGCTCAGCACCACCCCGGCGTACGCGCGGGTCGACGGCATCGTCTCCGCCGGGCGCTTCCTGCTGATGGAACTCGAACTGATCGAGCCGTACCTGTTCCTGACTGACCACACCCCGGCGTTCGACACCTTCGCGCGGACCATCGCCGACGCGGTGCGTCAGCCGGCCGGGATCTCCGCGGCGAGGTAGGTCTCGTGGCCGGGTCGGCGAATTAGGCTCGGCCGCATGCCGACTCTCGCCGACATCCGCCACGCCGCCGCCGGGTTGTCCGGCCGGATCCACCGCACGCCGGTCATCACCTCGAGTGCGCTCGACGAGTTGTTCGGCGGATCGCTGGCGTTGAAGGCCGAGCTGTTCCAGAAGACCGGCAGCTTCAAGGTGCGCGGCCTGCTGCACAAGACGTTGCAGCTGACCGGCAGTGAGCGCGAGCACGGGGTGATCACCGTGTCCGCGGGCAACGCCGCGGGCGCGCTCGCCTGGGCCGCGCGCGACGCCGGGGTCCCGGCGACCGTGGTGATGGCGAGGACCGCCGTTCAGGCGAAGGTCGACGCGGCCCGCGCGTACGGCGCGCGGGTGGAACTCGTCGAGGGCGACCTGATCGCGGCGTACGAGGCGATCCGGGACGAGCGGCGGCTGACCGGCGTCCACCCGTTCGACGACCTCGACGTGATCACCGGGCACGGCAGTCTGGGCCTCGAACTGCTGGACGACGCTCCGCAGGCCCGCACGGTGCTCGTCCCGGTCGGCGGTGGCGGGCTGATCTCCGGCGTCGCGCTGGCGATGAAACTGTCCGACCCCTCAGTCCGGATCGTCGGCGTCGAGCCAGAGAACGCCGACGTCGTCAGCCGCAGCCTGGCCGCCGGATCCCCGCAGAAGTTGCCGACCGCGCGAAGCCTCGCCGACGGTCTGGCCGCGCCGGTCTGCGGCACGCACACCTTCGGCATCATCCAGCAGTACGTCGACGAGCTGGTCCGGGTCGGTGAGGACGCGATTCTCGAAGCCACCCGGCTGGTGATGTCCCGCACCAAGCTCGCCCTCGAACCGGCCGCGGCGGCGCCGTTCGCCGCCCTGCTCGAAGGCAAGCTGCGTCTCACCGGTCCCACCGCCGCCGTGATCAGCGGTGGGAACCTGGACGTCTCGAAGCTCTACTAGACCGCAACCCGCTCGCGAGGTGTGAAGTCGGGCGCGACGCCGTCGCCGGGATCGTCGACCAGGTCGCCCTGGCGGACCGGGTCCTTCTCGGGCAGCAGGATGTCGCGGGACACGATCACCATCAGGTAGAGCGTGCCGGCCATCCGCAGGATCACCGACAGCCAGTAGATCTTGTCCGGCGCCTCCGGCTGCCCGGGCACGAGGAACTGCGCCAGATGCAGCCAGACCATCATCCAGTAGAAGCACTCGCAGGCCTGCCAGATCAGCCAGTCCCGCAGCTTCGGCCGGGCCAGCGCGACCAGCGGCAGCAGCCACAGCACGTACTGCGGTGAGTACACCTTGTTGATCAGCAGGAACGCGGCGACGACCAGGAACGCCAGCTGCGCGAACCGCGGCGGCCGGGGCGCCATCAGGCCGAGGATCGCGATCGACAGACACAGGCCGGCGAAGATCACGATGTTCAGCTTGTTGACGTCGGCGACCTCGTTGCCGGCCAGCTTCAGCACGTACCAGATCGAGCCGTAGTCGCTGGCCCGCTCGTCGTTGAAGACCCAGAACGACATCCACTCGTTCTTGGCCAGCAGGTAGATCGGCGCGTTCACCAGGGCCCAGGCGACCACCGCCGCCACCACTGCCTGGAACCACGGCCACAGCTTGCGTCCTCGCAGGCACACGATCAGCAGCGGCCCGAGCAGCAGGAACGGGTAGAACTTCGCCGCCGTTCCCAGCCCGAGCAGGATGCCGAACCAGATCGGCTTGCCCCGAGACCACGCCCACATCGCACCGGCCGTCAGCACGACCGCGAACAGGTCCCAGTTGATCGTCGAGGTCAGCGCCAGCGCCGGCGCCGCCGCGACGTACAGGGCGTCCAGCGGCTGTCCGCGTGCTCCGCCCGGACGTGACGCGACCCCACGCGCGGTCGCGACGGTGAGCCCGACCAGCAGCAGCGCGCAGATGAACAGCAGCGCCACGTTCACCACGAAGAAGACCCCGGCGGTGTCACGCTTCTGCTCGGCCGTGACGTCCTGCTGCGGATCGCCGGTGATCACCCAGGTGATCTGCGCCGCGACCTCCATGAACCCGCCGGTCAGCACCGGGTACTCCAGCACCGGGTAGTTGCCGGTGTCGAGGAACGGCCGGTTGCCCTCGGCGAACCCGCGCTCCTGGTACAGGTACCCGATGTCGGAGTAACACAGCGCCTTGAACGGCCGCCAGCTCTGCCGGTCCCAGCCGGCGTCCATGCACGGCGCCTTCTGCAGCACGCCGAGCGCGAAGGTGACCGTGCAGACCGCGAGCGCGATCCGCAGCGGGGTCCACCACGACGAGCTCAACCGGGCGAACCGCCCCGCCGGGCCACCGAGACCGACCGTCAGTCCGGCGAGAGCCGGATCGGCCTCTGACGGGGCCGGCCGGGCCTGCGCGTCCTGGGCGTCACGTGAGGTCACGGGGGACATCGTCTCCTATCCGGTCGGCCGCCGGGGCAGGCGGCGCCCGCCAGGTTACCCAGAAGCGAGCGTGCCGAGTGCGTCGGGCACGGAGTCGGTGACCGGGAACCCGGTCGCCTGCAGCGCCGTACGCGACATCGCACCGGTGGTGACCAGCACACAGTGCGCGCCGACCGCACGGGCGGCATCGGCGTCGTCGACGACGTCACCGATCAGTACGACGTCCGCCGGGTCGAGCTGCTGTGCCGTGAGGTGATTGGCGAGGTGCTCCGCCTTCGAGCCGCCACCGACCGCACTCCGCAACCCGTCCACCCGCTGGAAGAGCTCGGTCAGCCCGAAGCCGTCGATCGTCGGGACGAGCTGCGCGTGGAACCACATCGACAGCAGCGACTGCGTCCGCCCACTCTCACCCCACGCCCGCAACCCGTCCGGTACGCCGGGCGCCAGGCCGCAGGTGTGCAGCAGCAGGTCGTACCGCTCGTGGTAGAGCTTGTCGACCCGGGCCCAGTCCTCCTCGGACAGCTCCCGGCCCAGGATCTTCTCGTACGACAGCCGCATCGGCCGCGCGTACACCTCGCGCCACTCGTCCCAGGTCAGCGGAGCCCGCCCGAACCCCGCGCACACCTCGTTGACCGCGGCAAGCACCGCCAAGTTGTCGTCGAGCAGCGTCCCGTTCCAGTCCCAGACGATGTGCGACACCTTCAGCCTCATCACAGCCGCAACCCTAGACATCCCCGCGGCGGGCCGGCGCGGGTGGGCAACACGAAGGCCCGCCGAGCGGGGCTCGGCGGGCCTTCGGGCGCTACGGTCTCAGCCCTGGCGGGCCTTGAACCGGGGGTCGCGGCGGTTGATCACGAAGACCCGGCCGCGGCGCCGTACCACCTGGGCGCCTGGTCGCGACTTCAGTGCTCGCAGGGAACGTCGTACCTTCATCGGACACTCCTTCGGTTCGTCCTGCTGACAGAACACCGCGAAGCCCGCGGGTGTTCCCGCGGGCCGGAGCGGCGCATGGCTCCTGGCACCCCGGGGTACCGGACTGTCACACGGGGACGCGGGAGGCATGATGCGGATCGCGAATCGGTACCAGCTGGAGTCGGTGCTCGGCCGTGGTGGAATGGGCGAGGTCTGGCGCGCCACCGACGAGATCCTCGGCCGGCCGGTCGCGATCAAGTTGCTGCCGCCGGAGCACACCGACGCGGAGGCGATGGAACGCTTTCGTCGCGAGGCGCACGCCGGAGCGGTGGTGAACAACCCGCACGTGATCGGTGTCCACGACTTCGGCCCGTACGGCGACAGCTGCTACCTGGTGATGGAGCTCGTCGATGGCGACAACCTCGCGACCGAGCTCCGCCGGGAAGGCAGTTTCGATCCGGCCGACGCGGCGTGGATCGCGGCGCAGGTCGCCGAGGGTCTGGCCGCGGCGCACCAGGAGGGTGTCGTGCATCGCGACATCAAGCCGGGCAACCTGCTGATCACTCCCGACCGTACGGTGAAGATCGCGGACTTCGGCATCGCCTGTTTCGTCGCGGACACCGACGAGGACGATTGCCCGGACGGTGAACTGCTCGGCACGAGCTACTACGTCGCCCCTGAGCGCGCGGCCGCCCAGCCGGCCGGCCCGGCCGCCGACGTGTACTCCCTGGGCTGCGTGCTCTACCAGCTCCTGACCGGCGGCCCGCCGTTCGTCGCGGATACTCCGACCGGCATCCTCCGCCAGCATCTGCACCGTTGCCCCGCGCAACCCGACCACGTGCACCGCGGCTTCCGCCGCTACCTGTCGCGCATGCTCGCCAAGAACCCTGAAGACCGCCCCGAAGCCTCCGACGTCGCGGCCTGGTGCTGGCACACCTATCTCAAGTCGTCCCACCGCCGCGGCCACCGGGCGCCGGCCCCGGTCCCCACTCTCCCGCTCGCCGACACCGCCCCGGCCACCGTGCCCGCCGAGCCGGCCGCCGTCTAAGCCGCCAGTCCCGAGCAGATGTCCCAGGCGGCCTGACGAATCAGCGCGGCCGTCTCCGCGTCGAGCCCCTTGACCGGCACCTCGATCCCGACCGGATCCGCCTCCAGCAGCGCGATCAGGAACACGCAGGCGGCCAAGTAGCTCCCGGCCACCGCGGGGTGACTGTTGTCGGCGTCGTGCAGCACCGGCTGCTCGTACGTCGCCAGGAATCGCTGCCACACCATCCCGACCGGCACGAGCGTCGCACCGACCTCGGCCGCACACCTCGCGTACGCCGCCGTGAGGGCTTCCTGCGCCTCGGGCTGGTTGCGCCGGGCCCAGGTCAGGTACAAAGCGGTCCGCGCGCCGGCCGCCTCGATCGCCGCCTGGAAGTCGCGCACGCTGTCCCGCATTCGCGCCGGGTTCTTGACCGGCAGCGTGCTCTGCTCCTGCAGGACGACGACGTCGTACTCGCGGCTCTCGATCGCGTCGAGGGCGGCGCCGGCGTTCAGGTGCTGACGCAGGGACGCGCCACCGGCGGAGATCAGCCGGTGGGTGACGTCGATGCCGCGAGCACCGGCCAGGCCGGCGAGCATTCCGGGCAGGTTGTTGCGAGCCGTGAAGCTGTTGCCGACGTACAGGAGCCGCACCCGCCGACCGTACTGCAGCCCGGGGCGACAAAGGGGCTCGGCCTGGCCGTCACGGGGGGAACGGCCAGGTCGAGCCGGACAGGAAGGTATCGATTCCAGCAGGGATCCGGCAAGACCCTGAGAGAAATCGACACCGGACAGTCACCTTTTCATCGAAACGTTGTCAACGGGACCGCAGCCGGGCCGGCCACCAGAACCTGTCACCGAGCAGGAAGGCCAGCGCGGGGACCACCACGGTCCGCACCAGCAAGGTGTCCAGCAGCACTCCGACGCAGACGATCACCCCGACCTGGGTCAGCGTGATCAGCGGCAGCACCCCGAGCACCGCGAACACCGCCGCCAGCAACAGCCCGGCGCTCGTGATCACGCCACCGGTGACGGCCAACGCCGTCCGCATCCCCTCCCGGGTCCCGTGGGTGGCGGCCTCTTCCCGGGCCCGCGTGCTGAGGAAGATGTTGTAGTCGACCCCGAGCGCGACCAGGAACAGGAACGACAGCAGCACCACCGAGCCGTCGAGCGCCGGGAAGCCGAGCACGTGGTCGAAGATCAGCCAGCTCAGCCCGAAGCTGGCGAAGAACGACGCCACCACGGTGAGCAGCAGCAGGATCGGCGCGAGCAGCGACCGCAGGACGGCGACCAGCACGGCGCCGACCAGCAGCAGGACCAGCGGGATGATGAGCAACTGGTCGCGCCGGTCAGCGCTCTGCAGGTCGAGGCTCTCGGCCGCGCCACCGCCGACGAGCACCTCGCTGCCGACCGCGTCGAGCTTCGTCCGGAGCTGCCGAACGGTCTCGAACGACGCCGCGCTGCCCGGCTCGGAGGTCAGCACCACGTCGTACCGGGCGAGGTCGGCGGTGCGTGCTCCCGGCCGGACCGACGCGACGCCCTCGACGGCGGTCGCCACCTGGGTGATCCCGGCCGCGGCGTTCGGCGGTCCGAGCACGACGACCGGCTCGGTGGTCCCCGCCGGGAACGCGGCGGCCAGGACCTTCGCGCCCTGCACCGACTCGGGCTCGACGCGGAACTGCTCGTTCTGCGCGAGCCCGGTCCGGACCCCGAACGTGCCGGCCGCACAGCCGGCCAGCAGGACCGCCGACGCCGCGAGGATCAGCACCGGACGCCGCGCGACGATCCCGCCGAGGCGGCCCCAGACCTTGCCGTCCCGCGCCGTGTCACCGACCCGGGGCACGAACGGCCAGAAGATCCCGCGGCCGAAGATCGCCAGCCCGGCCGGCAGCACCAGCAGGCCCGCGCAGATCGCCAGGGCGATGCCGATGATGCACGAGACCGCGATCCCCCGCAGCGTCTCGGTGCTCGCCAGCAGCAGTACGCCGAGCGCGCCGATCACCGTCCCGCCGCTGGCCAGGACGGGCTCGGCCACTCGGCGTACGGCGGTGCGCAGGGCGGCCAGTGCGTCGTCGGTGCCACGGAGTTGCTCGCGGTACCGCGCGATGAGCAGCAGGGCGTAGTCGGTGGTCGCACCGAACACGAGCACGCTGGTGATCCCCGTGACCTGGCCACCGCCGGGCAGACCGAGTGCGGCGAGCGCCTGCTCGGACAGCGCCGTGGTGACCTGCTCGGTCAGTGCGACAACGATCAGTGGCACCAGCACGAGTCCGGGGCTGCGGTAGGTCAGCAGCAAGAGCAGTGCGACGACTCCGGCCGTCACGACGAGGAGCCGGACGTCCGCGCCGTCGAAGACTCGCGTCAGGTCCGTACCGAACGCCGGCGGTCCGGTGACCTGGGCCTCGACGCCGGGCGGCGACTGCTCCCGCACCTTCTGGCGCAGGTCGTCGACCTGGCGTTCGGTCCCGGTCTCGTCGGCGGCGGGCAGCGGCAGGATCACCAACGCCACCTGCCCGTTCTCGGACAGCTGTGGCTGCGGGATCGCACCGCCGGGTGCGAGCCGGCGCAACGACTGAGCCAGTTGCCGGACGGCGGCCTGGTCCTGCTCGCTCAACCGGCCGCCGCCGTCCCGGCTGAACACGATCAGAGCGGCCGATTCGTCGGCCTTCGGCAGGCTCTCGCGCAACTGCTCGACCCGCGCGGATTCGGCCGACGTCGACAGCCCGGTCGACGACCGCGGCTCGGCCGGAGTCGCCGACGGCAGCAGCAGCGCGAGGGCGGCGACGGCGAGGCTGCCGAGCAGGACCAGCACAGCAGCCCCGCGGGAGCGAAGAACGGATCGGGGACCTGGCACAGTGACTCCACAGAGTTCGGTCGAGAGATAACTTGAGAATCAAGTATCTTGACAATCAAGACAATAGGAGGAGCAGGTGACCGCGCGCAAGCCGCCGGAAGGCGGACGGGACGAGCTGGTCCGGCTGGTGCAGACGCTGGTGGCCGAGGGCCAGCGGATCGGTCACGCGTTCGCGCACCGGCACGGGGTGCACGGCACCGACGTCGAGGCGCTGATCCGGGTTCTGGTCGCCGGGGACGGCGAGCGCCCGCTCACCGCCGGCGAACTGGCCGCCGAGCTCGGCCTCACCACCGGTGCCGTGACCACGCTGCTGGACCGCCTCGAACGGGCCGGCCACGTCCGCCGGGAACGCGACGAACGCGACCGCCGCCGGGTCAACCTGCACTACGGCGACGCCGGATTCGAGCTGGCCCAGCAGTTCTTCACCCCGCTGGGCGAGCTGCACCGCGCGGCCACCAGCGACTTCTCCCCCGACGAGCTGGAGACCGTACGGCGCTACCTCGGCGCCACCATCGAGGCGTTCCGGTCCTACCGCCGGCAGCTGGACTCGGGGCAGGCCTGAGAGGTCACGCGGGCAGGGTGCCCCGGATGACGCTGTCCAGCGAGTGGGCCGGATTGCCGTCGTCCGGTTCCAGCGAGACGTCGACGATCCGGTAACCCTGCGCCGGCAGGTCGCCAGGCACCTGGAACGTCCCGTCATGACCGGCCGCGAGTACGCCTAGCGAGACCATCCGCTTGCCGTCCTCGTTGATCAGCCACACCTCGTAGTACCCGCCGGCCGTCGGGAGCCCGGACGCCGAGACCTTCAGCTGCTGACCGGTCGCCGCCTGCACCAACCCCGCCGTACCGGTGCCTGTTTTCCCGGCCAGCGGCGCGAGCTGTACGACGGTCCGCGGCGTGGCCACCGGTGCGTCGTCGGAGTCGAACAGCAGGGTGCCACCGACTCCGATGCCGATTCCGGCGATCGCGGCAACACTCGCCGCCAGCGCCACCGACCGCCGCGTCCACCCGGCGGTCCGGCGTCGAGCCTCGGCTCCAGCACCCGCCGTGCGACCGGCGCCGGGCATGCCCCCAGCCCCCTGGGGATCCAGGGAGCTGGGGGCAGCTTCGGCCCGGAACCCGAGCTCGGCAGCGACGCGCTGCCACACCTCGTGCGGCGGCGATTCCAGCCGCGGCAGTTCTTCGACCGCGCCCGCCAGTTGCCGGAGCTCGGCCAGGTTGGTCGCGCAGTCGGGACAGCTCCGGAGATGGCCGGTGGCGTCGTCGTCGGGCTGGGTCTGCTCGAAGGCCCACTGGGCCAGCACCTCGTCGTCAAGATGCGTCGTCACCTTTCACCTCCTTCAGTCGGTCCCGCAAGTGCAACAGGCCACGGCGTACATGGCTCTTGACCGTTCCCAACGGTAGATCGAGCCGGTCCGCGATCTGTGGATACGTCTGGTCTTCGTAGAAGGCGAGCCGAAGGATGGTTCGGCGCGGCTCGTCGATCCGATCCAGCTCGTCGGCGATCACCACCCGGTCGACCAGCAACTGGTCGTGGCCGGGCTCGACCTCGCGCTCGACGAGGCTCTCCGCGGCGGCCTGGTCGCGCTGCGCCCGGTACCGCTCGGCCAGCCGGTCCGCGATCCGGTGCCGGGCCACGCCGGCCAGCCACGCTCCCAGCTCGCCCGCCCCGGGATCGAAACTGCCGCGTCCACGCCAGGCGGAGACGAACACCTGCTGGGTGACGTCCTCGGCGTCGGCCCGGTCGCCGAGCGCCCGCAAAGAGAGTGTGAACACTAGACCCGACCAACGCCGATAGGCGTCGGCAAGGCTGTCCTCCCGGCCATCGGTGAAGCCCTTCGCGATCTCGGCCGGAGCGGGTCCCACCTCCGCACTGGTCACGAATCGCACTCTAGCCACCTCGGGACGTGTTCGGTCACCGCGCAGCTGCGGTGACGACGAGGTTGTCGCGGTACCCACCGCCATTCGGGTCGTACGGGCCACCGCAGGTGACCAGGTGGAGGCGGCGGGCACCGGTCCGGGCGAAGAGCTCACCGACGGCCAGCTTCTGCTTGTCGACATCGCGCACTCCTTCCACCTGGTACCGCGCCGTACCACCGTCGGTGGTCCGGACCTCGATCAACGCTCCGACCCGCAGCTTGCGCAACCGGACCAGCGGGCCCACGCCGTACTCGCGGCTGTCCAGGTGCCCGCCGAGCACGACCGCCCCTTCCTGATCCGCCGGGACCGGGCCGAACCGGTACCAGCCGACCACCGCCGGATCCACCGGCAGGTCCATCTGGCCGTCGGCCGCGACCCCGACCGCCCGGACCGGCAGCTCGAGTCCGATCGAGCTGATCGTCACCCGGTCCGGCGCCGGACCACTGGTTGCCTTGGGCAACTCAGCGGCACGGGTCCGGACCGGCGCCGACGGTTCGGGTGGAGGCGCGGGGCGACCGGGAGTGGGGGAACCACCGGTCGCCGGCCCGACGCTCTCCACCCGCCCGCCTTCCGGCGCCGTCGATGACGACGACGAGGCGCCGGAGTCCCCACAGCCGCCCAGCAGCAGGATCATCGCGACGACGACCAGGCTCCGGGCGGCGTGCAGCGAGGTGAACGGTGCGGTCACGACCGGGCGCGCACCGCGGACGTGCCGACCCCGATCACACCGAGGGCGACGGCGCCGCAGAGCAGACCGAGCCACACCGGCACACCCTGCTCCTGGGCGGCCTGTCCACCGGTCCCGCCCGGGATGCCGCTCGGGTCACCGTGCAGGCCGGAGATCGACTGGACGGCGAGCTTCAGGTTCTTGCCGCTCGCACTGCCCCAGGCGTAGACGATCGTGTTCGTGCCTTCCTTCAGGTCCACGTCGGCCGGGCCGATCGCGACCGTCGAGGTGCCGGCCAGGACGACGTCCGCCTTGACCGTGCCGGCGGGCAGATCCGCCTTCACCTGCTTGGGGTTCGTCAGGCCTTCGAAGACCGGGTCGCCACCGGCCCGGACGTCGACCGCGGGTGCGGCCGCGGTGTGCCGGACGGTGATCCGGGCCTTGCCGGCGGCCAGCTTCGACGTGTCGTTCACGAACGGCGTCAGCACCGGCTTGCCCGCGGCGCTGAGGTGCGCGACCACGGTGACGTTCGCGCCGCCCGGTACGGCGACGTCGTTGGCCTGGATGACGGCGGCGCCTCCTGCGCCCGCGCCGGCCGCGGTCACCTTCAGGTCGTACTCCCCTTCGGGCAGCTTGAGCGGATCGGTCAGCGTGCCGGGCTTGAAGTCGGTCAGCAGCGCCTTGCCGTTGGCGTACACGTCGACGGTCGCGCCCGGTACGGCGTGCAGCACCGAGACGGTCGCGTTGGCCGTGGGCTTGGCCTGCGCGGTGCTGGCGGCCGCGACCGGAAGCGTCGCGGCGAGCAGTCCGGTGGCGGTCAGTGCGGTGATACGGCGTACAGACATGGAACCCTCCTGGGGTGGTGGTCTTGTGCCTGTCTGTTCCGTCCACGACCCCGGCGCGGATGCACTGCATCCGGGCCAAACTTATGCAAAACTCACGCGTGGCATCCTGGTGAGAGCACGACGAGCGGAGGAGACACGCGTGGGCCTGAGCTACAGCAGCATCGTCGCGGCACCACGGGACGAGGTGTTCGGCTGGCACGAGCGGCCGGGCGCCATCGAGCGGCTGACCCCGCCGTGGATGCCGGTCCGGATCAAGCAGGAGACCGACGACCTCGGCGCCGGCCGCGCGGTGCTCGGCTTCCCGTTTGGACTGGACTGGGTCGCGCAGCACCGCGACTGCGTGCCACCGGACCACTTCGTCGACGAGCTCACCTCGGCCCCGCTGCGCTGGGCCGTGAACTGGCGGCACACCCACCAGTTCGATGCTGTCGGCAACGACACGACCCGGATCACCGACCGGATCGACAGCAACGTGCCCGGCTTCCTGCTTCGCTCGATGCTGGCCTACCGGCACCAGCAGTTCGCCGACGACCTGGCCGCGCTACGTCGCGCGCAGGCGCTCGGCCTCACACCGCAGACCGTCGCGGTGACCGGCAGCCACGGCACGGTCGGCCGGAGCCTGGTCGCACTGCTCGGCACCGCCGGGCACACGGTGATCAAGCTCGTCCGCGGTGAACCGTCGGGCCCGAACGAACGGAAATGGAACCCCGCCGATCCCGCCGAAGACCTGCTCAACGGCGTCGAGGCGGTGGTCCATCTCGCCGGTGCGTCGATCGCCGGCCGGTTCACCGAGTCTCACCGGCGCGCGATCGTCGAGTCGCGCATCGGTCCGACGCGGGCTTTGGCGAGCCTCGCGGCCAGGAGGGGCGTCCGCACCTTCGTCTGCGCCTCGGCGATCGGTTACTACGGTCCGGACCGCGGCGACGAGGTGCTCACCGAGCAGAGCGACCGCGGCGACGGCTTCCTGGCCGAGGTGGTCGAGAACTGGGAGCGCGCCACCGACCCGGCCCGCGACGGCGGCGTCCGGGTGGTCAACATCCGCACCGGTCTGGTCCAGACTCCCGCGGGCGGCGTACTGCGTCTGCAGTATCCGATGTTCGCCGCCGGACTCGGCGGACCACTTGCCAGCGGCAACCAATGGCAACCGTGGATCGGGATCGACGACCTGCTCGACATCTACCACCGCGCCTTGTACGACGACCGGCTCACCGGGCCGGTGAACGGCGTCGGCCCCGACCCGGTCCGCAACCGCGACTACACCACCACGCTGGCCCGCGTCGTCCGTCGTCCGGCGGTGTTCCGGGTGCCGTCCTTCGGCCCGCGCATCCTGCTGGGCGACGAGGGCGCGAAGGAATTGGCCGAGGCCTCGCAGCGCGTCGTTCCCGCCGTGCTCGACCAGCTGGGCCACACGTTCCGCCACCCCACCCTCGAACCGGCCCTGCGCCACGTTCTGGGCAAGCCTTAGCGTTTGATGGCCGCCGCGAAGAGCGGAACGACCTTCTCCAGCGCGTACCCGGTGGACAACACCGAGTCGGTCGCGAAGGCCGAGCTGATCGTCTTGTCGTCGAAGACCACCGCACGTCCGGCCTTCACCGCCGGCACCGCCTGGAACAGCGGGTCACCGGTGATGTCCTGCGGCGTGACGCCGATCGGCGCCATCACGACCAGGTCGGCGTTCAGCTGGTCCAGGTTCTCCCGCGAGACCGGCACGGAGAACTTCTCCGTCGCCTTTGCCTGGATCACCGGATTGTTCTTGAATCCGAGCCGCTCGACGAAGTTCACCCGCCCGGTCCCGCTCACGTAGGCGCCGTACCCCTCGCTGGTCTTCGCACCGAGCGTGATCGTGCGCCCGGTGAACTCCGGGTGCTGGGCAACGGCCTGCGTGAACTTCTGCTTGGTCGAGGCAATCAACTCCCGTCCCTGGTCGACCCGCCCGAGCGCGGCCGCGACCAGCTCGGTCTGCTGCTCCCACGAGATCTTGTACGACTCCCCACCCGCCGGTACGCCGACCGTCGGCGCGATCGCCTTCAGCGTGTTGTACCGGTCCTCGTCGCCGCTGGACTTCGTGTCCAGGATCAGGTCCGGCTTCAGCGCCGCGACCTTCTCGTACTCCGGCTCCAGCGTGCCGATCAGCTGCGGCGCCTGCTGGTACTTGCCGGCCGCCCACGGGCCGACGCCCTGACCACCGAACGCCAGCCAGTCGCTCGCCCCCACCGGCTCGACGCCCAGCGCCAGCGCGGTCTCCGCGTCGCCCCAGCCGAGGGCGACCACCCGCTTCGGCTCCGCCGGGATCGTCACCTCGCCGAACTTCGTCGCCACCTTCGCGTACGGCGCCGAGCCGCCCGCGTCGGCGGCGTCGTCACCGCACGCCGCCAGGGAGCCGAGGGCAACGATCAGCAGGAGGACACCGAATCTACGCATGCCGCAAAGGATAGGCTGCCCTAAGTTCGGCGCCTCCGGCAGGTCTCACCAGCTCTGGTCGAGCGGCTTGCCCTCGGCGTACCCGGAGCTGGTCTGGATGCCGACCACGGCCCGCTCGTGGAACTCCTCCAGCGTGCGCGCCCCGACGTACGTGCACGAGCTGCGGACGCCGGACACGATCGAGTCGAGCAGGTCCTCGACGCTCGGCCGCTCGGGGTCCAGGTACATCCGCGCGGTCGAGATGCCCTCGCCGAAGAACCCCTTCCGGGCCCGCTGGAACGGCGTGTCGTCGGCCGTCCGCGATCGGACCGCCCGCGCCGAGGCCATCCCGAAGCTCTCCTTGTAGATCCGCCCGTCGCTGTCGTGGTGCGGGTCCCCAGGCGACTCGTACGTCCCGGCGAACCACGACCCGATCATCACGCTCGACGCGCCCGCGGCCAGCGCCAGCGCGACGTCCCGCGGATGTCGCACCCCACCGTCGGCCCACACGTGCTTGCCGAGCTCACGCGCCCGCGCCGCACACTCCAGTACGGCGGAGAACTGCGGCCGGCCCACCGCGGTCTGCATCCGGGTCGTGCACATCGCGCCCGGCCCGACCCCGACCTTCACGATGTCGGCGCCGGCCTCGACAAGGTCGGACACGCCCTCGGCGGTGACGACGTTGCCGGCCACCACCGGGACCTGCGGATCGAGCGCCCGGACCGTGCGCAGGACGTCGAGCATGCGCTCCTGGTGGCCGTGCGCGGTGTCGACGACCAGGACGTCGATGCCGGCGTCGAGCAGCGCCTTCGCCTTCTGCTCGGCGTCCCCGTTGATGCCGATCGCGGCCGCGACGCGCAGGCGGCCGTTCGGGTCGAGCGCCGGTTCGTACAGCGTCGCCCGGACGGCGCGCTGGCGGGTCAGGATGCCGACGATCCGCCCGTCACCGTCGACCACCGGGGCCAGCCGGTGCCGGCCGCCGTGCAGCTGGTCGAACGCCGCCTCGGCATCGATCCCGGCGGGCAGCGTGAGCAGCTCGCGCGACATCACGGCGTCCAGCTGGGTGAAGCGGTCGACGCCTTGGCAGTCCGCCTCGGTGACCACCCCGACGGCCCGGCCCTCGTCCATCACGATCACAGCGCCGTGGCCACGCTTCGGCAGCAGGTTCAGCGCCTCGGCGACGGTGTCGTGCGGAGTCATCACCAGCGGGGTGTCGTAAATGGTGTGCCGCTGCTTGACCCACGCGACCACCTCGGCGACCACCGGGACCGGGATGTCCTGCGGGATCACCGCCAGGCCGCCGCAGCGCGCGATCGTCTCGGCCATCCGCCGGCCGGAGACCGCGGTCATGTTCGCCGCGACCACCGGGATCGACGTCCCGCTGCCGTCGTTGGTCGACAGGTCCACGTCCAGCCGCGACGTCACGGCCGACCGGTTCGGCACCAGGAAGACGTCGTTGAACGTCAGGTCCTGACCGGGCACCGGTCCCTGGATGAAGCGCATCCCAACCACCTCACAAACCCTCGTCCCGCCCGGACGAGCTCAGCCCGAGGCTACGTGATCGGCTCCGGCGCCGGACCTGTCGACCAGCGTCCATCCGTTGTCTATGCCCGCGGCCGAGACTGAATGCCATGGACAACCTGGGGATGCAACCGTTCGTGATCGCCGAGAACGGAGCAAAGCACAAGCTGTACGCCGCGCTGGACGGCCCGGTGCATCGAGCGCAGCTGCCGAGTGGACCTGACATCTGGCTGGTCACCGGCTACGACGCGGTCCGGCAACTGCTGGCTCACCCCGACGCGGTGCGCGACCGGTTCGGCGGCGGCCCGTACTCCGAGCGGCTGCCCGCCGAGCTGCGCGACGCGCTGTTCCACAGCATGCTGCACGTCGATCCGCCCGACCACACCCGCCTGCGCAAACTGGTCGCCGGCGCCTTCACCCGCCGTACCGTTGAAGCGCTCGAGCCGCGGATCGAGGCGTTCACCGACGCGCTGCTCGACGGCTTCGAGGGCCGCGACGTCGTGGATCTGCTGACCGACTTCGCCTACCCACTGCCGATCCGGGTGATCGGGATGATGCTCGGCGTGCCGGAGCAGGACCAGCACCAGTTCCAGTCCTGGACGCCGCAGCTGATCTCGCCGAGCACGGTCGGCTACGACGCGTTCGCCGCGGCTGCGGCTGAGTTCCTGGCCTTCGCCCGCGCCCTGATCGCCGCGAAGCGCGCCACTCCCGGCCCGGACCTGTTGTCGGCGCTGATCGCGGCCCGCGACGGCGAGGACAAGCTGTCCGAGAACGAGCTCACCTCGATGGCACACGTGCTGGTCATCGCTGGTTACGAGACCACCGCCAACCTGATCGCGAACGGGACCCTCGCGCTGCTCGAGCACCCGGACCAGCTCGCGCGGCTCCAGGCCGATCCCACCGGCTGGCCGACAGCCGTCGAGGAACTGCTCCGGTACGACGGCCCGGTGCAGTCCACGCTCACCTACTACACCCGCTCGGACGTGGAGCTGGACGGCGAGACGATCCCGGCCGGATCGGTGGTTTTCGCCTCCCTGCTCGCCGCGAACCGCGACCCCGCCAAGTTCGCCCACGCCGACCAGCTGGACGTACGGCGATCGCCCGCCCACATGGGCTTCGGGCACGGCATCCACTACTGCCTCGGCGCTCCGCTGGCCCGGCTGGAGACCCAGATCGCCCTGCGCCGCCTGTTCGAGCGGTTCCCGCACCTGAGCCTGGCCGACGCCGATCTGACCCGCGCTCCAGCGGTCATCATCAACGCCTTGACCACCCTCGCGGTCAGGCCGGGTCCCCCGGCGGATACCGAAGGTTAACCCCTGGATTTTCGCCGTCCTGGTGCGGATCTGTCAGCGAACTGTCACGATCCGTGGCGTTGCGGTCAGTAGCCCACTGACCGCGTTCCGCCACCGACTAAGGAGTGAGGCTCCTATGTCCCGTCGTCTTCTGTCCGCTGTCACCGCTGTCGCCGCGGCAGCGCTTGCCGTCCCCGCACTGGCAGCGTCCACCTCCACCGCCGCCCCCGTCCCGGCCGCGCCGGCCCCCGAGACCACCACCTCGGCGTACGTCGGCACGGTCCAGGACCAGGCCGAGACCAAGGCCTTCTACGAGGCCGTGATGAAGTCCGCCCGGGCCAAGCAGGCCAAGAACCCGGACAAGACCGCCGCCGTCACGGTGGTCTACAGCGCCAGCCGCGCACCGAGCTTCGCCACCCAGATCGCCCGCAGCGCCCAGATCTGGAACAGCTCGGTCACCAACGTCCGGCTGGTCTCCGGCAGCAACTACGACTTCTACTACCGCGAGGGCAACGACCCGCGCGGGTCGTACGCGTCCACCAACGGTCACGGCCAGGGATACATCTTCCTGGACTACCGGCAGAACCAGGTGTACAACTCGACCCGCGTCACCGCGCACGAAACCGGCCACGTGCTCGGCCTGCCCGACCACTACTCCGGCCCGTGCAGCGAGCTGATGTCCGGCGGCGGCCCCGGCCCGTCGTGCACGAACGCGATCCCCAACTCGGCCGAACGGTCCCGCGTCAACCAACTGTGGGCCAACGGCTTCACCGCGGCGAACTTCGCCACCATTCGCTGAGCCCCGGCGCCGGGCTGATCACTCGGTCCGCTCGCTCGTCCGCAGCATCCGTCCGCGCCGGCCGCCCTCCGGCGCGGACGGTCTGTGTCGAGGGTTTGACCAGGACCGAAGGGCTTGGCCGGTGGCCGCGCAGGGGTCAGGTTGGAGTCGCACACCAGCTCTTCCCGGTCCGCCCTGAAGGAGAGTTCCATGAAAGACACCCGCCCCCATCTGGTCGCCCGCCGGCGTCTGCTGCTCGGCGTACCGGCTGTTGTCGCCGCCGCGACCCTCGCCCCTCGGGCCGCCTCGGCCGCCGGGCACCGCCCGCAAGTGATCGAGTGCGTCGCCGACCTGCTGCAGGCCGGCTGATGGCCACCATTGCCTGGCTGGCCGACGTACTGCGCGCGGCCGGCGTCCAGGTCGTTGAAGAAGGCAACTGGCTGGGCCGGGCGGTGAGCGGCTCGTTCAATCCGATCGGCGTGCTCTGGCACCACACCGCCTCGTCCACCACCAGCCCGACCAATCCGCACCCGGCGCTCAACATCGTCATCAACGGCCGACCGGACCTGCAGGGCCCGTTGTCCCAGGCGCTGGTCGACTACAACGGCGTCTTCCACGTCATCTCGGCCGGCCGCTGCAACCACGCCGGCGCCGCGCGGGTCAGCGGCCCGATCCCGGCGGGCGACGGCAACACCATGCTGATCGGCTGGGAGATCGACTACAACGGCGTCAGCCAGACCATGAGCCCGGCGCAGTACCAGGCTTCGCTCAAGGCGACCGCCGCCGTCCTGCGCCGGCTGGGCCGCGACGCGTCGTACGCCCGCGGCCACCGCGAGACCAGTACGACGGGCAAGATCGACCCGTACGGCGTCAACCTCGACACGATGCGCGCCGAGGTCGCCGGGATCCTCGGCGGGTCACCGCCGCCGACGTACAACTTCAGCACGTACGGCGCCGGCGTCAACGTGCGCGCCGACGCGCGGCTGAACGCGCCGATCGTCGCGACGCTGCCCGGTCCGACCCAGGTTTTCGTCCAGTGCCAGAAGCAGGGCGACACCGTCACCGCCGAAGGCCACACCAACAACTGGTGGTCGCGACTGCGCGATCAGGGTGGCTACATCAGCAACATCTACATCGACCACCCGGCCGCGCAACTGCCCGGGATCCCCAACTGCTGAACGACTTTCAGAGGTGGTCGGCGTCGATCACCGCCTGGGCGAAGGCCTGCGGCGCTTCCTGCGGGACGTTGTGGCCGATGCCCTCGAAGACCCGGTGCGCGTACTTGCCGGTGAACTTGTTGCGATAGCCCGAGCCGTCGGCAGCGGCGCCGTCGAAGTCGCTGCCGATGGTGATCGCCGGGACGGTGATCACCGGCCCGGCGGCGAGCTTGCGCTCGTACCGGTCGTACTGGCGCTCCCCCTCGGCCAGGCTCAACCGCCAGCGGTAGTTGTGGATCACGATCGCGACGTGGTCGGGGTTGTCGAACGCCGCGGCGGTCCGGGCGTACGTCGCGGCGTCGTACCTCCACAGCGGTGAGGCGATCTTCCAGATCAGGTCGTTGAACGCGTACCAGTTCTGCTGGTAGCCCTTCACACCGCGCTCGGTGGCGAAGTAGTACTGGTACCACCAGCCGAGCTCCGCGGCCGGCGGCAACGGCTCGAGGTTCTTCTCCAGACTGGTGACCAGGTAGCTGCTGACCGACACGATCGCCTTGCAGCGCTCCGGCCAAAGCGCCGCGATGACGCCGACGGTGCGCGCACCCCAGTCGAAGCCGCCGAGCACTGCCTGGTCGATCTCCAGCGCGTCCATCAGCGCGATGATGTCGAGCGCGACGGCGGACTGCTGCCCGTTGCGGAAGGTGCGTGACGAGCGGAAACGGGTCTGGCCGTAGCCGCGCAGGAACGGCACGATCACCCGGTAGCCCGCCGCGGCCAGGATCGGGGCGACGTCGACGTAGCTGTGCGCGTCGTACGGCCAGCCGTGCAGCAGCACGACCGGCTGCCCGGTCCGCGGCCCGAACTCGGCGTACGCCGTCTCCAGCACGCCGGCCTTGACCCGCTTGATCGGACCGAGCGAGGTGTGCTGGCCGGCGCCGGCCCGCAGGTCCGCTCCCGGCGTACGCGCTGTGGTGCCCGCCGCTGACGCGGTCAGCGCGCTGCCCGCCACGCCTGCCGCGCCCGTGGCCGCGACCGCCTGGGTGAACCGTCTCCTGCTGATCATCTGCATCGTCTCCACGCGTCATCGATCGGTAAGGCGTCACCACTTTGACCGGTGACGCATGGTTCGACATCATAGTCACCAGTTGAACCGGTGACGAAATGAGGAAACGATGGCCGACGCACTGCCCCCGGACCGGCTCGAACCGCACGACGAGACGGCCGGTCGCCCGATCGGACGCCGGATCGTGCTGTCGACGATCGCGGCCGGCGTCGCGGGCCTGTTCGTGGCCCCGAGCCTGCAGGAGAAGTGGAGTCAGTTGCTCGGCGCCGCGTCCCAGCGCGACCCCACCGGATTGTCCGGCCTGCTGCCGAACCCCGGTGGCTTCCGCTACTTCAGCGTCGCCGGATCGGTCCCGGAGAAGAACGCGTCGACGTACCGGCTGACCGTGGACGGGCTGGTGGACAAGCCCACGACGTACACGCTGTCGCAGCTCGGCGCGATGCCGCAGTCCCGGGTGACGCACGATGTCGTCTGCACGGACGGCTGGCAGGTCGACGACGTCCCCTTCGTCGGCGTCCCGCTGGCGAAGATCCTCGACGCGGCCGGCGTCCGGCCGGATGCGAAGGCGGTCCGGTTCACCTGCTTCGACGGGGTCTACAGCGAGAGCCTGACGATGGAGCAGGCGCGGCGGCCCGACGTCCTGGTCGCGACCCAGATGCTCGACCAGCCGATCCCGCACATCAGCGGCGGCCCGGTGCGGCTCTTCGTCGGTCCGATGTACTTCTACAAGTCCGCGAAGTGGTTGTCCGGCATCACCGTCACCGACGAGGTGGTCCCGGGCTACTGGGAGGAGTACGGCTACCCGATCGACGGTTGGCTGCCCGGCGAGGAGCCCGCCGGTGCCTGACCTCGCGGTACGCCGCTTCACCCGCGCCGAACGACTCGTCCACCAGACCACCCTGATCCTGATGGCGATCTGCCTCGCCACCGCGGCCGCGATCTACTTCGGCCCGATCGCCGCCGCGATCGGCCGACGCCATGTGGTCGCGACCGTCCACCAGTGGTCTGGCATCCTCCTGCCGGCACCGTTCCTGCTCGGCCTGATGTCCCGCGCCCTGCGACTCGACGTACGCCGCCTCAACCGCTTCACCCGCACAGACACCCGCTGGCTCCTCGGCGCCCTCCGCCGCGTCCCGCACCGCGACCAGGTCTCCGGCAAGTTCAACGCGGGCCAGAAGGTCTTCGCCTCCTGGCTGGCCGGCGCGATCGTCGTGATGGTGTTCACCGGCCTGCTGCTGTGGTTCAAGTTCAGCCTGTCCGGCATCCCCCGCGCCGGCGTGATCGCCGTCCACGACCTGCTCGCCGCGGCCATCACCATCGCCCTGGCAGGCCACGCGTACAAGGCCTACACCAGCACCGGCGGCTGACCCGGCCCGCCGATCGCGTGGCTGGACATACGGGTGGGTGGGGCTAGGCCCACTTCTGTGGCGAACTGCGGAATCCACGCGGTTGTTCGCTGCAGAGTGAGAGCATGAAGCGGATGGGAAGATTCGGGCTCGACGCCCTGACCGGGTTGTGGCGAGCGGGCGTGGTGGCCGCGGTGACGGTGCTCGTGCCGGCGATGTGGGCGGCTGCCGTGGCGCTCGCGGTGCTGTGGTCGGACAACCCGTGGTCCTGGATTCCACTGGTGATGCTGCCGGCTGTTGGTTCGCTCGGGTTGGCGCAGCCGGTCTGCCGGTGGGTTCGCTCGCTGGTCGCGCGCTGGACCGGCACGGTGATCGAGCCGGGCTATCGAGAGCCGCCGCCAGTGACGCAGCTGTCGACCGGCTACTGGTGGAACGGCTACACCTACGCGAGCAGCGCGAAACAGGCTCGGCAAGAGCAGGAGTGGCGGCACAAGCTGCGGGACCCTGCGACGTGGCGGGATCTGCGGTTCGCGGAGATTGTGGCGCTCACCGCCGGACTGGCCTCGCTGGTTCCGCTCGCCGGCATCGCCGTCGCGGTGGCCGGATTCGCCACGTCGTCGTACGTCGTGGGTGGGCTCGGGCTGCTCGCCGCGATCGGGACCGCGCCGTACGCGTGGCGGCTGCTGGAGCCGGTCGCCGTACGGTTCCTGCGTCCGCCGCCGCCGTCACTCGCCGACCGCGTCGACGAGTTGACCGCGCAGCGCGCGAACACGACGATCGCGCAGGCGGCCGAGATCCGGCGGATCGAGCGCGACCTGCACGACGGCGCGCAGGCCCGGCTGGTCGCGCTCGGGCTCTCGCTGGCCACCGCCGAGAAGCTGATGGACACCGACCCTCGACAAGCCAAAGCCCTGCTCCAGGACGCCCGCGCCGGCGCCGCCACGTCGCTCACCGAGCTGCGGGAGCTTGTCAAAGGCATCAATCCGCCGGTGCTGAACGAGCGCGGACTCGTCGACGCCGTCCGCGCCTTCGCGCTGGACAGCCCGCTCGAGATCACCGTCGATGCCGAGCCGGTCAGCCTCGACCCTCCGATCGAGTCCGCGGTCTACTTCGCCGTCGTCGAGCTCGTCACGAACGCGGTCCGGCACGCCGAGGCGACCAGCGCCACGATCTCGATCTCCCGGACGCCGGATCTCGTCGTCGTTGTCGAGGACAACGGCCGGGGAGGGGCCGTGATCCGTGCCGGCGGCGGGCTCGAAGGGCTGCACCGCCGGCTCGCCGCTTTCGACGGCACCGTCGCGGTGACCAGCCCGGCCGGTGGACCGACCCGGGTGAGGATGACGGTGCCGTGCGAATCCTCGTAGCCGAAGACCTGTACCTGCTGCGCGACGGTCTGGTCCGCTTGATCGAGGCGTACGGACACCAGGTCGTCGCGACCGCCGGCACCGGCCCGGAGACCCTCGACGCGCTGCTCACCCTCCAGCCCGACGTCGCGGTCATCGACGTCCGGATGCCGCCGACGCAGTCCGACGAAGGGCTGCGCGCCGCTCTCGCCGCCCGGCGCGAGATTCCCGGCCTGCCGGTGCTGATCCTGTCCCAGCACGTGGAGCAGCTCTACGCTCGCGAACTGCTTGCCGACGGCACCGGTGGTGTCGGCTACCTGCTCAAGGAAAGCGTGTTCGACGCCGACCAGTTCGTCGACGCGCTGGAACGTGTCGCCGCCGGGGGCACCGCGATGGATCCGGCCGTGATCGCGAAGCTGCTGTCCAGCGGCCCAACCACCCGACGCTTGGACCGCCTCACCGAGCGCGAGCACGACGTCCTGGCCCTGATGGCCGAAGGCCTGTCCAACCAGGCGATCGCCAGCCGCCTGTTCCTCAGCGAGAGCGCGATCAGCAAACACACGACCGCCCTGTTCGGCAAACTGGGCCTCACCGACAACGACACCAGCAACCGCCGCGTCCTCGCCGTACTGGCGTATCTGAACAACTAGGGCTGACCGAGCTCCACGAGCAGTCCGTAGTGGTCGCTGGGGGTCAGGTCCGGCTGGTCGAAGATCCGGTCGCAGCTGAGGATCGGCAGCGTCGGGCGGCCTCGCGGGCCGCAGCGGACCAGCACGTGGTCGATGCCTTGGAAGGGCCAGTCGCCGGACTCGAAGTAGGGGTTGTCCTGCACGTAGGTTTCCAGGGCTTCGCCCGGACGGGCCGACTCCCAGGCGCTGCGGTAGCAGACGCTCAGGTCGTCGATCACGTGCCGCCCGGTCCAGAAGCGCAGGCTGTCCGCGGTCAGTTCGGCGTCCAAATCGCCGGCGACAACGACGTCCCCGGGCGACTCGGCCACGAGCTCCTCGAGGCGTTGTGCGGCGAGAACGGTTTGCAGACAACGCTCCCGCTCGTGGTCGACCTGGTAGTCGGGGAAGTGGTTCGCCACCCAGAGCCGGCCCCACGGGGCGAGGATCTCGGTGATCAAACAGGTGCACGCGAAGTCGCTGGTCCGCTCGGTCAGGTGCAGGTCGAGTTCCTCCACCCGGCCGATCGGCCAGCGACTGGCCGTCGTGATGCCCTGCCCATCGGTCTCACGATCCGATGACTGCGCGAGCTGGTACGACGGCCCGAGCATCTCCGCCGCCTGATCGATCTCGTCGGTCAGGATCGTCTCCTGCAACGTGATCACGTCGGCGTCGAGCTGCTCGAATCCCTTGCGCAGCTGGGCTCGCCGGGCCGGCCAGTCGCCGCGGTCCCCCAGGTGTTCAGCGTCGCGAGTCGCATCCCCGTCTCCGGTCAGGGGCGGCGCCAGGACGGATCCTGCAGGTGGCTGCCCGCCATCGGGCCCATCTGCAGCATGCCGCCGTCGGCGACGACGCTGGTGCCGGTCACGTACGACGCCTTCTCCGAGGCCAGGAACGCGATCACCGCGGCGATCTCCCGCGCGTCGCCCGGCCGTCCCAGCGGTACGCCGGGCCGGTCCTTGCCGTGCGGGTCCTCGTCGGTCTGGCCGGTCATCGGCGTGGCGATCTCCCCGGGCGCGACCGAGTTCGCGGTGATCCCGTGCTCGCCGAGCTCGATCGCCAGTGTCTTCATCAGCAGCCCGAGCCCGCCCTTGGCCGCGTCGTACGGCGCGGCGCCGACGCGCGGCTGGTGCTCGTGCACGCTGGTCACCGCGATCAGCCGGCCGCCCCGGCCCTGCTCGATCATCCGCCGCGCGGCCCGCTGCAGGCACAGGAACGCCCCGTCCAGATCGACGTTGATCACCTTGCGCCACTCGTCGTACTCGAGATCGACCGCGAGCTTGCTGGTCCCGGTCCCGGAGTTCGCCACCAGCACGTCGACGCCGCCCAGCGACTCGATCAGCTCGTCGATCGCTCCCACCGCGTCCGGCAGCACCTCCAGGTCGAGTTGCCGCACCTCGGCCCGCCGCCCGGTCTTGCGCACCTCCTCGGCCGTCTCCCCGGCCCCGTCCTGATCGCTGTGCCAGGTCACCCCGACGTCGAAGCCGTCCTGGGCCAGCGCCACCGCGGCGGCCCGTCCGATTCCACTGTCCGATCCAGTCACGATTGCTACAGGCATACTCGAGCGGTACCCCGCGGCCGCACCCGAAAACCAGTGACGCGGTGGAATGCTCAGTCGACGGGCAGCACGCGCCGCCAGCCGTCGAAGGTGAGAGTGGGCTTCATGCCCACCGACGCGTACAGGTCCATCGCCCGGCTGGGATTGTTGGTGTCGACGAGCAGGATCGTGCCGACCCGCCCGGCCGCCGCGTCGATGGCGAACGCGTCGTGCAGCAAGAACTTGGCCAGCCCGCGGCCGCGGTACTGCTCGACGACTCCGAGCCCGGCGATGTGACCGCAGTTCTCGGTCTCCAGGGACAGGTCGCAGCAGTCCCGGAACGCGACCCCCTGGCCGTCGATCTCCAGCAGACAGAGCTGCGACCAATCGAACACGGCGCTGTGCTCGCGGAACTCGAGCCACTCCTCGTGCGGGCGAGGAACGAAGCCGAACTGGCCGCGGAAGCAGTCCACGATCGTGTCGTGAGCGGCCTGGCGGGCGGCGTCGCTGTACATACCTCGACGGACGACGACACCGGGCGGTGGTGCCGGAGCCGCGACCGGACCGGTGTGGTCGATCCGCATCCGTCGGTACGTCGTACCGGAGACGAAGTCGTGGTCGGACAGCAACCGGCGCAGCGGTTCGTCGGCCCGGTAGGCGAAGATGTCGATCGTGATCTCGGCATGCCCGCCGCGGCGGCCCATCTCCCGGGCGCGCGTCATCGACTGCTCGTACAGCCACGCGGCGACCGACGGATCCTGAGCGGTCACCTCGAGCTCGATCAGCTCGCCGGCGGCCTTGCCGAAGGCGGATCCGTAGCCCACCGGCACACCATCCGCGGCGAGCACCAGCCAGCCGTCGGTCATCCGGTCGAACCCGGGCTCGACCACCCGGTCGGCGATGTCGCCCAGCGTGCAGTCCGGGAACCCGAGCAAGGCGGTGTGGTGGGCCGAGACAAGCCCGAAGATCGCCTCGACATCGGTCGGTGCAGGTCGCCGGACGGTCAGACCGTACGGCAGTGAAGCGGTGCTGTTCATGTCTCACAGTGGTCGCTCGGGTCCGGATAGTCCACAGCCGGGCGACGAACAACTTCCGTGCGCCGGGCCGCATCTAAGAGGTGTCTCTAAGGGGGGACCAAGTGAAATCCATACACACCATCCGAAGACCGATCAGAACTGCGGTCGCCGTCCTGGCGATCACCGCCGTGCCGGCGGGCGCGGTCGCTGTGCCGAGCCTCACCGGCACCACGACCGCGATGTCGTCCACTGCTACCACGTGCCCCACCGGCTGGGGTTCGTTGCCAGAGGCAAACACCTTCGTGACCACCGGGATCCTTACGACCGTTCGGTCCGGCCGGCACTCCTGTTTCGACCGCGTCGTCTTCGACGTCTCCGGCACCACACCGGGGTACGGCGTGCGCTACGTGTCGAACGTCTTCCGCCCAGGCGCCGGCCACCTGATGCCCCTGCGCGGTGGCGCGAAGCTGCAGATCGTGCTCGGGGTCAACGAGTTCGACGACGCCGGGCACTGGGCCTACCAGCCGTCGAGGTCCGACGAGCTGACGAACGTGACCGGCTACCGGACCTTCCGGCAGATCGCGTACGCCGGCAGCACCGAAGGCGCCGCCTGGATCGGTATCGGGCTCCGTGCCCGTCTTCCGTTCCGTGTCCACACCCTCGCCGGACCCGGGACCGGCAGCCGAGTCGTCCTCGACGTCGCGCACACCTGGTGACACCTGGCCGGGCGCTCTCCCCAGCGCTCGGCCTTCCGCTCACTCAGAACGCGTACCGCACCCGGCAGTACGGCGCGTGGTGCTGCAGCAGTTGCTCGAACTGCGCCAGGTAGTCCTGTTTGTCCCGCCACCGGTAGCGCACGTTGGTCGCGCCGTTCTGCGAACGCTTCGTCTCCTGCAGCTCCGGGCGCCAGATCAGCTCCTCGGCCTTGGGATGCCAGCCGAGGTTGACCTGGTGCAGCTCTTCGTTGTGGGTCAGGAAGATGACTTCGCAGGCGAGCTGCTGCTTCGTCGCCGCGCTGGTCGCGGCGTCGAGCTGCTCGAACAGCTCGGCCCAGTCCGCGCGCCAGCCGTCGTACACGACCACGGGTGAGAAGTTGACGTGCACCTCGTAGCCGGCCTCGACGAAGTCGTTCAGCGCGGCGAGACGCTGCTCGACGGGTGACGTCCGGATGTCGAGCAGTTTCGACGCACGCGCCGGCATCAGCGAGAACCGGATCCGGGTCCGGCCCTCCGGCCGCAGCTCCAGCAGCTCGCGGTTCACGTACTTCGTCGCGAACGAGGCCTTCGCGTTCGGCAGACGGCCGAACGCGGCGATCAGCTCGGCCACGTTGTCACTCACCAGCGCGTCCACGCTGCAGTCGTTGTTCTCCCCCAGGTCGTACACCCAGTCGGTGGGATCGCACTGGTTCGGTGTCTTCGGTCCCTGCCGGCCGGCGTGCCGGGTGATCGCGCCGATGATCTTGTCCAGGTTGGTGAACACCGTGATCGGGTTGCTGTACCCCTTGCGGCGCGGGACGTAGCAGTACGCGCACGCCATCGCGCACCCGTTCGCCGACGACGGCGCGATGAAGTCGGCCGACCGCCCGTTGGGCCGCACGCCGAGCGACTTCTTCTCGCCCAGCACGAGAGCCTCACGCTTGATCCGCACCCAGCGCCGCACGTTGGTCTCGTCACCGTGCAACTCGGGAATCTTCCAGTGGCTCGCCACCTCGACCACCTCGGCACCAGGCCACCGATCGAGCACCTGGCGCCCACGCTCCGACACCATCGCCGCCGGCTCGGCGTAGATCCGCTGCACGTCCAGCAGCGGCGGCGTCCCAGCGGAGGCGTTCGACTCGTCCACGCTTCCACTGTCACAGACGCCTCCGACAGTTTGCGCACTCGCTCACCGATGAGCTCTACCCGACGATCTCCACCCCGGCCACGGCGACCACGAAGCCGGTCACGATCAGCGTCGTACCGATCACCAGGCGGTACCGCAGCGTGGCCACCAGGCCGCCGAGCACGGCGGCCAGGCCCACGATCCAGATCAGGACCCCGATGCGCATCCCGGCACCCTAACCACCGAAAACCGCGGCTCTGCCCGTCCTCACAAGCCTCTAACAAACTCCTGATCGACCAGCAGCAGGATCGGGCAAGAACCGAAGAGGATCGGTCTGTCCGCACACAGTGCCGGCTTGGTTGCCTGGAGGAGTCACATTTTCACGGCCAGGAGGCACATCATGAAGGTAGCCGTCGTCACCGGCGCCAGTTCGGGCATCGGGCAGAGCGCTGCCATCCAACTCGCCGAGCGCGGAAGCGGCGTCGTCCTCACGTACAGCTCGAACGAGCAGGGCGCCAAGGAGACTGTCGCACGCATCGAGCAGTCCGGCGGCAGCGCCGTTGCGCTGCACCTCGACATCAACGACACCGCCGGCTTCCCGGCCTTTCGGGACGCGGTGGCGGTCGCCGTACGCGACACCTGGCAACGCGACACGGTCGACCAACTGGTCAACAACGCGGGCTTCGCCGGCATGGGGATGATCGAGGACACCAGTGAGGACGAGTTCGACCGGCTGACCCGTGGCCTGTTCAAGGGTCCGTTCTTCCTCACCCAGACGCTGCTCCCGCTGCTCGCCGACGGTGCCGCCGTCGTCAACGTCACCAGCACCGCGGCGCGGACCCACGTGACCGCACCGGGCTACTCCGTCTACGCGGCGCTGAAGGGCGCGATGGTGGTGCTCACCCGCTACCAGGCCAAGGAACTCGGTCACCGGCGCATCCGGGTCAACTCGGTCGCTCCCGGCGCCACGCAGACCCGCTTCGCCGACGACGCGTTCGCGAAGAATCCGGAGATCATCCCGGAGCTGGCCCGGACCTTCGCGCTGGGCCGGATCGGTCAGCCGGACGACATCGGCATGGTGATCGCGATGCTGGTCAGCGACGAGGGCCGCTGGATCACCGGGCAGGACATCGAGGTGTCCGGCGGCCAGAACCTCTGATGGTCACAGGACGGGGTGGGCGCCCGAGGCCGCCGACGTGCTCCACTGGGCGTATGCCGGTGGAGGAGATGCGCGCGTTGCTGGACCGGCACGCCCGCCCCGACCTGGGCACGGCCATCGCCGGCGTACAGGTCTGCAGGTTCGAGCACACCGATCCACCGGTCTCGGGGATGTCCGGGACCGTGCTCGCGGTCATCGCCCAGGGTGGCAAGCGCCTGGCTTTGGGTGAGCGTCTGTGCGAGTACCGCGCCGGCCAGTACCTGGTCACGTCCGTCGATCTGCCGGGGACAGGACAGGTGATGGACACCGCGCAGCCGACGCTGGCCTTCGGCATGACGCTGCACCCGGCCGACATCGCGGCGCTCCTGCTCGAAGCCGACCCGGACGACCTCCCGGCCGCACCCCGCACGCCACAGGCCGGCGTCGCGGTCACCGACGCCCCGCCCGAACTGCTCGACGCGATCGTGCGCCTGCTCCGCCTGCTGGACCGTCCTGCCGACCGCCGGATCCTCGCGCCGATGATCAAACGGGAGATTCTCTGGCGACTGCTGTCCGGTCCGCAAGGACCGGCGATCCGGCAGCTCGGGCTGGCCGACAGCAGCCTCACCCACATCACCCGCACCGTGCAGTGGATCCGCGAGAACTACGCCAAACCCTTCCGGGTCGAGGAGCTCGCCGACCTGGCCGGCATGAGCGTGTCCGCGTTCCACCGCAACTTCCAGACCGTCACCGGGATGAGCCCGATCAGGTTCCAGAAGCACATCCGGCTGCAGGAGGCCCGGCTGTTGCTGGCGGGTCGCGGCGCCGACGTCACCGGAGTCGGCCACGCGGTCGGGTACGACAGCTCGTCGCAGTTCAGCCGCGAGTACCGCCGGATGTTCGGTACGCCGCCCAGCCAGGACGCCGTCCAGCTCCGTGCGCAGCCCGCCGTACCGGCTGCGGCGCTGCCCTAGACTGCTTCGGCAGCGGGGAGCGGGCGAAACTGAGGTGAACGTGAGCGGCCATCACATCGGCATCCTGGTCTTCGACGGTCTGAAGATGCTGGATCTGTCCGGGCCGGCCGAGGTGTTCAGCGAGGCGAACCTGCACGGCGCCGACTACCGGCTGAGCATCGTGTCGGCCGACGGTACGGCGGTCCGCTCGTCGATCGGGATGACGGTCCCGGTCGATCTGGCGGCGGACGAGTGCGTTGCCTTCGACACCGTGCTGATCTCCGGCGGCGACCGGATCCCGCAGCGGCCGGTCGATGAGGACCTGGCGGACGCGGCCCGGACCCTGGCCGCGCGGGCCGGGCGGGTCGCGTCGATCTGCACCGGCGCGTTCATTCTCGGCGCGGCGGGGCTGCTGGACGGCAAGCGCGCCACCACCCACTGGCGGCACACCACCGAGCTGGCCCGGCGGCATCCGACCACCCAGGTCGAGCCCGACGCGATCTACGTCAAGGACGGTACGACGTACAGCTCGGCGGGCGTCACGGCCGGGATCGACCTGGCGCTGGCTCTGCTCGAGGAGGACCGCGGGCCCGACATCACCCGGCTCGTGGCCCAGTCGCTGGTGGTCTACATGCAGCGCGCCGGTGGTCAGTCGCAGTTCTCCGCGTCGCTGCAGGGGCCGGTGCCGCAGACTCCCGTACTGCGACTGGTGATGAACGCCGTGCAGGCGGATCCAGCCGCGGACCACAGCCTGCCCGCGCTCGCCAACCGGGTCCATGTCAGCGAGCGGCACCTCACCCGGATGTTCCGCGCCGAGCTGGACACCACCCCGACCAAGTACGTCGAGCTGATCCGCTTCGACCTGGCCAAGGCGCTGCTGGACTCCGGGCGCAACGCGACCGAGGCCGCCGAGGCTGCCGGATTCCCCAGCTACGAAGCCCTGCGGCGGGCGTTCGCGCGGCATCTCGGGATCTCGCCGACGCGCTACCAGCAACGGTTCCGGACCAGCCGGGTCGACCAGGCCTGACGCCGCGCCGGATGGCCGGATTTGAGGGACTGATGGCCGAGCAGTAGCGGCCGAGGAGGTGGCGCCGCGCACACAGTGGAGCCATGACTCAGACAGCCTCGAACCAGACCACCATCGCCGGCATCACGATCCCCGACAGCCCGCTGGCCGTCGAAGCCACCGAGCTGATCCGCGAGACCACCAACCCGCTGATCTTCCACCACTCCCGCCGCGTCTTCCTGTTCGGCAGCCTGCAGGCCCGCGCCCTCGGCATCACCCCCGATCCCGAGCTCCTGTACGTCGCGGCGCTGTTCCACGACGCCGGCCTGGTCCCGCCGTACCGCAGCGACGACCAGCGCTTCGAGCTCGACGGCGCCGACCAGGCCCGGGCCTTCCTGCTCGACCACGGCTACTCCGAAGCCGACGCGCAGACCGTGTGGATCGCGATCGCGCTGCACACCACGCCGGAGGTCCCGTACAAGCTCGCGCCGGAGATCGCGGCCACCACGGCCGGCGTCGAGACCGACGTACTCGGTATGCGCCTGACCAACCTGCACAAGGCCGAGATCGACGCCGTCACCTCCGCGCACCCCCGCCCGGACTTCAAGCGGCAGATCCTGCAGGCCTTCACCGACGGCTTCAAGCACCGTCCCGACACCACTTTCGGCACCGTCAACGCCGATGTCCTGGAGCACTTCGTCCCCGGTTACCGCCACATCGACTTCGTCGACGTCATCCAGAACTCCGCCTGGCCCGAGTAAAGAAAGCACCGATGAACACGGCAACCATCACGACCCACGACGTCAGCTTCGAGCACCAACTCGTCGACCTGGCCCGCTACGCCCGCAAGGCGGCAACCGATCCCGCTTTGACCGGTCCCGGCACCACACTCCCCCTGCGCGACTGGCTCACCTACCTCGCCGACGACCTGCAGCACCACGCCGACACCTTGCGCCTGCCGACCACCGAAACCGGTGATGTCGCCCCCGCCGAAGAGCACCCGCTCGTCGCGATCAAGCAGGCCCTGGAACAACTCGGCAACACAGCACGCCACCGACTGATCGCAGTCCCCTCGGGATCCACCGAGGCCCACCGGCTGGACGAGCTGGTGCAGTCGCTCGACATGCACTGGTGGGTCTGCCACCGCGCCGCCGCCTGACCGCGGCGCGGTGCCCAGGCCGCAATGCTCGTGGGCCCGGGCCGGGCACTGGGGACAGCCGACCAGGGGGAATCCCGGGGGCGATCAGCGCCCGGACCGTGGACCGTGGAAGGTGAGCCGGCGGCAACCAGCCGCCGGCACCCAGCCACCACGGAACGCAAGAGGTGTGTCATGGACAACCTGCAGTCCTGGGAAGAGATCGTCCGGGCCCACTCGGCGCGGGTCTACCACTTCGCCTACCGCCTCACCGGCAACCGGCACGACGCGGAGGACCTGACCCACGACGTGTTCGTCCGGGTCTTCCGTTACCTGCACACCTACCGGCCCAACACCTTCGAAGGCTGGCTCTACCGGATCACCACCAACCTGTTCCTCGACCAGATCCGGCACCGCCGGCGCCTCCACATCGACGAGCTCACCAGTGACCTGCAGCACCGGCTCCCCGCCCACGACCTCGACCCGGCCGAAG
This sequence comes from Kribbella sp. ALI-6-A, assembly GCF_001984195.1. Classification (GTDB taxonomy): domain Bacteria; phylum Actinomycetota; class Actinomycetes; order Propionibacteriales; family Kribbellaceae; genus Kribbella. Next base: position 1,001,346 of record NZ_MTQN01000009.1, read on the forward strand.
CCTTCGACCACCGCACCCTCGACCCCGACGTCCGGGGTGCACTGGCCGAACTCGATCCGCGGCTCCGGGCAGCCGTCGTCCTGCGCGACATCGAAGCCCTGTCGTACAAGCAGATCGCCGCGGTGCTCGGCGTCGAGGTCGGCACTGTCGGCAGCCGGGTCCACCGCGGCCGGGCCCACCTGCGAACCACCCTCGCCCACCGGGCACCTCGGCCGCGAGCCCTGACCTGACTCCCTTGTCCGGCTAGTCGTCGTCGAGCTCGGACCGCTCCCGGCTGTCGCGGGTCAGGTTGCTGCGGTCGTCGGCGGCCGAGAGCCGGTCGACCTTCGAGTCCACCCGATCCATCCCTGCCGACAGTCTGGCCTTGTGTCCAGGGCTGTAGTCGCCGTCACCGAGAAAGGCCTCCAGGCTGGCAGCTCTGTCCCGGTCGTCGGCGGCCACGTCGCGCTTGTCGGCCAGCCTGTCGCGCTCGTCGGCGGCCGCGACGATCGCGCGGTTCTCCTCATCCCGGCTCACCTGCGCGGACTCTCTGGCCGCGGCCTTCTTCTCGCGCGTGTCCAGCGCGCTACCCGCAGGCCACGAACTCGCTGCTCCTGGTCACCACCAACAGCACACTGCTCTCTGACCCTACGCCCAGAACCGCGTCCAGGCGGTGGAGCGTCAGGACTGCGCCAACACGGCCAGCGGGTCGGTGTGCCGGGGTGACCATCCGAGTTCCCGCTGCGCCTTCGCCGGCGTGAACTGCTGGTCAAGTGCGAACGCGTCCGCGATGGGCCCCATTTCATCGCGGGCTTGGTCCAGGGTGATCGAGACGGTCTTGCCGTCCAGGCCGGCCGCGTGTGCGATCGCTTCGGCGACCTCCTTGGCGGTCGGGTTCACCCCACCCACACCGACATAGACCGAACCGGGCGGAGCAGAAAGCGCGGCGACGTAAAGAGAAGAGATGTCGTCGACATGCACCAGCGCCCAGTGGTTGGCGCCGTCCCCGATATAGGCCACGGCGCCGTTCGCTCTGCCCGGCTGGGTGAAGAACACGTCGATCAGCCGGTTGTCGCCGCCGTAGAGCAGCCCTGGCTGAACGATGACCGGGCGCCCACCGTCTGCTGTGCGCGCCAGCACGGCGTCCTCCACGGGTTTGCGCCATGCCACCGCACCCGGTGGGTTCCACGGCGCAGTCTCGTCCTGCACTCCGTGAGTATCGCCGTACACCCAAGTACCGCCAGTGTGCACGTACGGCCCGCCACCCACACCGTCCTGCATTGCGGTGGCCGCGGCGAGATCCTCTTCCCCAGTTGTCGCTTGGGCAAGGTGGATCACCGCGTCCGCGCGCGCCGCGGCGCCCTTCAGAACGTCCAGGTCCGTCAGCTCGCCACGGACCGCGGCCGCACCGGCGGCCACCACGGTTTTCTCGGCGTTCTCACTCCTGGCGAGCGCTTCGACGGTGTGCCCGTGCTCGATCAGTTCAGCGATCGTGGCGCGGCCGATGTAGCCCGACCCACCGGTCAGGAAGATCCTCATCACAGCTCCTCTGTTCAGGTTCGCCTCCACGATGCGCCGAAACCAAGGTCGCCGTCCAAGACCTGTTCGGCGCTCTGTGATACCCGAACGGCATGACTCCGCACTGATAGCCGTGCCACCCGTACCCGCCGCAGGTGACCGATTCGTCGTTGCCTGCGAATCGGGGAAGGCGCTGCCGGAGATCTGCCACCGGATGCGGTGGCCGACCTCGAACCAGCAAGCGCTAGGCCGGGTTCCCGGTGGCGAGGGTGGCGGCGATGTCCGCGAAGTCATCGATGGCCTGCGACTCGCGGACTGCCATCCAGGCCAGGCACACCCGGTTCGGGGCGATGTTCCGAACCGGAACATGCACGACGTCGCCGCGGGTGTAGAAACTGGCGGTGGAAGCCGGAACGATCGAAATCCCGGACCCGGCGGCAACGTGTTCGAGTTTCTCCTCGACGCTGCGAATTCTGGGGACCGGCTCGGCCGTGCCGTCGCGCAACTCCACTGCGATGTCGCGCCATTCGGGAACCGCGTCGGGATCCTGCAGAAGATGTTCTGAGGCGAGGTCGGCAATGTCCACCGAGTCCTTGCCGGCGAGGCGGTGATCGGCGCGCAGCACAACCACCCGCGGTTCTTCGAACAGCGGCCGGACGGTGAGGCCACGCTGATCGACCGGCAGCCGCACGACGCTGACGTCGGCCCGGCCGTCATGCAGTACCTCGACCTGGTCGTCCCAGGTCGTCCGTACCAGCCGCACCTTCAGCTCTGGGTGCCGGTCACCGAAGGCGCGCACCAACTCGGTGACGATGATGCCGGGCATGAACGCGAGCGAAAACGTCGAACCGTCCCGTGCGGCCTCGATCACCCGCCGCTGCAATGCGGCGGCAGCAGCAAGCAGCGGGCGAGCGTCGTCCAGCAACTGACGCCCGGCGACGGTCAGTTCGGTTGTCCGCCGGTCCCGGCGGAAGACCTGGACGTTCAACTCGCTTTCGAGCGCGCGGATCTGACGTGACAACGCAGGTTGGGCAACGTGCAGCCGCTCCGCCGCCCGGCCGAAGTGCAGTTCCTCGGCCACCGTGACGAAGTACCGCAGCTTGCGCAGGTCGACGTCCATCCGAATCCCATCGTGGTCATCCCTTGCCAGCAAGATACGCGAGTCGCACCTTTCGAGCCCACCAGCCAACGGGCTCGCCAGGCAATGCCGACTCGCCCGGGATGATGTCGACCCAGTGCTCTGGCTTCGGGCATCGTCCCGGCCGCTTCGACGGGGTGAGGTCGCTGCGCTCCAGAACAGTCTCGGCGAGCAGTGCGCCGTCGGACCAGCACTTCCCGAGCAAGGAGGCACTGATCCCAGCCTGCAGGATGCGTTCCCGCGCCCCACGAGTATGCTGGATGACATGTCAACTCAAGGTGAGTACGCCCCTAGCCCGTCGCCGTTCGTCTCCGACATGGTGGCCACGATCGAACAAGCCGGTACGACCAGCGTGATCGAGCACGGCAACGGCGTCGTACTGCTGACCATGCGCGGCGCGAAGAGCGGCAAGATCCGCAAGGTGCCGTTGATGCGCGTCGAGCACGACGGCCGGTACGCCGCGGTGGCGTCGCTGGGCGGTGCGCCGAAGCACCCGGTCTGGTACTACAACTTGAAGGCCGACCCGAAGCTCCAGCTGCAGGACGGCGCAACCACCAGCGAGTTCATCGCCCGCGAGCTCGAGGGCGAGGAGCGTGAGGTGTGGTGGACGCGTGCGGTCGCGGAGTGGCCGGACTACGCCGAGTACCAGACCAAGACCGACCGCTTGATCCCGGTCTTCCTCCTGGAGCCGGCCGGCAACTGAACCACCCCGTGCTGGCTATGGGCTGCCCATGGCCAGCACCACCAACGCACTCGGTCACCGGTGCAGGTCCCGGGGCCGAGCTACGACCTGACCGCACCGGCCGCGCCGTCGCCGATGTCGATCTGCTCGGCGAAGGCGCGGAGCTTCTCGTGTGAGGCTGAACCGGTGTCGGCGGTGTAGATGATCAGCGACAGCTCGGGCTCTGCGGGGAGCATCAGTGATTGATAGTTCAAAGTCACCGAGCCGACGGTCTCGTGGCGGAAGCGGTGCGTGCCGTGCGTGTGCCGACATACCCGGTACTCCTCCCACAGCTGTTCGAATTGCTCGGATCTGGTGGTGAGCTCGTCCACCAGGGTCGCGAGCGAAGCCAACCGAGGCCGGCGACCTGCGGTTGCGCGCAGGACCGCGACAGTTTGCGCGGCGATCTCGGGCCAGTCGGGGAAGGTACGGCGGGCCTTCGGGTCGAGGAAGATCCAGCGAGCCAGGTTGCGGTCTGCGATCGGCATGGCGTCGAAGTCATCGAGCAGGACCTTCGCCATCCGGTTGATCGCGACCACCTCGAGAGCGTCGCCGTGCAGCAGTGCGGGGACCGGGTCCAGAGCCTCCACCAGCATGCGGAGGGCCGGCCGGGGCCGGGTCCGGAGTTTCGGCTCGGTCTCCGGCCACGCATCGGCGGGCCGGGCAAGGTCGAACAGGTGCCGGCGCTCGAATTCGTCAAGTCGCAACGCGTTCGCGACCGCGTCCAGAACCTGGGTCGACACGTTGGTTGCCCTGCCCTGCTCCAAGCGGGTGTAGTAGTCAGCACTCACCCCGGCCAGCAACGCCAGTTCTTCGCGCCGCAACCCAGCCAGCCGTCGACCGTTCGGCTGAACAGGTAGACCGAGCTCGACAGGATTCAGTCGGGCACGCCGGGATCGAAGGAATACTCCGAGTTCCATCTGCCGTGGCTCGGCCATCATCTTCTCCGATCACTCCTTGAACGGCTGAGCATCCGCCGGCCACGCGGCTGTGCCCTGCGCCGGCGGACGACCCCTCCGTGCGCGAGGTAGGAGTCCAACTCGAGGCGACCGCCCAGTCGCTTGCCATCAGCAACCAGGCGGGACGGGAGGCCTGTCATCTCTGGCCGGCCGGTCTGGCATACAGACTCTTGCCACCGCAGACGTAAAGTACCTGGCCGGTGATCGTGCGAGCATCCGGCTCGGCGAAGAACCGGGCTGCCCAGGCGACGTCCTCAGGTGCCCCCAGGGTGCCGGTCGGCTGTGCCTGCAGCAGTCGTTCCAGCACCTCGGCGGGTTCGTTGCGAAGCAGCGGGGTGTCGATCAGCCCGGGTGCCAGACAGTTCACGGTGATGCCGTACTTGGCCAGTTCGATCGCCAGTGATCGGGTAGCAGACACGACGCCACCCTTCGAGGTGGAGTAGGCCAACTGCCCGAACCATCCGAGCCACGCCCGGGACGCGATGTTGATGATGCGCCCGGTTTTGCGGGGGATCATGCTGGTGGCCGCTGCCTGCGAGCACAGGAACACACCGGTCTGGTTGATCCCGATGGTCTTGTGCCACTCGTCGTCGGTGATGCGGCGGACGCCGCGGTCGATGCTGATCCCGGCGTTGTTCACCAGGATGTCGACCGGTCCCAGCTCGGCCTCGGTCCGCGCGAAGAGTGCCTCGACCGCCGTTCGGTCGGAGACGTCGACCGGCAGCCCGACCGCGGTACCGCCGTCGGCCGAGATCCGCGCGGCGGCCGTGACGGCCCGGTCCTCGACGATGTCCGCGACAACAACCCTCGCTCCCGCGGCGGCGAACTCCTGCGCGATGGCCAGCCCGATACCGCTGGCTCCGCCGGTGATCACGGCTGTTTTTCCGTCCAGGCTCATGGTTTGTCCTTCGTGTGGTGGCAGGTCCGGGTCAGACGGACAGGCTGGACAGCAGGCTCGCGCCGCCGCAGCAATAGAGCACCTGGCCCGTGATGTAGCCGCTGCGGTCGTCCAGGAAGAACGCGACGGTCCGCGCGATGTCCTCGGCGGTCACGGCGTCCGGCGTCAGCTCGCTGGGTTCGGCCGCGGCGCGCGACGTGCCGGCCTCGGGTGGCACAGCCGCCACCACGTTGACCGTGACGCCGGCCGGGGCCAACTGGAGCGCGAGGCTGCGAGCGGCCGCGACGAGCGCGCCGGAGGCGGCGGCCGCGTGCGGCCGATCGGCCCAGCCGAGCCCGTCGCGGCTGCTGACCACGACGATTCTGGCGCCGCCCTCCGAGCTGGTCGGAAGCCGAGGGCGTACCGACTCGACGAGGTCGAAGAGCTGGTCGACGATCTGACCGGGACGAGCGCCGTCCGCCGAGGCGAGCAGTCCCGGCTCGTAGACCAGCCCGCTGATCGGGGCCTTCGGTACGACGGGGGTCCCCGTTGCGCGCTCGACGCGCCAGCCGGACGAGCGCAATCGTGACGCGATCGCGGCGGCGACCGGTGAGTCGGCGCCCGTCACGATGGCCGCCGGTTGTTCGGGGTGCTGCAGTGAGGTCATCGGATCGCTCTCGTTCAGGTCGTGGTGAGGATGTGGACAGCGCAGGCGCCGTTGTCCACACCGAAGATTCCGCCACCGGTCACGTGGGTGAGCGCCACCTCGGCGCCCGGGACCTGGAGTTCCGCGGCCTCGCCGGTGAGTTGCCAGTACGCCTCGCAGATCTGCGTCACGCCGGTCGCGCCGACCGGGTGCCCGCGCGACAGCAGCCCACCGCTGGGACTGACCGCCACCCGTCCGTCGCGGTCGAAGTCGCCCGCGGCAACCGCTTTGAAAGCCTGGCCGCGGTCGGCGATGCCCAGTGCCTCGGCGTGCAGCAGCTCCGCCACGCTGAACGCGTCGTGCAGCTCGACCAGGTCCAGGTCAGCCGGGCCGATGCCGGCCACGTCGTACGCTGCTTGCGCGGTGCGTTCGGTGATGTCTGGCCAGGTCATGTCCCGGAACGAAGTGTGGAACCGGCCGGACCGCACCACGCTGGCCCGCATCCGGACCCGTGCCGTCGGGAGGTCCTTGGCGAAGTCCTCGGAGCAGAGCAGGACGGCTGCCGCGCCGTCGCTGTTCGGGCAGCAGTGCAGCAAACGCAACGGGTCGGCGATGGGCCGGGACTGCTCGACGTCATCGGGTGAGACCTCCCGCTGGAAGTGCGCGCGCGGATTGGCCGCACCGTTGCGCCGGTTCTTCACCGACACCCGGGTCAGGTCGTCGACGGTGGCCCCGAAGTCGTGCAGGTACCGCTGGGCCCGCATGGCGTACGCCGCCGGCATCACCATGCCCTGATCGATCTCGAGGTCGGCCGTGGTGAGCGGCAGGGTGCCGCCTCCGAAGGCCGACAGATTTTCCGTACCGAACGCGATCACGCAGTCGGCGGTGCCGGCGGCGATTGCCTGCCACCCCAGATGCACCGCCGAAGCGCCGCTGGCACAGGCGTTCTCGACGGTGAACACCGGCTGACCGGAGACACCGACACGCTGAAGGACGCGCTGCGCGAGCAGCGAGCCACCGTACGTCGAACCACCGAAGCCGGTGTCGACCTGCTCGGGTGCAACCCCGGTCCGCGCGATCAGATCCTGCACGGCTCGGTAGCCGAGCTCGGCGGCGGGCAGATCGGGGTGCTTGCCGAACGGGTGGACGGCGGCGCCCGCCACGAAGACCGGCCTCATCGCGCACCTCCGGCGGTCTCGGCGACGAGGTAGGAGGAGAACTCGCCGTTCTCGTCGGCGCCGATCGGTCCGACCCGCAGCGTGACCGGCGTACCGGGTGGGAGCGCCTCGAGCGCGTCCACGTGAGCCAGCACCCGTACGTCACTGATGTCGACGTAGGCCAGGACGTAGGGCGGGCGAAACGCCGCAGGTCCGATGCGGACGACGGTGGAGGCGTAGGCGATGCCGTGGTCGGCGGTGGTCGTCTCTTCGGTGTCGGCCGATGCGCAGCTGGAGCACACGTCCCGCGGAGGGAACCAGGTGCTGCCGCAGTTGTGGCACTTGGTGATGGTGAGAGTGGCATGGTCACCGTCACGGTGGATCCATTCGCCGCCGATCACGCGAGCGTCGGGGATTGCTGGTGTGGTCATCTTCCGTCCTTGGTTTATTGGGCGATCAGCGGCCGTGGTAGTCCGGAGCACGTCGCTGGGCGAAGGCGAGCCGGCCCTCGACCCGGTCTTCGGTGTCGCGCAGCAGGCCCCAGAGCAGTTGCTCGAGTTCGATCGACCCGCTCAGCGGAAGGTCGTCGGTGCGCATGGCCAGGGTTTTCAGGCTCTTGATCGCGAGCGGGCCGTTGGCCGCGATCCGGTCCGCGATCTCCAGCGCGGTGTCGAGCAGCCGATCCGTGGGTACGACGTCGCTCACGAGGCCGACGCGGTGCGCCTCGGTCGCGTCGATGCGGTCACCGGTCAGGATCATCTTCATCGCCACCGCCCGCGGTACCGCGCGCAGCAGCTTCGAGACCCCGCCGACCGCCGGCACGCTGGCCCACCGTGGTTCCGGCAGGCCGAAGGTCGCGTTCTGGCCGGCGATCCGCAGGTCGCAGTCGAGCGCGATCTCGGTTCCCCCACCCAGCGCGTGACCGTTCACCGCCGCGATCAGGGGTTTGTTGATCCGCAGCTGGCTGATCGTGATGGCCCGGACGTAGAGTCCCTCGTCCACACTGCGTTCGTAGGGGTCGAAGTAGGCGGCAGCGAACGGCGTCTCGGGCGGGGGTGTCTGCTTGAGGTCCGCGCCCGTGCAGAAGGCGCGGTCCCCCGTGCCGGTGAGGATTCCCACGGCCAGCTCAGGGTCGTCACGGAACTCGCGCAGGGCCTCGTTGAACGCGCGCATCGAGGCGGGGTCGAGGGCGTTGAGTGCGTCGGGCCGGTTGATCCGGACGACGAAGGTCCGGTCCCGGCGCTCGGTGTCGATCGTCATGTCAGCCCACCACTCCTTCGTGTGCCAGGTCTTCGTACGCCGCGTCGCTCATCCCCAGCAGGTCGACGCAGACGGCACGGCTGTCCGCGCCGAGCAACGGGGCTGGACTGCGCAGCCGCCCAGGGGTCTCGGAGAGCCGGTAAGGGATACCGTCGTAGACGCTCGGACCCATCACGGGATGATCCAGCCGCACCCAGTGGTCGCGCGCACGCAACTGCGGATCGTGGTGGAGGACTCCCTCGGCATCTCGTACCGGTGCGGCCGGAACGCCCCGGTCCGCGAGCGCGGCAGCCAGTGTGTCGGCGTTCCACGCCACGGTCTCGGTCGCGAGCAGCGTGTCCAGCTCCCGGCGGGCGTTCCGCCGTCCATCCGGATTGGCGTACTCCGGACGCCGGGCCAGCGCCGGTGCCTCCAGCACATCGGTCAATGCCTTCCAGTGCTGGTCGGTGAAGACCCCGATCGCACACCACTCGTCGTCGCCCACACACGGATAGACGCCGTGCGGGGCGGCGATCGGATCGTCGTTGGCCATCCGCTCGGTGCTGTGTCCCGCCGCGGCGGCGAGCAGGGCAGGGCCGATGGCATTGACAGTGGATTCCAGCTGAGCCAGCTCGATGTACTCGCCCCGCCCGGTACGACGCCGGTTGCGCAGCGCGGCGAGGACCGCGATCGCGCCGTGCAAGGGATTCGGTACGTGGTCCGGGTAGTTCGTGCCGGTGCCGACGGGCGGTCGATCGGGATACCCGGACAAGCCGAGCAGTCCACCGGCGGCGGCGATGGTGAGGCCGTAACCGCGAAAGTCGCGATGTGGCCCGCTGACCCCCTGCATGGGCATTTCGAGATAGATGATCTCCGGAGTCCGCCGGCGGACGGTCTCGTAGCCGAGGCCCAGCCGGTCCATCGTCCCGGGGGTGTAGTTGTTGGCGACCACGTCGCTGCGGGCGATCAGCTCCAGGGCGATCCGCCGGCCCTCCGGGTGCTTCAGATCGAGGCAGATCGAGCGCTTGCTCGAGTTGCGGTTGGCGAAGTAGCCGCTGCGGTCGGGCCCGGGTTCGCCGTCGCGGAACGGTGCCATCCAGCGGATCGGATCGGTCCGGGTCCGCGACTCGATCTTGATCACGTCGGCACCGTGGTCGGCCAGCGGCTTGGTGAGGAACGGCCCGGCCCCGACCCAGGTGAAGTCGGCCACCCGTACACCGTCGAGAGGCAGCGCGGTCGTCATGCTCGTGTCCTTTCGTGCTCCGGTGTCCCTGAGCGTCGTGGTTCGGCGCCGGCGGCGACCGCCGGTTCGCCCGAACGCGGCCCGACCGGCGCCCCGGCGAACCGATACGGCGGGCCGGGGCAGAGCAGTTGCTCGCCGTCGACCGAGATCGGGACGAAGAACCCCCGCTCGGTCAGTTGCGGACTCGCGAGCAGATCTGCCGGGGTGGCGACCGGCGCGATGCTCACCCCGCGGCTCTGACCGGCCTCGTAGAGCTCCTGCTTCGTCCCGCTGCGCGCGGCGCGCTCGAAGATCGAGCGGAAGATGCGGCTGGCCTCGCTGCTGCGTCGCCAGGACCGCTCCTGCCACTGCGGACCGAGCAGCGTCTCCGCCTCGGCGATGCCCTGGTCGAGAAGCCAGTTGACGAGAGCCGGCCAAGCGAGCGGGCGACCGCCCAGCCCACCAACCAGGTAGACCCAGCCGTCGGCACAGCGGAAGAGACCCGTGCCGGCTTCCACTGGGCCGGCACCGGCTCGTCGCCGGACGGAGCCCTCGAGGTCCAGGTACTGCACGGCGTTCTCCAGCGAGTGCGCGACGGCCTCCTGTGCTGACAGGTCGACCACCTGGCCGCGTCCGGTGGACTCCAGCGACAGGAGGGCGATCAGCGCGGCGGTGGCCGCGTGGGTCCCGGCGATGACCGCGGTTTGATCACCCCAGGCACGAACCGGCTCGCGATCGGGGTCCCCGGCCAGCGCGAGCAATCCGCCCGCCGCCAGCAGGGTCAGATCGCTCGCCGGCCGGTCGGCGTACGGGCCGGTCAGCCCGTAGGGGCTGATCGAGACGTGAACGAGGGCGGGGTTGCGCTGGGTGGTGTCGCCCGGGTGCAGTCCGCGAGCCGACAGCGCGGCCGGGCCTTCGCTGGTGAGCAGCAGATCGGCGGTACCAATGACGGACGCGACGTCGACGTCGGCTTCGCTGACGATGCGTTTGCCGGCCTCCATGAACGCCCAGTTCAGGCTCAGGCCCGACTGGGACAGCGGCGGCCGGTGCCGTTCGGGCCTCTCGGTGACCGGTTCGACCCGGATCACTTCGGCGCCGAGATCGCTGAGCAGCCGGCCGGTGTAAGCGCCGAGCGAGGTGGTGAGATCGACGACTCGCACATCGTCGAGTGGCCCCCGGCAACGGTTGGGGTCGGTCATCGTCACCACCAGCCCGTCGACACGAGGAGCGCCCAGGTGAGGAGTGGGGCGACCAGGACCAAGCTGAATCCCCACACCATCAGGCGCCGGTAGACGAGCGCCTGTTGCTCGGCCGGAGAGTTGGCCACCACCAGCGCCCCGTTCGTCGAGAACGGACTGGAGTCGACCACCGACGCCGAGATCGACAATGCGGTGACCAGGCCGATCGCGCCGACCTCGCCGGAGGCCAGCAGCGGGACAGCGAGCGGGATCAGGGCACCGAGAATGCCGGTCGTGGAGGCGAAGGCGGACACGACAGCGGCGATGAAGCAGACGACGAGCGCGGCGAGCACAGGTGCGGAGATGGAGAGGATGCCGTCACCCAAGTAGCGCACCGTGCCGGCCGACTCCAGCAGACCGACGTACGTGACGATGCCGCAGATCAGCAGCACCACTCCCCAGCTCACCTGACCGAGTGCGTCCTTCGCACCGGCCGGGGCCAGCAGCGCGACGAGGACGGCCACCGACAACGCGAGCAGCCCGATGTCGAGATCGAAGACGAGCGATCCCAGCACGAGCCCGGCCAGGCCGAGGGCGGTGATGGTGCGGTCACGGTCGAGGCTGACGGTGCGGCTCGACGCGGGCGTCCTGGTGGCGAGGCCGCCGGCTGGCCCCCCGGCGGCCGGTGGGCTCGCGGTGGGGTCGGCGTGGGACAGGTCGGTGGCTGGGTCGTCGTCGCACCGGCGCCGTTCGCGCAGCAGTTTCAAGCCGCCGAAGGCGCAGTAGATGACGACACCGAGCAGGACGTTGAAGATCGCGTTACCAAGGAACAGCGCGGTCGGGTTGCCGGGCAGTTGGCTGCGCTCAACGATGCCGTTGGCAATCACGCCGAGCACCCCGAGCGGGGAGAAGTTTCCCGCCGCGGAGCCGTGCACCACCATGAGGCCCATCAGCAGCGGGCTGATGCCGTACCGCACGCCGAGTGCCATGCCGATCGGCGCGATGATCGCCACCGCGGCGGGGCTGAGCGCACCGAAGGCCACCAGGACCCCGCTGAGCACGAACATCACCCAGGGGATCGCCGCCACATGGCCGCGCACCGCCCGGACGGCCCAGTGAACGAGCCAGTCGATGGTGCCGTTGTTCTTCGCGATCGCGAACAAGTAGGTGACCCCGACGAGGATCACGAACAGACTCGCGGGAAAGCCGTCGAGCACGGCGGAGGTGTCCTTGCCGAACACCCAGGTCCCGACCAGGAACGTCGCGACGAGCGCGAGGGCGCCGAGGTTGAGCGACCGGACGGTGCCGATCAGGAAGATCACCGCAAGAACCAGGATCGAGACGAGATGGGGAGACATGAGAACTCCTTGCTGGGCGCCGGAGAGGCGACGTCGCGAAGCCACTTCGTATTTCCGATGCAGACTTCGTGTTCTCGAAGTTAACTGCAGAGCATTGGAAGGTCAAGAGTTCGACTTCGAGTACACGCAGCGAACTTCGAAATCTCGGACCGTTGCGCGCTAAGATCAGGCCAGACCTGTTCCCTGAAGGCTGCGAGGCGTGATGAACTCGGCCCGGTTGGACAGAGCGCTGAAGATCCTGGAATACCTGGGGCATCACCAGGAGGGAGCGGCGCTCAAGCGCATCTGTGACGATCTGGCGATCCCGATGAGCAGTGCGCACGATCTGCTGCACGCATTGGTGGAGATCGGAGCGGTCCGCCTGGCCGATCAGCGCACCTACCTGCTCGGGCCGCGCTCACTGGTGCTCGCGCTGTCGATCGTCGACGCGGTCGACCTTCGGCACATCAGCCGGCCGTTTCTGATCGAGCTGTGTGAGGAGCTGAACGAGAACACCTACCTCGCGGTGCGCAGTGGCAACACGGTCACCTACGCCGACCGTTACGAGGCCGGCCAGACCCTCTCGGTCGTGATGAAGCTCGGCGGACCGCGGCCGCTGCACGGGTCGAGCGTCGGCAAGCTGATCGCGGCGTACAACTCCGACCTGGAAACGCGATTGCTGAACGCTCCGGCACTCGAGCAGTTCACCCCGTTCACTCACACGAACCGCGCCGAGCTCCGCACCGAACTGGCCAACATCCGGTCCCGGGCGTACAGCGTGAGCGACGGTGAGAGCGTCGAAGGAATCATCGGGCTGGCCACGCCGATCACCGATGCCGCGGGCGTGGTCGCTGCCGCGGTCCATGTGTCTGCTCCGCGCGGACGGCTTGCCTCCGATCGGCTTCCCCAGGTGCTGGCCGCGATGTCGCGGACCGCGGCGCTGATCTCCGCACAGCTCGGAGCTCCGGAGACGGCGGTGCACGCGAAGGAACTGCCGGAGATCGTCTCTTCCGAGGCGCAACGAGTGGCTGCGACCGGATGATCTAGCTGGTGGCGAACAGCATCCGGAACCGCTGGGTCACTTCGCGGCCGGGGCCCGGATTCCTCCGCAGCCACGCGATGGACGGCGCCTACGTCGATCTGTTCCGACCACTCGAATGCGCTTCTGGTCCCTCGTCATGGATCGGCCCCGTCAGCTGCGCGAGCGGGGAGGCGGTTGCGCCGGTACGGTGGGCCAGAATTTCGGCGGCGATACTGATGGCGGTCTCCTCGGGAGTGCGAGCGCCGAGGTCGAGACCAATGGGCGCGGACAGGCGGCTCAGTTCTGCCGTGGTGAGGCCTTCGGCGCGCAGCCGGGCCAAGCGGTCGGCGACGGTACGGCGCGAACCCATCGCGCCGACGTAGGCCGGTTCCGGCAAGCGCAGGGCCACCTCGAGCAAGGGGATGTCGAACTTCAGGTCGTGGGTGAGCGCACAGAGCACTGTCCGGGAGTCCAAGCGGCCGCCGTCGGCCTCGGCTCGAAGGTAGCGGTGCGGCCAGTCGACGACCACCTCGTCGGCAGCGGGAAAGCGGGCCGGGGTGGCGAAGATCGCGCGGGCGTCGCAGACCGTCACCCGGTAGCCGAGGAACGCACCGGCCGTGCTGAGCGCGGCCGCGAAGTCGATGGCGCCGAAGACGAGCATCCGCGGTGGCGGCGCGAAGGACTCCACAAAGATCTCGAGCCCTTCACCGAGCCGTTGCCCCGAATCGCCGTACCTCAGGGTCGAGTTCTTGCCCAGGGCAAGCAGGCCGCGCGCGTCGGCGGTGACCACCGCGTCCAGGCAGGGATCGCCGAGTGTGCCGGTCCCCCCGGGTGGTGGCTCGGCCCCTGCAGGGCGCACGACAAGGTGGCGACCGAGGCGGTCGTGGAGGCGGTCCGCTGTGACCACGGCGACGGCGACGGGCCGGCCGGACGCCACATCGGCGGCGACGCCGGACAGCTCGGGGAACGACTCGGCGTCGACGCGCCGGACGAAGATGTCGATCAGGCCGCCGCAGGTCAGTCCGACCGAGAACGCCGTCTCGTCGCTGTAGCCGTATTTCTCCAGTGTCGGGCGGCCTGAGGCGATCACCTCCTGCGCGACGTCGTACACAGCACCCTCGACGCAGCCGCCGGAAACCGAGCCGACGGCCACGCCCTCCGGACCCACCAGAAGCGCCGCACCAGGGGAACGCGGCGCGGACGACGACGTGGCCACCACGGTCGCTACCCCGACCGAGTGGCCGGCTTCCCACCAGCCGAGGAGCTCGTTCAGAACGTCACGCATCGGAGAAGTTCCGATCCAGCCCCGAGGCGCGGTCACAACACTCGACCGGAGCGCACCCTGCGCTACCGAGATAGGTGACCGCGCCCCGGTCTCCGCTCGACGCCGAGGCCACGGCTGTCCAATGGTCCCGCTCGAGGAACACCGGATGCCCGGGCCTGCCGCCGTACGATGCGCTGGTCATGCTGCTTCCGCACCCGGAGTCACAGCAGCGTGTCGAGGGTGATCGGCAGCGAACGAATCCGCCGGCCTGTCGCGTGATAGATCGCGTTCGCGATGGCGGCGGCGACGCCGACCAGGCCGACCTCGCCGACTCCCTTGGTGCCCAACGGAGTCCCGCGATCGGGTGCGCCGACGAACACCACGTCGAGGTCGGGAACGTCGCCGTTCACCGGGATCAGGTAGTCGCCGAACGTCGCGTTGGCGATGCGGCCCGTGCCCGCATCGGTGACCGTGTCCTCGAACAGGGCCTGGCCGATACCGCCCACCGTACCGCCGACGATCTGACTGCCGGCCGTCTTCTCGTTCAGGATCCGTCCACCGTCGATCACCGACACGATTCGCGTGACGCGGACGAGTCCCAGATCGGCGTCCACTCGGACCTCGACGAACTTCGCGCCGAACGCACCCGCCAAGGCCATCCCCAGATCAGCTGCCTTGCCCGGGTCGCTGGCTCCGTCCGCTGTCAGTTCGGTGAGGTTGTGCCGCGCGAGAATGTCCGCGTAGGTCTCACCTTCCAGCGGCGCGTCCAGGCGGTGGATCCGGCCGTCCTCGACCGCCACATCGGCCCGGGTGCAGCCCCGCAGCGGCGACATCTCGTCCTCGTGTACGAGTGTCAGGAAAGAGTCGAGGAGCTGCCGGCACGCGTCCTGGACGGCGTTGCCCAGCGCGCTGGTCAGCCCCGAACCACCGGCCTGGGGCGCGATCGGCATGTCGGAGTCGCCGAGGTCGAAGCGAACCCGGTCGAGCGGAAGTCCGAGGGACTCCGCGGACACCTGTGTCATGACCGTGTAGGTGCCGGTGCCGAGGTCGGCCGCCGCGCTGCGCACGTAGCCGTTGCCGTCGGCGCTGATCGTCGCGCGGGCCTGGCAGGGCGCCTGGTACCACGGGTAGCTGACGCCCGCCACGCCGTACCCGATCAGCCAGTCGCCATCACGCCTCGACCGCGGCTCCGGACTCCGCTGGGACCAGCCGAACCGTTCGGCCCCCACCTCGAAGCACTCCCGCAAGGCTTTGCTGCTCCAGGGCAGTTCGGCCTCCGGGTTGATCTCCGCGTAGTTCCGCAGCCGGATCTCCAGTGGATCGACGCCCACCGCATAGGCGAGCTCATCGATGATCGACTCCAGGGCGAAGTTGCCCTGCGCCTCGGCGGGTCCACGCATGGAGGTGGGGTTCGGGATGTTCAGCCGCGCCTGCCGGTCCCTGGTGAGGACGTTCGGGCAGGCGTAGGCCACCGCCGAGCCCGCCGCGAGAGGCTCGTAGTCGTCGTCCTCCATCGCCACCGCGGACAGGCTGCGGTGCTCCAGCGCAACGAGCTCGCCGGTCGCGGTGGCGCCGACCTTGATGTGCTGGACGCCCTCGGGCCGGTGGCCGACCGAGGTGAACATCTGCGGGCGGGTGAGGACCAGCTTGACCGGCCGCGCGAGGGTCCGCGCGGCGAGCACGGTGAGGATGACGTGGGGCCAGGCGCGCAGTCCGTTGCCGAAGCCGCCGCCGATGAAGGGGACGTGCACCCGCACGGAATCCTCAGGCACCTTGAACACCTGCGCCATGGTGGCCCGCACCATCGAGGGCCACTGCGTCGAATCGTGCAGGGTGAGACGGTCGCCGTCCCAGTGCGCCAGCGTGCAGAAAAGACCGAGGGGATTGTTGGTGTTGTCCGGCGTGGTGAAGGTGCCTTCCACTACCACCTCCGCCGAAGCCATTGCCACCGCAACGTCACCCCTTTGGGTGTCGAGGCCCCACGGATTGTCGAGGATCTGTGCCCGGGGGTCGTCGAGGTCCAGCACCGCCTCGTCCGCCTGGTACTCCGCAGTCACCAGGCGGGCGGCGTCTGTCGCCTGCTCGGCGGTCTCCGCGACCACGATGGCGATGTGCTGGCCGTGGTGCAAAATGCGGTCGTCCTGAAGGGGCGGTGGCGGGGACGCACCCAGCCCGGTCATCGGCCCTCGGTCCAGCCTGGGCGCGTTGAGATGTGTGATGACGGTCAGTACGCCGGGCGCGTCCTCGGCAGCACTGGTGTCGATCCTGGTGATCCGCCCCGCTGCGATGGTGCTCTGGACCAGGGCGGCGTGCGCCTGGCCGGGCACGTCGAAGTCGGACGGGTAGTGCGCCTGGCCTGAGACCTTGAGCGGGCCGTCGACCCGGTTCAACGCCGCACCGACCAGCGGCCGGCTCTGGGTGGCGGTCACGATGACACCTCCGTCACGTTCTGCAGGGTTCGTACCAACGTCCGCTGGGCCAGTTCGACCTTGAACGCGGTCCCCGGGACCGTCCAGGCCCCGGCGAGCGCCGCGGCGGCTGCCGCTCGATACGTTTCGACCGCCGGCGGGGCACCGATCAGCACCTCTTCGGCCGACCTGGCCCGCCACGGCTTCGATCCGACCCCACCCAGACCGATCCGGGCGTCCTGGATCACGCCGTCCTCGATGACGAGCGCGACCCCGGCCGACACCAGCGCGAACTCGTAGGAGACCCGGTCACGGACCTTGAGGTATCCCGACCTCGCGCCTTCAGGGAGCAGCGGGATCTCGATGCCGGTGATCAGTTCGCCGTGGGCCAGCATGTTCTCAGCCACCGGGTCCTCGGCCGACTCCAGATAGAACTCCGTCAACGGAACGCTGCGCCGACCCTGGTCGCCTTGGATGCGGACGACGGCGTTCAACGCCACCAGCGCGACCGCGACGTCGGAAGCGTGCAGCGCGATACACCGGTCGCTCACACCGAGAATGGCGTGCATCCTGGCAGCGCCGGTGACAGCGGCACAGCCTGAGCCGGGTGACCGCTTGTTGCAGGCCGGCACGGACGGGTCACGGAAGTAGCGGCAACGCGTTCGCTGCAGCAGATTCCCACCGATCGTGGCCATGTTGCGGAGCTGGGTCGAGGCTCCGAGCAACAGCGCCTCACGCACGATCGGAAGCCGGGCGACGACCGTGGGGTCGGCCGCCAGTTCCTCCATCGTGGTCAGGGCGCCGACATGGATCGTGTCCGGGCCGTGCTCGATACCGTGCAGCGGAAGACGGGTGATGTCGACCAGCCGCTCCGGAGCCAGCACACCGTCCTTCATCAGGTCGACCTGAGTCGTGCCGCCTGCCAGGTAGGAAGCGAACGGGTCGTCGGTCACCGTTGCCACAGCGGCATCGACGTCTGCCGCGCGGACGTACTCAAAGGCGCGCATCGGAACCTCCCTCGGACGCAACCTGCCGGATCGCCGCGACGATGTTCGGATAGGCGCCGCAGCGGCACAGGTTGCCGCTCATGAACTCGCGGATCTCAACGTCCGTTCTCGTCCGGCCCTCCTCGAGCAGTGCGACCGCCGACATGATCTGGCCAGGAGTGCAGTAGCCGCACTGGAAACCGTCGTGGTCGACGAACGCCTTCTGCAGCGGGTGCGGTTCGCCGTCACGGCCCAGGCCGTCGATCGTCGCCACCTCTCGTCCCTCGCATTGGGCGGCCAGGGTCAAGCAGGCCAGAACCCGTTTGCCGTCCACGTGCACCGTGCACGCCCCGCAGGCGCCCTGGTCGCACCCCTTCTTGGTGCCGGTGAGACCCAGCCGGTCTCGTAACGCGTCCAGCAGGGTCACGCGGGGATCTGCCGACACGGTGCGCTGCTCCCCGTTGACCGTCAGCGTTGTGGTGACTTCGGAGACGGTCCGCGGCGCACCCGCACCCGTCGTCTGTACATCAGGTACATGGGTCATCGTGCCTCGATTCGCTACAGCACCGTGACGGCGCGGATCTGCTCGGCTTGCTGGACTCGTTGCAGAGAATGCGGTGCGGCGCCGTCGCGATCCCAGGCGACCGGCCCCGGTGGGAGGATGCTCCAGTCTCCAACGTCTTCGATGCCGGTGGCAGCGGATAGATGGCTCTGATGCAACCAGGATTGGCAGACCTATGGTCAGCTGGCCTAGGACCAGATCTCCGCCCTCAAGCCGTTCGGGCGCTCCTGACATGGCAAACCTTGCATCGTTTCCCAGGCTGGTCACGAGCCTGGCCATCAGCTTGAGGCCCACGGATGGTCTGTAGTGCCAGCGCGGTCCAGACCGCCCAGGCGAGCCCGATGAACAGGTTGCCCGCGCTGCTGATCGCCAAGCCGATCACCAAAGCACCGGCATGCTGAACCTCGAGCCCCAGCGGGTCAGCAGTGCGTACCCGACCACGAGACCGATCCCGACGCCGGCGTACAGAGTGGCGGCAGCGAAGGCGGTTGGGCTCGGCACCCGCTGTCGCCTGGCAAGGCGAAACCCCCGGGCCGAGAACAACAGCCCGAGGTGACCGCGCACCACCTCCGTCACTGTTACGGCCGTGCCCTCAGCCGGCGGTCACGGCGTACGGAGGAAGGTGAGAAACGTCTGCCGGAAAGCGGACGGCTTCTGGCCTGTGGTGTCGTAGAGAACCGCCTGAGCATGGCCCGACCCGGCGGGCAGCAGGACGAAGCGCGATCCCTTGGTCGCAGCGCTCAGAGACTTCATCTCCGCTACCGACGAGGCCGGGTCATCCTGCGCCAGAACGTAAAGGACCGGCTGCCGAATGCCCCGCGCGACCGACATCGCGGTGACGTCCGGTGCGTCTGCCGTACCGATCGGCGTTGTCACGTCGGCCGGGGACAGCGCGACCACAGCAGAGATCCCGGAGTTCGGCCTGGCCGCGGCGACGAGCGGCATCGAACCGCCCGCCGATGCGCCGACCACCACGACCTCAGTGGCTCCACGTCGACGCAGATCGGCCACAACCGCGAGCAGGTCATCGACCGGCCGGACGTCGTTGGCGCAGGTACTCGCACCGACGCAGCTCTGGTCGTAGCCGACGACATTCAGCCCGGCCTTCGCCAGCCAGCCGATCTCACCGGCCCAGTTGCACACGCCCCGAGATCCCGAGCCGTGCACCAGCACAACTCCCAGGCGCCCGCTGCCGGCTCCGACCTCGTACAACCGGACGTCGCCACTCCCCTTCACCAGGCGGGCGGTCGTTACGTCGTGCTGAGCTGTCTGACCGCACCGCTCGACCAGCGACTGGAGCTGGACCGATGGTGTCGGTGATGGCGACGACTCGATGGTGCGCGGCGTCGTAGCCCCTTCCGAGGCCGCTGTACCGGGCGTTCCGTCCGAGCACCCGGACACCAGCAGACCGGCGAAGGCCAAGGTGGTCACGATGGTCTTGAGTAGGCGCACGGTGACAGATCCTCTCGGTCGGCTGTCGGACCAGATCGTACGCACGGGCGGTATCACCCTCGCCCAGAACCGGATCGCAAAGCGGACGCCGCCGTCCTGCGGAACGTTCCCGAGTTCGTCGTACCAAGCAATGGTGAACCGCACGATACCGAATCTTGAACACGTCCACTATTAGATCGTCATCACACGGAGATCGGTATTTCAGCGGCGTTCATCCCGCGGTTTCCCGCGAACCTGCGGATGTCGCCAACAATCGAAGCTCCTCTGTTGGTCGAACAGATTGGGAGCGAAATGAAGAAGCTGTTCATGGCGGTCGCGGCCGCTGCGGTGGTCGTCGGTGGAGGCGTCGTCACGGCACCCGTCGCGTCGGCGTCGCCGCTGCGTTACTACACCACCTTCTACACCGGTGACACGTATTCCCAGTGCGTTCAGCGCGGCAACCAGGGAATCAGCAACGGCGAGTGGTGGGACTACCAGTGCAGGCTGGAAAGCTACGGGTCGGATCTCTACATCCAGATCAGCCCGAACTGACCGATCCACTGCCCGGCCGCCACGCCCCGACGGGTGGCGGCCGTACCCGATACCAACGCCACACCACTGCTGGCGCCTGTCACTGCAAGCACTCACCGACGCCGCGTCAAGGTGCCCTCGACAATCACCGGAGTTGCTCCGCGGCCCAATTGCCGATGCTGCTCCGTGTGCATCGACCAATTTCTACGGACCGTGAATTGAATTCCGACGGTCCTGGATTTCGATTGACCTCGCAACATACATGCACCCAAGCGCAGATCACGTACGACGGGGCAGACGTGGCGGCGGGTTGCGCATCTGGTCAGCGGCTTCCACGACTACCAAACTGCCGCCCGTCGATATCGCGTGAGGGGCATCGAGGTGCCGCGAAGGACGGGCGCAGCGTTCCAAAAGGTGAGGCTGACCCGTTTCGGCCGATCATGGCCGCAAATCAGTGGGCCCTCCCAGGGGCATACCTGACTCCTTGTCAGCGCCTGATCGACAGGCTCGGATCTCTTCGATCAGCAAGGGGAGATAGGTCCGAGCAGCGGCGATCAAGTCCAGAAACGAGTCGTCGGCGGGGCCGCTGTCTCGCGTCACATAGATGTCCTCGCCGCGGTCCCGATCCTCGCCGACCTGGATGAAACTGTCTCCGGACTCGTGATCCCGTCCCTCAACCATCGCCTTCCAGGGTGGCGGGTCGCAGCGCTGAGACAGGTCGGCCAATCGGTCCAGCAGTTCGTCCGACAACTCCATGTGAACTCCTTCCGTTCAGGCGGATTCACTTCCACGGATTCTTGACGGCCGGCCGTCACGCGAAGTCGTCGGGGACGATGTGCAGTTTCTGTGCGATCCGGGCGAGGGCCTTCTGGTCCGTCGGGTTGAGCGAGTCGAGAACGATCCGGCGTACGGAGCGCAGGTGGGTCGGCGCTGCCTGATGCACGGTGCCGAAGCCGGCCTCGGTGAGTTCGGCGAGGGTGTAGCGACCGTCGGCCGGGTCCGGGGTTCGCACCACCCAGCCGCGCTGCTCGCAGCGTTTGACGACGTTCGAGAGGCGGGAGAGCGACCCGCTGGCGAGGAAGGCGAGCTCTCCCATCCGCAGCTTGCGCCCAGGCGCCTCGGACAGGTGGCTGAGCACGAGGTACTCGAACAGGGTGAGGTTGTGCTCCTGCCGCAGCGGCGACTCCAATTTGCCGGGCAGTAGCAGGACAAGGGAGATCAGCCCCGTCCACGCCGACTTCTCCTGTTCGTCGAGCCAGCGCAACTGCTCGTCCTCGTGTTCGCCCGTACCGCTGCTGGACTCTTTCGTGCTGCTCATGGACCTCTCCACTCTCCCACCACGCGCTATCACTTTGAGCTTGAAGTCATCGCCTGCTAACGTCACTTTACGCGTGAACTCATCCAGAGCGAACGCGCCCCTACCGAACGGACGTGGAACACCATGAGCACAGTCACCTTCGGCATCACTCCGGGCTACGGCCAGAAGTTGCACGATGCGCTCGGTTACAGCAGCGCCGTCCGCATCGGCGACCGGGTCGAGATCTCCGGCCAGGCCGGAGTCGACGACGACCTGACCGTTCCCGACTCGCTGGAAGAGGAGATCGTCCGGGCCTTCGACAACGTGGAGCGCACGCTCGCCACGGTCGGCGCGACCTGGAAGGACGTCGTCCACGTCAACTCCTACCACAAGGTCGAACCGGGCGACGACGTCATCGGCGACGACCACAACCGGGTCATGGCCGAGCAGTTCCGCCGGCGCCTCGGCGGCCGCGCGCCGATCTGGACCGAGACCGGCGTCACGGTCCTCGGCCTGGCCGCCATGCGCGTGGAGATCCGGGTCACCGCGATCGTCGACTCCGGCAACTGATCGACTGCGACCGGCGCAGGACGGCCGGAGCGGCGAGGCAACGAGTGAAGCCAACGACCCGCCAAGCGACGGTCCCGCTCTGCTCTGAAGCTCCGCCTGCCAGGCTTCAATCCCCCTACACCACAAGCTATTTCAGCTCGGCGGACGTCTTCCCCAGCAGCCTGCGGGCAACGATCAACTGCTGGATCTGCTGGGTGCTCTCGAAGATGTCCAAAATCTTGCTGGTGCAGGCGGAGCGGAACCGGCGACGCTGATCGACGCTTGTCGACGTCTCACGGAGCAGTGACGGAGCAGAACCGACGGGACGCCTGCCAATCACTGGATTGCCGAACCTGAACGGAGTCCTTGACTGAGTGCCGCTGTACAGCGGAAGGGCAACAGCTGATCAGCGATGAGGTCCATGCTCAGACCGTGACTCAATGGCGGCCGAGTCGAAGTCGATGCCACACCCACCCTCGACGCCCAGGTCCACGCAGCAACCGAACCCGCCGACGCAGACCGTCTCGCTCGGACCACCTCTCACATCTTCCGCAAGACCACCGCCAGCATCCTCGACAACGACGGCCAAACCGCCCGCCAGATCGCCGACCAACTCGGCCACGCCGCGTCTCCATGACCCAAGACGCCTACTTCGGCCGCAGGACAGGCGATGCGACAGCAGCCGAGGCGCTCCAGCGAGCCTTCGACCGCACCATCAGGCCCGACTCAGCTTTGTGATGTTGCCTTCTCAGAGGCATTGCTTTACTACCTGACCCACCATACTGAAGAGCTAACCACCGCTTAGGTGTGGCGAAGCCGGGCGTCGGTGACGTTGCCAACGCCCCGTCCAAGCACGCCGATTCGGACGCGAGCGGTCAGCGCGGAGCGAGACCGCGCAGGAAGTTGGCTATCTGACGTTGGGTCAGTTCTGGCCACATCGGTTCGGCTGTAGGGAAAGGCTGGGCGATCATGGCCCCGAACACGATGACGTCCAGAGCCGTCACGCCGGGACGGATCGACCCATCCAGGATTCCCTTCTTGATCATCTCTGCCACGCGATCATGCAGCTCGCTCTCCAGCCGCAGCGTCTCTGGGTCCCGCGTCGGAGGGGCCCCATGCCAAGTCATGACCAGCTGCGAGCCGTGCTCGACAGTTCGCGTGAGGAACATCCGGACGCATTCCTGCCCGTCGCAGTCTGCAGCCCCGACTTCGCGCAGCATGTCCACGACCATCTGGTACGAACGACGTTGTAGGTCCTCGAGCAGGTGTTCGCGCGACGGATACCGCCGATAGAGTGTGCCAACACCCACACCCGCTTCCTCGGCGATCTTGGCCATGGATACGCCATGGCCATCCCGCAAGAGAGCTGTCACAGCAGCCGCGAGCAGTCGCTCGCGGTTGCGTTGTGCATCGCGCCTGAGCGGGCGGTCGGCTTTCTTGGGTGAGGCGGACGCCATCGCTTCAGCCTAATCGACTCACACGCAGACAGGCGGCGGCTCGCTGAGATCGGAACCTCGCTCGCCGACGTGCCTCGGCTCCGCAAGCTCGTCATAGAAGTCATTGCGTGACGGTGAAGAAGTCGAGCAGGATCTGGGTAAGTTCTTCCGGGTTTTCGTCGCTGACCCAGTGGCCGGCATGGGACACGACGGCGCTGCGCGGTGACTCAGCCACCTGCGACATCGCCTTGCCGGCCATCTCGCCCAGGTTGTGGCTCCCCCCGATGCCGAGCGCCGGCATGGTGAGCTTTCGCTGCATGCTCGCCTCGTTGGCGGCGAGGTCTTGCCACGCGGCGGCGTAGTACTCGATGCCGGCACGCAGTGCTCCCGGTCGCGAAACGTTCCGCACGTACTCGTCCAGGTGTTCGGGACTCACCGCCGAACCGTCGCACGAGCCGTGCCAGAAGAACCAGTTCAGCAGTTCACGCTCGCGACCACGGAATGCGAATTCGGCGACGTCCGGGACGGTGAAGAACGCCAGCTGCCAGTTGCTGCCCGTGTGCCAATCCGGCGTGGGTTGCATCGCGCGCTCGTAGCCGCACCCCGGCAGTACGTACTCGATGAACGCCAGCTGCGTCACAGAGTCGGGGTCTGCGCTGGCGTAGTTGTAGGCGACGCCGGCCCCGTGGTCGTACCCGACGAGGCGGATCGGCCCCAACTCCAGGTCGTCAACGAGCTGACGGACGGAGCGCGCGATCGACTGCTTGTCGAAACCCGATCGCGGGATCGAGGACGAACCGCACCCCGGCAGATCGGGTACGAGGACCCGGTACTGCTCGGCAAGTCGCGGTGCCACCGAATGCCACTGCAGCGAGTGCTGCGGCCACCCGTGGAGGAGAACGACGGGATCGCCCTCGCCTCCGATCTGGTAGCGCAGAGAAGTCCCCTGGGCCTGGTATCGGCCGTGTTCGAAACCCGCGATGCCGGAACTCATGTTCGTGCCTCTCTGGTGTGAGTGCGCCTCTGCGTGGATCTGGGAGACGCGGTCGTCACGAGTCAATGTCGTCGCTCGCCGGTCGCGGGCGGGCCACTCACCCACCCGCTCACGGATCGTAGACACCTAGGGGGATAAATGGAATGATTCATCCGTTTATCGGATCGGCTGAGCGCCAGCGCCTCAGGCGAAGCGCCAGCCGGCGCCTGCTCGATCACGGGTCGCCGGTTGCAGTTCCCAGCGAAAGGCGCGCGCTCTCAAGCGTGACCAGCACGCCGAGGACCTCGTCGGGCCCGTGTTCTTCCTCGCGTCCCCCGACGCGGACTTCGTCACTGGCCAGACCCTCAACGTCGACGGCGGCATGTACATGAACTGACCACCGACATCGACACCGCGCACACCGAAGAACGGCAACCAGAACAAAGGAAGGGAAACCTCATGACCTCGAACCTCTTCACCCCCGAGGACACCGCGATCCTGCTGATCGACCACCAGGTAGGAACCATGAGCTGGGTCAGGTCCGGCGACCGCGACGAGATGAAGGCAAACGCGTTGGCGCTGGCGAAGGCCGCCAAGGCCCTCGGGATGCCCCTCGTCCTCACCTCATCACTGGAAGACCATCAGCAAGGTCCCCTCGCAGAAGAACTGAAGGACATCGCACCCGAGGAGTACGCGAACCGTATCCAGCGCGTCGGAGTAGTGAACGCATTGGAAGACGAGAACTTCGCAGCAGCGGTTCGCGGCACGGGTCGCAAGAACCTCGTCGTCGCCGGCGTCACCAACGACGTGTGCACCGTCTACCCGACGCTCACCGCACTACAGGACGGCTATCGCGTACAGGTGGTGGCCGACGCCGGCGGCTCGATGAGCAAGCTCGCCGACGACGTCGCCCTCAGGCGCATGGAGAACGCCGGTGCAGGAATCACGTCGACCAACATGATTCTGACCGAGTTGGCGCGCAACTGGGCGTCCGCGGCCGGTGAGGCCCTCATCCCGATCGTGGGTGCCCTCATCCCGCAGTGATCGGACGTGCGTCCGAGACCCCCCGGGCGGACCTGTTGAGGTGGCTCAACCACCTCCGGAGTCCGCCCGGTGAAGGCGATCGAGATCGACAGGCGTTGACCAGGAATTATGCGGAATATATCGTCCACTTAGGAGGATGGATGACTACGTCAGACGATCGAGTGCTCGTGGTCGGAGCGGCCGGCCCCAACGCGGGACTGGTTGTTCCCGAACTGGTTCGACGCGGCGCACTCGTACGAGGGCTTGTGCGCCACGAAAACCAAACGGAAGCGGTACGGTCACGCGGCGCCCACGAAGTCGTCGTCGGTGACCTGACCGACCGAGACAGTGTGCGTGAGGCTCTCGACGGAGTCAGCCGTGCGTTCTATATCGCGCCCGCGTTCATCCCCGACGAAGCAGAGATCGGCCGAGCGTTCGTGACGGACGCCGTCGAATCCGGCGTGAGACGAATTGTCTTCTCCTCCGTCATACACCCCGTGCTTGCCGACCTCGTGAACCACGCAGCAAAGGCGCCGGTCGAAGAGGCGATCCTGAACACCGGCATCGAATTCACGTTCCTGCATCCCGTCCTGTTCTTCCAGATGCTCGAAGGCAGCATTCCCGCCGCCGCGGAGTCCGGAACACTGGCGGAGCCATGGTCGGCCGAGACGCGCTTCTCGCGTGTCGACTATCGCGACGTCGCAGAAGTAGCAGCCCACGCCCTCCTCGAGGACGACCTGCTGTGGGGCACGCTCGACCTGGCCGCGCCGGGGCAACTCAACCGACACGAAGTCGCCTCACTCATCGCCGACGCTTCCGGCCGCGACGTGAAGGCCACGCGAATCGACCCAGATCGACTCGACGTACCCGCGCCAATGCGGGCGATGTTCGACCACTACGACCACACGGGACTGGTGGCCAGCCCGCTCACGCTCCGCGCCGCCCTGGGCCGAGAACCGCGATCCCTACTCGACTACATCGACGAAACACTCGACCAGCATTGACCGCATCCCACAGAAAGTAGACGAGATGACAGCCACCGAGAACACCACCGCGGGCATCCCCGACGACGACCCTTCCCGCTCCCTGACGGTCGTCAAGCCCGACGACCCGGACACTACCTATCTCGCCCTCGCCGGCGACAACTACGCCATGCTGATCGGCGGTGACCAGACCGACGGACGCTATTGCCTGATCGACATGCGGGTGCCGGACGGCGGAGGCCCGCCGCCCCACCGTCACAACTTCGAAGAAATGTTCACCATCCTCGAAGGCGAGATCACCTTCACCTTCCGCGGGCAGGAGCACACAGTCCCGGCCGGGTCGACGGTGAACATCCCCGCGAACGCGCCACACTTCTTCCGCAACAAGTCGGGTGCGCCGGCACGAATGCTCTGCATGTGTACCCCTGCCGGTCAGGAGGAGTACTTCCTCCGAGTAGGTCACGTCGTCGACGGGCCCGAGTCGGCACCTCCGGAGCTCTCCCCCGAGGAGGAGGCCGCGGGTCGACAGCTCGCAGTCGAGCTGGCCGGGCAGTATCAGACCGAAATGCTCATCTGAGCGCGGACCGCCGGAGAGGATGGTGGCAGGTGCCGAGTTTCAACGACGAGATCATCGCCGAATTTCGGACCACCAAGGGACACGTCGGACGAGGGTTCGGTAGCAGCCTGGTGCTGATCCACACGGTCGGGCGCAGTAGCGGGAAACGACGGGTCAACCCCGCGATGTCTCTGCACGACGGCGATGACTGGCTCGTGGTGGGCTCCGCGGCGGGGGCGCAGTCAGACCCGGCGTGGGTGAAAAACCTTCGAGCGCATCCCCGGACCACCATCGAGGTCCCGCGCCGCAGGTCGGCGGGCGGGACGTCGAGCACGTCGAGATCACCGCCGAAGAACTCCAAGGAGCCGAACGTGACCAGGCATTCGCCCGCTTCACGGCGAAATCAGATTCGTTCCGCAAGTATCAAGCACGAGCGGGCCGAATGCTCCCGGTCATCCGACTGCGTCGATCATCCGTTGGATGAATTGCTGCGCCGAGCGGAGCAACAAACCTGATCAAGCATACATATTCCGAGTTCTAACCTCTGGTTCAATGCCGGCGAAACGCCAATAGTCCTTGGACCGTGGCTGGTGCACGGGGCTTGGTTGTCCATGCAACACCCCAACAGAAGTGAGAGTCAGATCCCATGTCCACGACCCCCCTCATACGAGACGGTGACCCAAGCGTCCCGGCCGTCGTCCAAAGAAGGTCCGTACTCAACCCCGAGCGAGCCTTTGCCATCATCGCCCCCATCGATCTCTCCCTCGTGTTCCGAGGATGGGGGCCGTTCCCTGGAGTGCGCGGGGTATCCAACCAGTCCGGCTCGTGGGATGCGGTCGGGGATCACCGGAACCCGGATCTCACCGACGGTTCAACGGCGAATGAACGCTTGACCGAGTACGTCGCACCACACTCGTTCGCCTACGAACTGACCGACTTCACGAACCTCCTGCGACACTTCGTTGCCGGGGTCCGAGGAGAATGGACCTTCGCTCCCGACGGAGGCGGTACGCTCATCCGCTGGACATATGAATTCAAACCTCTTCCCTGGCGAAGGGCAATTGTTGGTGGAGCATTGGCGCCGCTGTGGCGAAGGTATATGGAACAGGCATTGCGCGACGCCGTATCAGCCGCCGAGCGGATAGCGAACTCGGAGTAGCTCCCCGGGAGAGACGAAGTCGGCAGCGGCGACCGCGCATGGGAGCAGTGGCAATGACGAACCCGAGCAACTTCGAGGAGATCGGGGGAGCGAGATCGGGCGACGCGCCGCGGGGAGGAGACGGCCACCCGGCCACGACCCGATCCGAGGTGGCCTCCGGTTCATGCCGGAACTTCTGTGTCTGGTCGTCTGCATGACCGAGCAGGAACGCTGGCGGTCGCTGACCAGCGAGAGGAGATAGCTCGACCGGGATCAGCGCGCGCCGCGACGTGAACGGCGTACGGAACGACGGCTTCTCGCGTGACCGTCTCGGCAGTGCCACGGACCTATCCCGAGGTGGCTGTCGAGCGTGTCCGGCTGATTCAGCAGCTCTTCACCGCCGGCCTGCCCAGCGGGACCATCGTGCAGTGCAATTCGTACCCTGCATCGAGACCGGCCGCGCTTCACACGCGGCCTTCGAGCTGATGGCAGCCGAACGCAACCGCATCACCACTGCGATGACCCAACTTGCGGGCGCGCGAGACGCACTCGACCGCATGATCCATATCGCCAACCGCCCCACCCCGAACACTGCCCCGCCCTCCGGGAGCCGGCCTGGGCTCCGTACGATGCCACGAGCTCGGATGCGGCCGACCCGGAAGCGGCCGTCGCCGTCTGACCGCAGGAGAAACCGGTCCTTGCTCGAGGGTGAGTCGATGCTTCGGGCAACGCCCTGGGACACGATCGCGTCGTGCGCGAGGATCCAGGCCAGACAGATCGCCGCGGGCGCGACGCGTTGCCGCGTCGCGATTTCCCGGACGACGGGTCGTCCGGGGGATGGGATGCCTGCAGTGCACCATCACAGACAAGACCGGCGGCACGTGGCCCACGGCTCGGTGTCGATGCCGAGCATCCGGAATGGGCCATGATGCTCACGGAGGTTGGATGGTCACTCGCTGCCTGCAAAGGACATCCGAGGCCGGCGTCGGTACAAGCCGACAACACGACCGGCATGCATGCTCTGCGGCACTACTACGCGAGCGTGACTCCGTCGGACGCGATCAACATCAAGGAACTCTCGGAGTACCTTGGACATCACGATCCGGGTTCACGCTGCAGATGTACACCCACATGCTGCCCTCGTCGCACGAACGCGCTCGCCAGGCGGTGGATCGCCGGCTCGCGCGACTCGATCTGCGGCTCCCGGAGCAGCGACGGAGCAGGCTCCCATCGGGCCTGAGTACGAACCCCCAGACAACGATCCCAGCCTGCTCTGAGAGGCGCCCACAAAGGCGAGGTTCTCTATTCACAAGCTATTTCAGCTCAGCCGACGTCTTCCCCAGCAGCCGCCGCGCCACGATCAGCTGCTGGATCTGTTGGGTCCCCTCGAAGATGTCCAGGATCTTCGAATCCCGAGCCCACTTCTCCAGCAGCTCGTGTTCGGAGTAGCCGAGGGAGCCGGCCAGTTCCACGCAGCGCAGGGTGATGTCGTTGGCGGCGCGGCCGGCCTTGGCCTTGGCCATGGAGGCCTGCAGGGAGTTGGGCCGCGCGTTGTCCGCCATCCACGCGGCCTGCAGCGTCAGCAGGTACGCCGCCTCCCAGTCGGCCTCGAGTTCCACGAACGTCGCGGCCGCGGCCGGCTGCAGATGGGTCGGGCGGTCGTAGTCGATCTCGACTCCGGCCTCCGCCAGCAGCTCACGAGTGAGCTCCAACGAAGCCCGCGCGCAGCCGACAGCCATGGCGGCGACCAGGGGCCGGGTGTTGTCGAAGGTCTGCATGACGCCCGCAAAGCCCTTGTCGGGATCGACTTCGGGAGAGCCCAGCAGGTTCTCGGCGGGCACGCGGCAGTTGGTGAGGCGAATGGTCGCGGTGTCGGACGACCGGATGCCGAGCTTGTGCTCGACCCGCTCGACCGTCAGCCCTGGCGTCTCCTTCGGTACGACGAACGGCTTGATCGCCGCCCGGCCCAGCGACTTGTCGACCGTGGCCCAGACGACCACCGCGTCGCAGCGGGCGCCGGCGGTGACGAAGATCTTCTCGCCGTCGAGCACGTAGTGGTCGCCGTCGCGGCGGGCCGTGGTCTGGATGTTCGCCGAGTCCGAACCGCAGCCGGGCTCGGTGATCGCCATCGCGGCCCATACCCCGTCGAAGCGGCGCAACTGCTCGTCGGAGGCGACCGACGCGATCGCCGAGTTGCCCAAGCCCTGCCGCGGCATCGACAGCAGCAGGCCGACGTCGCCCCAGCACATCTCCATGATCGACAGCACCGACGACAGGTTGGAGCCGTTCTTCACTCGGCCACTGTCGTCGTCAGCGTCAGTACGCCGTACGCCGCTCGCTCCCGCCCCCGACCCCGTCCCGCTCGCGCCCAGGCCGTCGACGAGAGCGGCCAGCAGGTCGAGCTCCTTCGGATACTCGTGCTCGGCCAAGTCGTAGCGCCGCGAGTTCGGCCGCAACATCTCGGCCGCGACCTGGTGCGCCTGGTTGACGAAGGTACGGAACTTCCGGGGAACTTCCAGGTTGATCATCAGACCAGCACCGCACCTTCCATCACGCCGACGGCCCGCAGGTCGCGGTACCACCGCTCGACCGGATGCTCCTTGACGAACCCGTGCCCGCCGAGCAACTGGACGCCGTCCGTCCCGATCCGCATCCCCTTGTCCGTGCACAGCCGCCGCGCCAGCGCGACCTCTC
Source organism: Kribbella sp. ALI-6-A (assembly GCF_001984195.1). Classification (GTDB taxonomy): domain Bacteria; phylum Actinomycetota; class Actinomycetes; order Propionibacteriales; family Kribbellaceae; genus Kribbella. The sequence continues at coordinate 1,032,169 of NZ_MTQN01000009.1, forward strand.
GCGCGTACGAAAGCCCTTGCTCCGCACGCGATCCGGCCCGGTAAGTGACCAGCCGCATCCCCTCGAGCTCGATCGCGATGTTCGCCACCATGAACGCGACCGACTGCCGATGGCTGATCGGCTCCCCGAACGCCGTCCGCTCGTTCACGTACGGCGTGACGTAGTCGAGCACCGCCTTCGCCGTCCCGAGACTCAACGCGCACCAGCCGAGCCGCGACAAGCGCACACAGTCGGCGTAGTCCGCCAACGTCCCGAGCTGCACCGCCGGCACGTCCTCGAGCACCACCCGGCTGAGCGACGCCGCCCGCAGCCCCATCGACGGCTCGGCTTCGATGGTCACGCCCGGATGGTCGGACTCGACCAGGAACAACGCCGGCCCCTGATCCTCCAACTGGGCCGCGATCACGAACACCTCGGCCTCGGCGCCCCGCGGGACCAGCGACTTCACGCCGTTCAGCAGGTGGCCGGTGCGCTGCCGGGTCGCGCGGGTCTTCAGTGCGAACGGATCGAACAACGGCCGCGGCTCGACGATCGCCAGCGCGGCCGCGGGCACGTTCTCACCCGTGAAGGCCGGCAGGTACGTCGCTTGCTGGGTCTCGTCGCCCCACAGCGAGATCGCCGTACTGACCGCGGCCGGCGCGAGGCAGGCGACCGCCTGGCCCATGTCGCCGTGCGCCATCGCCTCGGCCACCAGGACGCCGGTCATCGCCGACCGCTCGGTGACGATCCCGCCGAGTTCCTCCGGCACCTCGATCAGGCTCAGCCCCAGCTCGGCGGACTGCTCCAGCACCTTCGGGTCGGTCGCGCACGCGGTGTCGGCGTCCGCGGCACCCGGCCGCAGCACCTCCGCCGCGAACTCGGTCACCACGCCGACGACCATCTGCTGGTCCTCGGTCGGCGTCAGGTCGAACCGCCCGGTCCCCCGCGCCGACGGCAGCCGGGCCGGCCTGGCCAGCTTCGTCGCGGCCGAGAAACTCCTGGTCAGCGCGCCGGCCGTGCGGAATCCCGTCCGGGTCGCCTCGAACACCACCCGCTCGGTCTGCTTACGCAGTCCGAGCCGGTCGATCGCCCGCGACCTGGCCAGCTTGTTGAGCAACGCGACGCCGTACCCGATCGCGTCCCGCCCGGTGCGTACCGCTTGGTCACTCGCCATGCGGTCACTGTAAACCGAAGTTACAACTCAAGTCACGCCCGCCACCGGCGCCGACGCGCTCAGACGGTCTTGCTGACCTGCCCGGGCCCGAGCAGCCGCTCGGTGAACTCCCCCACCTTGGCCATCGCCTGCTGCGCCTCGGGCAGGAACGACCAGAACAGCTGGAAGATGTGTGTCTCCACGGCGTACAGCTCCATCGTCACGTCGACGCCCTGCTGCTCCGCCCGCTCGGCCAACTGCCGCGCTCCCACCGCGACCGGATCACCGGTGGCGAGCTGGATCAGCAGCGGCGGAAGCCCGGTCAGGTCGGCGTTCATCGGGTCGAGCAGCGGATCGTCGGTCGGCTGCCCGGCGACGTACCACTCGACGCACTGCGCCAGCATGCCGAAGTTCTCGTGCTCGGCCAGCGGCGACGTTCCTTCGATGATCTCGGTCATGTCCACGCCGGGACACAGCAGCACGGCGCCTGCCGGCGTCGGATGGCCGCGGTCACGCAGAGCCAGCAGGAGCGACAACGCCAGAGCTCCTCCCCCGGAGTCGCCGGAGACGATCAGCTGGTCGGCCGGCACCTGCTCCAGCATCCACAGGTAGGCGCTCACCGCGTCGTCGACCGCCGCCGGGTAAGGATGCTCCGGAGCCAGCCGGTAGTCCGGAACCAGTACGCCGCTCCCGATGCTTGTCGCCAGCGCTCCGGAGAACCCGCGATACCCGTACGCCGAGCCCATCACAAAGCCTCCTCCGTGCAGGTGCAGCACGTTCGGCGGCCTGGACGCGTCAGCAGCGACCTGCAGAGCCGGTACGCCGCCGCACGTCAGCGGCAGCACCACAACGTCAGGCGGCACCGGCGCCTGCGCCAGCATCTGCTCGTACGCCGCACGCAAGCTCGTCAGGCTCTCCTGCCCCCGGTCCGAGCGACCGGTCGCCACCGGCGCCCACATGCGATTCGCCCGTCCGACCAGCTCTCCCCCGACCGATCGCGCAGTCACCAGCGCGCTGTCCAGGTCGGCCAGCAGCGTCCGGGTGCGATCCAGCAGCGCCTCGCCGGCCAGCGTGAGCTCTACCCGGTGGGTCGAGCGCCGGAGCAGGTCACACCCCAGCAGCCGTTCCAATGCACGGATTTGGCGGCTCAGCGCGGGCTGCGACAGGTAGAGCCGGCTCGCGGCGCGGCCGAAGTTCAGCTCCTCCGCGACAGCTACGAACGCCCGCAGGTGCCGCAACTCGATCGCGTCCGGCGTGTTGGACAGCGCCAGGACGTCCGCAGACTCGTTGCTCTCGCTCATGCCGACATTCTGACCCCGAAGCGGGCTGCCGGTCCGTCGTTCGGTCATGCCGTTGCCGCACGACCGCCATGCACAATCGGCCTTTCCCTTGGACCGGTGCGCACTGCGACGGTTTTCGGCATGACCTCCTCACCACCACTGACCCGTCGTGCAGCGGTCCAGCTGCGCGGCACCACCGGCCCGATCTGGGCCCGCATCTACTGGCCGCCCGGCAGCGGTCCGGGCCGGCCACCGCCTCCCCTGCTGATCTATTTCGCCGGGTCGGAAGCCAACGATGCCGACCCGGAGTGCCGGCAGCTCTGCCTGCGCGGCGGACTGGTCATCCTGGCCGGCCCCTCCACCACGCCGTACGACGTGGCGCTGGCCGACGCACAGGCGATCGTCGGCTGGGCCGCCGACCACGCGACCGAGCTGGAAGCCGATCCGGCCCGGCTCTTGATCTCCGGCCGCGGCGACGGCCTCGTACTGGCGACCGAGGTGAGTCGGATCGCCGGACAGGAGGGCTGGCCGGAGCTCCTCCTACTGACCGACCTGGCCACCACCTTGGAAAGGACGAACCGATGAGTGAGACATCTCCGCGCGCGACCCGGCGGGAGTGGATCGGACTGGCCGTACTGGCCCTGCCGACGCTGCTGCTGTCGCTCGACGTCAGTGTGCTCTACCTGGCGCTGCCGAAGCTGAGCGCCGACCTGGGCGCGGATAGCACCCAGCAACTCTGGATCCTGGACATCTACTCGTTCCTGCTGGCCGGCTTCCTGGTCACCATGGGCACGCTCGGCGACCGGATCGGCCGGCGCAAGCTGCTGCTGATCGGTGCGGGCGCGTTCGGCGTGGCCTCGGTGCTCGCGGCCTGGTCCAGCAGCCCGGAGATGCTGATCGGCACCCGGGCGCTGCTCGGCATCGCCGGGGCGACTCTGATGCCGTCGACGATGGCCCTGATCCGCAACATGTTCCACGACCCGCAGCAAATGGGACAGGCGCTCGGACTGTGGTTCAGCTGCTTCATGGGCGGCATGCTGCTCGGCCCGGTGGTCGGTGGGGTGATGCTGGAGCACTTCTGGTGGGGCTCGGCGTTCCTGCTCGGCGTACCGGTGATGGTGCTGCTGATGATCCTCGGTCCGGTGCTGCTGCCGGAGTACCGCGACCCGAACGCGGGCCGGATCGACCTGGCCAGCGTGGCGTTGTCGCTCGCGACGATCCTGCCGGTGATCTGGGGACTCAAGGAGCTGGCCCGATCCGGTTGGGCTGTCAGGCCCGCGGTGGCCATCGTGGTCGGCGTCCTGCTCGGTGTTGTCTTCGTACGGCGGCAGCAGCGGCTCGAACACCCGCTGCTGGACCTCGGACTGTTCCGGCTGCCCCGGTTCACTCCGGCGCTGGCCGTGATGCTCGCCAGTGGGGTGGTGATGGCCGGGATCGCCTTCCAGGCGGCACTGTTCCTGCAGGTGGTCGAGGGGCTGTCGCCGCTGGACGCCGGGCTCTGGCTGATCCCGTCGAACGTCGCGATGATCGCCGGGATGAGCCTGGCGCCCCGGATCGCTCAGCGCCGGCAGACCTCGACGGTGGTCGCGGCCGGGCTGCTGGTCTGTGCCGCGGGGCTGCTGATCGTGACGCTGGCGGACAGCAGCGGCGGACTCGGCGTACTGGTGACCGGTCTGGTCGTGACGTCGTTCGGGATGGGCCTGCCGATGACGCTGACGATGAACCTGATCATGGCGGCGACTCCGCCGGAGCGGGCGGGTTCGGCGGCGTCGCTGAACGAGACCAGCGGGGAAGGCGGGATCGCGCTGGGCGTCGCGATGCTGGGCAGCCTGGGCACGTTCGCCTACCAGCGGAGTCTCGAGGTGCCCGCCGGCCTGCCGTACGGCGTTGCGGAGCAGGCGCGGCAGAGCGTGACCGCCGCGGTTGCGGCGGCAGGTGAGTTGCCTGGTCAGCTGGGTGAGGATCTGGCGTCGGCGGCCAAAGCGGCGTTCACGACCGGGCTCGACGCGGTCGCGATGGTCGGTGCGGTGGTTTTCCTGGGCTGTGCGGTGATGGCCGCGATCCGGCTGCGGACCACGGCCACGCCGGAGCAGGCTACGGCTTCGGAGCCGGTCTCGGATCGCGCCGCCGAACCGGTCTGAGTGCGTTGAATCCGGCCGGGCGTCAGCCGTCGGCGATCTCGGTGGAGATCCCGGCGGCTTTCGCCGTGAGGTAGCGCTGCTCCGGCAGGCTCGTCGTACGGCGGGCCGCTGCGAGAAAATGTTCCCGGGCCGCGGCGAGCTCGCCGGCTCGCTCGAGCAGATGGGCCCGGACGGCGTCGAGCCGGTGGTTGTCGGCCAGGTGCTTGTCGTCGTCGAGCGTCGCGAGCAGGTCCAGCCCGGCCCGGGGCCCTTCGACCTGGGCGAGCGCGATCGCGCGGTTGAGCGTGACCATCGGGTTCGGCGCGAGCTTCTCCAGCAGCCGGTAGAGCGCGAGGATCTGCGGCCAGTCGGTCTCTTCGGCCGTCGGCGCCTCGGCGTGCACGGCGGCGATCGCGGCCTGCAGCTGGTACGGGCCGGCTTCTCCCTTGGCCAGCGTCTCCAGCGTCAGCGCCGCGCCCTCCTCGATGGACTCGCGGTTCCACAGTGAGCGGTCCTGCTCGTCGATCGGGATCAGCCCGCCGTCCTCGGTCGTCCGCGCCGCCCGGCGGGCATCCGTGAGCAGCATCAGCGCGAGCAGACCGGCGACCTCGCCCTCGTCCGGCAGCGACTCGCGCAGCATCCTGGTCAGCCGGATCGCCTCCGCGGTCAGCTCGACCCGCTGCAACTGCTCGCCGGAGCTGGCGGTGTAGCCCTCGTTGAAGATCAGGTAGAGCACCTGCAGGACGACGCGCAGCCGGTCGGCCCGCTCTTCCTCGGGCGGCAGCACGAACCGGCTCCCGGCCGCCTTGATGCTCTTCTTCGCCCGGCTGATCCGCGGCGCCATCGTTGCCTCAGGCACCATGAACGCGCGCGCGATCTCCGCCGTACCGAGACCGCCCACCGCGCGCAACGTCAACGCGACCTGCGAAGCAGGTGTCACCGCCGGGTGGCAGCACAGGAACAACAAGGTCAGCGTATCGTCGCCCTCAGCCGGCTGGTCCTGGTCGGCGCCCGGCGCGACCAGTTCGTCCGGACCCGCCATCGCCGCGACCGAGTCCTCGCGCTTGCGGCGCGCACTCTCGCTGCGGAACTGGTCGGTCAGCCGCCGGGTCGCGACGGTGATCAACCAGCCCCGCGGATTCGCCGGTACGCCGTCGGTCGGCCACTGCGTCGCCGCCGCCAGCAGGGCCTCCTGGACGGCGTCCTCGCAGAGGTCGAACTGCCCGTACCGCCTGGTCAGGAAGCCGAGCACCTGCGGGGTCAGCTCGCGCAGCGACTGCTCGATCCGCCCATCGCTTCCACTCATGACCCCACCCTGCCTCTCCCCCGGCTCACACACCAACCTCCTCCGCCTGGAACTGAGCTGCGGGCGGGTCGTGGATGTCGCTTCAGCGCTGGAGGTGGCGGAGGGCAGTCGTGGGAATCGCCCGGGTGAGCGGGCCGAGGACGGAGGCGTCCCGGAGGGCGGTGCGGGCGGCCAGGTGACCGCAGGCGCCGTGGACACCAGGACCGGGATGGATCGCCGAGCTGCCGAGGTAGAGACCCGTGACGAACGTGCGCGGACTGCCGAGACCAACCGTCGGCCGGAAGATGAGTTGCTGATGAAGCTGCGCGGTACCGCCGCCGAGCGCGCCGAGGCCGAGCGACGCGTTCTGGCCGACGAAGTCGCTGGGCCGTTGCAGGTCGCGGTCGATCACGACTTCGGAGAAGCCGGGGGCATAGCGCTCGATGTGCCGGTCCATCAGGTCGCCGAGCTTCTCGGCGGAGGCGTCGTCGTCGATGCCGCGCGGGAGATGTGAGTACGCCCAGACCGCCTCGGTCCCCTCCGGCGACCGGCTCGGGTCGGCCTTCGTGGTCTGACCGATCAGCATGAACGGTTCCACCGGCAACCGCCCGGTCTCCAGATCCGCGGACAGGTGAACGAGATCGTCGGCGGTCCCGCCGAGGTGAACCACTCCGGCCACGCGCGCGTCGTCGGAGTTCCACGGTATCGGCCCGCTCAGCCGGTAGTTGACCTTCACCGTCGGGTAGTCCCACTCGAACCGCTCGAGATCCCGCCGCAGCCCACCCGGGACACTTGCCTCAGGCAACAGTACGTCGTACAGCGTGCTCGCGGAGACGTCGCCGATCACCGCCCGGCTCACCGCGATGCGTTCACCCGAGGCGGTACGGACGGCGCTCGCGCGGCCGGCGGTCAGCTCGATGCCCGTGACCGGCGTACCGGCGACGAACAGTGCACCGGCGCGTTCGGCGCGGCGGCGCAACGCGTTCGACAGCGCACTCGAACCGCCTTCCGCGACCGGATAACCGACGTCCTGAGCCAGCATCGCGAGCAACCAACCCATCGTGCCGCTGACCGAGCCACTGAGCGGGGCGTCAGCGTGGAACGAGTTCCCGGCGAGCAGCGCACGACCGCCCGGCCCTTCGAACAACTCCTGCGCCATCCGATGCATCGGCATCGCCATGAACCGCGCGAACCGGACCAGCTCCCCCGCCGATCCCAGCCGCCGAGCCAGCCGCGCCGCGGGCAGCACCGGCGGCCACCTGGTCAACAGGGATTGCAGGAACGGCTCGCGGATTCCCACGTACTTGGAGTACAGGTCCAGCCACGCGTCGCCATCGGCCGGATGGTGGCGCGCGACGGAGGCGGCGGTGTCGTTGGGGTCCGGGTGAATCGCGACAGAGTTGTCCGGGTCGAGCAGGTGCGCGAGCGCCAGCGGAGCATGCGCCCACTTCAGCCCGAACTGCTCCAACTCCAGCGCCCGAAACACCGGCGACGCCACGCCCAGCGGGTAGTTCGAGCTGAACCGATCACTCACCCAGCCGTCCTCGACGGTCGACCGCACCGCACCGCCGAAGGTGTCGGCCGCCTCGAGCACCAGTACGTCCCACCCGGCATCAGCCAACTCAACCGCACTGACCAACCCGTTCGGACCCGACCCGATGACGACGGCATCCACCCTGCGAGGAAGCATGCTTCCGACCCTAAGCCATCTCGGTTGCCGCACACGGCAGCGCGCTCGCGATCTGCAGCACACTCCGCTGCCGCGCGACCACCTGACTGGCCGGTGCTCCAGGCGAGCCTGGGGCGGGGCAAGCATCCCGCCGGCGCAGAAAACCGGTCCAGGCAGCCCGCCGGCCCCGGCAGACCGCCTGGCGTGTTCAGCTCTGGCGGGACTCGATGTGTTGCATCAGCGTCGTGAGTTCCCGGGCTCGCGCCAGCATCGCCGGGTCGACCATGCGGCCGTCGGGGAGGACGATGACTCCGCCCTCGGCAACCCCGGCCTTCTCCACCGCCGCCAAGAGGTTGGCTGCATCGGCTAGTTGGGTCGCGGTGGGAGTGAAGGACTCGACGATCGGCGTGAGCTGGCGTGGATGGATCGCCGTGCGGCCGACGAAGCCGAGTTTGCGGCCTTCGAGGCTGGTACGACGGAGGCCTTCCTCGTCGTTGACGTACGGATAGACCGACATCATCGGGGCGCCGAGTCCGGCGGCGCGGGAGGCGGACACGAGTCGGCCGCGGGCCCACGCGAGGCCTTCGGGGCCGTCGACGCCAAGGGCACCGGAGAGGTCGGCTTCGCCGAGGGCGACTGCGACGACGCGGGGGTCGGCCGAGGCGATCTCGAAGGCTCGTTCGAGGCCGAGGGGTGACTCGATCAGGGCCGTGATTCTTGCCGAGGGCACCTGATCGAGGACGGCGCGCACGTCCGCCGCGCTTTCGACCTTCGGGAGTCGCACCCGCACGTCCGGAACCGCCGCGAGCGCGGCCAGGTCGTCCTCGATCCACGGCGTGCCGGGCGCGTTCACCCGTATCTCGAACGCCGCCGACGCGCGCGCCGCGATCCACGCCACGGCCCAGCCTCGCGCATCCGCCTTGTCGTCCACCGGTACGGCGTCCTCGAGGTCGAAGACCACCACATCGGGGCCTGCGGCAACGGCCTTCGCGAAGCGGTCCGGACGGTTGGCCGGCACGTACAGAGCGGTCAGCACTCAGACCACACCCGACTCACGCAGCGCCGCGAGTTGCTCCGGCGTGATGCCGATCTCGGCCAGCACCGCATCGGTGTCGGCGCCGTGCGGACGGCCGGCCCAACGGATCTGGCCAGGGGTGTCCGACAGCCGGAACAGCACGTTCTGCATCGCGACCGGGCCGCCGAGCTCCTCGTCGTCGACCTCGACGATCGTGCCGAGTGCGGCGTACTGCGGGTCCTCGACGATGCCGCGGATGTCGTGGACCGGGCCGACGGCCGCCTCGGCCTTCTCGAAGGCGAACATGACCTCGTCCAGAGAGCGCTCCCCGATCCAGGAACCGACCGCCTCGTCCAGCTCGTCGGCGTGCTGGGCGCGTTCGCGACCGGTGCCGAACCACGGTTGCGCGACCAGGTCCGGGCGACCGACCAGCGTGACCACGCGTTCGGCGATGCTCTGGGAGCTGGTCGAGACGGCGACCCAGCGGCCGTCGGCGGTCTGATAGACGTTGCGCGGAGCGTTGTTCGACGAGCGGTTGCCGAGCCGCGGCTGGACGTACCCGGTCTGCTGGTACGCCGTGATCTGCCCGCCGAGCATCATCAGGATCGGCTCGATGATCGCCATGTCGATCACCTGTCCCTGCCCCGACCGGTCCCGTTCGCGCAGTGCGACCAGTACGGCGTACGCGGTGGCGAGCGCGGTGATCCCGTCGGCCAGGCCGAACGGCGGCAGGGTCGGTGGGCCGTCGGGCTCACCGGTCACCGCGGCGAAACCGCTCATCGCTTCGGCCAGCGAGCCGAAACCCGGCCGGCTCGACCACGGGCCGACCTGGCCGAACGCGGTGATGCGGGCGATGACCAGGCGCGGATTCGCCTCGAGCAGGACGTCGGGACCGAGGCCCCAGCGCTCGAGCGTGCCCGGGCGGAAGTTCTCCACCAGGACGTCCTGTTCGCGGATCAGCTCGAGAAACACGTCGCGGCCGCGGGACAGGTCGAGGGTGGCGAGTCGCTTGTTCCGACCCAGGGTCTTGAACCACAACCCCACGCCGTCTTTCGAAGCACCGTGCCCGCGGGCCGCGTCCGGGCGCGCGGGGTGCTCGATCTTGGTGACGTCGGCCCCGAAGTCGCCGAGGAACGTCGCGGCGAGCGGACCGGCGAACAGCGTCGCCGCCTCCACCACCCTGACTCCCGCCAGCGGTGCCGCCCGACGAGCGGACACGCTCACGCCGGGCGCCGATTCAGTTGCCCCCAGCACCCCCGCATCGCCCGCACCCGCAGGCACGCTCGCGCCCGGCACCGCGGCTGAGGTGTTCCCGGAAGCGAAGTCGCCCGCGCTCACCGCGCGCACCGGAAGCCGATGGTTTCCGAGCGGTCGAGCCCACCGCCGGTGAGGACCAGCTTGAAGCTGACCTCCGGCTCCTGCGGACCACCGTCGGCGTACCAGTCGGAGCCCTCGGCGACGTACCACGAGCCGCCCTTGAGGATGCAGAAGCGGCTCCGGCCGTCGCGGTGCTCGCTCTCCGTCCAGTTCCAGACCTGCGGCTCCAAACGCGTGAACCCGTCCAGGGACGCCGCGACCTGCCACTCGTCCTCGGTCGGCAGCCGACCGCCGGCCCACTGGGCATACGCCCGCGCGTCCGCCAGATCCACATACGTCACCGGCTGGTCCTCGGTCCCCGGCGCCGGAGCGCCGTCGACCCAGTGCGCGAGGAAGCGGTTGGCCACCAGCGGCTGGTACCCGCTCGCGGCGAGGAACGCCGCGTACTCCGCGTTCGTCACCTCGCGGACCGCGACCGACACCTCCTCCAGCGACACGTCCCGCTGGAGCGTCTGCTGGTCGTGCAGGCGCGGAGGCAGCGGCTTCCACTCCTCCACGTACGGCGCTTCGTCGTACAGGCCGGTCTCGCGGCGCCGGTGCCGGACCACCAGAGAGCGCTCCTCGGCGGGCGCGACCACGACCGGGCCGAACGCCGGCTCGCCCACCGGCGTCGGCGGCGGGATGCGCCGCCCGGGCGCGGCCGGGAACGTCGTGTCCTTCAGATGCGGGCGCGGCATCGTGCCGAGCCGCCGCGCGGTGGCCCGGCAGGTCGCGCCGGCCGTCGCCCCGACGCGCACGATCCCGGCCACTCCACGACCCGGTACGACCAGGCGCACGCCGTCGTCGTCGGCCGTGATCGGTACGCCGGACGTCACGTCGTACCAGTCGCCGACCTGGTCCTCCGAGCGCAGCACGACGCCCTCGAAGTCCTCCTCGTCACGGTTGATCAGCGTCCAGAACGTGACGTCGGCCAGCTCGAAGCGCGAGCCGAACACCCCGTGCGAGCGGGCCTTGTCCGGGATCTCCGGCGTCAGCGGGATCCAGTCGCCGTTGATCAGCACCGGAGAGAACGCTCTCTGCGCCGCGACCATCCGGCGCAGCGTGGCCCGGTCGCGCGCGTTCCAGCCGACCCAGGCCGAGAACACGCTCTCCCAGACCAGGATGCCGACACCGTTCACCCAGGCCGACTGCAGCTCGTCGCTGTGATCGCGGTTCCAGCGGCGGGTGTGGTGCATCATGTGCCGGCGCTCGAACAGGTGCGCCCGCAGTACGCCGGGCGCCCGGGTGTCGGCGAACCACTGCGCCCAGGACAGCGCGTGGTCCGAGATCCTTGCCAACGGCAACCGTGACTCACCCTCGAAGGCGATCGCCGGGTTGACCTTGTGCAGCGCCCGGGTGAACGCCGGGTCGCCTTCCTTCAGCGTGTCCAGGAAGGCGCCGTCGGCACCGAAGTCGGCGACCAGCGCGGCGAACTCGTCGGCGTCCGGACCGTCCGCGCGGCGGGTGCCGACGTCCCACGGGTTGTAGTCGAAGAACACCTTCAGCCCGAGCCGGTGCAGGTCGTCGACCAGTTGCTTGAGGCCCGGGACGTCGCGGTAGAAGTCGAACTGGTTGCGCGAGTCGATCCCGATCACCGGGTAGGCGTGCCACAGCACCACCGCGTCGTACCCGCCGAAGTCCTCGACGCCGTGCTGGACGAACTCCTCCGGCGTGAACTTGCCGGTGGCCACGTCGTACAGCTGGTCGTCCCACAACCAGACCAGCGCCACCGAGTACGCCGTCTGGGTCCACTCCCGGCCCGGCTGCTCGTAGTGCGAGCCGCCGTCGTACGCCGTCCGGTCGTAGGCGCCCATCAGCCACTCGGCCAGCTTGCCCCGCCAGCGCGGCAGGTCGGCCGGGTCGTCCGGCGCGCCGATGATTTTGGCGTCGTCGAGAAGACTCAGGTCGGCACGCAAACCGAGCTCGACCTTCGCGGGGAGGTCGATCGGCCTCGGTTCCAGCGGGTTCACAGGTACACCTCCGCACAGCGCGCGTCGATAACGTCCCCGTGAGGCACCGAGGGGATGGCCCCCGCGGTCTGAACACTCAATGAAGCTGCAACGGTAGCGCGTCGGACCGCATTCGTCAGGTCGCTCGCTGTAGTTGATGTCGCAGCAAGTGTCGCGGCGAGCACTCCGCAGAAGGTGTCACCCGCGGCGGTGGTGTCGACCACCTCGACCCGGACCGCCGGGACCCGCACCTCGTCCGCCGAACGGGTCAGGATCACCGCGCCCTCGGCGCCCAGCGTCACCACCGCGGCGGGTACCCGGTCCAGCAGGGCGGACAGCTTCGCACCAGCCACCGCTTCGGCCTCCGTCTCGTTCACGACCAGCAGGTCGACATGCCCCAGCAACTCGTCGGACAGCTCGGCGGCCGGCGCGGCGTTCAGGATGAAGTACCGGCTCGCCTCGGCCGCCGCCTGCACCGTACCGAACGGAATCTCGAGTTGGGAAAGGACTATTTTCGCCTCCCCCAGCGCCGCGCGCGCCTCCGGTGTGAGGCGGAGTGTCGCGTTCGCGGACGGCGCGACGGTGATCGCGTTCTCGCCGTCGGCGTCGACGGTGATGATCGCGGTGCCGGTCGGCTGGTCGACGGTCTGCACCAGCGAGAGGTCGACACCGTCCAGGGCCTCGCGCAACAGCGCTCCCCCGTCGTCGGCACCGAGCGCGGCGACGAAGGCGGTGGACGCACCGGCACGGGCCGAGGCGACCGCCTGGTTCGCGCCCTTGCCGCCGGGGCCGCGGGTCAGACCGGAGGCGAGCACGGTCTCGCCGGGGCGCGGGATCCGCTGGACCGGCAGCACCAGGTCCACGTTCGCGCTGCCCACGACCACGACGTCAGCCACGCCGGTCCCCCTTCCCGTCCGCCACGGCCACGGTTCGCGCGGCCAGTTCGTCGAAAGCGACCTGGTTCATGCCGGGCAGGCTCGTGGCCAGCCGGTTGTCCAGTGGTTCGGTCCACTCTGCCGGAACGCCGCGCACCGCGCCAAGCACGGCGCCGACCGTCGCGCCGACCGAGTCGGTGTCCCAGCCGCCCATCACCGCGCGGCCGACTCCGGTGGCGAAGTCCGGGGCGGTCAGCGCGTACGCCGTGAGCGCGCTGTTGTTGACGGCATGGACCCAGTGCAGATGCCCGTACTCCGCGTGCAGTACGTCGAGCGCGTCGTCCAGCGGCTTGTCGGCCAGGGACAGGCCGAGGTGGACCGCGCGAGCGATCTCGCTGTCGGGGGCAACGGCTTCGAGCCCCGCCAGCGCGGCTTGGCGCGGGTCGTCGAGCACGAGCGCGGCGGCGGACATCGCGGCGACCCAGATCGCGCCGTCGACGCCGGCGCCGGTGTGGGTGAGCCGGGCGTCGGTCAGCGCGAGCCGGGCGGCCGCCGTACGGTCGCCGGGGTGGACCCAGCCGTAGACGTCGGTCCGGATCTGCGCGCCGATCCACCAGCGGAACGGGTTACGCACCAGCGCCGCGCGCTCGGGGGCGACGCCGTCGAGCAGGTTGCGGTAGGCGACTCGCTCGGCGGTGAACACGCGTCCCGCCGGAAGATCACTCAGCCAGGCTTGAGCCACGTCCTCGGTGGTCAACTCGTCGCCGTGCCGCTCGACCAGCTGCAGCGCCAGGATCGCGAAGTTGAGATCGTCGTCCTCCGGCATCCCGTCGATGACTTCCCGCAAACTCGTCGGCTTCGACCGCCGGTTCCACGGCCACCGCGCCTGCACGTCCTCAGGGACTCCCACCGCTGTCACGTACCGCGTCAAAGGCCACTGCCCAGAACTGACCAAGATCTCCCGGATCCCCTCCCGGGGAATCTTCTCCACCGGCTTCCCGAGCAGATTGCCCGCCGCCCGACCCAACCAACCATCCAGAATCCGCTGTTCCACAGCACGGAACGCGCCGCCCGCGCTCCGCGCGGACGACGCGGAAAAGGCGGAGTGATCGGAGGGTCCCGCCTCCCCCGTCCCCCCGCTGCGCGCCTCCGGCGCGGACGCTTCGCCCGACGCAGCAAGCCCTCCGGCGTCCAAGCCGCTCGCCTCCGGCGTGGGTCCTCCGCTCGACGCAAACCCCGTAGCGTCCACGAACCCGCCGCGCGCATCCGGCGCGCTCGCCCCGCCGGCCGGCGCCGCAGGCGCCGAGGCGTCCGGGTGCCCATGCCGGAGCGTCTCCCCGCCTTGACCGCTGGAGCCGGCGGCGAGCAGCGGCAGCTCCGGGATCGCTGGTGAAGACCACGTGGGTGTCCTCTTGTCCAGCTCGTCGAGCAACTCGCGGGCCAAGGCTCGGAGTTCCGGCGTGGCCGGCACGGCCGAAGCCCCGGACACCGGCGCCTCAGCAGAACCTCCAGCCGAAACCCAGCGCGTGGTGATGTCCGTGACGTCGGCGCCTTCGGCCGAGGACTGGACCAGTTGGTGCGGCAGCAGGTCTTCCGGCTGCACCCAGGTCAGTCTCATCTGCGTTCTTCCTCCTGTTGCGCCAGGTGAAACAGGCACCTGGTTCGTCTCGTCGTCACGGCCGGATACTCCGTGCCATGCTCTCCGCCGCCCGCGGTCTCGCCGCCGCCACCGCGACCCGTCGTAGCTTTCTCAGCGCCACCGGTGCGGCCGCGGCGCTCGCGCTCACCGGCACCCTGCCGGGGCTCGTCCCGACCGGCGCGCCCACACCGACGAACCGCCCGCTGTTCACGCTCGGCGTCGCCTCGGGCGATCCACTGCCGGACGCCGTGGTGATCTGGACCCGCCTCGCCCCCGGCCCGCTCGAACCGTTCGGCGGTCTCGACGACCGCCCGATCGACGTCGACTGGGAAGTCGCCGAGGACGAGTCCTTCGGTCGCGTCGTACGCCGCGGCAAGGCGACGGCGCGACCGGAGTACGCACACTCCGTGCACGTCGACGTCCGCGGCCTCAGGTCGTGGCGGCACTACTTCTACCGCTTCCGCGCCCGAGGCCAGATCAGCCCGACCGGCCGCACCCGCACGGCGCCCGCGCCGCACGACCTGCCCGCGATGACACTGGCGGTGGCGTCCTGCCAGGCCTTCTACGACGGCTTCTACACGGCGTACCAGGATGTCGCCCGGCGCGACCACGACGTGGTGCTGTTCCTCGGCGACTACATCTACGAGGTCGGCGTCGGCCCGACCGCCGGAATCCGCAACCAGCCCGTCCCGATCGACTTCGCCGGCGAGATCTTCACACTCGACGAGTACCGCGCCCGGTACGCCCTGCACAAGACCGATCCCGACCTCCAGGCCGCCCACGCCGCGTCGGCCTGGGTGGTC
Organism: Kribbella sp. ALI-6-A; assembly: GCF_001984195.1. Lineage (GTDB taxonomy): Bacteria > Actinomycetota > Actinomycetes > Propionibacteriales > Kribbellaceae > Kribbella. Next base: position 1,047,292 of record NZ_MTQN01000009.1, read on the forward strand.
ACGCTCGACGACCACGAGGTCGAGGGCAACTGGTCCGGCGACATCTCCGAGGACGGCCTGCCCGAGCCCGAGTTCCTGGTACGCCGGGCGAACGGCTTCCGCGCGTACTGGGAGCACATGCCGCTGCGCCTCGACCAGTCCGCCGACGGCCCGTCGATCCGCCTGCACCGCCATCTGCGCTTCGGCCGGACCGCCGACCTGAGCGTGCTCGACACCCGGCAGTTCCGCGACGACCAGCCCGGCGACGGCGGCTGGCTCCCGCCCGACCAGGTCTCCCAGGACCCGGCCCGCACGATCACCGGAGCGGAGCAGGAACACTGGCTGCTCGACACCCTGCGCCGCTCCCCCAGCCGCTGGAACGTCGTCGCCCAGCAGGTCGCGATGGCCCAGCTCGACCGCAAGACCGGCCCGGACCTGGAGCTCCCGATGGACACCTGGAACGGGTACGCCGCCTCGCGCGATCGCGTGCTGCACGGCGTCCGTGATCGTGGCGTCGACAACTTCGTCGTACTGACCGGAGACCTGCACCGCAGCGTCGCTGCCGACCTCAGGCTCGACTTCTCCGACCCGTCCGCGCCGGTCGTCGGCAGTGAGTTCGTCACCACGTCGATCTCGTCCGGCAAGGACGGTGTGGACGTCGACGCCACCGGCCGCGCGCTGCTCGCCGAAAACCCGCACGTCAAGTACCAGAACGTCCAGCGCGGCTACCTCAGCTGCCGCCTCGACGCGGACCGCTGGACGTCGCAGTTCCGCGTGGTCGACAAGGTCACCACGCGCGGCGGTACGCCGAGCACCCGCGCCAGCCTGGTCGTCGAGAACGGCCGCCCCGGAATTCACCAGGTCTGAGGGGATCCCGCCATGAAACGCGTCATCGCCCTGCTCGGAGCCGTCCCGCTGCTCGTCGTACCAGCCGTTGCTCACAGCAACGTCAAGCACCACGACATCGAACTCAGCGCGACTCCTCAGCCCGTCGAGGTCGTTCCGCTGCCCTGCTTCCCGTCCGGCCGGCTCACCCTCGGCATGACCAACGCCGGCCGCAAACCTGTCGTCGCCGACATGCGCGTCAGCGGCGAGGACCCACTCGTCCTGTCCCGCCGTCAGTTGTCCAGCTACCTTCCGGTCGAGCAACTCGTCACAGCGCCGCTCGACGTCACCGTCCCGCGCGGCACCGCGCCCGGCAGCTTCACCGTCGACCTCGCCGTCGGCCGCGAGACCCACAAAGCGTCCGTGGTCGTGAAACCCGTCCCCCCGAAGGGCCCCGGCGACAACCTGCTGCTCGGCGAGCAGGCCGTCGCCTCGTCCACCCACGGCAACATGAAGCTCTGCGGCGGCGTCGACGGCAACACCGACTCCGAGCAGTGGGGAGCCAGCGGCTGGCACGACGCCACCAAGGGCGTCTTCCCCGACACGTACGGCGTCGACTTCACCGCCCCCGCCACGGTCGGACGGATCACGCTGCAGACCCTCGACTCGGCCCGCTACCCGGCGGCCGCGATGGGAGTCCGCGACGTGGACGTCCGGGTTCGGACCGGTGACACCTGGACGACCGTCGGCCAGATCCGGGGCAACGTGCAGGGCCTCCGCGAGGTCACCTTCGCCCCGGTCGCGGCCGACTCCGTCCAAGTGGTCGTCCTCGACTCCAACGATCACGGCTACTCCCGGATCATCGAGCTCGAGGCCTTCAGCAACTGACATCGCTCAGGCCAGCGCATCCAGCGCCGCGGTACGCCGGGCCCAGCGCTCGGCGTCCGCGGCCCGCAGGTCCTTGGCCACCGACGCCATCACCCGGCCGGGCGCGATCAGATCGGTCTTGCTCGCCTCAGCGATCCTCCCCGCCCACTCCTCCGGTACGCCGGCCTGCCCGCTCAGCGCGCCGGTGACCGCGCCGGCCATCGACGCGATCGAGTCGGCGTCGCGACCGTAGTTCGTGCCGCCGAGCACCGCCTGCCGCACGTCGCCACCGGAGACCAGGACGAATCCCAGCGCGACCGGCAGCTCTTCGATGGCCTTGGTCCGGCTCGGACGCCGGGCGTCGAGCGACTGGTCGCGATAGTCCGGCCCGACCGTGTCGAACGGCTCGATCGCCTTGCGCAACTGGGGAATCGCGGCCTGCCAGTCGTCCAGTCCTTCGGCCACCTCGGCAACGGCCGCGACCGCAGCGCGAGTCCCGTCCTTGGCCAGCTCCAGCGCCGCCTCGACCGCCGACGAAGCCGTAGCCCCGGGCACCATCGCCGCGGCGACGGCGGCCGCGAACACCCCGGCCGCCTCCCGTCCGTAGCTCGACTGGTGTGCGCCGGCCAGGTCGATCGCCTCGGCGTACGCTCCCGCCGGGTCGCCCGCGTTGGCGATCCCGACCGGAGCGGCGTACATCGCCGCGCCGCAGTTCACGATGTTGCCGACACCGGCCTCGCGCGGGTCGATGTGCCCGTAGTGCAACCGGGCCACCAGCCACTTCTCGGCCAGGAAGACCCGCTGCAGCAGCAACGCGTCCGCCTCGAGCTCCGGCACCCAGCGCTTGCCGGCCAGCATCTTCGGCACCAGCCGCTCGGCGATCGCGTACGCGTCCAGGTGCGCCCGCGTCTCGTCGTACACCTCGACCAGCGCGTGCGTCATCAACGTGTCGTCGGTGATGTGCCCGTCGCCCTTGTGGTACGGCGCGATCGGGCGCGCGTTGCGCCAGTCGTCGTACCAGGGGCCGACGATGCCGGTCACCCAGCCGCCGTGCCGTTCCCGGATCGCCTCCGGGGTCCAGCCCTCGACCGCGCCGCCGATCGCGTCCCCGACGGCGGAGCCCAGCAGGGCCCCGACCGACCTGTCCTCCAGCGCGTTCTTCGTCTGCTCGGGCATCAGCTGTTGACCTGGCCCCACCCGTCGTTCAGCTTCCGGCCGAGCGTCGCGAGATCGATCTTGTTCGCCAGGAACTCCTGCAGCGCCGGAGTGGCGATCTGGTCCTTCCACTTCGGGTAGTTCTCCACGCTCTGGAACGGCGCCTTGGTCATCTCCGCGCCACTGGCCAGCGTCTGCTGCCAGCCGTTCTTGCCGCCGGTCGCCTTCTGGATCGCGTCCCGGGCCGGCTGCGTGGTCGGGATCAGCCAGTCGCCCTGACCGACCGCGGCCAGGTTCTCGGCCTTCATGAAGTAGTCGATGAACTCGGCCGCCTGCTTGATGTGCTTGCCCTCGGCCGGAACCGACAGGGTCTGCGGGTTCGCGGCCTGCTTCTCCGAGGTGCCCTTCAGCGGCGGCAGCACCTCCCACTGGAAGCCCTTCGGCGCCTGCTCGACCATCTGCTGGGCGGTGTAGTTGCCCGCGACCACCATCGCGTACTTGCCGCCGAAGAAGCCCGGCAGCACGTCCGAGCCGCTCTGGGTCAGCGAGGTCGGGTCGATCGACTTGTCGGTGTAGGCCATCGCGTGGATGCGCTTGGGCACCTCGAGCTCCGCGTCGCCGATCTTGGCCTTGGCGTCGCGGCCGGTGCCCTCGAAGAACGCGGCGTCGAAGTTCATGCCGAGGTTCAGCACGGTCGCGGTCGGGCTCTTCAGGCCCCAGCCGAGGCCGAATTTGCCGCCGGTGGTGAGCTTCTTCGCGTCCGCCTGCAGCTGGTCCCAGCTGAGCGAGTCCCCGGTGGTGGAGATCCCCGCCTGCTTGAGCAGCGCGGAGTTGCCGAACACGACGTACGACTGCAGCAGCGTCGGCGCGGCGATGATCTTGCCGTCACCGGACTTCACCGTGTCCCAGACCCCCGCCGGTACGGCGTCCTTCGTCTCCTGGCTCAGGTACGGCGTGAGGTCGGCCAGGTAGCCCTGGTTCGCGAAGCCGGTGATGTCGGCGGACTCGTCGTGAATGATGTCCGGCGCGGTCCCGCCCTGGAACTGGGTGACCAGCTGGTCGTGCACGGAGTCCCAGCTGCCCTGCACGTACTCGACCTGGATGTCGGGGTGCGCGGCGTTCCAGTCGGCGACGATCTTCTTGGTCGCCGCGACGGTGGTCTTCTGGAAGGCCAGGCTCTGGAACTTCAGCGTGACCTTCTCGCCCGGCGCGGGGTCGCCCGAGCTGTTGTCGTTCCCGCTGCCGCAGGCCGCGAGCGCCACCAGGGCGCCCGCCGCCATCAGGGCGGTCAGTGCTTTTTTCATGGTTTCTCCTCGTACTTCACGTACCGCTTTTGCTTTTGCTTTTGTTCTTTGGTCTTTCAGCCCTTGACCGCGCCGCTGAGCAGTCCACTGGTCAGTCGGCGTTGCAGGAAGGCGAAGAACACGAGACTCGGCACGGTGGCCAGGACGGACGCGGCCGCGAGCGGGCCGAACTGGACCTGGCCCTCCGCCCCGACGAAGCGGGCCAGCACCAGCGGCAGCGTCTTGAGTTGCGGATCCTGCAGCAGGACCAGGGCGAAGAAGAACTCGTTCCAGGCCGAGATGAAGGTGAACATCGCGGTCGCGATCAGGCCGGGCCGCAGCAACGGCATCACGATCGACACGATCGTGCGCAGCCGGCTCGCGCCGTCCACGGAGGCCGCCTCCTCCAGCTCGCGCGGCACCGCCGCGACGTAGCCCTGCAGCATCCACAGGGCGAACGGCATCGACCAGACCATGTAGACGATCACCACGCCGGGGATCGTGTTGGTCAGGTGCAGCGGGCGCAGAATCAGGAACAGCGGGATCACGATCAGGATCACCGGGAAGACCTGGCTGACCAGGATCCAGCCGTTGGTGATCGGCCGCAGCCGGCTGCGGAACCGCGCCAGCGCGTACGCGACCGGGAGCGAGACGATCAGTACGAGGATGGTGGTGGCGACGGAGATCTGCAGCGAGTTCAGCATCGAGCGGACCAGGCCCTGCTCCTCGAGCGCGGCGGTGAAGTTCGCCAGCGTCGGGGCCTTGGGCAGGAAGGTCGGGTCGATGGTGGCGAACTCGCGGGGCGACTTGAGCGAGCTGGAGATCAGCCACACCAGGGGAAAGCCCAGGAAGATCAGGTACGCCACGACCGCGACGTACTGCGCCGCGCGGGTGGCCGGACGCGTTCTCATGCCTCGCTCCTCAACCGGTTGCGCAGGTAGAAGGCCAGGAACACGATGATGATCACGACCATCACGTCGCCCATCGCGGCGGCCATGCCGAAGTTGCCGTACCGGAACGCCTCGTTGTAGGCGAACAGCATCGGCAGCATCGTCTTGCCGCCCGGGCCGCCCGCGGTCAGCACGTAGACCAGGCCGAACGAGTTGAAGTTCCAGATCATGTCCAGGCTGGTGATCGCGACGATCACCGTCTTCAGCTGCGGCAGCGTGACGTGCCGGAACTGGGCCCAGGCACCGGCGCCGTCGACCGCGGCCGCCTCGTACAGGGATCGGTCGATACTCTGCAGACCGGCCAGCAGCGTGACCGTCGTCATCGGCATGCCGACCCAGATGCCGACCACGATGACGGCCGGCAGCGCGGTGCCGAAGTCGCCGAGGAAGTTGATCGGGTGGTCGGTCAGGTGCGCGCCCTGGAGGATGTCGTTGACCGGGCCGTTGGTCGGGTGCAGCAGCAGGCGCCACATGATCGCGACCACCACCGGCGGCATCGCCCACGGGATCAGCGCGAGGGTGCGCGCGATGCCGCGGAACTTGATGTCGGTGTTCAGCAGCAGGGCCAGGCCGAGTGCGGCGACGAACTGCAGCACGGTGACCGAGACGGTCCAGATCAGGCCGATCCGGAAGGAGTCCCAGAACAGGTCGTTGTGCAGCAGCTTGGCGAAGTTGCCGAAGCCGATGAAGTTGGTGTCGACGTTCAGGCCCGCGCGGGCGTCGGTGAAGCCGAGCGCGATGCCGCGCACCAGCGGGTAGACGCTGAGCAGCAGCACCGGCAGCAACGCGGGCAGGAACAGGAAGATCGCTTCCCGGTTCTGCTTCGGGCGGCCGGTGCCGCGGCCCGGTGGTTTGCGGGCCGCGGTGTCCGGCGCGGCGACGGCTTGGGTGGTCACGATGATCTCCGCACACTCAGGGACGGCTGCACCACGATCCGGCGCGGGGTCCGGCTGTCGTCCTCGATCCTTGCCAGCAGCAACTCGGCGGCGCGCCGCCCTCGCTCGGCCGAGCCCAGGTTCACGCTCGTCAACGGCGGGAAGGACTGCTCGGCCAGCGCGCTGTCGTCCATGCCGATCACCGCGACGTCGTCCGGGACGCGCAGTCCGCGGGCGGCCAGCTCGTGCATCACGCCCACCGCGAGCAGGTCGTTGGCGGCGATCACGGCGTCGATTCCAGGGGTGTCCTCCAGCAGTTCACGACCGGCGGCGCGGCCGGCGGCGAAGGTGAAGTCCTCGGCGGCGACCTCGGCCACCGGCGTCAGCTTGTTCGCCTTCATCGCGTCGGTGAACCCCTTGGCCCGGGCGGATCCGGGCACCGTGTCGACCGGGCCGTTGACGAAGGCAACCTTGTGCCGCTTGGTGGTGAGCAGGTGCTCGACCGCGAGCAGCATGCCCTTCGGCGAGTTCGCGCGAACGGTGTCGACGCCGGCCCGGGCCGGGACGTTACCGGCGACGACGACCGGCACGTCGCACTCCTGGATCGACTTGATCAGGTCGTCGTCGACCCGCAGCGGGCTGATCACCAGACCGTCGGCGTACCCGCGCGCCATACCGCGGACCAGCGCGACCTCGTCGGCGACGTCCGGGCCGGTGGTGGTGACCACGAGCCGGTACCCCGCCGCCGAGACGACCTCCTCGACGGCGCGCATCATCGTCACGTAGACGGGGTTACCGACGTCGGCGACCGCCAGGGTCAGCTGGAACGTCCGCCCGACCTTCAGCGACCGCGCCCGCGAGTCCGGCACGTAGCCGAGCTCGGCGACCGCGCGCCGCACCCGCTCGGCCATCTCCGCGGTGGCCGGCAGACCGTTCAGCACCCGCGACACCGAGGCCACCGAAACGCCCGCGGCCCGGGCCACGGCGGCGATCGTCGGACGGCTCACGCGCTGCTCCTGTAATCGTTCTTGTAATCGTTTACAGATCAGACCTTAAGACGCCGCCCATCCGGCGTCAAGAACGGACCACTCCGTCACCTGGTCCGCACTTTCCGCGATCGCGACGCCGCCCGGGCGACGGAATATCGGCTCAACGACCCCAGTACGGGGAGTGTCTCGGCCGGAGCCGAGGTGGGTTACTCGTCCTCGTCGTCGGCGCCCGGGCGCTCGGCCCAGGGGGTTTCCTTGGCGGGGCGGACGACGATGAGCTTGTCGCCGGCGGCCAGGACCGAGACGTTGGAGTCGTAGTACCGGTAGACCTTGCCGTCGCGCACCACGGAGACGACGCGGTCGGGCACCGACGACGGGGACTTGCCGACCTCGCGGCCCAGGATGGCGCGTTCGGCGACCTCGAGGCCCTCGCCGTAGGTGAGCAGGTCCTCCATCACCTCGCCCAGATTCGGGCTGACCGCGGACAGGCCGAGCAGGCGTCCGACCGCCTCGGACGACGTGACGACGGCGTCCGCGCCGCTCTGCCGCAGCAGCGGGACGTTGTCCTCCTCGCGGACGGCGACGACGATGTGGGCGTTGGGGTTGAGCTGCCGCACGGCCAGCGTCACCAGCACGGCGGAGTCGTCGCGGTCGGTGGTGACGATCACCTCGCGGGCTGTCATCACCTCGGCCCGGCGCAGCACCGTCCGGTTCGTGGCGTCGCCGTGGAAGGCGGCCATCTGGTCGTTGCCGGCGTCTCCGATCGCCTGGGCCCGCGGGTCGATCACGACGATCTGCTCGCGCTTCACCCCGTTGCTCAGCAGCGTGTGCACGGCCGAACGGCCCTTGGTGCCGTAGCCGACGACAACAGTGTGGTCCTTCATGCGCTTCCTCCACCGAGAGTCGCGCATGATGCGCCGACCTTCGTTCGCCAGGACTTCCAGGGTCGTGCCGACCAGGACCACCAGGAACGAGATGCGCAACGGCGTGACGACGAACGCGTTCACCAGCCGGGCGGTCGGCGTCACCGGAGTGATGTCGCCGTACCCGGTCGTGGTGAGCGTCACCGTCGCGTAGTAGATGCTGTCGATCAGGTCGACGCGGCCGTCGTAGGTGTCCTTGTAGCCGTCACGGTCGACCACCACGATCAGCACCATCACGGTCAGCAGGCCCACCGCGATCAGGAGCCGACGGAACAGCTCCAGGACCGGCGAGCGCGTGCTCGCGGGGAGATTGACCAGTAGACCGTGTGGGTTGCGGCCGGAGGGCAGGGATGGCACGGGTCCGACGATAGGGCACCGGGCCCCGATCCACGGAATGCGACAGGCTCTGGTCGGACAGCGCGATGGCCACCATCAGGTTGTCGCCGTCCGGGACGACGCGGGTTCGCATCCGCAGACCCTCGACCGTGCGGAGCATCGCGGCGTTGTCCGGCTGGACCATGCAGACCGCCCGGTCGGCGCCGAGCAGCCGTGCCTCGCGGATCACCTGGCGCAGCAGTTGCGACCCCAGGCCCTGCCCTTGCCACCCGTCCTCGACCAGCACGGCGATCTCCATCGCGTGGCCGCCGAGCTCCTCCCAGGGCGCGGCCGTCGCCATCCCGACCACGGCGTCGTCGACCGTCGCGACGATCGACACCCCACCGGCCGGAGCGGACAGGTGCCGCGCGGTCCGGGCCGTCAGCCGCGGAATCGGCACGTGGTACCGCCGGGTGCGGCTCTCGTACGAGCACCGCTCGTGCATGGCGACGACAGCCTCGGCGTCCTCGACCGTCGCCCGCCGCAGCTCCGGTACGGCGCCACCGCCGGGCCGCGGCGCGTCCAGCACCTCGTCGGCGTACCGGGCGGACAGGCGACCGGCGATCTCGACCAGCACGTCGGCACGGGCCCACTCGGCCGGGGTGTACTCGCCGAAGCCCTGCAGGTTCTCCAGCTCCTCGTCGACCGCCAGCGGGTCGTCGATCAGGCGCAACACGGCCCGCAGGTATCTGGTCGGGGCATCACTCAGTACGTCGGCCTGGCACGGGCTGACCGTCGTACGGGCGCAGCCGGCCTCGACGGTCAGGGCGGCCAGGTCGTCGGCGGTCCAGCCGACGCCGGTGGAGACCACCAGCTCGTCGATCGCCCCGCCCTCGGAGGTGAAGACCTCCAGGCTGAGGATGTTGATGTCGTCCGCACCACACCGTGCAGCGAGTTCGGCCAGTGCGCCTGGCCGGTCGGCGAGTTCGGTCCTGATCTTCCAGAGCATGCGGACGCCCTCCCTCGTGGATCGTGCCTCCACTGTGCGCGGAGGGTGTGACCACGCCGGGTCCGCCGTGTTACGCCTTTGTCAAAAGCTCACGCGCGGCGGCGTCGCTTCGGGAGCCGGTCAGTGAGCTTGGGACGCTGCGCGGCGGCCAGCTCCGCGGCCTTCTCGCGCCGGTCCAGGTCGGCGTGCCGGAGCAGCTCCGGGTAGGTAGCCTGCGGAACCGGCGGGTACGTGGTGACGATCGCGTCGCCGCTGAAGACGAAAAAGATCGCCGAGCCGTCCTTGATCACCTTGAGCAGGGAACCGTCCCGCACGGTCAGCGCGTGCTCGACCGCTTTGCGGCGCGCGGTGCGCTTGGCCAGCGCCGCCTGGATCGCCTGCTGGGCCGGCTCCCGGCCGTGCTTGACCGCCTCGAAGGCCATCGGCCCGTACCGCACGCCGTACTTCACCAGGTTCTTCGCCAGTCGCCCACGCTGAGGTGCAGCCATGCGTCGACTCTACTAGCGGACGTGCAGCACCCACCAAGGATCGCCGTGGCGACTCCGTCACGCTCACGGACAGCTCGAAACGGGCCGAAACGACGGGTTGGACAGTGGTGGGCGTACCGGGTCGGCATGCGCAGGTCGGTGGCGTCGGGGATCATGACGGGGTGACCGTTCCTACTCCGCGCCGGCCGATCCTGCCGGGTAACCAGCTGTTCGAGTCGCTGCCTGGTGCCGCGACCGACCCGGCGAAGGCGGCCGAGGTCGCGCACCGCACCGCCGAACTGCTGGTTCGTGGCGCCCGGTCGAGCGAGGACGCGGACGTGATCTCGCGGGTGGTCAAGCTGGCCGACGACTACGGCCTGGACGAGCTGGCCGATTTGTGGTCCGAGGCGCCCGCCGACTCCCTGCCCGGCACGCTCTGGCGGCTCTACCTGCTGCGTTCCTGGGTCCACTCGCAGGCCGAGGACGTCTCCCGCGAGTACGCGACCGGCCGCAAGTACGCCGAGGTGCACGCGGCGGTCGCCGGCGTCGCCGACCCACCCGGCCCGGACGAGGTGCGGGCGATGGTGGACGCCGTACTGCGTGGCGTCGCGACCGGCGACTTCGCGACCACGCTCGACCGCGCGGCGGCGTTCGCCCGGATCGTGGCGACCGGCCGCGCCCACCTGGCCGACGAGACGCACGACCAGGTCCGATCGGCGTCCAAGCTGGTGGAGATGGCCGACCAGCTGCAGACCGCGGCCCGCGCCGAGCGCGTCGGTCAACTCTGGTAGTTGCCTGGCGGTCCGGCGGGGACCCTTGCGTACGGCCCCTGGAAATGTTAGGTGCGCCACGACCGAAAACCTCAACAGGACAAGGCGTTTGGGCACCGGCTACACTGATACACGCGTCGGGCCGTGGTAGCCCCGGGTCCCAAAAATAGCCGCTACGAGCGGCCACGCGCCGTGAGGCGCTTCCCGGTCCGGCGCACAATCTTCCGGCCGACCGGCCGCTCCCCCGCAGCTCCTGCTCGGTGAGCCCGGTCGGCCGTTGTATTCCTCCTGCCCCACCAGCCCCGCCGGCGCGCGCCGGACGGTCAGTGATCGGCGCTGGGCGGTTACCAGTCGGCCGCTTGTTGGTTACCTTCGGGTGGCACCGGGTATCCCTGAGCCCTGAACCATCGCACCGACCCCTCCGCCCGACGAACAGGAACCCCTCATGCGCCGCCTGCCCCGCGCGCTGCTCCCGCTCGCCCTCACCGCCGCCCTGCTCGGCCAGAGCCTGGTCTCCGTCCAGGCCTCCGCCCACCGCGGCCGCGAGCTCGACCTCCAGGCCCACCGTGGCGGACTCGGCCTCACCGTCGAGTCCACCATCGCGTCGTTCTCCCGCGGCCTGGAGACCGGAGTCAGCACCCTCGAGCTGGACGTCCAGATCACCGAGGACGGTCACGCCGTCGTCACCCACGACCGCAAGGTCAGCGGGTCCAAGTGCAAGGACACCGCGCCGTACACCGCCGGAGACCCCGAGTACCCCTACGTCGGCAAGTACGTCAACACGCTGACGCTGAAGCAGGTCCAGCAGCTGGACTGCGGTTCGCTCACCCTGGCCAACTACCCCGGCCAGACGCCCGACCCCCGCGCCCGGATGCCGGAGCTGCGGGATGTGTTCGCGCTGGTGCACCGCTTCCGCGCGAACGACGTGAAGCTGAACATCGAGACCAAGGTCGAGGCCGGCGCGCCGACCGAGACCGCACCACGCGAGCAGTTCGTGCAGGTCGTCGCCCAGGAGGTCCGCAAGGCGCGGATCAGCCGGCAGGTGACGATCCAGAGCTTCGACTGGGGCGCGCTGATGCGGATGCGCCAGGTCGCTCCCGAGCTGCCGATCGTTGCGCTGACCAACTACGACTTCCTGCAGACCGGTCAGCCCGGCAAGTCGCCCTGGCTGGGCGGGATCGACATCGACGACTTCGGCGGCGACCTGGTCAAGGCGGCCAAGTCGTTCGGCGCGAACGCGATCTCCCCGGTGCACGGGTTCCCGCAGGACGGCAAGATCGGCGACCCGGCGTACCGGCCGTACGTGACCGAGGCGATGGTCGAGGACGCGCACCGGGCCGGCCTGAAGGTCGTGCCGTGGACGGTCGACGACCCGGCCACGATGCAGTCGCTGATCGACAAGGGCGTCGACGGGATCATCTCCGACTACCCCGACCGGTTGCGCACGGTCGCCCGGGACAACGGCTTCCGGCTGCCGAAGGTTTACGACGCACCGGCGGTCCGGTCGCTGCCGTCGGCGCACGCGCACAACGACTACGAGCACCGGCGGCCGCTGCAGGACGCACTGGACCGCGGCTTCAACTCCGTCGAGGCCGATGTCTGGCTGGTCAACGGCGAGCTGCGGGTCGCGCACGACCTGGAGGACGCCGTACCGGGGCGCACGCTGGAGAGCCTGTACCTGAAGCCGCTGGCCGACCGGATCCGGGAGAACCACGGCGAGGTCTACCACCGCGGCCGTGACTTCCAGCTGCTGATCGACATCAAGAGCGACGGCCCCACGACGTACGCCGCGATCGACGCCGCGTTGCGCAAGTACCGCGGGATCAGCACGATCTTCGCCGGCGGTCGCACCTTCCGCGGCCCGGTCACGGCGGTGATCAGCGGCAACCGGCCGCTCGACGTACTGAAGGCCCAGAAGATCCGGTACGCCGGCTACGACGGCCGCCTGTCCGACTTGAACTCGAAGCTGCCCGCGTCCCTGATGCCGCTGGTCAGCGACAACTGGACGAACAACTTCACCTGGCAGGGCGTCGGCGCGTTCCCGGCGGCCGAGCGCGAGAAGCTGCGCCAGATCGTCACCACCGCCCACCGGGCCGGCTACCGGGTTCGCTTCTGGGCCACACCGGACACCCGCGGCGCGGCCCGTGACGCCCTCTGGTCCGAACTCACGGCCGCCGGTGTGGACCACCTCAACACCGACGACCTGCACGGCCTGGAGGACTTCCTTCGCGGTTAGGGCATGGCTCCCGATTCCGCGCCGTAGCGAGCAGGTGCTCGGTGCGGTAGCTCGGTGCGCGGGAGACGAGGTTGCGATGCGGAGCATCGTGGCCTTGGCTCCCGTGCGGCGAGGTGCCGTGCCGAGTGCCGCGCAGTAGGCGGGGAATCGGGAGGCATGCCCTTAGTGGGTGACTTCCGTGAGGGCGATCAAGTCGTCGCCCTCACGGAAGGCCTTGCGCTGCCGGACAGCGCCGTTGCCCTCCCGGAAGAGCCGCTCCATCGTGGACTCCACGCGCTCGACCTCGTCGAGCTGCTCGAGCGCCGGCCGGATGTGATCGATCAGCAGTCCCTGCACCTGCTTCATCGGCATCGGCTCGCCCCGCAGTACGTCGAGGTTGTCGCCGGTCAGACCGTCGCGCGACGCCAGCCAGTACGCCGCCCGCAGCACCTCGGGTTGCAGCTCCGGGCCCAGGCCGCCGTCCTCCAGCGCGGTCATCACCAGCGCGCGGACCACCGTCGCCAGCAGCACCGTCTCGTCGACCGTGAGCGGGACGTCACTGACCCGGATCTCCACCGTCGGCAGGTGCGAGGACGGCCGGACGTCCCAATAGACCATCTGCTCGTCCATCAGTGTGCCGGCCGACAGGTGGGTCGCCACCAGCTTGTCGTAGTGCTCGGCCGACTCGAAGTACGGCGGCTGCCCGACGCACGGCCAGCGCGACCACATGATGGTCCGCCAGCTGGAGAAGCCGGTGTCGTTGCCCAGGTAGATCGCCGAGTTGGCGGTCATCGCGAGCAGCGACGGCAGCCACGGGCGCAGGTGATTGCTGACCCTGATCGCCGCTTCCTTGTCCGGTACGTCGATGTGCACGTGACACCCGCACACGGCCTGTTCGCGGGTCAGTAGGCCGTACCGCTCCTCCATCTCCAGGTACCGCGGCTTGCGCGTCACCAACTGAACGGCCTGACCGGTCGGCGGTGCGGCAACAGCCAGCAACCGCCCGCCGTGCTCCGCCGCGGCAGCGGCCAATTTCGCCCGCATGGCGGCGACCTGCGTGTGCAGTTCGTCCGCGGTCTCGCAGACCGGCGAGTTGGTCTCGACCTGCGCCCGAGTCAACTCGAGCTCCACGTCGATCCCACTCACCTCGTCGGCGACCGCCTTGCTTCTCGGCAGCGGCTCACCGGTGGCGGAGACCAGTAGCAGCTCTTCTTCGACGCCCATGGACGGATGCTTCACGCCGGATCGGTACCCGGCGCCGCTGCGGAGGAAACGGCCCTCTAGGCTCACCCGCGTGAGTCTGCCGACCGTCACCGCCACCCGCTACGTGCTGCCGTTGCGCGAAGGTGGGTCGTTACCGGGAGTTGTCGAAGGCAACGATCTGGGCACGTACGTGCTGAAGTTCCACGGCGCCGGCCAGGGCCCGAAGGCGCTGGTCGCCGAGATCATCGCCGGCGAGCTGCTGCGCCGGCTGGGCCTGCGGGTCCCCGAGCTGAAGCTGTGCCGGCTCGACCCGGCGATCGGCAAGTCCGAGCCGGACGAGGAGATCCAGGAGCTGCTGGTCCGCAGTGCCGGCCTGAACCTCGCGGTCGACTTCCTGCCCGGCTCGTTCGGCTACGACGGCTCCAGCGGTACGCCGGACCAGGCGACCCGGGCGCGGATCCTCTGGCTGGACGCGTTCATCGCGAACGTGGACCGCTCCTGGCGCAACACCAATCTGCTCGTCTGGCACAAGGAACTCTGGTTGATCGACCACGGCGCCGCCCTGTACTTCCACCACTCCTGGATGTCGGCCGAGCGCTTCGCCGCGCTGCCGTACGACGCGACCGACCACGTCTTCCGTGACGACGCGGCCGCCGTACCGGCGATCGACGCCGCGCTGGCCGCGGAGATCACGCCCGACCTGCTGACCGAGGTGATCGCGCTGGTGCCCGACGAGTGGATCGCGGACGGTGACCGCGAGCGGTACCACGGTCACCTGACCGCGCGACTGGCCGACCGGTCGGCGTGGCTGCCGGGTGGTGCGCGATGAGCGAGACCGGCGAGCTGATTCCGTTCGACTACGTCATCCTGCGCGCGGCGCCGCGGATCCATCGCGGTGAATTTGTCAACGTCGGCGCGGTGCTCTACTGCCGCGGCATGGACTTCCTCGGCGCCGCCTGGGACGTCGACCCGGCTCGGTTGCGGGCACTGGACCCGGCCGTGGACGTCGACGTGGTGTGCGCGTCGCTGGAGCACATCCGGGCGATCTGCGCCGGCGACCCGGCCGGCGGACCGGCCGCTGCCACGCGGATCGGCGAGCGCTTCCGCTGGCTCGCCGCACCTCGCAGTACGGTCGTCCACCCCGGCCCGATCCACAGCGGGCTGACCAGCAGCCCCGCCGCGGACCTGGACCGGTTGGTGGACGCCTTCGTGCGCTGAGCCGCGAACGCGAGTGGGCACCTCGGACACGAAACCGGGACCTCGGACAGGTTGTTACCTGTCCGAGGTCCCGGTTTGCTGGTCCAGGTCCCGGCTTCAGTCCAGCGCGTTCGAGACGACCTCACGGGCCTGGACGAAGACCTCTTCGAGGTGGTCGGCCCCCTTGAACGACTCGCCGTAGATCTTGTACAGGTCCTCGGTCCCCGACGGCCGGGCGGCGAACCACGCCGACTCCGTCGTCACCTTCAGCCCACCGATCGCCGCACCGTTGCCCGGCGCGCTGGTCAGCCGGTCCAGGATCGGCTCGCCGGCCAACTCGGTCGCCGTCACCGCGTCGGCCGACAGCGCTGCCAGCTTGGCCTTCTGCTCCCGGCTCGCCGGAGCGTCCACCCGCGAGTACGCCGAGGCGCCGAACCGCTCGACCAGCTTCGCGTGCGCCTGCGAGGGCGTCTCGCCGGTCACCGCGGTGATCTCGCTGGCCAGCAGCGCGAGCAAGATCCCGTCCTTGTCGGTGGTCCAGACGCTGCCGTCGAAGCGCAGGAAGCTCGCCCCGGCCGACTCCTCGCCGCCGAAACCGACCGACCCGTCGATCAGCCCCGGGACGAACCACTTGAACCCGACCGGCACCTCCCACAACCGGCGGCCCAGATCCGCGACCACCCGGTCGATCAGCGACGACGAGACCAGCGTCTTGCCGACCGCGACGTCGGGGCCCCACTCGCGGTTGGCGAACAGGTAGGAGATCGCCGCGGCGAGGTAGTGGTTCGGGTTCATCAGCCCCGCGTCGGGTGTGACGACGCCGTGCCGGTCGGCGTCCGCGTCGTTGCCGGTGGCCAGGTCGTACCGGTCCTTCTGCGCGACCAGGGACGCCATCGCGGACGGCGAGGAGCAGTCCATCCGGATCTTGCCGTCGTGGTCGAGCGTCATGAACGACCAGGCGGGATCGATCCGCGGGTTCACCACGGTCAGGTCGAGGCGGTGCCGCTCGGCGATCGCGGCCCAGTAGTCGACGCTCGCGCCGCCGAGCGGGTCGGCGCCGATCCGCAGCCCGGCCGAGCGGATCGCGTCCAGGTTGATCACCGACGGCAGGTCGTCGACGTAGTGGCCGAGGAAGTCGTAGCCCTCCGCCTGGCTCCGCGCCCGCTCGAACGGCGTACGGCGAACCTCGCGGTTGCCCGCGGCGATCAGCTCGTTGGCGCGGGCGGCGATCCAGCCGGTCGCGTCGGAGTCGGCGGGTCCGCCGTGCGGCGGGTTGTACTTGATGCCGCCGTCGCGCGGTGGGTTGTGCGACGGCGTGATCACGATGCCGTCCGCCGTGACACTGGCGCTGCCGCCGTCGCCGCGGTTGAGCCGCAGGATCGCGTGCGACACGCCTGGCGTCGGGGTCAGCCGGTCCGCGCTGTCGACCAGGGTCTGCACGCCGTTGCCCGCGAGCACCTCGAGCACGGTCCGCCAGGCGGGCTCGGACAGGCCGTGGCTGTCCCGGCCGACCAGGAGCGGGCCGTTGGTGCCCTCACCGGCGCGGTATTCGCAGATGGCCTGCGTGATCGCCAGGATGTGGGCCTCGTTGAAGGCGCCGTCCAGGCTCGAGCCGCGATGGCCCGACGTACCGAAGACGACCTTCTGAGCGGGGTTGTCGACGTCCGGGGTGATCCCGTCGTAGGCCGCGAGCAACGCGTCGACGTCGACGAGGTCCTCGGGCTGGGCGGGCTGACCTGCGCGTGGGTGCATGTGCACATGCAACAAGCCCGAAGCGCGGAGCACAACTCGACTCCGTCGATCGCGCGAGTTCTGGTCAGCTTCGGCCGGGCGCCGATCAGCTGGAGATCGGGGCTCCGGTCAGCTGGAGAACGGGGTGAGCAACTGGTCCACCGGGGCGAAGTCGTCGGTCAGCAGCGGCGCGTCGCCGACGAACCGGCGTACGGCGTCGGCGCCGTCGAGTACGTCCGCGCGGTCGCCCAGCCGGGTGCGCAGCTCGTTGACCGGCAGCGCCTCGTCGGACGCGACCAGCACGAAGTTGCCGCCCTCTTCGCCCGCGAGCGCCTCCTCGGTCGAGATGACCGCGACGTTGTCGAACTCCTCCGCGACCGTGCGGATCTCGGCCTTGAGGAAGCGCTGCGGCCCGAAGTCGATGATGTTGACCGCGTAGATCCCGTCCGGCCGCAGCACCCGGTGCACGTCGGCCACCAGCTCGCGGGTCGTCAGATGCCACGGCACCGCGACACCGCCGAACGCGTCCATGATGATCAGATCCCGGCTGTCCGCAGGCTCCGACCGTACGCCGAGCCGGCCGTCGCGAATCTGCAGGTCGAGGTCCGGACCGGATCGCGCCCCGAGTTCCGCCTTGTCGAGCGCGATCACGCCGGGGTCGATCTCGTAGACCTTGTTGTTCGTCCCCGGCCGGGTCGCGGTCAGCCAGCGCGGCATGGTCAGCCCGCCGCCGCCGACGTGCAGCGCGTCGAGCCGCCGGCCGGCGGGGAACTCGCTGTCGATCAGGGCGCCGAAGTTCTTGATGTACTCGAACTCCAGGTAGGTCGGATCCTGCAGGTCGACGTACGAGTGCCGCAGCTGGTCGAGATAGAGCGTGCGGCCGGACGCGCGGTTCGGGTCGGGCTCGATGCGGGCGCAGTGATACGCGGTCTCGACCTCGCACGGCCGCGGCGCGACGACGGTGAGCCCGGCGCCGACGAGCGCGAGCACCAGCGGGCGAGCGGCGGCCTGGATGCCGCGCAGGAAGATCGTCAGCACCGCGCCGGTCACCACCAGCACACCGCCGAGACAGAGCACGATCACGCTCGTCGGCACCTTGGCCACGAACACGAACCCGGTCAGCACCGTGCCGACGATCCCGCCCACCGTCGCGTACGCCGACAGACGCCCGACAACCGTGCCGGTCTGAGCCAGCGTCGACAGCCGCAGCTTCGTCACCATCGGAGTCACCGCGGCCAGCAACGACGCCGGGATGAACACGGCGACCGCGACCGCCAGGAACACCGCGTTCGCCCCACCACCCCGCACCGCTTCGCCCGTCCACCGAACCACCGGCAGCACGAGCAGCACGAGCGCGCCCCCGAACAGGATCATCGGCCCGAGCGTCCGCGTCGGCGGCACGGAGTCCGCGAACCGCCCACCCAACGCCGCACCGGTCGCGATCGCCGCCAGCGCGACACCGATGATCGCCGTGTTGGTCTCCAGCGTCAGCCCCAGGTACGGCGCCACCAGCCGCAACGAAACCAGCTCCAGCACCATCACCGCCGCCGAACTCCCGAACGACAACCCAATGGCCAGCTTGTCGCCGATCCCCCGGACCCGGACTTCCGTCTCACTCACCGCGCCACCCTATCGGTGGGTCCCAGCGCGGGGCGTTTCCGCGACTCAGCAGGAGGCTGACAAACCACGCGCCGGGCGGGAGGGTGGAGGCATGGACGCGTTGGAGCGGTTGCGGGAGCTGTGCCTGGTGTTGCCCGAGGTGACCGAGCGGCTCAGTCATGGCGAACCGACGTGGTTCATCCGGGACAAGAAGACCTTCGTCATGTTCGCGAACCAGCACCACGACGACCGCGTCGGCTTTTGGTGCGCGGCCCCCGAAGGTGCCCAGGAGGAACTACTGGCCACCGACCCAGACCGATTCTTCCGTCCCCCGTACGTCGGCCACCGCGGCTGGATCGGCGTCTACCTGGACATCGAGGACGTCGACTGGGATCACCTCGCCGACATCGTCCGCGACGCCTATCGCCACGTCGCACCGAAGTCTCTCGCCGCGCTGGTCGACTAGCTGACTGGCAAGGATCTCCACCATCCAGTACTGGATGTGACTCAGGTCACAGTGACCACTGTCCGTGTCACCGCGTTACACGAACAGTGCCGGTGGTAGCGGCAGTACCGCGTCCGACGGCACCTGACAGGAGGTTCGACCCCATGCGCATTCGGAACCTGGCGGTGACCGCCACGCTGATCCCGGTCCTGATGCTCGCCGGTTGCGGCGCCGACACGTCGGCCGACGTGGCCGCCTCGTCCCCCGGCGCCCAGAAGGCGTCCAAGCACACCGATGTTCCGGTCGGCGCGGCCCAGCCGGAGACCACGCAGGTCTCCGACGACCCGGTCGTCAACGCGTACTACGACTACCGCGCCGCGCTCGACACGATGATGAAGAGCGGCGGCAAGGCGACCAAGCAGCTGGTCCCGGTGATGACGCCGACGCTCTACAAGGCGATCAGCCTGCAGGCCAAGTACTACCGCGCCCGCAAGCTGCGCAACACCGGTGCCACGAAGGTGGTCTGGGCCAAGCGCACGGTCGCCGCCGCCGGCGTGATCGTGCGCGCCTGCTACGACACCAAGGCCGCCCGCACGGTCGACGCGAAGGGCCGCGGCGTGATCCCGGCCAAGACGCCGACCCGCTGGGTCGACGAGATGCGCGTCGAGCAGCGCGACGGCCGCTGGGTCGTCGACGGCGGGCGCACCACGCCTCAGAAGTGCTGAATCCGCCACACCCCTGAAGCAACCTCCGGGCCTTGCCGGAGGAGAACACGACTCCGGATCGCCGCCCTCGGGCACACCTCGCGGACCGGAGCCAGCCAACAGCGCGGAGAGTCCACCTCTCCGCGCTGTCGGCTTCCCAACCTCGGCAGCGGCGCACCCGGCCCCGAGAGCACCGCCCTCAGAGCGGGTGCCGCGACTCCTGCGCGATCAACTCCTCGACCGCCGCCCGCAGCTCGGCGTCCTGTTCCGGTCCGGACCACACCACGATCCGCGCCTTGTCGCCCAACTTGTCCGCGACCAGCTCGCGCGCCGGCGTCGGATCACCCTGGTTCAGCAGGACCACCAGGCGCCTGCCGTCCCGCTGCAACCGGTCGAGCAACGGCGGCAGCGTCGACCCGCGGAACAACCCCGGATCGCTTTTCACCTTCGTCTCGACCATCACCCCGCGCCCGCGCACCACCAGCAGGAAGTCGGCCCGGTCCCGAGCGAACTCCCGGTCGTGGTAGACCCGCGCCTTCGGCCAGAGCCGCTGCAGCGCCTCGTCGACGTCCGCGTCGTAGCGGGCCGCGAGCCGGCTGACCCGCGAACTCGTCCCGCGCGGGCGAAAGGACTCCGGCGTACGGCGTACCGGTCGGCGTCGGCCGAGCAGCGGCAACATCCACCGGTAGAGCCTGGTGTCGATCATCGGCGGACCCCCTGGCCCTAGGTCGTCACTCAGGCAAGAGCTTTCCAGCCTCCGGGGGCGGCAAAACCTTCCCGCCCGCACCGAAGGCCGATCGTGACCGCACCGCGACGAACCCGACACCCGGCGACCCACCGACGGACCGACCGATGGGCCCGGACAGACGAACACCGGGGCCGCCGACCAGCAGCGACCCCGGTGGCGCCTGTACGGCGAAACGCTCAGGCGTTCTTGATCGCCGAAACCTCGATCTCGAGGGTGATCTTTTCGCTGACCATGACGCCACCGCCATCGAGGGCCGCGTTCCAGGTGACGCCGAAGTCCTTGCGGTTGATCGTCACCGAGCCCTCGACGCCGACCCGGACGTTGCCGTACACGTCCGTGGCGGTCCCGGTGTACTCGAAGTCGATCGTGACCGGCTTGGTGATGCCCTTGATGGTCAGGTCGCCGGTGACCGCGAAAACGTCGTCACCCTTGGGCTCGACGGCGGTCGACACGAAGGTGATCTCCGGGTGCTCGTCCATCTCGAAGAAGTCGTTGCTCCGCAGGTGGTCGTCGCGCTGGCTGTTGCGGGTGTCGATGCTCTTGGCCTGAATCGTGACCTTGACCGAGGAGTTGGCCGGGTTCTCGCCGTCGATGTGCGCCGAACCCTCCCACTCGTTGAACGACCCACGAACCTTGGTCACCATCGCGTGCCGGGCGACGAAGCCGACACGGCTGTGCGAGGTGTCGATGGTGTAGTCGCCGGTCAGCGTGGCGTAGCCAGTCGTCGTGCTCATGAGTGATGTCCTCCGGGGGCGATTAGTTGAAGTTTGTATCTCTTACTGTGCCAGAGCCAGGTTGATAAGTCCACTCCCCCAGACGGTGTGTTGCTCGAACGGCTACATATTCGGTTGCGGCGCCGGACCGCGGCGGGTTTGAGTAGCTCGGCAATCGTTCGAGGTGAGGAGTTCGTGGTGCAGGCGTTGAGCGCCGACGAGATCCGGCGATCGTTCGTGAACTCGTCGAAGAGCCAGGTGAAGGCGATCACGATGCCGGCCGGGCTGACCGAGCTGCCCTGGGAGTCGCTGGACTTCCTCGGCTGGCGCGACGCGAAGGCCCCGGCTCGCGGCTACCTCGTCGTACCGCGTGAGGACGGAGTCCTCGGTGTCGCCCTCAGCACGGCCGCGACTGGTAAGCCTCGTCGTGGCACCGGGCTGTGCGACGTCTGCCACACCGCGCACCAGGTCACCGACGTCGCGCTGTTCGCCGCCCGCCGGGCCGGCACGGCCGGGCGTGAGGGCAACACGGTCGGCACCTACATCTGTGCCGACCTGGCCTGCTCGTTGTACGTGCGCGGCCTGCGCGACCCCGAAGTGCCGCAGGGCGAAACCGTCAGCCCGCAGATCCGGATCGAGCGCCTCGGCCAGCGGCTTGAGACTTTCCTGTCCCGGGTACTCGCCTAGCAGCATCCGGAGAGACACAATCAGCTTCGGCAGACTGGTCCGGGGAACTAGTCTGGAATCAGGACCGGACACGAGAACGAGGTCGCGATGTCGGAGTTCAGAATCACCCACGAGATCCACGAGGTCCACCCGGACATCCGCGAGAAGCTGACCACCGCGACAATCGACGCGATCAACGAGTCGAGTTCCCGGTCCGCCGAGGACGCCGCGCTGGTGCTGCGCAACCGGCTCGGCGAGATCGGCGTGCACATGAGCCCCGAGGCCTGCCTGGCCGCGGTGGAACGGATCCGCTCCGGCAAGAGCCTGCGCTTCGAGATCGAACGCGAACCCGCTGCGGACTGATCCGGAGGTGGCGGCCGGCGCGAGGTCGCGGCGGCCCGCCGCCGGTGAGGGTCCGCTGCAAGCCGGGATGCGGTACGTCGGGGTCGACCTCGCCTGGGGTCAACGTGGCGTCACCGGTCTGGCCGTTCTCGACGCGTCGGGCGCCCTGCTGGACGTCACCGTTCTGCAGACCGACAGCGACATCCTCACCTGGTTGCGTCGTTGGACCGCCGGGCCGTGCTTCGTGGCGTTCGACGCGCCGATCGTCGTGCGCAATGCCGGCGGCCATCGGCCGTGCGAACGCCTGATCTCGCAGTATTTCGGGCGCTTCGGCGCGTCCTGCCACGCGGCCAACACCGCGAACCCGAGCTTCACCGACGGCTCGCGCGCGTTCCGCTTCATCCAGGAGCTCGAGCTCGACCTCGATCCCGGGTCGGAGCGGCACGCCGCGGAGGTCTACCCGCATCCGGCGCTGGTCACCCTGTTCGAGCTGCCGCGCATCCTGCAGTACAAGGCGAAGCCGGGCCGCGACTTCGCCCACCTGCACGGCGAGATGCTCCGCCTCACCCAGTACGTCGAGTCGCTGGCCAACGCTTCGCCACCACTGGTGCTGGAACACAGTCCCGCCTGGCAATTGCTCCGCGATCAGCTGGCAACCGCCGCCCGCAAGGCTGATTTGAAACGGATCGAGGACGCGCTCGACAGCATCGTGTGCGCCTACATCGCGGCCTACGCGACCACGCATCCCAGCCGGGTCCGCTACTTCGGCAGTCCGGACACGGGCCAGATCCTCGTACCGGTCACGCCCGACCAGGCAGCGCGCTACGACCTCGAAGCCGTCGCGCCGGCTACTCGCTGCTGAGATCAGCCGCCCGCAGCAACGAGATCAGCCCGAGGCCGCTCTCCTCGAGCGCCTCCGCGCCGCCCTGCTCGCGATCGATCACACACAAGGCCTCGCGGACATCGGCGCCGAGCCCGCGCAGGTCCTGTGTCGACAGCACGATCTGCCCGCCGCTGGTCACCACGTCCTCGACCACCAGCACGCGGCGCCCCTCGATGTCAGCCCCCTCGGCCAACCGCGAGGTCCCGTACTTCTTCGCTTCCTTGCGGACGAACGCGCACGGCAAGCCCGTGTGCCGCCCGAGCGCGGTGACGACCGGAATCCCGCCCATCTCCAGCCCGGCGAGCACCTCGGTCTCCGCCGGCACCAACGGCACCATCGCCGCCGCGACCGCGTCCAGCAGCACCGGGTCAGCCTCGAACCGGTACTTGTCGAAGTAGTGATCGGTCGTCCGCCCCGACCGCAGTGTGAACTGCCCGGTCAGATGCGCCACGTCGTAGATCCGCCGCCCCAGCTCCGCTTTGTCCACGCCGCCGACCCTAGATCACCCGGCCTGCCGCTCGTCGAGCGGCAGCAGGTGCGCCGGCAGCAATCGGCGGAACGCCTCCACCGCGATGATCGGTACGCCGTACTCCCGGGCCGTCCGGGCCTTCAGCGACAAGCTGTCCACGTCGGCGGCGACCACGAACGTCGTGTCCGGCCGCACCGCCTCCTGCGGACTGAACCCGGCCGCGACCGCCCGGTCCCACCACACCTCCCGCGGCTCGACCATGTCCCCGGTGAACACCATCGTGCTGCCCGGCGGAAATCCGCCGGCTCCGGGCCGCGCCGGCACGACGTACTGTCCGTTGCTCGCGGCAACCAATGCGTCGTCGACGTCGCAGGCGTGCCGCCCGAGCATCGTCGCCACCCGGTCGAGATCCGCGCGCTGGTCGTCGGTGATCTCGCCGTCCAGCCAGACGGCCGCGGCCAGCTCAGCGAGGTAGACGCCGTGCAACTGGTCGACCTGCGACCGGGTCAGGCCGAGATCCGTCGCCACGTGCACCAGCAGATCGGCACCGGCCGCGTCGATCTCACGATCCGCGAGCAGTGTGTCGAGCACGCCGAGGTAGGAGTCGGCCTGCGGCGGCTGCGGAACCCGTGGCAACTGGTCGACGAGTCGACTCATCCACCCGTGCCGGCCACCCGCGTGCACCGGCCGCACGGTGGGAGTGAAATGCGTGCCCGGCAGCTCCGGCCAGGGCAGGTCGCGGATCTCCTCGTAGGCCCACTGCCACGGAGGTGGTGACGGGAACGAGCGCAGGTACGTGCTGAACAGCTCGGCCGTGGCGCGGGTGTCCGCGAGCGCCGAGTGCCAGCCCTCCAAGGTGATCCCGGCGGCCGCGCAGCACGCGCCGAGCGTCCGCTTCGACCCCGGATACAGGTAGCCGGCCAGCGCCATCGTGCACATCGACCGCTCGGTGATCAGCGGCACGACATGCCCGAGCCGGGCGAACTCCGCACGCAGGAAGCCGAGATCGAACTCGACGTTGTGACCGACCACCATCCGCCCGGCGAGCAGCTCACCGAGATGGCGCGCGACATCGACGAACTCCGGCGCGGCCAGCACGTCGGCGGTCAGGATCCCGTGGATGTGCTGCGGACCGAGGTCGCGCTGCGGATTCAGCAGCGTCACCCACTCGTGCTCGAACCGGCCCTGGGCGTCCAGCAGCACGACGGCGATCTCGATCACCCGATGCCGGTGCCCGGGCAGCAGGCCGGTCGTCTCGGTGTCGATGACGGCATACATCCGCGACGCCTCCTCGGAATCGGTCCGTGGTGTCCAGCTACGACCAGCCAATCACAGGCCACCGACAATTCCGGCCCGCCCAATCGCAGGCCGGTCCCAGGCCCGTCTCAGGCCGGTACGTCGACCGCGATCTCCTCGCCGAGCGTCGCCCCGAGCCCGAGATCCAGGTCGTCACCACTCCAGAACCGGCCCGGGTCGTACCAGTTCGGCCGCCGTCCACCCGGCAGCAGCCCCATCTCCTCGTAGGTCAGCGCGACCACCTCGGCGCAGTACGCCGTCTCGAGCACCAGCTCGCGCTGACCACGCCGGAACGCCGGGATCCGGCCGCGCAACCATCGCGAGGCCAGCCGCGCGGTCGACGGGAACGGCGTACCGTCCAGGCGCGCGACCACCCGCAGTACGGCGTCCTCCATCTCCTTGCCGACCTCGGGATCCAGCTGCCGCAGCCAGGCCCGCTGGCCGTACTTGTGCACCCAGGTCGTCACCGCGTCGCGCAGGTCGTGCAACTGGGCACCGCGCTGGTGGTTCCCGGTCCAGACGTCGGGCAGCGAGCGGCCGAGCTCCGCGTGCCACATCAGTGGTGGCAGGTCCTCGATCACGATCGCCATGCCGACGTGGTTGATCGGGCTGTTCGTGGTCAGCTGGATCGCCCGGTCGGCCGCGGAAGCCCCGCGAAACAGCCAAATGTCACCCGTTCGTGTCAGATCCGTAGCCTCGTCCAGCGTTATCCGCGTCTCCACATCGCTAGGTTAGTGCTCATGAAGGTTTGGAAGGTGCTCGGAGTCGCGGGTCTTGTCGGTGTCGCGGCGACCGGTGTGGTGATCGCGCGGGGTGAGCGCAAGCGCCGCGCCTACACACCCGAAGAGGTCCGCGACCGGCTCAAGGCCCGGGTCAAGGAAGCCGCCAGCGCCTGACCCGCCGCCCTAGAGGTTGTGCAGGGCAACGTTTTCCAGCCGGCCGGACGTGATCGTCGCCGTCTGGTAGGTGCAGTACGGCTGCCGGCGGCGATCCGTCGGTGATCCGGGGTTGAGCAGCCGCAGACCCCGCGGTGACGTGGTGTCCCACGGGATGTGGCTGTGCCCGAACACCAGCAGGTCGACGTCCGGGAACGCCTTCTCGCAGCGCAGCTCCCGCCCCTGCTTGCCGCCGGTCTCGTGGACGACGGCGACCCGCAGACCGTCCAGCGTCTCCCGGGCGATCTCCGGCAGCCGCCGACGCAGCTCCGGGCCGTCGTTGTTGCCCCAGCAGCCGATCAGCCGGTCCGCTCGCTCGGTCAGTTCGTCCAGCAGCTCGACACTCACCCAGTCGCCGGCATGGATCACCACGTCGGCGTCGTCGACCGCCTCCCAGACCTGCTCCGGCAGCTTCTTCGCCCTCACCGGCAAGTGGGTGTCAGAGATCAGCAGCAGCTTCATGCCTCACTCTGTGCCCAGCTGCGCGATCAGTTCACGTTCCCGCGCCGGGCTGAGTCCTGCTTTGCGCTCCCGGTCCAGCCCGAGCTCGCGCTCCCACTCCAGCGTGTCCCGGATGAGCTCCTCCCGGGACCTGTGCTGCAGCCCGGCTCGGACCGCTGCCTGTCCGCTGCGGTTCGACCAGCCTTCGTAGCCGGGCTCGGTCAGCCACATGGCCAGCGACTCCGGTCCCATGTACTGCTCGACCTTCTGCTCCTCCAGCCACTCCCTCGGGGCGAGCACCACCGGACCGGTGTGACCACCGATCGCCCGCGACGCCTCGATCCACTCACCGAAGGGCACCACCGGCCCGACGGTGTCGTACGTCCCGGTCACGCCGCGCTCAGCGCAGTCGAGCAGCCAGGAGGCGAGGTCGCGTACGTCGACGACCGACGTCGGCAGCTCTGGCGTGTCCGGCACCAGCAGCGGCTCCTCCGGTGCTCTGGCCGCGCGGGCGACCCAAGCTCCGGCCCGGTCGCTCCGGTCGCCCGGACCGCCGATCAGACCCGCCCGTGCGATCACCAGGCGGTCCCCCACCGCGGCTGACGACGCCTGCTCGCAGGCGACCTTCGCCTCGCCGTACTGGTCGCGCTCGGCCGTCTCCGCGTCAGTCGGCTCGCGCAGTGCGGCGGACTCGTCAGCGCCCGGCGTACTGAAGTCGGCGTAGGCGTTGCCGGACGACACGTAGGTCCAGTGCTTGGCGTGCTCGCCGAACGCCGCCAACGCCTCCTTGACGAAGCCCGGCTGCCAGGAGACCTCGAACACGGCGTCCCACTCCCGCTCCGGTACGCCGTCGTACGCGCTGGGCTTGCTCCGGTCCGCGGCGACCAGCGTCGCTCCGTCCACCACGTCACCGCTCTCGCCGCGGGCCAGACAGGTCACCGCGTGACCCCGTGCGAGCGCCTGCGCCGAGATCTCCCGCCCGAGGAAGGCCGTGCCGCCCAGTACCAGAATCTGCATGGCACCCAGCCAAGCAGCCCGTAGCAGCAATTCCCACTGCCTCTGCTGACAGCAGATCGTTGCCCATCCCCCGCAGCGAGTCATCGGTGGGCTCATGCCCTTGCGGAGGGGCGCGGGTGCGGAGCACTGTCGGCAGGAGGAGAACTACCACCAGGGGGAGTCATGACAGGTTTTGTGCAACTCATCGAGTACCGGACCTCCCGGCCGGACGAGATCGCCGCGCTGATGTCCGACTACCGCGGCAAGCGAGAGGCCGAGGCTGCCGACGGACCTTCGCCGACTCGGGTGATGGTGTGCTCGGACCGCGACGAGAGCGGCCGGTACACCTCGATCGTCGAGTTCGCGTCGTACGAGGAGGCGATGGAGAACTCCAACCGGCCGGACACCAGCGAGTTCGCGTCCGCCTTGATGGAGCTGTGCGACGGGCCGCCGACGTTCCACAACCTCGATCTGCTGGAGGTCGAGGAGTTCCAGCGGAAGTCCTGACAACGACGAGCGGGCCGGGCACCGGAGGGAGTTCGGTGCCGGCCCACTCGGGGTGAGGACCGGGTCCGCGGCGCCGGACCCGGTCGTGGTCGGTGGACTGGAGTCGTGAGGTGGAAGCCAGTCCGTGGATGGTCAGATCAGATCGGTGAAGCCCGTACGCCGGTGCGTCCGTGAGGCCGGCTCCATGAACTCCGAGAACAGCCCCTTGTGCTGCGAGAACCCCGACCGCTCCGCGGGGAAGATCGGGCCGGCCGATCCGTGCTCGGCGGGGAAGATCGGCGCGGTCGCCTTCGAGTTCGGCGCGGTTCCTGGAGGGCGCTCGACGCCGTCCGGCGCCGGCGCGTCCCCTGCGGAGTCTCCCCGCGAGTGCCGCCCGGACAAGCTCGGCCCGGGTCCCTCGTCCACCGCCTCCGGTGCCGGGTGCAACTCCGGCCAGGGCTGCGGCGGCAGATCCTCCCGCCGCGGCACCTTCGGATCAGGCCCTGGATCCGGGTCCAGCCACTCGACCTCGGTAGCGCCCCCGTGCCCGTGGATGGCGATCACCGAGTCGATCCCGTCCCAGACCGTGGTCGTCGGATAGTCCCCGAACCACCGCAACGCGACCGCCCCGTCGGTGAACTGAACCCCCTCGGCGACGGGCCCGGTCCCACTCACCCCGGACACGTCCTCGTACCGCATCAACCGAAACCGGCGAGAGCTCATTTCGGCGCGACCTCCCACAACCGCTCACCGGGCAACGGCCGCCCCGATCCGGGATCAGCCGCCGACACCGGTTCGCTGGTCACGCGAAGCCCCGCGAACCGCCGCGACATCGCCGCGACGTACCGATCGGCCAACTCCGCCTCGGCGCAGTAGTCCGCGACCACGTGGTCGCCGAACCAGACCCGGACCCGCCGCCGCTGCCGCGGCCCGGCTTGGTCCCCGCCCATCAGTGCACCCGACGCAAAACCAGGAGGCGAGACGATCCGCCCCGTGACCTACCCACCAGCGACCTCGACAACCTGCACATCACGTCAATCACTTCCACTTCCCTGTGGGGATGGGTTCACAGGTAGTGACGAAGCGCTCACGGCTTCATGACGCGATTTCCCAGAAGTTTTCGCCACGCCCGCCTGGAGGCGACCTACGCTGCGCTCAGACCAGCCGCTCGCGCACCTCACGCGGCGTGATCCCGGTGACGAGCTCCACGCTCCGCATCGACCCCGGCTCGATCAGGTGCAGCCCCGAATCCCCGGGCGCCACGTCCGCCGCGAACCACACCGCGAACTCGGCCGCGCCCTCCAGATCCGCAGGGTCCAACGTCACCGCCTGCCCCGTCCCGCTCAACGCGATTCCCAACTCCCCTCGCCCAGATCCGCCGGGAATCAACGCCTCCAAAATCATCGAAGAACCCCCCACCGAGCCGAAACCGACCCGAACGTCAGGCCATCGCCCCCGCAATGCCACCGCGAGATCCTCGGCAGAAACACTCCACGCCGACTCCTCCAGCGGCGCCAGGACGTACCGCTCAATCGTCGGCCACCACGGCGAGCGGCTCCCCAGAAAGATCTCGTCACTGTCGGACATGCATCTCCTTGGCGAGCGTCACGAGCCGGGACCGGCGCCTTGATCTCGACTCTCGTGAGGCTTCAGCACACCGTCCGGGCCGTCCACCCTAGGCTCGAGATCGTCTTCCAATGCCCGCGGCTCGAACTCCGGGTCCTCCACCTCCACGTCGATCGCCGGTACGTCGACCGCATCCGGCGGCTCGGTCGCCTCGAAGTCAGGCAGCTCGACCTCGATCTCAGGTACGTCCACCACCTCCGGCGGCTCGGACGGATCGGACTCGTCCAGCTCAACATCGACTGCCGGTACATCGATCGCTTCCGGGGGCTCGGTCGGCTCATAGTCCGGCAGTTCGACGTCGACCACCGGTACGGCGACCTCCGGCTCATCCGGCCCTTCGGCGTACTCGAAGTTCGCCGTGACCCGGTCGACCTCGATCACCAGCTCGACGCGCTCCCACCGCTGCTCCCCCGCCGCGACCATCGCCTCCAGCAGCTCACGCGCCGCATCACCCAGGTCGACCGCGATCTCGTACGCCGGCTCGTCGTCCTCCCGGCGTTCCTCGTCGTCCTCGTCCTCCGCAGCCTTCGCCGCCGCCCGCAATTCGCCCTTCGGGTCGACGACGATCTCGACCTCGAGCTGCTTCTCCGGCTCGTCGTCCCGGCGTTCCTCCTCGTCCTCGTCCTCCGCAGCCTTCGCCGCCGCCCGCAATTCGCCCTTCGGGTCGACGACGATCTCGACCTCGAGCTGCTTCTCCGGCTCGTCGTCCCGGCGTTCCTCGTCGTCCTCGTCCTCCGCAGCCTTCGCCGCCGCCCGCAGCTCGCCCTTCGGGTCGACCACGATCTCGACCTCGAGCTCCTCCTCCGGCTGCTCCTTCTCGCGCTCCTCGGCGTCCTTGTCCTGCTGCTTGCGCAGCTGCTCGAACGCCTTCCGCGCGACCTTGATCAGCGGCGGCTCCGGCGCCTCCGGATCCTCGACCGGCTTGAACCGCGCCGTCAGCTTCTTCGTCCGCCCCCGCTCATCCCGCTCGGCAACGTCCCCGCCCCCACCGGTCGCCTTGTTGCGGTCCGCCGAGCCCGAGTCAGGCCGGTTCGTCGAGCGACCCTCACCCACCAGCCGCTCCGCCCAGGCCTTCGCCTTGGGCGGAGCCATCGACAGGTAGTGCGCAGCCGCCTCACAAGCCCGCGCGGCCGCGTCCAGCTGCTGAGCCGCGACCGTCGCCTGGCCGTGTGACGCCGCGATCGCCAGCGCCGCGTTCTCCCGGCACCGGTCCGCCGTCCGCTGCAGGTGCACGACGACCTGCGGCACCTCGTCGAGGCACTCCACCAGGCCCCGCGCAACCCGCTGCAGGTCAGACGGCACGCCGAAGGCCTAGATCTGGTCCGCGTAGCTCTTGCAGCCGGCCGACGCGATCTCCAGCGCCTCGGCGGCCTGTTCGACCGCCTTGCCGGCCGCGTCCAGGATCTCCGAGATATCCCGGTCCACCCCGGTCGCCGTACCGGCGATCAGACTCTCCACCTGCGCACTGTGCTGCGTGAACCGCAGCTTGAACCCCGCCAGTCCACCCGCTGCCTGCTTGGCCTCGGCCGAAACCTGGTGCAACTGTTCCTTGAGCCGCTGTACGTCCGACACTTCGACTGCCTCTTCCCTAGGAGTTGCGCTTCTTCGGCAGCACGATCGCCGTCCCCGCCACCACCACCGGTACGCCGATCGCCAGCCACCACGGGAGCCCGGCCGCCATCAGGACGACGACCAGCCCCGCTCCACCCCAGCCCCACCAGCGTGCTCCGGGGAGCCGGGGCAGGCCCAGCACCCGCGACGCGGCGAGCATCGTCACCGCCGCCAGCGCGGCCGCCTCGACGCCCGCGAGGAACGACCGGGTCACCACCCAGACGACGACGAACCCGACCACCATCAGGGCGGCGCTGATCGTACGGCGCTTGCGCCGCTCCTGCTCGGCCCGGGTCGCCGCCCGGACCTCCTCCAGCTTGTCGACGGTCTCGGCCAGCTGCTTGGTGAGCCGTGCGGCGACCACCTCGATGTCGGCGATGCCCCTGATCTCCGGCAGCGGCACGTTCGCCCGCTTGCCGTCCGGCGGCAGCCCGGCTCGCTGCAGGCTGACTGCTGCCTTCTCGGCGAGCCCGTTGAGCCGCGTCTCCAGCTTGCGCCCGCGCTCGGCCATCGCGTCGGCCTCGGCGGCAGCGGTTGCCTCTGCCTGCGTCTTGGCCGCCGTACGCCGGTCCTGCTCCTGCTGCGCGTCCGCACGGGCCCCGGCGACCTGCCGCAGCGCCCGCACGTAGGCAGTCCACTCCTCTTCTTCGGTCTTCATCGCCGCACCAGCTCCAGGTACCGCTCGACCTCGTCAACACGCAGCGGAGCGAACGGCACAACCACCTGTGCCTCCGGGTGCAGCCCGTCCCACAGCAGCCCGCGGTGCGGCTCCGACGCCCATCGCACCAGCGGACCCGCCACCGCGCGTACGCCGTCCTGCGGGTGCCGCAGGAACAGGTGGGTCGCCACGTTGGACCGCCCGTAGCCCAGCTGCTCGGTGCAGACGTGCAGCCGGTTCCACCAGCCGAACGTGATCAGTCCCTGCGTCGGCCCGTCGCGCACGATCTCCTGCAGCGCGTTCGCCGGGCTCTCATACAGCCCTTCGGGGTGCACCTGCATCTTCGGCACACCGTGGAAGCCGAAGCCCAGCAGGTACGTCGTACCGCCGACCCGTCCCTCCTTCACCATGTCCCGCAGCGAGAACAGCCGAGGCGCGACGTCCGCGTGCTTGTCGACCGTCTCCACCTCGCAGCCCAGCAACCGGAGCGTCTGGATCAGCGCGTCCTTGCCCTCAGCAACCGCCGGAGCGGAGTCCGTCCCGTCCAGGAAGACGAAGCGCGGCGGTACGGCCGCAGCAGCCGCCGCCGACACCGCCAGCCCGGTCAGCACGCCCAGCGCGTCAGCAGGCCCGTCCCCCAGCACCAGTACGCCGGCACCCGGCTCCGGCCGCACCTCGATGGCCACGGGCTCCTCGGTCACCGCGATCGGCAGACCGGTCCACGGACGGCCGAGCTCCGCCTTCACCGCGGCCGCCGTGTCGGTCAGCCGCGCCGGCTCGGCCAGGTGGAAGACCCGCGGCGCCCTCGTCGTACCGGATCGTTGCCACAGCTCGTGCCGCAGGTCGTCCAGCACCGGCTTGTCGGCGAAGCTCACCAGCACGTGCTGGTTGTCGTCCGGCGAACCGAAGTTCGCGTTGAGCACCGCCTCACCGCGGAACTGCAGCTCCGCGGCCGCCGTGTTCCCGGTCCGCAGGATGGCCTGGGAGTCGGCCGGAGTGGTCTTCAGCGCGATCCGGTACGGCACCTGGCCGAAGATCGAGTCGCGCCGGGTCGACAGCCGCTTGACCCCTTCGATCGTTTGCGTGGCCAGTACGACGTGCACGCCGTACGCACGGCCGAGCCGCACCAGCCGCTCCAGCAGCCGCGCGGCCTCGTCGGCCAGCTCGTCGTCGTCTTCCAGCAGCACCTGGAACTCGTCCAGCACCGCCAGGATCCGCGGCGGCCGATCCGGTCCGGGAGCCAGTTCGGCGATGTCCGCGACGTTCCCGTGCGCCTTGAAGATCTCGCTGCGCCGGGCCAGCTCGTCGGACAGGTGCCGCAGTACGGCGAGGCCGAACGCCCGGTCGCTGTGGATGCCGAGGACCCGTACGTGTGGCAGCCAGTGCTCGCGCTCAGCGGCCGGTCCGAGCGCCGAAAATTCCACGCCGTGCTTGAAGTCGAGCAGGTACATCTCCAGGTCGTCCGGCGAGTGCCGGGCCGCCAAACCGTGGATCATCACCAGCAGCAGGTTCGACTTGCCCTGACCGACCGCGCCGCCGACCAGGACGTGCGGCAGTGCCGGGTTGCCGCTGCGTAGCCGGATCAGCGCGGGCGTGCGGTCGTCGTACCCGATGACCGTGCTCAGCTCGTCCTTGACCGGCTGCCACCAGGTGGAGCGGTCCGGCAGTGTCCGCTCGAAGTCGATGGTCGGCAGTACCGCGATCTCGGCGAGTTCGGCCACCACGTCACAGATGCCGGTGGCAACGTTCGCCTCGAACGGCGGGTCGAGCAAGGCAGGCACGTTGGGAAGCTGGGACACCTCGACCTTGCCGTTGGCGATCGCGACCGGCGTCAGCAGGTCTAGCAGTTGCCGCGGGTCGACATCGGACTCCGCCGCCATCGCCGGATCGTGGTGGACCAGGAAGCAGATTCCCCGCTCACCGCCGGTCGCGGCGAGCCGGACCAGGTCGCGCTGGGCGAGCGTGTCGATGCCGGCCGGATAGTCGAACAGCACGATCAGCCGGTACGGGTCGGTGACGCGACCGGTCTCGCGGATCAACTCCTCGAACCGCTTGTGGCCCAGCTGCGCCTGCCTGCTGGCGCGTAGCGAGGACACGTCGACCAGGCTGGACAGCACCGAGTGCAACTGCTCCGCGGTGTGTGTTGCCCTCGGCACCAATTGCGGGTACTTCGTGGTCAGGTGGCCGAGCAGACCCATCATCCCGGTCAGCCGCGGGTCGAACGAGTCGATCCGCAACCGGAACGGCTCCGACGCCGCGATCAGCCGCAACGCCGTGCTCTGCAGCAGTTGGCGCGCGGCCTCGGGGCGGTCCGAGGTGACCCGCCATCCGTTCGTCCGCAGCAGCGGCGCAATCACCGGCGTGCCGGCTTCGAGCTCGCCCACGCGCACGTACGACGGGATGCCGGCGCCGACGAGCTGGCGGGAGCGCCAGCGCGCGTCGTTCGGGGGGATGGAGGCGAGTCCGCGCGCGAGCCGATCGGCCAGCTGTCGTGCGGCCGGTTCCGCGGTGGCGAGCGCTTCGGCGGTCGCTGCCTCGACCAGACCCCTGGACTCGCGCCGCGCGATCGCCGTTTGCTCCTGTAGCTGACGGTGCAGCTGAACGGCCCGCTGGTGTTCGCCGCGGGTGAGCTGGCGGGCGTTGTCGAGCAGTTGAGCCAGTGCGTGTTGCAGGCCGCGAATGCGGGCTTCCAGGACCTCCGGAGAAACCGGTCCGGGCATCGTTCCCCCGTCAGGCGCCTCCGTCACGAGCACCGTCCTTCCACCTTCGCCCCGCGACCTTCACTGCCGCGGACAACCATGTCACACCAACAGTCTCCTGTGTCACTCCAGGCATCACCAGTCTCACCAGCCGACACCTCCGTGGGCCGCCTAGAGCGGCGCGACGATCTCGAGCTCGTAGCCGTCGTCGTTGTGCAGGAAGGCGGCGTAATGCCGCGGCCCACCGGCGTACGGATGACGGTCGGCGAACATCAGCGTCCACCCCTGGCCGGGGGCCTCGGCAACGATCGCGTCGACCTCGGCCCGGCTGCCGGCGTTCAGCGCGAGATGGTTCATGCCCGGCCGCAGCCGGTCGTGCTCGGTGGCGGTCAGCGCGGGGCTCTGCTCGACCACCAGGTAGCTGCCGTCCGGGCTGGTCCAGATCTGCCCGCCGGGCCAGCTGTCGCCGTCCTTCCAGCCCAGCCGGCCGAGGATCCAGCCCCAGCTCCGGACAGCGCGGGACAGGTCCGGGACCCAGATCTCGACGTGGTGCAGCGCGGCGGCCATCGGAGCATTATCTGTGCTCGTCGAGACGGTTGAACACCGCCACCGAAACCGTCCCGGACACGACCAGCCAGACCAGCGCAACGAGTAGCCACGGCCACCACTCCTGACCGGCGGCGGCCTCCGCCACCGCCTTGCCGAACAGGCCGCCGGACGGGGCGAAGACCAGCACCAGCAGTGCGCGGGCGACGGTGGTCTCCTTGGTCATACTTCATTGTCGGAGCCGATCGCGCGGCGCGCAGCGACACGGCGTGCCTTCCCCTTTCTGCACGGTGGTTTTGCGCCGTTCAGGCGGTGAGTGCCGACCGGGTTCCCGAAGAGTTCCTGCTGAAGTCCTGCTCAGGTCGTTGGGCGGCCGTCGTGGGCGAGAAATTATGTCTGTGGCAGGGTTTAGCGTCTTTCCTGACAGCGAAACAGGATCGGGGGCACAGTGAGCGGGACCCGGATCGAGACCACGGCGTACGGCGCGGCGGCGCTGGAGCGGCTGGCCGACGTCGTCGCGCGGCTGAAGGCCGACGACCCGATGAAGCCCGTCACGCTGCTGCTGCCGGACAACCTGACCGGTGTGGTGGCCCGCCGTTTTCTTGCCTCCACAGGCATCGCCGCGTTGTATCTGGCGACGCTGTCCCGTCTCGCCGAGCAACTGGCGGCCGGGCTGCTGGCGCCGCGACGGCCGGCCACCCGGCCCATCGTCGCGGCGACCTGGCGGACCGCGCTGTCCAAGGCGCCCGGCGTGTTCGAGGAGGTCGCCGATCATCCGTCGACCATCCAAGCGCTTGCTGCAGCGCATCGGGAGCTGCGTGACCTGAGCGATCCCGCGCTGGAGAAGGTGTCGGCCGCTTCGGGGCTCGGCCCTTCGCTGGTCCACCTGCACCGCATGGTCTGCGACCAGCTCAGCGAGCAGTGGTACGACGAGACCGACCTGCTGCGCGCCGCGGCGGCCCGGGCCGAGACCGAGCCGTCCGTCGTTGCCGAGCTTGGGTCTTTGGTGCTCTACCTCCCGCAGGAGCTGAGCCAGGCGGAGGCGTCGTTCGTCGCCTCGCTCGGGATCGCGGCCGCCGATCTGACCGTCGTCGTCGGACTGACCGACGTCCGGCGCGCCGACCGGGCGGTCCGGCGGTCGCTGGAGCGGATCGGGATCGACCTGCCGCCGTCGATCTCGAAGAACTACCCGGTCGCGACCGAGGTGCTGAACGCGTCGGACGCCGACGACGAGGTTCGCTGCGTCGTCAGGGATCTCGTGACGGTGCTGGAGAAGACGCCCGCACATCGGGTCGCGGTGCTGTACTCGGCAGCCTCGCCGTACGCGCGACTCCTGCACGAGCACCTCACGGCCGCCAAGATCACGGTGAACGGGCCCGGCACGCGTCCGGTGCACGAGCGAGCGCTGGCGCGGACGCTGCTGGAGGTGCTCGCGCTGGTCGACGACGACCTGCCCCGAGCCGATCTGTTCCGCGCCCTGGCGAACGCGCCGACCCGTGACTTCACCGGCGAGCGGATCCCCGTACCGCAATGGGAGCGGCTGTCCCGCGCGGCCGGCGTCGTCCGCGGCGACGACTGGGCGGTCCGCCTCGGCCAGTACGCGGAAAACGAGCGCCGCACCGCCGATCAGGAGCAGCTCGCGGACGACCCGAGGCCCGCTGTGGTCCGCCGCGCGCAGTACAACGCGTCCCACGCCCAGCGCATGCACCTGTTCGTCGGCGAGCTGCGGCGCCGGCTGCGTGCGGCCGCGGTGATGGAGAGTTGGTCGCAGCTGTCCGAGGTGGTGCTCCGGCTGTTCCACGATCTGCTCGGCGACTACACGTCCTTGCCGGCCGAGGAGCAGTACGCCGCCGTTGCGGTCGAGGGGTCTCTCCGCGGCCTGTCGACGCTGGACGAGTTGGGCACACCGGCGAGCTTGAGCATCCTGCGCGACGTACTCGACCTGGAGCTGCAGCAATCGCTCCCCCGGGTCGGCACGTTCGGCACCGGCGTACTGGTGGCTCCGCTGTCCGCGGCGATCGGCCTGGCGGTCGACGTGGTCTACGTGGTCGGACTCGCCGAAGACATCTATCCGGGCCGCCTGCACGAGGACGCGTTGCTGCCGCACCGGGTCCGCGAAGCGGCGGCGCCCGAGCTGGCGTCGGCGCGCGACCGGCTCGACGAGAAGCAGCGACACCTGCTCGCCGCGTTCTCGGCCGGATCGTCGCGGGTGGTCGCGTCGTTCCCGCGCGGCGATCTGCGCCGATCGAGCCGCCGTCTGCCGACGCGCTGGCTGCTCGGGACCTTGCGAGAGCTGAGCGGCGACCACGCCCTGGCGGCCACCTTGTGGGACCAGACGTCGTACGGCGACCGCCTGCTGACCTCGGCGTCGTACGCGGGGTCGTTGACCACGGCAAGGATGCCGGCCACCGAGCAGGACTGGCGGGTCCGCGCCGCGACGGCGGGGCTGGCGCTGTCCGACGGTGTCGTGGACCGCGCCCGGTTGTTGCTCCGGGCCCGTAGCAGTGACGAGTTCACCCGGTTCGACGGCAACCTGTCCGGTGTCGCCGGTCTGCCGGACTTCGCGCGCGAGGAGCGGATCGCGTCGCCGACGTCACTGGAGTCCTACGCGTCGTGCCCGCACACGTACTTCGTCGAGCGGCTGCTGCAGGTCCAGCCGTTGGAGGCCCCGGAGGATCTGCTGGTGATCTCGCCGGCCCAGATCGGAAATATCATCCACAACAGCTTGGACGCGTTCGTCAGCCGGCTCGCCGGTTCTCTGCCCGGGTACGGCGAGCCTTGGACGGCCGAGCAGCGGTCGCTGCTGCTGGCGATCGGCGCCGACCTGGCCGACCGGTTCGAGGCTGAAGGTCTGACCGGCCATCCGCGGTTGTGGCAGCGCGAGCGACTCCGGATCCTGGGCGACCTGCTCAACCTGCTCGACGACGACGATCACTGGCGCGCTGAGCACGACGCGTCGGTGGTGGCCAGCGAGCTGCGCTTCGGCTCGGACGGCGAGCCGCCGGTGGAGATCCCGGTGCCGTCCGGCCGCGTGCTGCTGCGCGGCTCGGCCGACAAGGTCGACCTCGGCAAGGACGGCACGATCTACGTCACCGACGTGAAGACCGGCAGCTTCTCCCGGTACGAGGCGATCGAGACCGATCCGGTCGCGGCCGGGACGAAGCTGCAACTCCCGGTCTACGCCTACGCCGCACGGGCGCGGCTCGGTGACGAGTCGACGCCGGTCGAGGCGGCGTACTGGTTCGTTCGAAGGGGTGGCCGGCGGATTCCCGTGCCGCTCACCCCGGAGGTCGCCGAGCGGTACGTGCACGCGCTCGATGTGATCGTCTCGTCGATCGCGGCCGGATACTTTCCACCGAAAGCGCCCGACGTACCGGACTTCCTCTGGGTGCAGTGCCAGTACTGCAACCCCGACGGGATCGGCCACAGCGAAGTCCGGGCGCGCTACGAGCGCAAGCGGTTCGACCCGCTGCTGGAGCGGTTGGTCCGGTTGATCGATCCGAGCGCCCTGCCCGCGTTCGAGGAGGTGGCACTGGATGACTGAGCTGCTCGACGCGGAAGCCAGGGACCAGATCCGGAACGACACCGAGACGACCTTGTTCGTCGAGGCCGGCGCGGGCTCCGGCAAGACGCACGCGCTGGTCGACCGGGTGACGACGTTGGTGCTGCGCGACGGCGTACCGCTGCGCACGATCGCCGCCGTGACCTTCACCGAGAAGGCCGGCGCGGAGCTGCGCGACCGGCTGCGCGTCGAGTTCGAAAAGGCCCGCAAGGGACCGGACCGCGAGCGCGCCGACGAGGCCCTGGACGATCTCGACTCCGCCTCCATCGGCACGCTGCACTCGTTCGCCCAGCAGATCCTGCTCGCGCACCCGATCGAGGCCGGCCTGCCGCCGTTGATCGACGTCCTCGACGAGGTCGGTTCGTCGGTCGCCTTCGAGGAACGCTGGTCCGAGCTGCAGCAGCAGTTGCTGGACGACGATTCCATCGCCGAGCCGTTGCTGCTGGCGATGGCCGTCGGCGTCGAGCTGAAGCATCTCCGCTCGCTGGCCCGCCTGTTCGGCAACGACTGGGACCTGATCGGCGAACGCGTCCTGGTCGACCCGCCCGAGCTCGTCGCGATGCCCGACCTCAGCGGCCTGATCGCCGCCGCGGCCAAGATCGGCGCCTCCGCCGCTGACTGCCGCGCCGAGGACGATCGCCTGCTGCCGAAGATCGAGCGAATCCGCGACCTCGGCGTGATGCTGGCCGCCGCGACCGACGCCGAGACCCAGCTCGCCGTCCTGCACGCCCTGCGCACCCTGAAGGTCGGCAAGATCGGCCGCAAGGAGAACTGGCCCGACATCACCCGCAGCCGCACCGACTGCGCCGAGGTCATCGAGGTGGCCGGCTCCCTCGTCGAGCTGCTCCTAGATGCTTGCCTCAGGCACCTTTCCCACTGGATCGCCGAACGCGTGCTCGAGTCCGCCGAACGCCGCCGCACCGAAGGCCGCCTCGAGTTCCACGACCTGCTCGTCCTCGCTCGCAATCTCCTGCGCCGAGACCCCGCCGTCCGCTCCGCGCTCCAGGACCGCTACCAACGCCTTCTCTTGGACGAGTTCCAGGACACCGACCCGATCCAGATCGAACTGGCCGTCCGCATCGCCGCCGGCGCGGCAGGCGACGCCGACGACTGGCGCGACATCGAGATCCCCGACGGCTCCCTGTTCGTCGTCGGTGACCCCAAACAGTCCATCTACCGCTTCCGCCGAGCCAACATCGCCACCTACCTGACCGCCCAGTCCCTACTCGGCGAAACCGTCACCCTCACCACCAACTTCCGCACCGTCCCCCCAGTCCTCGACTGGATCAACACCGTCTTCACCACCCTCATCACCCCCGCCCCCGACGCCCAACCCACCTACCACCCCCTGACCCCACACCGCCCTTCCCCCGCCACCGCGCCCACCCCGGCCACCCCGGCCACCGACCAGTCCACACCAACCAACCTCCCCACCTCTTCTACTTCCTCTTCGGCCGCAGCGACCTCAACCCCAGCCGACCTCACCGGCCGCATCGGCACCCCGGCAACCGGCGACCAACTCTCCCTCTTCGACGACTCCGACCCCGCCGAAGACCCACCAACGGACGACCCCGACGACCAACCCCTCGCCACCGTCACGTCAATCCGCCGCCACCTCACCGTCGTCCCACACACCCCCGACGACGACACCACCAACACCGAATTCACCGCAGCCACAGCCATCCCCGGCTGGTCCCCCAAGGACAACCCCGCCACCCCACCAACAGTCGCCAGCACCCCCACCGTGGGCACCGCCGACACCCCAACCACGGCAACCGAAACCCCCGGCGGTCCCGCCGTCACCATCCTCGGCGCCGAACCCCACGAAGACCTCCCCCGCGCCCAAGCCTCCTTCCTCCGCGAACGCGAAGCCGCCGACGTCGCCACCGTCATCACCCGAGCCCTCACCGAGCAGTGGACCGTCTACGACGAGAAGACCGCCACCTGGCGTCCAGCTGGCGCCGGCGACATCGCCATCCTCGTCCCGGCCCGCACCTCGCTGCCGTTCCTCGAAGACGCCCTCGACCGCGCCGACATCCCATACCGCGCCGAAGCCAGTTCCCTCGTCTACCAAACCTCCGAGGTCCGCGACCTGCTCGCCTGCGCCCGCGCACTCGGCGACCCCAGCGACCAACTGGCGCTGGTCACGGCCCTCCGGTCTCCCCTGTTCGGCTGCGGCGACGACGACCTCTTCACCTGGAAACACTCCGGCGGCTCGTTCACCCTCACCGCCCCCGTCCCCGACAACCTGCTGACGCACCCCGTCGGCGAGGCAATGGAGTGGCTCCGCAAGACCTACTACGCCTCCCGCTGGCTCACCCCTAGCGAAGTCCTCGCCACCATCGTCGCCGACCGCCGAATCCTCGAAGTCGCCGCGACCGGCCCCCGAGCCCGCGACACCTGGCGCCGCATCCGCTTCGTCGTCGACCAGGCCCGCGCCTGGTCCGAAGTCGAACACGGCGGCCTCCGCGCCTACCTTGCCTGGGCCGCCCACCAAGGCGAAGAGACCTCCCGCGTGGCCGAAGCCGTCCTCCCCGAAACCGACGCGGACGCCGTCCGAGTGATGACCATCCACGCCGCCAAGGGCCTCGAGTTCCCGATCGTCATCCTCTCCGGCATGACCGCCTCACCGAACCGTCAACGCGGCGTCCAGGTCCTCTGGCCCCCGGACGGCGGCTACGCCGTGAAGCTCAAGTCCTCGATCCAGACCGAGGACTTCGACCTGGTCCAACCAGTCGACGAACAGATGGACGACTACGAACGCCGCCGCCTCCTCTATGTGGCGGCCACCCGAGCCCGCGACCACCTCGTCGTCTCGCTCCACCGCTCCGGCACCCGCAGGCACTCCAGCAACGCCGAACTCTTCACGTCGGCCAACGCCCTGGACGTCCCCCACATCCACCGCCTCCCCCGCGCCGATCAGGAACCCCAACCGGCAACCATCGAGACCCCCACGCCAACCTCACCAACAACCTCCACGACTTCCCCTCGCAACATCGCGCCACCTATCAACCGCGCCGAGTGGGAAGCCCGCATCGCCGAGTCCCGCGCCGCCAGCCGCCGCCGTTCCAGCCACAGCCCCTCCGGCCTGGAAGGCACCGGCCCCGACGTAGCCCTCCACGAAGCCGATCCCGGTACGGCCAAAGCAGCCCGCGACATCGACCTCCCGCCTTGGTCCAAGGGCCGCTACGGCACCGCC
Organism: Kribbella sp. ALI-6-A; assembly: GCF_001984195.1. GTDB lineage: Bacteria > Actinomycetota > Actinomycetes > Propionibacteriales > Kribbellaceae > Kribbella. The sequence continues at coordinate 1,088,669 of NZ_MTQN01000009.1, forward strand.
ATCGGCCGAGCCGTACACGGCGTTCTCCAGGTCATCGACCTCACCACCGCCGCCGGCCTCGAAGCAGCCGTCCAGTCCCAGTGCGTCGCCGAAGGCGTAGCCGAGTACGCCGACGTCGTCCAGGCCCTGGTCCGCTCAGCCCTCTCCTCGGAGATCGTCCAGCGGGCTGCGACCCGCGACCACTGGCGAGAGTCGTTCGTCGGCATCCCCCAACCAGACGGCACGGTCCTCGAAGGCTTCATCGACCTCCTCTACCGAGAAGACGACGGCACGCTGATGATCGTCGACTACAAAACCGACGCCATCCCCGCCGCAGCCCTGGACTCCCGCATAGCCCACTACACACCCCAACTCCAGGCCTACACCACCATGCTCCCGGCCGAGGCCAAGGCGACCCTCCTGTTCCTCTCCCCCACCAAGGCCCACGCCCACCAACTCTGATCCAGCCCGCCAACCCGCCCGCCCGCAGCAGAACGGATGTAGGCGTTGCGCCCGTACCGCTCGGCGGCTGGCGCACCTTGGCCGCCATCGCGTCCCGGGTCGGGACTTCGCCGCCGAACGCGTTGAACCGCTGCAGCGCCGCCGTGGCTTCGGCGCCGTCCGCGGAGCCGGCGAGCATCGGCGGTCCGCGCGGCCCGGCGCTCTGCAGCCGCACCCGCCCGCGCCGCCGCACCCGCACCCGCACCCGCACCCGCGAACGATCCCACTTGCTCACCACACTGCCCATTACGACGCGCTGCGGAACGCCCCAGCCACTGATCCGCGTCAGCGGGGTTGTAGGCCCTGCGCGTCTTGATGTCCGAGGTCCCCCGGCGTCGTGATGTCCGAGGTTTCCGGTGGTCTTAATGCCGACGACAGCGGCTCGTGCAGCGTTGCCAGCGACGATCAAGGCCTCGCTGGATCGCGCCGAGAGCGTCCTCGGGAGTGCGTAGCTGTCTCACCTCGGCCATCTGTTGCCAACAGCAACGACATCCGGATGCATCGACACACCGGCTTCGGCGAGCCACCCTCCAAGCGATCCCCAGATCGAAGCGGCCGAGTCTCACGCACGGCCAGACACGCCACCCGCACCGCGGCGGTCCGGTCCACAGGTAATTCACTTGAATCCGCCGCGCAGCAGTCCGACGATCAACCCATGACCACGACCACCGCCACCATGCTCCTGACCTCCACCGATGTCCCGGTGGCGGCCAAGCAGCAGACCGGCCGACCGTCGGGAGCGATCACCTCCCGCACGTGATCACCGCGCTCGTCGCGGGCCTGGTCGCCGGCTACGGCATCGCCATTCCGGTAGGCGCCATCGGCACCTACCTGGTAGCCCTCACCGCCCGCACGACCCTGAAGGTCGGCGCCGCAGCAGCCCTGGGCGTAGCCACAGCAGACGGCCTCTACGCCCTCATCGCCACCCTCGGTGGCTCAGCCATCGCCCCAGCCCTAGCGCCCATCACCACGCCCCTGAAATGGATCTCAGTAGCGGTCCTCCTGGCGCTAGCCGCCCGCGGTGCCGCCACAGCCATCACCCACCACCGCCGCCTCCACTCCACTAAGCCCATCCCTCCCCCACCCACGCCAACCCGGGCCTACTTCACCCTGCTCGGCATGACCCTCCTCAACCCCACCACGATCATCTACTTCACCGCCCTCGTCCTGGGCACCCAGGACGCCACCACCCCCAGCTATGCAGAACAAGCCATCTTCATCACAGCAGCCTTCCTCGCCTCAGCGTCTTGGCAACTCGCCCTGTCCACCGGCGGCGCCCTACTGGGCCGCCTCCTAACCAGCCCCCGCGCCCGCCTACTCACCGCCCTGACCTCCAGCGCGATCATCACCGTCCTGGCGCTCCGCATCCTGACAACAACCGCCTGACTGACGGCGAGCCGAGGTGGTCACCACCGGTGGCCGCCTCGGCCTCAGCCCAACGATGGAAGGGCCAACTCGGCTCGCGCCATGCCGGCTCCTTTGGGGCGAGCGACACGGCCGTGGCGGTCACAGCCACAACGAACGGCCACTCGCGCTCCTCCGCCGCCGGCCGCGACCTCGGAACACACCCGACCTACGGCGGTTGTTCGACGTGACCGACAGATCAGCCCCGGACGCCGCGACAGCGCCCACCGCAGCCCGCTGCCCCCCTCGCCCGTCGGCTCTCAGGCACTTGGTTGTACTTCGCGATGCCCGGCCACCGATGACCGCAACCTCGAGAGGTTCGAGTGAATGCACCACTTGCGCGTCCGACACGACGCTAGGCGCGTGTTCTGCCGGCCGAACGCAGGTCGCACCTTGAGCTGCGGCTCAGCCTCATTCCTGCATCACACTCTTGTCGAACCACGGCCGCCCCTTCGCCTCCCACTCAGCCCGGTACTGATAGAAGGACACCGGAGGAGCGGTTCCCGGATCATCGTCGTTCCCGAACTCGAATCCGCAGCGTGGGCAGACTTCGTACGACGGCTGGCCCAGGTAGTCCCGATACGGCGGCCGGATCGGGAGCCCTGCAGGCGGGGGCCACATCTCGTATGGCTGCACGGTCAGGAAGCTCGTACAACACACCGGGCACTTGTCCATCACGGTGCCTGTCTGTCGAATCGATGACGAGGTAGGGCGCCCCGTCGGCTCTCGGTTGAGTTTACGGTCGTGGCGAGTGGTTACGGGTGGCCTTGTCACCGGCTGTGGACAACTAGGCGTCACCCTGTGGGCGGAGGCGCGGCGGCTTCCCCTACGATGCACCGCATCCGGATTTGATCGGATTCCCGGTCGGATCGCTCAGTCCGGCTGGCGGGTTCGCCACCAAGAGTGTGAGGGTGTGGCTATGAACATCGGTAGTCGGAAGATCGTCGTGGACGAGGCCATCGCGCAGTTGCGGCTGTACTGCGAGTCCAACGGTGCGGTGCTGAAGTACTACGACGGGCTTCCGGGGCTGACCACTGTCGGTGGGTCGGAGCCGGACAAGGTGACGTTGGAGGACCTGGCCCGGACGATGGTGATCGGGTCGGACCTGCGGGCGCTGGACATCGTGTGGTTGCTGGAGGTCGACGCGGAGAAAGAGTTCGCGGCGATTCCGGTCGACGCGCGGCTGGAGGACGCGGCGCCGGGGACGGCGTTGTTCGACGCGGCGATGGCGCTGGACGAGAAGTTCTCCGGGCACCGCGGGTTCGGGCACTCGAAGAAGGGCAAGCTGCTGCACCTGAAGCGGCCGTATCTCTTCCCGGTCAGCGACAGCTTCATCCGGATGACCTACAGCGACGCCTCGGCGGGCGCGGAGTTCCTCGCGGCGGTGCACCGCGACCTGGTCAACCCGGCGAACGTGCGGGACTTCAAGGTGCTGCAGACCCGGCTGATCGCCGAGCCGGCGACCTCGGCGGCGAAGGTACTGGCCGAGGCGCCGACCCTGCGGCTGCTGGACATCCTCGCGTCGCTGCTGGGCGAGGCGAAGTAGCTTCAACCAGTTGCACGGGGCACGTCAGTACGGCGTACCGCGGAACTACACGACGCCCAGCCGAGCCAGCGGTTCGACGAGTTCGCGCTCCTCGTAGGACAGGTGGGACAGCAGCGTGTCGTCGAGAACGTTGACAGCCTCACGCAGGGTGTCGATCGTTCCTTCGCCCGAGACCAGTGAGACCAGTGCCTTGTCGACGCCCTCCAGGACGTCGTGGATGACCAGGTGCTCCTCCTGGAGGCGGTCGACGACCGGCGTCAGGCGGGAGTCGGCCCGGCGCAGGCGCGGGAACAGCGACGCGTCCTCGAGCGAGTGGTGCGTGGTGACGAGGCGGCAGTACGACTCGCAGTAGACGCCCAGGGTCCAGTTGTTCTGGCGCATGGTCATCGTGTTGATGTGCGAGCGGGCGGCGCCGACGTCCATGGTTCCGGCGGCGACCTGCTCGACCAGGTCGTGGATCTGCTCGAGCTCGGCACGGAGATGGTCGTGGACCTGGATGAGGTGCCCGCCGGACGCCAGCTCGTGCGGCGTGTAGGTGCGCTCGGGGTCCAGTGCGGGGCCGGTCGGGCGGGCCGACTCGTCCCAAACCTGCACGGAGCTACGGCGTTCGGCCGGCGGCGGAGTCGGTACGACGGTGAAGCCGCCCTTCCGGATCACCGCGGGACGGGACACCTCGGCCGTGGCCGGCGTCGACACGGCACTACGGTCGGCGGGAGACGTCGAGCGCGCCGCGGTGACCGCCTCTCGCACCCCCTCGGCGACGTCCGCGAAGCGGCGGATGGCGTCCGGATCGTCCGAGGCGAGGATGTAGGTGCTCATCCCCTCGGTCAACGTCAGTTCCGTGAGCTGCTCGATCCAGACCTCCTCCGGACCCTGCAGAAATCCACCACGCCCAGCGAAGTTCCCGGACAGGTTGTAAAGGCGTCGCACCGCCGACGGATCCCGACCGGCCTCGATCGCGGCCTCGTCGATGATCTTGTTCATCGCGGTCAGCTCGTCCGGCCCGGCATAGCCGCTGGACGGCAACCAGCCATCGGCCGACCGGCCCGTCAGAGCCAGCATCCGCGGCTTGTAGGCGCCCAGCCAGATCTCCACCGGGTGCGCCGGCGCCGGACCGCGCTTGGCGCCGTCCACCGAGTAGTGCTTGCCCGGCAGCCGGATCCCGCCGCCCTCCGGCTTCCACACCTCGCGGATGATCGCCAGCGCCTCCTCCAGCGCCGCGATGCTCTCCCCAGCGGTCAACTGCGGCCCACCGTTCGCCGCGATGGCCTCGCGGAAGCCACCGGCACCGAGACCGAGCTCGACCCGCCCGCCACTGATCAGGTCGAGCGAGGCGACACTGCGCGCCAGTACGACGGGATGCCGCAGCGGCAGGTTGGCCACGTTCGTCGCCACCCGCACAGACCGCGTCTGCGCGGCGATCACGCTCAGCAGAGTCCACGCGTCGGCCAGCCGCGGCTGGTACGGGTGGTCCTGCACGGTGACCAGGTCCAGCCCGACCTGCTCGGTCAGCTGGGCCAGTGCGATCACCCGGTCGACCTGCTCGATCGCCGGCGTGACAAACGTTCCGAAGACCAGCTCATGCCCGTAGTCCATCGTTCACACCTCTGTTGCCGCAGTTGTTTCGTGACACGTACTATTGACCTGACGAACAAATTACTTCGTGCCACGAACATTCACAAGTCGGCGGGAGCACCGGATGGAAGAGACACTCGGCGCGGCCAGCAGCCTGGTCCGCCTCACCCACCTCGTGCACACCCTGTACGCCGAAGTCGGGCGCGGCTGTGACCTCACCACCGCGCAGGCGCAGATGCTGTGCTCGCTCGGCAGCCGCCCGACGGGCATGGCCGAGCTGTCCGCGACCCTCGGCGTCGAGCGCTCGAGCCTGACCGGTCTGGTCGATCGCGCCGAGCACCGCGGCCTCGTCGTACGGCAGCCGGACCCGCAGGACCGTCGTGCGGTGAAGGTGACGCTGACCGCCGAGGGCATGGACGCCCTGGAGCGGTTTCACAAGGAGCTGACGATCAAGCTGGAGCAGTTGCTGACCGAGCTCCCGGCCAAGGAGCGCGACCAGTTCACCGGCACACTGCGCCGCCTGGTTGCCGACGCCCCGGCTGTGTTCGCAGACTGACAAGATGATCCTGCCCTCGGCACTCGAAGCGATCGGCGCGACTCCGCTCGTCCGCCTGCGTCACACCGTGCCCGCCGGCGCCGCACAGGTGCTGGTCAAGCTGGAGGGCGGCAACCCGACCGGCAGCTACAAGGACCGGATGGCGCTGGCGATGATCGAGGGCGCCGAGGCCAGCGGCGTACTGCGGCCAGGTCAGCGCGTCGTCGAGTTCACCGGCGGCAGTACCGGCTCGTCGCTGGCGTTCGTCTGCGCGGTCAAGGGCTACCCGCTGACGGTGGTGTCGTCCGACGCCTTCGCCGAGGAGAAGCTGCGCACGATCCGGGCGTTCGGCGCCGACCTGATCGTCGTGCCGAGCGAGAACGGGCGCATCACCCCGGACCTGTTCGTCAGAATGCGCCACGAGGTGGATCGCGTCGTCGAGCGCGACAACGCCTTCTGGACGGACCAGTTCAACAACACCGACGCCCTGCGGGGCTATCGGTTGCTCGGCAAAGAACTGCTCGCCGAGCTCCCGGCCGTCGACGTGTTCACCGCAGGAGTCGGCACCGGTGGGCTCCTGGTCGGCGTCGGCCAGACGATCCGTCCCAGCACCGGCAGACTCGTCGCACTCGAGCCGACCAGCTCCCCCATGCTCACCAGCGGGTACGGCGGCCCGCACCGCGTCGAAGGGCTCGCTACTGGCATCGTCCCGCCCCTGCTCACACCTGGCGCGTACGACGAAGCCCGGGCGGTCGACGAGGCCGAAGCCCGTCAGCTGGTCAAGCAGCTCGCTCAGCGCGACGGTGTCTTCGCCGGCACCTCGTCAGCACTCAACATCCTCGGCGCGATCCAGCTGGCGACCGAGCTGACTCCGGACCAGACAGTCGTCACTGTTGCCGCCGACACCGGACTCAAATACCTGACCGGCGACCTATACGTCTGACACGAGTTCGAAGGCCTCTTCCAGCGTCAGCAACCGCCCAGCCGCGTACTGCGCGTCGTACTGCTCCCCCAGCGCCGCACGGGTCGCCTCGGCGATTCGCTGCGTGTCAGCTGTCTCCGCCGGCGTGACCGGGATGCCCTCGACTTCCTGCGCCACCGCAGCTGCTCCGAGCAGCCGCGCAGCGACCGCCGGCGTACTGGAGGTCAGCGTCCCGGCGATGCCCTCCAGTGACCAGGCCATCGACCTGCGTGCGCCCTGCCCGGCGCACAGCTCGTACGCCTCCACATGCAGCGCTCGTGCGGCGGCCAGCTCACCCCGCTGCTCCAGCAGCAAGCCGAGCTCGTCGAGCACCATGGGCAGGTACAGCGCCGAGTCGTCCTGCCCTCGGGCCTCGTCGATCAGCGCCTGCAGCCGCTTCTCCGCGACGTCGAAGTCCCCACTGCGCCGCGCCGCGAAGCCCAGCACCAGCGCACCGAGCGACTCCAGCGGCCGGTGCCCCTGCTCGATCGCGACCTGGAACGCCTTCTCCCCGTACGCCGTCGCCTGCGCGTAGTCACCTTCCCGTACGGCGGTCCAGCCGAGCCAGCCGTACTCGCCCGCGACGTCCGGCCACAGCCCGAGCTCCTCCGCCATCCGCAGCGCCTCGGTGTGAAGCTTTACCGCGCCCCGGAAGTCGCCGACCAGCTCCGCGTGCGATCCGAGCCAGCCGAGGGCCTGCAGCTGACCCCACCGGTCGCCAAGAGCCCGGAACAGCCGAGCACTCTCGCCGGCATCGTGCCGCAGCGCCTCCAGATCGGTCCGGACATGTGCATGCTTCGCCCGCGCGGCCAGCGTCGCAGCGATACCCCACCGGTCACCGGACTGCTCGAACGACGTCAAGCACTGTTCCAGCATCGCCATCGCCTGCGACAGATCACCCGAATCGCTGCAGTGCAAGGCCATCCACAGCACCGACCGCGGCTCGACCTCGGACCTGCACCGGTCGCGCACGGCCGTGGCCTCGGCGTCCCCGTGCAGATACATGTAGCCCGCCAGCCACGCCGCCACCTCAGGCGTCTCCGGCACAGCCTCGAACGACCGCCGAGCCTCGGCGAATCGCCCGCGCAGGAACCAGTACCAGCCCAGCGAACACACCAGCCGCTGAGCCAGTACGTCGTCGCCCGCCGCGAGAGCACCGTCCAGCGCGCTGCGAAGATTGCCCGACTCGTCATCCAGGCGCTGCAACCACACACCCTGCTCAGCGCCGTACAGGTGAGTGGACGCCGACGAAGCCAGCTCTACGTAGTACTGCCGGTGTCGCTCGCGCACAGACTCGTACTCGCCGGCCCGGTGCAGCTTGTCCACGCAGTACGCCGCTACGGACTCCAGCAGCCGGTAGCGCATGCCATCAGCCCCAGGAACCGGTACGACGAGAGACCGGTCGACCAGGCGAACCAGTACGTCGAGCACGTCCACCCCGCAGACCGCCTCGGCAGCCTCCGGCGTACAGCCGTCAGCGTGGACGGCGAGGCGTCGCAGGACGACCTGTTCGTCCGGGCTGAGCAGCTCCCAGGACCAGTCGATCATCGCCATCAGCGTCTGCTGCCGAGGCGCGGCCCCACGATGTCCGGTCGCCAGCAGCCGGAACCGGTCGTCGAGCCGGGCGACCAGTCCGTCGACGCCCAGCGCCCGGACGCGCGTCGCTGCCAATTCCAGCGCCAGCGGGATCCCGTCGAGCCGCCGGCACAGCACTGACACCGCAGACGCATTGCGTTCGTTGAGCTCGAACGCGCGATCGGCCGCGACGGCCCGAGCAACGAACAGCTGCACAGCAGACGACTCCCGCAACGCATCGACCGAGTCACCCAGCGACGGCACCGCCAGCGTCGGCACATGCCAGACGGCTTCGCCCGTCAGCCCCAACGGCTCCCGACTGGTCGCAAGCACTCGCAGCCGTGGAGCAGAAGCCAGCAGACGATCAGTCAGCGCGGCAACCTCGGTGATCACGTGCTCGCAGTTGTCCAGCACCAGCAGCCGCTCCCCCAGTACGTCGGCCAGGTGGTCGACGACATCTCCACCGCCCGCGTCTCGCAAGTCCAGCGCGACCTGCAGCGCGTCAGTTAGGGACCCAGCAAGGTCCAGTGCGTCAGGGGCGATGCCTGCCAGCTCGACCAGCGTCACGCCGTCCCGGAAACGCCCAGCCGCCTCAGTGGCCGCAGCGATCGCCAAGCGGGTCTTGCCGACCCCACCGGGACCGGTCAGCGTGACAAGCCGCTCCTCCGACAGCCGCCGGCCGATCTCGTCCAGCGACTCGTCCCGGCCGATCAGATCGGTGAGCTGAGCAGGCAGATTGCTCCGCCGCTTCGGCAGTTGCGGCAGCTCCTGAGTCAGCACCGACCGGTGCAGCTCCACCAGCTCCGGACTCGGGTCCAGGCCCAGCTCGTCCGCCAGCAGCACCCGCAGCTGCTCGTAGCTCGCCAGGGCCTCGCTCTGCCGGCCCGCTCGGTACAACGCCTTGATGTGCGCAGCCCTGAGCCGCTCCCGCAACGGATGCTGAGCCACCAGATCTGCCAGCACGCTGACGTCGGTGTGGAACTCCTCCTGCGCCGCCAGCCGCTGCTCGTTCAGCCGGGCCACGGTCGTCTCGGTGAAGGCCTCGTCCGCGAAGTCCGCGTACGCCGGGCCGCGCCACAGCGCGAGCGCCTCCTCCAGCCGGCCTTGCTCCAGGTACTCCGCGAACTGCAGCGCGTCGTACGTCGCACTGTCGACCTTGAGCGAGTAGCCGGCCGGGCCGGACATCACCAGCGCCCGCGAACCAGGCTCGGCGTCCTCGAAGGCCCGTCGCAGCTGGGACACCTTCGCCGACAGCGTGCCGGACGGGTTGCCCGGCAGGTCGTCGCCCCACAGGTCGTCCAGCAGCCGGTCGGCCGGCACCGGGCGGCCTTCGTGCAGCAGCAGATCGGCCAGCAGCGCCCGCACCTTCAGACCGGGCACGGTGACGGGCTCACCGCTGTCCGTCCACGCCGTCACCGGCCCGAGCACCCCGAATCGCATGGCGGCACCCTATCTTTCGGTCCGGTCCTCACCGAGCGGAAAGAAACCGTAAACACCCTCCGGCAGAGTCTTCACCAACTGAGCGGAGGTGGACATGAGACTGAACATCGCGGTGATCGTCGCCAGCACCCGGACCGGGCGCTTCGGCCCCACAGTGGCCAACTGGTTCACCCAGCAGGCGGCCAAACGGCCGGAGCTCGACCTCGACCTGGTCGACCTGGCCACGGCGAACCTGCCGGCCACACTGACCGACACCGACGAGCCGACGCCCGCCGAGGTCGCCGCACTGGCTCCGCGGCTGGCGGCTGCCGACGCGTTCGTCGTGGTGACGCCGGAGTACAACAGCAGCTTCCCCGCACCACTGAAGACGGCACTGGACTGGTACTACGAGGAGTGGCACGCCAAGCCGGTCGCCATCGTCAGCTACGGCCGCGAGACCGGTGGCCTGTACGCCGCGGGACAGCTGCGGCAGGTCTTCACCGAGCTGCACGCCGTCGCCATCCGCAACACCGTCGCCCTGCCCTGCTACTGGGAACAGTTCTCCGCCGACGGCAGCTGGCCCCGGCCGGGCTCCGGCTACGAGGACTCCGTCAAGACCACCCTGGACCAACTGATCTGGTGGGCCGAAGCACTGCGCACGGCCCGTCTGCACTCCCCGTACCACGCCTGACCTGACCGGCATCCACGAAAGGATCACTGCCATGCGCAAAATCATCGAGAGCACCTTCGTCACCCTCAACGGCGTCATCTCCGACCCGCACCTGTGGAGCGCGCCGTACTGGGACGACGAGCACTCCGGCTACAGCATGAAGCTGATGGAGAACACCGAGGCGCTGCTCCTGGGCCGGGAGACCTACGAGGCCTTCGCCGAGGTTTGGTCGGGGCGCAGCGGCGACCCGTACACCGACAAGTTCAACTCCATGCCGAAGTACGTCGCCTCGCGGACGCTCACCGAGACCACCTGGAACGCCGAGCTGCTCCAGGGCGACACCGCCGACGCGGTCCGCAAGCTCAAGGAGACCGAGGGCGGCGACCTGCTCAAGTTCGGCACCGGCGAGCTGTCCCGCACCCTGCTGGAGAACAAGTTGGTCGACGAGTACCACTTCTGGATCTTCCCGGTCGTCGCCGCCGGCCAGAAGATGTTCGAGGGCCAGGACCTGGCCGCGACCCACCTCGAGCTGCTCGACACCACCACCTTCAAGTCCGGCATCGTCGTACACAAGCTGGCACCGAAGGCCTGAACGCCGTCGCCGCCGGTGAGCGGAGTTCGACATCCGCTTCCGGGACGGGCCAACGACTCGGCGACAGCAGGCGTCGCACCTTCGTGGAGAAAAGACACGAAGCCCAGTCGTTCGAGCGCCTGGCCGAGCGTTACGACCGGCTCGGGGAGCTGACCGCCGATCACATCGGCGCGTGGCTCCCCTCGGTCCTGCCGAAGCCGGTACGCCGTACCGCACGCGCGCTCGATCTCGGCTGCGGCGCCGGCCGGCACGCTGTCGTCCTGGCGGAGCACTTCGCGCAGGTGGACGCCGTCGACCTGTCCGGCGCGATGATCCGCCTCGCCCGCCGGAAACGGGCCCGGAGCAACATCTCCTACCTGGAAAGCGACCTGCGCGACATCGACGGCAACTACGACTTCGTGCTCAGCGTGGCCACTTTGCACCATGTCGACAACTTGCCGGAGGCACTGACCAGGATCAGGCAGCTGGTGAACCCCGGCGGCCGTGCCGTCCTGGTCGACACCGTCTCGCCCCGCGCGGCCAACCCTCGCTGGCGCCTGTACGGCAACGAGGTGCGCAGGCTGCTGCGCAACCTCGTTCGCCGCGACGCCCGCGAGGCCTGGGAGATCTTCCAGCTGTCGACCGGCCCGTGGCTCGACCACCGGGTCAGCGACCGCTACCTCAGCCGCGCGCAGTTCGACTCCGTGTACGCCGAGGTCTTCCCCCGGGCCCGCTTCACCCGCGTCGGCACCGCGCAGGCGATGATCTGGGACAACGGCTAAGGCGCGATGTTCTGGTTGAGGTGGAACACGTTGCCGGGGTCGTACTTGCGCTTCACCTCCACCAGCCGGTCGTAGTTGCCCTTGTAGTTGTCCGCGATCCGCCCCTGGTCGTCGCCGGCCATGAAGTTCACGTAGCCGCCGGCCTCGGAGTGCGGCGCGACGTCGGCGTAGTACTGCTTGACCCAATCGACGTTCGCGGTGTTCTGGGCCGGGTCCGGCCACATCCCGGCGATCACCGTGGCGAAGTTCGCGTCCCGGTACGCGAACGCCGTCGCGTCGGCCGGCACGCGGTGGCAGGCACCGTCGATCGGGTAGATGTGCACGGTCGAGTTCACCGCCGGCAGTCCGGGCGCGTGCCGCAGGTGTGCCTGGATCGCGTCGTCGGTCAGTTCGGAAACGAAGTTCGCCTTCCAGTAGTGCTGCAGACCGGGCGGCACCAGGGCGTCGAACGCCGAGTTCAGCGCCGGGTAGGGCATCGCGCCGACCTGCTCGGCCACCACCGGCGCGAACTCCCGGAACCGGGCGATCTGCGCCTCCCCCGCGGACAGGTCACCGGCCCAGCAACCAACGATCAGGCAGAAGCAGTCGCCGTGGCGGTCCTCGGGGATGAACGGCAGCGGCGGCGCGAGCTGGAACGCCGGGAACCCGCCCAGTTCCTCGTCCGCGTCCTTGATCAGATCCCGGAACCCGGCCAGTACGGCGGCCGCGTCCGACATCTCGAACAGCATCGGCCCGCCGTACACCTGGTCGACCGGCTCCAGCCGGAACTCCAGCGCGGTCACCACGCCGAAGTTGCCGCCGCCACCGCGCAGCGCCCAGAACAGGTCCTCGTGGTCCTTCTCGCTGGCGATCAGGAACTGCCCGTCGGCGGTCACCACGTCGGCCGAGATCAGGTTGTCGCAGGACAGCCCGAGGCCGCGGGCCAGGTAGCCGATACCGCCGCCGAGGGTCAGACCGCCAACGCCGGTGGTCGAGATGATGCCGCCGGTGGTCGCCAGCCCGAACGCGTGGGTCGCGGCGTTGAAGTCGCCCCAGGTCGCACCGCCGAGCGCCCGCGCCGTCCGGGTGACCGGATCGACCCGGACCGCGCGCATCGCGCCGAGGTCGCAGACCACGCCGTCGTCGACGGTGCCGAACCCGGGCACGCTGTGCGATCCACCCCGGACCGCCAGCTCCAGCCCGTTCGCCGTCGCGAAGCCGACCGTCGCCATCACGTCGCCGGCGTTCTCGCACCGCACCACCACCCGCGGGTGCTTGTCGATCATCGCGTTGTAGACCGTGCGCGCCTGGTCGTAGGCCGGATCGCCGTCCGTGATCACCGCGCCGCGGGTTCGTGCCCGCAGGTCCTCGATCGTGTACTCGCCCATGACTTCCTCCACCGCCGTGCGGGCACCACACCACCGGCCGGCCCCCCAGGCACCCGCCCGACCGGCAGTTCCCGGCACAGCGCGAGAACCACTCCCCCACAGACCAGCGCCCGATCACCCCCGGACGAACTGCCGGACCTCTTCCCTACCGACGATCCCGCCGGCGGCAGCAGGCGTCAATGCCTTGAAGTCAGTCCTTCTGCAACGAGCTGAGCAAGCGGCTCTGGGCCTGTTCGAGGTGGTAGGCCATGTGCTCGGCCGCGGCGGCCGGGTCCGCGGCCTCGATCGCCTGCAGGATCGCGGCGTGCTCGGCGGCGACGTTCGACGGGTTCGCGGTGCGGTGGGCCTTGTACTGGCCCATCGTCAGGTGCACCTCGCCGATGATCAGCTCGTGCATCCGCGACAACCGGCGGCTGCCGACGCCCGCGACCAGGGCGGTGTGGAAGGCGATGTCGGCCTCGACCTGGTTCTCGAACAGGCGGTCGCGGGCGGCGTACTCGATCGCGACCTGGGCCTTCGCCGCGGCCGGCGGGACTTCTCCGCCACCGGCCAGCGTGGAGACGGCTGCCTTCTCGATCGTCACCCGGCTGAAGAACAGGTCGCGGATCTCGTCCTCGTCCAGCGTCGGCACGACCGCGGTCTTGTGCGCCGTACGACGCAGCAGGCCGAGCGCGGTCAGCCGCTCCAGCACGGCCTTCGCGGTCGGCCGGGCCACGTTGTACTCGCCGGCCAGCCGGACCTCGGTGAGCTTCTCGCCCTGCGGGATGTCGCCGTTCACGATGCGCTTGCGCACCGACTCGTAGAGCGCCTCGGTCAGCGAGGACGGCCCGAGCTCGAGACTCGATTCGGTACCCACCCGGGGCACCCCCTTCCGGACGAATGGTCAGGCAAGTGTACTGGTCAACCAGTCCGCGCGAGTCCCCGAAGGCTAGTACCCCGCGGCCTTGTCGACCACGTTCAGCAGTTCCTGCCCTGACAGGAAGCGTCGCAGGTTCTCCCGCACGATCTGCTCGCCACGCCGGGCGGTCCCGGTGCTGGTCGCGCCGTTGTGCGGCGTCACGATCACGTTCGGCAGATCCCAGAACGCGCTCTGCGGCGGCAACGGCTCGACCCCGTGCGCATCGAGTCCGGCACCCGCGATCTGCCCACTCCGCAACGCGTTCAGCAACGCGTCGTCATCCGCGATCCCCCCGCGCGAAATGCAGATGAAGTACGCCGACCGCTTCATCCGCGCGAACTCCGGCGCCCCGAACCGCCCGAGCGTCTGCGGCGTACTGGGCGCGGTCACCACGACGAAGTCCGACTGCTCGAGCAAGGTGCCGAAGTCCACCTGCTCGACGTGCGGCGAAGGCTCGCCGGCCCGCCGCCGTACGCCGATCACGCGCAGGTGGAACGCCTCCGCCTTCCGGGCGAGATCGAGACCGGAGTTTCCGAGCCCGTAGATGCCCAGCGTCAGCCCGGCCAGTTCTCCATGGGTGAAGCGATCCCAGCGGTGCTCGGCCTGCGCCCGCATCCACCGCGGGACGTCCCGGTTGAGCATCAACATCAGCAGCATCGCGTGCTCGGCCAGCGGAATCGCGCCGTTGCCGACCGACGACGTCAGGACGACGTCCGAGGCGAGCATCTCCGGCGACAGGTCCGCGTCGACCCCGGCCGCCGGACTGTGCACCCACCGCAACTTCGCAGCGCGTGCCAGCACGTCGCCGGGCACGCGCCCGATCACCGCCTCCATCGAGGCGACCACGTCGTCCGGAATGCCCGACCATCCGTCCACGAACACCACGTCGGTCAGCTCGGCCAGGTCCGGCCGATGCTTGCCGATCACAACGATCATTTGAGTCCCGTCGTCGCGATGCCCCGGATCAGGTACTTCTGCGCGAACGCGAAGAAGACCAGGATCGGCAGCAACGACAGCAGCGACATCGCGAACAGCATGCCCACCCCGCTCTGCGTCTCGGAGTCGACCATCGAGTTCAGCGCCACCGGCACGGTGAACACCTGCGTCCTGGTCAGGTAGATCAGCGGTACGAAGAAGTCGTTCCAGGTCCAGATGAAGGTGAAGATCGTGGTGGTCACCAGGGCCGGCCGCATCAGCGGCAGCACGACGTACCAGAAGGTGAGGAACGGTCCCGCGCCGTCGATCCAGGCGGCCCGGTCGAGCTCGCGCGGCAGCGTGCGGATGAACTGCACCATCAGGAACACGAAAAACGCGTCGGTGGCCAGGAACTTCGGGATCAGCAGCGGCCAGTAGGTGTTCACCAGGTCGAACTGCGAGAAGAAGATGTACTGCGGGATCACCAGCACGTGGAACGGCAGCATCACCGAGGCCAGCGTGATCGCGAAGTACAGCTTGCGCATCCGGAACTGCAGCCGGGCCAGCGCGTAGGCCGTCAGCGAGCAGCTGAACAGGTTGCCCACGATCGAGCCGAGGGTGACCAGCAGCGAGTTCAGGAAGAACACCGAGAACGGCCGGTTCAGCGCGTGCCAGCCGTCCTTGAAGTTGTCCAGCGTCAGGTCCTTGGGGATCAGCCCGGGGTCGGTCAGGATCTGGTCGGCCGGCTTGAACGCGCTGACCACCATCCAGACCAGCGGGTAGACCATGAACGCGACGAACACCAGCAGGCCGGTGTGTTTGAGCGCGGACCGGAAGCGGCGCTGCCTCAGGACGGCGGTGGGGGCTGGCGTCAGGGTGGCGGTCATCAGTTGTCTCCGTAGAAGACCCAGTACTTGGAGGCCAGGAAGTGCAGCGCGGTGACCACGCCGATCACCGCCATCAGCACCCACGCCAGCGCGGAGGCGTAACCCATGTCGAAGGCAACAAAACCCTGCTGGTACACGTAGAGCGTGTAGAACAGCGTCGAGTTCGCCGGGCCGCCGGTGCCGCCGCTGATGATGTGCGCCTGGGTGAAGGTCTGGAACGCGCCGATCGTCTGCAGGATCAGGTTGAAGAAGATGATCGGCGTCAGCAGCGGCACGGTGACGTGGGCGAACTGGCGCCACACGCCCGCGCCGTCCACCTTCGCCGCCTCGTACAGCTCGTCGGGGATCTGCCGCAGCCCGGCCAGGAAGATCACCATCGGCGACCCGAACGTCCACACGTTCAGCACGATCAGCGTCGCCAGCGCGGTTTTCGGATTCTGCAGCCAGCTCTCGCCGTCGATCCCGATCAGCGCCAGCCCCTTGTTGATCAGTCCGGCGTCACCGAAGATCTCCCGCCACAAAATGGCGATCGCGACACTCGTGCCGAGCAACGACGGCAGGTAGAACGCGCTGCGGTAGAAGGCCAGGCCGCTCAGCCCGCGGTCCAGGATCAGGGCCAGCAGCAACGCGAAGCCGAGCTGCAGCGGGACCGAGACCACGACGTACACGAGCGTGACCTTGACCGAGGCCCAGAACTGGTCGTCGTCGACCATCCGCCGGAAGTTCTCCAGCCCGGACCACTCCGGCGGGTTGAGGATGTCGTAGTCGGTGAAGGCCAGGTACAGCGAGGCGAACAGCGGGACCGCGGTGATCAGCAGGAACCCGAGCTGCCACGGGATCAGGAAGACGTGCGCGGCCCGGCCCTGCCGGTTCAGGTGGAACGCCGGCCGCTTGGTGGCCGGCGCCTCCACCGGTGGCTGCTCGACCGGGCGCTCCTGGTCGGTCAGCATCGCCACGTCACTGCGCCCGCTTGATGCCGGCCGAGATCTCCTCGACCAGCTTCTTCGACCCGTCCGGTACGGACGTCCGGCCGAGCGCGATCTCCTCGCAGACGCGGGCCATCGTGGTCCGCCAGGTGCTCGACCCGGGCGGCGCCTCGTAGCGCGGCTTGCGCTGCGCGGTCCGCTCGCCCGCGACCAGCGCGAGCATCTCCTTCTCGTCCGCGCTGGCGAACGCGACCGCCTGCTCGGCGACCTTCGGGTTCGTCGGCGCGCCCATCGTCAGCCGGACCGTCTTCAGCATGTCGGGGTTGTTGACGTTGTAGTCGAGCACCTTGCCGGCCGCTTCGACCTTGCTGTCGTCGATGCGCTGGTACATCGCCATCCGCGGGAAGTACAGGTACTTGTGCCCCTCGACCGCACCGGCGTCGACCGGCATCGGCCGCAGCCGGAACTTGTCCTGCGGGAACATCTTCGCGTCGTCGATGATGTGGTTGGAGTTGCCGAAGTTCAGCAGCACCCGCTTGCCGACCTGGGCCCAGTCCGGTCCCATGCCCTCCTGCTCGCTGAGCGACAGCGCGGCACCGGCCTTGCGCAGCTTCTCCCACCAGTCGAGCCAGCTGCCCAGACCGTCGGCGGTGAAGCCGACCTGACCGTCCTCGGTCCACAGTTGCTCACCGCGCTGCCGCAGCCAGGCCTCGAAGGTGAGGTCGTGGTCCGGCGCGTACGGCGTGCCCTTGCGCTTGCCCGGGTTGTCCTTGCTGTAGCTGATCAGCAACTCCGAGAGCGCGTTCCAGTTCCAGCCCGCGCCGACGGCCGGCAACGTCACGCCGTCGGCCTTGGCGACGGTCTCGTTGTAGCGGATCACCGGGACGAAGATCGCGAACGGCATCGTGTTCAGCTCGCCGCCCAGCTTGAAGGTCTCCAGGTCCTCCTTGCTGTAGTCGCCCCAGTTCAGCGTCGGCACGTCGTCGAGCTTCCGGTACAGCTTGCTCTTGTGGTAGGTCAGCACCTGCGGTGAGGCGATCCAGAAGATGTCCGGGACGTCGCGAGCCGCGATCTGCGTGGTCATCCGCTCCTGGAACGCGCTGTACTCGGCGAACTCCGGCTCGATGGCGATGTCGCCGTTGGCGGAGCTGAACTGCTGCAACGCCTTGGTGTAGTTCTGCTGGCGAATGGTGTTGCCCCACCAGGCGTAGCGCAGGGTCGTCTTGCCCCCGCCGCCGCCCTCGGCGCCTCCACCGCTGCCACCGCAGCCCGTCACTGCCGCCACGGACAGACTTGCCGCCGTCGTACCCAGGGCGAGCTTCAGGAACCCTCGCCGATTCAGTCCGGTCATCACGGTCTCTCGCTTCCTCAGGGTGGCTTCATTGTTTGGTTCCGATACATGACGGTCAAGAGGTCATGCATAGTTGTTTGACAATTTGTCAAAAGACAAGGGCTTCGAAGCGTTCGGTGACGGGCAGCTTCACCCGTCCGTCCACCACGGGAAGCCGTACGCCGGCCCGCAGCGCCTGGACCTCGGCGACGTCCGGATCAGGCAGTTCCAACCAGCTCGGTCCGATCGGCAACGGTTCGGCGAACCGCTGGTCGGCGTCCCCCGATCTGTTCAGCAGGTGGATCACGCGGCCTGCCGCTGACCGGCCCAGGACGATCTCCACCTGCTCGGGCAGTCCGGTCGCGACCTGCTGGGCGCCGGCCCAGAGCACCTCCGCGATCACCAGTTCTCGATGCGCGGTCAGCCCTACCTCGCGATAGCCCCGGCCGACGGTCCACGGCAGCATCACCGCCCGCCCCTGCCCGTACGGCGCCCGCAGCCGCCCCGGATGCTCCAGCTCCAGATGCCCGTGACACTTCTCCGGCGGCCCGTACGGCGCCCGCGAGAGCGCTCTCCATCCGATCTCGGCGGTCGGCGACGGTTCCACGACGTTGAAGCGCCCAACCACCGGCACCACGTCGCTGTCGCTGCCGTTGTCGCGCAGATGCAAGGACCGGACAGATTCCTCGGTGTCGTGGCTGGCCAATCGCCGTCGCGCCGGCAGGCACTGCAACTGGATCTTCTCGGCCACCACGCCACTGTTGCCCGTAGCAACCACTGCTCCGCCCGCCACGCAGTACCGGTCGAGCGCCGGCGCGATCTCCGGCGCGAGCGGTCCCAGATCGGGCAGCACGACGACGCCGTACCGGCCGAGGTCGATGGCGCCAAGGCGTTCCTCGGGCAGGACGTCGAACGGGACGTGCCGCTGCAGCAGCGCGAGATAGAGCCCTTGGAACTCCGCCGTCGCGCCCGACTTGAACTGGTCCGGCCGAACCAGCAGCGTCCCGGCCGCGGGCACGAGCTCGCGGTAGACGTCGTGGTGGTCGCGATGGAAGCGGGTCAACTCCCCCGCCACCGCGAGGCACTCGTACGGGTTGTCCCTCGGCGTCCCCATGATGTACGTCGACGGGTTGGCTCCGCGCGCGATCGCCTGCACCAGGTACTGCGCGAAGTGGTGCGGCTCCTCGCCGGCCATCCGGTACGGCATGTCGACGAAGGCCACGGAGTTGGTCAGCACCGGGACCTCTGGCCGGTAGGACTTCGCGGCGCTGACGTGCTCACTGGTCCGGTGGTGCCACAGTGGCCGGCCGACGGCGTTGTTCGCTTCGTGGAAGACGATGTCGGCACGATCGCCGAGCACGAGCGGGGCTTCGGGACGACGCTCGGCGAGATGGTCGCGGATCCGGCCGGTCAGGTCCGCGAGGACGTCCCGGGCGAACCGCTGCCAGGTCTCGTACCCCGGCGAATCCTTGCCCTCGGGCAGGGTCTCGCCCGGCGCGTACGCGGCGTACCGGCGCGTGCAGGCCAGGCAGTGGCAGACGCCGCGGTAGACCCGGCTGTAGTCGACCTCGTTGAACGACATCCAGTTGCAGAAGAAGCCGTCGACCGGGTAGCGGTCGAGCACCTCGTCGAGCACCTCGAACAGCTTCACCTGGTAGTAGTCGCCGCTCGGGCAGACGCTGGTCAGGCCGTTGTAGACCTGCGGATCACCGGCCGCGTCGACGAAGCACCAGTCCGGATGCTGCTCGGCGCGGCGGTGGTCGATCTTGGAGAAGTCCATCCGGCCCATCACCCGGATCCCGCGCCGCCCGGCCGCCTTCACCGCGTCGCCGACCAGATCGCCCGACGCGCGCTGCGCGAGGTAGGGATTGCGGGTCTGGAAGTCGAGGTCGGTCGGGTAGTTCGACAGGATGCCGCCGACGCTCAGCAGCCAGGTGTCCGCGCCGAACTCCACCAGGTAGTCCAGCACCTCCTCGACGTCCAGGCCCGCGTCGGTCTCGCGCAGGTTGGTCTGGAACATCCGGAACGGTTCCTGCCACCACAGGCCGCTCATGGCGACCGCCGGAGCGTCTTGTAGAGCGCCGAATGATCCAGATCCCCGTCGCCGTCGGCGATCGCGGCGTTCATCAGTTGCTGCGTCGCGGCGGTGTTCGGCAACGCGAGGTCGAGCTCGGCGGCGGCCTGGACGGCCAGCATCAGGTCCTTGCGATGCAGCCGGATCCGGAAGCCCGGGTCGAAGGTCTGGTTGACCATGCGCTCGCCGTGCAGCTCGAGGATCCGCGAGGACGCGAAGCCACCCATCAACGCCTTCCGGACGACGGCGGGATCGGCGCCGGCCCGCTCGGCGAACAACAGCGCCTCGGCGACCGCCTCGATGGTGAGCCCGACCACGATCTGGTTGGCCACCTTCGCGGTCTGCCCGGCGCCGGTCCCGCCGATCAGCGTGATGTTCTTGCCGAGCACCTCGAACAGAGGCTTGGCCCGCTCGAAGACGTCCGGCCGGCCGCCGACCATGATCGTCAGCGAAGCCTGCTGCGCGCCGACCTCGCCGCCGGAGACCGGCGCGTCCAGGTAGTCGCAGCCCAGCTTCTCGATCCGCGCGGCGAACGTCTTGGTCGCGGTCGGCGAGATCGAGCTCATGTCGATCACCAGCGTCCCGGGCTCGAGGCCCTCGGCAACACCGTCCGGTCCGAACAACGCGTTCTCGACGTCCGGGGTGTCGGGCAGCATCAGGATCACCACCTCGGACCGCTCCGCCGCGTCGGCGGCCGACTCGCAGTGGTGACCGGCGAGCCCTTCCCGCCCGCGGTAGAGCGCGAGCTCGTGGCCCGCGGCAACGAGGTTGGCGGCCATCGGCGTACCCATCACGCCGAGCCCGACGAAGCCGATCCGCATCACGACCTCCAGTCCAGGTGCACGATCTCCAGCACGCCGGCGGTCGGGATCGTCACCACGGCGCGACCGTTCTCGACCGTTGCCTCGACATCCACTCCGGCGACCAGCAGCCGCGCCTTCAGCCGATCGGTCGGTACGGCGACCGACACGGTCTGCGGCGGCAACGGCAGCGTCTCCCGGATCGGGCCACGCATCGCCATCGGGTTGGTCAGGTTGACCAGGGCAACGGCCACCTCGGCCTCGCCGCGCCGGACGGCGAGATCGACCAGCCCGGCGCCTTCCACGGTGACCTCGGGATCCTTGCCCAGGGCCCATGCCACCGCGTTCGCGACCAGCCGGCCGTGGTCGGCCTGGAGCGCCTCCCAGAAGATCGCGCCCAGGTTGAACGGGAAGTACACGGTCCGGCCGCCGCCGTCGTGCTCACGGCAGACCACCGCGGGCCGGTCCGGAGCCTCGCGCGGGTAGACCTCCTCCATCGGCAGATCGGGGAAGTCCGGGATGAACCGGAACGGCACCTGCGCGGCCGGGACGGCGTCGATGTCGATGATGTGCGTGCCGCCGATGATCCGCGTCGTCCCGTCGAATCCCTCGTTGAGCCGGTGCTCACCGGTCAGCGCGATGTAGTTGTTCTTCACCTGTCGCGCGGGCTGGACCAGGTGAACGCCGAGCACGTCGCCCAGACCGAAGTCGTCGCGCAGCTGCCCGCGATCGTCGTACAGGGAGGTCTGGTACGCCGCGACGAGCGAGCCGCCGGCCTCGACGTACGCCGTGAGCGCCGCGAGCTGGTCGTCGCCGAGCTGCTCGGCGTTCGCGAGCACGATCACCTTGAACGGGCTGAGGCGTTCGGCTGACAACTCCTGGTCGGAGACGAACTCGAACGGGACCCGGGCCTCGACCAGCGCCTGGTAGAAGCCGTCCTCGTGGCCGATGCCGTCCGGCGTCCGCAACTGACCCGCGCGGGTCGGGTCGAGCAAGGCGACCTCGGCGGTGATGCGCAGGGGCTCGAGCACCGGTTCGACCTCGGCGTGCAGGTTGAACGCCTCGACGATCGGCGGGACCCACCGGTGGTCCGGCACACTCGCGTTGAACTTGGTGAACCACGGCAACGCACCCTGCGCGAAGCCGTCGACGATCCAGGTCTTCGTCTCCTCCGCCGGGGCGACCGAGTCCTTCCAGCGGTACTGGTGGTGCTCGGGACCGACCGAGGTGATCAGCCGCACCGGGCGATCGGGGAAGACGCCGCGGTTGCGCTTGCCGTTGCGGCCGGCCGCCCAAGGCGCCTCGATGCCGGAGCGGCCCTGCTTGTCGATGAAGAAGATCGGGTAGTGCTTCTCGACCAGCTCGCGGTCCAGGTCGCGGGCGGCCAGCGCGCCGAGGTTCGGGATGAAGCGCGCGTGCGGCCGGATGTCGCGCACCGCCTGGTCCCAGATGCCGACCAGCCGGCTCAGTTGCCGACGGCGCCAGACGACGTACTCCTGCCAGTTCTCCTGGTGCTCCCCGGCCGGCAGCTCGAGGCCGGTCTCGTCGCGGAACGACTTGCGCGCCGCCTCGCTGTAGGAGATGCCGTAGTAGCCCTCCCAGCGGTTGGCGAAGATCGCGTCGACGTCGTACTCGCGGACGATCTCGCGGGCCACCTCGGTGATGAACTCGCGATGGTAACCGGTGAACGCGCAGGTCAGCCAGATGTTGGGGTGGGCCCAGTGCTCGAGCGCGTTGCCGTCGCTGTCGCGGGCCAGCCACTCCGGATGCGCCGCGGCCGCGTCGGCGTGGATCGCGTGCGGATCGACCCGGGCCATCACGCTCATGCCGAGCTTGCGGGCGCCGTCGACGAGAGTGCCGAACGGGTCGGTGTCGCCGAGGTACTTGCTGCGGTAGTGGTACTGCAGCTGGGTCGGGTAGTAGGCGATGTAGCCGCCGGCACTGATGCAGGTCGCGTTGGAGCGGCTGTCCCGCATCAGGTCGAGCCAGAAGTCCGCGTCGAAGTGCAGCGGGTCGTCCTCGGCCAGCGTGATCTGGGCCCAGCGGGTGGCCCGCTCCGGCCAGTCGGGACTCCGGTCGGCGCTCTGGATCGCTTGCTCTGGCTCGATGCGCATGCGGCGGTTCCTCCTGGAGTTGGCTTGGAAAGATTGTTAGACAAGATTGCATGAGTGGCAAGAGCTGGTGTTAGCCTTTTCGCATGAATTTCCGCGGCTTCGAGCTGAGCGCCAACGTGTCGATGCTCTTCACCGAGCTCCCCTACCTGGACCGGTACGCCGCGGCGGCGCGCACTGGCTTCCGGCTGGTCGAGTCGTGGTGGCCGTTCCCCGGACCGACCGCGTCGCCGGCCGAGATCGACCTGCTGGTGACGGCACTGAAGTCGGCCGGAGTCACCCTGAGCGCACTGAACTTCTACGGCGGCGACATCCCCGGCGGCGAACGCGGCGTCGCCTCGCACCCGGACCGCCAGGAAGAGCTCGCGGCGAACATCTCCACGATGGTGGAGATCGCCGAGCGGACCGGCTGCCGGCTGTTCAACCTGCTCTACGGTCAGCTCGACGACCGCTGGTCCGCGGCGGAGCAGGAGGCGTGCGCGGTCGAGGCGATCCGGTCCGCCGCGGCGGCAGTCGCACCGTTGGGTGGGACGGTCCTGATCGAGCCGTTGACCGAGGGGTTGAACGGCCGCTATCCGTTGCTGACGGCAAACGACGTACTGGCGCTGCTGGACGGTCCGCTGAAGGATGTGCCGAACCTGTCGCTGCTGTTCGACACGTTCCACCTCGGCAGCAACGGCGTCGACCTGGTCGCCACGGCGTCAGCCGTCGGCGCCGACCTCGCCCACGTCCAACTGGCCGACTCCCCCGGCCGCGGCGAACCGGGCTCGGGCGCGCTGCCGATCACGGAAGCCCTGGACGCGTTGAAGTCCGCCGGGTACGCCGGCGTGGTCGCCGCGGAGTACAAGCCCACGGTCGACACCGCCTCCAGCCTGGGCTGGCTCCCGCTCCGCTGACCGACCCTGGAGGCGAGCGTTTGCCTGTGCGTGCGTCGGGCTACTCGGAGCGTGACCACTTCATCGGCGAACACTTCCCGTTCCGCCTCGACCTGATCGCGGGAGCCCTTCATGCATTGGTACGTGGACGTCCTGAAGAAGTACGTGGTGTTCAGCGGCCGCGCCCGGCGCAAGGAGTTCTGGATCTTCACCCTGGTGAGCTTTGTCGTCTCCGCGGTGCTCTACTCCGTGGACCGGGCCATCGGCACCGACTACGACAACGGCAGTGGCCTGCTGTCCGGGATCTACTCCCTGGTGGTTCTGCTGCCCACATTGGCTGTGACCTGGCGGCGCCTGCACGACACCGACCGCCACGGCTGGTGGATCCTGATCGGCCTGATTCCGTTTATCGGCACCATCGCGCTGATCATCATCCTCGCCCTCGACGGCACGTCCGGCGACAACCGCTTCGGGCCCGATCCCAAGGCCGCCGACTCCGCCGGCGCCTACGGTACCCAGCCGGGTTACGGCACCGCCTGACGTATCGCGGGCAAGGGCGTGTCCCTCGTTCCACGCGGTCGGCCGAGGACACGCCCTAGATCCAGTCGCGGCGCGTTGCTTCCATTGCCAGCTGGAACCGGGTCTGCGCACCGACCCGCTGCGACAACCGCATCACATGCCGCTGGACCGTGCGCTCGCTCCACCCCAGTGCCCGGCTCGCCGCCTTGTCCGTCGCGCCCGAGGCCAGCAGCGTCAGCAGCTTGACCTCCTCCGCCGACAACGTCTCCCCCACCTCCTCCACGTCCAGCGCGCTCAACCGCACCGGCACGCTTCGCTCCCACGCCAGGTCGAACAGCGCGACGAGAGCGTCGAGCAGCGGCGAAGGATGGATCAGGTACGACGCCGTGACCGCATCGTCCCCTGTCCGCAGCAGCGGGATGATCGCCAGCTGGTCGTCGGAGATGCCCAGCTTCATCGGCAGGTCCGGCGCGATCCGGGCCTGTTCGCCGTGCTTGATCCCGCGCGTCACGTCCGCCAGCCAGCCGGGCAGCTCCAGCACCGACCGGTCGTAGATCACCCGGTACTTGACCCCGCGCCGGAGCAGGTCGAGCTCGACCGGGTTGGACTCGGTGTGCGCCTGCGGAGCGGCGTACGGCGGACGGTCGAAGCCGCGCATCTCGGTCCGGGTGTTGCGCTGCATCTCGACCCAGCGGTGGTTCACCTCGTCGCGGCCGGAGATCACCTCGACCAACTCACCCGGATGGTTGAAGCGCGAGCCCGCCCGGTACATCTCCATCAGCGTCCGGACGTGCCCGCGCACCTCGTGCAACTCGCTTTCCCGCTGCCGCAGGATCGACTCCAGCGCGCTGTCCGGCGAGCCGGCGACGTACCGGACCGGACGTCCGTCGGGCCGGGACGCCAGGCCCAGGTCGACCAGCAGCGCCAGCGACCGGCGTACGGCCGAAGCCGGGCTCCCCGTGTCGGCCACCAACTCGGGAACCGTCGCCCGCGAGCGCCGGACCAGCGCGTGGTAGACCTCCTCGTCCGCCGGACCCAGCCCGATCGTCTCCAGCACTGCTCCACCCCTTGTCGTAAACCCGTCACCTGACCGGAAGTCGTCGCCGGAACAGCTTGTCAGTGCATAGATGCGATGCCAATGTTCTTGAACCGGTCACTGTCCGCCCGGCCCCTGGTTCCGCCTGATTCCGGCCGTACCCCCGCACGGACCGCGCCTCGCGCGGCCCGCCGTCGGCGTGCGCGCCACCTCGAGGAGTCCCCATGTCGCTGTCCACCCGTCACCCCGCCCGGTGGTGGCTCGCCGCGTCCGCCGTGTTGCTGCTCGCCCCGTCCGTCGCCTCCGCCGCCCCACCCATGGGTACGTCGATGGCCGTGTCCGCCGGGACTGTCACGGCTGAGCGGGCGCGCGGCAAGATCGATCCGTCGCTGCTCGACACCGCCCGGACCCAGCGCTCGGCGAACGGGCGCGTCGAGGCCGCCGTCGTACTGACCTCGAACGCTCCAGCTGCGACCAGCCCTCAGCAGGTCACCGCGGAACTGGAGGCCCAGGCCGCCGAGACGCAGAGGCCGGTGCTCGACACCGTGCGCGCGCTCGGCGATGAGGTGGTGAGCACGTTCTGGCTGAAGAACATGGTGCTCGTCCGCGCCACCCCGCAGACCCTTCAGGCGCTGGCCACCAACGACCTCGTCGACCGGATCATCCCCAACTTCGAGCTGACCGCGCCCGACCAGAAGCCGGTCGCCACCACCGCGACCGACGACAGCACCTGGGGCCTGGCCAAGATCGGCGCCGACCGCGTGCAGACCGAGCGCGGCCTGACCGGTGAAGGCGTCCGGGTCGCGATCCTCGACACCGGGATCGACCCGAACCACCCCGACCTGGCCGGCAAGCTGGTCAGCACCGACCCGAACGACCCCGAGCACCCCGGCGGCTGGCTCGAGTTCGGAAGCGGCGGTGAGCCGATCCACTCCCAGCCGCACGACAGCAGCTACCACGGCACCCACGTCGCCGGAACGGTTGCCGGCGGCAATGCCTCCGGCACGCGGATCGGTGTTGCCCCCGGCGCCGAACTGATGGCCGGCCTGGTCATCCCGAACGGCACCGGCTCCCTGGCGCAGGTGATCGCCGGTATGGAGTGGGCGATCGCGCCGTACGACGCCGACGGCAAGTCGGCCGGTGAACCCGCCGATGTGGTGAGCATGTCACTGGGCGCCGAGGGCTTCGAGGACGAGATGATCGAGCCCGTCCGCAACATCTACCGCGCCGGCGTCTTCCCGGCCTTTGCGATCGGCAACGAGTGCCTGCCTGGCGGCTCCTCCAGCCCGGGCAACGTGTACGAGTCGGTCAGCGTCGGCGCCACCGACGCGAACGACGACGTCCCGGACTGGTCCTGCGGCGGTACCGTCCAGCGGACCGACTGGGTCGACGCGCCGAGCGAATGGCCCTCGTCGTTCGTCGTACCGGACATCTCCGCGCCGGGCGTCGACGTTTACTCGACCCTGCCCGACGGCTCGTACGGCGAGCTCAGCGG
This sequence comes from Kribbella sp. ALI-6-A, assembly GCF_001984195.1. Lineage (GTDB taxonomy): Bacteria > Actinomycetota > Actinomycetes > Propionibacteriales > Kribbellaceae > Kribbella. The sequence continues at coordinate 1,115,420 of NZ_MTQN01000009.1, forward strand.
TACGTCGATGGCCACGCCGCACGTCTCCGGCACGGTCGCGCTGATGCTGCAGGCCCGCCCGGACCTCTCGGTCGACGAGGCCCTCGACATCCTCGCCGGGACGTCGGTGCACGACAGCCGGTACGGCGCCCTGCCGAACGACCGGTTCGGGCGCGGCCGGATCGACGCGTTCGCCGCGGTCACCGAGGCCGGGCTGAAGAGCGGGATCCGCGGTGTCGTCAAGGACGACAAGTCGGGCAAGGTCCTGACCGGCGTGACAGTCACGTTGCCGAGCGGTCGCGCGGTGAGCACGGATGCCGCCGGCACCTTCGAGTTGCGCGTTGCTCCGGGGACGTACAAGATCACGCTCTCCCGTTTCGGCTACCGGAGCACGACCGCGACCGCCACGGTCAAGGCCGATCGGCTCACCGAACTGCGGGTCGAGCTCGATCGCACCCGCTGGGGCACGATCACCGGCAAGGTCACCTACGGTCCGACCGGCAGCACGGTGCCGGGAGCAACGGTCGAGGTGCAGGACGTGCCCGACAAGCTGGTCGCGACGACCGGCCGGGACGGGCGGTACACGATCCGCGACGTACCGGAGGGCAAGTACCAGGTCGTCGCGAACGCACCCGGAATCTCCCGGACCGCGCCGGCTGCTGTCGCCGTACGGACGCAGGGGCGGCTCGACCTGGCATTGCCGAAGCCGTTCCCGACCGAACGGCCGTCGGTCTCGGCCGCCGGTGCCCAGGGCAACTCGGACATCTGGTGGCCGGAGCTGAACGCCGACGGCAGCCTGGTCGCGTACGCCACGGCGTCGTCCAACCTGGTTGCCAACGACACCAACAACGACCTCGACGTCTTCGTCACCGACCAGACGACCGGCGCCGTCGAGCGGGTCTCGGTCTCGTCATCCGGTGAGCAGGGCAACAGCTTCTCGCTCTCCCCCACGCTCAGCGCCGACGGCCGGTACGTCGGCTTCAACAGCGCGGCGTCGAACCTCGTCGCCGGTGACACCAACGGGCAGACCGACGCGTTCGTGCACGACCGGACCACCGGCACCACGACGCTCGTCTCGGTCACGCCATCAGGTGCTCCGGGCAACGGATTGTCCGGGCCGCCGTCGTTCACCGCGGACGGCCGGTACGTGACGTTCAACAGCGACGCCGACAACCTGGTCGCGAGCGACACCAACGGCCAGACTGACGTCTTCGTCCGCGACCTGCGGACCGGGACCACCGAGCGGATCTCCGTCGCCCCGGACGGATCCGGCGGCAACGGCGGCTCCCGCGAGCAGTCGATCAGCGCCGACGGCCGGTACGTCGCCTTCGTCAGCGACGCGAGCAACCTGACCGGCGACGACGTGGAGTTCCAGCGCGACCTGTTCGTTCGGGACCGGGTCGCCGGGACAACGCGACGCATCGCCGACCCGGACCTCGCCGGTGAGTACTCGTCGCCGCTGATCAGTGCCGACGGCACCAAGATGGTGTTCGAGAACCGCAGCGCGCCGTCGTGGGCGAACCACGTGCACGTCTTCGACCTGCGGACCGGCCAGGCCGAGCTCGCCTCGGTCGCGACGTCCGGGGCCGAGGGCAACGACTGGTCGTTCGCACCGTCGATCAGCGCGGACGGGACGAAGGTCGCCTTCTACAGCGACTCGACGAACCTCGTGGCCGGTGACACCAACGGCAAGCCGGACATCTTCGTTCGCGATCTGGCGGCGAAGACCACGACGTTCGTGTCGGGCGGACCGCTCGGTGTCCAGGGCGACGGACGCTCCGAGCTGCCGAACCTCAGCGGCAACGGCCGGTACGTCGCCTTCCAGAGCACCTCGACGAACCTGGTCGGCGGCGACACGAACCACCGTTCGGACATCTTCGTGCACGACCTGGCCCCTGGCCCGGAGGCCCGCTGGGCGCTGACGGACCTGTCGGTCACTCCGACGAAAGTCCGCCCGGGCCAGTGGGTGGTCGCGAGCGCTTGGCTGAAGAACGTCGGCGAGGCCGCCGGCACCTACACCTCCACGCTGAAGCTGGACGGCCAGGTCGTCGCGGAGCGGCTGGTTGCTCTGCGCAGCAACCGGGACACGCGGGTGATGTTCACCTTCCGTAGTCCCGCTGTCGGCACCTATCCCCTGACGCTGGGCCCGCTCTCGACCCAGCTGACCGTACGGCGCTGAATTCAAAGCGCTGACTGACCGCGGCCGGCCCGGCCCTGACCGGGCCGGCCGCTTCGTCGTACCGATCGTTGTCGGGATTTTCGACCGAGTTTCGCCCGTCGGCAGCAAACTGGAGCCATGAACCGGCGGATGACGTGGGCGGGGCTCGCCGCGCTCGGGATGACGGCTGCGGTCGCCTGCACCACAACTGACGACGCGGCACCCCCTGCGTCCACTCCCAGTACGGCGGTCAACTCCACGCCCGCCCCGTCATCCGTCCCTCCACCGTCCAGCCCAACGCCGACCCCCTCGCCGACACCGTCTGCTCCTGCGCCCGATCCGGTGTCGCTGCAGGCGCTGTCGGCGAAGAAGTATCCCGGCGGCACCTTGCGGCTGGGCCGGGTGCTCGCCCGCAACGCGGCGTACACGCGGTACTTCGTCACGTACCCGAGCGGGTCGCTGACGATCTCCGGCATCCTCAACGTGCCGTCGACCCCCGGGCCGCACCCCGCGCTGGTCCTCAACCACGGCCACATCGACCCGGCCATCTACACCAACGGCCGCGGCCTGATGCGCGAACAGGACTACCTCGCCCGCCGCGGGTACGTCGTCCTGCACACCGACTATCGCAACCACGCCCAGTCGTCGAAGGACCCCGGCAACGAGGTCAACGTCCGCCTCGGCTACACCGAGGACGCGATCAACGCCGTCCTCGCGCTGCGCACCTCCCAGTACGTCGACCCCAACCGCATCGGCATGCTCGGCCGCTCGATGGGCGGCGGCATCACCTACAACGTCCTGGTCGCCCAGCCCGGCCTGGTCAAGGCCGCCGTCGTCTTCGCCCCCGTCAGCTCCGACGCCGTCGACAACTTCAACCGCTGGACCCGCCCCAACACGACCGTCGCGAACGCCATCGTCCGCGCCCACGGCGCCCCGAACCGCAACCCGACGTTCTGGCGCAACATCTCCGCCGTCAACTTCTTCGACCGCGTCACCGAACCGGTCCTGATCCACCACGGCTCCGCGGACTCGACCTGCCCGATCGCGTGGTCCACCGAAACCCTCGCCGCGCTGAAGAAGGCCGGCAAGAACGCCACGATGTACACGTACCCGGGCGAGGAACACGCTTTCGGTCCCGCATGGCCGACGTCGATGGCCCGCACGGTGAGCTTCCTCAAGCAGCAGGGGCTCTAGGGCTTGACCGCCGTCCCTCCCCACGACCAAGGGAACGCGCACAACTGACTCGGCACCGGGTTCGGCTCTTCAGGGCACCCGTCGCACGATCGCCCATCCCACCGCGGCGAATCCGGCCGCCTGCAAGCCCCACCCGATCAGGTCGAGCGTGTGGTTCGGGACGACAACCGCCGCCACGATGTGGATCGGCTGCGACACGATCACCGCCACTGCGGCCCAGCGTGGGACCACCTGCGACCGCCACAGCGCGATCCCCAGCAGGATCGTTCCGATCACGTGACCGACCACGAAAAGCACCTCAGCGATCTCCGTTGTCGGATGCGCCGCGTCGTACAGCCTGGTCACCTCGCGCGCGGCGAAGCCTGCCTCCGGCCCGATCCACAGCAACTGATCGGCGGCGGCCAGCCACCCGAGCGCCAGATACCCCGGAACGAGCAGCACCATCGCCGCCGCGGTCAACTGTGGTGCCCGCGACCGCGTCATCCGGCCGACCGCGTACGCCGCAGGCACCAACGTCAGCACCGCGACGAACCCCAGCCACAGCACCAGCGACGCCCTGCCCGGCTCGGCGATCGCCTTGCTCACCATCGTCGAACTGTCGTCCACCGTGTCGTACGGCAGCACGTACCGCAGTACGGCGACTGCCGCCGGCCCGATCGGCAACAGCAACGCGGTACTCCACACCGCCCACCGCCGCGCCACGACCGGCCGCGCAACCCCAGCAACCGTCGTCATCGCGCACTCACCAACTCCTGCGCCGGCACCAGCAGCAACGCCGTCGCCAGGACGGTCAGCCCGACCACCACGCCGGCCGCCACGACCGCACCCACCGGGACGTCGTCCACGAAGAACGCCGGCAGCGCGGCGGCCGCCGACAGCACCCGTACGACGATCAGCGGCACGACCGCCCGCCGCCGCCCGCGCCACGCCAGGGCCACCAGGACCAGACTGACCAGCCCGAGCCCGGCGCCCAGCAGCGCGATTTCCATCGGCGGATGCTCTCCGTCGGTCAGCAGCGGACCGGCCAGGTCCCCCACCGACAGCACCGCGAGCAGCACCAGCCCCCACCGAAACCTTCCAGACATCACGTTCGCCCCCTTCGACGATTGCACTTGCCGATCAGCCTCCCGCCGGACCGGCCTTCGCGCCGGAGGCCGCGATCACCGGTGGACCGGGAGATCGCCCGGAAACCCAGGGAGCGCGATCCCGGGACTCCGGGACGTTTCCAGGCGCACACTGAGGCCATGACGAGGGCATGGCTGCCCGGCCGCCGGCGGCTGGCAGCGGGGTTGGGGACGTTGGCGGCGGTCGAAGTGGTCGCCGCGGTCGTGTTCACCATGCTCGCGGGCTGGTCCGTGCGGGACGCGTTCGACGCCTTTGTGGTGACCAACGCGTTGATGGGGTTCGCGTTCGGCACCTGCGGCGCGGTGATCGCCTGGCACCGGCCGGCCAACCCGATCGGCTGGTTGTTCCTCGCCGACGGGATCGGCCACGCCACGACCGCGGCCGGCGCTCCTCTGCTGCAGCTGCTGCGCGACTCCTCGGCGCCGATCGGGCTGCAGCGTGGCACGCTGACGGTGATCGAATGGGCCTGGCCGTGGTCGATCGGCTTGTTCCTTCCGCTCGCCCTCCTGTTGTTCCCCGATGGACACCTGCTCTCGCCGCGCTGGCGACCGGTCGCCTGGGCGATCGTGCTGACGTCACCGCTGTTCGCGCTGGAGATGGGCACGGGCGGCGAGGCGCCGTTCGAGGGTGGTCCGACGGGTTATCTGAAGCTGCCGTCGTACGAGGCCTTGCAGCCACTCTGGACGCTCACCGAGCTCCGCGGTCTGCTCGCCTTCCTGCTGGCGATCGTGTGCCTGGTGATCCGCTACCGCCGCGCCACCGAGACGGGCCGCCGGCAACTCCTGTGGTTGCTGCTGGCCGCGGTGATCGCGCTCTCGCTGATGATCCCGTGGTCCCTGGTGGCCGGTACGCCGGTGTTCGTGCTGCTCGCGATTCCTCTGGTTCCCGTTGCGGTCGCGGTGGCGATCGTCCGGCACCAACTGCTCGACATCCGGCTGGTCGTCTCCCGGGCCATCGCCTGGGGCCTGCTGTCCTTCGTTGCCATTGGCACCTACGTGGTGCTGGTCGCGATCACCGACTCGTTCGTCTCGTCGCGCTTCGGCCGCTCGGCGGCGCTGACCGTGGTCGTCGCGCTGCTGATCGCGCCGGTGCTTCCGCGGTTGCAACGGCTGGTCGATCGCGCCATGTACGGAGACCGCCGTGACCCCGCTCGGGTCGCCTCCCGGATCGGCGCCGAACTGTCCGCGAACCCCAGCGGCGGCCTGGACACCGTCGCCGCTGCGATCCGGACGGCGTTGCGCTTTCCGTACGTCGCACTCGAGACGCCTGATCTCCCGTCCTCGTCCATCCGCGCGACGCCTTCCGCACCCGATCGCGTCGTCTCGATGGACCTTTCCTACGGCGGCGCCTCGGTTGGCTCATTGCTCATCGGCCTTCGCCCCGGCGAGTCCGAACTCACCCTTGCCGACCGCAACGTACTCGCCCTCGTCGCTGTCCCGCTCGCCGTCGCCGTCCACGCGACCCGACTCTCCGCCGAACTGCAGACCTCCCGCGAGCAACTGGTCTCCGCCCGGGAAGAAGAACGCCGCCGCCTGCGCCGCGATCTCCACGACGGCCTCGGCCCGGCCCTCACCGGCGTCGCCTTCACCGCCGACGCCGCCGCGAACCTGGTCACCGCCGACCCGGCCCGCGCCTCGGAACTCCTGCGCAGTCTGCGTACCGACACCCGCACAGCGATTGCCGACGTACGCCGCCTGGTCGACGACCTCCGACCGCCCGCACTGGACGAGGTCGGACTGATCGGCGCCCTCCGCCAGCGCGCCGATCAGCTGTCCTGGCGAGCGGACGGCGCCCCGATCCGCGTCCGGGTCGAGGCCGACGAACTGCCCGCGCTGCCCGCCGCGCTGGAAGTCGCGGCGTACCGGATCGCGACGGAAGCGCTCACCAACGTCGTACGGCACTCGCGCGCGACCACCGCCGTTCTCACCCTTCGCTGCGGATCCGGCCTGGAACTCGAGGTCCTGGACGACGGCCCGCCCCAAGGCCCGTGGGTTCCTGGCGTCGGCCTGCAAGCCATGTGCGACCGCGCGACCGAACTCGGCGGCCGCGTCGAGGCCGGGCCGACGCCGTCGGGCGGTCGCGTCGCAGCTTGGCTCCCACTGAACCTGTACGGCGACGCGTCGTCGGTGGAGATGATCGAGCAGCACCGGGGCGGTCTGGTCGAGCCGCCAGCGAACGAGCCGGCGGGAAGCCTCGCGGCGGAGCGTGCTGAGCGTGCGGGGCGTGCCGAGCCCGCGGGGCGTGCGGAGCGCGCGGGGCGTGCCGAGCGTCCGGCTCGCGACGACTTCACCAGCCGCTCGGCGGCACCAGATGAGTGAGTCCCCGATCCGCGTCGTCCTCGCCGACGACCACCCCGTCGTCCGCGCCGGTCTCGCCGCGCTGCTTACCTCACTCCCAGGCATCGAGGTGGTCGGCGTCGCCGCGACCGGTCGCGAGGCGATCCGCGAGGTGCTCACCCACCGCCCCGACGTCGCCGTGCTCGACCTGCAGATGCCCGACCTGGACGGCTTCGCCGCAACCCGCGACCTGGCGCGCTCAGCTCCGGACGTCGCCGTTCTGGTGCTCACCATGTTCGAGGACGACGACTCGGTGTTCGCCGCGATGCGCGCGGGCGCCCGCGGCTACCTGGTCAAGGGCGCCGAGCAGGACGAGATCGCCCGCGCGATCCACGCCGTCGCGGCCGGCGAGGCGATCTTCGGACCCGGGGTCGCCCGGCGCGTCCTCGCGCTGTTCACGGCGCCGCCGGCCACCGAGGTCCCCTTCCCCGAACTCACCGCCCGCGAGCACGAGATTCTCGACCTCCTCGCCGCCGGCCTGTCCAACTCCGCGATCGCGACCCGACTGTCCCTGGCCGCGAAGACCGTCGCCAACAACGTCTCCTCGATCTTCACCAAACTGCACGTCGCCGACCGCCCGAGCGCGATCGTGCGCGCCCGCGACGCCGGCCTGGGCCGCGAGCAACCGTGAGCGGGCGGTCGTGACCTGCGAGAAACTCTTCGAGCCACCCAGGCACACGGCTTCGCGATTGACTAGCCGATCGCGCCATGCATCTGGAAGCGAAGGAATTTCCTCGAGCCAGATCTAGAGAGAGCACTCGGTGCTGTGCAAGACTCCCTGCTTCGACATGCCTGTCCAATAACAAGGGGGGACACAGGCACGATGAAGCAACTCGAGGCTTCCGAAGTACCTCTTCACAAGATCTTCTCCAGCGATTACGACTTCTCCATCCCGAACTATCAGCGCCCGTACTCCTGGGGCACGGATGAAACTATGCAACTGCTGGACGACCTATGGCATGCGCTTGACCAGAATGCCGACGAGCCATACTTCCTGGGGTCGATTGTCCTGGTCAAAGAGCACGGCCGACCAGCAGCATCCGTCATCGACGGACAGCAGCGGCTCACGACGCTGACGATTCTGCTCGCAGTGCTCCGTGACCTCTGCGAAGACGACGGGTGGGCGCGCGAGCTGCAGCACAAGATCGTCGAACCAGGTCAGCTGCTGATGCAACTGGAAGCCAAACCTCGACTCAGTCTGCGCCCGAGGGACAGACACTTCTTCAGTCAGCACATCCAGGCCGAGCACAGTGTTCACTCGCTCGTGACCCTCACGGACAACGAACTGACAACCGATGCACAGAAGAACATCCGTGACAATGCCAAGGCGCTCGTGGACGAACTCGCCAACTGGCTTCCTGAACGACGTGCCGCTCTCGCGACGCTCCTGAGTGCTCGAACCTTCTTGGTGGTCGTCCACACGCCCGACTTGGACAGCGCGCACCGGATCTTCAGCGTGATGAACTCCCGTGGACTGGATCTCACTCCGGCTGACATCTTCAAGTCGAAAGTCATCGGCGAGATCACCGAAGGTGCGCAGGACGAGTACACCGAGCGGTGGAATGACGCCGAACAGAAACTCGGACGCGAAGCCTTTGCCGATCTGTTCCTGCACATTCGTCTCATCATGAGCAAGCGGCGTTCGGAGCAGAACCTCCTGCGAGAGTTTCCCGAGCAGGTGCTCAGCCAGTATCTTCCGGATCGCGCCAAGGAATTCATCGACGACGTGATCTCGCCGTATGCCGACGCATACGAAGCCATGGCGAGCAACAGCTATCGGTCCGATCACGGTGAGGCTCAGATCAACTCCTGGTTCAAGCGCTTGGCCCAGCTCGACACCAGTGACTGGCGAGCACCAGCGCTTTGGGCACTTCGCCAGCACGGACACGATCCTGAGTGGATGGACAGCTTCCTGCATCGACTCGAGCGTCTGGCTGCGAGCATGTTCATCCGGCGCGTGTACGTGACTCCTCGCCTCGGGCGGTACATCGAGCTACTTCGTCAGCTCGACAATGGGGATGGGCTGGAAGCGAAGGCCTTCGATCTCACTGATGAGGAGATCGACGAAACACGTCGCCAGCTTTCCGGTGACCTGTACCTTGTGACGAAGATCCGGAAGTACGTGTTGCTCCGCCTGGACGAAGCCTTGGCCGAGCACTCCGGCGTGGTCTACGACTTTCCGATCATCACGGTCGAACACGTTCTCCCGCAGGCGCCGGCCAACAGCAGCACCTGGCGAACCACCTTCAACACGGCCGAAAGGGCTCAGTGGACTCACAAGTTGGCCAACCTGGTTCTGCTGAACCGCAGCAAGAACTCGCAAGCTCAGAATTACGACTTCGACAAGAAGAAGAGTAAGTACTTCCAGAGTCATCGAGGAGTGGTGACCTTCGCACTCACGTCGCAGGTACTCGGCCAGCCGGTTTGGAACCCGCAGGTGCTCGAGCGACGTCAGGATGAGTTGCTCGGCGTCCTGTACCGGGAGTGGAGCCTGGCATAGATCGTTGCCGCGACTCCCTCAGCGCGGGCGGATCGCTCGCAGGTAGCGTTCGCCGATCATCTCCAGATGCTCCACCAACGCCGCCGGCGCCGTCACCTCGAAGTCGATGCCGAGCATTCCGATGTACACGGCAACCACCTCGAGCGACTCCGCGCCGGTCACCAGCACGCAGGTGTTCTCGTCGATCGACTCGACGATGCCGACGGCCGCGTGGATCCGGGACAGCACCTCCTCGGCCGAGGCGAACACAGTGATCCTGGCGTGCACCTTCCACCCCGTGGTCGCGACGTCGCGCAGCACGAAGTCCGTGTAGTCGTCGTCCGGCATCGGCCGCGGCTGGTAGCGCCGTCCCGTTGCCATCCGCAACGTCATCCAGTCCACCCGATAGGTGCGCCAGGCCCCCTTCTCGTCGCGCGCGACCAAGTACCAGTAGCGCTGCCAGCTCACCAACCGATAGGGCTCGACCAAGATCGGAAAGCCCGGCTCCGCCTCCGGTACGGCGTACTCGAAGCGCAGGTAGTGCTCGTCGCGGATCGCCGCGGCGATCGTCGTCACGATGGCCGGATCCACCTCGGGATCCTGCACGTTGGAACCGGTGTTGTCCGGGCCTTTCGACAGCGTCGTGTGGATCGCGTTGACCTGGCGCCGGAGTCGGTGCGGCAGGACCTGCTCGAGCTTCGCGAGAGCGCGCCCGCTGCTCTCCTCCATCCCGGCGACGCCCGCGCCGGTGCGCAGACCGACGGCGACCGCGACCGCCTCCTCGTCGTCCAGCAGGAGCGGCGGCATCTTCGCCCCGACGCCGAGCTGATAGTGCCCGGCCGGCCCGCGGGTCGCGTCGATCGGGTAGCCGAGCTCGCGCAGCCGGTCGACGTCGTTCCGGATCGTCCTCGTACTGACCTCGAGCCTGCTCGCGAGCTCGGCCCCGGTCCAGGCCGGTCTGGTCTGCAGCAGCGACAACAAGGACAGCAATCTCGACGAGGTCTCACGCATCTGAAAATCATCGCACAAATAGGAATCCAGCGTTCCTATACGGCTTCTACGGTAGAGCCATGAACAACAACGAGAGCATCCGGCCCTTCACCGTCACGATCGACCAGGCCGACCTGGACGACCTGCAGACCCGCCTGGCCCGTACCCGGCTGCCCGAGCCGGCCCCCGGCGACGACTGGGACCTCGGCACCCCGAACCACTACCTGCGCGAGATGGTCGACCACTGGCAGAACGGGTTCGACTGGCGGGCGCAGGAGGCCCGGATGAACGAGTTCCCGCAGTACCTGACCGAGATCGACGACCAGACCGTGCACTTCCTGCACGTCCCGTCGGCGGTCGAGGGCGCGACGCCGCTGCTGCTGATCCACACCTACCCCGGCTCGTTCGTCGACTTCCTCGACATGATCGGCCCGCTCACCGACCCGGTCGCCCACGGCGGCTCGGAGGCCGACGCGTTCTCGGTCGTCGTACCGTCGATCCCCGGCTTCGGCTTCAGTACGCCGCTCGCCGACCGCGGCTGGACGATGGCCCGCGTCGCCCGCACTTTCGACAAGCTGATGCGCCGCCTCGGCTACGACTCGTACGGCGCCCACGGCAGCGACGCCGGCGCGATGATCTCCCGCGAACTCGGCCTGCTGAACCCTCCCGGCTTCCTCGGCCTGCACGTCCTCCAGCTCTTCTCGTTCCCTTCGGGCGACCCGGCCGAGTTCGAGAAGTTCACCGGTGAGGACTACGCCGCGCTCGAGCACCTGAAGTGGTTCCAGTCGGTCGGCGGCTACAACGCGATCAACTCCACCCGCCCGCAGACCGTTGCCGTCGGCATCTCCGACTCGCCGGTCGGCCAGCTCGCCTGGAACGAACTGTTCAACAACTTCGGCAACGGCACCAGCCTGGTCAGCCGCGACCAGATCCTCACCGAGGTCTCGCTCTACTGGTTCACCAACACCTCGGCCGCCGCCGGCCGCTACCACTACGAAGAAGCCAACGCCGGCACCGAACCCGCCGTCAACCACGCCCCCACCGGCGTCGCGGTCTTCGCCGACGACTTCAAGACCATCCGCCCGCTCGCCGAGCGCGACAACTCGAACATCGTCCACTGGAGCAACTTCGAGTCCGGCGGCCACTTCGCCTCGCTCGAGCGCCCGGAGGACGTGACCGCCGATCTGCGCAAGTTCTTCAGCAACCTGCGCTGATTCCTGATCCACTCCCTACCCGCGGGGCGTCTCTCCGGAGACGCCCCGCCAGGCTGCGTACGTCGTACTGATGTTCAAGCGCCGACCGCACTCTCTGAGGTCGGCTTGAGCAGTCACGGCTTCACGCTGGTCGCCCGGGCATCGAGCCACTGGCGAACGCTCGCAGCGTCGGTGTATCCGTGGGCCTTCAAGGCATCGACGATGTCCTGACCGCAGATCAACGCGATCGGGTGGCCGTCCGCACGCACCTCCGAGTACGCCTGCGCGGCGAAGTACGACGTGGTGACGAACACGCCGAACTCACGATGCCGGATGCGCGAGATCAGCCGGGCGACGTCCCGAACCCCGACCGAGGTCTCGGGGCTGTAGCACTTGGCTTCGAGAGCGAAGTCGATGGTGATCGGATCGGACGGCGGCCCGAGCACATACTCACCCACCGCGTCCCGCCCGCCGTCACGGCTCGGACGGGTGACATCGCACCGCCCAGTCGCGGGCGCCATGAGACGCCACAGGTCGACGGCCACCGGCTCGAAGTCATGTTCACGATCGCGGAAACGGTCACGGATCTCGGCGAGAATCGCCCGCCCTGCTGGGTCCTCGGGGAGCTGGCGAGCCTTCGGTCTGACTGTTGTCGTCGCGGGGGCTTCCAAGGGCAGGTAGACCCGACCGTTGACCCAGGCTCTCCACGCTGTTGGGCAATGCTCGCTTTCGTAGGCTTTGCCCGCTAGCACGTCGGAGATCCAGGCCCGCGAGATGTGACCGACGTCCAGAACGGTGAACCGTGCGCGGTAGTTCTGGAACCGCTGACCGCCGGTGGATCGCCAGATGGCCACCAGGTCGTCATCACTCGTCAGCGATTCGGCACCCGGAACCAGCAGCCCGTTGAAGGCAACGCTCCGGCCAGGCAGCGCTTTGTGGAACAGCAGAAAGGGTGGAACCTTCCGGCGATCGACGGCGGTCCCATGGCTCCACGCGAAGACGTCCCGTAGCACCACGTTCCCGCGGCGCCGCGTCTGGTGGATCTCGAGCCCTGGTTGCCGGTTGTCACCGAAGTACGTGAAGACGCCAGTGTGGGTGTCGAGAACGTCGGGCCAGTCCACCTCTGTCCCGGACGTGTAGAGCGCAACCAGGCGAACTGTTCCCGACGCCGGAGAGCCGCTGTACCTGAACCCGCCCTGATTGCCGACCGGCAGGAGCCGGGCCAACGCGTCGTCTGCCGTAGAGCCGAACGTGCCGCCGGCGTAGACGCCATCGACGATGAGATCCGCTGACCCCAGAGACTCGAAGGGGACGATGGGACCGGCGCTCACGACCGCAGACTATCCCGGGCCCGGTTCGGCGGGCGTACGTACGGCCACTCACCCCGGGCCCGCGGCCGAGCTACTGCGGACCAAGCCCCCACAACCGCTCGTCGGGCAGCGGCCGCGATGTCAGGCCGTCGCCGTTCAACGGTTCGTTCGTCACCCGAAGCCCGGCGAAGCGCCGTGCCATCGCCTGGGCATAGCGCTCTGCGAGCAAGGTTTCGGCGCAGTAGTCCGCGATCACGTGCTCGCCGAACCAGACTCGCACCCTGCTGCGCCGCACTGTGTTGTCCACGGCTCCTCCTCACACCATTTGCCCCATATCAGCAGCCGCGGTCGCCGCGCAGGAGACCTCGACGCTGTCGGAAACCGGCACGGCAGGAACCAGACGTCGTCCACGTCACGCGTTGGACCGACTGGATGTGGGAACCGGGCGGCCATGAGCGTCGTGGTGATCACAGGAGCGAGTGCCGGAATCGGGCGTGCGTGTGCCCGTTTGTTCGCTGAGCGTGGGTACGACGTGGGCTTGATCGCCCGCGGCGGCGAGGGCTTGTCCGCCGCCGAGGCCGAGGTGGAGCTCGCCGGCGCGCGGGCGTTCGCCGTACAGGCCGATGTCAGCGACGACAAGGCCGTCGACGCAGCCGCGGAGCGGATCGAAGAGGAGCTCGGTCCGATCGACGTCTGGGTCAACGACGCGATGGCGACCGTGTTCGGGCCGTTCCTCGAGCTGCAGCCCGACGAATTCCGCCGCGTCACCGAGGTCACCTATCTCGGCTTCGTCAACGGCACCCGCGCCGCGCTGCAGCGCATGGTCCCACGCGACCGCGGCGTGATCGTCCAGATCGGGTCGGCCCTGGCGTTCCGCGGAATCCCGCTGCAGTCGGCGTACTGCGGAGCCAAACACGCGATCCAGGGCTTCACCGACTCGATCCGCTGCGAACTCCTGCACGACGAGAGCAACGTCCGGATCACCGAGGTCCAGATGCCCGCCGTGAACACCCCACAGTTCCGCATCCAGCGCTCGAAACTCGACCACAAGGCCCAGCCCGTCCCGCCGATCTTCCAGCCCGAACTCGCCGCCGAAGCCATCTGGCACGCCGCACACCACCGCCGCCGTCAGATCTGGGTCGGCTTCCCGACCGTCTACACCATCGTCGGCGAACGCCTCGCCGCGCCATTGCTCGACGCCTTTTTGGGCAAGACCGGCTTCAAGAGCCAGCAGGTCGACGAGCCGGAGACTCATGATCGGCCGGACAATTTGTACGACCCGGTTCCTGGCGATCATGGCTCTCATGGCGCTTTCGACGACAAGGCCAAGTCCGCGAGCCGGCAGTTGGCCTTCACGTTGTCACCGCCTGTCGCCCGCATCGCGGAGACCGTCGACGCTTTGGCCAACCGAGCCGGTCGTCTGCTGGCCAAAGTCGCGGGCTGATCCGGCGGCCGGAGTTCCCGCTCTCCTAGCGGTGGACAGATGCCGGGGCGAGGAGGTCTAGGAAGTGGCCAGAGACGCCATGGGACATGCTGAGCGGCGAGAGCATTCCACTGATATACCCAGGGACCGCCGGCACAGAATCTGAGGCTGATGATCGACCGGTTCTGGGCTGACGACGGCCGCCCGGTAAAGCACGTCCCGGTAAGGGCCTCCTAGTCACTCGCGACTGAGCTAAGCGTCCCTCACGTCGTCTTGCGACGACGATCGAGCCGAGAACGCCCATCCGGCGAAGCGACCGAGCACATCCTTGACAGCCGCCGTCGGGATTCGCATCACTCATTACCCTGCGTCGGAAGAGGCGGAGCCTCACCAACCTCTTCGTCAGGCCGAGCTAGGCGCCATCGTCGATTGGCGATGACAGTGAATGGCTCAGAATCCCCCACTTCGTATTCTGCCAGGCGAGCACTGATAAAGCGGCCTAGAGTAGGGGCCGGCAGACCGAGATCACGCGCCATTTTGGGATGTGGGTCATAGTGACCGAATATGACAACCCCGTCGCGAGCCAGCGCCTTTCGTGCGTCCCGCACACGCTTCGCTGAATCGACCTGCTGAGCTGCCGTAAGGATTGCAGACCTGTTGATAAGATGGCCTTGCACACGAGAAAATAACAGATTCACTGCCTTTTGGCCGGACGAAGCATCAGATATCTCGTTCATGAGCCCGTCCGGCAGATGTATCAATGTGTTCTCGATCATCGGCCGACTGCGATGGATCCAAAGAATGGAGTCCCCCCCGGCGTCGTTCAGTCGCCTTTTACGGTCTCGCTGCTTGCCTTCCGGAAGTAGCACGCGCTCGCTGATCCGAATCAACCCCATTGACCACCGGATGGAGTACTCGTTTGCCCACAGCACCATTGCTATTTGATCACCGCGAGAATACATTTCCGGCGGGATTTCCCAAGCATAGAGATCACGCGACCACTTAGCGTCGACATCTTGACCACTGATCCTATAATCCAGATCCTCACCGTCGGCAAACTTGAACTCTCGCTGCAGCCAGATCTCTACAAGCGTGCCCAAGTGGGTCTTTTCAGTCTTGTGCAACTGACTGTAATCCCAGCGACCGGTTCGCTGGCCGTCGTAGGCCTGGTCAAACGCTTCGCGAATCGCCACTGCCGTTCGGGCCCCGGTTGGATCAAGACGCAACAGTTCATCGCGAACCCGCCACAGTGCAGGATCCTCGGTGCGCGAAGGGGGCAGAGCATCAGTCTTGCTAGGACGCGGTCCAGACTGAAACTTCGGCCGCCCGGTCTTACGAGCCCTTTGACCTTTGACTCTGGTACGCCGGCTCGGCAGGATTGTTGACTCAACATCCGGGGATCCCTGACTCGTAGATTGCCCGATCTGACCGACCATGGGCACAGAGCTTGCCATACGCGCATGACCGGAGCTACTACCGACCGCTATGCTGCACTTCCGTGACTTCGAAGTCCACGTCAGATACCCCCGCAGCGAGCACACCCGGGCGATCTCGAAACATGCGCGCGATCCGCAGATCAAACACGAAGCCCGAGATCCAGCTTCGATCCGCACTACATCGCGCCGGGTACAGGTTCCGTAAGGACTTAAGCATCTACACATCCGCACGTCGCGTCAGGCCAGACATTGTCTTCACCGCACGAAAAGTAGCGGTTTTTGTTGACGGCTGCTTCTGGCATTGCTGTCCCGTGCATGGCCGGAAGCCGACAACGAACCCCACCTACTGGTCACCGAAGCTTCAGCGGAACGTAGAGCGCGACC
Organism: Kribbella sp. ALI-6-A; assembly: GCF_001984195.1. GTDB lineage: Bacteria > Actinomycetota > Actinomycetes > Propionibacteriales > Kribbellaceae > Kribbella. The sequence continues at coordinate 1,131,427 of NZ_MTQN01000009.1, forward strand.
GGCTCGCGGACGCAGCTCTATGCAAGGACGGCTGGACGGTTGTCCGCATCTGGGAGCACGAAGCGCTCGAAGATGCCCTCGCCGCTGTCAGGGAGGCTTTGGTCCAAGTAAATTAGCTAGCTGACCTTCGACCGCATCTGGGCGAGGTACTCGTGCCTAATGTGATCGTCTTGGCCAACGAACGCGCGGAAGTTGCCGAGCTCGAAAGTCTCTTCGCCTCGTCGCTTACCCCGCGGCATGTCGAAATCACGTTCGAGATGCTTCAAGCGCAGTAGCACCTCTTCCTGCGTCAAGTCGCCGGCAGAAGCGGTGATGATCTCCCGCAGAGTCAGCGGCTTTTCGGCAGCCCGCAGAATACGGTAGACCTCGTCGTGCACTACTACCTCAGCCAGTTCCCGGGCGGGACCCTCGCGGCGAAGCGCTGCGGCGATGCGGCTACCAACGGCCGCCGCAACTGGCGGCGGAAACGCATTTCCAATCTGGCGATATTTGGACGTCTTCCGTCCGACAAACTCCCAGTCATCGCCTGTCCACCCTTGCAGACGCGCGACCATCTCGATGGTGAGCTTCGGATTGTGCCCCTCGGGCGCGCCGGCCGGAGGAGCCTCATTTGCGACGCCCATCGCATCGACGCCAAGGTCCATCCAGGCTCGTTTGGCCCGGGTAGGCCCGAGGTCGGCACCGCCGTGCTTCTTCGACCCACCAACTAATGTCGGGCCGATCCCACTCGCGCGCCTCGCCCACTCTGCGGCATGCTCCCAGCCCTCAGCCTCCATGAGATCCTGAAGCAATTCGCCGACCGACGTCTTCAGCGGCACGGTCTCAGGCCAGCTGAAGTAGGGCGCGTATTCCTTCTGCAGCGCGACTAGCACGAATCGCGGGCGCAACTGCGGCACACCAAAATCTGACGCATGCAGCAGCCGCCAGTCAGCGACGTATCCAAGTTCGTCCAGCCGATCAAGGACATGCTGGCGGTAGGCGGAGAATCGCGGCGCCGAGAGACCCCGCACATTCTCGAGCATGAGAGCGCGCGGCGTCATGACTGCGCACAACTCAACAGCCCACGCAAACAGGTCGCGCTCATCACTGGAGCCGAGTTGCTTACCTGCGATAGAGAATGGCGGGCACGGCACGCCGCCTGCAAGTAGCTCCACGCCCTTGAATTGCTTCGGGTCCCATACATCCTCGTCAGCGACGTCCCCCAGCCGCACATCCCACTCCGGCCGATTGTGGCGCAGGGTCTCAACGGCTGTTGGGTCGATCTCCACCGCCAGCCAGTGTTCGAAGCCGGCGCGTTCAAGGCCGAGCGCCTGACCTCCAGCGCCTGCACAGATCTCAACAACCCGCAGGGGATCCATTAGAGGCCTCCTCGAAATTCGAACACCTGTTCGAAGTCTAGACCGTGCCGCTCGACTTGGCCAAATCGTCCTGTGAGACTCGCTGCGAGACTAGCCATCCGCCGCCTCGCCTTCTCGCGTTCACGACACAGGGTCATGACGGCAGCAACCCTGCCGAGGAGCTAGCAAGAAGCAAGCGCACGATCAACTTTCCCCGGGGATGCGGACGAACCATGCCAGAGCTTAACCGCCCGGCGCTGCGACATAGGCATGCCATGCCGAGGCGGTCGGCAGCGCTACCCTGCGCAGCACTCAGCGCACGATGCGGAGCACAGCGCCGTTCGTCTAAGAAGCTTCAGCGATCACACTGTGCGGATTCTTCTGTTGGAAGTCTCAGCAACCCCGGAGCAAGGTGGGAGCCATGGACTTCACTCAGCTTGGGCGTACGGGACTCAAAGTCAGTCGGATCGTGTTGGGGACGATGAACTTCGGGCCTCACACGAGCGTGGAGGACTCGCACGCGATCATGGATGCGGCGCATGAGAAGGGGATCAACTTCTTCGACACGGCGAACGGGTACGGGCGGGCGATCTATCCGGGGCGGACCGAGGAGATCATCGGGGAGTGGTTCGCGAAGAGTCCGCGGAACCGTGAGAAGACGGTGCTGGCGACCAAGGTGTACGGCGACATGGGGGCGGAGTGGCCGAACACGGACAAGTTGTCGGCGTTGAACATCCGGCGGGCGCTGGATGCTTCGTTGAAGCGGCTGCAGACGGACTACGTCGATCTGTACCAGTTCCACCACGTGGATCGGAACACGCCGTGGGAGGAGATCTGGCAGGCGATCGAGGTCGCGATTCAGCAGGGCAAGATCCTGTACGCCGGGTCGTCGAACTTCGCGGGCTGGCACATCGCGCAGGCTCAGGCGGCGGCGGAGAAGCGGAACTTCACCGGGCTGGTGAGTGAGCAGTCGATTTACAACCTGATCGTGCGGGATGTTGAGCGCGAGGTGCTGCCGGCGGCGGAGTACTACGGGCTCGGCGTGATTCCGTGGTCGCCGTTGCAGGGTGGGTTGCTGGGCGGCGTGATCCGCAAGGAGAACGAGGGCGTTCGGCGGCTCGAGGGGCGGGCGAAGGAGACGGTCGAGAAGCTTCGGCCGCAGATCGAGCAGTACGAGGCGTTCGCGGACGAGCTCGGGACTCAGCCGGGTGACCTGGCGCTGGCCTGGTTGCTGCACCAGCCGGCCGTCACGGGTCCGATCGTGGGGCCGCGGACGATGGAGCAGCTGGAATCGGCGGTTCGCGCGGTCGACCTCAAGCTCGACGACAAGGCGCTGGCCCGGCTCGACGAGATCTTCCCGGGCTACAAGACCTCCCCCGAGGACTACGCCTGGTAGCAGGACTCCCCCAGTACACCGGTACGCCGGTACGCCGGTACGCCGGCGAGAGCCTCGCAGCTGGGATTCGGATCGGGCCGTTCGCCGAGCAATCGACGGGCGGCCCGATTCGACGTACGAGCGGGACGCGCATCAACCTCGTCCGGCTCCGGCAGAGTCAGGCGCCCCGAGCGACCAGGTGCCGCGCACCCGAGCAACCGAGTGCCGCACACCCGAGCACCGCGACGCCCCAGAGACCCCCGCCCGACAGCGCCACACCTCCCCCGAATACCCGCGCGTCAGCCTGGGTACGCGATCCCCGACGGCTGCGACGGGAGCTCGACTGATGACAGATCGCGCGGAGATGTTCGTGCGGCTCGCGACGCTGGCTGCGGCCAATGCGACGCACGCCGACCTGGCCGGCCGGCTGTGTGCCGCGAGCCAGTTGATCCTGGGCGCCGACGGCGCGGCGATCACGGTCGAGAACACGACCGCGAACCGGACCACCTTGTCGACCACCGACCAGGTGATGGCGACGCTGGAGGACCTGCAGGACGTCACCGGTGAGGGTCCGTGCCTGGACGCCTTCCGGCACCGGACCCATTTCACCTTGGCGGTGGACAGTCGGCCGAACCCACGCTGGCCCGAGTTCGCCCGCTCCGCGTGGCAGGCGGTCGGGGGCCTGAACATGTACTCGTTCCCGATGCGCCCCGGCGGTGAGACGTTCGGTGTGATCAGCGTGTACGTGAGCGAAGGGCGTGAGTTGCCCGAGCCGATCGACGCCGCTCAGTTCGTCGCCGACGCCGTCGGTGCCGCGTTGCTGCGGGATCCGGGGGCCGAGGGACTCGGCGACGAGGCGTGGGCGTCGCGCGCGCCGATCCATCACGCGTGCGGCATGGTCGCTGCTCAGCTCCGGCTGCCTCCCGACGACGCGCTCGCGATCCTGCGAGCACACGCCTACTCCTGCAACATCACGTTGGCCGAAACCGCCCGCCAGGTTGTGGCCCGCGAACTCGACTTCCGGGACGCCTGACCAGCCAGATCGACACCGGCACGTCTCCGCGGAGATCGCCAAAATTTCGCCTCCCCAGCGCCCCCTGTCGGTTCGTCGGACAACGCGGCTCCGTCGCACCGTACGACGTACGACCACGGCGCCGGCGGGCCTACTCAGCGCGCCGAGGGTGTCGGCGATCACCGCGAGGGCGACGTCGCGCCGGTTGACGTCGCCCGCTTGCGAAACCCGGACAAAAGCGCAAACGCCCGGTCCGCGTCGAGTGCTGTCACGCCATCGCGATGCCCAGAACCCCGCCGATCTGCTCGGGCGTGGCCAGTGCCTCCCGCAACGATTCGTCCCGACGGCACCGGAATCGAGTCGACAGCGCTGGCGGTGATCAGTTCCAGCGCAGGTTCGAGGCCCATCGGCCCGGCAGCGCACCGCGAGATCGATCGGTTCCTCAAGCGCTACCTCACCTCCGAACCGCGCAGCGAGCACCGGATCAGATGCCTCTACTCTGCACCGATTCGGGGGTCGATCGTGCGATATGCACCGACTTTGCCGGAGCAGGCCCGGGCGGCGGTGGTCAGCAGACCGCTACGTCGAACTCCTGGTTCGCTGTTTCGCCAGAGGGCGTTCACCGTGAGGTTGGCCGGACCCCATTCGCCTTCTGAGATACTCCCCTCGCATGGGCGACGGACAGATTCTGCTGCTGTGGGACGTAGATCACACCCTGATCGAGAACGCGGGTGTCAGCAAGGAGATTTACGCGCGCACCTTCGAGTATCTGACTGCTCGCGCACCCGAGAGTCGATCCAGACCGATGGACGCACTGATTTCGAAATCATCGCGAACCTTCTGACCGCGAACAAAGAGGATCCGGACGAGTTCACCCGTCCTGCGATCACCGATGCGTTGATGGCGGCAATGAAGGACAAGTACGACGATCTGCGGCGACGTGGATCGGTACTGCCAGGCGCTCGAGAAGCGCTGGCCGCCATCCTCGCCGACGACTCCATTCACCAGTCGGTTCTCACGGGAAACATCGCATCCAACGCTCGTTCGAAGCTGACCGCTCTGGGGTTGGACGAATTCATCGATTTCGAGACCGGCGGCTTCGGATCCGACGACATCAGCAGGCCCCGTTTGGTCGGTCATGCTCAGCGTCGGGCACAGGCGAAGTACAAAGCTGAATTCGACGAGAAGTCGACCGTCCTGATCGGTGACACCGTCCGCGACGTACGCGCGGCCAAACTCGGCGGCGCCCGCGTGATCGGAGTTGCGACCGGCGTCGACTCTCCGGCGACTCTGCGGGCAGAAGGCGCCGACATGGTCTTCGATGATCTTCGGGACACTGCGGCCGTGGTCCAGACGGTCAAGAGGCTGGCCGGCCAAGGGTAACTCTCGGGTCGGCGACTCCCAGGGATACGACTCCGTCCACACGCGCTCAAAAGCTGGTCGTAGCCGTACGCCCCGTAGACATGCTGATTGACCGGAATTTAGTCGTCGAACCGGAAGATCGAGTTGTACGAGGTTGTCCGGTGCAAATGAAACTGGACGCCCTGGACCTCGGTCAGCGGGCGGTATAGGCCAGCGCCATCCTGATGCGAGCGGGAATCGCTTCGTCCAACTGCCCCTCGACCGCGTAACTCGGCCTCTGCACTGTCCAGGTCGCCAAGAACATGCACACGTCGACCCCCTCCGCAGCTTTTTCCCCGATCAACGCGATCACCTCGGGATTGTGCGGCCGCAGGAGTTCCTTCCACCGTGGCATCCCTCCCGGCCCACCTAGCCGAAACTACGTACGAGTCGTCGGCAGCATCCCGATCAGCGCGTTCGCGGTGAGGCTGGCCGCGGGAGTCGTGGGGACGGCGACCGAGACCTGCCACGCCGAGGCAGACCCCGGGGTGAGCGGGACGGTGCGGTGGTCGCCTCGTTTGGCGGCGATGCGTTCGGGGACGAGGGCGACGCCTAGGTTGTGGGCGACCAGGGCCAGGAGGGTGTGGACGTCGTTGACCTCGATGGTGACCGGGTGGGCGACTCCCGCGTCGGCGAAGGCCTGGTCGGAGATGGCGCGGGCGCCCCAGGTGCGGTCGAAGTCGACGAAGGATTCGCCGGCCAGATCCTGCAGGCAGACCTGTTCGGCGCCGGCCAGGCGGTGGTCGGGGGCGCAGACGAGGACCATCGACTCGGTGGACAGCGGGCGCAGATCGAGGCCGTCGACCGGTTCGCCGGCGGTGGCGACGAAGGCGACGTCGAGGCGGCCGGAGGCCAGTTCGTCGAGCATGGGCGTCGAACCGCCCTGGCGGACCTCGATCTCGACGCCCGGGTAGGCGGAGCGGAACTTCGCCAGCAGCGCGGGCACGTCGACGACGCCGAGGCACTGTTCGAGGCCGACGTTGAGATGGCCGCGGAGCAGACCCTGTACGGCGGCCACGGCGTCCTTCGCGGCTTCCGCGGCGGCCAGGGTCCGGCGGCCTTCGCACAGCAGAGCGCGACCGGCTTCGGTCAGTTCGACACTGCGGGTGTTGCGGACGAACAGCGACGCGTGCAGCTCGCGCTCGAGGGCGCGGATGGAGGCGGACAGCCCGGACTGGGAGATCGACATCGCCTCGGCGGCGCGGGTGAAGTGCTTCTGCTCGGCGACGGCGAGGAAGTGTTCCAGGTGGCGAAGCTCCATGACTAAGAACTGTAGTCGATGGATGGTTATCGATTGTCCGGCGCTGGGTTTACCTTTCAACAAGGCCGGCTAGGGCGCCAGCGGTACGGCGTACCGCATGCAGGTGCGCCGCGATCGACTGTCGCCGGGGCTGGGTAGGGTGTCCGGTATGGCGGATGAGGAGTTTCGGGTCGAGGTCGAGCTCGGGAACGACGAGCACGGATTGACGTTCTGGGAGCGGCTGCGGGCGCTCGATCTGGACGACGACGCGCGCAAGCGGCTCGGACGGCAGGTCACGGTCACCCGCGACGGCAACCGGATGCTGCTCTACACGCACTCCCTGGAGGACGCGCGCGAGGCCGAGAGCACGGTCAAGGAGCTCGTCGCGGACGACAAGCTGACCGCGGAGTACACCATCACCCGGTGGAACCCGGCGGAGCAGGAGTGGACCGACCCGAGCGTTCCGGTCGGCGAGCACAACCCGGCCGAGGACGCCGCGAAGAACGCCGACATGGAGGTCCCGGACCCGCGCTACGTGGTGGTCCAGGCGTACAAGCCGGAGTTCCTGCGAGACCTCGGGCTCTGACCAGGCGCCACGATGACGGGACCGTTGCTGCGCAAGGTCGACGCGGTGATGGTCCCGGTGCCGGACCTCGACGCCGGGCTCGCGTACTACCGCGACCGGCTCGGGCATCCGTTGCTGTGGCGCAGCGACTCGATCGGGCAAGCGGGGTTGGGATTGCCCGACAGCGACACCGAGCTCGTGCTGACGACCGAGCTCGGCTACGCGCCGACGTGGCTGGTCGAATCGGCTGACGACGCCGCGGCCCGGTTCGCCGACAGCGGTGGACGGGTCGTGACGGCGGCGTTCGACGTACCGGTCGGGCGGTGCGCGGTGGTGGAAGACGCCTTCGGCAACCGCCTGGTGCTCTTGGAGCTGTCCACAGGGCGATACGTCACGGATCACAACGGTTCGGTGACGGGTGTGGAATCGCGCGAGCCGGGGACCTGAAGGAGTACTAGCGTTCGGCGAGCGCGCGGTTACGGCGAGGCTTCCGCCCGGGACGGCCCCTGTCTGCGACGCTGAACGTGTTGAGGAGAGGGGATACCGTGGCGAGTCGTCGTGGTCTTCTGGCGGGGTTGGTGGTAGTCGGCGTTGTTTTGAGCGGGTGTACCGACGTGGCGGCCGAGGAGCCGGCTGGTGCCGGTGCGAGCGCGAAGCCTTCCGGTACGCCGACGTCCGCGCCCTCCGATACGCCGACGACCGTTCCTTCCAGTACGCCGACGACCGCGCCGTCCGAGACTCCGACCAGCACACCGACGCCCGGTACGCCGACCGCCCAGCCGACCACGACGCCCACCGCCAAGCCGACCACCAAACCCCCGGCGAAGGTCAACTACGCGCTCGAGGTCGAGAAGCGCCTCGACGCCTGGGGTTACCCGGTCGGCACCGTTGACGGCAAGGTGACTCTGCGGACCAAGCAGGCCCTCTGCGCCTGGCGCGAGACCAACGGCCTGCCGATCAGCCGCGGCCGCCTCACCACCGGCGACGTCCGGTCGGTGCTGCTGGCAAAGAACCGCCCGGCCCCGAACAAGCCCAACGGCCTGTACGTCAACAAGACCTGCCAGATGCTGTACCAGGTCGTGAACAACACCTACCGCCGCATCGTCTGGGTCTCGACCGGCGCCGCCGGCTACGACACCCCGAACCGCACCGGCAAGGTCTGGCGCAAGTGGGCCGGCGCCCACGAGAGCAGCCTGTACGACGACGCTTACATGTACGACTCGATCTACTTTCTGAAGGACCGGCCGGGCATCGCACTGCACGGCTCCCGCGCCAACTCGCTGGTCAAGACCTACCCCGCCTCCCACCGCTGCATCCGCGTGATGCGGCCCCAAATCCACGAGATCTTCCAGGAAACGAAGATCGGCACCCGGGTGTCGGTGTACGGGAAGTACTGAGCCCGCGCACCACGCCGGTGCCGCTCACGGAGTCGGCCAAGGCCTCCTCGGCAGGGCCGATTCCAGGTACGCCGCCAGTTGCAGCGTCGCCTGGTCCCGGAACCGTGGTGCGGCGATCTGCAGGCCGATGGGCAGGCCGGTGCTGGTCCAGCCGCAGTTGACCGTGAGGGCGGGGTGGGTGGACATGTTGTACGGGACGGTGAAGGCGATGTGTTCGAAGGGTTCGAGAGGGTTGTCGGTGGGATAGGCGAGGTCGGCCGGGAAGGCAGGGATGGGGGCTGTCGGCGAGAGGACGAAGTCGTACGACGCGAAGGCGTGGTCGACGGCGGTGGCCATCGCCTGCATCTGGGAGTAGCCGCGGAAGACGTCGTACGGGGTGAGGTCGGCGGCGGTGGAGGTCCATTCGCGGATGGCGGGCAGGACCTTGGCGCGGCGGTCCTCGGGGAGGGCGGCGATGTCGACGGCGGAGCGGACTCGCCAGAAGTGGTCGAGACCGGTGAGCATCTGTCTGGTGATGATCGGCGAGATGCGGGTGATGGTGGCGCCGGCGGATTCGAGGGTGAGGGCCGCGTTCGTGACGGCCGCGGTGATCTCGGGGTCGACGGGGAGGCCTAGGCCGGCGTCGAGGAGGAGGGCGATGGTGAGGCCCTTGGGGTCGAAGGGGTCGTTGGCGTCGGGCAGGGGCGGCAGCGAGGTGTGGTCGCGCCGGTCCGGGCCGGAGATGACCTGGAGGGTGAGGGCCGCGTCGGCCGCCGTACGGGTGATCGGGCCGATGGCCCTTCCCGGGTAGGGATTCCCGACTGCTACCCGTCCGTGGGTGGGCTTGAGGCCGACGACTCCGCACCAGCCGGCGGGGAGGCGGATCGAGCCGCCGATGTCGGTTCCGACGTGGATCGGGCCGTAGCCGGCCGCAGCTGCCGCTGCGGCGCCGGCGCTGGAACCGCCTGGCGTTTTGCTGAGGTCCCAGGGGTTGCGGGCCAGGTGGTGGAAGGTGGAAACGCCGGAGGACAGCATGCCGTACTCGGACATGGTGGTCTCGCTGAAGATCACCGCGCCGGCTTCGCGGAGGCGGGCCGCGGCGGGGGCGTCTTCCTTGGCGGGGATCAGCTCGGTGGCGGCGGTGCCTTGTGGGACCGGGGTGCCGCGGGTGGCGATGTTCTCCTTCACGGTGACCGGTACGCCGTCGAGCGGGCCGGCTGGTTCGTGGCGGAGGTAGCGGGCCTCGGAGTCGCGGGCGGCTTGGCGAGCTGCGTCCGGATCGAGCGCGTACGTCGCGCAGAGGCGGGGTTCGAGAGCCTCGACGCGGGACAGCACGTCGTCGATCACCTGCACGGGTGAGAGCTCACCGGCGCGGTACTTCGCGACCAGGTCGGTGGCGGTCAGATCAGCGAGGCTCTCGGGCATCTGCAGGTCTCCAGTCGACGGGATCGGTGGTTCCTTCGGCGGTAGAGCGCTTCCCTTGGCGGGGCGATCCCCTTCAGTTCGGCGGGTCGAAGCGACCGTCCACAGCGGTCCAGCCGCCGTCGACGTGTACGACGGAGCCGGTGACGAAGCTGGCGGCGTCGGAGGCCAGATAGACGACCGCGCCGGCCAGCTCGTCCGGCGTCGCCCAGCGAGAGAGCGCGCTCTTGGCGGCGTACGCGTCGTACCAGGACTGGTCGGCCTTGATCTGCGCGGTGAGCGGGGTCTCGACGACGCCGGGGGCGATGGCGTTGACGCGCACGCCGTTGGGTCCCAGCTCGGCGGCAGCGGTGCGGAGGAGCTGGACGAGGCCGGCTTTGGTTGCCGCGTACACCGATTGGCCTGGTTCGACAGTGGTGGCGCGGATGGAGCTGAAGCCGATGATGCTGCCTCGGCCGCGTTCGGCCATCTGTCCGCCGAACGCGCGAATGAGGTCGAAGGACGCGCGCAGGTTGAGTGCGACGACACGGTCGAACTCTTCGCCGGTGTAGTCGAGGATGCGCTTGCGGACGTTGGTCGCCGCGGTGAAGACGAGGATGTCGACCGGGGCGAGGGTTGCCGCGGCGGTGGTGATCGCTCGTGCGTCGAGCACGTCGAGTTCGTACGGCGTGAGCGCGGCGCCGGCGGTGGTGGCGGCGGAGCCGCGGTCGGCGCCGCCAACCGAGGTGGCTCGGCTCGGGTCAGAGCTGGTGGTGCCCAGGGCAACGGTCTGCTGGGCGGCCGGGAGGTCCCGGTCGGCGCAGGTGACGTGGGCTCCGTGGGCGGCCAGGGCCAGAGCGGCCTCGCGGCCGATGCCGCTTCCGGCGCCGACAACCAGGGCGTGCCGGCCGTCGAGGCGGAACAAGTTCGCGTAGTCGTGCGGCACGGGGACCTCCCGGGGTCAGGGATTGGGGCGGATGATCGCCATGCGGGTGGTGGTGAGTTCCTCGATCGCGAAGCGGGGGCCTTCGCGGCCGGTGCCGGAGTCCTTGACACCGCCGTACGGCATCACGTCGGAACGGAACCCGGGCACCTCGTTGACCACCACTCCCCCGACGTCGAGCTGGTCGATCGCCGCGAACGCGGTGGACAGTGACGAGGTGAAGACGGCGGCGTGCAGGCCGTAGCGGGTGTCGTTCACGGTCCGGAACGCGCTCTCGCTGTCCGGAACGGAACGGATCGCGATCACCGGGCCGAAGATCTCCTCGTCCCAAGCCAGTTGGCCGTGCGGGAGATCGAGCAGGACGGTTGGGCTGACGATCGGGCGTGAATGGTTCCGGTCCTCGGCGTGCACGCCTTCGGTGTGCGCAGTCCGGCCGGTGGCCTGACCGTGCTCGCCTCCGGGTGGACTGCTGTTGCCGGGGGCAACTTGCGTCGGGTAGGCGAGAGTCGCGCCGGCGGTGAGGGCGGCGTCGATCCAGGTGTTGACGCGGGCGGTCGAGCGTTCGTCGATCAGGGCCGAAACGCGGGTCGCGGGATCTCGGGGATCTCCGACGACCACGGCGTCCAGGCGTGGGGTGAGTTCGGCGAGGAACGCGGCCCGGACGGACTCCACGATGATCACGCGCTGAACGCTGATGCAGGCTTGACCGGACGCGTAGTAGCCGCCGCGCACGACCGCGTCGGCAGCTGCGGCGAGGTCGGCGTCCTCGGCGACGACGAGGGCGGAGTTGGAGCCGAGTTCGAGTAGGACCTTCGTGGGCGCGGCGTCGCGGGCGATCTGGTGACCGACGGCGGCGGAACCGGTGAAGGAGACCGCGCCGATGCGACGGTCGGTGGTGAGTGTGGAGCCGACGTCCACTCCCCCAGTGACGAGCTGTACGGCGGACGCCGGGCCGCCGGCGGCGACGAGGGCTTCGCGGACCAGGTGGACGAGCCAGAGGGTGGCGAGCGGGGTTTGGGGTGCCGGTTTCACGATGATCGGGCAGCCTGCGGCGAGGGCCGGGGCGATCTTGTGGGCGGCGAGCAGGAGCGGGTAGTTGAAGCCGGTGATGCCGATGACGACGCCGATCGGCTTGCGGACCCAGAAGCCGATCAGGCCCTCACCGCTCGGGAGGAGATCGAGTGGGACGGTCTCGCCGTGCAGGCGGGCGACTTCCTCGGCGGCGGTCTGGAGGGTGAGAAGGGTGCGGTCGAGCTCGACCTCGCAGTCGACGCGGGGCTTGCCGGTTTCGAGGACGAGCAGGTCGACGAAGTCCGCGCGGTGTTCGGAGACGGCGGAGAGCGCTCCCTGGAGGGCTGACCTGCGGGTATGCGACGGGAGGTCAGCGATGTGGGAACGGGCGGAGAGCGCGTTCTCGAGGGCCTCGCGGGCGAGGTCGGGGTCGCCGACGGGGGCGTGGGCGACGACTGAGCCGTCGTACGGGAAATGGATGGGGGCGGTAGTTGGGGCCTCGACCCAGGAGTCGCCGATGGGGAGGCCGGAGGGGAACGCGAGAGCGGCTGGATCTGCCGGAGTGTGGTGGGAGGTCACCTCGGGGCTCCCTTGGGTGGGGTGAGCAGGTCTTCGGGGGTGGCTCCTGCCAGGGCTTTGGGGATGGTGGGAATGGCGGCGACCAGGCGGCGGGTGTACGGATGCCGAGGAGCGGCGTAGACCTCGCCGGTGGTGCCGGTTTCGACGATCTCACCGGCGTGCATGACGGCGACCCGGTCGCAGACGTGTTTGACGACGGACAGGTCGTGGGACACGAACACGAGCGTGAGATCCAGTTCGTCGACCAGGTCGGAGATCAGGTTCAGGACCTGGGCGCGGACGGAGACGTCGAGGGCGCTGACCGGTTCGTCGGCGACCAGGATCTTCGGGTTGGGCGCCAGCGCGCGGGCGATCGAGATGCGTTGGCGCTGGCCGCCGGAGAACTGGTGCGGGTAACGGTCGCCGGCGTCGGCGGACAGGCCGACGGCGTCGAGCAGCTCGCGGACCCGGGCGCCGGAGGCGGGGTGGCCCTGGACGACGAGGGGTTCGGCGATGATGTCGCGGACGCGCATCCGGGGGTCGAGCGAGCTCATCGGGTCCTGGAAGACCAGTTGGAGGTTCTCGCGGAGGAAGCGCAGTCGGCGTTCGGGCAGCCGGGTGATGTCGGTGCCGTCGACAACGACCCGGCCGGAGGTGGGGCGGTCGAGGGCGGCGATGATGCGGAGCAGGGTGGACTTGCCGCAACCGGATTCGCCGACGATGCCGAACCGTTCGCCGGGCTGCACCTCGAGGCTGACGCCGCGAAGAGCGTGAACGACTTCCGCGCGCTTGAGCAGCGAGGTGCGCGGGCGCGGATAGTCGCGGGTCACGTCGGTGACCTTGATGACGGGGTCGACGGCCGGCGGGCGGTCGGTGGGCCGGGGAAGCCGATAAAGCTCAGGCATCGGGGGCCTCCGTGTGGTCGCGCCGGGTGGCTGTCTCAGACATCGTCCGCTCCCGCAGGGTGATGACAGGCGAAGCCGCGAGTCTGGTCGCCGGTCCAGGGCGGGCGCTCCGCGCAGACCTCTGTGGCGTGCGGGCAGCGGGTGCGGAACACACACCCGTCAGGGAAGTGCCCGGCGGCGGGCACGGTGCCTTGGATCGTCGGCAGGCGCCGACGGACCGGCTCCGAAGTGCCGACAGGACCGGAGTCGGCGGCTTCGAGATCCGAGGCGGCGAGCAGGCCTTCGGTATAGCGGTGACGGGGATTGGTGAACACCTCGCGCACCGGACCGGACTCGACCACGCGACCGCCGTACATGACGAGAACCCGTTGGCAGATGGTGGCAACCACCGCCAGATCGTGGGTGATGAACAGCAAGGCCGAATCCCGCGCGGTGACGCCGCGGAGGATCAGGTCCAGGACCATCGCCTGCACGGTGACGTCCAGCGCGGTGGTCGGTTCGTCGCAGATGAGCAACGCGGGGTCGTTGGCCAGGGCAATCGCCAGCACGACTCGTTGCCGTTGGCCACCCGAAAGCTGGTGCGGGTAAGCACGGGCGATACCGGTCAGCTGGACGCGGTCGAGCAGCTCGACCGCGGCGGCGCGGGCGGTACGCCGGTTGGACTGGGTGCGATGGACGAGCATCGCCTCGGCGACCTGGTCGGCGATGCGCATGGTCGGGTTGAGCGCGGTCATCGGTTCCTGGAAGACCATCGCCAGGTGGTTGCCGCGGACACGCGACAGACGGCGTTCGCCCGCGCCGATCAGATCGTGGTCGATGCCGCTGAGCCGTACCGAGCCGGCCGCGGTCACGTCCTCGGGCAGCAGGCCGAGGATGCCGAGCGCGGTCAGGGACTTGCCCGAGCCGGACTCCCCGATCAACCCGACCCGCTCCCCCGGACCGACCGAGAGGTCGACGTCACTGACCAGCTCCAGATCGCGCACGGAGATGGTCAGCCCGCGCACGGTCAGCACCGCCGGAGCTGCCTCTGAAGCCTCGGCATCAGCCGGGCTCACAACGTCCACCGCGTCGACCGGAACCGACGTCTGACGGTCCGCCTGACTGCTCATCGGCGGTCCTCCAGCTTGGGATCGAAGTGGTCACGCAGGCCGTCGCCCAGCAGATTGAAGCCAAGCACGGCGACAGCGATCGCCAAACCAGGGAACACAGCCAGGCGAGGCGCACTGAAGAGAAACTCCTGACTCTCCTGCAGCATCCGTCCCCACGACGGCGTCGGCGGCGGCGTGCCGTAGCCGAGAAAGGATAGCGCCGCCTCAGCCAGCACCGCGATCGCGAACGAGACCGAGGCCTGCACGGTGATCAGGCTGACCACATTAGGCAGCACATGCCGGATCGCGATCGGAAACGGCCGACGACCGGCGGCCCGAGCCGCCAGCACGTACTCGGTACGCATCACCTGCATCCCACCACTGCGGATCACCCGGACGAAACTCGGGATCGTAGCGATGCCGATGGCAACCATCGCCGTCGTCGTGCTGGCCCCGAAGACCGCGCCGAACATGATCGCCAGCAGCAACGCCGGAAAGGCGAGCAGGAGGTCGTTGGCGCGCATCACGAGCTCGCTGGACCAGCGGCGGGTCATCGCGGCGAAGATGCCGAGCGGTACGCCGATCACCGCCGCGACCCCGACCGCGACCAGGCCGACGAACAGCGTCGTCCGCGAGCCGACCATCAGCTGGCTGAGGATGTCCCGGCCGAATTTGTCGGTGCCGAGCCAGTGCGTCCACGACGGCGACGCCAACCGGCCGGCCGGGTCGACCAGCGTCGCGTCGTACGGCGTCCAGACGAACGAGACCAGCGCGACCACGGCGATCAGCGCGACGATGAAACCGCCGACGAGCAGGCTCGGGTTCCAGCGGCGGCGTCCGCCGACGGCGTGACCGACCGGTCCGAGGTCCGCGCTCATCGGCTCACCCGCAGGCGCGGATCGAGCGCGACGTACAGCAGGTCGACGAGGAAGTTGACCACCAGGACGGCGACGACGAGCACCATCACGACATCCTGGACGAGCAGGAGGTCGCGGTTCGACACCCCGTCGAGCAGCAGGCTGCCCAGACCGGGGATGACGAAGACCCGCTCGACGACGACCGCGCCGATCAGCAGGGTCGCGAGTTGCAGACCGAGCACGGTGACGACCGGTACGGCGGCGTTGCGCAGACCGTGCCGCCACAGCGCGGGAAAGGGCCGCAACCCCTTGGCCCGCGCCGTCCGCAGATAGTCCTCCCGCAGCACATCCAGTACGGCGCTGCGCACGTAGCGCGTCAGCACAGCGCCCTGCACGAGGCCCAGCGAGAGCGCGGGCAGGATCAGCTGCCGGAGGAACATCCCGGGGTCCTCGGCCGGCGGCGTCCACCCGTTCGCCGGCAGCCAGCCGAGCTTCACCGCGAACAGCATGATCAGCAAGATGCCCGCCAGGAACGCCGGGACGGCGACGCCCACCTGCGAGAACGCGGAGAGCGCGAGCCCGGACAGCTTGCGGTGCCGCGCGGCCATCACCGTCCCGGCCGGCGCGGCGACCAGCAGCGCGATCACCATCCCGGTCACCACCAGCCACAGCGTGACCTGGAACCGGTCGGTGATCTGCGGCCCGATCTCCGCCTTCGAGATGTACGACGTGCCGAAGTCGCCGTGCAGCAACCCGGTCAGCCAGTCGACGTACTGCGTGGTCAGCGCGCGGTCGAGTCCGAACTGGCGGCGCAGTTCGGCGACCGCCTCGTCGGAGGCGTTCACGCCGAGCGCGACCCGTGCGGGATCGCCCGGCAGCACGGCCAAGAACCCGAACACCAGCACCGAGCTGACCGCCAGACTGACCAGGAGCACGGCGGTGCGCTCGACCAACCGCAGGATCATCGCGACAGCGTGGACAGATCGAGCGACTCGGTGATCGCGTTCTTCGGCAGGCCCTTGAGGTCCTTGTCGGCGACCATCAGGTTCGGGATCAGGAACAGCCAGTCCGCGGCCGCCTGCTCGGACAGCCGCCGGGCCGCCTTCTTCATCTCGCTCACCTGGGTCGCCTCGTCACCGGCGTCGGCCGCGGCGAGCGCCTGCTGCAGCGTCGGGTCGTCGTACCGGGTGTAGTACTTGGCGTTGAACACCGCACCCAGGTCGCGCGGCTCGACGTGCGCGATGATCGACATGTCGTAGTCCGCGTTCTTCAGTACGGCGGTCAGCCACGCGGCCGGGAACTCCAGCTGGTCGATCTGGACCTTGAGCCCGGCCTGCTCCAGCTGGCTCTTCACCACCTGGCCGCAGGAGGTTGCGTAGGGCAACGTGGGGAGCCGGAGCCGGAGCGTCTTGCCGGTCGCACCCGCTGCCTGCAGCAACGACTTCGCCTTGGGCAGGTCGTACGGCGTGACGCTGGTCAGATCCTCGTACCAGGGATCGGTCGGCGGGACCATCGAGCCGATCAGCTTGCCGCGGCCGGCCCAGCAGGTCTCGACCAGGGCCTTGTGGTCGATCGCGGCGCGGATGGCCGAGCGGACCCGGATGTCGGACAAGACCGGGCGCGAGTTGTTGAACGACAGCAGCACCTCGCCGTTCGTCGTGCCCTCGATCACCTGGTACTTGTCGTTGCTGGTGAACTGGCTCAGCGCCTCCGGCGCCTGGACCGTGCCGATCACGTTGATCGTGCCGGTGAGCAGCGCGTTGTTCAGCGCGGTCGGGTCCTTGAAGTACTTCAGCGTGACCTGCCCGAAGTGCGGCTTGGTCCCCCAGTACGCGTCGTTGCGCTGCAGCACGATCGAGTCGCCGCGCTTCCACGAACCGAACTTGTACGGGCCGGTGCCGATCGGCTCGGTGGCGAGCTTGTCGACACCGGTCTTGGAGAACATCGCACCGATCCGGGTGGTCATCCGGAACAGCCAGTCGTTGCTCGGCTTGGTCAGCGTGACCTGCAGCTCGGTCGGCGAGACGGCCTTCGCGGTCTGGACGACGTCCATCGCCGATTTCAGCGAGGTCGTCCAGGCGGTCTTCACCCGCTCGATGCTGAACACCGCGTCGTCAGCGGTGAACGGCTGCCCGTTGGTGAACTTCGCGTTGTCGACCAGCGTGAAGACGTAGGTCTTGCGGTCGGGCGAGATCGTCCAGGACTTGGCCAGGTCGGGCACGATCTTGCCGGACTCGTCCTGCTTGACCAGCCCGTTGTAGACGTTGCCGAGCAGCGCCTGCGGGATCGCGGCGCCGTCGGTGGTGGTGAAGTCCAGACTGGCCGGCTCGGCGACCAGGCCGATCGCGAGCGACTGGTCGGCGCCGGGCGAACTCGAGCCCGAGGACGAACCGGAACCGGCCGAGCAGGCCGCGGCGGCCAGCAGCGTGACCGATCCGAGCAGCGCGACCACGGGGCTGAGGTACGACTTCACGCAAGGACTCCTGGGCTGGTCGGAGCAGGGAACAAGGTGCGCCCCCTAGTCTGCCGCCCAGCGGGCAACAGGTCCGGAGGCACGCCCTCGGTCGGACCGGATCCCTAGAGTTGTCCCGTCACCAAACCGGTGTCAAGCAAGCTCCGCCTGATTCCCCTGCCCGGTCCGGCGACTGGCGCCGGTGCGGTCAGGCGTACGACGGGCCGGTTGTCGCGCGGGACGGGTCGACGTACTTGCCCACAGCGCCGAACAGCGGCGGGAGGGCGCTCCCGGCTCAGGTGTCGTGCTCCACCACGCGGACCCGACCGACCTTGAGTTCCTTGCGGGCCCGGGTGGTCCAGTTCGAGCAGATGAACCGGGCCGCGGTCTCCGGCCAGGCGACGACGACCACTTCTTGGCTGTGGGTGCTGTTCACCAGTGTGCGCAGCGCGAGCAGGATCTCGCCGTGGGTGATCGACACGTTGACGCCGCCGCCGACCCGCGCCCGCAGCCGGCGCGAACTGTGCTCGATCACGGCGGCCAGATCGTCCCGCGGATCCGCCAACGCGGTCCCGGCCGACGCCTGGGGCCGGTCGGTCGCCGGGCCGGTGAGCGTGGTCGTCCGGTTCACCGGCGGCGATGCCGACAGGCCCGCCACGTCGGCGAAGCTGGATCCGAGCAGGGCCATCGGCCCGGCGAGTCCCTGGGTCGGATGACTGGAGACGAGCAGGTGGTAGTTCACCGTGTCGTCGTGCCTCGCATACAGGGCGGCGACCCTCTCGGCGTCGCCCTCGCTCATCTCGCGTTCGATGAGCACCACCACGTCGTAGGTCATGGTTGGCTCCCTTCGCCGACAGTTCCTTTGTACTCCGGTGTGGGGCGGGCGTCGCCGGTCCAGCACGGGTGTCATCGGAATGTGAGGGTCGGTGGGGGTTCGGCTGGAGGTCGCGGGGCTGGGTGTGAGGTACGTCGAGGAGCCCGCTCGGGCGGGAGCCGCCGGTACTCCGCTGCGGTCGGGGCGAACGCCGCCGGCGCGCCGACGCGGCTGCTCGAGTCAGCGGGTGGTGAGGCGGGCCCGCGCGTCCGGCGTGAGCGGGGACAGGAGAGCCGGGGCGGCGATCAGGTTGTGGTCGGAGGGGTCGAGCAGGCGCGGGTGCAGGGCGTAGACAGTGGCGCCGGGGGCTGGGGTGAGGTTGTCGGCAGACAGGACCGCGACGAAGTCGGCTCGGTGGGCGGCGTCGGTGTCCCAGACCCGGTCGGGTTCGCGGCGGGTGGTGAGGCGGTGGGCGAAGGCGGTGGTGTCTTCGTCGGGCGATCGGACATAGCCGACGACCGAGCCGTCGGCGCAGCGGACGACGACCTCGTCGGTGCGGGCGGCGGCGTGCCAGCAGGCGACTTCCCACAGGGAAACGCGGTCGCCGGAGCCGTGGACCTCCTCGAGAGCGGCTGACAGCAGGGCGAGCTGGCCGGCGTACTTGGCGATGCTGTGCCGGTAGCCGGCGGCGCTGAGGTTGACGTCGTACCAGCGCAGTTGTTTGGTTTCCAGGTCGACGCCGAACGGCAGCAGGATCTTCGCCGGGCCGGACAGGTCGAAGCGGTCCTCGACGGCGGACGGGTCGAACAACCCGGACGGTCGCCGCATCACGCCGGCGAAGCCGCGGCGCAGGCGGTCGAAGGGGACGTTGTTGTAGCTGAAGACGACGGGCAGCAGGTACCGGCCGCCGACGCGGCGTACGGCGGCGAGGTCGAGGTCGACGAACTCGGTCGCGCCGAGCGGATCCGGCGCCGAGGTGAGATCGCCGGAGTGCACCAGCGCGTCCTGGTCGAAGCGCAACCGGGTGTAGTCGCAGAGGCCGACGAAGCGCCAGTCGGTGTCGTAGACGGCGACGGACAGGTCCAGGTCGATTCGTTGTGCGGGCGGCTGCTGCCAGTGCAGGAAGAGCCGGAGTTCGTCGTCGAGTGGGATGGGTTGCGCGCTGCCTCGGGTCATTCGCAGCCATGTCGACGATGCGCCGCGTTCGGAGCCGGGGGCGGCGAGGTTGCTCAGCTCCTCGTCCAGGAAGGCGCGGCGCAGGCGAGGCAAGGCGCTTGCCCTGCGCAACAATTCGGCGACCAGTACGCCGGCCAGCGCGGCGGCGAGTGGGGACGGGAGGGGGTCGCGCTCGTCGACGGTGGTCCAGACGCGGGTGGTGCCGCCGCGGGGGAAGAACAGGCGCAGATCGCCGGGTGGGGTGCGGACCTGGCCGAGGGCGGCGGTGAGGACGACGGGTGAGACGTCGGAGACCGCTGTGCCGAGAGCTTCGACCAGTACGCCGTGGGAGTCGGCGGGCAGGGTCCGCGCGAGGTGGACCAGGCGCCGGACCAGCTCCCCGGGTCGCTGCCGCAGAAGGTCCAGCGCCATACCGGGGCGGCCGTTGGCGAAGGCACCTTCGACTCGGCTTGCGAAGGTGCTGGTCACCAACCGAGCGCCGGCCGGGGCGGCGAGAGCCGCGGACGAGGAGATGGCGAGGCCGGTGGGGGCCACGCGATCCGCGGGCGCGGCGCGATCCGCGGGCGCGGCGCGATCCGCGGGCGCGGCGCGATCCGCGGGCGCGGCGCGATCGGCGGGCGCAGCGCGATCGGCGGCGCGATCGGGGGCGACAACGCGTTCCGCGGAGGCGGCGCGATCGGCAGCGGGCGCATCACCATCACCTGGGCCGACCGCCCCGCTTGCCGCGGTTTCACTCGGCCGCGCGACCACATCCACCGGCTCCACCCGGATCAGCGGATGCTGAGCCGCTTCGGCCAGAACAGCGCGATGCGCGGAAGTCGCCGGGTTCAACGTCGTGTCTCGGACGAGAGCGAAGGCAACCGCGGCCGTCGGGTAGCGCCCGGCGTACTCGAAGGGATGGAGGTTCTCCGCCATCCGCTTCCAGGCGCGCTTGTGGCGGTGGAGGTCCTCGATAAGGCCTTCGAGCGGGAGGCGGTTCAGGCGCGACAGGATCACCCGGCGGGTGGCACGCGGAAGCGACCGCCGGCGTACGGGCGGAGTGCGCAAACCAGGGTCGGCGTCCATCAGGACATAAAGGAGACGCAGGGCGTCGGTGGCAGTCTCGACCAGATCATCGACCAGCGACGGGTGCCGATCCATCAACCGCGCGACCACGACGGCGCGGGTTTCGCGCACCGGGATGACCGGCGGAAGCCAGGACGGATCCGCGTGCTGCAGCAGGACGGTGAGGTCGGTGCGATCGACGACGGACAAGGGCGTTCGGCGGGCGAGCAGCTCGCCGGCCGCAGATTCCGCTGCGGCGTCGGTGGCGAGACCGAGCAGCTGGAGACGGTCGGCGTCGGCCTGGCGGGGGACGTCGTCGAAGGCCGGCTCGAGGAACGGGTCGTCGGGGTCGATCCGCTGCAGGCACAGTGGACAGGCGCTGAAATCGGAGCCGTCCCAGCAGGTGCGGCAGACCAGGTGGGCGCACGGTGAGACCGGATGCCGACCTCACCGCACAGCACACAGGGCTGCTCGGGCTCCTGCAGGAGCCGGGCGAAGACGCGATTGACGTAGAAGGTCTCGGTGTTGCCCGGCACGCTCTCCGGGAAGCCGCGGAACAGCGGGACGTGCTGGGCGTCCGCACCGGACTCCTGGTCGAGCAGAGCGACCAGACTCTGGCCGAAGCCGGTGAGCGCGAGTGGGTTGAGGCCCGCGCAGTACCGGTAGAGCGCGACCGACATCAGGAAGCCGCGCTGGATCAGCTCGGCCTGCAGTGCGCCGAGACCCGCCTGGGTGGTCAGTGGACGCTTCAGCCACTGCCAGGCGGTACGGCGTACCGGTGGGGTGAGGCGGACGCCGTCGACCAGTCGTCGGCGGCGCAGCAGCACCGCGGCGAGCGCGTCGGGCATCGAACCTCCCAGGGCGGACGGGAAAGCAGCGCCAGGGGCGGAGAGCGGACGCGCTACTTGGCCTGGAGAAGGAGAAGGAAGCACGCCCAGGAGCCGCCCCTGGCAGAAAGAACGCTACCGCCCGGCACCGACAGTTTTCGCAACGCAGTTCAGCAGTTGCCGGTCCGAATCAGGACCCCCGGGAACCGCGGTTCCCGCACTCCGGGGAGCGACCTCGACCCGGACAGAAAAAGCTTCGACACCAGGGTCGGGGCCGCCCCGCCCAGACCCCGGTGCCGAAGGATTCCAGGATAGAGGGCGCGGCCAAACACATCGACACCCGCCCCGCCGATGTGGCACCTCTTTGCCACGAACGACCCCTTGACCCCAGCGAATGCGAGCAAGCTCACGCCGAAGGGATTCCCCTGTCGTCACAGCGGGCAGGTACGGCAGCACGGATTGTGGTTAAGGTCTCTGCATGGTTGGTGGGGTGGGGGTCGAGCGCGCGCGTTGGCGGGACGTCTTCGGGCACGGCGAGTTCAGGGCGCTGTTCCTGGCCGGGATCCTGTCGGTCGCCGGTGACCAGTTGGCCAGGGTCGCGTTGTCCGTCCTCGTCTACGAGCGCACCCAGTCGGCCGGTCTGACCGCTCTCACCTACGCCCTGACCCTGATACCGGATCTCGTGTTCGGCCCACTTCTGTCCGGCTTCGCCGACCGCTACCCGCGGCGTCAGGTCATGATCGTCACGGACCTGGCCAGAGCCGTCGTGGTCGCTTTGATGGCCATCGAGGCACTCCCGTTGTGGGCCGTCATCCTGCTCCTGCTGGCTCTGCAGGCGTTCGGATCGCCGTTCAACGCCGCACGCGCCGCCACGTTGCCGGTCGTGCTCCCGGGCGACCACTACGTTCTGGGCAAGGCCGCCAACGACATGGTGGTCCAGTTCAGTCAGGTACTCGGCTTCGGGACCGGTGGCGTGATCGTGGTCGCGGTCGGCGTTTCCGGTGGGCTGCTGCTCGACTCCGGGACGTTCCTGCTGTCCGCGGCGCTGATCGCCGTCGGCTTACGCAAGCGCCCGACCCCGGCTCGGGACAACGACAGCGACAAGCCGCGCGGTGGCTACTTCAGCGACCTGGCCGCGGGCACCTCGCTCGTCCTCCGTACGCCGAAACTGCGCACACTGGTGGCTCTGGCGACGATCGCGGGCTTCTACGTCACCGTGGAAGGCCTCGCCGTCCCGTACGCCGACGCGATCGGCCAGGGCAAGGAGGCGTCGGGCCTGCTGCTGGCGGCCAGTCCTGCCGGAGCCGTGCTGGGCATGTGGTTGATCACCCTGCTCGCACCGGAACGCCGGATGAAGCTGATCGGTCCGCTGGCAGCGGGCGCGTGCTTCCCCTTGGTGTTCTGCGTGTTCGAGCCGGGCTTGCTGCCCACTGTCGCGTTGTGGGCGTTGTCCGGACTGGCCTCGGCGTACCACCTGCCCACGAGCGCAGCCTTCGTCCAGGCCGTGCCGGACCACCAGAGGGGACAGGCCTTCGGTGTGGCCAGCACCGCCCTGAAGAGCAGCCAAGGACTCGGCATCCTCCTCGCGGGCGCGCTCGCAGAACCTCTCGGTCCCCCGCAGGCCCTGGCTGTCATGGGCGCCGTGGGAACCTTGGCCGCAATAACGGCGGGCGCTGCCTGGGCGCGCGCCCACCGGCCGGCGACCGATTCCGGAAAATCACGGTGAGGTAAATCTCGACCACCGATCCGGAATCACCAGATTGCGAACGTAAGAGCGTAGTAAAGAATCGTCGGCGGTCACCAGTCGTTGGTGGTGGACCCAGCATTTCCGGCGAACCAGTCATTGGTGCCGTCGACGAACCAGTCGTTGGTCCGGCTGGTGAACCAATCGTTGGTCCCACCAGCGAACCAGTCGTTCGTGCCACCGGTGAACCAGTCGTTGGTACGAACCGTGCCGCGCGTCGCCTTAGCCATGATTTTCGACCCTTCCGAACAGTTGTTTGAAGATTCCCCCCGGGGGTGGGGGTGACCTGAAGTGAGCAAACCACTACGATGACTGCAATACCGTTCAGGCTGAACAGTGTGAGGCTCATGATGATTCTGATCGGTCGGAGCGGTTGGGTGCCACCCCGGCAATGGAAACTGTGGTCGCTGCCGCCCGCCGCCCTGGGATACGTGATCGCGATCGACGCGATCGCGCTCGTGATCACGGGCTTGGCCGTGCGTTCGTCGGTGCTCGGCGCTCCGATCAGCAGGGCCGAGTGGACGGCGTTCGCCGTCCTGGCCATCGCGTCGACGCTGCACCTGGAGTCCGCCCGCAGCATCGAGCGGCGCCGGGAGCTGGCCGCGAACACGTCCCCGCACACGAACCTGAAGTGCCTGTGGATCTTCGCCAGCGTCCTGCTCCTGCCGCTGTCGCTGGTGATTCCGCTGACGGCGCTGTCGTACGTGTACTCGTGGTTCCGGGTCTACGGCCGGACCATCGCGCATCGCAAGATCTTCTCCAACTCGACCGCCATCCTGGCCAGCGCCGCGGCAGCGGCCGTGCTGCGCGGCGGCGGTCTGCTCGACGAGCCCCGGGTACCAACCGACTTCTGGTCCCTGCTGGTCGTCCTGTCGGCCGCCGCGACCTGGTGGCTGGTCAACTACGCGCTGGTCGTCGGAGCGATCCTGCTGGCCTCGCCGGAGGCCACGGCTCGCGACGCCCTCGGTGAGCTCTCGCACCAGCTGGTGATCTGCGCGGGACTGGGTCTCGGCATCGCGATCGCGGCGCTGCAGTCGTCGTACCCGTGGGTCGTTCCGGTTCTCATGGTGACCGTGCTCGCGCTGCACCGCGACCTGCTGCTGCCGCAGTACCAGCGCGCGGCCGGTGTCGACGTGAAGACCGGTCTGGCCACCCCGTCGTACTGGGCCAACGCCGTGCCGGCCGAGCTGGCGCGGGCGGAGTCCCTGCGCAGCACCGTCGGGCTGCTGATGCTGGACCTGGACAAGTTCAAGGAGATCAACGACACCTACGGGCACCCGGCCGGTGACCGGGCGCTGCGGGCGGTCGGTGAGAGCGTGCGCGCCGAGGTCCGCCAGGGTGACCTGGTCGCCCGCGTCGGCGGTGACGAGCTGGCCGTGCTGCTGCCGGGTGCGTCCGAGGGTGAGGTGCTGGAGGTCGCCGAGCGGATCCGCGACCGGCTCAGCGCGCTGAGCGTCTCGGTGGAGACGGGCCCCAACCGGACCGCGGTGATCAGTGGAGTCCCGGCGTCGTTCGGCGCCGCCGTCTACCCGGACGTCGCCGGCACGATGGACCAGCTGGTCCTGGCCGCCGACAACGCCCTGCTGACGGCCAAGCGTGGCGGACGCAACCAGATCGTCTCCGCCCGCCCGATTCCCCCGCTCGACCTCACCGAGCACCCGGTCAGCGACAACTGAGCCGTCCGAGAGCTCGACGGCCCTAGGCGTGGTCGCCGTCGAGCAGCTCGTGCAGCTTCGCGACGGCCTCGGTGATGTCGTCGTAGCTCTGCTGGGCGGCCCGGGACTCGGCGCTGATCACACCACAGCGGTGCACACGCCGGAAGTCGCCGTACGGGAACTTGTACCGGCCCTTGGTCTCCTCGCCCATCGACGTGTCGACGCCGAGGTACCACAGGGCGTAGTCGTCCCAGCCGTGCTTGTCCAGGTAGTCGTTCTCCTGGTCCGCCGTCGGCGCGTGCTCGCTCCAGTCGTCGCGCTCGTCGCGCTGGAGCTGTCCCTGCTTCACCAGGTGCTTGGCGTGGTCGAAGGCCTTCTTGTTGAGTTCGACAGTCATCGGTAGGACCTCCTCGCCGCCCCGGTGCCCGCACCGGCCGATCGGCTAACGGATCCGGATCAGCGCCTTGCCGACCAGCTCCCGCGACGTGAGCGCGCGGTGCGCGTCGGCAAGCTGCTCGAGGTCGAAAACGCGGTCGACGACGGGCACCAGGTCGCCGCGGGCGGCCCGGGCGAGGACCTGCCCGGCGGAGACGGTGGTCGTGGTGGTGTCGGCGCGCAGGTCGCGGATGCCCTTGACGGTGATCCCGCGACGCTCGGCCTCGGCTTCGTCGTACGGCGCGAAGCCGCCGCTCGGCGCGCCGTGGGCGGAGAACCAGCCGCCGTCGGCGACCACCTCGAACGCGGTCGCGCCGAGCGCTCCCCCGGCGCCGTCGAAAACGACGTCGGCTCCCGCTCCGTCGGTTGCCTCCAGCACCGACTTCTCCCAGCCGGGCTTGCTGTAGTCGATCACGACGTCCGCGTGGTGTGCCTTCACCAGGTCGAGCTTGGCCTGGCCACGGGCGGCGGCGATGACGTGAGCGCCGGCCCGGTGCGCGAGCTGGACCAGCAGGATGCCCATGCCGCCCGCGGCCGCGGTGATCAGGACGTGCCGGCCGGCGAGGTCGGGCGCGAGTTCTTCCAGCATCAGGGCGGTGTAGCCGTCGCCGGAAACTGCGACGGCGGTTTCCAGCGTCAGTGCGGGCGGGAGTTCGACCAGTCCTGACGCGGGGGCGACGGCCTGCTCGGCGTGGGCGCCGAAGTGCGCCGTACGACCGGTGACGGACTTGCCGATCCAGCCGGGGTCGACTCCTTCGCCGACGGCGCGGACCACACCGCCGAAGGAGTTGCCGGGCACGTAGGGCGGGGTGACGTCGAAGAAGTTGCCGTGCTGACCGGCGCGGATCGCGGTCTCGACGAAGATCAGGTCCGTGACGTGGACGTCGACGAGCACGTCGCCGGGGCCGGGCTGCGGGACGGGAAGCTGCTGGATCTGGAGGACGTCGGGATCACCGAAGGCGGTGACCACTGCTGCACGCATCGTCTGGCTCATGGGCCCAGGCTGGTACCTGAACTCTGGTTGAGGTCAAGTTGTCGGTCCAGCCGCGTACCCTGCGGTGCGTGGTCGAGGTGGTCTTCCTTCCCGCCGACCCGCCGCGCGCGGGCCGGCTGGCCCTGTACGGCGACGCCGCCGCGACGTCGCTGGGCGAGGACGCGCGGGTGGAGCTGGTCCAGCCCCGGGGAGACCGCGTCCGGCGGGTGATGGTTCCGGCCCGGGTGCTGACGGTTCGGGAAGCGATCGAGTACCTGACCCGCGACGGAGAGCCGGTTTCCGCGAGCCGTCGGGCGTGGACGGCCGCGCTGTGGGGCGGGATCGGGTTGGTGGGCCGCGGGCGCGTCGTACCTGATGCCAGCCGGGACGGGTTCGGAGCCTGGCGGGTGGCGCCGCTGGATCCGGTGGATCGGGGCTGGCTGAAGAACCTGGCCGCCGCCATGCCGGCGTACGGGCACGCGCTCGCGATCGAGGGATCGCGGCCGTTGCGGCTGGTGGCGGCTGACGAGTTGGTGCGGGCGTTCTGGGACGCGCTGGCGGACACGCTGGTGCGGACTCCCGCGGCGGCCGTCGCCGTACGGGCTGGTGCGGCTGCGTTCGCCGAGGTCGAGCCGCGCGAGCTGACCGGGCCGACCGACTGGCTGAGCGAGACAGCGCTCGCGGAGGAGGCCGGGGCTCGGCTGGTGCTGCGGATCGAGCCGCCTGACGAGCTGGACGACTTCCGCGCCGTACTGCAGCTGCGCAGTGGGGTCGACCCGAGTCTGCTGGTCGACGTCGCCGACGTGTGGAGCGCACCGCCCGCCGTACTGGCTGCACTGGGTGAGCGGGCCGAGACCGATCTCCTGCTGGCGTTGCGACGAGGTGCTCGGGTCTGGCCGCCGTTGACCGCCGCGCTCGAGGACGCGGCACCGGCCGACATCCTGATCGACGACGACGCTCTGGACGACCTGGCCACGGACAGTACGGCGCTCGACGGCGCCGGCATCGAGGTGCTCTGGCCGGCCGAGCTCTTCGCCGGTGAGCTGGCCGTGCGCGGCTCCGTGCAGGCGACGCCCACGCCCAACGCGGTCACCGGGCCGGACTTCTCGCTGCACGACCTGCTGGCGTTCAAGTGGCGGCCGACGCTGGACGGGTCCGAGCTGACCGAGCAGGAGATCGCCGCACTCGCGGAGGCGAAGCGTCCGATGATCCGGATGCGCGGCCGGTGGGTCCGGATCGACCAGGACCTGGTGCGCAAGCTCCGCCGGGGGACGTCGCGCAAGCTGACCGGATCGGAAGCGTTGGCCGCGGCGCTGACCGGCCGGGTCGAGGTGGACGGCGAGCTGGTCGCGTTCGAGGCGAGCGGTTCGTTGGAGACGATGGTCGACCGGCTCCGCGCGGCCGAGGAGCCCGAGCCGTTCGTCGAGCCGGCCGGGCTTCGGGCGACGTTGCGCGACTACCAGCGCCGCGGCGTCGCCTGGATGGCGCAGCTCGCCGAGCTCGGGCTCGGTGGTTGCCTCGCCGACGACATGGGTCTGGGCAAGACGATCCAGGTGATCGCGCTGCATCTCCACCTCGCCGGGCGAGGTCCGACGCTGGTGGTCTGCCCGTCGACGTTGCTCGGCACTTGGGAGCGCGAGCTCGAGCGATTCGCGCCCGATGTCGCCGTCCGCCGCTACCACGGGACCGCCCGGTCGCTGAGCGATCTCGGGGACGACGAGGTGGTGCTGACGACGTACGGGGTGGTGCGGCAGGATCATCGGGTGCTCGGCGAGCGTCGGTGGGGTTTGGTCGTCGCCGACGAGGCGCAGCACGCGAAGAACCCGTTGTCCCGCACGGCGCGATCCCTCCGAACGTTGCCCGGAGCAACCAGACTGGCCCTCACCGGTACGCCGGTGGAGAACCGGTTGTCCGAGCTCTGGTCGATCCTGGACTGGTCCGCGCCCGGCCTGCTCGGCACGCTCGAACGCTTCCGCCACGACATCGCCGTACCGGTCGAGCGGTACCACGACGACGAGGCGACCGCCCGGCTCGCGCGGGTGACGCGGCCGTTCCTGCTGCGGCGGCGCAAGAGTGATCCGGGCATCGCGCCGGAGCTGCCACCGAAGACCGAGCACGACGTCGTCGTACCGCTGACCACGGAGCAGGCGACGCTGTACCAGGCGGTCGCGCGGGAGACGCTGGCCAAGATCGAGCAGGCGCAGGGCATCGAGCGACGGGGACTGGTGCTGAGCCTGCTGACGCAGCTGAAGCAGGTCTGCAACCACCCGGCGCAGTTCCTGCACGAGCCGGGTCCGCTCCCCCGCCGGTCCGGCAAGCTCGCGGCCCTGGACGAGCTGCTCGACGTGATCCTGGCCGAGGGCGAGTCGGTCCTGATCTTCAGCCAGTACGTCGAAATGGGGCGGCTGATCGAGGCGCACCTGGCGGCGCGCCAGATCGGGTCGCTGTTCCTGCACGGCGGGGTCGGGGTCCGGCGGCGTCAGCAGATGGTCGAGCAGTTCCAGGCCGGTGAGCAGCAGGTGTTCCTGCTCTCGCTGAAGGCCGGCGGCGTCGGCCTGACGCTGACGAAGGCGACGCACGTCGTGCACTACGACCGCTGGTGGAACCCGGCGGTCGAGGACCAGGCGACGGACCGCGCGTACCGGATCGGGCAGGACCGGCCGGTGCAGGTGCATCGGCTCGTCACGGAGAACACGCTCGAGGACCGGATCGCGACCGTGATCGCGGCCAAGCGCGACCTGGCGGACGCGGTCGTCGGCTCGGGCGAAGCGTGGCTGAGCGAGCTGTCGGACGCGGAACTCACCGAACTGGTCGAGCTGTCGGCAACGCCGGCGAAGTCAGGGGCGGCGAGCGCGTACAACCCTTCTGCTGTTGGGAAAACGCCGTGAGCCCGGACGAGCGGACGCCTTGGCGTGGCTGGCGCGGGTCCGGGGAGAACGCGGGGCTGCCCGCGGCCAAGGGACCAGGTGCTCGACGGCCGTTCGGGACGACGTGGTGGGGCAAGGCCTGGCTGGAGGCGTTGGAGCAGCGGGCCAAGCTCGACCCGAACCGGCTGGCCCGCGGCCGGTCGTACGCGCGGCGTGGGAGTGTGCTCGAGCTGACGGTCGACCCGGGCGTCGTGCGGGCGGAGGTGCAGGGCAGCCGCGTCACGCCGTACGGGGTGACGGTGGAGATCAGGGCGTTCACGGACACCGAGTGGGACGCGGTGCTCGACGTGGTGTCGGCGCAGATCGGACGGGTGGCGGCGCTGCTCGACGGGGAACTGCCGCCGGAGCTGCTGGACGACGTACAGGCTGCTGGGCTGGAGCTCCTGCCGGGGGCTGGTGAGATCCGCACGGCGTGCAACTGCCCGGACTTCGCTGTGCCGTGCAAGCACTCGGCGGCGGTGTGTTACCTGGTGGCGGATGCGTTGGACGACGATCCGTTCGCGTTGATGCTGCTGCGGGGTCGGCGCAAGGACGAGCTGTTGGAGGCTTTGCGGGCGCGGCGGAAGACGTCGACGAGCACGGTCAAGGTGAAGGCGAAGCCGGTCGGCGTACTGGCGCGGGAGGCGTTCGCGGCGGCGCCGGGTCCGGTGCCGACTCCGCTGCGACCTGGTGGGCAGGCGGGAGTGCCGGCGGCGGTGCTGGCCTTGGCGCCGCCGCGGTCGTCGGGGATCGAGGGGCAGGATCTGGTGACGCTGGCGACGGACGCCGCGCGGCGGGCGTGGGAGCTGGCCGTCGGCGACGGGGACGGCGGGTTGTCACTGACGTTCGAGCAGGACTTGGCTCGGCGGGCGGCTGGAGTGCTCGGTACGTCGGCGCTGGCTGATCTCGCGCATCGGGCCGGAGTTTCGTCGCGGCAGCTGACGAGCTGGGCGGTTGCGTGGCGGGAGGGCGGCGCGGGCGGGCTTGCGGTCGCTGTGGAGTCGTTCGAGCCTGCTGACGGTGTTGCGGAGGGCGTGGCTGCGCTGGCCGAGACCGCGGACAACGGTGGACGGTTGGCTGGAGCCAGCCGCGGGCCGGCCTGGGCTGACGGCCCGCGGGTGCAGGGGAACCGGGTGACAGCTGGGCGGAGGCAGTTGCGGCTGGGGCGGGACGGGCTGTGGTACCTGTTCACCGAGCACTTCGGCGACTGGACGCTGGCCGGGCCGCCGGCGGCGGATCCGCGGGAGTTGGTGCAGTTCAGCGGGGGCTGAGGCCCGTGAGCTCCTGGAGGATCGGGACCAGGCGGTCGGCGATCTTCTGGTGACCGGTGATCGACGGGTGCAGGCCGTCGGTGCAGTCGGCCTCGGTGATCCAGCCGGTGGTCGGCACGTAGTGCACGCTGTTGTCGTCGAGCGACTTCACCCCGGCCTCGATCTCCGTGGCGTGCTTGCCGCTGAACGGGCTCAGGGCGACGATCGTGCTGCCCGGGTACGCCGAGCGGACCACCCGCACGTACGCGGCGTACTGCTCCGGGGTCAGGGTGTCGTCGTTCACGCCGAGGTTGAGCACGACGAGGTCCGGCGCGGCGATCCGCAGGGCCGGTGAGCCGGCGAAGTTCCAGCCGAAGGACTCCGGTCCTGGCGGGACGTTGCCGTTGCCCGGCTTCACGATCCCCTGCCGACCGAAGCCGACCTGGTACGCCGTGGCGCCGAACGCCCGCGCGGTCAGGTACGCGAAGGACCGCGTCCCGTCCGCGCCGGCCGACTCCGGGTCCGCGCTGAGCGCCCGTACGCCCTGCGTGATCGAGTCGCCGTAGAACTCGAACCGCGGACCGCCCGGCTGCGCGCCGAGCCGCAGCGTGGTCTTCGCGTCGAGGATCAGCCCGGCGAAGCTCACCGCGCAGGCGAACGGCGGCTCCCACCGGTTCACGAACTCGTTGACGTCCTTGACCACGATCTCGACCGTGTGCCGCCCGTCCTCGACCGAAAGCTCCAGCACCGGCTGCTCGATCAGGTGCAGCGTCGGCTCGGCGTCGTCCAGCCGGACCCACAGGTGCGGCGCGACCTCGAGCCCGGCGGTGTCGAAGAGCAACTGCAATCCGGTCCCGCTGAACCCGAACGACATCCGCGACCCGGAGTTCACCGTGACCGCCATCCCTGGCTGGTGCCCCCACTGCCCCTCCAGCAGGATCCGCGGATCCCCCGGCGCGACCACTTCACCCGGCACGAACGTCACGACCTTCTCCTTCTGCACCCGACGACCGGTCCATTCTCCCGGCCGGGAGAAGGGCGCGGTCACCCGCCCCAGCCGCTCTCGATCGTCATCGAGTTGTCCACAGGACACCGGTCGGTCGGTTTTCGGTCTGGTGTGGTGGGTCGCTAGAGTCCCTTGTCTGGTCGCCGAATCGGGGCGGAGGCCATGAAGTGTCGGGGAGGAGGTGCGATGGACGCCACGCTGCTGGACGCCGAGGCGGAAGCCGCGGTGCTGCGGGTCTACCGGCAGGTGTTCGCCGTACTCGCCCGCGAGGCCGGCGCGATGATCGTCGATCCCGAGCTGCTCGATGTCGACCAGGCGATCCTGGACGCGTTCGCCGAGGCCGGCAGCGACGGGATGACCGTCGAGCAGGCGACCCAGGCGTGCCGGGCGTTCCCGCACGACCTGGTGGTCCGCCGGTTCGAGGTGCTGCGGCAGTACGGCGCGATCACCAAACTCGTCGACCGGCCGAACGAGCTGCGCCACCGCGCCGCGTTCGCGCCGTACGTGATGCTGATGTTCCTGCGCCGGATGTCGGTGCAGGGCGGCCAGGCCGAGCTGCACCAGCTGCTCACCCTCGAGGCGCACAGCGTCAGCGACCCGCGCGCCACCGACGACGAGGGACGCGCCTCGGTCGAGCGGCTGACCAAGGTCTTCCGCCTGCTCGGCAACGAGCTGGCCATCCTGGTCTCGACCAGTACGACGGCCCAGCTGCGGGAGAACGCGCAGCTCGCCTGGGGCAACGAGCGGCTGATCGAACAGGCCGAGCACGTGCACCGGATCGTGCTCGGGCGCTGGCCGGCGCTGCACCGCGACTGCACCCAGCTGCGGATGGCGCTCGCGGCGTACGCCGACGCGGTGCAGCTCGCCGCGGGACGCCTGGTCGAGCGGGCCGGGACGACGCGGGCGCTCGGGTTGCTGCCGATCGAGACTTGGCTGACGTTCACGCGGAGCAGCGAGCCCGAAGTGTTGGCCGGCGTACTGGATGGGCTGCTGTTCGACGCGGCCGCGCCGGACTTCTCGCCGGAGACGATGCTGGAGGCGGTCGAGACGGGCCGCCGTACCGGTACGGCGCGGATGGCGCCGCCGCGGCCGTCGGCGGAGACCGAGGCGCCGGAGTCGGCGGCGGCGACCGACCGCGAGGAACTGCGCGCCGAGGCTGAGCGGGTGCTGGCCGGGCGCGACAGCGTGAGCATCGTGGACGTGGTGGACGACGCCGGCGACTGGGTGACCGCGCGCCGGGTCCTCGCCGAGCTGACCGCGGCGCACCTGCACGACGAACTGGACTACGAGCTGGTCTGGTCCGACGGGATGCGGATCGATCCCTCCGCGGGGACGCCGTGGGCGACCGAAGGCGTGTTCCGGCGGGTGAGCCGATGAGCGCCGGCGAGGTCGTGGAGAACGGGCGCCTTTACAACGCGCTGTGGTGGGCGAAGGTGCAGTCCGGCGGACCGGTGAAGGTCCCGGTCGACACGCCTGCGGTCGCCGGGCTGGCGCGCGCGGTCGAGCCGGACGGGTCCGGCGTGTGGATGGTGCCGACGCTGCCGGACGGCGCTGGGCACGGCGTACTGGAGGAGCTTGGCGCGCCTCCGGTCGCCGTCGAGATGCCGAACGAGACGGCCCGCGTGCTCTCGATCTGCGTCGCGTGCTGCTGGGTCGAGCGGGACGGGCCTGCCTGGCCCGGCGTCACCGGGACGTTGACGCAGATCAAGGCCGTGTACGCCGGGATGCGTGGGCGGCGGGAGCAGTCGAGCGACCTGACGTTGATCATCGGGAGCCTTCGCCGGTTGCACGCGACGAGTTGGCTGCTGTGGGACGAGAAGGTGGGCGAGGTCCGCCTCGGTCCGCGCACGATCACCTGGGGCCCGAGCCAGCTCGCCGGGCTGCGCGAGGTGTGCCGGATCCTGCCGGACCCGCCGGCCGCCGTACTGGTGGAGCGGAAGCCGGAGACGCCGGCGGATCCGCTGCCGGCCCCCGAAGACGCGGCCCCGGCTGACATTGCGGGGACCACAGCCCCCGCGCCGGCGATCACCCGCTCCGACGCTCCGCCTTCCCTGACCTCAATTCCTCCCGCCTCCGTCACCTCGGAGGATCTCGATGACTGAGCAGCATGCTCTCTTCGACCCGATCCTCCGCGACTTGAGCGACCGCTCGCGTGACGAGGTGCTCGCGGCATTCAGCGCCGTCCAGTACGCCGCGAACCCGGTCGCCGAGGTCCAGCTGCCCGGGCTACGTGACGTGACCCTGCGCCGCCAGGTGCAGAAGATGCTCACACTGATCGGCCGCACGCTGGTCAAGGTCGACGGGACGCACTGGACCTCCGGCTACGCCGACGACGTCGCCGAGGCCCTGACCGCTCAGGGCTGGCAGCCGCTGTCCGCCGTCGACCGCGCCGTACTGGTGCTGGTCCTGGTGCACTCCGTCGCGATTCCGCGCAGCGAGGGCATCCTCACCGGCGACAGCTGGAAGTCGGCCCGCCCGACGACCGTCGACGAACTCCGCACCACGCGGATCAGCGGCGAGGATCGACGGCTCGCCCTGCAACGGCTGCGCGCCGCCGGCCTGGTTCAGCTGTCCGGCGACCACTCCGGTGGGCCGAGCTACATCCCCGGCCCGCAACTCCAGCGACTCACCCCGGCCGCCCGCCGCCGGCTGCAGGACAAGCTGATCCTCGCGGCGGCACCGGCCAGCCCGATCGCGGAGGCCATCCGCGCGCGCAAAGGCATCACCGAAGACGAGGGAGCGGCATGAGCCCAGCATCGAACGCAGCGGCGAGCACGGGGCGGGCTGCGGACGGGCCGGCCGACGGTGCCTTCGACATCCTCGGCTCGAAGGTGCTGCTGGGCGTCCAGGTCGTCGACCTGTCCCGGCTGTCGACGCACCCGGTCCCGATGGTCGCCCAGGGCCTCGTCACGGTCGCCGGTCAGGGCCCGGTGGACTCCAACGGCGCCGGCAAGTCGTCCTGGATCGCCGCGCTGTCGCTGCTGCACGCCGACGACCAATGGCGTCTGACCAGCGGCGCTCCCGGCGCGGCCGAGCTGCTGTTCACCGCCGAGGCGGCCGGCCAGGAGGGCAACTGGTCGAACGTCGATCGCGGCTACATCGTCGGCGTCTTCTCCGACCCGGACCTGACCGACCTGGCCGAGATCGAAGCCGCCGCGATCACCGTGTGGATCCGGATCAACCGCAAGGCGTCGTACCTGGATCTGCGCTGGAAGAACGGCCTGCACGTCCCGTACGGCGCGACCGAGGCCGAGCGGGCGGCCGGCGCCGACGCGCTGTGGGCCGCACTCCCCCACTCCAACGGCCGCACCGACTACCACGCGAACAAGCTCTCCCAGGTTCTGTACGGCGGCCAGGTGCGCTGCGTGTCGTTCCTGTCGACGTCCGTGCGCTCCAGCCCGACCGCCAACCTGCTCGCCGAACCGCTCAACGAGCTCGGCCCGGCGCGGATCTTCAACGCGATCGCCACGCTCACCGGGCTCGACCGCGAGCTCGAGCAGGAGCAGGCGCACCGGTCCGCCGAGCACACGCAGCGCGAAGCGACCAAGCAGGCGGCCGCCGACCTGCAGCGCTGGGAGCAGGAGATGGCCACCGTCGAGGCGGGCATCCAGCAGCGCGCCGCGGCGCGGTCTGCGTTGGCCGCGGCGAAGGAGTCCTGGCTGGCTCGCTGCGCCCGGCATCTGGTCGACGGCGACGCGCGCAACACCGAGATCGTGCACGAGCTCGCCGAGCTGGACGAGCGGATCGCGGAGCAGGAGGCGCGGCGCGAGGCGATCGACGCGGAGATCGACGCGTTCGGCAGCGAGGAGAACCTGCTGCGCGACGTTCAGCTGACGCGCCAGGAGCGCGACAAGCTCGACGCGCGGGACCGCGAGCTGGATCTGGCCCAGCGTTCGGTCCGCGAGCAGCTGGAACGGCTCGGCCAGGAGCACCGCCGACTGGTCGACGCCGGGCGTTCGGCCGATGGGCGTGAGCTGGACGTCGCACTGGCCGAGCAGGACGAGGCGCGCGCCGTACTGGAGGAGCACATCGGTCGCGACCACGCGGCGCGGATGGCGGTCGACCAGGCGACGGCCGAGCTGCGGGAGGCGGAGAGCGGGCAGACCGTGTCCGCGCCGCAGCAGCAGGTCCTGGAGAACGCGGGTATCGCCTGCGGTGCACTGACCGACATCACCGAGCTGCCCGCCGGCGACCGCACCGAGTGGGAGCCGCGCCTCGCGCCGTACAGCGAGGCCGTGGTTGTCGACGCCGACGACGCCTCGCTGGCCGCTTCGGCTCTGGCGGAGGCCGGGTACGCGGGCTTTCTCCTGGTCCTCGCGAACCGGCCGGGCGACGGGTCCGGCAAGCGACCCAAGAACGGCCCGACCTCGGCCGACTCGCGGTTCGCGCTCGACACGTTCTTCGCCACCCTGGCGTCGCGCGGCACCAAGGAGCTGATCGACGAGCCGGCCGGCGTCATCTCCGTCGGCCAGTTCGACGAGCCGATCACCGGTCGCACCGCGCGGATCGAGGCTGCCCGGCGGCGCCTCGACGCTGCCGTGGAAGCGCGTGCCGAGGCCTCGGCCGCGCTGGAGCAGGCCCGTTCCCGCGTGCAGCAGGCCGAGCGCCGTACGGCGGCCGCGCGTGCGCTCGGCACCGCCTCCGACCTGCAGGAGCAGATTCTCGCCCTGCGCGAGGAGAACGACCGCCACGAGTCCGACCGCGACTCGCTGGCTCCCCAGCTCCAGGCCGCGAAGGAGTCCGCGGAAGCGGCCGCGGGCCAGCAACTGGTTCGC
The DNA here is from genome assembly GCF_001984195.1 of Kribbella sp. ALI-6-A. Classification (GTDB taxonomy): domain Bacteria; phylum Actinomycetota; class Actinomycetes; order Propionibacteriales; family Kribbellaceae; genus Kribbella. The sequence continues at coordinate 1,167,553 of NZ_MTQN01000009.1, forward strand.
GACGAGCGCCTGAAGAACCTTGAGGCCACCCGCCGCGAGCACGACCGCCTGCTCGACGAGCTCGCCGGCCGCCGCCTGGTCCTGCTCGAGGAGCAGACCAACCTCGACCTCGTCGCCCGTACGGCAGCCTGGGGCGGCACCGCCGAAGAGGCGGCCGAGTTCCTGCTCAACCTGCCGAGCGAAACCCAGCGCCGGACCACAGCCGACTGGAACCACCAGGCCTCGACCCAGCTCGACGACGTCATCCGCCGCTGCTTCCCGAACGCGCGGTCCCGCGAGGAGATCCCGACCGAGCTGTGGGAGATCCTCAACGGCCCCGACGGCTGGTCCAACGGCACCCTCGGCACCCGCGTCGGCCTGGTCCCCGCGCTGCAGCGGACGCTGGCCAGCCATCTCGCGCAGCACGAGACCTTCGACAGCCTGCAGCAACAGCAGATCGCGTCGCAACGCGCCGAGCGCAACGCCGCCCTGGAACGCGCCCGCGAAGGCCTCGCCGAGGCCGAGAGCACCGCCCGCGCACACCGCGCGTCCCTCGCCGACGGCATCAAGTCCCGGCTGCGCCTCGTCTCCACCGAGTTCGACCGCCTCGACCAGCAGTACGGCGGCTACGGCGCGAAGCTCGAGTTCCCCGAACCCGACCCGCCGTCGGAGCCCGACAAGCCCTGGCGCTGGACCGTCACCCCGAAGTGGCGCCGCTCCGAGGGCGGCCCGTTCTCGGCGTTCAACGTCAAGGGCAACACCGCCCAGATGGACGAAAAGGCCGTCAAGCTGGTCTGCGCCGCCGCCCTGGCCGGCGGTAGCGACCGTCCGCTGCTCCTGATCCTCGACGAACTGGGCCGCAACCTCGGTTCCCAGCACCGCCGAGAGGCCGTGGCCCTGTTCGAGCAGATCGGGCGGGACCGGAACATCACTGTCATCGGCGCGCTGCAGGACGACATGGAACGGTACGCTCTGGCGTCCTCCCGCCTGTACGTCAAACTCCGCCGCAGCTCCGACACGATGCCGTACAACCAGGCGCCGGTCGTGAAGGGCAACGAGGAGTACGCCGCTCGGGTGGAACTTCTCCGCGACTGGCTCGACTCGTACCGGGGGCCGGCGCCGACGCTGGACCTGCCGACCCCGACGCTCGACGCGCCCTAGGCGGCTCGGCTGTCCCAAGCGGCATCTCCGCTCACCGAAAAGCGGTTTAAGAGCGGGATCCTCCGAAATCACCACCCCGGTGGTCAGACCCGAAAACCCGATCCGCCACACTGGAGTCGTGATGCGTCTGCAGACCGGGGATCTCACCCGCCTCCACCGCTCACATCTGGCCAATCCCTCCACGCGCGGCGTACCGTCCGTGGGGCAACTCCAGCCGGTAACCGATCGGAGGGCGTGAGATGGCATCCTGGCTTCTGCGCGCCCAGTGGCCGCACCGCGACGAGTCCGTCGAGCACCGCGCACTCCGTGTCGGCCGCACCCTCACCGCCGTCGCCGTAGCCTTCCCTGACGTCCACGCCTGGACCCAGGACGAACGTTGGGGCTACCACGTCCTCGAGGCCGACGGTACGACGCCGCTGGAGGAAATGGTCGAGGCCACCACCAAGGTCCTCTCCAACGGCTCCAGCACCACCAGACTCCACCTCCAGAGCACTGGGGAACTCCCATGGCTCTTCGACCTCTCCATGGGCAGCACCCTGACCACCGCGTCAGACCAGCTGACCCTGCACTGGAGCGACGAAGACGCCCTCTCCCAGTCAGAACGCTTCGCCCAGGTCCTCCGGGCAGTCGTCACCGTCTGGGAACCCGAGTGGGCGAGCATCGCCGACACCGAGCTCGCAACCGCCGCCGGATTGTTCCGGCGCGGAATTCCCACCATGGGCTGGCTCACCTATGTCCGCGGCATGGTCGCCGGCGCCCACGGCATCGACATCGACCTCACCCCGTTCGAACGCGGCACCCTCCTTCAGGCCCCGGTCGCTCCGACCGACCTGGCGCCAGTGCACATCTGCGCTGCGGCTGCCCTCGTGGGAATCAGTCCCGAAGACCTCTGAACGCACAAAAGCGGCCGGCCACCAGGCCGACCGCTTCAAAGGGTCCTCGTTTCAGACAGACGCGCATACGCGTACGCCGGGCAGCGCGCCGGGCAACTCGCCCCCGAGCCCCAGGCGACAACCGCCCGCGGGGGGCGCCTATCACCAAAGTCAGGACGCTGCCGCAACGCCCCAGGCACACGTCGCCGAGCCCGGGGCCTCCATCACCACCGCACGCCGCCCGCCCAGCGCTCCGGGCACCTGCTGCAGCGCTCCAAGCGCCTAGCGCCCCCACCTACCGCCAGCCGCCAGCCGCCCGCCGCCTGCGCGGCGTAGACGCGGGAACGGCGGGGGAAATGTTAAGGGCCACCCCGGATGGGGTGGCCCTTAACAGTGTGAATGTCCGGCGACGTCCTACTCTCCCACGACCTCCCGGTCGCAGTACCATCGGCGCTGTCGGGCTTAACTTCCAGGTTCGGAATGGAGACTGGGTGTTTCCCCGACGCTATGGTCACCGTAACTCTATAGAAATATCAACCAACACACACAAACCACAAACGGGCTGGGGTTGACCGTATTCCGGGAACCGTACAGTGAACGCGAACATCGTTACGCAGCAATATCGTCTCTTCGTACGACCACAATGTGGTGTTGAGACAAGCCCTCGGCCTATTAGTACCAGT
>NZ_MTQN01000010.1 GCF_001984195.1 Kribbella sp. ALI-6-A
TGGTTTTCCTGCCCGTATTTTGAGAACTGTATAGTGGACGCGAGCATCTTTTGTAAGCGATTTTATTGTTCCTTTGTATGTGTGACAAGCTACTAAGGGCAATCGGTGGATGTCTAGGCACCAAGAGCCGATGAAGGACGTAGGAGCCTGCGATAAGCCCCGGGGAGTTGGCAACCAAGCTGTGATCCGGGGGTGTCCGAATGGGGAAACCCAGCTGGCATTCTAAAGCCAGTTACCAGTTCCTGAACACATAGGGTTCTGGAGGGAACGCGGGGAAGTGAAACATCTCAGTACCCGCAGGAAGAGAAAACAATAGTGATTCCGTGAGTAGTGGCGAGCGAAAGCGGATGAGGCTAAACCATGTGCGTGTGATAGCCGGCGTGCGTTGCGTATGTGGGGTTGTGGGAGCATTCAGACACTAATGCCGTGGTGTCAGGGAGTTATAAATCATTGTTGAAGCCGAACCGGTTGGAATGCCGGGCCGTAGTGGGTAATGGCCCCGTAGGTGTAAGACAGTGACTTCCGAGTGTTTTCCCGAGTAGCACGGGACTCTTGAAATCTCGTGTGAATCTGGCGGGACCACCCGCTAAGCCTAAATACTTCTTGGTGACCGATAGCGGACTAGTACCGTGAGGGAAAGATGAAAAGTACCCCGGGAGGGGAGTGAAATAGTACCTGAAACCGGTTGCCTACAATCCGTCGGAGCGCTCACCTTGTGTGGGTGTGACGGCGTGCCTTTTGAAGAATGAGCCTGCGAGTTAGTGGTATGTGGCGAGGTTAACCCGTGTGGGGTAGCCGTAGCGAAAGCGAGTCTGAATAGGGCGTTTTAGTCGCATGCTCTAGACCCGAAGCGGAGTGATCTATCCATGGGCAGGTTGAAGCGCGGGTAAGACCGCGTGGAGGACCGAACCCACCAGGGTTGAAAACCTGGGGGATGACCTGTGGATAGGGGTGAAAGGCCAATCAAACTCCGTGATAGCTGGTTCTCCCCGAAATGCATATAGGTGCAGCGTCGCGTGTTTCTTACCGGAGGTAGAGCACTGGATGGTCTAGGGGGCTTACCGGCTTACCGAAATCAGCCAAACTCCGAATGCCGGTAAGTGAGAGCGCGGCAGTGAGACTGCGGGGGATAAGCTCCGTAGTCGAGAGGGAAACAGCCCAGATCACCAGCTAAGGCCCCTAAGCGATTGCTAAGTGGAAAAGGATGTGGAGTTGCCCAGACAACCAGGAGGTTGGCTTAGAAGCAGCCACCCTTGAAAGAGTGCGTAATAGCTCACTGGTCAAGTGATTCCGCGCCGACAATGTAGCGGGGCTCAAGCAATCCGCCGAAGCTGTGGCATTCACATTAGTACTCGGCACCGACTTGATTGGTGTCCAGGTGTGTGGATGGGTAGGGGAGCGTCGTGCAGCGTGTGAAGCAGCAGAGTGATCTAGTTGTGGATGCTGCACGAGTGAGAATGCAGGCATGAGTAGCGAATGACGGGTGAGAAACCCGTCCGCCGAATGATCAAGGGTTCCAGGGTCAAGCTAATCTGCCCTGGGTAAGTCGGGACCTAAGGCGAGGCCGACAGGCGTAGTCGATGGACAACGGGTTGATATTCCCGTACCGGCATTAACACGACCCGACCGAGGTCACTGATGCTAAGACCGAGAAGCTAGGCGGCTTTCGGGCCAAGTAGTGGATCTGTTGACCCTAGGTGGTATTAGGTGCACTAAGGAGTGACGCAGGAGGGCAGTCCAGCCGCGGCGATGGTAGGCGCAAGCTGATCCGCGGGCAAGGTGGTAGGGCGAGGCATAGGCAAATCCGTGTCTCATGGAGCCTGAGAACCGAGGCGGACCCGTTTAGGGGAAGTGGATGATCCCATGCTGCCAAGAAAAACTTCGTAGTGAGTGTTAGAGCCGCCCGTACCCCAAACCGACACAGGTGATCAGGTAGAGAATACCAAGGCGATCGAGTGAACCATGGTTAAGGAACTCGGCAAAATGCCCCCGTAACTTCGGGAGAAGGGGGGCCGGATGCGTTACACCACTTGCTGGTGGAAGCGTTGATGGCCGCAGAGACCAGGCCCAAGCGACTGTTTACTAAAAACACAGGTCCGTGCGAAGAAGTAATTCGATGTATACGGACTGACGCCTGCCCGGTGCTGGAACGTTAAGGGGACAGGTTAGCTGGTTTAGGCCGGCGAAGCTTTGAACTTAAGCGCCAGTAAACGGCGGTGGTAACTATAACCATCCTAAGGTAGCGAAATTCCTTGTCGGGTAAGTTCCGACCTGCACGAATGGCGTAACGACTTGGGCGCTGTCTCAACCATGGACTCGGCGAAATTGCATTACGAGTAAAGATGCTCGTTACGCGCAGCAGGACGGAAAGACCCCGGGACCTTTACTACAACTTGGTATTGGTGGTCGGTACAACTTGTGTAGGATAGGTGGGAGACTGTGAAATCCGGACGCCAGTTCGGGTGGAGTCATCGTTGAAATACCACTCTGGTTGTTCTGGCTGTCTAACTTCGGTCCATTATCTGGATCAGGGACAGTGCCTGGTGGGTAGTTTGACTGGGGCGGTCGCCTCCTAAAAGGTAACGGAGGCGCTCAAAGGTTCCCTCAGCCTGGTTGGCAATCAGGTGTCGAGTGTAAGTGCACAAGGGAGCTTGACTGTGAGACAGACATGTCGAGCAGGGACGAAAGTCGGAACTAGTGATCCGGCGGTGGCATGTGGGAGCACCGTCGCTCAACGGATAAAAGGTACCCCGGGGATAACAGGCTGATCTTCCCCAAGAGTCCATATCGACGGGATGGTTTGGCACCTCGATGTCGGCTCGTCGCATCCTGGGGCTGGAGTAGGTCCCAAGGGTTGGGCTGTTCGCCCATTAAAGCGGCACGCGAGCTGGGTTTAGAACGTCGTGAGACAGTTCGGTCCCTATCCGCTGCGCGCGCAGGAGACTTGAGAAGGGCTGCCCCTAGTACGAGAGGACCGGGGTGGACGAACCTCTGGTGTGCCAGTTGTTCCGCCAGGAGCACGGCTGGTTGGCTACGTTCGGGAGTGATAACCGCTGAAAGCATCTAAGCGGGAAGCACGCTTCAAGATGAGGTCTCCCACCGAGTTAATCGGGTAAGGCCCCCAGTAGACCACTGGGTTGATAGGCCAGAAGTGGAAGCGCCGTAAGGTGTGGAGCTGACTGGTACTAATAGGCCGAGGGCTTGTCTCAACACCACATTGTGGTCATGTATTGGGACATTTATTGCTGCGTAACGATGTTCGCGTTCACTGTACGGTTCCCGGAATACGGTCAACCCCAGCCCGTTTGTGGTTTGTGTGTGTTGGTTGATATTTCTATAGAGTTACGGTGACCATAGCGTCGGGGAAACACCCAGTCTCCATTCCGAACCTGGAAGTTAAGCCCGACAGCGCCGATGGTACTGCGACCGGGAGGTCGTGGGAGAGTAGGACGTCGCCGGACATTCACACTGTTAAGGGCCACCCCATCCGGGTGGCCCTTAACATTTGTCGGGGGTCCGAGAGCACGTCCGGCACCCTGTACTTTTGTCTGAGCGCTACAACCTCGTACGACCGTTAGGAGTCACCGTGGCTACGCCACCTCGCAACCCCCGTTCCGGCTCGGGTGATCGCCGTGGTTCGTCCGGCGGTGCCGGGCGTCCCGGTCGAGCAGGCGGTGGGCGTTCCGACTCCACTGACCGTGGTCGACCGGGCGCCGGCAGCTCGGGTGGATCAAGCAGTTCTGGTTCCTCTGGTGGCTCGGGCTACCGAGGCGCTTCCAGCCGTGGAGACGGTCCTCGGACCGGAGGCCCGCGCAGTGGCGGTGCGCCGCGCTCTGGTGGAGCTCCCCGTTCCGGTGGAGCTCCCCGTTCGGGTGGCGCTCCTCGAACGGGCGGACCGCGGACCGGTGCTCCCCGTGACGGTGACAACCGTCGGGGATTCGCTGGTTCCCGTGGGGACGACAAGGGCGAGCGGGACCCGTTCAAGGGTCAGCTGTCCGGGGACTCCCGGGGTGACGACCGTGGTGGGTACCGCGGCCGGCGTGACCAGGACGGTTTCCGGCGCGACGAGCGTCCCTCAGGTCCGCGTGGAGGTCAGCGCGACGACCGTGGAGGCTCGAGAGACGACCGCGGTGGGTCTCGCGCAGGCGGTGGCCGTGACGATCGCGGAGGATTCCGGGACGACCGCGGAGCTTCGCGCGACGACCGGGGCGGCGCCCGTGATGGTGGCTTCCGGCGGGACGATCGGTCCGGTGGACGCGCTGAGCGGCCGGCCGGCGGTTTCCGCCGTGACGACCGGGACGACCGCGGTGCGCGTGGTGGTGAGCGGTCCGGCGGTTACTCGCGTGACGACCGTGGCGGTTCCCGTGGTGGCGAGCGGTCTGGTGGGTTCAACCGCGACGATCGCGGTGGTTCCCGTGGGGCTGAGCGGTCCGGTGGGTTCCAGCGGGACGAGCGCGGTGCTTCGCGTGGTGGCGAGCGGTCTGGTGGGTTCAACCGCGATGACCGTGGTGGCGCCCGTGGGGCCGAACGGACCGGCGGCGCCCGGCGCGAAGAACGTGGCGGTCGGGACAAGCGGGGAACCGGTGGGCCTCGGCGGGACGAGCGGGTTGCGGGACGGCGGGACGTCCGCGGCCGTGACAATCGGCGGGACGACCGGCGGGACGAGGAGAAGGCCGGTCCGCGGCGCGACGATCCGCCGATTCCGGCCGGGATCACCGGTGCGGAGCTCGACCGGGGGGTCAAGGCGGAGCTGCGGTCGTTGCCGCGCAGTCTGGCCGACCTGGTCGCTCAGCACCTGGTCGCGTCCGGACAGTTCCTCGACGACAACCCCGAGCTGGCCTACCAGCACGCCCGGACCGCGCGCCGGCTGGCCGCGCGACTGGGTGGTGTCCGCGAGGCGGTCGCCATCACGGCGTACCTGGCTGAGCACTACGACGAGGCGCTGACCGAGTTCCGTGCGGTTCGGCGGATGACCGGTAACAACGAGGTGCTGCCGATGATGGCCGACTGCGAGCGTGCGCTCGGCCGGCCGGAGAAGGCGCTCGCGCTGTCGCGGGAGAAGATCGTGCTGCAGCTCGAGGAGGCCTCGCAGATCGAGATGCTGATCGTCGCGGCCGGCGCCCGGCGGGACATGGGCCAGACCGCGGCGGCGATCCAGACTCTCGAGGTGCCGGAGCTGACCAAGCGGACGCGCGCCGAGTGGCTGCCGCGCCTGCGGTACGCGTACGCCGACGCGCTGGCCGAGGCGGGCCGGACCGAGGACGCGTTGATCTGGTTCCACCGTGCTGCCGGTGCGGACGCCGATGGTTCCACCGGTGCGGCTGAGCGCGCGGCGGAGCTGGAAGGTCTGCGCTTCACCGACCTCGACGACGAGGACGACGACGTGATCGTCGAGGTCACCGACGAGGACGACGAGCTCGACCAGGACGACCTGGACGAGAACATCGACCTCGACGACGACGGCGCGGACGCTGACACCGCCGACGACGCCGAGGACGACTCGGTGGCCGGCAGCACGGACGAGATCGTGGTCGACGACGCACTCGACGGGCAGGTCGACGTCGACGCCGAGGACACCGGCAAGAACTGATCGAACGAAAAGCCCGGGACACCATGTCCCGGGCTTTTCTGCGTTCTGGATCAGTCGAGCGTGCGGAACAACAACCCAACCCGCGGCTTCGGCCCGAACGACGTCGCCTTCTGCGGCAGCACGATGCCCCGGACAGCAGACTGCAGCACCTGGTCCAGCCGGGGCGCCACAAGCTCCACAGCGGCCCGTGACGGCCCGGCCAGCGCCAGTGCGTCCGCCAGCGCGTGGTGGAACGTCACGTCGTCCACCGGCACGCCCCACGCCGGCAGGAGCTCCTCGTGCAGCAGCGCCACCGTCGGCTCCACCCGGTACGCAGTGGACCGCAGAGTGACCCAGGACGACCCGTCGGAGACAGCCACCCGGTCCGGTACGTCGTCGACGCGCCCAGGCAGCACCTGCCAGCTCCCCGGCGTACGGCGCTGCACTGTCTCCAGCGACAGCCCAGGCACCAGCCGGTGGATCGGGTCCAGGGTGAGCGGATGCCGCTCGTTGTCGACCAGCATGGCGAGCCCCGCCGACGTCCCTGGGCGGTGCGGCTCGCGCCGCGCCCTCTCCAGGTACGCCGCGTACCGGTGGTGGCCGTCGGCGATCAGTGCCTCGTGCTGGGCGAGCTCGGCGGCGATCACCGCGAGCTCGTCGGGGTCCTCGATCCGCCAGATCCGGTGGTGCGCGCCGTTCTCGGTGTCGGCGACCAGCCACGGTTCACCCGAGCGGGCCGCGTCGACGGCGTCGCTGGCCGCGCCACCACCGCCGTACGCGAGCAGGATCGGTTCCAGGTCCGCGTCGGTGGCGGTCATCAGCTCGAACCGGTCATCGACCCACTGGGGCATGACGTTCTCGTGAGGGAGCACTACGCGGCGCTCGGGGTCCAACGACAGCGCCCCGACCAGACCGCACAGCACTGCCCCCTGGAACTGCTGCTCGTAGACGTAGAGAGCGGGCCTGCGGTCCTGGACCACGACGCCGGCGCGCTGCCAGTCAACCAATCGCCGGGCGGCGCCGTCGTACCGGCTGGAACCGAGTTCGGGGTCGCGTGGAAGGATGAGCCTCACCATGTTGTGCAGATCAGAATCAGTCAGCCGCCGGACCAGCGCCGGTTCCAGCACGTCGTACGGCGGTGACGTGACCGCGCCGAGCCCGCTCACCTTGCCCGCGACGAACCGCCAGGCACGCAACGGCTCCAGGCGCAGGGTGGCATCCGACATGGGCGGCATCGTACGGGGGGACCGATGACGGCGAAACGCGAAGCGCCCGCACCACTGTCGGCCTGTGACGAACCGCTCGCCGCCCGGTACGACGTGGCGCTGCTCGATCTCGACGGCGTCGTCTACGTCGGACCCGACCCGGTCCCGGACGCGCCGGAGAACCTGCGCAAGGCCGCCGAGGAAGGCCTGCGGATCGGGTACATCACCAACAACGCGAGCCGGCCCGCCTCGGTGGTCGCCGAGCACCTCGCGTCGTTCGGGCTGGACGTGACCGCCGACGACGTGGTCACCTCGGCGCAGGCCGCGGCGAAGCTGATCGCGGCGGAGTTCCCGGCCGAGTCGCCGGTGCTGGTGGTCGGCGGCGAGGGGCTGACCTCGGCGCTGGAGGAGTACGGGATGCGCCCGGTGCGGTCGAGCGACGCGCACCCGGTCGCGGTGGCGCAGGGTTTCCACCCGGACGTCAGCTGGGTGATGCTCGCCGACGGTGCGCACGCGATCAACGAGGGCGCCAAGTGGTACGCGACGAACCTCGACCTGACCATTCCCACCGCGGGCGGCATGGCGCCGGGCAACGGGACGCTGGTGCAGGCGATCCGGGCCGCGGTCGAGGTCGACCCGGTGGTGGCCGGCAAGCCCGAGCCGCCGCTGCTGGAGACCAGCATCGAACGCCTGCAGGCGAAACGGCCGCTGATGATCGGCGACCGGCTCGACTCGGACATCGCCGGCGCGCACGCGGTCGGCATCGCCAGCCTGTGGGTCGCCACCGGTGTGCACGACGCCCACGACCTGGCCCGGGCGCCCAAGGACCAGCGGCCGACGTACATCGCGCCGGATCTGAGTGCGCTCGCGCTGCCGCAGCCCGGCGTCCAGGTGGAAGGTGGCAAGCACACCTGCGGGGGCTGGACGGCCGAGGTCGTGAACGGCTCGGTCACGGTGAAGGGCGAGGGCGAGCCGTACGACGGACTGCGCGCGATCCTGTCCGCCGTGTGGGCCGCCACCGACCAGCCCGCGAAGACCACCAAGCCGACCGCGAAGTCGGCCACCCGCGGTCGCCGTCCGCTGCCGAAGCCGGGTCCCGCGCTCGGCTCGATCGCGATCGACGCCGCGCTGCACCGGGTGGGACTCGACAAGTAGGTCGATTCGGCCTCGCTGTCAGAGGTGCTGTCTGAGCTGGTGCGCGATCCGGGCGATGCGTCGGCTGCGCGTGGTGGCGACGACGGCTCGCACGGGTACGGGGTGCTCGCGGCCGTGGAGTTCTAGCTCCAGCTGGTTGAGGCAGTCGCAGTTCACGCCCCACCAGCCGTCGTAGTACGCGGAGTGCACGGCGGCGATGTCCGCGAGCACGAATCGGCGGGTGGTGAGCAGTTCGGTTCGCTGGCCGGGGGGCGTCCGGGGTGGTGTCGGACGGCCGGCGCGATACCGTTGCTGGGACGACGCGAGGAGGCAGTCATGGTGATGGACGCACTGCGCGGCTACGTACAGCTGGCGAACGGCCTGACCGAGGTGACCCGGCAGCGGGCCCAGCAGGCGGCGAAGGCGCTGCTGCAGCAGACGGGGGCCGACGCGCTGACGACCAAGGTCACCGACCTGGCCGACGAGATCGTTGCCACCAGCAAGAGCAACCGGCAGTTGCTGCAGGCGATCGTGGCCAACGAGGTCGAGGGCGCGGTGTCGCGGCTCGGGTTCGTGCGCAGCGAGGAGGTCGGCGTACTGGAGCGGCGGGTGGACCGGCTCGAGCGGGAGCTGGCCGTGACGCGGGCGGCTGCCGAGGCGGCCGGATCGGTCGCGGCGACGGCAGCCGGTACGGCGGCGGCCGCGGCGGAGAAGTCCGAGCCGCTGGCGAAGCCCGCGGTGAAGAAGTCCGCGGCGCCGGTGGCGAAGAAGCCCGCGGTGAAGAAGGCGGCCAAGAAGGCGCCGGCGAAGAAGGCGTGACGTGACCGACCACCCTGGCGAGCAGGCGCCCGCCATCGACCCGGACGTCGAGCCCGGCTTCGACCCCGAGCCGGGCGAGCGCCCGGCCCCGGACTACGACACCGAGCCGGAGCCGGAGGACACCGAGCAGACCTTCGCGGCGTCGGTTGACGACGCGGCTGTCGCGGAGGCCGAGCGGCGCGCTGAGGCGGAGTTCCAGGCGGAGCTCGAGGCCGAGGAGGCTGAGCGACGCGCCGCGGCGGAGCTGGAGGCCGAGCTGAGAGCCGAGGCGGAGTTCCAGGCGGAGCTGGAAGCCGAGGAGGCCGAACGCCGTGCCGCGGCGGAGCTGGAGGCCGAGCAGCGCGCCGAAGCCGAGCTGATGGCCGAACTGGAGGCCGAGGAAGCCGCCAAGGCCGCCGCGTCCGCACCGGAAACCCCTGCTCCCAGCCCGGCCGCACCGGCGGCGGACACGCCGAAGCCGGGTGTTCCGGACGGGTTCGCGCCGAAGCCGGCTGCGCCGGGCGGATTCGCGCCGAAGCCCGGTGCCCCGGGCGGCTTCGCGCCGAAGCCCGCGGCTCCGGCCGGTACGCCGCCGCGGCCTGGGCCGCCGGCGGGATTCCCACCCCGGCCGGCGCCGCCGACCCAGGGCTTCGCGTCTCGCCCGACTCCGCCGTCGCCAGGATTCCCACCCCGTCCGGCTGCGCCGTCCGGCCAGCCGGGTTCCGGCGCCCAGCCCACGCCGGTCTCGGCTGCAGACGGGCGCGACACACTCGGCCAGAGCGCCTACGACGAGGCACGCGGCAACGCGGCGGCGCCTGCGAGCAGCTACTCGGCAGCGGAGGATTCCGCAGGTCGCGAGTCGAGCGGGGCTGAATCGGCCGGTCGGAGCCGCGAGTTCTCCGAGGACGACGTCCATCCTCTGGTGGAGGAGACGATGACGCGGCTCGACGGGTTGCGGGACCTGCCGGTGAGTGAGCATGCGGAGGTTTACGCCGAGCTGCACGAGCGGTTGCAGTCGGCGCTGGTGGAGGCGGACGCCGAACCGGGCGACCGGGGCTGACTGGAAAGGGTCGCGTGGCCAAGGGAGGCGTCAAGCGGTCTCGGCTGGATGCGGAGCTGGTACGGCGTGGGCTGGCCCGATCGCGCGAGCACGCCAGCGAGCTGGTGGCTGCGGGGCGCGTGAAGGTCGCGGGGACGGTGGCGACGAAACCCGCCACCGGCGTGGGCGCCGACGCGGCGATCCTCGTCGACACCTCCGAGGTCGACGACCCGGGCTACGCGAGTCGCGGCGCGCACAAGCTGATCGGCGCGCTGGAGGCGTTCAGCGGCGTACAGGTGAAGGGGCGGCGGTGTCTTGACGCCGGAGCGTCCACCGGCGGATTCACCGATGTGCTGCTGCGCAACGACGCCGCCAGTGTGATCGCGGTCGACGTCGGCTACGGCCAGCTGGTGTGGGCGTTGCAGACCGACGAGCGCGTCACGGTGATGGACCGGACGAACGTCCGCACGCTGACGCTGGAGGCGATCGGCGGTGAGCCGGTCGATCTGGTGGTCAGCGACCTCAGCTTCATCTCGCTCACGCTGGTGATGCCGGCGCTGCTCGCGGTGGTGAAACCCGACGGCGACCTGGTGCTGATGGTGAAGCCGCAGTTCGAGGTCGGCAAGGAACGGCTCGGCAAGGGCGGCGTCGTGCGCGACCCCGAGTTGCGGGCCGACGCGGTGCGCGGCGTGGCGGCGAAGGCGGCCGAGCTGGGCTGGGGTGTGCAGGGTGTCGCGGCCAGCCCGTTGCCCGGTCCGTCCGGAAATGTCGAGTACTTCCTGTGGATACGGCGTTCGGCACCACCTCTCGATGAGACGATGCTCCAGAACGCCGTCGAGAACGGTCCCCGATGAGTCCCCGGTGAGTGACGCTGTGAGCGAGCAGAAGGCAGGTCCGCGTGGTTGAGCCGGTCGGCACCGAGCCACGGCGCGTCCTGCTGGTGACGCACACCGGCCGGGACCTGGCGGTCGAGGTCGCCCGCCAGACGCACCGGCTGCTGACCGCCGCGGGCATCGTCGTCCGCCTGGTCGGCGCGGAGGCCTCGGAGCTCGACCTGCACCCGGCCGAGATCGCCGACGACGCGGACCAGGCGGCCCAGGACGTCGAGCTGATCATCGTGCTCGGCGGCGACGGCTCGATCCTGCGCGGCGCCGAGCTGGCCCGCCCGCACGGTACGCCGGTGCTCGGCGTCAACCTGGGCCACGTCGGCTTCCTGGCCGAGGCCGAGGTGGAGGACCTGGAGCGGATCGTCGAGGTCGTGGTCGACCGCAGCTACACCGTCGAGGAGCGGATGACGCTCGCGGTCGACGTGTTCGTCGGCGACGACCTGATCTTCGACACCTGGGCGCTGAACGAGGCGTCGGTGGAGAAGGCGGCCCGGGAGAAGATGCTCGAGGTGCTGGTCGAGGTCGACGGCCGGCCGCTGTCGCGCTGGGGCTGCGACGGTGTCGTCCTGGCCACCCCGACCGGCAGTACGGCGTACGCGTTCTCCGCCGGTGGACCGATCGTCTGGCCGGACGTCGAGGCGATCCTGCTGGTCCCGCTGAGCGCGCACGCGTTGTTCTCCCGGCCGATCGTGGTCGCGCCGAACTCCCAGCTGACGGTCGAGCTGATCGCCGCCTGGCACGGCCGCGGCGTGCTGTGGTGCGACGGGCGCCGGATGGTCGAGGTGCCGCCGGGCGCCCGGATCCAGGTCCGGCGCGGCAAGACCCCGGTCCGGCTGGCCCGGGCGCACGAGGCGTCGTTCACCGACCGGCTGGTGGCCAAGTTCGACCTGCCCGTGCTGGGGTGGCGCGGCGCGGCCGAGCACCGCCGCAAACGAAGTGCACAAGAGGAGACCTAGATGTTGTCGGAGATCCGCATCACCGGGTTGGGCGTGATCGAGGACGCCACGCTGGACCTCGATCCGGGTTTCACCGCGGTCACCGGCGAGACCGGCGCGGGCAAGACAATGGTCGTGACCGGCGTGAACATGCTGCTCGGCGGCCGGGCCGACAGCGGCCTGGTCCGGCACGGCGTTCGGCGGGCGCGGGTCGAGGGCCGGGCGAGTGCTGTGCCGCGGTCGATCGTGCAGCAGGCCGAGGACCGCGGGGGCGAGCTGGACGACGACGAGCTGCTGATCGCGCGGGAGTTGTCGTCGGAGGGTCGTTCCCGGGCGTTCCTGGGCGGCGCGTCGGTGCCGGTGTCGGTGCTGGCCGAGGTCTCCGGTGACCTGGTCGCGATCCACGGACAGGCCGACCAGTGGCGCCTGCTCCAGCCGGCCCGTCAGCGCGAGACGCTGGACACCTTCGCGGGCAAGCCCGTGCTGGCGCCGCTCGGCGAGTACACGACGGCGTACCGGCGGCACCGGGAGGTCGAGGCCGAGCTGACCGAGCTGACCACCCGCCAGCGCGACCGGCTGGCCGAGGCGGATCTGCTGCGCTTCGGGCTCGACGAGATCGCCAAGGCGGATCCGCGGCCGGGCGAGGACGTGGAGCTGGCTGCTGAGGAGGACCGGCTCGCGTACGCCGACGGTCTGCGGACGGCGGCGACGACGGCGGGCGAGGCGCTCGCGTCCGAGGACCTCGACTCGACCCGGCCGAGCGACGTACTCGGCCTGCTGTCGCTGGCCAAGCAGGTGCTCGACGGCGAACGGGAGCACGACGCGAAGCTGGCCGAGCTGGCCGATCGCGCCGGGGAGCTCGGTTATCTCGCGGCGGACCTGGCCGGCGAGCTGTCGTCGTACGTGGCGGACGTGGACACCGACCCCGCGCGACTGGCCGTGGTCAGCGAACGCCGCAGCCTGCTGACCGGCCTGATCCGCAAGTACGGCGACGCCGAGGGCACCGTCGACGAGGTGATCGAGTGGGCGAAGCGGTCCGCCGAGCGGCTGATCGAGCTGGACGGCAGTGACGAGCGGGTCGAGCAGTTGACCGCCGAGAAGGCCGAGCTGCAGGCCCAGCTGACCGAGCTCGGCGCCACCATCGGTGCGGCCCGCCGGGAAGCGGCGCAGCGGCTGGGTGTCGCGGTGTCGGAGGAGCTGACCGGGCTGGCGATGCCGCACGCGACGCTGACCGTCGAGGTGCACGAGACGGCGCCAGGCCCGTACGGCGCGGACGAGATCGAGTTCTGCTTCGCGGCGAACCCTGGCAGCCCGGCCCGGCCGCTGCAGAAGGCGGCGTCCGGCGGTGAGCTGTCACGGGTGATGCTCGCGCTCGAGGTGATCCTGTCCGACACCCATCCGGTGCCGACGCTGGTGTTCGACGAGATCGACGCCGGAATCGGCGGGCGGGCCGCGGTCGAGGTCGGCAAGCGGCTGGCCCGGCTGGCGGAAAAGGCGCAGGTCATCGTCGTCACCCACCTGCCGCAGGTGGCGGCGTTCGCGGATCGTCACGCGGTCGTGCTGAAGAGTGACGACGGTTCGGTGACCACCAGCGGTCTGGTCGCGCTGGACGACGAAGGCCGGCTGAAGGAGCTGTCGCGGATGATGGCCGGCCTGGAGAACTCCGACGCGGCCCAGGCGCACGCCGAGGAACTGCTCGCGCTGGCCGCCGAGCGTCACACCAAGCGGCGCAAGAAGAAGCGCTGACGCCCTCCGCCGAAAGAATGATTTGACCCCACGGCGCGCGGGTATCAGTCGATGAATGCGCTCTCCCGGCCGCAAAAGGCGGGCAGGGGGCTCTTGACATGGCAGGATGAGAGCGCGATGAAACTGCCCAGCCTGCGTAGAGCACGACCGACTGAGCTGCCCGGGATCGCCGGAGTGGTTCGGCTGGACCGCCGTACCAAGAATCTCACCAAACGGCTGAAGCCGGGCGAGATCGCCGTCATCGACCACGTCGACCTGGACCGGGTCAGCGCCGAGGCGCTGGTCGACTGCCAGGTCGCGGCGGTGGTGAACGTCGCGGACTCGATCAGCGGCCGCTATCCCAACCTCGGCCCGGAGATCCTGGTCGAGGCCGGCATCCCGCTGGTGGACGGGATCGGCCGCGAGGTCTTCTCGGTGCTGCACGAGGGCGAGCGGGTCCGCCTGCACGACGGGGTGCTGTACCGCGGCGAGGAAGTGGTCGCCAAAGGCGTCATCCAGGACAGCCAGAGCGTCGCGCAGCTGATGGACGACGCCCGGGCCGGACTGTCGACCCAGCTCGAGGCCTTCACCGCGAACACGCTGGAATACCTGCGGCGCGAGCGGGATCTGCTGCTCGACGGCGTCGGCGTACCGGACGTGCACACCGCGATGGACGGCAAGCACGTGCTGATCGTCGTCCGGGGCTACGACTACCGCGAGGACCTGGTCGCGCTGCGGCCGTACATCCGCGAGTACCGCCCGGTGCTGATCGGCGTCGACGGCGGCGCGGACGCCCTGGTGGAGAACGGGTACGTGCCCGACCTGATCGTCGGCGACATGGACTCGGTCAAGGACGAGACGCTGAAGTGCGGCGCCGAGGTGGTCGTGCACGCCTACCGGGACGGCCGCGCGCCGGGTTCGGAGCGGCTGGAGCGGCTCGGGGTTGACCTGGTCGAGTTCCCCGCGGCCGGCACCAGCGAGGACGTCGCGATGCTGCTGGCCGACTCCAAGGGCGCGTCGCTGATCGTCGCGGTCGGCACGCACAACTCGCTGATCGAGTTCCTGGACAAGGGACGCGCCGGGATGGCCAGCACGTTCATCACCCGGTTGCGGGTGGGTGCCAAGCTGGTGGACGCCAAGGGTGTCGGCCGGCTGTACCGCAGCCGCGTCTCCACATCCCAGATCGTCGCGCTGATCGCGGCCGGGCTGTTCGCGCTCGGGGTGGCGATGGTGGCCATCGGGGCCGACGACGTGCTCTGGTCGATCCTGCGGGCGCGCTGGAACGAAATCTACTTCCATATCCGGGAGCTGTTCACGTGATCGACTTTCGCTACCACATCGTCTCGATCGTGGCGATCTTCTTCGCCCTCGGAGCCGGCGTGGTGCTCGGTGCCGGACCGTTGAAGGGCACCGCGTCCGAGGTCGTCCAGGCCCAGGCCGAGCGGGACCGGCAGGCCCTGGAGCAGGCGCGGGCGGACGCGATCCAGGCCAAGTCGCTGGACAAGTACCGCGACGACTACGTGTCGAAGGTGACCGCCGGGCTGACCGACGGCAAGCTGGCCGGCCGCCGGATCGCCATCGTCACGATGCCCGGTTCGGACGGCGACATGACCAACGCGATCCAGGAATCGCTGGAGGGGGCCGGCGGTCAGGTCACCACCAGGGTCGCGCTGGACAGCAAGATGTTCGACCAGGGCCAGCGTCAGTTGATCGAGCCGCTGGTGAACGAACTCGTCACCCCGGACATCACCTTCCCGGCCGACAGCAACACCTACCAGCGGGCCGGACTGATCCTGGCCCGCGGCGTGCTGGCCCGTGAGCAGAACAAGGCGATCGACGCCGAGTCGACCAAGATCCTCAGCGGGATGTCGGACTCGAAGCTGATCTCGGTCAAGCCGACGCCGAAGGACCGCGCCGATCTGGTCGTCGTGGTCGCCGCCAAGCCGCCGACGCCGGCGCCGGACAACTCGTCGTACACCGACAGCGTGGACTTCGCCGAGGGCCTGGACCTGGGCAGCGCGGGGTCGGTCGTCGCGGGCATGCCGGAGAGCGCCCAGAACGGCGGCCTGCTGAAGGCGTTGCGCGGGGACAGCGACGCGACCAAGATCATCTCCTCGGTCGACGTCGCGAACATGCCCAGCGGCCAGGCCACGATCGTTTTCGCCCTGGTCGAGCAGGTCGGCGGCAAGGCCGGTCAGTACGGCGGCGTCGACGCGAAGAACGGTGTCGCGCCGTCGGCGGTGCAGGCGAAGGAGAACTGATGGGGCTGGTCGGAGCGGTCGTCGCGGCCGCGGCCACCGCGGGGCTGGAACGCGCCGCCGCCAAGCTGCCGAAGGACAAGCGGGCGCCGTTCGAGCGCACGAACCACCGCGGCGAGACCGTCACGCTGCTGGAGGGACCGGTCGCCGTACTGGGAGCCCTGGCCGGTGTCGCGGCGGGCAGCGGCAAGGGACGCGTCAAGGCCGCCGCGCTGCTGGCCGGTTCGGTGTCGGGTGCCGTCGGCGCGTACGACGACCTCGCGGGAGCCACGGAAACCAAGGGGTTTCGCGGTCATCTGTCGGCCCTGAAGCGCGGCGAGGTGACCAGCGGTGCGGTCAAGATTCTCGGCGTGGGTGCGGCCGGGCTGGCCGCGGCGGCACTGCTGCCCCGCAAATCCACAGGCTTCGGCGCGCTGACCGAGATCGTTGCCGACGGCGCCTTGATCGCCGGCACGGCGAACCTCGCGAACCTGCTGGATCTGCGGCCCGGTCGTGCGCTGAAGGCGATCACCGCGGCGAGTGCGCCTGTTGCCGGTGGACCGGCCGCGGCGGTGGTCGGTGCGGCTGTCGCCGCTGCTCCGTCGGACCTGGGCGAGCGCTCGATGCTCGGTGACTGCGGCGCCAACGGACTGGGAGCGATCACCGGTACGGCGCTGGCCGCGTCGCTGCCGCGCCCGCTCAAGACCCTTGCCCTGACAGCGGTTGTCGCGCTCAACCTGGCCAGCGAGAAGGTCAGCTTCACCAAGGTGATCGCCGGCAACCCGACCCTGGACAAGATCGACCAGTGGGGCCGACGACCCCGGTGAACAGTGCGGGCGGGCGGATCGCCCGGGCCGCGTTGCTGGTCGCGGGTGTCACGGTGCTGGCCCGCGTGGTCGGCTTCGGCCGGTGGCTGGTCTTCTCGAAGACGGTCGGCGCCGGATGTCTGGCGGAGGCCTACGCCACGGCCAATCAGCTGCCCAACGTGTTGTTCGAAGTCGTTGTCGGTGGTGCGCTGGCCGGTGCGGTCATCCCGATTCTGGCCGGCCCGGTGGCCCGCGGTGACAAAGCCGCACAGGGCCGGATCATCGGTGCGCTGCTGACCTGGTCGCTGGTGCTGCTGGCGCCTTTCGCGTTGCTGGCTTGGCTTCTGGCGTCGCAGTACACCTCGGCCATGCTGGACTCGGGTGCTGAGTGTGGTGGCTCTGGTGCGACCGCCACCAGGATGCTGGTGATCTTCGTCCCGCAGGTGTTCGGCTATGCGGTCGCTGTGGTCGCGACGGCCGTTCTCCAGTCCCACAAGCGTTTTGCGGCCGGTGCGCTGGCGCCGTTGATTTCCAGCCTGGTCGTTGTCGCGACCTACCTGGTGTTCGCGGTGGAAGCTCCGGTGGCGGACCAGGCGTCGCGCGGTGCCGCCGATCTGCTGGCCTGGGGTACCACTGCCGGCGTACTGGCGCTGGCGCTGACCGTGCTCGTGCCGATGCTCCTGCTGCGCTTGCCGATCCGCCCGACGCTCCGGCTGGACCCGGGAGTCGGTCCGGTCCTGCGGAGGCTCGCTGCCGCAGGCCTCGCCGTACTGGTCGCGCAGCAGGTCGCGTTCCTCGTCACCACCTACCTGGCCAACCACCGCGGCGTACCGGGCAGCATCGCGGTCTACACCTGGGCCAACGCGGTCTACCTGCTCCCGTACGCCGTACTGGCGGTGCCGATCACCACCGCGGTCTTCCCGCGCCTGGCAGCGGCTTTCGAGTCCGAGGACAACTCGGCCTTCGACCTGTACGCCGCGACGTCCACCCGGGCGGTCATGCTCGCCGGGGGAGCCGGTGCCGCGCTCCTGGTCGGTACGGCGGTCCCGGTCGCCCGCATCTTCGCGTACGACGACGGGCGCGTGCAGGAGCTGCAGGCGTCGTCGCTGGCCAACGGTTTGGTCGCGTTCGCCCCGGCGATCATCGGGTTCGCCGTCCTGATGCACGTCGGTCGGGTCCTCTACGCGCGGCACACGGGTCGCGCGGTCGCAGTGGTGACCGGTGGCGCCTGGCTGCTCGTAGCCGTCGCCGGGCTCGTCCTGACGCTGAAGTGGGACGCCGTACCGGCGCTGGCCGCGGCCATGTCGGTCGGCATGCTCGCTGGTGCTGTTGTCCTGCTGGTGGTGTTGCAGCGGGTCGCCGGAGCTGGTGTGCTGCAGGGGTTGTCCCGTGCGACTGTCGCGGCTGTGGTCGGTGCGGCGTTGGCCGGTGCGGCCGGCTGGGCCGTCTCGCTGCCGGCTGACGGCGGAGGCTGGGAGAGCGCGCTGCTGTTCGCCGTACTGTCCGGGCTTGCTGTCGTTGTCGTGTACGCCGCGGTCGCCGTACTGGTGGACCGTCCGGATGCTCGGGCGCTGCTGCGCAGGGGTGTTCCAACTGTGGTGGAGGAGAAGCAATGAGGATCGGCTTGCTGCTGGCGGAGTCGCGGGGCGGGATCGGCCAGCACGTCGCCTCACTGGTCCCTCGCTTCCTGGCGGCCGGTCACGAGGTCGTGGTGTGCGCACCGCCGGGGACAGCCGAGCACTTCGACTTCGGCGCGGCAGCTGTGGTCGCGACGGCCGCCGGTCTACGTGGCGCCGACGTGGTGCACGCCCACGGCTACCGGGCCGGGATGGCCGCGCTGCGCGACCGGTCCCATCTGCGGCCGCTGGTGGTGACCTGGCACAACGCGGTGATCGCACCAGGCCCTCGCGGTCTTGTGATGCGGCTGGGACAGCGCCTGGTGGCCCGTGGCGCCGACTTGACGCTCGGTGCGTCCTCCGACCTGGTCGAGCTCGCCCGACGCCTGGGAGCCCGTCAGGCCCGGCTGGCGCCCGTCGCGGCGCCGGCCATGCCGCAGGTGCGTAAGCCGTCGGCCGCTGTCCGTGAGGAGCTGGGGATCGGCGACGCGCCGCTGGTGCTCACCGTGGGCCGGCTGGCGCCGCAGAAGGACTACCCGACGCTGCTGTCGGTCGCGGCCGAGATCGCCACGACCGAACCGGGCGTGGTGTTCGCCGTGGTCGGCGACGGGCCGTTGCGGGACAACCTGCAGGCCCGGATCGACGCCGAGAGCCTGCCGGTCAGGCTGCTGGGCCACCGCAACGACGTGGCGGACCTGCTCGGCGCGGCCGACGTCTTCCTGCTCACCTCGCACTGGGAGGCCCGGGCGCTGGTGCTGCAGGAGGCGCTGCTGGCCGGCGTACCGGTGGTGGCGACGGCGGTCGGCGGCGTACCGGAACTGGTCGGGGACAGCGCGATCCTGGCTTTTCCGGGCGACACGCGCGGGCTCGCCGACGGCGTTCGGAAACTTCTTTCCGAGCCGGAAACGGCCGCGCTACAGCGCGCCGAAGGCCTGCAGCTGGCCTCCGGATGGCCGGACGAGGACGCCGTGGCGAAGAATCTGCTGGACATCTACGGGGGTCTCGTCGCCGGAACCGCTTGACAAGCGGTAGGCTGGAGGCCCGTGGACAGGGCTTCGAATTCCCAGCAGACCAAGCACGTATTCGTCACCGGTGGCGTCGCCTCCAGTCTCGGCAAGGGGCTGACGGCGTCCAGCCTCGGCAGTCTGCTGACGGCACGGGGCATCCGGGTCACCATGCAGAAGCTGGATCCGTATCTCAACGTGGATCCCGGCACCATGAACCCGTTCCAGCACGGCGAGGTGTTCGTCACCAACGACGGCGCCGAGACCGACCTGGACATCGGTCACTACGAGCGGTTCCTCGACCGCGACCTGTCGCAGGTCGCGAACGTGACCACCGGGCAGATCTACTCCTCGGTGATCGCCAAGGAGCGCCGCGGCGAGTACCTGGGCGACACCGTCCAGGTGATCCCGCACATCACCAACGAGATCAAGGACCGGATGCTGGCGATGGCCGGTCCGGACGTCGACGTGGTGCTGCACGAGATCGGCGGCACGGTCGGCGACATCGAATCACTGCCGTTCCTGGAGGCGGCCCGGCAGGTCCGGCACGACGTCGGCCGCGACAACGTCTTCTTCCTGCACATCTCGCTGGTGCCCTACATGGCGCCCAGCGGTGAGCTGAAGACCAAGCCGACCCAGCACTCGGTCGCCGCGCTGCGCTCGATCGGCATCCAGCCCGACGCGATCGTCTGCCGCGCCGACCGGCCGATCCCCGACGGGGTCAAGCGCAAGATCTCGCTGATGTGCGACGTCGACGTGGAGGCCGTGGTGGCCGCCGTGGACTCGCCGAGCATCTACGACATCCCGAAGGTGCTGCACTCCGAAGGCCTGGACGCGTACGTCGTCCGCCGGCTGAACCTGCCGTTCCGCGACGTCGACTGGACCCGCTGGGACGAGCTGCTGCGGGTCGTGCACCACCCGAAGGACCAGGTCACGGTCGCGCTGGTCGGCAAGTACATCGACCTGCCGGACGCGTACCTGTCGGTGGCCGAGGCGCTGCGCGCGGGCGGGTTCGACAACGACGCGAAGGTGACGCTGCGCTGGATCGCCTCCGACGAGTGCGCCACCCCGGAGGCGGCCGCCAAGCTGCTCGGTGACGTGGACGCGGTCTGCATCCCGGGCGGGTTCGGTGTCCGCGGGATCGAGGGCAAGATCGGCGCGATCCGGTTCGCCCGCGAGGCCGGCATCCCGATCCTCGGGCTGTGCCTGGGGCTGCAGTGCATGGTGATCGAGGTCGCCCGCGACCTGGCCGGCCTGCTCGACGCGAACTCCAGCGAGTTCGACCCCGACGCGGAGCAGCCGGTCGTGGCCACGATGGAGGAGCAGAAGCACATCGTCTCCGGCACCGGCGACCTCGGCGGCACGATGCGCCTGGGCCTGTACCCGGCGAACCTGGCCGACGGATCGATCGTCCGTTCCCTGTACGGCGCACCGTCGGTGCAGGAGCGGCACCGCCACCGCTACGAGGTCAACAACGCCTACCGGGACAAGCTGGAGAACGCCGGGCTGGTGTTCTCCGGGCTGTCGCCGGACAACGAGCTGGTCGAGTTCATCGAGCTGGACAAGTCGCTGCACCCGTTCTTCGTGGCCACCCAGGCGCACCCGGAGCTGCGGTCGCGGCCGACCAAGCCGCACCCGCTGTTCTCCGGGCTGATCGGCGCTGCACTGGTCCGGCAGCGTGAGTCGCGGCTGCCGGTCGAGGAGGTCCCGCCGGCCCCGAAGACCGCAGAGACGAAGGCCGCCGAGGCCAAGGAGCCGGTGAAGGCCGGGGCCGCCAAGGCGAAGGCCCGATGACCGACGGCAAGACGCCGGAGGTCGCCGAGCTGCGGTTCGGGGCCGGGCTGGCCGACGCGCCGGCGTCCTGGCAGGTGACCTCGTCGCAGACCGTGCACGCGACCGGCCGGGTCATCTCGGTACGGCGGGACCAGGTGGTCCCGCCGAACGGCGGCGAGCCGTTCACCCGTGACGTCGTCGTGCACCCCGGCGCGGTCGGCGTGGTGGCGCTCGACGAGAACCACCGGATGCTGCTGGTCCGCCAGTACCGGCACCCGGTCGGCTACCGCCTGCTCGAACCGCCCGCGGGGCTGCTCGACGTACAGGGTGAGGCGTACCGGATCGGCGCCGAGCGGGAACTGTGGGAGGAGGCCGCGACCAAGGCCGCCGACTGGCGGATCCTGGTGGACGCGTTCACCTCGCCAGGGCTGACCAACGAGGCGGTCCGGATCTTCCTGGCGCGTGAGCTGTCGGCGTCCGACGAGGCCTACGACCGGCTGCACGAGGAAGCCGACATGGAAACTGTCTGGGCTCCGCTCGAGGACGTCGTCAAGGCGGCGCTGGCCGGCGACCTGCACAACCCGATCCTGGTGATGGGCTCCCTGGCCGCGTGGACCGCGCTCAACGGCGACGGCTTCGACGCGCTGCGTCCGGCCGACGCGCCCTGGCCCGCTAAGGACCGCTGACGCCCGGCGAAGTATCGGCCGCTGTCAGGCAGCGGCCGCGAAGTAGTGGCGGGCCCCCGGGAGTCGTCGGCAACGAGCGCAGCACCTCGCCCGTCGGCAGGCATCCCGGGGGCCCGCTCTCGTGTTCGAGTATATGTTCGAATACGCTGCACTGGCAAGTCAGTCCGGCCGGCGGCAGGAGTACGCGACGGCGTCGCGGCCGATCCGGGTGACGATCAGCGTGGCGGACCGAGAGCCCTTGGGGGACAGCTTCTTGCGCAGCACCGCGGGGTCCACGTCGACACCGCGCTTTTTGATCTCCAGCGTGCCGATGTCGTTGGTCCGGACCCACGCTTTCAGCGTCTTCTCCCGGTACGGCAGCGTCTCGATCACCTCGTACGCCGACGCCAGCGCGGTCTCGACCAGGAACGGCCCGGTGACGTAGGCGATCCGCGGGTCCAGGAGCCAGCCGTCGACCTCGGCGGCGACCGCCGTGACGAGTCCGGCCCGCACGACCGCGCCGTCCGGCTCGTAGATGTACTGGCCGACCGGACCGACTTCAGCCTCCGGTGCATCGGCGATCGTGGCTCCGCTCGGCAGCAGGGTCGCGCGGCGGGCAGCACCGCCGTACAGCTTGCCGGACCACAGAGCGGCCTCCTTGACCTCACCGGCGTCGCTGACCCACTCCGCTTCGACCCCCTCCGGTACGGCGTCGTGCGGGATGCCCGGCGCGACCTTGACGCAGGCTGTGCCCTCCAGCAGCGACGTGATGAACGACCAGGGCGGGGAGTACGCGTTGTGGTCGAACACCCGCCGGCCGTCCGCCCGTCGCGCCGGATCCGCGAACACCACCTCGTACGGCGTGAGGTCCTGCTCCTCCGCGTCGCCCAGCAGCACCTCGCCCGGCAGGTCCAGCGCTGACAGGTTGGCCGCAGCCGCGGCGGCCGTCGCCGGGTCGCGTTCGACGCCGGTGACGCGCAGTCCGGCTCGCGCTGCGCTGATGAGGTCGCCGCCGATCCCGCAGCCCAGGTCGATCACCGATGTGCCGGGCAGTGCGCCGGCGATCCGCGTGGAGCGGTGCGAGGCGACAGCGGAGCGAGTCGACTGCTCCAGGCCGTCCGGGGTGAAGAACATCCGCGCCGCGTCGTCCGCGCCGAACTTGGCGACGGCCCGGTGCCGCAGCGAGGCCTGCGTGACCGCGGCGGTCACCACCGCAGCGTCGTACCGGCGGCGGAGCTTCTCGACCAGCTGCAGCTCGCTGCCGGGGGTGTAGGCCGCGCAGGCTTCGGTCAGCACGGCGGACCCCGGCGGGGTGAGCAATGCGGTGATCGAGTCGGGTGTCACGCGCTCATTCTGCGCTGAGCGCTCACAGCGGGCTGTAGCAGCCGCTGCTCCAGATCCGCTTGGCCGAGTGGTAGAGGCGCCAGTTCATCGCCGAACGGGTCTGCGGGCCGTAAATGCCGTCAGCTGCGAGTTTGTGCCGCTGCTGCACCTGCTTGACGACCGCACGGGTGTTGCTGCCGTAGACGCCGTCGACTGTGAGCTTCGAGCCGTAGCAGTAGTTCAGGTTGCGCTGGAGTGTGCGGATGGCGGTGTCCGGATCGCCGAACCGCTCGTTGCCGCGCTGCGGGTCGTCGCCGTACATGAGGTTGCAGCGGGTGCTGCTGCTCTCCCAGACCGAAGGAGCCGGCACGCCCCACCCGTTGCCCGCGGGCACGAGCCGGGCGCTCCGGCATTGCTCCATCGCGGCCGCCGCGGCAGCCCGTACGCCGGCGTCGCCGGTCACTTCGGCCGGCGCGGGTTCCGGTGCGGTCCGGGCCGCCGGAGCTCCGGCGCCGTTGGCCTGGTCGGAGTCCGTGCCGGAGTGGCCGCCGGCGGCAGCCGCTCCGACGGCGATCGGGCTGATCACCAGCGCGGCGATCGTGACCAGGGCCTTGCCCGACGGCCTGGACGGTTTCGGGAACGCGAAGCGGAGTTTCATCTGAGCTCCTCGTGCTGGTGATCGCTCAGACCCAACGGTCCCACGTCAAGGCCGCTTCCGCCCAGGGTCTGGTCGCGGAAAGTGCCTACCAGGTCACAGCGGGCTGTAGCAGAGGTCGCTGGACACGCCGAGCCGGGGGTTCCACAGCCGCCAGTTCATCGCGGACCGGGTGGCCGGGCCGTAGACGCCGTCCGCCGTGATCCCGTGCCGCTTCTGGACCGTCGTGACGGCGGTGCGGGTGGCGCTGCCGTACCGCCCGTCGACCGTGAGCTTCGCGCCGTAGCAGTAGTTGAGGTTGGTCTGCAGCGCCTTGATCGCCGACGCCGGGTTGCCGAACGGGTTGCTCGGGTCGCGGTACGGCAGGTCGCCGTACTTGAGGTTGCAGTTGGTGCTGCTCTCCTCCCACAGCGACAGCGCCGGCACGGTCCAGCCGGCGCTGTTGACGGTCTTGTTGTAGACCTGCTCGCACTGCCACAGGGCCTGCGGGGCGGCCGACGCGCTGGTGACGGCGGCGGTCAGCGGCACCGCGGCGACCGCGGCGGCGGACACGGCGACGGCGACTCGGCGGACGGTGGTGGTGCGCCAGGACTTGAGGACAGCAGCCATGATGGGTTCCCTCCCGAGTGGCCACCGGTGGGCCGGCGACCTGTGTGCTACCAGATGACGCGGCCCGCCACGAAGGTTGAGCCGGTGCCCGGCTCGAGATGTTCGCCGGGGGCGGACTTTCTGGCACTCGAGTTGACCGAGTGCTAATCGCGGCCTAGATTCGGTGTTGGCACTCTCCACCCGAGGGTGCCAGCGGCCCCGGCCCCTGACCCCCGCGACGGCAGGCGGCGGGACGGCCGTCTCGACGCACTGTGAATCACAAGAACTCGACCGTGGAGGTCAGCAAGTGTCGGTCACGATCAAGCCGCTCGAGGACCGCGTCCTCGTTGCGCCGCTCGAAGCCGAGCAGACCACGAAGTCCGGCCTGGTGATCCCGGACACCGCCAAGGAGAAGCCGCAGGAGGGCGAGGTCCTCGCGATCGGTCCCGGCCGCATCGACGACAACGGTAACCGCGTCCCGCTGGACGTCGCCGTCGGCGACAAGGTCATCTACTCCAAGTACGGCGGCACCGAGGTCAAGTACGACGGCCAGGACTACCTGATCCTGGGCGCCCGCGACATCCTCGCCGTCGTCAGCAAGTGACGACTGCTCAGAGTTCCTGACTGACACCGCCCCGGTGCCGATCACCGGCGCCGGGGCGGAGTCGGTCCAGGACCGGCTGGGCCATTGAACGCAAGAATTCAGAGAGGGACTGGTTTTTCCATGCCGAAGATCCTCGAGTTCGACGAGAACGCGCGGCGCGCCCTGGAGCGCGGCGTCGACAAGCTCGCGAACACGGTGAAGGTGACGCTGGGGCCCAAGGGCCGCTACGTCGTGCTGGACAAGAAGTGGGGCGCCCCGACCATCACCAACGACGGTGTCACCGTCGCCCGTGAGGTCGAGCTGGACGACCCGTTCGAGAACCTCGGTGCGCAGCTGGCCAAGGAGGTTGCCACCAAGACCAACGACATCGCGGGTGACGGTACGACGACCGCCACGGTGCTGGCGCAGGCTCTGGTGCACGAGGGCCTGCGGGCCGTCGCCGCCGGGGTCAACCCGATGGGTCTGAAGAAGGGCATCGAGGCCGCCGTCGAGGCCGTCTCGGCCCGGCTGGTCGAGACCGCCCGCCCGGTCGACGACAAGGGCGACATGGCCCACGTCGCCACGATCTCCGCCCGGGACGCCGAGATCGGCGGCCTGATCGCGGACGCCTTCGACAAGGTCGGCAAGGACGGTGTGATCACCGTCGAGGAGTCGAACACCTTCGGTACCGAGCTCGAGTTCACCGAGGGCATGCAGTTCGACAAGGGCTTCATCTCGCCGTACTTCATCACCGACGCCGAGGCCGGCGAAGCGGTGCTGGACGACCCGTACATCCTGATCCACCAGGGCAAGATCTCCGCCGTCGCGGACCTGCTGCCGCTGCTGGAGAAGGTCGTGCAGTCGGGCAAGACGCTGCTGATCATCGCCGAGGACGTCGAGGCCGAGGCCCTGTCCACGCTGGTCGTGAACAAGATCCGCGGCAACTTCACCTCGGTCGCCGTCAAGGCGCCGGGCTTCGGTGACCGCCGCAAGGCGATGCTGGAGGACCTGGCCGCGCTGACCGGCGCGCAGGTGATCGCTCCCGAGGTCGGGCTCAAGCTCGACCAGGTCGGCCTCGAGGTGCTCGGCACCGCGCGGCGGATCGTCGTGAGCAAGGACAACACCACCGTTGTCGAGGGCGCCGGCAAGGCCGACGAGATCGAGGCCCGGGTCAACCAGATCAAGGCCGAGATCGAGCGCACCGACTCCGACTGGGACCGCGAGAAGCTGCAGGAGCGGCTGGCCAAGCTGGCCGGTGGCGTCTGCGTGATCAAGGTCGGCGCGGCCACCGAGGTCGAGCTCAAGGAGAAGAAGCACCGCATCGAGGACGCCGTCTCGGCGACCCGTGCGGCGATCGAGGAGGGCATCGTCGCCGGTGGCGGTTCTGCTCTCGTCCACGCCGCGTCGGTGCTGGAGGACGGCCTCGGCCTGGAGGGCGACGAGCTCGCCGGTGTCCGGATCGTCCGCAAGTCGATCGTCGAGCCGCTGCGGTGGATCGCCGAGAACGGTGGCTACGAGGGTTACGTCGTGACCGCCAAGGTGGCCGAGCTCGAGGTCGGCAGCGGCTTCAACGCCGCCACCGGTGAGTACGGCGACCTGCTGGCCCAGGGTGTTCTCGACCCGGTCAAGGTGACCCGTTCCGCGCTGGCCAACGCCGGCTCGATCGCGGCCCTGCTCCTCACCACGGAGACGCTGATCGTCGACAAGCCCGAGGAAGAAGAGCCCGCCGCCGCCGGTCACGGCCACGGCCACGGTCACTGATTCCTCAGCACCTCAGCACCACCGACTGCCCGGCAGGTCCTCGGACCCGCCGGGCAGTTGCCTTTCCCGGACCGCGCGCCTGCCGCTGGGCCCGTTGGTCAGGACAAAGGAAGCCGGTACCCGGGAGTAGTGACAGGTTGTAATGAAAAATGCTCAGTGATCACGAATTGCCACTAGGCAGCGGCGCATCGGGGCCGTAGCATCTTGCAGGCTGACCGGTCTGACACGAGGGGGCGAGGGGTGACCGAGGTACACGTGCCGCACACCCAGGACCGGGTCGAGCTCCGCGATCTGGCCGCGCTGGCCAGCGGCGGGGACTCAGGGGCACTCAACGACCTGCTGACCAGGGTGCGCGCGGTCGCTCACCGTTACGTCCGTTCCCGCCTGTGGACCTATCCGGGCGGCGCCGACATGGTCGACGACGTCGCGCAGGAGGTCTGTGTCGCGGTCTTCGGGGCGCTCGGGCGCTACCGCGACGAGGGCCGGCCGTTCGAGGCGTTCGTGTACGGCATCGCGGCCCGCAAGGTCGCCGACGCGCAGCGGGCGTTCGCGGTCGCCGACGTGTCGACGCCGGACCTGCCGGACGGGGCGGACGAGTCCCCGACGCCGGAGGAGCACGCGGTCAGGCACTCGGAGGTCCAGCACATCGTGGGGCTGCTGGAGAAGTTGCCGGAGAAGCTGCGGGAGATCCTGCGCCTCCGGGTGGTTGCGGGGATGTCAGCCGAGGAGACCGGCCGGGCACTGGGGATGACACCGGGGGCGGTGAGGGTCGCACAACATCGAGCGTTGAACACGCTCAGGGGGTTTGTGGGGCATGAGGCAAAGCTGGAGCGAGGAGCAGGGGAGGAGCGGCATGGCTGAGCGCTTTGACTTAGACGCGATCGAAGCCGACGACGCGCTGCTCGACCTGCTCGCAGCCGGTGGGGAGTCCGCGTGGGAGGCGGGCGAGCACGACCCGACCCTGAAACTGCTGGCGGAGTTGCGCCTGGCGGTCGAGGTCGAGGGCGAGCTCCCGGTGGAGTCGATCGACGATCCGGAGAGCTTCCTGGCGCGGTGCGCGGCGCTGAACCCGGTGACGGACCCGTTCACCCGCAAGGTGGCGGCCCGTGGCCTGGCCGTGGGCGTGGCCGCCGTCGCGGCGCTGTCGGTGTCCGGGGTTGCGGCCGCGGTCAGCGGCGACCCGCTGGCGCCGTACGAGAAGGTGATCGAGAAGGTGGTCGACGGCCTGCGGCCCGAGACGAGCTTCCCGAAGGAACAGCTCGACGGCATGCCCGTCGGCGACAGGTCGAAGATCGTCCAGGTCGCCAAGGACTACCAGGACAAGATCCGGGAGCAGCGCAAGGAGGAGCAGCGCAAGGAGGACCAGCGCTGGACCGACCCGCTCGCGGTCGACCTGCAGGGTCTCGACACCTTGATGCCGAAGCCGCCGCTGGCCCGGCCCGAGCCGCCGGACGTCGACAAGCCGATCGTCGGTACGCGCGACCCGCTGGTGCCGAAGACCGAGCCGACCGAGGACAAAGCGGTCGTCGAGCCGGAGGCCAAGCCGACCACCGGAGTCGAGGAGCCGACCGGCGACCCGACGGACAAGCCGAGCGACCCGCCGACGTCCGAGCCGACGGAAGAGCCGTCGGTCCCGCCGGCCACGCCGAGCGACCCGCCGCCGACCACCGAGCCCAGCGACCCGCCGCCGACGCCTGAGCCGACCGATCCGAACGGCGGCGGCAACGGCCAGACCGGCGGTGAGACTCCGGCACCGGATCCGACCACCACGCCCGTTCCGGGCGACAACACCGGCGAGAGCGGCGCCGGTGGCGAGACCGGTGCCGGTGGCGAGGAGCCCGAGCCGGGCTCGGGCGACACGAAGCCGGCCGACCCGTCGACCGGCGACGCGGGCGACCAGACCGGTGAGGAGCCGGCCGGCGACTCGAAGCCGGCGGACGACACCAAGCCCGCGGACACGACGCCCGCGGACAAGCCGGCTGGCGACTCCGAGCCTGCCGAGTCGAAGCCGTCGCTGCCGACGACCGACGCGCCGGTGGAGCCGAAGCGGCTCGAGCAGTACGTGAACCAGCGGCTCGAGGCGGCGGCCAAGCACTCCAACGGCAAGTTCGCGCTGGGCTACGCCAAGCAGCAGTACCCCAAGGGCAAGCACTCCAACGGCCAGTACGTCGAGGGCAAGCACGCCGCCTTCGAGCGGGCCCACGGTTCGATGTCGCCGGTGACGCTGCGCCAGATCCTCTGGGTCCTGAACCACCCGACCGGCCGCTGACCGATCGCCCGGCCCGTCTCCCAGGAGGCGGGCTCGGGCCCAGGTCCCAGCGGCCCGGCGTACGGCGTACGGGGAAAGCTCGGGCGTCGCTCGTGGCGCTCACCTGAACGGGCCGCGGGTTCCTCCCCGGAACCCGCTCGATCCACAGGTCCGGACACCGATGCGTGGCACGCGCGCGGCCCGGCATACCATGGTGTCCCGTTCTCGCCGTGCAAAGGTGCCTTCCTTCCTCATGGACATCACACCCTCCGGAGTTCCCGACAAGTTCGCCGTACTCGGTCTGACTTTCGACGACGTGCTGCTGCAGCCCAACGAGTCCGACGTGATCCCGTCCGAGGCGGACACCAGATCCCGGGTCAGCCGCAACATCGAGGTGAACATCCCGCTGCTGTCCAGCGCGATGGACACCGTCACCGAGGCCCGGATGGCGATCGCGATGGCGCGCCAGGGCGGCTTGGGCGTGCTGCACCGCAACCTCTCGATCGAGGACCAGGCCCAGCAGGTCGACCTGGTCAAGCGCTCGGAGTCCGGCATGATCGCGCAGCCGATCACGATCGGCCCGGACGCCACCATCGGCGAGGCCGACGCGCTGTGCGGCCAGTACCGGATCTCCGGTGTGCCGGTCGTCGACAAGGCCGGCGTGCTGGTAGGCATCGTCACCAACCGCGACATGCGGTTCGAGACGCGCCACGACCGCCCGGTGCACGAGGTGATGACCAAGCAGCCGCTGATCACCGGCAAGCAGGGCATCTCCGCCGACGACGCGATGGCGCTGCTCAGCAAGCACAAGGTCGAGAAGCTGCCGCTGGTCGACGCCGAGGGCAAGCTGACCGGCCTGATCACGCTGAAGGACTTCGTCAAGCGCGACCAGTTCCCGCTGTCCACCAAGGACGAGAGCGGCCGGCTGCGGGTCGGCGGCGCGATCGGCTTCTACGGCGAGGCGTACAAGCGCGCGATGACGCTGGTCGAGGCCGGCGTCGACCTGCTCGTCGTGGACACCGCGCACGGCCACTCCCAAGCCCAGCTGGAGATCATCCGCAAGCTCAAGGCCGACCCGGCCACCCGCGGCGTGGACGTCGTCGGCGGCAACGTCGGCACCCGCGCGGGCGCCCAGGCGCTGGTCGAGGCCGGCGCGGACGGTGTCAAGGTCGGCGTCGGACCGGGCTCGATCTGTACGACGCGCGTCGTGTCCGGCGTCGGCGTCCCGCAGGTCACCGCGATCTACGAGGCGTCGCTGGCCTGCAAGCCGGCCGGCGTCCCGGTGATCGGCGACGGCGGCCTGCAGTACTCCGGTGACATCGCCAAGGCGCTCGTCGCCGGCGCGGACACCGTGATGCTCGGCTCCCTGCTGGCCGGCTGCGAGGAGTCCCCGGGCGACCTGGTCTTCATCAACGGCAAGCAGTTCAAGGCCTACCGCGGGATGGGTTCGCTCGGCGCGATGTCGTCGGCCGGCGGGCTGCGCAAGTCCTACTCCAAGGACCGCTACTTCCAAAGCGACGTCGGCAGCGACGAGAAGCTGATCGCCGAGGGTGTCGAGGGCCAGGTGCCGTACCGTGGCCCGCTGTCGGCCGTCGCGCACCAGCTGATCGGTGGTCTGCGGCAGTCCATGTTCTACTGCGGCTCGCGCACCGTGGCCGAACTCCAGGACAAGGGCCGCTTCGTCCGGATCACCTCGGCCGGCCTGCAGGAGTCGCACCCGCACGACATCCAGATGACGGTCGAAGCCCCGAACTACTCCGGCCGCTGACCGCCTGCACCAGAAGAGGAACCAGATGACCGAGATCGAGATCGGCCGGGCCAAGCGCGGCCGGCAGGCGTACGCGTTCGACGACATCGCGATCGTGCCGTCGCGGCGGACCCGGGACCCCGAGGAGGTCTCGGTGGCCTGGCAGATCGACGCGTACCGGTTCGAGCTGCCGATCCTGGCCGCGCCGATGGACTCGGTGATGTCGCCGGCCACCGCGATCGCGATCGGCAAGGCCGGCGGTCTCGGCGTCCTGAACCTCGAAGGGTTGTGGACCCGGTACGAGGACCCGACCTCGCTGCTCGAGGAGATCGTCACGCTCGACCGCGAGCAGGCGACCACCCGGCTGCAGGAGATCTACTCGGCGCCGATCAAGCCCGAGCTGATCTCCCAGCGGGTGCAGGAGATCCGCGACTCCGGCGTGACGGTGGCCGGTGCGCTGTCGCCGCAGCGGACCAAGCAGTTCGCCAAGCACGTGGTGGACGCGGGCGTCGACCTGTTCGTCATCCGCGGTACGACGGTCTCGGCCGAGCACGTCTCCGGCCAGGCCGAGCCGCTGAACCTCAAGCAGTTCATCTACGACCTCGACGTTCCGGTCATCGTCGGCGGCTGTGCGACCCACCAGGCCGCGCTGCACCTGATGCGGACCGGCGCGGCCGGCGTACTGGTCGGCTTCGGTGGTGGCGCGGCGCACACGACGCGCAAGGTGCTCGGCGTCGCCGTGCCGATGGCCTCCGCGGTCGCCGACGTGGCCGCGGCCCGGCGCGACTACATGGACGAGTCCGGCGGCCGGTACGTGCACGTCATCGCCGACGGCTCGGTCGGCCGGTCCGGCGACGTGGCGAAGGCGATCGCGTGCGGCGCCGACGCCGTGATGGTCGGCTCCCCGCTGGCCCGCGCGAGCGACGCGCCCGGTGGCGGGTTCCACTGGGGCGCCGAGGCGTGGCACGCGGATCTGCCGCGCGGCGAGCGGGTCGAGGTCGGCGTGACCGGCACGATGGAGCAGATCCTGTTCGGCCCGTCCTGGGTCCCGGACGGCACGATGAACTTGGTCGGCGCCCTCAAGCGCGCGATGGCGACCACGGGCTACACGGAGCTCAAGGAGTTCCAGCGGGTCGAGGTCGTCGTCGGGTGACGCCCGTACTTGATGCCGCGACTCGGTCGCCGCGGGTCATGGGGCGGTAACTCCCGCCCGGCGAAAGTGCTGGAGGCCGCGGGGTGCGAGGTGCTCGCACCCCGGGTCCGGCCGCACATTCTGCAGGTGCTTGCCGGCTGACGCGGCGGCGCGCCGGGGGTGAGGTGGGACACCTGTGGCGGCCCGCTCGGGGATCGGGCCGCTCTGGAAGGATTGGTCCATGGGACTGTTCAGCCGCCGCACCGAAGCCGACAACGTCGCCCTCGCCGCTGCGCGGGCGCAACTGTCCTCCGGGGACGTCGATCAGGTTCGTTTTCTGCTCACCACGCGTAAGTCCGTCTTCGCGGTGAAGTACGTGATGGACCGGACCGGCGCGGAGCTCAAGCACGCCAAGGAACTGGTCGACGACATCCGCCTCGGGCGCTACGTCCCACCGGTCACCGGTACGCCGCCGGTCGTCCGGCTCCCCGGGGCGAATCTGGCCGAGCGGACGCGGGCGCTGAAAGCCGCGGGTGACCTGCACCAGGCGACCGCCCTGGTGGTCAGCGAGACCGGCATGACAGAAGCCGAAGCCGGCCTGTTCGTCGGAGCGCTCAGGCCCGAACAGGACTGATCCGCCCGGCGCGGTTCAGAACGGCCCGCCGCGGTTCAGGAAGGCTCGGCGCCGCCCGGCGTCCACGACACGTCCCGGCCGAAGGCGCCGAGCAGACGAGGCACTGGGTCGGGCCCACTCGGCACCCGGGCCCCGATCGCCCCACCGTCCCGGTACGCCGCCTCCCGCTGCTCGAACCACCGAGCCACCTCGTCGACCACCTCGGGGTCCATCCTGGGTGTCGAACCGATGGCGACCGCGAGGTCCCACCCGTGGATCAACTGATCGGCGACCAGTTGCCGAAGGTACTCGGTGGTGTCCTCGTCGCCGTACGAAAGGTGGACCGTCGGGACCGGATCGGCCGTCGCCGCCTGGGCGTCCATGGCGGCTTGCGCGGCGGCAGCGGCCGGATCGTCGCCGAGCAGATCGCCGTCGAGCGCGTCGCCGACGTCCGCGATGGTCCTCCCCGCCAGCAGCGGGACCGCCCAGCGCTCTTCGCCGACCACGTGGTTGACCAGGGCGCGTACGTCCCAGTCCGCGCAGGGTGTCGGTGCGCTCCATTGATCTGGCCCGACAGCTTCCACTTGCCGCACGAACTCGGCACCGGCCCGGCGATGCATCTCGACGACGTCCACGGCCCTCGCCCCCTTGGCGCCAGCGTGCGCCCGGTGCCGCGGCCGGTCAACGGTTCGCGCGAAGCCGGTCAGGTCTGGAGTTGAGCCGCCGCCTCGTGGGCGTGCTGCGAGGCCAGGAAGTCGCCCTTGGCGGCCAGGAGGTCGCCGTGGTGGCGGTAGCAGGAGCCGGCCAGTTCGGCGACTTCGCCGTTGCTCGTGGTGAACGGGATCAGCGCGGTCGCGACCTCCGCACTCCAGCCGGCCAGGTCCAGCGCCATCTCGGTCTGCCCGGCCGCGTGGTACGCCTCCGAGATGTCCAGCAGCAGCCGCGCCCAGATCGGCGCGTAGGTGCTCGTCTCGTAGCGCATCCGCTGCGACTCCCGCTCCGACGAGATCGCGAACAGGTAGTGGGCCTCCAGACCGAGTGTCAGCGCGGTCTCCGCGTCGTGCGCCAGCAGCGGGCGGACCAGCTCGGCCAGCTCGGTGGCGCGCACCACCGCCGACTCCGGATCGGTCCGCCCGGACACGGTCGCGAGCGTCATGCCCGGTGCCGGCTCGCTCAGTGCCATCAACCGGAAGTACTGCTCGAACGGCCCGAGCTTGATCTCCGCCGTCTCCAGCGCCGTCGTCAGTGACGGCGGAATGCCGCGGTCGAGCTCGTCGACGACCCGCTGGGCGGCTTCCTCGTCGGTGGCGAACGCCGTCCGCAGGCAGTTCTCGCCCTCCAGGACCCGGCCGACCTGGTTGAGGTGCCGGCCCTTACGGGTGAGCGCCGCGACCAGCGTGCGCAGGTCGGTCGCCGACTCGGAGTCGGCCAGCGTGTCCGCCGTACTGAGGCCGATCTCGTCCGCCTCCAGCGCCAGGTCGAGCCGGCCCTCCGCCGCGTGGATGTCGGCCGAGACCGCTGCGGCCGAGCACAGGTAGCGCGCGTAGGACAGCGACTGGGCGCTCTCGTTGATCTGATTGGCCAGCTGCAGGAAGAGCTGCACGGCCGCGTCGGCGGAGGCCACCGCCAGGTCGGGATCGCCGTACCGGCGCAGGATCAGCGCGTTCATCGCCAGCACGCGGGCGAAGTCGGGCTGGTGGTGCAGGCTGTCCGGACCGCCGACGAGCTGCCCGTACGCGATCACCGCGCCGTCCATCTCCAGTACGGCGGTCGCGCCCCAGCCGCGGTGGGCCTGGGTCATCGCGCGCCGGGCCCGGACGTCGGCCAGGAACGAGGTGGCGTCCAGGACGCCGGCGTCGCTGAGCTCGGTGTAGCCGAGCTGGGCCTCGTGCAGCGCGACGAGGGCTTCCTCGTGCCGGCCGGAGGCGTTCAGCGAGCCCGCCAGCTCGTACTGCGTGGCGGCCATCAGGTGCTTGGCCTCGTAGTGGTCGGGCCGGTCGAGCGCCCGCTCCTTGGCGAGCTCGATCACCCGTTGCTGGTAGGGCCCGGCCTCGTCGGCGCGGCCCTCCTCGATCAGCACCTGGGCGGTCTGCAGCGCCTCACCGAGCTCGTCCTCAGGAGGCGTCCAAAGCCCCCCGCTGTCCACCATCTTGACGTTCCACCCCTTCGCTGACTCAACGGATCACCTTAGTGCTTTCGGCCGTGATCCACCTCACCTCGGCCCTGCGAGTCCGTGCCGATGGCGCACTGCTGACACGAGCTGTTACCCACAGGTAGCCTGATGAGATGAGCGAGCAGACCTCGATCCCCGCCGACCCCGAGCTGGACCCGACTGCTTCCTGGGCCACCGACCAGTCGGTGGTCCGGCGGCTGACCGGCCTGCTGCGGGCCACGGCGGGCACCCGTACGACGTACGCGCCGGCCACCGGGCAGCCGATCGCCGAGCTGCCGCTGTCGACAGCCGACGACGTGGTCGCCGCGGTCCGCTCCGCCCGGCGTACGCAGCGCAGCTGGAAGCAGACCGCGCTGGCGGACCGAGCGGCGATCCTGCTGCGCTACCACGACCTGATCCTGGATCACCGTCACGAGCTGGTCGACCTGGTCGTGCTGGAGTCCGGCAAGGCCCGCAAGCAGGCCTTCGAGGAGGTCGCGCACGTCGCGCTCACCGCCCGGTACTACGGGCGCAAAGCCGCCGAGCTGCTCGGGCCGCAGCGGCGGCTGGGCATGTTCCCGGTGCTGACCCGGGCTGAGCAGCGGTTCGTGCCGAAGGGTGTCATCGGCATCATCTCGCCGTGGAACTACCCGCTCAGCATGGCGATGTCCGACGGGCTGCCCGCCGTACTGGCCGGCAACACCGTCGTGCTCAAGCCGGACAGCCAGACTCCGCTGACGGCGCTGCGGGCGATCGAGCTGCTGCACGAAGCCGGTCTGCCGCGCGAAGCCTGGCAGGCGGTCAACGGTGACGGCCCGACGGTCGGCGGCGCGATCATCCAGAACGTCGACTACGTCTGCTTCACCGGTTCCACCAAGACCGGACGCCTGGTCGCCAAGCAGGCCGGTGAGCGGCTGATCGGCTGCAGCCTGGAGCTCGGCGGCAAGAACCCGATGCTCGTGCTGCGCGACGCCGACGTGCACCGCGCCGCCGAAGGCGCGATCCGGGCCTGTTTCAACAGCGGTGGCCAGCTCTGCGTCTCGATGGAGCGCCTGTACGTCGCGGACCAGATCTACGACGCCTTCGTGACCGCGTTCATCGACCGGGTGAAGAAGCTGAAGCTCTCGGCCGGGACCGGCTGGGACGTCGACATGGGCTCGCTGATCTCCAAGGCCCAGCTGGAGACCGTCACCCGGCACGTCGAGGACGCCCGGTCCAAGGGCGCCGTCGTCCTGGTCGGCGGCCGGGCACGGCCGGACCTCGGCCCGCTGTTCTACGAGCCGACCGTGCTGTCCGGGGTGACTCCGGAGATGGAGTGCTTCGACCAGGAGACCTTCGGGCCGGTGGTCTCGCTGTACCGGTTCTCCGACGAGTCCGAGGCGATCGAGCGGGCCAACGAGGGCGAGTACGGGCTGAACGCCAGCGTCTGGACCCGCGACGGCCGCCGGGGCCGGGCGATCGCCGCCCAGTTGGTGGCCGGTACGGTCAACGTGAACGAGGGCTACGCGGCCACCTTCGGCTCGATCGACACCCCGATGGGCGGCATGCGGGCTTCCGGTCTGGGCCGCCGTCAGGGCGTCGAGGGCATCCGCCGGTACGTCGACCCGCAGGCGATCGCGACCCAGCGCTTGCTGCCGATCGCGGCGTCGCACGGGATCGGCGACGAGACCTACGCCGAGGTGATGACGACCGCGCTGCGGGTCCTGAAGAAGCTCGGCCGGGCCTAGGACTCGAGGGCCTGGCCGCACGAAAGGGAGATGCATGAGCTTCGACCACGACGTGGTGATCATCGGGTCCGGCTTCGGCGGCAGCGTGAGCGCACTGCGGCTGACCGAGAAGGGGTACCGGGTCGCGGTGCTGGAGGCCGGCGCGCGGTTCGACGACGCCGGGTTCGCGAAGAACTCCTGGGACAAGAACCGGTTCCTGTTCGCCCCGAAGCTCGGCTGGTACGGGATCCAGCGGATCAGCGCGCTGCGGGACGTGATCATCTTGTCCGGCGCGGGCGTCGGCGGCGGCAGCCTGGTCTACGCCAACACCCTGTACGAACCGCTGCCGGCCTTCTACACCGACCGGCAGTGGGCGCACATCACCGACTGGAAGTCCGAGCTGGCGCCGTACTACGACCAGGCCAAGCGGATGCTCGGCGTCACGACGTACCCGCACTTCACCCCGGCCGACAAGGTGATGAAGCAGGTCGCCGACGACCTGGGCGTGGGGGACACCTTCCACCCGACGCCGGTCGGGGTGTTCTTCGGTGAGCCCGGCGTCGAGGTGGACGACCCGTTCTTCGGCGGTGCGGGCCCGCGGCGGACCGGCTGCATCGACTGCGGCGAATGCATGACCGGATGCCGGCACAACGCGAAGAACACGCTGACCAAGAACTACCTCTACCTGGCCGAGAAGGCCGGCGCGCAGGTCTACCCGATGACCACGGTGACGTCGGTCGAGCCGCTCGCCGGGGGCGGGTACGCGGTCGAGACCCGCCGTACGTCGAACCGGAAGCTGATCCGGCGGTTCACCGCCGAGCAGGTGGTCTTCGCGGCGTCCGCGCTCGGGACGGCCAGACTGCTGCACCGCTTGCGTGACGAGGGCAAGCTGCCGCGGCTGTCGGACCGGCTCGGCGTGCTGACCCGGACGAACTCCGAGTCGCTGCTCGGCGTGATCGCCAAGGGCCGCGACATCGACTACAGCCGCGGGGTCGCGATCACCTCGTCGTTCCATCCCGACGAGACCACCCACATCGAGCCGGTCCGCTACGGCAAGGGCAGCAACGCGATGTCGCTGCTGCAGACCGTGCTCACCGACGGCGACGGCGACAAGCCACGCTGGCGGACCTGGCTGCGCGAGCTCGGCGTGCAGCGCCGCAACATCCGCAGCCTGTACGACCTGAAGCACTGGTCGGAGCGGACCGTGATCGCGCTGGTGATGCAGACCGACGACAACTCGATCACCACCTTCGGCAAGCGGGACCGGTTCGGCCGCTGGCGGCTCACCTCCAAGCAGGGCCACGGTGCCCCGAACCCGTCCTGGATCCCGATCGCCAACCAGGTGGTCCGGCGGATGGCGAAGATCATGGGCGGGACGCCGGGCGGCACGATCGGCGAGCCGTTCAACATGCCGATGACCGCGCACTTCATCGGCGGCTGCGCGATCGGCGACTCGGCGGAGACCGGCGTGGTCGACCCGTACCACCGGGTCTACGGCTACGACGGGCTGCACATCATGGACGGCTCGACGATCTCGGCGAACCTCGGCGTCAACCCGTCCCTGACGATCACGGCGCAGGCCGAGCGGGCGCTGTCGTTCTGGCCGAACAAGGGGCAGCCGGATCCGCGACCGGCCGTCGGTACGCCGTACCGGCGGGTTGCGCCGGTGGTGCCGGAGCGACCAGTGGTGCCGGTGAATGCTCCCGGGGCGTTGCGACTTCCCATTGTGGAGATCACTCAGCCGCGCGCTGTGACGAAACCGTAACGCCAGGAGAATATGAAAAAGCCCTCAGCTTCGGGCATTCCGCGCTGAGGGCTTAATTCGGGCCAGAAAAGGGAGCAGGCCCCTCGGGAACGTTTCCGCCCAAATCGTTTCCCGAGGGGCCCACTCAAGCCGGGGTGAGGCGCCCGGCGCTTTTGGGATCGGGTCACCAACCACAGCTGGCGACCCGAGCTCTTGTGTGCCCCACTCTACTACCGATTCCGGGAGATTCGAGCTGCGGAGGGTGGTTGTGACCACTCTGCGTGCTATTCGTAATATCCCGGTTCCGGAGCGGCGATCTCCTTGCGGTGACCGCCTCTGCACACATCAACGAGCCCGTCCAGAGGTGGTTACGAGGTTCTGGAAAATCTTTCGGACTTTCTTTTGGCCGCCGGGTGACGGCGGTCGACCGCCACCGGACTCGTCGGGCCAGACCCTCGGCCGGCGAGTGCTCCCCGGCGCGATTACAGTCCCGCTGAGCTGCACCGATACCCTCTAACGGTGACTGATCATGACCTGGTTCTCGTCGTCGACTTCGGTGCGCAGTACGCGCAGCTGATCGCCCGCCGGGTGCGCGAGGCGAAGGTGTACTCCGAGATCGTGCCGCACTCGATGCCGGTCGAGGAGATGCTGGCCCGCAAGCCGAAGGCGATCGTCTTGTCCGGCGGCCCGCAGTCGGTGTACGCCGAGGGCGCGCCGCGGGTGGACTCGTCGCTGTTCGACGCGGGCGTTCCGGCGTTCGGCATCTGTTACGGGTTCCAGGCGATGGCGCAGACCCTGGGCGGCGACGTCCGCAAGACCGGGCTGCGCGAGTTCGGCCGGACCCCGGTCGCGGTGGGCGAGGCCGGCACGCTGCTGGCCGGGATCCCCGAGGACCTGAACGTGTGGATGTCGCACGGTGACGCCGTGTACGCGCCGCCGGCCGGCTTCGCCGTACTGGCTGCGTCCGGCGGTGCGCCGGTCGCCGCCTTCGAGGACCTGGACCGCAAGCTGGCCGGTGTCCAGTGGCACCCGGAGGTCCTGCACTCGCAGGCCGGTCAGGCCGTGCTGGAGCACTTCCTGTACGACATCGCGGGCTGCACCGGCGACTGGACCACCAGCAACGTCGTCGACGAGCAGGTCGAGCTGATCCGCCAGCAGGTCGGTGACAAGCAGGTGCTGTGCGCGCTGTCCGGCGGTGTGGACTCCGCGGTGGCCGCGGCGCTGGTCAGCAAGGCGATCGGCGACCAGCTCACCTGTGTGTACGTCGACCACGGGCTGCAGCGCGCCGGTGAGTCCGACCAGATCGAGAAGGACTTCGTCGCCGTCACCGGGACGCGGCTGGAGGTCGTCGACGCGGAGGAGCAGTTCCTGACCGCGCTGGCCGGCGTCACCGACCCCGAGCAGAAGCGCAAGATCGTCGGCCGCGAGTTCATCCGGACCTTCGAGGCGACCGCCCGCAAGCTCGACGCCGAGCGGCACATCGAGTTCCTGGTGCAGGGCACGCTCTACCCGGACGTGGTCGAGTCCGGCGGCGGGACCGGCGCGGCGAACATCAAGTCGCACCACAACGTCGGCGGCCTGCCCGACGACCTGCAGTTCTCGCTGATCGAGCCGTTGCGCACGCTGTTCAAGGACGAGGTCCGCGAGCTCGGGCTGGCGCTCGGGCTGCCGGAGACGATGGTCTACCGGCACCCGTTCCCGGGCCCGGGGCTGAGCATCCGGATCGTCGGCGAGGTGACCAAGGACCGGCTGGAGATCCTGCGCGCCGCCGACCTGATCGCCCGGACCGAGCTGACCGCGGCCGGCCTGGACCGCGACATCTGGCAGTTCCCGGTGGTGCTGCTGGCCGACGTCCGCTCGGTCGGCGTACAGGGCGACGGCCGCACCTACGGCCACCCGGTGGTGCTG
Source organism: Kribbella sp. ALI-6-A (assembly GCF_001984195.1). GTDB lineage: Bacteria > Actinomycetota > Actinomycetes > Propionibacteriales > Kribbellaceae > Kribbella. The sequence goes on from NZ_MTQN01000010.1 coordinate 39,554, forward strand.
CGTCCGGTCACCAGCGAGGACGCGATGACCGCCGACTGGGCCCGCCTCCCGTACGAGGTGCTGGAGAAGATCTCCACCCGGATCACCAACGAGGTCGACGAGATCAACCGCGTCACGCTCGACATCACCAGCAAGCCGCCGGGCACCATCGAGTGGGAGTGAGCTAGGGCGTGTCTCCCCATTCCCCGCCTACTGCGCGGAACTGGGAGGCACGCCCTGGCCGACTGCCCGCGCGGCGATCGCGCGGGCGCACTCCGGCGTCCCGGTCGTGCCGGTGTCGACCTCCAGGTCGTAGCCGACGCCTTCGTGCACGACCTCGGCCTGCAGGGCCGCCATGCCGGGAGTCCGGTCCCCTCGGGCCCGCTCTCGTTCGGCGGCGATCGCAGGATCGCAGCGGACGCCGACCCAGAGCACGTTCAGGCCGTCGAGCTGGGCGCGCATCCGGGCTTGCGACTGCGCTCCGCCGAGGAACACGTCGTCCAGGACGATCCGCGCCCCGGCCCGCGCCATCGCCGCGATCCCGGCCATCCAGGCCTTCTCCAGCGCCCCGAAGCCGTCGCCGACCGAGACCTCTCCCTGGTCGCCGAAGCTGATCCCGGAGCCGTCGTCCACCAGCGACGGCGGCATCGCGTCGACCAGGTCGTCGATGCTCAGGCTGAGCCATGGACCCGGCAGCACCTTCTGCAGCTCCCGCGCGAGCCGGCTCTTGCCAGAGCTCGATCCGCCGTTCAGCACGATCAGCTGGTAGCTCACGAGGTCTCTCCGGTCGATGTCACCGGGCTACGGTAGCGGCGGTCAGCCGGTCTGCGCCGCCGGTTTACCGGTAGGCGGCGACCTCGAGTTTCACGCTGCGGATCTCGTTGCTGGGGCTGACATCCACCTGCGCTACGGCGTACCACGGCCAGCCTGCCGGTACGACGAAGTCGGTGACGGTGGTCGAGTCGACGCAGGCCACCCGGCGCGCACCGGGCACCGGCTTGCCCGGCGGAGTCGGCGGCGGGTCGAGCTGCTGCTTGGTGAAGGGTTGCAGCGACACCGCCAGCCTCACCGGGTCGGCGCTGGTCGCGGTCGGGCAGAGCATCCGGACCCGGACCAGGTCGTTGCGCCGGAGCCCGTCGAGCCCCAGGTAGAGACCCGCGTGGGCTTCGAGCTCGCGGTGCGGCGCCGGAACGTTCAGCAACTTCCGCTCGCCGACCTCGAGCGGGGTGTCGTCGAGTGCTCCCAGGGGGATCTCGGTGGCGACCGGCCCGGCCGGCTCCACCGGGTCCTTCGGCCACAGGTCCACCGCGCCAACCACACCGGCGGCGACGACCGCCGTACAGGCGACTGCCGCGAGGGCCTGCGTGCGCCGGTGGCGCCGGGCGCGCTGCCGGATGACGGGGACCGGGTCGCCGGGGGAGTCGACCGGCCGGCCGGCCTCCTTGAGCAACGTGCGTAGTTCGTCGGTGTTCATCGGGTCTCCGTGGTCGCTTGGGAGTTGAGATCGACGCGCAGCTTGGTCAGGGCCCGATGGGTCTGGCTCTTCACCGTTCCGATCGAGCACCCCAGTACGTCGGCCGTCTCGGCCTCGGACAGGTCTTCGAAGTACCGCAGGACAACGGCCGCGCACATCTTCTTCGGCAGCCGCCGCAACGCCTGCATCAGGTCGGAGTGCTCGACCAGCCGCACCGAACCGGCCCCGTACGCCGCCGGCGCGACCGCCGACAGGTCGTCGGTCGGCAGCTCCTTGCCGCCTCGCCGCCGGCGCCACCACTCGGTGTGCGTGTTGACCATCACCCGGCGCACGTACGCCGTCGGATCGTCGGCCTGCACCTTGCGCCAGGCCAGCCAGCACTTGGTCAAGGTCACCTGGACGAGGTCCTCGGCAAGCCCTCGGTCCTGCGTCAGCAGGTAGGCCAGTCCCAGCAACGCGCCGTACCGGGCCGCCACGTAGGCCTCGAAATCAGCCCGGGTGCCACCGTCGGCCACCCGGACCTCCAACTTCGCAACCCCAGCGTCACCCTGCATACCGGACAAGAGGCAACTTCGGTCCCGAAGGTTGCACGTCGTTGGTCACCTGTTCCCGCGCGACTCACCGGCGCAGATCTCAGGCCGACCGCCCGGCCGACGAGTTGACCCGCCGGAACGCCACGGTGACGGCCGCGCCGACGGCCAGCATGACCACGACGAGGGCGACCGCGATCCAGCGACGACCGGAGTGCGGAGTGGCGATCGCGGCCGCTGCGAACAGGGCGGACATCACCAGGACGAGGACCCAGAAGGCGACCAGCCGCCAGCGGGGGAGCGGGCGTGGTGGCGCCCAGCCGGGGCGGCGGATCTGGCGTAGCAGGAGCAGGGCGACTGCGGCGCTGAGTAGAGCGGAGGCAGCGGACAGCCAGCTTCCGTCCAGGAGCAGGAGGACGCCGCCCACCAGGCTGAGCGCGATCCCGACGGCCAGGACCACCGTCCCGAGGCGTTGGTTCATCTCCTGGTTCTACCCGGGGACACGGGCGGTCAGTCGGATGGTTGCAGGTTCCTGCATCTCAGGCGGTGCTCAGGCGGGCCTCCAGTTCGTCGGCTTCCTGAGGGCGGTTGAGTTCGCGGAGGCGGTCGGCCAGGAGGTAGCCGGTGCGGTGGTACGCCGGATGGCCGGTCGGGAGAATGTCGAAGATCTGCCGCAAGGCGGTCTCGTCCTCGGTCGCGTGTTCGGCGAGCAGGAGGCGGGCGTTGAGGTGCTGGTCCTCGAAGCCGCCGCGTTCGTAGGCCTCGGCGGCGTGGGTGGCGCTGGTGACGAGAGCAGCGACGTCACCCTGCTGCAGGGCGAGGATGGCGCGGTCCCAGTGGACACCTGCTTGCTGGAAGAGCACCTGCTCGTCGGCTGACGGCAGCGACTCCAGCACGGGCTCGGCGCGGTCGAGCAGCTCGCGCACCTGGGCGAAGTCGCCGGTGTACCGCGCTGACTGCCCAGCCAGGCGTAGAGCTTGCACGTACTCCAGCGGCTGCTCAGCGGCCTCGAAGTACGCCGCCGCGGCCAGGAACACGTCCACGGCCTCCTTGTCGCGGTCCAGGCGCTCGAGCAGGTTGCCTTCGTCCTGCTTGGTCAGGCCGAGCCAGTGCGGGTGCGCGTCAGCCGGTGCCTCCGCCAGCAGCGCCCGCACCTGCATCAGCGCCGACTCCAGCTCGCCCAGTGCCCGGTAGGCATCAGCCAGTACGCCGCGAACGTCGCCGAGCAGACTGGCGAGCTCCGGGTCACGTAGCGCCGGCAGCGCCTCTTCGGCAGTCTCGGCCGCTTCCAGCGCGCGACCGCTGAACAGGTACGACTTGGCAAGCTCCAGCCGGCAGATCGCCAGGTGAATCTCACTGCCCGGCGTACCGGTCGCCAGCGCGATCGCTTCTTCCAGGTCGCCGGCAGCCTCGGCCGGTCGCTGCAGCGCCAGCCGGATCCACCCGCGCTGGCGATAGGCGAACGACCGCGGCATCAACTCCCGCACCTGAGTCCCAGCGGTGGCGGCCTCTTCAGCCTCCTCCAGCCGCTCGAGCTGCAGCAACAGGTTGCACTGCAGGATCCCAGCACCCGACCGGAGATCCGCATCGGTGTTCGGGCGGTTCCGGAGTACGGCCAGCTCTGCAAGAGCCTCTTCGGTGCGACCCGCCTGAGCCAGCATCGTCGCCAGCGAGTACTGCCAGCCGCCACGGCGTCGCGGCTCGTCGTCCTCGATCAGCTGACGCAGCGGCGCCTCACCGGTCGCCAGGCCTTCGTCCAGCTGCCCGGCCTCGCACAGCACCCGGCCGATCCGCCCGCGGTCGCGCAGGACGCGGATGTCCTCGCCCAGCTCCGAGTAGATCGTCAAAGCCTCACGCCACGACTCCAGCGCGACCTCGACGTCTTGGTTGTCGGAGGCCATCAGCCCACGTCCGTCGAGCACCCTGGCCCGGTCGAGCGGCGTACGGTCGCTCTCCGGTACCTCCTGCTCGTACGCCGTCCACGCGGCGATCGCCTCCGTACGCCGGTCGGTCTGCCACGCCTCTTCGGCCCGGTCGAGCCAAGCCCGCCCGGTCCCCTCCGGCAGAGGCTCCGCCTGCACCGGCGGCGCAGCCTGTGCCCGCTGGTGAGCCCGGCGAGCAGTCTCCGACAGCGGCAGGTACTCGACCCAGGGCTCCGCGGACAGCACCGCCCTGACGTTGTCGCTCTGGCGCGTCGTCCCGTTGCGTGCGTCGAACTGCGCGGCCAGCTCCAACGCCTGCTGGGCCAGCTCCTCGGCCAGTTGCGCGGACGACACTTCGTCAGTGGACTTCGGGCGGCGGATCCGCAGATCGACACGGCTCAGCGCGTGCGACGCGGCGGCGCTGAAGTCCATCGTGGCCAGCGGGCTGGGGGAGTCGGCCAGGTCCGGCAGGTGTCGCTCGATCAGCTCGACGGCCCGCGGCAGGTTCCCCGTCCGCGCACAGAAGCGGATGTGGTCGGCGTACGCGCTGAGCTCGCCCGGCTGGTTACGCAGGATCCGGTACGCCCGCCGGTGCGCGTCGACCGCCTCGGCGTACATGCCCTCGGCAACGTACGCCGGCAGCAGCGTGGTCAGCATCTGCTGCGGCTGCTCGTTGCAGGTCAGCTGCCCGTCCAGTACGCCGACCGACAGCGCGACGGCCTCGGCGGTCTGCCCGGTGTTCGTCAGGTGCAGCACCTTGTGCGTCGGGTCGCAGCCGATGCAGTCCGACAGGTCGTCGCGCGGTGCGGTCGACCAGAGCCGGAACTGCTCGGCCGCCGTCGCGTCGTCGCCGATGTGCGACGCCACCTGCCAGCGGTGCTGGTGCACGGCGTGCGGACTGTGCCCGCCGAGCCGCCAGCGGCGTTCCATGTCGTCCAGGACGGCGTAGGTCCGGTCCAGCGGCACCTCGGGGAACTTGGTCAGCGTGTTCGGCGCGTACTTGAAGCACCACAGGAACAGGTGCGAGTGCTCCTGGTACTTGGCCGGGTCGGCGTCCCAGTCCGCCACGCAGCGCGCGAACGGCACCAGCGACTTCCGCGGCTCCCCACCCATCACGTACGCCGTGACCAGCGAGAGCCGGGCGTAGAACGCGAGGTCCTCGGCGCCGGTCGCGTCGGCCCGCCGGACCACGTCCTCCAGCATCGCGGCGCGCGCCTTGCCGTACGGCGTGCTCTGGGCCTGGTGCAGCCGGTCGAGCAGGTCGTCTGTCATCGCGTCGGGTCCTCCGAAGTGGGAACGGCCTGGTCGAGCAGGCCGAGGAACGACCGGTTCACCAGCGCGGAATCCGCCGGGCCGATCGGGTGGTAACCGAGCATCAGCGCGTGCCCGTACAGGCCTTCGACCGCCAGCTTGGCCAGCTCAGGGTCGGCCAGCGCGGCCATCCGGCGTACGAGCGGGCTGCGGTGGTTCAAAACGAGCTGGGGGCGGCTGTCGTCGTGGGTGTCGAGCGCGCCGAGCACCTCCGACCAGAGCGCGTCGGTGCGCTCTCTGGTCGCCCGCAGTTCACTGGCGAACTGGGCAGACCGGTCCACGAGGTAGATGGCCGACAACGACGCCGGGTCGAACGCACGGACCACCACCTCGCAGCCGACCGAGTCCAGCGCCTCCTGGGCCAGCTGGACGAACGGGCGCAGTTCCAGCTCGGTCTGCGGGTCCAGACCGTCGAAGCTGGTGCTCAGCTCGGTCGGGTCGAACCTGGTGGTGACCAGATCGGGTACGACGTCCGGCAGCCGGCTGAGCAGCTCGGCGTCGTAGGTGTAGCCGGCGTTGACGATGGTCAGGTCCTGCGCGGAGGCGACGGCCGCGAGCTGGCGGAACTCCTCGATCGTCGCGACGTACCGGATCTCGCCCTTGCGCTCCTGCAGCTCGGCCGCGGTCATCCGGCCGTGGTTGGTCTCGAACCGCAGCCAGCGGTACACCAGCCGGAGCATCTCGTCGTCGTGCAGCGCGAGCGCCTTCACGCCGAGCTGGTGGATGCCGAGGAACCGGTCCAGCTTCTGCGGGTCGGTGCTGCCGAGCCGGACCATCCAGCCGCGCAGCTGCTCGCCGAGCGCCTCGCGGGTGGCCTCCAGGTTGCCGTCGTCGAACAACGCCTCCCGGCTCGCGGTCGGGCGCAGCTCCGAGGTGTCGATCACCGCGCGGACGAAAAACGCCCAGTCCGGCAGCAGCCCTTCGACGCCTTCGGCCAGCAGCATCCGCTTCAGGTAGACGCGGTGGGTCGCGCGCTCGGCCGGGTTCGCCGCGAACGGCAGCACGAAGGCCACGCCGGTCAGCCCGGCGGCCGGGTTGTTCAGCGGGATCACGTCGAACGGCGTGAAGCCGAGGTGGTCCTGCGCGTAGCCGACCAGATCGGCGCGTCCGTTGCCCTCCCAGGGCGCGACGCCGTCGGTGACGCGCTCGCCGTTGACGCTGATCTCCAGCGGGAGCAGGGCTCCGAAGAGCTTGACCAGCTCGATCACGGTCGCGGTCTTGAACCACTGCTCCGCGCCCCGGCGGGCCTGCAGCGTCACCGTCGTACCGATCGCGTCGCGGTCCGGGGCTTCGCCGATCGTGTAGCGGCCGTCCGCCGTACCGTTCCAGCGCGTGGTCGGGCCGTCGGCCGGCCGGGTGATCACCTCGATCTCGTCGGCCACCATGAACGCCGACAGCAGCCCGATCCCGAACTGCCCGAGGAACTCGGTCCGCGCGAACCCGATCTCGTCGCGCTTCGAGCTCCGCCCGATCGTTGCCAGCAGCTCGCGCACCTCGTCCGGCCGCAGTCCGATCCCAGTGTCGCTGATGCTCAGCCGCTGCCCGTCGACCACCAGGTCGATGCGGCCGGGCGCCGCCGGGTCCACGTTCCGTCGCGCGGTCACCGCGTCCACGGCGTTCTGCAGCAGCTCCCGCAGATAGACCCGCGGACTGCTGTACAGGTGATGACTCAGCAGGTCGACAACACCCTGCAGGTCCACCCGGAAGTTCTCGCTACCCACGTCCACAGCCCTTTCCGCCCACCCCCGCAGCCCGCCACACGCTACGCCATGCGAAGGCGAGCCCGCTCGGCTCCGGCGACGGCCTCGGAGGCGGCAGGCACCAGTTTCCGAGGGGGTTTCGCGGGTACCGGCCCGCCCACCTCGACAACCCAAGGAGAGCTTTCGTGAGCGAGAACCCCACCGCGTCCGGTACTACTGCGTCCGCACCGCCGGAATCCGGCTCGGCCCCGGTGGAAGAAAGCGTCGAAGGTTCCGCGGGTCCGTCGGTGACCACGGGAGCCACCGCGCCGAGCGACACCGCGCCCGCCCCTGCCGCCCCGGAGGCTGCTCCGCCCGCCGCCCCGGCGACCACCCCTCCCGAGCAGTCGAGCCTGGCCGCACCTCGCGGGCTGAGTTACGCCGTCGACATCGTGTTCTGCGTCGACGTGACCGGCAGCATGACGCCGATCATCGACCAGGTGAAGGCCAACGCGCTGGGCTTCTACGACGACGTCCAGACGAACTTGACCGAGAAGGGCAAGAACGTCGCCCAGCTGCGGGTCCGGGTCATCGCGTTCCGCGACTTCGTGGCCGACGGCTCGGCGGCGCTGGAGGAATCTCCGTTCTTCACCCTGCCGGGAGACCGCAACGGCTTCTCCGAGTTCGTGAACGGGCTGGTCGCCGAAGGCGGCGGTGACGCCCCCGAGTCGGGGCTGGAGGCGGTGGCGCTGGCGATCAACTCGCCCTGGACGACGACCGGTGACCGGCGTCGGCAGGTGATCGTGGTCTGGACCGACCAGCCGGCCCAGCCGCTCGACCCGTCGGTCCTGCCGGCCGACCTGTCCGCTCGGGTCCCGGCCGACTTCAGCGCGCTCACCGACCTGTGGGAGGACGAGCAGGGACCGATGGGTTCCAGCGCCAAGCGGCTCATCCTGTTCGCACCGGACGGCCCGGGCTGGAGCGACATCTCCTCGGTGTGGGAGAACGTCGTGCACCACCCGTCCCAGGCCGGTGGTGGGTTGTCGGAGGTCGACTACGGAACGATCATCGACTCGATCGGCAACTCGGTGTGAGTGACGTTCACGGCACAGCGTCGGCGACCCACCCGTCGCCGCTGCCCGGTCCGACGTTCTCGTTCGGATTCAACCTGGGCAAGATTCCGGGTCACGGCGAGGACTCCGATCCGATTCTGCGCGACGGCCCGGACCTGGGGCTGGTCGCGGTCTTCGACGGGATGGGCGGCGCCGGCGGCACGGTGTACGAGACGCCGGAGGGCCGGCGTACCGGCGCGTACCTGGCCTCCCGGATCGCCCGGGACGTGGTCGAGCAACGCATGCTCGACCTGCTGGAGCCCGACTGGAACCTGAACGGCGAGGCAGCCGCCGAGGACTTGCACGGGTCCGTGCAACAGGCCCTGCGCGAGCGGCTCGCCGAGCTCAAAGCGCCGCCCAGCGGTCTGCGGTCGCGGTTGCTCCGGGCCCTGCCGACCACGATGGCGGTCGTCGCCCTGCAGCGAACCCAACCGGGTGGATCGACGTGGGCGTGTCACGTGCTCTGGGCCGGCGACTCGCGGGCCTACGTCTTCGAACCCGCCGGCGCTCGGCAACTCACCACGGACGACCTGCGCGACCCCGGTGACGCGCTGGCGAACCTGCGCCAGGACTCGGTGGTCAGCAACGCGATGTCGGCCGACACCGACTTCCAGGTGAACTACCGCAGGATCGAGCTGCAAGCACCGTTCCTGGTGGCCTGCGCGACCGACGGTTGCTTCGGCTACCTGCAGACGCCGATGCACTTCGAGCACCTGGTGCTCGGCGGCCTGCAGCAGGCCCGTTCCACCACTGCGTGGTCGTCGTCGCTGCAGTCGGAGATCGTCTCGGTGACCGGCGACGACGCGGCCATGTCGATGATGGGCGTGGGGGCGAGCCTGCAGGAGTTCCAGACCCTGTTCGCTCCCCGGGTCGCCGAACTCGAGCAACAGTTCATCGGTCCCCTCGACGAGCTCGCGAACGCGGTGGACACCGCAGAACGTGAGCTGGAAGCACTGCGGCAGCGTCAGTTGGAGACGACGAAAGAGGTCTGGGGCCGGTACAAAACCGGCTACGAGCGTTACCTGCGGCCGACCGACGAGGCGGCCGGGGCCGACGCCGACGCCGACGCCGACGCCGACCCGGCCGCGGACAGCGGGGAGACGACGTGAAGGCCGGTGAGACGATCAACGGCTACACGATCCTCGAGGACTTCAAGGTGGTCGGCGCCGGCCTGAGCAAGTGGACGTTCGCGGCGCGGGGCGGACGGGAGTTCTTCATCAAGGAGTTCCTCAGCCCGACCTATCCTGACCACGACGCACCCGGCAGCGAGCGGACGAAGGCGAAGAAGCGGGCCCGGTGCGCTGTCTTCGAGGCGCACCACCGCGGCCTGCAGAAGGCGCTGGCCCCGCTGTCGGCGTACGGCGGGAACCTGATCGTCACGCTCGACTTCTTTCGCTGGGGCGCCAAGTACTACAAGGTGACCGAGAAGGTCGACGCCGCGGCGCTGAGCGGTGCGGACGTCGCCGCGTTCGACGTCCGTACCAAGCTCGTGCTGATGAAGTCGGTGGCGCACAGCCTCAAGATCCTGCACGACCTGCGCATCGTGCACGGAGATCTCAAGCCGAGCAACATTCTGATCAAGCGCACCGAGCTGGGCTACACCAGCAAGCTCATCGACTTCGACAGCTCCTACGTCGCCGGTAGCCCACCTCCGCCCGGGGAGATCGTCGGCACCATCAACTACTACTCGCCGGAACTGCTCGGATACATCCAGGAAGCCGGTGTGGCCGGCCACGAGCTCGGAGTCGCGTCGGACCTGTTCGCGCTCGGGCTGATCTTCACCGAGTTCCTCACCGGTGCGACACCGCCCTTCGACGCGGCGACGTACCACGAGCCTGCGGTGGCGGTGCGCAGCGGGGAGGTTCTCACCGTTCCCCGAGCAGGCGTCGCGCCGGTGCTGGCCGACCTGGTCGACTCGATGTTGTCGGCGGATCCCGCTCGACGGCCCACCATCGCCCAGGTGCACTCCACCCTGATGGCCATCCGGCCGGCCGAGGAGATGAGGGAGCCGGCCGCGGCTCCGGCGTCGGCGCCCACCGCGCTGCGGGGCAAGGGCGTACGTACCGGCCTGCGTGCCGGGCCCACCGGCTCCGCTCCGCCGAGCCGGCTGGTCGGCAAGCTCTTGAAGAAGCTCGACGGCCGGAGTTCGTCATGAGCGTGTGGCGCTGCAGGGTGTGCGAGGGAGTGAACCAGGGCGGGCGGACCTGCGGGATCTGCGGCGCGGAGGTGCCGCCGGGCGAGGTCCTACGGACTGCTGTCCGGAGCCGGATTCCGAGTGCCGTGCCTCCGGTGCCGCCGACTCCCCGCCGCCGGGAGTTGCGCGAGCTGCCGACTCCGGACGAGCTGCGTCCGTTGGAGCCGGGAGACCTCTTCGGATCCCTGGAAGACGTCGACATCAGACCGTTGCCCGGTGGCTGCCTCGTCTCGGTGGTTCCCCGTCCCCGCCGGCGGCGGTGACAAGCACCTGAGTCGGCGGCTCGCGTACTACGCGCCCGCGGCGATGCCGTCGAGCAGGTGGTCGAGGCCGAAACGGTAGGCCTGGGTGGAGACCTCGCGAGTGCCGCCGCCGTACGACGTACCGCCGCCGGCGCCGTCGTTCCAGACCGCGGTCATCGTCGGGTAGCGGTCGACGTCGAAGTAGTTCTCCCACAGATCGCCGCGCTCGTGCCACCAGGCGTCGTTGGTCTGGCCGGTGGTGCGCTCGATCAGCTCGCTCTCGGCCTCGGCGCCGGCGGCGGAGTCGACGTACGTCGCGATCGCCAGGGCGGCGAGATTGGCGCGGGCCGGTGGCAGGCCGAGCGCGAACATCGTGGACAGCAGGTACTCCCGGGCCGCCAGCATGCCCGGACCGACCGGCGGCCGAATCGTCGAAACGCGGGCCAGCCAGGGGTGGCGGGAGAACATCGCGCGCGTCTCGTCGGAGTACAGCTCGACCTGCGCACGCCAGTCCGCCGGGCGGTCGTCGCCGGGGCCGGGCAGCCGTCGTTCCAGCAGCACCTGGTCGACCATCAGGTCGAGCAGCTCCTCCTTGGACGGCACGTAGGTGTAGAGCGTCATCGTCCCGACGCCGAGCGCCTTGGCGACGTTGCCCATCGAGGCGGCGGCGATCCCGCGCTCGTCGGCGAGCGCGATCGCGGTGTCGACGACGGTGTCCAGCTGCAGGGTCGGTTTGCGGCCGCGGGCTCTGTCCGGCGTCGGCTGGGTCTTGCGCCAGAGCAACGCGAGCGTGCGGTCGGGCGGACCGCCTCCGCTGTGCTGCACCGTCATCCCGACCTCCTTGCCGCATCCTATGAGGCGCTATTCTCGTATACCCTACGAGAATTGATGGCGTGGTGAAGGGAGCTGGCATGACGATCTTGGTGACGGGTGCGACCGGCAGCGTCGGGCGGCTGCTGGTGGACAAGCTGGTGGCGGCAGGAGTGCCGGGAATCCGGGCGCTGACCAACAATCCGGCGAAGGCGGCGCTGCCGTCGGAGGTCGAGGTGGCGCGGGGATATCTGGGCAAGCCGGCCACGCTGCCCGCGGCGCTCGAAGGGGTCGACACGGTCTACCTCGCGCCGCTGCCAGCGTTCGTGGACGAGTTCGTGACGGCGGCGCAGAAGGCCGGCGTGCGGCGGGTTGTCGTGCTGTCGGGGGAGCCCGCGGAGTACGAGGCGCAGGGGGAGCCGTCGACCTGGCACTACTACAAGGTCGAGCGGGCGATCGAGGACGGCGGCTTCGAGTGGACGCATCTGCGGCCGGGCCAGTTCATGAACAACACGCTCGACTGGGCGGAGTCGATCAAGACCGAGGGTGTGGTCCGCGGCCCGTACGCCGCGGCGGTGCAGACGCCGATCGACCTTGGCGACATCGCGGCGGTGGCGAGCGTCGTACTGCGGGACGAGAGCTACACCGGCCAGCGGCTCTTGATGAGCGGGCCGGAGCAGCTCACGCAGCCGGAGGAGGTCGCGCTGATCGGGAAGGCGATCGGGCGGGAACTGCGGTTCGAGGAACTGACGCACGAGGAAGCGGTTGCAGCGTGGACGCCGTTCATGGGCGCCGAGTCGGCCAAGTGGCTCGTCGACGGCTTCCGGATGATGGCCGAGTACGCCGCCGAGCCGTCGCCCGTGGTGCGGGAGGTGACCGGGCGGCCGGCCAAGACGTACCGGCAGTGGGCGATCGACAACGCGGCGGCCTTTCGCGGGTAGTTTGAAACCTGGCCGAACATGTGTTCGACTGTACGTCATGAGATGGGCAGGTCAGCAGCTCGACGCGGAAGCTCCCGGGGCGTTGCCGGGGCTGGGCTCGATCGCGGGCCTGGTGCGGTCGGTGACGACGCCGGAGTTCCAGGGCGTCACGTTCCACGAGGTGCTCGCGCGCTCGGCGCTGAACTCGGTGCCCGGCACGGGGCTGCCGTTCAACTGGACGATCAATCCGTACCGCGGTTGCACACACGCCTGCCGCTACTGCTTCGCCCGGCCGACCCACAAGTACCTCGAGCTGGACGAGGGCGCCGACTTCGACCAGCAGATCGTGGTCAAGACCAACGTCGCCGACGTGCTGCGGCGTGAGCTGGCCCGGCCGTCCTGGGGCTTCGAGCAAGTTGCTCTGGGCACCAATACCGATCCCTACCAGCGGGCCGAGGGGCGCTACCGGCTGCTGCCCGGCATCATCCAGGCGCTGGCCGACTCGGGTACGCCGCTGTCGATCCTGACCAAGGGGACCTTGCTCCGCCGCGACCTGCCGTTGTTGCAGGCCGCGGCCGAGCAGGTCTCGGTCGGCATCGGTGTCTCCCTGGCGCTCGGCGACGAGGAGCTTCGTCGCCGGATCGAGCCCGGGGTGCCGTCGGTCCGGGGTCGGTTGGAGCTGATCCGTGCGGTCCGGGAGGCAGGCCTGCCGTGCGGAGTGATGGTCGCGCCGGTGCTGCCGTGGCTGACGGATTCGGCCGAGCACCTCGACCACCTCTTCGGCGAACTGGCCGCGGCCGGCGCCACCGGTGTGACCACGCTCGTACTGCATCTGCGCCCTGGGGTGAAGCCGTGGTTCATGAGTTGGCTGGCCGAGGAACACCCTGAGCTGGTCAAGCGCTACGAAGACCTTTACAGCCGAGGGTCGAACGCTGCTCCCAGTTACCTGAAGGCGTTCGAGGTGAAGGTCAGGCCTCTGTTGGAGAAGCACGGCTTCGGCCGAAGCTCCCACCGTGCCGGCCGCGACGCTTCGCTGCGCTCGAATCGACGCTCGTCGCCGCGCCCCGGGATGCCCGTCGAAGCCGCCGGCCAAGGCTCGCTGTCCGGCTGGGGCGAGCCGACGAGCGACCGTTTCCGAGGCCCCCGCCGAGCCGACCCCGCGCCGTTCGACACCTCCACCACCCGCCGGCATGCCCCTCGCCGCCAGCCGGCGCCGGTCCCCCCGATCACTCCGGAACCGGACCAGCAGACGCTGTTCTGACGTTCCGCGACGAAAGCCGCCATCAGCAAGCGCATTCGCCGGGGTGATCCCCGAACTCCCGCACAGCTCATCCGCCCCGTTCATTCGGTCCGTCGACCCGGTAGTCACCCCAGCGCCGTTGTCCCAACCGACCTTGTGTACGCACCGGCCGGGTGATGTGCCGGTAGGTGGCGGGGCGGTGCTCAAAGTGTGCGTTGATGGCGGTGGGCTCCGGGGTGGCCGGAGTGGGGTTGGCAACCGGGCGGGTGGGGTAGCGGGAGCGCCGGGGGCTACTCCCGCAGCGTGAGGATCTCGGGCCCGTTCTCCGTGATGGCGACCGTGTGTTCGGCGTGGGCGCCTCGGGTGTGGTCGGCGGAGCGCAGGGTCCAGCCGTCGTCGTCGATGACGTACGTCGAGCCCGGGCCGTGCCAGAACCACGGCTCGATGGCGAGCACGTGGCCGGCGCGGAGCTTGAGGCCCCGGCCGGGGCGGCCGCCGTTGGGCAGATGGGGTTCCTCGTGCATTCGGCGGCCGATGCCGTGGCCGCCGAAGTCCAGGTTGGTGCCGACGCCGGCTTGGTTGCCCACGGCACCAATTGCGGCACCGATGTCGCCCAGCCGGGCACCCGGTACGGCGGCCGCGATGCCCGCGGCGAGCGCGCGTTCGGTGGTGGCGATCAGCTCGAGATCCTCCGGGCGCGGCGTACCGACGACGAAGCTGGTGGCGGAGTCGGCGCACCAGCCGTCGAGCGACGCGCCGCAGTCGACGTTGAGCAGATCGCCGTCGGCGAGGCGGAGGTCGGAGGGCAGGCCGTGCAGGACGCCGTCGTTGACCGACGTACAGATCACGCCGCTGAACGGCGACGACGCGAAGCCGGGCTGGTAGCCGTCGAAGAGCGAGACCGCCCCGGCCGAGCGCAGCACGTCGCGGGCGACCCCGTCGAGTTCGAGCAGGGAGACACCGACGGCAGCGGACTTCTGGACGGCGGTGAGTGCGGCCGCGACGACCTGCCCGGCCGCGCGCATCGCCTCGATCTCGGCCGGTGTCTTCAGTTCGACCATCAGCTTCTCCTTGCGCCGCCGTGTCCAGAACCCCACGGGATAGTTATACCGGTACCGCTGCCCGACGGAGATCGCGCCCGTCTCGTCGAGCGCCGGAAATCCCCTGAGTGATCAACCTTTTGCCCGCCCAGGGCGTCTTCAGGATGTCCGCTCCTGTGCGAGTGGAGACCTGGGGGCAACACGATGCTTGGACGTCGGCGATGGATAGCGGCGGCGCTGCTGGCCGTCGGAGCGTTGGCGGTCGGCGGGTGCGCGGACGTCCCGAGCGCAGGCAGTTCGCCTGCTGGGCCGGCGACCGGCACCGGCTCCGGTCCGGGCGCGCATCCGCCGGCCGGTCCGCAGGAGATCAGCCTGGTCGCGACCGGCGACGTCCTGCTGCACGAACGCCTGTGGACCACGGCCCGCCAGGACGGCCGCAACGGCCAGTGGGACTTCGCCCCGCTGCTCAGCGGCGTGAAGCCCTTGGTCCAGGGCGCCGACCTGGCCGTCTGCCACCTGGAGACCCCCGTCGGTACGCCGTACTCGGGTTATCCGCTCTTCCAAGGGCCGCCGCAGATCGTGCCCGCGCTGAAGAAGACCGGGTACGACGCCTGCACGACCGCGAGCAACCACAGCTTCGACAGAGGGGCCGCGGGCATCGACCGGACCCTGCGCACGCTCGACCAGGCCGGGCTGCGGCACGCAGGCACGGCCCGGACGCCGGCGGAGGCCGAGACGCCCACGATCGTGGACGTGAAGGGTGTCAAGGTCGCCCTGCTCAGCTACACCTACGGCTTCAACGGCATGCCGTACCCGAACGGCGAGACCTGGCGGGCCGGCACGCTCGACCCGGTGCGGATCAAGGCGATGGCGCGCAAGGCCCGCGATCACGGCGCGCAGATCGTGGTCGTCAGCTGCCACTGGGGGACCGAGTACTCGTCCAGCGTCAGTCCCAAGCAGCGCGCCCTGGCCGCCGAACTGCTTGCCGACAGCAACATCGACCTGATCCTCGGCCACCACGCTCACGTCGTCCAGCCGGTCGAGCAGCTCAACGGCAAGTGGGTCGTCTACGGCCTGGGCAACCTGGTCGCCGCGCACCGGACCCCGGCCGCGCCGAAGTCCGAGGGTCTGCTGGTGAAGGTCACCTTCCGCCGCGACGGCGACCGCTGGACAGCTGCCGCACCGCGGTACGCGCCGCTGCTGATGACCGACGCGCTCCCGGTCCGCGTGCTCGACGTACGCCGCGAGCTCGCCAAGCCCGGGCTGTCCGCGGCGCAGCGGCAGCGCCTGGAGCTGGCCGATCGACGGACCTCCGCGACGGTCGAGAAGCTCACGTCGCTGCCCGAAGGGCTGTAAAACCCTTTGAAGACAAGGCACATCGACCTCTAGCCTCGGTCGCATGTTCACCAACTTCGTGATGGTCCGTCGTGCCCGCCTCCGGGCAGGCGAGGGGTGCCTGGGGATGGCATCCGCTCGATAGTCGTTGGGCCCAACGCGTCGTCGACGAGGCCGGGGTTCGTCCCGGTGAGCTCGTCCTCGACGTCGGGGCCGGTCTCGGCGCGCTGACCGGGCCACTGGTCCGGGCCGGCGCCGAGGTGGTTGCGGTCGAACTCCATCCGGGCCGGGCGGACACGCTGCGCCGACGGTTCGCGGGTGATCCGGTCCGCGTGGTCCGGGTCGACGCGGCCGATCTGCGGTTGCCGACCAGGCCGTTCCGGGTGGTCTCGAGCCCGCCGTACGGGGTCTCCACCGCGCTGCTGAAGAGGTTGCTGGCACCGGGTTCGCGCCTGCTGTCGGCCGATCTCGTCCTGCAGCGGCAGGTGGTGAACCGGTGGGTGCAGGGCCGCGCGCCGGGAGCCGCGCGTTGGAGCCGGCACTACGACACGTCGATCGGAATTCGCCTTCCTCGCAAGGCCTTCACCCCGCCGCCGCAGGTCGACTCAGCTGTGCTGCGGATCGAGAGGAGGTAACAGACACCAAGACCCCGTTCCCCTGCTGGGGAACGGGGTCTTCGACGTCAGCCGGGCGTGTCAGCCGTGCCAGGACTTCCACAACGCCGCGTAGGACCCGTCCCGGGCGACCAGCTCGTCGTGGCTGCCCAGCTCGCTGATCGTGCCGTCCTCGACGACAGCGACCCGGTCGGCGTCGTGCGCGGTGTAGAGCCGGTGGGCGATCGCGATCACCGTCCGGCCTTCCAGTACGGCGGCCAGCGACCGCTCCATGTGCCGAGCGGCCCGCGGGTCGATCAGCGACGTGGCCTCGTCCAGCACCAGCGTGTGCGGATCGGCCAGCACCAGCCGGGCCAGCGCCAACTGCTGGGCTTGCGCCGGAGTCAGCGGGTACTGCCCCGAGCCGACGCGCGTGTCCAGCCCGTCCGGCAACGCCTCGGTCCACTCGCGCGCGTCCACGGCGTCCAGCGCCTCCAGCAGCTTCTCGTCCGAGGCGTCGGGCGCCGCCATCGACAGGTTGTCGCGCAGGGTGCCGACGAAAACGTGGTGCTCCTGGGTGACCAGCGCGACCTGCCGGCGCAGCTCGTCCAGCGGCAGATCGGTCATCCCGACCCCACCGACGCTGACCGATCCCGTGCGTGGCGGGTGAATGCCCGCGATCAGTCGCCCGAGCGTCGACTTGCCCGCGCCGGACGGTCCGACCATCGCGATCCGCTCACCCGGCTGGACGGTCAGGTTCACGCCGTGCAGCACGTCGCGACCGTCGACGTAGGAGAACCGCACGTCGCGCGCCTCGACCAGTTCGCCCTTCGGCTGCCGGCCCGACGGCGTCCGGTCGTCCGGTACGTCGGTGATGCCGAGCAGGCGGGCCAGCGCGGCACCACCGGACTGCAGCTCGTCCATCCAGGAGATCAGCCGGTCGACCGGGTCGATCAGCTGGCTGGCGTAGAGCACCGCGGCGGTGACTGCGCCCAGAGAGACGTGCCCGTTGTTGTGCAGCCAGCCGCCGAACAGCAGCGTGCCGACCACGGGCACCAGGTAGCCGACCTCGACCACCGGGAACCAGACCGTGCGCAAGTGCAGCGTGTACCGCTCGGCGTCGAACGAGCCGCGGATGTCGCGGTCCGACGTGCGGACGCGCGCGTCGTACCGGCGCAGGGCCTCGACCGTGCGGGCACCCTCGACCGTCTCGGCCAGCGAGCTGGTCATCTGCGCGTACGCCGCGTTCTCGCGCAGGTAGCCGTCCTTGGCGCGGCGCAGGTACCACCGGGTGCTGACCGCGAGCACCGGGACCATCGCGAGCAGCGGCAGCAGCACCCAGACGCCGACCAGCAACGCGGCGGCGACGGTGAACAGCACGGTGACGAACGCGATGATCGTCTCCGGTACGGCGAACCGCACGGTCCTCGACAGCGTGTCGACGTCCCGGGAGGTGCGCGACAGCAGGTCACCCGTGCCGGCCCGCTCGACCGTGCCGATCGGCAGCGCCAGCGCGTCGTCGACGAAGTCCTCACGCAGCTCGGCCAGCACCTGCTCGCCGAGCGCGAACGACCGGTATCGGGCCCAGCGGGTGAGCAGCGACTGCACGACGACGAACACGGCGATCACCGCGATCACCTTGTTCACCGCGGCCGTCGTCGTCCCGTGCTGGACGTTCTCGACCAGTTCACCGATCAGCCGGGGCGTGGCCAGACCGGTGACGGCGGCCAGACCGTGCAGGCCGATCGCGATCAGCAGCGCGCGCGGGTGCCGCCGGGCCAGCCGACGGGCGTGCCGGCGCACTTGTGCGGAGTCCGCGACCGGCAGGATCCGCTTCATGCGAGCACCTCCTCGTCCTCGGTCTGGCGGGTGACAGTACGGCGGTAGCGCGGTTCGGACTCCAGCAACTGCCGGTGCGGACCGGTCGCGACGACGCGGCCCTCGGCGACGAAGACCACCTCGTCGACCCGGTCGAGCAGCAACGGGCTGGATGTCAGAACGACGGTGCTGCGGCCGGCGCGGTACTCCTTGAGCCGGTCCGCGATTCGGGCCTCGGTGTGCGCGTCCACCGCGGACGTCGGCTCCACCAGCACCAGCACCGACGGGTCGGCGAGCAGGGCGCGGACCAGCACGAGTCGCTGCCGCTGACCGCCGGAGAACGACCGGCCCTTCTCCTCCACCTCGGAGTCGAGCCCGTCGGCCAGGGCGACCAGCACGTCCTCGGCCGAGGCCGTCCGGATCGCCGCCAGCAGTTCGTCGTCGGTCCGCCGGCCGGTCGGGTCGAGCTCCTCGCGCAGGACGCCGGTGAACAGCTGGGAGCCGGTGTCGCTGACCAGGATGCGCTGCCGGACGTCGGCCCGGGTCGCGCTCGCCAGCGTGACCCCGCCGTACCGGACCTCGCTGGTGTCGTCGTACCGGCCGAGGGTGTCAGCGATCAGCGCGGCGCGGTCGGACTCGGCGGAGACGATCGCGGTGAGGCGTCCGTCGCGCACGCGGATGCCGGAGACCGGGTCGACCAGGTCTCCGCGCTCCGGCAGCCGGACCGGCTCGGTCGGGTCGACCACGTCGGGAGTCAGTTCGAGCACCCGGACGATCCGGCGGGCGGCGACCAGCCCGCGCATCAGCGCGTTGGCCATCTCGGTCGCCGTCCGCAGCGGCAGCACCAGGAAGGTGGCGTAGCCGTAGAAGGCGACCAGGCTGCCGGCGCTCAGATCACCGCGGACGGCGAAGTGCGCGCCGAGGCCGACGACGCTGACCACGAAGATGCCGGGCAGGAAGACCTGCGCCGCGTCGAGCACGGACTGGATCCCGGCCACCTTCACCCCGGCGCCGCGGACCCGCTGCGACTCGGCCCGGTACCGCTTGGAGAAGGAGTCCTCACCGCCGATGCCGCGCAGCACACGCAGCCCGGCGACGATGTCGGAGCCCAGCGAGTTCAGCTCGCCGACCGCCTCGCGCTGCGCGGACTGGCGCTGGTGCAGCGGACGCAGCATCGGGCCGAGCGCGAACAGCATCAGCGGCACACCGATCAACACCACCAGGCCGAGCACCGTCGAGGTGTTGAGCAGGATCACCGCGACCACGACGAACGCGACGATCGCGCCGCTGAACCGGGCCACGATCTCCAGCAGGTTGCCGATGTAGGCCAGGTCGCCGGCGCCGACGCTGACCACCTCTCCGGTGGCCAGGTGCTTGGGCAGGGTGGCGCCCAGGTCGGCCGACTTGCGGGTGACCACCTGGACCGTGCGGTAGGCGCCGCTCAGCCAGTTCGTCACCGCGAACCGGTGCCGCATGATGCCGGCCAGCGCTTGCACCACGCCGACCACGAACAGCCACGCCGTCCAGAACAGCAGCCGGTCGGTGTCACCACCCGCGACGCCCTCGTCGATGGCCTTGCCCAGGATCGCCGGCACGAAGGCCTGCGCGCCCATCCAGAGCATGCCGAAGGCCGTGCCGCCCAGCAGCGTGACCTTCTGGCCGCGGGCCACCCAGAGCAGATAGCGCGCGGCGGAGCGGTGGTCCGGAGTGCCGGGATCGGCGACGGGAAGCTGTTTCATGACCTGTTCAGGCTAGGCACCGGCACCGACAAAAGCATGTGAATTACCGGTCTTCTCCGGATCCGGAGAGCTTCATCTTGCGTTGGGCAACCAGTTCCCCGGGGTCCACCTCGACCGCTTGTCCTGGATCACATGCTGGTCATCGCGCATCGGGGAGCGAGCGGGTACCGCCCGGAACACACGCCGGCGGCGTACCGCCTGGCTGCGGCGCTCGGCGCCGACTACCTGGAACCGGACCTGGTCGCCACGCTGGACGGCGTGCTGGTGGCCCGGCACGAGAACGAGATCTCCGGCACCACCGACGTCGCCGACCACCCGGTGTTCGCCGACCGCCGGATCACCAAGATCGTCGACGGGGCGGCCGTCACCGGCTGGTTCGTCGAGGACTTCACCTACGCCGAGCTGAGCACGCTGCGCGCCCGGGAGCGGATGCCCGCCCTGCGCGCGGCCAACACGGCCTACGACGGCCGCGAGGCGATTCCCACCTTCGACGACGTGGTGGCGCTGGCCCGGCAGGAGTCGGCCCGGCTCGGCCGCCCGATCGGGGTGCTCCCGGAGATCAAGCACCCGGCGTACTTCCGCCGGCTCGGGCTGCCGCTGGAGGAGCTGCTGGCCGAGCGCCTGAGCGCGCTCGGCGTCGGACGCGACGAGGCGATGGTCCAGTCCTTCGAGCCGACCAGCCTGCGCCGGCTCGCGGTGATGACGAACGTGCCGCTGGTCCAGCTGGTCGACTCCGAGGGCACGCCGAACGACTTCCTGCGCTTCGGCGACGACCGCACCTTCACCGACCTGACCGCACCGGCCGGTCTGCGCGAGATCTCCACGTACGCCGAGGTGCTGGCGCCGCACAAGGACCTGATCATTCCGCGCCGGTCCGACGGTTCGCTGGATGAGCCGACCGGTCTGGTCGACCAGGCCCACCGTGCCGGCCTGAAGGTCCAGGTCTGGACCTTCCGCGCCGAACGCCGCTTCCTGCCCACCGGCCTGGACCTGGCCGCCGAACTCCGCGCCTTCGCCGCCACCGGCATCGACGGCGTCTTCGCCGACCACCCGGACGTCGCCGTGGCCACGATGACCCGCCGGGCGACGCTGAAGGTCTAGCGAGGGAGCTCGGCGCGCAACTGCTTCAGCACTCGTTCCGCCGCGGGTGCGAGCTCACGGTCGATCGCGTGGTGTTCGTTCAGCCCCAGTACGACGCGAGCGCTGGTGGCCGGGCGCGTACGGATCAGCTTGGTCCGCAGGTACGTCGGCGGGTGGCTGAAGTCGGTCCGGGTCTCACGCAGCCGGCTGACGCGCAGCCGCCGTTCGATCTCCCGCTGGGGGATCTCGGTCACCGCGCGCCGTACCGCCTCCAGCGGTGGCACGTCCTTCTCGAAGCGCAGCGCCCGCTCCAGTGCCCGATACGCCGAATCGGCCAGCAACGTCCGCTCCAGTGCCCAGGCGGCGGCTTCCGATCCGGCCACCTCGCCGGCCGTGCGGTCGGCCAGGTACTCCGCCCGCTGATTGCTGCGGAGGCTGACCCGGTCGAGCAGCCAGGCGTAGCCGCGGACGAGTGGCCCGACCGTGGCGTTGATCAGCCGGGTGAGATGACCGACCGAGGTGTCGGTGGCCAGGGCGTGCGCGGCGTCCAGCTTGTACTCGTCGTACGGCTGCTCGGTGAACGCGGCCTCCAGATGCTCCAGCACGGACTCGGCCGCTCCGACCACCCAGCCGTGCCGGGCGTCGCCGTTCTTGCCGTGTCCGAGCTCGTGAGCCAGCACCGCCACTCGTTCCTGAGGGCCGAGGCCGGTCCACAGCGGCAGGCCCAGTCCGACGACCGGGCGGAACCGCCAGCCGACCCGGAGGAAGCAGACGTTCGACTCAGCATCCACCGCGACCGCGGCGACCCGTTGCGTGCCGATACTCGCGGCGATCTCGTCCAGCAGGCCGAACAGCACCGGCGCCTCGTCGCGGTGCACGAGCTCGGCGTCGGGATCGAGTTGGGCGGCGCGCGGCCGCAGCATCAGACCGATGCCCAGGGCAATCACCGCGAGCGGGGCGCTCAGCCAGAGCGGCCGGTAGAACACCAGCAGGGCGATCCCACCGAGCAGTGCGATGACGGGCAGGACCAGCAGCAGAGCCGACAGCAGGTACGCCGCGACGCGGGCCGCGTCCCACCCGGGCCGGTGCACCTTGCCGCGTTCGAGCTCGCGATAGAGGGTGTCGGCGAGTTGGTGCTCCAGCTTGACCCGCCAGGCCGGGTGGTTCCGCTCCGGGCCCGCCGGGTCGACGTTCCAGTCGCACTGGTCGCACCAGGTCACATAGCCGGGATCGGTGCGGATTTGCCGGCCGCACTGCGGGCAGCTGATCACGCTGTCGTGGGTCTGCACGAGCAGCAGTGTGACAGTGCGGTCAGAGTTCCTGGCGCAACGCGGAGAGAGCTGCTTGCGTGGCGGGGCGCAGTTCCTTGTCCAGATCGGCGGTCAGCATGACCTGCGGCTGAGTGGAGGACTGCTGGAGGAGCTGCAGGCGGAGGTACGTCGGCGGCACGTCCGGGGTGCCGCACCGGCGGGTCAGGCGGATGCGGCGGTCCAGCTCACGGGCAGGGACTTCGGTGACGGCTCGGCGGGCCGCGGTGGTCGGGTCCTCGTCGCGGTTGTAGCGCAGGGCTCGTTCGAGGGCCCGGAAGCCGGTGTCGGCGAGCAGGGCCTTCTCCAGGGCGTGGACAGTCGCCTCGGTGCCGGCCAGCTGGGCGGCCTGGCGGTCGGCGGCGTAGACGGCGTACTGGGTGGGGCGGAGGGTGATGCGCTGGAAGACGGCCAGGTACAGGCGGGCGGCTGGGCCGAACACCAGGTTGGCCAGCTTGGTCAGGTAGTAGTTGACGATCGCGTCGTCCTGCGCGGAGATCACACCACCCGCATGGCTCGGCAGGACGCGCTGGGCCTCGTCGTGGCGGGCTTCGTCGAGTGGCCCGGGCTGGAAGGAAGCGATGAGCCCGGTGAGGACGTGCCGGGCGGCCTCGATCGTGAGAGCGAGCCGGCTGGATCTGGCGAGGCTCAGCTCGTGCGCGATCACTGCAACCTGCTCCTGCGGCGCCAATGCGGCCCAGTACGACGTACCGATCGCCAGCACCGGGCGGAAGCGCCAGGTGATCCGGGCGTAGCCGATGGTCGGACCGGTGTGTAGGTAGACGCCGGTGAGCTTGGTCCGGGTGATCCGGCCGATGTCGTCGAGCACGGCGTACAGGTGTGGGGCGTCGGCGGGGGAGACGGGCTGAGCGTCCGGCGGTAGCTGCTGAGGGCGCGGTCGGAACGCTGCGCCGATTACCAGAGCGATCACCGCAAGCAGCCCGCTGAACCACAGCGGGCGGTAGAAGAGCAGAAGAGCGACTCCACCGAACAGACAGGCGAAGGGAACCAGCAGCACCGGGACGGCTACCGAGTACGCCGCAGCCCGGGCTGCCCATGAGCCCGGGCGGGTGACGGCACCGCGTTCCCAGTCGCGGTAGAGGGCTTGCTGTTGCCGCTGCTGCCAGGCGGCGACCTGATGGTGCTCCGGGTCGACGTTCCAGTCGCACTGGTCGCACCACGTCACGTAACGCGGGTCGGCGGGCAGCTCGTGGTCGCACTGCGGGCAGTGCGACAGTCCCGACTCGGTCTGCACGGCAGCAGTGTGGTCCCTGATCGGGGCCAGTGCATCTTCCCGGCCCCGATCGGGCCGGGCGGGTCACTGCTGCCGTGACAGCTCGGTCACGCGGCCGGCGGCTTGTCGTCGTAGATGCGGGCGGCGATGTCGGCCTCCGGGGTGGTCTGCTGCTGCGGCTGGTTCTGCGAGTTCTGGACGTTCTGCCAGACCGCCTTGCCGTCGGCCGCGGGCATCACGACCCAGGCGATCAGGTAGCCGAACGCTGCGGTACCGCCGGTGATCAGCGTCAGCCCGACGATCGCCAGCCGGACCAGCGTCGCGTCGATGTTGAAGTACTCGGCGAGGCCGCCGGAGACACCGGACAGCATCCGCTGGTCGCGCGAACGGCGGAGGGTCTTGCCGGACAGGTTCTGGAAGGGTGCGGTGTTGTTCGTCATGTCAACCACTGTGCCGCCCGCGGACCCCCGCGCACATCGGGATCGGTACCGACCCACCCCTGAGCCGACCCCGGCATCCCTCGGCCGGGGCCCTGACGACTTATGGACCGAACTTGTCGGTGGCCGGGGTTAGCGTCACAGGATGGACGCGGAAGCGGTGCAGAAACTGGTGCTGCGGTTGCCAGGGGCGGAGGAGCACGAGGGCTGGGCTGGCCAGCCGGCCTTCAAGGTGCGCAAGAAGGGGTTCGCCTACCTGTCGGAGGACGAGACCAAGCTGTTCGTCAAGGCGCTGCGCGAGGAACAGCAGGCGATGATCGCGCAGAACCCGGACGTCTACGCGTCCTGGTGGGAGTCCGGCCGCTTCGGCTGGCTGGAGATCGACCTGGCCGGCGCGGACGACGAGGAGGTCGAGGAGCTGCTCACCGAGGCCTGGCGGCTGAACGCCCCGAAGTACCTCGTCGCCCAGCTGGAGCAGTAAGCGCCGGGCCGCCCGGCGGGCACCACCTGGCTTGCACTCGCTTGGGTCGAGTGCTAATACTTGGTTAGCACTCAATGGGCGAGAGTGATAACGCTCGTGCCCGCTGGGAGCTGTTAGAAGACGGCCTCGATGAGGCGCCGGAGTCAGGGCGGGACGTGAGCGCCAGGACGCCGGAGCCGTCCGTCGCGGGCATCCGGCCGGCTGAACCACCAGAAACTCGACGCGGGAGGACTCGCGGAGAATGCCCAAGCTGATTTCGTTCAACGAAGAGGCGCGCCGCGGCCTCGAGCGGGGAATGAACACCCTCGCCGACGCCGTCAAGGTGACGCTTGGCCCGAAGGGCCGCAACGTCGTGCTGGAGAAGAAGTGGGGCGCCCCCACGATCACCAACGACGGTGTTTCCATCGCCAAGGAGATCGAGCTCGAGGACCCGTACGAGAAGATCGGGGCCGAGCTCGTCAAGGAAGTTGCCAAGAAGACCGACGACGTCGCGGGTGACGGCACCACCACCGCGACCGTGCTGGCCCAGGCGCTCGTGCGCGAGGGTCTGCGCAACGTCGCCGCCGGCGCCAACCCGATGGGCCTGAAGAAGGGCATCGAGAAGGCGACCGAGGCCGTCAGCGAGCAGCTGCTCGCGCTGGCCAAGCCGGTCGAGACCCGTGAGCAGATCGCGGCCACCGCCTCGATCTCGGCGGCGGACACCCAGGTCGGCCAGATCATCGCCGAGGCGATGGACAAGGTCGGCAAGGAAGGTGTCATCACCGTCGAGGAGAGCAACACCTTCGGTCTGGAGCTCGAGCTCACCGAGGGCATGCGCTTCGACAAGGGCTACATCTCGCCGTACTTCGTGACCGACACCGAGCGGATGGAAGCGGTCCTCGACGACCCGTACATCCTCGTGGTGAACAGCAAGATCTCCAGCATCAAGGACCTGGTCCCGGTGCTCGAGAAGGTCATGCAGACCGGCAAGCCGCTGGCGATCATCGCCGAGGACCTCGAGGGCGAGGCGCTGGCCACCCTGGTCGTCAACAAGATCAAGGGCACCTTCAAGACCGTCGCCGTCAAGGCGCCGGGCTTCGGTGACCGCCGCAAGGCCATGCTGACCGACATCGCGATCCTGACCGGTGGTCAGGTCATCTCCGAAGAGGTCGGCCTCAAGCTCGACACCGTGGACCTGGAGCTGCTCGGCCAGGCCCGCAAGGTGGTCGTCACCAAGGACGAGACCACCATCGTCGAGGGCACCGGCGACGCCGACTCGATCCAGGGCCGGGTCAACCAGATCCGCGCCGAGATCGAGAAGTCGGACTCCGACTACGACCGCGAGAAGCTGCAGGAGCGGCTGGCCAAGCTGGCCGGCGGCGTCGCGGTGATCAAGGTCGGCGCGGCCACCGAGGTCGAGCTGAAGGAGCGCAAGCACCGCATCGAGGACGCCGTGCGCAACGCGAAGGCGGCCGTCGAGGAGGGCATCGTCGCCGGTGGTGGCGTCGCGCTGCTGCAGGCGTCGGTCAAGGCGTTCGAGAAGCTGGAGCTCGAGGGTGACGAGGCGACCGGTGCGCAGATCGTGCGTCACGCCGTCGAGGCCCCGCTGAAGCAGATCGCCGTCAACGCCGGCCTCGAGGG
Source organism: Kribbella sp. ALI-6-A (assembly GCF_001984195.1). Lineage (GTDB taxonomy): Bacteria > Actinomycetota > Actinomycetes > Propionibacteriales > Kribbellaceae > Kribbella. The sequence goes on from NZ_MTQN01000010.1 coordinate 65,651, forward strand.
TGGCGTCGTGGTGGAGAAGGTTCGCAACCTCGAGCCGGGTCACGGCCTCAACGCCGCGACCGGTGAGTACGTCGACCTGATCGCCACCGGCATCATCGACCCCGCCAAGGTGACCCGCTCGGCGCTGCAGAACGCGGCCTCGATCGCGGCCCTGTTCCTCACCACCGAGGCGGTCATCGCCGACAAGCCGGAGAAGGCCTCGGCCGCTCCGGGTGGCGCGCCCGACATGGGCGGCATGGACTTCTGATCTCCGGAAGTTCCTCGTAGTACTCAGCACGACGACAGCGGTCCCGGGTCCCAGCCCGGGACCGCTGTCGCGTTGGGGCTCAGGCTCCGGCGGCGCGCAGCAGCCGGAGCTGGCCGATTTCGGCGGCGTTCTTCATCAGTTCGGCGTTCACCCAGCCGTACATGTCGGCGACCGAGCGCCCCGCTTCGGGCGACCAGGGAAAAGCCGCGGGCAGCGTGAGCCGGGACGAGTCCTCCAGGACCATGGACCACTCGTCCCGCAGGTGGTGCATCAGGTCCCGCGTGCCGAGCAGCGTGCCGGGCCACGGTACGTCGGTGCGGTGCGGCGGCACGGTCTGCTGCGCGTGGGCCAGCGCGACCGTCCACCACCAGCCGATGTGCCAGGTCAGCCAGCCGATTGTCGGCACCGGAATCGGGTCGAGTTCCTGGTCGGACCAGTCCGGCCGCCAGATCCCGGCCGCGTCCGGCCGCACGGTCCAGGTCAGCCCGGCCGGCTCCCAGAGCAGGTCCTCGGGGACCAGCCGATCCAGGTGGTACTCGAACAGCGACCAGGTCAGCTCGAACTGTCCGCGCAACAGGTCAACCCCGGTGATCGTCACCACCGAAGTCTCTCAGGTGGTCCCGACAGCCCGCGTCCTCCCCAAAGGCGGTGGACGACGACCCCGCCGGCCCCCTAGTCTTGCCGCTGCGAGAACGACTCGAGCGAAAGGAGCGACCGATGACCACTCAGATCTGTGCCACGGCGCGACCGGTTCGCTCGTCCAGCTCGCACTGAGCGGAGCCCGCGCCTTCGTCCCGGAGGTTTCGTGAAGATCCGCACCGCCGTCGAGTCCGATCTCGACGCCATCCACACCCTGATCGCCGACCAGTCGGTCAACACCGTCACCCGTGAGCGGTACGACGAGTTCCTCGGCAACGGCTCCTACCGCCACGCCTGGACCTGGGCCGCCGAGGAGGACGGCCGCATCGTCGCTCTGGCCGTCTGGTGGGGGATGCCGCAGTCCGAGCACCCCTTCAGCATCGACGGGCTGTACTACGCCGGCGACGGGGATCCCGTCCCGGTCTGGGCCGAGCTGATCCGGCACACGCTGGACTCGATGCCCGAACCGCCCGAGTACCACGTCTTCCTGCCGAGCGGCTGGCGCGAGCAGCCCGAGGTTGTCGCCGCGCTGGAGCCCCGGCTCGCCGCCGCGGCGCAGGCCGGCCTGTCGCAGCTGACCGAGCGACTGCGCTACGAGTGGCTCCCGGCGTACGGGCTGCCGGCGCGGTCGACCCGGCTGCGGTTCGAGCCGGCGGACGACGACGCGTTCCTGCGGGCCTTCGTCCGGGTGATCGAGGGCAGCCTGGACGCCGCCACCGCACGAGCCGTCGCGCAGGACGGCGCCGAGGCCTCGGCCAAGGCGGACCTGGAGGTCTACCAGGAGATGCCCGGCGAGCGGGACTGGTGGCGTCTCGCGTACGACGAGGCCGGCGACCTGGTCGGCTTCATCGTGCCGTCGGCCAACAACGGCGGCCCGGTGATCGGGTACGTCGGAGTGCTGCCCGAGCAGCGCGGCCACGGCTACGTCGACGACCTGCTGGCCGAGGGCACGCACCTGCTGGCCGAGACCGGTGCCGAGCAGATCCGCGCGGACACCGACCTCACCAACCGCCCGATGGCCGCGAGCTTCGAACGCCTCGGCTACCGCAACCACGCGATCCGGATGGTCGCGAGCCGCCCGATCGCCTGAGCCGTGCCCGGCTGCCCCTCGGAAAGTTGGTTCCGAGGGGCAGACGGGCGAGCGGCCGGCCCCTATGCTCCCTGACATGTCAGAGGCCTTCGGGTCCGGTCGGGGTGGTGGGCGATGCGGGACATCGCGCTGATCCTGCACGTCGCGGCGGGGGCGCTGGGGCTGGTGCTCGGCCCGCTCGCGATCGTGCTGACCTTGCGCCGCAAGCGACTCAACTGGGCCGGCGAGATCTACCACTGGGCGGTCGCGCTGGTCTGCCTGACGGCGCTGGTGATGGTGCCGTACGACTGGGCGGGGCTGTGGTTCTTCTGGCCGATCTCGCTGGCGTCGTACTTGTTCGTGTATCTCGGGCAGCGGTCGGCCGAGTCCCCCGGCGGCCTGTGGTACCGCGGCGTGCTGCGCGGGTACGGCGGGAGCTGGATCGCTTTGTGGACAGCGATTCTGGTCGTCAGCGTTTCCGACTACCCGTGGACGTGGGCGGCGCCGACCGTGCTCGGCACCGCCTTGATCGAACTGCTCTGCCTTCGGCCGGTGCCGGCGTGGACGCGGGCCTGAGGGTCCGCGGTCGAGGCGTGCCGGGGATCAGCGCAGCGAGCGGAAGAACGTGCGCAGGTCGTCGGTGAGCAGGTCGGGGACCTCCATCGCGGCGAAGTGGCCGCCGCGCTCGTACTCGGTCCAGTGCTCGATCTTGCCGTCCGGGTCGACCAGGCTCCGGATCGCCGTCTCGGCTCCGAACACGGCCACCCCGGTCGGTGGAGCCGGCGGCCCATCGCCCCAGCCTCCGCCGTCCGAGCCGCCGCTCCAGTCACCGCCGTCCGCGCCGCCCGCCTCCGCTCCGCCGTCGCCCCAGCTGTCCGAGCTGTCGCCCTGGGAAGCCGCGCCCTGCTGTTCGGCGAAGGCGCGCCAGGCCGCCATGCCGTCGTACAGCGCGTGGGCCGAGGAAGCTCCGGAGCCGGTGAACCAGTACAGGCTGACGTTGGTGAGCAGTTGGTCCTTGTCGACGGCGTCGTCCGGCAGCGCCGCCGCCGGATCGGTCCATTCGGCGAACTTCTCCACGATCCACGCCAGTTGCCCGGCCGGCGAGTCGTTCAGCGAGTAGGCGAGCGTCTGCGGCCGGGTCGACTGCAGCGTCAGGTAGCCCAGCCCGTCGGTGAGGTACCGGTTGAACCTCTCGCCCCGCTCCCGGTCCGCCGCGGTCAGCGGCTCGAGGTCGATCGGCCCGGCGAACGGTTCGGACGCGCTGACCGCGGCCAGATGCACCCCGGCCACCCGGCCCGGCGCCACGAAGGGCAGCATTCCGCTGACCCCCGCGCCGGCGTCCCCACCGTGTGCCGCGAACCGCTCGTACCCGAGCCGGCTCATCAGCTGCGCCCACATCCCCGCGACCGCGAAGAGGTTGAACCCGGCCGGGCCGAGCGGGTTCGAGAACCCGTACCCCGGCAGCGACGGGACGACGACGTGGAAGGCGTCGGCCGGATCGCCTCCGTGCGCCCGCGGATCGGTCAGCGGGCCGACCACCCGCGCAAACTCGACCGGCGAGCTCGGCCAGCCGTGGGTCAGCAGCAACGGCAGCGCGTCCGGCTCCGGCGACGGCTGGTGCAGGAAGTGGATCCGCTGACCGTCGATCTCGGTCAGGTACTGCGGGATCTCGTTCAGCCGCGCTTCCTCGGCGCGCCAGTCGTACCCGTCGGCCCAGTACGCCGCGAGGTCGCGCAGGTAGCCGGTCGGCACGCCCCGGCTCCAGTCGTCGACCCGCGGCGTCGTCGGCCAGCGCGTGTTGCGCAGGCGAGCGTGCAGCTCATCGACCTCAGCCTGCGGTATGTCGATGCCGAAGGGCTGGATCTCGTCGCCGGTCGTCATGGCTGCACCCCATCTCGCCGCGAGCGATGGCGGCAAACACTTCGACTCTGATCTAAAGCACTACGCCTGCCCGGCCTGCTCTTCGGGAGTGGCCCTGCGCACGACCAGGCGGGTCCAGGCGCCGACGTAGATCCGGTCGTCGGCGTTGAGCTCGCGGCGCTGGCCTGGGGTGATCGGGTCCTCGGGCAGCGGACCGGAGGCCGGGCCGACGAAGGTGCCGTTGGAGGACTGCAGGTCCTCGACCCACCAGCGCTGGCCGTCGGTGGTCAGCTGGGCCTGGCGCCTGCTGACGCCGGTGTCGTCGCCGCAGTCGACCTCCGGGCTGATCCCGCGACTCCGCGACGGCCGCCCGACCAGGACGCTCTTCTCGGTCAGCGGTACGACGACCGGCAGCCCGGGGGACGGGCAGGGATCGTCGCTCTGCTGGACGGCGTACCAGTCCGGGTCGACCCAGCGCTCCACCACCCACTCGGCGACCTCCTGGGGTGCCGACGGGACCGGCGGCGGAGGCGTCACCGGGCCGAGGTCCAGCGACGAGGCCGGCCGGGGCATCGTGCCGGTGGTGAAGTCGTAGCCGCAGGACTCGCAGAACAGCGCATCCGTGGCCGCTGCCTCACTGCAATTCGGGCAGGCCTGGACAGCCGGTGCGGGCGTCGGGGCCGCCACAGCAGGAGCCGGTACGGCGGCGGCAGCCGGGCTGGCCGCCGCTCCGATCGGCAGACCGCAGACGTCGCAATAGTCGGTCGAGGTGGACGGGTGCCCGCTCGGACACGTCACTGCGCTCACTTCTTCACCCGGGTGGTCTTGGTGGAGGCGGTGTCGAGCGCCATCTCGTCGACCTTCTCGACCGTGCGCTTGAGCCGCACCGTGCCGGTGTCCTGGTCGTCGATGTCGACCACCTTGCGCAGCCGCGAGGTGGCCTCCTCGTTACCGGTCTGCGCGGCCAGCTGGACGGCCCGGCCGAGCTTGGTGGTCGCGGTCGCGGTGTCGCCGACCGCCTTCGCCGCGAGGCCCTCCTGGATCGCGTTGGCCAGCTCGGTCTGCCCGGTGTAGTGGGCGACCTCCGGGCTGATCCGTGTGGTCAGCGCCTCGTCGGCCGACCACAGCGCCTTCACCAGCCCCTGCGCGAGCACCTGGTCGCCGATGGCCAGCTGGACGCGTGCGGCGAGCTGCTCCTGCCCGATGCCCTTGGCCGCGAGCCGTACGGCGACGTGGTAGTCGCGGGACTCGTCACCCCACGAGCCGGTCGGGTAGGACCCGGTCAGCGCGTTCACCTCGGTACGCCGGCCGGTCAGGTCCTCCACGGTCGGCGCGACCTGGCGGACGAACAGCACCTGCGCGCCCTGCGGCGCCCAGACCCGCAGGTCCGCGGTGGCGACGCCCTTGCTCATCGCCTGCCGGATCAGCTTCTGGAACTCCGCCGCCAGCTGGTCCGGGGCCGGGATGATGTCGACCGTGCCGAGCAGCGCGGTCGCGATCCGGCGGACCTCGTCGACCTGCCAGGCCACACCGACACCCCGGCAGTCGCACTGGAACTGACCGGTGACCGCGTTGATCGTCTCGGTCAGCACCTCCGGCGACTCGTGCTGGTTCTCGCCGTCGGTGAGCAGGATCGCGTGCTTTTGCGTCAGCGACGGCACGGTCGCGAAGACCCGCGCGGCCAGCCGCAGCCAGGTGCCCATCGCGGTCCCGCCGTCGGCGTAGAACCGGGCCACCGCGTCCTTGGCGGCCTGCCGGGTGTAGGGGTCCATCCGGACCATCACCGGCTCGGCCGACGGCGGGAACGCCAGCTGGGCCCGGTCGTTGCCGGAGATCACCGCGAACCAGACCCCGTCGAGGATCTGGTCGATCGCGGTCTGCGCGGCGTACGCGGCGGCCCGGACGCCGTCGGCGCCCATCGAGCCGGAGGTGTCGACGATGATGATCTCGCCGACGTCACCGCCGCCCGACTGGCCCGCGACACCGGCGCCGGAGCAGTCGACCGTGACGATCGCGTGCACGTCGGTGCCGCCGTCGGGCAGGAACTCGTTCTGGTAGACGGTGGCGGAGAACTCGGCCATCTCGTGGCGTTCCTTTCGTCGAGCGGTGTCTTCTACAGCCGCGCGAGCGCGACGGTGATGTTGTCCTGGCCGCCCTGGGCGTTCGCCCAGTCGACCAGCGCGGACGCGGTGGCCAGCGGCTCGCCACCGTTGGCCGCAGCGGTCTGACGGACCAGGTCGGCCAGCGGTGCCGCTTCGGAGCAGTAGTTCCACAGCCCGTCCGAGCAGGCCATCAGCCAGCCCGGTCCCGCCACCCGCAACGTGGTGGTGCGCGGAGTGTGGTCGGGAGCGTCCTTGCCCAGCCAGCGGGTGATCGCGTGGCCCTGCGGACCGGTCTCGGCCTCGTGCCGCGGTACGCCGGTCGCGATCAGCTCCGCGGCCCACGAGTCGTCAACGGTGAGCGCGACGGCCTCGGCGTTGTCCGGGAACCAGTACGCCCGGCTGTCGCCGACCACCCCGGCCACCAGCAGCCCCGCCTCGAGCACCGTCGCGACGAACGTGCACGACGCCGGGTTCGGGCTGTCCGGACTCGTGTTCGCCAGTACGGCGTCGCTCGCGGCGTCCGCGGCCGCGTTGAGCCGGGCGATCACCGCCGCCTCGCGGGACGCCTCCGTGCCCATGCCCTGGGCCTGGCCGGCGACCAGCACGTCGCGGGCAGCGCGGGCCGCGGCCAGGCTGGCCACGTCGGAGTCGAGCGACGAGCTCACTCCGTCGCAGACGACCAGCAGAGCCCGGCTGCCCGGCTCCGGGTCGGCGGCGATCGCCACGGCGTCCTCGTTGCGGCTGTGCCGGATGCCCCGGTCGCAGACGGCGGCGACCCAGGGAGCGGGCTGCTCGGTGAAGTGGTCGCGGAGCTTGGTGGCTTTGGTGCCGCAGGTTTCGCAGTAACCGTCCGCGCTGACCGTGCCACCGCAGGAGCGGCACGGACCGGGTACCACTGCGGCAGCGGCGCCGGGGTCACCGGTGTGCAGTTCGATCGTGGGCTCCGTGTCGGTGTCCAGCGCGGGCGTGGCCGGTGCGCTGGACTGCAGCTCGGCGCCGCAGTTCTCGCAGTACAGGTCGGTGCCGGACACCGGTTCGCCACACGCTGGGCAGACCGTTCGGGTCGTACTCGTCATCGCAACGTCCATCCTCGAACCTCGTTGGCCAGGTCGACCAGGGCGATCCGTTCCTCCCGGCTGCGGGCGTGGCCGGCCAGCTCACGGTAGGCCGACTCCAGGCCGGCGCGCAGGTCGGACTCCGTCGCGGCGCGCTGCGAGATCACCACTTGGGGGTCCGGGCCTCCCGCCAGCACGAGGTCGAGCGCCGTCCGGAACACGTTCGCCGACAGCGTCGCCCGGTCCACCGGGTCGATCGTCAGGGAGTCGATACTGCCCATGGCCTCCGCCAGTGCGCCCAGTCCACGCCCCGATCCTGCCAGCAGACCGGCTCGCATCCGGCGGGCCCGGATGTAGGCGCCGCTGGTCGGCGGGACCAGGTCGAGCGCGGCGACCGCCCCGTCGAGGTCACCGCGGTCGGACCGGATCGCCGCCAGCCCGAAGGCCGACGGGGCGATGTAGTTGGCGTCCGTGCGGGCACAGGTCAGGTAGAGCCCCTCGGCGACGTCGTACTCGCCGCTGAGCTGGCAGGACATCGCAAGAGCCAGCTTCGGCGCCAGCTCACCCGGCACCTGGCCGTAGACCGCGTTGAACGCCGACTGCGCCGCGGGGATGTCGTTGCGGGCCAGAGCCACCAGCCCGGCCATCCAGACCGCTCGCCACTCCCAGGGGTCCAGCTTCAGCAGGTCGGCGACGGCGGTGTCGACCAGGTCGTACTGGCCGGCGTCCAGAGCGGCTTGAGCGAACTCCAGCAGCGTTTGCGGCGTCGACACCGGTGCGTTGGACAACGCCTCCAACCGCTGCAGCGGGTCCTGCACGCTGACCGTCTTCAGCCACCCGGACATGGTGTCGCTCTCGTCCGGTAGCAGCGAGGGGAGACGCTGCCACGACAGCGCGGCCTCGCCGAGTCCGGCCGACCGGTCACCCGGGCTGCCGAACAGCAGCGACGACGTTGAGTGCTGCGCGGCGCCGTCCGGCTGCTTGGCCGCCACCACCTCCCGCAGTACGCCGAGCAGCTGCACGCGGAGCTCGTCGGCCGAGACGAAGCGGTCGGCCGGGTCCTTGGCGCAGGCCTTGAGCAGCAGGCGGTAGAACGAGTCGTACTCCTGGAACAGCGGCACGTCGGCGACCGGCGGCAGCGACGACAGATACGTCGACTGGTAGCCGCGGAACTCCATCGCCAGAACGGCCAGCGTGCGGCCGAGCGTGTAGATGTCGGAGGCGATCGACGTCCCGACCTCCGGCACTTCGGGCGCCTGGTAGCCGACCGTGCCGTAGATCGCGGAGTCCATGTCGTCGATCCGCCGGACGCCGCCGAGGTCGATCAGCTTCACCGCGTCGCCGACCTGGATGATGTTGTCCGGCTTGAAGTCGCAGTAGACCAGTTCGAGGTCGTGCAGGTACGAGAACGCGGGCAGGATCTCCAGGATGTAGGCGATCGCCTGGTCCAGCGGCAACGGGTCGTACCGGCCGTTGTTGGCCTGCATGCGCTGCTTGAGCAGGGTTTTCAGCGAGGTGCCGCCGACGTACTCCATCACGATGTAGCCGGCACCCTCGTGGGTGACGAAGTTGTAGATCTCGACGATCAGCGGGTGCTCGACCCGGGCCAGGAACTGCTGCTCGGCGATCGCCGCGGCGACGGCGTCGGGGTCCTCGGAGTTCAGCAGGCCCTTGAGCACGACCCAGCGGTCGGAGACGTTCTTGTCCTGGGCCATGTAGATCCAGCCGAACCCACCGTGCGCCAGGCAGCCGGCCACCTCGTACTGGCCGCCGACCAGGTCGCCCTTGTGCAGCTTCGGGGAGAACGAGAACGGGCTACGGCACTTGGGGCAGAACCCCTCGGTGCGACCCGGCTGGTCACCCCGCGCGCGACCGACCGCGTTGCCGCAGTTCGGGCAGTTCCGCCGGTCCTCCGGGACCATCGGGTTGGTCAGGATCGCCTTGCTCGCGTCGATCGGCGGGATCGTCGGCACGCTGGTCAGACCGGCACCCAGCCGAGCTCCCCGCAGCCGCGTCGACGAGGTCCCCAGCCGCCGGGTCAGCTTCGACCCGGCCGCCTGAGCGCGGGCAGAACCCAGCGGGGTCGAAGCCAGTCGATTGGACGCACGAGACACCGTCGACGGCGAGCTGATCGGCTCGCCGGCGCCTGGCCCCCCGGCGCCCGCTTGACTACTACCGCCGGCACCGCCGGGCGTGCCGCAGACATCGCAGTACCCGTCAACAACCGTCCCGGAGCAGCCGGGCTGCGTGCAGGCACCCGCAGCAGCCGGAGCGCCCAGCCCGGCAGTACCTCCACTGGGTGTGGTGACTGCGGGCGAACCGCAGACGTCGCAGTAGCCGTCGACTATGGAGCCGGTGCATCCCGGCTGGGTGCAGGTCATGTCGTCCCTCCGACACTGTTGTCCAGATAGGTCTGGTAGGCCGCGACGAGCGCTGCCAGGCGGGCCAGGTCGACCGGCTCCGCCGTCAGCACCTCGCGACCACGCCGGTACAGCTCGGCCAGGTCCTCGACCGTTCCCTCGGTGCGCGCGACACTGCCGGCCTTGACCCGGTACGCGTCCAGTCGCGCGGCCAGCTCGTCCCGCCGTTCCAAAGCACCGCCGTACGCCGACTGCGCCTGCCCGAGCGCCCGCCGTACGGCGTCGAGCCGGGTCAGGTACTTCTCCAGCTCGGCAGGCGTGTTCGGCACCGGCCCCAGCGCGGTCACATCCGGTACGCCGAGTCGCGGCGCCGGATGGACCGCTGCCACGCACCGGTCGGCCAGAGCGCGCACGGCCGTGCCCTGCGCCTCCAGCTCGGTCCGCAACGTCCGGGCGCGTGCCACGTCGGCAGCCCGCTCCCGCCGAGTCGCCGACCCGACGATCAGGTCGCGCTCGACTCGCGCCGCGTCCATCTCCAGCGGGCCGATCAGCCCACCGACGTCGGCGCCCCGCTTGGACCGCTCGGCCAGGTCGGTCACCCGCCGGTCGAGGTCGTGGTGCTTGGCGATCGCGTCGTTGCGGCCGGCCGCAGGCTCGCGCGCGACCAGGTCGTTGATCCGCTCGACCTGGGCCCGCAACTGCCGCAGCCGCGCGGCCAGGTCCGCGTCGCCGGGTTCCAGCGCGAGCTTGGCCCGCAGCGTCGCCGCCAGCGCGTCCGACAAAGTGCATGCCTCAGGCAACGAAACCGCGAGTGACCCGGCGCCGGCGCCACTGGCGACGGACGTGCCGCCACCGCCGCCGTCGCCCGCGCGCGGACCGACGCCGGTGTCCAGGCCGCCCCAGATCAGCGTCGAGATCCGCTCGGTCTCGACCGGACCGACCCGCCCGGAGTCCCAGGTCAGCAGGATCAGCTCGTACCGGTCCGAGACCGCCTTCCAGACCGCCATACTGAGCACGACGTCGGCGCTGAGCGCGTCGGCGTCGGCCGCGTGCAAAGCGGCCTGGTCGAGCTCGTCCAGCTCCGCGCGCCGGCGGTCGCGCCAGGTCCCGAGCGCGTCGAGCCAGGCCAGCAACTCCTGCGCCGGGATGCTGCTGCCGATCCGCCCCGGCGGCGCCGGCGCGACGGCGGTCGGCGTACGGACGGTCATCATCTCCTGCCGTACAAGGGCTTGGGCGGAGCCGGAGCGGGACCGAGCGTCGGCGCCAGCCACTTGTCGTAGGAGGCCTTCCAGCGCCCGTCGGCCTTCATCTGCTCGAGCACGCCGTTGACGAACTGGACGAAGTCCTTGTTGCCCTGGGGGATCCCCAGCCCGTACGGCTCGTCGCTGATCCGCTCGTTCGGAATGATCCGCGCGTACGGGTCCTGCGCGGCCTCGCCGGCCAGCACGGTGTCGTCACCGGTGATTCCGTCCGCCTTGCCCTGCTGGAACAGCACCAGGCAGCCGGTGTCGGTGTCGGCGGTGATCGCCTTGACGCCACGGTCCTTGTACTTGTTCAGGTTGTCCAGGCTGGTCGAGCCGGCCGGTGCGCAGACCGTCTTGCCGCTGAGGTCGGCCAGGCTCTTGGCAGGCGAGTCGCGCTGGACCAGCGTCTTCTGGCCCGACCGGTAGTACTCGGCCGAGAACGCGATCTGCTGCCAGCGGGCGCAGTTGATGGTCATGTTCCGGGCGACGATGTCGACCGAGTTGCGCTGCAGCGCCGGGATGCGCTGCGGGCTGGAGATCACCACTAGCTCGACCTTGTTCGGGTCGCCGAAGATCGCCCGCGCGACCTCGCGGACCATGTCGATGTCGAAGCCCTCGATCGCGCCGGTGATCGGGTTGCGCGACCCGAGGTTCAGGCTGTCCGCGGAGATGCCGGCCCGGAGCCGGCGGTTGCGGTAGATCTCCTCCATCGTGGAGCCGGCCGGCATCTGGTGCGGCGGGGGCAGTGCGCCCGTAGGAGCGATGGAGCGCAGTTCGTCGACGCCGTTGTTGGTGCAGTTCGGCCCGGCCGGTGGCGGCGCCGTACTGGTCGGGGCCACCGGCTTCGGCGGGATCTCGGTGGCCGCGTAGTCGGCCGAGCCGCAGGCGGTCAGGGCGAGCAGCGTCAGTGCGCTGCCGGCGGCGATCAGCTGCTTCTTCATCGGTATTCCCCCAGTCGCTGGGACAGGCCCCAGGCGGCGAGCAGTGCGGCCGCGATCCCGATCGGCAGGCCGAGCCACTCGATCGGTGGCAGCGCGCCGCGGGCCAGACCGAGCTGCTGCTGTGCCGCGTTGCTGGTTGTCTCCAGGCTCGCGGCCGACGACTTGTCGAAGGTGCCGAAGTACGTGTTCGCCGAATCCCCGCCGGATCCGATCGCCAGGTTCACCGCTTCGTCCCAGTTGCCGCGGTCGTCGGCTCTGCGGATCGCCTCGTGGCTGCGCTTGTAGTCCTGCCAGCCGCGCGGCGCACCGACTCGCCCGACCTTGGCGAGCTCCGCGTCGACCCGCTGGGCCGCTTCCTTCCACCCCTTCTCGAACTCCGCACCGGAGCCGCGGGCGATCAGCGTCAGGCTTTCGTTCGACTTCGCGTCGTACGCCGCGATCCGCGCCCGCGAGAGGGCCAGCGCGTTCGCGTAGGTGTCGCCGCGGGTGTCCTCGGCCGTGCTGCTCGCCTCGGCCATGCCGGCACCGCCGATCACCATCGTCACCAGCACCAGGACGGCTCCGACGGCGAGCGGGATGTTCAGGTACCGGTGGGTTCGCTTGGCCAGCCAGATCATCGTCACCACCAGGACGGCCAGGCTGACGAGCCCGCCGACGATCAGCCAGACGTTGCCGTCGCCGACGCCGTCGAACTCGGTGTCGACCCGGTCCTCGTTGGCCGAGACCAGCGCGTTGAGCAGCGGCAGCGAGTCGTTCTGCAGGGTCGCGTTGGCGTCCTTCAGGTACTGCGAGCCAATCGGCAGGCCCTGGCGGTTGTTGGCCCGGGCCTGCTCGATCTGGCCGTTGTAGGTCAGCAGCGTGGTGTTGAGCTGGCCGAGCACGGTCTGGTCGGCCGGCTGCGCCGTGGCGGCCTCGGCGATCAACCGGGAGGCCGTCGCCAGCGAGTCGACGAAGTGCTGGCGCTGGGCCGGCGGCTCCAGCCCACCGACCAGGAAGGCGTTGGTGGCGTCGGCGTTGGCCGCGACCAGGCTGGTGTGGATCGCCTGGACCCGGACCAGCTGGGCGGTGTTCGCCTCGGCGCGCTGGAGGGCTCCGTCGGACTGGCGGAAGCCCTGCGCGGCGGCCAGGCCGAACAGCACGGACACCACCGCGGACAGGATGAGCAGCGCGCGCATCCGGCCCGGCGTACCGGCGAACCACTCGCCGAGCGGTCCACGCCGGGGCGTCGACAAGCTCTGCGGCGGCTGCGGCGCGCCGCTCGGGGCGGCCGGCGTGGCCGGCGGCGACCAGGTCGCCGGGGGCGCGCTGACTGTCTGGGTCACGCCTGTTCTCCTTGCTCGGGCGGCACAGTCTGATCTTCACTGAGCAGCTCTGTTCCGACGGCTGTGCTGCCAGGACCGGTCGGCGGGTGCAGTTCCTCGTCGGTCAGGTCCACGGCGAGGATCTGACGCAGCTGGTCGGTGGTGGGTGCCGTGACGTCGCGCAGCCGCCAGGCGTGCCGGCCGATCGCGGCCTCCAGCACGTTGCGGGCGAAGCGGCCGTTGCCGAACGAGCGGCCCCGCGGGGTGGACGACAGGATCACCTGGAAGTGCTCCAGCGCCTCCGGGGTCAGCTCGTAGTCGGCGGCCTCGGCCAGTCCGGTCAGGATGTCGGTGAGCTCGGCGTCGGTGTAGTCGTCGAAGCCGATCGTCGTGCGGAACCGGCTGGCCAGGCCGGGGTTGGCGGCGATGAAGGTCTGCATCGGCTCGGGATAGCCGGCCACGATCACGACCAGGTCGTCGCGGCGGTCCTCCATCTCCTTGACCAGGGTGTCGACCGCCTCGCGGCCGTACTGGTCGGTGCCCTGGTCACCCGAGGTCAGGCTGTAGGCCTCGTCGATGAACAGCACGCCACCGGCCGCGGAGGCGACGACCTCGGCGGTCTTGGTCGCGGTCTGGCCGAGGTACCCGGCGACGAGTTCGGACCGGTCGACCTCGACGAGCTGCCCCTTGGACAGCAGCCCGAGGGCCTTGTAGATGCCGCTGACCAGTCGCGCCACGGTCGTCTTGCCGGTGCCGGGGTTGCCGACGAAGACCAGGTGACGGGTGATGGTCGGACTCTTCAGCCCTGCTTCGGTCCGCAGCTTCTCCACCCGCAGTACGGCGACCTGCCGGTGCACCTCACGCTTGACCTTCTCCAGCCCGGTCAGCGCGTCCAGCTCGGCCAGCAACTCCTCGACCGTGCGCTCCGGCTCAACAGGTGCTGGTTCTTCGGTCTTCTCGGGAGCTGCTGGTGCCGCGGGAGTACTGCTGACTTGGAGAGGGCGTGCGCCCGCCGCCTGGAGCTGGGCGGCCGCTGCGACGGATGCGTTGCCGATGACCCGCATCGTCGGCTCGCCCAGCGAGCAGCTGGCCGACGCGACCTCGGCCAGCGCCTCGGCGTACGGGATCTTCTCGGGTGAGCTCTGCGCGACCAGCTCGCTCAGTACGGCGGTCGGCGCGCCCCGCCATCGACGGCCGCGGACGGCGGCGTCGAAGAAGTCCTGGGTGGTCGCGCCCGGCGTCACCGCTGCCCAGTCGGCCGGAGCGCCGGGAGCGGACTCGGCCAGTGCGGCGGCGAGTGAGAGGCCTTCTGCCCGGGCAGAGTCCTCGGACACCCCGGCGCGCGCGGCAACGGTCAGCAGGCCCGCCAGTGCGTCCTTCAGCGAACTACCCCCCACGCTGCTCATGAGCCTCCTCGTCCTGGCGGTGGTTGCAGTGGGCCCCCACCTGGGGGCGGTGTGCTGGGTGGGACGTCCGGCGGCTGTGTCGAGGTCGTCTCGCCCAGTGCCAGCCCTCCACCGGTGGATCCGGTGCCGAACTTCTCCTGCAGGAACCTGCCGTGCGCGACCAGCGCGGCCGCGTCGGCCCGGTTCACCGCGTCGAAGACCTTGTCCATCGTGGACCCCAGCAGGTCCAGCTGGTCGATCAGCAGCATCAGCGACGTCTTGCCACGGTCCACCGGCCGGCTGTCGGCCCACTGGCGCGGCAGCCGCAGATACCCGCCGATGGCCTCCGGCAGGTAGTCCGTCGCGGTCGCCATCACCGAGTACGCCTGGGCGCTGCCGCCGAGGTTCCCGAGCCGCGGAATGGTCTCCCGTACGGTCCGGACCACCCGGTTGACCCGGGACGCGACCACGGCCGGTACGGCGCCGTCCGCGACCAGCTGCTCGACCCGGACCAGCGCGGCGAGCAGGTCGTCGGTGGTCGGCGCACGGGGAGTCGGGGCAGGCTCGGGCTCCGCCTTGCGGCCGGTCAGCCGCGCGAAGAAGTCACCCAGCGCCATGCAGTCCTACCCGTCCCCCCGCTCGTGGACCGACCGGTCCGGCTGTCCTGGTCCCGCGGCTCAGCGGCCGAGGTCGAGGCTGCCCTGGATCACCCGCTGGTCCTGCTGGGCGACGCGCTCCAGGTAGCTGCGGGACTTGGTCACCTCGGTCTCCAGCGTGCCGATGGTGGCGGCCATGCTGTCCAGCGCCTCGACCTTGAAGGTGTCGATCGCGTCCATGGTGGCGTAGATGTTCGCGAACGCCGCCTGCAGCTGCGGCAGCCCGATGCTGGCCGACGCGGCCTGCTGCTGGATCGCGACCGAGTTGTCCCGCAGCATCTGCGAGGTGCGCTCGATCATCCCGCTGGTGGTCGTGTTCAGCGCGGTGATCTGGTCCAGCACGAGCTTCTGGTTGCCCAGCGCCTGAGCCACGATGACCGCCGTCCGCAGTGCCGAGACGGTCGTGGTCGAGGCCCGGTCGACACCCTTGATCAGCTCGATGTTGTTCTTGATCACGATGTCGATGGCCAGGTAGTTCTGGATCGACACGGCCAGCTGGGTGAGCAGGTCCTGGTGCTTTTGCCGCACGTAGAACAGCACGTCGTCGCGCAGCGCCTTGGCCTTGTCCGGGTCGGTCGCGTCCAGCTCGGCGATGCTCGCCGACAGCCGCGCGTCCAGCCGCTCCGCGACGTACACGTACTGGTTCAGCCGGGTCATCGCGTCCCAGAGCTGCTGCTTTTCCAGGTTCAGCGCGGCGTTGTCCTTGGCGAGCTCGTCCTGGCCGTCGCGCAGCGCGTGCAGGATGCCCTCGAGGTGGCTCTGCGCGCTCTGGTACTTGCGGAAGTAGTCCTCGATCTTGTCGCCGAACGGGATCATCCCGAGCAGCTTCTTCGCGCCGGTGGCTTCCTTGGGGTCAAGGTTCTCGACCGTACGGCGCAGGTCGAGCAGCGTCTTGCCGACCGTCGAGCCCTCCGACAGCCCGCCGCTCTGCAGCGCGCGGACCGGTGACTGCAGCAGCCGGTTCGAGCTCTCGGCGGCGTGCCGGATGTCGACGTCACCCATGCTGCGCACATCGGTGGCCTTGGCCGCGAACTCCGGCGACCGCGGCGCGGCGGTCATCAGCGAGCTGAGGAATCCGTCGACCTTCGCGTCCAGCCCCGGCAGCGCGGCCGGGTCGACCGCCGGCGCCATGCTCGGCGCGGCCGTCGCGGCGACGGGCTGTGCCGGCGCGGGTGCGGTGAGTATCAGGCCGGGCGCGGTCGCGGTCGGCGGCTGCAACGGCGACGGCTGCGCCTGCGCGGCTCCCGCTCCGGCTGCCGGTGTCCCCGCGGTGCTGTCGGCTTCGGTCATCGTCGTTCCCCTCCGGTGGCCTGCCACGGGCTCGCGCCCGCGTCCCCTGTCACACACTCCGTGACGCGGAGACAATCTACGCGGTTCCCGGTCCGTTGGCTCCCGCCGTAACGGAGTCGTTGTCAGGACAAGGAGTCAGGCGCGGACGTAGCTGACGAAGCTGAAGCCGTCGTGGGGCTCGCGGGCGGTCTCGGTCCAGGCGGTGGGGTCGAGTTCGGGGAAGGTGACGTCGCCGGCGGGGGACTGGTCGACCTCGGTGAGTTCCAGGCGGTCGGCGGACGGCAGGGCGAGGCGGTAGATCTCGCCGCCGCCGGCCACGAAGACGTCGTTGCCGTCAGCAAGTTTCAGGGCGTCGTCGAGGGAGTGCGCGACCTCGACACCGGGGGTGGACCACTCGGTCTGCCGGGTGATCACGACCGTACGCCGGCCGGGCAGCGGGCGGCCGATCGAGTCGTAGGTCTTGCGGCCCATCACCAGCGTGTGCCCGAGGGTGAGCTGCTTGAAGTGGGCCAGATCCTCGCGGATCCGCCAGGGCAGGTCGTTGTCGCGGCCGATCACCCGGTTGCGGCCGAGCGCCGCGATCAGGACGACGCTCATACCGCGATCGGCGCCTTGATCCCCGGGTGCGGGTCGTAGCCGACCAGTTCGACGTCGGCGATCTCGTAGGCGTCGATCGAGTCGCGCCGGCGGAGGTTCAGGGTCGGCAGCGGGCGGGGCTCGCGGGTGAGCTGGAGCTTGGCCTGGTCCAGGTGGTTCAGGTAGAGGTGCGCGTCGCCGAGCGTGTGCACGAAGTCGCCGACCCCGAGCCCGGTCTGCTGGGCGACCATGTGGGTCAGCAGCGCGTACGACGCGATGTTGAACGGGACGCCGAGAAAGATGTCCGCCGAGCGCTGGTACAGCTGGCAGGACAGCTTGCCTTCGGCCACGTAGAACTGGAACATCGTGTGGCACGGCGGCAGGGCCATGGTGTCCAGCTCGGCGACGTTCCAGGCGCTGACCAGGTGCCGGCGCGAGTCCGGGTTCTGCTTGATCGCCTCGATCACCGCGCTGATCTGGTCGACGTGCCGGCCGTCCGGAGTCGGCCAGGAGCGCCACTGGTAGCCGTAGACCGGGCCGAGCTCGCCGTCGTCACCGGCCCACTCGTCCCAGATCGAGATGCCGTTCTCCTGCAGCCACTTGACGTTGGTCGAGCCGCTGAGGAACCAGATCAGCTCGCCGACCACCGACTTCAGGTGCAGCTTCTTGGTGGTCACCGCGGGGAACCCGGCGCTCAGGTCGTAGCGCGCCTGGTGCCCGAAAACACTCAGCGTGCCGGTGCGGGTGCGGTCGCCCTTCTCGACACCGTGGGTGAGAACGTGGTCGAGGAGCTCCAGATACTGCCGCATGCCGCCGACCTTACAACCGGCCCCCGCTCTGCCCGCGATGCCACTCCTGCCGGCTACGGCAGCGGGCTGGCAGACTCGCGCGGGTGAGTGATGTGGAGTACGTGCTGACGCTGGTCGCGCACGTGGAGAAGAACGAGCGGCCGGCGCAGACCGACGCGCTGGAGACCGCGGCGCGCGCCGTCCTGGCGATCCTGGCCGACGAGCGCTCGATCGGCGAGGGGGAGTGGGCCGAGGCGATGCGGGCCTGGCAGGACGCCCGGATCCGGAAGGTCGTACGACGTGCGCGTGGCGCGGAGTGGCGCCGGGCGTCGGCGCTGCCGGGGATCACCGTCCGCAGTGGGGAGCCGGTCGAGCCGGTCGAGCCGGAGGAGCCGGCCGGAGCGGCTCAGGTAGAGGAGCCGGCCGGAGCGGCTCAGGTAGAGGAGCCGGCCGGGCCGCCGCCGGCGGAGGTTCGGGTGTTTCCTCCGGTGCCGGTGGACGAGCTGCCGAAGGACCTGGCCAAGTTGCAGGTGACCGGGACCGATCTGGAAGACGGCGAGTTGCCGGCGGTGGCGCCCGGCGTACCGGTGCTTTGGGTGAACCCAGGACTCGAGATGTCGACCGGCAAGACGATGGCCCAGGTCGGCCACGCCGCGCACCTCGCCTGGTGGGCGCTCTCGGACGCGGCGCGGAAGGCCTGGATCGACGACGACTTCCGGCTGGCGGTGCGGACCGCGTCGCCCGAGCGCTGGAAGCAGCTGCTTCGCAGCCGTCTGCCCGTCGTCCAGGACGCGGGCTTCACCGAGGTCGAACCGGGCAGCCGGACCGTCGTCGCGGACCACCCGCACCTGCACTAGCGGCTGACCCGATAGTGCAGGTGGGTGACCCGATCGCCCTCGACGACCTTGGGGTTGTCGAGCAGCACCTGCTCTCCGGCGTAGTCGCCGAAGAACGGCACGCCGGTGCCGAAGACGACCGGGACCAGGCTGTAGGCGATCTCGTCGACCAGCCCGGCGGCCAGCGCCTGGCCGGTCAGGTTGCCGCCGGTCACCGCGACGTCGCGGTCCCCGGCGAACTCCCGGGCCTGCGCGATCGCGTCCTCGATCCCGGCGGCGAACGTGAACGGCGCGGCCGGGAACGACCAGTCCGTCGGCGGTGTGTGGGTGACGACGAAGACGTGCTCGCCGACCGCCGGTACGCCGTTCCAGCCGTTGGTGATGTCGAACAGCCGCCGCCCGATCACGCACGCGGCGACCTTCGGCCAGGACGCGTTGATGTAGTCCGCGCTGGCCTGACTGACCCTGAACGGCCGGCCCGGATCGGCGCCGTAGACCTCCACCGGGCCGTTGCCGTACCAGTCGAACAACGGCCCGACGTCGTCGTTGGTGTCCGCCACGAAGCCGTCCAGCGAGACGACGGCCGACGCGATCACGTTGCCCATCACGCGCTCTTGCGTACGGCGTATGTGAGGTGCTGCGCGTTCGGCGTCGACACCGCCGACGTCAGCTCCAGGTCCACCCGCGGACCGGGACCCGCGGGAAACAGCCTCGTCCCGTCGCCCAGGACGACGGGCGCGACGTGCAGGACCAGGGCGTCGGCCAGGCCGGCCGCGAGTGTCGCGTGGCAGATCTCGCCGCCGCCCATCACCACGACGTCCTTGTCCCCGGCGGCCTGGCGGGCCTGACCGATCGCGTCGGCGAGGTCGGTGACGAACGTGAACCGGTCACCGAGCCGGGTCGTGGCCGGCGGCTCGTGGGTGACGACGAAGATCGGCGGCTTCCGCTCGCCCTCGTGGGTGGCGCCGTAGCCCATCTCCTCGTTCCAGCCGTCGGGGGCGTCGATCACGTCGAACAACCGCCGGCCCTGGATCACCGCGCCGGTCTGTTCGAAGCTCCGGTCGAGCGCGGCCCGGTCCTCGTCGGTGCCTTCGAAGATCCAGGTGTGCAGCGCCTCGCCGTTGTCGCCGAGGCCGTTGCCCGGGCCGGCGTTCGGCCCGGTGACGTAGCCGTCCAGGGAGACGGTGATCTCGACCAGCACCTGGCTCATCGGCCGGCCTCCTTCGCGACCAGCGCGGTCAGCTTCTCCATCGCGTCGTTGAGACCCTGCTCCATGCCGCTGGCGACCATGCCGTCGCGGGCCTCGACCGACGGGAACACCGACCAGGTCCGCAGCCGGACGCCGTTCTCGGTCGCGGTGTAGGTGGCCTTCTCCAGGCTGACCTCGCCGGGCAGCCCCTCGTACTCGAAGGTCTGGATCACCATCGCGCCGGGCTCGATGGCGTGGAAGACACCGCGGAACGCGTACTCGGTGCCGTCGGCGGTGCGGTGGATGTAGCGGTAGCGGCCACCCGGGCGGACGTCGTACTCGACGACCTCCATCTCCAGGTCGTTCGGGCCGAGCCACTGGCTGACCAGGTCGGGGTCGGTGGAGACCCGGAACAGCTGCTCCGGGGTGGCGTCGAAGTCGCGGATCACCTCGATGAACGGGGTGTTCGCGGGGGCGTTGATGGTCGTGTCGCTCACTGGTCCTGCTCCTTCACGGTGTCGAGGAGAGCGTCGATCCGGCGGAACCGGCGCTCGGTCTCCAGGCGGTACTGGTCGATCCAGCTGGTCAGCTGCTCGAGGGCGCTGGGGGCGAGGTGGCACGGACGGCGCTGACCGTCCCGGGTGCGGGTGATCAGTCCGGCGGCCTCCAGGACGGAGATGTGCCGCGAGATCGCCTGCAGCGTGATCGGGAACGGCTCGGCGAGTTCGTTCACCGTGGCCGGACCGCGGGACAGCCGGGCGATCAGAGCCCGCCGGACCGGGTCGGCCAGGGCGAGGAACGCCCGGTCGAGTGCCTCTTCGTCAAACGCCATGTTTATCAACCAATGCCTTGATCAACTGATGTGTTGAATATAGGGCGAGTGTCGAGCGGAGGTCAAGCAGGAAGTTCGAGCAACTTTGGTTGACATTGGGGCGTTGTCAACTTAGGTTGCTAAGAGAGGAGGTGGCCGATGGAGAAGTTGGTGGATCCGGCGGATCCCGGGGCCGGGCTCGCGGCGGTGGTCGCGTTGCGGCGGCTGGCGGACCGGCTGGAGGACAGCCAGGTGGAGCAGGCGATGCGGGCCGGCTGGAGCTGGTCCGACGTGGCCGAGGTGCTGGGAGTCACCCGGCAGGCCGTGCACAAAAAACACGCCAAGCGGCTGATCGCCGCGGGCGTCGCCCTGAGGAGGCGCTGATGAGTGGAAGTACCGCTGCCAAGGATGTCCGGTCGGTGCTGGTGCGCGGTGCGCGCGAGGAGGCGCGGCTGGACGGTTCGTCGACGATCGAGGCCGAGCATGTGCTGCTCGCCTTGGCCGCACTCGAGGGTACGGCGACCGCCCGGTTGCTCGCCGCGGCCGGTTTGAACCGGGACGGCGTACGGGCCGTGCTGGATCGTGAGTGGGAGCAGAGCCTGGCCGTCGCCGGGGTCCGGATCGATGCGGGACAGTTGCCGACGGCAACACCCGATCCGACCCGGACGCCGCGGATCGGCGAGTCGACGGTCAGGTTGCTGCAGCGCGCGATGGACGCGTCCAGCGAGCTCGGAGGTGGGCGGATCACCGCCACGCACATGCTGGTCGGCGTGCTGGACACCAAGCTGGGCAGGGTCTCCCGGGCGCTGGACCTCGCCGGCGTCGACCGTGCCGCACTGCGCGCCCTCGCGGCGGAGTCCGCGCAGCGCGGCGAACGCTGAGGTCAGACCGTCGCGAAGCCGGCCATCATCGCCATGTCCTCGTGCTCGAGGTTGTGGCAGTGGATCAGGTACTTGCCGCGGTGGGCGGTGAAGCGCACCAGGACGTCGACCACCTCGGCGGGCCGGACATCGACGGTGTCCTTCCAGCCGCCGTCGTACGGGCCGGGTGGGCCGCCGCCGCGGCGCAGGACCTGGAACGGCGCGAGGTGGACGTGGACGGGATGGTGCACGTCGGTGACGAACGACCAGACCTCGTACTGGTCGAGGTTCACCGTCGCCTGCATCACCTCCCGGTCGAACGGCTTGCCGTTGATCGTCCACCCGCGGTGTCCGCCGGCCACGCCGCGGCGGAAGCGCCACTTGCGGCGGACAAGGCCTTGCGGCTCGGGCGTTCGGGCGTACGACGAGAGCTTCGCCGGAACGTTGCTGTCGTCAACCACCTTGCGAGCGACGACGAAGCGCATCACCTCGGCGGCCCGGCCCGTGCCGAGCTTGTTCTGCAAGGTGACCTCGGTTCCGACGGCGTACTGCGAGAAGTCCACAACCACGTCGAACCGCTCGGCCGGTGCGACCACCAGAGTCTCGTGCTCGACCGGTGCGCCGAGCAGACCGCCGTCGCTGCCGATCTGGACGAACGTGCCCCGGCCGTCGAGCGCCAGCTCGTAGCGCCGTGCGTTGGCGGCGTTGAGGATGCGGAAGCGATAGCGCGCGGCGTCCACCTCCAGTACCGGCCAGGGTGCGCCGTTGACGAGCTGGACGTCGCCGATGACGCCCTCCATGTACTTCGACTCGACGCCCGGCCCGTCCTTCAGTGCGGGATAGCGGAACGAACCGTCAGCGTGGAACGCGCGGTCCGCCAGGATCAGTGGGATCTCCCGATCGCCTGCAGGCAAAGGGAGTGCGTCCTCTTCGGCATCGCGTACCAGGTGCAGGCCGAAGAGGCCTCGGTAGACCTGTGGAGCGGTGTAGTCCATCCGGTGGTCGTGGTACCAGAGGGTTGCGGCCCGCTGGGTGTTCGGGAAGGTGTAGCTCCGGCTGCCCGTCTTGACGTCGCCGCCGGCCATGCTGTGGTGCCCGCCGTGGTTGTGGTGACCCCCGTGGGGCAGCAGCAGGTCCAGTGGCCAGCCGTCGCTGCTGGCCGGGGTGTGCCCGCCATGCAGGTGGACGACGGTCGGTACGTCGAGCTGGTTGACCTGCTCGACCACAGTGGTCCGCCCGCTGCGGACATCGAAGGTCGGGCCGGGCAGCAGGCCGTCGTACCCGAGCACCTCGGTCTTGAGGCCCGGCAGGATCTCCAGCGACGCCTTCTGCTGCACGACGCGGTAGTAGTCGGCCTTGGCGTCGCTGCGGATCGGCCGCTTGACCGGTGGGATCGGGAGCGGGACCTTGAACGCCTCCGGCAGTGGTACGGCGCTGGTCAGCAACTCGGCAGTCTGGCCGGGCGACGCGTCCAGGCCGCAGCCGGCCAGTGTCGCGGCACCGGCGACGCCCAGGAACCCGCGGCGGGACAACCTCATCGAACGACCTCCTGATGGCGGAAGGACCACACCGTCATCCCCACGACGGTGACGACGATCGCCGTACCGAGCGGCACGTGCACGGCGAAGTTCTGCAGATGACCGAAGACCAGCTGGACGAAGTCGGCGAAGAACAGAACGAGCGTGACCAGCGCGGGCCAGAGCCGGCCGCCGCCGGGGCGCCAGTACAGGACGGCGACGACGAACTGCAGCATCGCGACCATCCACAGCGTCGAGCCGATCGGGCTGTGGATGTCGATGGCGTCGGCTTCGCCGGACAGGAAATAGCCAGCCAGGATCGGCTGGGCGATCACCAGTGCGGCGTGCAGCAGCAGGACGATCCGCAGCATCCACAGCGTCACGCGCGGCTTGCGCTGCACGCGCGGTCCGGTCTCCACCACGCCCGACATGCGGCCACCGCCGTACGCCGGACCGCCCAAGCGGCGCAGACGATGCTGCCGGCAACTACCACCGTACCGAGCGGCACGTGGAGAGCCAGCTCCCGGCCGTAGCCCGCGTGAACCATCAGGGCTTCGCCGGTGAGCAGCGCCGCGCTCAGCAGGATCGGCCAGAGCAGGCGTGTGGTCCGCCACGTCAGGCCTGCGAGGGCGAGCTGGACGAGGCAGAGCGAGGAGGCGGTGAGGCCGGCCACCTCGTGGATCCGCCCAGCGCTGCCTTCGCCGTTCAGGTAGATGCCGGCGAGTACTGGCTGCGCGCAAACCACGACGGCGTGCAGCACCGCGACGGCACGGAAAAGCTTCATGCCGCCACTGTAGTAGCGTGTCTACATGTAGCGCGACCAGGTAAACCCTGAGTCGCCCCTGGCGGCTACGGCATCAGAGCCCGCCGGACGGTCGCCGCCAGCGCCTGACGGCGACGTTCGTGCACCTCGTCGGTGTCGTCCGGGCCGGCGGCGTGAGTCAGGCTGGCTGCCGCCCAGGTGCTCGCCAGGGCGATGAGCATCGAGTGCACGTCCACCGGATCCAGGTCCGCCACGACGTGGCCGCTGCGTTGCGCCGCCTCGATCGCGGCCAGTTTGTCCTTGTCGTGGCCGGCCCAGTCGGCGAACAGGTCGCCGGTCGGGGTGCGCTCGAGCCGGGCCCAGGTCGCCAGCCGAACCAGCTCCGGATGCTCGACGTTGGAGTCGTAGAGGCGTGCGGCGTACCCGGGCAGGTCGTCGGCGGTCAGCGGGACCTGGTCGATGTTGGCCACGACGTGCTCGGCCAGGACGACGTCGAACAGGGCGTCCTTGTTGCCGTAGTACGCGTAGAGCTGGGCCTTGTTGGCCTTCGCGTCGGCCGCGATCCGGTCGACCCGGGCGCCGGCGATGCCGTGGGTCGCGAACTCCGCGGTCGCGGCGTCGAGAATGCGCCGCCTGGTGGCTTGTCCATCTCCCATGAACCCCATCCTACTCGAAACAAACTGGTTGGTTTGTTTTTGCAGCGGTAGCGGCCTAGAGTCGAGAAAACCAACTGGTTTGTTTCTGACTAGGGAGTTGTGGCATGCAGCAGCGCACACTCGGCCGCGAAGGCCTGACCGTGTCCGCCCTCGGACTCGGCACGATGGGCATGACGATGGCGTACGGCGCGCCCGACGCCGAGGGGGGAATCGCGACGATCCGGCGGGCCTACGAGCTCGGGATCACGTTCTTCGACACCGCCGAGCTGTACGGCGCCGGGACCGGGAGCAACGAGCAGCTGCTCGGCCGCGCGGTGAAGGACTTCCGCGACGACGTCGTGCTGGCGACCAAGTTCGGCTTCGACATGACGAAGAACCCGCTCGAGGGCGAGGCGCTCGACAGCCGGCCGGAGAACATCCGCAAGGTCGCCGAGAACAGCCTGCGCTACCTCGGCACCGACCGGCTCGACGTGTTCTATCAGCACCGGGTCGACCCGGCGGTGCCGATCGAGGAGGTCGCCGGCGCGGTCGGCGAGCTGATCCAGGCCGGCAAGGTCCGGTACTTCGGGTTGAGCGAGGCCGGGCCGGAGGCGATCCGCCGGGCGCACGCCGTCCAGCCGGTGTCGGTGCTGCAGACGGAGTACTCGCTGTTCGAGCGCGAGGTCGAGGACACCGTGCTGCCCGTCGTACGGGAGCTGGGGATCGGGTTCGTGCCGTACTCGCCGCTCGGGCGGGGTTTCCTGACCGGAGATGTTCGGCCGGCCAGTGAGTACCCGGAGGACGACATGCGAAGCTTCGACGATCGCTGGCAAGGCAAGAACTTCGAGGCGAACCTGGCGGCGGTCGAGGAGCTGAAGACCTTCGCGGAGAGCAAGGGAATTACGGCGACACAGCTGGCGCTGGCGTGGCTGCTGGCCCAGGGCGACGACATCGTGCCGATCCCGGGGACCCGCAAGGTGCACCGGATCGAGGAGAACGCCGCCGCGGCGGCGGTGGAGCTGACGACCGCTGACCTGGAGCGGATCCGGGAGATCCTGCCGCACGGTTCGTACGGCAGTCGTTACCTGGCCCAGCACATGCCGGAGTGGGCTCGCTGAACCGGCCGAGCCGCACTGCTAGGTGAGCTGGCCCAGCCGCGAGACCGAGATGCCGGCGCGTTCGCAGACCCAGTGTGGGTCGGGGCCGAGCTCGGGCTCGATCCGCAGTTCGTGGTCGTTGAGGTCGTCGCAGGCCGTGCAGCGGGGCCAGCGCACGCCGGAGTCGGTGAGCCGGTCCTGCATGTCCTGCGCGACCAGGCCGGCGATGTGCTCGGCGCCGTCCGGCCACTGGTCGAGCCACCACTGCCGCTCGGCGACGGCGTCCTCGAGCGCGGACACCGTGACGGCGTCGTCGAATCCCCGCGCGGCCAGGTCGTGAAGCACCAGCGCGCGGGCGGTCAGCAAGATCCCCGGCTCACTCATCGCCCTTCAGCCTGCCAGACCCCACCGACAAACCCCACACCCCCGTCCCAGCCCTCCCGCCCCATTTCGACGGTTGACCCCCGCAGTTGCGGGTTCCATGGCTGCCTGCGGACCTGGAACCCACCTGTTCCAGGGTCAACCATCCAAATGGGGTTGGGGCGGAGGGCGGTTGCGGGGTGGTGGAGGGCAGGGCTGAGGGTGCGTCGGCGGGCTCAGCGGGTGACCGGGTCGCAGGTGGGGTCGAGGCGGTTGGCCAGCCGGAGCTCGCGTTCGGCGACCGAGCGCAGGATGGCCACGGTCCGGGCGCGCAGGGCGAGACCGCGGCGCGGACGGCGCGGCTCGTGCGGCTGCTGGGGAGCGTCGGGCAGGGCGGAGTGGGACAGCGATCGGGCGTTCTCCACGGCGGTGTTGCCGGCGATGAACATGGTGGTGCTCCCTTCGAAAAGAGCGTGGTGAAGTGTCCGGCGGCCGGACGGCCGTCGGTCGGTCAGTGGGTGGTGAGGTTCAGTTACGCGGTGCCGGACCGCTGCTGGAACGGACGACCAGCTCGGTCGGCATCATGATCTGGCGTTCTTGTACGGCGGGGTCGAGCAGCACGCGGCCGACCATCCGGCCCTTGTCCTTGATCGGCTGGCGGACCGTGGTCAGCCCGGCCGGTTCGGCCTGCGGGATGTCGTCGAAGCCGGCCACGGTCAGGTCCCGGCCGGGAACCAGCCCGCGGGTCTTCATCGCCTCCATCGCACCGAGCGCCTGGACGTCGCTCAGCCCGACGATCGCGGTCGGCCGGTCCTGGGAGTCCAGCACCCACTCGGCCCCGATCAGTCCGGAGCTGAACGCGTTGTGCCCACCGGAGACCAGCCGGATCCTGGCGTCCGGCATCTCCTTCTGCAGGCCACGGATCCGCAGCTCGCAGTCGGTGTAGCCGACCTCGTCCAGCGTCATCTCGACCGGCTGGGTGCCGGCCGCCTCCGCGTTGTCGACCAGGACGACGACCTCGCGGTGCCCGAGCCGGTTCAGGTGCTTGCCGAGCTTGGCCGCGGCCTCCACCTCGTCGATCGCGACCCAGGACAGGTCCGGGTGGTCACCGCGGTCGGTCGACACCATCGGGACGCCGCGCGCCCGCAAGGTGTCCAGCGCCGGGTGCCCGCCCGCGACACAGAAGATCGCGGCCGCGTCGATGGCCGCCTGCTGGACGGCGTTCGTCCCGCCCTGGATGTCGGA
The DNA here is from genome assembly GCF_001984195.1 of Kribbella sp. ALI-6-A. Classification (GTDB taxonomy): domain Bacteria; phylum Actinomycetota; class Actinomycetes; order Propionibacteriales; family Kribbellaceae; genus Kribbella. Next base: position 92,477 of record NZ_MTQN01000010.1, read on the forward strand.
CGAGCTGAGCGGCATCAGCAGCAAACTGGTGGCGAACTCCTCGGCGACCTCGGCGAGACCGGCCAGGAAGCCCACGGCGTACGGGTCGGAGAAGGCGTAGGCGAGCTTGTCGGTGAACAGCACGCCGACCGCGCCCGCCTTGCCGCTGCGCAGCGCCCGCGCCGAGGCGTCCGGCCCGGCGTACCCGAGCTCGCGGGCGGTCTCGAGGATGCGCTCGCGCAACGCCGCCGACAGCTGGTCGGGCTTGTTGTAGGCGTTCGAGACGGTCGACGGCGACACTCCGACGGCCTGCGCGACGGTCTTCAGCGTGACTCCCGGCGACATCGGTCCCACCCTTCTCGAACAGTCTTCTGTATCGTTCTTCTAAATCGATCTAGAAAAACGATACAGAAGATCGCCGGGCAGTGCAACGGGAAATCTGACCAGGCTCTGCTGGATGATGGTCGCCATGGGGTCGTTGCTCGAGGTCATCGCGTTGCATCCGGCGGATGCCGAGGCGGCTCAGGAGGGTGGGGCGGACCGGCTGGAGCTCTGCGCGTCGATGGAGGCGGACGGGCTGAGTCCGTCGGTGTCGACGGTCAGTGCGATCCGGCGGGTGACCGACCTGCCGTTGCGGGTGATGCTGCGGCTGACCGACTCGTTCGCGGTGAACGGCGCGGAGCTGAACCGGCTGACCGCGATGGCGCAGTCCTACCTGAGCGCCGGGGCGGACGGGTTCGTGCTGGGCTTCCTGACGCCGGACAACGAGATCGACACCGAGTCCGTCGCGGCGCTGGCCGGCACGTTCGCCGGGACGCCGTGGACGTTCCATCGCGCGATCGACCACGTGCTCGAGCCGCGGCCGGCGTGGCGGGCGCTGCGGACGCTGCCGGGTCTCGACACCGTGCTCACGGCGGGTTCGGCGCTCGGCGTCGGCCACGGGCTGGACGACCTGACCGCGCTGGCAAAGGCCGAGCCGGCGGTCGCGGGCGTGATGATGGCGGGCGGCTCGCTGCAGCCGGAGCACGTGCCGTGGCTCTACCAAGCCGGCGTACGCAAGTTCCATGTCGGGTCGTCGGTGCGCCAGGACGGTTCGTGGACCAAGGCCTACGTGAACTCGCGCTTCGTCCGGTCGTGGCGCAACCTGCTGGACGCCCAGGACACCAAGGAGACGACCGCGTGATCCTGATCGACCCCCCGGTCTGGCCGGGCTGGGACCGGGTCTGGTCGCACCTGGTCAGCGACGAGTCGTACGACGAACTGCACGCCTTCGCCCGCAAGGTCGGCATCCCCGCGCGCGGCTTCGACCGCGACCACTACGACGTCCCGTCCGACCTGTACGACGACATGGTGGCCGCCGGCGCGACGCCGGTGCCGAGTCGCGTCCTGGTCCGGCGCCTGATCGAGTCCGGCCTCAGACACCGCAAGGGAGAATAAAAGGTGCCCCGGGCAACTAGCCCGGGGCACCTTCTCTTCAATCGAGCAGCTCGGTCACCGTGCCGGCGGCGACGGTGTGGCCGCCCTCGCGGACGGCGAAGCCGAGGCCGACGTTCAGCGCGACCGGCTTGGCCAGCTCCACGCCCAGGTCGACCGTGTCGCCGGGCATCACCAGGGCGATCTCACCCAGGTCGATGCCGCCGTCCACGTCGGTGGTCCGGATGTAGAACTGCGGCCGGTACTCGGCGCCGAACGGGCTGTGCCGGCCGCCCTCGGCGGTCGACAGCGCGTGCAGCGTCGCCCGGAACTTCCGGTGCGGCGTCACACTGCCCGGCAGCGCGACGACCTGACCGCGACGGACCTCGTCGCGCTTCACGCCGCGCAGCAGGATCGCCGCGTTGTCGCCCGCCTCCGCGGACTCCAGCGACTTGCCGAACGTCTCCATGCCGATCGCCGTACTGACGACCGTCGGACCGAGGCCCACCACCTCCACGGCGTCGCCGAGCTTCAGCGAACCGCGCTCGACCGCACCGGTGACGACCGTGCCGCGACCGCTGATCGTCAGCACGTTCTCGATCGGCATCAGGAACGGCTCGCCCAGCTCACGGTCCGGTGTCGGCACGTAGCTGTCGACGGCGTCCAGCAGTTCACCGATCGACGCGGTCCATTGCGGGTCGCCCTCCAGGGCACGCAGCCCGGAGACGCGCACCACCGGCACCTCGTCGCCCGGGAAGCCGTACTCCGACAGCAGTTCCCGGACCTCCAGCTCGACCAGGTCGAGCAGTTCGGGGTCGTCGACGGCGTCCGCCTTGTTCAGCGCGACCACCAGGTACGGCACTCCGACGCGTTGCGCGAGCAGCACGTGCTCACGGGTCTGCGGCATGGCGCCGTCCTGCGCCGACACGACCAGGATCGCGGCGTCCACCTGGGCGGCACCGGTGATCATGTTCTTCACGTAGTCGGCGTGGCCCGGCATGTCCACGTGCGCGTAGTGCCGGGTGGCGGTCTCGTACTCGACGTGCGAGATGTTGATGGTGATCCCGCGCTGGACCTCCTCCGGCGCCCGGTCGATCCCGTCGAAGGCGACGAACGAGTTGAGGCTCGGGTCGCGCTCGGCGAGCACCTTGGTGATCGCGGCGGTCAGCGTGGTCTTGCCATGGTCCACGTGGCCCATGGTTCCGATGTTGAGGTGCGGCTTGGTCCGCACGAACTGGCTCTTGGCCATGATGTGAGTTTTCCCTTGCTGGTCAGTGGATTTGACGAGAGCCAGGACCCCCGGCCACCACGTCACCGCACAGCACAAGGGCTGCGAGGGAGGGGGCCGGTTGCCGTGCCACCCTCCTCCGCGGGTCCTGCTTCAGCAGGAGGAGGGTCGGCTTCGCGCGCCGGTGAACAGATCTGAATCCGCTGACGCCCACGCGGCAGCGCCCGTCAGGCACAGGCCCGACAGGTACGCAGCAGAATCCGCGCGGAACATGGTCATCACGGTAGGCATCAACCACGCCCGGGGCAACGGAATTCCCTCAGCCCAGATAGGCCCGGCGAACCGCCGGGTCGAGCTTGTCCACGGCGTACCGCAAGGCCGGCCGGGCCAAAGAGCTCGCATGCTGGTCGAGCCACGCGCGCAGGGCCGGCTCGTCCTGCACACCCGCGTATTTCAAGGCGATCCCGACCGGTTTGCAGACCACGGGATCGGCGTCCTCGGCGAGCAACGAAGCCAGCGCGAACACGTCGGCGAGGTCGTGCGGCCGGCCTGATCCGACGAAGCCGAGCGGTGCGGTCATCGCCGTACGGCGACGCAGCGGGTCCGTCGATCGGGCCAGCTCGAACAGCGGGTCGCGGGGCCGGTCGTGCAGGTAGCCGCCGATGACGCGGGGCGCCGCCCGGTCGACCATGTCCCAGTTGTCGATCCGGTCGTGCCGGGCCAGGTACAGCTCGTACGCCGCCCGGCGCTCGTCGTCCGGCAGCTTCGCCTTGCGGACCTTGAAGTCGAGCACACAGAACGCCGCCAGCCTCGGCTCGTACGCCGTGGCGTCCAGCAGCCGGTCGACCTCGGTCATCGGCAGGCCGGTGAAGGACTTCGCCATCGAGAACACTGTGCCCATCCGGACGCCGAGCACGCCGCCGTCACCGTGGTAGTGGCGTTGCGGGTACTTCTCCGGGTCCGCGGCCGACCGCAGCGCGTCGACGAGGGCGGCGGCGTCCATGGTCAGTTGAGCGCGAACAGCCGGACGCCGTCGCTGAAGATCGGGCGGCCGCCGGCCACGGCGACCGCCGGTTTGCCGCAGGTGACCTTGTCCCGCCCGGCGGCCTTGGCTGCGTCAGGACTCGCGACGATCGGCCGGGGCTGGACGCCGGTGGTGCCGATCATGACGGGAGTGCAGACGCCGTTGGGCTGGGGCATCAGCGTGACCACACGACCGTCGGGCAGCAGGCCGAAGCCGTCGCGGGGGAACGCCGGGTTCTGCAGCCGCGGCGGGACCTCGAGCAGGTGGTGCCACTGCGGCGTACCGTCGGCGGGGCTGGCCGCCGACACGTCGTACGTCTGGGGCTCGCCGGGCTCGGTGCTGGTCCGGCAGGTCACCAGGACGATCGTCGTGTGGGTCGCGGCGAGCTGTGCGTCGCAGGAGGACGCGCCGAGCCGCGGCCTCGGCGTACCGGGGACCGGGGTGGTCCACAGCATGCGGCCCTCGCCGACGTCGACCGACCACTGGTGCAGAGTGCCGCCGGCGTCGCTGGTCCAGACCAGGCCGGAGACCTCACGGGTGTCCGGTACGGCGACCAGCTCACCGATCCAGGTGGACGGGTCCAGCTCGGCGCTGAGCTCGAACTGGATGCCCAGGTCGACGTCCCACTTCTGGTCGCCGTTGGCCAGGTCCAGGCCACGGACTTCCGCGCCGTTGCCTCCACAGGCATCGACCACGACGGCCTGGTCGGCCAGCAGCACGCCGCGCGTCACCGCGCACTGCAGCCGGGTCCGCCAGTGGGTGGGGCTGCTCACCCCGTGTGCCACGACGTAGTTGTCCTCGGCGACGAGCAGCTGGTTGCGGTCGACCGCCAGCGCGGTGCCGTCGGTGTGGACCTCGGTCAGCACCTCACCGGTGTCCGCGTCCAGTACGGCGTACGTCGGCAGCTCGATCCCACTCGGCGCGTGGTTGCCGCCGTGCGGGAGGTGGGCGGCCAGGGTGCGGCCGTCGCTGGAGACCAGGAGGCCGCGCGAACCGTTCGAGGCCGCGTCCACGACGTCGGCGCGGGAGTACCGCCAGCGGATCTGACCGGTGGTCGCGTCGGACATCACCACGCCGTCCGGGCGGAGCTCGGCGACGCCGCCGACGGTTCCGGCGATCGCACCGGTGGCCGGGACCTCCCTGCTCCACGCGAGCTCGCCGTCCAGCTGCACCGGCATCACACCGGCGGGCACGGTCGCAGTGGTGCTCACAGTGTTGGCTGTCTCGAGCCGGGCCTGCACGAACGGCTCACCGGCGGACACCATGATCCAGGCGAGCACCGACGCGCAGACGACGGTCACTCCCAGGCCGAGGGCTCGCGGTGGCGACACGGCGTACGGCGGAGCCAGTCGCAGGCGGCGGGCCAGCGCCAGGAGTGCTCCGGCGATCAGGAGGGCGACCGAGGCGAGCATCAGGTACGGCCAGCGCTCACTCAGCGCGGCACCGGGCTGTGCGGCCGGCCAGCGCCACCAGCACACCCCGACGGCGACCACCCCGACGACCGAGAACAGGATCGCGGGGATGGTGATCAGCTTGGACCGGTTGCGCCGGAACCAGGCACAGGTCAGTCCGGCCGCGACCGCCGTACCGGCGATCGGGGTCCAGACCGGGAACCCGGTGGACTCGTCCGGGGCGACCGGCCAGTGGGCGGCGGCGCCGAGGCCACGGCCCAGCAGGACCGAGGCGGCGATCACCACCCCGAGCGCTGCCCCCAGGTAGATCATCGGGATCAGCCCGGAGATCGGACGCGCCGCCTTCGGGGCCCAGCGGGCCAGCTCGCGCTCGAGGTTGGCGTGGGCGGCCTTCTCCCAGTGCTCGCGGCCGTGGCTGGTCGCGTACAGCGGGGTCTCGGCCAGGTTCTGCAGGAAGCTCATCCGGCCGCGGGCGAAGTCCCGGTCGGGGATGTGCTCGTACTCGGCCCGGATGCCGACGGCGTACTCGTCGTAGCGCTCGGCGTCGAGGCTGAGGATGCGCAGGTCGGCGTCGCACAGCACCGCGCCGTTGGCGTCACCGGGCTCGCAGTCGTGCCGGGCGGTCAGCCGGATCAGCCGGCCGATCTCGGCCACCCGGTCCGCCTCCACGCCGTACGCCGCCAGCTCGAGCTCGGCCAGCTGCGCCGAGACCTCTTCGTTCTCGCCGGGGTCGGCCTGCGGGTCGTAGATCGCGTCGTGGAACCAGGCGGCCAGCCGGACGGTGTCGGCGTCGTCGGCCAGGTCGGCCAGTTCGTCGATGGTGGCCAGCATCTCGGCCAGGTGCCGCTGGTCGTGATAGTGGCGATGCAACTCTGCGTAGCGGGCCAGCAGGTCGTCGCCCAGCGGCTGCGCGTGCGGCAGCAGGCGATTCCACTGGTCGCGCAGGTCCATGGTCACCGAGTCTGACACCCGCCAGGACCCGCGACCGACCGATCCGGGGTCCAGCGTTAGGGTCGTGGCCAAAGCGATATCGGCTCGTCACCAGACCGCTGCCCGCGCCGGGCAGGTCGGGCGCGCGGTTCGGGAACGGAGAACAGCATGCGGTTCGGCCTGGTCGGCACCGGTCCCTGGGCCCGGCGGACGCACGGACCCGGTCTGCGGGCCACCGACGGCGCCGAGCTGGTGGGCGTCTGGGGACGTGACGCAGGCAAGGCCCAGGCGTTGGCTACAGAGCTGGGGACCACCGGCTACGACGACTACGCTGAGTTACTCGAGGTCGTTGACGCGGTGGCTTTCGCCGTTCCGCCGCGAGTGCAGGCGACGATGGCGCTGGAAGCGGCGGCCGTCGGCAAGCACCTGCTGCTGGACAAGCCGGTGGCAGACTCGCTCGACGACGCCCGGGCACTGGCCGACGAGGTGGCGGCCGAGGGCATCGCGTCGGTGGTGTTCTTCACCGGACGGTTCCAGCCGGAGCTGCGGTCGTTCTTCGCCGAGGTGCGTGAGCGCGGCGGCTGGAAGGGCGGCTGGAGCCGGATGCTGGCGTCGCTGGATGCCCCGGGCAACCCGTACACCGAGTCGCCGTGGCGGCGCGAGCAGCGCGGAGCGCTCTGGGACGTCGGCCCGCACGCACTGTCCAACTTGAGCGCCATGCTGGGTCCGATCGACTCCCTACGGGCAGTCGGCGGTGAAGGCGACCTGGTCCACCTGGTCCTCACCCACGAGTCCGGCGCGACCAGTACGGCGAGCCTGTCGCTGTTCGCCCCGCCGGCCGGCAGCAACTTCGAGACCGGCATTTGGGGCGAGACCGGCACGGCTCTGCTGCCGCCGACCGAGACGTCGTCGGTGGACGCCTTCGCGATCGCGGCCGGTGAGCTGGTCGCCGCTGCCGAGTCCGGTGAGCCGCACCAGATCGACGTGGCCTTCGGCACCCGAGTGGTCGAGCTGCTCGCGTCCGCCGAGTCCCAGCTCGCCCAGCACTAGCGCAGCGCGATGATGCTGCTGTTGCCGGAGGTCAGCAGCAGGTTGCCGACGGCCCGGATGTCGCGGCTGCAGGAGATGCCGTCGGGCAGGCGGGTCCGGCGCAGGCCGGTGCGGGAGATGGAGTTGGCGTAGCAGGCGTCGGAGCCACGGGCCAGCGAGACCACTCGGGCGTCCTCGGTGACCGCCACCCGGGCGCGAGGGCTGACGGGTGCGGTGGTCTGCCAGGCGGTGCGGCCGGTGGCGGAATCGATCGCCGCGACGACGGTCTTGTTGTTCTCGCGGGTGGACGGGCCGGGGCAGTCCACGACGATCAGCAGCCGCCCGGCGGGGCTGAGGAAGGTCCGGCAGGACCAGTCGCGCGGTACCGGCCAGCGCCATTTGATCTCGCCGGTGCGCGGCTCCACCGCGACCAGGGCGGCCGGCACGTTCGCCTCCTCGCCCTGCTCGGCAACGACGACCAGTCCGCCGACCACCACTGATCGGCGGAACAGGTTGCTCGGCGACTTCCGCCACAGCTCCTTGCCGCTCGTCAGATCCAGCCCGACCATGTCGTCCGGCTGGTCGTCGCAGCTGTGCCCGAGGAACGCGACCACGGTGTCCGGTGTCGCCGCCGCCTCGACCGACGTACAGCGGCCGGGCTCGAAGGACCACCGCTCGGTGCCGTCGGGGTCAACTCCGCGCAGCTGGTCCGCGCCCCGGCCGACTTCCTCCCGGGTGAGCAGCGGATCGGACTGCACGATCGCGTGGTCCCTGGTCCGGCCGGGCCACGCCGCTTGCCGGTGACCGGTCTCGGCGTCGAGCAGCAGGTAGCCGATGTCCGAGAACTCGGCCAGCACGTACCGCCCGTCGCCGGTCGCCGCGATGTTCGGCTTCTCGTCCGAGTCCGACCGGCTGTACCGCCAGCGCAGCTCACCCGTCGCCGCGTCCAGCATCTCCACCGAACCGGTCTGCCGCGGCACAGCGATCCCGTACGGCGTACTGACGGCCTCCCCGGCCCCTGCCCCGGTCAGCGCCCGACTGACCCACGCGACCCGGCCGTTGAGCACCGAGCGTGGTGCTGCGCCTGGAGCGGGCGCCGGGCCTTCCACTCGCTCGTTGGCCTCGAGCACGTAGCTCCTGGACAGCGGCTGGACGATCAGCAGCAGCACGAGGGCGATCAGCGCAGGTATGGCAAGCCAGGCCAGTTGCTGGCCGACGTTCCGGGTCGGGGTGAAGCGGGCGGCTCTGGTCCGCAGCAGGGAAGCGACCATCGCGGCGACAGCGGCGACGAGCAGCAGGAGCAGTGCGGAGATCAGCAGGGGCACTCGAAGCCCCACGCCGACCGCCGGGTTGGTCGTCGGGACCTGCGCCCAGGCTACGAGCAGTGCGGTCGTGGCGACGGCGATGACCGTGCCGGACACGAGCTTGGCTCGTTGGCTGTTGCTGCGGGCACTGCGGAACAGCAGTGGGGCCGCGATGAAGGAGAAGACCGCCAGGCCGATCGGAGGCCAGCCCGACTCGACGTCGACCACCGGGACCTGCCAAGGAGCACCGGCCGCGGCGATCGCCACCACGACGGCTGCGATCGCGCCGAACGTCGCGGCGGCCGCCAGCGCGGCCTGTTGCCAGCCGCGCCAAGGAGCCGGGAGCTCGCTGTCGAGCCCGGCCAGCTCGGTCTCCAGGTTGACCCGCGCGACCGCGCCCATCCGTTGCCGGGCGAGCTGGGTCCGGTAGAGGTGTCCGTCGAGCAGCGCCCGGACTTCGTCGTACCGGCGGGCCATCGCGAGGGTCCGCTCGCCGGCGTCCCGGCGTACTTCGGCAGCGTGGGCGGCGTAGCGGCTGGGGTCCGTGGCCAGGACGGAGTTCACCGCGTCCAGCAGGACGTCGCCGTTCGCGTCGCGGCGGGGCGGCGCGTAGGAGTCGGTCGGTGGTGTCGCCAGGACGCCGGTCAGGCGAACCAGGCGGGCGACCTCGGCGATCCGGATCGGGGCCACGCCGTACTGGGGCAGCAGCTGCTCGGCCAGACGGGCGGAGGCTTCGGCGTCCTCGCGCGCGTCACCGCCGGGCTCGTGCACCGCGCGGTGGAACCAGGCGGCCAGCCGGACGGAGGTCGGGTCGGTGCTTAACTGCAGCAGCGAGTCCAGTGCGGACAGCACGGTGTCGAGGTAGTGGTCGCGGTAGGCGCGGCGATTGCGTCCGACATACCTGGCGATCAGATCGTCGGCCAACGCCTCGGAGCCGGGGATCGGCTCGTTCCATCGCTCGCGCAGGGCCACCACCGCCACAGTCTGCCAGCCGCCCGCCCACGTCCGCGCCTCGATCCGTGCACCGCTGCCTTGCGGTTGCGGATCGACTGCCGCACGCGCTGGGGCTGCGGCTAGTGCTTGGCTGCCAGCACTCCGTCGAGCAGGCCGGGGTAGAGGGCGTCCAGGTCGTCTCGCCGCAGCTTGCTGATCCGGCGGGTGCCTTCGGTCCGCGTCGTCAATACGCCGGCCTCGCGCAGCGTGCGCAGGTGGTGGGCCCGGGTCGACGCGGTCACCGGCAGCTCCAGCTCTCCGCACGCGATGCCCTCGGGAACGCCGGCCAGCGCGCGCACGATGGTCAACCGGACCGGCTCGCCGAGCGCCTGCAGCACGGCGTCCACCCGGATCTCGCCGCGGTCGGGCTGCGGAAGCTGCTTCGAGGTGCTCACGCCGCCCATAGTACGACGCCCGTCGAAGTTCGACGAAGATCGTAGTACGATCCTCATCGAACTACTTCGACCTGTGGAGGGGCCAACTGATGTCCGCACGCATCTACCTGCTGGCCGGCGGAGCTTTCGCCGTCGGCACGAGCGCGTACGTCGTGTCCGGAGTGCTGCCGGCGGTCAGTTCCGAGCTGCACGTCTCGCTGACCGCCGCGGGCCAGCTCGCGACCGCCTTCGCGCTCTCGTACGCCGTGGGTGCGCCGCTGCTGTCCACGCTGACCGGCCGGTGGGAGCGCCGCACGCTGCTGATCGCGGCGCTGCTGCTGGCGGCGCTGGGCAACCTGATCGCCGCGGTGGCGACCACCTATCCGCTGCTGATCGTCGGCCGGGTGGTGGCGGCGCTCGGTGCCGCCGCCTACACGCCGGCGGCGACCTTGTTCGCCACCGGGTTTCTGCCGCCGAGTGAGCGAGGGCGAGCGGTCGCTGTCGTGTTCGGTGGGTTGACCTTCGCGCTCGTGCTCGGCGTACCGGCGGGCAGTCTGCTCGGTGGCAGCTTGGGGTACCGCGGGGTGTTCGCGCTGATCGCAGGGGTCGCCGCGTTGTTCGCCGTGGCGGTGCGGCTGGCGCTGCCGCGGGTCGAGGCGCCGGCGGCGGTGAGTCTGCGGGAGCGGTTCGCCGGTGTGACGGACCGGCGGGTGCAGACCGTGCTGGTGATGACCGTGCTCGGAGTGCTCGGCACGATGAGTGTCTACATCTACGTGGTGCCGCTGCTGGACAAGACGGCTCACCTGCACGGTGGCGTGGTCGGCGTACTGCTGCTGGTCTACGGACTGGGCGCCGTACTGGGCAACTGGCTCGGCGGGCGGGCGACGGACCGGTACGGCAGCCTGCGGACGCTGACGGTGACGATGATCGGCTTCGTAGTGGTGGTCGCGACGCTGTCGCTGACCGCGGTGAACGCCGGTGGGGCCGCCGTCGCGCTGTTCGTCTGGAGCGTGTTCACCTGGGCGTTCAACCCGCCGATCCAGAACCTGCTGCTGGAGATGGCGTCCGGTGGAGGCCTGCTGCTCGCGCTGAACGCATCGGCGATCTACTTGGGCGCCGGGCTGTCGGCGATCGTCGGGGGCGTGGTGATCAACCTGTTCGGAGTGGAGTTGCTGCCGCCGATCGCCGCCGTGCTGGGGCTGATCGTGCTCGGGCTGGTGTTCGTACTGCGCCGGAACCCGGAACTGCAGCAGGTGGAGCACCTGGACGAAGGAGCAGTTCCCGCTCTGGCGGACTGATCCCTTGACACCCGCTCGGCTCTGACGCAACCATTCATCGACCCCGCCCTTCGATGAATGGTTGTTTCATGTCCGAAGCCTCTGCCGTTGGTGTCGTCGACGTCGCCGACCGGGTCCGGGCGACGCTGCCGCGGCTGACGGGCGCACTGCGGCTGGTGGCGGACTTCGTGCTCGCCGAACCGGCCACTGCCGCCGAGCTGTCGACGGCCGCGCTGGCCGAGCGGGCGGGGGTGTCGCAGGCGAGCGTGACCCGGTTCGCGCAGGCCGTCGGGCTGTCCAGTCACCAGCAGCTGCGGATCGCGCTGGCCCGGCAGCTCGGGCGCGCGGCGGTTCCGGGCTGGAGCACCGATCTCGGACCGGTGATCGCCGACGACGACACCGTGGGCCGGGTCGCGACCGTCGTGGCGAACGCCGACATCCGCGCGATCACCCAGACCGTCGACCAGCTCGACCTGGAGGCGCTCGACCGGGCCGCGCACGCGCTCGCCGACGCCCGCCGGATCGACGTGTACGGCGTGGGCGGCAGCTCGACGATCGCCGCCGAGCTGGAGATGCGGCTGTTCCGGATCGGGGCGCAGGTCCGGGCCTGGCCGGAGGTGCACGGCGCGGCCACGTCGGCGGCGCTGCTGACCGGGCAGGACGCCGTGGTGGCGATCTCGCACTCCGGAGCGACCGCGGAGGTGCTGGAGCCGGTCGAGCTGGCCCACGATCGCGGCGCGACAGTCGTCGCCATCACCAGCGACCCCCGCTCGCCATTGGCCGCCGTGGCCGACGAGGTGCTCGGCACCGCCGTACTCGAAACCTCCTTCCGCAGTGGCGGTCTGGCCGCGCGCCACTCGCAGCTGGTCGTCACCGACTGCCTCTACATCCGGGTCGCCCAACTCACCTCCGCCCGAGCCGCCCGGTCCATCGAGCTCACCGAAGACATCAGCACCCGCCACACCCGCCGCCGTCGCTGAAGCCGGCCACCTCACCCCTCCCGAGGAGCCCCAGATGAAGCTGCACCGCCCGCAGCACGCCGTCCGCCGACTAGCCGTCCCGCTTCTGGCGTTAGCCACTCTTACTACTGCGCTCGCCGTCCCCGCCTCCGCCAAGGCGGAGGCGGGGACGGCGAGCGCGGGGACGGGGGTGTGGGGTGCGGTACCGCCCCGAGCTCCTGGCTTCGCCGGAGCGGCTCCCGCCGCCGAGGAGGTCGTGGCGGCCGGCGCTCCGCAGGTGCTTCCTGCCCTTACCGGTTGGCAGTCGGCCAGCGGAGAGTTCGAGCTGACTCGGAGCAGCCGGGTGGTTGCCGGGTCGGTGCCAGGAGAGGCGGCGACGTTCGTCGAGGATGCGCGGGAGCTGGTCGGCCGGCGATTGCCGGTGGTGGGTGGGTCCGCCAAGGCCGGCGACATCGTGCTGGCGACCGACTCCCGTCGTACTGACCTCGGGGCTGAGGGCTACGAGCTGTCGGTCGGCAAGACGATCGCGGTGACCGCGAAGACCGGCGCGGGAGTGTTCTACGGGACTCGGACCGTGCTGCAGTTGCTGCGGGCCGGGCGAGTGCCGGCGGGGCGCGTTGTCGACGTACCGGCGTACGCCGAGCGTGGGGTCGGGGTCTGCGCCTGCCTGATCAACGTGTCGACGGCGTGGTTCGAGCGGCTGGTGAAGGACGCGGCGTACCTGAAGCTCAACCAGTTGTGGGTCGAGTTGAAGGTGAAGAGCGACGTCCACCCGGAATCGGTCGAGTGGGGTTACTACACCAAGCCGCAGATCGCCGCGCTGCAGAAGCTGGCGGACAAGTACCACGTGACGATCGTGCCCGAGGTCAACTCGCCGGGACACATCGAGCCGTGGATCCGCAACCGGCCCGACCTGCAGCTCACTGACGACAGCGGGCAGAAGCAGGTCAGCCGGCTCGACATCACCAAGCCCGAGGCGTTCGGCTTCCTCACCTCGATCATCGACGAGAACCTGACCGTCTTCGACACGCCGTACTGGCACATGGGCGCGGACGAGTACATGCTCGGCTCCGACTACGCGAAGTACCCGCAGCTGCTGGCCTACGCCCGGGCGAAGTTCGGCCCCGACGCCGTGCCGCAGGACGCGTTCGTCGACTTCGTGAACCGGGTCAACGCGCACGTGAAGGCCAAGGGCAAGACGCTGCGGATCTGGAACGACGGGATCACCGACGCCGCCACCGTGCCGCTCGACTCCGACATCGTCGTCGAGCACTGGCTGGGCGGCGGCGTGAAGCCGAGCCGTCTGATCGCCGAAGGCCGCAAGGTGATGAACTCCGCGTTCGCGCTCTACAACGTCCGCGGCGGCTTCAAGACCAACGCGCAGCAGCTCTACGACTCGAACTGGACGCCGCTGCGGTTCGAGGGCGAAACGCTTGCCAGCGGCAACGGTGTGACCGGCGCGAAGGTGTCGCTGTGGCCGGACAACGGCTCGGGCGACACCGAGAACGAGATCGAGACCCAGGTCCGGATGCCGCTGCGTCTGGTCGCGCAGGCGACCTGGGGCGTCGCCAAGCCGGATCCGACGTACGCCGCCTTCACCGCTCGCGCCGACGCCGTCGGCCGGGCCCCGGGCTTCGCCAACGTCGACCGTACGCCGGTTGCCGCCGGCACCTATTCGCTCGCCGTCGGCCGCAACTACCTCGGCGCAGCTGAAGGCGCTCAGCTGAAGCTGTCGAGCACCGAGTCGGCCTGGGATGTCACCCCGACCACCGACGGCTATTACACGCTGACCGACCTGGCGACCGGCCGCTGCGCCGAATCCCGCGTCGGCGTCCGCTACCTCAACACCCCCTTGCAGCCGGGCACGCCGATCACCGCTGAGGCTTGCGACGCCACCAACCGCCTGCAGCGCTGGCAGCTTTCCAAGTCCGGTGACCGGATCAGGCTGGTCAACGCGATCACTCGCATGGTCGCCGTTGTCGATGGCTCGGGCGGTCTGCGCCAGCAGATCCCCGACGGTCACCAGGCGACGCCGCTCACGATCGCTCCGGTACTGCGTGCCGTTGCCTCGGTCGATCGCCAGACGGTTGTGCCGGGTTCGACCGCGCAGCTGACGGTGACCGTCACCGCCAAGGACCGCGCGACCGACGTCACCGTGAGCCCGACTGCTCCGGCCGGTTGGAGCATCAGCCCGGCCAGCCGTTCCACCGCCTCCATCGCGGCCGGCGGCAGCTTCACCGCGACGTTCACCGCGACCCCGCCCGCCGACGCACCCTCCGGTACGGCGGCGCTCGGCGCGGTCACGTCGTACCGGCAGAGTGGTGGTACGCATCGGCTGAGCACAACGGCCGGCGTACGGCTGAGCTGTGCGCCGGAGGCGATCAGTCCGGTGGCCGTGAAGTTCGTGGACAGCGAGGAGACGGCCGGTGAGGACGGCCGGGCCGTCAACGCGATCGACGGCAACCCGGCGACGTTCTGGCACACCGAGTGGTCCGCCCGGCAGCCGCAGCCACCGCACGAGATCCAGCTGGACCTGGGCAGCGCCAAGTCGGTCTGCGCGGTGACCTACCTGACCCGCCAGAACGCGACCAACGGCCGAATCGCCGACTACGAGCTGTACCTGAGCACCGACGGGGTCAGCTGGGGCCAGCCGGTGTCCAAGGGCACCTTCGGCAACAGCCCCGACGCCAAGTGGGTGCCGGTCGCGGCGACGTCCGCCCGGTACGTGCGGCTGGTCCAGCTCAGCGAGGCGAGTGGGAACCCGTTCGGGACCGCCGCCGAGATCACCGTCGACGCGAAGCAGGGGTGAGTGCCATGCGTGGTCTGTCCTTGGTGCTCGCGCTCGGCCTGCTGATCGGGGGAGTGGGGAGCGTGCCGGCTGTGGCAGCTGATCCTGATGTGCTCGACGTGTCGTTCGGTGGGTCGTTCTCCAGTGGCAACGCCTACACAGCCGCGACCGGCGAGGTGATGGGCGGCACGCTGACGCGTCGGACCGGTACCGAGTCGCTGGACCCGGCGCGTGGGCTGGTGCTCGCCGGCGGTGCCGACGGCGTGCGGTTCCAACCAGGTAGCGCGATCAGTGGTGGTGAGGTGCAGCGGTCGTTCCTGGTCGAGACAGCGTTCACACCGGCTGCCACGCAGAGCAGCCTGGCGACGGTGACCGCTGTCGGTGGGGCGATCTTCGGCCGGTACAACGACGGCAACCTCCAGTACGGCTTCAGCTCCGAGGTCGGTGGACAGTGGCGGGACGTCGTCCAGTCCGTTCCCGTGCCGAGTGCCGGGCAGCAGCACGTGCTGGCCCTGGCCTACGAGGTCGGCGGTGGCGGCGCGACGCTGCACGCCTTCCTGGACGGGCAGCAGCTGCCGCCGGCGGTCAGCACGTCCGGTACGGCGACCTGGCATCCCACCGCGGGTGCGGAGATCGGTGTCGGCAACGAGGTGCACCCGTCGGCGCTGCAGCGCGGTCTGGCCGGTGCGGTCCGGCAGGTGCGGCTGGCAACGTTCAGCGGTGCGTTCAACCCGGCGGATCTGCGGCTGGCGAAGCCCGTGGTGTCGATGGCGAAGGTGTCGGTCGGTTTCGAGGGTTCGATCGTCGAGGGCCGGTATCAGCCGGCCCTGGGGGAGAAGGCGGATCCGGCGCCGATGGTGACCGGCGGCAGAATCACCGAACCGGGGAGACTGCGGCTGGACGGCGGTGACGTCAGTTGGCGAGGCACGGGCCTCGACAGCGGAGTGCTGGCGGAGACCGTGGTGTCGCCTGAGGTGCTGCGTCCGGGCGTTGAGCTGATCGAACTCGGCGGTGTGAAGCTTGTTGCTACTGGCAACAAGACCGTCGAGCTGCGGGCCGGAACGAAAGCTACGGCGGTGCAGCTGCCGGTCCCGTCGGTCAAGGAAGGCGTGAAGTACCGGTACGTCGGGCTGGCGGTGGAGCCGGGCGGAGTGGTCAGTGTGCTGACCGCACCTGGCGTGACTGGCGTCAGCGAGTCGGCTCCGGTCACCGCGGTGGACGACGTGCGGTGGCTGGCCGGCGCACGCGGTACGGCGTACGGGGTGGGGGTCAGCACGTTCCTCGGCAAGCCGCCGGTGGAGGCTCAAGGGCTGAAGGCATTGCCTTGTGTGGTGGGGAAGCTGATGCCAAGGCAGACCATGCCGGTGGCGGAAGGCGAGTGCGTGACCTCACTGGTCGCCAAGGCCTCGGCGATCCGGCCGGAGCCGCGGCAGGTGGACTGGCAGCGGATGGAGCAGACCGCGTTCCTGCACTTCGGGGTGAACACCTTCACCGGGCTGGAGTGGGGCCACGGCGACGAGGACCCCGACCTGTTCCAGCCGACCGGGCTGGACACCGACCAGTGGGCGCGCACGTTGCGGGACTCGGGCTTCAAGCTCGCCATCCTCACCGTGAAGCACCACGACGGCTTCCTGCTCTACCCGTCGCGCTACAGCGACCACAGCGTCGCCTCGAGCTCCTGGCTGGGCGGTCAGGGTGACGTGGTCGAGGCGTTCGTGACGTCGATGCGCAAGTACGGGCTGAAGGTCGGCCTCTACCTGTCGCCGGCCGACGAGAACCAGTACCTCGACGGCGTGTACGCCAACGGCAGTGCGCACACTCCGCGCACGATCCCGACCCTGGTCCCGGGGGACGACCGGGCCGGCAAGGACCTGCCGCAGTACACACTGACGGCCTCGGACTACGGCGCGTACATGCTGAACCAGCTGTACGAGCTACTGACCGAGTACGGGCCGGTCGACGAGGTCTGGTTCGACGGCGCGCAGGGCCGGATCCCGCCGGACAAGGTGGAGACCTACGACTTCCCCAGCTGGTACGAGCTGATCCGCCAGCTGGCTCCGCAGGCGACGATCGCGGTCAGCGGCCCGGATGTGCGGTGGGTCGGCAACGAGTCCGGTCTGGCCCGGCCGGACGAGTTCAGCGTCGTACCGACGATCACCAAGCCGAACGGCTCGCCCGACTACGCACTCGGGTACGCCGCCGCCGACCAGGGCAGCCGGCAGGCCCTGCTCGCCGGGCGCGACGCCGGGGCGACCCAGCTCGCCTGGTGGCCGGCCGAGTCGGACGTGTCGATCCGGGAGGGCTGGTTCCACCACCCGGAGCAGTCGCCGCGCTCGGTGGACCAGCTGGCCGACATCTACTACAAGTCGGTCGGCCGGAACTCGGTCCTGCTGCTCAACATCCCGCCGAACCGTGAGGGCCGGCTGGACGACCAAGACGTCACCCGGCTGGCGGAGTGGCGCGCCCGGCTCGCAGCCGACATGCCACAGGACCTCGCCCGTGGCGCTCGGGTCAGTGGCGACGGCTCGAACCACCGCGCGGCGGTCGACGGCAATCTGGACACCTCGTGGGTGACTCCGGCCGCCGGCAAGGGCACGCTGACCGTTCAGCTCCCGAAGCAGTCCGCCGTCAGCAGGGTGTCGCTGGGCGAGGACATCCGGTTCGGCCAGCAGGTCGAGCGCGGGGTGGTCGAGGTGCGCGCGTCAGGTGGCTGGAAGCAGGTGGCCACCTTCGGTGCCGTCGGCCACAAGCGGATCCTCACGCTCGACACACCGGTGACAACTGACGAGGTGCGCATCAGGATCACCCAGTCGCGCGCCCCGGTCCGGCTGGCGTCCCTGTCCGTCTACTAACACCCGTATGCGGCAAGCTAGCGCGCATGCGCCTCATCGCCGGCTTGTTGCTGCTCAGCACGTCATTGACCGGTGCCGGCGATCCCAGCACCGTCGTGCAGGGCTGGCAGAGCAGTCCGGTGTACGTCGACCCGTCGCAGCGGGCCCTGGTCCCCGAGAAGGAGGCCCAGCGGCTCGCTGAACGGGTCGAAGGGCACGACCCGGCGATCCGGATCGCAGTGGTCCCGGCGGCTTCGCTCGGGACAACCGGGTCGCGCGAGCAGGCCGCACGGGCCTACGTCGACCAGGTGGTGGACCTGCAGCGCCAGGACGGCGTCTACCTCGTCGTCTTCGGCGGAGCGATCACGTGGGGCAGCGCGGTCGGTGTGGACACGCCGATCGCCCAGATCCTCACCGACGAGCTGAGCAAGCACAGCCGCTCCGACCCGGTGGGGACGCTGGACGGTGTGCTCGACCAGATGGACGTGCCCGGCTCACCCAGTGGCGGCTTCCCGACCTGGTTGCTGGTGCTGATCGTGCTGGTGGTCCTGGCCGCCGCGCTCGGCCTGGGGCTGCGGTGGTGGAAGGCTCGCCCGGGCAAGGACGAAGGGCCCGCGCTCTACCGCCCGTCGTACGACGTACTGCCGGACGAGGCGGACACGTTGGCTGAGCGGCAGGCACTGGCGCGAGAGGACGTGACCCGGTTCGGTGAGGAACTGGATGCCGCCGACGTGCGTCTGGACGTCGTGACGGCATCAACGGAGAGCGTGGCAACGGACCTGCAGGCGGCGATGGACGCGTACGCCGACGCGGGCCGGGTGGTCGATGCCGAGCCGACCGACGAGCAGCTGCGCGCAGTGCGGGCGACGGTGGAGTACGGCCGCTGGCGACTCGCCTGTGCCCAGGCGGTGGTCGCCGACCAGCCGAAGCCCGCGCGCCGTGCGTCCTGCTTCTTCGACCCGGCCCACGGGACCTCCGTGACGGACTGGATGTACACCCCGCCCGGTGGCAAGGCCCGTGAGGTCCCGGTCTGTGCCGCCTGCGCAACGCGCCTCTCGGGAGGAGCCCGATGACCAAGACTCGTTGGCCGGTACTGCTCGGTGTGCTCATGCTGGCTGCTCTGCCGGTGACTGCCGAGGCTGCGACTCCGACTCCCACGCCTGGCAAGACCACCACGACCCGGCCGACGTACCGCTACACCCCGCCGGACGTGCGCGGGGACCGCAAGCGTGCGATGGAGAGGGCCGGTCAGTACCTGGACAAGATCGCGGCGGGCCTCGGCGAACCCGGTGTCCTGGTCGACTCGTCGGTCACGAAGCTGTCCGCGGCGGAGGCCGCGAGGCTGAACGCGGCCGCCAAGTCCGCCGCCGCGCCGATGCGGATCGCGGTGATCCCCGCCTCGGCGATCAACCTCGACTCGGGCGGTTTCTCGTACAGCACCCAGCTGGCCTGGACAGGTGAGGAGATCGCCGACCAGCTCTACGACCGGGTCGGCGTGGAGGGCGTGTACGCCGTCCTGGTCGATGCGCGGTCGGAGTCGGCCGGGCGCGGGTTTCACGCGGTGCAGCGGGCCGACAAGGGACCGACGTACCACGTGGGGGACGCGGTCGACCAGGCCGTCGACTGCTGCGCGCCGGACTACGAGCGGATGCTCGAGCGGTTCATCCAGCGAGGGCAGGTGATCGACAAGCCCTTCTACGTCGACGCAGCGCCGTGGGCCGGAGGTGCGGCAGGGCTTGCCGGGCTCTGGTGGGGCCTCACCACGCTGAGCGCTCGCCGGGCCCGGCGAGCCGAAGAGAAGCAGCACCTGGAGATCTCCCGGCCGCTGCTGAACGAGGAGATCATCGCGCTGTCCCAGCAGGTGTCAGCGTTGCCGACGACGCCGGACCCGCAGCAGTCGAAGCTGTCGAAGGACGTGCTCGACACGGTGGAGAAAGCGCGGCACCGGCTGGACGCGGCGAAGGGCGACAAGGACACCGAGGCCGTGGCGACTCTGCTCGGCTCGGCCCGCTACGGGTTGCTGTGCCTGGACGCGCTGCGGGCAGGCAGGCCGGTCCCGGAGCCGACCGCGCCGTGCTTCTTCGACCCGCGGCACGGTCCGAGCACCGGCTCGGCGAACTGGACTCCCGAGGGCGGTAGCCAGCGGGCCGTCGACGTGTGCGCCGCCTGTGCGGCCCGCCTGGCCGCCAACCAGCAGCCGGACATCCGGATGGTGACCGTGCGGGATCGGGCCCGGCCGTACTGGACGCTGGGGGAGGACCTGGCGTCGTACATCGACGGCTACTGGTCGAGTGGTGACGGGCGCCGCTGGTGGTTCCCGGACGAGGACGCGCGCCGGGCCGGCAACGAGATGCGCGCGCGGTGGGCGTCGCGGCGAGCGGGCGCTCGCCTGGGCCGCGCAGCCTCGAACGTCGGGACGTCGCTCAGCAACTGGTCTTCCAGCTCCGGCTCCGACTACGACTCCGACGGTGGTGGCTGGGGCTCCGGGTCGTCCCGCCGGCGGTCCTACTCGTCCCGCACGCGTAGCAGCGGCGGCGGCTCGAGTCGCCGGTCGTCCCGGCGCTCAGGTGGTTCCCGGGGCTTCTGACCGATCAGTCGGTCAGCACCTCGGGAAGGTCCTCGGCGTGCAGGATCGCCAGCGAGGTGACCGCACGGGTGAGGCAGACGTAGAGGCGCCGCAGGCCGGTCCGCTCGTCGGCCTCGCCGGCGACGATGCCGGCCGGCTCCACCAGCACCACGTGGTCGAACTCGAGACCCTTCGCCAGCCCGGCCGGTACGACGTCCAGGTGGGTCTCCACGTCGTTCTCGTCACCGAGCACGGCGAACGTGATTGCCTTGTCCTGCAGGGCTTTCCGCGTCGCCGGGACCAACGCGTCAGGAACGATCAGCCCGATCGAGCCCGGCCGGGCCGACACCTCCGCCACCGTGGAGACCGCGGCCGCCAGGCTGTCCGGCACGCGGGTGATGGTCAGCTCACCGCGCGCCCGTCGTACGGCGGTCGGTGGGGTGAGGTGCGGGGCGATCAGTGGGAGCAGGCGGGCGGCGTACTCGATCACCTGGCCGGGGACGCGGAAGCCGGCCGTCAGCTCCTCGGTGTGCGCGCCGGTCTTGCCCAGGTGTTTCAGCGCCTCGTCCCAGGACGGTGTGGCCCACGGTGTGGTGCCCTGGGCGATGTCGCCGAGCACAGTCATCGAACCGGTCGAGCAGCGACGGCCGACAGCGCGCAGCTGCATGGCCGACAGGTCCTGTGCCTCGTCCAGCACGACGTGGCCGAGGCTGGGCGTCCGGTCGACCAGATCGGCGAGCTCGTCGATCAGCGTGGCGTCGGCGACCGACCACTTGGCGGCTCCGGCCGAGCGCGGCGCCTTGTCCCAGAGCAGGAGCCGCTGCTCGTCCTCGGTGAGGATGCCGTCCGCGTGCTCGGCCAGCAGGTCCGCTTCGGTGAACAGCCGGAACAGCAGCTTCACCGGGTCGACGGCCGGCCACAGCGACTCGGCGTACTGCTTGACCGGGCGGCTCCGGGCGACGGCGTCCTGCACCCGATCGTCCGGTGAGTCGCCGGCCGCCTCCATGCGCAGCAGTACGGCGTGGGCCAGGCGCTGCGGCAGCATGCTCCGGCCGGCGCCGTACCGGATGCCTCTGGTGCGCAGCTCGGTGACCAGCTCCTCCGCCTCGTACGCCGGGACGCGCCAGCGGTGCGAACCGCGCGGCACGACCAGCGACTCCTTCGGCAGCTGGATGCCCGACCAGACCGCCCGGTGCAGGACCTCGGCCATCCGGGCGTCACCCTTGAGCACGTCGACCGCGGCCGGGCCCGGACCGGCGAGCTTCACCCGCGCAACCATCTCCTCGATCGTGGTCTGCTTCGCCTCGATCTCGCCGAGCGCCGGCAGCACGTCGCCGATGTAGCGAAGGAAGCTGGCGTTCGGTCCAACCACCAGCACACCGGCCCGGCTCAGCTGGTCGCGGTACGCGTAGAGCAGGTACGCCGCGCGGTGCAGGCCGACCGCCGTCTTCCCGGTGCCGGGCGCACCCTGCACGCAGATGGTGTCCTCGACCCCGGCCCGCACGATCACGTCCTGCTCGGGCTGGATGGTCGCCACGATGTCGCGCATCGGGCCGGAGCGCGGCCGCTCGATCTCGGCGTCCAGGATGTCGCTGTGGTCGTCGGCGGCGCTCGCCGACGTCAGGTCCTCGTCCTCGTACGCCGTCAGCTCGCCGTGCGTGAAGCCGAACCGGCGGCGGTTGCGGACCCCCATCGGCTCGGTCTTGCTGGCCCGGTAGAACGGCACCGAGATCTCGGCCCGCCAGTCCACCACCAGCGGTTCGCCCTGCTGGTCGTTGACGTGCCGGCGGCCGATGTGGAAAGTCTCGGTGGTCGGCGTCTCGTAGTCCAGCCGGCCGAAGAACAACGGCACCTCGGGGTCGTCCTCGAGCTCCTTCATCCGGCGGTAGATCGCCGCCTTGAGGAACTCGGCGTTCACCCGGTCGGCGCTGTGGATCTCCAGCGCACCGGTCTTGTCCCGCATCACCGCGAGCGCGGCCCGGGAGGTCTTCAGGTAGTCCTTCTCGGACTGCAGGGTGTCGTCGGGATCGTCCGAGGGCATGACAGGACCTCCGCTAAGCGGTTCGACGTCAGGAGAGCCCGGCCACGTTACTTGACGCTCGCCAGCGGCGAAACCGAATTAACCGCTGACCGGCCGGAGCGCACTCCGGGACGCAGCAGCAGCGGGAGGCTGACCGCCAGCAGGGCCAGGGCGACGAGCCCGTCGAGCCAGTAGTGGTTCGCTGTCACCACCACCACGCCGAAGGTGATGATCGGGTGCAGCAGCCACAGCCAGCGCCACTTCGTCCGGGTGACCAGGATCATCGCCAGCGCGATCAGCGCGGCCCAGCCGACGTGCAGGCTCGGCATCGCGGCGAACTGGTTGGCCACGCCGTCGGAGTGGTCCGGTCCGTAGACCGACTGACCGAACCGCAGCCCGGTGTCGACGAACCCCGGCATCATCCGCGGCGGGGCGAGCGGGTAGGCGATGTGGCCGATCAACGCGAGTCCGGTCAGCGACACCATCGTCCAGCGCACCCGCGGGTACGCCGTGGGTCGCCAGATGCTCAGCCAGAGCAGGACGACGGCGGTGAGTGGCGCGTGCACGGACGCGTAGTACAGGTTGGCGCCCTCGACCAGTTGCGGGACCTGCAACGCGTGCTGCTGGATCGCAGCCTCGTCCGGCAGGTGCAACCAGCGCTGCAGCGACAGGACCTCGTCGGCGTGCCCGAACGCGGAGCCGGTGTGCTTCGCGGCGATCTGGCGGCCGGCGCTGTAGACCAGGAAGAGCGTGGCCAGCAGGACTGCTTCCCGGACCACTCGCCAGACCACAGGACCCGCAGAGGAGCGGTGCTGTGTCCGCCGTTCGCGTAGCCCGGCGGGCTCCAGTGCCTGTGTCCCCATAGCTTTCGACGGTACCGGCCGAAGCCTCGGGAATGGCCCAGGCTCAACCCTGAAGTTGCCCTGGGCAACCCCCGAGCCACACTGCGCCACCGGCCCGTCACCCCCTTTCCCGAACAACAACCCACGCCGGGGGCGGCGGAATTCCTGGATGACTCGCAGATCACAGCCACACTGGGCAGATGGCGGACCTCGTGGGCGTGCTGCTGGCAGCCGGAGCCGGGACCAGGCTCGGCATGCCGGGCGGTTTGATGCGTGCGGCCGACGGGACGCCCTGGGTGGTCAGCACGGTCGCCGTACTGCGTGCGGCCGGGTGCGGCCCGATCGGTGTGGTTGTCGGAGCTGCTGCTCCGGATGTGGTCGCGCTACTGGCCGGGGAGGACGTCACGATCGTCCCGTCGCCGGACTGGTCCGACGGCCTGTCCAGGTCGGTGCGGGCCGGCTTTGCCTGGGCCGAGCAGACAGTTGCCGCTGCGGCGGTGTTCCACATGGTCGACCGGCCGGACGTCGGTCCGGCGGTGGTTCGCCGAGTCATCGCCGGAGCACAGCACGCAACTCCGCTCGGCGGGAACTCCGGTGCGGCCCCCTGGGTCGCCCCGCAGACGAGGGCCGGCGCACAGCACGCCGCCCCGCCCGCTGGCAACCCGGCATCCACCGGTGCAGGCCCCGGAGTCACCCCGGTGGAGACGACCGCTGTGGCCCGTGCCGGGTACCACGGCCGGCCCGGATATCCGGTGCTGATCGGACGGGACCACTGGGCCGGCGCGGCCGCCGCCACGACCGGCGACCGCTCGATGGGCCCTTATCTCAAACGGGTCCCGTGCCCGCTCATCGCCTGCGACGACCTGCTCGGCTGAGTTTCCGGTACGCCGCGTACGCCCCGAGCCCCGCGGCGACCCACGGTCCCGCGACGACGATCACGTCGAGCGGCTGGTGGACCAGGTCGACCCGCTTCTGGCCACGGCGCGACTGCAGCCCGTGGTGGGTGAACTCGGTCCGGATGCCGGTCTGGGTGATCGGGTTGTCCGGCCGCAGTGTCGCGAACGAGCGCAGCGTGCTGCCGAGGGCGTCCACCCGGTCGGCCGCCAGCAGCAACAACCAGTGCGCGGCCCGGCCCTCGCTGTACTTCGCGTAGGAGAACCGGCGGATCGCGCCGGACACGCCGTGCGTCGGGCACGACGTACCGAAGACCGGGGTCAGGAACTCGTGCTCGATCGAGCGTTCCCGCGGTCGTTCCTCCGGCTGCCGCTCCGGGAAGTCCCAGTGCGCGCCGGACAGGTTCGGGTCGAACTGCTCCTTCGGGACCGACGGGCGGTCGGCCGGGTCCAGGTCGGCGCCCCAGCCGGGGATGCGCGCCCGCAGCTGCTCGCTCGACTCCTTCGCCGGCGGTTTCTGCGCGGTGTAGGGCATGGTCTGCTCCCGTCAGGTCAGGCGGCCGGGACGATCAGCGGCTTGATGCAGCCGTCGAGCTTGGCCGAGAAGATGTGGTAGCCGTCGGCGATGTGCTCCAGCGGGATCCGGTGCGTGACCAGGTCGCTGGGCTTGAGGTAGCCGTTGCGGACGTGCTCGAACAGCCGCGGCCACTGGCGCTTCACCGGGCACTGGTTCATCCGCAGCGTCAGTCCCTTGTTCAGCGCGTCGCCGAACTTCACCGCGCTGAACATCGGCCCGTACGCGCCCATCACCGAGACCGTGCCGCCCTTGCGCACCGAGTCGATCGCCCAGTTCAGCGCGATCGGCGAACCGCCCTGCAGCTTCAGCTTCGCCGCCGTGACGTGCTGCAGCAGGTTGCCGTCGGCCTCGGCGCCGACCGCGTCGATCGCGACGTCCGCGCCGAGGTGGTCGGTGGTCTTTTTCATCTCGACCACGATGTCGTCGTACTCGGCGAAGTTGCGCGTCTCGGCCTGCGCGAACTCCCGCGCCTTCTCCAGCCGGTACTCCAGGTGGTCGATCACGATCACCCGGCCGGCGCCCATCAGCCAGGCCGACTTCGCCGCGAACAGCCCGACCGGACCGGCGCCGAAGACCACCACGGTGTCGCCCTCGGCGATGTCACCGAGCTGCGCGCCGAAGTACCCGGTGGCCAGGGCGTCGGTGAGCAGGACCGCGTCGTCGTCGTCCATCCAGGCCGGGATCGGCGACGGGCCGATGTCGGCGAACGGCACCCGGACGTACTCGGCCTGACCGCCGTCGTACCCGCCGCAGGTGTGGGAGTAGCCGTAGATGCCGCCGACGGCGGTCGCGTTCGGATTGACGTTGTGGCAGTTGGAGTACAGGCCGCGGGCACAGAAGTAGCAACTGCCGCAGTAGATGTTGAACGGCACCATCACCCGGTCGCCGACGCTGAGATTCTGCACCGACGGCCCGATCTCGTCGACCACGCCGACGAACTCGTGGCCGAACGTGTGACCGACCCGGGTGTCCGGCATCATCCCGTGGTACAGGTGCAGGTCCGAACCGCAGATCGCCGCCCTGGTCACCCGCACGATCGCGTCGTTGGGGTGCTCGATCGCCGGCCGGTCCTTCTCCTCCACCCGGATCCGGTACGGACCGCGGTACACCATCGCTCGCATCAAAGCCTCCACAAGGGGTTGGTCGGTGGAACTTTCAGCGCAGCAGGAGATTGAGCACGACCGTGAGGATCACGGAAGCGACGACCGAGAACAGGATCATCGCCAGGCAGCCGCCCGCACCGCCCGCGGGACGGATCCGGACCGCGGACATCAGTGGTCCTCCTGCGTGGCCTCGCGGGTCAGGATCGTCGAGGACAGCTGCAGCAGGTCGGCGCCGGCCAGCACGGTCAGCCCGGCCGCGCCGAGCCGGGTCGCTTTCGGGCACAGCACCAGACCGGCCGTGTACGTCGCGGCCGTCCAGACCGAGACGCAGAACGGGCACGTGATCAGTTCACCGATCACCCGGCGGGCGCCGGTTCCCCGTGCGTCCTCGAGAGTCTCGGCCGGGCCACCCGGAGCGGCGTACCGGGTGAAGGGTGCTCGCAGCGGGCTGGTCACGGAGTTGCGGCTGACCAGCTTGCTGAAGCGGAACGT
Source organism: Kribbella sp. ALI-6-A (assembly GCF_001984195.1). GTDB lineage: Bacteria > Actinomycetota > Actinomycetes > Propionibacteriales > Kribbellaceae > Kribbella. The sequence continues at coordinate 118,511 of NZ_MTQN01000010.1, forward strand.
CGCGGCCGCCCCGACGACCAGATCCATCGGCTGGATCCGGCCGGGAAGCCGTCGCCCGGTCACCCGTGCGGTGACGGCCAGAGCGACGCCGTACGCCGCGAAGGCTCCCAGTGCGCCCAGGTAGCCGCGCAGCGACTGTTCCGGCCCGTATTGCTCGCTCTGGCGCTGCGCGGCACCCGCCAGGCGGCTGACCCAGGTGTCGTCCGCCTGCTCGGCGGTCCCCGTTTCGGCTGTCATGGACCCGAGGTACCCCGGTGCTGCCGCCGGATGCGCGGCGGCAGCACGAAACCTCAAAAAGTGAAGAGGTTCTCCGCGTCCGCGCCCCTCTTCCCCTTCTTTCCTTCCTTCCCTTGATCAGGCGAAGAGGTTCTCCGCGTCCACGATCGTGTACGCGTAGCCCTGTTCGGCCAGGAAGCGCTGGCGGTGGGCGGCGAACTCGGCGTCGACGGTGTCGCGGGCGACGATCGAGTAGAACCGTGCGGTGCGGCCGTCACCCTTCGGGCGCAGGACCCGGCCGAGGCGCTGGGCTTCCTCCTGCCGCGAGCCGAAGGTGCCGGACACCTGGACGGCGACCGACGCCTCGGGCAGGTCGATGGAGAAGTTCGCGACCTTGCTGACGACGAGCATGTTGATCTCGCCGGTCCGGAACGCCTGGAACAGCCGCTGGCGTTCCTTCACCGTCGTCTCGCCCTTGATCACCGGGCACTCCAGCCGCTCGCCGAGCTCGTCCAGCTGGTCGATGTACTGGCCGATCACCAGCATCGGCTCGCCCTTGTGATGCTCGGCGATCCGGCGCACCAGCCGCGACTTGGCCGGCGTCGACGCGGCCAGCCGGTACCGGTCCTCGGGCTCGGCGGTCGCGTAGACGAACCGCTCGGTCTGCTCCAGGTCGACCCGCACCTCGACGCAGTCGGCCGGCGCGATCCAGCCCTGCGCCTCGATGTCCTTCCACGGCGCGTCGTAGCGCTTCGGGCCGATCAGCGAGAACACGTCGCCCTCGCGGCCGTCCTCGCGGACCAGCGTCGCGGTCAGGCCGATCCGCCGCCGGGTCTGCAGGTCCGCGGTCATCCGGAAGATCGGCGCCGGCAGCAGGTGCACCTCGTCGTACACGATCAGGCCCCAGTCGCGGGCGTCGAACAGTTCCAGGTGCGAGTAGACGCCCTTCCGCCGGGTCGTCATCACCTGGTACGTCGCGATGGTGACCGGGCGGATCTCCTTGCGTGCACCGGAGTACTCGCCGATCTCGTCCTCGGTCAGGCTGGTCCGCTTCAGCAGCTCGTCCTTCCACTGCCGCGCGGACACCGTGTTCGTGACCAGGATCAGCGTGGTCGCCGAGGCCTGCGCCATCGCGGCCGCGCCGACGATCGTCTTGCCCGCGCCACACGGCAGGACGACGACGCCGGAGCCGCCGTGCCAGAACGAGTCGGCCGCCTGCTGCTGGTACGGCCGCAGGTCCCAGCCGTCCTTGACCAGCTCGATCTTGTGCGCCTCGCCGTCGACGTAGCCGGCCAGGTCCTCCGCGGGCCAGCCCAGCTTGAGCAGGGTCTGCTTGAGGTGGCCGCGCTCCGACGGGTGGACCAGCACGGTGTCGTCGTCGATCCGGTCGCCCACCATCGGCTTGACCTTCGCCGAGCGCAGCACCTCCTCCAGCACCGGCCGGTCCGTCGTCACCAGGACCAGTCCGTGCTGCGGGTGCTTCTCCAGCCGCAGCCGCCCGTACCGGTCGAGGGTCTCGGCGATGTCGACCAGCAGCGAGTGCGGGACCGGGTAGCGGCTGTAGCGCAGCAGTACGTCGATCACCTGCTCCGCGTCGTGCCCGGCGGCCCGTGCGTTCCACAGGCCGAGCGGAGTCAGCCGGTAGGTGTGCACGTGCTCCGGCGCCCGCTCCAGCTCGGAGAACGGAGCGATCGCCTTGCGGCAGTCGCTCGAGTCCGGGTGGGCGGTCTCCAGCAGCAGGGTCTTGTCGGACTGCACGATCAACGGACCGTCGGTCACGCCAGATCTCCCGTCAGATCGAGGGTCGGGCAGACAGCCTGCCCGACCCTCCATTGTGCCTCCTGCCGCAAACACCCCCGGCTCGGCCGACCTGATCGGCGTCCAGCGCTGGGTGGCGGGAGAGTCAGTCAGTTGACTTAAAGCAGGCGAGTCGGCACTCTGAAGCCGAACAACCGGGCGACAGTGGGGCAGGGTGGGGCGATGGCGGTTCGCGCGCAGCACACACGGGACCTGATCCTGGCCGCGGCCGAGCGGCTGTTCGCCGAGCACGGCGTCGGCACGGTCTCCAACCGGCAGATCAGCGAGGCCGCCGGGCAGGGCAACAACACGGCCGTCGGCTACCACTTCGGCACCAAGGCCGACCTGGTCCGCGCGGTCGTCCGACGGCACAGCGAGCCGATCGAGCAGCTCCGGGCCCGGATGCTCGCCGAGCTCCCGGCCGAGCCCCGGCTGGGCGACTGGGTCGGCTGTCTGGTCCGACCGGTCCCGGAGTACCTGGGGACGTTGGGCAAGCCGACCTGGTACGCCCGGTTCGGGGCCCAGGCGATGACCGACCCCGCTCTGCGGCAGATCATCGTCGACGAAGCACTGACGTCCCCGCAGCTCCAGCAGATCCGTGAAGGCCTGGACGCCTCCCTGCCCACCCTGCCGGCCAACGTCCGCGCCGAGCGGGGCGACATGGCCCGCCACCTGATTGTCCACACCTGCGCCGAGTACGAGCGCGCCGTCGCCGAAGGCGTGCCCACCCCGAGCCCCACCTGGCACCACCTGGCCGCCAACCTGGCCGACGCGATCACCGGTCTCCTGCTGGCCCCGGTCACCACCTCGTGACCCCGCCGACGATCCGGAAGGTCACGGCCTTCATCACCTGCGACGACCACCTCTTGGTCTTCCGCAAGCCGTTCCACCCCGGCACCGGCACGCAGCTCCCCGCCGGCACGGTCGAGCCCGGCGAGCCCCCGGAGATCGCCGTACTGCGGGAGGCGGAGGAGGAGACCGGCCACTCGGGTTACGCCGTACGGGCGCTGCTCACGCACCGGCTCGACGACATGCGGGTCTACGGCCGCGACGAGCTGCACGACCGCTGGTCGTTCCACCTGACCGCGCCGGCTGGTCTGCCCGCCACCTGGCGGCACGGCGAGTCCGACCCGTCGTCCGGCCCCGACTCCTACATCGCCTTCGACTTCTTCTGGATCCCGCTGGCCGAAGCAGCCGGCCACCTGCGGGCCGAGAACCACCCGGCCCTGCAGCACCTCCGCTGAGGTACGTTCGCCCGCATGTGGCGTGTGACGGGCCTGTTGTGGACTGGTGGAGCGCCGCACCTGGAGTGGTCCGGTACGACGGTGCGGGTCAGCCCGCTGCAGCTCGGTGCCGACCTGTCCTTCACATTCGGGGCCGATCGCCGGTGCATCGGGATCTGGCGGTCGGGGCGGCGCTTGCCGTGCTCGACCTCGACGGTGCTGGCCGCGGTGAGTCGCAGCCCGCAGTGTCCTGACTGTCAGGCGATGGAACGGTCCAACTCGATCGCCGCCGACACCCGGCTGGACGACCCGCGCTCGTTCTCGGTCTACCTCGCGCACCACGGGAGCGTCGTCAAGGTCGGCATCTCGGCCACCGAACGCGGGGACGCCCGGCTGCTGGAGCAGGGCGCGCTGTCGTCCACCTTCATCTCCAGCGGCAGCTTGCTCGGGGCCCGGCGGATCGAGAGCCTGCTGATGACCACGCTCGGGTTGCCCGACCGGGTCTCGACCACCCGGAAGCGAGCGGCCAGGGTGCACCCGGTGCCGGCTGCCGATCGTGGCGAGGCCTTGGCTGAGGCGGTCCGGCGAGCGGCGGAGCTGCCGTGGCCGGAGGGGCAGGGGCGTTGCGACTCGGCCGTCCGCGACCACACCGCGGCGTACGGGCTGCCTGTTGATGGACTGCACCCGGACGTTGCTCTGCGCTCACCAGCGCCTGGCAGCACGGTGACTGGTCAGATCGCGTGCACGATCGGGTCGGATGTCTACCTCAGGACGTCGGCCGGCCTGGTGCTGCTCGACACGCACCTGCTGGCGGGCTGGGCGCTGAGCCGGGCCGAGCCTGGTGCCGAGCTCACGGTTCCGTTGGAGCCGGTCGACGCGCCGCCGCCACCGGAGGTCGAGCAGGACGCGCTGTTCTGACCGTCGCGGCCGGGACAGTCGCGCCTCGACCGTCGCGCCTCGACCGTCGCGCCCCGACCGCCGCGCCTCGACCGCCGCGCCCGGACCGCCGCGGCTGGACCGGGCGAGCAGCTCGCGGCTCAGACCGGGCGGGCGGTGGCGATGCGGTGCAGCGCGTAGGTGCGCGGCTGGTCGGCGCCGTCGTCGTACGCGGTGAGCCAGCCGTCGGCGACGCGGACCGGCTCGACGACGCGTTCGGACGCGTTGCCGTTGTGGTCGACGTACGAGATCCACGTGCGGCTGCTGGACTCGGCGGCGTTGGTGAGGATGCTGATCGTCTCGGCGGGCGCGCTCGGTTCCTGGCCGGCGTCCTCGGGGCGTTCGGCGGCCAGGCGGTCGCCGGTGCGGACCTTCTCGATGACGGCCTTGACCTGGTCCTCGGTGAGGTCGGTCGGGGTGTCGACGAAGTCGCGGCTGGTCCGGCGGCGCGGTGCGTCGCCGCGGCGAGCGGTCGCGGTGCTGAGCTGGACGACGCCGTCGAAGGTCTCGGCCAGCGGCGCCAGACCGGCTTCGCGGAGCCGGGCCAGGACCATGTCGGGCGGCGAGGGGGAGACGACGACGGTCGCGGCCAGGCGACGGAAGCGGACGCCGGGCAGGTTGGAGCTGAGCAGCTGGGTCAGCACGTCCTCGTCGTCACAGCGCAGGTACGTCGTGGCCGTGCCGATCCGCAGTACGCCGTGTCTGCGCGCGACGTCGTCGATCAGGTAGGTGAGCGGCTGCGGCACCGGCGTACGGGAGTGCTCGGCCAGCCACTTGTGCAGCTGGTCGCTGGTCCGCCCGAGGTCGAACGCGCGGCGTACCGAGCTCTCGCTGAAGCGGTAGACCCCACCGCCGCCGTGCGACTCCGCATCCGCCATCGCGGCCAGGTCGTCCTGGACGGAGCGCACCAGCGGACCGGGCGCGACAGCTGTCAGGTCGGCCTGCAGCAGGAACTCCGTCACCGGCGCGGGCACCATCGGCTCGATCGCCGCGGCCAGGTCTTCCACAGTCGGTTCCTCGCTCAGCAAGGCCCGCGCATGCGCGCCCAGCGAGCCGAGCCCGGTCACCCCCAGCAGAGCGGCCTCCGTGAGAGTCCACTCGACCAGGTCGTCCCGGAACTGCCCGCCTCGGCGCGGCCGGTGCCACGCCACCCAGGTCACCACCGACTCGACCGCCGGCGCTGAACCCGGACCGGCCTCGGCCAGGGCCTGCAGCGTCAGCTGGCGAACCTCCGGTGCCAGCAGTCGCTCCAGATCAGGCGCCAACGCGTTGACCAGTCGCTCGCGTGCAGCTGCTGTCGCGCCGCCGCTGTCGCGTCGGCCGATCAGTCCGATCGCCCGCAAGCCCGTGTACCAGGCGATGACCAGCTGGGCCCAGCGGTGCGCGGTGTCGAGCTCCAGCCAGTCGTCGTACGAACCGGTCGGCAGCCACAGGTCGTTGGTCCCCACCTCGACGGAGGCGAGCAGTCCGGCGGCGTACGCGATCTCCAGTACGGCGCCTGCGGTCTGCTCCTCCACACCGATCCGCCCGGCGAGTGCACGCAGCTCACGAACTCCGATGCCACCCGTCCGCAGTACCGGCGGCGGCTCGGTGCCCAGCTGCTCCAGGGCACGGTCGACCAGGCGGACCAGGTCCAGCGCGGCGCCGGCGGCGGCCCGGTCGGCGATGGACGCGGACACTTGCTTGCCGTCCAGCGGCGGGGGAGTCGGCCGGGTCGACGCCAGCACACGTCCGCGCCGCAGGTGCAGACCGATCTGCCGAGGCAGTACGACGGTCGTCGGGTCCTTCGGTACGACGAGTCCGCGGGCCAGCAGGCGCTCCACGGGAGTCTTGGCCGAGGCGATCGTCACCGGGCGCTCGGCCTTCTCCACCGTGCCGGTCGGCGGACCCCAGGTGAGCTTGGCGAGCACCTCCTGCGCCTCCGGCCCGGCCTCCTCGATCAGCTTGTCGAGGTCGCCGAAGTGCCGGGTCGTCACGGGACCCAGTCCGGCCGGTGTCGGGCCCAGCAGCTCGTGCACGGCCCGGATCGGGCGCAGGTCGTCCTCGGTGCCCCAGACCAGGGCCAGCGCGAGCAGCTCGGTCACCCGGGGCTGGACGACCTCGACCGGCTGGCCGACGCCGGCCGCGATCGCGGCGAGGTCCACCGGTTCGGGCAGGGCCGACAGTGCTTCCAGCAGGTCGACGCCGAACTCGTCCAGCCGGTTGATCGCGCGGGCGGCGGAGGCGTTGGTGGTCGCTCGCGCCGCGAGCTGGCCGGTGTCGGCCGGGATCGGCGTCGCCAGGTCGGGCCGGTGCCGCAGCAGGTGCCCGAGAGCAGCGTCGTCCCAGCTCCTCAGCGCCTCGGCGAGGGTACGTGGGCGGGTCCGCTCGGTGTTGCTCATCCCTCCAACCGTACGGCCATCGGGCCGGCCGGGACGACCCGCGGCGGAATCTTGTCCGGGATCTACCGGCCGAAGGAGACCGCGTCCGGATCGACGGGCAGATCCACGGGCCGGCCGAGGTCGGTCAGGATCCCGCGCCAGCACGGCGTCCTGGCCGGTGTGCTGGTCGAAGACGTGCTGGTCCACCCCGGGCATGAGCGTCTCCTCGAACGGGATGCGTCGCCGTAGTCGACGCAGTAGCGCGCGTTCAGCCGATCAGCCTGGCTCGATGCTGCTCGTCACTCGGCGGCACCCGCGTGGCCGATGCGGTGGAAGCCGACGCGCTCGTACACGGCGGCGACCGCGTCGTTCTGGGCGGACAGCAGGACCAGGTCGACGCCGTTGGCGAGGGCGTGCTCGACCAGGCAGCTGGTCACCGCCGCGCCGAGCCCCTGGCGGCGCGCAGCAGGCAGCGTCGCGACTCCGACGACCTCACTGGTCGCACCAACAGGCTGATGTACGCCGGACGCCAGCATCCCCTCGTCGCCGAAGGCAGCCGCCGTCACCGAGACGCCGGACTCGGCCCGCTCCAGCAGCGCCCGATCGGTCTCGTCCGAGACATCGGCAAGCGCCTCGTCCCGCGCTGCCACGCCACTGTCGCCCACGTCCGTCCCAGGGTTGCTGAAACCGACCGCCGCGACAGCCCGGGCCTGCCGCAGCAGCTCCGCGTCAGCCGGAAGGATCTCGCAGCGCACCGGCCCGGCGTACGGCTTGAAGTCGTCTCGCTCGAGCACGAGCAGCGGGTACTCGACCACTGTCAGCCCAGCCGCGGCAGCAGCGGCTCCCATCGACGGGCAGGTCTCCACCACCCACTCGAAGTTCAGCGGCAGCTCCAGCTCGGCGCACCGCTCCCGCACCCGCTCGACGTCGGCCGGCTCGACCTGACCGGTCCCAGGCACCGGCCGCGCGTAGTACGGCCAGATGGTGGTCGACCGGAACAGGGTGAACGGCCCCACCTGCTCCGGAGTGGCCCCGGAGAGCGGAGCTGCGTGCAGGTACTCGTCGACGCGCGTGAGGTAGGACATCGCCCGCAGTGAACCAGTCTGCCCGGCACCACGCCAAGTGAATATGTCGAGCCCCGCCCACCGGCTCCGACGTAGCTCCAGACCACCAGGGAGGACAGACATGGAATACGTCGTATCCGCGGACGGCACCCGCATCGCCTACGAGCGCTCGGGCCAGGGCAGCCCGCTGATCCTGATCGGCGGCGCACTGTGCGACCGGACCGCCACCCGTCCGCTGGCTCAGGCGCTGGAGCGGGACTTCACCGTCGTCTCGTACGACCGGCGCGGCCGGGGCGACAGCGGAGACACCGCCCCGTACGCCGTGGCCCGCGAGGTCGAGGACCTGGCCGCACTGGTCACCGCGCTCGGCGGGACGGCCGCGGCGTACGGGCACTCGTCCGGCGCGGGTCTGCTCGTGGAGGCCGCCGCCAGCGGTCTGCCGCTCAGCAGCGTGGTGCTGCACGAGCCGCCGTACGGGCCGGACGACGTGGAGGCGCAGCGGGAGTCCGATGCGGGAGCCGCGATCGTCGAGGGATTCATCGCCGAGGGACGCGGGCTGGAGGCCGTGACGGCGTTCCTGCAGCTGACGGGCCTGCCGGAGGACGCCGCGAAGGAGTGGGCGGCTACGCCCGGCCTCGCGGAGCTGGCGCCCACGCTGCGCTACGACTTCGCCGTCATGGACAGCTCACCGGGCGGCACGGTGCCGTTCGGCCGGCTGGCTCAGATCACCCAGCCGGCGCTGGCGGTCTGCGGCAGCGTCAGTCCGCCGTTCATGCTCGATGCCGCCCGCCTGGTCGCCAAGGCGCTGCCGCACAGCCAGTACGTCGAGCTGGACGGCCAGCACCACGTCGTACCGCCCGAGGTGCTGGCGCCCGTGCTGCGCGACTTCCTCAGTCGGCGATGATCTCCAGGTCGACCAGCTCGGTGTAGAAGGCGACGTGGTCGCGGATGTCGGCGACCGCGTCGTACGGCTGCTCGTAGGTCCAGACGGCGTTGATGCCGGTCTTGTCCAGCGGCAGCACGCTGTAGTACGACGCCTCACCCTTGTACGGGCAGTAGGTGGTGTACTCGGTGCGCTCCAGCAGGTTGAAGTCGACGTCGGCGCGCGGGATGTACTGGACCGCCGGGTAGCTCGACTCCTGCAGCGACAGCGCGGACCGGGAGTCCGCGAGGACCTGGCCGTTGACCTTCACCACGACCCGGTCGGGGTTCTTGCGCACCGTGATCGGGTGGTCCGGGCCAGGAATCTTGACCGGCTTGTCCGACATGTTCGTCTCCGCTCCGCAGGCAATCGTCCATCAACGAGCAACCGCGGCGGCGGACCGATCATTCCCCGAGCGGATCGAGCTCCACGACCAGCGACGGGCCGCCGTCGAAGGTGCCGGCGTCGATGCCGAGCACCAGGTCGTCGCAGTACAGCAGCGGGCCGGTCACCCAGGCCGGGTCGATGCCCATCTGGTCGGCGACGATGCTGTGCCCGTGCACGATGCGACGGCCGCCGAGGTGCTGCAGCAACGTACGGGCGATGGCCGGCCCGTCCGGTCCGCGGAAGGCGTAGCGCGACGTCATCCGCCGCCAGATCTCCCACCAGACGGTGATGTCGTCGCTGTGCAGGTCGGCCCGCGCGGCCGCGTTGATCTCGGCGATCGTGCTGCCCCACTCGACGTACTCGGCCGTGTCGGAGTGCATCAGCAGGTGCCCGGCGTCCAGGCCGAGCATCGGCTGGTCGATCAGCCAGGCGACGTCGTCGTCGGTGAGCAGCTCCTGGTCGCGGTCGATGCCGCCGTTCAGCGCCCAGCTGCGCTCGAAGCTGCGCAGCGTGATGCCGTCGTGCGGCACTGCCTCGTCGCCGAACTTGTGCATGCCGAGCGCGAGGATCTCGTGGTTGCCGAGCAGCGTGCGGACCTCGCCGGTGCCCTGCGACGCCTGCGCGGTCAGCCGCTGCACCAGCCGCAGGACGCCGATCCCGTCCGGTCCGCGGTCGAAGAAGTCGCCGAGCAGCCACAGCCGGGCGTCCCGGCCGGACCAGTTGCCCTCGGCGTCGACCAGGCCGGCCTCGTGCAGCGACGCGGCCAGCTTGTCCGGGTGGCCGTGCACGTCGCTGACCACGAACGACGCGGTCATGTCACCCTCGCAGCGTCAGCACGATCAGTACGACGTTGAGGACCGAGACGGCGGTGGCTACCAGACATGCGGTGAGAGTAGTCGGCAACCGGTTGACCAGGCTGCCCATGATGCGCCGTGTTGCGGTCAACTTGACCAGCGGCCACAACGCGCACGGGATCCCGAAGCTCAGCACGACCTGCGAGACCACCAGCGCCCGGCTCGGGTCGATGCCGATCGCGAGGATCACCAGCGCGGGCGCGAGCGTGATCAGCCGCCGGACCGCGAGCGGCACGTGCCGCTGCCAGAACCCTTCCAGGATGACCGATCCGGCGTACGTGCCGACCGAGGACGACGCGAACCCCGAAGCGAGCAAGGCCAGCGCGAACAGCAACGCCGGCAGCTGACCCAGTCGCTCACCGATCGCCCCGTGCGCCGCGTCGAGCGAGTCGGCGCCCGATCCGCTCAGCGCCGCCGCGGCCAGCACCACCATCGCCAGGTTCACCGCGCCGGCCAGCGCCATCGCCACCGCCACGTCGACCCGGGTCGCCCGCAGCACCCGCTGCTTGCCCGCGGTCGAGCGGAGCGCCTTCCCGTGCCGGTCGGTGACCAGGGCGCCGTGCAGCCAGATGGCGTGCGGCATCACGGTCGCGCCGAGCATTCCGGCCGCCAGCACCAGCGACTCCGTCCCGTCCAGCCGCGGCACCAGACCACCGACGACTCCCGCGGCGGACGGCTGCGCCTGGACCGTCGACACCACGAACCCGACCAGCACGACGGCCAGCAACCCGATGATCGCCGCCTCGAACGGCCGTTGCCCGCGCTTGGACTGGTAGACCAGCAGCCCGAACGAGACCGCCCCGGTGATCACCCCACCCAGCAACAGCGGTACGCCGAACAGCAGGTTCAGCGCGATCGCCCCACCGACCACCTCGGCCAGATCGGTCGCGACGGCGACCAGCTCGGCCTGCGCCCACAGCCCGCGCGACGTGGAGGCCCGGAAGTGCTCCCGGCACAGCTGCGGCAGCGTCTTGCCGGTCGCGATGCTCGCCTTGGCCGCGAGGTACTGCACCAGCACGGCCATCAGGTTCGCCCCGACGACCACCCAGCACAGCAGATAGCCGTACGACGCGCCGGCCGCGATGTTGGTCGCGAAGTTGCCGGGGTCCACGTACGCCACCGCCGCCACGAAGGCAGGGCCGAGCAGCAACAGACCCGAACGGTTCAGCTGACGACGAAGCGGCGCCGGTGCGTACATGGGAGAACTATGGCCGACGCGGGGGACACGCGCGCGGCGTGTCCTGGGTCGACACCGGTCAGGCCCAGTTCCAGCGCACCTCGAGGGTCACGTCGACGGTCTGCTCGCCGGGCGTGACGCCCAGGTCCGCGGCGAAGCCACCGCCGGCGCTGACGGCTTTGGCCGACATCTCCCGCAGCGGCACGTAGCCCTGCGTCTCGCTGACCGCCGCGATCCCACCGATCGCCTGACCGGTCAGCTCGGCCAGCTGCTCCGCCTTCTGCCGTGCCTGGGTGAACGCCAGCTTCCGCGCCTTGTCCACCAGCGCGCCCTTGTCGGCCACGTCGAACTGCAGGAGGTCCAGTCCCAGGCTGTTGCCCACCGCGGCGACGGCCGCGTTCAGCAACCGGCCGAAGCCCGTCAGGTCGCGGGTGGTCACCGCCATCGAGTGCGACGCCCGGTAGCCCGTCACGGTCATCGACTCGCCGTACTGGGGGTGCACCGACACCGCACTGGTCGCGATGTCGTCGGCGGCGACACCTTCGGCCAGCAGCGCGGCCATCACCGCCGCCGTCCGCTCGGCGACCTGTGCGACGGCGTCGGCGACGTCGGGCGCGTCCTGCCCGACGCTGAGCGTGAGCCGCAGCAGATCGGCCGGCGCGGTGGCCTGACCGGTCCCGGTGACAGTGATCCCAGAGTCCATGCGCGCCAGTCTGACACTTCACCCGGCGCACAGCCTCTGGTCAGCTGGTGTCGGCCGTGCCTTCTCCAGCTGGGCACACGCTGCCCGGAACCACCCCACCGCAACGGGAGACCACCATGCGCAGGAAGACCTTGCTCGCCACCGTCATGGCGGGCGCACTGCTCGTCGGACTGACCACCGCCGGGGCGGAGGCGGGCGGACGCGACGACCAGGTCGCCAGAGCCTTCGCGGCGACCACCCGCAGTACGCCGTGGACGCAGGTGGCCAAGATCCCGCTGAAGTTCCCGACGTACCACCCGCAGGGTTTCGCGCTGGTCGGCGACCTGATCTACCTGTCCAGCGTCGAGGTGCTGGAAGCGCCGGTGCGCTACCCGCAGCCCGTCGACGGGTACGACCGCAGTCCAGGCAAGGGGATCGGGCACCTGCTCGTGCTGGACCGGCAGGGCCGGCTGAAGAAGGACATCCGGCTCGGTGAGAGCACCGTCTACCACCCGGGCGGCATCGACTTCGACGGCGAGAACGTCTGGGTTCCGGTCGCGGAGTACCGGCCGAACAGCAAGGCGATCGTCTACAAGGTGGACCCGAAGACCTACCGGGTCAGCGAGCAGTTCCGCGTTCGCGACCACGTCGGCGGAGTCGTGCGCGACCGGCGTACCGGCCTGGTGCACGGAGTCAGCTGGGGCTCGCGGACTCTGTACCAGTGGAGCCCCTCCGGCAAGCAGCTGGACGCCCAGCCGAACCGGAGCCACCTGCTCGACTACCAGGACTGCGACTACGTCAGCCGGAGCAAGCAGCTCTGCGGCGGAGTCACCGGGCTGCCGACGGCGACCGGCGGCGGCTACGAGCTCGGCGGACTGGCCCTGCTCGACCTGAAGGACGACAACCGGATCCTGCACGAGATCCCGTTCCCGGCGTTCTCCTCGGCCGGGCACAGCGCGACCCGCAACCCGGTGGCGCTGGAGGTGGACGGCAAGAAGCTGCGCCTGTTCACCGCACCCGACGACGGCGAAGAGGTCAACGGCACCGAGCTGACCGTGTACGAGTCGCCGATCAGCTAGCGCGGGGCACGATGCGGGCCGGGATGTCGTGCTGGTGGCACAGCGCGAGCAGCCCGGTCCCGTCGATCAGCTGCAGCGGTTTGCCGTTCGCGAACTGGTAGCTGGACGGCCCGAACCCGCTGGTGGTGATCAGGATCCCCTTCGTCGCCCCGGCGTCGACGACGGTGCCGAACAGATCCCGTACGGCGCTGGGCGGCACGGTCCGCGTGTAGAGCTTCGCCTGGACGACGAACTTGCCCCCGGTGATCGGCCGGGGGTCGTAGGCGACGCAGTCGATCCCGCCGTCGTTGCCGCTGCGGAACAACCGGGTCTCCAGCCCCATCCGGGTCAGCAGGTTGTGCACCAGGTGCTCGAACTCCTCCGGACTCAGGTCCAGCAGGTTGGGCCGGCTGTCGAGCTCGCTGACCACGTCGGCCGGTTCCACCGTGCGTGGGTCGGTCAGGTCGAAGTCCAGCACGGGCTCGACCGGCTGCAGCTCCTCGGGATGCCGGGAGACCTCCGCGCCGAAGTAGTGCCGGACACAGGCGACCGGATCGAGCTGGTCGAGCACCAGCGCGGTGAACTGCTCCCGCGTTGCCCGCAAGGTGATCAGGCACGGCCGGACCGTCCGTCCGGTGGCCGCGTCGACGGCCTCGACCATCCCGTTGAAGACGACGGTGTCGACCACGCCGTACCGGTCATGGGCGAAGACCAGGTGCAGCGCCCGCAGCGCGCACTGGGCGACGAGCTGCTGGTAGAGCAGCCGGATCTCCTTCTCCGGCCGCGGTACGGCGTACACGGCATCGGATGCCTCGTCGTAGCGGTAGGCAGCCGCGGAAGGGATCACACCGACGTCCGGCAGGTCCCACTCCAGCGCGAGCAGCGTCGACTCCGGCACGTACCCGGCCTTGCGGCGCCGGGGAAAGTCGAGTGGCTCGGGTGTCCGGTCCAGCGCTTTCTGGAAGTACCGGCTGACCGCCTGCCGGTCCTTGGCGCGTACACAGCGCTCGTACTCGTCGACCCGGGCGTGCTGCTCGGCCGTGGCCTCGTCGAGCCGGCGCTGTTGGTCCGCCTGCTCCCGGACGGCCCGGGCGACTCGCAGCTGCCGCGCCTCCTCGGCCAGCCGGTGCCGCTCGATCGCCTCGGCGAACCTGTCCTCGGCGTCGCGCAACCGCCGGGCGTAGCGCCGGTTCCCTCCGACCCAGCGCGCGAACGGGCCCGGTGGACTCGGCCGGAAAGCTGCCCAGACCGGCCCCGGATGCGGCTGCAGATCCGCCTCCGCCAAGCCCGGTGGAGCCCGGCGCGGCGCCCGCTTCAGCGTCTGCAGGTCGGTGGCCTGTACTTCCTCTGCCAGCGCTGCGGCGAGCACGCTCTCCAGCAAACGGACATGCTCCCGCGCCGCAGCGGTCCGCTGCGCCGCCTCGGCGGTCCGTCCGGGCGGACGCTCGCTGCGGGCATGTCGATCCACCGACCAGCCCATGGCCTCACACCTCTCGGATCCAGCCTAAGCGCGTCTTCACGCTGAGCGACCGACGGTGACGCAGAGTTGGTCATGACATTGCTTGCCGTCCACACCCTGTTCGCCTGCACTCGAACAACCGTTCGCATCCGGTCCGACAGGCCGCTGGGGTTGTCGGTGCGCTACCGGCGGGTCACGATGTGGCCATGAGCCTGCCTTCCTACGCGTCCGGGGTGTCCGACGTTCCGTTGCTGGGGGAAACGATCGGGGCGAACCTGCGCCGCACGGTCGCGACGTACGGCGAGCAGGAGGCCCTGGTCGAGGTCGCCACCGGCCGGCGCTGGACGTACGCCGAGTTCGGCGCGGCGGTCGACACGTTCGCGAAGGGCCTGCTGGCGCGAGGAATTCGCAAGGGCGACCGGGTCGGCATCTGGGCGCCGAACTGCGCGGAGTGGACGATCAGCCAGTACGCGACCGCGACGATCGGCGCGATCCTGGTGAACATCAACCCGGCGTACCGGACGCACGAGCTGGCCTACGCGCTGAACCAGTCCGGCGTACGGCTGCTGATCTCGGCGACCGAGTTCAAGACCAGCGACTACCGGGCGATGGTCGACCAGGTGCGCGGCGACTGTGCGGCGCTGGAGGACACTGTCTACATCGGCACTGACGACTGGGATGGCGTGGTCGAGGCGGCGAGCGGGATCACCGACGCGCAGCTCGCCGAGCGCGAGGCCGAGCTGAGCTTCGACGATCCGATCAACATCCAGTACACCTCGGGCACGACCGGTTTCCCCAAGGGGGCAACGCTTTCGCACCACAACATCCTCAACAACGGCTACTTCGTCACCGAGCTGATCGGCTTCACCGCGGACGACCGGCTCTGCATCCCGGTGCCCTTCTACCACTGCTTCGGCATGGTGATGGCCAACCTCGGCTGCACCACCCACGGCGCCTGCATGGTGATCCCGGCGCCGGCCTTCGACCCCGCCGCGACCCTGCGGGCGGTGCAGGACGAACGCTGCACCGGCCTGTACGGCGTACCGACGATGTTCATCGCCGAGCTCGGACTGCCGGACTTCGCCGACTACGACCTGACGAGTCTGCGCACCGGGGTGATGGCCGGATCGCCCTGCCCGATCGAGGTGATGAAGCGCTGCGTCGCCGACATGCACATGGCCGAGGTCGCGATCTGCTACGGCATGACCGAAACCTCGCCGGTGTCGACGCAGACCCGGCGTGACGACGACCTCGACCGGCGGACGTCGACGGTCGGCCAGGTGATGCCGCACGTCGAGGTGAAGCTGGTCGACCCGGCGACCGGCCTCGTCGTCCCGCGGGGCGAACCCGGCGAGTTGTGCACCCGCGGCTACTCGGTGATGCTCGGCTACTGGGACGAACCCGGGAAGACGTCCGAAGCGATCGACCGGGCCCGCTGGATGCACACCGGCGACCTCGCGGTGATGCGCGACGACGGCTACGTGAACATCGTCGGCCGGATCAAGGACATGGTGATCCGCGGCGGCGAGAACGTGTACCCGCGCGAGATCGAGGAGTTCCTCTACACCCATCCCGACATCGCCGACGTCCAGGTGATCGGCGTACCCGACGCCAAGTACGGCGAGGAGCTGTGCGCCTGGATCAAGCTGAAGGACGGCGCCGCGCCGCTCGACGCCGCCCAGCTCAAGCAGTTCGCCACCGGCAAGCTCGCCCACTACAAGATCCCGCGCTACGTCCTGCTGGTCGACGACTTCCCGATGACGGTGACCGGCAAGATCCGCAAGGTCGAGATGCGCGAGAAGTCCGTCGAACTGTTGGGGCTCACCAACTGATCCTCGTCCGGCGATAAGTCGACAAATCGCGTTACTGCTCGTCCAGCAAGGCGCCGGCGAACGTCCGTAGCCATGGAGTGTCCTCACCGCGCCGCCAGACCAGCCCGAGCGCCGAGTCCGGCAGCCCGGTCACCGGGACGTGCACGATGTCGGCGCGCTGGTTCAGCTCGGCGGTCGGCCGGCACAGCAGCATGCCGCCGCGGTTCGCGGCGATCATCGACAAGCCTTCCTGCAGTGTGCGGACCTCAGGACCGCGGTGGATCAGCGCGCCGGACGGCGTCTGGGTCGGAGCCTGCACCTGACGCCAGTAGCCCGGTGCCGGCGGCGCGACCGAGATCAGCACGCTGCCGGCCAGTTCCTCGACGTCCAGGCTCGACCGGTCGGCCAGAGGGTGCTTGACCGAGACCGTCAGGGCCGGTGGCTGCTCGGAGAAGACCGGTCCGAGCGCCAGGTCGTCCTCGGCCACCGGGAGCAGGACCACCGCCGCGTCGACCTCACCCCGCCGCAGCGCGCTGAACGGATCGTTCAGCGGCAGCTCCATCACCTCGACCAGGAAGCCCGGATGCTGCTCCTGGAAGCCGCCGACCGCCGCGAGGATCTGGTCGTTCGCCGTTCCCTGGAAGCCGATCCGCAGCTGCCCACCGCTCCCCGCCGCCTTCTGCTGAGTGCTGGCGACCACCCGCTCCAGCGCCGCGTACGCCGGCCGCAGCGACTCCACGAACTCCTGCCCCAGCGGCGTCAGCGACACCCGGCGACTCGTCCGCTCGACCAGCTGCCCGCCGATCCGGTGTTCGAGCGCACGCAGCAGCTGACTCACCCTGCTCTGGGTCAGGTAGAGCCGCTCGGCGGTACGGCCGAAGTGCAGTTCCTCGGCCAGGACGAGGAAGCACTCCAGTTCGCGGATCTCCAGGCTGATGACGACCTCCGTGATCGATGAGTACGGCTAATCCAAGGATGAGCACATCGTCGTTGTTCCCGTCGAGCGGTGCGCAGTTGGCTGGAAGCATGACAAGCACCTGCCTCGACGCGACGCCGCCCCGCACCACGGCCCAGGGCTGGGCGGCCGCGATCACCATGGCCGTCACGATCTTCACCGTGGTCACCGCCGAGATGCTGCCGGTCGGACTGCTGACGCCGATGGGCGCGGCGCTCGGCATCAGCGAGGGGACGGCTGGGCTCAGTCTGACCGTCACCGGTCTGGTCGCGGCCGTCTCGGCGCCCGTCCTGCCGCTGCTGCTCGGCAAGCTCGACCGCCGGACCGTCCTGGTCGCGCTGATGATCGTGCTGGCCGCGGCCAGTCTGCTGGCCGCCTGGTCGCCGAACTTCGGCGTCCTGGTCGTCGCCCGGATCCTCACCGGCATCGCGATGGGCGGCGTCTGGCTGCTGACCGTAGGGCTGGCTCCGCGGCTGGTCCCGCCGGAGTCCGCCGGCCCGGCGACCGCACTGATCTTCAGCGGCATCGGTATCGCCTCGGTCCTCGGCATCCCCGCCGGCACGTACGTCGGTGAGCTGGTCGGCTGGCGCTGGGCCTTCGCGTCGATCGGCCTGCTGTCCGTCGTACTGGCGGTCGCTCTCGCGCTGCTCCTGCCGAGGCTGCCCGCGTCGGCGCCGGTCCGCCTGGCCGATGTGGCGGCGGCGCTCGAGCTCCGGCAGGTCCGCGTCGGCCTGCTCCTGGTCGCGCTGCTGGTCACCGCCCACTTCTCGGCGTACACCTATGTGCGCCCGATGCTGGAGCACTTCGCCGGCATCGGTCCGGCGCTGATCGGCACACTCCTGCTCGCGTACGGCGTCGCCGGCGTCACGGGGAACTTCGTCGCCGGCTCGGTGAAGTCCTACCGGCGCATGCTCGGCCTGATCGCCGCACTGGTCGCGTCGTCGGTGCTCGCCCTCCCGCTGCTCGGCACGAGTGTCCCCGGAGCCCTTGTCCTGCTGCTGATCTGGGGCTTCGGGTACGGCGGCGTCAGCGTCACCACCCAAGCCTGGACGCTCGCGGCGGCCCCCAGAGCGCCGGAGCCCGCCTCGGCCCTGCTGGTCGGAGTCTTCAACGCCGCCATCGCTTTGGGCGCCCTCACCGGCGGCCGAATCGTCGACCACGGGGGCCCAGCCGCGGTCTCCTGGCTGACGGGGCTACTCGCGCTCACCGCCCTCGCCGTACTCCTCAGCCAGCGTCCGAAGAACCCGAGACTGTAGCGCACAGTTCTTCGGACGCTGCGTTCAGCGTACGGCGGCCAGGGCGGCGGAGTCCTCGGCGCCGAAGTCGTCTTCCAGCTTCTCGGGGGAGTAGTCGAGGTCGATGCCGGCGACGTCGGCGCCGAGGGCGGACTCGATCGCGCCGAGGCGACGAGTGGCGCGGTCGCCGGCGTACGTCATCAGGGCGGTGGGATCGATCTCGGGCGGAAGCTCGGGGGAGTTCTCCATCGCCCACTGGATTTGGACGAGCGCGTGCGGGAGCAGCTCCTCCATCGTGTCGGTGACGACCTTCCAGTTGGACGCGTCGGCGGCGACGTGCCGGCGGCAGGTGAAAGTGCCCCAGGCCATGTGGCGGCGTTCGTCGTCACCGATCCGGCGGATCAGTTCCTGCATGCCGGGCAGGATCCCCCGACCGGTGCAGAGCAGGTTCCAGGCGTGGTAGCCGGTCAGCGCCAGCGTGCCTTCCACGACGTGGTTGTAGGTGACCGAGGCGCGCACCTGGTTGGCCGGCGACGGGTCGTCGGCCAGCGACTTGAGTGCGACCGGCAGGGCTTCGTAGAAGATCGCGCGGTAGCCCGGGTTGTGCTCGACGTACCGGTGCAGGTCCTCGGTGACGCCGACCGCGTCCAGCCAGAGCCGGAACACCGCGGTGTGCTTGGCCTCCTCGAAGCAGAACTGGGTCAGGTACATCTCGTCGCCGAAGCGGCCCTCCGCGGCCATCGCCTGCAGGAACGGCTGCAGGTCCTCGGTGACCGCCTCCTCGCCGGCGATGAACTGCGCGCACAGCATCATCGCGTTGTCCTTCTCGTTCGGCGTCAGCCGCTGCCAGTCCTCGGCGTCGCGGCTGAAGTCGATGTCGCGCGGGTTCCAGAACTTGCGGTTGCCCTTGTCGAACAAGCGCAGCGGCAGCGCGTCCCAGTGGAAGCCGCCCTCGCGCAGCGAGTTGAAACCCTTGCGGTGCAGGGGATTCGCGGTCGTCGTGGTCATGCCTGCCTCCTGCTGCTCAAAAACGGACCCAGCACCTGGGCCACCTGGACGGCGACGACCGCGGGCGCGGCGCCGGGATTCACGATGTGACTCAGCACGACGCGCAGCGCGATGTCCACGCAGGTGGTCGCGTCCTCGCCCGGTACGTCGGGCCAGTGCTGCCGGACGTGGGCGTCGAGCCGCTGGTGACTCAGCTCGAGGACGTGCTGGCCCCGGGTGGTCAGCAGCTGACTGGCCTGGTCCGAACCGGGTTGCCCGAGCGCGGCCTTCACCAGCGGGTTGTCCGCCGCCAGCGTCAGCGCGCGCTCGACCGCGGCCCGCAACCCGTCGATCGGGTCGTCGTGCTGGGCGAGCGCGGCGTTCACGTCGACCAGGAACTGCTCGGTCTCGCGGGCCGCCACCGCTTCGAGCAACCCCCAGCGGTCCTTGAACTCGTTGTAGACGGTCTGCCGGGACACCCCGACCCGGCGGCCGACGTCGGCCATCTTCAGGCCGTCGTAGCCGCCGGACACCAGGAGGTCGTACGCCGCGTCGAGCAACTCGTCGTGCAACCGGCGCTTGGTCCGCTCGGCGAAGGTGTCCATGCGGTCCAGGGTTTACATTTGCCTCCCGGATGTCAAGAGACCGAACGCAAATGGACTAACTGTCAAGTAAGGAGAAGTGCGCCGCGTCGCCCGTCCGCGGCGTACTGCGGACTCCGTCGACGCTCACCGGGACGTCTCCGGCCAGCGTGATCCGGTGCAGTCGGCGCGGCTGGTCGTCGTAGTCGGCGACGCCGTAGTGCTGGGTCGCGCGGTTGTCCCAAATCGCCAGGTCACCCGGCTGCCACTGCCAGCGGACGGTGTTGTCCAGGTTGGTCACCCGGTTCTGCAACAGCTGGAAGAGCTGACTGGTCTCGGCGGCGGTGAGCCCGACGAAGCGCCGGACGAAGTGCCCGAGCACCAGCGAGCGCTCGCCGGTCTCCGGGTGCACCCGCACCACCGGGTGCTCGGTTTCGAACAGTTGCGAGACGAACTGGTCGTGGTACTGCTGGAACTTCACGTCGATCCCGCCGACCCGCGACTCGTCCAGCCGCCCGGCGTAGTCGTACACGTTGCTGTGCACCGCCCAGAGCCGATCGACCAGCGCCTTCAACGCCACCGGCAGGTTCTCGTACGCCGTGACCGTGTTCGCCCAGCTCGTGTTGCCGCCGTACGCTGGCAGCGTGACCGCGCGCAGCAGGCTGATCGCGGGGATCCGGTCGACGAACGTCACGTCGGTGTGCCAGCTGTTCGCCTTGCTGTAGTCGGAGTCGATCGGCAGGACGTTGCTCGCGCCGTCGATGCTCTTGGCCGTGGGGTGAGCCAGGGTCGGTGTGCCGAGCAGCTGGGCGAACGCGAGCTGGCCGGCGTCGTCCAGGTGCTGCTGGTCGCGGAAGAAGATCACCTTGTGGGTGAGCAGGGCCTGCCGGATCGCGGTGACGGTCGCCGGGGCGAGCTCACCGCCGAGCTGGACGCCGCCGATCACGGCTCCGAGGGCGCTGCCGACCTTCGTCACAGTCACGGTGGGTGCTTCGAGTTGAGTCGTCATAACTTCTATATTCCAGCCAATTTACTCGACTTTGAAGCTGGTTCGGCATCTGAGACGAAGTCCCTGACACCGTAGGGTTGGGGATGTGTCAACCGCCGAGATGCAGTCCAAGACCACCGTCACCGACGTCCCCGAGCTCGTGGTCGGGTTCGACCTGGACATGACGCTGATCGACTCCCGGCCGGGCATCCAGGCGGTCTGGGACCTGCTGGTCGCCGAGACCGGGGTCCCGATCGACACCGATCTCGTGGTCAGCCGACTCGGGCCGCCGCTGCGCTGGGAGATGGCGCACTGGTTCCCCGAGGAGCAGATCGACGCGATGGTCGAGCGCTACCGCGAGCACTACCCGCAGCACGCGATCGCCGACAGCCTGCCGCTGCCCGGGGTGACCGAGTCGCTGGCCGCCGTCCGGGCGCTGCGCGGGCGGTCCGTGGTCGTCTCGGCGAAGTACACCCCGAGCGTGAAGCTGCACCTGGACCACCTCGGCCTCGACGTGGACGAGCCGATCGGTGACCTGCACGGCGCCGAGAAGGGCATCGCGCTGCGCGAGCACCAAGCGATGATCTACGTCGGCGACCACACCGCCGACATCGACGGGGCGCGGGCCGCCGGCGCCGTCGCGGTGAGCGTGGCGACCGGTCCGTTCACCGCCGACGAGCTGCGCGCGTACGGGGCGGACGTCGTACTGAACGACCTGACCGAGTTCCCGGCCTGGCTGGACGCGTACGTGCTGGAGCAGCGGCTCGAGGCGCTGATGGCGCGACTGGCGTCGTACCCGAGTCTGGTGGTCGCGTTCAGCGGCGGTGCCGACTCGGCGTTCCTGCTGGCGGCCGCGGCGCGGGCGATCGGTCCCGCGAACGTGGTCGCGGCGACGGCGGTCAGCCCGAGCCTGCCGGTCGCGGAGTTGGAGCCGGCCGCCCGGTTCGCCGACGGGCTCGGCGTCCGGCACGTCACGCCGCACACGCACGAGATGGACCGCGAGGGCTACCAGGCCAACGCCGGCGACCGGTGTTACTTCTGCAAGGCCGAGCTGGTCGAGACGCTGCAGCCGATCGCGGACGAGTTCGGCATCGCCGCGATCGCGACCGGTACGAACGCCGACGACGCGATCGCCGGGTTCCGGCCGGGGATCCGGGCCGCGTTCGAGCGCGGGGCGATCACGCCGTTGCGCGACGCGCGGCTGACCAAGGCGCAGATCCGTGAGGCGTCGCGCAGCTGGGGCCTGGAGACGTCGGACAAGCCGGCCGCCGCGTGCCTGTCCAGCCGGATCGCCTACGGGATCCGGATCACGCCGAACCTGCTCGCCCGGGTCGACCGCGCCGAGCAGGCGGTCCGCGCGCACCTGGCGCCGTACGGGGTGCAGAACGTGCGAGTCCGCGACCTCGGCGAGTCCGCGAGCATCGAGATCGACGCCGAGCTGCTCGGCACGGTCGACAGTGGCGCGTTGGTCGAACTGGTCCGCGCCGAGGGCTTCACCGCGGCCGCCGTCGACCCTCGCGGATTCCGGTCCGGTTCGATGAACGAGCGGCTCAAGGAGCCCGAAAAGTATCGCTGACGGGTCCGTCGGCGGGGATCAACCGCCCGGCGCTCGGGGGACCGTTCCATCGGCGACCCGGTCGCAGCAGGCGACGACCCGGAAATACGAGACCGGGGAGTGCGGAATCACTGTGCGATCAGATAGTTTCCCAGAGGCGCGGCGCATCCGGTTCACGTACGCTGGGTAGCCGGCCCGGGCAACCTGTCCGGTCCCCCTTTCCGTCCTGTTCCGTCGATGACACTCGAAGAGGTTCCCGTGCCTGTTGGCAAGGTCAAGTGGTATGACTCCGAGAAGGGGTTCGGCTTCCTCAGCAAGGAGGAGGGCGGGGACGTTTACGTGCGCGCCGAGGCCTTGCCGGCCGGAGTGACCAGCCTGAAGCCGGGCCAGAAGGTCGAGTTCGGCGTGGTCGAGGGCCGCAAGGGTGAGCAGGCGCTGCAGGTCCGGCTGATCGACCCGCCGCCGTCGGTGGCCAAGGCGATGCGTCCGAAGCCCGAGGAGATGGCGCTGGTCGTCGAGGACCTGATCAAGCTGCTCGACAACCTCGGCGAGGGCTACCGCCGCGGCCGCCACCCCGACGGCAAGGCCGCCCGCCAGGTCGCCACGGTGCTGCGAGGAGTCGCGGACCGCCTCGACGTCTGACCCGGTAGGCCGCCCGCGCCGCTTTTGCGGCGCGGGCTCAGTGGTTTCGCCGGTCGATGAGTCGCTGGATGCCGTCGAGTACGACGTTCAGCCCGACCTGGAACTCGTCGGCCGTGTAGTCCGCGTCGAAGTCCTCGAGCCGGCCGCCGCCGAGGTTCGCCGCGATGCCGGGAAACCGGTCCGGCGTCGCGAGCATCGCCAGCCGTTGCGCGTACAACCGGTCGGCTTCCTGGACCGCGGCGTCGCCGGTCAGCAGATTGGCCGTGAGCTGCAGGTAGGGCCGGGCCCGCTGACCAGCCAGCTCGCCCAGCCGATGAGCGGCTCGACGGACGTGCACCACTCACCAACGGCCGATCACCGGTCGCCTGCCTGCGTGAAAGCGCCTGCTTCCCGGGCGATGCCGGTGTTGGTGAGTGGTGCACGTCCGCCCGTCGCCGAAGGACGCGCGGCGCACGCGGCACTCGCCGTTCGCCGCTGCCGTCGTGGTCGCTGCCGCTCCCGCTGCTCTGGCTGCCGCCGGCGACGGGGCCGAGTCGAGCTGGGCCGGTGTGGGGGCGACGCTTTGTGCGTCCGGTCTCGACCTCCACCACCCACCAACTGCCCACTGCTGGCGTGGCCACGCCTGGCACTTGGCCCGATCTGGGGCTTAGTCGGTGGTGGAGGTCGGCCTCGGCGGGCGATGCGCACCGACGCGGCGCCCGCCGGTCTGAACGGCTTCGGACTCGAGCGGGCGGCGAGCTGGCGTGCGGACCTGAGCCAGCGACGTGCGCTACGCGGTGAACGGAGGCGGCGGGGCGTCGGCGAACCGACCAGGTGCGCGGCAGTCGCTGGGTCAGCGTTCCAGCTGCGGTAGAAGGAAGGGTGCTGCTCGACGCCGGGACCGCGGCCGGTGGAGGACGCGGCGGCGCCGGTCGAGGCTGGCGAACTGCGCCACGCGCGGGACTCGTGTCAGCGGTTGCGGCGGCGGAAGAAGCTGGGGCGGCGCTCGACGCGGGTCTCGTCGTTGGGGGCGACGCCACCGCGGGGCGACGGGTCTTCGGCCGGGCGCGGATCGCGGCGGCCGGACGTCGGTTGCTCGGCGGTGCGTTCGACGGTTGGTTCCTCGGACCAGGTGGTCGGCTCGGCGACGGTGTCGTCGTCGTCCGGCTGGCCGCTCCACCAGCGGCCTGCGGTGGGGGAGGTTCCGGGGCTCCGGTTGCCGGTGGGTGCAGGGGTGCCTGGAGAGCCTGTGGTGGAAGGGGAGTCCCCGACCGGCGCGGGCCTGCCGTGGGGGTCGAGGCGGAGTTCTACGGTGGGCTCGGTGTAGCGGCCGGAGTTGTCGGGGCGCGGGCCGCGGGTTCGGACCTCGCTGATGCGGGTCGGGTCCTGCGGGCTGGTCAGCACCGTGCCCTCGGCGCGGGTTTCGTCGGTACGGCGGGCGGCTGCATCGGCCCGGAACTCGTCCGCGTCGGGGTGTCGGGCGGCTGCGTCGGCGCGCGAGTCCTCCGAGCCGGGGCGCCGGACCGGACGAGTCGCCTCGTGCGGGGACGGAGTGCGAGGACCCGACGGGGCGGCGTTCGGCGTACGAGGTTGGGGTGCGGGTTTATGGCGGACGACCAGGAAGATGACCACCAGCAGGACGGCGGCCAGGAAGCCGAAGCCCAGGCGGGGGATCAGGGGCAGGATGATGCCGCAGCCGCCGCCGATCACCCAGGACAGTTGCAGGACGGTTTCGGAGCGGGCGAACACCGACGTCCGCACGGTTTCCGGTACGTCGCGCTGGATCATCGCGTCCAGCGACAGCTTGCCGAGCGAGCTGCACAGGCCGGCGACCAGGCCGAGCACGATCAGGGTCGGGAAGCCGTAGAGGATCGCCACGACGACCGCGACGGCGGCGTCGGCGAGCAGCACGACCAGGACGACGATCTCCGGTTTTCTTGCCTTGAGCAACGATCCGGTCAGGGTTCCCAGGCTGTTGCCGATGCCGGCCGCCGCGATCACCGCGCCGGCCGCGATCGCACCGTCCAGCCCGGCGATCGGTTTGTCGCGCAGCAGGAACGCCAGGTACATGGTCAGGAACCCGGACACGAACCGCAGGCCGAGGTTGCACCGGATACCCCGGGACACCGCCGCGGTGATCGCCCGCCGGCGCGCCTCGCGCCCGGCCGAGCCGGTCATCTCCTCACCGGCCGGCGAGTCCACCCGGCTCGGCAACCGGATCGCCAGGATCAGGCCGACCGTGTAGACCAGCGCGGCCCACCGCAGCGACCACTCCGGCCCGATCGCCGCGAACGCGCCTGCGATGCCGGCGCCGATCGTCGCCCCGGCCACGCCGGCCAGGGAGATCCGCGAGTTGGCGGTGA
This sequence comes from Kribbella sp. ALI-6-A, assembly GCF_001984195.1. Lineage (GTDB taxonomy): Bacteria > Actinomycetota > Actinomycetes > Propionibacteriales > Kribbellaceae > Kribbella. The sequence continues at coordinate 143,742 of NZ_MTQN01000010.1, forward strand.
CGAGCGTGATCTCCTTAGGCAGCAGCCGGGGAACCGCCGACGCGCGCGTCACGCCGTACGCCTTGGAGGCGACCAGGCAGCCGAGGGCCGCCGGGTACAGCCAGGTGGAGCTGTCGTGGATCGACGCGGCCAGGCTCCACACGAGGAAGCCACGCAGGCCGAGTGTCGCGCCGATCGCCCAGCGGCGGCCGTGCCGGAAGCGGTCGAGGATCGGGCCGATCAGCGGTGCCATCAGAGCGAACGGCGCCATCGTCAGCAGCAGGAACAACGCGACCCGGTCGCGCGCCTGCTCACTCGGTACGGCGAAGAACACGGTGCCGGCCAGGGAGACCGCGAAGGCGGTGTCGCCCGCGGCGTTCACCGCGCCGAGCTCGATCAGCCGGGACAGCCCGGACTCGCGCGCACCTTGCGCGCCGGTCAGTCCCTGGATCCGCCGCCCGGTCGCCTTGCCCACTCGCCCGGTGACGCCGGCGGTCTTCCGCGAGATCGACGCGAACCCGCTGGCCCCGACCTTCGACGCGTGCCCGACCTTCTTGCTCGCACTGCCGAGCCGCTGCCCGGCAGCCCCGAGCCGCTCACCGGCCGACTTCTTCCCGGGACCCGGTCCGCCGGCGCCGGCACCGCGCCCACCCGGGGCACCGTCCGAGCCTTCACCACGCGCACCACGCGCACCGCTGGAGCCCTCACCACGCGCACCGCTGGAGCCCTCGCCACGCGCACCCCGCGTACCGCTGGAACCCCCACCGCGCGCACCCGTCGTACCGGTCGAGCCCGTGCTCGACCCGGCGGAGGGATCCTGGCCAGGACGCCTCGGCTGCTCGCTGCGCGGCCGGTCCGCGGGGTCGGGACTCTCCATACGACCATCCTGCCTTGTGCGGGGGACAGAGCGCAGTCGCGGCACGGTTCGATCTGTGTGGTACGACGTGCGAGAATGACCGACTGTGACTCCCGTCAAAGCTCCGGAACCGGTCCGCGCCAAGCCCGACGCCGTCTGCGTCGCGGCGGTGGAACCTGCCCGCGACGCCGCGATCGAGGAAGCCGGCGCCGCGCAGGTCGGCGAACACCTGGGCCACCTGGTCGAGGGCGAGCGGCTGGTCACGCACTACTTCGCCTCCACCCACCCCGGGTACAAAGGCTGGCGCTGGGCGGTGACGGTCACCCGCGCGTCGCGGGCCAAGACCGTCACGATCAACGAGGTCGTGATGCTGCCGGGCGGCGAGGCGATCGTGGCGCCGGAGTGGGTGCCGTGGTCGGAGCGCGTCCAGCCGGGTGACCTGCGGCCGGGCGACCTGTTCCCGACGCTGCCGGACGACCCGCGGCTCGAGCCCGGCTACACCGACACCAGCGGCGCGCCCGACGAGGTGCTCGCGGTCGTCGAGGAGCTCGGGCTGGGACGCGAGCGGGTGCTGTCGCCGGCCGGCCGGGAAGACGCGGCCGAGCGCTGGTACGCCGGGGACTTCGGTCCCGGCTCGGCGATCGCGCAGGCCGTGCCGTTCAAGTGCCACTCCTGCGGCTACTGGATCCGGCTGGCCGACAGCCTCGGCCAGGCCTTCGGCGCCTGCGCGAACGAGATGGCGCCGGGCGAGGGCCGGGTCGTCGCCTACGACTACGGCTGCGGCGCGCACTCCGACGTGGTGATCGACGCACCGGACCACCCGTCGACCGAGCACGCCTTCGACACCACCGGGTACGACGAGCTGGCGATCCCGTCCGACCCGACCCCGACCGAGGCGGTCGACGAGATCGCCGAGGCCGACGCCGTCCAGGCCGAGGTCGAGGCCGCTGCCGAGCCCAGCTCGGACGACGAGGTGGAAGAGGTCGCCGCCGCGACCGAGGAGATCGTCGAGCAGGACTGACGTTCCGAGCCGGACCTTGACCACCTCCTCCCCGGGCGGTCGATCCGCCTCGGGGCTCGATGGTCAGGAGCCGCGCACAGGGTTTCGGCGCGTCGCTCGCGAAGGCGGCCCAGCCGGCGCAGGCCTCGAGTCAAGACCCCAGCCGGGCGCCGACACCGCCGCTGGACTTCTTTCGGGCGATGGCGGCTGACTTATGGTCTGACCATGAGCAAGGAGCGACCACCGGTACGACGGATGGACCCGTGGGCGGTCTGGGGTGTGCTCGCGGCGGCGGTCTCGCTGATCGTCGGCGCGGTGTCCGCCGTTGCCGGCGAACACGCTGGTTCCACGACCTTGTGGATCATCCTCGGCCTGGGGACGGCCGGTCTCGCCCTGTCCGCGCGGGCATCGATCCTGACCGCCGTCGTGGCCGTGCTCCTGGCCGCTCTGGAGGTGCGCGATCCTGCCCCCTGGGGCACGTGGGCCGTCGGTGGGGCGCTGTTGTTCCTGTTCGCACTGCGCCGGCCCCGCTTCGACGCGGTAGCTGCCGGAGTGGCGTTCGCGGGGGCTGCGATGGCTGCGGTGTACGTCCCGTGGCTCGGTGGTGGCGGCAGCGGAGCCTTCGGGCTGATCGCGCTCGCCGCTGCGATGGTCGGGGTGGGCCAGTGGGTGCAGGCGCAGCGGCGCTACGTGGTCGCGGAGGTGGGCCGGCGGCGGCAGGAGACCGAGCGGAGGCGGGAGGAAGTGGCTCGCCACGTGGCCGAGGAACGACTGCGGATCGCCCGCGAGCTGCACGACAGCGTTGCGCACCACCTTGCGGTGGTCAGCGTCCACACCAATGTCGCGAGGGCGAACCTGCTGCGGTCTCCGCAGGTCGCTGAGCGAGCTCTCGACGACGTCCAGGTCGCCACGCAGTCGGTGCTGGAAGAGCTGGGAGTCGTGCTCAACGTCCTTCGGGCCTCAGAACCCGAGGTGGTCCCGTCCACTCCGGTCGACGCCGGCATGATCGACGAGCTGCTCGGGAGCTTCGAGGGCATCGGGCTGAGGATCCGTACCGAAGGGCTGGACCACCTGTTCACGCTGGCACCGGTCGCCCGCACCGCGGCCCAGCGACTCCTCCAGGAAGCTCTGACCAACGCGCAGCGCCATGGCGACGGCACCGCCCAGATCGTCGTCGGTGCTCCCGTGAACGGGTACGTCACCCTGTCGATCCGCAACGGCCGGCCGGCGCACGCGACGACGTCGGCCGGGAACGGGCTGGGCCTGGTCGGCATGGAGGAACGGGTCCACCTCCTGGGCGGCACTTTTCAAGCGGGTCCGGAGGGCGACGGGTTCACGGTGACCGCCCAACTGCCGGCGACCGCGCCGCGGAGCGCAAAGGAGACGCTCGCATGAGCGCCGTTCGCGTCCTCGTCGTCGACGACCAGCCCATGATCCGCTCCGGGATCCGCGCGCTGCTCGAGACCGGCGAGGGAGTGGACGTCGTCGGCGAGGCGGCCGACGGCCATCGGGCCGTCGGTATGGCCCGTGCCCTGGTGCCCGACGTCATCCTGCTGGATCTCCGGATGCCGGTGCTCGACGGCGTGGGAGCGATCGTCCAGCTGCGATCCGATCCCACCACCGCCGGCATCGGCATCCTGGTGCTGACCACCTTCGACACCGACCAGAACGTGCTCGCCGCCCTGAAGGCCGGGGCCAATGGTTTCCTCGGCAAGTCCGCCGACCACGAGGAGCTGATGCAAGCGGTGAACCGGGTTGCCGCCGGAGGCGCGTCACTGTCCGCTGTCGCGACCAACACGGTGGTCGGGCATCTGGCCGGCACGGCGAACAAGCCCCCGCTGCACGAGCAGGCCTCCGCTGAGGACCTCCGCAAAGTCGCATCCCTGACCTCCCGGGAACGCGAGGTCGTCACGCTGGTCGCCCGGGGCCTGAGCAACGACGCCATCGCCGAGCACCTGTTCATCTCGCCGATGACGGCGAAGACCCATGTCAATCGAGCCATGAGCAAGCTGCACGTGTCGGACCGGGCCCAGCTTGTCATCGCCGCGCTTCGGGCCGGCCTGCTCGGCGAGGACTGACACCCCGGACCGGCCAAGTCGCGGCCGGCGCAATACCGCGGATGCGGTACGCCGCTACCGCGTCCGGACGACGCTCAGCAGGTACTCCGCGGGCGAAGGTAAGGCAACGAGTCCGCACCGGCGGCCTTCGTACCGACCTCGTCCAGGAGATTCGCATGTCTCGGTTCTTGTCCAGGGTCGGTGCCTTCAGCGCCGCCCACCGTCTCGTCGTCGCCGGCGCCTGGATCGTGGTGACCGCGGTTTTCGCCGTCCTGACGATCAGCGGAGCGAAGTTCTCCGATGCCGCGTTCAGCATCGCAGCAGCCGAGTCGACCACGGCGCTCGCCACGATGAACAAGGCGTTCCCGGCGGCCGCCGGCCCGGAGTCGGGCGAGCTGATGCTGGTCGTCGAGGCGCCGGACGGCACGTCGGTGACCGACCCCGGCGGCAAGCAGCTGGTCACGGACCTGGTGTCGCGCATCGACGATCTCCCGGACGTCTCGTCCGCCTCGGATCCGTACGACGTACGGCGCCCCTTCGTGTCCGAGGACGGTTCGGTGGCCGTCTCGACGCTCGCCGTCGACCTGGCGGCCGATCAGGCCGTCGTCGAGGACAACGTTCGGAAGGCGTCGGCGGACCTGGCCGGTGCGGGCTACACGATCGAGCTCGGCGGCTCCCTCGACGACGGACCGCCCGAGATCGCCAGCATCACCGAAGCGGTGGGTGTGGTGGTCGCCTTCGTCGTGCTGTTGCTGACGTTCGGCTCGTTGGTCGCGGCCGGCGCGAACCTGCTGACCGCCTTGTCCGGTGTCGTCGTCGGCGTCCTCGGCGTGCTCGCCTGGTCGTCGGTCGGTTCCGGCATCCAGTCCACCACACTGATCCTCGGATTGATGCTGGGATTGGCAGTGGGCATCGACTATGCGCTGGTGATCCTGTCGCGGTTCCGCGATGAGCTCCGCCGTGGAGCCGGCGTCACAGCGGCCGTGGCTCGGGCCTCCGGCACTGCGGGCACCTCCGTGGTGGTCGCCGGAACCACCGTGGTCATCGCCTTGGCGGGGCTGGCGATCGTACGGATCTCGTTCATCACCGAGATGGGCCTGGGCGCGGCGTTCGCGGTGGTCGTGGCCGTGGCCGTCTCGCTCACCGTCGTGCCGGCCGTGCTGAAGACCCTTGGCCACAAGGTGCTGCCGCGGAAAGAACGTCCGGCCACCGACCAGGCGGGCGAGCAGTCGGCGGCTGCGGTGGTGGAGGATCACCGCCCGGCAGACTCGCGGTCCGGCTTCCTGCGTCACTGGGCCCGAACGGTGGTCAATCGCCCCGTGCTCAGCATGCTGATCGCCACGACGGCCGTCGCCGCGCTCGCTGTGCCGGCCCTGTCGCTCGAGACCGAGCTGGATCCTCCGGGTGGGCCCGACCCGGCCAGCTCCCAGCGTGCCGCCTACAACACCGTGAGCGACGCGTTCGGTGCCGGTGAGCAGAACCCCCTGATCGTGCTCTTCGAGGGCGTAGCCGCAGCTGACACCGCAACCCGGGCGACAACGGAGATCGCGGCGCTCGACGGGGTTGTGGACGTCAGCCCTGCCCAGCCCGCCGCGAGCGGGGATGTCGCCTTCTTGGCAGTCACTCCCGAGTACGGCCCGACCGACGTGCGGACCGGCGAGCTGGTGAATTCACTGCGCGCCGCCGTGGCCGGCACCGACGGCGCAAAGGTCTCGGTGACCGGGCAGACAGCGGTCGACGTGGACGTCGACTCACAGCTTTCGTCCGGTCTCATCACCTACCTGATCTGCGTGGTAGGGCTCTCGCTGCTCTTGCTGATGCTCGTGTTCCGGTCCATCGCGGTGCCGCTGCTGGCCACGGCCGGGTTCCTCATGTCCCTGGCCGCGGGCCTCGGAGTGACGGTGGCGGTCTTCCAATGGGGCTGGGCGGGCCGGCTGGTCGGCCTTGACGAAGCCCGGCCGCTGGCCAGTCTGATGCCCCTCATCGTGGTCGGCGTGCTGTTCGGATTGGCGATGGACTACCAGGTGTTCCTGGTCTCCCGTATGTACGAGGCCCACCGGCGAGGACTGCACACCCGGGCAGCGGTACTGCGCGGATTCGGCCAAGCCGCCCCGATCGTCGTCGCCGCGGCCACCATCATGGCAGCGGTGTTCGCGGGCTTCGCGTTCAGCGGTGGCGACGCGATGGTCGCGTCGGTCGGCCTGGCCTTGACCGTAGGCGTCCTGGTGGACGCGCTCCTCGTCCGCATGGTCCTGGTTCCGGCCGCCCTGCAACTCCTCGGCGAAGCCAGTTGGTGGCTGCCACGCCGGCTGGACCGGGTGCTTCCGAACGTCGACACCGAGGGCGGACACGTCGAACAGGACGAGCCGGCCCAGAGCCACGAACGAACCAGCTCGTCCGCAAGGGCGTAGGACCGACGGCGGGCTCCCACCAGGGAGCTCGCCGTTCGTCCGTCGACTTCCTTCCCTCATCCGACCTGTAGACAGGACTTTCGCCATGACGAATGCGACGGATTCAGCAACCCCGCCTCCGGCGCCCCCGCGCACCGTGTCCCGTTCGCGTCCCGCGCGCAACGGCCGGATCAGCTGGGTCGTGGTGGCACTGACCAGTTTGGCGATCGTCGGCTACGTCATCGCGACCTACGCCCAGGGCAGCCTGGCTACGCTCGCGCAGAACGAAGCGGGGCTGGCGACCGCCTATGCCGATCGGGCCGCGCCGGTGCGAGCCGCGTTCTACGCTCACATCATCTTCTCCGCGCTGGCGCTGGGGATCGGCCCGGTGCAGTTCGCGGGCACGGTACGGCGGCGCCGGCCGCGGCTGCACCGCTGGGTCGGCCGGGTGTTCCTGATCTCGGTGGCGATCGGCTCGGTCTCCTCGTTGATCATGGCCTGCTTCAACACGGCGGCCATCAACGGGTTCTTCGGGTTCGGTTCGCTCGCGGTGCTGTGGGGATGGACCGCGTGGCGCGGCTGGCGCGCAATCCGCGCCGGTGATCACCTCAGCCATCAGGCCTGGATGATCCGGTGCTTCGCGCTGACCTACGCCGGGGTCACCTTGCGGTTGTGGCTCGGGATTCTGATCGGTGTCCAGCTGCCGTTCGCCGGCCCCACCGTCGATGCGGAGCGGGTCTTCGACACCGCCTACGCGGTTCTGCCGTTCCTGTGCTGGCTGCCCAACATCGTCGTTGCCGAACTGCTGCTTCGGCGGCGCGGCCTGCCGTCGTTGGCCCTGACGCCCTCCCGAACCGCGTCGTCCGGCACCGACCGACGTCCTCCGGGGGTGTCCGCGCGATGAGCGCACCCTGAGCGTGGTGCTGATCTGACCGGTCAGTCCTCGGTTGCGGAGCGGTGCCCGGCCTGGATGCTCGACCAGCGGCGCTTGCAGTAGGCCAGGCCGATCCAGCCCAGGCCGAAGCCGGCGACCGTGACCCACAGCCACCACTCGTTACCGGACCGCTTCAGGTCGTCGTGGAAGATCAGCACCGCGACGAAGGCCAGCGCCCAGGCGATGATCCCGGCGATCACGGTCGGGATCCCGGACAGGTCGAGCGGCTTGACCTCGGCGTGCACCAGCTCGCCGCGCGCCAGCTGACTGGTCGGATCGTTGCGCTTCTTCGACACCGGCGCCGGCTTGTCGTCTGCCACGTGATCACCTTAACGCGTCGGGCCGGCCAGATCGCTCGCGCGGGCCCGGCCCGAACTGGCACGATGCGGTCATGAGCACGCGCCCGGCTGTTGCCTCCCGCCCAGGCTTCCTGGACTCCTTCTTCAAGATCACCGAGCGGGGCTCGACCGTGCCCCGGGAAGTTCGCGGTGGTCTGGTCACGTTCTTCACGATGGCCTACATCGTCGTGCTGAACCCGCTGATCATCGGCACGGTCAAGGACAGCACCGGCCAGTACGTCGGTGGCGGCACCGACCCGACCGCCTCGATCGCCAAGGTCGCGGTCGCCACCGCGCTGATCGCGGGCGTGATCACGATCCTGATGGGTCTGGTCGCGAACTTCCCGCTGGCGCTGGCCACCGGCCTGGGCCTGAACGCGTTCCTGGCCTACTCGATCGCCTCGAAGATGACCTGGGCCGACGCGATGGGCCTGGTGGTGCTGGAAGGCATCATCATCCTGGTCCTGGTCCTGACCGGCTTCCGCAGAGCGGTGTTCGAAGCCGTTCCACGCCAGCTGAAGGTCGCGATCAGTGTCGGCATCGGCCTGTTCATCGCGTTCATCGGTGTGATCGACGCCGGCTTCGTCCGCCGCCCGGCCGCGCCGACCGGTCCGCCGGTCGAGCTGGGCATCGGCGGCAGTCTGCGGGGCTGGCCGGTGCTGATCTTCGTGGTCGGGCTGGTGCTGATCGTCACGCTGTACGCGCGCAAGGTGAAGGGCGCGATCCTGATCGGCATCCTGGCCGCGACCGTGCTGGCGATCGTGGTCGAGGCGATCACCGACGTCGGCGCCCGTACGACGGACAACCCGGCCGGCTGGGGCCTGAGCGTGCCCTCGTTGCCGGACAACTGGTTCAGCAAGCCGAACCTGGACCTGCTCGGCGAGTTCAACCTGTTCGGTTCGTTCGAGCAGGTCGGGGTGGTGTCGGCGATCCTGCTGATCTTCACGCTGATGCTGGCCGACTTCTTCGACACGATGGGCACGATGACCGCGATCGGCGCCGAGGCCAACCTGCTCGACGCCGACGGCAACCCGCCGAACGCGCAGCGGATCCTGATCGTGGACAGTGTCGCCGCGGCCGCCGGCGGCGCCGCCTCGGTGTCCAGCAACACGTCGTACATCGAGTCCGCCTCGGGGGTCGGCGAGGGCGCCCGGACCGGTCTGGCCAGCGTGGTCACCGGGATCTGCTTCCTGATCGCGATGGTGGTCGCGCCGCTGGTCACGCTGGTCCCGTACGAGGCGGCGACGCCGGCGCTGGTGCTGGTCGGGTTCTTGATGATGACCCAGGTCAAGGGCATCGACTTCGACGACATCGAAGTGGCGATCCCGGCGTTCCTGACCATCATCCTGATGCCGTTCACGTACTCGATCACGGCCGGCATCGGCGCCGGGTTCGTCTCGTACGTGCTGCTGAAGGTGGTCCGCGGCAAAGCCCGGCAGGTGCACCCGCTGATGTGGGTGGTGTCGGCGTTGTTCGTGGTGTACTTCGCGATCGGCCCGCTGGGGGACTGGCTGACCTGACCTGAACCGGGGACCCGAAGAGTCCGGTGAACCGCGCGGTTGCTAAGCTGTTGATCTCTTCGGGTTCTCCGACTTCACACCATCCCCTCTCGCGGTCGCTGCTACGACGCCCAGAGTCTCGGTTATGGACAACAAGCGCTCGTACATCGACAGCTATCCCACCCTGGCGGCCCGGACCCAACGCTTCACCCTCGGCCTGCCGAAGGCCTTCGCCGCTTCTCCGGACGGCGAGCGCGTGCTCTTCCTGCGCACCCGCGGACCGGAGGACCGGGCCGGCTGCCTGTGGCTGCTGGACGGCGACGAGGAGCGGCTGCTCGTCGCGCCCGAAAACCTCGGCGCCGACGGCCCGATCCCCGAGGCCGAGCGGATCCGTCGCGAACGCACCGGGGAACGCAGCAGCGGCATCGTCGCCTTCTCCGCCGACGAAGCACTCTCCGCGGCGGTCTTCGCTCTCAACGGAACGCTCTGGCATCTCGACCTGCCCACCGGCGTACTACGAAAGCTCGACACCGCCGGCGCCGTCGTCGACCCTCGGCTGGATCCCACCGGCGACCGCGTCGCCTACGTGACCGACGGCGCCCTGCGCGTCCTGGAACTTGCCGATGGCAACGACCAGGAGATCGCCGCGGACGACAGCCCGGATGTCGCCTGGGGCTTGGCCGAGCACGTCGCCGCCGAGTCGATGCACCGGACGCGCGGCCACTGGTGGTCGCCCGACGGCACTCGGCTTCTCGCCACCCGCGTGGACCAGACGCCGGTCCAACGCTGGTGGATCGCCGATCCGGCCGACTCCGGCGCTCGCCCCCGCGAGGTCGCGTATCCGGCCGCGGGGACCGCGAACGCGCTGGTCAGCCTGCACGTCTTCGATCTGCACGGCGGCAGCACGGAGATCGTCTGGGGCGACTTCGAATACCTGCCGACCGTCGCGTGGGACGCGCACGGCGTACTGATCAGCGTCCAGTCCCGCGACCAGAAGACCGTGCAGGTCCTCGCCGCCGATCCCGCCACCGGCCGGGCCGAACTCCTGCACGAACAGCACGATCCCGCGTGGGTCGAGCTCGTCCCCGGCACCCCGGCGCGCACCGCGTCGGGCAAGCTGGTGGTTGCCCACGACACCCCCTCCACGCGCCACCTGATGATCAACGGCCGGCCGGTGACCCCGGAGGGCCTCCAGTTGCGCGCGGTCGTCGACGTCACCGGCGAGACCGTCCGGTTCCAGGCCAACGACGAGCCGACGGAGCGCCACCTCTGGGTGCACGACCCGACCGGGCTGCGCCGGCTCACCGACACCCCTGGCGTCCACAGTGCCGTCGGTCCCGTCGTCGTCTCCAACACCGAGACCGGCCAGACGTTCGCCGTACGACGTACTGGCCGCCAGATCCGGTCGCTGGCCGCCAAGCCGGCGCTGGCGCCACGCATCACCTGGCTGCAGGCGGGGGAGCGGCAACTGCGGACCGCGCTGATTCTCCCGTCCTGGTACGAGCCCGGCATGACGCTGCCCGTCCTGATGTCCCCCTACGCCGGCCCGGCGCTGCAACTCGCCGTCCGCGCCCTGACCCCGATGTACCCGACCGCGCAGTGGTACGCCGAGAACGGTTTCGCCGTTGTCATCGCCGACGGCCGCGGTACGCCGGGCCGCGGACCCGCCTGGGAGAAGACCGTGTACGGCGACACGCTGTCGCTGCCGCTCGAGGACCAGATCGTCGCTCTGCACGCCGCGGCCGAGCACAATCCGGATCTCGACCTGACCCGCGTCGGCATCACCGGCTGGAGCTACAGCGGCCTCCTGGCGACCATCGCGGTCCTGCGTCGGCCGGACGTCTTCCACGCGGCGGTCGCGGGCGCCGGTCCGCACGACGCGAGGCTCTACGACACGCACTGGCGTGAGCGCTTCCTCGGCCACCCGGACGAGAACCCGGAGGCCTACGACCGGAGCTCGTCGATTCCGGAGGCGGCGAAGTTGTCCCGTCCGCTGCTGCTGGTGCACGGACTGGCTGACGACAACGTGGTGGTCGCGCACACGCTGCGCTTGTCAGCGGCTCTGCTGGCCGCGGGGAGGCCACACCAGGTCCTGCCGCTGTCGGGCGCGACGCACATGCCGACGGACGAGGCCACGGCCGAGGGGCTGATGCGCCACCAGCTGCAGTTCCTGAAGGGTGCGCTCGGGATGGAGTGACCCGCCGCGTCCCGCCTGCTCAGGTCGAGCTGGGCAGGCGGGACCGCAGGTCGAGGTACTCGGCGCGGGCGGTGAAGAGCGTGCGCAGTTCGTCGGAGACGTTGTCCAGGAACTCGGCCCGGTAGGTCGCGTCGGTCATCAGCGAGATCGAGTAGTACAGACCGGTGAAGTTCGCGATGCCGATGGCGACCTTGATCAGTGCCGCGCTGATCAGCACGGGGTGGTCGAGCAGCTGGAACTGGTAGGACCACGCGCCGCGGTCGATGCCCCACTCCTCGTAGAGGTGCCCGCTGATCGCCAGCATGCCGAACGCGACGAAAAACGCGCCGACCCCGGCGCTGACCACCAGGACCTGCATCCACTGCCGGACCACCAGGCTGACGCTCAGGTTCAGCCGCTGGATCCGGCGCAGCGGCGGGCCCGATCCGCCGGCGTCCGCCTCGATCCGGTCCAGCTCCTGCGGCAGGCGCAGCACCAGGAACAGGTCGCTGAGCAGCGCGAACGCGATCGCCGAGAGCACGATGAAGGCGACCGGCATGCCCGCGAAGACCTGCCACATCTCGGTGTTCACGAACAGGACCAGTGAGAAGACCAGTAGCAGCGGCAGCGCCCGGATCAGGCTGGCGACGGAACTCGCCAGCTCTTTCGCGAGGCGGCGTACGCCCCAGATCGTCGTACCGATCAGGCCGTAGCCGACCACGACGTACACGAGACCGATCAGCACCAGGTTGCTGAGCGCGACGCCGAAGAACTGCTTCCACTGGAAGTGCGACATCACCGGGAGCAGCGCCGGCAGCAGGACGAAGACGGCGAGCTCGGGCGTCCCGAACCGGGTCGGGAAGGACCAGAACGGCCGTCCGCGCATCCCGTTCAGCAGGCCGAAACCGCCGATCAGGACGGTCAGCCCGCCGAGCACGGCCAGCGCGTTCTGCCACCACGGCCAGGTCAGCTCGATCGCGCCGAGCACCTCGGCGACGAACACCAGCGCCAGCACCGGCGTGGCCCGGGCGAAGATGTCGTGCGTCGGCGAGAAGTCCTCGATGAACAACGGCAGTCCGGCCCGCCGAAACCGCTGCTCGTACCTGTCCAGCTCCACCGGTGTTCCCATGGCCGCACACCCTATGGGCTCACCGGTTCCCGCCGACCGCTCCATTGCCGGTCCGGTCCGCAGGGTGGAATAGAAACCTGATCGTTTTCGTTAGCAAAGGTAATGAGTTATGCTAACGACATGCCCGAAGTCGTAGCCCAGCAGGTGAAGACCGACGTCGGCCTGGCCAGCGCGCTGCGGTCGTCGACCCTGCGGTTGTCCCGGCAGATCCGCCGGCAGCGCGAGCAGGGGCACGACCTGACCGCCAACCAGCTCGGCGTACTGGGTGCTCTGGGCAAGCACGACGCGATGACGATCGGTGAGCTGGCCGCCCACGAGCAGGTCAAGCCGCCGTCGATGACGCGGATCGTGTCCAACCTGGAGGACGCCGGCCTGGTGGCCCGCCGCCCACACGCGACCGACAAGCGCCAGATCGTGGTCGAGCTGACCGACGCCGCGCACGCGCTGCTGCGGGCCAACCGCCGGCGCCGCGACGAGTGGCTGCAGACGAAGCTGAAGAAACTGACCCCCGAGGAGCGCGACATCCTGCGTAAGGCAGCACCTGTTCTCGAACGTCTGGCGGGCGCGTGAGTCCCACCTTCCGGGCCTTCAAGGTCCGCAACTTCCGGCTGTACGCGACCGGAGCGATCATCTCGAACGTCGGCACCTGGATGCAGCGGGTCGCCCAGGACTGGCTGGTCCTGGAGCTGACCCACTCCGGGACGGCGCTCGGCATCGTGACCGGCCTGCAGTTCCTCCCGGCCCTGCTGTTCGGCCCGTACGCCGGGCTGGTGGCCGACCGCTTCCCCAAGCGCCAGGTCCTGACCGTCACCCAGCTCGCGATGGGTTCCGTCGCGCTGGTGCTGGGCACGATGACCGTGACCGGCGTGGTCGAGGCGTGGCACGTCTACCTGCTGGCCCTGCTGTTCGGTGTCGGGACGGCGTTCGACGCGCCGACCCGGCAGGCGTTCGTGGTCGAGATGGTCGGCCGCGACGAACTGTCGAACGCGGTCGGCCTGAACTCGGCGTCCTTCAACGCCGCCCGGCTGCTCGGCCCGGCGCTGGCCGGTCTGCTGATCCACTGGATCGGCACCGGACCGGTGATCATGATCAACGGCTTCACCTACGCCGCGGTGATCGTGTCACTGCGGCTGATGCGGGTCGGAGAGCTGTACTCGCCGACCCCGGCCGCCCGCGAGAAGGGCATGATCCGCGACGGCATGCGCTACCTGTGGCGCCGGCCCGACCTGATGATGGTGCTGGTCGCGGTGTTCTTCGCCGGCACCTTCGGGCTGAACTTCCAGCTCACCTCCGCGCTGATGGCGACGAGCGAGTTCGGCAAGGGCGCGGGGGAGTTCGGCATCCTCGGCTCGATCCTGGCGATCGGCTCGCTGGCCGGTGCGCTGATGGCGGCCCGCCGGGTGCGGGTCCGGGCGCGGCTGGTGATCGGCGCGGCGCTGATCTTCGGGTTGTCGGTGGTCGCGAGCGGTCTGATGCCCAACTACATCTCGTACGCCGCGGTGCTGCCGCTGGTCGGTTTCGCCTCGCTGACGATGCTGACCGCGGCCAACGCCACCATGCAGCTCGGCATCGAGCCGACCATGCGCGGCCGGGTGATGGCGCTGTACATGACGGTCCTGATGGGCGGTACGCCGATCGGCTCGCCGTTCATCGGCTGGGTCGGCCAGGAGTTCGGTGCCCGCTGGTCGCTGATCGTCGGCGGCGCGCTCACCGTGATCGGCACGACCGCCTCGGTGATCTACTTCTCCCGCCGCCGCGGTTTGGCGATCCGCCCGCACCTGCTGCCGCGGCCGCGGCTCGAGGTCCTGCCGCAGAGCGAGATGCTCGCGGACAAGGCGACCGTGGACTCCAACCCCAAGGTCGCCTGAGCTCGACCGCTCGACCGCTCGACCGCTCGACCGCTCGACCGCTCGAGCCGCGTGGATCGCCGGGGAGCTCAGCTCCGCGCGACCGCGGCCAGCAGCGCCGCGATCCCGCCGGCCGGCGAGGTGAACGTGCGAACGTCCAGCTCAGCCACGGCCTGAGCCATCGACGCCTGGGCGAGCACGACGGCGTCCGCCTCAGCACTCTCGACCGCCGCGCGGACCAGACGATCGTGCTCGTCCTGGTCGCCCGCCGCCCGAGCGTCGGTCGCGCCGTCGACGACCGTCGCCTCGACCGTCACACCGGTGCCGGCCGCCGCACGCTCGAGCAGCCGCCCAGTCGGGCCGAGCGTCGCCCGAAGCGTCGCGAGCACCGCGATCCGCCCACCTTCGCCGGCCGCCCGCACCGCTTCCTCGGCCATCGGCGCATCAACTCGCAACACAGGCACCTCGGCGTCGGTCGCCGCTGCCTCAACGGCCTCGCCGATCGAGGAGCAGGTCACCAGCACGGCCGCCGCGCCGTCCTCGATCAGGTACCGCACGTGCTGCCGTACCCGCGCGAAGACCTCCTCGGTCACGCCGTCACGCACAGCCGTCGCCAGCAGTTCCGCGTCGGCGACGTGGACCTGACGCAAGGCGGGCTCCTGCCGAGCGACGAGGTCCTGGAAGGTGCCGGCCAGGGCGGGCACGGTGTGCAGAAGGCCGACCTTGCGCTGCGCAGTCATGTGGCCAAGTTTGTGCGAATTCGGACAACACCGCAATTGATGTGCGGCGATTGACAACCGGTACGCCGTCAGGTTGAGGTGGTCGCGTGCGTTACACAGGAGCGACCGCCAGGCGTGACGAGCTGATCCGGCGGCTGACCGCGGACGGCTACGTCTCGTCGGCTGGAGCCGCCCTCGACCTCGGGGTGTCGGAGATGACGATCCGTCGAGACCTACGGCGACTCGACCTGGACGGCCTCGCCCGGCGGGTGACGGGTGGCGCAAGTCTCCCGACCGCAGGCGACGGAGAGCCGTTCGACCAGCGCAACCGCGCCGGCAGATCGGACAAGCGGGCAATCGTGGCCGCCTGCGCGGAACTGCTGACCGACGCGGCCACCATCGCCCTGGACGCCGGTACGACGGTGGCGCCGCTCGCGGCTCTCGTACCGAAGGACGTCACGGTGGTGACGCACTCCCTGCCGGTGATCAGCACGTGCGCGGCCCGCGACGACGTCGAACTCGTCGCGCTGGGCGGTACGTACCAGGCCGACACGCGATCCTTCACCGGACCGGCGACCGAGGCCGGAGTCGCCAGCCTGTCGGTCGACGTCGCCGTACTGTCGGCGACGGCCGTCGATGCCTCAGGACTGCTGTGCAGCAAGGCGTTGGACGCGAGCATCAAGCAGCGACTGGCCGAGGTCGCGCAGCGGACCATCCTGTTGGTGGACCATCGCAAACTCGGTGGACGGGCCCCGATCCGGTTCGGCCGGCTCGACCTCGTCGACGTCGTGGTCACCGACTCGGGATCGACCGCCGAGCAGCGGGAGCTGCTGGGCAGCGGCGGCGCCCGCGTGGTGGTGGCGCCATGAGAGCCGCAGCGTGGTCGCCTGAGCTGCGCGGCCCGGGTCCCCTGCTGGGCGTGGTCGCGGACGACCTGACCGGCGCCTGCGATCTGGCCGGCGGCGTCGCGCACGCCGGACTGACAACCTCGGTGACGCTCGGCGTACCGACCGAGCCGATCCCGTCCGACGTCGACTGCGCCGTCGTCGCGCTGAAGTCCCGGACGAACGACCCCGCCGAGGCGGTCCGGGACTCGCTCGCAGCCGCCCGAGCACTTCGGGACGCGGGAGTCCGGTACGTCTACCAGAAATACTGCTCGACGTTCGACTCGACCGACCGGGGCAACATCGGTCCGGTCGCCGATGCGCTGGTCGACCTGCTCGGCCCGGACGCGATCAGCCTCGGTACGCCGGCCACGCCGCAGGTCGGCCGGACGCAGTACCTGGGCCACTTGTTCGTCAACGGCCAACTGCTGTCGGAGTCGTCGCTGCGCGACCACCCGTTGACGCCGATGACCGACGCGAATCTGGTCCGCGTGCTCGGGCGGCAGACCACTCGATCGGTCGGGTTGGTTGATCACTCGGTCGTACGCCGTGGCGCGGCGGCGATCGCGGCCGCGGTGAAGGCGGCCGCGGTCAAGGCGTCGGCGGTGAAGACGGCCGCGGTGAAGGCGTCAGCGGTGCAGGCGTCGGCGGGTGCGGCCGGACACCGCGCCATGCTCGAGGCCGAGCACGTCGATGCAGTCCACCGTCACCTCCTGGTCGACGCGGTGGAGGATGCCGATTTGGACCGGCTCGCCGAGGCGATCGCGCTGCTCGACGTACCGGTCGTGCTCGGCGGTGGTGCCGGGCTCGCGGTCGCTCTCGCGCGCTCGATGGCCGGTGCCGCCGAGCGGGGACCGGAGGAGCTTCCGCCGATCGAGGCCGGTGCGCGGCTGATCATCTCCGGCAGCGGGTCGGAACGGACCCGTGCGCAGGTCGGGGCGTTCCAGGGGCGGGTCATCTCGGTCGATCCGCTCGCCCTGGCGGCCGACGGGTCGGCGTCGGTGATCAACCGGCTGGTCCGGGAACTGGCCGAAGCCATCCGCGCCGTCGACGACCTGGGCGTCCGGCGCATGATCGTCGCCGGTGGCGAGACGTCCGGCGCCGTCGCGGCGGCGCTCGGCGTGAAGACCGTCCGGATCGGCGCCCTGGCCGCGCCCGGCGTGCCCTGGACGTACGCGACGGTGCGCGATCGCCCGATCGCACTGCTGCTGAAGTCCGGCAACTTCGGCGGCCCCGATCTGTTCGACACTGCCTGGGAGGTCGCTCCGTGATTGCCGACAGCCTGACGGAGATCCGGGAACAAGTCGTCGCGGCCTGCCGGCACCTGGCCGCCGCCGGCCTGTCCCCGGGAAGCTCCGGCAACGTCAGCGTGCGCGTCGGCGATCAGGTGCTGATCACGCCGACCGGCTCGGCGCTGCGGCGCGTGCAGGCCGAGGACCTTGCGCAAGTGCCTGTCGACGGCCAGACGAGCAACAGTGCGCCCAAGCCGTCCAAGGAACTGCCCGTCCATCTCGCGGTCTACCGGCAACGCCCGGAGGCGACCGCCGTCGTCCACCTCCATTCGCCGTACGCGACTGCCTGCGCTTGCCTTCCGCCGGACGAGAGCGGCTTGGCGCAGTTGCCGCCGCTCACGCCCTACCGGGTGATGCGGCTGGGGGACGTCCCGCTGGCGCCGTACGCGAAACCTGGCTCCAGCGAGCTCGGGGACGGAGTGGAGCGGCTGGCCGTCCGCCATCACGTCATCCTGCTGGCGAACCACGGATCGGTCGTCGCAGGCACCTCGCTCGACGCGGCCGTCGAGTTGGCGGAAGAGCTCGAGACGGCCGCGCACCTGAGTCTGCTGCTGCGTGACCTGCCGCACGTCCAGCTCACCCCGGCTCAGGCCGCCGTGCTCCGCTGACGGCGGTCGGCGACCTTTCGGCTCGCGAACGGCTGACCGGGGTCGGGGTGGTCGGCCTTGTCGTCAGGGTCAGAATGGGGTGTGACTCATTACGACTTGGTGATCGTCGGCACCGGCTCCGGGAACTCGATCCTCGACGGGCGGTTCGCGGACTGGAAGACGGCGATCGTCGAACGCGGCACCTTCGGCGGGACCTGCCTGAACGTCGGCTGCATCCCGACCAAGATGTTCGTGCACACCGCCGACCTGGCCAGGACGCCGTCGATCAGCTCCCGGTACGGCGTCGACGAGCAGCTGACCGGCGTGCGCTGGCCGGACATCCGGGACCGCATCTTCGGCCGGATCGACCCGATCGCCGCCGGCGGTTCGGAGTACCGGCGGCACCACGCCGACAACGCGAACGTCACCGTGTACGACGGCACCGGCCGCTTCACCGGGACCAAGGAGCTCACCGTGACGGCCCCCGACGGGCAGGCCCGGGTGATCACCGCCGACCGCTTCGTGCTGGCCGCGGGGAGCCGCCCGAACATCCCGTTCGTGCCCGGGCTGGCCGAGGTCGGCTACCACACCTCGGACACGATCATGCGGCTCGGCGAGCTGCCGGCCCGGCTCGGCATCATCGGCAGCGGTTTCGTCGCGGCCGAATTCGCGCACGTGTTCTCCTCGCTCGGCGTCGAGGTCACGCTGATCGCGCGCTCCGGCCTGCTGCTGCGCCACGAGGACACCGAGATCGCCACCCGCTACACCGAGCTGGCCACCACCCAGTACGACGTCCGCCTGAACCACGAAACGGTCAGCGCCACCCGGCGCGCCGACGGCGCGATCGCGCTGGAGACCCTCAGCCCCGGCGGCCGCGACGAGATCGTCGTGGACGAGGTGCTGGTCGCGATCGGCCGGCGCCCGAACTCCGACCTGCTCGACCCGGCGGCGACCGGTGTCACGGTCGACGAGGACGAGCGGGTCGTCGTCGACGCCCACCAGCAAACCGTTGTCGAGGGCATCTATGCGCTCGGCGACCTGTCCTCGCTGTACCAGCTCAAGCACGTCGCCAACCACGAGGCCCGCGTCGTCCAGCACAACCTGCTGCACCCCGACGACCCGATCGAGTCCGACCACCGCTACGTCCCGTCCGCCGTCTTCGGCTCGCCGCAGATCGCGTCCGTCGGACTCACCGAGGAACAGGCGCAGGAGCAGAACGTCGAGTACGTCGTCGGCCGGGCCGAGTACGCCGGCATCGCCTACGGCTGGGCGATGGAGAACACCAGCGGCTTCGCCAAGGTGCTCGCGGATCCGAAGACCGGTCTGCTGCTCGGTGCCCACATCATCGGCCCGCAGGCCAGCTCGATCCTGCAACCGGTCATCCAGGCGATGAGCTTCGGTCTCGACGCGCACACGATGGCTCGTGGTCAGTACTGGATCCACCCGGCGCTGCCGGAGCTGGTCGAGAACGCCTTGCTGAACATCCCGCTCGGCAAGAGCTGATCGTTGCCTCCGGCCCCGGTCTGGTGCGCCGGGTCAGCGGAAGGCGCTGATCACCTCGCCGGCGGTGTCCAGCGGGCTGAGGTCGTCGTCGAGGTTCGGCAGGCTGAACATCACCTCGGCGGCGCCGGCCTCGGCCAGCGCGCGAAAGCGTCCGACCTGATCGGTGATCGTGCCGGCGTTGGCCGTCGCGGCGTACCGGGCCGGGTCCTGGTTGCGCGGCCGCAGTTGGTTGACCAAGGCATCGACCTCGCGCTGATCCCGGCCGATCAGCGTCGTCGACAGATGGGTGAGCTCGATCTGCCGCGGCTGGGCCTTCAGGTACTCGGCCTTCTCCCGCACGCGGGTGACATCGCCGAAGACGTTCGCCGCGTCGGCGTACCGGGCTGCCAGTCGTAGGGTCCGCGGTCCGCTCCCGCCAACCAGCAACGGCACGTTGTCCTGCAGGGGTCGTGGATAGCAGGTCGTGTCCGGCACCTCGAGCACCTTGCCGCTGAACCCCTTGTTTCCCGCGCCCCACAGCACCGGCAGCACCTGCAGCGCGTCTTCGAGCAACGCGTATCGCTCGGCCGTCGACGGGAACTCCCACCCGTACGCCTTGTGCTCGGCCTCGAACCACCCGAGCCCGACCCCGCACACCGCACGCCCACCACTGAGAACGTCCAGCGTGGCAACGATCTTGCCCAGATGCGCGACGTTCCGGTACGTGATGCCCGTGACCAGCGTGCCGAGCCGGACCCGCTCCGTGCAGGCCGCGAGGTACGCCAGCGTCGTCCAGCTCTCCAGGAAGTCCTCCCAGGCCCGCCCGACCTGCGGGATCTGCCGGAAGTGGTCCATCACGTAGATCGCGTCGAACCCCGCCGCCTCCGCCCGCGCCCCGACCTGCCGGATCCATTCGCCGGTCGTCTTCCGCCCGCCCTTGTGCGTGTAGCTGCTCACCTGCAACCCGAACCGCAACCCGCGCGGCGCCGCGTCCTCCCGCCGTACCGCCGCATCCGCTTGGACAAACGCCTCCGGTACGACGCGAACCTCCGTCGCCGCCTGCAGCACTTCGTCGAATCCCTCGCCCGGCAGCTCCTTCTTCACCCGGTTCCACGTCGTCAACTGCGCCGCCAGCGCGTCGGCCGGAATCCGCTTCACCCGCTCACGATTCCGCCGCCGGCACTCCGCCGCCGGGGTGTCGAAAGCCACCGCCACACAGGGCATCCCGTGCTCCCGAGCCAACGCCAACCACCGCAGCCGCCGCTCCCGATCCAGCCCCAACGTGTCGATCACGGTCGTCAGCCGCCGCCCGATCCGCTGCCGAACCACCGCCTCCAGCAAGTCGAACGCATCCGCACTCGCCGCCAGATCGTCCTCCCCGGCCCCCACCAACGCCCGCAGCCGATCACTGGACACCACCAGCTCGCCCGCGAACCTCTCCCCAGCCCACGTCGACTTCCCCGCCGCCCCCGGCCCCACCAGCACCACCACACACGGCGAAGGCAGCTTCCGCTCGTCCATACCTCAGTGTGCCCCGACCGGCGCCGCCTAGAGCTGCACCACGAACCACTCCCGAGCATCGTCGAACCGGACGAAGGCCCGGTCGTCACGGCACACGACCTGCCGCGGCTGCCCTGGCGGCTCACTCCCGTCCGGCATCGTCAATGGGACCTTGCGCTCGACCAGAACGTCGTCGCCGTCGTCGCTCCAGCCGATGCTGACTGTTACCTGCCGACTGGGGGCGGTCCGACGCCGGTCGTGGCGGTAGTCGTCGTACTCGCCGAGAAAGGCCACCAACGGCCCGGAAACCAGGAGCCCGCGAGCGCCTCTGACGCTGGTTCCACGGATGCCGCGCACCCCCTTCCGATCAACGGTCACCAGCGGGAACTCGTGGTAGAGACAGCCCCACGTGAGTTCCTCGCCGACGTTGAGGGCGTAGCAATCCATCCATCCGACACCGTCGTACGCCGGCAGCCAGGCGAGACTGCCGTCCGACTTCCACCGGTTCCGTGCGTCCGCCACGACGAAACCGTCGCCCAGGGCATCGATCATCGGGTACTCGGCGTCGAGCGGTTCGAGCTCCACATCGATGGTGACGTCCGAAGGGCCGACGACCACCGCACGGGCTCGGTACGGTCGATCCACGGCGGCTGGAGTCACCGCATCGGCGATCAAGGCGATCAGACGACCGTCGAGGTCGACAGAACTGGCGACGAACTGCTCGTCGCTGAAGCGGAAGTCGGTTGGGGGTGACGGGCCCAACTGGCAGTCTGTTCCCATGCGATTGTTCGTGGCCGTTGTGCCGCCTGTGGAGGTTGTCGAGCATCTGAGTGAGTTCGTGGAGCCGCGTCGGTCTCATCCGGACGAGGACGTTCGGTGGGCCAGTGACGAAACCTGGCACATCACCCTCGCGTTCCTGGGGGAGGTGCCGGAGTGGAAGACCGATGATCTGGGGGAGGGGCTGGAGCGGGCCGCCGCCAGGCAGAAGCCGTTCGATCTGCGGCTGGGGGGAGCGGGCGCGTTTCCCGGCGTACCGGATGCTCGGGTGTTGTGGACCGGGGTGCACGACGAGACCGGGTCGCTCAAGCACCTGGCGATGACGACGCGGTCGGCGGCGAACAAGGCCGGTGTCACCGTCGACGGGCGCAAGTTCACGCCGCATCTGACGCTGGCCCGGATGCGCCGGCCGATGGACGTCGTGCGCTGGGTCCGGGTCTTCGACGAGTACCAGGGACCGGCCTGGACGGCGGAGAGTCTGCAGTTGATCTCGTCGCGGCTGGGCGAAGGGCCGAGCCATGGTGCGGCGTACGACACAGTGGGCGAATGGGATTTCTTAGGTTAACCTTCCGAAGGTTAGACAACCCTAAGCTCCAGGAGTACCGCCATGCTCGCCAACTACCTCATCGGACTGCGTGAGGGACTGGAGGCGTCCCTGGTGGTCAGCATCCTGGCCACGTTCCTGGTGAAGTCCGGGCACCGGGACCGTCTCAAACTGGTCTGGGCCGGAGTGGCCGCGGCGGTCGCCGTCGCGGCCGCCGGCTGGGCCCTGCTGCAGTTCATCACCGCGCTGACCGCGAAGTCGTTCACCACCCAGGAGACGATCGGCGGCGTGATGTCGATCATCGCGGTCGGCTTCGTCACCTGGATGATCTTCTGGATGCGCAAGGCGTCCCGCACGATCGCCAAGGACCTGCGCGACCGGATGGACGTCGCACTGCAGATGGGCCCGGCCGCGGTCGTGCTGCTCGCCTTCCTGGCGGTCTTCCGCGAAGGCATCGAGACCGCGTTCATCGTCTACGCCTCGGCGGCGACCGCGACCACCGCGACGCCGTTCGTCGGGGTGCTGCTCGGCCTGATCACCGCCGTCGGACTGGGCTTCGCGATCTACCGCGGCGCGGTCAGGATCAACCTTGGCGTGTTCTTCAACTGGACCGGCGCGCTGCTGATCCTGGTCGCGGCCGGCATCTTCGCCTACGGCTTCCACGACCTGCAAGAGGCCAACCTCCTGCCCGGTCTGCACAACCTGGCCTTCGACATCTCCGCGGTGATCCCGCCGGACAGCTGGTACGGCGTACTGCTGAAGGGGATCTTCAACTTCACCCCGGCCCCGACCGTGATCGAGCTGACCGCGTGGCTGGTCTACCTGATCCCGGTCCTCGTGCTCTACCTCCGTCCGGTCAAGCGCCCGGCGGCACCACCCGCAGTGCCTGCTCAGGCCTGACCACTCCGGCCTCGACGGCCCCCCGAGAAAGAACACCGATGAACCCGATCACCACCCGCCGTGGTCTCGCGGCCGGCACCGTCCTGCTGCTGGCCGCCCTGACCGGTTGTGCCGAGGAGACCCCGGCGGCCGCGCCCGGCGACGACACCGGTCCGGTCACCGTCAAGGCCTCCGACGACGGCTGCGACCTGAGCCGCCGGGACGTGAAGTCCGGCACCAGCACCTTCTCGGTGTCCAACGGCGGCAGCAAGGTCACCGAGTTCTACGTGTACGCCGAGGGCGACCGCGTGATGGGCGAGGTCGAGAACATCGGCCCCGGCCTGAAGCGCGACCTGATCGTCGAGCTGCCGACCGGCAAGTACCAGGCGGTCTGCAAGCCCGGCATGGTCGGCGACGGCATCCGCGGCGACCTGACCGTCACCGGTGAGGCGGCCGCGCAGGTCGACACCGACACCGCGCTGAAGGACGCCACCGTCAGCTACCAGCGCTACGTGAACTCGCAGGCGATCGCGCTGGAGGAGAAGACCACCGAGTTCGTCGCCGCGGTCAAGGCGGGCGACGTGGCCAAGTCCAAGGCGCTGTTCCCGGTCTCGCGCACGTACTGGGAGCGGATCGAGCCGGTGGCGGAGTCGTTCGGCGACCTCGACCCGAAGATCGACGCCCGGGTGAACGACGTCGAGCCGGGCACCGAGTGGACCGGGTACCACCGCATCGAGCAGGCGCTGTGGGAGAAGAACAGCACCGCCGGCATGACCAAGTACGCCGACCAGCTGCTGGTCGACGTGAAGACGGTGGTCGCCAAGGCCAAGACCGTGCAGCTGAACCCGCTGCAGCTGGCCAACGGCGCCAAGGAGCTGCTGGACGAGGTCGCCACCGGCAAGATCACCGGTGAGGAGGACCGCTACTCACACACCGACCTGTGGGACTTCCAGGCCAACGTCGAGGGCTCGCAGGCCGCGATCCAGGCGCTCCGCCCGGCTCTGCAGCAGCGCGACGCCGCGCTGGTCACCACGCTCGACACCAACTTCAAGGCGGTCTTCGCCGCGGTCGACAAGTACCGCGTCGGCGACGGCTTCAAGCCCTACCGGCCGACCGAGGCCGAGCGCCGCGAGCTCGGCAACGTCGTCGACGCCCTGGCCGAACCGGTCAGCAAGGTCGCCGGGGTCATCGCGAAGAAATGAGTGAGCCGAAGAAGGGCATCTCCCGCCGTGGGCTGTTCGGCGCGGCGGGGGCTGCCGTTGCCACCGGTGTCGCCGGGTACGCCGCGCACTCCGTCCTCAGCAGTGAGGAGTCGCAGGCTGCCGACACCAGTGGGCCGGTGGAGTTCCACGGGCAACACCAGGCCGGAATCGTCACCCCCGCGCAGGACCGGCTGCACTTCGCGACGTTCGACGTCACCACCGACAAGCGCGACCAGGTGATCGCGCTGCTCAAGGAGTGGACCGCGGCCGCCGCGCTGATGACGGCCGGACGCGACATCGGCCAGTACGGCGCGGTGAACGGCCCGGCCGAAGCGCCGCCCGAGGACACCGGCGAAGCCGTCGGTCTGCCGCCGGCCCGGCTGACGCTGACGATCGGCTTCGGCCCGAGCTTCTTCCAAGATGCCAAGGGCAACGATCGCTTCGGCTTGAAGGCCCGTCGCCCGGCCGCCCTGGTCGACCTGCCGCACTTCATCGGCGACAACCTCGACCCGGCCCGCAGCGGCGGCGACATCGCCGTCCAGGCCTGCAGCGACGACCCGCAGGTCGCCGTGCACGCGATCCGCAACCTGGCCCGGATCGGCTTCGGCACCACCGCCGTGCGCTACTCCCAGCTCGGTTTCGGCCGGACGTCGTCCACCTCGCGGGCGCAGACCACGCCCCGCAACCTGTTCGGCTTCAAGGACGGCACGAACAATCTCAAGCTCGAGGACACCGCCAAGCTGGAGCAGCAGCTCTGGGTCCAGCCCGAGGACGGCCCGGACTGGATGGTCGGCGGCTCGTACCTGGTCGCCCGCCGGATCCGGATGACGATCGAGACCTGGGACCGTACGTCGCTCAGCGAGCAGGAGCTGATCGTCGGCCGCGGCAAGGGCACCGGCGCCCCGCTGGGCAAGTCCGAGGAGTTCGACCCGATCGACTTCGAGGCCAAGGGCGCGGACGGCGAACTCAAGATCGCCAAGGACGCGCACATCCGGCTCGCGCATCCCCAGTTCAACAACGGCGCCGAGCTGCTCCGCCGCGGCTACAACTTCGTCGACGGCTCGGACGGCCTGGGCCGCCTCGACGCCGGCCTGTTCTTCCTGGCCTACCAGCGCGATCCGCGCAAGCAGTTCATCCCGATCCAGCGGCAGCTGGCCCGCTCCGACGTGATGAACGAGTACATCCGCCATGTCGGCTCTGGCATCTTCGCCTGCCCCGGCGGCGTACCGGCGGGCTCGTTCTGGGGCGAGAAGCTCTTCGGCTGAACCACCGGGTCACTACATTGTGGCGGTGAGCAACCAGCAGAACGGCCATCCGGGCCAGCCGCCGTACGGTCAGCAGCCGCAGCAGCCGCCGTACGGGCCGCCGCAGCAGTACGGGCAGCCGCAGTACGGCCCGCAGTACGGCGGCTACCCGCCGCCTCCGCGCCGCTCGAGCAAGGCCGGCGTGATCGTGCTCAGCATCGTCGGCGCCTTGGTCCTCGTTGCCGGTGGCCTCTTCGCGGTCATCAGCTTCACCGGCGGCTCCGACGACAGCGCCGGCGACTCGACCCGGCCGGCCGCGCCCCAGCCCTCGAACGACGCGCCGACGTTGCCCACCGACAGCCCCACGACCGGCACGAGCCCCGACGCGCCGCCCAGCTCGCCGGCCGTCCCTCCGGCACGGACCGTCTGCAACGGCTGCTTTCCCGGCATCACGGTCAGCGGCCTCGTCGGCACGCTGAAGTCCAAGGGGTACGTCTGCACGGAGGACCGGGTCCTCGGCATCGAGTGCACCAAGGGCAAGCTCGAGGTCGGCATCGATCGCGACTACACCCAGAAGAACTTCGTTGAGAGCGTCGACGTCGGCGGCCGCGCGGGCGGTGCCGGCGAGTTCCCCCAGGGCCCAGGCCTGGCGTTCGCCACGCTGAAAGCCGGCCTGCCCGGCGTCCTGCCGCTGGTCATCAAGGACGCGGCGGTGCGGCAGCAGATCACCTCCTTCACCGCGCAGCACGCCGGCCAGGCCGACGGCGGTCCGGCGACGGTGAAGGACGCCAGGTTCGGCGGCTACCGGGTCTCGATCCACGGCGTGAGCGGCGCGACGATCCGCAAGAACGGCCGGTCGGCGTCCAGCTTCTCGACGTCGGTGAACATCTACGGCCCGTCCGACTACTGAGCTCTTCTACGTCGAAGCGCCCGGCCCCGGGGAGATCCGGGACCAGGCGCTTCGTCGTACGGGGTACTGCTACTTCACGGCACCCGCGGTGACGCCGGCGACGAAGTGGCGCTGGGCCAGCAGGAAGCCGATCACGACCGGGATGCTGACCACGAGGGCCGCGGCCATGATCTGGTTCCAGTAGACGTTGGTCTGCGTCGAGTACTGGCGCAGACCGACCGACAACGTCCGGTTGGCCTCGGTCGTCATCACCGACGCGAACAGCACCTCACCCCACGCGGTCATGAAGGAGTAGATGGCGACCGCGATCACCCCCGGCCGGGCGGCGGGCAGGACGACGCGCCACAGCGCGCCCATCGGGCCGCAGCCGTCGACCAGCGCGGCCTCGTCGAGCTCGCGCGGGATGCTGTCGAAGTACCCGGCCAGCATCCAGATCGAGAACGGCAGGCTGAAGGTCAGGTAGGTGATGATCAGCCCGAGCCGGGTGCCGACCAGCTGGACCCCGGTGGAGTTGTTGATGTTCACGAAGATCAGGAACAGCGGCAGCAGGAACAGCACGCCGGGGAACATCTGCGTCGACAGCACGGTGGTGCTGAACACCGTCCGGCCGCGGAAACGGAACCGCGACACCGCGAACGCGGCCAGGATCGCGATCGCGACCGAGAACGCCGTCGCGGCCACCGACACGATCGTGGAGTTCACGAAGTACCGGGCCAGCGGCACCGTGCGCCACATGTCCACGAACGGGTCGAGGGTGAGGTTCGACGGCCACCAGGTGAAGGCGCCCTGGACGTCGCTCAGCGGCTTCATCGACGACGTCACCATCACGTACAGCGGGACCAGTACGAACAGGCCGAGCACGGCCAGCACGACCGCCCGGTAGATCTTGAATCCCTTGGTGTCACGCACGACGCGACCTCCTTCCGGTGACGAGCAGGTAGGCGCCGGTGACGATCATCAGGAAGATCAGCAGCAGTACCGACATCGCGGCACCGGAGCCGAAGTTCCAGGTCAGGAACGACGCGTTGTAGATGTGGAAGGTGATCAGGTCACCCGCGGGCGGCTGCGCCGTACCGAACAGCACGTACGGGGTGTTGAAGTCGCTGAACGTCCACAGGAACAGCACCAGGACCAGCACCAGGTTGACCGGTCGCAGCGACGGCAGCGTGATGTGGCGCCACTGCCGGACCAAGCCCGCGCCGTCCACCGAGGCGGCCTCGTAGACGTCGTTCGGGATGCTCTGCAGTCCGGCCATCAGGGTCAGGAACGCGAACGTCCACAGCTTCCAGACCGCGACCGTGATCAGCGAGATCAAGGCGTTGCCGCCGATCAGCCAGAACGGCCGGTCCGAGGTCAGCCCGAGGTTGTCGACCAGGACGTGGTTCACCGCGCCGGTGTCGCGCTGGAGCATGAAATTCCAGGTCAGGATGCCGGCGTACGCGGGCAGCGCGTACGGGACCAGGAACAGGGTCCGGACGATGCTGCGGCCCTTGAACGCCGGCTGCAACGCGACCGCCGCGGCCATGCCCAGCGCCCAGGACAGGGCCAGTGTGACCGCGGAGAAGATGATGGTGACGCCGAACGACTTGAGCAGGCCCTCACCGACGGCGTTGTTGATGTCGACAGCCACCTTGTAGTTGTCGAACCCGGCCCAGGGGGCCGCCGACCAGTTGGCGATGAAGAACTTGGTCAGCTTGACGAAACTCATCCAGATGCCGACCAGCATCGGGATGATGTGGATCAGCAGTTCGAGCAGGACCGCGGGGGCGAGCAGCAGGTACGGCAGGCTCCGGCTCAGCCCGGGCCGGCGGTCCGGTCCACGCTTCTTCTTCGGGCGTGGGGTCGCGCCCGCGGTGACGGGCGTTTCGTGTGTGGCGACGGACATCCGGCGCCTCCTGTCTGTGGATCGCGGGGTCGACGGCGACGAAAGGTGGCCCGGGCAACGTTGCCCGGGCCACCGTTCGCGGGTCAGCTACTCGCCGCGACCTGGTCCTCGGCGGTCTTCAGGGCCGCCTTGACCTCGTCGGCGGTGACCGTGCCACCGGTCGCGATCTTGGCGAACATCGAGTTCATCGCCTTGCCGACGGTGCTCTCGTACTGGTCCTCGGCCGGCACCAGCGGCAGCGGCTTGGACTTGGTGTTGTAGATGTCGGAGAAGGTCGCCGCCTCGGCCGCGTCGGAGGTGAAGGCCGGCTTGGCGTCCTTCAGCACCGGCAGCGACGCGAACGGCTTGCCCAGCGTGGTCTGGGTCGGCGCGTCGGTCATGTACTTGACGAACTTCAGCGCCGCGTCCTTGTTCTTGGTGGTCTTGAAGATCGACAGGTTGATGCCGGCCACGTGGCTGGCCACCTGCTCGCCGCCGGCCGGCGCCGGGAACGGCACGACGCCGTACTCGCCGGGCTTCATGCCGTTGGCAACGATCGAGGAGTTGGCGTTGTTCTGGTTGATCACCATCGCGACCTTCTTGGTCGCGAAGTCGTTCACCGCCTTGGTGCCGTTGTCGTACTGCGCGTTCGACGGGTTGGCGACCTTGTCCTTCTGCATCAGGTCGAGGTACCGCAGCACACCCTGCACGTTGCCGTCACTGGTGAAGGTCGGCTTGCCCTCGGCGTTGAACCACTCGGACTTGTTCTGCGCGGCGTTGATGAACGCGAAGTGCACGTTCTCGGTGTAGCTGCCGGCCGCCAGCGCCATGCCCCACTGGTTCTTGGCCGGGTTGGTCAGCTTCTTGGCCGCGGCGACCATCTCTTCCCAGGTCTTCGGCGGCTGCAGGCCGGCCTGCTGGAACATCGCCTTGTTGTAGTACAGGCCGTAGGCCAGACCGTAGAGCGGGACCGAGGTCGGGTCGGTGCCTTCCTTGCCGCCGGTCGCCAGAGCCGTCGGCACGAACTTGTCCTTGCCTCCGATCGCGGTCATCGCGTCGCCGTCGAACGGCAGGAACGCGTCGGTCGCCTGCAGCGAGGCGGCCCACGTGTTGCCGATGTTGACGACGTCGGGCGCCTGGCCGGAGGTGATCGCGGTCTGGATCCGGGTCTGCAGGTCGTTCCAGCCGATCACCTCCAGGTTGACCTTCACGCCGGTCTCCTGGGTGAACTTCTCCAGTACCGGGGTCAGGACCTGCTTGTCGTTGTCCAGGCTGGTGCCCTGGTTGCTGGCCCAGTAGGTCAGCGTGGCGTCTCCACCGCCACCACCGCCGGAGGAATCACCGGAGTCGCTGCCACCACAGGCGGCCAAGCTGATTCCCAAGGCGGACACCGCTACTGCGGCTACAAGCGAACGCAGTCTCACGTCGGACTCCCTCGTCCCATCGAGCCTCCGGCAGGGAAGCAGAGGCTGGTCCGGCCCATAGTGGCCTAACCGGTTAAGTTCGTAAACCCGAACCGGTTCAGTCAAGCCTGCTTCGTTACTGCTATGTGACCTGAGCGGAACCGTGTGCGGGTAATTGGCAGCTTCGCGCACGAGTGCGCACACCGCGGT
Organism: Kribbella sp. ALI-6-A; assembly: GCF_001984195.1. GTDB lineage: Bacteria > Actinomycetota > Actinomycetes > Propionibacteriales > Kribbellaceae > Kribbella. Next base: position 173,444 of record NZ_MTQN01000010.1, read on the forward strand.
TGCGGCGGTGTTGCGGTTTCGAACTAGTGCGGGGCTCGGGCGCTGGACTCCCGCGGCCGCAGTACCCCGGCCGGTGCCTGCACATGCAGCTCGGAGCCACCGGCCGCGATCCGGAAGAGCAGGTCGGCCGCGGCCCGGCCGCGTTCCATCGTCTGCTGGTCGACCGCGGTGATGCCCGGCCGGGCAAGCTCGCACAGCGGCGAGTCGTCCCACGCCACGATCGACAGCTCGTCCGGTACGACGGTGCCGAGCTCGGTGGCGACCCGGAGCGCCGCGACGGCCATCAGGTCGTTGCCGAGGACCAGTGCGGTCGGCCGGTCGCTGTCGGTGAGTATCTGGCGGGTGATGTCCGCGCCGTCCTCGTACCGGTAGCTGCCCTCGTAGTGCCGGACGCGGACGCCACGGCGTACGGCGTGCTCCTGGAACAGCTGGACCCGCAGCTGCTCGTGCACGAAGTGGAACGGGCCGCTGACGTGGGCGATGTCCCGATGGCCCAGCGCGACCAGGTGGTCCAGCAGCAGAGTCACGGTCTCGTCCGGCGAGCTGATCAGCCGGCCGACGCCGTCCGTCGGCGCGTTGGAACTGACCACGACGCTGGGAACGCCGAGCTCCTTCAGCAGCGCGATGCGCGGGTCCTGCTGGTGCTCGTCGAACAGGATGAACCCGTCCACCCGGCCCTGCCGGCTCCAGCGCCGCAGGACGTCCAGGTCCTCGCCGTGCTCGCCGGTGAGCCGCAGCAGCAGGGAGGAGTCGACCTCGTTCAGGTACTGCTCGATGCCGACCAGCGTGCGCATGTAGAACGCTTCGGTGGAGATCAGCGCGGGGTCGCGTGCGATCACGATGCCGATCGTCCGGGTCCGGCTCGCGGACAGCGCGACGGCGGCCGAGTTCGGGTGGAAGCCGAGCTCCTCGGCGAGCTCGAGCACGCGCCGGCGGGTCTCCTCGCTGACGCCGGACCGGCCGTTCAGCGCGTAGGAGACTGAGGCCTTCGAGATGTCCAGGCGGCGGGCAAGATCGGTGATCGTGACCCGGCGGCCCGGGCGCACGGCACCGCCGGCCGGGGTCTCGTCCGCGGTCTGCTCGCCGCCCAAGGACCCGGTCTCGGTCATCTGTGTCTCCCGCCCCGCATGTCCCGGAGAGTAGCAGCGCGTCTCAGCGACCGGCCGTCGTACAGCGCCGGTCCCGAGTTGCGGATAGCGTTATCCCATGGTCGATCGTCTGGATTTCCTGCCCTGGGAGTACGCCCGTCGTGCCACCGCCGAGCAGCGTGCTGAGCAGGCCGAACGGCACCAGGCGCTGGGTGGCGAGGTCGAGCTCGCCGACGACGTGTACGTCGCCTCGTCGGCAGCGGTCTTCTGTGACGAACTCCGCATGGGGGAGCGGTCCTACCTGGCCGCGCACAGCTACGTGACCGGCGAGATCAGCATCGGCTCGGACTCCACGGTCAACCCGTACGCCGTGGTCCGCGGCAAGGTCAGCATCGGCGACGGGGTCCGGATCGGCGCGCACACCTCGCTGCTGGCCTTCAACCATGGCTCGGACCGGACCGACCAGCCGATCTTCCGCCAGCCGCACACCGCCCGCGGCATCACCGTCGGCGACGACGTCTGGATCGGCTCGAACGCGATCGTCCTGGACGGCGTCACGATCGGCCCGCACAGCATCATCGGTGCCGGTGCGGTGGTCACCAAGGATGTGCCCGCGTGGTCGGTGGCCGCGGGGAACCCGGCGCGGGTCCTCCGCGACCGCCGGGCTGCGAACTCCGCGCCTGCCGCCGGCCCCACGCCTGCCGCCGGGCCCACGCCCGTCACCGCTCCCGCGCCCGTCACCGCTCCCGCGCCCGTCACCGGTCCCGCGCCCGCCACGAGTGTGGCGCCCGCCACTGCCCCGATCTCCGCGAGTCTTGATCTCTCGGAACGCCTGGCGGCCTTCGCCGCTCGGGCCCGCGACCAGGTCGGCGACCTGCTCAACCGGTGTTTCGACGGTGAACGCTTCGTCGACCGCCCCGGCATCGCCGCCGAACCCGCGATCCGCCCGTGGTGCGACGCGATCGAGATCTCCGACCTGCTCGTCCGCCGTACCCCCGACGGCCACACTGCCGACGACCTCGTCCGCCGGCTCCGCTCCCGCCAGGATCCGGCGACCGGCCTGGTCGCTCCCGGCGATCTGGCGGCGGACGACAAACCCGACTTCACCGGCCTGTCGGTGCTGCAGGGTCCGGCCAGCTACCACATCCTCTGCGTCGGCTACGCCCTCCAGGTCCTCGGCAGCAGCTTCGAACACCCCATCGCCCTGCCGCCGGACCTGCCCGCGAAGCTCGATGCATTGCCGTGGGCAAGGAACTCCTGGAGCGCCGGCAGCGGACTCGATGCCCTGGGCACCGCGATGGCCCGGAACATCCTTGATCACAACGAAGATCCGGGCGACACCTTCTTCACCACCTTCGGCTGGCTGACCGCCCGGGCCGACCCGAAGACCGGTGCCTGGGGCAGGCATCACCCCGACGACGGCTGGCTCCAGGTCGTCAACGGGTTCTACCGGCTGACCCGCGGCACCTACGCCCAGTTCGGCCTGCCGCTGCCGTACCCGGAGCAGGCGATCAAGACCGTGCTCACCCATGCCCAGGACCGCGCGGTCTTCACCGGCGACGGCTACAACGCCTGCAACGTACTCGACGTCATCCACCCGCTCTGGCTGGCCGGCAAGCAGACGTCGTACGGGCGCGCCGAAGGCGAGCGCTGGGCCGCGGACGTCCTGGACGGCCTCCTGAACCGGTGGGTGGACGGCCAGGGCTTCGCCTTCGCTCCGGACGGCAGCGACGACCGGTCGATCCCGGGCCTGCAGGGCACTGAGATGTGGCTGTCCGTCGTCTGGCTGCTCGCCGACTACCTCGGTACTGCGGAGTCCCTCGGCTACAAGCCCCGCGGCGTACACCGGCCCGACCCGCTCGTCACGCCGCCCGGAGGCCATCTACTAGCCTGAGCCGGTGGACCCCCGGACCCGACGGCTCGTCACCTCTGTCGTACTGCTGGCTCTTGTCGCCATCGTGGTGATCGCCGCCCTCGTCGGCTGACGCGCTACTCTGGCGCGCCATGAGCACCCCGACGCGGTCGCCGTACCTGCTGCGGGTGGGGCTGGTCCGTAACGTCCGCAGCGGCGAGCACCTGACGACGTTCGTGGTGTCCGGGGTGGCGACCGTGCTGATCACCCGGCTGATCCTCGGGCTCAGCGGCTACCCGCAGATCGGTGGCAAGGGCCTGCACATCGCGCACGTCCTGCCCGGTGGGCTGCTGATGCTGGTGGCCATCGTCCTGCTGCTCGCGTACGTCGGTCCGGTGGTCCGGCCCGCGGCGGCGCTGATCGGCGGGGTCGGGTTCGGCCTGTTCATCGACGAGGTCGGCAAGTTCGTCACCTCCGACAACAACTACTTCTACCAACCCACCGCCGCGATCGTGTACGTCGTGTTCGTGCTGATCGTGCTGGGCAGCCGGTTCGTCACCACCCGGCGGCCGATCGACCCGCGCGAGCAGTTGGCCAATGTGGTCGACCATGCCGTCGAGGGAGTCGCCGGTGGGCTGTCCCGACGCCGGTTGGCTCAGGCGTCGGAGCAACTGCGCGAGGTTTCGCCGCAGGTTGCTGGTCGCCGGGAGACCCGGGCCCTGCTCGCCGCGGTCGAGCCGGACGAGGTGGAGCTGGCCGCGCCGGTCGACGCGGCCTGGCGGGCGCTGAAGCGAGGCTTCGATCGGCTGTCGACGCATCCGCTCGCGCCTCGCGTTGCGGTCGGCGTACTGGCTCTGCAGGCGTTGCTGGCTCCGGCGATCGCGGCCGGGATCCGTTTCGACAGGGGGCAGTTGCTGACCGACTTTCCCGTGCTGGGGGTTGTCGCGGGAAGCGTGCTGTCGGCCACCTTCACGGTGCGCGGCTGGCTGCGGCTGCGGGTCGGTGACCGGGCTCGTGCGGTGCGGCTGTTCGAGCTCGCCGTACTGGTGTCGCTGCTGGTGACTCAGGTGTTCCAGTTCGCCGGGACGCAGTTCGCCGCGGTCGGTGGGATGTTGCTCGACCTGGTGCTGCTCGGTCTGCTCGGGGCGGAGCGGGACCGGCTGCGGCGCGAGGCCGAGCCCAGTGTCACTGCGGCGGCGACGAAGCTGTTGCCGCCTCTTCCGGACGGTCCCCGGTTCCCGGAGGACCCGAACGACCCCGTCTAGGCTGCCGGCCGCCCCAGTTCTCGCCGTGCCCGAAGACCAGCGGGGACATGGTGGCGACGAAGTAGATGGCACCGGCTGTCACCAGTGCGGGCGCCAGACCGATCGCTGCGATCATCGCGCCGGCCACCACACCACCCAGCGGTACGCCGGTCCAGGCCAGGGCGTCGCCGAGCGAGTTCACCCGGCCCAGGAGCGGGCGCGGGATGCGCTCGATGAACAGTGCGCCGAGGACCGGGTTGATGAAGCCGGCGCCGACGCCGGCGACTGCCGCCACCGCGGTCACTGCCCACAGGGGTGAGTCGAACGCCATGACCAGGAACCGCGGTGCTCCGCAGATCAGAAAGGCGACGGTGAACACCAGTTTGCGGGGGAGCTTGTCGCCGATCGCCGAGGCGAGTGCGGCGAACAGGGTGGCCGTCACGCTGAAGGCGCCCAGGATCAGGCTGATCTCGGTTGGGCCGTACCCGTGGTCCCTGATCCAGACCGGCAGCATCACCGCGGCGTACGCCATGTCGAACAGGTTGGTGACCGCGATCATGATCACCAGCGGCAGGAGCAGCCGGTCGCCGCGGAGGAACCGCCAGCCCTCGTGCAGCCGCTGCCGGTAGCTGCCTTCGTCGTCCTGCTCGCCCTTGGTCCGCTGGTGGGCGGAGGGAATCCAGCGGCGGATCAGGAGTGCGCAGAGACCGAACGACGCCGCATCGATCCACAGGGCGTTGACCGCACCGACCAGTGCGATGAGCGCACCGGCGACACCGAAGGCGATCAGGCCGGCCAGGCGTTCGGTGGTGCTCTCCAGGCCGGTGACTCGTTCCAGCGGGACCTTGGCCGCCGTGGCGATGTCGGGGACGAGCGTGCCCTTCGCCGCATCACCGGGTCCGCGGAGTGCGCCCGCGACCGCGACAACCGCGAGCAGCAAGGGAAAGCTCAGCAGGTGCAAGGTGTGCAGCAGCGGGACCAGCGCAACCACGAACATGCTGGCGGTGTCGGCGAGCACACTGATCCGCTTCGGCCCGACCCGGTCGATCAGCGGACCGCCGACCGCCTTGCACACCACCAGCGGCAGCATCTCGGCCAGCGCGACCAGACCGGTCTTGACCGGCGAGCCGGTCGTCGTCAGCACGAACCAGGGAATGGCGATCGTGCTCAGCCGGGTCCCGCAGATCGACACCACGTTCGCGACGAGGAAGGCCACCAGCGGCGCCCGGTACGGCGTACTGGAGGGCGGTGCGGGGCTCATTCGTGCTCCCAGGTGAAGGCCTGGATCTGGACGGTGACCTTCTGGGTGCCCTCAGGCGCCGGCTGGGTCAGGTCGGTCTTGTACTTGTCGAACACGGCCATCACTTCGCTGGTCAGCGCGGTCAGCTGCTCCGGGGTCAGGTGGAAGGCCCAGTCGGACAGCAGGGTCGCCTCCCGCCACTCCGGGTCGAGCGTCTGCCAGCCGTCGATCGCGCGGAACATGTTCTCGGCGTAGGTCTGGCCGATGCCGTGCAGGAAGCCGAGGGTGAGCTCGGGCTCGGTCTGCAGCAGCGCGGCGGCGTCGAACTCGGTGCCCTGGTGGGAGGCCTTCCACCAGCGGTCGCGGGCGTTGCCGCGGCTCTCGTCCTCCTCCACCAGACCGACCTCGGCCAGTTGGCGCAGGTGGTAGCTCGTGGCGCCGGTGTTGACGCCGAGCCGGCCGGCCAGGGTCGTGGCGGTCTGCGGGCCGTGGATCCGCAGCAGGCCGACGATCCGGTTGCGCATCGGGTGCGCGAGGGCGCGCAGGATCCGTCCGTCCAGGTGAACGATCTCGTCTCCGGTCATGCGAGTCACCCTAGGACTGCACAATCGGTTTGCAAAGGGGTTTTGCAAAAACTGTTTGCAGTCGGTTGTCCACAGCTTTGGAACTCGGCTCCGCGCGGGGCCGCGATCCCGGCACCTTGTCCGTGACAGGGGAAACCCGAGACGGTCCGACCGAGGCCGGCGGCTCCCCGGAACTGGAGGCTGGACCATGCTGCGGGTGATGCTCGAGGACGCCGACTACTGCGACGTCCCGGCCGATCTGATGACGTTCGACGACGGGGTGGTCGTCTTCTGGCGCGACGGCGAGGAGGTCGGCCGCCATCGCCAAGCCCGGATCCGCTCGCTGGAGCTGATCGCCTCGCGTTCGATGACCCGCCGGATCGAGGAGGCCCGCAAGGCCCACCCCAACGCGTTCCGCGTCTGGACCCAGGAGCAGGAGGACCTGCTCACCAAGATGTGGCACGAGAAGGCCACCCTCGACGAGCTCGTCACCGCGCTGGGCCGCCAGCCCGGCGGGATCGCCACCCGGCTCAGAGCCTTGGGCCTGCTCGGCGAGGACGAGAAGATTACCTGACCGGCCCTTCGACGGGTCCGTCGGTCACGCAGCTGCCCGGTGCTGACAGCAGCCCGTGACCGCCTGTCGGGAGCGACCCGGCGAAGGGCCCGCAGACACTCCGGACGAGACCCTTTTGTGATGCAAGGAGGTGGTCGGCGACAATGGCGCGATGCAAGCGGAGCTGGAGCCGGAATCGAGGCCGGACATGAACCCGGAGGGGACCGACGACGAGTCGGGTCCACTCGGGGCGGTCCGCGCTGCCCTGCTCTCCTCGCAGAGTCTGGTTCGCGCGATCGGATCGGGCCGTCGCCGGGGTGCCGAAGCGCCGACGTACCACCGGGTGGAGATCCGGTACGTCGACCTCAAGGCCGGGCGGCACCTGCAGATCGCGGAGTTCGACGAGCGGCAGTCGCACACCCGGAACGCCCCGGCCGACAGTGCCGAGGCAGAAGAGGTCGTCGACGAGCTGCTGCGCGCGCCGTACGGGAACTGGCATGTCGAGACGACCGGTGAGACGCTCCGGCTGCGGTACACCAAGAAGGGCAAGCTGCTGCTGCACCGCGAGCAGGAGACGCGCGAGCAGTGGACCGACCACGACCGGACCAAGCAGCGGGTGCTGGACCCGGCCGCGCCGTTCCTGGTCGAGCTCGGGATCAGCGACCACCACGGCCGGGTGAAGCCGTCGCGGCAGTCGAAGTACAAGCAGATCGAGGAGTTCTGCAAGCTGCTCGCGCCGGCGCTCGACGAGGCGATCGCGGCAGGCCGGATCGCGACCGGACGGCCGTTGCAGGTGGTCGACCTGGGCTGCGGCAATGCCTACCTGACGCTCGCGGCGTACCACCTGCTGACGGCGACCGGCCACGACGTGCGGATGACCGGCATCGATCACAACCCGGCAGCTCGTGCGCGGAACACCAAGCGGGTGGCCGCTCTGGGGTGGCAGGATCACCTGCGGTTCGTCGACGCGACCATTGCCGACGCGCAGCTGGACGTGCGGCCGGACGTCGTACTCGCGCTGCACGCCTGTGACACCGCGACCGACGACGCGCTGGCTCGTGCGGTCGGGTGGGAGGCGCCGCTGGTGCTCGCGGCACCTTGCTGCCACCACGACATCCAGAAGCAGCTGAAGAGCGTCGAACCACCGGCGCCGTACGGCGCGCTGACGAGATATGGCATCGTTCGGGAGCGGCTCGCCGACATGTTGACGGACTCGTTGCGTGCGGCGGTGTTGCGCCAGGTCGGCTACCGGGTGGAGGTCGTGCAGTTCGTGGACAGTGAGCACACGCCACGCAACCTGTTGCTCCGCGCCGCCCGGACCGGAGCGACCGCGGGACCCGAGGTCCGGGCGGAGTACGAGGAACTCGTCGGCGCGTGGCAGGTCACCCCGCGCCTGGCGACGCTGGTTCAGGAACTCGACCGCGAGGCGGTGTCGTGAGCTTGCTGCGCACAGTCCTGACCGTGACGGCGGCATCGCTGCTCAGCCTCACCGGCGCCGCCCTTCCCGCGGGTGCCATACCGACCTCCGCCACCACCGGCGCTGCCGGGCTGGTCGGCGCCGAGCGCGCGGCAGATCCGCCGCCGGCCCCAAAGAGGCGGTTCACGATCCGCGACGACCGGGTGGACGACTCCTCCGGTCTGGCCAGGAGCCAGAAGTACGAAGGCATCTGGTGGACGGTGAACGACGCCGGCGAGAACGCCGTGGTGCACGGCATCGACGCCACCGGCAAGGTCCGGGTGGAGCTCGGGCTGAAGGCGACGGTGAAGGACGTCGAGGCGATTTCGGTCGACCGCAACGGCACGATCTACGTCGCCGACATCGGCGACAACAAGAAGAACCGCGACATGATCGAGGTCTACACGATCCCCGAGCCGTCCGCGCTCGAGGACGAGTCGGCGGTGCGGCCCCGCCGCTACGACTTCGAGTATCCCGACGGCGCGCACGACGCCGAGACGATGCTGATCGATCCCGGCACCGGCCGGCTGTTCTTCGTCACCAAGGTCGCCTCGGGCAAGTCCGGCATCTACGCCGCCCCCGAGCAGGCCTCGCGGGAAGGCACCAACGAGCTGACCAAGATCGCCGACGGCCCCGCCGGGGTGACCGACGGCGTCTTCCTGCCCGACGGCAGCCAGGTCGTCCTGCGCAGCCTCACCGACCTCGCCACCATGGAGTGGGGCGACGAGCCCAACGTGATCGCCCGGACCGCCACCCCGAGCGCCCAGGGCGACGCGGTCGGCCTCAGCGACTCCGGCGACTCGGTACTCATCGGCAGCAAGACCTCCGCCGTCTACGACATCGCCGTCCCCAGCCGCAAACCGGCCGCCGCCCCCACCAGCCCCAAAGCAACCCCGGCCCCCGCCGCCGCCTCGGACTCCGGCGAGACCAAGAAGAACCACAACCTCCGCTGGATCATCGTCGGCGCCGCCCTGTTCGCCATCCTGATCACCTTCCTCACCTTCCCGCCCGGCCGCCGCGAACGCCTCGACCGCATGGCCGAAAACGCCCGCCTCACCGGCCAGCCCCCACCAGACCCCCACGGCCGCCGCCGCGCGGCCTGAGCACGCACCCGACCTGCCAGCGCGGCCAGCGGGCAGGGTTCCGTCCGTGCGGGTGAGCGTCCCGATCGACCAGGTCCACCCGACGCCCGCCGGCTGCTCTCCCGAACCAACCGGCAGGTGCCCTTCGACGCGGGGCCACGTGGAGTTGCGTCGTCCGCAATCCCCAGTCGGGTTCAGAGGTACTGCGCCTCGCCGTGGCCGAACGACCAGTCGGGGTCGCTGTTCTCCGTGGCGGTGATCAGGACGTTGCGTGGGTCTGTACCGGCGTACTCGTGGATCAGTTCCGCGATCCGCCGGTACATCGCCTGCTTCACCTCGGCCGATCGTCCGGCGCGCAGGGTGACGGCGACGAAGACGATGTCGTCGTCCCGTTCGATGCCGAGGAAGTTCCCGTACCGCAGCGTGCTGGTGGTGCCGTCGTGGCTGGTCAGCACTTGGAACAGGTCGTCGGGCGGGATGTCGATCGTCTCGACCAGAGCGTCGTGCACCGCCCGACCCAGCGCGGCGAGACGATCGGGATCAGCCCGGAGAGCGTCGATGCGGACCAGAGGCATGCCGACATACTAGTAGGTACAGCGGTTCGGCGACGTGATTATCAACGTGCTGCCGGCGACGCGATCGCGAGGACAGCACACCGATCGCCGGGTCGGCCTCGGAGTCGCTCTCGTCCGCGTTGTTTCAGGCCGTCGTGGGTTCGCCGCGGACCGCGGCCTGGTACGCGGCGAGAGCTTCGGGGTCGTCGACGCTGCCGTGGTGGTGGAACTGCAGCCAGCGGCCCTCGTGGTAGCGCAGGTACCGCGTGGTGCGGAAGGTGATCGGTACCGCGGGACCGTCGTCGACGGCGTACTCGGCGGTCTCGCGGCCGGCGAAGACAGCGTGGTCGGCGCCGAGGTACTCGACGATGTCGCCGAAGGTAACGGTCAGCCGAACGCGGCCGTGGAAGACCTTGTCGTAGAGGTCGGCGATCGCTTCGGTGCCGCGCAGGATGCCGCCGACCGGGTTGTTGAGCTGCGCGAGTGGATCGGCGGGCCAGACGCGGACCAGGGTGTCGAGGTCGCGCTGGTTGAGGGCGGCGTAGAACGTCTCCAGCGCGGCGAGGGCGCCGGTTCGCCCGGCGTCGGTGGTCTCGTCGAAGCGGACGCGGGCGTCAGGGCCGAAGGTGTCGATCAGCAGGTCGGGCATCTGGTTCTCCTCGGTCGGAGTGTTCGAAGTTGGAGTGTTCACAGGGGCCTCCAACTGTCGTACGTCCAGAAGCGGCGAATTCTTCCCGAACTAGTCGCCCTCGGCGCACATCCGTCGGCCTGCTCGACTTGTCCGCCAAGGCCGACGGCGCGACCGGACAGCACGAAGCCCCCGCCCAGAAGAGGCGGGGGCTTCGGGAGGAGTCAGCGCAGGGCGTCGACGGTGAAGTCGATGGCCTGGGTCAGCTTCTCGACGTCGTCGGGGTCGACGGCCGGGAACATCGCGACCCGGAGCTGGTTGCGGCCGAGCTTGCGGTAGGGCTCGGTGTCGACGATGCCGTTGGCGCGCAGGGTCTTGGCGACCGCGGCGGCGTCGATGGAGTCGTCGAGGTCGATGGTGCCGATCACCAGCGAGCGGGCGTCCGGGTCCTCGACGTACGGCGTCGCGTAGTCGGACTTCTCGGCCCAGGTGTAGAGCCGGTTGCTGGAGTCGGTGGTGCGGGCGACGCTCCACTCCAGGCCGCCCTGGCTGTTGATCCAGTCGGTCTGCTCGGCCATCAGGAACAGCGTGGCCAGCGACGGCGTGTTGTACGTCTGGTTCTTGCTGGAGTTGTCGATCGCGGTGGCCAGGTCCAGGAACGCCGGGATCCAGCGGCCGCTCGCGGTGATCTCCTCGACTCGGGCCAGCGCGGCCGGGGACAGGATCGCGATCCACAGACCACCGTCGGAGGCGAAGCACTTCTGCGGCGCGAAGTAGTAGGCGTCGACCTCGTTCAGGTCGACCGGGAGGCCGCCGGCGCCGGAGGTGGCGTCGATCGCGACCAGCGCGCCCTCGTCGGCGCCCTCGACCCGCTTGACCGGCGCCATCACGCCGGTGGAGGTCTCGTTGTGCGGCCAGGCGTACAGGTCCACGCCGGCTTCGGCGACCGCGACCGGCCGGGTGCCCGGGTCGACCTTGATCACCGACGGCTCACCCAGGTGCGGCGCCTGCTGGGAGGCCTTGGCGAACTTCGAGGAGAACTCACCGAAGCTCAGGTGCTGGCTCTTCTCCCGGATCAGCGCGAAGGTCGCGATGTCCCAGAACGCGGTCGAACCGCCGTTGCCGAGCACGACCTGGTACCCGTCGGGCAGCTGGAACAGGTCGGCGACGCCGTCCTGGACGCGCTTGACCAGGTTCTTCACCGGGGCCTGGCGGTGCGAGGTGCCGAGCAGCTTGGCGCCTTCGGTCGCGAGCGCGGCGACGGCTTCCGGACGGACCTTCGACGGCCCGGCGCCGAACCGGCCGTCGGCGGGCTTGAGCTCTGCGGGGATGACAATGTCGCTGGTCACCAGCGGTGTCCCTTCGTCGTCTGGCTGGTTCCTCGCCGACGACGCTGTCAGCACTCTCCAGTGTTCCACACCCGCGACACGCCCCTCCACCCACCCCGGATCGCGGACACCGTCGGCGAAGACATCGCGGACACCGGCGCGAAGACACGGAAGAACACCGTGGCTGCGAGCCGCCGGACCTAGAGTTGCTGGATGGTGTTCTTCGGTGGGCTGCTGGGTTTGCTCGGGCTGGTGACGTTGCTGGTCCGGGACGCCGACGTGGTCGGGATTCCGGCGGTCGGGTTCGGCGTGGGGCTGCTGCTCGTGGGTGCGGCGGTGGCCGGGCTCGGGATGTGGCGCAAGGCGGCGGTCCGTCGCCGGCGTCGGGAGCGGGGCGAACCGGAGCCGGTCGGTGACGTCTTCGAGCGGGCCCGCGCGTTGCCCCGGCTGATCCGGGCAGCGCGCCGCGGAGACTACCCGGGGCTCCCGACGAGCCGGATGGCGCTGTGGGGCTTCGCGGTGCTCTACCTGGTCTCGCCGATCGACGTACTGCCCGAGCTGCTGCCGATCATCGGGATCGCCGACGACGCCGGGGTCGCGGCCTGGCTGTTCACCAGTGTGTCGACGGCGGCCGGCCTCTACCTGCGCCACGAGCGCGACCAGCAGAGGCCGATCCGGCCCTGACCTACTCGTGCTTGCGGGTGACCGAGTGCGTCCCCGTCAGTACGGCGACCGGCCCGTCCGCCGTCTCGACCCATTCGCCGCACGCGCCGCCACCCTCGGCGACGCCCAGCTCCAGCGGCGTACCGTCCATCCGCAGCGCTGGGTGGTAGTACTCCGCGACCTGCTCGGCCTCGCCCTGGATGTAGTGGCCGATCAGCGCCCGCCGGAAGCGATCGGTGGTCACGTTCGGCGCGCTCCCGTGCACCAGGGCGCCGTGGAAGAACAGCACGTCCCCAGGCTCCATCTCCACCGGTACGGCGGCGTCCGGCCTCGGCAGCGGCACAGTGATGTCGGTGAAGCTGACCTTCGTGTCCGCCTTCTCCGTGCACAGGATCGGCCACCGGTGACTGCCCGGGACGACCTCCAGACACCCGTTCGCCTGGTCGACCGGATCGAGCGCCATCCAGGCCGCGATGCACGTGCCCGGCTCGGCCTTCAGGTAGAAGTTGTCCTGGTGCAGCGCCTGTCCGCGGGATCCGGCGGGCTTGAAATAGAGCATCGTCTGGACGGCGTACGGCGACCGTCCGAGGATCGTGGTCATCACCTCGTCGAGCCGCGCGTCGATCAGCCAGCGCAGCGACACCTCGTCCCAGCGATGCATCTGAGCCATCCGCGGGTACCGCTTCAGCGGGTCCCGGCTGCCGGCCTGCACGCCGACCAGGTCCTCGGCGTACCGGTCGCGCTTGCGCAGCACCATGTAGTGCTCGCGCAGCCGCTCGGCTTCGGAGGTGCTGAACAGTCCGCGCACCAGCGTGTAGCCGTCGCGCTCGAACTCGTCCTTGAACGAAACGCTCATCCCAACTCCCTTCGGTGCCTCTAGTCTGTAAGTCGACAAGACGACCGGCGACGGACGATCGACGCAAGGGGTTGAACTTTTGACGCACCCCATCGGATTGACCGGCAGGGTCCGCCTGTTGTCCCCGCCCACGTTCTGGCGGTGCGAGCCGAGCTGGACGTGGGTGTCGCGACCGCTCGCGGACCACCTGCTGTGGTGCGTGCTGGACGGAATCGGCCGGCTGGAGCTCAACGGTCAGGTCAAGGAGTTGACGCCAGGGACGTGCGCGGTCTTCGCACCCGGCGACGCACCGACCGCGGGCCACGACCCGAAGCGGCGGCTGCTGGTCTTCGGCATGCACTTCGAGCCGGTCCGCAGGGCCTGGCGTACGGCGGACGTCGTCCCCGGGTCGCGCTGGGGCGAAGTGCAGGACCGGGTGTTGCTGGGAGCGCTCGCGAAGGCGGCGGACGCGGCGTACCGGCGGCAGGACGCACTGGGGGACAGGCAAACAGAACTTTGCCTGGAGCAACTACTCGCCACGGTGTGGGAAGCCGCGCACGACAAGGGCAGGACAGCGGGCGACCAGGTGATCGACGAGGTGGCGCAGGCGATTCGGCAGGACCCGGGCCGGGACTGGTCGGTCGGCGGGCTGGCCCGGGACGCGGCCCTGTCCCGGGCGCAGTTCACCCGCCGGTTCGTGGCGCGGCACGGCAGTACGCCGGCGCAGTACGTGATCCAGGCGCGGATCGACCGGGCGCATCAGCTGCTCACGGAGTCCGGCATGACCGTGACTCAAACCGCGGCCGCGCTCGGCTACACCGACGTGCCGTATTTCAGCCGGCAGTACAAACAACGCACCGGCCGGTCGCCGAGCGACGACCGGCCGGTGCGGTGACGAGCAGGCCTCAGGCCCAGGCGTCGTTCCAGCCCTCGATCGAGGTGGCCGGGCGGGTCGCCGGTCCGGAGTAGACCGCGGACGGACGGATCAGCCGGCCGGTGCGCTTCTGCTCCAGCACGTGAGCGCTCCAGCCCGCCGTCCGGGCGCAGGTGAACATCGAGGTGAACATGTGCGGCGGCACCTCGGCGAAGTCGAGCACGATCGCGGCCCAGAACTCCACGTTGGTCTCCAGCACCCGGTCCGGGCGGCGTTCGCGCAGCTCGGTGAGCGCGGCCTGCTCGAGCGCCTCGGCGACCTCGTAGCGCGGAGCGTCCAGCTCACGCGCGGTCCGGCGCAGCACGCGGGCGCGCGGGTCCTCGGCCCGGTAGACCCGGTGGCCGAAGCCCATCAGCCGCTCGCCGGCGTCCAGCAGCCCCTTCACGTACGACCGGGCGTCGCCGCTCTTCTCGACGCCCTCGATCATCGTCAGTACCCGGGCCGGCGCACCGCCGTGCAGCGGGCCGGACATCGCGCCGACCGCACCGGACAGCGCCGCGGCGACGTCGGCGCCGGTGGACGCGATCACCCGGGCGGTGAAGGTCGAGGCGTTCATGCCGTGCTCGGCCGCGGAGGTCCAGTACGCGTCGACGGCCTTGACGTGCTTGGGGTCGGGCTCGCCGCGCCAGCGGATCATGAACCGCTCGGTGATCGTCGTCGCCTTGTCCACCTCGCGCTGCGGGACCATCGGCTGACCGATACCGCGGGCGGCCTGCGCGACGTACGACAGCGCCATCACCGCGGCGCGGGACAGGTCGTCGCGGGTCTGGACGTCGTCGATGTCGTACAGCGGCCGCAGTCCCCAGGCCGGGGCGAGCATCGCCAGCGCGGACTGGACGTCGACCCGGACGTCGCCGGTGTGCACCGGCAGCGGGAACGGCTCGGCCGGCGGCAGGCCCGGCGTGAACGCGCCGTCGACCAGCAGGCCCCAGACGTTCTCGAACGGCACCCGGCCGACCAGATCCTCGATGTCGACGCCGCGGTAGCGCAGGGCCGACCCCTCCTTGTCCGGCTCGGCGATCTGAGTGTCGAACGCGACGACTCCCTCGAGACCGTGCTGAACTTCGGTTTTCGGATCTGACATCAGCCTGTGACTCCCTTGTCCTCGTTAGGCGCTCCGGCAGCATAGTTCGCCGCCTCGCCCAGCGGACAGACCTGTGACACGTTCGGCCTCTACGCTCGGGCAATGGGGAACCCGAAGGCATTGGCCGGTCTCGTCGTCGGTGTCGTGGTGGGCTGGCTGGCGGTGGCGCTCACCGCGTACGCCGGGACGCAGCTCTACACCCGGCGGCTCCAGCGGTTCGACACCGATCAGTCCGCGACACTGCCCTACTTGGTGGCGCTGATCGCGATCGGGCTGGTGCTGGGTTTGCTGATGTCGGTCAGCTCCATCGGTTCGGGCGTGATGACCGGCGTGGGCCTGCTGATGACGGTCGTCGGCGTGGCGCTGCAGGTGCTGCCGATCAGGACGACGATCGACGCGGTCAAGCTGTTCGAGCTGCCGGGGCAGAACACCCGTGGGCTCATCCTGCTGATGGACGGCGCCTTGGTGGTCGTCGGTGTTCTGCTGCTGGTGGCGGGCGCACGGCGAATGGTTGCCGAGTCGCGGCGGTCGATGCCCCCGTACTACCTCGACAGCCGGGCGCAGCCGGGGTTGTACCCGCATCAGCCGAGCCAGCACTCCCAGCAGCCGGCGCACTACCCCCAGCAGCCCGGCCAGATCTGGCCGGGCCCGCCGCAGCCGCCGGGGCGTCCCGGCCCGCAGGACCGCCCGCACTAGTCTCAGCAGTGTGGAACTAGCAGAGATGCGGCAGACCTACGGGCTCGGTGAGCTGCTCGAGTCGCAGGTGGACGCCGACCCGATCAAGCAGTTCGGGCTCTGGCTCGCGCAGGCGACCGAAGCCGGGCTGACCGAGCCCAACGCGATGGTGATCGCCACCGTCAACGCCGACGGCCGCCCGTCCGCCCGGACCGTGCTGCTGAAGGGGCTCGACGAGCGGGGCTTCGTCTTCTACACCAACCAGCAGTCCCGCAAGGCCGACGACCTCGCGGCCAATCCGGCCTGCGCGCTGGTCTTCCCGTGGCACGCGATGGAACGCCAGGTCCGCGTCGAGGGCACCGCGACCAAGCTGCCCTCCGAGGAAGTCGACGCGTACTTCGCCGGCCGCCCCCGCGGCTCGCAGCTCGGCGCCTGGGCCTCCCAGCAGTCGCAGCCGATCGAGTCCCGCGAGGAGTTGGACCTGCAGTACGCGTCGTACGATCGGCAGTGGCCGGAAGGTACCGAGATCGCCACGCCGTACTTTTGGGGCGGCTACCGGATCGAGCCGACCGCCTTCGAGTTCTGGCAGGGCCGAGTCGGCCGCCTGCACGACCGACTGGCCTATCGGCGCAACGAGCACGGCTGGAAGCTGGTCCGGCTCCAGCCCTGACTCAATGCGCTGACTCCACCAGCTCCTTCTTCCGCTCGGCCGGCTCCTCGCGGAAGCCGTGCCGCTGCCACCAGCGGGCCATCGGCGCGGGAGCCCACCAGTTGGCTCGGCCGAGCAGGCGCATGGTGGCCGGGACGAGCAGGGCGCGGACGACGGTGGCGTCCAGGAAGATCGCGATCACCAGACCGACGCCGATCATCTTGACGAACACGATGCCCGAGGTGGCGAACGCGGCGACCACGATGATCAGCAGCAGTGCGGCGCTGGTGATGATGCCGCCGGTGCGTTGCAGGCCGAGCGCGACCGCCTGCGTGTTGTCACCGGTGCGGTCGTACTCCTCGCGGATCCGGCTCAGCAGGAAGACTTCGTAGTCCATCGACAGCCCGAACAGTACGGCGAACAGCAGCACCGGGTTGGTGGCGTCCAGGAAGCCCGCGGGGGTGAAGTCGAGCAGCCCTGACAGGTTGCCGTCCTGGAAGATCCAGACCATCGCGCCGAACGACGCCGACAGCGACAGCACGTTCATCAGCAGCGCCTTGGCCGGTAGCACCAGGGAGCCGAAGGCAACGAACAGCAGGACGAACGTGACCAGCACGATGAACCCGGCCATCCACGGCGCCCGCTCCGCCAGCACGTGCAGCAGATCGAGCAGCGCGGCCGTCTCGCCGCCGACCTCGACCGACGTCCCCGGCGGTGCGGCCACCGCCCGGACTCCCTCCACCACGTCGCGCGCCGGCAGCTCCTGCGCGGTGTAGTGCGTGTGCACGATCACCGACGCGACCCCGTCCGCATACCCTCCGACGCGAACAGCTTCCACATCCTTCACCTGCTGCAGCTCACCGACGTAGCCAGCCAGCGCCGCAGCCGCATCAGCAGGCGGTGAAGCGAACCGCACAGCCACCAGTACGTCGGACCCGCCCGCCCCCGCGAAGTCGCGCTGCAACGTCTCGGTCACCTCGCGGCTGGCCGCGCCGTCCGGCAACGCCCGGTGATCCACGCCGCCCAACTGCGCCTGCAGGAAGGGAATCCCGAGCAGCAGCATCAGCGGTACCAGCACCACGACGTACCGGATCGGCCGGCGCATCACGTTCTGCGCCAGCCGGTACCAAGCGCCGTGCCCGGAGCCACCACCGACGTGACGGCGAAAGCCCGGCAGCCGCAGCTTGTCGACCCGATGCCCGAGCACACCGAGCAGCGCGGGCAGTGCGGTGAGCGCGGCAACCATTGCCACCGCCACGGCCGCCGCGCCGCCGTACGCCATCGAGCGCAGGAACATCACCGGGAACAGCACCAGGCTCGAGATCGCCACCCCCACGGTGATTCCGGAGAACGCGACCGTGCGGCCCGCCGTGCTCATCGTCCGGACCAGCGCCGCCTCGACGTCGTCGCCGGCCGCCAGCTGCTCGCGGAACCGGGTCACCACGAACAACGCGTAGTCGGTGGCCAGCCCGAAGCCGATCATCGTCACGATGTTGATCGAGAAGACCGACACGTCGGTGACCAGGCTCAGCCCGCGCAGCACCACGAAGGCGCCGAGGATCGCCAGCCCGCCGACGAACAACGGCAGGCTCGCCGCGACCAGCCCACCGAACACCACGACCAGCAGTACCAGCACGATCGGCAGCGAGATGGTCTCGGCCTGCACGATGTCGTGCTCGGTCTGCGTGTTCACCTCGTCGAAGACCGCGATCTCACCGCCGACCTGCACGTCCAGTCCGGCCGGTGCCGCGCGGACCGCGTCCGCGATCCGGTGGTACGACGCGAGCCGCTGCTCGGGATCGGCCCCGGCCAGCGTCAGTACGGCGTACGTCGTGCGCTGGTCGTCGGCCACGAAGGCGGGGGAGCGGGTCGTCCAGTACGTCGCGCCGGCCACGACGTCCTCGCGCGGCAACCCGTTCAGGTGGTTCTCCACGCTGCGCCGGTACGCCGGATCGGCGACCGTCCGGTCGTCGCTGCGGTACAGCACGATCACGTCGCTCCCGGTCCGGCCGACGCTCTGCTCGATCGTGCGCACCGCCCGGGCCGCCTCGGTGTCGGGGGCCTCGAACCCGCCGTTGGCCAGCGATCCGAACACCCCCGTGCCCCAGACCAGGGCGGCCAGCACGAACACACCGGTGACGGCGAGGACCAGGCGGCGGCGCCGATACGTGAACCGGCCGAGCGTCTCGAACACGAACCCCTCCCAAGGGCGTAACCTGAACAGTGGTCGCTGGAGTGAACACCGTTAACAGTTAACGGTGTTCACCATAAAGGACCGGGTGACCTTGTTGTCAAGGAAGGTGAGTGTGGAGACGAGCACCAGGCGGGAGCGGCAGCGCGCCGAGACCGCCGCCGAGATCAAGGCGGCCGCCCGCAAACTGCTGGTCGAAGGCGGCGCGAGCGCGGTCGGCCTGCGCGCGGTCGCCCGCGAGCTCGGCCTCAGCGCCCCGGCGCTCTACCGGTACTTCGCGAGCCACGAGGACCTGATGGCCGCCCTCGTCACCGAGCTGTACGACGAACTGACGGCGTACCTGGTCGCGCGACGCGACACCAGCGAGGACCTGGGCGAGCAGCTGTTCCTGGTCGCCGGCGGCCTGCGCGACTGGGCGCTGGCCCACCCGGCCGAGTTCGGGCTGCTCTTCGGCGCGCCGGTGCCGAATCCGCTGGCCGAGGACCACGACCTGACGCCCAGCCACCAGGCGGCGATGCGGTTCGGGGCCGTGTTCGAGCAGCTGGTCGTGCAGGTCTACCGGCAGCGGCCGTTCCCCGGACCACCCGAGGAACTGCTCGGCCCGGAGCTGGTCGGCCAGCTGGGACGGAAGCCGGAGATCTTCGGCGAGATGCCGCCCGGCGCGGTCTACCTGGCGCTGACCTACTGGACCCGGCTCTACGGCCTGATCTGCATGGAGGTCTTCGGGCAGCTGCACTGGGCGCTGGACGACGCCGGCGCGTACTTCGAGGCGCAGCTGCGGGAGATCGGCGAGGCGCTCGGCCTCGACTGCCCACCGGCCTGATCAGGGCCGAGGGTAAAAAAGAGACCCGCAGACACTTCCGCAGACCCGACCGGGTGGCCGGACTGCGGGCCAGGCGGACTTTCCTGGCTGCCTGCGGGCCCGGTGGCGGCGTTGGATTGGCCGACCACATGCCCACTAACTAGTGGTTGGCGGTCAGCCCGCCGCCACCTCACGAGTCCGATAGCAATTCATGCGTTGGACCACCTCCCTTCGCGTGTACTGAAAACCTACGTCGCGACGGCGCGGCGTTCAACCAGTTTTCGCCGACAGATGAACGCCGCCCGTGGTCCCATGGGAGACATGGTGCTGAGGCTCGGATTACCCGTCCTGATCCTGCTGATCGGAACCGCCTGGTTCGCTTGGTCGTCGTACCGCCGGGCCACCCTCGCGGAGCGGTCCGTGATCGAGCTGACCGGCGAGACCAAGGCGCTGGTGCAGGAGGTCCGGGCGCTCGAGAAGGCGGTCGCGGCTGCCGAGCAGGGCCTGCGTACGCTCAGCTCGCATCCGTCGGTGCCGCGCGACGTCGCGGTCACCGCAGACCTGACCCTCGCCGACATCCGGCGGCTGACCGAACGCAAGGAGCTCGACACCTGATGGCCAAGCTGGGGACCACCACCGTCAAGAAGGGCGGCGTCGCGGGCAAGCTGATCGGCGGCGGCGTGCTCGTCGTACTGCTGATCATCGTGCTGGCCAACCTGTTCAACTTCGCCGACACCGACGCGAACAAGATCGGCCTGCACTACGGCGGCGGCGTGGTCGAGGACAAGAAGTTCAAGTCGGTCGTCCCGCCGGGCGCGACGAACAAGCTGATCGGTCCCGGCGACACGGTCTACAGCTACCCGATCGACCAGCGCTCCTACATCATCGGCGGCGCGGGCGCCGACACCGACAACGCCGACGAGGTCACTGTCGTCAGCAAGGACAACGTCCGGCTCGGCGTGCGCGTCCAGGTCTACTTCACGCTGAACCGCGAGCAGGCGGTGCTGCAGTCGTTCCACGAGCGGATCGGGCTGAAGACCGAGGCCTACGAGGACAGCGGCTGGAACGCCATGCTGCAGTCGTACTTCCGGCCGCAGATCGACCGCGCGCTGGCCGCCGTCGGCACGAACTACAACTGGGCCGAGCTCTACAACAACGAGGCGAAGAAGTCGGCCTTCCAGACCGCCGCGGCCAAGGAGTTCACCCGGCTGCTGCCGGCCGCGGTCGGCGGCGACTACTTCTGCGGCCCGTCGTACACCGGTAACAACGCGTGCGGCGAGCTGTCGTTCACGATCCAGAAGCCGAACCCGCTGGACAAGGGCATCATCGACGGGCTGGAGGCCAAGCAGCGCGCCGAGCTGGCCAAGCAGGCCCAGGAGCAGAAGAACCAGCAGGTCAACGTCGAGCTGCAGTCGGTCCGGCAGCAGGTCGCGATGCTCGGGTCGAACGGCTACCTGCTGAAAACCGCGATCGAGTCGGGCAAGATCCAGTTCATGGTGATCCCGCAGAACGGCAACGTCAGCATCCCGGTGCCGACCCAGACCCAGACACCCAACGCCCAGCCGCCGAACGCCCAGCCCTCGCGCTGACCCGATGTCCGCGCTGCCGTCCCACCTCGAGCTCGTCCAGGGCGTCGTGCTGCCGAAACCGGTCGGCGCGGATCCCGTCCTGGACTTCCTCAACACCCGGTCGGAGTGGACCGAGCGCGGGCCGGCGCGCAGTGAGTGGCTGACCAGCTTCGAGACGCTGGTGATCTGGACGGGCTACGTCGGCCTGCTCTCCGACGCCGGGGTGTTCCGGCTGATCGAGCTGGCCGCCGGCCGCCCGACCGACGCGGCGCGGCGGTTCGAGGCCGCGCTGGAGTTCCGCGCCGACCTGTACGACGTACTGACCGACTCCACCGCGACGTCGTCGTTCGCCGCGGTGGAGCGGGTGATCGCCCGGGCCACCGCGCACCGGCGGTTGGTCCCGATGCCGACGCTGCACGGGCTGAGCGCCAGCTGGGACCTGCCGGAGGACCTCAACCTGCCGCTGGACCACCTGGCGCTGCTGGCCGCCGACCTGCTCACCGGCGAGTCCCGCGCGCACGTCCGCCGTTGTCCGGGCGACGCCTGCGGCTGGCTCTTTCTCGACCCGCGCGGTCGCCGCCGCTGGTGCTCGATGGCCACCTGCGGAAACCGCGCCAAGGTCCGCGCCCACGCCGCCCGCACCCGCTGAACGGTGAGGCAGCCCGTCAGGGCCGCCCGTACGTCTCCAGCAGCCGCAGCCAGATCTCGTTCACCGTCGGGTACGCCGGTACGGCGTGCCAGAGCCGGTCCAGCGGGATCTCGCCGACCACCGCGACGGTCGCCGCCTGGAGCAGATCGCTGACCTCCGGCCCGACGAACGTCACGCCGAGGATCACCTTGCGGTCCTCGTCGACGATCATTCGCGCCTTGCCCTGATAGCCGTCCTGGCGCACGCTCGCGCCCGCCACGTTGCCGATGTCGTAGTCGACCGTGCGGATGGTGTAGCCCGCTTCCCGCGCGGCCTTCTCGGTCAGCCCGACCGAGGCGACCTCGGGATCGGTGAACGTCACCTGCGGCACCGCTTCGTGGTCGGCGGTCGCGACGTGCGTGCCCCACGGCTTGTCCGACACCCGCTTGCCGGTCGCCCGCGCCGCGATCACGTCACCGGCGGCCCGCGCCTGGTACTTGCCCTGATGGGTGAGCAGCGCCCGGTTGGTCACGTCGCCGACGGCGTACAGCCAGTCGAAGCCCTCGACCCGCATCGTGTCGTCGGTCGGCAGCCAGTCGCCGGGCTTCAGCCCGATCGTGTCCAGGCCGAGGTCGTCGGTGCGCGGCTTGCGTCCGGTCGCGACCACGATCTCGTCGGCCTCGATCGTCTGTCCGTCGGAGGTCTCCACCGACACCGTCTTACCGTCGCGTCGGACCTTGGTGGTGGTCGTGTCGAGCAGCACGGTCGCGCCGAGCTCCCGCAGCGACTCGGCGACCAGCTCGCCCGCGAACGGCTCCAGCTGGGACAGCAGCTTGCCGCGCGAGATCACGGTCACCTCGGAGCCGAACCCGGCGTACGCCGTGGCCATCTCGACCGCGACGGTGCCGCCACCGATGATCGCCAGCCGGCCGGGCACCGACTTGGCGCTGGTGATCTCGCGGCTGGCCCACGGCTCGGCCTCGCGCAGCCCGTCGATGTCCGGTACGACGGGGTCGGAGCCGGTCGCCACCGTGACCGCGTGCCGGGCCGTCAGCACCGTCGTACCGCCGTCCGGTGTGGTCACCGTGACTTCCTTGGGCCCGCTGAACCGGGCGTGGCCGCGGACCAGCGTGATGCCGGCGCCCTCGACCCATTTCACCTGGCCGGCGTCGTCCCAGTTGCTGGCGAACGAGTTCCGCCGGTCCAGCACCGCCTGGACGTCGAGCTTGCCGGTCACCGCCTGGGCCGCACCGGCGACGTGCTGCGCCGCTCGCAGCGCCTGGCCCGGTCGCAGCAGCGCCTTCGACGGCATGCAGGCCCAGTACGAGCACTCTCCGCCGACGAGCTCGTGCTCGACCAGCGCGACGGTCAGTCCACCCTGCACCGCCCGGTCGGCCACGTTCTCGCCGACAGCTCCGGCGCCCAGCACGATCAGGTCGTAGTCGGCCGTCTCCATGTCCCCTGCATATCACCCGCGGACGATGCCCGTTCGCAACTTCCGGCGCACCGGCCGCATCTAGTTCGTGACCGGTAATCCGCGGGAGGTGGGTCCTGTGCGCAGAATCGCGCTGGTGACGGCTGCTGGACTGGTACCGACGCTCGGGCTGGTGAGCCCGGCCCAGGCGGCCGATCCGGCGCCGACGAACGTCAAGGTCGCGTGGTCCAGCGCCGCGCACACGCACGTCCGGGTGACCTGGGACGAGGCGGTCGCCGCGCCGAACCGGATCTACCCGCAGTACCCGTCGGGCGTCGGGGGCGAGACCACGACGACCGCCGCCGCACCGAACCAGGTGGACCTGCCGGTGGCCGCGTTCCGCAACGAGCCGTCGGTCCGGATCGCCGTGTACGCCGGCCCGGTGGGCACCGGCCCGGCCGGTCTCTCGGTGCCCTTCGACACCCTCACCCCGGGCGAGCCCGTGATCGACCAGATGATCGCCAAGGGCGACAACACCTACACGATGACCTGGCGCTCCGGCCCGCCGAAGCCGGATCCCAACGCGGGCGACCCGCTCGACCTGACCAACGGGCCGCACCACTTCCAGCTCTACGCCAGCCGGGCCACCGTGACGATCTGGGACGTCGTGGTGCCGTGGACCACGGCGACGACGGCCACCTTCCTGACCACCGACAAACCGCCGATCCACCTCGGCCTGTACGACCGCAACGAGTGGACCGCGAACTCGGCCGGGAAGTCGCTGGCGCTCGACTACGAGCGGTTCGGTCCGGTCACCATCCCGGCCTCGACGACCTACGGGCAGCCGACGGTGATCACCGGTGTGATCGAGCGGCTGAGCCGGTTCTGCGACCCCGGACCGTGCTGGGAGATGCGGACCGGCGAGGCGCCGCGGCCGGTGGTCCTGCAGGCGCGCAACACCACGGGCGCGCCCTGGTACGTCGTGGGGTCGGTCCAGAGCCAGGCCGACGGGCGGTTCCGGTTCGCTCCGGTCGCTCGCGGCACGAGGGAGTACCGGATCGCCGTACCGGACCAGCTGACCAGCGACAGCTTCGGTCTCGGCGTCATCGGTCCGGCCTCGACCACGCTGACCCGCCCGCGGGTGCTCGCGTCGTTCGCCGACCCGACGGTGAAACTGGGGCAGCCGGCCCGGGCCAGGATCTCCGTCTCGCCGGCGGTGAACGTCCGCACCACGCTGCAGCGCTGGGACGGCACGGCCTGGCGGGACCTGAAGTGGGTCTACCTGAGCAGCGGCTGGGGCGACTACACGTTTGCCGCGACGCAGCGCGGCTCGTACGCCTACCGGTTCCTGGTCCCGTCCTTCACCTACGGCGGCCTGCCGCTGGCCTGGCAGGTCTCCCCGACGTTCGTCCTGACCGCTAGTTGAACAGCGCCGGGTCGACCGCGATCCAGGTGTGCCGGGCGCGGGCCAGGATCCGGCCGTCGGAGTCGTACAGCGTGGTGGCGGTGAACGTCTTGCGGCCGGACTCGCCGAGATTGCGGCCCATGATCACGCAGGGCTCGCCGATCTGCGGCCGCGCGTCGATGCAGGCCGTCATCTGACCGAGCACCGACGGGCGGCCCTCCAGGTCGATGCTCCATCCACCCGGACAGTCGAGCGCCGCCCAGAGATGGACCGGCGAAACCAGATCGTCGGAGTCGGCCAACGTGGTCGCCGGTGTCCAGGTGCACGCGGTCCGGCCGTCGCCGAGCAGACCGGGCCGCAGCCGCAGTCCGTACTCGTTGTCCGGTCCGCACGTGTAGCAGCCGGGGAACGGATGGTTCGTCAGTCCCCGGTACGACGCCTCGGCCGCGCGCGCCTCGTCGTACTGGACCGGGTCGATCGCGGCCTCGTCGAGCACACCGTCCGGCACGGGCTCGGCCTCCGCGACGACCGTGTCGTCGGAGGTCCGGAGGAACGCGCTGTGCGCGGAGGTGCTCAGGCCGAGGTCGGTCTCGAGCGGCGGCGGCATCCGCAGGGTGACCCGGGGAACGCTGCCGTCGGCCCCTTGCAGGCTGGTCCCCACCAGACCGGCCGTGTAGCCGCCGTTCGCGGAGCGGTCCGGGCCCCGGAAGCGGCGCTCGATCCGCAGCACCTCGTGCGTCGTCATGCCCACCGACCTTAACCGGCGGTCCGCAGCGTGGTTCGCGTGGTCCTTGCCGGCCGACCCCTCGTCGCGGGCGTGCGGGTGTGGTCATGGTGGCTCCGAAGACCCGAGATCGTGCCGATGGCCTGCACGGTCAAGGGTTTTCCCGCGTCTTGAGCAGATTTACTGCCCTGAGCACTCTCATTCAAACGTCCGTTTGAACTATGCTGACTGCAGGCTACGGCGCGTGAGCAGGTGGGGTGCCTGAGCGAGCGGTGGCCGGGGGGAAGGAGAGCTCTGTGGACACACCACCCGTGGAATCGACCCGGGAACGGTTGCTCAACATCGCCGAGCAGCGGTTCGGCGAGGGCGGCTACGAAGGAACCTCACTGCGCGCGATCACGGTCGCGGCGGCCGCGAACATCGCGGCGGTCAACTACCACTTCGGGTCCAAGGAAGCCCTCTTGCGGGCGGCGGTCGCCCGCGCGATGGCGCCGGTCAACACCGAACGGCGACGCCGGCTGGACCAGTTGGAGGCGGCCGGGCAGCCGACCGCCGAGCAACTGATCCGGGCCTTCATCGAGCCGGGGCTGGAACTCGTGCTGCGCCGGGGAGAGCGCGGCGCGATCGTGGCGCGGTTCATCGGCCGGGTCGCGTTCGACCCCAGTCGCCGGATCCGGGAGCTGTACGCCGCGGAAACGGATCCGGTCGAGGCCCGGTACCTGGCCGCGCTGCAGCAGGCGTTGCCCCGGGCGGCGCCGGAGTCGGTCGCCTTCGGCTACGCCAACATGCTCGGCCTGCTCGCGTTGCACCAGTCGCAAGCGCTGTCGCGAGCCCCGGACGCCGACGATCTCGAGGATCCCGGTAAGTTGGCGGAGAACCTGATCGCCTTCCTGGTGGCCGCCTTCGACCGTGGCCTGCGCGCCTGAGGGCACGGACCGGACGAACGGCCCGTCGCCGGCGCGAAGTGGCGGGCCACTCGGTCCAGTGGTCTGGTCGGAACTGTCCATCAATTGCTCACGGATGTTCGAACCCCTGGGTAACGCTGCATAATGGCGCTCCGTGGAGCCCTGTGAAGTCGTGGTCGCCGTCGATCTCGGTGGAACCCGGATGAAGTGCGGCCTGGTCGCCGCCGACGGTGCCGTGCTGCACCGCGAGACCAGGCCCACCCCGCGGACTGTCCCCGATCGCAACGACGGCGGCCGCGCGGTGCTCGACGCGCTGCTGGAAACCGTGGTCGAGCTCGGCCAGAAGGCCGCCGCCGACGGGCACACCGTGCGCGCGGTCGGCGTCGTCGTGCCGGGCATCATCGACGCCGAGCACGGCACGGTCAGCGCGGAGAACCTGCTCTGGGTCGGTACGCCGGTCCTCGCCGAACTGCAAGCCGCCGTCGGCCCCGGCCGGCAGGTCGTCCTGGCCCACGACGTCCGCGGTGGCGGTTACGCCGAGCTGCGCCAGGGCGCCTTGAAGGGCACCACGAACTCACTGTTCCTTCCGCTCGGCACGGGCATCGCCGCCGCGATGGTCGTCGACGGTTCCCTGGTCAGCGGCGACGGGTATGCCGGCGAGCTCGGCCACACCCGCTTCGTGCACGGACAAGCCGCCGAACTCTGCGCCTGCGGCCAGTACGGCTGCCTCGAGACGGTCGCGTCCGCCGCCGCCCTGGCCCGCCGGTACGGCGTACGGACCGGTCGCGTGGTCGACGGTGCGCGCGAGGTGCTGGAACTGCTGGCCGAGGGCGACGCCGACGCCGCGATCGTGTGGGAGGAGGCGCTGGCCGCGCTGGTCGACGCGCTCGTGCTCTACACGACGCTGGTCGCGCCGACCCGGATCGCGATCGGCGGTGGACTGGTCGGCGCCGGCGAGACGCTGCTCGCGCCGTTGCGGGCCGGGCTGCACGAGCGGCTGACGTTCCAGCGCGAGCCGGAGATCGTCGCCGCGGTGCTCGGCGAGGACGCGGGCTGCCTCGGCGCGGCCCTGATGGCGTGGGACCGGGTGACGCTGGACGAGAGCGGAGAGCAGGGCGGATGACGACGTACAAGGTGGGCCGGCTGGTGACGCCGGACGACGTGCTGGAAAGCGCGTGGATCCAGGTCGAGGACGGCGACATCATCGCCTTCGGCCGCCGGTCCGAGGGCATGCCGGCCGACGGCAAGCGGCCGGAGGACCTGGGCGACGCGACCGTCGTGCCGGGGTTCGTGGACATCCACACCCACGGTGGCGGCGGGGCGACGTACACGACGACCGATCCGGACCAGGCGCGCAAGGTCGCCGCGTTCCACGCCCGGCACGGCACCACGACGACGATGGCCAGCCTGGTCACCGCGCCGCTGGACGACATCGTCTCGCAGATCGCCTGCCTGGCCGACCTGGTCACCGACGGCGTGATCGCGGGCGTCCACCTGGAAGGCCCGTTCCTGTCCGAGGCGCGGTGCGGAGCCCACGAGCCGACGTTGCTGCGCGACCCGGTCGAGGGTGACGTCGCCAAGGTGCTGAGCGACGCGGTGAAGATGGTGACGATCGCTCCCGAGCTCGAGCACGGGCTGGACGCGATCCGCCAGGTCGTCGACGCCGGAGCGGTCGCCGCGCTCGGGCACACCGACGCGACGTACGAGCAGATGATCGCCGGGGCGGACGCCGGGGCGACCGTCGCGACCCACCTGTTCAACGGGATGCGGCCCTTCCACCACCGCGACCCCGGGCCGGTCGGTGCCGCGCTCAACGATCCGCGGTTGCTGCTCGAGGTGATCAACGACGGCCTGCACCTGGACCCGCAGGTGGTCCGGGTCGCGCTGGCCGCGGCCGGGGTGAACCGGATCGCGCTGATCACCGACGCGATCGTCGCGGCCGGAATGCCCAACGGGCGTTACCGATTGGGCGATCTCGAGGTCGACGTGAACGACGGACTGGCCACGCTCGCGCACGGCTCGCACTCGATCGCCGGCAGCACCCTGACGATGGATGTTGCCTACCGCAACGCTGTGAACGCCGGGGTCTCGCTGGTGGACGCGTCCCGGATGGCCTCGACCACGCCGGCCGAGGCGTTCGGCTGGTACAACGTCGGCGGCATCGAGACCGGCAAGCGGGCCGACCTGGTCGTGCTCGACGACGACTACACGGTGCGGAAGGTGATGCGCGGCGGCGCGTGGATCGACCGCGAGGCCGAGGCCCCGGCGACCGACGCCGACGCCGGCCGATGATCGGCACCGTCACGCTCAACCTGGCGCTCGACGTCACCTACGCCGTCGACGAACTGGTTGTCGGCGGGAGTCACCGGGTCCGGGAGGTCCGGCAACGGGCCGGCGGCAAGGGAATCAACGTCGCCCGGGTCGCCGCGACCCTCGGCCATCAGGTCCTCGCCCTCGGCTTCGTCGGCGGGGTGACCGGTGAGATCGTCGCGGCCGAGCTGTTCGACGCCGGCCTGACCGCGCTGCTCACCCCGATCCACGCCGAGACCCGCCGAACCGTTGCCATCGTCAACAATATCGACGGTGACGCCACGATCTTCAACGAGACCGGGCCGGCCGTCACCGCCGACGAGTGGCGCGCCTTCCACGACCGGATGCCGTGGGGCCGGCTGGACGTCCTGGCGTGCTCGGGCAGTCTGCCGCCCGGTCTGCCCACCAACGCGTACGCCGAGCTCGCGGTCCGCGCCTGGCAGCACGACGTACCGACCGTGATCGACACCGGTGGTCCGGCGCTGCTCGCCGCGGCCGAGGCCGGTGCGGTGGTCCGGTCGAACGCGGCCGAGCTGCACGAAGCCCTCGGCGACGAGCTGACCGTCGAGGACGGCGCCCGCAGGCTGGTCGACTTCGGCGCCACCGCCGCGGTGATCACCGACGGTCCCCGCGGCATGGTCGCCGCGAACCGCGACGGTGTCTGGCGTGCGGACCCGGTCGAGCGAGTGGCCGGAAACCCCACCGGCGCAGGCGATGCGTGCACCGCCGTGGTGGCCGCCGCGATCGCGGAGTCGCCGCGGCCGGACTGGTCGCTGGTCCTCAAGTCCGCGGTGGCCGCCTCGGCCGCCGCCGTCCTCACACCGGTTGCCGGTGACATCGATCTGGCCGCGTACCGGCGGTGGCAGCCGCAGGTCGTCGTTCGTTAGGAGAGCTCATGCCGTTGGTGTCCGGAGCCGAGGTCGTACTGGCCGCTGCCCAGGCGGGCCGTGGAGTCGGCGCGTTCAACGTGATCCAGCTGGAGCACGCGGCCGCGCTGATCGCCGGCGCCGAGCAGGTCGGTGCGCCGGTGATCCTGCAGATCAGCGAGAACGCCGTGAAGTACCACGGCGCGCTCAAGCCGATCGGCGTCGCCACCCTGGCCGCCGCGGCCGCGGCGAGCGTGCCGGTCGTCGTACACCTCGACCACGCGATGGATCGCGACCTGGTCACCGAGGCGGTGTCGCTCGGCTTCACCTCGGTGATGTTCGACGCCTCCAAGCTGGAGTACGCCGACAACGTCGCGGCGACCACCGAGGTGACCGCGTACTGCCACGATCACGGGGTTTTCGTCGAGGCCGAAATCGGTGAGGTCGGCGGCAAGGACGGCGTGCACGCACCCGGTGCACGCACCCGCCCGGACGAGGCGCTGGCCTTCGCCGAGGCGACCGGCGTCGACGCGCTCGCGGTGGCGGTCGGGTCGTCGCACGCGATGACCGAGCGGACCGCCGAACTGGACTTCACGCTGATCGGCGAGCTGCGGTCCGCCGTACCGGTTCCGCTGGTGCTGCACGGGTCGTCCGGTGTCGCCGACGCCGACCTGACCCGCGCGGTCGAGGCCGGGATGACGAAGGTGAACATCGCGACCCACCTGAACAACGTCTTCACCGGCGTCGTCCGCGAGATCCTGGCCGATCAGCCGAAGCTGGTCGACACCCGCAAGTACCTCGGCCCCGCCCGTACGGCGGTCGCGGCCGAGGTAGCTCGCTTGCTGACGGTGCTGAAGGCCGTCTAGGTCAGGTCGCGGCGGATCCGCCAGAAGCAGAAGCCGGTCAGCCCGAACGCGAGCAGCAGGAACAGACCGGCCTCGCGCCACTGCAGTCCCCAGAAGTGGCTGGCGGGGTGGTACGTGATCTGCTGGCGGTAGCCGTCGTCGGCGAGGCGCTGGAAGCAGACGCTCAGCGGCTGCCGGCTCCGGGCCTCTTCCGCTGTCGCGTTCGGCGGGGGAGGACCGCACTCCGCGAGATAGCTCGGCAGCGTCTTCTGGGCCTCACCGGCCGAGTTCACCGTTTGCTCGGACAGCTTCCAGTTGCCCTCGCCGTCGGCCTTCGCCTCGACCCGCATCACCACCGGATTCTGCCCCGGTCCGGACAGCTGCAGTCCGCGCATGTTCTCCACAGTGACGATCACCGTCGTCTCCACCGGCGTCATCAGGTACGGCCGGATCAGGATCGGTGACAGGATCTGGATCGCGATCACGCCGGCCAGGGTGATCGCGATCGCCACCACACTGCGCCGGACCAGCAGACCGACGGCGACTCCGAGCGCGAACGCGAACGCCGCGTAACCGATCGGCACGACGCCTCGCGCGCCGAACACCGGCGGCAGCAGCCGGGGGATCTCGAAGAACCCGGCCGTCTGGCCGGCGTCGATCGCGTCGTCGATCGGGTCGGCCCACCAGGTCACCGCGAGGCTGAGGGCTCCGGTGACGACCATCGCGCCGATGCCGGTGAACGCCAGCTTCGTGACCAGCCAGCGGGTCCGGGTGATGCTCTGGTTCCAGACCAGCCGGTGGGTGCCGGCCTCCAGTTCGCGCGCGATCAGCGGCGCTCCCCAGAACGCACCGATCACCGGCGGAGCGGCGTACACGAGTGACTGGCCGGCGATGTAGAGATACTGGTTGATCCGGTCGAACTGGATCTGGTTGAGGAAGTCGCCGGCGTAGCGCTGGTAGTCGTCGGCCAGGCCGGGCCCGGTCACCACCAGCACGACTGCGAGCGCGGCGACCGCGCCGACGACCACCAGGGCCTGCAGGCGGAACTGCCGCCAGGTGAGCCAGATCATCGGTGCACCTCCAGAACGGGCCGGTCGTTGCGCTGCATCGACGCGGACCGGCCCATGTAGGCCAGCACGATGTCCTCGAGGGTGAGCTGCGAGATCGACCAGGCCGGGTCAAGGATCGGCTCGTCGGTCCGGACCAGGAACGTGGACTGGCGATCGGTGTGGCTGGCCGAGATCACGTAGTGGTTCTGCGGCATCGACTTCTCGTCGCGCCGCGGTCCGGCCAGCCGGTAGTGGGTGGCCAGCAGCGTCTCGATGTCACCGCTGATCTGGACCCGCGAGTCGACCAGCACGACCAGGTAGTCGCAGGACCGTTCGACGTCGGAGACCAGGTGCGAGGACAGGACGACGCTCAGCTCCTGCTCGGTGACGGCCTCCATCAGGTCCTGCAGGAACTCGCGCCGGGCGAGCGGGTCGAGTGCCGCGACGGGTTCGTCGAGGATCAGCAGCTCGGGCCGTTTCGCGATGCCGAGAGTGAGGGCGAGCTGGGCGCGCTGCCCGCCGGAGAGCTTGCCGGCGCGCTGTTTCGGATCGAGACCGAGCTGCTGGATCCTCGCCTGGGCAAGGGAATCGTCCCAGCCCGGGTTGAGATGCGCCCCGAGCTTGAGGTGTTCGGCGACCGACAACCGGCCGTACGTCGGGGTGTCCTGCGCGACGAACCCGATCTTGGCGAGCTGCGGTCCGCCGGTCGGCGCGTCCAGCACCTCGATGCTGCCGGTCGTCGGTGTCAGCATGCCGACGGCCAGGTTCAGCAGGGTGCTCTTGCCGGCGCCGTTCGGGCCGACCAGACCGACGACGCGACCGGCCGGGACGTCGAGCGTGCACTCGGTCAGCGCCCAGCGGCGGCCGTACTTCTTGCCCAGACCCCGGGCCCTCAACGCACTGGTCATGCTATGTCCTCCTGAGCGGCGGCCCGAAAGGTCGTCCGGAACAGCGCCTCGATGCTGTCGTCGTCCAGACCGGCCTTCCGCGCTTTGGTCAGCCAGCGCTGAAGGTCCTGCCGCAACGGCCCGTGCGCCGCGAGACTGTGGTCGGTCAGCGTCCGGGTCACGAACGTCCCGCGCCCCGGCCGCGCCGCCACCAGCCCTTCGTGCTCCAGCTCGCGGTAGGCCTTGAGCACGGTGTTCGGGTTGATCGCCAGCTGCCCGACCACGTCCTTCACCGTCGGCAGCTGATCCCCCTCCCGCAACAACCCCAGCCGCAAGGCGTTCCGCACCTGCTGCACCACCTGCTGGTACGGCGACACCCCGGACCGCCCGTCCAGATGAAACTCGATCATCCTGTCATCCCATTTATCTAGTTAACTAGCACTATATGACCAGGGGTGATCGCCAGGTCAAGGCTTCGGGGGCGACGGACTACTTGATCGCGTCGTAGCGGCGCAGGGACTCGCGGCGGGCTTCGGCGTGGTCGACGATCGGCGCCGGATAGCCGGCCGGGGGTTCGGGCAAGGTCCAGGGTTCGTGCACGGCCTTGCCCGGTACGGCGGCGAGTTCGGGGACCCAGCGGCGCACGTAGACGCCGTCGGGGTCGAACTTCTTGGCCTGGGTGATCGGGTTGAAGATCCGGAAGTACGGCGACGGATCGGCGCCGCAGCCGGCTACCCACTGCCAGTTCAGGCTGTTCGAGGCCAGGTCGCCGTCGCGCAGGTTCCGCATGAACCAGCGGGCGCCGTGCTTCCAGTGGATGTGCAGATCCTTGATCAGGAACGACGCGACGACCATCCGGATCCGGTTGTGCATGAAGCCGGACTCCGCGAGCTGGCGCATCCCGGCGTCGACGATCGGGTAGCCGGTCCGCCCTTCGCACCACGCGGTGAAGGCGGCGCCGGGCTCGTCGTAAACCATCTTCTCGAACTCGGGCCGCAGCGGCTTCCACGCGGCTTCGGGATGACGCGCCAGCAGGTCGGCGCAGAAGTCCCGCCACGCGAGCTCCCGCCGGTACGCGTCGGCGCCCGCGCTGCGGTGGCGGGCCAAGTCGGCGAGCATCGTGCGCGGGTGGATCTCGCCGTACTTCAACGGCACCGACATCCGTGACGTGCTGTCCAGGTCCGGCCGGTCGCGCTCGTCGTCGTACGCCGCGACGGTTTCCACCCAGTCCTGCCAGTGCTCTCGCGCCGCGTCTTCGCCGGCGTCCTCTACATCCGGGACCTGCGGGAGAGCGTCGCTGCGCGTGCCGATCCACTCCACCTTCGCCGGCGCCTCGGCGGGCTGTCGCCATCCGTGCTCGAGCCAGACCCGGAAGTACGGCGTGAAGACCTGGTACGACCGGCCCGACCCGTTCACCACCCGGCCCGGCGCCACGGCGTACGGCGAACCGGTCGCGACCAGGGGACAGCCCAGCGACTTCTCGACCGCCTCGTCCCGGCGCCCGCCGTACGGGCCGAAGTCGGCGGACACGTGCACGCTCGCCGCCCCGACCTCGGCCGCCACCGCCGGTACGACGTCCGCCGGATTCCCACGCCGTACGACGAGCTTGCCGTCCATCGCGTCGGACAGCCGCCGCAGCGAGTTCACCAGATGGTCGCGGCGCGGGTCGCCGGCCGCGTCCCACAACGCCGGGTCGAGCACGAACAGCCCGAGCACCCGGCCGTCACCGGCCGACACCGCGTCGAGCAGCGCCGGATTGTCGGCCAGCCGGAGATCACGCCTGAACCACATCACCGCCGTCACCCGTCAAGTCTTGCCGATGAACAACTTTGAAGGGCACTTGAACGGCAGGTGACCGGATCGGACCGCCGATTCGGTAAGGCTTGCCTGCATAGGCGAGAATGGTTGTCGTGAGCGAGCTGATCGATACCACCGAGATGTACTTGCGGACCATCTACGAACTGGAAGAAGAGGGCATCCTGCCCCTGCGCGCGCGGATCGCCGAGCGCCTGCACCAGTCGGGCCCGACGGTCAGCCAGACGGTGGCGCGGATGGAGCGCGACGGGCTCGTCACGGTCGAGGGCGACCGGCACCTCGAGCTCACCGAGGTCGGCCGGATGCAGGCCACCCGGGTGATGCGCAAGCACCGGCTGGCCGAGCGGCTGCTGGTCGACGTGATCGGCCTGGAGTGGGAGGACGTGCACGCGGAGGCCTGCCGCTGGGAGCACGTGATGAGCGACGCGGTCGAGCTGCGGCTGCTGAAGATCCTCGACAACCCGACCGAGTCGCCGTACGGCAACCCGATCCCCGGGCTGGAGGAGCTGCAGAAGGACGTCCAGGCGACAGCGATCGGCGAGTTCCGCAGTGGCGTCGAGCCGCTGGACAAGGTGCTCGACCAGTCCACCGGGAGCGCGGTCCGGGTGCTGGTGCGGCGGATCGCCGAGCCGGTGCAGACCGACGACTTCGCGATGTCGGTGCTCCGCCGGGCCGGCGCGTTGCCGGGCCGCGAGGTCGACTCGATGCTGGACGCCGAGGGTGTGCTGCTCGGCAGCCGCGACGCCGGCGGTGTGATCAGCGACGAGACCGCGGGCCACATCTTCGTCAGCCTGGTCTGATCCCGGCGGGTCGTCAGACCCGCGTCAAGAAATCGGCCACGGTGAGCGCTCGATGCGGTACCCGCTGTGGTCACGAGGTAACGTCTGTCCGCGATGTCACAGAACCAGATCGACTGGCCGGGATACCTGCGCGAGTTCCACACCGCCACCCCGGGCAGCACGGAAGCCCTGCTGTCCCGAGCGGTGGCGGGCGACCACACGCCCTACCGCTGGCTCGTCCGTGCCGTGTCCGGGGAGTCCAAGCGGGTGCTCGACCTTGCGTGCGGCAACGGACCGGTCGCCCGGGAGCTGTACGGGCGGTGGGTCGTGGGCGTCGACAGCAACGCGGTCCAGCTGGCCGGGGCTCCCGGTCCGAAGGTGCAGGCCGACGCGTTGCACCTCCCGTTCGCGAACGAGGCCTTCGACGTCGTCACCTGCTCGATGGGCCTGATGGTCCTGCAGCCGCTGCCCGACGTACTGGCTGAGGCGGCGCGGGTGCTGCGGCGCGGTGGGGTGCTCGCCGCGACCATCCCGGCGGTGCGCCCGCTGCGCCGCGGCGACCTGCGGACGCTGACCGGGCTGACGACCCGGCTGCGATCCCGGCCGCAGTTCCCGGCCGGTGGCGAGATCACCGGCCTGAAGGAGCAGTTGCGCGAGGCCGGCTTCATCGTCATGGAGAGCCAGCGCGAGCGGTACGCCTACACCGTGCACAGCCTGGACGACGCGCGCCGGCTGGTCGGTGCGCTCTACCTGCCCGCTACGTCGGACAAGCGGCGCGAGCAGGCCGCCGCCTGGCTGGCCCAGCGAGCCCGGGACCGCGACGGGCTGGAGGTCGCGATCCCGATCCGCCGGATCACCGCGATGCGCACCAAGCTGGCGCTGAGCTGATCGCCGGGCCCTGCCGCGTGGTCAGGCAACGAACAGCAGCACGCTGATCACCAACATCACCGCGGCAGTGGCAGCGTGGACGCCGTACGCGGTCGCCTTGGGGCCCTTGCTGCGCAGCACGATCAGCGCGTCACCGACCGGGATGAGGGCGGCGGCCAGCATGAACCAGGCCAGCACCTGAGGCGTCGCCACGGCGATCAGCACGAAGACGAACAGGCCCGAGGCGATGTCGCGGACCGCCTTGACGGACAGCCAGGCCTCGAAGGTCCGGTCGCTGGTCGGCGTACCGGGAATGCCGAAGCCCACCGCGGCCTGCGGAGTCCGGAGGGCGCGCGCGCCGATGACGATGATGCCTACGCCGATCAGTCCGGCGAGCGCGGTGGCGACGGTGGTGAGCATGGTGGGCGTTCCCCTCTTCGGTGGCGTCAGGCTTGATCGCTAGCGCCGCTAGATGTTGTAGCGACGATAGGCTTAGCCCCGACAGAATGTCTAGCGGTGCTAGGATCGGCTCATGTCCGCTACCGAGCGCCGCGCACGGGAACGTGCCGATCGTCATCAGCTGATCGTCAACGCCGCCCGCGAGCTCGCGGAGACCGAGGGCTGGGAGGCGGTCACGACCCGGCGACTGGCCGAACGCGTCGAGTACAGCCAGCCCGTGCTCTACAGCCACTTCAACGGCAAGGACGCCATCGTGACCGCCGTCGCCGTCGACGGCTTCGGCGAACTCGCCGAACAGCTGCGTCGCGCGCGGCATTCCGCGGCGAAGCCGAAACAGGCCCTTCGTGCCGTCTGCCGTGCCTATCTGCGGTTCGCGACCGAGCGGCCGGCCCTGTATCAGGCCATGTTCGTGCTGCCCACCGATCTGCAGTTCGCAAGTGAGCAGACGCTGCCGCAGCTGCGGGCCGGCTTCGACGAGTTCGTCAGTTGCTTCGACCCGGGCAACGAGCAACGCGAGCTGTCCGCTGAGGTCGTCTGGAGCGCGTTGCACGGGCTGGCCGTGCTGTCCGGCAGCGGGCGGATCCCGCCGGAGGACCAGGAGCAGCGGATCGATTTTCTCGTCACCCGGATGGCCGACTGACTGTACCGTTCTGCTGTGCCCGCACTGACCTGGTCCGTTCGCTCGGTCGACCACGCGCTGGGTGGCGAGTCGGTCTACCGCGAGCTGTTCGCCGCCGAACCGGTCGCTTTCTGGCTCGACGGCAGCCTCACCGACCGGTCGCCGCGCCGGATCTCCGTGCTCGGCACGAGCGCCGGTCCGGACGCCGAAGTGATCGTCCGCGACGCGGCCGACGGGGATGTGTTCGCCGAGCTCCAGGGGTTGCTCGCCGCCCGGCGTACCGACGTACCGGCTGAGCTGGGCGATCTGTTCAGCGGTGGGTACGTCGGCTATTTCGGGTACGAGCTCAAGGCGCAGACCGGTGGCGTGGCGGCGTACGAAGCGCGGACTCCGGACGCGTTGTGGATCTGGGCCAACCGGTTCGTCGTGATCGACCACGACCGCGACCGCACGTTCGTGGTCGCCGTGCACGCAGCCGACGACCGCGACGCGCCGGCCTGGCTCGACCGGGCGCAGAACGCGGCGGCGTCGTGGTTCATGGGCTGGGTCGATCCGCCGGCGATCGCGCTGCTGGACGTCGAGCAGCACCTCGAGCAGGACCGCGCGACGTACCTGGCCGGGATCGACGCCTGCCGGCTCGCGCTCGAGGCCGGCGACACTTACGAGGTCTGCCTGACCAACCGGGTCCGCCTGCCACCGGTCCCCGACCCGCTCGACTTCTACCTGTGGCAGCGCGCGACCAACCCGGCGCCGTACTCGGCCTTCCTCCGGTACGGCGAACTCGCGATCGCCAGCTCGTCGCCGGAGCGGTTCCTCGCGGTCGACGGCGACGGCTGGGCCGAGTGCCGCCCGATCAAGGGGACCGCGCCGCGCTCGGCGGACCCGGACCAGGACCAGCTGGTCGCGAAGGCGCTGGCCGAGGACGAGAAGACCCGGGCCGAGAACCTGATGATCGTCGACCTGATCCGCAACGACCTCGGCCGGGTCAGCGAACCCGGCACGGTCCAGGTCCCGCAGCTGATGGTTGTCGAGAGCTACCGAACCGTGCACCAGCTGGTCACCAC
Organism: Kribbella sp. ALI-6-A; assembly: GCF_001984195.1. Lineage (GTDB taxonomy): Bacteria > Actinomycetota > Actinomycetes > Propionibacteriales > Kribbellaceae > Kribbella. The sequence goes on from NZ_MTQN01000010.1 coordinate 211,069, forward strand.
GGTGCGCGGCAAACTGCGCGAGGGTGTCGACGCGGTCGCCGCGGTCCGGGCCTGCTTCCCGCCGGGATCGATGACCGGGGCACCGAAAATCCGCACGATGGAGATTCTCGACTCGTTGGAGTCGAGTGCGCGTGGGGTGTACTCCGGCGCGCTCGGCTACCTGACCGTCGATGGGCGCGCGGATCTGAGCGTGGTGATCCGGACCGCCGTGCTGACTCCGCACGAGACCGTGATCGGGGCGGGTGGAGCGATCGTGCTCGACTCGGATCCGGTCGCGGAGTACGACGAGATGGTGCTGAAAGCCGCTGCAACGCTGGGAAGGGCGGGGTGAACTCCGTGCTGGTCGCCGATTCGTTTCTCGTGCACAACGGGCAGGTCCGGGGGCTGGACCTGCACCGGCAGCGGTTCGCTTCGTCGTGCGCGGCGCTGGGGGAGCCGGGCGCGGGCAAGTACTTCGACGACCAGGTCCGCCGCCTGCCCGGTTTCGGCCGGTGGTTCCCCCGCTTCGAGTTCGGCGACGGCCTGTCGGTTCAGTTGCGTCCGGCACCGACCCAGGGTGGTCGGGTCCGGATCGCCGTGCACAGCGGCGACGATCCGCGGACCCAGCCACGCGTCAAAGGCCCGGACCTGGAAGCCCTCGGCGCGCTGAAAGCCGAGGCGGCCGCCGACTGCGGCGCCGACGAGGTCCTGCTGATGGATGCCGACGGCATCGCCGTCGAAGCGGCGTACTCGGCCCTGGCGTGGTGGGAGGGTGACGTCCTGCACTTCCCGCCGTCCGACCGGGCGTTCCTCCCGTCGGTCACCGCCGCCCTCGTCCGCGACCTGGCCGGCACCCGAGGCGTCCAGGTCGCCGAAGCCGCCCGCCGCCCCGAGGAACTCGCCGAGGTCGACGAGGTCTGGCTGCTCAACGCCCTGCACGGCATCCGCCCGGTCCACGCTTGGCACGACGGCCCGATCGACCCGCTGCCGGGGTCGGCTTCTGCCGACTGGCAGCGGGCACTGCAGGGCTTGGCCCGCCCGATCAGCTGAATGCCTCCCTCTCGGTCACCGGGGAAACCGTCTTCAAAAAGTGATATCACTATGCTACCTTCGAGCTATAAGAACTCTCGAAGGGGTGTGCAGCGATGAGCGCTGAGGTCGACGTGATGGTGGAAATGCCCAAGCCCAAGGTGACCGAGCGGCCGGCGCGGGATCTCAACGGGTGGCCGATGGCCGGACTGGCGCTGGTGCTGCTGGCGGCTGCCGTGGTCCTGTTCGGGCTGGCCATCTCGCGCGAGCGGCCGGCGATGGGGGCCGCCGCGGTGGCCGTCTTGCTGGTCGCCCTGATCGTGGCCGCCGGCCTCACTCCGGTCTCGCCGGGGCGGGCGCGCGTGCTGCAGATCCTCGGCCGGTACGCCGGGACGATCCGCACCGACGGGCTGCGCTGGGTGAATCCGATCTCGGTGCGCCAGCCGGTCTCCACCCGGATCCGCAACCACGAGACCACGGTCGCCAAGGTGAACGATGCCGACGGCAACCCGATCGAGATCGCCGCGGTGGTGGTCTGGCAGGTCGAGGACACCGCGCAGGCGTTGTTCGAGGTGGACGACTTCGTGGAGTTCGTCGCGATCCAGACCGAGACCGCGGTCCGGCACATCGCCAACTCCTACCCCTACGACGTGCACACCGACGAAGGTGGCCTGTCGCTGCGGGACAGCACCGACGAGATCACCGAGACGTTGTCGGCCGAGATCGGCGTCCGGGTACAGGCCGCCGGCGTGCACGTGATCGAGTCGCGGATCACCCATCTGGCCTACGCGCCGGAGATCGCTCAGGCGATGCTGCGCCGCCAGCAGGCCGGTGCCGTCGTCGCGGCCCGGCAGCGGATCGTCGAGGGCGCGGTCGGCATGGTCGAGCTGGCGCTGGACCGGCTGTCGGAGAACAACGTGGTCGACCTCGACGAGGAGCGCAAGGCGACCATGGTCAGCAATCTGCTGGTGGTGCTGTGCGGCGACCGCGACGCGCAGCCGGTCGTGAACACCGGCTCGCTCTACCAGTAAGGACACGGGGCCGATGCCCACCGAACGCAAGAAGATCCTGCTCCGGCTGGATCCCGTGGTGCACGACGCGCTGGCTCGTTGGGCCTCCGACGAGCTGCGCAGCACCAACGCACAGATCGAGTTCCTGCTCCGGCGCGCCCTCGCCGATGCCGGCCGGCTGCCTGGTGAGGTCGGCAAGATGCGCCGCCCCGGCCGCCCCCGCAAGGAGGAGACATGAACGCCCGCCTCGACCGCCGTCCCGGTACGCCGGGCCGCGGCGCCGCTCGCCCCGGCACTCCCGGCGCCGGCCCCGATCGCCCTCGCCAAGTTGTTGCTTCTAGCAAGGGAGTCGTACCGCCCGGTCTCCCGGAACGCCTTTATCTGCTGGCTTTCGACCCATCTACCGGCAAGGTCGCCAATCGTTCCCGTCTCGGTCTGTTGCTCAACGCGGCGGCACTGACCGACCTCCACCTGGCCGGTCTGCTGACCGACGAGGACGGCCGGGTCGTCGCCGTCGCCGTCGCCGGCCCCGCCGGCTCGCCGATCGCCGAGCACCTGCTCGCCGAGATCCAGGCCGGCGGCCGCAAGCGCTGGAAGCGCTGGATCGAACGCCGTGCCCGCCACGCCGTCCCGCGGGTCCGCGACGAACTCGAGCGCAATCACCTGATCAAGGTCGAGTCCTACCGAAGGTTCGGCATTCTCCCGGCCGAGCGGATCACCCTCCGCCAGCCGCTCGTACGCCGTCAACTGCTGCAGGCGGCCACCGACACCCTTCGCCCCGCCCGGCTCGTCACCCGGGTCGACCTGCGCGACGCCGCCCTCGTCGTCCTGGCGGCGACCGGGGAGCTCAAGCCGGTGCTGTCCAAGGAGCAGCGCAAGCAGCACAAGGAGCGGCTCGCCCAGCTGGCGGTCCGGATCGGGCCGGTCGTTCCGGCGCTGCGCAAGGCGATCCAGGCGCAGAACGCGGCGCACTCCGGCGGCGCTTGAGGCTCGGCAGTTGACGCCAGGGGGTTCGTTGGTGCTACGGTTCATTGGTCAAGTAACGAACCTAAGAACCTCAGAGGGTTCACCGGTACCCTGACGACCGGTCAGGCCGAGACGAGAGAGGGACCACGATGTTCGACGATCGCAGTCCCATCTATCTCCAGATCGCGGACCAGATCAAGAACGACATCGTCACGGGTGCCCTCGCCGAGGACGAGCAGGTCATGTCGACGAACCAGTACGCCGCGTTCTACCGGATCAATCCGGCGACCGCGGCCAAGGGCTTCGCCCAGCTGGTCGACGAGGGCGTGCTCTACAAAAAGCGCGGGATCGGGATGTTCGTCAGCCCGAACGCCCGCGAGTTGCTGCGCGGCGGCCGCCGGGACGCGTTTTTCGCCGACGTGGTCGACCCGATGATCGCCGAGGCGCGTGCGGTCGGCGTCCCGTTGTCCGAGGTGGTCCGGTACATCCAGAAGGAGGAACAGTGAACGCGCTGGAAGTGCGGGCCGAGAACCTCACCGTCCGGTTCGGCGGAGTCCCCGCCGTGGACGGGCTGGACCTGCGGCTCGCGCCGGGCAAGATCCACGGCCTGCTCGGCCGCAACGGATCCGGCAAGAGCACGCTGGCCGCGCTGCTGGCCGGGTTCCGCAAGCCCGACGAGGGTCAGGTGCTGCTCAGCGGCGGCGACCTGGGCGCGCCGCGTTCGCCGTACGAGGACGCGGTGGTGACCAGCCGGATCTGCCTGATCCGGGAGTCGGGCGACCTGTACGACCAGGTGCCGGTCAAGCACGTCCTCGGGTACGCCGCGAGCCTGCGGCCGTACTGGGACCACGACCTGGCCGGTGAGCTGCTGGACAAGTTCGAGGTGCCGATCGGCAAGAAGGTGCAGAAGCTGTCCCGCGGCAAGCGGTCCGCGCTGGGCGTCGTGCTCGGCCTGGCCAGCCGGGCGCCGCTGACCATCTTCGACGAAACCTACCTCGGCATGGACGTGCCGTCCCGGGAGCTGTTCTACGACGTTCTGCTGGCCGACTACGCCGAGGTCCCGCGGACGATCCTGCTGTCCACCCATCTGGTCAGCGAGGTCAGCGCGCTGCTCGAGGAGGTCGTGATCCTCGATCGCGGCCGGCTCGTCACCCAGGCGCCGGTCGACACGCTGCGCGGCCGTGGAGCATCGCTGGTCGGCCCGGCGGCGGTGGTCGACGAGCTGACCGCCGGCCTCGCCGTACTGGCTGAACAGCGGCTGGGTGGGACCAAGTCGGTCACTGTGCTCGGTGACCTCGACGAGGCCCTGCTGGCCAAGGCTCGCTCTGCCGGACTGGAAGTCGGCCAGGTCGGCCTGCAGGACCTGTTCGTCCACCTGACCGCACCGGTTCCGTCGAAGGAGGCAAGGCGATGACCACCACCAGCCCCGCCGCGACCCTGCCGAACGGGGTCACCTCCGGACAGCGCCTGCGCCGGGTACTGCGGGCGATGCGGATCGGGATGACGCCGATGCTCGGCGGCTACTGGGTGATCATGGTGCTGGGGTTCCTGGTGGCCGGCGTGGTCATCCAGTTCGCCAGCGACGGCGACAACCACTCGATCTGGGACTACGGCACACAGTCGCCGAAGTACTTCTCACTGGCGGTCGGCATCACGATCGGCCCGGCGTTCTTCACGTCGATGATCTCGCTCGGCATCACCCGGCGGATGTTCTCGGTGGCGGCGAGCGTCTTCCTGGTCGCCGCCGCGGCCGGTACGGCGCTGCTGTGGGTGCTGGTCTACCAGATCGAGCACGTCATCTACGCCTGGCAGGGCTGGACGCAGGCCTTCGCCAATCCGCATCTGTTCACCAGCACGTCGCAGGTCGGGCTGATCTTCGCCGAGTTCTTCCTGCTGGTCATGTCGCACGAGGTTGCCGGCTGGCTGACCGGCCTCGCCTTCATGCGGTTCGGTGTCTGGAAAGGGCTCCTGCTGCTGCCGGTGACGTTGCTGCCGGCCGCCGCCGCGGAGTTCCTGCTGGTCGCGCAGTGGCTCGCCGAGGCGATCGCGAACACCGGCTACCACCGCCCGGCACTGGCCGTCGCGGTCCCCGGAGTGCTGGCGGTCAGCGTTCTGGGCCTGTACTCCGGCTACCTGATGATCCGCTCGTTCGGCGTCCGGCCGACCAAGGGCTGATCCCTCCACCCCTTCGTTCTTCACCTTCACCTGCACCGAGGAAGGCTTCGCCATGCCCGAAAACACCGCCGCGGAGGACTTGGTCGTCGTCCGCAACCTCCGCAAGACCTACGGCGCGACGGTCGCCGTCGACGACGTGTCGCTGTCCGTCCGCTCCGGCGAGATCTTCGGCGTCCTCGGCCCGAACGGCGCCGGCAAGACCACCACGGTCGAGTCGATCGCCGGGTTGCGCACTCCCGACAGCGGCACGGTGCGCGTGGCCGGCCTGGACCCGCACACCCACCGCGGCGAGATCACCGCGCTGATCGGGGTGCAGCTGCAGGCCAGTGAACTGCCGGACAAGATCAAGGCCCGGGAAGCGCTCCAGCTGTACGCGTCGTTCTACCCGGAGCCGCGCGATCCGGCCGAGCTGCTGGAGCTGCTCGGCCTGACCAAGGTGCAGGACACGCCGTTCGCCAAGCTGTCCGGCGGGCAGAAGCAGCGGCTCTCGATCGCGCTGGCGCTGGTCGGCAACCCGAGGATCGCGATTCTCGACGAGCTCACCACCGGCCTGGACCCGCAGGCCCGGCGCGACACCTGGGAGCTGGTCCGCACGATCCGCGACACCGGCGTGACGATCATCCTGGTCACCCACTTCATGGAGGAGGCCGAGAACCTCTGCGACCGGATCGCGATCATCGACGGCGGTCGCGTGGTCGCGCTGGACACCCCGGCCGGCCTGGTCGATGCGGCCCGGTCCGAGCAGCGGATCACCTTCCGGCTGTCCGGGGCGCTGGCCGACGAGACCGTGCTGACCTCGCTGGCGGCGGTCAGCACGGTCAGCACCGACAACGGCCGATTCGTTGTCACCGGCAACGATGACGTCCTGGTCGCCGTCGTCACCACGCTGGCCGCGCACGGCCTGACGCCGATCGACCTGCACACCGAACAGACCACCCTGGACGACGCCTTCCTGCTGCTCGCGGGCCGGAACTTCGAAGGAGCGAACTGATGAGCCAGACGCTGAGCCTGACCCGGATCGAGAGCAAGCTGTTCGTCCGGGACTGGACCGGACTGTTCTTCGTCTTCGTGCTGCCGCTCGGGCTGCTGACCATCTTCTCGCTGATCGGTGGCGACAACCCGAATCCGGACGACGGCATCCCGCCGAGCTTCCTGCCCACGATGGCGATCGGCATCGGCATCGCGCTGCTCGGCATGGCGACGCTGCCGATGATCCTGGCCGGCTACCGGGAGAAGGGCGTGCTGCGGCGGCTGTCGACCACGCCGGTCAAGCCGGTCAAACTGCTGGTCGCCCAGCTCCTGCTGCACCTCGTTGCCGCCGCGCTGGTGATCGGTGTGATCCTCGGTGCCGGGGCGCTGTTCTTCGACGCCGCGCTGCCCAGCGCGCCGCTGCCCTTCGTCGTCGCAGCGGCGCTGTACTCGATCGCTCTGTTGAGCATCGGACTGTTGATCGCCGCACTGGTCTCCACCGCCAAGGCGGCCAGCGTGGTCGGCAACATCCTGCTCTTCCCGAGCATGTTCTTCGCCGGCGTCTGGACGCCGGGCGACGTGATGCCGGAGTCGATCCGCTGGCTGCGCGACGTCACCCCGATGGGCGCGGGCATGACCAGCATGCAGGACGCCTGGTCGGGTCAGTGGCCCGGCACCGTCAGCCTGATCGCGCTCGTCGTCGCGATCGCCGGCTGCCTCGCGGTGGCGGCCCGGTTCTTCCGCTGAGAGTGACGGTTATGCACAGGGGGTGTGCATAACCACGACGGTTCCTGTGGACGGGCGGGCACTCACTGTGGACGACACGCGGTCATTGGTGAAATGGCAGCAACCGCCCGCCGGAAAGGGTTGTGCGGCACGGGTCCGCGGCGGTAGAAAGGGCGGCACGCCGTTCCATTCGGTACGGCGGGTCGAACGGAAACCGAGGCCCCTTGCGGTGGGGATCCCCACCGAGGTAGACCGGTGACGGGGTCTGCCGGACTCCACGGATCCGCTTCGGGAAGCTGGAGACGTCACCTTCCTTCAGCTCTGCTGGGCCCCTCCGACTCATACTCTGAGGGGCCCAGCTTCACGTCCGCTTGCTACCGCAGGGTGATGATCACGCTGCTCGACGAACCACGGGCGGCCACCCGGACCTCGGTGCCACGACTTGTCGTCACCAGCTCGTACGCCGTACGGCGGCCGTCCAGCCAGACCCCGGCGACCTTGGCGCCGGTCGGCAGCACCGCGCCGACCGTGACGTCCGCGTGCAGGCCCCGGGTCTTCACGTCGGTCCGTAACTCCTTGCCTGCAAGGCGTGCGGACACGTCAACCGATCCCCGGCCGATCCGGATGTTGCTTCCGGCCACCTTCTGCTGTCCACCGGGAAGCTGCGGGACAACGGCGAGCCGGTCCCGGCCCAGGTCGGGGTCGACGCCGAGCTGCTGGTGCACGACCGGCCACAGCACGCCGTACGTGCCCCACGCCTGGAGCGACATCGAGCGGTCGGTGAACGGCCGGTCGATGTTCGCGGGGGAGTCCGGTGACGGGGCGATCTCCGGCATCGCGCCGGGGGTCTCCCAGACCTCGGGGTCGAGCTGGATCCGGGCGTTGCCGGTGGTGTAGACCTGCTGCTGGTTCCGGCCCAGTCGGCCGAAGTTGCCTTCAGCAACTGCCATGATCGAGGTGTTGAGCGAGAAGATCGCGCGCTCGCTCTTCACCGCCGACACGACGCTGTCGCAGGACGGTCCGGGGTTGCCGGCCGGGTCCGCGGTCGGGCCGGTGCCGGTGTGGAACAGGCCGAAATCGCCTGTGTAGCAAGCCTTTTCACGTTGGTCGAGGGCGATCTTCGCGTGCTCCGGCGAGGCCAGTGGGCGGTCCGGCCGGCCGGGCCTGGTGAGCATCGCCTCCATCGGCGTGACGCCGGTCCAGTGCCGCTGGAAGATCGGCTTGTTGTCGTTCGCCGGATCCGCCGGGTCGTCGATCGAGTCGGCGTACCCGAAGGCCTGCGGTACCCACCACTGGGCCTCGAACCGCTTCTCCAGGTCTTCGGCCTTCGCGGTCGCCCACTGCTGGGTCAGCCGGTCGCGTTTGGAGGCGGCCAGGTCGGCGAGGTCGCGCAGGCCACGCGCCAGGTAGACCGTGCTGTCCAGCTTCTCCGCGCCCATGCCGCTGCGTTCGACGTTGGCCAGTCCTTCGAGCCAGCCGTCGTTGTCCTGGTCCAGCTCGCGGTAGACGTAGCGCAGGTTGCGCACGCTGAAGTCGTACAGCTGGTCGCGGAACCGGTCGTCGCCGGTCCACCGCCACAGCAGTGCGACGATGCTCGGGAACTTGACCGTTTCGTCGGTGTTGCCCGCGCTCTGGTTGGAACCGAAGTAGACGTCGCCGGTCGGCATCACCTCGTGCGCGACCTTGCCGCTGCGGTGGTTGAGGATGTCGCTGATCTCCTGCAGGGACTTCAGGTGTTGCTTGGCCGTGTCGAACTGACCGGCCGCGACCGCGGCGTACGCGGTGTACTCGCCGTCGGTGGCGAACAGCCAGGGATAGTCGGGGAAGCCGGCGCCGAACCAGCGGGCGCGGTCGACGGTTCCTGCCGGGGCGGGGTAGGACTTGCCCTCGTTGACGTCCCGGATCTCCAGGTCGCGCGACTCCTGGACGGAGTCGGCGAGGTTCTGCTTGCTCCACTCGACACTCTGCTGGAGCAGGCGGTCGCCGGGCAGGTCGACGACGGACTGTCCGGCCAGGCCCGCCCTGGCCCTGATCTTTGCTTTGAGCAACCTTTCCGGATTGCTGATCGCACGACGGAATTCGCGGGTGGCGGCTGTGCTGCTGTCGTCGGAGCCGGCCACGGCGAACCACAGCGTCGTGGTCTTCCCGGCCTTCAGGTCGACGCGGTAGCTCAGTCGCCCACCGGTCCCCTTGCCGAACGCCGAGTCGTCACACCGCGCGGGCGGCGTACCGTCGGCGGGGCAGATCACGGCCGGGTCCTGCGGGCCGCGATGGTTGGCGCCAAGGGCGTGCCCGGTCGGGCGGAGCGCCGATCCGACCACGGCGGTGTAGTCGTGCGGCTCGGCGTTGGGGATGGGAGAGGTGCCGCGGTCGCGGAAGCGCAGCACTCCGCCGGCGTACGATCCGCTGTCCGGGAGGTTGGCCTGACCGGCGTTCGGGGTCGTGCCACCCCACGGGTAGGCCGGCATCAGCTCCGAGTGCGCATCGAGATCGAGCCGGACTGTTTTGTTCTGCTGGGGTTTGAAGGTCAGCCCGACGACCGTCGCCCTGAGGCCGTCCGGTACGAAGTCCGTCCGCTGCACGCCGTTGGCGTAGTCGATGCGCTGGTAGCCGTAGCCGCTGGTGTATTTCGTCGCCGCGACCTGCCTGCCCAGCCAGGCGCCGTCGACCCCGAACCACATCCCGTCCAGCAACTTGATCGGCTGGGACCAGATCCCACCCATCTCACCGCGAGTGTGCCAGCCGGTCGCGGGGTAGAGGCCGGTCTCATCGCCCATCGCGTAGGCCCGATCGCCGACCACCAGGGAGCGTCGATCGGAGAGCCGGGTGCTCTCGGAGAGTTCGCGCGTTGCGCCGGGCCGGGCACCAGGTCCGCCGGGATGCGCGCTCTGCGCGCTGCCTCGTCCGCCACTCGCGGCGTCTGTCGGGACGGCGTTGGCCTGCGCGGCTACACCCGCGAGCAGCGTCGCGGCCGCGAGCAGCCCGACGCCAGCGGTGCGGGACGTTCGATCGTGCAGCAGTCCGGCGCCCGCCGTGCGGGAGCGGCGGGGGCCGGGTGGTCCGGAGGTGGTCGGGCGGGGTGTCATGACAAGATTCCTCCTTCTCGCGGCACTCGCGCGTACCGCGTCATCAGCCGGGGGCCGAGCTGCCCCTGACGATCAGTTCGGGTTTCAGCAGGCGTTCGGTCGGCTCGTCGCCGGCCGGGCCGGTGAGGATGTTGATCAGCTCGTGGGCGATCAGGTCGATCGGCTGCCGCAGCGTGGTGAGCGCGGGGGAGACGACCGACGCGAGCGGCGAATCGTCGAAGCCGGTGAGCGCGACATCGGACCCGGCGGACAGCCCGCGCCGAGTGAGTTCGCGCAACGCCCCCAGCGCCAGTATGTCGCTCAAGGCAACGATCGCGTCGACCGGTTCGGTTGCGTCCAGCAACGACGCCGCGCCGCGCGCGCCCTCGTCGAAGGTGTCCTCGGCGCAGTGCACCGCGAGCCCGTCGGTCGGCAGCCCGAGCTCCTGGCAGGTGTCGCGCCACCCCGCCAGCCGGTCTTCGGCCAGTCCCGACGTCCGCGGCCAGCCGAGGAAGCCGATCCGCCGCCGACCGGCGTCGTACAGGTGCCGTGTCGCGGTCGCGCATCCGGCCGCACCGTCGACGTCGACGTACGGGCCGGGCTGGGTGGTTTCCTTCCAGACCCGCCCGAAGGAGACGAACGGGATCCGCTTGTCCTTCAGCCATCCGTGCCGCGGATCGTGCGTCTCGGTCTGCGACAGCACGAACCCGTCCACCAGCCGCCGCGCGTGCAGGTCGTCGTACACCGACATGCCGTCGGCGCCGGCCGGTGCCGTGAACAACAAGATGTGCCGCCCGGTCGACTCGGCCGCCGCGCACAACGCGTGCAGGAACTGGTCCATCACCAGATGGGCCTGCCCACCTTGCCAGCTCGGCACGCAGTACCCGATCAGTTCGACCGCGCTGGTACGAAGACTCCGGGCGTTACGATTGGGTCGGTAGTTGAGCAACTCGATCGACCGGGTCACCCGTTGCAAGGTGTCCGGCCGGAGTCGGTGCGGGGCGTTCAGGGCGTTCGAGACGGTCTGCACCGAGACGTCCGCGTGTGCCGCGACCTGCTTGAGCGTAGCCACCACGACCCCCTCACCGGGCACGGGTTGGAACGTTAAAAGCACCGGCAGTCTCGCCCCACGGAAGCTGCCCTGTCAACGGCTCAGGGCGCATTCACGCCGGCTCGGCGGACGTCCGATCCTCGTGCCGGGCCCGGGCGGCTTCGATGTCCGGAACGTGCTGTTCGGCCCAGGCCCGTACGGCGCGGAGCGGGACGAGCAGCGAACGTCCCAGGGGTGTCAGGGCGTATTCGACCCGCGGCGGGTTCTCGGCGTACTCGTGCCGGCTCACCAGGCCGTCGACTTCCAGGGAGCGAAGCGTCTCGGTCAAGACCTTCGGGGTGATGCCCTGGATGTGGGCCTTGAGATCGGTGAACCGGCGAGGACCGTCAGCGAGGGCGTTGACGACGAACACGGTCCACCGGGCGCCGATGCGGTGCAGCACCGTGCGGCTCGGACAGGTCGCCGCCATCACGTTGTACGCCTTGCCCATGGCTGCTCCCAGTTCCGTTGTAGATACCGGTATCAAATCCATACCGTGAGTCCGAGTCTACGAGAGGGAGTGACGCAGTGGAACGGATCCTGGTCATCGGCGGCGCGCGGGCGCTGGGAGCGGAGGTCGCGCGGCGCGCGGCGAAGGACGGGTACGAGGTGGTGATCGGCGCCCGTGATCTGGCGGCCGCCGAGGCGCTGGCGGCCGAGCTCGACGCGACGGCGGTACGGATCGATCTGCAGGACGAGACCACGATCGCCGCCGCGGCCGCAGGGCTCGCGGGCGGGATCGACCACCTCGTGACGACGGGTTCGGCGCCGCACGACGTACGGGCCGTCGCACTGGATCACGACAAGTTGATCGCAGCGTTCACGGCGAAGGTGATGGGACCGATGCTGGTCGCCAAGCATTTCGCGCCGGTGCTGCGGCCGAACGGGTCGATCGTGCTGTTCTCCGGAGTCGTCGGGTGGCGGCCCGGACCGGGCTCGCTGGTCAAGGGGGTGACCAACGGTGCGGTCGAGTACCTCGCTCGCCACCTCGCGGCGGACCTCGCCCCGGTGCGGGTCAACGCCATCTCGCCCGGGGTCGTCGACTCGGGTGCCTGGGACCGGCTGGGCGACGGCAAGGCCGGCCTGCTGAGCAAGAGTGCCGCTGGAACGCTGGTCGGACGGTACGGCGAACCGGACGACGTCGTCGACACGGTGATGTGGCTGCTGCGCGCGGGCTTCGTCTCCGGCGAGACGATCCACCTCGAGGGCGGCGCCCGCCACAAGACCGCGTGATGCGCGCCGGCCCGTCAGCTGAGGGTGGGTGGGCCGGCTCGCAGGATGCGTTCTGCTTCGGTGGTGGGGCCGGGTGCGATCCAGCGGCCCCACCACGTCGCGCCGGCTGCTGCGAAGGCGGCGGGGTCGCCGCCGCTGACCTTGATGGCGAAGTCGTCGCCGCGCTCGGACCGAAGGCTTCGGACGTCCTCGGGCAGGATCGGCAACGACGCCGTGGTCGGGCCCTTGTAGGCGCACGATCCGTCCCACCGCAGGATCCTTCGGCGTACGGCGGGGATCAGCAGGTTGCCGCCGATCCACACCGGGATGCGCGGGCGCTGCACGGGACGCGCGCTCAGCCGGACGCCGTCCAGCTGGTAGTGCTTGCCGTGATGGTGGACGGGTTCGCCGGACCACAGCGCGTCGATCACCTCGAGGCCCTCGTCGAGCATCTCGGCCAGGACGCGCGGGGAGGCCTGCGGCAGAAAGGGATCGGACGGATCCCCGATCCCCACCCCGAGCATCATCCGCCCACCCGACAGGTGATCCAGCGCGACCGCTTCGGCGGCCACCTTCCACGGATGCCGCCGGGGCAGCGGCGTCACCGTCGTACCGAGCCGGATCCGGCTGGTCGCACACGCCATCGCCGCCAGGCAAACCCACGGATCGTACGTCGGCACCGAGTCGTCGCCCTGATAGACGAGATAGTCCTCGAGAAAGACCGCGTCCCACCCGCTCGCCTCGGCGATCCGAGCGAATTCCGCCAGTCCGCGCGGATCCCGCCCTTCGCCGACCGCCCCGAACGTCACCGAGAACTTCATCCCGCGAACGTAGTCCCGTGGAGGGGCAGCACCCAGACCCCACAAGGTTCGGTACTGAAGTGGCCGGTCAAGGCCCGGATCACCCCGGAGTGGCAGACGGCGATGAATGGCTCCCGCCACGCAGTGATATCGCACGGGCCCGGGGGATGCGGTCTCCCCGGGCCCGTGACGAGTCAGGCGGCGTGGCCGCCGTCGATGGTCAGCTCGGTGCCGGTGACGTATCCCGCGGCCGGACCGGCGAGGTACACGACGGCCGCGGCCACCTCCTCGGGAGTTCCGAAGCGGTCCAGAGCCAACTGCGCGAGCTGCCCCGCGGCGTACGGACCGTCGGCGGGGTTCATCGCCGTGTCCGTCGGACCGGGCTGTACGACGTTCGACGTGATCCGGCGAGCCCCGAGGTCGCGAGCCAGGCCCTTGCTCATGCCGACCAGCGCGGACTTCGTCAACGCGTACAGGGTCATCCCGGGACCGGCGTTGCGGTTGGCAATGGTGCTGCCGAGGTGGATCAGCCGGCCGCCGTCGGACAGCCGCGTCGCCGCCGCCCGCGCCGCGACGTATGCGCCGCGCACGTTGATCGCGATCACCCGGTCGATCTCCGCCAGGTCGACGTCGGTGATCATCGCGCTGGTCCCCACGCCGGCGTTGTTGACGAAGACGTCCAGCCCACCCAGTACGCCGACCGCCTGCGCGACCGCGTCCTCGATCGCCGTCGCGTCCGAGGTATCCGCCTGGAACGCGAAACCGCGCCGCCCCTCCGCCTCGATCCGCTTCACCACGGACGCCGCGTCGTCGCCGGCCTCCCGGTAGGTGATCGCCACATCCGCCCCGGCCGTCGCCAGCGCCAGAGCTGTCGCGGCACCGATGCCGCGGCTGCCGCCGGTCACCAGCGCGAGCTTGCCTGCAAGGTCGTTCATCGTCGTCCAGCCTTCTTCCGTTGATCGGTTCGGCCTCCAGTCCACTCGTGATCACGGCCGCACGCTGGCGAGAAAGCGGCACCGGCTCCTGACGTCGTTTTTCCGCCGAACCTTGATGGCGCAAAACCGCTGGCAACTGTCCGCGCCGACGACGATGCTGGGGTTCATGTACGAATGTGTCGAGCGGTGTGTGCGGGCCGTCCAGTCCAAGGACGCGCGGTTCGACGGGTGGTTCTTCACTGCCGTGCTGACGACCAAGATCTACTGCCGGCCGAGCTGTCCGGTGGTGCCGCCGAAGGTCGAGAACATGCGGTTCTACCCGAGCGCGGCCGCGGCCCAGCAGGCCGGGTTCCGGGCCTGCAAGCGCTGCCGGCCGGACGCCAGCCCGGGCTCCCCGGAGTGGAACGACCGGGCCGACCTGGTCGCCCGCGCGATGCGCCTGATCAGCGACGGCGTGGTCGACCGCGACGGCGTACCGGGCCTCGCGACCCAGCTCGGCTACAGCGTTCGCCAGGTACAGCGGCAGCTCCAGGCCGAGCTCGGCGCCGGACCGCTCGCCCTGGCCCGGGCGCAGCGAGCCCAGACCGCGCGGATGCTGATCGAGACCAGCGACCTGCAGATGGCCGACGTCGCGTTCGCCTCCGGCTTCGCCAGCGTGCGCACGTTCAACGAGACCGTGCAGGAGGTCTTCGCCCTCTCACCAACCGAGCTTCGCAGCCGGGCGAAACGCGGCTCGCACCCCACCGCCCCCGGGACGATCTTCCTGAGACTCCCGTTCCGTGCACCGCTCACCCCCGACAATCTCTTCGGCCACCTGATCGCGACCGGCGTCCCCGGCGTCGAGGAGTGGCGTGACGGCGCCTACCGCCGCACCCTGCGTCTTCCGCACGGTCACGGCGTCGTCGCGCTCCGGCCGATGCCCGACCACATCGCCTGCCAGCTGTCGCTGACCGACCAGCGCGACCTCGCGATCGCAATCAGCCGCTGCCGCCGCATGCTCGACCTGGACGCCGACCCGATCGCCGTCGACGAGCTGCTCGCCGAGGATCCGATCCTCGCGCCGCTGATCGCCAAGGCGCCCGGCCGGCGCGTACCGCGGACGGTCGACGGCGCCGAGTTCGCCGTCCGGGCGGTGCTCGGTCAGCAGGTCTCGACGGCCGCCGCGCGGACCCACGCGAGCCGGCTCGTCCAGGCGTACGGCGAACCGATCGAGGACCCGGCCGGCGGCCTGACGCATCTGTTCCCGCGGATGGACGCGCTGGCCGAGCTCGACCCGGAGACGCTGGCCTTCCCGAAGTCCCGGCGGACGACGCTGACCACGTTGATCGCGACGCTCGCCGCCGGCGAGATCGACCTCGGCGCCGGCAGCGACTGGGACCGCGCCCGCGACCAGCTCGCCGCGCTGCCCGGTATCGGCCCGTGGACGGTGGAGTCGATCGCGATGCGCGCGCTCGGCGACCCGGACGCCTTCGTGGCCAGCGATCTGGGCATCCGGTACGCCGCCCGCGACCTCGGGTTGCCCGAGGCACCTAAACCGCTGCTCGAGCACGCCCGGGCCTGGCGGCCCTGGCGCGCCTACGCCGTGCAGTACCTGTGGGCCACCGGCGACCACGCGATCAACACGATCCCGACGGAGTGAGATGACCGAGCTGAGAACCGAGCGACTGCTGCTGCGCGAGTGGACCGAGGCCGACAAGGAGCCGTTCGCGGCGATGAACTCCGATCCGGCGGTGATGGAGCACTTCCCGGCGATGATGACCCGCGAGGAAAGCGACGCCTTCGTCGACCGTATCGGCGCCCAGCTGGCCGAGTGGGGTTTCGGCCTGTGGGCGCTGGAGGTCCGCGACACCGGCCGCTTCATCGGCTTCACCGGCCTGTCCCGGCCGAGCTTCGAGGCCCACTTCACGCCCGCGGTCGAGGTCGGCTGGCGCCTCTCGAAAGATGCTTGGGGCAACGGCTACGCCACCGAGGCGGCCCGCGCCGCGCTCGCGTACGGGTTCGGCCCGGCCGGCCTGGACGAGATCGTCTCGTTCACGGCGACCACGAACCTGCCGTCGCAGCGCGTCATGCAGCGCATCGGCATGACGCACGACGTATCCGACGACTTCGACCACCCGCGCGTGCCGGCCGGTCATCGGTTGCAGCGGCACGTCCTCTACCGCATCGCCCGCCCCTGACATGCCGTACGCAGTGATCAGCAGCCCGATCGGTGACCTCACGCTGGTCGGCTCGGACCGCGACGAACTCGTCGGCCTCTACATGGAACAGCACCGGCACCAGCCGGCCGTCGAGACCTTCGGCCCGCGCGACGACACGATCCTGCCGAAGGTGGTCCACCAGCTCACCGAGTACTTCGCCGGCGAACGCACCACCTTCGACGTCCCGCTCGCCCCGATCGGCACGCCGTTTCAGCAGGAGGTCTGGACCGCGCTCCAGGACATCCCGTACGGCACCACCACGACGTACGGCGAACTGGCGCTGGCGCTCGGCAAGCCCCTGTCCGCCTCCCGAGCCGTCGGCCTGGCCAACGGCAAGAACCCGATCAGCATCATCGTGCCCTGCCATCGCGTCGTCGGCTCCACCGGCAGCCTCACCGGCTACGGCGGCGGCTTGCCGCGCAAGCAGGCGCTGCTCGACCTCGAGCGCCGGGACGCTTTGTTCTAGGCCCAGGATTCGCTGAACAGCACTGTCCCCTCCGGCACGACGACCCGGCGGCTGAACGACTCGGGCGTACGGTCCTCCTCCGGAGCCGCGTACTCCTCGGGCGCGACGTACACCCGCGCAGCCGCCAGGAACTCCGTGCCCGGCAGTTCCAGCCAGGGCTCGCCCGCCTCGTGCAGGAGCGCGTAGACGGCCTGCTGAACGTCCTCGACCGCGACGGCGGCATCGGCGTCGGTCTCCGTCGGCCACAGCCGCCGGTGCGCCGCCCGGCCGGCCGCGAGCAACTCGCCGGGCTCGTTCACCCCGAGGTCGACCCGGGTCACCAGCGAGAGGACTTCGACCGGTACGTCGTCGGGCTCGTCCTGGTCGGCCAAGTCGTCGTCCTCGTCGTCGTCCAGCGGCATGGCCGTGGTTCCGGTGTGGTCGAAGACGGCGTCGTCCCAGTCGCGCAGGAGACCTTCGAGCGTCTCGTTCGCGGCGAACAGCCGGGCCTGCTCCGCACTGCCGCCCCGCAGTTCGAGCAGGGTCGCGACATGGTCGCGCAGCCCGGCGATCAACGCGTCGGTGCTGTGCCGGAGCACGGCGCGGCTCTCGTCGGAGAACTGGTCGATCTCTTCGATGTCGTCCATCTGCTCAGCATGCTCCCCCTCCGGCGAAGAAAGTGCTCATTGGGTGAGCACTTATCTGCGGCAGAGTGGGATCAGACGGCGACGAGAGGACGGTCGAGATGACCAGCAAGGCGGCGGTGGCGAAGGTGGACATGTCGGACGAGCTGGCGGTGCGGCTGGAGACCGTGCAGGAGTGGCGCGCGTGGCTCGAGGCCAACGGGCGGACCGAGCGGTCGGTCTGGCTGGTGGTCGGCCGGGGCGGCGGCGAGGGCGTGGACTACCTCGCTGCGGTCGAGCACGCGTTGTGCTTCGGGTGGGTGGACAGCAAGACGATCCGGCGCGACGACACCACGACGTACCAGTGCTTCACGCCGCGGAATCCGCGCAGCACCTGGAGCAAGGTGAACCGGGAGCGGGTGGCCCGGCTGACCGCCGAGGGACTGATGGCGCCGGCCGGCGTCGAGGTGGTCGAGCAGGCGAAGAAGTCGGGCACGTGGGACGTGCTTGCGGAGGCTCAGGACCTGATCGTCCCGGCCGATCTCCAGCAGGAGCTCGACCGGAACGCAGCGGCGGCCCAGCACTTCCAGGCGTTCCCCCCGTCGTCGAGGCGGCTGATCCTCGAGTGGATCGCGCTCGCCAAGCGGCCCGAGACCCGGGCCCGGCGGATCCAGCAGACGGTGGAGCTCGCTGCCGTCAACCAGCGCGCCAACCACCCGAGGTGAACGCCCACCACTCACCAACCTGCCCACAACCGCCGAACCTCACCAAGCCGCAGGCGTAACGGCAGCCGAGACCGCGGCTTGGTGAGTGGTGCACGTTCAGCTGCCGGTGTTGGCCGGGTCGTCCAGCCGCTCCTCGGCCGGGCCGCCGGCCGGTGCGGGCACCGGTGCGGCCTTCCGGCGACTCGTCAGCTTGCGCGCGACCGGCTCGGTGTAGCGGGCGGCGACCGGGCCGAGCATGACCAGGATCAGCACGTACGCCGTTGCCAACGGCCCCAATCTGGGTTCGACGCCGACCGCCAGACCGGCGATCACGATCGAGAACTCGCCGCGCGCCACCAGCGTCCCGCCGGCCCGCCAGCGACCGGCTGTCTTGATGCCCGCGCGGCGGGCGGCGTACCAGCCGGTGAGGATCTTCGTCAGGCCGGTGACGACCGCGAGTCCCAGCGCGACGCCGAGCACCGGCGGGATGTCCCGGGGGTCGGTGCTCAACCCGAAGAACACGAAGAACACCGCCGCGAACAGGTCCCGCAACGGGCTCAGCAGGTTTCGCGCACCGTGCGCGACTTCGCCCGAGAGTGCGATCCCGACCAGGAACGCTCCGACCGCGGCCGACACCTGCAGCTTCGCCGCGATGCCCGCGACCAGCAGCGTCAGCCCGAGGACGACGAGCAGCAGCATCTCCGGGTTGTCCGACGAGACCGCCCGGCTGATCAATCGTCCGTACCGCAAAGCGACGAACAGAACGATGCTGACCGTGCCCAGCGAGATCAGCAGCGTGATGCTTCCACCGGCCAGCCCGACGCCGGCCAGCAAAGCGGTCAGGATCGGCAGGTAGACCGCCATCGAGAGGTCCTCGAGCACCAGGATCCCGAGGATCACCGGTGTCTCCCGGTTGCCCAGCCGGCCCAGATCGCCGACCACCTTCGCGATCACGCCGGACGACGAGATCCAGGTGACTCCGGCCAGCGCGACGGCCGCGACCGGGCCCCAGCCGAGCATCAGCGCGACGGCCGCGCCCGGCAACGCGTTCAGAACGAAATCGACGACACCCGACAGGTACTGCGTCTTCAGCGTGGTCACCAGGTCGGAGGCGGTGTACTCCAGCCCGAGCAGTAACAGCAGCAGGATCACGCCGATCTCGGCGCCGGTGGCAACGAACTCCTCGCTCGCGTCCAGCGGCAGCAACCCGCCGTGCCCGAACGCGAGCCCGGCCAGCAGGTACAGCGGGATGGGTGAGAAGCCGAACCGGCCGGCGATCCGGCCGAGGATGCCGAGCGCCAGGATGACCGCGCCGAGCTCGATCAGCAGCATCGTCATGTCGTGCACATCAGCCTCCCGAGATCAGGTCGGCAACGGCGTCCACGCCCTCGCGGGTCCCGACCACGACGAGCGTGTCGCCGACGGTGAACCGGAAGTCCGGCGTCGGCGACGGCGTCGCGCCGGTTCGCCGCAGCACGGCCACGATCGACGCCCCGGTCCGGCTCCGGGCCTGGGTGTCGCCCAGCGTCCGGCCCGAGTACGGCGACCGGCCGGTGATCGGGATCTGCTCGGTGACCAGGTCGATCTCCAGGTCGTTGCGCAGCGGGTCGATCGGCGTCGGGATCAGCAGCTGGGCCAGTGCGGCCGCCTCGGACGGATCGAGCGGGACCGAGTTCGTGCAGTTGTCGTCGTCGTCGGGATCGTGAAAGCCCAGGAACCGCCGCCCGTCCTCGTGCACCACGATCGAGACGTGCTTGCCACCCTCGGTGGTCAGGTCGTAGCGCGTGCCGATCCCCGGCAGGGTGGTCCGGGTCGGGTGGGCGTGGTCCATCGTTTTCCTCCGGCAGGGAGATAGTCGGCTCCTGCAACCATTCTCCCGTACGGCGGAAGGCCGCGCTGTGATCTGGGCTGCACTCAGGTGCAGTGCAACCCGTTGCATAGCTAGGCTGGCGGCACCAGGAGGTGGTTCACGGTGGCGCTCGAGCACGCGTTGCTGGTCTCGCTCAGCGAGCGGGAGGGATCCGGGTACGAGCTGGCCCGGCGGTTCGACCGGTCGATCGGGTTCTTCTGGGCGGCGACGCACCAGCAGATCTACCGCGTGCTGCGGCGGATGGAAGAGGCCGGCTGGGTCACCCACACCGACATCGCCCAGGAAGGCCGGCCGGACAAGAAGGTCTACCAGGTCGCCGACACGGGCCGGGCCGAACTCACCCGCTGGCTGGCCGAGCCGATCGAACCGACCACCCTGCGCGACGAGCTGGGAGTGAAGCTGCGCGGCGCGTCGCTCGGCGACGAAGCCGCCGTCCTGCGGGAGATCGAGCGGCACCGTGACGAGCACGCGGCGCGACTGGCGGCGTACCAGGCGATCGAGCAGCGCGACTTCCCGAAGCCGGGCAAGCTGTCCGGCCGCGAACTGCACCAGTACCTCGTGCTCCGCGGCGGCATCCGCGCCGAGCAGTCGTTCACCGCGTGGTGCGACGAGGTCGTCCAGGCCCTGCGACCGGAAGGCGCCCGATGAACGACTACCCGACCCTGCTGTCCCCGCTCGACCTCGGCCACGTCACGCTGCCGAACCGGGTGATCATGGGCTCGATGCACACCGGCCTCGAGGATCGTGTGCGCGACCTTCCGAAGCTGGCGGCGTACTTCGCCGAGCGCGCCCGCGGTGGGGTCGGCCTGATCGTCACCGGCGGCTACGCCCCGAACCGGACCGGCTGGCTGACGCCGTTCGGCTCCCGGCTGTCGACCCGCCGGCAGGCCGCGCGGCACCGGATCGTGACCGATGCCGTGCACGCCGAGGGTGGCCGGATCGCGCTGCAGATCCTGCATGCGGGACGGTACTCGTACCATCCGTTCAGCGTCTCGGCGTCCGCGCTGAAGGCGCCGATCAACCCGTTTCGCCCGCGTGCCTTGTCGGATCGCGGTGTCCGGCGCCAGATCGACGCGTACGTCGAGTGCGCCGCGCTGGCCCAGGAAGCCGGCTACGACGGCGTCGAGATCATGGGGTCCGAGGGCTACTTCATCAACCAGTTCCTTGCCGAGCGCACCAATCGGCGGACCGACCGCTGGGGCGGTACGGCGGAGAACCGGCGGCGGCTGGCGGTCGAGATCGTCCGCCGGACCCGGGAGCGGGTCGGGCCGTCGTTCCTGATCATCTACCGGCTGTCGATGGTGGACCTGGTCGAGGGCGGGCAGACCTGGTCGGAGGTGGTTGCGCTGGGCCAGGAGATCGAGGCGGCCGGGGCGTCGATCATCAACACCGGGATCGGTTGGCACGAGGCGCGCGTGCCGACGATCGTGACGTCGGTGCCGCGGGCGGCGTTCACGTCGGTCACTGCTGCGTTCCGGCCGCACGTCGGAATTCCGGTGGTCACCTCCAACCGGATCAACCTGCCGCAGGTCGCCGAGGAGGTGCTGGCCCGCGGCGACGCCGACCTGGTCAGCCTGGCCCGGCCGTTCCTGGCCGATCCGGAATGGGTGCTCAAGGCAACCGATGCGCGCGCCGACGAGATCAACGTCTGCATCGCGTGCAACCAAGCCTGCCTGGATCACGTGTTCGCCAAGCGGCTGGCCAGCTGCCTGGTCAACCCGCGCGCCGCCCGCGAAACCGAACTGGTGCTGCTGCCGACCCGTCGTACGAAGAAAGTCGCGGTGGTCGGCGCCGGACCGGCCGGACTGTCGGCGGCGGTGACTGCCGCGGAACGCGGGCATTTCGTGGAACTCTTCGAAGCCGCCGACGAGATCGGCGGACAGTTCGGCATCGCGCGCCGGATCCCCGGCAAGGAGGAGTTCGCCGAGACGATCCGCTACTACCGCCGCCGGCTCGACCTGACCGGCGTCAAGCTCCACCTCGGCCGCCGCGCCACCGCCGACGACCTGACCGGCTTCGACGAGGTGATCGTCGCCACCGGCGTCGTACCGCGCATCCCGTCCATCCCCGGCATCGACCACCCCAAGGTCCTCACGTACGCCGAACTGGTCCGCGGCGAACGCCCGGCCGGCCGCTCCGTCGCGGTCATCGGCGCGGGCGGGATCGGGGTGGACGTGTCGGAGTACCTCACCACCGGCGCGTCGCCCACCCTCGACCTCCCCGCGTGGAAGGCCGAGTGGGGTGTAGGCGACCCGGTCGTCGACCGCGCCGGCCTCGTCGAACCCCACCCCGAACCCGCCGACCGCGAGGTCTACCTCCTGCAACGCAAACCCGGCAAGATCGGCGCCGGCCTCGGCAAGACCACCGGCTGGGTCCACCGCGCGGCGCTGAAGAACAAGCAGGTCACCCAACTCCGCGCGGTCAACTACGAACGCATCGACGACGAGGGCCTGCACATCACCTTCGGCCCCAAGCGCGAGAACCCGCGCACGCTGGCCGTCGACACGGTGGTCCTCTGCGCAGGCCAGGAGTCCGTCAACGACCTCGCGACCGACCTGCGCACCCGAGGCCAATCCGTCCACGTCATCGGCGGCGCCGACGTAGCCGCCGAACTGGACGCCAAACGAGCCATCGAACAAGGCACCCGGCTCGCGGCTGAACTGTAAAAGAGGAAAGACAAAGAGAGTGCTCTGGTTGCTGCGGTCTTCGAGGTCGCGGGCAGCGGTGGGCTGGGCGGAGCTTGGAGACGAGGGCAACCTCGATGACACGCCAGCATGAGTTCAACCGGCGAGGCCCAGTTCAAGAGTGAGGCAGGCATGAAGAGAACCCGCCCTGCCGAGGGCCGCCTGGCGCCGCAGCAAGGACTGTTGTCACAGCCCGCCTGACCCATGCCTGTTGTGAATGACGTGCATACAAGTGCCTATAGAAGGAATGCGCAGGGGCGCACAGAGCCGAATCTGGGCGCGGCTGGGAGTCCTCCTAGGTCGCGCGAGTGAAAGTGAGTTCAACAGGCGCCGCCTGGCGGTGGCGCCTGCGCGACTGGCGACACGGTCTAGGACACTCTGGGCGTGCAGGTCGAGTGTGCACCAATCATTTCGAGACATCGAGCGAGCCGTGGCGCCGCCATCACCGAGTGCTCGGCACGTACTGATCCGACGACAGCTCATACACCCGTACTCGCCGACCACTGGTGGGATTGACCGTCTCCCGGACCGGCTGCATCCCCAGCTTGATCATGATCCGTTCGGAGGCGTCGTTGCCCACCTGCGCGATGCTCACGATCCGCTCCAGGCCTCGCTGCTCGAACCCGAACCGTACGGCGGCCGCGGCGGCCTCGGTTGCCAGACCAGCGCCCCAGTGAGAACGTCCCAGCCGCCAACCGACCTCAACGGCCGGCAGTATCTCCGGCAAGAAGTGCGGCACCGAAAGACCCGTGAATCCGGCGAGCTCGCCAGTGGACCGGATCTCCACCGCGAACAGGCCGAAGCCCTCCGACTCCCACTCGCGCTCCCACGCCTGGATCCCCTCGCGCGTCTGCTCTTCGTCACGGACGCTGCCGTCCCGGATCCACCGCATGACCTCGGGATCGGCGTTCACGGCCGCCATCGGGGCGACGTCCTCCTCCCGCCAGCGACGCAGGATCAGACGGGGAGTCTCGAGCATGACCATCCGGTCATTCTGGAGCAACGGTGTCGGCTCGATCACCTTCCGCGAAGCTGACAAGTCAGGTTAGGTAAGGCTACCCTCCTCCCATGCGAGAGTCGGTGGGGCTGGCGGGCGCCGGGTTGCGGCTGGGGTATCACGGGCGGTTGGTGGTCGACGATGCCGCGCTGCGCATCGAGCCGGCCGCGGTGACTGCCCTGGTGGGCCCGAACGGGAGCGGGAAGTCGACGCTGCTGCGGGCGATGGCGCGGTTGCACAAGCCTGAGGCCGGGACGGTGACGCTGCCCGGCGGCGAGGACGCGCTGGCCTTGTCGCAGAAGGAGTTCGCGCAGAAGGTGACGCTGCTCTCGCAGTCGCGGCCGACTCCGAACGGCGTCAGCGTGCGGGACGTGGTCGGTTACGGCCGGCACCCGTACCGCGGGCGCTGGCGCACCGACGACCCGGACGGCAACGCCGCGATCGAGCACGCGATGGACGTCACCGGCGTGACCGCGATGGCCGAGCGGGCCGTCGACGAGCTGTCCGGCGGCGAGCTGCAGCGCGTCTGGCTCGCGACCTGTCTGGCGCAGGACACCGGCGTCCTGCTGCTCGACGAGCCGACCACCTTTCTCGACCTGCGCTACCAGATCGAGATCCTCGACCTGATGCGCGACCTGGCCGACGACCACGGCGTGGCGGTCGGCGTCGTACTGCACGACCTGAACCAGGCGGCCGACGTGGCCGACCGAATCGTCCTGCTCGACCACGGCCGGGTCCGCGCGACCGGTACGCCGGCCGAAGTCCTGCGGACCGAGGCGTTGTCGGAGACCTACGGGATCCGGATCGACGCCAGCACCGACCCGGCCACCGGGCGGATCAGCACCCAGCCGGTCGGCAGGCATCTGCACCGGCACATCCTTCAAAACATCTGAGGTTCCCCGATGAGAAGAGTCACCGCCCTGGCCGCCGGCTTGTTGCTGGCCCTGACCGCCTGCGGCAGCAGCGAGCCGGCCGCGACGGAGTCCGACGGATCTCCCGTCGCCGCCCAGCCGGTCTCGGTCACCGACGCGCGCAACAAGAAGATCGACCTGCCCAAGCCGGCGGCCAAGGTGGTCGGCCTGGAGTGGGGCGTGGTCGAGAACCTGATCACGCTCGGGGTGATGCCGGTCGGCGTCGCCGACGTGAAGGGCTACACCACCTGGGTCACCGCGGCCAAGCTGGACGCGAGCGTCAAGGACGTCGGCACCCGCGGTGAGTCCAGCGTCGACGCGATCGTTGCCCTCAACCCCGACCTGGTGATCACCACCACCGACGAGTCCGCCAGCACGATCGCGCAGCTGGAGAAGGCCGCGCCGGTGCTGGTCGTCCGCGGCGCCGACGCCAAGAACGCGATCCCGCAGATGAAGAAGAACCTCGAGCTGGTCGGTGCCTCGATCGGCAAGGCCAAGGAGGCGACCGAGGCGAACGCCGCGTTCGACCAGGCGGTTGCCGAGGGCAAGAAGAAGATCGCCGACGCGGGCAAGGCCGGCGAGGGCTTCACGATGGCCGACGGCTACAAGCAGGGCAGCACGATCTCGATCCGGATGTTCACCAAGGGATCGCTGCTCGGTGCGGTGGCCGGCGAGCTCGGCCTGAAGAACAACTGGACCGGCGAGGGCGACCCGGACTACGGCCTGGCCCAGACCGACGTCGAAGGTCTGACCAAGCTCGGCGACGGCAGCTTCCTCTACATCGCCTCGACCTCCGACGGCGGTGACGTGTTCGGCGGCGACCTGGCCAAGAACGCGATCTGGAAGAACCTGCCGTTCGTGAAGTCGGGCAGCGTGCACCGGCTGCCCGACGGCATCTGGATGTTCGGCGGTCCGAAGTCGACCGAGCAGTTCATCGACGCCACCGTGCAGGCAGTCACCTCTTGACCCAGCTGACCACCGAGCGGCCGCGGGTCGCCGAGGCCCTCCAGCCGGTACGGCGGATCCGCGTCGCCGGGGTGTTCGTGATCGCGCTGGCCGCGGTCGTCGTACTGGCCGGAGTGCATCTCACGCAGGGGACCTCGTCGGTCGGCGCGGGAGATCTGCTGCGGCTGGTGTTCGGGCAGGGCACCGACAACTCGGCGAACGTGCTGATCGCCTCGCGGCTGCCGCGGCTGCTCGCCGGCGTACTCGTCGGTCTCGCGCTCGGCGTCGCGGGCGCCGGGCTCCAGTCGCTGGCGCGTAACCCGCTCGCCTCGCCGGACACGTTGGGCGTCAACGCGGGCGCGTACCTGGCCGTCGTGACGGTCGCCGCGTTCGGAATCCCGCTGCCGGTTCTGCCCGCGGGTGGCGTCGCGTTCCTCGGCGGGCTCGCGGCCGCCGTACTGGTACTGGCGTTGTCGGCCGGTGGGACTTCTGGTCCGACCCGGTTGATCCTGGCGGGGTCCGCGGTGGCGATGGCGTTGTCGGGACTGACGACGTTGCTGTTGCTGCTGCGTCGCGAGGAAACGATCGGCAGCTTCGCCTGGGGGAGTGGGACGCTGGTCCAGACCGACCTCGACGCCGTCGGCCAGATGGCGCCGATCGTCATCGCCGGTCTGGTTGCGGCGTTGTGGCTGGCGTCGCGGCTCGACCTTCTCTCGCTGGGCGACGACACGGCATCGGTCCTGGGCGTCCGGGTACGGCGTACGCGGGTGCTCATCACGTTGGTCACAGTGATGCTCTCGGCGGCTGCGGTGACGGTGGCCGGGCCGGTCGGGTTCGTCGGGCTGGTCGCGCCGGTGCTCGTGCGGCTCGTCGCGCCGTTGGTGCCGGGGTTGATGCGGCACCGGGTGCTGCTGCCGTTGTCCGGGTTGTCGGGCATCCTCGTGGTGCTCGGGGCGGACGTGGTACTGCGGGCTGTGCTCGGTGGTCAGGCCGGAGTGGAGATTCCGACCGGCATCATGACGATGCTCGTCGGCGCGATCGTGCTGGTGTGGCTGGCGCGTCGCTACCGTGACTCCGGGCCGAGCCGTACGCCGGCCGGCGCGTCGTCCGGGCTGCGGAGTGTGCGCACGTTCTGGATCGTCACGGGTGTGCTGACCGTGCTGCTGGTCGGCGCGGCGGTCGTGGCGATGCTTGCCGGCGACGCCTTTCTGAAGACCGGCGACATCGCGAACTGGATCAACGGGCGGTCGGGGCGGGCGATCACCTACGTCCTGGACCAGCGGTTCCCGCGGGTGCTGTCGGCGATCCTGTGCGGTGCGGCGCTGGCGATCGCCGGGGCGACCGTGCAGGCCGTCTGCCGCAATCCGCTGGCGGAGCCGGGAATCCTCGGCATCACCGGTGGCGCCGGAGTCGGTGCCGTGGTCACCTTGATGGTGGTGCCTTCGGCAAGCATTTGGCTGCTGTCCGGCGTGGCGTCCGCAGCCGCGCTGGGCACCTTCGCGCTGGTCTATCTGGTCTCCTGGAGGGGTGGGCTCAGTTCGGACCGGCTGGTGCTGATCGGGGTCGGCGTCTCGTCGGCGACGACCGCGATCATCACCTTCGTCATCGTCTACACCAATCCGTGGAACATCGCGCTGGCGATGACCTGGCTCTCCGGCAGCACGTACGGCCGGACGCTGCCGCAGGTCATCCCGGTCGCGGCGGCCCTGGTCGTGCTCACGCCGGTCGTGGTTCTGGCTCGCCGGGAGCTCGACCTGCTCTCCCTGGACGACGACGTGCCGCGCATCCTCGGCGTACGGCTGGAACGCACCCGCCTGCTCGCGCTCGCCGCCGCCGCGTTGATGACGTCAGCCGCGGTTTCGGCGATCGGCGTGGTCGGCTTCGTCGGCCTGGTCGCCCCGCACGCTGCCCGGGCGCTCGTCGGCGGCCGCCACTCCCGCCTCCTGCCCGTCGCGGCGCTGCTCGGCGCGGTCCTGGTCTCGGTGGCCGACTCCATCGGCCGCACGGTCCTGGCGCCCGCCCAGATCCCGGCCGGCCTGCTCACCGCGATGATCGGCGCGCCGTACTTCGTCTACCTCCTGTGGCGGACGCGAACCACCAGACCTTGACGCAGCGGCGTACCTGTACCTGCACCACTCACCAAACCCCGGCCCGACGCCGATGGCACGCCTGACCGCGGTCGCTGACGGGGCTCGTAGGTCGCTTGGTGAGTGGTGCAGGTACGCACTTCGGAGTCGACGACCCGCTGACGGCGTGAACGGCAGGCGGTGACCCGTTCTACGCGTCGGTCTGGTTGCGCGGCGGGCCGAGCTGGGACTGGGTGTGCCCGAAGGCCGGGTACACCGTCGCGCGGATCGGGCAGCTCGGGTGAATCAGTCCGCGGCTTTGGCGGCGGCCTTTTTCGCCTGCTTGTACTCGCGGACCTTCAGCAAGGAGTCGGCGTCCACCACGTCGGCGACCGAGCGGTAGCCGTCCAGGGCGTAGTCGCCGGCGGCGGCTTCCCAGCCGTCGGGCTTGACGCCGAGTTGCTTGGCCAGCAGGGCGACGAAGATCTGCGCCTTCTGCTTGCCGAAACCGGGCAGTTCCTGGACTCGTTTGAGCAGTTCCTTGCCGGTGGTCGGCTCGGTCCACAGGCGCGTGACGTCACCGTCGTACTTGGACTCGATCAGGGCTGCCAGCTCCTGGAGGCGGGCGGCCATCGAGCCGGGGAAGCGGTGGATCGCCGGCGGCTGGCTACAGAGCGCCTTGAACTCCTCCGGGTCGGCCGCCGCGATCGCGGCGGGGTCGAGCGTGCCGAAGCGGCTCAAGACCTTCCATCCGCCGCGGAACGCGTGCTCCATGCCGTACTGCTGGTCGAGCATCATCCCGACCAGGACGGCGAACGGGTACTGGTCGAGGACCTGGTCGGCCTCTGGTTCGTTGGCGATCTGGAAGCCCATACCGGCATGATTCCACGCCGCGCGGACCTCGGGGTACTGCACACTGGAGGTCCACCGCCGCCCGAGTCCGGAGGTTCCCGATGAGCGAGGCCGTCAACGACTACCGCCGGCTGCCGGACCCGATCCGGATCGAGGACACCGTCGTGTCGGTGCCCGGGACGGCGCCGGGCGATCCCGATGCCGGGCGCAACATCGACCAGGACCGCGCGGTCGGCCTGCGCGAGCTGGGCTGACCCGAACCCCCGCCGTACGGCTGCGCAGGCGGCCGACGCCCGCGTGCGGGTTAACCCGTGGATCCACGCCGGACATCCGGCGCGACGCCGAGGGCGGGCCTATGCTCGGCAAGGGCAGGCCTACGGGAGGGGATGCGGATGGACGTCCGGGATCTGGATCGACGGGCCGGAGCGGTGCTCGGCGAGGTGGTCATGCAGGTGCGGGCCGAGCAGTTGTGGTTCCCGACGCCCTGTCCCGACTGGACCGTCCGCGGGTTGCTGCGGCACATCGTCAGCGACAACGAGGGCTTCGCGGCCGCGGCGGCGAACGGTTCGGCACCGGTGCAGACCTGGAACGGCGGCCGCCTGGGCGACAATCCGGCGGGTGCGTATCGGCGGTCCAACGTGAAGGTCGCCGAGGCGTTCGCCGACGGCGGCGCACTGGACCGGCCGATCGAGGTCCGCGAGTTCGGGACGTTCCCGCGCCGGGTCGCGCTGACGTTCCACCAACTCGACTGCATCGTGCACGCCTGGGATCTGGCCAAGGCGATCGACATCCCGTACGACCCGCCGCTCGACATGGTCGAGATGGCGCTCGGCCTGGCCCGCCGGATCCCCGACACCGACAGCAGCCGCGGTCCCGGCGCCGCCTTCGACCGCGCGGTCAAGATCCCCGGCGACGCCTCCGACTTCGACACCCTGCTCGCCCTGCTCGGCCGCAATCCCGACTGGGTCTCACCGCTCGACTGAGGCCTGTCGACACCTCACGAGAGCCACTTTGAGCACGGGGCAGCCGTCTCGACGGCGCGTTCGCGGCTGAGCGGTGCTCAGGGCGCGGTGTGACGTGCCGCCGTGAGCGCGGCGTAGTCCGGGAGCTCGATGGCGTCCGGCTCCGCCGCGGCGACCTTCGCCAGGACGCCGCGGAACGGCCGGGACGTCATCGTTCGGATCATCAGGTCCCGGCCGCGGATCCCGAGCGCGCTCATCGGCAGCGCCATCGCGATGCCGCCCGGAGGCAACGCGCTGCGCTGCACGACGTACTCCCGCATCACCTCCTGGTACGCCGGGAACGCGCGCCGGTGATCGCCGTCCACGGCGAGCTCCCCGGCCAGTACGTAGGCGCTGACCAGCGACAGCGCCGTACCGTGGCCGGCCAGCGGGGAACCGCAGTACCCGGCGTCACCGAGCAGCACGACCCGCCCGCGCGACCACTCCGGTACGACGACGCTGCTGGTGCTGTCGAGGTAGAAGTCCTCGGCCGTCCGCATCCCGTCGAGAACCTTCCGAGCGTGCCAGCCGACGTCCTGGAATCGCCGGGCCAGCAGGGCTTTCTGCTCCTCGACGTCGCGGCGGTTGTAGCTGATCTCGGGCGAGCGGAAGCTGAGCAGCGCGCGAGCGAACCGCGGGTCGTGGTCCGGGCGCAGTCCGACCCAGCGGCCGCCGGGTGCGTTGTGGATCTTCATCCAGCCGTCGAGGTCCTCCGGCGCCGGGATCGTGAAGTACGCGCCGTACCCGCCCAGGTGGTGCACGAACTCCGCCTCCGGCCCGAAGGCGAGAGCGCGGATCCGCGAGTGCACGCCGTCGGCGCCGACGACCAGATCGAAGTCGCGATCGGCCGCGGTCGCGAAGCTCACCCGGACGCCGTCGGCCGTCTGCGTCAGGCCGGTGACCGAGTCGCCGTACAGGTACTCGACGTCCGAAGTCGCGGCGAGCAGGAGCTCGGACAGATCGCCGCGCAGGATCTCGATCTCGGCGACCGGTCCGGCGCCGTCCAGCAGTTCGGCGGGCATGGCGGCGGCCTGCTTGCCGTTGGCGCGGATGTACGCGAGACCCTTCTCCGGCAGGCGCCGCGCCCTGATCGCCGGCATCAGGCCCATTCGGCGGACGACCTCCTGCGCGACGCCGCGAATGTCGACGGTCTGGCCGCCCGGCCGTGGCGCCGCGGCGAGCTCGACCACCGTCGGCTCGAAGCCGGCGCGCTGCAGCCAGTACGCCAGGGCCGGTCCGGCGATTCCGGCTCCGCTGATCAGTACCTTCATCGTGATGTCCCTTCGAGGTAGTGCGCTGTACGGTGTACGCAGCAACGGTGCCGGGTCGGCAGAGACGCCGTCCAGTCCAGGCGCCGGTGCACTAGGGCACTAGGAGGACGATGAGCGCGCCGTACCAGCAGATCGCCGCCGGGATCCGGCAACGGATCAGCACCGGCGAGCTCGCCCCGGGCGACCGGGTGCCGTCGACCCGCGAGCTGATGCGCGAGTACGGCGTCGCGATGGCGACGGCGACCAAGGCGCTGACGACCCTGCAGCAGGAAGGCCTGGTGCACTCGCGCCCGGGCGTCGGGACGGTGGTCGGACCGGCACGCCGTACGCCGGTCCGGGCGGCCGATCCGGCGTTGAGCCGCGAGGAGGTGGTCCGGGTCGCGATCGCGCTGGCCGACGCCGAGGGTCTGGCCGCGCTCTCGATGCGGCGGATCGCGAGCGAGCTGGGCGTGTCGACGATGGGCCTCTACCGGCACGTCGGCGGCAAGGACTCGCTGGTGCTGCAAATGGTCGACCGGGCGTTCGCGGACTTCCCGGTCCCGCCGGGTGAGCCGGCGAGCTGGCGCGAGGGGATCGAGACGGCCGCGCGGTTGCAGTGGGCGGCGTACCGGCGGCACCTGTGGTTGCCGGGCGCGATCACGCTGAGCCGGCCGCAGATGCTGCCGAGTCTGCTGTCGCACACCGACGCCGTCCTGCGGGCGGTCGGCGAGTTCTCGGTGGATGCGGACACGGCGATGTACACCGCGATCACGGTCTTCGGGTACGTGCGCAGCGTCGCGCTGAGCCTGGAAGCGGAGGCGCTGGCCGAGCAGGACACCGGGATGACCGCCGACGAGTGGGGCGAGCAGCAGGCCGAACAGCTCGCCGTCCTGGCGGCGGGCATGGCGGGATTCCGCGGGCTGGGGGAGGGATTCGACTTCGACTTCGACCTGGACCGGTGGTTCGAGTTCGGGTTGCAACTCGTGCTCGACGGGCTGGGTGTACAGCTCGAACGGGTGCGCGCACGGCTACGCTGAGTGTCGTTCGTCCAGAGCTGGAGGTCGCGATGGAGCCGGTGTTCGCGCCCGGGGTGCCGATCGAGGTACGCCGGTTGTTCGAGCGCAGACCTGAGCTGTTCGTGCCGGCAAGTCAGCCGCGGCCGAAACGGCGTACGTCGTGGTCGGAGGCGCCCGGGAACACCTTCGGCACGCTGCTGGTCTGGCTGGCGGTCTGCGTCGGCGGGTGGATCCTGGCCCTGATCGTCCTGGCGATGACGCTGCCGACCGAGATCGCGGCGTGGGCCTCGGTGGCGCTGGCCGCTGTGGCAGTGGTCGCGACCGGCGCGGTCGCGGTGCGGTCGGCGGTCGAGGATCGCGGGCGGAAGGCCGTCCGGCGCCAGCACGGGAACTACTTGCTCGCCGAGGACTTCGACGAACCGGCCATCCGGTTGCTGACCCGGGCGCAGCGCGCGGTCAAAACGGTGCTGGAGGCAACGGTCACGCAACGCGGCCTGCTCGACGAGATGCAGAACGAACTGGTCCTGCCCGAGCAGCTGTGGGACATCGGCCAGGTCCTGCACGAACAGTCGGTCCTGCGCGCCCGCCAGCAGGAGATCGCCCGCGGCATGGCGACCGCCGAGCTGGACGCCGTCCTGGGTCCGCAACGACGCGCGCTCGGCCGATCGGTCGACGCGATCGAACGCAAGGTCGAGCTGCTCGAGCAGTATGCCGACCGCGTCCGCTCCGCCGACGCCGCCCTGCGCGCCGAAGCCGCGCTCGAGGACGGCGACCGCTACATCGAACTCCTCGCCCGCACCGAACCAGCCGGCGACACCAGCGTCGTCCAGGGCTTCGCCGACGAGGCCGCTGCCCTCAAGGACACCTTCACCCGCTCGATCAACGCCGCGCGCGACGCCGGCCGCACCTTGGCCCTGCCGGAGTAGGCTGCCGGGATGAAGCGGAGCGTGATTGTTGCCGGGGGCACCGGTGGGTTGGGTGGGGCGGTGACGGCCGAGCTGCTCGCGGGTGGGTGGCGGGTGGTGGTGCCGGGGCGCAGTGAGGAGTCGTTGGCGGCGCTCGGGACGGATGCGGCGCTGGCTCCGGTCCTGGCGGATCTGTCGGATCCGGCGGGGGCCGCGGACGTGATCGCGCTGGCGACGTCGGAGGAGAGCGCGCCGTTGCACGCGCTGGTGAACCTGGTCGGCGGGTTCGCGTCGGGCCAGCGGGTGCACGAGACGCCGGTCGAGGACTTCGAGCGGCAGTTCGCGATCAACCTGCGGCCGCTCTACCTGATGACGCGGGCCGCCGTACCGCATCTGATCGCCAACGGCGGCGGATCGATCGTCTGTACGTCGAGCCAATCGGCGCTCAAGCCGTTCTCCGGGGCGGCCGGTTACATCACCGCGAAGGCCGGTGTGATCGCCTTCGCCGACGCGCTGGCGACCGAGTACGCCGGCGACCACATCCGGGTGAACACGATCCTGCCCGGCACCATCGACACTCCGGCGAACCGCGCGGCCAGGCCGGGCGCCGACACCACGAACTGGACACCACCCAGCCGGATCGCCATCGCGATCCGCTTCCTGATCGACTCCGACGCGATCACCGGAGCCCACATCCCGGTCTAACGCTGGTCGATCAACAACTGGATCCCGTCGAGGATCCGATCCAGGCCGAAGCGGAACGCGTGGTCGGAGTCGAGGGCGGCCTGGTGCTGCTCGCCCGACGCGGTGCCGACCCGCCCGGCGACGGGGAAGCGGTCGGCGAGGCCGGCCATGTAGCGGTCGAGCAGCGGGCCGGTGGTCAGCCACCACTCCTGATCCGTCAGCCCGCTCTCGCGCTGGGTCCGCTGATGCTCGGCGGCCGCCCGCGCCGTGCCCTGGACGTGGGTGAGGACGAGCGTCAGTGCCGAGTCCATCTCGACATCGGTCAGCCCGAGCCCGTCCAGCGGCCGGAGCTCGGCCTCGTACTTGAGCGTGATGTTCGGCCCGAGCGCGTTCCGGATCGCCGGCACCTCGTGGATCCAGGGATGCGCCATCAGCACCTCCCAGTTGCGCCGCGCGACGAACTCCATCCCGCCGCGCCACCCGTCCGGCTGCCGGGCCGGCTCGTCCACGTCGGCGTACAGGTCGGCGTACACGGTGTCGAACATCAGGTCGGTGAGCTCGCCCTTGCCCGGGACGTGCGTGTAGAGCGACATCGTCCCGGCCTTCAGCTGCTCGGCGACCTGCCGCATCGAGACCGCCTCCAGCCCCTGGGCGTCGGCCAGCTCGATCGCCGTCTCGACGATCGCCCGGACGGTCAGCCCGGAGCGCCCGGGTTTGCTGTGGCTGCCCCAGAGCAGGGCCAGACTGCGCGCCGGATCGGGCGCCGCGGACTTCTTCGGACTCACCGGGAACAAACTCCAACCGCTCGTCGTTGACCCGATCGTACCGGAGTCGTACGGTGTACGGTACGGCCTACGGAAGCAGCAACGGTGAAAACGAGGTGCAAGTGTCCACAGAACGCGTGATCGTCGCGGACGACGTGCGCAAGAACTACCCCGGCGGCACCGAGGGAGCGGGCCTGAACGGCTTCGACCTCGAGGTGAGCGCCGGGTCGGTGGTGGGACTGCTCGGCCCGAACGGCGCCGGCAAGACCACCGCGGTCCGGATCCTTTCCACCCTGCTCGACCTGGACTCCGGCCGGGCGACCGTCGCCGGGTACGACGTGCGCCGCCAGGGCCAGGAGGTCCGCAAGCGGATCGGCCTGGTCGGCCAGTACGCCGCGGTCGACGAGATCCTCACCGGCCGGCAGAACCTGGTGCTGTTCGGCCGGCTCAACCACCTGTCCCGCAAAACCGCCCTGGCGCGGGCCGACGAACTGCTCGAACGATTCGCCCTGCTGGAGGCCGCGGACCAGGCCGCGAGCAAGTACTCCGGCGGGATGCGCCGCCGCCTCGATCTGGCCGCCAGCCTGATCGTCGCCCCGGCGCTGCTGTTCGTCGACGAACCGACCACCGGGCTGGACCCGGCGGGCCGGCGCGAGGTCTGGTCGGCCGTCCGCGACCTGGTCCGGGCCGGTACCACGGTGCTGCTGACCACGCAGTACCTGGAAGAAGCCGACCAGCTCGCCGACCGGATCTCGATGCTCCGGGCCGGACGAGTAGTTGCCGAGGGCACCCCTGATGAGTTGAAGGCGCAGTTCGGCGGCGACTGGCTGGACCTGGTGCTGGCCGATCCGGCCGACGTACAGAAGGTCCTGGCGCTGGTCGAACGGCTGGCCGACGGCGAGGTCCGGGTCGAGGACCTGACAGTCAGCGTCCCGGTCCGGGACCGCACGAAAGCACTGGTGGACGTCGCGATCGCGCTGCGCGACGTACAGATCGAACCGGAGGACATCACGTTACGACGACCGACCCTCGACGAAGTGTTCTTGCACCTGACCGGATCGGAGGTGGCGGCATGAGATGGGCGCTGGCCGACGGGTGGACGATCGCGCTGCGCACGCTGACGCACTGGCGGATGCAGCCCGGCGTGGTGATCTTCGGGTGGTTCTTCCCGATCCTGATGCTGCTGATGTTCGGCGCGCTGCTCGGCGGAGCGATGGAGCGTCCGGAGGGCCGGTCGTACTACGAGCTGCTGGTGCCGGGCATCTTCGCGCTGTCGATGCTCTTCGGGCTGGAGGGCACGATGACCGCGATCACCACCGACGCGGCCAAGGGGGTGACGGACCGGTTCCGCTCGCTGCCGATGAGCTCGGCCGCGGTGGTGCTCGGCCGGTGCATCGCGGACATGCTCGACTCGGCGGTCACGCTCGTGATCCTGGCGGCGGCCGGGCTGGCGCTCGGCTGGCGATGGCACGAGTC
Organism: Kribbella sp. ALI-6-A; assembly: GCF_001984195.1. GTDB lineage: Bacteria > Actinomycetota > Actinomycetes > Propionibacteriales > Kribbellaceae > Kribbella. Next base: position 246,416 of record NZ_MTQN01000010.1, read on the forward strand.
GCCGGCGGAGGCGCTGGCGGCGTTCGGCCTGCTTCTGCTGCTGCGGTTCGCGCTGCTCTGGCTCGGCATCTTCATCGGGTTGTCGGTGCGCAACGCCCAGTCGGTGATGGCGATCCAGGTGGCGATCTGGCCGATCGGGTTCCTGTCCAGCGCGTTCGTCAACACCTCGACGATGCCGGACTGGCTGGGCACGATCGCGCAGTGGAACCCGATGTCGTCCACCGCGACCGCGGCCCGCGACCTGTTCGGCAATCCCGGGGCGACCGCCGAGTCCTGGATCGGTGAGCACGCCCTGGCCGGCGCGGTGATCTGGCCACTACTGCTCGTGGTCGTTTTCCTGCCGTTGTCGGCGCGCAAGTTCCGCAACCTGTCCCGGTGAGTTCCGCGCGGGTGGCGCGTGCGCGGCTAGACTGGACCCGACGTCAACCGATCGACCCCGCCCAACGTCTGAAGAAGTGTGCGGCCTGGGTACCTGGTGCCCAGGCCATGGGGCATCGACAGGGGAATCATGGGTCGTCGTGCACGCGCCACCAGCGCAGCGGGGAGCTCTACCGGCACGCCCGAACGGCGGCGGACCCCGGCGAAGACCGTGCCGCAGTCCCTCGGCCTGACGCTGCTCAGCGCGCTGCTGCCCGGAAGCGGGCTGATCCTCGGCGGCCGCCGCCGGCTCGGCGCGGCCGTGCTCACGCTGACTCTGGGACTGGTCGGCCTCGGCCTGTACGCCGCCTTCTGGCGCCGTGACGACGTCGCGCAGACGATCGTTGTCCCGAGCCGGCTGCTCGGCATCGCGATCGGGATCGGCGTCCTGGCGCTCGGCTGGGTCGTGGTGGTCGTCGCGTCCCACCGATTGTTGCGTCCGGCAACGGGTGGGCCCGGCGGCCGGGCCGCCGGGGCGATCCTGGTCGGGCTGCTCTGCTTCGCGATCACCGCGCCGGCCGCGCTCGGCGTCCAGAGTGTGCTGGCCCAGCGGGACCTGGTGGAGAACGTTTTCGTGTCCCAGGGCGAAAGCAAGAGCGCGACCCGGCCGGAGACGGTCAACGTCAAGGACCCGTGGGAGGACAAACCCCGGCTCAACCTGCTGCTGCTCGGTGGCGACGACGGCAAGGGCCGGACCGGCGTACGGACCGACACGGTGATCGTCGCCAGCATCGACACGAAAACCGGTGACACCGCGCTGATCTCGCTGCCGCGGCAGCTGATGTTCATGCCGTTCCCGAAGGACTCGCCGCTGCACAAGATCTACCCGAACGGCTTCGGCCGGGAGGGCCTCAGCCTGACCGGGCGGCTGGAGTGGATGCTGACCGCGATGTACCAGAACATCCCGGCCATGCATCCCGGCATTCTCGGCCCGTCCGACAACGAGGGCGCCGACGTGGTCAAGCAGTCGGTCGGCGAGGCGACCGGGCTCGACATCGACTACTACCTGCAGGTGAACCTGCAGGGCTTCGACCAGATCGTCGACGCGCTCGGCGGCATCACCGTCAACGTCAACGAGCGGGTCGCGATGGGCGGCGTCAGCAGCGCGCACATCCCGCCCGGCCAGTGGCTCGAGCCGGGCCCGAACCAGCACCTGGACGGCTTCAAGGCGCTGTGGTTCGCCCGCGGCCGGTACGGCGCCAGCGACGACGAGCGGCAGATCCGGCAACGCTGCGCGATCAAGGGCATCGTCGACGCGGCCGACCCGAAGACCTTGGCCACGAAGTACCAGGCGATCGCCCGGGCGGGCAAGAACCTGCTGCGGACCGACATCCCGCAGGAGCTGCTGCCGGCGATGGTCCAGCTCGGCCTGCGTGTGAAGTCGGCGACGGTCTCCAACGTCTCGCTGGACCAGTCCAAACTTCGGTTGAAGTACTTGCACCCCGACTACGCCGGCCTGCGCGAGACGATCGCGAAGGCCTTGGAGCACGATCCGGTCATCACCACACCGCCGCCGGTCACCCCGACTGCGGGCAAGCCGACCGCCCTCAATCGGCCCGGCGCACCTGCGGCCACGCCCCCCGGGCCGACCGAGGATCTGCGCGACGCGTGTGCGTACAACCCGACCGGCACCCAGAACGGGCGCTGAGCCGGGCGGCCGTGCTGTGGCCCCGACCATGAACCTTGGACCTCGGACAGGACCCAACCTGTCCGAGGTTGCCGGTTCAGGGCCGAAGCCTCAGCCGGTGGCGGCGGATCGGCGTACGCGCCGCGGTCAGTTGAACAGGTCCGAGTCCGGGCCGAAGTCGGCCTCGTCGACGACGCGGCGGACCTCGACCTCGTCGTCCAGGGCCTCGGCCAGGCGAGCGGCCCATTCGATCGCCTCGTCCTTGCTGCGGACGTCGACGATGATGATGCCGCCGATCAGCTCCTTGGTCTCGGCGAAGGGGCCGTCGGTCACCGTGCGCTTGCCGCCGGTCACCTTCACCCGGGCCCCGAGCGCGCTGCGGTGCACACCCTCGGCCACCAGCAACACGCCCGCCTTGGACAGGTCGTCGACCAGCGCGCCGACCTTGCCGGCGACCTCGTCGCTCACCATCCGGCCGGCCTCGCTGGCCTCGTCGGCCTTGTTGATGATCATGTAACGCATCTGCTGCCACTCCCTCGCTCGTCGGTCGAACACTTACTCTCACGTCGACCGGGTCACCCGAACATCGACACACCCGCCGAGAGCATTTCCGGTACGCCGCTTGCCGTGGCCCCGGTCGTGCTGTTCTATCGGTCGGGTGACGGTGACGGACACGCACGGGGCGATCGACGCGGTCTGGCGGATCGAGTCGGCCAGGATCGTCGCCGGGGTCGCACGGATCGTGCGCGACGTCGGCCTGGCCGAGGAGCTCGCGCAGGACGCGCTGGTCGCGGCGCTCGAGCAGTGGCCGGAGTCCGGCGTACCGAAAAATCCTGGCGCCTGGCTGATGACGATCGCCAAGCGCCGCGCGATCGACCTGATCCGCCGCAAGGACACCTACCAGCGCAAGCTCGCCGAGCTGGGCCACGAGCTGGAGATCGACGGCGACTCGGTCGAGGACGACGTCGAGGCGATTCTCGAGGACACCATCGAGGACGACCTGCTCCGGCTGGTTTTCACCGCCTGCCACCCCGTGCTCACCACCGACGCCCGGGTCAGCCTGACGCTGCGGTTGCTCGGTGGGCTCAAGACCGACGAGATCGCCCGCGCGTTCCTCGCACCCGAGGCGACCATCGCGCAGCGCATCGTCCGTGCGAAGCGGAACCTGGCCAAGGCCGAGGTCGGCTTCGAGGTACCGTCCGGCGAGGAACTGCTGGACCGGCTGTCGTCGGTGCTCGAGGTCGTCTACCTGATCTACAACGAGGGGTACTCCGCGACCGCGGGCGACGACTGGATGCGTCCGGCGCTCTGCGACGAGGCGATCCGTCTCGGCCGGCTGCTCGCCGAGCTGATGCCGAAGGAGCCCGAGGTTCACGGCCTGCTCGCACTGATGGAGCTGCAGTCGTCCCGCGCGAAGGCCCGTACCGGCCCGTCGGGGGAGCCGGTGCTGCTGCTCGACCAGGACCGCCGCCGCTGGGACCGGCTGCTGATCCGGCGCGGTCTGGAGAGCATCGACCGGGCCTGGGCGCTGGAAGGCGAGCCCGGTCCGTACCTGCTGCAGGCCGCGATCGCCGCCTGTCACGCGCGAGCGGCCGAGGCCGAGGACACCGACTGGGCGCGGATCGCCGGCCTGTACGCCGTACTGGCTGCTGTTGTGCCCTCGCCGGTCGTCGAGCTGAACCGCGCGGTCGCGATCTCGATGGCGTTCGGGCCGGAGAACGGGCTGATCGCGGTGGACGCGCTGCGCGACGAGCCGGCATTGAAGGACTACCACCTGCTGCCGAGTGTTCGGGGCGATCTGCTGTTCAAGCTCGGGCGGCTGGCGGAGGCGCGGGCAGAGTTCGAGCGCGCCGCGTCGTTGACCCGGAACGAGCGGGAGCGGGCGCTGCTGCTGGACCGGGCCGCTGCCTGCTGAAGATTTCCTGGAAGGGGTGTCGATCCGCGAGGGGAGTGTTCGACGCAGTGGTGTGAGGCCGGACGGACGGCCCCGAACCCTAGGAGCACTCATGGAGAAGGTCACCTCGGCGGACGGCACCACGATCGCGTTCGACCGGCTCGGCGCAGGACCCGCGGTGGTCCTGGTCTGCGGCGGCTCGGTCGACCGGATGTCGAACGCGCCGCTGGCCGCGCTGCTGGCCGAGCACTTCACCGTCTACAACTACGACCGCCGCGGCCGGGGCGACTCCGGCGACGCGGAGGTCTACGCGGTCGAGCGGGAGTTCGAGGACCTCGACGCGATCTTCGCCGCGGCCGGTGGATCGGCCTGCCTGTACGGAACGTCGTCCGGTGCCGCGCTGGCGTTGCTGGCGACGGCCTCCGGGCGCCCGGTCGAGCGGCTCGCGCTGTGGGAGCCGCCGTACATTCTGGAAGGTGGGCGGCCCCGGCCGCCGGCGAACACGGCCGACATCTTCCGGGACTTCGTCGCGGCCGGCCGGCGGGACGCGGCGGCGGAGTTCTTCATGGCGGAGGTGGTGGGGCTGCCGGCCGAGTTCGTCGCGATGGCGAAGCAGTCGCCGTGGTGGCCGGCGCAGGAGGCGATCGCGCACACGCTCGCGTACGACGCGACGGTGATGGGCGACTACTCGGTGCCGGTGGAGGCGGTGCGCCGGGTGACGGTGCCGACCCGGGTGCTCACCGGCGGCGCGTCCTGGCCGTGGATGGTCGAGAGCAACCAGGCGGTGGCCGCTGAGCTGCCGGACGGTAGCCACGGCACGCTCGACGGGCAGGAACACAACGTCGACCCCGCCGCGATGGCGCGGGCGCTCAAGGAGTTCTTCGGAGGTGCGCGATGAAGTTCCGGACCGTGCTGATCGGTACGACGAAGGTCGGGATCGAGGTGCCGCCGGAGATCGTCGAGTCGTTCGGCGCGGGCAAGAAGCCGGCCGTCCGGGTGACGATCGGTGAGCACACCTATCGCAGCACGATCGCGGTGATGGGCGGCAAGTACATGGTCGGCGTCAACGCCGACAACCGCGCAGCGGCCGGGGTCGCGGGCGGCGACGAGGTCGAGGTCGAGCTGGAACTCGACACCGCACCCCGCGAGGTGGACGTCCCCGCGGATTTCGCCGCGGCGCTGGACGCGCGACCGGAGGCGCGGAAGTTCTTCGACGGGCTGTCGTACAGCCAGCGTCGCTGGTTCGTGCTGGGTATCGAAGAGGCCAAGAAGCCGGAAACCCGAGCCAACCGCATCGAGAAGGCGGTGGAACGCCTGGCGTCAGGTCGCGGGCAGCGGTGACGCGTGCAGGCAGGCGCGAAGCGCCTAGCCGTCGGGGCGGCGGGCGCGCTCTCTCTCCTGCGCCGCGCGCAGCGCGGCGGGCCCTGCGGTGCGTCCGGAGCTCGTCGCTCCGGACGCTGCAGGTACGGATCAAACGACGGTGATCAGACCACCGGCGTTGCTGCGGGCGGCGTCGAAGCGGGCCTGGGCGTCGGCCCAGTTCACCACGTTCCACCACGCCTTGACGTAGTCGGGCTTCACGTTCTTGTACTGCAGGTAGAAGGCGTGCTCCCACATGTCCAGCATCACGATCGGGATCTGCCCGGCCGGCAGGTTGCCCTGCTGGTCGTACAGCTGGTGGATCAGCAGCTGACCCTGCAGCGCGTCCCAGCCGAGGATCGCCCAGCCGGAGCCCTGGATGGTCGTCGCCGCGGCGGTGAAGTGCGCCTGGAACGCGTCGAACGAGCCGAACGCCTCGTCGATCGCGGCCGCCAGCTCACCGGTCGGCTTGTCGCCACCCTCCGGGGACAGGTTCTTCCAGAAGATCGAGTGGTTGACGTGCCCGCCCAGGTTGAAGGCGAGGGTCTTCTCCAGCCCGACGATCGAGCCGAAGTCGCCGCTCTCGCGAGCCGCGGCCAGCTTCTCGAGGGTGTCGTTCAGACCCTTCACGTAGGTGGCGTGGTGCTTGGAGTGGTGCAGCTCCATGATCTCGCCGGCGATGTGCGGCGCGAGTGCGCCGTAGTCGTAGGTGAGGTCGGGAAGCGTGTACGTGGTCAACTCTGCTCCTTCGTCAGGGCCCGCGCGGGGCCGGTTCTCCGATGTCCTGTTGCAGCGGCACCAGCTTGAAACTTCAACCACGGTTGAGGTCAAGTCGCCACGCTGGGCGGCATGGTCCCAGACCAGGTGCCCGGCCCGTCGCCGCTCACGCGGAACGTGCCGGTCGCCTCCAGCTTCACATACTCCGGCCACGCACCCACGCCGGAGGTCTCCCAGTCTCATCACAGCACCCGGCCTCAGAGCCACCACCTCTGAAACCACCTCTCGGACCCTGGTCCGCGCCTACCGGTCAGACGGTCGTGTCGAGCACCAGCTTGCCCCGCGTCCGCCCCGACTCCATCCGCTCGTGCGCCTTCGCTGCCTCGGCCAGCGGGTACACCTGCTCGACCTCGACCCGCACCTTCCCGGCCTCGATCAGCCGAGCGATCTCACCCAACGCATGCCCGTCCGGCTCGACCAGGAACCCGGTCGCCTGCACCCCGGCCGCCTTCGCCTTGCTGACCAACTCCGCCGAAGTCCCCGACGGTACGGCGACCAGCCGGCCACCCGGCTTGAGGGCCTTGATCGCCTGGTCCAGCGTCGCCTCGCTGCCGATCAGGTCCACCACCACATCGATGTCCGCGACGACCTCGTCGACGGCCGTGCTGTGGTAATCGACCAACTCGTCCGCACCGAGCTCGCGCAGCCACGCGTGCTTGCCGGCGCTCGCCGTACCGGTCACGTGCGCCCCGAGTGCCTTGGCGAACTGCACGGCCAGATGCCCGACACCACCGGCCGCCGCGGTGATCAGCACCCGCTGACCCGCCTGCACGTCGGCCGCGGCGGTCAGGATCTGCCACGCCGTCAGCCCGGCCAGCGGCACGGCGGCGGCTTCGGCGTACGAGAGGTTCGCGGGCTTCTTCGCGAACTGCCGCGACGGCGCCGTCACGTACTCCGCGTACGCCGACGCCGCGCGCGGGAACCACGGCATGCCGAAGACCTCGTCGCCGACCTCCAGCGTGTGGACGCCGCCGCCGACCTGCTCGACCACGCCCGCGACGTCCCATCCGAGCACGAACGGCGGTGTGCCGAGAATGCCGGCGACGCCGCTGCCCTCCCGGGTCTTGTAGTCGACCGGGTTCACGCCGGCCGCGTGCACCCGGACCAGCACCTCGGTCGGCAACGGCTCCGGCCGCTCCACCTCGACGACACGCAGCACATCCGGCCCACCGAACTCGTCCTGGCTGATCGCTCTCATCGCATTCCTTCCCACGGTCTGTCTGACGCTCGGGAAGCTATCTGCAGGACGGTACTTTCCCGCAAGGACTGCTACTACCCATCGGGAAGTACTACCGCAAGGGAGGCCTGATGACCGACTTGCACGAGATCGGGTGAACGTGCACCACTGACCAAGCACCGGCCAAGAGCCCCGGCCACGCTCAGCTCCGGCCTCCGAACCCGCAGATTGGCGCGTTGGACAGTGGTGCACGTCCGCGTCGCTCAGCTACCCGGAGGCCGATCGACCTCGGCCAGCCGCCACAGCGAGGTGACTTCCTTGCCCCGGGCGGCGGCCAGAGCATCGCCCCGGTCCCAACTTCGCCGATGTCTGGTCGCGATGTCGGCCCGTCCCGCGACGATCAGCCCGGCCCGGTCGACCATTGCCAGTAGGTCAGCTCGCGAGCGGAGTCCGAGGTGCTCGGCCAGATCGGACAGGATCAGCCAGACCTCGCCACCCGGCTCCAGGTGATGGCGCGCGCCGTCGAGGAACCGGGTCAGCATGCGGCTGTCCTCGTCGTAGACCGCGCGATCGAGCGGTGTGATCGGCCGGGCGGGAATCCAGGGTGGGTTGCAGACGATCAGGTCGGCCCGTCCTGGCGGGAACAGGTCCGTCCGCAGCACGTCTGCCGGTAAGTTCAACCGCCGGAAGTTGTCCCGCGCACACTCCACCGCCCGTGGATCCAGATCCGTGGCCGTGACTCTCAATCCACGCCGAGCGAGCACCGCCGCCAGAACGCCTGTCCCGGTGCCGATGTCGAAGGCACGCTCGCTGCGGGACGGCGTGTTCGCCACCAGTTCGACGTACTCGGAGCGGGTGGGGGCGAAGACTCCATAGTGCGGATGGATTCGCGCTCCCAGCGCCGGAACTTCCACGCCTCGTCGACGTAGTTGGTGTGCGCCGATCACCCCGAGAAGTTCCTGCAGCGGCACCAGTCGATCGCCGGTAGGCGGGCCGTAGGCCTCCCGGCAAGCCTGTTGTACGTCAGGCGCGCGCCGCAGCTCCACGTCGTACTGGGAGGTGAGCGCGACCAGCACCGCGTTCACCGCCCTTACCTGGCGTCCCCGCTGCCGCCGGTAGTCGGCGAATCCGGTTGCCGACGGTCTGAGTCGCCGCTTGATCGCGGCGACCACCTGCCGTCCGTTGTGCCAGTCGCCCTGCCAGAGCAGGCGCGAGCCGCGTTCGATTGGTTGTAGTGCACGCGACGCCGACCAGGCGTCGTCGATCACGAGAAGTGAGTCCATCAGCCGTTCCTGCTGCGAAAGAAGTGACCAGAGGGCAGCGCGGCTCGCCCGGCGACCGAACGGCGGCCGGGGGAGCGGGAACGGGTCGGTCAGTGAACGACGGACGCGTGATCAGGGCTGGTCACCCGGGCGACGCTACGACAATCGACCGGGCCTGGCGACGCGGTTTCGAGGCGCTGAGTGGTCGGTCGGTGACGCGTGGCGCGAGTCACTGTTCGGTGCGAATAGACTTCGGGGGTCGATCCCGGTGGCGAGCCCGGCCGCCTGGGTCCCGGATCCCCCGAACACCGAACTCGAGGTTTGTCGTGCTCACCATGCAGGACGCGCTGCTCGCGCTGACGAAGTACTGGACCGACCGGGGCTGCATGGTGGTGCAGCCGTTCAACACCGAGGTGGGGGCCGGCACGCTGAACCCGGCGACCATCCTGCGGGTGCTGGGTCCCGAGCCGTGGCGGGTCGCCTACGTCGAGCCGAGTGTGCGCCCCGACGACAGCCGCTACGGCGAGAACCCGAACCGGCTGCAGACGCACACCCAGTTCCAGGTCGTGCTCAAGCCGGACCCGGGCAACCCGCAGGAGCTGTTCCTTGCCAGCCTGGAAGTGCTCGGCATCGACATCCACGCCCACGACGTCCGGTTCGTCGAGGACAACTGGGCCAACCCGGCGACGGGTTCGTGGGGTCTGGGCTGGGAGGTCTGGCTGGACGGACTGGAAATCACCCAGTTCACCTACTTCCAGCAGGCCGGCGGGATGACGCTGGACCCGGTGTCGGTGGAGATCACCTACGGCATCGAGCGGATCATGATGGCGCTGCAGGGCGTCTCGCACTTCAAGGACATCGCTTACGCGCCCGGCATCTCGTACGGCGAAGCGTTCGGCCAGGCCGAGTACGAGATGAGCCGGTACTACCTCGACGACGCCGACGTGGAGAGCCAGAAGCGGCTGTTCGAGGAGTATGCCGCGGAGGCGCGGCGGATGCTCGACGCCCGCCTGCCGGTGCCGGCGCACATCAACGTGCTGCGTTGCTCGCACACCTTCAACGTGCTGGACTCCCGCGGCGCGGTCAGCACGACCGAGCGCGCGAAGGCGTTCGGCCGGATGCGCACGCTGGCCCGTGAGGTCGCCCAGCTGTGGGCCGAGCGGCGGACCGAGCTGGAGTACCCGCTGGGCCAGTCCGAGCTGCCGGCCGCGGCGCCGGAGCCGACGGAGTTCCCGAAGGTCACCGGGACACGGCAGTTGCTGTTCGAGATCGGCACTGAGGAGATGCCGCCGTCGGAGGTCGCGAAGACCGCCGAGTCGGTGCGCAAGGCCCTCACCGAGAAGCTGGCCGCCACGCGGCTCGGCCACGGCAAGGTCAGCACGTACGCGACGCCGCGCCGGGTGGTTGCCTTCGTCACCGAGGTGCAGGCGATGGAGCCGGACGCCGAGCGGATCGCCCGCGGGCCGAAGAAGGCCGCCGCTTTCGATGCCGACGGCAACATCACGAAGGCGGCCGCCGGGTTCGCCCGCGGCCAGGGCGTCGACCCGTCCGAGCTGCACGACCTGGACGTCGACGGCGTCACGTACGTCGCGGTGACCAAGCCCGACCCGGGGCGCGGTGCCGCGGAGGTGCTCAGCGGCGTACTGAGTGAGATCGTCAGCGGTCTGCGCTCGGACAAGAACATGCGCTGGAACGACGCGAAGCTGTCGTTCACCCGGCCGGTGCGCTGGCTGGTCGCGCTGCTCGGCGACCAGATCGTCCCGGTCGCCGCGTCGACGCTGTCGGCCGGACGGACCACTCGCGTGCACCGGACCGCGGCCCAGCCGACGGTGGAGATCGCGGCCGCCGAGGGATACCTCGACCTGCTCCGGATCCACGGCATCGAGGCCGACCCGGCCCGCCGGCGCGAGCAGATCGTCGCCGCCGCCCAGGAGTTGGCCGCGTCGGTCGGCGGCAGTGTCGACGTCGAGGGCGAGTCGGCGCTGATCGACCAGATCGTCAACCTGGTCGAGGAACCGACCGCGATCCTCGGTGGCTTCGAGCCGGGCTACCTGGACCTTCCGGCCGAGATCCTCACCACGGTGATGCGCAAGCACCAGCGTTACCTCCCGGTCCGCGCCGCCGACGGCACGCTGCTGCCGCACTTCGTTGCCGTGGCCAACGGTTCGGTCGACCCGGACGTCGTCCGCGCCGGCAACGAAGGCGTGCTGCGAGCCCGGTACGAGGACGCCAGCTTCTTCTGGCGCGCCGACCTGCAGACCACGCCGGAGGCGATGAAGGGCGGGCTCGACAAGCTCGCCTTCGAGCAGAAGCTCGGGTCGATGGCTCAGCGGGCCGGGCGGATCGGCCAGATCGCGCTGTCGCTGGCCGGGACCGTCGAGCTGGCCGGCGACGACCTGACCACGCTGCGCCGGGCCGCCGAGCTGGCGAAGTTCGATCTCGGCTCGCAGATGGTGGTCGAGCTGACCAGCCTGGCCGGGACGATGGCGCGCGAGTACGCGCGCCGCTCGGGGGAGACCGAGGCCGTCGCGCAGGCGCTGTACGACATGGAGCTGCCGCGATCGGCCGGTGACCCCGTGCCGGCCACGACGCCGGGCGCGCTGCTGGCGCTGGCCGACCGGTTCGACCTGCTGGCCGGGCTGTTCGCGATCGGTGCGAAGCCGACCGGGAGCTCCGACCCGTTCGCGCTGCGCCGCGCCGCAGCCGGTGTGGTCGCGATCCTGCGCGAGCACCCGGAGCTGCGGGCCATCACGCTGCCCGTCGGCCTCGCGGCCGCCGCCGAGCAGATCGGTGCTCAAGGCATCGAGGTGCCGGCGGAGTCGCTGGCCGAGGTGGCGGAGTTCTCCGTCCGCCGGTACGAGCAGCAGCTGATCGACCGCGGCGAGGACCACGACCAGGTCGCCGCCGTACTCCCGCTGGCCGAAGCGCCGGCCACCGCGGACGAGACACTGGCCGAGCTGCGCCGTCAGGTCGAAACCGAAGGCTTCGCCGAGCTGGTCGCCGTACTCCAGCGGGTCCGGCGAATCGTGCCGCCGGAGACCGAGCCGTCGTACGACGCGGGCAAGCTCACCGAACCCGCCGAGGTCGTCTTGCACGAGGCCGTCCAGAAGGTCACGCCGGCCCCGACGACGCTGGCGGAGTTCGTGCCCGCGGCGACGGTGCTGGTGGAGCCGATCACCACGTTCTTCGAGGAGATCCTGGTGATGGCCGAGGACCCGCAGGTCAAGGCCGCTCGCCTTGGGTTGCTTGCGACCATCCGCGACCTCGCCGCTCCGGTCCTGGACTGGCAGGCCCTCGGCACCAGCCTGAACTGACAGCACCAACCACGCCAAAGGGCGCCCCGTCCACCCGGACCGGGCGCCCTTTGGCGTGAACAGAGAGAAGAACAGAGAGAAGAACAGAGAGAAGAACAGAGAGAAGAACAGAGAGAAGAACAGAGAGAAGAACAGAGAGAAGAACAGAGAGAAGAACAGAGAGAAGAACAGAGAGAAGAACAGTATAGAGTTTCCGTCGGCTGTGGGTTCTGTCGCAGTTGGCTTCGTCGCCGAGGCGTGGGTAGTCGAAGGTCGAGTTCAGATGGAGGGACGGCAGGAGGGAGTTCTGACCGCCGGGTTGCCTTGTTCGATAGCTCGTTGGTCGGTCGGTCCGTCCGTGAAGGCCAGCGCTCGGAGGCCCCACGCGAGTTCCTCCTCGGGGTGCTCCTGCATCAGCCAGTCGGTGGGCGAGGAAACCTTGGCATCGCATCGCAAGATCTGGTGGCGGGCTTCGACTGAGGGGTGTCCGGGTCACAATGGCCGGGCCGCTTGATCGGAGGATGTTGATGAAGACCGATGTGCTGGAAGTTGCCGGCGCCAGCCTGTACTACGAGGTTCGTGGCTCCGGGCCGGTTCTGCTGTTCGTCTGTGGTGGGGTGTACGACGCGGAGGCCTTCGCGCCGCTGGCCGAGCGGTTTGCGGATCGGTACACCGTGGTCACCTACGACCGGCGTGGCAACTCGCGGAGTCCGCTTGACGGGCCGCCGGAGGCGCAGCGGATCGAGACTCATGCCGAGGATGCTCGGCGGCTGCTGGAGGTGGTTTCGCCGGGGGAAGCTGCTGACGTCTTCGGGAACAGCTCCGGCGCGATCATTGCGCTCGAGCTTGCCGCTCGGCACCCCGAACTGGTTCGTACGGTCGTCGCCCATGAACCGCCGCTGTTCGATCTGCTTCCGAATCACGCTCGCTGGGGTGAGTTGATGGACGAGGTCGAGGCGACCTTCCGGGCGGAGGGGGCGTGGCCTGCGCTGGAGGTTTTCAATGCGGCCTTCGCCGGGGGTGAGGCTGCCGAAGATGCTGTCCCGGACGACTCGGCGGAGTCCGACGAGCTCGGGCCGGGGTCCATGGCCGAGCCGAGTGCCGACGTTCAGGCGCGGATGCAGCAGAACTTCGAGGTCTTCATCGGGTACGAGGTGCCGTCGTTCGCCAAGTACAGGGTGGAGCTGGGGGCGTTGTCCGAGGCCGACGTTGTTGTCGGGGTCGGGAGTGGGTCGAAGGAGGAACCGTGGGCTCGGGCGGCTCGGGTGTTGGCGGAGCGGCTGGGGCACCAGGCGGTTGTGTTCCCCGGGGATCACGGCGGATTCGGGAGTGAGTACGAAGCGTTCGCGGTGAAGCTGGCGGAAGTGCTCAGAGCGGAAGGGTGAGCAGCGGGGCGAGGCGGTCGGCGATCAGGCGGTAGCCGTCGGGGCCGGGGTGGAGCTCGTCGGCGTACAGGGCGCGGGCCTCGTCGGCGGTGAGCACGGTGCGGCCGTCGATGAGTTGCAGGTCGGGGTCGGCGAGGGAGCGGGCGCCGAGTTCGACGCAGGCGCGGATGTCGTCGAGGGTGAGGCCGACCTCGTTCGGGGTGCCTTCGATTTCCGGGGCGACGATCGGGGTGATCAGAACCATGGGGGTGTGCGGGTGGCCGTCGCGGACCGTGCGGAGGAACGACTCGACCTGCCCGGGTAGCGTGCGGCCGCTGAACGTCGCGCCGCCGTAGATGTTGATGCCCAGGCACAGGGAGATCAGCCGGGCGGGGGTGTCGCGGATCGTGCGGGCCGCGATGGGGTCGAGGTGGCACTCGCCAGCGAAGCCCATCGCGGTCAGGTCCCAGCCGTGCCGGCGGGCCACCAGCGCGGGCCAGGTCTCGGACGGGCCGTACGCGCCGGTGCACTGGGTGATCGAGCTGCCGTAGGTGATCCACCGCGGGCCGGTCGGCGGTGACGGGACCGCGTCGCCGGTGAAACCGACCTCCCGTACGCCGATCGCGCCGGCCTGGGGCAGCCAGATCGTCAGCTCCACCGAATCGCCGGGAAGGTCGACGGCGATGGTCTGTTCGCCGATCGACACCTCACAGCGCCGGTACAGCTCGCCGTCGACCAGGAAGTCGACCGGCGCGATCGTGCTGTAGATGTCCAGCGAGGCCCGGAGCTCCAGCCGCACCTCGGTCGCCGTCGTCCGCCACGACGCCCGGACCCCGGCGGGTGTCGCGGCGCGCGACCACAACCGGTGGCCTGGCCGATCGGCGCGGCCGTGCCAGTCGTGCAGTGCGCGCGGTTGTCCGCGCGGATCGAGCCGCCAGAACGTCGACCACCCGTCCGCGTCGACCTCGCGGAAGCGGTATCCCGTCCAGAGCGGCTCAGCCATCCGTGCACTCGCTCGCAGGCAAGGGCGGCGACCCGGCTCCACGCGAGGACGGCGACTCAGTTCCACGCGAGAACGGCGACTCAGACATGCGTCCCCTCCGCCTCGTACGCCGACGGCGTGGTCAGCCGGCTCGCCGCGCGGGCGCCGAGGCTGGCGTCGACGTGCGCGAGCATCACGGCCGCGGCGGTCTCGCTGTCGCGGGCGGCGATCGCGTCGACCAGCGCGAGGTGATCCGCGCGCGTGCGCTCGAGGTCCTCCTCGGACCGTCCGCTCTCCAGCGCCAATCGCCGGTACCGGTCGGCCTTGTCCCACAGCCCGTCCAGCGTCTGGATCAGCAACTGGTTGTGCGATGCGGTGTAGATCGCCGCATGGAACCGCCGGTGCGTCTCCAATTCGGCCGTCCCCGGGTCCGTCCGGAGCGGACGCAGTCCGGACGCCGACTGCCGGATCAGCTCCAGTTCCTCCCGCGTACGACGCTCGGCCGCGAGCCCTGCCGCCAGCGGATCGAGCGACCGCCGGATCTCCAGCAGGTCGCGCGCCTCCTCCGCGGTCAGCGGGGTGACGCGCGCGTCACGGTGCGCGTCCAGCTCGACCAGCCCGTCGCTCATCAACCGGCGCAGCGCCTCGCGCAGCGGCGTCGTACTGATGCCCAGGTCGCGGGCCAGCGGTCCTTGCTGGATCACCGCTCCGGCGACCAGTTCGCCGCTCAGGATGCGCGCGCGGACCAACCCGTACGCCGCCTCCGCCTTGGTCGGCCGGGTCCCGTTCTGCTCGTCCATCGCACCTCCCTCGACCGGGGCTCAAACTTATCGCACCGCTGCTGCTGCGGCTCGTTATAACGAGTTAGGCCAGGATAACCAACCAAACTAACGCAAACACTGCATCGCACCGAGCCCTTGACCAAACAGGTTATAACGAAGCACAGTGGGCGTCGATCCCGAGGAGAGGAACCCAGCGTGAACGCCACCCCCCGCCGCTATCGGCTCGGCATCCTGCTCGGCGACGGCATCGGCCCGGAGATCGTGCCGGCCGCGGTCGAGGTGATGGACGCGGCCGTCGCCCGGGCCGGCGCGGCCCCGATCGAGTGGGTCCCGCTGCCGCTCGGTGCCGCGGCGATCGAGACGCACGGCAGCGCGCTGCCGCCGGAGACGTTGGAGACGCTCGGCGAGCTGGACGGCTGGCTGCTCGGCCCGCACGACAGCGCGGCGTACCCGGAACCGCACCGCTCGCAGCTGAACCCGAGCGGTGCCATCCGCAAGCACTTCGACCTGTACGCCAACATCCGGCCGGCCCGGTCGTTCGACGATCGCGGGACCGACCTGGTGGTGGTCCGGGAGAACACCGAGGGCTTCTACGCCGACCGCAACACGTTCGCCGGCACCGGTGAGTACATGCCGACCAAGGACGTCGCGATCGCGATGGGCGTGTTCACCCGCCCGGCGATCGAGCGGATCGCGCGGGAGGCGTTCGAACTGGCCAGGCGCCGGCGCCGGCAGCTGACCGTGGTGCACAAGGCGAACGTGCTGCGCACCTCGACCGGCATGTTCCTGACGATCTGCCGCGAGATCGCCGCGGACTACCCGGAGGTCGTCGTGGACGACTTCCACATCGACGCGATGACGGTGCACCTGGTCCGTCGCGCCGCCGACTTCGACGTGATCGTCACCGAGAACATGTTCGGCGACATCCTGTCCGACCTGGCCGGCGAACTGGCCGGGTCGCTCGGCATCGCGCCGTCGGTGAACGCGTCGGCCGAGCGGGCGATGGCGCAGGCCGCGCACGGCTCCGCGCCCGACATCGCCGGCCGCGACCTGGCCAACCCGACCGCGATGATCGGCTCCGGCGGCATGCTGCTGGACTGGATCGGCCGGCGTTGCGACGACCCGGCGGCGACCGCGGCCGCCGAACTGATCGACGACGCGCTGTTCTCCACGATCCGGTCCGGGGTCTGTACGAGGGATCTCGGCGGCACCGCCGGTACGGCGGAGTTCGGCTCGGCTGTCGCCAAGGCGATCGCGACCAGCGCAAGCGCATCGGCCGCCGAAACTGCCGCGGCGGGTGCGGTCTGATGATCGCGCCCGACTACCAGCCGCTGCGATGGTCCGCCCCGGACCACCTGCCGCGCACGCTGCGGATCCTGCTGGAGAACGCGCTGCGGCACGGCACCGAGACCGGCGTACTGCGGAATTGGGTGCCGGGGGCAACCGGTGAGCTCGAGGTGTTCCCGTCGCGGGTGTTCCTGCACGACACCAACGGCGTACCGGTGCTGGCCGATCTGGCGGCGATGCGCGACGCGATGGTGGCGCTCGGCGGGGACCCGGCACGGGTCGATCCGCTGGTGCCGGCCGAGCTGGTGGTCGACCACTCCGTGATCGCCGACGTGTTCGGGCGGCCGGACGCGCTGGAGCGCAACGTTGAGCTGGAGTACCGGCGCAATGGTGAGCGGTATCGGTTCCTGCGCTGGGGACAGGAAGCGTTCGAGCGGTTGAAGGTGGTGCCGCCGGGATCGGGCATCATGCACCAGGTCAACCTGGAGAAGCTGGCCCGGGTGGTCGAGGTGCGCGACGGTCAGGCGTTCCCGGATCTGTGCTTGGGGACCGACTCGCACACCACGATGGTGAACGGGCTCGGAGTCCTCGGCTGGGGGATCGGCGGGATCGAGGCCGAGGCGGCGATGCTCGGGCAGTCGATCTCGATGCTGGTGCCGAAGGTGGTCGGTGTTCGGCTGGTCGGCGCGTTGCCGCCGGGGTCGACCGCGACCGATCTGGTGCTGACGATCACCGAACAGCTGCGGGCGCATGGTGTCGTCGGGAAGTTCGTGGAGTTCCACGGTCCGGCGCTGGCGGATCTCCCGGTGCCGGATCGCGCGACGATCGCGAACATGAGCCCGGAGTTCGGGTCGACCGTCGCGTGGTTCCCGATCGACGAGCAGACGCTGGACTACCTGCGCTTCACGGGTCGTTCTGTCGAGCATGTCGCTCTGGTTGAGAACTACGCGAAGGAACAGGGGCTTTGGCACGACACCACAGAGCTTCAGTACGACGAGGAGCTGACGGTCGATCTGTCGGAGGTGGTCGCCTCGATCGCCGGTCCGAACCGCCCGCACCAGCGGATCCCACTCTCCAAAGTGGCTTCCACCGTCGGGAAGTCAACAGATGAAGAGCTTTCGGACAACTCCGTAGTGATCGCGGCGATCACCTCCTGCACGAACACCTCCAACCCAAGCGTCATGGTCGCCGCCGGGCTGGTCGCCAAGAAAGCGGTCGAGCTCGGGCTGGAAACCAAGCCTTGGGTGAAGACGACACTCTCGCCCGGATCGCGGGTGGTAATGGACTACTACGCCGCGGCCGGGCTCACGCCGTACCTGGAGAAGCTCGGGTTCCATCTCGCCGGCTTCGGGTGCATGACGTGCATCGGGGCATCCGGCGGGCTGGTCGACGGGGTCGCCGAAGAGGTGCGCGCGAAGGGCCTCTCGGTCGCCGCCGTGCTGTCCGGTAACCGGAACTTCGAGAGCCGCATCCAGCCCGACGTGCGGCAGAACTACCTGGCTTCGCCACCGCTCGTGGTCGCCTACGCGCTGACCGGGCGGATGGGGGTCGACCTGCTGACCGAGCCGATCGCCGACGGTGTCTACCTGAAGGATCTCTGGCCGACGCGTGCCGAGATCGACGAGGTGATCCGGTGCGCGCTCAAGCCGGAGATGTTCACCACCGCGTACGCCGACGTGTTCGCCGGCGACGAACGGTGGCGAGGTCTCGACGTCGCGACCGGCCGGACCTATCAGTGGGAAGACGACTCGACCTACCTGCGGCGTCCGCCGTACCTGGAGCTGGAGGCGAAGCCGGGTGATCTGAAGAACGCCCGGGCGCTGGTCCGGCTCGGCGACTCGGTCACCACCGACCACCTCTCGCCGGCCGGCGCGATCCCGCCCGACAGCGTGGCCGGCCGCTACCTACGTGACCTCGGCGTCCAGGAGCTGAACACCTACGCCTCCCGCCGCGGCAACCACCTGGTGATGATGCGCGGCGCCTTCGCCAACCTCCGCCTGCGCAACGCGCTGGCCGGTGGAGTGGAAGGCGGCGTCACCACCAAGGACGGCGAACTGCTCCCGATCTACGACGCGGCCGAAGCGTACAAGGCCGAAGGCATCCCCGTAGTTGTTGTCGCAGGCAAGGACTACGGCACCGGCTCGTCCCGCGACTGGGCGGCCAAGGGGCCCGCACTGCTCGGCGTACGGGCCGTCCTGGCGCAGTCGTTCGAGCGGATCCACCGGTCCAACCTGGTCGGCATGGGCATCCTCCCGCTGGAGTTCGTTCCCGGCGAGGGCGACGACCTCACCGGCGAGCACCCGATCGACGTCGCCCTCGGCGACGACGGGTTCGCGACCGTCACGTCGGACGGCCGGACGTACCGGATGCGGATCCGGCTCGACACCCCGCGGGAGTCCGAGTACTACCGGCACGGCGGCGTCCTGCCCTACGTGCTGCAGCGTCTGAAGGCAGGAGAGCTCTGAGATGATCCGTTCCGTCAACCCGGCCACCGGCGAGCAGTTGGCCGCGTTCGATCCCGACTCGGCGCAGTCGATCGACGAACGCCTGACCACCGCGACGGCCGCCCAGGCCCGCTGGCGGCAGACTCCGGTCGGCGAACGCACCGAGCTGCTGCGCCGCCTGGCGAGCACGCTGCGCGAGCGGTCCGGCGAGCTGGCCCTGCTGATCACGCAGGAGATGGGCAAGCCGCTGACCGAGGCGCTGGCCGAGATCGAGAAGTGCGCGGTCACCTGCGAGTACTACGCGGCGAACGCGATCGGCTTCCTCGCCGACGAGCCGGTCCGCAGTACGGCGAGCCAGAGCCGGATCGTCTACGACCCGCTCGGCGTGGTGCTCGCGGTGATGCCGTGGAACTACCCGTTCTGGCAGTTCTTCCGGTTCGCCGCCCCTGCCCTTGCCGCGGGCAACGGCATCGTGCTCAAGCACGCGAATTCGGTCCCGCAGTGTGCGCTCGCCATCGCCGCCGTCCTGCACGCCGCCGGTACGCCGGAGGGCCTGGTCCAGGTGCTGCTGGTGGAGACCAGGCAGGTCGCGACGCTGATCGCCGACGACCGGATCGCCGCGGTCACCTTCACCGGCTCGACCGAGGTCGGCACGATCATCGCGGCCCAGGCCGGCGCGGCCCTGAAGAAGCAGGTGCTCGAGCTGGGCGGCTCCGACCCGTTCGTCGTGCTGGCGGACGCGGACGTGCAGGCCGCCGCGGAGACCGCGGTCAAGGCACGCTTCGTCAACGTCGGGCAGAGCTGCGTCAACGCGAAGCGCTTCATCGTCGAGCAAGCCGTCGCGGACGAGTTCGTCGACGCCTTCTGCGCGGCGACCGATCGGCTGGTCGTCGGCGACCCGCTGGACACCACGACGACGATCGGTCCGCTGGCGCGCGCGGACCTGCGCGACACGTTGCACGACCAGACCCGTCGTACGGTCGAGGCCGGGGCGAAGCTGCTGCGCGGTGGCGAACCGGTCGACCGGCCGGGCTACTACTACCAGCCGACGGTGTTCGATCACGTCGTACCGGGAACGGCCGCGTTCGACGAAGAAACGTTCGGGCCCCTCGCCGCGATCACGCGCGCGGCCGACGCGGACGACGCGATCCGGCTGGCCAACCTGACCGAGTTCGGGCTCGGAGCCGCGCTGTGGACCGGCGACCCGGACCGGGCCGAGCGGTACAGCCGGGAGCTCGCGGCGGGTGCCGTGTTCGTCAACGGCATGGTTGCCTCGGACGCGCGGCTGCCGTTCGGCGGGATCAAGCGATCCGGATACGGCCGGGAGCTCGGGCCGCACGGGATGCGCGAGTTCATGAACGTGAAAACCGTCTGGGTCGGTCCGGCGACCACGCCGGAGTCGGAGTGTCTGGTCGTGCGGCCGGACCAGGTCGGGCTCTTCGACCGCGGCAACGGCGTCGTCACCACGCCGTACGTCGGAAGCTGGAACAGCGCGCACAACGGCGTCACCACCGGTACGACGACGTTCGCGGTCGGTACGCAGATCCCGTTGCACTCGCACAACGTCGAGGAGTCGGTGCTGATCGTGCGCGGCAGCGCGGTCGCGGTGATCGGCGGCGACCGGGTCGAGCTGCGCGCCGGTGACGCGACCTGGGTGCCGGCCGGCGTACCGCATCACTTCCTCAACGTGGGCGACGACGAGCTGGTCATCTACTGGGTCTACGGCGGCCGGGCGGTGACCCGGACGCTGACCGCTTCCGGCGTCACGGTGGCCCATCTGTCGGATCGGGACCGCGGAGCCGTTGCCACAGCAGGAAAGTAACGTTTAGCATGATGTAACAGGTGATGCGTTAGAGCGAAGGTTACGCTCACCTAAATTCTTCCGGAAGGAACTGCAGAGATGACCGCGGACGTCGTCGGCCAGCCGGCCGAGATCCACCACTCGCACCGGGACGTCACCGGTGGCTGGCTGCGCCCGGCCACCTTCGGCGTCATGGACGGCCTGGTGTCGAACTTCGCGCTGGTCGCCGGTGTGGTCGGCGGCGGTGCGAGTCCCAAGGTGGTGATCATGACCGGACTGGCCGGTCTGGTCGCCGGAGCCTGCTCGATGGCCTCGGGGGAGTTCACCTCGGTGTCGTCGCAGACCGAGCTGATGCAGGCCGAGATCGAGACCGAGCGGCGCGAGCTCAAGGCCCACCCCGAGGACGAGCTGCGCGAGCTGGCGATGATGTACGAGGCCAAGGGCCTGCGGCCCGAGCTCGCCGAGCAGGTGGCCAAGGAGCTGACCGCCGACCCGGAGGTCGCGCTCGACGTGCACGTGCGCGAGGAGCTCGGCGTCGACCCCAACGACCTGCCGTCGCCCTGGGTCGCCGCCGGGTCGTCGTTCGCGGCCTTCGCGGTGGGTGCGGTGATTCCTCTGCTGCCGTTCCTGTTCGGGGTGATGAGTGTGTGGCCCGCGCTGGTGCTGAGCGCGATCGGGCTGGTGGTCACCGGCGGGATCGTCGCGAAGATCACCGCCCGCCCGTTCTGGTACGGCGGCGGCCGGCAGCTGCTGCTCGGCGGGCTGTCCGCCGGCGTGACCTTCCTGATCGGTCTAGCGGTGGGGACCGGATTGTCGTGAAGCCGCTGCGCGTGACCGTGCTGACCAAGCAGGTGCCGAAAGGCGACCATGACGGTCGCCTGGACGCCGACGGCCGTCTCGAACGAGGTGGCAACGTCACGGAGATGAACCCGTGGTGCCGGCGGGCCGTGGCCCAGGGCGTACGGCTCGCGCAGGAGTCCGGTGGACGCAGTACGGCGATCACGATGGGCCCGCCGTCGGCGGCCGACGTGCTGCGCGAGGCGATGGGGTGGGGGATCGACGACGCGGTGCACCTGAGCGATCCGGTGCTCGCCGGGTCGGACTGCCTGGTCACCGCCCGCGCGCTGGCCGGGGTGGTCGATCAGGCCGACGTGGTGCTGGTCGGCGCGAGCTCGGTCGACGGCAGCACCGGGGCGATCGGCGCGATGCTCGCCGAGTTGCTCGGGCTTCCGTTCGTCGGCCCGGTGCTGGACCTGGAGGTCGAGGACCACCGCGTGCGGGCCGTCGTCCAGTACGACAACGGCACCGAGTCGGTGGTGGTCGACCTGCCCGCCGTCGTCGCGGTCGCCGAACGCTCGTGCTCACCGTGCAAGGTCCCGGCCGAGCAGTGGCCGGCCGGCGACACCATCCGCCACGTCACCACCGCCGCCCTCCCCGCCGCCCGCTGGGGCCTCACCGCAAGCCCCACCCGAGTCACCGGCGTCCGCCCCCTCGGCCTCACCCGCGAACCTGTCATCTTCCGCGGCACCCCCAAACGCCAAGCCGACCGAGCCATCGCCGAACTCCTCGCCCGAGGCTGCTTCGACACCTTCACCCACCAGCCCGAATCCCTGCAGACAGTTCCTCTTCCGATGAACGGTCCACAGGCAGTGGTCGCGCTGACCGGACCCGCTCCCGACGAGTGCACGAGGGCTCTGCTGGGGTCGGCCGCCGCGCTGGCGGTCGAGGTGGGCGGCTCCGTCGTCGCCGTACGGACTGATGACGGTGCCGACGCGAGCGACCTCGTGCGCTGGGGTGCCGACTCCGTGGTGTCCTTGACCGGCGACGACCCTCGCCCGGTCGCTGGAGTGCTGGCGAAGTGCTTCGCCGATGTGGCTCCTTGGGCTGTCGTGGCAGGCGCTCTGCCGTGGGAGCGGGAAGTACTGGCTCGGCTCGCGGTGTCGCTGGGCGCGGGGCTGATGTCCGACCTGGTGAGCCTGAGCGTGAACACCGACGGACTGCTGGTGGGCCTGAAGCCGTCCGGCGGTGGCACCCTGGCCGAGATCGTCAGCTACGGCTCCCCGCAGATCGCGACCTTGCGCACCGGCATGCTGCCGTTGCTGCGCCCGCGCGAACCGCACGCCTTCGATCACCAGGTGCTGCCGGTCGAGCAGGACCCGGCGATCACCCGCATCGACCGCCGTAGCGGCCACGAGGGTGACGCGCTCGACCGCGCGGTCGTGGTGATCGGTGTCGGTCGCGGTGTCGACCCCACGCAGTACGGCGACCTGGAACCGCTGCGCGAGCTGCTGAACGCCGAGCTTGCCGCGACCCGCAAGGTCACCGACGAGGGCTGGCTGCCGCACGGCCGTCAGCTCGGCATCACCGGCCGGAGCGTGGCCCCGCGGATGTACTTCGCGGTCGGCCTGTCCGGCAACCACAATCACCTGGCCGGCGCCAGCCGGGCCGGGACCGTTCTGGCCATCAACACCGACCCGGCCGCGCCAGTGTTCGCGCACTGCGACGTCGGTCTGGTCGCGGACTGGCAGGAGGTGATGCCACACCTCGTCGACGGCCTGCGAACGCGAGCCGGACGTGCCGACAGCTGAACCGCGCGACCCACAGCGCCCCGCCGTACCCGATCGGCCGGATAACCTGTCCGGCATGGCGACGACCCGGCGGAGCAAAGCGGCAACCAGCGCGAGCAAGGAGAGCTGGCTGCTGCTGATCTACAAGGTGCCCAGCGACTCGTCGCGGGCCCGGGTGGCAGTGTGGCGGGAGCTGAAGCGGCTCGGCGGGTTCTACGTGCAGCAGGCGGTCTGCGTCCTGCCCGACCGTGAGGAACTGCGCGCCGGTATGGCGAAGGTCCGGGAGAAGGTGAGCGAGCTCGGCGGCTCGAGCGTCTTCCTCACCCTGACCGACGTCGACGACGACGCGCGGAACCAGTTCGTGGAGGGCTTCCGCAGCCAGTCGGCCAAGGAGTACGCCGAGATCGTCGAGGAGTGCGAGACCAAGTTCGTCAAGGAGATCGAGTTCGAGCGGTTCCGCGAGAACTACACGTTCGAGGAGGCCGAGGAGATCCGGCAGGACCTGGAGAAGCTGCGGCGCTGGCTGGCCAAGGTGGAGGACCGGGACTGGCTGGATGCCGACGGCAAGGAGCTCGCACGGGCCAAGGTGGCCGAGTGTGAACGCCTGCTGGAGGAGTTCGAGGCCGACGTCTACGAACGGACCGAGGGCAAGGTCTGACCGACCCCGCTCCCGGCCCGGTGACCGATCACTTCCGTCGCGGCCGGCGTTTCGGCCGGGGCAGCACCAGCGAGGTTTCGTCGGTCAGGCCGTAGCCGTTCAGTTCCTCGCGCAGCGTGTTCATCTTCTCGGTGGCGGCGAGTGCCCGGTCGCGATCCTGTGCGGCCACGGCGATCGTCAGTGCCTCCAGCAGGATGAGTACGGTGGCCTGGCTGGTGAACGTGCCGGGCCGGCTCATCGGTGCCGACAGGACGACGTCCACCTTGTCGCGCAGGGCTTCACCGAGGGTGTCGGTCAGCAGGATCACCGGGACGCCGACCTGGAGGCAGTGGTCGAGGATCACCCGCAGTTCGCGGTTGATCCGGTTGTGCGCCATCGTCACCACGACGTCCTCGGGGCCGAGCAGCAGTAGCCGGTCGGCCAGCCGGTAACCGGTGTCGGACGCCGTCCGGGCCCGGTGACCGATCCTGGTCAGGTGGGTGGCGATGTAGTCCGACATCCCGCCCAGGCCGGCGAAACCGCAGACCAGTGTCTCGCGGGCTGCCCCGACCAGCTCGACCGCCCGCCGGAACTCGGCGCCGTCCAGGGTGTGCTCGGCGGCCTGCAACCGCTCGACGTGGTCGCGCAGGGTCGCGGTGAGCATCGCCTCGGGTCCGTCGGTGATGCTCTGCAGGCTGTTGCTGAGCCGGTTCGCCGGGGTGAGCAGCTTCTGCAGGTGGCCCTGTAGTGAACGCTTCAGGCCGGGCAGACCGTCGAAGCCGAGCGCCTTGGCGGTCCGGACCACGCTGGCGTCACTGGTGCCGGTGGCCTTGCCGATCTCCTCGGCCGACGAGAACGCCGCCTCCTGGGGATGGGCGGCAAGGTACTCGGCGATCTTGCGCTCGGTGGTGGTCAGCGAGCTCCTCCGGCTCGCCACCCGCTCCTGCAAGGTCGGGGTCTTGGCCACGGACACAGCTCCTCGCCTCACAGTAGTTCGCCGGACACCTTCCGATCATGTCACCCGAAGGTTCCAGATCACCGCCAGGTAACCGGATTCGCCGACCCGTTGACAGCGATTGTAGCAATCACTACGGTCAACTCAATATTCGTAATGAACACAACGAAGCCACTTCCCGTCCATCTCCTGGAGCGACTCCCGTGACCCAGTTGCAGACCATCGAGATCTCCGCCGCCGAGGCGCGTGACCGCGGCGCGCAGTACGGCGAGGCGGCGCGGGCCCCGATCGAGCGCTCGCTGGACTTCTACTCCCAGTCGGTCGCCCGGGCGACCGGTCTGCCCTGGGCCGACGTGGTCGCCCGCGCCCCGCACTGGGTTCCGCTGATCGAGGGCTTCGCGCCCGACCTGGTCGAGGAGATCCGTGGCATCGCACTGGGCGCGAACCGGTCCTTCGAGGAGATCCTCGCGCTGAACGTCCGCGGTGAGCTGCTGCGCGGCGACCCGTTCGGCACCGCAGCACCGGCCGGCGACGGCAGCACCGACGACGGCTGTACGTCGTTCGCGCTGCTGCCGGCCGCGAACCCGATCGGCCACGTGTACGCCGGCCAGAACTGGGACCTGTACTCCGGCGTCGCCGACACCGTGGTCGTGCTGCGGATCGAGCAGCCCGGGAAGCCGACGATCATCGGCCACGTCGAGGCCGGGCAGGTCGCCCGGCACGGCGCGAACTCGGCCGGCATCGCCTTGAACGCCAACGGACTCGGGGCCGGCTTCGGCTCCGGGCTCGGCGTCCCCGGCACCGTCGTACGCCGCAAGGCGCTCGAGTGCTGGGACCTGCACGACGCGCTCCGGGCGATCTTCGACGCCCGCCAGAGCCTGTCCAGCAACATCCTGCTGACCCACCGCGACGGTTTCGCCATCGACGTCGAGACCACCCCGGGCCGGCACGGCTGGATGTACCCGACGGACGGGCTGCTCGTCCACGGCAACCACTTCCAGTCCTTCGTCCCGCCGCAGATCAACGACACCTACAAGCCGTTCTCGGTGGACTCGCTCTACCGGTTGCCCCGGGTCGAGCAGGGCCTGGCGCAGGTCCGCCTCGACGGAACCACCGAGGAAGCGGTCGCGCGCATCGTCCAGACCACGATGAGCGACCATTTCGGTCACCCGAACGCCGTCTGCCAGCACGCCGACCCGCGCCGGCACACGCTCGACCGCAACGAAACCATCGTGTCCAGCCTGGTCGACCTGACCACCGGCACCTATCGCCTGACCCCCGGTCTGCCCTGCACCCACAGCTATCAGCAGGCGCCCTGGAACTTGTACGACGGCCCCGGTCCGCAGGACCGGCCCGATGTTCCCGCTCCGGCGATGTCCCTCGCTCGTCGCGGATGAACCACGTCCCCGCTTTGCTCTGCCTAGACCAGGAGCACACGTCATGTCCCACACCGCTTCGAAGGGCCGGCGCCTTGCCGCCATCCTCACCCTGACCGCCGCCGCGGCCGCCCTGTCCGGCTGCGGCGGCTCCAGCTCCTCGCCGGCCACTGGCGCCGCCCCGAACGCCGACCGCGCCGCCGCCGCCCAGGGGGTCAGCTCGGACGTCAACACCGACCAGTGCGGCAAGGACTCGCGCACGATCAAGCACGACCTCGGCACCACCACGGTCACCGGCAACCCGACCAAGGTGGTGGCGCTGGAGTACTCCTTCGTCGACGCGCTGGTCGCGGTCGGCATGTCCCCGGTCGGTGTCGCCGACGACGACCAGCCCAAGCGCATCATTGCCGCATTGCGCGACAAGGTCGGTGCGTACAAGTCGGTCGGGCTGCGGGCGACGCCGAACATCCAGGTGATCACCGCGCTGAAGCCGGACCTGATCGTCGCCGACTCCGGCCGGCACAAGGCGATCTACGCCCAGCTGTCGAAGATCGCGCCGACCATCGCCTACCCCAGCCTGAACGGCAACTACCAGCAGGTGCTGGACAGCGAGATGTCGACCGCGATCGCGGTGAACAAGTGCGACGAGATGAAAACCCGGCTGGCCGAACACGCCAAGACGATGGCCGACCTGAAGGCCCAGGCGCCGGCCGGCGAGACCCGCAAGGCGCTGTTCGTCCGGGCCTCGGAGAAGGCCTTCACCGGGTTCCCGCCGAAGGCCTACACGCCCGGTGTGCTGTCGGTGATCGGGATCCCGTCGTCGCTGCCGGACGACTCCGGCGACGCGTCGGTCTCGCTCACCCTGGAGACGCTGGTCACCAACAAGCCGGACATCTTGTTCATCGCCGCGAACGAAGGCCCGACGCTGCGCGACCAGTGGACCAAGAGCCCGCTGTGGAAGCAGTTGCCGGCGGTGCAGAACAACGCGACCTTCGACGTGGACCCGAACGAGTGGTCCCGGTCGCGGGGCCTGATCGCCGCCGAGGTCGTCGCCAAGGAAGCCGTCAAGCTGCTCTACGGGAAGTGACATGACCACGTCCACGGGCACCTTGCCCAAGCCCGGCACGACCGGCGACCACAAGGCGCCGAAGATCGTCACCAACAAGCAGCGGGTCACCTGGGTGACGCTGGCGCTGGTGGTGGTGGTCGTCGTGGGCGTCGCCTGGGCCCTGTCGATCGGCAGCCAGCAGATCTCGCTGACCCGGTTGCCGGCCGCGATCTTCAAGGCCGACCAGCCGGACGAGATGATCATCCAGTCGATCCGGCTGCCGCGGGTGGTGCTGGCGTTGTGCGTCGGCGCCGCCCTGGCGGTCGCCGGTGCGCTGATGCAGGCGGTCGCGGCCAACCCGCTGGCCGCGCCCGAGATCATGGGCGTCAACGCCGGCGCCGTGCTCGTGGTCGTCCTGGCGATCACGATCGTGCCGTCGCTGTCCGGCGCTCCGACCATCCTGCTGGCCTTCGGCGGCGCCGCCGCGGCCGGTATCTCGGTGATGATGCTGGCCGGGTCGGGCCGGGGACGGATCAGTCCGATCCGGCTCGCGCTGGCCGGTGTCACGGCGAGCACTTTGCTGATCTCGCTGACCCAGGTGCTGATCATCTTCGACGAGAACTCCACCGACAGCGTGCTGTTCTGGCTGGTCGGCGGCGTCAACTTCGCCGCCTGGCACGACATCCGCAACCTGCTGCCGTGGCTGGTGCTCGGGCTGATCGGCTCGTTCGCGCTGGCCCGTCCGCTGAACCTGCTGGCCCTCGGCGACGACATGGCCCGCGGCCTGGGACAGAACATCGAGCGGACCCGGATGTTCGGGTCGGCGCTGGTGATCGTGCTGTGCGGTGCGGCGGTGTCGGTGGCCGGCCCGGTCGCCTTCATCGGCCTGATCGTCCCGCACATCATGCGCCGCCTGGTCGGGTCCAGCTACACCGTGCTGCTGCCGCTGTGCGCGATCGGCGGTGGGGTGCTGGTGCTGTACGCCGACATCCTGTCCCGCTTCGTCAAACCGCCGTTCGAGGTCCCGGCCGGAGTCGTGACGGCCCTGATCGGCGCACCGATCTTCGTGTACCTGGCCCGTCGGCAGAAGGTGACCTCATGACTACGACGATCGTCGCGCAGCACGTCCGGCGGACGTCGCTGGCGCAGCGGCATCCCGCGATCCTGATGGGGTCGCTCGGGGCGCTCGCCGTGCTGCTGAGCTTCTACAGTCTCAGCGTCGGCGCCACCGAAGTCTCGCTCGGCGACGTCTTCAGTGCCCTCGTCGGCGACACCTCGAACCAGGCCGCCCAGATCGTGGTGGACTTCCAGCTGCCGAGAGTCCTGCTCGCCTGGCTGGTCGGCATCGCGCTGGCCGTGTCCGGCGCCGTCATGCAGGGCGTCATTCGCAACCCGCTCGCCGCCCCCGACGTGATCGGGGTGACCAAGGGCGCCGGCTTCGCGGGCATGCTGCTCCTGCTGGCGATTCCGGGCCTGCCGGTGTTCGCCGTCGTGCCGGCCGCCTTCATCGGCGGTTTGGTGGCCGCTGGGCTGGTCTACGTGCTGGCCTACCGCAAGGGCGCGACGCCGGTCCGGATCGCGCTGGTCGGGATCGCGGTCAGCGCGGCGTTCGAGGCGGGCATCCGGTTCCTGCTGGTCCGCAACCCGCTCGACGTCAGCGCCGCGCTGATCTGGCTGACCGGCAGCTTGTTCGGCCGGTCGATGCGCTCGGTGCTGGAGATCCTGCCGTGGGTGCTGGTACTGGTGCCGCTGATCGTGATCTGGGCCCGCAAGCTCGACGTCCTGGGGCTCGGTGACGATCTGGCCGCGGGCCTGGGGGAGCCGGTCGAGCGGACCCGCCGGATCCTGCTGCTGTTCGCGGTCGCGCTGGCGTCCGCGGCGGTCGCGGTCTCCGGCACGATCGGCTTCGTCGGCTTGATCGCGCCGCACATGGCCCGCCGGGTCTTCGGTGGCCGGCACCTCGCCTCGATTCCGTCCGCGGCGGTCTTCGGTGTCCTGCTGATGCTGGTCGCCGACATGCTCGGCCGCGGACTCGCTCCACCGCTGGAGATCCCCGCCGGACTGGTCACCGCTGTCGTCGGCGGCCCGTACTTCCTCTACCTGCTCGTGAAGACCGGAAAGTAGGAGACCGCCATGCGACTGCAGGCACAAGGGGTCCAGCTGGCCTATGACCAGAAGGTCATCGCCAAGGACCTGACGCTGACCATTCCGGACGGCAAGGTCAGCGTGCTGATCGGACCGAACGGCTGCGGCAAGAGCACCGCACTGCGGGCCTTGGCCCGGCTGCTGCCGCCCTCCAAGGGCAGTGTGGTCCTGGACGGCAAATCGATCCAGGACACGCCGACCAAGGAGGTCGCCCGGCTGCTGGCGATCCTGCCGCAGGTACTGGCCGCGCCGGAGTCGATCTCGGTCGAGGACCTGGTCTGGTTCGGGCGCCACCCGCACCGCACGTCGCTCAAGGTGCCGAGCACAGCCGACAAGGAAGCGGTCGAGTGGGCGATGGAGGTCACCAGTACGGCGGACCTGCGCCACCAGCACGTCGACCAGCTGTCCGGTGGCCAGCGGCAGCGCGTCTGGATCGCGCTGTGCCTGGCTCAGGGCACCGACCTGATCCTGCTGGACGAGCCCACGACGTACCTGGACGTGGCCTACCAGCTCGAGGTGCTCGATCTGCTGGCCCAGCTCAACCACGAGCAGGGCAAGACGGTCGCGATGGTGCTGCACGACTTCAACATGGCGGCCGAGTACGCCGACCACGTGTTCGTGATGAAGTCCGGCACGTTGATCACCGAAGGGACGCCCGAGGACGTGTTCACCTGCGAGATCATCCGCGACGTGTTCGGGGTGGAGTCGAAGGTGGTACCGCATCCTGTCAGTGGCAAACCGATGTGCATCCCGCTGCGAGCCGGTCTGCGGACCCAGCTCGCGGTGGCCTCCGGATAAGGGGAACGTATGAGCGAGCAGTTCACCGAGGCAGCACCGACGCCGGCCGGGATCGCGGCGCGGTCCGAGCGCGTCGCACCGGCGTTGCGCAAACACCTGCCGATCACCCCGATGGTGCGGTTCGACGCGTTCAGCGAGGAGCTCGGGGCGGAGGTGCTGGTGAAATGTGAGCACCAGCAGCGCACCGGGTCGTTCAAGGCGCGTGGCGCGATGGCGAAGATCCTCACCCTGACGCCCGAGCAGCGCGATCGTGGGGTGGTCACCGCGTCGACCGGCAATCACGGGCTCGGGGTCGGCAACGCGCTGGCGACGCTCGGCGGTCGCGGCATCGTCTACCTGCCGGAGAACGCCGCGCCGGGCAAGGTCGCCGCACTGCGCCGCTTCGGGCTGGAGCTGCGGGCCGAAGGACTCGACTCCGGCGTCCTGGAACCGAAGGCCAGGGCGTACGCCGAAGAGCACGACCTCACCTACGTCTCGCCGTACAACGACCCGGACACCGTTGCCGGGCAGGGCACGGTCGGCGTGGAGATCCTCGAGCAGCTGGCCGGGCAGCAACTCGACGCGGTGGTCGTCGCCGTCGGTGGTGGCGGACTGGTCAGCGGGATCGCCTCGGTGCTGAAGAAGCATCGGCCGGGGATCCGGGTGATCGGTGCGTCACCGGTGCGTGAGGCACCGATGGCGGCCTCGGTCGAGGCCGGCCGGATCGTCCAGGTCGAAGGGCTGGAGAGCCTGTCCGACGGGACGGCCGGCAGCGTCGAGCCGGGCAGCATCACCTTCGCGCTGTGTCGGGACCTGGTCGACGACTGGGTGCTGGTCAGCGAGGACGCGATCGCGGCCGCGCTGCGGATGGTGATCGACACCGAGCACCAGTTGATCGAGGGGTCGGCGGCGATGGCCTTCGCGGCCGCACGGGCCCGGCGGACCGAGCTGGAAGGCAAGCGGGTCGCGGTCGTGTCGTGCGGCGGCAACATCTCGGCGAGCACCCTGGTGGCCGCGCTGGCCTGACCCCTCCCGGCGCGGCGAGCGCCCGGCCGGCCTCGCGGACTCGGGGCCGCCGGGCGCTTCAGCCTGCCCAAAAGTTGCCCTGAGCAACTTTTTGGGACGACGCGTTGACACCTTCAAAACCGTGTAACTATCGTTCAAGTGAAGCATCTGTTGCATCGAGCTGAAGGAAGTGAGTGATGGACGCGGCAACGTGGGGCCTGATCATCGCGACGTTCGTCGCGTGTTTCGTGGAGATGGTGGAAGCCACCACGATCGTGATGGCGATGGGCTACACCCGGAGCTGGAAGTCGGCGCTGCTCGGCACGCTGGCGGCGCTCGGCGCGCTCGCGGTGGTGACGGTGTTCGCCGGCTATGCGCTGGCCACCTTCCTGCCGGAGTCGGCCTTGCAACTGGCGATCGGCGGACTGTTGCTGATCTTCGGGTTGCAGTGGTTGCGCAAGGCAATCCTGAGATCGTCGGGACGAAAAGCCGTGCACGACGAGGCGGCGATCTACAAGGAAGAGGTCGCGGCCGCCAAGGCCGCCGGCAAGAGCACCGGCAGCGTCGACATGTTCTCGTTCATGGTCTCGTTCAAGGGCGTGTTCCTGGAGGGCATGGAGGTGGTCTTCATCGTGATCACCTTCGGCCTGAACGCCGACAACATCCCGGGCGCCAGCGCCGGTGCGCTCGCCGCCGTCGCGGTGGTGCTGGTGATCGCGATCGCGCTGCGCCGCCCGCTGTCGATGATCAACGAGAACCTGCTCAAGTACGGCGTGGGCCTGCTGCTGGCGACCTTCGGCACCTACTGGGCCGTCGAGGGCATCGGCATCTTCCGCGGTGACCACGAGAGCCTCGACTGGCCCGGCCACGACCTGGCGCTGATCGGCCTGCTGATCGCGTGGCTCGTGCTCAGCCGGGTGTTCGTCGCCGTGCTCAAGACCCCCGCGGCTCCGGCCGCGCCCGCAGACGTCGTGGTGGAGGCGAAGAAATGAAGTTCCTCAAGTCCTTCGGGCAGTTCTGGTACGACTTCATCATCGGTGACGACTGGAAGATCGCCGTCGCGGTCGTGCTCGCACTGGTCGCGCTGTATGTCGCGATGACGGTGGAGCTCTTCGGCGACACCGGCCTGACGCTGCTGGGTGGCGTGCTGCTGGTGGTCGCGTTCGCGATCAGCCTGGCGATCGACGTCCGGCCGAAGAAGAGATGACGTTGTAGCGTCTGCGACATCTTCACAGCGCCTCGTAGTGACTGTTACGGTGACTGCGAGGCGCTCAGCAGCAAGATCCGTCCCGAAGGAGGTCACATGCGCGACATCGCCGAAGCCCTGCTCGCGTTGCTCCCCGCCGATGTGGGCTACGCCGACGTCCGGGTGGTGCACCGCACGCACGAGCAGGTCCTGGTCGAGCTCGACGGGCCGGGCGAGGTCGGGTACGACGACTCGCTCGGCCTGGGGCTTCGGGTCGTGGTCGGTGGCCACTGGGGATTCGCCGCCACGCACCGGCTGGACCCGCGCGGTCTCGACGCCGTGATCACGCAGGCCGTCGGCCAGGCGCGGGCCGCCGGGGGAGCTGGCCGGGTCGCCCTCGGGTCGCCGGTCACCACCCGGGCGACCTGGTCGTCGCCGATGGCGGTGGACCCGTTCCAGGTCGCGCTGTCGACCAAGCTCGACCTGCTGTCGGCGACCGTGAAGGAGGCCTCGACCGCCGGACCGCTGGTCCGGCAGATCGAGGCCTCGGTCGACTTCTACCGCGACCACAAGGTGTTCGCGAACACCGAGGGCGCGCTGATCGAGCAGACCCTGACCGAGAGTGGCGGCGGGCTGCTGGTGAACGCCGGTGACGGCAACGACCTGCAGCGGCGCTCCTTCCCGCAGGGTGTACCGCGGCAGATCCGCGGCCAGCGCGGCGACTTCGCCACCGCGGGCTGGGAGCACGTCATGTCGCTCGGCCTGGTGGAGAACGCGTCCCGGATCGCCGCCGAGGCGGTCGCGCTGCTGACCGCGCCGCAGTGCCCGGACGAGGTCACCACGCTGATTGCCGGTAGCAACCAGTTGGCGATGGTGCTGCACGAGTGCGCCGGGCACCCGATGGAGGCCGACCGGGCGCTCGGAACCGAGGCGAGCCTGGCCGGCGGCACCTACGCGACCCCCGAACGCCGCGGCAACTTCCGCTGGGGCTCATCGATCGTCTCGGCGTACGCCGACGCGACGATTCCCGGCGGCCTGGGCTCGTTCGCGTACGACGACGAGGGCGTGCCGGCCCAGCGCACGCAGGTGATCAAGGACGGCATCTTCCTCGACTACATGTCCGGGCGGGAGTCGGCCGCGGCGCTCGGGCTGGAGTCGACCGGCGCGGCCCGCGCCGACGGCTGGCAGCGCCTGCCGCTGGTCCGGATGACGAACATCTGCCTGGAGCCGGGCGAGTCCTCGCTGGCCGAGATGATCGCCGGCACCAAGCGCGGGATCTTCGTGGAGACCAATCGCGGCTTCTCGATCGACGACCAGCGGATGTCGTTCCGGTTCACCACCGAGGTGGGCTGGGAGATCCGCGACGGCAAGCTCGGCCGGCTGCTGAAGAACTGCAGCTACGAGAGCGTCACGCCGAAGTTCTGGGCGAGCCTGGACGCGCTCGGTGGACCGGACGAGTGGAAACTGCACGGTGTCCCGTCGTGCAACAAGGGTGAGCCGCTGCAGGTCGCCCACGTCGGCCACGGCACGGTTCCCGGCCGTTTCCAGAAGGTGCAGGTGGGACGATGACGATCGAGCAGACCCAGGTCGAGCAGGCGCTGGAGATCCTCGGCGACGGGACCCGCCTGGACGTGCTCGGCGAGAACGCCGACCTGCTGCGCTACGCGGAGTCGGAGGTCACGGCGCAGCACAGCGAACGACGGCTGCGGGTGAGGGTGCGGATCAAGCGGGCCGGCCGGTCGGCCGCGGGAACGCTGGAGACGTTGGAGCCCGAAGCAGTCCGCACGCTGGCGGGGCGCTTGAACGCCGCGATGGCAGATCTCCCGGCTTCACCTGGTGCCGAGGAGACGCTGGAAGAGACCGTGGTTGCACAGTCTCCTGGTGAGGTCGAGAAGCCGGCAGCATCCGTGCTGGAGGCCGATCCGGCGGTTCGGCATCAGTGGTTCTCGACCGTACGGGACGGCTTGGGTGACTCCGCGAAGCTGGGCGGGGCGATTCGGTTCGACGTACTGGATCGGGTGGTGGCGAACTCGTCCGGGCTGTTCCGGGCCGAGACGTTGACCAAGGCGTCGATCCAGGCGATCGCCAAACAGGACGACCGGTCGGCGAGTGTGAAGCTCGTGCACCGCGACGCCGACCAGATCCGGGTCGAGGAGATTCCCGGGCGGTTGCGAGAAGCTCTGGCGCCACTGCCGGTGCGCGAGCAGCACCACGGCACCTGCCGGGTGCTGCTGAAGCCGCAGGCCGTGAACAGCCTGATCGCCACCTACGCCTTCTGGGCGCTCGGCGCGCACCACTACGCGACCGGCCGGTCGGCGGTCAGCGGCCGGATGGGTGAGCAGGTCGTCAGCGAGTTGCTCACCCTGGTCGACGACGCCACCGACCCGGCCGGACTGGTCAGCAGCTTTGATGCCGAAGGCAACATTCGCCGCCGGGCCCCGTTGATCGACCACGGCGTGCTGACCGGTGTCGTGTCCGACCGGCGCCGCGCGGGCCTGACCGGCGGCGTACCGACCGGGCACGCCGTACCGGACGGCTGGCGGTTCGGCGGTGACCCGGTTCCGTCGCACCTGCTGCTCGACGCGGGGGAGTCGACCGAGGACAAGCTGCTCGCCGAGACCGGCAGCGGCCTGGTGGTGAACCGGCTCGACTACCTGCGCGTGCAGCACCCGACCGAGACCCTCGTCACCGGCACCACGCGGGACGCGACGTACTGGGCCGAGGACGGGAAGCTGGTCGCCTGGCACCCGCAGCTGCGTTTCACCTTCCGGATGGACGAGGTGCTGAACGCCGTGATCGGGGTCGGCGCGACCCGCGAGATCTGCGACCAGACGTTCATGGACAGCATCGTCGTCCCGTCCCTGCTGATCGACGCCGGCCCTCTGGTCCTGTCCTGAGCGGCGTCACCTGTACCAGCAGCGCCCCGCGATGCGTGCTCATAACCCGCGGGGCGCTGCTGCTCCACCCCACCCAGGAGATCCGATGCCGACCGTGACGCCGCTGCTGAACGGCTACTCGCTGTCCTCGGACCAGGGCAACCCGGCGTTCTGCTCGGTCCTGCTGGTCGAGAGCGACGGTCGCCGGATCGTGTACGACTTCGGGCACGTCGGCCGCCGCCGGGCGCTACGCAACGCCCTGGCCGCCCGTGAGCTCGAGCCGGCCGACATCGACGCGGTCGTGCTGTCGCACGGTCACTGGGACCACATCCAGAACGTCGACCTGTTCGAGCAGAGCCCGGTGCTGGTGCACCCCGCCGAGCTGGAGTACCTGGCGAACCCGGCCGGGCCGCACACGCCTCGGTGGACCAGTTCGGTGCTGGCCGGCCTGAAGCTCTGCGAGACCGCCGAGGGCGAACAGATCCTGCCCGGCGTCCGCGTGATCGAGCTGCCCGGGCACACGCCCGGCTCGATCGGGCTCACCGTCGCGACCGATGACGGGACCGTCGTACTGACCGGCGACGCCGTACCGACGCTGGACGTACTGCGGTCCGGCAAGGCGTCCGGGCAGCCGGCCGATCGGGAGCAGGCGGACGCCTCGATCGCGCGGATCGCGGCGACGGCGGATTTCGTCCATCCTGGGCACGACCAGCTGCTGCGGCGCCGCGCCGACGGCGGGTTCGAGACAGCGGGGGCACGGGTGCCGTTGGCGTTCCGCGGTCCCGGAACGGTGTGAGTGGAGGAGTGACCGTGGAAACCGTCGCAGGCCGGACCCCGAGCATGATCGACGACCCGCCCGAGGTGGACATCGCCGCGGCCACCGAGTTGCTGCGCTCCCGGTACGGGATCGCGGCCGAACTGCGGATGTTGCGCAGCGAACGGGACCGCAACTTCCTCGCCGTCACCACCGAGGGCCGCGAGCTGGTGCTGAAGATCTCCAACACGGGCGACGACGCGGCCCAGATCGCGATGGAGAGCGCGGCGATGCGGCACGTTGCGGTGACCGATCCCGGGCTGCCGATCCCGCGGTTGCTGCCGGCCCTCGACGGCAGCTCGGTCGTGCTGACCGAAGCCGCTGACGGCCGCCGGCACCTGACCCGGTTGATGACGGTGATGCCCGGCCAGGTCGGCGATCTGGTCCGGCTGCCGAGCTGGTTCGCGGCGTCGTTCGGCACGATCTGCGCGCGGCTGGTCAAGGCGCTGCAGGGGTTCGGCGACCCGGCCGCCCATCGTCGTCTGGACTGGGACCCGCGGGTCGTCTCGTCGCTGCGCCCGTACGCCGACCGGCTGCCCGACCCCAGTCGCCGGGCCCCGATGCACCGGCTGCTGGACCGCTTCGAATCCTTGCCTGAAGCAACGAGACGACTGCCGGGCTTCGTCCTGCACGGGGACGTGACGCTGAGCAACGTGCTGCTCGGGGCCGACGGCATCGACGGCGTGATCGACTTCGGCGACATGCACCACACCGCGCGGGTCGCGGACCTGGCGATCAGCCTGACCTCGTTGCTGCGCGAGTCCGGCGACCCGTGGCCGGCGGCGCGCGACTTCCTCGACGCCTACCAGCGGGTGCTGCCGCTGGAACCGGATGAGGTCGAGCTGATCGGCGAGCTGGTGCTCGCGCGCTGTGCGGCGAGCACGCTCATCTCGGCCTGGCGGGCGCCGCTCTACCCGGGCAACGAGGAGTACCTGACCAGTCTGGTGGCGGGCAGCTGGCACGTGCTGGATCTGTGGGCGGATCTCGCGCCCGAGGAACTGGCGGCCCGCTTCCACCGGATCTGTGGCACCTCGCGGGTGATCGGCCCGGCGACCCCTGACCCGACGCTGCTCGATCGGCGCGACGCGGCCTTCGGCGGCCGCACTTTGTCGCCGCTGTTCTACCGCGAGCCCCTGCAGGTCGCCCGCGCCGAGGGCGCCTGGATCGAGGGTGCCGACGGCCGCCGCTATCTGGATGCCTACAACAACGTTCCGGTCGTCGGCCACGCGCATCCCGCGGTGGTCCAGGCG
Source organism: Kribbella sp. ALI-6-A (assembly GCF_001984195.1). Classification (GTDB taxonomy): domain Bacteria; phylum Actinomycetota; class Actinomycetes; order Propionibacteriales; family Kribbellaceae; genus Kribbella. Next base: position 283,518 of record NZ_MTQN01000010.1, read on the forward strand.
ATCGCGCGCCAGGCCGGCGTACTGAACGTGAACTCGCGCTACCTGCACCCGCACGCGATCGAGCTGGCCGAGCGGCTGACCGCGTCGATGCCGGACGGGCTGGACACCTGCGTTTTCATGAACTCCGGCAGCGAGGCCAACGACCTGGCCTGGCGGATGGCGCGCATCGTCACCGGGCGGACCGGGGTGATGGCCGCCGATCTCGCGTACCACGGTGTGAGCGAGGCGACGGCCGCGTTCTCGACCAACACCTATCCGCCTGACGCGCGGCCGGCGCAGGTCGGCACGTTCGAGGCGCCGCGGGTGGATGCCGACGACCGGCAGCCGACCGGCGCGGACGCTCGGCAGCGGGTTCGGGCCGGTCGTGAACAGCTCCGAGGTCATGACGTCGCGCTGCTCGCCGTGGACTCGGTGTTCAGCAGTGCGGGCATCCTCACGCCGACCGGCGAGTTCATGCGCGGACTGCAGGACGAGGTCCGCGCGGCCGGTGGGTTGTTCCTGGCCGACGAGGTGCAGGCGGGCTTCGGCCGGGGTGGGCGCAACCTGTGGCGGTTCGCGGACTACGGCCTGACGCCGGACTTCGTCACGCTGGGCAAGCCGATGGGCAACGGTCATCCGGTCGCCGCGCTGATCACCCGGCGCGAGATCGCCGAGCAGTTCGCCGACGTGGACGAGTTCTTCAGCACCTTCGGCGGCAACCCGGTCTCCTGCGTCGCGGCGAACACCGTCCTGGACGTGATCGAGGAGTCGGACCTGGTCGCGCGCTCAGGGGTGATCGGTGCCGAGCTCGCCGCCGGACTGGCCGAGCTCGCGCCCTCACTGCACGACGGCGTCCGGGTCCGCGGCCAGGGTCTGATGGTCGGCGTGGACATTCCGTCCGAAGCGGGCATCACCGCGGTGGAACTCGCCGAGCGGTTGCGCGAGCACGGCGTACTGGTCGGGACGACGGGTCCTGGTGGTCGGGTTCTCAAGATCCGCCCACCGCTGATCTGGCAGGCGCAGCACGTGGAGATCTTCCTGGGAGCTTTCGCCGCCGCACTAGTCTGAGGCGGTGCGTGAACTAGTCGTGCTGGGCACCGGCAGCCAGGTGGCCTCGCGGGAGCGGAACCAGAACGGCTATTTCCTGCGCTGGGACTCCGAGGGGTTTCTGTTCGACCCGGGCGAGGGGACCCAGCGTCAGATGCTGTACGCCGGGGTCGCGGCCGGGGCGATCACGCGGTTGTGCGTCACGCACTTCCACGGCGACCACTGCCTCGGCGTACCGGGGGTGGTGCAGCGGTTGTCGCTCGACGGCGTGCCGCACCCGGTGCACGCGCACTACCCGGCGTCCGGGCAGGAGTACTTCACCCGGCTGCGGTACGCCGCGTCGTTCTTCGAGCGGGCCGAGCTCCGGGAGGAGCCGATCGAGGAGGACGGGCTGCTGTCGGTCGGCTCGTTCGGGCAGCTCTGGGTTCGGCGGCTCGAGCATCCGGTCGAGGCCTTCGGCTACCAGCTGGTCGAGCCCGACGGCCGGCGGATGCTGCCGGATCAGCTGGCGGCGTACGGCGTGCACGGTCCGGCGATCGGGCGGTTGCAGGCAGCCGGGTCGTTGGTGGTGGACGGGCGGACGGTGACCGTCGAGCAGGTCAGCGAGCCGCGCCGGGGACAGCGGTTCGCGTTCGTGATGGACACCCGGTTGTGCGAGGGCGTCTTCCGGCTGGCCGACGGTGCGGACCTGCTGGTGATCGAGTCGACGTACCTGTCCTCGGAGGCCACGCTCGCCCGGAACTTCGGCCACCTCACCGCGCGCCAGGCGGCCCGCGTCGCGCAGGAGTGCGGGGTGCGCACGCTGGTGCTGACCCACTTCTCCCAGCGCTACACCGAGATGAAGCTGTTCGAGGAGGAAGCGCGGGCCGAGTTCGACGGTGAGGTCGTGATCGCCGCCGATCTCACCCGGGTCGCGGTGCCGCCGCGCCGCTGAGCGGCGGGAATCTTCGCGCGGGCATTATGGTTGGACGCGTTATACCCGCGTAAGCAAGGAGATTTGCATGGCTGAGCAGTTGTACGGCGCCTCCCACGTCAAGGCCTACGAGGACAGCGACGGAGCGATCGGTGCGCAGTGGGGCGACCACGGTGCCGAGATCCTGATCCTGACCACGATCGGCCGCAAGTCCGGTGAGGAGCGCAAGAACGCGCTGATCTACCGCGAGGTCGACGGCGGCTACGCGGTCGTCTCCTCCAACGGCGGCGCGCCGGCCCACCCGGCGTGGCACTTCAACCTGCTCGCCGACCCGAACGTGAAGGTGCAGATCAAGGCCGACCGGTTCGCCGCCCGCGCCCGCGTGGCGACCCCGGAGGAGCGCGCGAAGATCTGGCCGAAGATGGTCGAGGTGTGGCCGGACTACGAGACCTACACCACGCGCACCGACCGCGAGATCCCGATCGTCGTTCTCGAACGCGCCTGACGTCGTTCGAAGGGCGGACCCGGTCGGGTCCGCCCTTCGGGGGCTAGCGCAGTCCGGCGAAGAACTCGCGCACGTCGGCGAGCAGCAGGTCCGGCTCCTCCAGGGCGGCGAAGTGTCCGCCCCGGTCGACGTCGGTCCACCGGACGATCGTGTTCTCCCGCTCGGCGTACCGGCGGATGCCGACGTCGTGGGCGAAGACGATCGCGGCGGTCGGCACGCCGGAGTTCTCCAGCGCCGCGCCCCACGCGCCGCCTTGCGCGTAGCCGACGTACGCCGCCGAGCCGGCCGAAGCGGTCAGCCAGTAGATCATCACGTTGGTGAGCAACGTGTCGCGGTTGATGAGCTGGTCCGGCAGCGTCGCCCGCGGGTGAGTCCACTCGCGGAACTTGTCCATGATCCAGGCCAGCTGCCCGACCGGTGAGTCGACCAATCCGTAGGCCAGCGCCTGCGGGCGCGTCGACTGGATCGCGATGTAGCCGAACTCCTCCTGCATGAACGCGCCGACCCGCGCGATCCGGTCCTGCTCCAGCGGCGTCAGCGTCGCGAGCTCGTCGTCCGGCAGCGGGAACGGCGGGAGCGCCGGTCCGCCGTTCACGTGAACGCCGACGACCCGCTCGCGATCGGCCCGGGCGACCTCCGGCGAGACCGCTCCGCCGATGTCACCGCCCTGTACGCCGTACCGCTGATAGCCCAGCCGGTTCATCAGCTCGGCCCACGCGCGTCCAATCCGGTCGGTGGTCCAGCCTTCGCTCGCGATCGGCGTCGAGAACCCGAACCCGGGCAGCGACGGGATCACCACGTGGAACGCGTCGGCCGCCGTACCGCCGTACGCGACCGGATTGGTCAACGGCCCGATCAGGTCGACGAACTCGACGAACGAGCCGGGCCAGCCGTGCGTCAGCAGCAGCGGCAACGCGTCCGGCTCGGCCGACCGGATGTGCAGAAAGTGGATCCGCTGCCCGTCGATCTCGGTCGTGTACTGCGGGAACTCGTTCAGCCGCTGCTCGGCCTTGCGCCAGTCGTAGTCGTCGCGCCAGTAGCCGACCAGTTCACTCAGCCAGCTCACCGGTACGCCGGTGTCCCAGCCGTCGCCCGGCAGGGGAGCGGGCAAACGGGCCTCGGTGAGCCGGCGCTGGAGGTCGTCGAGGGTGGCCTGCGGGACGTCGATGCGGAACGGGGTGATCGTCATGTCTTCGACTCTGTCAGCTGGTTAGGTCAGCTTCAGTCCTAGCTTGCTGAGAGACTTCTGGACATGTTGGAGACCTCGGCACGGCTGCTCAAACTGCTCTCGCTGCTGCAGACCCCGCGCGACTGGTCCGGCGAAACCTTGGCTCGCGAGCTCGGCGTCGGCGCGCGGACCGTGCGCCGGGACGTCGACAAGCTGCGCAACCTCGGCTACCCGGTCGAGGCGGTCGCCGGAGTCGCGGGCTACCGGCTCGGCGCTGGGGCGTCGTTGCCGCCGTTGCTGCTGGACGACGACGAGGCCGTCGCGGTGGCGATCGGTCTGCGCGCGTCGGCGGCCGGGGGAGTGGCCGGGCTGGAGGAGTCGTCGGTGCGGGCGCTGACCAAGCTGGAACAGGTTCTGCCGTCGCGGCTGCGGCATCGGGTCCGGCTACTGCAGTCGGTCGCCGTACCGGCTGCTCAGGGAGGGGTTGTCGATCCGGAGGTGTTGCTGGTCGTGGCCGCGGTGTGCCGGGACCATCAGCAGTTGCGGTTCGACTACCGGTCCCACGACGGTACGGCGAGCGTCCGGGCGACCGAGCCGCATCGGCTCGTCCACACCGGGCGGCGGTGGTACCTGACGGCGTGGGATCTCGATCGGGAGGACTGGCGGACCTATCGGTTGGACCGGATGACTCCCCGCATCCCGACCGGGCCGCGGTTCACTCCGCGCGAGGTTCCGGACCTGGCGGCGACCGGCGCCGGCATCGCGTCCGGGGCCTATCGCTACCAGGCGGTCTTTCGCCTGCGGGCCTCGGCGGCCAAGGTTGCCGACCGGTTGGCGTCGTCGGTCGCCACGGTCGAGGCCGTCGACGACACCACTTGCCTGGTCAGCACCGGCTCCAACTCACTGGACGAACTCGTGCTCTACATGGGCCTGCTGGGCTTCGCTTTCGAGGTCGTCTCACCACCGGAAGTCGCCGACCATGTCCGTGCCGTGGCGGCCCGGCTCGCGGGCGCTTAGTACTCGCGCGGCCTGGAATACCGACGCGGTGCTGTTGGGGTGCAACTAGGCTGCCGGCGTGAGCCTCGACATTCCTGACCAGGTCCGCAAGACGGTCGTGGCCGACGGGAACGAGGCCTGGTTGGACGAGCTGCCTGGCATGGTCGAATCGCTGGCCCAGGAGTGGTCTCTGCTGATCGGGTCCAGCTTCGCGGGCGGCCACGCCGCCCTGGTCGTCGAGGTGACGCTGGTCGACGGAACTCCGGCGGTCCTCAAGATCGGTGTGCCAGGTCGGGACGTCGGGCCGGAGGCCCTGGCGTTACGCCTGGCGGACGGAGAGGGATGCGCCAAGCTGTTGGGCGAAGACGTGGGTCGGCAGGCTCTTTTGCTGGAGCGCCTCGGGGCTCCGATGTACGACACCGTGGCCGACCCTGCACGCCGCCACAACTTGCTGTGCGACGTGGCAGTTCGCCTGTGGCGTCCGATCGGTCCCGACATCAACCTTCCGACCGGCGCGACGTTGGCTGAGCGGTACGCCGATCGGCTGCCAGAACTGTGGGAGCAGGCCGGGCGGCCGTGTTCACCGGCCACTGTGGCGGACGCGCTGAACTGCATGAATCGTCGTCGCCTCGCCCACGACGATCGGTCCGCGGTTCTGGTCCACGGTGATGTCCACGAGATGAACGCCCTGCGGGCGAGTGACGGCAGCTACAAGCTCATCGATCCTGCCGGGTTGCGCGCCGAACCGGCGTGCGATCTCGGCACCATCGTGCGGTGCAACCCGGACCTCGGCGACGACCTGTGGGTGCGGACTCAGCAGCTGGCGGCGCGCACGGGCGTGGATGCCACCGCCATTTGGGAATGGGGAACCATCCACCGAGTCGTCAGCGGCGTCTACGCCTGCAGCATCGGCTTTCAGCCCTTCGGCGATCTCCTGCTGGCGGAAGCGGATCGCCTCTCGGCGTAGTCACCGGACAGTGCGGCGGTCCGAGCTGGAGTACTAGGGTCGCACCTCATGGAAGACCAGTACGTCGAGACGGTGCTCGGGCGCATTCGCCTGCGGGTCGGGGGAGACGGGCCGGCGATCGTGTTCTGGCCCAGCCTGCTGATGGACGGGACGCTGTGGAACGCCCAGGCGGAGCACTTCGCCGGCCGGTTCCGCGTCGTACTGGTGGATCCGCCGGGGCACGGCGGCAGCAGCCCACTGCGACGGGGGTTCAGCTTCGCCGAATGCGCTCAGGTGGTGGTGCAGCTGCTCGATGCCCTCGGCATCGATCGGGCGCATCTGGTCGGCAACTCCTGGGGCGGCATGATCGGCGGCACCTTCGCCGCGCTGCACCCGGACCGGATCGATCGTGCGGTTCTGATGAACGCCACCGCTTCGCCGGCCGGCCTGCGGCACAAGGCCGAATACTCGGTGCTGGTCACGGCCGCCCGGCTTCTGGGTGGGATGCGTGGTCCGCTGGTCGACCCGGTCCGGGACGCCTTCCTGGGCCCGACCAGCCGGCGCGACCGTCCCGAGGTTGTTGCCTTCGTCAATGATCTGGCGCGACGTGCGGAGGTCGGGTCGGTCCGGCACGCGGTCACCAGTGTGGTGCCGCGCCGGCCCGACCAGCGGGAGCTGTTCGGCGCGATCAAGGCTCCAGTGCTGGTCGTCGCCGGTCGTGAGGACGCGACTTTCGCGGTCGCGGAGACGCGGGTGATGGCCGACGCGATTCCGGGCGCGACGTTCGCCGTACTGGAAGGCACCGCTCACCTGGCCGCGCTGGAGAACCCGGTCGAGGTCAACGCGCTGATCGATGCCTTCCTGGCGGGTCAGTAGTCCGTCGAGGTGCTGACGTGCGCCCACTGCTCGGCTTCCTCGGCGCGCGCGACCGACGACTTGCGGGCGGTCTCCAGCGCGTCCCTGCCGAGCAGTAGCCGCAGCGGCGGGTTGTCGAGGGCAACGATCTCGACGATCGCCCGGGCCGCCTTCGCCGGATCGCCCGGCTGCTTGCCGTCGTTCTCGCGGCGGTAGGTGTTGATCGCACCGACGGTGGATTCGTAGTCCGGGCCGACCGGCGGGATCGTCATCGACGAACCACCCCAGTCGGTGCGGAAGGCGCCCGGCTCGACGATCGTCACCTTCACGCCGAACGGCTTGACCTCGTTGTTCAGCACCTCGCTGAAGCCCTCGACGGCGTACTTCGCGGTCTGGTACGCACCCATGCCCGGCGTACCGCCGACCCGGCCGCCGATCGACGAGAACTGCAGGAAGTGGCCGCCGCGCTGCTCACGGAACACCGGCAGCGCCGCGCGGGTCACGTTGACGACCCCGAACAGGTTCGTCTCGACCTGGGCCCGGAAGTCGTCCTCGGCCATCTCCTCGATCGGCACACTGTTCGCGTAGCCGGCGTTGTTCGCCACCACGTCCAGGCCGCCGAACGCGTCCAGTGCGACCTGGACCGCCGCGCGGGCGGCCGCCGCGTCGGTCACGTCGAGCGCGACCGCGCGCACCTGGTCGCCGTACTTCGCGACCATGTCGTCGAGCTGCTCGGGGGTGCGGGCGGTCGCGACCACGCGGTCACCCGCCTCGAGAGCGGCCAGGGCGAGCTCGCGGCCGAGACCGCGGGAGCTGCCGGTGATCAGCCAGGTCTTGCCGTGGTCGGGCCTGCTGCCGGTTGCGTTGGGCCCACCGGTCATCGCACTGGGGCCATCACCGGTCTTTACAGAGGACATGTCGTCTTCCTCGCTTTCGCTAACTAACCGACTGGTTGGATACATCTCTAGGAAACACCCTTGCTGGCGATTAATCAACCGACCGGTTGGTTGCTACGCTGGACGGCATGGAGCGTGAGGTGCCGGGGAGTGGGGTCCGGGCTCGGCGGCGGCCGGAGCGGGTGCCGGGCGAGCCGGAGCGGGTTGCGGACGAGCCGGAAGGGGTGCCGGGCGAGCCGGAACGGGCACCGGGCGAGTCGGAAGAGGTGCCGGGTGAGTGGGAGCGGGTCCCGGGCGAGTCGGAAGAAGTGCCGGGTGAGTGGGAGCGGGTCCCGGGCGAGCCGGAACGGATGCCAGGCGAGCCGGGGTGGGTGCCGGGTGAGCCGGAACGGGTGCCGGGCGGGCCAGGGCGGGTGCCGGGCACGTCGGAACGGATGCCAGGCAAGCCGGAGCGGGTGCCAGGCAAGACTCGTGATGCCGAGCGGACGCGCCGGAAGATTCTGGCGGCGGCGACCGAGGAGTTCGCTCAGTTGGGCATCGCCGGGGCTCGGGTCAACCGGATTGCCGAGGTGGCCGGCTGCAACAAGGCGATGCTCTACGCGTACTACGGCAACAAGGACCAGCTGTTCGACGCGGTTTTCACGACGTACGTCGAGGCGTACCTGGCCGAGGTCGGGTTCAGCGCGGAGGATCTGCCGGCGTACGCGGGGCGGGTGTTCGACTACTTCGAGGAGCATCCCGAGCATCTGCGGCTGGCGGTCTGGTACCGGCTGGAGCGGCCGGGCAGTGCGCGGTTGGAGGTCGTGCTCGACGTCAACGCGGACCGGCTCGGTGAGCTGGAGCGGGTCCTGAGGTCCGGCGTCGTGTCGAGTGACTTCAGCCCGGTCGAGTTGCTGTCGCTGGTGCAGGCCATCGCGACCAGCTGGTCGTCGATGAACCCGGAGTTCGAGTCCGCGGTGCCCGGCCGGGCGGTCCGGCGGCGGGCGGTCGTCGAAGCGGTCCGGCGACTGCTGAAGTAGTTGCCTCCAGCACCTGTTTTCGGGTGTGGTCCGGAGCACACCGGATTCTCAGCTGTTTCCTCTGTTGGCCCGATGGAGTTCTCAGGTGGGCGAGGTCTACTCGGTCTCAGGAAGAACGAAGCCTGAGGAGGCGCAGGGACCATGGACGAGGGACAGCAGCAGGGGCCGGTACCGCAAGGGCCCCAGCAGCACTGGCAGCAGCAGGGATATCCGCCGCCCGGCTACGTGTCGTACGGGTACCCGCAGCCCGGTCCGTGGCAGGGACAGCCGTTTCAGCAGCCGCCGAAGCGCCGCCGCCGGATGCCGGCGATGATCGGCGCGCTGGGTCTGGCCGCTGTGCTCGTGACCGGGTCGGTGGCCTGGGGCATCGACCAGCACGCCGCGGCCCACTCCTCGCAGCTCGCCCAGGCCCTCAGCCCGGCGGACGTCGCGGCGAAGGTGTCGCCCGGGCTGGTGAACGTGAACACCGTGCTCGGCTTCGAAGGGGCCCGCGCCGCCGGGACCGGCATCGTGCTGACGCCCGACGGCGAGGTGCTCACCAATCACCACGTCGTCCAGGGTGCGACGCAGATCAGCGTGGTCGACGTCGGCAACGGCAAGACCTACCAGGCCAGCGTCGTCGGGTACGACGACAACCACGACGTCGCCGTCCTGAAGCTGAAGGACGCCTCCGGTCTGCAGACGGCCAAGATCGGCGACTCGTCCAGCGTGAAACTCGGCGACCAGGTGGTCGGGATCGGCAACGCCGGCGGCGTCGGCGGGCAGCCGAGCTACGCGGCCGGCAAGGTGACCGGGCTGAACCAGGCGATCACCGCGACCGACGAGTCCGGACAGGACCCGGAGAACCTGACCGGCCTGATCGCGACCGACGCGAACATCCAGGCCGGCGACTCCGGCGGCCCGCTGGCCAACACGTCCGGCGAGGTGGTCGGCGTCGACACCGCCGGCTCCGGCGGCTCCGGCAGCCAGAACCAGCCCGGGCAGACGGCGTTCGACCCCGGCAACCCCGGATTCGGCAACCCAGGATCTGGCGATCCCGGATTCGGCGACCCAGGATCTGGCAACCCAGGATCTGGCAACCCAGGATCTGGCAACCCAGGATTCGGCGACCCCGGATTCGGCAACGGCGGCTTCGGCGGCGGTCAGTCCCAGGGAGACGGTCAGGGCGACGGTCCGGGCAGCCAGGGCAACAGCCAGGGCAACACGACGACCCCGACCCAGGGCTTCGCGATCCCGATCAACCAGGCGATGGCGATCGCCGACCAGATCGAGTCCGGCCAAGCCTCGGCCGACGTCCACATCGGCGCCTCCCCGATCCTCGGCATCACGGTGCTCGCCAACGGCACCCAGGGCGCGGTCGTCAACGACGTGGTCGCCAACGGCAAAGCCGCCCAGGCGGGCCTGTCGGCCGGCGACGTCATCACCAGGGTCGGCGGTACGGCGGTCGACTCGGCCGACGCCCTGGCCACCGCGCTGAACGAGCACCACCCCGGCGACAAGGTCGCCGTCACCTGGATCGACCAGACCGGTCGGCAGCACACCGCCGACATCGAACTCACCACCGGACCGGTCCGCTGACGCCTCCCCCCACGCAGCGGACCGAACAAACCGGGCCCGGCCGGCGCCACCCCCTCAGGCGCAGCCGGGCCCGGCTGCTGCCTGCGTGAAGCCGTCCCGCCACGAGCCGTACACCGGTGTCCATCCCAAATCCTTGCGGGCGTGCGTGTTGTCCGCGCCCCGGGCCCAGCCCGACCTCGCCGTCTGCACCACCTCCGGCGCCGCCGCTCCGACCGCCCGCGCGAACACCGGCAGCCATTCACTCGCCGCCGCCGGTACGTCGTCCACCACGTTGACGACACCGGTCGGCCACCCGAGCGCCTCGACCGCACTCGCCGCCGCATCTTCGACGTGCAGGAAGCTGCTGACATCGGCGTTGCTGACGAGCGAGCCCTCGTGGAGCTGTGTAGTCCTCAAGCCGCCCGGAGCGAACCAAGTGCCTGGCCCGTACAGAGCGCCGTACCGGAGGACGACCCATTCAGGCAGTTCGCCGGCGATGCGTTCCATCGTCGCCACCGCGTCGACCATGCTGCGCCGGCTCTCGGACTCCGCCGCCAGATCGAGCGGAGTCTCCTCGCCGGCCGGCCCGTCACCCGGCTCGTAGACCCACGCGATGCTCTGCACCACGATCCGCCGTGTGCCCGCCGCCAGCGCCGCGTCCACCAGGTTCCGCGTGCCCACCCTGCGGATCCTCCCGTTGGCCGCGAAGTCGAGGTCGGCGAGATCGGTCAATTGGTGCATCACGATCTCCGGCGCCGCAGTCGTCACCGCGTCCCGCAAGCCGTCGGCGTCGAACACGTCACCCACGACCGCCCGTGCCCCCTGGCTTCTCAACACCTCCGCGTCCGCCGTACGGCGCGTCAGCGCGGTCACCTCATGCCCCGCCGCGACCAGGCGCGGCAGCAGCCGCCGACCGACGACCCCGGTCGCCCCGGCGAGGAAGATCCGGCTCACCGCAGCGCCTCCTCGCTCACCCAGGTCGGCATCCGTCCGTCCACCAGCTCGGTCATTCACCAAACCGTAGGTGCGAGGCGCCTCGGCAGGATGGGCCACTTCGATCGTGCTCCGGTGGGCCACCCGATCGGGCTCACCCAGCCGGTCGCGGGTGCGGTGTGGCCCGCCTGATCGGGCATGCTGTGCCGGTGAATGCAACGGCTGCCCGCGCGACCGCGCGTTCCGTGCTCGCCGACCGGGAGCTGACGTCGTGAGCGACGCAGGCCGGACAGCGATCCTCCGCGCCGCACGGCGCGCGTTCGCCCGCCAGCCGTACGCCGCGGTGACGCTGCGCGGAATCGCCGCCGACGCGGGAGTCAGCGCGTCGCTGATCGTCAAGCACTTCGGCGGGAAGGATCAGCTGTTCGACGTCGTCTCCGACTTCGGCGAAGCTGCCGAGTTGCTGCTGGCGGCGCCCAACGCGTCGCTCGGCAGGCACGCCGTACTGACACTGGTCCGGTGGCGCCATGAGAACGAGTCGGACCTTCTGGTCCGGGTGGTGTTCGCGGCCGGGAGTGGCGACGAGCGGGCGATGATGCGGGAGCGCTTTCGCAGTCAGGTCGTGCAGGCTTTCGCCGACCGGCTCGACGGCGACAACGTCGACGTCCGGGCCGATCTGATCGTCGCGCACCTGCTGGGCCTCGGCGCGCTGCTCGCCGTACGCAAGACCGGGCCGGCGGCGACAGCGGATCCGGAGCTGGTCGCGGACCTGTACGGCCCGTCCTTGCAGGCTCTGATCGGCTGACGCAAGAGGCTGACACATCGTGGACGGCCGTCTCATTTACCGGGCATCGATTCTTTGCCTCGCCGCCACGGCCGGTAGCATGGTCGATCCAGGTCGAGAGGCGCTGCAACGGGCCGGAGGCCCGCCACGCTCGTCCTGATGTCAGTAGACCGCAAGGGCGCCTCCGGAAAATCTTCTGGAGGCAAAGGGTGACCACAAGCTCGTTGCGAGACCTGCTCGACCAGCGCATCGCGGTGCTGGACGGTGCGTGGGGCACGATGCTGCAGGGCGCGAAGCTGACCCCCGAGGACTACAAGGGCGATCGCTTCGTCGACCACACCCATGACGTCACCGGCGACCCGGACCTGCTGAACCTGATGCGGCCGGACGTCATCCTCGACGTGCACCGGCAGTACCTGGCCGCCGGCGCCGACATCACCACCACGAACACCTTCACCGCGACCAGCATCGCCCAGGCCGACTACGGCCTGCAGTCGCTGGTGCGGGACATGAACATCGAGGGCGCCCGACTGGCCCGGCAGGCCGCGGATGAAGCCGGTGGCAAGTTCGTGGCTGGGTCGATCGGCCCGCTGAACGTGTCTTTGTCGTTCTCGCCGCGGGTCGAGGACCCGGCGTACCGGGCGGTGACCTTCGAGCAGGTCAAGGACGCGTACGCCGAGCAGATCGAGGCGCTGCGCGACGGTGGTGTCGACCTGCTGCTGATCGAGACGATCTTCGACACGCTGAACTGCAAGGCCGCGATCGCCGCCGCCCGCGAGGTCGCCCCCGAGCTGCCGCTGTGGATCTCGGTGACGATCGTCGACCTGAGCGGGCGGACGCTGTCCGGCCAGACCGTCGAGGCGTTCTGGAGCTCGATCGAGCACGCCCGGCCGCTGGTCGTCGGCGTCAACTGCTCGCTCGGCGCGAAGGAGATGCGCCCGCACGTCGCCGACCTGGCCCGGTTCGCCGACACCTACGTGGCCTCGCATCCCAACGCCGGTCTGCCCAACGCCTTCGGCGGTTACGACGAGACCCCCGAGCAGACCGCCGGGATGCTGTCGGAGTTCGCCGAGTCCGGCCTGGTCAACATTGTCGGCGGCTGCTGCGGTACGACGCCCGCGCACATCGCCAAGATCGCCGAGTCGGTCCGTGGGCAGCAGCCGCGCACGATCGCCCCGGCCGAGACCGACACCCGGTTCAGCGGCCTCGAGCCGTTCAAGATTGGCGCCGACACCGGCTTCGTGATGATCGGCGAGCGGACCAACGTGACCGGCTCGGCGAAGTTCCGCCGGCTGATCGAGTCCGACAACTACCAGGCCGCGGTCGACGTGGCGCTGGAGCAGGTCCGCGGTGGCGCGAACCTGCTGGACGTGAACATGGACGCCGACCTGCTCGACAGCGAGCAGGCGATGACGACGTTCCTGAACCTGATCGCGACCGAGCCCGAGGTGGCCCGGATCCCGATCATGATCGACAGCTCGAAGTGGACGGTGCTCGAGGCCGGCCTGAAGTGCGTGCAGGGCAAGGGCGTGGTCAACTCGATCAGCCTGAAGGAGGGCGAGGAGGAGTTCCTCGAGCGTGCCCGGCGGATTCGCGACTACGGCGCCGGCGCGGTGGTGATGGCCTTCGACGAGCAGGGCCAGGCCGACACCGTCGAGCGCAAGGTCGCGATCTGCGGGCGGGCCTACGACCTGCTCACCGGGATCGGCTTCCCGCCCGAGGACATCATCTTCGACCCGAACGTGCTGGCCGTCGCGACCGGCATGTCCGAGCACAACGGCTACGCCAAGAACTTCATCGACGCGCTGCCGCTGATCAAGCAGCGCTGTCCGGGCGTGCACATCAGCGGCGGCATCTCGAACCTGTCCTTCTCGTTCCGCGGCAACGACATCGTGCGCGAGGCGATGCACTCGGCGTTCCTGTACCACGCGGGCCAGGTCGGCCTGGACATGGGCATCGTGAACGCCGGGCAGCTGGCGGTCTACGAGGACATCCCGAAGGACCTGCTGGAGCTGGTCGAGGACGTCATCTTCAACCGGCGCGACGACGCCACCGACCGGCTGGTCGCGTTCGCCGAGAACGTCAAGGGCAAGGGCACCCAGCGCGAGGTCGACCTGAGCTGGCGCGAGGGCACGGTCCAGGAGCGGCTGTCGCACGCCCTGGTGCACGGCATCGTCGACTTCATCGAGGACGACACCGAGGAGGCCCGGCAGCTGTTCGCCCGGCCGCTGGAAGTGATCGAGGGTCCGCTGATGGACGGCATGAAGATCGTCGGCGACCTGTTCGGGGCCGGCAAGATGTTCCTGCCGCAGGTGGTCAAGAGCGCCCGGGTGATGAAGCGTTCGGTCGCCTACCTCGAGCCGTTCATGGAGGCCGAGAAGGAGCTGGCCCGCCAGGAGGGCCGCGCCGAGGACGTCCGCGGCCAGGGCAAGGTCGTGCTCGCGACGGTCAAGGGCGACGTGCACGACATCGGCAAGAACATCGTCGGCGTGGTGCTCGGCTGCAACAACTACGAGGTGATCGACCTCGGCGTGATGGTGCCGGCCGGCAAGATCCTCGACACCGCGATCGAGGTCGGCGCGGACGCGGTCGGCCTGTCCGGGCTGATCACGCCTTCGCTCGACGAGATGGTCACGGTCGCCCAGGAGATGCAGCGGCGCGGGATGAAGCTGCCGCTGCTGATCGGCGGCGCGACCACGTCCAAGCAGCACACCGCGGTCCGGATCGCCCCGGCGTACGACCAGACCACCGTGCACGTGCTGGACGCGTCGCGGGTGGTCGGCGTGGTTTCCGACCTGCTCGACGACGACCGGTCCGCGGCCCTTGCCATCAGCAACCGTGAGGACCAGGACCGGCTGCGCGAGCAGCACGCGAACAAGCAGCGCTCCCCGCTGCTGACGCTGGAGCAGGCCCGCGCCAACGCCGAACCGGTCGAGTACGGCGAACTGCCGGTGCCGGCCTTCACCGGCCTGCGCCGGGAGTCGCCGAGCATCGAGACGCTGCGGGCGATGATCGACTGGCAGTTCCTGTTCCTGGCCTGGGAGCTGAAGGGCAAGTACCCGGCGATCCTGGAGCAGCCGGTCGCGCGCGAGCTGTTCGACGACGCGAACACGCTGCTGGACCAGATCATCGCCGAGGGGTCGTTCCGGGCCGAGGGCGCGTACGGGTTCTGGCCCGCGCACAGCGAGGGCGACGACATCGTGCTGGACGGGCTCGGGGTGTCGTTCCCGATGCTGCGCCAGCAGACCGAGAAGCCGGCCGGCCGGTACAACCGCTGCCTGGCCGACTACGTCGCGCCCGCCGGCGACCACCTCGGTGGTTTCGGGGTCGCGATCCACGGTGCCGAGGAGCTGGCGGCGGCGTACGAGGCGAAGAACGACGACTACCGGGCGATCATGGTGAAGGCCCTGGCCGACCGGCTGGCCGAGGCGTTCGCGGAGTGGATCCACCTGGAGGCCCGCAAGGCCTGGTTCGAGCCGGACGCCGATCCGGTGCTGGAGGACCTGCACGCCGAGCGGTTCCGGGGCATCCGGCCCGCGCTGGGCTACCCGGCGAGCCCGGACCACAGCGAGAAGAAGGAACTGTTCGAGCTGATCGAGGCCGAGAAGCTGGGCCTCGGGCTGACCACGTCGTACGCGATGACGCCGGCCGCGGCGGTCTCCGGCCTGATCTTCGCCAGCCCGTCCGCGCGCTACTTCAGCGTCGGCCGGCTCGGCAAGGACCAGATCGAGGACTACGCCAAGCGCCGGGGCCTGGAAGTGGCCGAGATCGAGCGCTGGCTGCGGCCGAACCTGGCCTACGACCCCCAGTAAATGCGACGGTGGGGCGCATGAGAGTGCGCCCCGCCACCCCTGCCGACGCCGAGGCCGTCGCCGCCATCTGGCACACCGGCTGGCACGACGGGCACGACGGCAACGTCCCGGACGAGCTCGCGGCGGTCCGGACCAAGGACACGTTCTGGAGCCGGGCGGCCGAGCGCGTCCCGGAGACCACGGTTGCGGTGGTCGGTGACGAGGTCGCCGGTTTCGTAATCGTCGCGGACGACGAGGTCGAGCAGGTCTACGTCTCGCGGGACCACCGGGGCTCAGGTGTCGCCGGTGTCCTGCTCGCCGAAGCGGAACGGCAGGTCGAAGCCGCCGGACACCCCGCCGCCTGGCTCGCCGTTGCTACCGGCAACGACCGCGCCCGCCGCTTCTACGAACGCTCCGGCTGGACCGACGCCGGCGCCTTCGACTACCAGGCGGCCGTCGACGGCGGCACGATCGCCGTCCCGTGCCACCGCTACCTGAAGAAGCTTTGACGTCGATGCTTCTGGAACGCGACGAACTGCTGGCCGTACTGCGGGAGAGCGCGCCGGGGACGATGGTCCTGATCGGCGGCGAGGCCGGGATCGGCAAGACGACGCTGGTCCAAGCGCATTGCGACACGCTGCCCTCCGACGTACCGGTCCGCTTCGGGTTCTGTGACGCGCTCGGCACGCCCAGAGCACTCGGGCCGCTGCACGACATCGCTCGCACGATGCCGGAGGTGGCCGGTCGCCTGTCCGCCGGCGCGGACCGGCACGACGTCTTCACCACCTTCCTCGATCAGCTCCGCCCGGGCCCGTCGGTGACTGTGGTGGAGGACGCCCAGTGGGCCGACGAGGGCACCCTCGACCTGCTGCTGTATCTCGGACGACGAATCGGTGACCTGCCGGCGGTTGTCCTGGTCACGTACCGCTCCGAGGAGGTCGGCCGTGACCACCCGTTGCGCCGGGTGCTGGGCGATCTGGCCACCGCTCGTCCTGTACGCCGGATCCAGGTGCCGGCCTTGTCGCAGGCAGCGGTCACGAGCTTGGCGGAGCCCCTCGGCCTGGACACTGCCCGCTTGTACGCGTTGACCGGCGGGAATCCGTTTTTTGTCACCGAGGTGCTCAGTACGCCGGCGGATGACCTGCCCGTGACCGTGCGCGACGCGGTGCTGAGCCGTGCGGACCGCCTCGGCTCAGCGGCGCGGGCGGTTCTCGACATCGTGTCACTGGTCCCGGACCGGGCCGAGATGAGTCTGGTCGACCCGGAGGCGCTGGAGCCGTGCTTGGAGTCCGGCCTGCTTCTGCTGGAGGACGGCATGGTGCGGTTCCGGCACGAGCTCGCCCGGCGAGCAGTGGAGACCGATGTGTCGGCGGTACGGCGTTCGCTGCTGCACGGTCGCGTGCTCGATCACCTCGCCGGGCTCCAGGGTGTCGATCCAGCCCGCCTGTCGCACCACGCCGAGGCATCCGGCGATCGGACGGCGGTTCTGCGGTACGCGCCGATCGCCGCGCGGCTTGCCGCTCGCGCCGGGGCTCATCGGGAAGCCGCAGCCCAGTACGCCCGTGCGGTGAGGCACTGTGCGGCGGCCCAGGTGCAGGAGCAGGCTGAGCTCTGGGAGCACCTGGCCCACGAATGTGACAGCAGCGGGGCGCTGAGCGACGGTATCGCTGCTGCTCAGCGGGCGATCGAGTTGTGGCAGTCGATCGGCAACACCGAGCGGCAGGGGGCGGTGATGGCGCAGTGCTCGCTGATGCTGTGGAAGACCGCTCAGAACGCCGCGGCGCGAGCGATGGCGGCGGCGGCAGCCGAGCTGCTCGAAGCCGGCCCGCCAGGACGTGCTCTCGCTCAAGTTCACGCCGCCCAGGCCCGGCTGCTGATGCTGGCGCGCGAGATGCCGGCGGCGATCGAGGTCGGCAGCCGAGCCGTCGAGCTGGCCGAGCGGCTCGGCGACACGCAGACGTTGGGTCGTGCCCTCAACGCAGTCGGCACCGCTCACTTCCTGACCGACCCCGACCGTGCGGTCGAACTCCTGGAGGCAGGGCTGGACGCGTCCGCCCAAGTCGGTGACGATGCCGGCACCGCGGCCGCGATGGTGAACCTCGGGTCCGGGGCCGGGGAGATCCGCCGGTACGAGGTGGCCGACCGCTGGCTCGGGGAGGCGGTCGCCTGGTCCGGGCAACGGGACCTGGACTCGTCCCGGATCTACGCGCTGGCATGGCAGGCCCGGTCGGACTTCGAGCAAGGGCGATGGGCCGCGGCGTCGCAGCGCGTGGAGGAGGTGATCGCCGGTGCCCCCCAGCACGTGCCGGCGCAGATCATCGCGTACACGGTGCTCGGTCGGCTGCGAGCTCGGCGGGGCGATCCCGATGTCTCGGGGCCGCTGGCCACCGCATGGCGACTCGCCCAGCAGACCGGCGATCTCCAGCGCCTGTGGCCAGCCGTCGCGGCCCGAGCCGAAGCGGAGTGGATGAGTGGAGGTGGCGAACCACTCGACGCCGGCATCACCAGCCGGGTCGGTGAAGCGGCACAGCTCGGGGAAGATCTCGCGGCGGAGGTCCGGGCGACGTACGAGCTGGCACTGCGGTTGCGGCATCCGTGGGCGGTCGGCGAGCTCGGATGCTGGTTGGGCGTAGAGCTACCGGACTTCGCCGCGGCGCCGTACCGGACGGGGGAAGGCTGGCGAGAGCTCGGCTGTCCCTTCGAAGCGGCGCTGGTTCTGGCCGCCGGGGATGATCCGGAGCGGCAAGTCGCCGGACTGCAGGAGTTGCAGCAGCTCGGCGCGCGCGCCGCGGCCGACCTCGTCGCCCGGCAGCTCCGGCGCGAAGGCCTGGTCCGGTTGCCGCGCGGCCCGCGGCCGACCACTCGCGAGAACCCCGCCGGGCTCACCGACCGCGAGACCGAGGTACTGGCGCTGGTGGCGCAGCAGCTTCGCAACACCGAGATCGGCGCGCGGCTGCACATCTCGGCCAAGACGGTGGATCACCACGTCTCCGCCGTACTCGGCAAGCTCGGGGTGTCGACGCGCCAGGAAGCCGGGCGCTGGTTCCGCGCGTTCAGCGAGTGACCCGCAGCCGGCGGGTCGCCGGGACGATCAGCAGCGCAGCGGCGCACAGCAGGCCGAGACCCGATGCGAAGACCATCAGCGGGACCGCGCCGGTGACTCCGGCCAGCGGACCGGCCACCGTGCGGCCGAGTGCCATCGTGACCAGTGAACCCGCCACGTCGTACGCGTAGACGCGGTTGAGCAGCTCCGGCGGTACCTGGGTCTGGACGGTGGTGGACCACAGGACCGACCAGAACGCGATGCCCGCGCCCGCGACCGCCCAGCCCGCCATCAGGACCGGCAAGCTGGGCTGCAGGGCCGGAACGAGGGGATAGATCGCGAACAGTGCCCACCCGATCGAGCCGACGGCGAGGGGACGACCGGGCCGGAAGCGGATCGCGAGGGTGCCGCCGACCGCGCCGCCGGCCCCGAAGGCGGCCAGGCCGAGGCCGAGCGCCGCGGAGTCGAGCTGGTCGATCACCAGTTCGGCGCCGATCGGCAGCGAGGTCCCGACGACGAAGCAGCCGTACAGGCCGAAGATCGCGATCACAGCCCACAGCCAGGTGCGGGCGCGGAACGCCTGCCAGCCCTCGACCAGCTCGGTGAGGAACGACGCGCTGCGCGGGGCCGGTGCGGTGCCGAGCCGTAGGCCGAGCAGGCAGCAGCCGCTGACGGCGTACGTCGCCGCGTAGATCGCGAAGACGACCGCGGGCCCGGACAGGCCGACCAGGACCCCGGCCAGCGCGGGGCCGAGCACGCCTGCCATCGACTCGGCGATCCGCAGCGTCCCGTTGGCGCGCTGCACGTCATCCGCGACTTGCGGGACCATGCTGGCGACGCCCGGCTGGAACATCGCCGTCGCGGCGCCGCTGAGGAACTGCAGCAGCACGATCAGCACGAGCGACGGTGTACCGGCGGCGAACAGGATCGCGGTGGCCGCCTGCAGCGCGAACCGGGCGAAGTCGGCCAGCACCATCATCCGGCGAGCAGTGAACCGGTCGGCCAGTACCCCGCCGAAGAGCATGCAGAGAGCAACGGCCGCGAGCCAGGCGCCGAGGGCGTAGCCGACCCCGGTCGCGCCGTAGCCGGCGTCCAGCACGCCGACCGACAACGCCACCGGGATCATCGCGTCACCGAGCAGCGAGGTGGTCCGGGCGCCGAAGTACAGCCGGAAGTTGGCCGACCACAACGGCCGGACCACCGCCGGGGCGACGGCAATGCGAGTCATCAGCCATCCTCACGAAAGCTCCTGTCTGGAGCAGGAACCTATCGCGCCGGACCGGGATCGTTCCCGGCCTTTCATCAACCGAGACGGCCGGCCTGGGGAATCCGGCCGGCCAAGATGGGGAGCCGTTCCCGATGAGCCGGCCAGGTCCGGACCGGCAGGGTCGAGGGGTAGCAGGAACCCATCCACGAAAGGAACGACATGACTCGCTACCTGGTCGAACGCACCTTCCCCGAAGGGCTGGCGATCCCGATCGACGACCGCGGCGCCAAGGCCTGCCTCGACGTCGTCGAAGGCAACGCCGAGCACGGGGTGACCTGGGTGCACTCCTATGTTTCCCCGGACCACCGCACCACCTACTGCCTGTACGACGGTCCGTCGCCGGAGGCGATCCGGCACGCCGCCGAAACCAACGGCCTTCCGGTCGACCGGATCACCGAGGTCCGCGTTCTGGACCCGTACTTCTACCACTGATCCACGGCCCGGCAGACCTTCCAGGGCCGGTCAGTTTGCTTTCGCAAGCAATTCCCTGGGAGAAGGTCATGAGTCGCTCGGCTACGACATCGTCGCGAACTTCGGGGACCAGTACTCCGACCTGAAGGGCGGTTACGCCGGCCGCACGTTCAAGTTGCCGAACCCGAACTACTACCTGCCCTAGCGGGGCAGCAGACCGAAGAGCAGGCCGTGCAGAGCGATCCGCAGTGCGGGGGTGAACTCGACCCGCAGTGCGGAGAGCTCCGGTGCGGCCTCGTACGCCGCGAGCACCGCGGCCGGCGGCCGTGAGTGCGTCCAGATCGCCCCGGCCAGCAATGCCCCCGACGCGACGAAGTTGATCGCGCCCTGCTCGCCCAGCTCCGGTACGGCGGCCACGATCGCCGCCGTCATCCGCTGCGCGTGCCCGACGGCGGCCCGCTTGAAGTTCAGCGCGACGTCGGTCGAGATGTTGCGTTCCAGCACGGCGGCTTGCGCGCTGATCAGCTCGCACAGCATCGGTCGCGCGGTCAGGGTCTCCGTCATCGTGTTCGCCAGCGACTCGGCACGCTCGGCGGCGGTCCGTGACGGGTCGACGCCCTCCAGCGCGGCCTCGAAATCGGTCAACCAGGCGGCCGTCTCGGTGTTCATCAGCTCCAGCAGCACGGCCTCGCGCGACTCGAAGTAGTTCAGCACGTTCGACTTCGCCAGGCCGACCCGGCGGCTGAGCTCGTTCAGCGTGAGCTCGGCGACCGGCTGTTCGGCCAGCATCGCGGTCGCCGTCGCCAGGATCGCCCGCCGGCGTTCGGCCCGCTGCTCCTCACTGCGCGCTCGCTGGAACGTCATGCGCCAAGTCTACAGACCGCCGGTCTCTTGTGATCAGACCAACGGTCTGTTAGCGTCGAAGACAACAGACCGGCAGTCTTTTAAGGAGCGCGCCATGTACGAGGTCCCCGACCAGTCCGGCAAGTACGTCGTCGTCACCGGCGCCAACAGCGGCACCGGCAAGGAGGCCGCGCGGCGACTGGCCGCCGCCGGGGCGCGGGTGGTGATGGCGGTCCGCACCCCCGCCAAGGGCGAGGCGGCCCGCGCCGAGATCCTCGCTCGGCACCCCGGCGCGCTGCTCGACGTCCGCCGGGTCGACCTGGCCGATCTCAGCTCGGTGCAGGCGTTCGCCGACGAGCTGCTCGCGGACGGCGTACCGCTCGATGTGCTGGTCAACAACGCCGGGGTGATGATTCCGCCGGAGCGGATGCTCACCGCCGACGGCTTCGAGTTGCAGTTCGGGACGAACTTCCTCGGTCCGTTCGCGCTGACGGTGCGGCTGCTGCCGTTGCTGCTCGCGGCCCCGGCGCCGCGGGTCGCGACGATGAGCAGCGGGATGGCGAACTTCGGCCGGATCCAGTTCGACGATCTGCAGTGGGAGCGGCGCTACCGTCGCTTCCGGGCGTACTCGCAGTCGAAGCTGGCCGATCTGATCATGGGCCGGCGGCTTGCCGCGATCGCCGCCGAACGCGGCTGGCCGCTGCTGAGCACGATCGCGCATCCCGGCATCACCCGGACGAATCTGCAGACCGCCGGCCCGAGCCTCGGCCGGGACAGGCCGTCCGCAGTGGACCGGCTGATGGCGCGGCTTGATCTGACACCGACCCAGGACGTCGAGCAGGGGACCGAACCGCTGCTGGTCGCCGCGGTGAGCCCCGACGCGGTGCCCGGCGCGTACTACGGGCCCTCGCGCTGGCTCGAGTCGGTCGGGCCGACCAAGCTCGCCAGGATCCCGCGGCGTGCGCTCGACGACGACGTCGCCGCGCGGTTGTGGACGACGGCCGAGGAGCTGACCGGCGTAAGCCTTCCCGCAGTGCTCGCTTGACGCCTAACCTGCCGGGATGGAGCGATGGGCGAGCGGTGAGCAGTACGAGCCGTACGTCGGGCGCTGGAGCCGGCTGGTCGCGGCGGAGTTCGTGGCCTGGCTGAATCAACCGGCCGGGCGCCGGTGGCTCGACGTCGGCTGCGGGACGGGCGCGCTGACCAGCACGATCGTGCGGGACGCCGCACCGGCGTACGTGCTGGGGGTGGATCGGTCGGAGGGGTTTGTGGAGTACGCGCGGCGGACGGTGCCCGGCGCGACCTTCGAGGTCCGTGACGCGGAGGACCTGCCAGACGCGTCCTTCGACATCGCGGTGTCCGGGCTGGTGCTGAACTTCGTGCCGGACCGCGACCGGCTGCTGCGCCGGCTCGGTGAGTTCGGCGACGTCGTCGCGGCGTACGTGTGGGACTACGCCGACGGCATGCAGCTGATGAAGTACTTCTGGGAGGTGGCGGGCGAGGTCGATCCCGCGCGGCGCGACCTGGACGAGGGCACCCGGTTCCCGTTCTGCCGGCCGGACGCGTTGGAGGAGATGTTCACGGGCGCCGGGTTCGGCGAGGTGGCCGGCCGCGGGATCGTCGTACCGACGGTGTTCACGTCGTTCGAGGACTACTGGACGCCGTTCCTCGGCGGGCAGGGCGCGGCGCCGGCGTACCTGAGCACTGTCGACGAGACGACTCGGGACAAGATCCGGGACGCCTTGCGGGAAAGGCTTCCGGTCGAGTCGGACGGCACGATCTCCTTGACCGCCAGGGCTTGGGCGGTGCGCGGGACTACTCGGTAGGCCAGTCCGGGTGCAGGCGGCCGAAGAGCAGGTCGTCGGTCCACTCGCCCTTCCACCAGCTCGCCGCTCGTCGCAGTCCCTCGCGCTGGAAGCCGAGGCGTTCCAGCAGCCGTGCCGACGCGACGTTGCGGGCGTCGCACTCGGCTGACACCCGATGGAGGTTCCGCTCGGTGAACAGGTGATCGAGCAGCGCGCCGACCGCTTCGGACGCGTAGCCCTGACCTTGGTACGCCGGCGCCAGCGTGAAGCCGAGCTCGGCCTGGCGCAGGTTCTCGGCCAGGTTGAGCCCGATGTCGCCGATCAGGACGCCGTCCAGGTCGATCGCGTACTGGAACCAGCCCGGCTGCTCGGGATCGCCCGCGGCGTACGACCGGACGGCTTCGATCGCCTGCTCCAGCGAGTACGGCGCGTCCCACGACTGGTAGCGCGCTACCTCCGGCACCGACCGGTACGCCGCCAGCGCCGCGGCGTCGTCGTACCGGAACCTGCGCAGCACCAACCGCTCGGTGGACAAGATCATGGGCCGATGATGTCAAAATCCGCGGCTCGGTACCGACAGATGAGTGACAGCACCTGACGATCGGAGTCGCGCCATGAAGTACCTGGTGATCCTGCACGCCGCCGACCAGCTCGATCCGCCGGACCATACGGCGTTCCGCCGCGCGGCGCAGGACGCCGGCGAGCTGGTCGACGGCCAGACGCTGGCCGACCCGTCGCTCGGCACGGTGCTCGGGACGCCGGGCGCGCCGATCCACGCCTTCTACCTGCTCGACGTCGACTCCCCGGCCCGGGCGGTCGAACTGGCCGAGCTGCTGCCCGAAGCTCGCGCGGAAGGTGCCGGGGTCGACGTACGGCCGGTCATGTTTTCGGCGGCGAGTGACTACTGAAGGTCGTCGCCGGATTCGGTGAACTTCGTTTCTGGCGCAGGCATCTAACAGTTGTCTCTTAAGGGGGGACAGCTCATGAAATCGATCCGTACCAACCGTCAACCGATCCGCACGCTCGTCGCGATCCTGGCCGTCGCCGCCGTACCGGTGGGCGCGGTCGCTGTGCCGGCGATGGCCGGCGCGTCCACCACCACCACCACCGCCACCACCTGCCCGACGGGCTGGGGGTCATTGCCTGAGGCAAGCACCTACCGCGGCGCCGGCACGCTGACCGGCGTCCGGACCGGACGGCACGCCTGTTTCGACCGGGTCGTCTTCGACGTCAAGGGTGCGCCGTCGTGGTTCCGGGTGCACTACGTCGAGAACGTTTCGACTGTGGGACAAGGTGAAATCGTGCCGCTGCGGGGAGGCGCGAAGCTGGAGATCGTGCTGTCGGTGCCGTCGTACGACGACGCGGGCCGCAGCACCTACAGCCCGGCCAACCCGAACGAACTGTCGAACGTCACCGGCTACCGGACCTTCCGGCAGCTCGCGACCGCGGGCAGCTTCGAAGGCGAGACCACGATCGGCCTGGGTGTCCGCGCCCGTCTGCCGTTCCGCGTCTTCACCCTCGCCGGCACCGGCACCACCAGCCGCATCGTGGTCGACGTCGCCCACAGCTGGTAAACACCTGGCATCGGCAACTTCGGTGCCCCCCGGCGCATCTAGCAAGTGTCCTAAGGGGATGACCACATGCCAGCTGTCGCCGCACTACCGGACGGGTACACCGTACGGCCTCCGGAACCTTCCGATGCCGAGGCGTTGTTCGCGATGCTTGCGGATTACAACACCGCCTTGATCGGGTTTTCCGACGCCACGGTGACCGAGGTGGCCGAGCGGATCGTCGAGCCTGGGTTCGATCGGAGGACCGACGGGTTCCTGGTGTTCGGTGGGGAAGGGCGGCCGGTGGGGTACGGGACCGCCTTCGGCAAGGGGGATCGGCAGGTCGTCGGCATCCAGGTGTGGTCCCGCACACCGGCGGTCGCCGCCTGGCTGTACGAGCGAACGATGGACCGGGCCCGCGAGATGGGCCGGCAGAACGGTCATGCGGAGATCACCGTCGAGACCGACATCTACCGGGCCGACGAGCCGCAGCGTGGTCTGCTGGCCGGTCACGCCTTCACCAACGGTACGACGTACCACCGGATGCGGATCGACCACGGCGAACCGGTCGCGAGGCCGGCGCCGCCGGCCGGTGTCGTCGTCCGGCGAGGTGCGTGGGACGACGCGTCCCGCTGGACCGCGCACGAGCTCATCATCGAGTGCTTTCAAGGCCAGTACGGCTTTGTGGTCCGGCCGCACGAGGAGTGGGTGGAGTACCTCGAACTGTCGTCCACCTTCGACTGGTCCCAGATGACGATGCTCGAGGTCGACGGCCGTGCGGTCGCGCTGCGCATCTGCACCGACGAGCACCTCGAGAACGACGACTGCGGGTGCGTCGGAATGCTGTGTGTGCTGGAGGAGTTTCGCGGGCGCGGGCTGGCGAGGTTCCTGCTGCAGGACGCGTTCGCCCACGACTCGGCCGCGGGCCGCGCCGGCACGATGCTCGACGTCGACACCAACAACCCGACGCCCGCGCTCGGCCTCTACCTGGCGGTCGGCATGCGACCGATCCTCGTCTCCGACGGGTGGCGCCGCGTCCTGTCGGTCAACTGAGGATCTTGAACCACAGGTTCGTCGCCTGGGGAACGGCGCTGTGGTGCACCCGTTCGAGCTGCACCGTGCGCCCGCCGGGGTAGTGGAACAGCGGAGTCCCGTCCCCGAGAAGGACCGGTACGACGATGGTGAGAACCTCGTCGAGCCGGCCCGCCTCGAGACACTGGCGGGCGATGTCGGCGCCGAGCACGTTGACGTAGCCGTCGCCGGCCGCGGCTTCGGCCGCCGCCAGCCCGGTGAGTACGTCGGGCACGAAGAAGACGCCGGGGGAGTCGGCGGCTGGGTGATGGGTGACCACGTACTGCGGCCCGTCCCAGCCGCCGCCGAAGGCCTTGCCTGCGTTCTCGTCGTTTTTGTGCGGATCGTCGCCGCGGTACGTCGTGGCGCCGACCAGCAGCGCGCCGACGTCGCCGATCAGCTCACCGACCAGCGGGTTGGGGCCGAGGTGGTCGGTCAGCCAGGACATGTCGCCGCCGGGACCGGCGATGTAGCCGTCGAGCGACATGGAGACGGAGTACAGGATCTTGGCCATCGAGAACGTCCTTCCGGGGTTGCCTTTCCAATGTTCAGACGAGCAGCCCCGGAAGAACTCATCGGTCAAGGAGCCTGAACGCCTGCTCGGGGTGCCTCGCTGTGCGCCGATCGTGACGAACCGTTGACGAACGAGGTCGGCGACTGCAAGCTTTGGCTACTACGGCGCAAGAAGTTGGCATACAAGCGCAAGTTACGTAGCTCCGCCCGCAGTTCCCGCCCAGACCTGAGGACGTCCATGAAACGGAGCCAGCCCCGCAGGCGGCTGATCGGTGGCCTGCTCTGCGCAGCCCTGATCCTCGCCGGTGCCACACCGGCCATCGCCTCCGCGACCGTCACCACCGACACCGCCCAGACCGCAGCCGCCGCCCCCGCGGCTGCGCTTCCGCGGACCTTGTCCGCGAGCAGCCAACTGGGGGAGTACCCGGCCACGAACGCCGGCGACGGCAATCAGAACTCGTACTGGGAAAGCAACAACAGCCAGTTCCCGCAGTGGTTGCGGGCGGACCTCGGCGCCACGAAGAGTGTCGACCGGGTCGTGCTCAAGCTCCCGTCCTCCTGGGGTGCCCGCACTCAGACCCTGTCCGTGCAGGGCAGCACCGACGGAACGTCGTACCGGGATGTCGTGACCAGCACCGGCTACGGCTTCAGCCCGGCCAACGCGAACACCGTGACGATCACGTTCCCGGCCACCAGCCTGCGCTACGTGCGGCTGAACATCACCGCGAACACCGGCTGGCCCGCCGGTCAGTTGTCCGAGTTCGAGGTGCACGGCCCGGACACCGGCGACACCCAGAGCCCGACCGCGCCCGGAAACCTGACCCTGACCGAGCCCGCGACCGGCCAGATCCGGCTCGCCTGGACCGCCGCCACCGACAACGTCGGCGTCACCGGGTACGTCGTCTACCGCAACAACACCGTCGTCACCACGGTCGCCGGCACCGTGCTCAGCTACACCGACAACCAGCCGTCCTCGGCGACCGTCGAGTACTTCGTCCGCGCGAAGGATGCCGCCGGCAACGAGTCCGGCGACAGCAACCGGGTCCGCCGGGCCGGTCAGGGCGGCGGCACCAACCTCGCGACCGGCAAGCCGATCGAGGCGTCGTCCACCGTGCACAGCTTCGTCGCCGCCAACGCCAACGACAACAACATCGCGACGTACTGGGAGTCCAACGGCTTCCCGGCCACGCTGACCGTCAAGCTCGGTTCGAACGCGGACGTGAGCTCGGTCGTGGTCAAGCTGAACCCCGACCAGGCCTGGGGCCAGCGCACCCAGAACTTCGAGGTGCTCGGCCGCGAGCAGAACGCGACGACCTTCAGCTCGCTGTCCGGCCGGGCGAACCACGTCTTCAACCCGTCCGCGCAGAACACCGTCGAGATCCCGGTCAGCGGACGGGTCGCCGACCTGCGGCTGCAGTTCTTCAGCAACACCGGCGCGCCCGGCGGCCAGGTCGCCGAGCTCCAGGTCGTCGGAACCGCCGCACCGAACCCGGACCTGGTCGTCAGCGACCTGTCGTGGACGCCGGCCACCCCGAGCGAGACCAGCCCGGTCACGCTCTCCGCGACTGTTCGCAACATCGGCTCGGCCGCTGCTCCGGCGAGCACGGTCAACTTCACCCTCGGCGGCACGGTCGTCGGCAGCTCCCCGGTCGGTGCGCTCGCCGCCGGTGCCTCGGCCACGGTCACCCTCAACGCGGGGACCCGCGCGCAGGGCAGCTACGCCGTCGGCGCGGTGGTCGACCCGACCAACACAGTGGTCGAGCAGAACAACGACAACAACTCCTTCACGGCGCCCACGCAACTGGTGATTGCGCAGGCGCCCGGCCCAGACCTCCAGATCACCGGGATCACCACCAACCCGGCCAACCCGGCGGTCGGGCAGGCCGTCAGCATCACCGTCGCGGTGCACAACCGTGGCACGTCGGCGTCCGCCGCCGGCTCGGTGACCCGGGTCGTCGTCGGCGGTACGACGCTGAACGGCAGCACCCCGGCGATCGCGGCAGGCGCCACCAGCAACGTCGCGATCAGCGGCACCTGGACGGCGACCAACGGCGGCGCGACGATCACCGCGACGGCCGACGCGACCAACGTCGTGGCCGAGACCAGTGAGACCAACAACACCTTCGCCCGGGCGATCGTGGTCGGCCGCGGCGCCGCCGTACCGTACACGTCGTACGAGGCGGAGGCGGCGAACTACCAAGGTCAGCTGCTGGTCTCGGACCCGCTGCGCACGTTCGGCCACACGAACTTCGCGACCGAGTCGTCGGGGCGCAGTTCGGTCCGGCTGGACAGCCAGGGCCAGTTCGTCGAGTTCACCTCGACCAACCAGTCGAACTCGATCGTGGTCCGCAACTCCATTCCCGACTCCGCCAACGGACAGGGGCTCGAGGCAACGATCAGCCTGTACGTGAACGGCACTTTCAGCCGCAAACTGACGCTGTCGTCACGGCACAGCTGGCTGTACGGCAACACCGACCAGCCCGAGGGCCTGACCAACACCCCAGGTGGTGACGCGCGCCGGCTGTTCGACGAGTCGCACGCGTTGCTCGGCACGTCGTACCCGCCGGGCACGAAGTTCAAGCTGCAGCGCGACGCGGGTGACACCGCGGCGTTCTACATCATCGACACGATCGACCTCGAGCAGGTCGCCCCCGCTGCGAGCCAACCACCCGGTTGTACGTCGATCACCCAGTACGGCGCGGTGCCGAACGACGGGATCGACGACGCGGCCGCGATCCAGCGGGCCGTCACCGACGACCAGAACGGCGTGATCGGCTGCGTCTGGATCCCGGCCGGCCAGTGGCGGCAGGAGAAGAAGATCCTCACCGACGACCCGCTGAACCGCGGTCAGTTCAACCAGGTCGGGATCAGCAACGTCACGATCCGCGGCGCGGGAATGTGGCACTCGCAGCTGTACTCGACGATCGAGCCGCAGAACGCGGGCGGCATCAACCACCCGCACGAAGGGAACTTCGGATTCGACATCGACAAGAACACGCAGATCTCGGACATCGCGATCTTCGGGTCCGGCCGGATCCGCGGTGGTGACGGCAACGCCGAGGGTGGCGTCGGCCTGAACGGCCGGTTCGGCACCGGGACCAAGATCAGCAACGTGTGGATCGAGCACGCGAACGTCGGGGTCTGGGTCGGCCGCGACTACGACAACATCCCGGAGCTGTGGGGCCCGGCCGACGGCCTGGAGTTCAGCGGGATGCGGATCCGCAACACCTACGCCGACGGGATCAACTTCAGCAACGGCACCCGGAACTCGAAGGTGTTCAACTCGTCGTTCCGCACCACCGGCGACGACGCGCTGGCGGTCTGGGCGAACAAGTACGTCAAGGATCAGGCGGTCGACGTCGCGCACACCAACTCGTTCACCAACAACACGATCCAGCTGCCCTGGCGGGCCAACGGGATCGCGGTGTACGGCGGCTACGACAACAAGATCGAGAACAACCTGATCTACGACACGATGAACTACCCCGGCATCATGCTGGCCACCGACCACGACCCGCTGCCGTTCTCCGGCCAGACCCTGATCGCCAACAACGGTCTGTACCGGTGTGGCGGCGTGTTCTGGAACGAGG
Organism: Kribbella sp. ALI-6-A; assembly: GCF_001984195.1. GTDB lineage: Bacteria > Actinomycetota > Actinomycetes > Propionibacteriales > Kribbellaceae > Kribbella. The sequence continues at coordinate 313,000 of NZ_MTQN01000010.1, forward strand.
ACCAGGAGTTCGGCGCGATCACGCTGTTCCCGCAGAACCTGCCGATTCCCGGCGTCACCATCCGTGACACCGACATCGTCGACTCCACCTACGACGGGATCCAGTTCAAGACCGGCGGCGGCCTGATGCCGAACGTCGCGATCACGAACGTCCGGATCGACAAGTCGAACAACGGCGCCGGCATTCTGGCCATGGGCGGCGCCCGCGGCAACGCGGTGCTGACCAACACCACGATCACCAACTCCGCCGACGGCAACGTGGTGATCGAGCCCGGCTCGCAGTTCACCATCACCGGCCAGTAGTCCCCTCCGAAACCCCGGGCCCGGCGCCACAGCGCCGGGCCCGGGTGGGGATCAGCGGCCGCGCTGGTCGAGCTCCTTGACGATCTCCTCGGCGACGCGGCGGAGCTTGACGTTGTTGTCCTGGGACAGCCGGGTGAGGAAGGCGAACGCGCGTTCGTCGTTCAGGTTGTAGCGCTCCATCACGATGCCGACCGCCTGGCCGATCGTGCCGCGGGTGTGGATGGCCTGCTCCAGGTTGTCGATCTCCTGGGCGTAGCTGATCGCCATCGCGGCCTGGTGGGCGAACAGCTCGCTGAGCGATTCGAAGTCCTCGAAGGCACCGACCTCCTGGGAGTACAGGTTCAGCGCGCCCTGCGACTTCGGGGCGTCGAAGATCCGCACTCCCGCCTGGGCCCGGATACCGGACGAGATCGCGACCTTCGCATACCGGGGGAACCGCGCGTCGTTGGCCAGATCGGGGGCGACGACGTGGGCGGTCTCGGTCGCCGCGTAGTAGCAGGGACCTTCGCGCAGCTCGTACTGCGCGGCGTCGACCGGCATCAGCAACAGGTCGGTCGGAGCCACTGTCGACAAGGTCCCGTCGCTGTGCAGAATGGTGATGCTCGCGTACGCCACCATCGGCAGAACCTCCACCGCGGCCGCCGTGATCCGCCCGAGCGTGTGGTCGAGGTCACCCGGGGTGAGGGCCTTCGACAGCAGTTGCGCGGTTTCGAGCAAGCGCGAGTCATTCATGGCTTCGCCGTACCCATTCTGTACCCGTCCCAACCAGTTCCGTACGCCGTACGGTGGGCTCGCTGCGGCGGAACGCCGCGCGGTAGGCGTGCGGGGTGGTGCCGACCACCCGTTTGAACCGTTCCCGGAAGGCGGTGGGGGAGCCGAAACCGACCCGGCCGGCGATCCGGTCGACCGGCTGGCTGGTTGCTTCCAGCAACGACTGGGCCCGCCGGATCCGGCTGCGCAGCAACCACTGCAGGGGAGTGGTGCCGGTCTGCTCACGGAACCTGCGGCTCAGGGTCCGGGGACTGGTGCCCGCCTGGGCGGCGAGCTGCTCCAGCGTCAGGTCGCGCGTGCAGTGCTCCTCCATCCAGCGCAGCAACGGCTCGAGTTCGGAGCCGCGCGGACTCGGCGGCTGGTCGTGCACGATGAACTGCGCCTGCCCTCCCTCGCGCTCCAGCGGCATCACCGCGGTCCGCGCCGCGTCCGCCGCGACCGCGGAGCCGTAGTCCCGCCGCACCAGGTGCAGGCACAGATCGAGCCCGGCGGCGGCGCCCGCCGAGGTGAGGAACTGGCCGTTGTCGACGTAGAGCACGTTCGGGTCGACCTCGATCTCCGGGTGGCGCTCGGCGAGCTGGTCGGCGGCGTACCAGTGGGTGGTGGCGCGGTGCCCGTCGAGCAGTCCGGTGGCGGCGAACACGAACGCGCCGACGCAGATCGAGGCGATCCGTGTCCCCTGGGCCGCGGCGGCGCGAATCGCGTCGAGCACCTGGTCAGGAACCGGTCGCAGGTCGCGGCAGCCGGGCAGCACGATCGTGTCGGCCTCCGCCAGCGCCTCCAGCCCGTACGGCGGTTGCAGCGCGAACGCGCCGGCCGAGACCGAGGGCGTGACGCCGCAGACCCGCACCTCGTACGCCGGGCGGCCGTCGGGCAGCCGCGCCCAGCTGAACACCTCGATCGGCGTCGCCAGATCGAACGGGATGACGTCGTCCAGCGCCAGGACCGCCACGGTGTGCATGGCTGGATAGTAGACAGTCAGTTGATTCCCGCCAAAGCGCTGAGTCGACAAATCGCCTGTTGACAGCGTTGGCGAGAATCCGATGGAACGTGGCTATCCAGCCAGTTCCGTCGGGCGCGGCACGGCCGCTACCTTCTCGGGGTGACCAAGCTGCTGCTCTCGATCCACGTGATCGCGGCGATCATCGCCATTGGGCCGGTGGCCGTCGCGGCCAGTCGATTCCCGGCGACCGTGCGACGCCTGCTGGCCGAGCCGAGTCAGGTGAGCGACCCGGACGGCGCGGTGCCCACTGCCGCGATGAACCGCGCCACCGAAGCGGCCCTCGCCGTGCGGGCGGAGCGCGACGTGAGCGAGCTGCGGACGCTGCACCGGATCTGCCGCGTCTACGCCGTCGTCGGGATCGCCGTACCGGCGTTCGGGCTGGCGACCGCGAGGAGCCTGGACGTGCTCGGTGACGTCTGGCTGATCATCTCGATCGTGCTGACCGCGTGCGCGGCCGCCGTACTGGTCCTGCTTGTGCTGCCCGGTCAGCAGCGTGTTCTGGCCGGCACGCCCGATCACACGGCCCCGGGCCGCCTGGCGATGCACGCCGGACTCTTCAACCTGCTCTGGGCCACCGTGACGGTCCTGATGATCGCCCGCCCGGGCTCGACGACAGGAGCCTGAGCATGGCCAAGTGGACCCCGCTCCGCGCCGCCGCGACCGCCGAGGTCGTCTCCCTGGTGATTTTGTTCGCCAACCTCTTCACCGTGCACTGGCCGGCTGTGTCCTCGCTGATCGGGCCGACCCACGGGTGCTGCTACCTGCTCGTGGTCATCCTCACCGCGCGGGAGGCGCGCGCGAGCAGGGCGACCAAGCTGATCGCCCTGATTCCCGCCGTCGGCGGGCTGCTCGTGCTGCGTCGGCTCGGCACCGAAGTTGCTCTCAGCAACGAGCGTTGAGCCGCAGATCTAGGCGCCGGACAGCCGCACGTCGTTGGCCGTGGCGGTGACGACCAGGGACTGGCCCTGGACGGCGGCCTGGGTGACGGTCGCGCCGAACGGCAGTTCCGGAATCCGGATGCCCCGGGCGAGCAGTGCGGTGAGCATCGTCCGCACCCGCGCCGGTACCCCGTCCGGCAGGTTGTCGACGATCAGCCCGATCCGTCCGTTGCGCACCTCGGGCCGGACGGTCGCGACCGCGTCGACCCCGCGGACCGTCGCCTGCAGCTTCTCGCCGGCCGCCGTCAGCTTCAGGCCGTCGATCCCGCTGGCGCCGGCGGTGAGCCGGGTCAGCGCGTCCGGCGACATCCGCAGCCGGATGTCGGCCTGGCCGATCACCACGGTGGCACTGGTGTCGCCGGTCAGCATCTCGCGCGGAACCTGGACGCCGGTCATCACCATCGTCAGGTCCTCGGCCGACACCTTCGAGACGCTCGGCCGGTCCATCGTCACGGTGATCTCGGAGAACTCGCCCCGGGCCAGCTGCGGCAGGAACCCGAAGCCGCCGATCTCCGCCGTCGTGCTCGCGGCGGTCACGTCGTACTGGGCCGCCTCGTTGACCGCCTCGGTCGCCAGCCGCTTCTCGGCCACCGATTCGGCGACCCGGTCGCCGACCACCGCGATCAGCAGCAGGATCACCAGGACGATCAGCAGCCCGCGGCCTCGCCGGCGTGGCTTCGCGGTGCTCATGGGCGGTTTCCAGGAGTTCTCACGGGCGCGAGCCTAGCGGCGCGACGGCCGACGCGGGTGCCGCTACCGTGATCCGGATGAACCGCATCGGTTACGTCATCGTCTACGTCGGCGACCTGGACGCCTCGATCGCCTTCTACCGCGACGTTCTCGGGCTGCCGCACCGGTTCACCGACGCCGGGTACGCCGAGTTCGGGACCGAGGCGCCTCGCTTCGCGCTGTACGAGCGGCGCCGCGCCGAGTGGCTCACCGGCGGCCCGGTCAGCCCGGGGCCGGCCGCCGAGGTGGTGCTGATCGTGCCCGACGTCGACGCGGAGGCCGCGCGGCTGGCGGCGCACGGCGTACCGATTCTCAGCGGTCCCGCCGATCGGCCGTGGGGTCACCGCACGGTGCACGTCGCCGACCCCGACGGCTTCGTCGTCGAACTCGCCCAGGAGATCCCGCGGACGCGGTCGCGCCGTCCCTGAGTGTGGCCGTCAGCGGCGGTGGCCGTAGCGGTGCCGGCGGTGGTGCATCGGACCGCCGAACAAGGCGATCCAGAAGAACACCCACAGCACCCACGGCGCCGCGAACGAGACGCTTGCGATGACGAGCCCGACCATCAGGAACGGCAGCAGGAACAGGAACGCCGGTGGGCGGCCCTGCACCTCCCAGCGCGGCTGCCGCCGTACGGCGACCTGCGCCGCCGGATCGGGCAGGTCGGCGAACAGCGGTGCGAGCTCGTCGTCGTACCGGGCCTTGGTCGCTCGTTCGCTGCGCTCCTCGAACTCGTCCTGGGTCAATCGCCCCGCGACGAAGTGGTCGCTCAGCAAGGCGACGGCCTGGTCCCGCTCGGCGTCCCCGATCCGCAGTGACGCGGTGCGCTCCGGGAAGCTCATGACCGGTCCTGCTCGTCGTCGCTGAGGATGCCGTACAGGGTGCGGCGCAGCTCGATCAGCGCCTTGCGCGCCTTGGCCTGCTGCTCCGGAGTCCCGGTCGCGAGCACCTGCCACAACGCCGTACCGACTTGGCCGAGCAGGGGCTTCAGCCCGTTCTCGTCGCCGTCGGAGCCGGCGCTCATCGCCTCCCAGGGCGCCGACACCTCGTCGGCGTGCTCGGCGACGTACGCGCGTCCTTCGTCGGTCAGCGTGAACGTCCGCCGTCCGACCGCGGCGTCGGCCGTCACCAGACCTTCGTCCTCCAACTGCTGAAGGGTCGGGTAGATCGAACCCGGGCTGGGCTTCCAGGCCCCGCCGCTGCGCTCGGCGACCACCTGGATGATCTGGTAGCCGTTCATCGGCTCCTCGGCCAGCACCGCCAGGATCGCCGCCCGGACGTCACCACGCCGGGCCTTCGCCTGCCGCCAGCCCCGCGGCCCCGGCCCGCCGGCCCACGGCGGCCCGAACATCGGCCCGGCACCCCACATTCCACCGAAGCCCTGATGGTGATGCCCGCCGTGCCGCTGCCGCCCGGTCATCGCGGCCAGCACCTCTTCCTTGATCTGTTCGAACGACGAACAGCCCTGCATGAACTGCCCGAACGGCCACCCCGCCGCGTATGCCGATCCACCCATCACCGTCTCCCTAACCCAGAGGTTGCGATAGTTCGACGATATATCGCGAACGGTCGTCACCCAAGAGTTTGCCGCGGCCGGTGTGAGGCGGTGCGCCGACGGGCACCGGAGGGCCACAGTTCTTCGTGAGGGAGTGTGCGATGACCAACCCCAGCAACCGGTACGAGAACCTGACGCCGACGCGGTTCGAGAAGACCCACGACATCAGCGACAGCGAGATCAACGAGGCGCTCGAGAACGGGCCGGTCGACGAGGCGGAGCTGACCGATCGCGACGTGCAGCACGACGACGGCGCGCCGCCGTACGCGGACCGCAACGACACGCCGCAGCCGCCGACCCGGGAGAGCGGAGACTGACAACGTTGAGCGTTCACTTGAACGCGGTGGGTAGGTTTGCCGGACAGCTCCAGGCTCGTCCCCAACCCTCCACGACCGAAGGATTTCGCGATGAGCATCTTCGACAAGTTCAAGGACAAGGCGTCCGAGATGTTGCAGGGCGCCGGTGACAAGGTCACCGAAGCGACCGGCATCGACGTCAGCGGCGTCACCGATCACCTCGGCGGCGCCGCCGACGGCGTGACCGACCAGGCGCAGGGTGCCGCCGACCAGGCCCAGGGCCACGCCGACGGTTTCGCCGACCAGGCGCAGGGTCACGTCGACAACGCCCAGCAGTACGCCGACGGCGCGGCCGGCCAGTTCACCGAGGCCACCGGTGTCGACGTACCGGTCGACGGCGTCGGCGACCAGGTCACCCAGGCGACCGACGGTCTCACCGAATCCGGCCAGGGCGTCGCCGACCAGGCGCAGGGTCACGTCGACAACGCCGCGGACCGGTTCAAGGACCTCGGCCCGCAGTAGGCACAATCACTGCATGGCCAACCGTTCCGACCGCCGTACGGGCGACTCTTCGTGCCCGTGCGGCTTGGGCACTTCCTACGCCGCCTGCTGCGGCGCGCTGCACGACGGCAGCAAGCAGGCGGCGACCGCCGAGCAGCTGATGCGCTCGCGCTACTCCGCCTTCGTGGTCGAGGACGCGCCGTACCTGCTGCGTACCTGGTCTGCGAAGACCCGCCCGCGGACCCTGCGGTTCGAGGCCGGTCTGCAGTGGACCGGCCTCGAGATCCTCGGCACGGAAGGCGGATCCGCCTTCCACACCGAGGGCACCGTCGAGTTCCGCGCGTCGTACGTCGGCGGCGACCAGCACGAGAACAGCTACTTCACCCGCGAGGACGGCCTGTGGGTGTACGTCGAACCTACGACCGCAGGAACTCCAGCAAATCGGCGTTGATCACGTCGGCGTGCGTCGTCGGCATGCCGTGCGGGAAGTCCTGGTAGGTCTTCAGCGTGCCGTTCTGCAACAGCTCCGCGGACCGCGGCCCGGAGGCGACGTACGGCACGATCTGGTCGTCCTCGCTGTGCATCACCAGCACCGGCAGGGTGATCTTGCGCAGGTCCTCGGTGAAATCGGTCTGCGAGAACGCCACGATCCCGTCGTAGTGGGCCTTCGCGCCGCCCATCATTCCTTGCCGCCACCAGTTCTCGATCACCGCTTCGGACGCCTCGGCGCCGGGCCGGTTGAATCCGTAGAACGGTCCGGACGGCAACGCCCGGTAGAACTCCGACCGGTTCGCCGCGAGCTGCGCCTGCAGGTCGTCGAACACGTCCTTGGGCAGGCCGTCGGGGTTCGCGTCGGTCTTCACCATCAACGGCGGGACGGCGCACAGGATCGCCGCCTTCGACGCGCGGTCCTCCCCGTGCCGGGCCAGGTAGTGCACGACCTCGCCACCGCCGGTCGAGTGCCCGACGTGGATCGCGTCGCGCAGATCGAGGTGCTCGACCACGGCCCTGAGGTCGTCGGCGTAGTGGTCCATGTCGTGGCCGTCGCCGGTCTGTGTCGAGCGCCCGTGCCCGCGCCGGTCGTGAGCGACGACCCGATAGCCCTGCTGCAGGAAGAACAGCATCTGGTTGTCCCAGTCGTCGCTCGACAGCGGCCAGCCGTGACTGAACACGATCGGCTGCCCGCTACCCCAGTCCTTGTAGAAGATCTCCGTACCGTCGCCCGTGGTGATCGTGCCCATGGTTTCCGCCCCTCTTCACGCCGTCGGACAGGTCAGCGTGCCCCCAGCACCAGCCAACGGTAAGCCTGTTCGTCGCGCGGAGCGAATCCGTCTCGCTCAGGCGTCGACCGTGAACGGGTCGTGTTCGGTGAGCAACTTGTCGAGCCGGGCTTGGTGCACCAGCCCGACCACCATTGCCGTCACCGAGATCCCACATGAGGGGAACCACTCAGCTGGTGACCTGGATGATGGTCCGGCCGCGGGTGTGCGAGGTGAACGCGGCGGGCGCTTCGTCGAGCGGGCGGACCGTCGTGACCAGGGGAGTGAGTCGGCCGTCGCGGAGCCTGGTCGCGAGCAGGGCCAGTTGTTCGCGGTTGGGCTCGACGACGAAAAAGATCGCGCGGCCGTCGTCGGGGTGAACGGTCGGCGGACCGGCGATCGTGACGAGAGTGCCGCCCGGCCGCACGAGTGCGGTGGAGCGGTCACGGATGTCGCCGCCGATGACGTCGAGGACGACGTCGACCTGGCCGGCGTCCTCCAGCTTCTCGCCGTCCAGGTCGAGAAACTCGTGAACGCCGAGTTCGCGGGCCAAGTCCTGGTCGGCTGCCCGGCCGGTGCCGATGATGTGGGCGCCGACCTCGCGGGCCAGTTGAGCGGCGACGGAGCCGACGGCGCCGGCGATCCCGTGGATCAGGACGCTCTGGCCGGTGGCGAGCTGGGCGTGGTCGAACAGCGCTTGCCACGCCGTCAGGCCGGAGATGGGGAGAGCGGCGGCGGTGACGTGGTCGACGTCGGCGGGCAGCGGGGCGAGGTTGCGCGCCTCCACGGCGACGTACTCGGCGAGTGAACCGTCGCGGGTCCAGTCGGCCAGTCCGAAGACCCGCTGGCCGACTGTGAGGCCGGTCGTACCGAAGCCGAGTCCGACGACGACACCCGACAACTCGTGGCCGGGAACACTCGGCGTTCGGTCTCGTCCGGCCCGGTCGGTCCACGTACCGGGCCAGTCCAGCTCGCCACGGGTGAAGCCGGCGGCGTGGACCTGCACGACGACGTCGTTCTCGGCCGCGTGGGGGTAGGGCAGCTCGGTCAGCGACATTCCGGCGACGCCGGCTTCGCGATCCTGGACGGTGATGGCACGCATGAGGGTCCTTCGGTGTCGTTTGTGTCAGTCGTTCGCTGTCGACGGTACTCACTCGGGGCGCGTCGTCGGTGGGCCATTTGCGGGCGGTCTCGATGGGCCGCTTTCGGGTGGGTCGCTCTCTTGGTTGCCTTCGGCCACAATCTCGCTCCGGTCGGTGCGATCAGCGCTACTGCGGGTGTGATCAGGGGAAATACCAGGCCCGAAGTTGTGCATTTCGCATGCGCGCGGATGGCCGGGGTACCGCCCAGCAACCCAGCGCAGACGTGAGGAGAATGCTGATGATCACCAAGGAGCAGGTCCAGGAACTGATCGGTCGAGAGGCCTACGGCAGTGACGGCGACAAGATCGGCAAGCTCGGCCAGGTGTACCTCGACGACCAGACCGGGCAGCCGGAATTCGCGACGGTCAACACGGGGCTCTTCGGGATGAGCGAGAGCTTCATTCCACTGGCCGACGCGAGCGTGACCGGCGACGGCCTGGCGGTGCCGTTCAGCAAGGACCGCGTCAAGGACGCGCCGAACGTCAGCCCGGACGGCGGGCACCTGTCGCCGGAGGACGAGCAGCGGCTGTACGAGTACTACGGCCTGGACTACGACCGGTCGGCCGGGCTGGGCTACGACGAGTCAGGCGACCTGGGGTACGACGGATCGGTCGGCGACCGCGACGACGTCGACGGCACGGTGGGCCGGGACACGTCCGGCCCGACGACCGACGACGCGATGACTCGCTCGGAGGAGCGGCTCGACGTCGGCACCAGGAGCGAGGAGGCCGGCCGGGTCCGGCTGCGCAAGTACGTCGAGACCGAGCACGTGCAGACTACCGTGCCGGTGCAGCGCGAGCGGGCGGTGATCGAGCGCGAGCCGATCACCGACGAGAACTTCGACGAGGCGACCTCCGGCCCGGAGATCTCCGAGGAGGAGCACGAGGTCGTGCTGCACGAGGAGAAGCCGGTCGTCAGCACGCACGCCGAGCCGGTCGAGCGTGTTCGTCTCGGCAAGGAGCAGCGCACCGACCAGGAAACCGTCAGCGGTGAGGTGCGCAAGGAGCGCATCGAGACCGACGGCGACGTGGACAACCGGTAGCTGTCCGGATCGGACCACCGCCCGACGGAGGGCCGGTCGGCACCCCGACCGGCCCTCCGGCACCGGCCGGGTCAGGAGGCACGGAAATCCATCACCTGCTCGGGAGGTGGGAAGCCGTCCTCCAAGTTGACGCCGTGCACCTCACGAACGTGGTCGCGGAACCACTCGTCGAACGGATCGTCGGAGGCCGCCATCCCTTTCAGGGCCGCGCCGACATCGTCGGCTTCCCAGTAGACGACCGCCACGTCACCGTTCGGGGTCGGCTGGATGAAGACGGCTTCCCTGGTGATGCCCAAGCGCCGGCGCGAACGTTCGTACGCCTCCTTGCGCTCGCCCCGCCAGCACGAGGTCATCGCGACGCGGTCGGTCTCGGTCTTGCCGGGGAGCAGTGGTGCGATGAACCCGATGGTATCCATGGTGGTCGTTCCCTTCGTCGATTCGGACTTTCGCCCAGTCTTCGCAGCCCCGGCGGCGAAGACATCACCCGAACGCGTGATCAGCGCAGGGTCGAGCTGCGGGCGACCAGACCGGCCAGCTCGGTCCGCGTGGACACCGACAGCTTCTGGAACACATGACGAAGGTGCGTGTTGACGGTATGGGGCGAGACGTAGAGGCGGCGCGCCACCTCGCGGTTGGTCAGCCCTTCGGCGACCAACCGGCAGACGGCGAGCTCGTTGGGAGTCAGGCTCTCCCACCCGGACGACGGCCGGTGTCGTTGCCCCCGGCTCCCTTGACGTACGCCGAGGCGCCGCAGCCCGGCGGCGGTCCGGGCAGCCCACGCGCCGGCATCGACCGCTTCGTACCTGGCTTGGGCTTCCGCGAGCAGTTCCTTGGCCTTCGCCGGCTGGCCGGTGGCGGTCAGTACGGCGGCCGCGTCCTCACAGGCGCCCGTGTGGTCGAGCAGACGAGGGCTGCGGCGAGCCAGCTCGACCGCTTCGACGAGCAGCTCCGGGTCGTTCCCGACGAGGCCACGGCATCGAAGGGCGGCACTTTGCACGGTGGGGACCTCGGGCGCTAGCGCCGCGCCCGCTTCGACGCCCGCGGTCACGCGGCACGCGACGTCGCGCCGGTCGAGGGCGAGGCCAAGCCGAACGAGGGAGGGGCCGAGGTAGCGGTGGTAGTACCTGATCTCGCGCTCGCTGTCGTACTCCCAGAATCGGAGCAGCAGCTGGAACGCCTTGCCGGGTTCTCCGCGGGCTTCGGCCAGTGTTGAACAGGCGACGGCCACGACCTCGGCGCCGTAGCAGGGAGCGTCGTTGGTAAGTTCGCTCTCCACGTCGGTCAAGGCCGCGGATGCCCCTTGGTCGTCGCCCTTCGCGGCTGCCATCAGTGCCTGGTAGGCCCGCGACTGAGCGACCGAGATCCGTTGTCCGTGCTCCTGGGCCAGATCCAGGCCGGACTCCAGTTCGGTCACCGCGTCGCCCCACTCTCCTGCGAGGAAGCGGAGTTCAGCAGACAGCAGCAGGATGTCGGGCAGCAGCCACGACGACCCGAGTTGCTCGCATTCGTCGACTGCGAGTTGGTAGGTCCGCCGCGCGTCGTCGATGAGATCCGAGTCGCTCAGCGCCATGGCCAGGAAGAAGTGTGGGTGGCGGAGCCTGGCCTCGCTGTCCAACGGATCGAAAGCGAGCGCGACGGCGCGCTGGGTGAGCTCGAGCGCTTCGCCGTACCGGCCCTGTGTCTTCACCGCGACCGACATGGCCCCCAGACTCCACACCGTCATCGCCCTGCCGTCCGCGCGGCCGGCGAGGTCGAGGGCCCGGCGCGCGGTGACCTCGCCTCCGGTGAAGTCTCCGGAGAAGGTTCGCCCGTAGCTTGCTTGGACGAGGACCAGGGCTTGTTCCGCCGCCGGTAGTCCGGGGGCCTGGACGAGGGCGGCCTCCGCATGCTGGATGAGTTCCGACGTGCGGTTCTGCAGCGACAGGGCCGACACCAGGGCCAGCCGCAGCGGTACGTCGATGTCGTCGCGGTGTGCGCGGCCGAGCACGGCCTCGGCCAGGTCGGATGCCTCCGCCACCATTCCCGCCCGCTGGAGCGCTTCCACCAGCTCGACGGCCAGTAGATCGGCGTCCTCGTGGCCTGCCGGTAGCAGCGCCATCGCCCGTCGAAGCAGCTCGACCGCGACCGACGGGGTGGCGGCGGTGGCTTCACGGGCAGCCTGCCGTAGCCAGCTGACGGCTTCGAGGTCACCCGGTGCGGCTCCGCGAACGAGGTGACCGGCGACCTGCAGCAGGTCAGCGCCGGTGCGCGCCAGGATGCCGGCGGCGTCCCGGTGAAGCGCACGGCGTACGGGTTGGGGGACGTCCTGGTAGATGGCGTCGTGGACAAGTTGGTGCCGGAACACCAGGGCGTCCGCGTGCTCGTCCAGCAGGCGCGCCCGGAACGCTTCGTCCAGCTGGCTCACGACTTCGACCGCGGACCGTCCGGCGACAGCTGCCAGATCGTGTACGGAGACGGCGTCGCCCAGTACGGCGGTGATCCGCAGCAGATCCAGCGCCGCGGCAGGGAGGTATCGCAGCCGGCGCACGACCAAGTCGTGGAGCGAGTCGGGAAGCTCGTCAGCGATCGCCTCGGCGAGGGCGGGTCCCCGACGCAACCACCCTTCCGTCGTCAGCGAGCGAACGATTTCCACCACCCACAGCGGGTTGCCGGCGGCCTTGGCCACGATCGAGCTGAGAAGGGCTCCAGGCGGCAGTCCGAGCTGTGCTTGGACCAGGGTGTCGACCTCGCCGGGAGCCAGCGATTCCAGCCGGATCAGCCGAGCCGCGGAGAGCAGCGATTCGTCGACCAGCTGATCGAGTTCGGTGCTCCGGGGTGAGGGCCGCAGCGAGCCCACCAGCAGAAGGGGCACATGGCTCAGCTCGTGCGCCATGGAACGAAACGTGACGAGCGTCGACTCGTCGGCCCAGTGCAGATCCTCGAGCACCATGAGAGCCGGTGCCCGAGCACAGGTCGTCTCGACGAGGTCGACGATCTCCTCGACCACGCGGTACCGAGCGCCCGCCGACGGCACGGCCTTGTCCTCCACCGCTGCGCCGTCACCAGCCAGCATCCGGCCGATCGAGGCCCGCCGCGGGTCGGACGACCGAACCCGCAGATCGAGGGCCCGAGCGATCGCACCGAACGGCCGCGTGCGCTCGAACGGCCGCGCGTCGCCGCGAAAGACAACAACACCGGCGTCACCGGCCAGCTCGATCGCGCGCCGCACGAGCACGGACTTCCCGATCCCGGCTTCCCCCTCGACGAGCAGAGTCGCCGCCTCGCCACGCACAACGCCGTCCACCAGGGCGCTCACACAGGCAAGCTCCCGTTGTCGCCCTACCAGCCGGTCCGGCGTCGCGGAGGCCATGTTCGAACTGTACAAGCGGCCGGTCTGGCTGTGCCTACCACGCCAAGGCCAACCCCTCCGGCGCCGGTTCAGTCGACGCATGGCCGCCGCGTCGGGCAACACGCTGAAGACCGACTCGCTCGGGCCGAACCGTTTCCGGGTTCTCGAGAAGCGCATCTGTCGTTCGGCCGGCGGTCATGGGGAGGTCACGTGGGTCGGTCAGCGTGTGCGCGGATTCCGCCGATCCCTGGAGACTTCATGAACGACGTTCCCCCGGCCCGCCCTGCGCGCCGGACCCTGCTCGGGGCCGCTCTGGCCACTCCCGCCGTCGCGGCGACGGCCGCGGCTCTCGACGCCTCGCCCGCCGCGGCCGGTACCGGCGGTGCGCACCGGTTCGACGCCCACGACCCACGGTTCACGATCGCCGTGCTGCCAGACACGCAGTACCTCTTCGACGAGGACCGTTCCGACCCCGCGCCGGTCCGAGCCACCTTCAAGTACCTGGTCGAGCAGCGGCGTGAGCGCAACCTCGCGTTCATGGCCCATCTCGGCGACGTCACCGAGCACGGCACCGAGCACGAGATCGGTCTGGCCGCCGAGACGTTCCGCGCGATCGACGGCAAGCTGAACTACAGCGTGCTGGCCGGCAACCACGACATCCCTGGGAGCACCGACGACCAGCGCGGCGCCACGCCGTACCTGCGGGCGTTCGGTCCGGCCCGCTACTCCCGGATGTCCACCTTCGGCGGCGCCTCGCCGGACGGGTACAACAGCTACCACCGGTTGCAGGCCGGTGGCCGGCAGTGGCTCGTCCTCGCACTGGACTGGCGGCTGTCCGACAAGGGCCTGCAGTGGGCGCAGCGCGTGATCAGCGCGCATCCCCGGCTGCCCGTCATCCTCACCTCGCACGACCTGGCCTACGGGGAGGACGACGGCCAGGCCAAGCTGTCGCAGTACGGGCAGCGGCTGTGGGACCAGCTGATCCGGCGCAACGACCAGATCTTCCTCACCCTCAACGGGCACTACTGGCCGCCGGGGCGCACGGTGCTGAAGAACGATGCGGGCAACGACGTGCACGTGCACGTGACCAACTACCAGGACCGGTACTACGGCGGGGCCGGCATGGCCCGGCTCTACGCCTTCGATCTGGTCCGCAACGTGATCGACGTGGAGACCATTGCGCCCTGGTTCCTCGAGCAGGACGCGGAGGACCGCAGCCTGCTCGCCGCGGAGAACCTGGAACTCTCCGGGCCGGTGGAGCGGTTCAGCGTGGAGATCGACTTCACCGAGCGGTTCCGCGGGTTCGCTCCGCCGGCGGCACCGGCACCGCGACCGGCGAGTGCGGTGCTGCCCCGCGGCACCGTCGCCTACTGGCGCTTCGACGCCTCGGGACTGCCGGTCGCCGGCACCGACGGCGCGGTGGTGTCGGCGGGCGTGGTGGCCAAGGACCTGAGCCGCAACGGCAACGACCTCACCGTCCAGCGGCTGCACGCCAGCCCGCCGGAGGTGCTGACCTGGTCGGACGAGCACCACGTGGGCCAGCCCGCGCACGCCAGCCTGCGCTTCGACGGTGGCAAGCAGCCGGACCGCGGCGCCGTACTGCGGACCGGCGCGAACGCGCCGATCAACAGCATGAAGTTCACCTCGGGCTACACGATCGAGTTGTTCGTCAAGCTGCCCGAGCCGTTCGAGGGTGACCACGCGTGGATGGGCCTGCTGAGCTGGGAGGGGCGCAGCGGTGACGCCGGCAAGTCCAGCGGCTGGTCGCCGGACGAGCCGACCTGCAGCCTCAACCTGTCCCCGGAACGCTTCCTGCAGTACGTCGTCTACCCGACCGACCGCGACGCCGACCCGACGTCCTGGAGCCACGCGGTCCCGGTCGGCCGGTGGATGCACGTTGCCGTGGTCAACAACTCCCGCCAGACCGTGATGTACGTCGACGGGTCGAAGATCGCCCGCAACCCGACCCAGCCCTCGAAGGGCATCTCCACCCTCGGCCTGCCGTTCGCGATCGGCGGCACCCAGTTCGCCAAGCGCTACGGCCAGGGTTTCTACGGCTGGGTCGGCGATGTCCGCATCGTCGCCCGGGCCCTCCACCCCCGCGACTTCCTCACCCCGTTCGCCTGACCTGAGCAGCGGCCAAGGGTGCCGGCGGGCGAGGATGCCCGCCGGCACTCACGCGACCCTCGTTGTGGAGGTTCTGCCTCTGACCTGCAGGTTCATGTGGTGCCCCCGGCAGGATTCGAACCTGCGACGCACGGTTTAGGAAACCGACGCTCTATCCCCTGAGCTACGGGGGCGCACGTTGGGACAGCGTAGCGGAATCGGGGTGGGGGTTGGGGTGCGGGGGACGGGGCGGAGGATGGGTGGGTGGCTACTGGGTTGAACTACTCCGCGGTGGGGGCGACGTGCGTGGGGGATGCCGTGTGGGTGGGGGCGCCGGGTGGGTTTCGGGGGTTTGAGCGGACGGTGCGGGTGGGGCAGGGGGACGCGGACTGGGCGCGGGCTGCTGGGGTGGTGATGGGGTGGGGTGTGAAGACCCGGAGTGGGTTCGCCGTTGAGGGGGAGGCGGTTGCTCGGGAGGGGTGTGACTACACGCTGGTGGTGGGGATCGGGCCGCTCCGGGTGAGGGAGCCGGTGCGGGTGGTGGCCGTGGTTGATGAGGCGGAGCGGTGTGGGTTCGCGTACGGGACCCGGCCGGGGCATCCGGTGGTGGGGGAGGAGGCGTTTGTCGTGCATCGGTCGGCGGATGGGGCGGTGTGGTTGACGTTGCGGTCGATCACACGGGCGGGCCACGGTGGGTGGCGGCTGGCGTTTCCCGGGGTGCTGGTTGCTCAGTGGTGGTTTCGGCGGCGGTATCTGCGGGCTCTTGCCTGAGGCAACGGTCAGCCGGTGAGGGCTCGGACGCCGAGGTGGCCGGTGATCGAGTTGTAGCGTTCGGCGTACAGGGTGGTGCAGCGGGAGGCTGTGCAGCCGGAGCCGGCGAAGGCCAGGCCTCGGATGGTGGCGGTGGTCGAGGTGGGGCGGGAGTAGACGGGGCCGCCGGAGTCGCCGCCGATGATGGCGGTCTGGCCGTTGCGGGTGGCTCGGATGACGTACGTCGTACAGCCGTCGGAGTCGCAGTACTTGGCGCTGAGGGAGCGGATGGTGATGCCGCACAGCGACGTGCTGAAGGAGCCGGACTGGCAGACCGAGGCGCCGACCGCGGGGTCGCCGCCGCCCTTGACGGTGCGGGTGTCGGCGGAGTCGCCGGGGCCGTCGGTCCAGATCTTGGCGCCGTACGCGCTGCCGGTGATCAGGGCCTGGTCGTATTCGGGGTAGTTGGTGCGGACCGACGTGGTGCCGTAGTAGTTCGAGCCGCTGCGCCAGGTCGTGCCGGGGCCGCCGCAGTGGCCGGCGGTCACCGAGGCGCGGGTGTTGTTCGACTTGCGGACCACGGAGAAGCCGGCCGTGCAGTTCTTCAGCGCCGACGTGATCCGCGCGCCGCCCCAGTGGCCGCCCTTGGGGGTGTCGTTGAAGCGGGACATCCGGGCGACGCCGGTCGGGACCGCCTCGACGCCGTCGAGGTCGGCGAGGGCCGCGGCGGCGGCCGGGGAGGTGGTCGCGGGGTCGTACTCGACGACGACGTTCTCGGTGGCCGGGTCGAGGTCGGCGGTGAACCTGGTCTTCGCGGCGTCGGCGGACCAGGCGCGGGCGCCGACGGCCTTCCAGGCGGCCGCGACCGATCGCGCCGAGCGGCAGCTGCGCTCGACGGTGAGCATCGGCCGGCCCTCCGCCGGGACGTTCTTCTGTACGGCGGCCTGGTACCGCTTCTCGTCGACCACCGAGTCGTCCAGGACGACCTTGTAGCCCGTCTCCTGCGTCCCCAGTACGCCGATGATGCCGGCGCTCAGCCCGTACGGCAGGCCGGACGTCGGCCGGCCGGTCGCGTCCAGCGGCTCGATCGAGCGGACCGCGGCCGCGACGCCTTCGCCGAGGGCCTGGCCGAGCGGGCGCGAGTCCTTGGCGCTGGTCGGCTGGGACAGTCGCTGCGAGTGTTCGGCGGTCGTGATCGGGTCCTCGTGATTGCAGACAGCAACAGACGCGGCCGCCGGCGCGGCGAGCGGGACGGGTGCGGATCCGGCGGGTCCGGCGACTGCGACGAGTGACAACGAGCCGAGAGCGAGCAGCGGGACGGTAGCTGAGAGTCGCACTGAGCTCCCCTTATCGGTGGACTGGCCTGCGTAGATCCTTCAATCAAGGACTCCGGATAGTCAAGAGCTGACTACGTTCCG
This sequence comes from Kribbella sp. ALI-6-A, assembly GCF_001984195.1. Classification (GTDB taxonomy): domain Bacteria; phylum Actinomycetota; class Actinomycetes; order Propionibacteriales; family Kribbellaceae; genus Kribbella. Next base: position 330,137 of record NZ_MTQN01000010.1, read on the forward strand.
CAAGCAAATCCCGCTACCGTGCGCGAGCGTAGATGGCAACTTCACGCCCGTCGGCGGCGTAGAACTTCAGCGTGGTCCGGTCGGCCGCGATCCGCCGGGCCGCCTGCAGGACGGCGGTGTGCGGCACGTTGGCGCACTCGATCAGCCGCTGGTTGCCGGCCGTACCGGTGAACTCGCCGCGCTGGCCGATGGTGAAGGTGCCACTGATCCCGTTGCAGCCGTCGGAGCCGGTCCAGGTGCCGTCGGAGTTGAAGGTCAGCGTCGGGTTGTCCGGCCGGGCCGTCTTCAGTCCGTTGACCCCGTCCATCTTCAGCGGTCGCCAAGTGCCCGCCAGTTGCTCCGAGACGGCAAGTGGCGTCGCGCTGGAGACCGCGGGGGCGGGCGCGGCGGGCTGGGGAACGGTCGATCCGCCCAGGCCGCCGCCGAGCGCGAAGCCGGCGGACGCGATCACGGCCACGGCGGCGACCGCCGCCCCGGTGGCGACGTACGTCCGGCGCTGGGCCTGGCGGGCGCCGTCGGTTGCCCGCGACATCAGGTTGGGGGCGGGTGGTACGGAAGCGGCGGCGCGGTCGAACGTCGCGCGCAGGTCTTCCTCGAGCTCGGTCTTGCTCACGGCAACCTCTCAACAGGGTGGGTGCTCACGGCAACCTCCGGTACGGCGGGATGCCCTCGGCAACCTCTGGCAACAATCGGGTGCTCACGGCAACCTCTCGTCGACGCGGTGGGATTCTCTGGCCTTCCGCAGCGTGCCGAGCGCTCTGCTCGCCAGGCTGCGGACCGAGGACGGTTTGATGCCGAGCAGTTCGGCGATCGTCCGGTCGTCCAGGTCCTGGTAGTAACGCAGCACCAGGACGACGCGCTCGCGCGCCGACAGCGTGGCCAGAGCCCGCCAGAGATCGTCGGAGGCCACGATGTCGTTCGCGGGGTCGGGCACCGTGTGGTCGGGGTCGAGGTCGGCCGCCGGGGCCTCGGTGAACGACCGCCGCCGGGTCATCGACAGGTAGGAGTTGACCAGGATGCGCCGCACGTAGGTGTGCGGGTCGTCGGCCCGCTGCACCTTGCGCCACGACCGGAACGCCTGCATCAGCGCGATCTGGGCCAGGTCCTCGGCGCGCTGGTAGTCGCCGCAGATCGTGAACCCGAGACGCACCAGCTCCTGCCCGCGCGCGGACGCGTACTCCTCGAACTCCACTCGCAACTCCCCGGCTGGGCGTACAACACCTCACGACTATTAGACGCATCGAGATCCTCAAGGTGCTGCGGACAATCCCGCACAGTTACGTCTCAGCCGAGCAGGAACTGCCTGACCCGGGCCTTTCCGGTCTGGTCCACCCGGCTGCCCTGGACGCCGTGGCCGCTGCCCGGTACGACGACGAGCTGTGCCTGGCGGGCGTGGTCCCGCTCCCACTCGGCCCACGACAGCGGGCAGAAGAGGTCGTTGGTGCCGTGCAGGATCAGCGTCCTCGGCAGCAGTTCCTGCCCGGCCGGGTACGTCGACGCTCGGGTCGCGGGCCAGCGCAGGCAGCCCTCGACGACCAGCTGGTTGCGCGCCGTGCGGACGTCGTACGGGTTGAGCTGGGCCGGGTTCAGCCGGCGTACGGCGGCGTCGAGCAAGGGTTGGCGCTGAGCTGCGGGGGTGCCTGGCTTCCAGGGGAAGCGCAGGTCCGAGCAGAGGGTCGCGAGGTGGAGCCCGGCGGACAGTTCGTCGTACGACGCGCCGCGGCTGGTCGCTCGCTGGAAGAGCTCCTTCAGTGCGGCGGTGTCACCCTGGCGTGCGTCGTTGAGGACCTTCGGGAGGCCTTCGAGGGACGGGTTGACCGAGTTGAGGCTGAGGATCGCCAGGGACTCGATCAGGCTGGTGCCGTTCACCGGCACGCCGTCCAGCTCGCCGCGCTGCACCAACCAGGCCAGGTCGGCCACCGGGTCCGTCGTACAGGCCGGGTCGCGTTTGCAGACCGCTCTGAGGACGTCGTCGGTGTGCGCCATCAGGTCGGTGCCGAAGGGATCGAAGCCGCGGTGCGGGACGACGGAGTCGAGCACGAGCGAGCGGACGCGCTCCGGGTACTTCAGCCCGTATTGCGCCGCTGTGAAGCTGCCGTACGACGTGCCGTTGAGCGTGAGCTGGTCGCGCCCGAGGGAGCGGCGTACGAGCTCGATGTCCTCGACGGTGTCAGGTGTTCCGTAGAAGTTGACGTCAGGACCGAGCTGCCGGGCGCACGCGTCGACGGCGTCGGGTGGCGGTGTCAGGAAGTCCGAGCCACCGACTGCGGCCTGGAGCTGCGGGCAATCGATGCCGCGCGAGCCGGTGCCGCGCTGGTCGAACATGACGAGCTGGTACTCGCGCAGCACGGCCGGGTCCAGGTACGAGCGGACGCGGTTGAGCAGCGGGACGCCGGGCTGGCCCGGGCCGCCGGTGAGCATGAGCAGTACGCCGCGAGGTGCGTCGGCGTTGTTCGCCGCGGCGACCTCGAGCTGCAGCTGCCGGCCGGTCGGCTTGGAGTGGTCGAGCGGCACGTCGAGCGTCGTACAGGTGAAGCCCGACAGCCCGAGGCACTGCCGGCCGTCGGGGACCGCGTCGTCATCGTCAGGTGGGTCGGAGCAGGCAGCGGCTGAACAGGTGAGCAGTAGCGCGGCTACCAGTCGAACCAGCCGCATCCGTCCTCCTTCGGGCCTTGCCGATCAGCGTGCAGCCAAGAGGAGGGCAGGGCAAGGCTCTGCCACCCACCTTGCGGGTCGACCCGAGGGGGACCCGCAAGGCGGGCGGGATGACCCCATCCCGGACGGCTTCGGGGGGCGCGTCCGGACCAGGGTCAGCGCAGGCCGAGCGACTTCAGCAGCTCGGGGGTGGTGGACCGCGGCGCGGCGAGGTCACCAGGCTTGCCCTGGCCCTCGAACGAGGTCGCCACCAGCCGGTGGCAGCCGAACGCCTCGGCGGTGTAGGACAGCACTCCGCGGTCGTTGTCGGTGAACCGCAGGACGTAGGTCGGGCCGAGCTCCTTGGTGCAGAAGTCGGGCTTCTTCGGCTCCGGCTTGGCCGCGTTGACCTGGGCGAACAGCTCGGTCGCCTGGGCGCCGGTGCGCTTGGTGGTCACCGTGGCGTAGTCCTGCCCGGACGACTGGGCGTCGTACTGGCAGATCGTCACGCCGACCGGCTGGAAGGCCGACTTCGCGGTGCCCTTGCCCCAGACGGCCTGGTCGACGGACTTGCGGACCGCGGTGATCGTCTCCGGGCAGTCCGTGCTCGGCGTTCCGCTGGGGGTGGGCGGAGTGGGCGGGGTGGCGCTGACGGTGGGGGTGGGGGTGGGGGTGGGCGTTGGGCTGGGTTGGGCGGCGGGTCCGGCGCCGGTCTCGTTACCGCAGGCGGCGGTGAACAGGAGAACAGCTGCCACTGACGACGCTCCGATCAGGCCCCGTGTCCTTGATGCACTCACGACTCGGTCCTTCCGGGTAGGCAAGGAGCACCATGATGGTCGACCGAGGTCTCGCAGACCGTGGCAGAAGTGTCACGAGGACGCGTCTATCCGGTCACGGGCCGGATCGAACGGCAAAAGCAGCACAGCTGTAACAGCTGCGCGCTGTTCACCCCTTGGAAATGCGATGATGCCGGGTGCAGCCGAGGAAGGGACGGACGTGGGCAAGAAGAGGGACTCGGCCGAACTCGCTCGCCGGGAGCAGGAGGAGTGGCAGCTCGGGCAGGACTGGGCACGCTTCTTGCGCGGTGGGGGTGTGCCGCAGGCGCTGCCGTTGTACGGGATCGTGCTCGAACCCGGTGAGGTCGCGTACCTGCAGACCTCGGTGCACTACGCGCGGCTGTACGGCGGCGACGGCCGCTACAACAGCAGTGGTGGCTTGTTCTTCGGCAGCACCGGTTTCGTGCTCGGCATGATGGCGGCCAACGCCGCGGTGAACTCCAGCCGCAAGGCGGCGGCGCGGCGCGACATGCAGCTGCTGTGGCGCGATCTGCAGGAGGTGCAGCTGATCGCGACCAACTACCGGCTGATGACCCATCTGGCCCAGCGTGGGTGGCTGAGCTTCTACTACAACTCGGTGCAGGAGTTCTACCCGGACCCGGCGAACTGGACGGTGACCTTCGGCTTCCAGCAGGCCGAACCGCTGCAGCTCGGTGGGCTGGCGACGCCGACGCTGTCGGTGCTCACCGCGTGGTCGGTGCTCGGCGCCGACCGCTGGCAGAACGAGCCGGGCATCGCGCCGCTGTTGCACGCGCCGCCGAACCCGCAGGTCGCTCCCGGAGCCGGGCAGGGCCAGGGGCAGCTGGAGGGTGGCGGGCAGCAGAACCTGCCGCGCATCCCGGGGCAGGACTGAGCTGGGACGTGGTGACGGACCTCCCGTAATCTGGTGGGTATGACCAGCCCGTACGAGGACGACGAGCCGCTGTTTCCCGAGCAGACCCGGGACGACGACGCCCGTACCTGGGGCGAGCGTGACAACGGCAGCGACGACGACGAGCGCATCCTGCGCGAGGTCCCGCCGCACCACGGCTGAGCGGCGCGCGCCTCGCTCTGACCACGCGTCTCCCGGAGGCGCGAGGAGGTGAGTGGTGTGAAGGATGCCCCGGTGCTGTTGATCCACGGCGGACTGTGGGACGCCGCCGACGCCGAGTTGTTCTGGTACCGGCCGGGGATCGTGGCGGAGCTCGAAGCGGCCGGGCTGACGGTGGAGGCACCCGATCGGCCGCGGCAGCCGGCGAGCTGGGCCCAGGAGGTTGCCGAGTTCGGCGCGCTCTTGGCGAGTGGACTGCTGGGGCCGAAGCCGGTGACGGTGATCGCCGCCTCCAACGCGTGCACCGTCGCGGCGCTGCTCGCGCTGGAGTGCCCGACGGCGATCGGGCGGCTGCTGCTCGCGTGGCCGGTGACGGGTGGTGATCCGGAGGTCGACGCCAGGGCGCGAGCGGGGTTGATCGAGCGCGGGGCGACGGCTGAGATCGCGGACGGATTGCTGGTCGGGGAGACGTTGCGCGGGGTGACCGACGCGCAGTTGGCCTCGCTGGAGTTGACTGGGTTACTGGTCGGAGTGCTGCCTTCGGTGCCGGAAAATCCTTCGCACCAACGGAAAACGGTCGACGGCTTGTTGCGGCTGCTGCCGTCGGCGATTGAGTTGCCGGGGTGTCCGGAGCCGCCGCGGGCGGACTTCGCGCCGTACCGGGGTCAGCTGGTGGCCACGCTGCACGAGTTCGCGTCCTGAGTCGGTCGGACAAATCGGCGGCGTTCGGGGTGGAATCGGGTGATGCTGGGTTCCTGGGGAGGGAGGCGACATGGAGTTGCGCGGGTTCGACGTGGGTCAGGCGGCGGTGGTCGCGGGATGGGCGACCTCGGCGCAGGAGGTCTCGTTGTTGTCGGGGCGGACGCAGTTTCCGTTTCCGGCCGAGCTCGTGGGGAGCTGGGCGAAGCCGGCTGACGACGTCCGGTGCTACCTGTACTACGTGAGTGGTGAGCCGGTCGGGTACGGCGAGCTGTGGCTGGACGACGAGGAGGACGAGGTCGAGCTGGCCCGGATCATCGTGCGGCCGGGGTCGCGGGGGCGGGGGATCGGGGCGGCGTTCGTGAAGGCGTTGCTGGGGTCGGCGCTGGAGGCTGGGTATGCCGACGTCTTCCTGCGGGTCCGGCCGGACAACGACGTGGCGATCCGGACCTATCGGCGGGTGGGCTTCGAGTACGTGGCGGCCGATCTGGCGGACGAGTGGAACAAGGAGCAACCGGTGGCCTACACCTGGATGCAGTACCCGACTGCCGCTGGATGAGATGACCGCCGAACCTGCTTGAGCTTCCCGGTCCTGCCCTGCCCGGAGCCGGCTTCCGGGCCGGGCTGCTCGGGCAAGGCGTGGTCGCGCGAGTGGCTCGGTGAGCCGGACGGACTACGGCTGACGGGCCTTGAGGGCGTCGCGGATCTCGACCAGCAGCTGCTGGTCCATGGTCAGCGGCTCCGGTTCGGCCTCGGGCTCGCCCTTCGCGGCGGCCGCGGCGGCGCGCCGGTCCTGGATCTTCTTCATCGGGACGACGAGCACGAAGTACACGACGGCCGCGGTGAGGAAGAACACGATGAAGGCGTTGATGATCGCGGCGAAGTCGATCGTGGACTTCTCGTTGCCCTCCACGATCGTCCAGGCCAACCCCTTCACGTTGCTGCCCCCGAGGGAGGCGACCAACGGGTTGACCAGACTGTCGACGACCGTCTTCACCACGGTCGCGAAGGCGGTCCCGATGACGACGGCGATCGCCAGGTCGAGCACGTTGCCCCGCATCAGGAATTCCTTGAAGCCCTTGAGCATTTCTTTCTGCCTCCACGAGAGGGTCCCGGTGGACCCGCGGCGATCTGTACCCGGACAAGGTAGGACGCTGTCCGGAGGCAGGCGAGGGACCGCGCCGGGAGTCCTGCGGATCGTGGTCGCGGATGTCCGCTGAGTGACATCCAGGCGTCGGCGGGCAACGCTCCTGATGCGCCGGCGGCCCGGCTCAGCTGGTGTCAGGGGTGAGGGCCACGCTGATCCTGGTGTTGGTCGTCGACTGCGCCAGTCGGGCAGCAGTGGCGGGCGACGTGGCGAGCACGACCAAGGCCCCGCCGGAGCTCCGGGTCGGCGTCGGCAGTGCGAGGACCGGGACCGCGGTCGCCAGCCGGGTGGCGGAGACGTCGGCGGTGGCCGAAGCGGCGTACAGATCGACACGGTCGCCGGGGCGGAGCAGGGCGGCGATGTCGGCGTCGTCGAGGCGGAGCGGATAGGCGAGCAGGCCGGACGGAACCGCTGTCGGGGTCAGGAAGCGGGCGTCGGTGAGTGGCTCGCCGGAGCGCACAGCGGTGGCGAGGATGCGTTGGGACAGGTCGGCCCCTGGCCGCAGGGTGCCGCTGGGGACCACCGCAGCCGGGAGCCGGAGCGTGCGGAGGTCGCTCGCCGACGGCGTGACGCCGCCGGGGAGATCACGGGCGGCGGCCAGCACCGGGGTCGAGGCCGCCGGTGGAGGGGAGAAGGTTACGAGGCCGAAGTAAACGGCGGCCGCCGCGAACAGGCCGGCCAGGAGACGGCGGTGCCAGCGGGCGGCGCGGAGAAGGTCGTGCCAGAAGTTCGTCATGCCAGGGAAAGTACGAGTTTCCCTGGCTGAGCCGATTCAGTTGTCCACAGGCCTGCCCGGAAGGAAGGTCAGGCGGCGCTGGTGGTGCTGGAGCCGGACGAGGACGAGCCCGAGGAGCTCGACGTCGACGAGGACGACTTCGACGAGTCGGAGGAGGAAGAGGAGTTGCCCGACGAGGACGAGGACGAGGCCGACGCGGACGAGTCGGACTTCGCGCTGACCGTGCTGGTGCTCGACGACCGGCTGTCGGTGCGGTAGAAACCGGAGCCCTTGAACACGACGCCCACCGCGTTGAACACCTTGCGCAGCGTGCCCTGGCAGTTCGGGCAGACCGTGAGGGCGTCGTCGGTGAAGCTCTGCCGGACCTCGAGCGCTTCGCCGCAGTCGGTGCACTGGTACTGGTACGTCGGCACGTTCTTCCCCTTCAGGACGTTGGCACTCCTACTACTCGACTGCTAATAATGCGTCAGAGCGCCGAAGTATTCCAACTCGGATCCACCTGAGCGGTCCGGAGCGAGCTTTGGCAGGTTCCTGCGAACTTGCAACCCAATCGGCTTCGGGGAGCGTCTCCTCAGCGTGGGGTCACTGGGGTGGGACCAGAACGAGGGTGGGCGCCGGCAGGCAGGTCGGGTGTTGCCGGGAGTGGCGGTGTGGGCCGGCGCCGCAGCGCTGCTGGCGGTCTACGACACGCCGTGGAGCGCAATCCTGGCGTACAGCACTTACCTGAGCTTCGGGATCATGCTGCCCGGAGTTCTGCTCTGGCGCCTACTGCGCGGCAACCAGGACGGGTTCGCCGCCGACCTGGCCTTCGGCACCGGCCTCGGGTTCGCTCTGTCGATCCTCACCTACCTGCCGGGTCGGGCGATCGGTTTCCCCTATCTCCCGGTCGCGGTCCCGCTGCTGACCATCGCCGCCTTCGCAGCGCTGAAGAACCTCCGCCCGTACTGGCGCAGCGACCGCCCACCGCTACCCCTGTGGTGGGCTTGGTCCGTCGCGGCCGCCGCCGGACTCGGCCTGTGGGTGATCACGCGCAACGGACTCCAGATCGAGCCGATGACCTTCCCGGACGCCGCCTTCCAGTACAGCGACATGCCGTACCAGCTGGCGCTGGCGGCCGAGCTGAAGCATCACGTGCCCGGTCAGATCCCGTTCGTGATCGGTGAGTCGCTGAACTACCACTGGTTCCTCCACGCGGAGGCCGCCGCGGCCAACTGGCTCACCGGGATCGAGCTGGACGTGCTGCTGCGCCGCCTGATCCCGATGACCGCCGCTCTGGTCCCGATCCTGTCCGTCGCCGCGCTCGCGACCCGACTGGCGCGCAAGTCGTGGGCCGGTCCGCTGGCGGCCTGGCTGCTGCTGACGGTGACCAGCCTCGACGTCTACGGCTGGGGCGGCCGCGACCAGATCAGCCAGGCGGCGTACTCGAGCGGCGTCCTGATGTACAGCCTCACCCACGCCTTCGCCGTCGTACTGGCGTTCCCGGTCGTCTGGGTGATCGTCTGCCTGCTCCGCAAAGACCCCGGTCGGGGCAACTGGGTCCTGCTCGTCGTCGGACTCGCGGCGCTCGCGGGCGCCAAGGCGTCGTTCGTCCCGATGCTCGCCGCGGCGGTGCTGCTGGCCGCCGTCGTGAAGCTCGCCACCGAGCGCCGCGTCGACCGCACGTCCCTGGGACTCGGTCTGGCGGTCCTCGCAGCGTTAAGTTTCGCGCAGTTCGTGCTGTTCAGCGCAGGCGCGTCCGGGGTCGCCTTCGAGCCGGGCCAGGCCTTCCGGATCGCGGCCGGTCGGCTGGGATTCGGGAGCCGCTACAGCGATCACGCGGCAGCCGTTGCCGTTCTCGGTACGACGGCCGCCACACTGCTCGCCTCCTGGTCGCTGGCGGGCCTCGGCATGCTCGGCTTCGTCCGCGAGCGCAAATGGAAGGACCCGGCCGCCGTGTTCCTGGTCGGCTTCGTGCTCACCGGCGTCGCGGCGGCCGCCCTCCTGCGCCACCCGGGCCTGAGTCAGCTCTACTTCCTCCGGGCGGCCTTCCCGATCGCCATCGCCGCCTCGGTGTGGGGCCTGAGCCTCCTGCTGAGCGGACTACGTCTCCGTCAGCTCGTGCCCCGCGTGCTCGGCGCTCTGGTAGCCGGTATGGCCGTGGCAGAGGTCATCGCCGCGATGACCTCCCGCCGTCCGCGCAATGAGCAGGGCATCTTCGCCGTCAGCGTCCAGGTGCTCTGGCCCTGGGTGGCTGTCTTCCTGGTGGCCGCACTTGTCACTGTCGTCCTCAGACGTACGAAGGAGCGCACGGCAGCGCTCGGCCTGGGCGTCCTGCTCGTCCTCGGAGCCGCCACCGTGAACGTTCCGCAGACGATGCTGACGACCTTCGCCGACCAGGTCTGTGTCGGCGGACCCGACCGTCCGGAGTGCCGCCAGACCAGACGACAGGTCCCGACCGGCGGTGCCGAGGCGGCCCGCTACATCCGCGACCACTCCGCGGTCCGCGACCGGCTCGCCACCAACTCGCACTGCATGCCGGTCTACACCGCCAGGAAGTGTGACGCGCGCAACTTCTGGCTCGCCGGGTACGCCGAACGCCGGGTCTTGGTCGAGGGCTGGGCCTACACCCCGACCGCACAGAGCCGGAAGGACAGCGACGCCGCGGTCAACGGCCCGTTCTGGGACCAGCCACTGCTGCAGCTGAACGACCGGGCCTTCAAGCGGCCGACCAAGCGCGTCCTGGACCAGCTCTGGACCCAGTACGGCGTCCGCTGGCTGGTGTTCGACACCAACCTGGACCGGCCGCCCGCCCAGCTCGGCAGCCTCGCCGAGCACCGGTTCACTGCCGGCGCGGTCGCGGTGTACGCGCTGACCGCCCCGACGGACGGTCCGGTCGGACCTGGCTCAGCCAGTACGCAGCGTTAAGGACCGGTATCAGCATTTGGGGTGCGCGGCGGCATTCTCTACGGTTGGGTCCGTGCGTCGCCTGCTTCGGTTCCTCGTCATCAGCGGAATAGCGCTGGCCACCCTGCTGCTCGTCGTGGCCGGGACCGGCATCTTCGTCGTCCGCCACTCCTTCCCCTCCTACGACGGCACGATCGAGCTGACCGGTCTGGAGGCCGACGTCGAGGTGGTCCGCGACGCCAACGGCATCCCGCAGATCTACGCCGACAAGCCGGCCGACCTGTTCGCCGCTCAGGGCTACGTGGCCGCCCAGGACCGGTTCTTCGAGATGGACTTCCGCCGGCACGTCACTTCCGGCCGGCTGGCCGAGCTGTTCGGCAGGGACGCCCTGGAGACCGACAAGTTCGTCCGCACGCTCGGCTGGCGCCGGGTCGCCGAGAAGGAGCTGGGCCTGCTCAGCCCGGCCACCCGGCAGTACCTGGACGACTACGCCCGCGGCGTCAACGCCTACCTGGACCAGCACTCCGGCTCCGGCCTCAGCCTCGAGTACGCCGTACTGTCGCTCGGGGGCACCGACTACCGGCCCGAGGCGTGGACGGCGGCCGACTCGCTGGCCTGGCTGAAGGCGATGGCCTGGGACCTCGGCGGCAACATGGACGAGGAGATCACCCGGACCAAGCTGGCCGCGACACTGCCGGCCAAGACCATCGACAGCCTCTACCCGGCCTACCCGTACGACCGCAACGAGCCGATCCTGTCCAGCGGTTCGGTCGACGACAAGGGCAAGTTCACCACCGCGCCGGTGAACAGCCAGGCGCCGGCCCGGGCGATGTTCAGCAAGAGCCTGCTCAAGTCGCTGGACAGCGTGGACAAGGTGGCCAAGGGCCTGCCGCTGCTGCTCGGCCGTGGTGACGGCATCGGCTCCAACTCGTGGGTGGTCTCCGGCGAGCACACCACCACCGGCAAGCCGATGCTGGCCAACGATCCGCACCTGGGCGCAACCATGCCGGGTATCTGGACGCAGGTCGGGCTGCACTGCAACAAGTTCAGCCCGCAGTGCCCGTTCGACGTGTCCGGCTTCAGCTTCTCCGGGCTGCCGGGCGTGGTGATCGGCCACAACAGCGCGATCTCGTGGGGCTTCACCAACATGGACCCCGACGTGATGGACCTCTACCTGGAGCGCCTCAGCGGCAACAGCGCGCTCTACAAGGGTCAGCTCGAGCCGCTGCAGCTGCGGACCGAGGAGTTCAAGATCGCCGGCCAGAAGGAGCCGGAGCGGATCGTGGTCCGGGAGAGCCGGCACGGCCCGCTGATCTCCGACATCGACGACGACGCCAAGGAGACCGGCGAGCTGGCCGCCAAGGGCAAGAGCGCCGAGGCGTACGGCATCGCCCTGCGCTGGACCGCGCTCACCCCCGGCCGGACCGCCGACGCGATCTTCGCGATGAACAAGGCGCAGAGCTGGTCGGCGTTCCGGACCGCCGCGACCTTGTTCGAGGTTCCGTCGCAGAACCTCGTGTACGCCGACCGCGAGGGCCACATCGGCTACCAGGCGCCGGGCAAGGTCCCGCTGCGCCGGGTCGGCACCGGCGACTGGCCGGTGCCCGGTTGGGACCCGCGCTACGACTGGGCCGGCTACATCCCGTTCGAGGCGATGCCGACCGAGTTCGACCCGGACGACGGCGTGATCGTCACCGCGAACCAGGCCGTCGTGCCGAAGTCGTACCGGTACCACCTGACCAACGACTGGGACTACGGCTACCGCTCCCAGCAGATCCTCGAGCGGATCCAGGCGGCCGGCAAGCTGGACGTGGCCGCGATGTCCTCGATCCAGCTCGACACCAAGAACCGCAACGCCGAGATGCTGGTCCCGTACCTGCTGCGGATCGGCATCCCCGACGACTTCGACAAGCAGGGCCAGGACACGCTGAAGGGCTGGGACTTCACCCAGCCGGCCGACTCCGCGCCCGCGGCGTACTTCAACATCGTCTGGCGCAACCTGCTCGCCGACACCTTCCACGACCAGCTGCCGGAGGCGGTCTGGCCGGACGGCGGCTCGCGCTGGTTCGAGGTGATGCGCAACCTGGTCCGCCAGCCGAACAACTCCTGGTGGGACGACCTGCGCACGCCGCAGCGGGAGAGCCGCGACGACATCATGCGCGAGGCACTGGTGCAGGCGCGGGCCGAGATCACCACCAAGATGGCCCGCGAGCCCAGCAACTGGCAGTGGGGCCGCCTGCACAGGCTGACGCTGACCAACCAGACGCTGGGCACCTCCGGCATCGGTGTGGTCGAGAAGCTGTTCAACCGGGGCCCGTACGAGCTGGGCGGCGGCTCCTCGGTGGTCAACGCGACCGGCTGGGACGCCTCCAAGGGGTACGGCGTGACCGCGACCCCGTCGATGCGGATGGTGGTCGACCTGTCGGACTTCGACAAGTCGCGCTGGATCAACCTGACCGGTGTCTCCGGCCACGCCTTCACCGACAACTACACCGACCAGACCGAGCTGTGGGTCAAGGGCGAGACGCTGCCCTGGGCATTCAGCAAGGGCGCGGTGGAGGCCAGGCGTGAGCACACGCTGACCTTCACCAAGCCGGAGCGTTAGCCGCTAGACCACGTCGTTGGCGAACGGCATCTCCCGCCAGTTCGCCACGAACGGCTCCAGCGTCTCGGCCATGCCGGCCGGCATCTGGGGGAGCAGCGGCAGGCAGATGATCAGCTGGAAGGCCCTCGCCAGGTCCATCGCGGCCACGGCCTTCTGGTCGAGCTGGGGCCGGCCCAGCTCGGCCGCGGCGTCGTTGTAGACCTTGCTGAACTCCGGCCCGACGCTGGCCAGGTCCCACTCCAGGGGGCCGAGGTTGACGTCCTCGAAGTCCGACCAGAGCACACCGTCGGCCGTCGGGATGATGTTGTAGTACGGCGCGTCGCCGTGCAGCGGCTGGACGTGCGAGCCCGGGAACGCGCGCTCCCAGCCCTCACGGGTCGTCAGCACCGGCGCCACGGCGTCCCACTCGCGGCGTACCCGGTCTACGTCGGCAGTGGTCAGCAGTGGGGTGTCCGGGCCCAGTTGCTCGAGCCCTTCCGGTACGACGGTCGTCACCGGCGCGAACCAGGGCAGCTCGCCGGGATAGCTCTCCAGCAGTTTGTGGAGCTCGGCTGCGCGGACGAGGCCCTGCACGTAGTCCGGCTCGGTCGACTTGTCGTGCTCCACGTACTCCCAGAACGACATCGACAGCCCGTCGCGCTGCACCGAGCGCAGGGGTACCAGCGGACTCGGCCGGACGACCAGCTCGCCCTGCTCGAACACCCACTGAGCCACCTCGAGCTCGCGTTGCTGGCGAGCGCCGGCCTTCGCCGCGTCGCGCAGAGCGCCCGGCAGGACCACGGGGACGCGAGCGACCACCGGAGACGGCTTGAGATGGACCACGACCGAGAACACGTCGTACAGCACGGTTGGTTCGGTCACCTCGAGGCCCAGCGCGCGTCCAGCGGCCGCAGCGGCCTCCACTGCCTGGGCGGTACGTTCCGAAGTCATCCGGACATCCAACCAGTCCGGCGTGGTCAGGTCAGTTGGATCAGCCCGCTCGGCGTGAGTGCCGCGTGGACCGGCCGGTCGTGCGGGTCGCTCGGCAGGTGGTCGAAAATCTCCGTGTCGTACACCGCCGCCCACACCGGTACGCCGGCCGGCACCCGCGCCAGCGCCCGGTCGTACGAGCCACCGCCGCGACCCAGCCGTACGCCGGTCCGGTCGACGGCCAGGGCGGGGCAGATCACCAGGTCCGCCGTCGCGATCGCCTCCGGGCCGAGGTCCACCCGCGGCTCGGAGAGCCCCAGCCGGCCCGGAACCAGGTCGGCCGCGCCGGGCGCCAGACCCCAGCCGAGGTCGTTGTCGGCGTACAGGATCGGCAGGAGTACCTCGTGGTCGGCGGCCAGCAGCCAGTCGATCAGCGAGCCGGTGTGCGGCTCCGGACCCATCGACACGTACAGCGCGACCCGCCGGGCGAGGAGGACGCACTCGGTCGCCCGGGCAGCCTCCAGCAGGGGCCGGCTGACCGGGAGCGAGCGTCGAGCGTCCAGAAGCGACTGCCGCACGGCAGCCTTGGTGGAGATCACCCCCGGATTGTATGAACCACGACACGCCCCCACTCCTCTGCACACCCCGTCGTGGTGCCTCGTGGTGGCGAGCCTTCGGCGCTAGCGGCGCCCAGGCCAGCACCGCGATGCACGCACCTGAACACCGCTATCGCTCGAACGCTCCCCACCACGAGGCACTAGGGTTGGCGCATGAGTGAGGCAGGGCTACAGCAGGCACAGGACAAGATGCGGGCGGCCGGCGCGGCCGAGGTGGCGATCAACGTCTTCTCGCACTACTACCGGCTGCTCGAGGCGGGTCAGCAGGGCACGATCCGCGAGGACGAGATCGAGCCGGTGGGTGACCTGCCGCACCTGGACCACCTGGACACCGACGCCGAGGCGATGCGCGCGGCGCTCGCCGAGACCGTGGTGATCAAGCTCAACGGCGGCCTGGGCACCTCGATGGGCGTCACCGGGCCGAAGTCGGCGCTGCCGGTCAAGGACGGCCTGAGCTTCCTCGACATCATCGCCCGCCAGATCCTCAGCACCCGCAAGCAGTACGACGTACCGCTGCCGCTGGTGCTGATGAACTCGTTCCGCACCAAGGACGAGTCCCTGGCCGTGCTCAGCCAGTACGCCGATCTGCCGGTCGACGGGCTCCCGCTGGACTTCCAGCAGAACATGGAGCCCAAGCTGCTCGCCGACGACCTCACGCCGGTCGAGTGGCCGGACGACCCCGAGCTGGCCTGGTGCCCGCCGGGTCACGGCGACCTGTTCACCGCGCTGGTCGCGTCCGGCACGCTGGACAAGCTGCGCGAGCAGGGGTTCCGGCACGCGTTCATCTCCAACGCCGACAACCTCGGCGCCACCCCGGACGGCCGGATCGCCGCCTGGATGGCCGAGCACGACGTCCCGTTCGGCATGGAGGTCTGCCGCCGGACCCGCTCGGACCGCAAGGGCGGGCACGTCGCGGTGCGCAAGTCCGACGGCCGGCTGATCCTGCGCGACAGCGCGCAGGTGCACGCCGACGACAACGCGTCGTTCCAGGACATCACCCGGCACAAGACCTTCAACACCAACAACCTGTGGATCGACCTGGACCGGCTGGCCGAGCTGATGGCCGGCCACGACGGCGTGCTCGGGCTGCCGATCATCGTGAACCGCAAGACCGTCGACCCGGCCGACCCGAACTCGCCGAAGGTGATCCAGCTGGAGACCGGCATGGGCACCGCGATCGAGACCTTCGAAGGGTCGCAGGCGGTGCTGGTGGACCGCAGCCGGTTCAAGCCGGTGAAGACCACCAACGACCTGCTGGTGCTGCGCTCGGACGTCTACGACCTCGACGACTCCGGCGACCTGACCACCACGCACGAGGGCGACGAGCCGTACGTCGACCTGGACCCGGAACATTTCAAGATCCTGGCCGACTTCGAGGCACGGTTCCCGGCCGGGCCGCCGTCGCTGGTCCGGGCCGACCGGCTGGAGGTCCGCGGCGACGTTGCCTTCGGCAAGGACGTCGTGGTGGTCGGCGAGGTCGAGGTGAGCGCGCCGGACGGCGAGCGGCTGGAGATCGCCGACGGGACCGAGCTGCGCGGCTGAGCCCTGAATGGACGACCTGCTGATCCGGCCGATGGAGCCGTGGGACACCAACGAGGCGGCGGCGGTGTGGTGGGCCGCCCGGCACGCCGAGGGCTCGCAGCTGCCGCCGGCGATCCACACCGAGACCGAGGTGCGGAAGTGGTTCAGCGACGTGCTGCTGCCGGACGGGCAGACCTGGGTGGCGCTGGACGACGGGCGGATCGTCGCCGTCCTGACGCTCGACGGCGACGACCTCGACCAGCTGTACGTCGACCCACCGTCCGCCGGCCAGGGGATCGGCTCGACGCTGGTCGACCTGGCCAAGGACCTGCGGCCCGGCGGTCTCGCTCTGTGGACGTTCCAGAGCAATCTGCGGGCCCAGGAGTTCTACCGCCGGCACGGCTTCACCGAAGTACGCCGTACCGACGGCAGCGCCAACGAGGAGCGGGCACCCGACGTGAGAATGGTCTGGGGCTCCCATCCCGAGCGACTAGAGTCAAGTGCGTGAGACGGAGCGTTGACGAGCACCTGGAAGTGGTCCTGGGCAGGGTGCGGGCCCTGCCGCCGTTCGAGCAGCCGCTGATGGAGGCGCTCGGGCTGGTGCTCTGCGAGGACGTGGTGTCGGGTGTGAACCTGCCGGGCTTCGACAACTCGGCCATGGACGGGTACGCCGTCCAGGTGGCCGACCTGGCCGGGGCGTCGCAGGAGCAGCCGGTCACGCTGCCGGTGGTCGGCGAGATCGCCGCGGGCCGGAGCGAGCCGATCGTGGTGACGCCGGGGACCTGCGTGCGGATCATGACCGGCGCACCGATGCCCCGCGGCGCCGACAGCGTCGTACCGGTCGAGTGGACCGACGGGGGAGCGGCGCAGGTCCGGATCGCCAAGCAGCCGGTCCTCGGTGCTTCGGTCCGGCGGTTCGGCGAGGACGTGAAGGCCGGCGACAAGGTGCTGGACGCCGACACCGTGCTGGGCCCGCGGCAGGTCGCCGTACTGGCTGCTGTCGGCCGGGCCCGGGTGAAGGTGCGTCCGCGGCCCCGAGTGGTCGTGGTGTCGACCGGTGCGGAGCTGCGCGAGCCCGGTACGCGGCTGGGCGAAGGGCAGATCTACGACTCGAACAGCTACACCCTGGCGGCCGCGGCCCGGCAGGCCGGCGCCGTGGTCTATCGGGTCGGCATCGTCGACGACGACCCGAAGAAGATCATGGACACGCTGTCCGACCAGCTGGTGCGGGCCGACCTGGTGGTCACCTCCGGCGGCGTCAGCAAGGGCGTGTACGACGTGGTCAAGGAGGTGCTGACCAAGCTCGGCACCATCGACTTTCCCGAGGTCGCGATGCAGCCGGGCAAGCCGCAGGGCTTCGGCGTGATGGGCGACGACGAGGTGCCGATCTTCACTCTGCCGGGCAACCCGGTGTCGGCGTACGTGTCGTTCGAGGTGTTCGTCAGGCCCGCGCTGCGCAAGCTGATGGGGCAGATGCCGTACCGGCGGCCGACGGTGCGGGGCGTCAGCCTGGACGGGTTCAGCTCACCGGCCGGGAGGCGGCAGTTCGTCCGCGCCGCGGCCACCTCCGGCGACGAGGGGTGGATGGCCAGTACAGTCGGCGGGCACGGCTCACACCTGCTCGGCGGGCTGAGCCGCTCCAACGCCCTGATCGTGGTGCCCGAGGACGTCACGTCCGTCCGGGCCGGCGAGCAGGTCGAGCTCTGGCTGCTGGACGAGGAGACCGGATGACGCAGGACGTGGGCCCCGGCGGGCTGACCCATGTGGACGCGAGCGGTGCGGCCCGGATGGTCGACGTGTCGGACAAGGCCGAGTCCGCCCGGCGAGCTGTTGCCTCCGGCAAGGTCTATGTCTCGGCCGAGGTGGTCGAGGCGCTGCGCGGCGACGGCGTACCGAAGGGTGACGCGCTCGCGGTCGCCCGGATCGCCGGGATCATGGGCGCCAAGCGCACGCCCGACCTGGTGCCGCTGTGCCACCCGATCGCGGTGACCGGGGTCAAGGTCGCGCTCGAGGTGGACGACGACGCCGTACGGATCGAGGCCGTGGTGAAGACCACCGACCGGACCGGCGTCGAGATGGAGGCGCTGACCGCCGTCTGCGTCGCCGGGCTCGCGCTGATCGACATGGTGAAGGCGCTCGACCCGGCCGCCGTACTGTCCGACGTCCGGGTGGAGACCAAGGACGGCGGCAAGACCGGTCACTGGGAGCGCGCGTGAGAGCCCTTGTCGTCAGCATCTCCAACCGCGCCGCCGCGGGGATCTACACCGACACCACCGGTCCGCTGATCGCGGAGCGGCTGGCTGCCTGGGGGTTCAGCGTCGACGGGCCGCAGGTGGTCCCGGACGGCGCACCGGTGGGCGAGGCGCTGCTGGCCGCGGTCGAGGCGTCGTACCAGGTGGTGGTGACGACGGGTGGCACCGGGATCTCGCCGACCGACGAGACGCCGGAGCGGACCGCCGGAGTGATCGAGAAGGAGATCCCCGGCATCGCTGAGGCCATCCGCGCCTACGGCATGGCGCAGGGAGTGCCGACGGCCGCGCTCTCGCGTGGTGTCGCCGGAGTGGCCGGCAAGACCGTCATCGTCAACCTGCCCGGCTCCCGTGGCGGAGTCAAGGACGGCCTGACCGTACTGGAGCCGCTGCTGCGGCACGCTGTCGAGCAGGTCGCCGGCGGTGACCATGTGCGCACGGACGACGACTGATGGCAGTCGTCCACTGGCCGGTGGAACTGCAGCACGGACAGGTCGGGCTGCGACCGCTGCGGGCTGGTGACGGCGCCGAGTGGAGTGCGGCCCGGCAGCGCAACCTGAGCTGGTTGCGGCCGTGGGACGCCACCCAACCGCCCGGAGCGGACGACGGAGCACGCACCTTCCGGGCGATGGCCCGGGACTGGAACCGGCAGGCCCGCTACGGGCGGATGCTGCCGTTCGTCATCACGTACGGCGGCGCGGCGGGCGCCGGAGCCCGGGCGAAGTGGCCGCTGGTCGGGCAACTGACCGTGTCCGGCATCACCTACGGCTCGGCCCGCTGGGCGAACCTCGGCTACTGGGTCGACGAACAGTACGCCGGTCGCGGGATCGTGCCGACGGCCGTCGCGCTGGCCGCCGACCACTGCTGGTTCACGCTCGGGCTGCACCGGCTCGAGGTCGCGATCCGCCCGGAGAACAAGGCGAGTCTGCGGGTGGTCGAGAAGCTCGGCTTCCGCTACGAAGGCGAGCGGCCGCGGTTCCTGCACATCGACGGCGACTGGCGCGACCACCGGATCTTCGCGCTCAACGCGGAGGAGGTCGGACCCGGTCTCGTGGCGCGGTTACCCTGATCACGCTGCGTGGTTGTTCACACCAGTCACACGAGTCTTCTTGCGACACACCGTCCCACCTGCCCCACCTGACCCGTTCGGGGTCTTAGCGTCGTCGCATGGGGACGACAGGGCTGATCTATGTGGCGATCGTCGCCGCGTGGGCTGCCTACCTCGTCCCGATGATGCTCAAGCGCAACGACGAGGCGAGCAGGCGCCGCTCGGCGGAGGCGTACTCGTCGTCGGCCGCGCGCGTGCTGTCGCGAGCCGACGGGACCCGCGCCCGGTACGTCGTACGGTCGCCGGGCACGGGAGTGACCACACCGGCCGGGACGACAGTGACCGGTACGTCGGCCCACGGCGCGATGGTCACCGCGACCGGGACACCAGTGGCCGAGCCGCCACCGCCTCGCTACATCCCCAACCGAGCCCGCCGGGTGGCCGCCATGCGCCGCCGGCGGGTCCTGTCGATCCTGACCCTGTCGCTGCTGTCGATGACGGCACTGGCCGGGCTCGGGATCCTGCTGTGGTGGAGCGTGTCGATCCCGGCGGTACTCATCGTCGCGTTCATCGTCCTGACCCGGGTGCAGCTGCGTCGTCAGGCTCGTGAGCGGGCCGCGCTGGTGGCCGCGCGACGTGCTCGGGCTGCCGCGCGTCACGACCGGGGGCCGGCGGTGGCTCCGCCGTCGTCGCCGGACAACGAACTGACCGTCGAGGTCCAGTTGCCGGTCGCCGAGCCGCCGGTGGTGAAGCCCGAGACCAAACCGATCTCCTCCGAAGGCCTGTGGGACCCGGTGCCGGTGACGCTGCCGACGTACGTGCTGAAGGAGAAGGCCCCCGACCGCACGGTCCGCACGATCAACCTGTCCGGCCCCGACGTCTTCTCCTCGGCCCGCATCGTCGAGCCCGAACCGACGGCCCCGCCGATCGTGCCCGACGAGGTCGCCGAACCCGAGGTCGAACCGGAGATCAAGCGCGCCGTCGGCGACTGACACCGCCCACGGCACCCCCCTGCCCGTCGCTCCCAGCGGCGGGCAGTCGTGTGTCCGCCGCCACCTCGCCACACCCCGAATCCGATTTCAGCTCCACCCCACCACCGTGTTAGAGTTTCGCGGTCGCAAGGCACCACCGCGACGAAGATCTGGGGCTGTGGCGCAGTTGGTAGCGCGTCTCGTTCGCAATGAGAAGGTCAGGGGTTCGAATCCCCTCAGCTCCACCAGGCAACAAAGAACCCGCAGGTCGTCCTGACCTGCGGGTTCTCGTATTTTCAACCGGTGCGAGCGGGGGACTGGCACAGCGTTGACTCCGACACTCGAATCCACTTGGCTACTTCACTGCTGGTGAGGATCTCCTCCACCGTTTCCAGCTGGTCACCACCGACCACCAGGGTCGGCGGCAGGCGGACTCGCCCGGGCGGGTCGATGCTTGGCGAAGCGCCTAGGGGAGCCCGGCTTCGTACGCGGCGATCACGAGATGGACCCGGTCGCGAGCGCCCAACTTCGCCAGGATGCGGGCCACGTGTGTCTTGGCGGTCAGCGGGCTGACGACCAGTTCGTCCGCGATCTCCTGGTTGCTTCGGCCGGCGGCGACCAGCCGAAGCACCTCGCGTTCGCGCGCCGTCAGGCTGGCCAGCCGCTCCGGCGTAGGAGCGTCCGGGCGACTCAGTGCACGGGTGATGACCGCCCTGGTCGCGCCGGGCGACAGCAGCGACTCCCCCGCCGCGACAGTGCGGATGGCGTCCAGCAGCGCGTCCGGACGGGTGTCCTTGGGCAGGAATCCACACGCCCCCGCGCGAAGGCCCCGCAGTACGTTGGTGTCTGTCTCGAACGTGGTCAGGATCAGCACCTTGCTGCTCGATCCATCGGCAGCGAAGATCTGCCGGGTCGCCTCGATGCCGTCGGTGCTCGGCATCCTGATGTCCATCAAAACGACATCGGGGCGCAGGTCCCGGGTCAGCCTCACCGCCTCGTCGCCGGTGCCGGCCTCGCCGACGACCTCCATGTCGTCAGCGGAGTTGACCAGCAGCGCGAACGCGCCGCGTACCAGGGCCTGGTCGTCGGCGAGCAGGACCCGGATCACGACGGCACCCGCCAGATCTCCGGCAGCGGCAGGCTGGCCCGTACCTCGAATCCTCCGGACTCGCCCGGGCCGGCGGACAGTTCGCCGCCGACGGCCTGTGCTCGCCCTCTCATCCCGGCGATCCCGAAGCCGGCCGGCGTCACGGTTGAGCTCGGGCGCGCGGGCCCGTGATCGATGACCGCGATCTGCAGCCGGCGGCCGTGCTGGCCGAGTCGGACGGTCGCGTGCTTGGCCGTCGAGTGTCGAATGACATTGGTGAGCGACTCCTGGATGATCCGATAGGCCACGACGGACACCGTCGACGGTAACTCGTCCGGGAGCCCGTCAGCTTCCACGTCGACCCGGACATCAGCCGCCTCGGCCATCTCCACCAGACGCTGCAGCTCGCCGAGGTGAGGCGCCGGCTCGGTTGGCTCCGCCTCGCCACCATGCAGCACGTCCAGAACGGCACGCAGCTCATGGAGTGTGGCTCGGCTCGTGTCCGACAGGTTGTGCAGCGTGCTGGACAGCTCCTGCAGCGACGCATCCCCGCGCGTCGGTAGCTGGTCGATCAGGTGCGCAGCGACGGACGCTTGGACGTTCGCGACCGCGAGGCCGTGCGCCAGGACGTCGTGCAGCTCGGCAGCGATCAGGACCCGCTCCTCGGCGACCCGCCGCTCGACCTCGTCGGCGCGCTCCTGCTCGACCCGCGCGGTGACGGCGGCCTTCCAGTTTTCATGGAAGCGGACCGCCAGCCCAGCGAAGAAGGCCATCAGCAGCCAACCGACGCCGAGCAGAGCATCGCCAGGTGCCCCCGACGCCTCGTCGGCGAGGACCGGCACGGTCACCGCGGCCACCGCCAGCAGGACGGCGGCGGCCCGCCGCGGTGGCGCGCTGTAGCGCGCCGCCGCGAACGCCGCCACAAGCGAGGCAGGCATCGTGGCCTCATGGGGATAGTCGAGGATGTGGTAAGGCGTCGACACGGCGAGGACCGCGAGGACGACGAGGATCGGCCGGCGACGGCGAGCCAGCAACGGCGCCGACATCGCGCCCAGGAGCGCGATCGCCCACAGATCCACGCTGCGCTCGCCGTCGAAGTCGACCGCCTGGAGCGTGATCGCGACGACGACGCCGAGCACGAACGCCGCCGCCGCCAGCAGCCGATCGGCTACTGACGGACGGAGCGCCATCATCGTTCACACAGTGTCATCGACACGTTCCTGTCCCGTGCGCCAGAGCTTGCTGGGCCACCAGATCCGCGAACCCAGCGACATCGTCAATGCGGGAACCACGATGGACCGCACCAGCAAGGTGTCGATGAGCACGCCGACGGCGACCAGTATCCCAATCTCGACGAGCATGACGAGCGGTAGCGTGGCGAGCACCGCGAACGTCGCCGCGAGCACCACGCCGGCCGAGGTGATCACGCCACCGGTCACCGCGAGGCCACGCTTCGTGCCCTCGACAGTCCCGTGCCGGGCGGCTTCCTCACGGACCCGGGTCATCAAGAAGATGTTGTAGTCGACCCCGAGTGCGACCAGGAAGAGGAACCCGATCAGCGGCACCGACGACTCCAACCCGGCGAAACCGAGCACCTGGTCGAACAACAGGTTGCACAGTCCGAGGGCTCCGAAGAACGACACCACGACGGTGGCGACCAGGACCAGCGGAGCCACGATCGCCCGCAGCAGCAGCCCGAGGATGGCGAGCACCACCAGCAGGATCAGCGGCATCACCAGATTGCGGTCGCTCTTGTTGGTCTCGGCCTCGTCAAGCCTTTCGGCACTCGGCCCACCGACCAGTACGGCGTCGCCGGCGACCTTGTGCACGCGCTCCCGCAGCCGCTTGATCGTCGCCGTCTCACCCGCGCTGTCCGGCGAGTCGACCGGGATCACGGAGATCTCCACCCAGTCGGCACTGGCCCGGTCGACCTCGGCTTCGGCAACCCCCGGGGTACTTTCGACGGCGGCCAGGACCTCGCGGCTCTGGGCCGGCCGACTCATCACGGTGAGCGGCTGACCGCTCTGATCGGGGTAGCGCGCCTCGATCAGCTTCGCCCCGGCCACCGACTCCGGGGTCGAGCGGGCGAACTGGTCCAGCTGCGGAAGCGAGCCGCTGGCACCTACTGTGCCCAGCGCGAGAGCGCCCAGGATGACCAGCGGCACCGCCCAGCCGGCGACGCGGCGGCGAGCAACCAGCTCGCCAAGCCGAGCCCACCGAGAACCGGATGCGTGTGCCTCAACCCCGACTCGCGGCACGAACGGCCAGAAGACCCGGCGCCCGAGCACCACCAGCAGGGCCGGGAAAAGCGTCAGCATGACGAGCAGCGCGGACGCGATGCCCGCCGCACCCACCGGGCCAAGACCGCTGATGCTGTTGAGATCCGCGGCCAACAGGCACAGCAGGCCGGCTGCCACGGTCGCCGCCGAAGCCAGGATCGCCGGGCCGGCCCCACGTAGCGCCGCCAGCATCGCGTCGACCGGCCGCTCGTAGGTGTGTAGCTCCTCGCGGTAGCGAGACACGAGAAGCAAGGCGTAGTCGGTGCCCGCGCCGAAGACCAGGACGATCAGCAGCGCCGAGCTCATGCTCGTCACGGTGATGTCGAAGATCTGGGTGAGTGCGTAAACGACACCCATCGCCGTGATCGCCGCAACCCCGACCGACGCGAGCGGGACCAGCCACAGCAGCGGACTGCGGTACGTCAGGATCAGCAGGACCGCCACCACTACGGCGGTAGCGAGCATCAACGTAGCGTCGACGGCATCGAAGACCTCGTCCATATCGGCACCCAGCGCGCTCGGACCGGTGACATAGGCCTTCAGGCCGTTCGGCCGGTCGGCGAGAAGGGCACGCGCCTCGGCGGTGGCGCGGGCCTCCTCGGCGACCGCCTCTCGGCCGAGCGGCAGCGCGTACATCAGGGCTGTGCCGTCGGCGGAGTCGACGATCTCGGGCGGTGCGGCGGTGTCGTTGCCGAATCGCTTCGCCAGCTCGGTGTGGCCGCGTACGACCGCCTCCCGATCGCCCGGTCGGAGGCCGTCGGGTCGCTCGTACACGACCACGAGCAGGCCGCTCTCGCCGCCGGGCAGCTCGGCCTCGGCCAGGAGCACCTTGGTCGACTGGGCGCTGGCCGGCAGGTAGTCGGCCTGGCCATCGCGGGTCACCGAGTCGAGTTTGCCGGCGAGTGAGAGCCCGGCCACCGCCAGCCCGACCCACACAGCCACCATCAGCCACGGCAGCACGGTCTTGGTCCGTGATCTCTTCGGTCTGGTATCGGCACCGGACTGGTCGGGCGCCAGTAGTTCAGAAGTCATGGAGATCACGCTGTCAAGCCGGCGGCGTTGACGCGTCTGGCCACGGCAGACACTTCGCCGTACTCCGCACGGAGTACGACGGACGGCTGGGCAGGCGGCTAGCGCGGGCTGGGTTGCGGATCCGCTGACACGTGAGAGAGCAGCTCCTGGTGCCGACAAGGCTCATCCCGCGGTCGGCGGGACTCAGTCATCGGTCGACTGCACTCGTCGGGTCGTGGCGTACCGCGCGGCGATGGTGCGGACGGCTTCGTTGACGACCTCCGCGATGCGCTGGGCGTCCACGTCCCAGCCCGGCACGAGCAGTGTCGGCCAGAAGACGTAATTGGAGATCATGCCGAGGAACTGCGTGGCGGTCAGGTCCGGGTCGTCGACGTGTACGGTGCCCGCGTCGTGTTCGGCCGCCAGGTAGCGGCGTACCGACTCGAAGTACGGCAGCTTCCCGTGGGCGAACTGCGCGTTCGCGAGCTCAGGAAACCGTGGCAGCTCGGCGATGACGATGCGGAACAGGTCGGTCATCTGGGGTCGGCTCAGCAGGTCGGCGTACCGGCGCCCGAGGGTCGTGAGGCCCTCGACGACGTCGCCGGTCGGCGGTGGCTCCTGCTCGTCGGCCGCTGACCAGGCCTCGGTGACGATGGCGTCGAACAGGGCGGCCTTGGTGGGGAACTGCTTGAACAGGGTGGCGCGCGAGACTCCGGAACGCTCCGCGATCCGCGCGAGCGAGGTCCGGTCGTACCCGAGCTCGAGGAAGAGTGCGGTCGCTGCCGTCATGATCTGCCCGCGCTTCTCCTGGGCCACGCGCTGGTGGTAGGTCGGGCGGACGTCGGTCATGGCCGAAGTGTACGAGGTGAGTGGCTTGACTCACCACTCTTGCGCACTTAGGGTCGAATCAGAGGTGAGTGACTCGACTCACCACCGGCAGCGAAGGAAGACTGATGACCCGTTTCGACAACCAGACCGTGCTCGTGACCGGCGGGTCCGGCGGCCAGGGTGCGAGCCACGTCCGCGCGTTCCACGCCGAGGGCGCGAATGTCGTGGTCGGCGACATCGACGTCGAGCGCGGAGCGGCGCTCGCCACGGAGCTCGGCACCCGCGCCTGCTTCACGAGGCTCGACGTCACCGACGAGACGTCGTGGTCCGCCGCGGTCGAGGCTGCGGAGGAGACCTTCGGCGGCCTGCACGTGCTCGTCAACAACGCCGGCGTCCAGAACCCGCCGGCGCCGATCGAGCACACGGAACAGGCGACGTGGACGCGCATCCTGGACATCAACCTGACCGGCACCTTCCTCGGCATGAAGGTCGCCGCACCGGCCCTGCGCCGCGCGGCCGGAGGAGCGATCGTCAACATCGCGTCGACGATGGGCGTCGGGGGCACGGCGTACTACGCGCCCTACGTGGCGAGCAAGTGGGCCGTGCGAGGGCTCACCCGCACCGCCGCGCTCGAGCTCGGCCGCGACGGCATTCGTGTGAACACGATCCATCCCGGCGTGATCGCGACCTCGTTCATCACCGAGCCGGCGGCCGGCGCCACGGCCGCGATTGCCGACTACTTCTCGCCGGAGCCGTTCGCGATCCCCCGGCTCGGGCAGCCCACCGACGTCACCCAACTCCTCCTGTTCCTCGCCTCCGCGGAGGCCTCGTTCATCACGGGGTCGGAGTACGTCGTCGACGGCGGACTCCTCCTGGGTCCCGCTCTGCAGGCCGAGCCCGCATGAGCAGCAAGCACCCGGCTGGACGGCGCGACTCGGCACCGGACGAGTCGTTGTCGCACCTGCCCGCACACGTTCGACGGGCCATCGAGATCACGCCCGCGGCAGGCACGCGCGAACGGATCATCGACATCACGACCCGGGGACGCCGCACGGGCCGCCCGCGCCGTCTCGAGATCTTCTTCTACCGAGCCGCCGGGAGGACCTACCTGTGCAGCGGTGCTGGGGGAGGCGCCACCGACTGGCACGCGAACCTGCTCGCCCACCCCGACTTCACCTTCCACCTGAAGAACGGCGTCCGTGCGGACCTCGCCGCACGGGCCACACCGGTCACCGACCCGGACGAGCGGCAGGCGGTGCTGGCCGAGATCGTCGCGGACCTCAACCAGCCTCACGACCCTGGCACGATCCGGCCGACCCGGCTCGAGGACTGGGCGGACAGCAGGCTGATGCGTGTCAGCTTCCGCTATCGGCCCTGATTGCGGAGCCCCTCGACCGGCGGACCACTCCCAGGGAGCGTGGCGTGAACGACGGGTCGGTGGACGAAGGCTTCAGCCGGTGCGGCGGTCCTGGATGGATGTCGAACCTTCCCGAGGGGACGGCGGACCGCTGAACCACTCATCCTGAAAGGAACTTCCTCGTCTCGCGGCGGGACCTCAGTCTGACGAACCTCACCTGCGCGTACCGCGGATCGTTCATCGCTTCGGCGTACTCGCGTTTGGTGGGTGTATAGGTCCGCCAGGACCAGAGCAGGATCGATTTGGCGGGGTCTCGGCTGAGTTGGTCTCGGAGGCTGCCTTCGCGGTTGCCGTTCCAGAGTTCGACGCCGGAGATGATGCGGTGAATGGTTCGGCGGAGTAGTTGCCGTCGGCAATCCACGGGCCGGTGGCGGTGGCCGCGGCGACGCGGGCGGCGAACTCGTCTTCGTCGAGCTTGGTCCAGTTCGGTTGCCAGAAGATCGCGTCCAATTCGATGTGCGGGGCATCGAGGCGTTCGCTCAAGGCGCGGGCCACGGTGGACTTGCCGGAGCCGGCGACACCGATGACGACGACACGACGCATCGGCTGACGCTCTCACAGCGTTGGGTTGAAGCGGAAGGCGATCAGGACTGCAGGCTGATGACGACCTGGCCGGCGGGGACGGTGACGGTGGTGGTGCCGACGCGGAAGATCGTGGTGCCGTTGGCGCTGCCCAGGCATCGGAGGTCGGGGGAGCGGAGGGCGGCCGGCTGGGTCGTGGCCGTGCCGAGCCAGTTGGCGGTGCAGGGGCGGGACTCGATGTCGAGGACGCGGAGGCCGAGGAAGGTGAAGGGGCGGACGACCTGGCCGGAGGCGGCGGCCCTGGCGGCGTCGTTCACGGTGGACCAGGTGGTGAACAGGACGAGGCCCAGGAACGGTACTGCGAAGAGGCCGGCGAGCAGGGCGGATCGTTTGCGGCCGACGCTCATCGACGGGCGCTCGATCAAGGTGGCCGCGACTAGGGTGCCGAGCAGGGGGCTGCGTCGGCGGATGAGCTCGATGTCGGCTTCGGCGTTCGGCGTGGTCCGGCGCAGGAGGTGCTGCCCGAGGCGTTGCATGAAGTAGCTGTAGACGAGCAGCAGTTGCGAGTAGATGACGCCGACCGCGATCAGCGTGGCGGCCAGCGCGATCACGCCGCCGACCGCGCGCGAGATGATCGCCGTACGGTCGAGGCCGACGTCGCCTGGTTCGATGCCGAGGCGGGAGTAGAACCTGTCGTAGTAGACCGACAGGATCACGTAGAGCACGGCCGCCGCGGCGCCGCCGGCTTCGAGCAATGCCCGCAGGCTGATGCGGGTACCGGACGCGGGTGGTGTGGTGCGAAGGTCTCGGCGGCCCGCGATCGGGGTCAGCCCTCGGCGAGCTGCGGTCGGCGTACGGCGGCCCGCGGTGATGGCTGGGCCGGAGCCGTTCACGCCGGGAGTCAGGACGTTCATGGTGATCCCCCTTGTCGCCGGCGACGTCCCACCCCAGGACGTCACCAACAGGCACAGCCGCAGCGTGGCACGCCGGGGCCACCGCCGGAAAGAGCCAGGTGAAGAAACGGGGTTTCTGTAGAAGGTCTGGGGGTGGGGTGTGCCAGGGTAGGACGCGGTTGGGTGGGCGTGGAGGTGAGTGGTGTGAGGCAGCGCGTGGCCGCGGGGTTGTTCGTGCTGGCGTTTGCCATGGCTGGGGTGGCGGCTGGGCACGGGAATGCGGCGGAGGATCAGGTCGCCGGGCCGGCGCGGTGTGAGCTGCTGATGGAAGGGGCCTCGCCGGAGGCCGGGCGGGGCGACGGCGAGGAGCCGCCGTTGATGGTGACCAAGGAAGCGTCGGGGCTGGTGAAGGGGCATGTGCTCACGCCGGCGGCGTTCCTGATGGCTCGGTCGACGTGTCCCGAGGCGGGGATGTGGGAGAGCTGGCAGGGGAGTCAGCATCTCGACGGCGTGCAGTTCACCGGGTCGAATCTCGCGAAGGTCCACGTGTACGACGGGGACCCGCTCGGCCTGCGGACCTGGCGGGGGCCGAAGGGCGTGGAGTCGAAGCCGTTGGAGATGGACATCCGGCTCGGCACCGACATCCAGTCGATCGCGACCCTGCCGCAGGACGACGGCGGGGTCGAGGCGACGTACGTCGTACTGCGTTATTCGCCGGAGGCCAAAGGCCTCGTCCCGTACGGCGGAGTCGGCGTGAAGGTGGAGAAGCGCTGTGGCGGTGACTGGTCCGAGCTGGCGAAGACCACCACGGACGCCGAGCGCGGCGAGTTCACGGTCGCCGTACCGGCTGACGAGTGCGCCGAGCTCGAGCTTCGCGCGACCGCCGACGACGCCGAGGACACCTGGGGCCGGCCGGTTCCGCTCACGCTCTGATCGGAGGGCTGACCGTCACGCGAAGTCGTCGGGGTCGCCGAGGGTGATGCCGAGGGCCGCGGCCATCGCGAGCGTGACGGCCAGGGCGTCGATCGGCGACGAGTTGGCGATCGTGGCGCCGCCGAGGCTGGCGATTCCGCGGGTGCCGTCCCAGGTGCAGTCGACGAACACCGCGCCGTTCGCCTTCACCTGGGAGAACTCGGCGCCGGTCAGGTCGCAGTGGCGGAAGACGGTGCCGGACAGGTCGGCGGAGACGAAGTCGGCGCTCTGCAGCCGGCAGTCGGTGAACTCCGCCTTGACGAACTTGGCGAACCGGAACGAGCTGAAGTCGAGCACGCTGTCGCGCACTGTGGTGTGCTGGAGACTGAGTCCGGGGCCGGCGAAACCGGTCAGGCGGGATGAGGTGACCTGGACGCGGGTGGCCGAGGCGTCGGACCAGCGGGCGTTGGCGAGATCGCAGTGGTCGAGCACGAGGTCGACCAGGATCGCTTTCTCCAGCTCGGATCCGCCGAGATCACATCTGGTCAGGCGGCAGCCGCTCAGTTCCAGGTGCTCGGCTTCGAGGTCGCGGAGGTCGACGTCGTCCAGAGCGAGGTCGAGCAGGCGGTCCTCGTCGTCGATCTCGTCCACCGTGGGAGTTGCGCGCTCCAGGTCGGTTCGCAGGCGAGGTCCGGCGATCTTCTGTCCGCTCTTGGTCATCCGAGCACGGTATCCGGCGGCGCGGACAACCCGTGCGGACAGCGGGGGACCGGATCAGTCGATCGCCCGCGCCGCAGTCCCGATGATCGCCGCGTGCTCAGTGTCCTGCGTGACAGTGACGTCGAACTCGAACAGCTGCCGGACCAGATCGAAGGCACCCGAGATTGACCCGCCCAGCACGACGCGGGTGGCGCCGAAGCGGTCGAGCCATGGCGTGAGGGTTTCGGCGAGCACGGTGAACGCGTCCAGCAAGACCTGGTGCGCGCGAGTGTCGCCCGCGCGGGCAGCGTCAGCGACTTCTTTCACACCCGGAGCTTCGCCGTACGCCGCGAGGATGGCTCGGGCGGAGATCCAGTCCTCGAGGGGCTTGCCGCGATACGTCGTGCGGTAAAGCTCGCCGCCGGGTGGGACGGTGTCGCCGGTGCGGACAACACGGCCGTTCAGCAGGAACGCCGTGCCGATGCCGGTGCCGATGGTGACGCCGGCGCAGCGGTCGAAGCCCCGTAACGTCCCGGCGGTCCACTCGCCGACCGCGAACGCCTCGGCGTCGTTGACGAACACGACCCGGTCCAGATCCAGCAGGTCACGCAGGCTCTTGCCCAGGTCGTGCCCGTACAAGGAGTCGAACTTCTCGACGCCGCGGTACCACGCGATCCCGGTCTCGTAGTCGAACGGACCAGGCAATGCGAGCGCCAACCCGTGATCCAAGGGCAGCTGCGCAGCGGCCCGCCCGAGCTGGGCGACGATCTCCTCCGCCGAGGTCCGCGAGTCCAGCGGCGTCCGGCGCAGCGCCTCCACCTGCCAGCTCCCCGGCACCACGACCGCCGCCGTCACATGGCTGCCGCCGACCTCCAGCACGGCCACGCCCGCATCGTTGCTCATGACCCCCATCATTCCCGATCAGCACCCACGGCTCGGGACTCGCCACCGGGAGGATCGGCCGGCGCCCCGACGTCGAGCCTGTGGAACCATGGTTCGAAGGGCTCGCCCGGGGTACCTCTGGGCGGCCCGCCGCCCGAGGGACGAAGGTGATCCGGTTGCACGCCGAGAGCACGGCCACGTCCGGGGTCCTGGCGCTGAGCGTCGGGGTCGCGGTGGTGGGGCATGCGCTCGCCGGGGGAGCCGTCGCGACGGGGGTCCTGCCGCAGCTGCTAGCGCTCGCCGCGGCCTGCTGGTTGCTGGGTCCGCACCTGGCGGGCCGGCGTGACTGGGCCGTTGTCGTGCTGGCCGTCATCCAGCTCTTCGCGCACTTCGCCCTGGACGCCGCGCACCGCCCCGCTCCGATGGGATCCGGCCACGACCTGGCCGTCCACGGTACGGCGCCGATGGCGCACGGCGGAATCGCCGGTTCGCTGACCATGGCGACCGCCCACCTGGTCGTCCTGCTCGTCGGTGTCGGGCTGATCGAGCGGACCCATCAGTGGGTGCTCCGGGTACGGCGAATCGTCGCGCGCCTCGTTCCCGCGCTGCCCGCGCCGGTCGTCGCGTTGCCGGTTGCCGGTCGCGCGCTGGGCGTCACCAGGGCGGCACCCCGGCCAAGGCAGCGGTGGTCGACCTCGAACGTTTCGCGGCGCGGGCCTCCCGGCGTACGGGATCTGTCCGTGTTGTCCTGAACCGGTCGCGCTCACGCGGGACCGGGTCCCGTGCGTCCGCGAAAGGCTCACCATGTTCCCAAGAATCGCCCTGCGCGCCGCCGCGATCTCCGCGGCGTCCGCGCTGGTGCTGGTCGGAGCGGCGAACTCCGCCTCCGCCCACGTCACTGTCTCCTCACCCGACGCCAAACCCGGCGGCTACGCGAAGCTGGTCTTCCGGGTGCCGACCGAGTCCGACACCGCCAGTACGACGAAGCTGGTCGTCTCGTTGCCGAAGGATCATCCGTTCGCGTCGGTCGGGGCGCAGGTGAAGGACGGGTGGAAGGTGGTCAAGACGACCGAGACCCTGCCTTCGCCGGTGAAGGTCGGCGACGTCACGCTGACCAAGGCGATCACCACCGTCACCTGGACGGCGGCCGGCCCGGGCATCCCGGCCAACGACTTCGACGAGTTCGCGCTGTCGGTCGGGCGGCTGCCGGAGGGCGTCGACTCGTTGAGCTTTCCGGCGGAGCAGACCTACAGCGACGGTGAGGTGGTGAAGTGGGCGGAGGTCGCCGCGAACGATTCCGACAAGCCCGAGCACCCGGCGCCGTCGCTGAAGCTGGCCGCCGCGATCACTCCGGTGGCCGCGACGACTGGCGACGACGATGACGACGAGGCGGGCTCGGACGTGCTGGCCCGGTCGCTCGGCGGAGCCGGTCTGCTGCTGGGGCTGATCGCCCTCGGACTGGCGCTGCGCCGCCCTCGTAGCGGGGCAACAGACGCCCCGGCTGCTGCCTCCGGCGCGGGATCGTCCGCGGGCTCCGGAACCGAGGCCAAGTAGCCGTGCGACCGCGAGCCCGATCCCACGCGCCGCGCCTGCGCAGAGCGGTCGCTGTCCTGGCCGCGTCGCTGCTCGTCCTGGTGGGTTCCACCGGGACGGCGGCGGCGCACGCCAAGCTCGACTCGATGACGCCCGGCGACGGTACGACGATGGCCGTGCCGCCGACGCAGGTGGTGCTGACCTTCAACGAGCCGGTCGGCAGCACCGGCGCCGAGCTGCAGGTGAAGTCGCCGAGCGGCGTGAACGTTGCCTCCGGCGCGATCCAGGTGGTCGACAACACCGTCACGCAGCCGGTCGGTGCGATGGTCGAGACCGGCCGGTACCAGGTCGACGCCCGGATCGTGTCGGCCGACGGCCACCCGATCACCGTCACCGCGTCCTTCACCGTCACCCACGCCGGTCACGACCCGAACCAGCCGGTCACCCCCACCGCGAACACCGACGGCGGCAACTCCAACGTCGTCACGATCATCGCGATGTCCCTGGTGATGCTGGTCGTGGTCGCGCTGGCCGTCGTCATCGTCCGCCGCCGCCCGGCCGCATGAACAACGCGCCGCTCGGCCCGCCACGCGAGGGCGACGCCGTCGACTCGTCCGCGCCGGCGGGCCTCGCGGGCCGGCTGGTGCTCGGGGTAGTTGCCTCGGGCATCGTCGTGTTGGTGGTGGCGCTGCTCGCCGCCGGAGGTGCGCCGAAACCGTTGCCCGGTGGACTGACCGGCGCGAGCATGCCCGTGTCCTGGGCGGTGCCCGTACTGCGGCTGATCGCCGACGCCGCGGCGGTCGTCTGTGGTGGCGCGGTGCTGGCCGCCGTACTGTTGCTGAAGGCGGACGACGGCGGAAAGCTCGGACAACAAGGGCTTCGAGCGGCTCAGGACGCGGCAGTGGCAGCCGGGGTCTGGGCAGTGGCGAGCATCGGCGGCTTGATCACCACCGCGTCGGTCATCCTCGGCGTTCCGCTCGCGCACCTGTCGTCGCACGCGGAGCTGGCCGGATCGCTCGACCAGGTACGTGCCTTGGCCGTCGTGGTCGCGCTGACCGCCGTACTGGCTGTTGTGCTCAGCGGCTGCCACACCGTCGCGACCGCACGAGTCGCCCTGGTGTTGACGGCCGCGGCACTGATCGGCCCGTTGCTCACCGGGCACGGCGCGATCGAGCGGACCAACCCCTGGTCGGTGCTCGCGACCGGCTCGCTGGTCGTCCACGTCTTCGCGGCGGTCGCGTGGATCGGTGGGCTCGGTGCGTTGGTCCGCTACACCCGCGACCGCCCCGCGATCGAGACTTTCAGCCGCCTCGCGCTGGTCTGCGCCGTCACGATCGGCGCGACCGGCCTGCTCACCGCCGAGATCCACCTCGGCGGCCGCGAGGAGGGCTGGGGACTCATCACCCAGTGGGTGACCACCGGGTACGGCGCGCTGGTGTTCGCGAAGGCCGTCGCGTTCGCCGTACTGGTCGCGATCGGGTGGTGGCACCGCCGCGCCACGTTGCCTGCGCTCGCGGACCGGCCCGCGCTGTTCTACCGGCTCGCCGCGGTCGAGCTGCTGGTGATGGCCGGCACGGTCGGCCTGGCCGTCGCGCTGTCCCGGACGCCCTGATCGGCGTACGACAATCGGTGATTCGTCAACAGTCTCGTATGCTGGCTGGATGGCAGAGGTGCGGTGGCTGGACGCGCGCGAGGCGCGGGTGTGGCAGACCTACCGTGACGCGCACCGGGAGTTGCTGGCGGCACTCGAGGCCCGGATGACGGCGAACGGCGGTCTGTCCGCGGCCGACTACGCCCTGCTGCACCCGCTGTCGACCTCCGAGGACGGCATCCTGCGGACCCGCGAGCTCGGCCGCTCGGTCGGCTGGGAGCGCAGCCGGTTGTCCCACCAGGTCAGCCGGATGGAGAAGCGCGGCCTGGTGGTCCGGGAGGAGTGCCCGTCCGACGCTCGCGGCTCGATGGTCCGGATCACCCCGGCCGGGCGCGCGGCGATCGAGGCCGCGGCGCCGGACCACGTCGACGCCGTCCGGAGCTACTTCTTCGACCACCTCTCCCGCGCGGAGCAGGACCAGCTGGCGGGTCTGCTCGACCGGGTGCTGCAGGCTCTGCCGCAGCGTGATCTGTGCCGCACCGACGGCGCGGCCGACGTCGACGACTGACGCGACGCTGGCGTTTCCGCAGGTCAGAGCACCTTTCGGGCGCCTTCTGGCGCGCCGGCCCCATCCGCTCGACCTCATGCGGAACGGGCAGGGAAGACTGTGGGTTGACATGTCATCCAAGAGTGCTATTTTTGGTGATGTATCACCAACACCCCTCTCTTCGAAGGACCTGACATGCCCAAGATCGCGATCATCCTCGGCAGCACCCGCCCGGGCCGCAACGGCGAGGCCGTGGCCCGCTGGGTGCTCGACATCGCCAAGCAGCGCGGTGACGCCGAGTACGAACTGGTCGACATCGCGGAGTACAAGCTGCCGCACCTCGACGAGGCGATTCCGCCGTCGATGGGGCAGTACACCCAGCCGCACACGCTGGCCTGGGCGGAGAAGATCGCCTCGTTCGACGGCTTCGTGTTCGTCACCCCGGAGTACAACCACTCCACCTCGGGCGCGCTGAAGAACGCGATCGACTTCCTGTTCGCCGAGTGGAACAACAAGGCCGCCGGCTTCGTCAGCTACGGCTCCGTCGGTGGCGCCCGTGCGGTCGAGCACCTGCGCCTGGTGATGGGCGAGCTGAAGGTCGCGGACGTCCGCGCCCAGGTCGCGCTGTCGCTGGCCACCGACTTCAAGAACTACAGCGAGTTCGCCCCGGCCGACTACCACGTCGCCGAGGTCGGCGCGATGCTCGACCAGGTCGTCGAGTGGAGCGGCGCCCTCGCCCACCTGCGCCAGCCGGCCGCCGTCTGATCTTTCTCTCGGTTTTTCGGCCCCGCGCCGAGATACTCCCCCGTTCGCTGTCGCCGTGGCAGCGAACGGGGGAGTTCTGCGTTTCCGGCGGGACGCAAAGGTGGTGGTGACTGCCAGTATGCGGAGGTAGTTACGCGGTGACACGCCGTCACGGACCGCAAGGGTTCGCCGGGGCGGAAAGAATGAGTGCGGTTCAGATGCGCGCTGAATTTGACAACGATTTTCATTAACGGCAGGATCGACGCCGGCGGGGGGAGCTCGCCGGGACCATCGCACCGTGAGGGAAAACTGATGTCCGAAGCGCTGAACAGACGTGGATTCCTGGGGCTGGCCGGGGGACTGGGGCTCGCCGCGATCGCCGGGTGTGGCAGCGGTGGTGGGGAGCAGGCGGTGGCCCAGCCGCAGCAAGGGGGCCGGCTGCGGGCGGTGTTCGCGGGTGGTGGCGCCAAGGAGGTGCTCGACCCGCACGTGCAGAGCTTGTTCGTGGACATCGCGCGGCACAAGGCGATCTACGAGAAGCTGGTCGAGCTCGGGCCGGATCTCAAGCCGGTGCCGCGGCTGGCGGAGAAGTGGGAGCCGGACGCGCAGGCCGCGACCTGGCGGTTCACGCTCCGGGACGTCACCTGGCACAACGGCAAGCAGTTGACCACCGACGACGTGCTCTACAGCCTGGCCCGGATGGCGGATCCGGCCGCGCCCGAGCGGGTCGCGCAGTCGTCGTTGGCGGCGCTTGACCTGAAGCGGTGCCGCGCCGTCGACAAGCGCACGGTCGAGCTGACGCTGACCGCGCCCAACGCCGAGTTCCCCGCGCTGCTGGCCGGGATCGGCACGCAGATCGTGCCGGACGGCTTCAAGGACCCGACCAAGCCGATCGGCACCGGCGCGTTCACCTTCGTCTCCTTCGAGGCCGGACGCTCCATGGTCGCCAAGCGGTACGCCGACTACTGGGACGGCGCCGCCCGGATCGACGAGCTGCACCTGCTGTCCGCCGATGCGGAGGCGCGGGCCAACGCGCTGCAGGGCGGCCAGGCGGAGTACGCGAACGACATGACCGCCACCTTCGCGCGCACCGCGGAGGCCGGCCGGACGGTGAAGATCGTGGCCGCCAAGGGCAGCACGATGCAGGCGTTCGTGATGAAAACCGACCAGGCGCCGTTCGACAACCCCGACGTCCGGATGGCCTTCAAGCTGCTGGTCGACCGGCAGCGGCTGGTGGACGTCGTACTGGCCGGGCGGGGCGTGGTCGGCAACGACCTGTTCGGCAAGGGATACCAGTACTACCCGGCCGACCTGCCGCAGCGCGAGCGGAACCTGGACGAGGCGAAGGCGCTGCTCAAGAAGGCCGGTCTGCTGAACAAGGAGATCGAGATCTTCACCGCCGACGCGTCGGCCGGTTTCGTCGAGGCGGCGACGCTGCTGGCCGAGCAGGCCGGTGAGGCCGGAGTGAAGCTGAAGGTGACCACCGGCAGCTCGCAGACCTACCAGAAGGACCTCCTGACCAAGGGTGCGATCGGCAGTCACCGGTCCGGCGCGATGCCGATCCCGCAGTACGTCACCGACCGGCTGCTGTCGAAGTCGCCGTTCAACGTGACGCACTGGCGCCGGCCGGCCTTCGACGCGGCGTTCGCGGCGGCCCAAGTGCTGACCGACGAGACCGCACGGGCGGCGAAGTACGGCGAACTGCAGAAGACGCTGCACGACGAGGGCGGGATCCTCGCCTGGGGTCACCCGGACTTCCTGGTCGCGGTGTCGGCGAAGGTGCAGGGCGTGCAGGCAGTACCGCCGAACACGGTGGACTCGGGCCGGTTCGACAAGGTGTGGCTGGCCTGAATGCGGGCCTACGCGGCCCAACGGGCTGCTCTCGCGGTGCTCCAGCTCGCCGTCCTGTCGGTGCTGGTGTTCGTGCTGACCTCGCTGCTACCGGGTGATGCGGCGGACATGCGGTTCACCGAGACGCTGACGCCGGAGCAGGTCGCGTCGCTGCGGGCGCAGCTCGGGCTGGAGCAGCCCGCGATCGAGCGGTTCGTCACCTGGGCCGGAAACGTGCTCAGCGGTGATCTCGGGACGTCGCTGATCAGCGGCGGTCCGGTGCTGGACATCGTGAAGGCCTCGGTCGGGGCGACGCTGGTGCTCACGCTGGCCACGCTCGCCGTCGTCGTACCCCTGGCCGTTGCCCTGGGCATCTTGATGGGGACGCGGGAGAACGGGCGGCTGGACCGGACGATCACCTCGATCACGCTGGCGCTCAGCGCGATCCCGGACTTCGTGATCGCGGTCGTGCTGGTGGCGGTGTTCTCGCTGAAGCTCGGGTGGTTGCCGGCGACGTGGGTCGGTGGCGATCTGCTGGCGAACCCCGTGTTGCTGGTGCTGCCGGTCGGCGTACTGCTCGGGCGGACGGTGTGTCTGCTGTCGCGCCAGGTGCGGGCGGGCACGATCAACGCGCTGCACGCGGACTACGTCGTCCAGGCTCGGCGGCTCGGGGTGCCGAGGCGGCGCGTGCTGATGCGGCACGTGCTGCCGAACGCCGCAGTGCCCGGCGTACAGGAGCTGGCGCGGACCGGCGACACGTTGCTCGGTGGAGTGCTGGTCGTGGAGGCGATCTTCGCGATCCCGGGCTTCGCGACCGCGCTGGTGGACGGGGTGGAGACGCGTGACCTGCCGGTGGTGCAGGGGCTGACGCTGGTGCTCGCGGTCGCGGCGCTGGTGATCAACCTCGGCGCGGACCTGGTCTGCAACCGGCTCGTCCCGCGGACGGAGCTGCTGCGATGAGAGCCCGTACGCCGATCGCCGTGTCGCTCGTCCTCGTGCTCGTCCCGTTGCTGGTGGCGGTGTTCGGGCCGTTCGTGCCGTTGGACGCGGAGCCGGGGTTGCCGTACGAACGGGGTCCGGGGCATCC
This sequence comes from Kribbella sp. ALI-6-A, assembly GCF_001984195.1. GTDB lineage: Bacteria > Actinomycetota > Actinomycetes > Propionibacteriales > Kribbellaceae > Kribbella. The sequence continues at coordinate 367,884 of NZ_MTQN01000010.1, forward strand.
GTTGGGGACCGACGGCCTGGGCCGTGACGTCCTGCAGTTGCTGCTTGCCGGTGGTCGGACCGCGCTCGGGATGGCGCTCGGCGCGGTCGCGATCGCCTATCTGGTCGGCGGTCTGATCGGACTGGTCGCGGCGTCGACCCGTCATCGCTGGCTCGACGAGTTGCTGATCCGTCCCCTGGACGTGTTGCTTCCGCTGCCGTCGCTGCTGGTGATCAGCGTCGTCGCCGTCGGCTGGCGGGCGTCGGCGCTCGCCATCACGCTCGCGGTCGCCGCCGTCAACGTTCCGACGGTCGCGCGACTCGTGCGTGCTGCCGCGCTCGATGCGGCCAGCAGTCCGGTGGTCGAGGCGCTGCGCATGCAACGCGAGAGCTGGTTCGGCATCCATCTCGGGTACGTCGGTCGAGCGGTGCTCGGGCCGGTCGCGGCCGACATCGGGACCCGGATCACGCTGGCGGTCTTCCTGGTCGCGTCGGTCAACTTCCTCGGCCTCGGGCTGAGTCCGACCGCTGCCGACTGGGCCGTCAGTGTTTCGCGCAACCGGGAGGGTCTGCTGCTGCAGCCCTGGGCGGTGCTCGCTCCCGCGCTGCTGCTGGTCGCGTTCACCCTCGGGTTCAACCTGCTGGCGGACCGCTTGGTTCATCGGACCCGCCGGATGGCCGAGGTGTCGCGATGAGTCCGGCAGCTGATGAGCCGCTCGTCCGGGTCCGGGGGCTTGGTGCCACCGCGGCGTCCTCCATCCTCGTCGACCAGGTGGACTTCGACGTCTGGCCCGGACAGGTCACCGCGCTCGTCGGGGCCTCGGGGTCGGGCAAGACCACGTCCGCTCTGGCGCTGCTCGGGGAGCACGGGGACCGGGTCGCGCTCTCCGGGCTGGTAGAGGTCGCGGGGGAGGTGATTGTCGACGGCAACGGTGTCACCGGAGCGGCCGACCACGTCAAGGGACGGGTCGTCGCGTACATGCCGCAGCATCCGGGCAGCGCGCTGAATCCGGCGCGGCGGATCGGCGCCGGGTTCCGTGAGCTGGAGAAGCTGCATCACCCGGGGGAGAGCGTGGTCGCCGAGGCGCTGCGGGCGGCGCAGGTGCCGGGCGACCGGAAGACACTGCGGCGGTTCCCCCACCAGTTCTCCGGTGGACAGCGGCAGCGGATCGCGTTGGCTCAGGCGCTGACCTGCCGACCGCGGGTCCTGGTCCTCGACGAACCGAGCACAGGCCTCGACTCGATCACCCGGCTGCAGCTGGTCGGCGAGTTGCACCAGTTGGCGGGCGAAGGGCTCGGGATCCTGCTGCTCAGCCACGATCTCGACCTGGTCCGGGCCCTGGCCCATCACGTCGTGGTGCTGGATGCCGGACAGGTGATCGCCGCGGGCGGCCACGAGGTGCTGCCGACCGCGCCCGACCTGCCGGCGGGGCGAAGGCTCGCCGGTCACGAGACGCCGTTGCTCCAGGCAACGAAACTCTCGGCGCGCCTCCGCGGACGGGAGCCGATTCTGCGCGAGGTCGATCTCGGCGTGCCACCGGGCGCCTGTGTCGGCGTGGTCGGGCGATCCGGGAGTGGAAAGACGACACTCGCGCGCTGCCTGGCCGGCCTGCACGAGCGGTACTCCGGCGAGATCACGCTCGACGACCGGACCCTTCCGGTCCTGCGTAAACGCTCCCGCGAGCAGAACCGGCGCGTCCAGTACGTCTGGCAGGAGGTCCGTGGATCGTTCGACGAACGGCGTCCGGTCGTCGAGCAGGTCGCGCGGACGGCGCGGCGGCTCCGAGGGCTGCAGCCGCAGGAGGCGAAGGCCGCGGCGGTCGCGACCCTGGCGCGGCTCGGTGTGTCCGCGGCGATCGCCGACCGGCCGCCGAGCCGGTTGTCCGGCGGCGAGCTGCAGCGCGCCGCCCTGGCTCGCGCGCTGCTGGCCGAGCCCGACGTCCTGATCTGCGACGAGATCACCACCGCGCTGGACGAGCGCGGCACCGGGCTGGTCGTCGAGCTGTTGCTCGAGCTGAAGGAGCAGGGCACCGCGCTGGTCTGGATCAGCCACGACCTCGGGCTGGTCTCGGCCGTCGCCGACGACGTGCTGGTGATCGACGCCGGCCGGATCGTCGAACAGGGACCACCGGTGACCGTGATGACCAACCCGTCCACCGAGGTGGCCCGGCGGCTGGTGAGGGCCGCCCGGGTCGGACACCAACCGCCTCCGCCCGTGCTGACAACCAGTGCCGACACGAGGAGCAACCCGTAGTGACGATCCCTGGCACGCCCCGGCTGCACGACCATCTGGCGGAGGCGATCAAGGACCCCGATCCGATCCGCGTCTCCACCGGGTCGGGCCACGACCTGATCTGCCTGCGGTTCGAGACGATGAAGGTCTACTCCGCGCTCGGCGCCGTCCGGCACCTGCTGGAGACCGGCGCCGTCCGTCCCGGCGACACGCTGATCGACAGCTCCAGCGGGATCTACGCGCACGCGCTCGCGCTGGCCTGCCACCGGTACGGGATGAAGTGCCACATCGTCGGCTCGACCACCGTCGACCGGACACTGAAGATCCAGCTGGAGATCCTCGGCGCCACCGTCGAGCAGGTCCCGTCGTCGAACAACCTGCAGCTCGACCAGAACCTGCGGGTCCGCCGGATCGCCGAGATCCTGCGCGACAACCCGTCGTACCACTGGATGCGGCAGTACCACGACGACATCCACTACCTCGGGTACGGCGCGGTGGCCGAACTGGTCGACCAGGTCGCGCCGGCCGGGCCGATCTGCCTGGTCGGCGGGGTCGGGACCGGTGCGTCGACCGGCGCGATCGCGGCGTACTTGCGCGATCGTGGGCGGGAGGTGAACCTGGTCGGCGTCCAGCCGTTCGGCAGCATCACCTTCGGCGCCGGGCACACCCAGGACCCGGAGATGATCATCGCCGGGATCGGCAGCTCGATCGAGTTCCGCAACGTCCGGCACGAGCTGTACGACCGGCTGCACTGGGTCTCGTTCGACTACGCGATGTCGGCGGCGGTGGATCTGCTGCGGACCTCCGGGGTGTTCGCCGGGTTGTCCGCGGGCGCGGCGTACCTGTCCGCATTGTGGGAACACCACTGCGACAGCAGCCGGCAGCACGTGTTCCTGGCCGCCGACACCGGCAACCGGTACGTCGACTCCGCTTTTTCCCGGCATGCCGAGGCACGGCCGATGGACAGCATGCGGCCGCGGGAGATCGACTCGCTCGACCAGCTCGCCGTGCCGTGGTCGGCGATGTCCTGGGATCGCCGCGAATCGGCGCTGATGCAGCGCGAACAGTTTCCATCTGCGACTCCGTCGCACTAACCTGATGACCATGTCGGGGTATGTGCTGCTGCCGCGGTTGTTCACGGCAACGGAGGTCGAGCGGCTGCGGGACGCGGTCGAGCAGGTGCACGCGACCGTCGTGTCCGCCGCGGAGGCGGGCGAGACGACGGTGACCGTCTGGCCCGACGGCCACCGGCTGGAGACGATCGACGGCACGACGATCCACTGGGAGCCGGACGCGCCGGGCAAGGCGGTCCGCTCGCTGTCGCCGATCTCCGGGATGTCGCCGGTGATCGACGCGCTGTGGACCGACGGGCGGCTCACGACGCCGATGGCGTCGGTGCTGAACTCGTTGCCCACCGCACCGTCGCGTCCGCTGGAGGCCGCGGAGCTCGGTCCGTTCGTGGCCAAGCTCAACTTCAAGCGGGCCGGGGTCGGGTCGGAGTTCGCCTGGCACCAGGACTTCCCGTACTGGTACTGCTGCGCCGGCGACGCGGCGTACCAGGTTGCCACCGCGATCGTGATGCTCGACGACAACACCGTCGAGAACGGCGCGATGACGCTGATTCCGGGTAGCCATCTGGCCGGCCCGGCACCGCGTGACCCGCGGGAGCCGACCGGGCTGCTGGTCGATCCGCGATCCGTCGACGAGTCGGCGGCGGTGACGATCGAGGCGCCGGCCGGGTCGGTGCTGATGTTCCCCGGCCTGATGGTGCACCGCTCCGCGCCGAACCGGACGGCGACCGACCGCCGGTCGCTGCTCTTCTGCTTCCAGCCCGCTGGTCGTCCCGAGTTGTCCGCCCTGACCTACAACGCCGAAAGGCTGGCCGATCTAGCATGATCGATTCCGTCACCGCCCTGACCGAATCCGTTCTCGCCGGGGAGCGGGGGCCCGCGCCGTCGACGGTGCCGGTGATCAGCGCGTTCTGGTTGCACAACACGACCCGGCTGCCCGGCGCCGACGTGACGTACAAGAACTACTACGTCCTGCTGCGGGTCGGCGAGGTCTTCGGCGCCTGCGCGTTCGAGGAGGGCGAGCTCGACCCGTCGTACTGCGCGGACGTGTCCGGGCAGTCGTTGGAGGCGCTGCTGGTGGACGCGCCGCTGCCCGTGCGGATCGCCGCGCTGGATGCCTACCTGGCCTCGGTCGAGCCGCATCACGAGGCCGCCGGTGCCGAGGAGATCGTCCTGCCCGCCGGTACGCCGGACGTCCGCGCCCGGGCGCGTGACGCGGCCGTGGCCGGGCTGCTGGATGTCGCCGAGGGCTCGAAGGTGGCGCTGATCGGCGTGGTGAACCCGCTCGTGGACGCGATCACGTCACGAGGCGGTATCTGTTTGCCGTGCGACTTCAACCTGCGTGAGACCGCCTCCGGACTGCCGGTTTCCCGCGACATGACGGAGGTTCTGGACGCCGCCGACGCGGTCGTGGCGACCGGAATGACGTTGAGCAACGGAAGTTTCGACGTTCTCCTCGACCGTTGCCGTGAGCAAGCGAAGCCGCTGGCCGTCTATGCTCAGACCGGAAGCGCGGTGGTGCGCGCCTTCCTCGGCTCCGGGGTCACCGCGGTGTCCGCCGAGCCGTTTCCCTTTTCCCAGTTCAGCTCCCGCCCGACGAGCTTGTACCGCTATCACTTCCAGGACGGAGCGTTCCGCACGTGAGCACCGACAGCCGCAACCCAGCTGTGTCATCGTCCACCATCACCCCCTCGGCCCCGGCCGCTGCTGTTGCCTCGGGCACCGGGTCGGCAAGTGCCGGAGCCGTCCCGGGTGATCTGGCGATGACCCGCCGGCTCTGGCCGTTCCTGCTGGCCTCGACGGTGAGCCTGATCCCGTTCACCGTGTTCGGCATGTACCTGGTGCCGATCGCGGACGCGGCCGACGGCAGTGTGGCGGAGATCGGCGGGCTGCGGGGGCTCGGCGGTCTGGCGGCGCTGGTGGTCGGGTTCGCGCTCGCGCCGCTGATCGACCGGCTGGCGCGTGAGCTGGTCGCGGCCGGTGGGCTGGCGCTGCTCGGGCTGTCCGCGCTGCTCGGTGCGGTCGGCAACGTGTTCGCGCTGGCCACGTTCTGCCTGCTGATCGGCGCGTCCACCTCGATCCTCGGGCCGTCGATCGGCGCCGCGGCGGCGGACCGGTTCAACTCGCCGGCGGCTGCCGGCCGGGCCGCCACGCTGGTCTCGGCGACCACGTCGATGATGGCGATGCTCGCTGCGCCGGTGCTCGCCGTACCGGGTCTCGTCTGGGGCTGGCGGGGCAACCTGATCGCCGCCGCGGTGATTTCGCTCGCGCTCTCCGCCGCGTTCTTCTGGCGGGGCCGCGGCCGCAAGGCGCCGATCCGGGCCGAGGGGGCCGCCCGGATGAGCTACCTGGCGACGTACCGGGAACTGGCGCGGATCCCCGGCGCCGTGCCACTGCTGGCGGTCGCGATGCTGCGGACCGCCGCCTTCATGGGGTATCTGGCCTACCTGGCGGCGTTCTACGACGAGAAGTTCGCGCTCGAGCCCGGGTGGTTCGCGCTGGTGTGGTCGCTGAGCGGGGCGTCGTTCTTCCTGGGCAATCTCTTCGCGGGCCGGTTCCTGGCGCTCGACCGGCCGTGGCTGGGTGCCGACAAGCTGCTGGTCGCGGGCGTCGTCGCCGCGCTGGTCAGTGTGACGGCCTTCTACTTCTCCCCGACGCTGCCGACCACGCTAATCCTCACCGCGTTGATGGGCGCCAGCCACGCCACCGTCGCCGCCTGCGTCACCACCCTGCTCGTACGGCGTAGTGGCGACCTGCGCGGCTCGGCGCTCAGCGTCAACGCCGCGGGGATGTCGCTGGGCGTCTTCCTCGGCGCCGCGATCGGAGGTCTCGGGCTCGGGCTGGCCGGCTACCCGGGTACCGCGGCCGCGTTCGCCGCGATCACGCTGCTGGCCCTCGTGTTCGCTCTGCGGGTCCGCGCCACCGACAGCTGACCCGCACCTCCTCCCCGCCCGCGCGCCGGATGGCCGTGCGCTGGGTGGGGGGAATCCCCGAGTGGGTCCCTGGGGTCTGGGCTGGCGACCCTGGAACGGGAGATTTCGCGTTCCCGGTGGACGAAGTGCGGTCTATCGTTCGGAGTTATGGAGAATCTGCCCGAGCGTCAGAATCCGCAGGCGCACCTGCGGGCGTCCGACAGCGACCGCGACCAGGTGGTCGAGGTGCTGCGGGACGCGTTGATGACCGGGCGGCTGACCCAGGACGAGCACGCCGAGCGGCTGGAGCAGACGCTGAAGGCGCGCACCCTCGGCGAGCTGGAGCCGATCACGGTCGACCTCGCCGTCCCGGGGCAGCCGTTCCGGCCGGTGACCGCGGCGCCGGCGGCGGCGCGGGTGCCGATCGAGGAACCGGCGAATCCACAGGACAGCTTCGAGCTGGTGGTCGGCATCTTCGGCGGCGGCGAGCGCAAGGGCCGCTGGCGGGTGAAGCGCCGGACCAACGCGCTGGCGCTGTTCGGTGGCTGTGACCTCGACATGGCCGACGCGGTCTTCGAGGGTCGTGAGGTGACCGTCTACGCGTTCGCCGTCTTCGGCGGCATCGACATCACCGTGCCGCCCGGCGTCGAGATCCGCAACCAGGGCATCGGCATCATGGGCGGCTTCGGAGTCTCCGGCGGCCAGGGCGAGATCGACCCGGCGGCGCCGGTCGTCGTACTGAAGGGGCTGGCGCTGTTCGGCGGGGTCGGCGCGAAGGTGTTCAAGCCGAAGAAGAACAAGAAGCGGAACAACCCCCACGGGCACCACGGCCACCTGGGCCACTGATCGGGCGCCGGCTCAGATCCAGGACTTGAACCACATGCGGTTGAGCCAGTCCGGGTGCGGCAGCACCTTGTCGGTCAGGATCGGCCAGATGTAGGCGAAGTTGAGCACGACCAGGACGACGTAGGCGCCGACGACCGCGCTGCCGATCAGGCGGCGCGGGGTGGCGGCCTGGAAGGCGGTTCGGGCCGGACCGAGGATCTTGCCGAGCACGAGCGAGACCGCCATCACCGTGAACGGGATCATCGTCACGGCGTAGAAGAAGAAGATCGGCCGGCTGTCGAAGAAGAACCAGGGCACCCAGCAGGTCAGGTAGCCCACGATCGGGACGCCGAAGCGCCAGTCGCGCTGGGCGATCCACAGCACCAGCGAGGCCAGCAGCGCGAGCGCGCCGCCCCACCACAGCAACGGCGTACCGACCGCGGAGATCACCGACAGGCAGTTGGTGCCCTGCGGCGCCTCGCAGCCGTTGGTGCCGGGCTTGATGTCGTTGACCGCGTCGAAGCCGATCGGGCGGGCGATGATCGGCCAGCCGGCCGGGTGCGACGAGTACGGGTGGGTGGCGTTCTTGATGTAGTCGCCGGTGTGGAAGGCGAGCACTTCCTGGTGGTAGTGGATCAGCGAGCGGAAGTCGTCGGGCACGACCTTCATCACGCCGTGTGCCGGGTTCTTCGAGGCGTAGTCGTGGTCGTAGGCGTTGTCGTGCAGCAGCCAGCCGGTCCAGGTCGCGGTGTAGGTGACCAGGGCGACCAGCACGATGCTGAGGAACGCCGGGATCCCGTCGACCACCACCGAACGCCAGAACGGACGCCGTACGCCGATCGCCCGGCGAGCGCCCAGATCCCAGGCGAAGGCCAGCAGGCCGAAGCCGGCGATCACCCAGACCGCCGACCACTTGGTGCCGAGCGCGAGACCGAAGCAGACGCCGGCCGCGATCCGCCACGGCCGGACCAGCAGCAGCCGGCCGACTGCGCGCCGGGTGCCCGGGCCGGTGCCGTCCTCGAGGGACTCGGCGTGCCGGCGGCGCGTCCAGTCCCGGTCGGCGACCAGGCAGGACACAGCCGCGACCAGCCAGAACGCCAGGAAGATGTCGAGCAGGGCGACCCGCGACATCACGAAGTGCAGGCCGTCGACGGCGAGCAGCAGTCCGGCGATGCCGCCGATCAGCGTCGAGCGGGTCATCCGGCGGACCGTGCGGATCACCAGCAGCACGGTCAGCGTGCCGAACAGGGCCGGCATGAACCGCCAGCCGAACGAGTTCATCCCGAACAGCTGCTCACCGGCCGCGATCATCCACTTGCCGACCTCGGGGTGCACGGTCAGGCTCGGGGTGTCCTTGAAGACGTCCAGGTTGCCCGCCAGGATCTGCTTGTCGGCGATGCCCTCGGGCTTGTCGATGAACTGCCGCGCGTAGCCGAACTTGAGCAGCGAGAACGCGTCCTTGGCGTAGTACGTCTCGTCGAAGACGAACTTCACCGGGTTGCCCAGGTTCCAGAACCGCAGGATCGCCGCGAACGCCGTGATCGCCAGCGTCGCGATCCAGCCACCGTCGAAGTCCCGCGGCATCGGCGGGTACAGCCGCTCCTTGACCGGCGGCAGCCGCCGCCCGAACGCGTCCCGTCCGAGCGTCTCCAGCGCCGGTGCGGAACCCGCGCCCTGGTCATCGATCACGGCAGTCACGCCCGCCATCGTACGGAGCCCCCGGTCACACCGTCTCCCGACACCGCCGGGGCGGGCTGCGATGATGGCCCGCGTGACTGGGCGACTGATCTTGGCGGGGACTCCGATCGGGGATCTGGGGGACGCCACGCCGCGGTTGGCGCGGGTGCTCACCGAGGCCGACGTGGTGGCGGCGGAGGACACCCGGCGGTTGCGGCGGCTGACGTCGGAGCTGGGGATCGTCGTCGGTGGGCGGGTGACGAGTTTTTTCGAGGGCAACGAGCGGGAGCGGACGCCTGAGCTGGTGGCGGCGATGGCGGAGGGGCAGACCGTCGTGGTGGTGACCGACGCGGGGATGCCGAGCGTGTCGGATCCCGGGTACCGGCTGGTGGCGGCGGCGATCGAGGCGGGGGTCGTGGTGACGGCCGTGCCGGGGCCGTCGGCGGTGCTGACGGCGCTGGCGCTGAGCGGGTTGCCGGTGGACCGGTTCACGTTCGAGGGGTTTCTGCCCCGGAAGCCGGGGGAGCGGCTGAAGCAGTTGCAGGAGCTGGCCGGCGAGCGGCGGACGATGGTGTTCTTCGAGGCGCCGCACCGGCTGGCCGCGTCGCTCGGCGCAATGGCCGAGGCGTTCGGGGCGGATCGGCGGACGGCGGTGTGCCGGGAGCTGACCAAGACCTACGAAGAGGTGAAGCGGGGACCGGTCGGAGAGCTGGCCGAGTGGGCTGCCGACGGGGTTCGCGGAGAGATCACGGTGGTGGTCTCGGGAGTCGACCCGTCCGCCCGGCAGCTGGGGCCGGCGGAGCTCGCCGCCGAGGTGGCGGCCGACGAGGAGGCGGGGACCCCGCGCAAGCAGGCGATCTCCGACGTGGCCAAGCGGTACGGCGTACCGAAGCGGACGGTGTACGACGCCGTACTGGCTGCTCGCGAACCCCGGTAAAAGCACCTGGTCAGGCCCACTACGCTTGAGGTATGTCCGGCGAGAAGGCTTACTACGTCACCACTCCGATCTACTACGTCACGGCCGCGCCGCACATCGGCAGCGCCTACACGACCGTGGCCGGGGACGTCCTGACCCGCTGGCACGCCCAGCGCGGCGAGCGCAAGTGGTACCTGACCGGTACCGACGAGCACGGCGAGAAGGTGCTGCGCAGCGCCCAGGCGCAGGGCATGTCGCCGCAGGAGTGGACCGACAAGCTGGTCGAGGAGGCGTGGAAGCCGGCCTGGGTGGACGTCGACGTCGACTACGACGACTTCATCCGGACCACCGAGCCGCGGCACACCGAGCGGGTCCAGGAGTTCGTCCAGGCGCTGTACGACCAGGGCGACGTCTACAAGGGCGAGTACGAGGGCCTGTACTGCGTCGGCTGCGAGGAGTTCAAGCTGCCGGCGGACATCCGCACCGACGAGGACGGCACGCAGCGGTGCATGATCCACGGCACCGAGCTGGAGTCGGTCTCGGAGACCAACTACTTCTTCCGGCTCTCGGCGTACGCCGACAAGCTGCTGGCCCTCTACGAGTCGCAGCCGGACTTCGTCGCGCCGGCCAGCGCGCGCAACGAGGTCGTCTCGTTCGTCAAGCAGGGGCTGCAGGACCTGTCGATCACCCGCTCGACCTTCGACTGGGGCATCCCGGTGCCCTGGGACTCCGACCATGTCCTCTACGTCTGGGTCGACGCACTGCTCAATTACGCGACCGCCGCGGGCTACGGCGCGGACCCGGAGCGGTTCGCCAGCCTCTGGCCGGCGGACGTGCACCTGGTGGGCAAGGACATCCTCCGCTTCCACGCGGTGATCTGGCCGGCGATGCTGATCGCCGCCGGGGTCCCGGTCCCGAAGCAGGTCTTCGCGCACGGCTGGCTGCTGGTCGGCGGCGAGAAGATGAGCAAGTCGAAGCTGACCGCGATCGCGCCGAAGGAGATCACCGACCACTTCGGCTCCGACGCGTTCCGGTACTACTTCCTGCGCACGATCCAGTTCGGCTCGGACGGCTCGTTCTCCTGGGAGCACCTGAGCGCGGTCTACACCTCGGAGCTGGCCAACGGCCTGGGCAACCTGGCGTCCCGGATCGCGGCGATGGTCGGCAAGTACTTCGACGGCGTACTGCCGGAGCCGACCGACCACGGACCGGCCGAGCAGGCGCTGGCCGACAAGCTCGCCGAGGCGGTCGCCACGGCTGACAAGGCGATGGACGCGCTCGCGTTCCACGACGCGCTGGCCGCGATCAACGACCTGGTCGGCGCCGTGAACGGCTACGTCTCCGAGCAGGAGCCGTGGAAGGTCGCGAAGGACGAGGCTCAGCGCGAGCGGCTGGCGACCATTCTCTACACCGCCGCCGAGGTCCTGCGCGGCGTCGCCGTCCTGCACAACCCGACGATGCCGAAGACCGCCGCGAAGCTGTGGACGTTGCTCGGCGCCGAGGCCAAGCTCGGCCCGCTCGCCGACCAGCGGATCCAGTCGGCCGGCGCCTGGGGCCAGCTCCCGGCCGGCTCGACGCTGACCAAGGGCGACGCGCTCTTCCCGCGCCTGACCGAAGAGGCCTGAGCCGCTACGCCGAAGCCGTCGCCAGATACAGGGCGGCGGCTTCGGTGCGGCTGGTGACGGCCAGCTTGGTCAGGATGTTGGCGACGTGGTACTTCACCGTCGACTCGGTGATGTGCAGGGTGTCGGCGATGACCCGGTTGCGCTGGCCCTGGGCGAGCAGCGCGAGGACTTCCAGTTCGCGATGGCCGAGGGTGGCCAGGGGTTCGGCGGTGAGGACCTTGCCGGCGGCGGACAGCGTGGTGGTCAGGGCACGGGCGGTCTTGGCGACGTCGGACAGGGCGACCGGGAGCATGATGCGCAGCGTCAGGCCCCAGCCGGGTACGGCGTCGACGTCGAGGCGGCCGCCCTGGGCGCGGAGGCGTTCGGCGATCCGGCCGAGGTCCAGGCGGTCGTCGAGCACGCCGGGGCCGTCGTCGCGCACGGTCGCCTGCAGGCCGGTCGGGTTGAGCCGCCAGCCGACGCGGATCCGCCGTACGCCGTCCTGACCGAGGATCGCCAGCACCGCGGCGCGGACCGCCACCCGGGCAGCGTGGGCGACGTCCGACGGGATCAGGCGGTCGTTGCTGGGGGCATCCAGTTCGAGGTCGACGGGAAGGTGCCGCAGCAGGGTCTGCAGCGAGTCGGCCAGTCGCTGGAACGCCCGTCCGGCCGGTTCCTCGCCGGCGTCGGCGCGGTCGCGCTGGGAGTCGGTGCGCAAATCGGCCAAGGCGTTGAGGGCGAGCTCGACGGCCGTCGTACGGGCCGCGGCGTCGTCGATCCGGTTGTTGCGCAGTACGCCGAGCAGCGCGGCCAGGGTCGCCGTGTGGGCGTCGGTCAGCTCCGCGGCGACCACGTCACGCGCCATCGCGACCGCGCGGGACTGCGCCAGCACGCTCGGCTCGATCTCGAGGGTGAGCCGGTTGAGGTGCGCGGTGACCACGTCCCACAGGGTCTGGACGAGCGGGAGGGTCTGCTCGGGGATCCGGGTGCCGGGGTCGAGTACGAACGCCAGTACGGAGCCGCGGGGCGCGTGGTCGCTCGCGATGGCGAGCACAGTCTCCTCGACGCCGCCGATCTCGGCCTCGCCCTGCCACGGCCGTCCCGCGGAGACCGAGCCGAGGAACGGCGCGAGCTCGGCGCCGGTGATCACGGCGGTGAGCTTCGGATCGCCGGTCGCGCTCAGCGGTGAACCGGCGCACTGCGGTGACAGGTGGGCGGCCGCGCGGTGCGGGACGACGGTGGCCAGGGTCTCCGACAGCGCTTCGATCACCTGGGGCGGCTCGACCTGGACCAGGCGGGCCGCGGCGGTCAGAACGGTCACGGCCTCGGAGGACTCCATGTCACCAGGCTACGTGGGTTGATCCATCCACCCACCCGTTCTTCCGGACGGCGGACAGCTGGCCGAAAGGCCAGTCGGAAACCACGGCGGCGGCTCCACGCTGGAGGTCGAAGAGGATTGATTGAGAACTCAACCACTAAGGACGGTTCTGATGGAAGCGATCGTGTTCGAGCAGTTCGGTGGCCCCGAGGTGCTGCGCAGCCGCGAGATCGACGCGCCGCACGCGGGTCCGGGCCAGGTCCGGATCAAGGTCCTGGCGGCGGGGGTGAACCCGATGGACTACAAGATCCGCCGCGGGTGGTTCGAGGCGATGATGCCGACCACGTTCCCGGCGGTTCCCGGTCTGGAGGTCGCGGGTGTGGTGGACGAGGCCGGCGCGGGTGCGGAGTTCGCCATCGGTGACGAGGTCGTCGGGTGGGCGGCCACGGGCGGCTACGCGCAGCACGCGCTGCTCGGCAACGCCGTACGGAAGCCGGCGGGGGTGTCGTGGGAGCAGGCGGTCGCCGTACCGGTGGCCGGCGAGACCTCGCAGCGGGTGCTGGACGCGCTCGGCGTGAAGTCCGGCGAGACGCTGCTGCTGCACGGTGCGGCGGGTGCGGTCGGAGCGGTCGCGGTGCAGCTGGCGGTTGCGGCGGGCGTCACGGTGATCGGTACGGCGTCCGAGGCGAACCACGAGTACCTGCGGTCGCTGGGTGCCACGCCGATCGCGTACGGCGAGGGCCTGGTCGAGCGGGTGCGCGCGGTGGCGCCGGTCATCGACGCGGTCTTCGACGCCGCGGGCCAGGGCGGGCTGAAGGAGTCGATCGAGCTGCGGGGTGGGACCGAACGGATCATCACGATCGCCGACATGGGCGCGGGGGAGCTGGGCGTCGAGGTGTCGGTCGGTGGGACCGAGCCTGAGGTGGTGAAGCGCTGGCTTGGCAAGCAGCTGCAGCTCGCTGCCGACGGCAAGCTGACCGTCCGGGTCGCCGAGACGTTCCCGCTGGCGGAGGCCGCCAAGGCGCAGGAGATCTCGGAGTCGGGCCACGCCAAGGGCAAGCTCGTCCTTGTTCCGTAAGCGCACCCACCGCCCGGGCCGCGTTCTTCGATCGCGGCCCGGGGGGGATCCGGAGCGGAGTCGCTGCTGCGGTCACCGTGCGCGCGGCGCAGGATCTCCGACGCCCTCGCCGATCAGGCCGGCACCTTCGCAGCGCGGCGGCTCACGACCCGCCGGCGGCGGGTCGGCATCCCGAACGTCGGGTTGGCGACGCCCCAGGCCGCGCTCTTGCAGATGAGCTCCTTGTAGACCGCGGCCTTGCGGCCCCGCAGCGAGTAGTTCACCGTCTGGTCGTCCGCGGTCACGTACTGGATCAGCCCGTGCTTGCGGCCCAGGCTGATGCACTGGTTGAAGTACCGCAGCGGCATGTGCGGGGCCTTCGCCCCGGTCAGCCGCGCGACGACCGCATCGGCGGCCTGACAGGCGGTCGGTATACCGGAGGCGCAGGACATCCGCAGGGGCTTCCCGGTGTTGCCCATCGCGTACGCCGCGTCGCCGATCGCGTAGACGTCCGGGTGCGAGACCGACGCCATCAGGTCGTCCACGACGATCTGGCCGGTCGCGGTGGTTTCCAGCGACGTCGCGGCCGCGATCGGGTGGACCGCGAACCCGGCCGTCCAGACCGTCGTCGCCGCCGGGATCGCCTTGCCCGTTGTGGTGACGACCGTGCCGGGCTCGACCCGAGCGATCTCGGCGTGCTCGTGGACGGTGATGCCGAGCCTCCCGAAGACCTCGCGCAGGTGGGCCTGGGCCTTCGGCGACACCCAGTCGCCCAGACCGCCGGTGCTCACCAGCGCCACGTCGAGCTCCGGCCGGGCCTCGGCGATCTCGGTCACCGCCTCGATTCCGGTCAGCCCGCCGCCCACGACCGTGACCGTCTGCCCGGCCTCCATCCGGGCCAGGCGCTCCCGCAGTTTCAGCGCCCCCGGCCGGCTCGCGATCTCGTAGGCGTGCTCGGCGACACCCGGTACGCCGTGGTCGTTCCAGCGGCTGCCGAGCGCGTAGACCAACGTGTCGTAGGTCAGCTCCTCGGAGCCGTCGGCGAGGGCGACGGTCTTGCGATCGACGTCGACACCGGCCACCCGCGCGATGCGCAGCTCGACGCCGGTGCCCGCGAACATCTCGTCCAGCGGGCGCGGCGTGAGGTCCTGGCCGACGGCCAGCTGGTGCATCCGGACCCGCTCGACGAAGTCGGGTTCGGCGTTCACGAGGGTGATCTGGACGTCGTCACGGTGCAGCTGCCGAGCGAGGCGGCCGGCAGCGGTGGCGCCGGTGTAGCCGGCGCCGAGGACGACGATGTGGTGCTTCATGTCCGGCTCCTGTCTGTGAGGTTGTGCCCCTTGAACCGGGCAGCCTCCGGATTCCTGACAGGTTCCGGACGTGAAGCAGGTCACACCATGGCCGTGCTCACCAGCCCGCCACCAGCGGTTCGCCGTGATCGGCCGCGTTCCACCGGGCGGTCGCCCGCTCGAGCTTGTCGGGGTTGACCGCGCTGCGGACCGCCGTGACGCCCTCGGCGGTGACCTCGAGCACCATCACTCCGACGACCCGGCCGTCGACCACGGCCACGACCGCCGGCTCGCCGTTGGCGACGTCGGCGTACACGTCGGGGCGGCCGCCGACCATCGCACGCTTGTGGTCGGCGGGCTTGAACAGGCCGCGCAGGAACTTGGCGACCGCCAGAGCACCGGTGAACGGGCTGGCCTTGGCCGGGATCTTGCCGCCGCCGTCGCCGACCGCGATCGCGTCACCGGTCAGCAGCTTCACCAGCGGCTCGGTCCGCCCGCTGGTGGCGGCGGCGAGGAACTCCTCGACGATGCGGCGGGCGGCCGCCTCGTCGACCGCCGCCCGCGTCCTGCCGTCGGCGACGTGCTGCTTGGCCCGGTGGAAGATCTGCTGGCTGGCCGCCTCGGTGATGTCGAGGATCTCGGCGATCTCGCGGTGCGGGTAGTCGAACGCCTGGCGCAGGACGTAGACCGCCCGCTCGTTCGGCGACAGCCGCTCCATCAGCGTGAGCACGGCCATCGAGACCGACTCGCGCTGTTCGACGGTCTCGACCGGTCCGAGCAGCGGGTCGCCGGACAGCAGCGGCTCGGGCAGCCACTGGCCGACGTAGGTCTCGCGGCGGGCACGAGCGGAGGTCAGCTGGTTCAGGCACAGGTTGGTGAGCACCTTGGTCAGCCAGGCCTCGGGGACCTCGATTCCGTCGCGGTCGGCGGACTGCCAGCGCAGGAACGTCTCCTGGACGGCGTCCTCCGCCTCGCCGGCCGAGCCGAGCAGGCGGTAGGCGATCGCCCCGAGCCGTGGCCGGGCGGCTTCGAACAGGTCGACGTCGCTGACAGTCAAGGACATGGACCAACGGTAGCCCGCGTAATCCGGCTGCATGCCGAGAACTGCTCTTCTACAGTCACGGCATGACTCACATCCTGGCCGCGGTGGCCTGGCCCTATGCCAACGGGCCTCGGCACATCGGGCACGTCTCCGGTTTCGGTGTTCCTTCGGACGTGTTCAGCCGGTACCAGCGGATGATGGGTCACGACGTGCTGATGGTCTCGGGCACCGACGAGCACGGTACGCCGATCCTGGTGCAGGCCGAGCGCGAAGGCGTCAGCCCCCGCGAGCTCGCCGACCGGTACAACCGGGTGATTGTCGAGGACCTGCAGGGCCTCGGCCTGTCGTACGACCTGTTCACCCGGACCACCACCCGCAACCACTACGCCGTCGCCCAGGAACTGTTCAGAACCGTTCATCGCAACGGTTATCTCGTGCCGCGCACCGCGATGGGCGCGATCTCCCCGACCACCGGTCGCGCCCTGCCCGACCGCTACATCGAGGGCACCTGCCCGATCTGCGGGTACGACGCCGCGCGCGGAGACCAGTGCGACAACTGCGGCAACCAGCTCGATCCGGTCGACCTGCGTAACCCGCGCAGCCGGATCAACGGCGAGACCCCGAAGTTCGTCGAGACCGAGCACTTCTTCCTCGACCTGCCGGCGCTGGCCGACGCGCTCGGCTCCTGGTTGCAAACCCGCGCCGAGTGGCGCCCGAACGTGCTGAAGTTCGCCACCAACCTGCTCGACGACGTCCGCCCGCGGGCGATGACCCGCGACATCGACTGGGGCATCCCGGTCCCGCTGCCGGGCTGGGAGGACAACCCGGCCAAGCGGCTCTACGTCTGGTTCGACGCCGTCATCGGCTACCTGTCGGCCAGCGTCGAGTGGGCCCGCCGCTCCGGCGACGACGACGCCTGGCGCGCCTGGTGGTGCGACCCCGACGCCCGGTCGTACTACTTCATGGGCAAGGACAACATCACCTTCCACGCGCAGATCTGGCCCGCCGAGCTGCTCGCGTACAACGGCCGCGGCGCGCGTGGCGGCAGCCCCGGCCGGTACGGCGTACTGAATCTGCCGACCGAGGTGGTCAGCAGCGAGTTCCTCACCATGGAGGGCCGCAAGTTCTCCTCGTCGCGGTCGGTGGTGATCTACGTCCGCGACGTGCTCGAGCGGTACGGCGCCGACGCGCTGCGCTACTTCATCGCGGCGGCCGGCCCGGAGGCGCACGACACCGACTTCACCTGGGCCGAGTTCGTCCGTCGCAACAACGACGAGCTGGTCGGCACCTGGGGCAACCTGGTGAACCGGACGGCCTCGATGATCGCGAAGAACTTCGGCGCGATCCCGGAAGCCGGCGAGCTGACCACCGCCGACCACGACCTGCTCGCTCGCAGCCGGGCGGCGTACGGCGTCGTCGGGGAGCATCTCGAGCACCAGCGGCTCCGGCAGGGCATCGGTGCCGCGATGCGGCTCGCCACGGACGCGAACCAGTACCTGTCGCAGCAGGCGCCGTGGAAGGAGTCCGACCTCGAGCGCAAGGGCACGATCCTGCACGTCGCCGCGCAGGTGGTCACGGACACCAACCGGCTGCTGGCGCCGTTCCTGCCGCACGCGGCCCAGCAGGTGCACGAGACGCTCGGCGGGACCGGCGCGATCACCGATCGCCCGGAGATCCGTGAGGTTGCCGATCTGGACGGCGGCCCGGGCTACCCGGTGATCACCGGCGATTACGGCCGGGCGGCGTCGTGGGCGCCGCAGGCCGTCGTACCGGGGACTGTGGTGGCGGCGCCGCGGCCGGTGTTCGCGAAGCTGGCTCCGTCGGTGGTCGACGAGGAGCTGGCCCGGCTGGAATGACGCCTTTGTCCAAGACCGTGACGGGCGACCGGCTTATGGTCGAGGAGAAGGGAGTTGAGGACCATGGCCGGATACGTGGCCACCGCACGAGTCGAGATCGAGGCGTCGCCCGAACGGGTCTGGCAGGTGCTGCTGGACCCGGTCGCGACCAAGGAGTTCATGTTCGGGTCCGAGGTGGAGACCGACTGGCAGGCCGGGAGCCCGATCACCTGGACCGGCGAGTACGAGGGCAAGGCCTACCAGGACAAGGGCAAGGTGCTGGCGGTCGAGCCGGGCCGGCGGCTGCAGGTGACGCACTACAGCCCGATGAGCGGGCAACCCGACGTACCGGAGAACTACCACACGCTGACCTACGAGCTGAGCGGCGGGAACGGGAAGACCCAGCTGTCGCTGAGCCAGGACAACAACGCGTCCGAGGAGGAGGCCGAGCACTCGCGCGGGATGTGGGAGATGCTCGTGCAGGGCGTGAAGAAGGTTGCCGAGTCAGGCTGAGTCAGTGCAGGACCCAGGGTTCGTTAAGCTGCGACGACTTGTTGTCTGGTGGGAGTAGCAGAGACCTCTGATGTCCGTGCGTGTGCTTCGGCCCGCCTTGTGGATCGCCCTGCCCGTCGTGACGGTCCTGACGATGGCGGCGGTCGGGGACCCGGTCACGGAGACCATCAGGTACCTGATCACCTGGCTGCTGACGGTGCTGCTGCCCGGCGTACTGATCTGGCGGGTGCTGGCCGGTGGGCGGTCGGTGCCGCAGGACCTCGGGTTCGGCGCCGTGATCGGCATCTGCTGGCAGCTGAGCGTCTGGGCGGTGTGCACCGGCCTGGGAGTGCCGGGTCTGCAGTGGGTCCTGGCGCTCGGGTTCTACGTGGTCTTCTTCGCAGTTCCTGGTCTGCGGCGGCGAGTGACCTGGCAGCCCGGGCCGAGCTGGTGGCAGCCGGCGATGGCAGTGCTGCTGCTGATCGCCGTGGTGCGGACAGTGGCCGGGCTGCTCCGGGTCTGGCCGCTGCCGCCGATCGCCTTCGACCGGCACCAGGACTTCTGGTACCAGCTCGGCCTGATCCAGGCCCTCAAGCACGACATCACTCCGCCCGACCTGTCGGTGCTGGGCGAGCCGTTGATCTACCACTGGTTCGCCAACGCCTCGATGGCCGGGCAGTCCGCGATGGCCAGTGTCGAGCCGTCGCACGTGCTCATGCACCAGTGGCAGATCACCTTCGTGATCAGTCTGGTCCTGGCCGGCTGGGCCGCGGGCGAGGCGCTGACCGGCAAGACGTGGGTCGGTGCCGTGGCCGGCCTGCTGACCGGGGCACTGCCGGGCACGCTGCAGCTCGCTGCCAAACCCATCGTCGAGGCGTCGCCGGCCCAGGTCGTGCAAGGCCCGACCGGTGCGCTCGCTGTACTGGTAATGCTCGGTCTGGTCGGCCCGACCGTGCTGATCCTGCGCAAGCAGGCCACAGGCGGCACCTGGCTGGCGATGGCCCTGATGATCGCGCTGGCGACCGGCACCAAGCCGACCGTGCTGCCGATCATGCTGGCGGGCTCGGCGATCGTCGGCCTGTACGCCTGGATCAGCGAGCGGGTCCTGCCCTGGCGGATCGTCGCACTCGGTGCGATGGCCGGTGCGTTCTTCCTGGCGGCGACCTTCGCCCTGACCGGCAGCACGGGTGGCAGCCGGATCCAGATCCTGGCCGCGCTCCGGGTGCAGCCCTTCTACGCGTCCGTCTCGGGTGACCGTTCCTACCCGGCGACCGGCGGCTGGGTGCTCCCGTCGATCGCCACCGGTGAGCCCCGGCTGCTGCTGTTCGCCGCGAGCCTGCTCGCCTACTACCTGCTGATCAACTCGGCCCGCCTGCTCTCCCTGCTCGGTACGACGACCAGCCCGGCGCGCCGCGATCCGGCGTACTGGTGGGTGGCGGGCTGTGTCGCAGCGGGGACCGGCATCACGCTGGTGTTCTCGCACACGGGCTACTCGGAGTACCACTTCCTGCGCACCGTCACAGCGATCGGTGTGGTCGGCACGGTCGCGGTGGCGGCCACACTGGTCGACGAAACGACGCGGTGGCGACCGGTCCTGGTCGCCGGGGCCGCGGGCTTGGTGACAGCTCTGCTGATCCGGCTGCTCTGGTTCCACGTTCCCGACGTACCGACGACGGTCGGGCGGGCGATCGTGGCGCTGGTCGTGCCGTTCCAGGTGCTCGCCGTGGTCGGGCTGATCGTGGTGGTGCTGACCAGACGACGTAGCCGGTCCCTGATTCTCCTGCAGGTCATCGCACTGGTCGTCGCGGCCGGCCTGCCGAACCAGCTGTCGGTCATGTCCGGCAACGTCTACCGCTTGGCCACCGGGCAGCCGGTGGTCGCTGATCAGAACGACCGGGTCTACCTGACCGAGAACGAGCAGCAGGCGATGATCTGGCTCGGCGAGAACGCCGCACCCGGCGACGTGGCGGTCAGCAACGTGTTCTGCATGCCGCCGCGCTTCCGCCCGGGCTGTCCGGACGACGCCTTCTGGACCTCCGGGCTGAGCGGTGTCCAGCAGTACCTGAGCGGCTGGGCCTACGCCCCGAAGAACCTCCAGGCGACCCAGAACAAGACCAGCTTCCTCACCCAGCCGTCACCGTGGCCGGACCGCCTCCAGCAGAGCCTGGACGCCGTACAACGGCCGACGCCGGCCCTGCTGACCAAGCTGAAGCGAGAGATCGGCGTCGACTGGATCATCGCCGACCTCCGGGCCGGCCCGGTCTCGCCCGCTCTCGACCGCCTGGCCGAGCCGTCCTACGCGAACGCGGACGTCCGGATCTACCGCTTGCGCTGACGTCGCCAGCGGCAACCAAAGCGGACTTTCATCACGTCTTGGCTACGTGAGCAAGATTTTCGCGCTGTCAGGCATCTACTCAGTATGACGATCTCCGCAGTGGTGGGCCGTGGGGCCCAGCTCGCGCTGTGGGCCGTCGTTCCGCTCACCGTGCTCGTGCTGCTGGACGACTTGGGGCATCCGGCGGCTGCGACCGCCAGGTACCTGGCCGCGTGGGCAGTGCTCGTGCTGCTGCCGGGCACTCTGCTCTGGCGGACGCTGACCGGCGGCCGCTCGTGGGCCCAGGACCTCGGCTTCGGCTCGGTGCTCGGCCTGGCGTGGGCGCTCGGCGTCTGGGCGGTCTTCACCGGAGTCGGCTACCCACGCCAGCAGTGGATGGCCACGGTCGGCCTGGTGCTCGCGCTCCTTCCACTGGTACGCCGGAGGTCCCCTGAGCGGATCAGGTGGCTGCCGGTGATGGTGCTCGGCCTGGTGCTGGCTGCCGTCCGGGTGTTCGTCGAGCTGCTCCGGTTGGTGCCGCTGCCGCCGGCTCAGTTAGGCAGGCACCAGGACGTGTGGTTCCAGCTCGGACTCGTCCAGGTGCTCGAGAAGCACGTCGTACCACCTGATCCGTCGGCTGCCGGTGAGCCGCTGATCTACCACTGGTTCACCAATGCGCTGATGGCCGCGCACGGGCAGGTGTCCGGCGTCGGCGCACCGGAGGTCCTGCTGCACCAGTGGCCGATGACGATGGCGCTGACCTTCGTCCTGGCCGGCTGGGCCGCGGGGGAGTTGCTCAGCGGCATCCGCTGGGCGGGCCCGGTCGCCGGTCTGGTGTCGGGTGTGTTCGCCGGCGGGCTGCGGCTGACCGACGAGCCCGGCGTCGACATGGCCGGTGCCTTGAGCATCCAAGGGCCGACCGGGACGCTCGCGGCGGTGATCATGCTCGGGCTGGTCGGTCCGACGGTGCTGATCCTTCGTAGGCAGGCGGGAAAAGGCACCTGGATCGCACTGGTGATGCTGCTCGTGCTGGCGTGCGGAACGAAGCCGACACTGCTGCCGATCATGGCGGCGGGCTGTGCCGTCGCAGGGGTTGCCTGCTGGCTGCTGGAGCGGCGATTCCCCTTGCGGGTGGTCGTTCTGGGGCTGCTCTGCGGTGGGCTCTTCCTGGCCGCGACGTCCACGCTGACCGGTAGCACGGGCGGCAGCCGGATCCAGTTCCTCGCCGCGCTGCGAGTGCTCCCGTACTACGCAGTCGTGACCGGCGACAGGTCCTTCCCGACGTACGGCGGCGTCGTGGTGCCCGGCATCGCGAACGACGGGCTCTGGTACTTCGCGGCTGTCCTGGTCGCCTGGTACTGCGTGCTGAGCCTGCCGAGGCTGCTCGCGGTGGTCGGGATCACGCTCCACCCGACGCGGCGCGATCCGGCGTACTGGTGGGCGGCGGCCTGTGTCGCCGCGGGTGCGGCGATCACGCTGGTGTTCTCGCACACGGGTTACTCGGAGTACCACTTCCTGCGGACCGTCATCCACCTCGGACCGGTTGTGATGGTCGCCGTCGTCGCCCGGGTGCTCGGCGACGAGATCCGGCACCGCAAGGTCTGGATCCCGCTGGCGGTCAGCCTTTCCGGCGGCGTCGGTACGGCGGTGGTGCTCAACCAGGTGTGGCCTGCCGTGGTGGTGACCAACCAGAGGGAAGCAGCGCTCGATCTGCTCGGGCCGGCCGCGGCGCTGGTCGTCGCTGCCGGTGTCGGCGTACTGCTGATCCGCCGCGTCGTCTCACCGCGGCACTGGCCTCGGGCACTGGTCGTCTACGCGACCTGCTTCCTTGCAGCGTCCAGTCTGCCGGCGCAGACGACGTACCTGGCAGTGGCGTCGTACGGGGCTGTGATCGACCGGCCGGTCACCACTGGGCAGGGCACTCGGATCTACCTGACCCGGGCAGAACAGGAGGCGATGCTGTGGTTGCACGGACACGCCGGGCCGGAGGACGTCGCCGTGAGCAACGTCTTCTGCATGCCGACGCGTTACCGGCCTGGCTGCCCCAATGACGCGTACTGGGTGTCCGGACTGAGTGGTGTCCAGCAGTACCTCGGCGGCTGGGCCTACGCGCCGCAGAACCTGGCTGCGACCAACCACACCAGGAGCTACCTGTCGCTGCCGCCGCCCTGGCCGGACCGGTTGGCGGACAGCCTGGCCGCCGTCGAGCGTCCGGCACCTGAGCTGCTGGCCAGGCTGCGGGACCAGCACAGCGTCGACTGGATCATCGCCGACCTGCGCGCCGGCCCGGTTTCACCCGCCCTCGACACGCTGGCCCAGCGGGCCTACGCGAACTCCGACGTCCGGATCTACCGCCTGCGGTAAGTAGGCTGGGCGCATGTCTACCGAGCGTGTGGAGGTCGATCGTCCGACGCGGGAACGCGCTGCCATCGGGGAGGACGGGCGGTCGCGGGACCGCAGCCGGCCGGCGGTGCCGGACCAGTTGCCGATGAGTGTCGTCGACGCGCACTGCCACCTGGACATCGCCGACGGCGAGGACGGCCACTGGCTGAGTCCGGCCGAGGCGATCAAGCTGGCCAGGTCGGTCGGCGTGACCCGGATCGTCCAGGTCGGCTGCGATCTGCCCGGCGCGGTCTGGGCGGTCGAGGCCGCCGAGCAGTACCCGAACCTGATCGCCGGTGTCGCCCTGCACCCGAACGAGGCGCCGAAACTCAAGCAGGCGGGCGAGTTGGACAGTGCGCTGGCCGAGATCGAGCGACTGGCGCGCAGCTCGGCCAAGGTGCGCGTGATCGGCGAGACCGGGCTGGACTACTTCCGCACCGGCGAGGACGGCCGGGCCGCGCAGCACGAGTCGTTCGCCGCGCACATCGCGCTGGCCAAGCGGCTGGACAAGACGCTGATGATCCACGACCGCGACGCGCACGACGACATCCTCGCGATCCTCGACAGCGAAGGCGTTCCGGACCGGGTGGTGATGCACTGCTTCTCCGGCGACACCGAGTTCGCCCGCAAGTGCGTCGAGCGCGGCGCGTTCCTGAGCTTCGCCGGGGTGGTCACGTTCAAGAACGCCCAGTCGCTGCGCGACGCGCTGGCCGTCACGCCGCTGGACCGGGTGCTGGTGGAGACCGACGCGCCGTACCTGACGCCGTCGCCGCACCGCGGGCAGCCGAACGCGTCGTACCTGATCCCGCACACGGTCCGCAAAATGGCCGGCGTCCTGAACATCTCGGTCGCCGAGCTGTGCGCGGCGCTGTCGAACAACGCCGACCGGGCGTTCGGCGGTCGCTGGTAGTGGAGTTCTCCGAGGTCGTCCGGCGGCGCCGGATGGTGCGCGACTACGACCCCGACCGGCCGGTGCCGGCCGACGTCCGGGAGCGGATCCTGGCGAACGGCCTGCGCGGGCCTTCGGCGGGGTTCAGCCAGGGGTGGGCGTTCCTGGTGCTGGAAGGCGCCGATCGGGAGCGGTACTGGCGGATCACGGCCGCCGACGTCGACGAGAAGTATGTGCGATGGGTCACAGGACTGCGGCGCGCGCCGCTGCTGATCCTGGCCTTCGCCGACAAGACGGCATACCTCGACCGGTACGCCGAAGCCGACAAGGGCCGGACCGATCGCGACGAGTCGCGCTGGGCGGCGCCGTACTGGTTCGTGGACACCGGGATGGCCTCGTTGCTGATGCTGCAGACAGTGGTCGACGAGGGGCTGGGAGCCTGCTTTTTCGGCGTACCGAGCGGGTTGGTGGGGGCGGTGAAGGCGGAGTTCGGGGTGCCCGAGGACCTCGCGTTCGTGGGGGTGATCTCGATCGGTTACCCGGCCCCGGACCGGCGGTCGCCGTCACTGCGCCGAGGCCGCCGCGGCGTCGCCGAAGTGGTGCATCGCGGGCAGTGGGGCCGGCACACCGCGTAGTCGGCCCATTACACCTTTTTCCGCCGCGCCGACGAGTCGATTGGCACTCTCCGCACTTCTTCGTTACTGTCTCGTGATGTTGGCCGGGATCGGGGAAGGTTCCGGATGGCATGCCCCTCGGCACAGACCAAGGTCGCCGGGCCGTTCGCGGCTCGGAGAACCCGGTGTGCGCCAGTGCCGTCGGACCCCGTGCCCGGGTAGCCCTACCTGGGAGCATGAGTGCGTAAGTCCATCATTGCGGCCGTCGGTGCGACGGCTGCGATCGCCGTCGCGGGCGGCAGCATGGCCTATGCGAGCAAGAGCAAAACGGTGAGTCTGTCGATCGACGGTCAGGTGCAGAAGGTCCACACCTTCGGCTCGACCGTGGCCGACGCCCTGCAGGCGAAGGACATCCAGGTCGGTGAGCGTGACCTGGTCGCGCCCGCGCTGGACGCGAAGCTGCAGGACGGTCAGGAGATCGCGGTGCAGTACGCCCGCCAGCTGACCGTCAACCAAGACGGCACCAAGAAGAACTTCTGGACCACGGCCGACAGCGTGAACGAGGCGCTGACCGACCTCGGACTGCGCTACGACGGCGCGTTCCTGTCCACCAGCCGGAGCGCCCCGATCGGGCGCGAGGGGCTGTCGCTGGAGGTCCGCACTCCCAAGACCGTGCAGTTCGTCCGCCAGGGCAAGGTCGTCGCGGTCAAGTCGATGGCACTGACCGTCGGCGAGGCGCTGAGCGGCGCCAAGGTCGGCTACGACAAGGACGACCGGATCACCCCGGCCGTGACGACGGCGCTGAAGCCGGGCGTCAACCGGATCATCGTGGTCAAGGTCGACGTCAAGAAGGTCACGAAGACCGAGTCGATCGCCTTCGACAAGAAGGAGACCAAGTCGGCCGAGCTGACCGAGGGCGAGAAGAAGACGACCACGGCCGGCAAGGCCGGGCGCAAGACGGTCGACTACCTGCTCACCTACGTCGACGGCAAGCTGGTCACCACCAAGACCCTGGCCAGCAAGATCGTCGCGAAGCCGGTCGACGAGCTGGTCACGATCGGCACCAAGCCCAAGCCGGCGATCGCGGACGGCGGCACGTCGGACGACGAGCCGGCGATCGGCAACACCGGCGTCTGGGACCGGATCGCCGAGTGCGAGTCCGGTGGCAACTGGCAGACCAACACCGGCAACGGGTACTACGGCGGTCTGCAGTTCAGCCACGGCACCTGGGTCGCCTACGGCGGCGACAAGTACGCCGAGAACGCGCACCTGGCCAGCAAGGCGCAGCAGATCGCGATCGCCGAGAAGGTCCGCGCGGCCCGCGGCAACTACGGCGACTGGCCGGTTTGCGGCAAGCGCGCGTGATCATCACCCCGAACGGCCTGCCACACTGACCGGTGTGACCAGCGCTGATTCCTCCACTTCCGCCGGGCCGAGGCTTCTCGGTCCGGCGGAAGTGCGTTCGCTGGCCGCGTCGCTCGGGATCCGCCCGACCAAGCAGCGCGGCCAGAACTTCGTCATCGACCCGAACACTGTGCGCCGGATCGTGCGCGCCGCCGAGCTGGACGAGGCCGGCGAGACGGTCCTCGAGATCGGACCGGGCCTGGGCTCGCTGACCCTGGCGCTGCTGGCCGCCGGGCACCGGGTCACCGCGGTCGAGATCGACTCGGTGCTCGCCGCCGCTCTGCCGTCGACGATCGGCACCTACGCGCCCGGGCAGGCCGATCGCTTCTCCGTCGTCGAGGCCGACGCAATGGAGGTCGGACCGGACGCCATCGGTACGCCGTCCGCCTGCGTCGCGAACCTGCCGTACAACGTCGCCGTACCGGTCCTGCTGCACCTGCTGGCGATCGCGCCGTCGCTGCGGCACGGGCTGGTCATGGTCCAGTCCGAGGTCGCCGACCGGCTGGCCGCGCCGCCCGGGTCGCGCACGTACGGCGTACCGTCCGCCAAGGCCGCCTGGTACGCCGAGGTGCGCCGCGCCGGCCCGATCGGGCGCAACGTCTTCTGGCCCGCCCCGAACGTCGACTCCGGCCTGGTCGCCTTCGCCCGACGGGAGCCCCCGGCAACGACCGCCTCCCGCGAAGAGGTCTTCGCGGTGATCGAGGCCGCCTTCTCCCAGCGCCGCAAAACCGTCCGCTCGGCCTTGGCCCGCTGGGTCCCGGACCGGGCGCTGCTGGACGAGGTCTTCGCCACGGCAGGCATCGACTCGTCGCTGCGCGGGGAAATGCTGGGCATCACGGAGTTCGCCGCGCTCGCAGACGCGAAACGGCAACTCATGTCCTAGGGTGTGGCCGTGCCACCATCAGCCCAGGTCACGGTGCGGTCCCCGGCCAAGATCAATCTTGGCCTGTCCGTCGGGCCGCCGCGCCCGGACGGGTTCCACCCGCTCGCGACCGTCTACCAGGCCGTCGCCCTGTACGACGACGTGACCGCGACGCTGCGCGACGACGCCGAGATCACCGTCGAGGTGGTCGGCGACTTCGCCGTCGACGTACCGACCGACGACTCGAACCTCGCCGTCCGCGCCGCCCGGCTGCTGCAGGCCGAGTACGACGTCGAGGTCGGCGTCGACCTGAGCATCCGCAAGACCATCCCGGTCGCCGGGGGCATGGCCGGTGGTTCTACTGACGCCGCAGCGACCCTGGTCGCCTGCAACCGCCTCTGGGGCCTGCAACTCACCCAGCCCGAACTCCAGCACCTGGCCGCCGACCTGGGCAGCGACGTACCGTTCTGCCTGGTCGGCCACACCGCGCTCGGCCAGGGCCGGGGCGAACAGGTCACCGAGGTGATGTCCCGCGGGACCTTCCACTGGGTCTTCGCCATCGCCGATGGGGGACTGTCGACTCCGCAGGTGTACGCCGAGCTGGATCGCCTCCGCCCACTCCGGCGGGTCGAGGCTCCGGAGGTGCGTCCAGAGCTTCTCTCGGCGTTGCTCTCGGGCCGCCCCGCTGCGTTGGCGGTTGCTCTCAGCAACGACCTACAGGCCGCGGCGCTGTCGCTGCGGCCGGAACTGGGCACGACCCTTCAATTCGGCCTGGACCAAGGCGCACTGGCCGCGATGATCTCCGGCTCCGGTCCGACCTGCCTGTTCCTCGCCGCCGACAGCCGGCGCGCGGTCGACCTGGCCGTCGAACTGGCCGAGTCCGGCCTGTGCCGCATGGTCCGCCAGGCGGAGGGCCCGGTCCCGGGGGCACGCATCCTCCCGGCCATCGTCAACCGGTAGAAGAACAGAGAGAAGAACAGAGTAGTTGCGGTTTGCGCTCAAGTTGTCGTGGCTTGTGGTGCTGTTGAAGACGGGTGCCCGGCACTAATCGAATCAACCATCGTCGATGGCCTGCTCGTAGCGCAGTCGTGCAGATGAGCGCCTTGGTCAGATCGCCGCCTGGATCCGGCGTTGATCGTCGATGTAGATGAGCCTGAGTTGCCGGAGAACCGGAACGTCTCCAGAGAGGTCCGAGGTCTCCAGTTCGACAGTTGAAGGTCGTCGTGCTGGCAGACGGTCGACGTACAACCGATGACGGTAAGCTCGCCTCGATTGAGTCTGCCGGTGCTCGGCCCAAGATTTCGTGCGCTAGGCGAGCCGAGTGCCAAGTGCGATTCCTGCCAAGTGGTCGACCATAAAGCTCTACCGGTGATCCGTCCCGGATGAGCAGGCGCTGCCGGTGGCGAACGGTGGCCGTGAGTCGTGCCGGTTGGGCGGAGTGGAATTCGCTGGGGTTTTAGAAGAGCCGACCTGCGAGGGAATTCACTGGATGGCGCAAAGGGTGTGGGTTGCTGCCAGGCGTGGCCGGTGATCCGCGCCGGCCCGGTGACAGGTGCCACCGGGCCGGACATCGTCAGCGTTGGTGGAAGCAGCAGGTCGCGGTCGCGCCGGTGGCCATGTTGACCACG
The DNA here is from genome assembly GCF_001984195.1 of Kribbella sp. ALI-6-A. Lineage (GTDB taxonomy): Bacteria > Actinomycetota > Actinomycetes > Propionibacteriales > Kribbellaceae > Kribbella. The sequence goes on from NZ_MTQN01000010.1 coordinate 396,225, forward strand.
CCGCCGTCCAGTTCCTGCGAGCCGCGGATGAGGAAGCCGCCTAGGCCGTCGGAGACCAGGAAAGCTCCCCAGGTCAGCAGCCATTGCTCACTGCCCTCGTCGGTGAGGAACACCTCGGGCACCGGTCGGATCCGGCGCTGGAGGACCCACGGGTTGTCCATCGCCTCGGCGATTCGTGCCGCCCAGGTCGACTCGTCGGTCAGCCAGCCGAGCAGTACGCCGTCGCCGCCGTGCAGCGCCGTCGGCTTGAGGACCAGCTCCTCGCGGTTGGCGAGGGCGTACTGCTCCAGGTCGACGCGCTCGCCGTCGACGGTGACCGGTCCGCTGCGGACCATTCGGGTCCACGGCAGGATGCGGTCGAGCGCGGCCAGTTCGTCGGCCGGGTAGCGGTCGCGGTAGGCCTCGTCGGACAGCAGCGCGAGCGCGCCCTTGCTGCCGTACAGCTCGGCGTCCAGCGGGGTGAAGATCGCGACGTGGCCCTGCTCGGCCGCCTGCAGCACGGGCTCCAGCAGCTCGACCGCGCCCGGCTTGAGTACGTCCTCGATCATGAACAGCCGGAACACCACGTCGATCGCGCGGTCGCCCAGCCAGATCCGGTCGTCGCGGTACTCCAGCGCGTCGACCGGGCACGGGATTGCGTCGATGCCCAGCGGTTCGAGCATCTGGGCGCTCTTGTGCAGCTGGCGTTCCAGGTCGGGATAGCTGTCGGGGAAGTCGGCGATCGCCATCACCGGGCGGACGCCGGTCGGCACCTTCGCCTCGGTGACGATGGTGCGGACCACCTCGGTCATCGTCTCGGCGTACGTCAGGTCGTTCGCGGCGACGAACTCGGCGATGAACGGGTGCTCCAGCATCGCCGCGTTCAGTACCGGGTTGTCGACGCCGCCGACGGTGCTGCCCATGTTGATCTCGAGCAGGTGGAAGCCGTCGGCGTCGCGGTACAGGTCCGCGCGGCCCATCCGGCTCGGCGCCGGACCGCGGCCGCGGCAGATCGCCCGTACCTGGGTCTCGGTCATGCCGACCGTCCGGGCGAACTCGGCGAGGTCGCCGCCGAAAACGCGCTCGGGCAGTCTGGTCAGGGCCGAGTGCAGCAGGTCGAGATCCGCGACCAGTTGCCGGTACGGCGCGGCTTCCAGGAAGGTGGGCCGGCTCAGGCACCGGCCGAGGTAGGTGGTGGCGTCGAGCTCGGGGGCGGCAGCGGCGAGAACGGCGCTGGCCTTGGGGCCACGATCGGCGGCCGCTCGGAGGTAGTCGTCCGTCAAAGACATCGGGAACTCCTTGTGTCCACGACGCCCGAGAACCCTTGTTCCGCGAAGTGTTTCAAACAAGACCTGGGCGGCCGTGTGGGCCGCAGGCTACTTGTCACGGCAGGCACTTTGAAAGGGGTTGGAAAACCACCTGCGGCCGGCGTTGTCCCGGCGTTACGCTCGTCAAACGTTTGTCTTGCCTCGTGAAGGAGCCTCCTAATGCGCCGACTTTCGATCCGCCCCGTCTCCACCCAACGGATCGAGACCCGCATGAGGACCTTTGAGCACACTGACGATGGGAATTCTGGCGCATGTTGACGCCGGCAAGACCAGCCTGACCGAGCGGCTGCTGCACGCGGCCGGCGTGATCGACCGGGTCGGCAGCGTCGACGCCGGCAGTACCCGGACCGACACGATGGACCTCGAACGCCGCCGCGGTATCACGATCCGCTCCGCGGTGGTGTCGTTCGAGCTGTCCGGCCTGACCGTCAACCTGATCGACACCCCCGGCCACTCCGACTTCATCGCCGAGGTCGAGCGCGCGCTCTCGGTGCTCGACGGCGCCGTACTGGTGCTGTCGGCGGTGGAAGGTGTCCAGGTGCAGACGCGCCTGCTGATGCGCACGCTGCAGCGCCTGCGCATCCCGACGCTGCTGTTCGTGAACAAGATCGACCGGATGGGCGCCCGGTACGACGAACTGCTGGCCGATGTCCGCCGCTTGCTGACCCCGGCGGCGATTCCGCTCGGCACGGTGCGGGATCTCGGCGCCCGGAGTGCCCGGTTCGTGCCGTATACGCCGGGGACGGGGGCAGTGGACGAGTTGCTTGCTGAGCGCAACGATATGTATCTGGAGAGGTATCTGGCGGACGATCTGACTGCCGCTGATCAGCAGACGGAACTCGCCGACCAGGTCCGGCGGGCGTTGGTCCAGCCGGTGTACTTCGGCTCGGCGATCACCGGCAACGGCGTACCGGAGCTGATCGAGGGGATTCGTACGTTGTTGCCCTGGGCAAGCGGATCGGCCAAGGATCCGTTGCAGGCATCGGTTTTCAAGGTGGAGCGTGGGGCGGCGGGAGAGAAGATCGCGTCGGCGCGCGTCTTTGCCGGCACCCTGCGGGCGCGCGAGCAGATCGAGGTCCATCGAGGCGAGCAGGCTGTGCTGCGCTCGTCCGCGCCGGCCTCGCCGGGCGCCGGAGGCGGTTCGGCCCGGGGAGCGTCGTACTTCGCGAAACCCACGTCTGTCCAGGTCTTCGCCCGCGGTGAGACCGAGCGGGTGGAGGCAGTGGAAGCCGGACGGATCGTCGCGTTGCGAGGCCTCAAGGAGATCCGCATCGGGGACCAGCTCGGCGGTCCCGGGGACCGGGGTGGGCAGCTGTTCGCGCCACCGACGCTGGAGACGGTGGTACGGGCGGGGGATCGGATCAAGCTCTTCCAAGCGCTGCAGCAGCTCGCCGAGCAGGATCCGCTGATCCGCGTCCGCAAGGACGACGAGATCTCGGTCAGCCTGTACGGCGAAGTGCAGAAGGAGGTGATCGCCAGCCTGCTCGCCGACGAGTACGGCCTGGCGGTGACCTTCGACGAGACCCGGCCGATCCACCAGGAACGCCCGATCGGCAGCGGTACCGCCGTGCGGGAGATGGGGGCGCCCGACAACCCATGGGTGGCGACCGTCGGCTTCCGCGTCTCGCCCGCGCCGGCCGGTACCGGGATCGACTACCGGCTGGAGGTCGAGCTCGGCGGCCTGCCGCGCGCGTTCCACACCGCGATCGAGGAGACCGTGCGGCAGACGTTGTTGCAAGGGTTGTCCGGCTGGGAGGTGGACTACGTCCGGGTCGACCTGATCCGGACCGGCTACTCGTCGCCGGTCACGGTCGCCATGGACTTCCGCCGGCTCGTCCCACTGGTCTTGCTGGAAGCTCTCGCCCAGGCCGGCACCACCGTCGTCGAACCGGTGAACCATTTCGAACTCGACCTGCCGCCCGACTCGGTCTCACCAGTTCTCGGGCGCCTGGCCGAAGCCCACGCGACCGTCGAAACCAGCCGGATCGACGCCAACCACGCGCAACTCACCGGCCTGATCCCAGCCGGGCGCGTGCATGCCTTCGAGACCCAACTTCCCGGCCTCACCCACGGCGAAGGCATCCTGCTCAGCACCTTCGCGGCGTACCACCCCGTGCCCGGTACGCCGCCCACCCGGCCCCGCACGGACGGCAACCCGCTGAACCTCAAGGAGTACCTGCTGCACCTCAACCACCAGTAGCCGTACGCCGCGGCGGTGGGCACCCCGTCCACCGCCACGGCGCCGTCCGGGCACATCTGCGTGATCACGTACCCTGGGGCGGTTATGGCTGCCACCCCCGCACCCAATCTGGTCAATCTCGAAGCCGTCTCCAAGGGCTTCGGCACCCGGCTTCTGCTCGACAAGGTGAGTCTCGGCGTCGGCCGGGGCGACCGGGTCGGAGTGGTCGGGCGGAACGGGGACGGCAAGTCGACGCTGCTGCAGCTCCTCGCCCGCCGGGAAGAGCCGGACGACGGCCGCGTCACGCAGAACCGCGACCTCCGGCTCGGCTACCTCGGCCAGAGCGACGACCTGGACCCGAACCTCACCGTCAGCCAGGCGGTGCTCGGCGACGCCGAGACCTACACCTGGGCGGCCGATCCGCGAGCGCGCTCCGTGATGGAGCACCTGCTCGGTGAGATCGACCACGAGGCGCTGATCGGCACGCTGAGCGGTGGCGAGCGCCGCCGGACCTCCCTGGCGAGGCTGCTGCTGACCGACGTCGACCTGCTGGTGCTGGACGAGCCGACCAACCACCTGGACATCGAGGCGGTCAACTGGCTCGCCGCGCATGTGGTCGACCGGGCCGGTGCGCTGATCGTCGTCACCCACGACCGGTGGTTCCTCGACGCGGTCTGCACGCAGACCTGGGAGGTGCAGGGCGGCCGCGTTTCGTCGTACGACGGCGGTTATGCGGCGTACGTGCTGGCCAAGGCCGAGCGTTCGCGTTCCGAGCAGGTGAGCGAAGCCAAACGGCAGAACCTGCTGAAGAAGGAGCTGGCCTGGTTGCGCCGCGGCGCACCGGCCCGGACGTCGAAGCCGAAGTTCCGGATCGACGCGGCGAACGCCCTGATCGAGAACGAGCCGGCGCCGCGCGACAAGCTCGCGCTTTCGAAGCTGGCGACGTCCCGGCTGGGCAAGGACGTGTACGACGCCGAGAACGTCACCTTGAAGTTCGGCGACCGGGTGATGCTCGACCACGTCACATTCCGGCTCGGCCCGGCCGACCGGATCGGGCTGCTCGGCCCGAACGGCGCCGGCAAGACGACGTTCCTCAAGGTGCTGACCGGTCAGCTCGCGCCGGACTCCGGCCTGGTCAAGCAGGGCAAGACGGTCCGGATCGCGAACCTGTCGCAGACCCTCGACGAGGTCGACGGCATGAAAACCGTGCTCGCGCACATCACCGACATCAAGCGCACGGCGGCACTGGCCGGGCACAGCGGTGAGCTGACCTCGTCGCAGCTGCTCGAGCGGTTCGGCTTCACCGGCGACAAGCTGACCACGCGGATCAGCGACCTGTCCGGTGGCGAACGACGCCGGCTGCAGCTGCTTCGGATCCTGCTGGACGAGCCGAACGTGCTGATCCTCGACGAGCCCACCAACGACCTGGACGTCGAGACGCTGACCGTGCTGGAGGACTTCCTCGACAGCTGGCCCGGGGTCGTCGTGGTGGTCACGCACGACCGGTACTTCCTCGAGCGGGTCAGCGACATGGTCTACGCGATCATGGGCGACGGCAACGTGCGGCACCTGCCGCGCGGGGTCGAGCAGTACCTGGACGAACTCGAGACCGGTACGCCGGGGCGTCGGGTCGTCGTCTCGGGGGTTTCCGCGTCTGGTTCGGTCGCGGCCCCTGAGGTGAGCGCCGGTACGCCGAGCGCGCCCGCTGCCGCGCCGATCGACGCTGCCGCGGCGCGGGCGGCGAAGAAGGAGCTGAACCGGATCGAGCGACAGCTGTCCAAGCTGGCCGACACCGAGAAGAAGCTGCACGACCAGCTCGCTGCTCACGCGAGCGACTACGGCCGGCTCGCGGAGCTGGACACGGAACTGCGCAAGCTCAATGAGGAACGCGAAGAGCTGGAAAGCGCGTGGCTGGAAGCGGCGGAGCGCGCGGAGAGTTAGTACGGCGGGGAGAGACCTCCCCACGCGCCGCTCCGCGCGCTCCTTCGTCGCGTGCTTCGCGGTGCTCCCGCCCGCCCGATCAGGGGCACGCGCTGCCGCGCTGAGGTACGCGCTTCGCGCTGTGCGCGCTGCCGCGCTGAGGTACGCGCTTCGCGCTGTACGTGCTGCCGCGCTGTACGCGCTGTCGCGCTGAGCACGCGCTGCCGCCGGAGTATTCGCTCGTGCGCAAGAACGCCCATCGGCGCGCGGACGGTTGTGGCGGATCGAGGCGCGGCGGCGATGTGCCTGACCACTGAGCGCGGGTGTCGCATCGGTCAAACTGCTACCGGGTTGCCTGTCGCCCGGCATGCACGGTCGTGCGCTTCAGCATGGAGTCCCAGCTTCAGCGCGACGCCACATCGGGGTCGCTGGCCGGTGGAACTCACTAAACCGCCGAGTAACACCGCCGGAACCCCCTGAAGCCCCGATGCGCCGAATCCCCAGCATTTCGGCTTGTGTATACATGATCAAATTCCCGACGCCGTGAATCGCGGCGTGCGCTCCCATCCCCTGTGATTGGGAGCGACGCCGCGATCACCTGGGTGAGCGGGCCCCGTGCCGGTCCACGTTGTCCGGGCCCCGAGCCCCGGACACCATCGACCTCTCTCGGCGAACCACCTCTTGCCGCCGAAAGAACCTTGTTCGCGACGATGCGTAGCCATAAACGCACCGACAGTGAGGACATTAGTGCGCGTGATGACTCAGTGTCGACAGCCGTTCGCTACAGCACCTTCACGATCCGGTTGCAACTAGCAACGATCGGGCCGGGTATTAAGTGACGCGCCGTCTTTTCGGATTATTCGAACGTTATTCGGCCGGTTTCCGGAGGTTGAATCTTCAATGCGTTTCCTGGTCGAACGGGCCGACCAGATCGCGCAGCAGACGGGCGAGTTTGGCCTGGTCCCGGTCGGTGACGGCGGCCAGGAGGGTGCGCTCGTGGGCGAGCAGGTCGGCCAGTGCCGCGTCGACCGCGTCGCGGCCCGCGGTGGTCAGCTGGACCAGTACGCCACGCCGGTCGGCGGGATCCGGGAGTCGCTCGACCAGGCCGCGGGCGGCCAGGCGGTCGACGCGGTTTGTCATCGTGCCCGAGGTCACCAGCGTCTCCTTGAGGAGCCGGCCGGGGGAGAGTTGGTACGGCGCACCCGCGCGGCGCAGCGCGGCCAGGACGTCGAACTCCCAGGACTCCAGTCCGTGGGTCGCGAACGCCTGACTGCGGGCGCGGTCCAGATGCCGGGCGAGCCTGCTCACCCGGGACAGCACCTCCATCGGTGCCACGTCGAGATCGGGGCGCTCCCGGCGCCAGGCCTCGATCAGCCGGTCGACCTCGTCTTTCATGGGATCGAGAGTATCCGTCAAGACTCTTGACATCAAGACACCTCGCGGGCGTAGGGTGAGGTCGTAGGTATCTTGACGTCAAGAGATCTCGTATGAGGAGCCCACGATGCGCACGTCCCCGGTGTGGAACCCGCAGCAGTACGGCAAGTACGCCGACGAGCGGGGCCGCCCGTTCGCCGACCTGGTCGGCCGCATCGGGCCGATCCGTGGGAACGGGCAGGTGGGTGCTCCCAACACACCCGATGCGCCCGCGGTCGGCGCCACCAGGGCAGCCGACGCGGCTGACGCGCCCGCAGTCGGCGCCCCCAGCGCCGCCGACGCCGCCAATCCCGTCGTGATCGACCTCGGCTGTGGCCCGGGCAACCTCACCGTCGGCCTGCTAGACCGGTGGCCCTCGGCAACCATCCTCGGCGTCGACAGCTCCGCCGAGATGATCGCCGAAGCCGAGAAACTCCGCTCGGACCCCGCGATCGCCGCCCGCCTCACCTTCGAGGTCGGTGACCTCCGCGACTGGTCCGCCCCGGCGGAGTCGATCGACGTCATCGTCACGAACGCGACCCTGCAATGGATCCCGGAACAACTCGACCTGCTGCCCGGCTTCGTCGACGCGCTCCGGCCCGGCGGCTGGCTCGCCATCCAGATCCCCGGCAACGGCGACGCGCCCTCGCACGCGATCCTGCGTGAGCTGGCCGAGCGACCGCCGTACGCCGAGTACGCGGCGGGCAAGTCGTTGCGGCCGGACGTCCCGGGTCCGGCGGAGTACGTCGAGGCGCTCAGCGCGCTCGGATGCACCGTCGACGCCTGGGAGACGACGTACAGCCACCTGCTGCCCGGCGACAACGCCGTACTGGAATGGGTGAAGGGGACCGGCGCGCGGCCGGTGCTGCAGTCGTTGCCCGACGGGCTGCGGGAGCAGTTCGAGGCGGAGTACGGCGCTCGGCTCGCGGAGGCCTATCCGCGGCGGGAGTTCGGCACGTTGCTGCCGTTCCGGCGGATCTTCGCGGTGGCGCGGAAGGCGGAGCGGTGATGCGGCTCGACCACGTGCAGGTGTCCTGCCCACCGGGCGGTGAGGACGTGGCGCGGGCGTTCTACCGCGACGCCCTCGGGATGACCGAGATCGCGAAACCAGCGTTGCTCGCGGCAAGGGGTGGATGCTGGTTCGAGCAAGACGACGCCGAGATCCACGTCGGGGTGGAGACCGACTTCCGGCCGGCGCGGAAGGCCCATCCGGCGTTGGCAGTCGACGACCTGGACGCACTGGCCGCCAAGCTGGAAACACTCGGCTACCCGGTGACCTGGGACAACGACACCATCCCCGGCCGCCGCCGCTTCCACACCGCCGACGGCCACGGCAACCGCATAGAGATCGTCTAGCAAAACCGCAGCGTCCGAAGAACCGTGCGCTACAGGCCACGGTTCTTCGGACGCTGGCAGGAACTACTCCGAGGCGAGGGCTCCAGCGGGAGCGACCTTCGCCGCGCGACGAGCCGGCAGCACCGACGCGAGCAGACCGGCGATCGCCGCGACCAGCGCGATCGTGACCAGCAGAGCGACCGGTACGGCGTACTGGACCTTGCCGTCGGTCTGCGAGCTCATCAAGGCCGCGGTGCCGGTCCAGCCGTACACCAGGCCGAGCACGATGCCCAGACCGGCCGCGACCAGGGCCATCAGCAACGATTCGACAGCGAGCATTCCGCGCAGCTGGCGGCGGGTCAGACCCATTGCCCTGAGCAACGCGTTCTCCCGGGTGCGTTCGAGCACCGACAGGCTGAGCGTGTTGCCGACGCCGACCAGTGCGATCAGCACCGACACCCCGAGCAGGCCGACTGCGACGATCAGCAGTACGTCGAAGATCTGGGTGTAGCTGCTGCGTTCGGCCAGACCGCCTTCGACGTTCAGTACCTTCACCGACGGCAGCGACTGCTGGACCGCGTCGATCACGTCGGGCCCGTCCGCCTTCGGGTCGGAGGCCAGCCAGAAGCCTGAGACCTTCGCCTGCGGAGCCAGTCTTTGCAGGTCGGTGTCGGTGATCGTGATCGGGTCCAGACCGACGGCCTGGTGGGCCTTCAGGGTGATCTTGTTCCCGCCCGCGACCAGCGTGAGGTCGGAACCCTCCTGCAGAGACAGCATCCGCAGGGTGGGTTTGTCGAGCAGCGCAACCCCCGGCTGCAACTGGCTGACCAGTTGGGGGTTGTGGACGACCGGACCGGTCTTGGCCTGGTCGACACCAGTGATGCTCAGTGTCTCCTGCCCGGCCTTCACATCGACGCTCCGCACCGGAACGACCTGGGTGATGCCCTTGATGTCGCGCAGTTGCTGCTCCGCACTGGCCGGGAGCTTCGCGTCGTACGTGCGGACCATCAGGTCGACCGGGTACTGGTCGTCCATCGTCACGTCGAAGGTCTTGCGAACCGACGCGATGCCCACGCAGGTCAGGCTGATCAACGTGACACCGATCAGCAGCGCGGACGTGGTGGCCGCCGTACGGCGGGGGTTGCGGACGGCGTTCGCCACCGCGATCCGAGCCGGTACGCCGCCCTTGCGGGCCGGCAGCGCGCCGAGCAGCCGGACCAACGCCGGGACGAGCAGCGAGCCGATCGCCAGGACGCCGATGAACGACAGCACGCCGCCGGCGACGCCGATCACGACCTGACCACCCGCAGCGCTTGCCGCGAGCAACAGTCCACCGCCGGCCAGGAGCAGGAAGCCGAGCACGATCCGGACGATGCCGCGCTTCGACGCGGCCGCCGGGGCCGCCTCCGGGCGCAGGGCCGCCAGCGGCGCGACCTTGGTGGCGCGGCGGGCCGGGACGATCGCGGCCAGGACGGTCGCGACGGTGCCGAGCAGCAGCGGCGCGAGGATCGACACCACGTCGAGGTGCAGACTGATCGGCGGCAGTTCCAGGTCGAACTCCCGCGACAGTGCCAGGCCGAGGGCCGACAGCGCGATTCCGACCACCACGCCGACCGCGGAGGCGACCAGGCCGACCACGGCCGCCTCGGCGAGCACCGAAGAGAACACCTGCCGGCGGGACGCGCCGACGCAGCGCAGCAGCGCCATCTCGCGGGTGCGCTGGGCGATCACGATCGTGAAGGTGTTCGCGATCACCAGGCAGGCGACGAACAGGGCGATCACGGCGAACATGCCGAACACCCCGCCGAGCACGTCGATGCCGTTGGTCAGCCCCTTCACCTCGTGATCGATCCAGCCGGCGCCGGTGTAGACCTGCAGGCCGGAGGCCATCGGCGTGATCGCGGCGACCAGGGCTTCCTGGTCGATGCCCGGCTGGGCGGCGATCTTGATCTGGTTGATGTAGCTCTGCGGTTCGAAGATCTTCACCGACTGCGGCGTCGCCACGGCCGAACCGGAACCGAAGCTGGTGCTGTCGTCGAGGATGCCGACGACGGTCACGGTCCAGCGCTTGTTGTCGTACGAGCTGAGCTGGAGCTTGCTGCCGAGGGCGACCTTGTTCTTCTCGGCCGTCCGGGCCGGCAGCGCGATCTCAAGCGTGCTGGCGGGCAGCCGGCCCTGCGACGCTTTCGGGCCGGCGATCTTCGACGTGTCGTAGAGCGCGTTCACGCCGAGGTACGTCGGGCGGACCTGACCGGCCCACTGGACCTGCAGGTACGCGCCGGTGTCGACGACGACCGACGCGGCCTGCGGCAGCTTGCGGAGCGCGGCCGCGTCCTTGGCGTCGACCGAGCGCTGGTCGCTGACCACCACCGCGTCGACGCCGGCGTTGGCCTTGCCGATGGTCTGGTCGATCCCGTGCGACGCCGAGGCGTGCACGGACAACGCCAGGGTGCCGAAGCCGACCCCCAGCACGATCGCCAGGCAGGCGGCGATCAGGCGGCCCATGTGGGCGCGCAGCGAGGAGAGGATGGAGCGTCGCACGGTCAGGCCCCCAGCTGCCGCAGGGCGCCGAGCACGGTCTCGGGCGTCGGCTCGAGCAGCTCTCCGGCCAGCTTGCCGTCGGCCAGCAGGACCACGCGGTCGGCGTACGAGGCGGCGAGCGGGTCGTGGGTGACCATCACGACGGTCTGGCCGAACTCGCGCACGCTGCGGCGCAGGAAACCGAGCACCTCGGCGCCGGAGCGGGAGTCCAGGTTGCCGGTCGGCTCGTCGGCGAAGACGACCTCGGGCCGGCCGACCAGTGCGCGGGCGACGGCCACGCGCTGCTGCTGGCCGCCGGACAGTTCCGATGGGCGATGGGTGAGGCGGTCCTGCAGGCCGAGTACGTCGATCAGGGTGTCGAGCCACTCCTGGTCGGGCTTGCGGTTGCCGAGCTCCAGCGGCAGCAGGATGTTGTCCTTGGCCGAGAGCATCGGGAGCAGGTTGAACGACTGGAAGACGAAGCCGATCCGGTCGCGGCGGATCCGGGTCAGCTCGGCGTCCGGCAGGGTGGTCAGCTCGGTCTCGCCCAGCAGCACCTGGCCCGAGGTGGGCGTGTCGAGGCCTGCCAGACAGTGCATCAGCGTCGACTTGCCGGAGCCCGACGGGCCCATGATCGCGGTGAACCGGCCGACCCCGAAGTCGACGGACACCCCGTCGAGGGCCGCCACCGCGGTGTCGCCCTGCCCGTACACCTTGCGGAGCTCGTGAGCGCGGATCGCGGTCCCGGGGGCGCTGTCCTGCGGCAAACGGCCGAGCGGGAGCTCGCCGGTCTGGATGGTCATCGGTCTCCTTGGTGTACCTCGTGAACGAGCCTGTCCCGCCCACGTCATCGAAGGTATTGATTCGCGGCGCCGGTCTCGTCGGACCAGGGAATGGACTCGGCGTACGACCTGGGTCGTAGCCGAGCGCAACCTGTGTGAGCCGACAGCTTTCCGGTCAGCGAGATCGGAGGATCGGGGCCGATTGCGGGGGAGAAGGGAGGGGTATCGGAAGGGCGGGTTCGGCAGTGAGCCCGAAGGATGCCGTGGCGCGGTCCGCGTCCGGTACGAACGAGGGGCTTCGGGTGCTGCGTGTGAAGGACCGTGACGGGGTGCCGGAGGCGGCTGCGAACGCCGTACCGGATGCCGCGTCGTTGCGGGCGTTGTTCGCGAGCACCGTGCCGGGGACGGTCGGGTTCGAGGAAGAGCTGCTGGTGGTGCATCGGGGCAGCTGGATGCCTGCCGACGCTTCCGCGCTGGTCGCCGGTGCTGGTGACACTCGGGTGAAGACCGAGTTGCCCGCTTGCCAGCTCGAGATCGCGACGTCCGTGCACGAAAAGGTGACGGAAGCCGTCGAGGAGTTGCGTTCGTGCCGGGCGTTGGTCGCCGATGCCTGCGGGCCGGATCTGGCTGTGATCGCCGCGCCGGTTCATCCTTTGCTCGACGGACCGACCGCGCTGGCATCCACGCAACGGGCCGCTGAGCTGGGAGATCGCTACCGAGAAGTGATCGGACGGCAACTGGTCTCGTCGCTGCAGGTCCACCTGGCGTTCGGTGACGCCGACTGCACCTTGGGTGTCTACCACGCGTTGCGCGACGTCCTGCCTGAGTTGGCCGCGTTGGCTGGTGCCGCGCCGTTCTTCGCGGGACGTGACACCGGGTTGTGTTCGGTACGTCCGGTGATCGCGTCCGAGCTGCCACGGCAGGGCGTGCCGCCGATCATCAACTCCTGGGAGGAGTTCGCCGACGACCTCGCCTGGATGGTCCGGGGGAGCACCATGGCCGACGGGTCGGAGTGGTGGTGGGAGCTTCGGCCGCATCTACGGTACGGAACGCTCGAACTGCGGGTGCTCGACGTCCAGGCGACGGTCGAGCGGACCAGCGCGATCGCTCGCTTCGTCCACGCGCTCGGCGCCCACCTCGCCTACCAGCACCACGTCCGCGAACTGCCGCCTCCCGCACCGAGCTGGCGAATCGCCGAGAACCGGTGGTCCGCGCTCCGCGACGGCGTCCGCGGCGAACTGCTCGACCTGCGGACCGGATCGGTCCTCCCGACCCGCCGTCGTCTGCACGACCTGATCGACGCCGCCGAGCCGTACGCGCCGGGCGGGCTGGACGACGTACGGGCGCTGGTGGAGGACCCACCGGTCGATCAGCTGCGCGCACTCGGACCCGAGCGCGTCGTCCCCTGGCTCGCGGAGGTGTTCACCGCATGAAACTGCTGACCCTGCCCGGCGTCTTCGCCCCCATCTCCGACTCGTGGATGCTTGCCGACGCCATTCGCGCGGAGACGCGCGGGCCCGGCTCGCGAGCCCTCGACATCTGCACCGGCAGCGGCGTGCTCGCGCTGACCGCCGCGCAGTGCGGGGCCGAGGCCACCGCGATCGACGTTTCCCGGCGCGCCCTGCTCACCGTGCGCCTGAACGCTCGCCGGGTTGGTGTGTCCGTGCGGACTCGGCGAGGGCGAACGTTCGGGCCGGTCGCAGGGGAACGCTTCGACCTGATCGCCAGCAACCCGCCGTACGTGCCGTCGCCGCGTCCCGACGTGCCGCGCCGGGGCGCCAGCCGGGCCTGGGAGGCCGGGCACGACGGGCGCATCGTCCTGGACGCCATCTGCGACGGGGCTCCGGATCATCTGACGCCCGGCGGGGCCCTGCTTTTGGTCCACTCGTCGCTGATCGGCACGGAGAAGACCCTGGACCGCCTGCGCCAGGCCGGCCTGGTGGATGTCGAGGTCCGCTCCTCCGTCCGCGGCCCTCTGGGTCCTTTGATGAAGGCTCAACAGGCCGCCGGGACAATCCCCGCCGACGTCGACGAGGAGGACGTGGTCATCATCCGGGCCGTCGCTCCCTGACCGTCGGGTGCTTGAATCATCCGCATGTCCCGTCCGCTTCTGATCGGCCTGTACGTCGCTTGGCCGGTGGTCATCGCCGTCGTACGTGCTCGGGTTCGCCGCCGATTCGTCGCCGTCTCGGTGTTGGGTTGGCTGGGCGGCGTGGTGATCGCGACCACTGCGGAACCGGTCGGCACGGGGCTTGTTGTCGGACTGCCCGTCGGAGTGGGCCTGTTCCTCTCCGCATGGCTGATCACCTTCCAGGGGATCACCTTCGAATGGGACTACAGCAAGACGTACGGGGAGGACCCTCGGCCGGCCCCGACCGCTGAGAAGGTGGCCGCCCTGCTGGTGACCTTGCTCGGTTTGTCCGGGATCGCGGTGTGTGCTTGCGGCCTGAGTCGTGGTCGGCGGTTCGGCCTACAGTCCTCCGCATGGATCTGAATGACTACCAGCAGGCAGCCCTTCGCACCGCGGCACCGAAGGACAAACACAACGAGCTCTTCCATCTCTTGCTCGGGCTGGTCGGCGAAACTGGTGAGATCGCCGAGAAAGCCAAGAAGATCGTCCGCGACAAGGACAGCGACTTCTCCCAGTGGGACATCGAAGACCTCACGAAAGAGTTGGGTGACACGCTGTGGTACGTCGCTGTCATCGCGGACCATTTCGGTGTCCCACTCGAAGATGTTGCCCAGCGCAACATCACGAAACTTGCCGACCGGCAGAAGCGAGCGGTGCTCGGGGGGAGTGGAGACAATCGTTGAGTCGGCAATGTGGACGTTTCAGTCCCACCACATGATGGTTCCGAAACCTCGCTCCGCAGCGCCACGGTAGAAGTCACAGAGCGCACGGAAGTGCTCGCAAAGGTACGCAGCCGGCCGATCCATGCGCTCGAACTGGGGGAGTCGACCAAATGCGTCGTGAGCGGACGGAAAGTCGAGCCCGGCAAGCACCTGCAGCGACTTGTCGATCTCAGCGACCTGGGTCGATGAAAGAGACGAGACAGGATGCTCCCAGATGGTCTCCGGCATGTCGCGGTACGCCGGGTTGAGCTCGCCCTCGCCACGTGTTGCTCGGGTGAGCGCCGCCAGGAGCTTCGCGTCCACACGGGCGATCATTGCCGCTTGCATCAATAGCGTCGGAGCCCAATCGAGATCCAGGTAGTCACTCGACTTCAGGCCACGGAACGAGCAAACGTCATCCAGTACCGCGATGGATGTGCTGCACTCCGAGATCATCGCGTCGCTCAAGCGAGCAAGGTTCTGTGTGACAGCCACTGGATCAGTATCTCGCGGGCATCCGCATCCAGCGGATCCTCTCGTCGGCATCGGCGTGGGTTGGCCGTTGTTGCTGCACATCTCGAGTACGCCGCCCGATCCTCCGCATCGTCCCCTCGCGCTCGCGGGATGTGCGCCACGATAGGTCCATGCGAGTCGACCTGTCGGGGACACAGTGGGATGCAATGGAGCAGGGCCGGCTCACCAGCCCCGACGGAGTCCTCTTCCAGCGGCGCGGCACCAAGGCCAAGCGGCGAATCTGCGACGAGGCGATCTCGCGCGGGGCGCCCCTCGTGTTGTTCTACTGGGCCGGCGGTCAGTTGGACTGGCTCGACGGTCCCGACGCACAGGCTGTGTGGCAGAGCGTTCGCGCCGCTGTGACCGTCGAGCCGCGGGCACGTGGGGAACTGGAATGGACGGCCGGCCTCTGGCAGTCCGAAGCAGACCAGACTGTCGTGGTGCTGACCGGACACTGCTGAGGCAAGCCGCTCATCTTGCGTCTTCCCGCTTCTGTTGTCCACATCAACCCGATCCTGAACGTTTCCGATCTACAGGCCAGCACCAGGTTCTACACAGAAGTCCTTGACTTCGAACTCCTTGGCACCTTCGGAGATTCCAGCCGATCTCGGCGTCGTCCGCTGGGACGAGCACGAGATCATCCTGATGCCGTACGCCGGCGACGATGGCGAATTCCGCGCCGCCGACCCGGACGGACATGTGCTCAGGGTGTTCCCGGGTTCTCCGAGGAATAGTCGATCGGGCACAATGCCGCGGTGAGCCGCCCTACATTGACCTCGCTGACGTTTGCTGGCATGGACGACGTGACAAGTGTTGCTGACTTGCTGGCCCGCACCCTCGGGCTCGAGTTCGAGCCACGCAGCAGCGACTATCGCGGGGGCGACTACTTCCTCGCAGGCGACTGGCGGCGCGATGACTTCCCTGAATTGGTCTATGTCCAGCCCAACGAGGACCTCGAAGAGCCTGCGGAACCGGAGTACGCGGCTTATCCGACGCTGGTGTACGTCGAGAGCACACTCCGCGCGGATCAACTGATGCAGGCCCTCGCCAGCACTGATCTTGTCCTCGTACGACGGGAGGATTGGGACGGTCTGCGGGACTCCGCGGCCACACCTGCTCCGTCCTACTGAGCCGGGCGGCAGCACGCAAATGCGCGCGGGAGCACCACGCGACACGCGACGAGGAGTGGGCGTAACCGGCGCGGTCTCTCGAGCTCCCTGCCATGCTCGGCGCTCAGCGAGGAGGCGGGCCGAAGCACGCTGAATCGTCTACAGCCGACCATTGGGGTCGGAGCCGTTGGGGTATGGGTCGGGGTCTTCCCTGATTGACGACCGACGTCGCTCGACAGAAGGTGGAGAACCGGCAGCCGTATCCGTGCGGCTCTGTCCAGAGTGGGGGACCTTGTGACGGATCCAGAACTGGTACGAGAGCTGACGCAGCTTCGTGAGGCCGTCGACCGGCTACGGGAAACGTTCGAGTCGGCAGCCAGTTCGGCCGGCCCAGCCGGGCAGGGGAGTCCAGGGGATCCAGAAGCGCGTCTGCGGAGGTTGTCCGCGCTCTTCGAAGATGGCGTCATCACTGATGAGGATTTCGAGGACGGCAAGCCGGCGCTACTAGCCGAGCTCATGCAAGCCTGATCCCACACTTCTGAAGCCACTGACGCGCGCTCGGTTGCTCGACCTTGGGCATGTCTCACGCCACGCTGCTGCTGACGGCCGGAGTTCCTGTTCACGTGGTCGACCTCGGCCCGCATCGGGCCGTTCAGACACTGCGGTTCTGGGCAATCCGCCTGCTCGTCGCCGGTGCCAGGATCGAGACCGTTCGCTCACACCCCACCGTGAATGACCTCGCTAGGCTCCTCGCCGACGGCGGGGTCACCGCCGGTCCCTCACCGTTGCCCCAGATCGAGGGCAGCGACGCGATTGAGGTCGAGCGGATCGTGTGCCGCGCAGGCACCGTATCGCTTGCCGGACACGTCCTGGTCGCCGCAGAGATCCTCGGCGGTCGCCGAGTCGGGATCCGCATCGAACCAGGCGTGTTGATGTTACGACCTCGACACCCGCGAACTGCTCCGCGTCCGGCCCAACCCGCTGGCCATGGACCAGGCCCACCGCCACGACCATCGTCGAGCCCGTTCGAGTGCAGCGCCGTGCCAGCAACTCCGGCGTGATCATGGTCTGCGGCCAAAAGGTCGCCCTCGATCGCGCCCAGAAACACGAAACCGTCACCGTGCTCACGTCCGAAACCACCCTGGCCATCGAGCTCCCCGACACCGACACCCAGATCGTCCGCCGCACCACCACCCAGCCAGTGCGCAGCATCAAAGGCCGGCGACCCCGCACCGCGACGCCCAACTCGTAAGCCCACCTGTCACGCGGACAGGGCAAACTATTGGGCATGTTGAGCCCAGCGGCCTTCGCCGAGCAAAAACGAGAGATCTGCCGATCCGGACCGCCTAGCGAGGGTGACAACCTGCTCGGCATGGAGATCGACTTTCTCACCTGGTTAGGAGACCCGATTTACGCCGACCAGCCACACGAGTTGCTGGACGACGCCGTCGTCCAGCGAAACGAACGAGGCGAGTGGCTGATAGACGCCTCGGCGACCGCAAAGCCCGGTGTGACCGCCGGACAAGTCGAGGTAGCTCTGTCCACGGCCTGGACACAGGACCTCCGATACGAGTACCGCGAGGCGCACACACTCCTCACCGAACCGACGTCGGTCACACTGCAGGCCGTGACACAGGGCGGCCCAGACGACCTATGGGTCACCGCACAAGTACGAGTGGCGCTGTCCACTCCCTCTCCGGCCTAGCATCAGAGCCCAGCGACCGCGGATCGCAACCTCAATTTCCTGGCTCACAGGTCGCACATCAGTTGGCGGACATGTGTCGCGGATCTATTGGCGGGTGAGCTGAGGCAAGCATGGAGCTTTCGGGTCAGGCGAACCGGTTGGCCGATGGCTCCGGAGGCGTCGGGAGGAAGCCACGCAACTGCGGCATACCCGCCATCTGGACGATCAACGCGAGGTGCTCGTACAGTCCGACCAACTGGACGTTCTCCGCACTGGGTCGCCCGCCGAGGGCGAGCAGCGGCACGAAGCCGTAGCACTGCTCGAACGCGGGTGTGCCCTCCCGATGCGTCGCCACCACCGCGGGATAGGGGTCCCACTCGAACACCGGCCCGCGGTTCTCCGGCCGCTCCATCATCGCGACCAGTTCGCCGAACGGCGTTCCCGTGGGCACCAGGTCGATCACGCCGAAGCGGAACTTGATGACGAAGAACACATCGTTCGCGTGGAAGATGACGTCACCGAGGCCGGTGGTGAACAGCACGGTCGAGTTGTCCGGGAATCCGACCACCCCGTCGAGCATCTGCGCGGCCCGCGCCGGATCGACGACCCGGAAGAAGAAGTCGCCCAGGTAGCCGGCGCCGTGCGTCCGCCACATGTCGACGACCTCGGCAGGTACCTGGCCGGAGAACCGTTCGATCGTCGATTCTTCGATCGTCGACACCCGACTGAATTCCCGAAACGTGGTCAACGGATCTCCTCCCCAGCGTGGCCCCAGGCCCCACCCACCAGCTCAACACGCTTGTCCACCCAGACGATACTTTGTAGCCGGGCAACACTCAGGCAGAAGGTGCGGCCGTACCCCCGAACGATGGTGTTCACGCCGAACCGAAATGATCCCGGGCTGGTAGCTGGAACGTCAGCTGGTGGCGCTCGACGAGCTGGCTCCACCACCGAGAACAAACCGCCGGAGTCCGCTGTGGCGATCAAGAACCGGTCGGTCCGGCCTTCCGGCATACCCGGCGTGAGCGCGCCCTGAGGTCGCCAGCACGATGCTCGCGCGTAGCGGTTCGCGCGATAAGCGCAAAGCATCGCGCGCCGGCGCGCACCCCTGACCGGGCGGGCGCGAGCACCGCGCGGCACGCGACGAAGGAGCGCGCGTAGCCGGCGCGTGGGAAAACCACCCCACCGCACAACAGAGAGTTGCTCCCCCGCCAGGTTTCGATCCTGGTCTTCGAGATTCAAAGTCTCGCGGGCTGCCGATTACCCCACGGGGGACCGCTGGTGCGTTCGGACAGTTTGCCATGGGTACCGGGGCGACACGCGAGGGGTTCCATACCTACGGTCCCGTAGGTTACGGTAGCGTAGGTAAGCAGTCCTCCAGTCAGAGGGAACACGACATGACTCCACCCGCCGTGGCAGCACCGGAGGCGCCGAGCCGCGCCCAGGACGTCGACGAGCTCGACATCGACACCGGAACGCTCGGGGGCGAACGCAAACAGATCTGGGAACAGGTCGCGCTGGCGTTGTTCATCGGGATCCCGTTCCTGGCTGTTCTCGCGGCGGTGCCGATCGCCTGGGGCGGGTTCCTGGGGTGGCGCGACATCGTGATCGCGGTGGTCTTCTACACGATCGCGGGTCACGGCATCTCGATCGGTTTCCACCGGCTGTTCACCCACAAGTCGTTCAAGCCGAACCGGGCGATGAAGTACGCCCTGGCGATCGCCGGCTCGCTGGCGATCGAGGGGCCCGTGGTGCGCTGGGTGGCCGACCACCGCAAGCACCACAAGTTCTCCGACCGTGACGGCGACCCGCACAGCCCGTGGAAGTACGGCGACACGCTGGGTGCGCTGACCAAGGGTTTCCTGCACGCGCACATCGGGTGGTTGTTCGACACCGAGCAGACTCCGCAGCGGCAGTACGCGCCGGACCTGCTGAAGGACAAAGACATCGTCCGGGTCTCCCGGATGTTCCCGCTGCTGGTGCTGATCTCGCTGCTGCTGCCGGCCGTGATCGGCGGTCTGTGGTCCTGGTCGTTCGAGGGCGCGCTGACCGCGTTCTTCTGGGCCAGCCTGGTCCGGATCGCGCTGCTGCACCACGTCACCTGGTCGATCAACTCGATCTGCCACACGATCGGCGACCGGCCGTTCAAGAGCCGGGACAAGTCGGGCAACGTCTGGTGGCTGGCGATCCTCAGCCAGGGCGAGTCGTGGCACAACCTGCACCACTCCGACCCGACCTGCGCGCGGCACGGCGTGCTGAAGGGGCAGCTCGACACGTCGGCGCGCTGCATCTGGTTCTTCGAGAAGATGGGTTGGGTCAGCGACGTGCGCTGGCCGGTGCCGGAGCGGCTCGAGGCACGCCGGGTGAGCGCGGCGGAGCAGGCGGCCGAGAAGGCCGCGGAGAAGGCGGCGCGCAGCCGCCGGACCAAGGTCGCGGCCTGAGCGGGTCCGTGTCGCGATCCCGGCCGGCGCCCTCTTCGCGGGGCGTCCGGCCGGAAATCTCCCAGCACGGGACACCGCCGTACGGCATGATGCTGACGTGATCTCGACGTGACGGAACCCAAACCGCGGCGGTCCACCCGGATCCGGATGACGAGTGCGGAGCGTCGCGAGCAGCTCATCACCATCGCCCGCGGCCTGTTCGCCCAGAAGGGCTTCGAGGCGACCTCGGTGGAGGAGATCGCGGCCAAGGCCGAGGTCTCCAAGCCAGTCGTGTACGAGCACTTCGGTGGCAAGGAGGGCCTGTACGCCGTGGTCGTGGACCGCGAGGTCCGCAGCCTGCTCGACACCGTGACCGCGTCGCTGACCGCGGGCCGGGCGCACGAGCTGGTCGAGCAGGCGGCGCTCGCGCTGCTGGACTACATCGAGAACTCCTCCGACGGGTTCCGGATCCTGGTCCGGGATTCGCCGGTCGGATCGTCGAGCGGGTCGTTCGTCTCGATCCTCAGCGACGTCGCCACCCGGGTCGAGCACATCCTGGCCGAGGAGTTCAAGCGCCGCGAGCTGGACCCGAAAAACGCGCCGATGTACGCGCAGATGCTGGTCGGCATGGTCGCGCTGACCGGCCAGTGGTGGCTCGACGCACGCCGTCCGAAGAAGCCGGACGTCGCCGCGCACCTGGTTAACCTGGCTTGGAACGGCCTGTCCGGCCTGGAAGCCAAGCCGACGCTGTCCACCCGCCCGCACAAGTAGGCCTCGGTCGGTCCCCGGTCGTAGCCCGACATCCGCCCGTGGACTGACCTTTCCGGCGGAAAGTCGCCGTACGCTGACCGGCATGACGGGGTTCTTCACGGCTCGGCGCGTGTCGCCGCAGTCCAGGGCGTTCGACCTGCTGCTGGCGGGTGCATTGACGCTCTTTTTCGGCTTCCTCTCGCTGGCCCAGGCCGGGGTGGCCGGTGTGGTCGGCGTCGCCCTGCTGGTCCCGCTGATCTGGCGGCGCACCCATCCCGAGCTGGTCTTCTTCGGCGTCTCGGCGATTGCTGTCCTGCAGTGGCTGGCGGCGGTCGAGCTGCAGGCCGGCAACGTGGGGCTGCTCGTCGCGCTCTACACGATCTCCGTGTACGGCGAAGTCCGCTACAGCCGTTTCGCCCTCGGCATCGGCGGCCTCGGCGTCCTGATGGCCACCGCGCGGTACTACGCGAACTCCGACTGGCGGCAGCAGATCACGATGATGGTCGCGTTCGGCGCGGTCGTGTTCGGGGTCTGGGCCTTCGGCGAACGCCGCCGCACCCGCGGCCTGTACGTCGCCCAGCTGGAGGAGCGCGCCGCCCAGGCCGAACGCGACCGGGACCGGGAGGCCGCGCTGGCGGTCTCCAACGAGCGGACCCGGATCGCCCGGGAGATCCACGACGTGGTCGCGCACGGCCTGTCGATCATGATCGTCCAGGCCGACGGTGGCCTGTACGCCGCGGACGCGTCGCCGGAGCAGGCGAAGAAGGCGCTGGCCACGATCGGCGACACCGGGCGCGCGTCGCTGACCGAGATGCGCAAGATGCTCGGTCTGCTCAAGCAGGACGAGGCCAACGAGCTCGACCCCAACCAGCCGCGCCCGCAACCCGGCGTCTCCTCGCTGCCCGAGCTGATCGAGAACGTTCGCGAGGCAGGCCTCACCGTCGACTACCAGGTCACCGGTACGCCGCGCGACCTGCCCGCGCTGCTCGGCCTGACGGCGTACCGGATCGTGCAGGAGGGGCTGACCAACACGCTCAAACACGCCGGCCCGGGAGCGCGCACGTCCGTGACGCTGGACTTCGGGCACGAGATGCTGACCGTGGTGGTCACCGACGACGGCCGCGGCGGCGGGGTCGCCCCGAGCAACGATCCGGGCCACGGACTGGTCGGGATGCGGCAACGCGCCTCGATCTCCGGCGGTACGGTGAACGCCGGGCCCAAGGCGGGCGGTGGTTACGAGGTGGTCGCCAAGCTCCCGTACGCCGGACCCGTTGACCAGTAAGCGAAATCGAGCCGGAGGAACAACAGCGTGAGCGAGACCGACGACGGCGTGATCCGGGTCTTCCTGGTGGACGACCAGGAGCTGGTCCGGGCCGGCTTCACCATGCTGGTCGACTCCCAGCCCGACATGCGGGTGGTCGGCCAGGCCGGCGACGGTGGTGAGGCGGTGGAGAAGCTGCGGGTGACCGCGAGCGACGTCGTGCTGATGGACGTCCGGATGCCGCGGCTGGACGGCGTCGAGGCGACCCGCCAGGTGCAGTCGTTGCCTCAGGCACCGAGGGTGATCGTGCTGACGACGTTCGACCTGGACGAGTACGCGTTCGCGGCGATCAAGGCCGGCGCGTCCGGCTTCCTGCTCAAGAACACGCCGCCGGCGGACCTGCTGTCGGCGATCCGTCAGGTGCATTCGGGCGACGCGGTGGTGTCGCCGAGTACGACGCGGCGGCTGCTCGAGCACTTCGCCGGTGCGCTGCCGGACGAGGACCGCGAGGTGCCGAACCTGGCCGACCTGACCGCGCGCGAGCGGGAGGTGCTGGTGGAGGTGGCCCGCGGGCTGTCGAACACCGAGATCGCCCAGCTGTTCACGCTGTCGGAGGCGACGGTGAAGACCCACATCGGCCGGATCCTGGCCAAGACCGGGCTGCGCGACCGGGTCGCCCTGGTCGTGCTCGGCTACGAAACGGGTTTGGTCAAGGCCCACGGCTGAGTTGGTGCCTGGCCTCTGATTGGGCGACCATGGGCACGCTTGGTCGAGGGGTGGGAGAGGGTCGGGTGTGATGCCGGGGTTGTGGGCGGCGGTACGGCGGTGGGTGCTGTCCGAGGGGCCCGCGCTCTGGCCGGCGCTGGTCGCGATGCTGGTGGTCGGCGGCGGCCTGTGGGTCGGCGTCCCGCCACCCGGGCGGGACATCTCGCTGACCGCCGACGCGATGGCCGGTACGACGCTGCAGCAGGTCCGGCCGAGTCCGACCGGTGAGGTCGACCCGCGGCTCGGCGCTGCGGTGGACGCGATTTTGGCCCGGCGTGGCATCGCCGTGCGGCAGAACAACCTCCAGCAGTTCCTCAGCGATGTCGCCCCCGAGTTGCGCGACGAGCAGCGCCAGGTGTTCGAGAACATGCGCAAGCTCGGCATGACCGTGACCTACCGCCGCGCCGAGGTCTGGACCAACTACCAGGCGGTACGCCGGTACGGCCTGGCCACCGGCACGTTCCGGGTCAGCCTGCGCTACCAGATCGCCGGCAGCCGCCTCGCCCAGGCGGCGACCGACGTCGGCTACACCTACACCGTGCGCGACGGCCGGCTCTTCCTGGTCGACGACAACGACCTGGACCGGGCGATCGGCTCCGGCCGCCAGCCGTGGGACTACGGACCGATCGACGTCGTCAAGCGGCGCAACGTGCTGGTCGTGGTCGACCGCGGCCGGCTGGCGTACGCCGAGCGCCAGGCCGACGAGACGGTCGCGATGGCCCGCAAGATCCGCGCGCTGTGGAAGGGCCACCTGCAGATCGTCCCGATGGTCGTCGCGCTGCGCGAGCCGGGCGTGCTGACCGAGCTGCCGCCGACTCTCCGCGGCACCGAGCCGGCCCGGGTGCAGCCGATCCCGAGTCCGGCCGCGGACGGCCGCCCGGTCGGCGGCTGGATCGTCGTACGCCCGGAGGCTCAGGCGACCTTCGACTCGGCCCAGCTGAGCCACGCGCTGATGCACCTGCTGCCGGTCCGGCTCGGCGAGGAGGCGCCGCGCTGGCTCGTCGAGGGCATGGCCCAGTACGCCGAGAGCCGGCAGCTGGTCGCGACCGGCCGGGCCAAGCAGGTCGCGGCCGCCCGCGAGGACATCACCCGCCGATCGCTCGGCGACCTGGTCCGGCTGCCGACCGACGACGAGTACCTGGCTACGGACAGTGACGGAATCAGCTGGCTCGCGGTCGAGCAGCTGATCAAGCAGGTCGGGCTCAGGACGGTCACCGACTTCTACCTGCAGGTGGCCCGGCGGGGGTACAACCGGCCGGCCCAGGAGCGGCTGCTGCTGGAGTACACCGGGTTCACCGAGCAGAAGCTTGTGGATGCGCTGCGAACCCTCGCACAGTGAGCAAGTAGGCTGACGCGGGCGCCTGTTCCGGCGCCCACGCCCCACACTCGCCTGAACGCGTAGGGAACCCGAGGAGAAGACCGCGTGACTTCCCACCGTCCTTCGGCGGTCATCGTGATGGCCGCCGGTCAGGGGACCCGGATGAAATCCGCGACCCCCAAGGTCCTGCACGAGATCGGCGGGCGCAGCCTCGTCGGGCACGCGGTCGTCACCGCGCGTGCTCTCGCGCCCGAGCATCTGGTCGTCGTGGTCGGCACCGGCCGGGAGCAGGTCGAAGCGCACCTGGCCGCCGTCGACCCGGACGTGCGGACCGCCGTCCAGGAGCAGCAGCTCGGCACCGGCGACGCCGTCCGGGCCGGACTCACCGCCGTACCGGAAGGCTTCGACGGCACGGTCGTCGTCACCTCCGGCGACGTCCCGCTACTGACCGCCGAGACGCTGCTGGAGCTGACCGCCGAGCACGACAAGCAGGGCAACGCTGTGACGGTGCTCACCGCGCGCGTGCCCGACCCGACCGGCTACGGCCGGATCCTGCCGGGTCCGGACGGCACGGTCGCGGGCATCGTCGAGCACAAGGACGCCACTGCCGAGCAGCGCCAGATCGACGAGATCAACGCCGGGATCTACGCCTTCGACGCGGCCACGCTGCGCGACGGGCTGAGCCGCCTCACCACGGACAACGCGCAGGGCGAGCTGTACCTGACCGACGTCCTGGCGATCGCCCGAGGCGACGGCAAGCGGGTCGGCGCGTTCGTCACCGAGGACGCGATGCAGACCGAGGGCGTGAACGACCGCGTCCAGCTGGCCACGCTGCGCGCCGAGCTGAACCGGCGCACCCTCGACGCGCTGATGCGCTCCGGAGTCACCGTCGTCGACCCGAGCACGACGTGGGTCGACCAGACCGTCCAGCTCGAGCCGGACGTCACCCTGCTGCCGAACACCCAGCTCCACGGCGCCACCACGGTCGCCACCGGCGCCGTGATCGGCCCGGACACCACGCTGACCGACGTCCAGGTCGGCGAGGGCGCCACGATCATCCGCACCCACGGCTCCGGCGCGCAGATCGGCGCGCGGGCCTCGGTCGGGCCGTTCGCCTACCTGCGGCCCGGGACGTCGCTGGGCGTCAAGGGCAAGATCGGCACGTTCGTGGAGACCAAGAACGCGGCGATCGCCGACGGCGCGAAGGTCCCGCACCTGACCTACGCCGGGGACGCCACGATCGCCGAGGGCGCCAACATCGGCGCCGGCACGATCTTCGCCAACTACGACGGGGTGAACAAGCACCACACGACCGTCGGCCGGCACTCCTTCGTCGGCAGCAACTCGGTGCTGGTCGCGCCGGTCGACATCGCCGACGGCGCGTACATCGCGGCCGGCTCGGCGATCGACCAGCCGGTGGCCCCCGGCGAGATCGCCGTCGCCCGTGGGCGGCAGCGCAACATCAAGGGCTGGGTCGCGCGCAGGCGGGCCGGAACGACAACGGCGAAGGCCGCGGAAGAGGCACTCGCCGACGCATCGGGCGACACTGGCGAGAAGGCGTAACGGGAGGCAGTGGCGATGAGCGGGATGAAGCGAACCACCGAGAAGAACCTGATGGTTTTCTCCGGCCGGGCCCATCCCGGTCTGGCCGAGGAGGTGGCCGAGCAGCTCGGTGCCGGCCTGGTCCCCACCTCGGCGTACGACTTCGCCAACGGTGAGATCTACGTCCGGTTCGAGGAGTCGGTGCGCGGTAGCGACGCGTTCGTGATCCAGAGCCACACCTCGCCGATCAACGAGTGGATCATGGAGCAGCTGATCATGGTCGACGCGCTGAAGCGGGCGTCGGCCAAGCGGATCACCGTGGTACTGCCGTTCTACGGCTACGCCCGGCAGGACAAGAAGCACCGCGGCCGGGAGCCGATCTCGGCCCGGCTGATGGCCGACCTGTTCAAGACCGCCGGCGCGAACCGGCTGATCTGCGTCGACCTGCACACCTCGCAGATCCAGGGCTTCTTCGACGGGCCGGTCGACCATTTGATGGCGCTGCCGATCCTGTCTGACTACGTCCGCGACAAGTACGGCGACCAGCAGCTGGCCGTGGTCTCGCCGGACGCCGGCCGGATCAAGGTGGCCGAGCAGTGGTCGGCCCGGCTGAACAACGCGCCGCTGGCCTTCATCCACAAGACCCGCGACATCGAGCGGCCGAACGAGACCGTCGCCAACCGGGTCGTCGGTGAGGTGTCCGGCCGGGTCTGCATCCTGGTCGACGACATGATCGACACCGCGGGCACGATCACCAAGGCCGCCGACGCCCTGTACGCCGACGGCGCCGCGGGCGTGGTGATCGCGGCGACGCACGCGATCCTGTCCGGCCCGGCGGTGGACCGGCTGAAGAACTGCCAGGCCAGCGAGGTGATCGTCACCAACACGCTGCCGATCTCGGCCGAGCGCAAGTTCGACAAGCTGACCGAGCTGTCGATCGCCCCGCTGATCAGCCGCGCGATTCGCGAGGTGTTCGAGGACGGATCGGTCACCAGCCTGTTCGAGGGCCGGGCCTGATCGGTCGGGAGAGGACGCCGCCGATGCGGGTCGCCGTTTTCCATCCAGGAGCGATGGGGTCGCAGCTGGCCGCCCAGTTGGTGGCCGCGGGCCACGAGGTGCACTGGGTGCCCGAAGGCCGCAGTACGGCGTCCGTCGAGCGGGCCGAGGCGGCCGGGTTGGTCGGCGGCTCGTTCGAGGAGGTGCTCGGGGCGGCCGAGGTGGTGCTCTGCTCGTGTGCGCCGCAGGGAGCCGTCGGGATCGCGGAGCAGGTCGGGCGCAGTGGGTTCGCCGGGATCTACATCGAGGCGAACCCGTTGTCGCCGCGGTCGCTCGAGCGGGCGCAGGCGGCGTTGCCTGAGGCAACTTTCGTGGACGCCGGGGTGGTCGGTCCGCCGCCGAAGGGTGGGCCGAGCCCGACGCATCTGATGCTGTCCGGAGCGGCGGCCCGGCAGGCGGCCGATCTGTGGGCCGGGACGGCGGTCACCCCGATGGTGGTGGGCGCGGAGCCGGGTGCGGCGAGTGCGGCGAAGTCGGCGTACGCGCTGTACAACAAGGGCAAGGCCGCGCTGGCGGTACTGGCGTTCGAGCTGGCAGCCGAGCACGGGGTGACCGATGCGCTGACCGCGCAGCACACGCGGCCCGACGGCGGCTCGCTGAAGGACCCGGGACTGCCCGAGCAGCTGCGGTCGGTGGCGTGGCGGTGGGGCCCGGAGTTCGACGAGCTGGCCGAGACGCTGGACGCGGCCGGCCTGGAAGGCGACGCCGCGCGGGCGTTGCGTCAGGTGTGGACGAAGCTCACCTGAGCCGGTAGTCGGTGAGCACGAACGGCGCCAGCCGCTCCACGACGCCGGTGAGACCTTCGAGCTTCGCGGTGACCTGCGGGATCGTGTAGTCGCCCGGCCCCCACGTCACCAGCGCGTCGCCCTCGATGCGCCACTCCAGGTCGGGGTGGGCGAGCATCCACTCCATCAGCCGCGGGTGCAGCACGGCCGAGGCGTAGCGGCCGTCGGCGCAGTCGACCCAGAACGTGTCGTTGAAGGCGCCGCTTTCCAGTTCCAGGTCCGCAACGCCGAAGGCTCGGGCGATCGGGTTGTCCTTCACCAGCACCAGGCCCGGCAGCGGCACCGGCAAGATCACGGCGATCAGGTGGCACGAGTGGAAGTGGACCGAGCGCCTTCTGACTCTGACGTAACTGAAGTCGAAGGCGTGGAAAACATGCCCCCGGAAGTGCCCGGCGATCGCCCGTCGGGCTCGGCCGCGCTGGTAGATGCGCTGCGCGACCCCGACCAGGAACGGGTTCGGATCGGTCGGCTGCCAGCCGAGGGCGGCGGCCTCGGCCGCCCGGGCCGCGAACATCCGCCGCCGCTGCGCCACGACGTACGGCACCAGCAGCAGGCCGACCACCAGGAGGAGTAGCAGGACGACCACCGCAGTCGTTCCCATCAGCAGACCCCGCGCAGTACGGACACCCGCAGCAAACTACTGGATCGCCGGGCCACCCGTGGTTGGGAACGCCCCCCGCGTTCCCAACCACGGATGAGTTACGGCTGGACGGTGAAGGTGTAGGCCTTCTGCCCAGTGGTGACCGCGGCGCCGGCTGCCGTGGTGGCGGTCGCTTCGAAGACGAGGGTGTAGGTGCCGGCGGCTTCGAAGGCCCAGTTGGCATGGGCGTGGGTGTTGACGGGGAAGGAACGGTTGTCGGGCAGGCCGTTGCCACTGTCGTACCAGACCGTCGGCGTACCGAGGGAGCTGGTCGTGTAGAGGCTCACGCCGGCCGGACCGGTGGCCGACACCAGCCGGACGTTCACCGTGTTGCCCTGGAGCGCGCCGGACGGCACGCCCTCGGTGCTGAGGCCGGGCCAGACGATGGCGCTGGCCTGGGACTGCGGCAGGATCCAGACCGGCGACCCCGGCGTACCGAGGAACGCGTACGCCGAACCCGACGGCACGGTCGTCTTGCTGGCCGCGACCGCGTTGAGCACGACGTCGGCCGGGTTGCGGTCCACCGCCGGGGTGACGGTGCCGTCGCGCAGGTCGAGCGTCAGCGCCGTACCGGTCCAGTCGACGTCGAGGGCGTCCACGTGTCCCTGCGAGATCGTCGTCGCGGCGTGCGCCGGGGCGACGGACAGCAGGGTCATCAGCGTGGCCGCGGCGGCGCCGATCAGCACCCGGCCCTTCACGACACGACCTTGAAGCAGTAGGTGGCGACGGCCGAGCTGACCCGCTGGCCGGTGGCGGCCAGCGTGCCGGTGACCCGGACCTTGATCTGGTAGGTGCCGGGCGCCTCAAACGCCCAGTTGGCGTGCAGGTGACCGCCGGCCGTCGTACTGACGCGGTCGGGCAGACCGTTGCCGCTGTCAACCAGTACGGTCGGCGTACCGAAGGCGTCGGTGGTGAAGATGCTGACGTCGCCCGGGCCGTTGACCCCGACCACGTCGACCTTCAGCGCGTCACCGGTGAACACCCCGGCGGCGACTTCCTCCGCACCGATCCCCGGCCAGAGCAGCTCGGGGTCCTGCACCTGCGGCAGTACCCAGGCCCGGCCACCGGCCGCGCCCAGGAACCGGTACGCCGGGTCGGCCGGCACCGCGATCTCGGCGCCGGGCTTGGCCACCAGCTGCACCTGCGACGGCGTGTACTCGGTGCCGCTGGTGTCGTCGTGCACGTGCAGGTCGAGAGCGCCGTCCTCGAAGGCGATCCCGACGACATCGACATGGCCCTGGTCGAGCACGACCCGGGGTGCGGCCTGGGCGGGAACCGCCAGGCCGGCGGACGCGAGCACTGCCACCACGGGCAGTACGACGCGAGAGGGTTTGCGCATGGATTTTCCTTTCACGGGCGGACGGGAACCACGGCCGTCGCGGACCTGCCGCGACGGTGGCTGAGCAGGCCGTGCCGGGGCGCGAACACCCAGCAGGCGACGAACACGGCGGTGGCCGTGAGCACGATCAACCCGCCGGCGGCGAGGTTGAACGCGTAGGACAGGTAGAGCCCGGTCAGACCGGAGCCGGCGCCGATCACCGGCGCGATCAGCATCATCAGGCCGATCCGGTCGGTCAGCAGCCGGGCGCACGCGGCGGGGGTGATCAGCAGCGCGAGCACCAGGATGTTGCCGACGGCCTGCAACGAGATCACGATCGCGACCGTCACCATCGCGTAGAGCGCCATGTCCAGCCAGAAGATCGGCAGGCCGGCGGCGCGCGCGGTCTCCCGGTCCAGGCCGACCGTGACGAGCTCCTTGTGCAGGCCGCCGGTGATCAGCAGCAGCACCGCGCCGGCGACGCCGACCGTGACCACGTCCGCGCTGCCGATGCCGAGCACCGAGCCGAACAGGAACGACTCCAGCGAGCCGCCGTACCCGGGGGCGGTGCTCATCACCACGATGCCGAGGCCGAACGCGGCGGCGAAGAACACGCCGATCACCGTGTCCTCCTTGAGCCGGCGGTTCTGTGAGACGACCGCGATCGCCAGCGCGGTGGCCAGTCCGGCGACGATGCCGCCGACCACCAGGCTGGTGTGCAGCACGAACGCGATCGCGATCCCGGGAAAGACCGCGTGCGCGACGGCGTCGCCGATGAACGCCATCCCGCGCAGGGCGACGTGGCTGCCGATCACGCCGCAGACGACGCCGGACATCAGGACGACGAGGAACGCGCGCTGCATGAACACGTGCTGCCAGGGCTCGGTGAAGAACTCGATCACCGGGTCACCCCCAGGCTGTGCAGGAGCTGCTCGGACCGGGCGACGCCGAACGCCCGGAGCCAGACGGCGGGGTCGCGCAGCTCCTCCGGCGTACCGTCGGCGACCACGGTTTCGTTCAGCAGGCAGAGCCGGCTGCAGGTGTCGGCCGCCGCCGGCAGGTCGTGCGTCGTCATCAGAATCGCGATGCCTTCTCCGGTCAGCTCACCGAACAAGCGGGTGAGGATCTCCTGCGTCGGTACGTCGAGTCCGGTGAACGGCTCGTCGAGCAGGAGCAGGCGTGGCTGCAATGCGAGCGCGCGGGCGACCAGGACGCGCTGCCGCTGCCCGCCGGACAGTTCGCCGATCGGCCGCCGGCGCAGATCGGTGAGGTCGACGCGTTCCAGGGCTTCGGTGACCGCGGCGCGATCGGCCGCGCCGGGGCGACGCAACCAGCCGATCCGGTGGGTCCGGCCGGTCATCACGGCGGTGGCCACGTCGACCGGGTAGTCCCAGACGAACTCGTGCCGCTGCGGGACGTACCCGATGCTGCCGCGGGCTTCGGCGGGCGTTCGGCCGTTGACCGTGATCGTCCCGGTTCGAACGGCGAGCAGCCCGAGCAGGCAGCGCAGCAGCGTCGTTTTGCCGGCACCGTTCGGACCGATCAGGCCGACCTGTTCCGCTGAGGCGATCTGGAGGTTCACGTCGTGCAGGACCTGCCGGCCGCCGAGGTCGACCGCGACACCGGAGACGTCGAGCACGCTCATCCGCGGGCCTTCCTCGTGCGCCGCAGGACGACCAGTACGGCGCCGACGAGCAGCACTGCCGCGCCACCGGCGATCGCCCAGCGCGGTACGCCGGTCGGCTGCGAGCTGGTCGCGGGGGTGCTCGCAGGGGTCTCGCTCGTCGCCGGCTCGACCGCGAAGGCCGTCCGGGCGTCGCCGGCGCCGGCGTACAGGCGCAGGGTGCCGTGGTCGGAGACGGTGGTGCCGTCGGTCAGCCGGGCCGACATCGCGACGTCCAGCAGATAGGTGCCTTCGGCATCGAACGTCCAGTTGCCGTGCACGTGCGTGCCGACGTCCACGCCGGTCTGCTGGGGGAACGGCTTGCGGCTGTCGAACACCGGCGCCGGCTTGCCGAAGTCGGAGTTCAGGAACAGGGTGAAGGTGCCGGGACCTTCGACGCCCTGCAACGACCAGGTCACCTCACGATCGACCCGCTGGGCGACCTCGGTGTCCTGCGTGTTCCAGCCCGGCCACGGAATGCCCGCCTGCTGGACCTGCGGGATCACCCAGACCTTCTTCCCGGCCGTCCCGAGGAACGAGTACGCCGGATCGGCCGGAACCGTGACCTGCGCCTTGGCCGACGCCTGCAGCACGACGGTGTCGAGCGGCCGCCAGACCGCGGGGTCGACGGTGTCGTCGCGCAGCTGGACGGTCCACCGGCCGTCGACGAACCGCGGGCCGAGATCGACGTGCCCGTCGGCGATCACCTTCTGCTCGGTCGGTGCGGGCTCGGCGTGGGCCGCGAGCGGAACGAACGCCGTGGACAGCAGCAGCGCGGACAGCGCGAGCGCCTTCATCGCTTCCCTCCCAGGCAGCGCGTGAGCTCGTCGGCGTTGTGCCGCATCATCGCCGCGTAGGTCCGGGTCTGCGCGTCGAACGTGTCGCCGTACAGGGAGCAGACCTGGACGCCCTGGTCGTGTGCGACCTGGGTGAGCACCGAGGCGCGCTGGGTCAGGTTCGGTTCGGCGAACACGGCCGGCACCTTCAGGTTCCGGATCGTTTCGGTCAAGGTGCGGACCTGGTCCACGCTGGGCTCCTGAGCGGGGTTGGGCACCACGAATCCCGCCACGTGCAGCCCGTACGCCGCCGCGAGGTAGCCGAAGGCGTCGTGGGTGGTGACGAGCTGGCGCCGGGTGGGCGGAATGGTGGCGAGCTCGGTCCGGACGTACTGGTCCAGGTCGTCGAGCTCGCGCAGGTACGTGGCGGCGTTGTCCTGGTAGACCTGCCGGCCGTCGGGATCGGCGCTCACGAGCGTGTCGCGCATCAGTTGCACGTACGCCTTGGCGTTGGCCACGTCCTGCCACAGGTGCGGGTCGATCTCGCCGTGCACGTGCTTGCCGAGCACGGCTTGCGGCAGTTGGTGGACCTGCGTCCCGGCCGCGCCGAGGAACGCGAACCGCGCGTCGTCCGGCACGGTCTCCAACGCCTTGTTCGGTACGTCGATCACCACCTGCCCGGCCGGTACAGCGGTCTGGGTCGCGCCCGGCTTCTTCGAGTCGGAGTACGCGTAGACCTGGCCGTTGTCCAGATCGACGGTGAGATCGGTGTGGCCGCTGTCGAGCACCGTCGCGCGACCACCGGCGGCCGGGGCGACGGAGTGCGGCTCCACGCCGACGGCGAACGTGAACGTGCCCGCGCCGAGCCGTTGCGGAGTGCTCCCGTCGCCGAGGTCGAGTGCGCCCTGGAGGGTGAGCCGGTAGACACCGGGCTTGGTGAAAGCCCAGTTCAGATGGGTGTGCGCGGCGGGTGGCAGGGTCGTCCGGTCCGCCGGGCCGAGGCCGTCGGTGGAGTCGAAGTACCGATCCGGCTCGCCGAGCGACTCGGTCAGGTAGGCGACCAGCGCGCCGGGGCCGGTGAGCTGGGTGGCCGAGAGCTGCACCGACGAGGTTCTCGTCGCGCCGCGGGCTTTGCCGGTGCCGCGGACGCGCAGGCCGAGCCAGAGCACATCGAGGCCGATGTTCTCGACCAGCGGGATCACGTTGGCGCCGTACGACTCGGCGGCCTCGGCGAGGGAGACGTTCGGGCTGTCCTTTGGGGGCGTTGGCGTCGACCGCCTTGATCAGTGCCTGGGGCTCCAGCAGCAGGTGGTTGGTGAAGGTCACGTCCGCCTTGGCGACGCGCTTGGCGTCGGCGGGCGTCGGTTCGTACGAGTGCGGGTCGCCGCCGGCGGGGACGAGCGACGAGGCTTCCACCCGATCACCGCCGACGTGCTGGACGAGGTCGGCGAGGATCTCGGTCGTGGTCACCACGGTGACCTTCCCGTCGTCCTCGGACGCGCCGGCCGAGCAGCCGGTCAGCGTGACGGTGAACGCGAGCACGGCGGCGGTCAGTCGTGCGCGGCCGTTCATGCGTCACCTCGCCGGCGAGCAGCGACGACTCCGGCGGCACCGAGCAGCACGAGGACGATGCCGAGACCGATCCACGCGAGTCCGACCGGTGCACCCGCCGAAGCCAGCCGGCAGTCGGCAGCTTTCCCTGAAGGTGTTTCCGAACCAGCTGTCGGCACAGGACCAACCTGCAGGCGCACCGCCACCAGGAGCAGCGCTCGATCCGACGACGAAGGTGACCGTTTTGGTGTCGGTCGACTTCGAACCCGACGTCAGCGCCGCGGTGTGGGTGAAGCGGACCCGGTAGGTGCCCTCCTTCGTGAACGCCCAGTTGCCGTGCGCGTGAGTGCCCAGCGGCACGCGGTAGGTGTCCGGCAACCCGTCACCACTGTCGAAGATCACCTTCGGCTGCCCGAACGAGTCGAACTCGAACAACGCCAGCTTGCCCGGCCCGGACACCTGGTCCAGCCGCCAGTCCACCCCGCCCGTCACCTGCGCGGCGGAGAGCGCCTCGGTGTTCCAGCCGAGCCAGACCACACCGTCCTTCTGCGTCTGCGAGATCTGCCACAGCGGAGCGCCGGCCGTTCCGAGGAAGCCGAAGGCGCCACCGGGCGCTGTCGTCTTCGCCGCAGAGGTCAGCTGCACGGTCACCTGACCGGGATCGCGCCAGACCGGCTCCCCGGGCTTGGTGCCGTCCTTGATCCGCGACGACAGCGCCCCACCTTCGATGCGTACGGCGTAGTCCGCGTGGCCGTTGCTCAACGTCACTGTGCTCGCGGTGGACGTGGTCGGGGACGTCGTGGTCGAGGACGTCGCGGTGGGGGTGGCGCTGGTGGTGGCTGCCGGGGTCGTCGTCACGCAGGGCAGGAGCTTGCTCGGCGCGTCGCCGCCGCTACCGCCCGGCGCGGCGGTCCGGGTGGGGTTCGCAGCCGGCGGTGTGCTCGACGGGTCGGTGCTCGGCGCCTGCGTCGGCTGCGTTGTCGGCTGGGTCGGCGGTGGGGTCGTCGGAGGCCCGGTGGTTGGCGGCTGAGTGGTCGGTGGCTGGGTGGTCGGGGGAGGGCCGCCCGGGCAGAGGCCGGCGGGATCGGTCGCGCCGACCACGACCGGCAGAGTGGCCGTGTCGCTCAGCTTCTGACCGGCCTTCGTCGTCGCGGAGTAGGTGAAGGTCAACCGGTAGATGCCCTGCCGGGTGAACGCCCAGTTGCCATGAGCATGGGTCGGTCCGGCGAGCTGGATCCGCTGCGGGAGCGCCTTGCCGCTGTCGAGCGACACCAGCGGCCCACCGAACTGGTCGAACTGGTACAGCGCGACCTTGCCCGGCCCCTGCACCTTGTCCAGCGACCAGCTGACCGGGCCGCTCAGCGCGCTGTAGTCGACGGCCTCGGTGTTCCAGCCGGCCCACAGCAGTTCGTCGTTCTGCGTCTGCGGCAGCTGCCAGACCGTCGCGCCCGCCGCGCCCAGGAACCGGTACGCCGGTGCTGCGGGGACGGTCTCGTCCGCCGACGGGCGTACCTGGAAGGCGACCGAGCCCGGGTCACGCCAGACGACGGTGCCGCGAGTGCCGTCCTTCACCTGGAAGCGCAGTCGGCCGGCGACGGTCCGCGCGGCCAGATCGACGTGCCCGGCGCTCAGCACGGTCACCGCACAGCCCGACGGCGGTGGGCTGCTCGGCGGGGTCGTGGGTGGAGTGCTCGGTGGCGTCACCGGAGGAGTGGTCGGTGGCGTCGTCGGAGGAGTGGTGGTGGGTGGTGTGGTCGGAGGCGTCGTGGGCGGAGTGGTGGGCGGGGTCGTCGGCGGCGTGGTGGGAGGCGTCGTGGTCGGCGGCTCGTACGGGCCCACCACGAACGTGTACTCCACCGGCCCGCTCGTCACCGCCGTACCGGCCGCCGTGGTCGCCGACGCCTGGAACCGCAGCTTGTACGTGCCCAGCGCGCTGAACGCCCAGTTGGCGTGCACATGCGCCCCGGTCCGCTGCCGCAGCGTCCTGTACGCCGGATCGGTCGAGCTGAAGACGCGCGTGACGGCAGAGCTGACCCCGTCGTAGTTGAAGAACACCTCCACCCGGCCGGGCCCTTCGGCGCTCACCAGGCTGAGCTCGACCACGTCGTCCTGCAATGCGCCGGCCGGAATCGTCTCGGTGTCCCAGCCCGGCCACAGCAGTTCGGGATCCTGCGTCTCCGGCGCGATCCACACCGCGGACCCCGGCGCGCCGAGGAACGCGAAGAGCGGGACGTCGGGCACCTCCAGCTTGGCGGTCCCCTTGTCCTCCAGGTTGAAGACCAGCCCGGCGGGATCGGCCTCCCGGCCGTCCACCAGTCCGATCCGGGTCTTCAGGCCGAGCGCCGACCCGTCGTACGTGGTGTGCAGGACGTCGGCGTGCACGGCCTGCAGCACCTCGGGAGCAGGCGCGGCCGGTACGGCGTGGGCCGGCCGGGGGACGAGGGCGGGAACGAGCAGGAGCAGAACGGCCAAGGGCAGCAGCAGCCGTCGGCACAGGTGAGTGGCGGTCACGAAGCGGGACTCTAACTGACTTGACAATCATTTTCAGTAAGGCCGATCGATTCCCGCCCGGGTGACGGTGAAAAATCGTCGTCCGCGCGCCGGCCGCCGGAAGGTCTCGAACGGATTTCCGGTCTGGGGCAGGTGGTGGGTAGACTGTTTTGGTTGCCTCGGCGAGGGACGCCCCCCGGACTGCGCTTGTCAAAGTGCTCTACTCCGAGAAGTGCTAGGCGGGCGCGGCTCCGTGATCGACGCGGTGGTTCGTTGCCTGACGCCTTCTCCGGAGTCAAGACGTGCCCGCTGAGGCCGCGGCAACCGGTTTCACCACCAGTCAACAGATCACCGCAACAAGCTTGAGGGAGTTCATCTCGTGGCCGAGGTCAAGATCCAAGCCGAGTCGCGCACGGAGTTCGGCAAGGGTGCTGCCCGCCGAATCCGCCGGGACAACAAGGTTCCCGCCGTCCTCTACGGCCATGGCACGGACCCGGTGCACATCTCGCTGCCCGGTCACGACACCATGCTGGCCCTGAAGACCGCCAACGCCCTGATGCTGATCGAGGTGGAGGGCAGCGAGAGCCTGCTGGCGCTGCCGAAGCAGGTTCAGCGCGACCCGATCAAGGGCTTCATCGAGCACGTCGACCTGGTGATCGTGAAGCGTGGCGAGAAGGTCCAGGTGGACATCGCCGTGCACGTCGAGGGTGACGCCGCCAGCGAGACCCTGGTCGTGCTGGAGAACGCCAGCGTCCTGGTCGAGGCCGAGGCGACCCACATCCCCGACGGCGTCGTCGTGTCCGTCGAGGGCCTCGAGGCCGGCGCCCAGATCCACGCCTCCGACCTGCAGCTGCCGGCCGGCACCACGCTGGCCGTCGAGCCGGACACGCTGATCGTCAACGTGACCGCCGCCGCGACCGCCGAGCAGCTGGACGCCGAGCTGGCCGAGGCCGAGGCCGAGGCCGGCATCGAGCGGGCCGAGCCGGAGAGCACCGACGAGCCGGTCGCCGCCTCGGCGGAGTAAGGCATTTCGCCGACACAGGCAACGAACAGGAGAGGGCCGGGAGATCCGTGGCGGACGACGTGTGGTTGGTCGTCGGGCTGGGGAATCCCGGCCCTTCCTATGCCAAGACCAGGCACAACGTCGGCCAGATGGTGGTCGACGAGCTGGCCGGCCGGGTCGGCGGTGGCTGGAAGCAGCACAAGCAGGCCAAGGCCGAGGTGATCGAGACCCGCCTGAGCGGCTACCGGACGATCCTGGCCAAGCCGCGCTCGTTCATGAACGAGTCGGGTGGTCCGGTGGCCGGCCTGCTGCGCTTCTACAAGGTCGAGCCGGCCAACCTGGTCGCCGTGCACGACGAGCTGGACATCGACTTCGCCGCCCTGCGGCTCAAGTTCGGCGGCGGCGACAACGGGCACAACGGCCTGCGGTCGATCCGCAAGTCGGTGGGCACCGGTGACTACCATCGAGTGCGGTTCGGAGTCGGGCGTCCGCCCGGCCGGCAGAACCCGGCGGACTTCGTGCTGAACGAGTTCTCCAGCACCGAGCGCAAGGACCTGCCGTTCGAGCTCGACCGGACCGCCGACGCCATCGAGTCGCTGCTGGCGGACGGACTCGAAGTGACCCAAGGGAAGTACAACTCGTGAAGCTGGCCGGCCTGGTCGACACCCTCGTCACCGATCCGGTGGTCGCCGAGACGCTCCAGGACGCCCGCGGCGATCTGCGCACCGACGGCGTCGCCACCCTCGACCTCAGCGCGCCCGGCCCGATCCGCCCGGTGCTGCTGGCCGCGCTGGCCTCGCAGCGGCTCGGCGCCGACCGCCCGGTGCTCGCGGTCACCGCGACGTTCCGCGAGGCCGAGGAGCTGACCGAGGCCCTGCAGTGCCTGGTCGAGCCCGGCACGGTCGCCTACTACCCGGCCTGGGAGACGCTGCCGCACGAGCGCCTGTCGCCGCGCTCCGACACGGTCGGCCGCCGCCTCGCCGTACTGCGGCGTCTGGTCCACCCGGACCCGACGGACGAGACGACCGGGCCGATCAAGATCCTGGTCGCGCCGGTGCGGTCCGTGCTGCAGCCGCAGGTGGCCGGCCTGGCCGACCTGCGACCGGTCCAGCTGCACGTCGGCGACACCGTCGAGCTGGACGACGTGATCAACCGGCTCGCCGGCGCGGCGTACCACCGGGTCGACCTGGTCGAGCGACGCGGCGAGTTCGCGGTCCGCGGCGGCATCATCGACGTGTTCCCGCCGACCGAGGAGCACCCGCTGCGGGTCGACTTCTTCGGCGACGACGTGGAGGAGATCCGGTACTTCGCGGTCGCCGACCAGCGCTCGCTGGAGATCGCCGAGCACGGGCTGTGGGCGCCGCCGTGCCGCGAGTTGCTGCTCACCGACGAGGTGCGCGCGCGGGCCGCCGTACTGGCCAAGGAGCACCCGGAGCTGGCCGAGCTGTTCGAGAAGCTCGCCGAAGGACACGCGGTCGAGGGCATGGAGTCGCTCGCGCCCGTCCTGGTCGACCACATGGAGCTGTTGGTCGACCTGATGCCGGAAGGCACCCACGTCGTGGTCAGCGACCCCGAGCGGGTGCGCGCCCGCGCGCACGACCTGGTCGCGACCAGTCAGGAGTTCCTGGAGGCGTCCTGGGCGGCGGCCGCCGGGGGTGGCGAGGCGCCGATCGACCTGGGTGCCGCGGCGTACATGTCGCTGGCCGACGTCCGGACCCACGCGCTGGACCGCGGGCTGGCCTGGTGGAGCCTGTCGCCGTTCGTCTCCGCGCCGACCGACAGCCCCGAGCTGCGCGACTCGATGGGCGCGCGGGTCTCGTTCGACATCGACACCGACGCCGGCGCGGTCCGCAGCCGGCAGATCGCCGCGCACGAGGTCGAGGCTTACCGGGGCGAGACCGCCGCCGCCGTCGAGGACGTCCGCGGCTGGTTGCGCGACGGCTGGCGGGTCGTCTGCGTCACCGAGGGCCACGGTCCGGCCCAGCGGCTGGCCGAGGTGTTCTCCGAGGCGGAACTGCCGGCCCGGACGGTCGACTCGATCGACGGTGTCCCGGAGCCGGGCGTCGTACTGATCTCCCAGGGCGCGCTCGACCACGGGTTCGTTGCTAAAGGCATCAAGTTCGCGGTGCTCACCGAGAACGACCTGGCCGGTCAGCGCTCGGCGGCCGAACGCCGTTCGCAGCAACGGATGCCGAGCCGCCGGAAGAAGACGATCGACCCGCTGGAGCTCGGCCCCGGCGACTTCGTCGTGCACGAGCAGCACGGCGTCGGCCGGTACGTCGAGATGATGCAGCGCACCGTCGGCACCGGCCAGCAGAAGGCCACCCGCGAGTACGTCGTGATCGAGTTCGCGCCGAGCAAGCGCGGCCAGCCCGGCGACCGGCTGTACGTGCCGACCGACCAGCTCGACCAGGTCACCCGGTACGTCGGCGGTGAGCAGCCCACGCTGGACAAGATGGGCGGCGGCGACTGGGCCAAGCGCAAGGGCCGCGCCCGCAAGGCGGTCCGCCAGATCGCCGGCGAGCTGATCAAGCTGTACGCCGCGCGCCAGGCGACCAAGGGCCACGCGTTCGCCAAGGACACCCCGTGGCAGGCCGAGCTGGAAGACGCGTTCCCGTTCGTCGAGACGCCGGACCAGCTGGCCACCATCGACGACGTGAAGCGCGACATGGAACGCGTCACCCCGATGGACCGGATCGTCTGCGGCGACGTCGGCTACGGCAAGACCGAGATCGCGGTCCGGGCGGCGTTCAAGGCGGTCCAGGACGGCAAGCAGGTCGCCGTACTGGTGCCGACCACGTTGCTGGTCCAGCAGCACTACGCGACCTTCGCGGAGCGCTACGCCGCGTTCCCGGTGAACGTCGCGCCACTGTCGCGGTTCCAGACCGACAAGGAGGCCAAGGCCACGCTGGACGGGCTGGCCGACGGCTCGGTCGACGTGGTGATCGGTACGCACCGGCTGCTGTCGGGCGAGGTGCAGTTCAAGGACCTCGGGCTGGTCATCGTCGACGAGGAGCAGCGGTTCGGTGTCGAGGCCAAGGAGCAGCTGAAGCGGCTGCGGACGGCGGTCGACGTGCTGACGATGTCGGCGACGCCGATCCCGCGCACGCTGGAGATGTCGATCACCGGCATCCGGGAGATGTCCACCATCGCCACCCCGCCGGAGGAACGGCACCCGGTGCTGACCTTCGTCGGCGCGTACGAGGAAGGCCAGGTGACCGCCGCGATCCGGCGCGAGCTGCTGCGCGAGGGCCAGGTCTTCGTCGTGCACAACCGGGTGAACACGATCGAGAAGGCGGCCGCCCGGATCCGTCAGCTGGTCCCCGAGGCGCGGGTCGCGGTCGCGCACGGGCAGATGCCCGAGCACCACCTCGAGCAGGTCATCCAGGGTTTTTGGGAGAAGCAGTCCGACGTCATCGTCTGTACGACGATCGTCGAGTCCGGCATCGACATCTCCAACGCGAACACGATGATCGTCGAGCGCGCCGACCTGCTCGGCCTGTCCCAGCTGCACCAGCTGCGCGGCCGGGTCGGCCGCGGCCGGGAACGCGCCTACGCCTACTTCTTCTACCCGCCGGAGAAGCCGCTCACCGAGACCGCGCACGACCGGCTGGCCACGATCGCGCAGCACGCGGACCTGGGCGGCGGCATGGCGGTGGCGATGAAGGACCTGGAGATCCGCGGCGCCGGCAACCTGCTCGGCGGCGAGCAGTCCGGGCACATCGCCGACGTCGGTTTCGACCTGTACGTACGGCTGGTCGGCGAGGCGGTCGCGGAGTACCGCGGCGACACCCAGGCCGAGGAGCCCGAGGTCAAGATCGAGCTGCCGATCGACGCGCACCTGCCGCACGACTACGTGCCCTCGCAGCGGCTGCGGCTGGAGATGTACCAGCGGATCGCGGCGGTCCGCGACGAGGCCGGCGTGGCCGAGCTGGTCGAGGAACTGCACGACCGGTACGGCGACATCCCGCAGCCGGTGCTGAACCTGATCGAGGTGGCCACGTTCCGCAACCACGCCCGGGCGGCGGGGCTGCACGACGTCACCCTGCAGGGCAATCTGATCCGGTTCGGCCCGGTCGACCTGCCCGACTCGAAGGTGCTGCGGCTGAACAGGCTGTACCCGAAGAGTCTGGTGAAGCCGCAACTGCGTACGATCCTGGTGCCGAGACCTGCCACCCGGCCGGTCGCCGGTCAGCCGCTGCGCGACCAGGAGCTGCTGCAGTGGTGCACCAGACTGATCGACGATGTGATCGCCGAGCCCGTGGGGGCCACGGCCCAATGAGTTCAACACCGAAAAGTTTCAGCTGGAGGAGAGTCCGTTGAGCAGAAAACTCGCACACGTGGCGGGTGCCGCGCTGGCGTCGGTCCTGCTGCTGGGTGGGTGTGCCGCGGGGACCCACCCGGGCGCGGCCGCCGTCGTCGGCGGCACCGAGATCAGCGTGGGCGACGTGGACCAGACCTCGGAAGCGGTCGGCAAGGCGCTCGGCCAGCCGTTCACGGCCGCGACGACGCTCAGCGAGCTGGTCAACAGCGCGCTCGTCGCGCAGGTCGCCGACCAGCGCTCGATCACCGTCTCCGACGCCGAGATCACCCCCGCGATGAAGGCCGTCGTCGGTGACCAGGCGGTCTACGAGAAGTTCGTCGCCGACCCGGTCGCGAACGTGTTCCTGCGCGACGTGGCCAAGGCGGCGATCGGCACCATCAAGCTCGGTGGCGGCACCGGCATCACCGACCCGAACGTGCAGCAGGCCCAGCAGGCCGGTCTGGTCGCGCTGCGGGACGCCTCGAAGAACATCGAGGTGGACATCGCGCCGCGGTTCGGCAAGTGGAGCGACGGCCGGATCGACGGCAAGGTGTCCGGCTCGCTGTCGGAGGAGTCCGCGCAGGCCAAGGCCAAGCGCGAGGCGGCCGAGCAGCAGCAACAGCAGCAGCAGCCCCAGCAGCCGCAGGGCTGAGCGCTCGCCTGATGATCAAGGTCGTCCTGACCAGCCCGCGGGTCGCGCCGGGTCTGCTGACCCGCGCGGCCTGGCAGGCGCTCGAGCGGGCCGAGGTGATCGGTGCCGCGGCCGGCGTCGAGAGCCCGACCGTCCAGGCCGTTGTCGGCTCGGGACTGGTCGTCACATCGGTCGAGGGTGGCGCCGACGAGCAGTGGAGCTGGCTGGTCTCGGCCGCTTCCGAAGGCCGGGCGGTGGCCTGGCTGGTGGGCGAGGACGGCGAGCCGGCGCTGCTGCGGCTGGTCGCCGACCACCTCGCGCGCGAGCCGCGTCCGGCGTACGAGGTGGAGATCCTGCACGGCTCGTACGACGTACCGGGGGCGCGGCTGATCGACCTGGTCCAGGTGATGGACCGGCTGCGGCGCAACTGCCCGTGGGACCAGGAGCAGACCCACGAGTCGCTGGCCAAGTACCTGCTCGAGGAGACCTACGAGACCCTCGAGGCGATCGGCACCGGCGACTCCGAGCACCTGCGCGAGGAGCTCGGCGACCTGCTGCTCCAGGTCGTCTTCCACGCGCGGATCGCCGAGGAGACCGTCGAGGACCCCGACGGTGACGACGGCCCGTGGTCGATCGACGACGTCGCCGGCGGCATCGTCGAGAAGCTGATCCGCCGCCATCCGCACGTGTTCGGCTCGGTGGACGCCACCGACGTCGCCACGGTCGAGGCGAACTGGGAGACCATCAAGGCCGCCGAGAAGCAGCGCTCGTCGGTGCTCGAGGGAATTCCGCTCGCGCTGCCCGCGCTGGCGCTGGCCGACAAGGTCCTGTCACGCGCCGCGAAGGTCCTGCCGCCGGCGGACACGGCGGGGGAGCTCGCCGAGGAGCAGGTCGGCGCCGCTCTGCTCCATCTCGTCCGTCAGGCCCGGTCCGCCGGCGTCGACCCCGAACAGGCCCTGCGCAACGCCGTCCGGCAGTTGGCCGAGCAGGTACGCGCCGCCGAGTAGCCGCGCGCTTGACGCAACCGGTTGGTTGCCATACTTTGGATAGCAACTGAAAGGTTGCTATCCATGGTTCCTGATCGCATCGAACGTGTTCTCGACCTCGCCCACCCGCCCGCGAAGGTCTGGGCGGCCATCACCACCGCCGAAGGACTCGGCACCTGGTTCGGCCAGCAGGCCTCGATCGACCTGCGGCCGGGCGGTGCCGGCCGGCTGACCTGGCCCGACAACAGCGTCGAGCTGCGCGTGGAGCGCGTCGACGAGCCGCGGGTCTTCGCCTTCACCTGGCCGGTCGACGGCCGCCCGGGCGACCAGCGCCGGACGTACGTCGAGTTCACCCTCGAGCCGGCCGGCGACGGAACCCGGCTCACCGTGGTGGAGACCGGCTTCGCCCAGTTCGCCGACGACACGGCGTACCGGGGAAACAGCGACGGCTGGGGGCGTGAGCTCGCCGAGCTGGTCGAGTACCTCGATGCCGCCTGACGCCGAGGCGGTCGCCGAACAGGTTTTTGTCGCGCTCGCCGACCCCAGCCGCCGCGGCATCCTCGCCGAGCTCGCCGCGAACGGCCCCGCCACCGCGACCGAGCTCGCCGAGCGCCTGCCGATCACCCGGCAGGCGATCGCCAAGCACCTCGCCCTGCTCACCGAAGCCGGCCTGCTGACCGCGGAGCCGGGCGAGCGCCGCCGCATCCGCTACCGGCTCGACTCCGCTCCGATCCAGGTCGCCCAGCAGTTCCTCGCCGCGCTGGCCCGCGACTGGGACGGCCGCCTGGATGCCCTGCGCACCTATCTCGACAACTGACTTTCCCGAGGATGTGATCTCGATGTTCATGCCGATCTCACCCGCCGTCGACGCCGCCCGCAGGCAGTCCCGGTCCGCGCTCCCGGATGCCCCGATCGTCCCGCACACCCCACGCGAACCCCGCCGCCCTCACGCCGTACGCCGATCCGTCGCCCGCGTACTCGCCGCGGCCGCCGTACGCCTCGACCCCACCCAACGGCCCGCCGTGCTGAGGTGCTGAGCGGCCTCGGGGGAAGCGACAATGGACGCCGTGAACGACGTCGTCCGGACCAGTAAGCGCGTGTCCTGGCTGCTGCGCCATGGCGCGGGGCAGCGAGGACTCGCGATGACCGCCGACGGGTGGGCCTCGATCGACGACGTGCTCACCGAGCTCGGGATCGACCGGGGCACGCTGGATCGCGCCGTCGAGCGCAACGACAAGAACCGGCTACAGGTGGACGGCGAGCGGATCCGTGCCTGCCAAGGGCATTCGCTCGAGGGGATGCCGGTCACCCGTGAAGCTCTGGAGAACAGTTGGGTACGGGTGCACCCCGAGCATCCGCTCTGGCACGGTACGACGCCGGCGGCGGTCGCCGCGATCCGGCGGGAAGGGCTGCGACCGGGCCGTCGTACGCACGTCCACCTGGCCCCGAGCGCGGACAGCCGCGTCGGCAAACGCTTCACCGCGGCCGTGCTGCTGCGGATCGACCCGACCGGCTTGGTCGTGTTCGAAGCGCCCAATGGCGTGATCCTGACGCGGCACGTGCCGCCGGACGCCATCGTGTGGGGCGGCTGACCGCGACGAGGCGGCCGGTCTCGCCGTTCGACGAGTCCGGAGTGGCGTTGTCGGATCTGCCCAAGGTCGTTCGATGTGCTGGTAGAGAGCGGGCACCGGGCCCGATGTGCTCGAGTTGGCGCACCACGTGGCAGTAGTCGGCGACACCGTCTCGCCGTTCATGGCGC
This sequence comes from Kribbella sp. ALI-6-A, assembly GCF_001984195.1. GTDB lineage: Bacteria > Actinomycetota > Actinomycetes > Propionibacteriales > Kribbellaceae > Kribbella. The sequence continues at coordinate 440,836 of NZ_MTQN01000010.1, forward strand.
CTCCGCGCACGGACCCAGCCGCGTTGCGCGCGGCGGACTCGCTGCTGAGGGCCTACCCACGCATCCGGGTGAGAAGGTCGAGCAGCTGACGTTGTTCAGGTCGCGTGAGCCGCTCGAACACCGCGGACTCGTGCAGCCGGTCGCGCATGTCGCTCCAGAGTTGCCGGCCGCGATCGGTCAGCACGAGGACGCGCTTGCGGCCGTCGTCCGGATGCGGCCGCCGGGCGATGAGGCCGGCGGCTTCGAGCTTGTCGGCGGTGAGGCTGGCGGTGGACGGGTCGCGGCCGAGGCGACGCGCCAGCTCCCGGGGGGTGACGGGCTCCTCGCTCAACGCGAGTATCCGCAGCGGCAGCGCGACCGACGCCGGGGCGTCGAACTCGCGCAGGGTCGTGGCGATGGTCGCCTGCGCGCTGTCGGCGAGGCCGACGATCAGCTCGAGGATCGCTGCCTTGTCTTCGCTCGCACTGGTGCCCACGCGTTCATGCTAGCCTGAAAACTCAGTGAGTTAACTCAATGAGTTTGGAGAATCAATGCCCCACGATGCCAAGCGGGGAACCGTCGTCGTTACCGGCGCGACCGGCTACCTCGCGGGCTGGGTGATCGTCGAGCTCCTGCAGCGCGGCTACCGCGTGCGGGCGACCGTGCGCGACCTCGAGCGCGCCGAACCCGCCCGTGCCGCGATCGTGGCCCGCAGTGCAACGGGAACGTTGGAGCTCGTGCGCGCCGACCTCCTCGCCGACGCGGGCTGGGACGACGCCGTCGCCGGCGCCGACGCGGTGCTCCACACCGCCTCGCCCATGCCGTTCGACACAAGGACCGACCTGATCACTTCAGCTCGCGAGGGCACCCGGCGCGTGCTCACCGCCGCCGCGCGGAACGGCGTGCAGCGCGTCGTGTTCACCTCGTCGGGTGCGACCGCGCGGCCCGACGACCCGGCCGGCGTCGCCATCGAAACGATGTGGTCCGAACCGGTGGGCACGGCGGCGCACATGTATCCGGACTCGAAGATCTACGCCGAGCGGCTCGCCTGGGAGCTGGCCGGCGAGCTCGGACTGCGCCTGACGACCGTGCTGCCGTCGTTCATGCAGGGACCACCGGTGGGCGCGCCCGAGCGAGCCGGCACGATCGACGTGATCCGCCGCTTGCTCGACAGGGCGCTCCCGGCCCTGCCCCACCTGGGCTGGAACATCGTCGACGTGCGCGACGTGGCGCGCCTGCACGTGCTGGCGCTCGAGAACCCGGCCTCGATCGGCGAGCGCTACCACGGATCCGGCACGTTCCACTGGTACCGCGACGTCGCCCGCGTCCTCCGCGCAGGACTGCCGGAGCAGACGCGCAAAGTGCCGACCCGCGAGTTGCCCGACGTCGTGGTGCGGCTGATGGCGCTGCGCAACCGCCAGCTGGCGATGATCGTCGGCGAGCTGGGCATCACCCGCACCGTCGACAACAGCAAGGCGCGTACCCAGCTCGCCTGGACCCCACGCGACGCGGAGACCACGATCCTCGACACCGCACGGGCGTTGATCGCCGACGGCGCTGGACGTTGAGGCTCCAGGCGCGAAGAGCCCGTACGCCGCGCGCTCGCGCGGCGGGAGAGCACCTGCGCGCCTAAGGTGCGGTCATGGTCGACCGGATTGCAATCGCAGTCGCTGTACTGGTGCGCGACGGTCTCGTGCTCCTGGTGCATCGTCATCCAGCGCGTCGGTGGTATCCCGACTCCTGGAGCTTCTCCGCCGGCGGGCATGTCGAGGCGGACGAGTTGCCTCACCAGGCCGTCGGCCGGGAATGCCTCGAAGAACTCGGGGTCCACGTGCACGATCCGGTTCCCATCCCGATGACAGTCAGCGACCCGACCCTCGACGTGCACGCGTTCCTCGTCACGTGCTGGGATGGGGAACCTGTCAACGCCGCACCGGAGGAGCACGACGACCTTCGCTGGTTCCGGCCCGGTGAGCTCGCGGAGTTGAAGATGGCCCACCCGGAGAGCCTGCCGAACCTCCTGAGCGCGGTCCAGGTTGCAACCGGTTAGTCGGTAGGCCCCTACAACCAGGCGAAGCCGCCTGCGCCGTGGCGCCGACCCCAACCACAGCGCGGTCACCGCGCGACAGCGCGCACTCGTGGGCGCCGAGCCCGCCACCCGCCGGCGCCAGCGGCTGCGGAGCGCGCGTGGGGGGAGGAGTCGAAGGTGTGTTGCTGACAGGGCAGCGGTTGGCCGGATGGGATCGTTGGAGGTGACGCGGTCCACCCTGTCGGCTGGTCTGACCGTTAGGCTCGGCGGTGATCCGTCATCCGAAACTTGGGAGTAGATGTGGCCACCATCGAGGCCGTCGGCGCCCGCGAGATCCTCGACTCGCGCGGGAACCCCACTGTCGAGGTCGAGGTACTGCTCGACGACGACACCGTCGCCCGGGCCGCAGTGCCGTCCGGCGCGTCCACCGGGCAGTTCGAGGCCGTCGAGCTGCGCGACGGCGACAAGTCCCGGTACGGCGGCAAGGGCGTGCTCAAGGCCGTCACCGCCATCCTGGAGGACATCGACAAGGAGATCGTCGGGTACGACGTCCACGAGCAGCGGCTGATCGACCAGGCCCTGCTCGACCTGGACGGCACCCCGAACAAGTCCAAGCTCGGCGCCAACGCGATCCTCGGCGTCAGCCTGGCCGTCGCCAAGGCCGCCGCCGAGTCGGCCGGCCTGCCGCTGTTCCGCTACGTCGGCGGCCCGAACGCGTACCTGCTGCCGGTCCCGATGATGAACATCCTGAACGGCGGCGCGCACGCGGACAGCAACGTCGACGTGCAGGAGTTCATGATCGCCCCGATCGGCGCGGCGACCTACGCCGAGGCCGTGATGCAGGGCGCCGGCGTCTACCACGCGCTGAAGGCGGTGCTGAAGGAGCGCGGCCTGTCCACCGGGCTGGGCGACGAGGGCGGCTTCGCGCCGAACCTGGCCAGCAACCGTGAGGCGCTCGACCTGATCGCGGTCGCGGTCGAGAAGGCCGGCCTGAAGCTCGGCACCGACATCGCGCTGGCGATGGACGTGGCCGCGAGCGAGTTCCACACCGACGGCGTGTACGCCTTCGAGGGCGGGAAGAAGTCGGCCGACGAGATGATCGCCTACTACGCCGACCTGGTCGCGTCGTACCCGATCGTGTCGATCGAGGACCCGCTGAACGAGGACGACTGGGAGGGCTGGAAGAGCCTCAGCGCCCAGCTCGGCGACAAGATCCAGATCGTCGGCGACGACCTGTTCGTCACCAACGTCGAGCGGTTGCAACGCGGCATCACCGAGAAGTCGGCGAACTCGCTGCTGGTCAAGGTCAACCAGATCGGCTCGCTCAGCGAGACCCTGGACGCCGTCGACCTGGCGCACCGCAACGGCTTCACCTGCATGATGTCGCACCGCTCCGGCGAGACCGAGGACACCACGATCGCCGACCTCGCCGTCGCGACCAACTGCGGCCAGATCAAGTCCGGCGCCCCGGCGCGCTCGGACCGGACCGCGAAGTACAACCAGCTGCTCCGGATCGAGGAGGAGCTGGACGACGCGGCCCGGTACGCCGGCCGCTCGGCCTTCCCGCGGTTCCAGGGCTGACCTGATGTCGCCCCGCCGGGATGCCGGTGCCCGCCCCGGCTCGCGTCCGTCGAGCCGGACCCAGGCGCGGCCACCGGTCCGGCGGGGCGCCCCCCAGCCCAAACGCCGGACCAGCGGCTCGACGCCCCCGCCGCCACGGACGCGGGGCTCGCGCAACCTGACCGGCCGGGCCGCCGTCGTACTGCTGGTGCTCGGCGCGCTGATCGTGTCGTACGCGCAGAGCCTGCGGGTGTGGTTCGACCAGCACCAGCAGATCACCGCGCTGCAGCAGGAGATCCACGATCGGGAGAAGCGCGTCGATCAGCTGAACGACGAGATCGCCCGGTGGGACGACGACGCCTACGTCCGGGCCCAGGCCCGGCAGCGACTCGGCTGGGTGATGCCCGGTGAGGTCGGGTACCGGGTGATCGGCGCGGACGGCAAACCGATCGGCGCCCCGCCGGAGCCGGTCGGTCCGGCGGACGCGCAGGCCGACGAGCAGAAGCCGACCTGGTACACCAAGCTGTGGGGCAGCGTCGAAGGCGCCGGCAAACCGGCCGAACCGGCGAAGCCACCGGCCGCCAAGCCGACCCCGAAGCCCATCCTGACCCCCTCGCCGAAGGCCACCCGTTGAGCGTCACCCCCGAAGACACCGCCGCCGTCAGTGCCCAGCTCGGCCGGACCGCGCGCGGCATCCGCTCGATCGCACACCGCTGCTCGTGCGGCCTGCCCGACGTGGTCGAGACCGAGCCGCGACTGCCGGACGGTACGCCGTTCCCGACGACGTACTACGTGACCTGCCCGCGGCTGGCCTCGGCGATCGGCACGCTCGAGGCCGGCGGCATGATGAAGGAGATGACCGAGCGGCTGGGCACGGACGAGGAGCTGGCGGCGTCGTACCGGGCGGCGCACGAGTCCTACCTGGCGCATCGGGAGTCGATCGAGCACGTCGAGGAGATCGACGGCATCACAGCGGGCGGTATGCCCACGCGCGTGAAGTGCCTCCATGTCCTGGTCGGCCACTCGCTGGCCGCCGGACCGGGGGTGAACCCGCTGGGTGACGAAGCGCTGAAGTCCCTGGAGGACTGGGGCCGCCGGGGTCCTTGTGTCTGAGCGAGCAGAGGAGAGCGCCGAAGTGCCGGAGAGCGACGAAGCGCTGGAGTCCGCGCAGACGGACGAGGTTCTGGAGTCAGCGGAGACCGACGAGGTGCCGGAGTCCGCGGAGATGGCCGGGGGAGCGGCTGTCACGTCGTCCTCGACTGCTCCGAGCGCCTCCGGTGCTCCGACCTCGCCGGTCGACCCCGGGGAGCTCTCCGGCCAGCCCGACGTCATCGGCTCGGCCGAGGCGATGGGGCGCGCCCCGGAGGTGGACTTCCCCGACCTGGCCGCCGGCGCCGTTCGGGTGGCGGCGGTCGACTGCGGCACGAACTCCCTGCGCCTGCTGATCGCCGACGTGGCCGACGGCAAGTTGACCGAGCTGGACCGCCGCATGGTGATCGTGCGGCTCGGTCAGGGCGTCGACAAGACCGGTGCGTTCGCCCCGGAGGCGCTGGAGCGCGTGTTCACGGCGTCCGACGAGTTCGCCGCGCTGGTCCAGGCCGCGGGGGTCGAGCGCCTCCGGTTCGTGGCCACCTCGGCGGCGCGCGACGTCAGCAACCGCGACGAGTTCTTCAGCGGCATCCAGGACCGTTTCGGCGTCGTACCCGACATCATCTCCGGCGACGAGGAGGCCGCGCTCAGCTTCCAGGGCGCGACCGCGGGCCTGGCCGACCTCGACGTTCCCGGGCCGTACCTGGTCGCCGACATCGGCGGAGGCTCCACCGAGCTGGTCCTCGGCGACACCTCCGGCGTGATCGCCGCCCAGTCGCTCGACATGGGCTCGGTCCGGATGACCGAGCGCCACCTGGCGTCCGATCCCGCGACCATCGCCGAGATGGCCGCGGCGACCAGAGACGTCGACGCGCTGCTCGACTCCACCACCGTCCCGCTCGATCAGGCCCGCACGCTGATCGGCGTGGCCGGCACGGTCACCACCGTCGCCGCCGTGGCGCTGAACCTCACCGAGTACGACCCGGAGGCCATCCACCACGCCCGTATCCCGGGTGCCCTGCTGCTGGACACGACGTCCTGGCTGATGGGCTCGACCAAGGTCCAGCGCATGGTGCAACCGGCGATCCACCCCGGCCGGGTCGACGTCATCGGCGCCGGCGCGCTCATCCTGCAGCGCGTCTACGACCGCCTGAACCTCACGCGGGACGAGGTCGTCGTCTCCGAGCACGACATCCTCGACGGCGTGGCGCTAGCGCTCGGGCTTGCGCGCGAGTAGCGCGAACGAGTTCGGCAGCCGCCCGGCCCAGGCGGCTGCTTCGTACCCGTCCTGCGGTTTCCAGAACGGCTCCGCGTACTCCTCGACGACGCGGATCTCCAGCCCGGCCGCGACCACCGCGGTGACGATCTGGCCCAGCGTCCACTGCCACTCCCGCGCGCCGTTGCCGGGGAAGGTGTCGTTGACGTGCGACTCGGCGAAGTAGCCGCGGTCCGGGCGGATCCTTGGCTCGTCCTCGTCCCAGCTCCACAGCGGAACGGCCGGATGCGCTTCGTGCACGAAGACGTACCCGCCGGGCTTCAGCAGCTCGGCGACTCCCCGCGCCCAGGCGTCGAGGTCGCGCATCCAGATCAGCGCGCCCTTGCCGGTGTAGACGAGATCAGCCGATTCCCGCCGTACCGGTACGCCGGGCACCTCGGCCACCAGGTAGTGCGCCGGTACGTCGAGCTCGCGCGCCCGCCGCTGTGCTGCTGACGCCGCGGTGAAGCTGTAGTCGACGCCGACCACCACCCGCGCGCCGGCCGCGAGCAGCGACACGTCGTCCAGCCCGTGCCCGCTCTGCAGATGTACGACGACCGGTCGGTCGCGCAGCACCAGCTCCAGCAGCCGCAGTTCGCTCGCCGTCAGGGAGTCCCGTCGCTTCGCCTCGGCCAGCAACTCGTCATACTCGTTCACGTGCTTCTGGGACGCCTGCTCCCAGACCACCCGGTTCTGTGCCACCTGTCCGTCCACCCGCCGATCATCCATCGCGAGCCGGTGACGGGCTATCGGATTGTTCAGGTGTGGACGCCGTCGAGCGCGATCTTCAGCACGCGCTCGCGCTGGGCGTCGTCGACGAAGCCGGCGGCGGTGAGGCCGCTGATCATCCGGAGCAGGTCGTCGAAGGCGATGTCGGACCGGGCTTCCCCGGCGGCCTGGGCGCGTTCGAACAGCGGGGTGCCGGCGGCGTACATGGCTTCGCGGGCGGTGGCGAACATCGCGGAGTCCCGGTTCAGGGCCTCGATGATGGCGCGCTTGGTCGCGGCGTACCGGACGAAGGCCTCGAGCCAGGTGGTGAGGGCCTGCCACGGCGGGAGAGCGGCGGCTTCGTCGGCGGCCGCGCACAGCTCCTCGACCTCGCCGAAGTAGACCGCGTGGAAGAGGTCCTGGCGGGTGGGGAAGTTGCGGTACAGCGTGCCGATGCCGACGCCGGCCCGGCGGGCGATCTCCTCCAGGGACGCGTCGGTGCCGTGTTCGCCGAAGGCTTGGCGGGCGGCGACCAGCAGGGCGTCGAAGTTGCGGCGCGCGTCGGCGCGCTGGGGGCGCTTCACCGCGGCGGCCAGCCCACTGCGGGCAGAGTCGGTCACCTCGATCACCCTATTCCACTAGATACCGGAGGGGTGCCTCCGTTATAGTTGAGGCATGCCTCAACTTTACCATCGGAAGACGACGTCCCCACGGCTGACGCTGGCGGTGCTGGCGAGCGTCGTGGCCGCGTTCTCGATGCTGCAGTCGCTGGTGACCCCGGCGCTGCCCGTCATGCAGCGTGATCTGCACACCACCGCGAGCACGGTCACCTGGGTGTTCACGGCCCTGTTGCTCTCGGTCTCGGTCGCGACTCCGCTGCTCGGCCGGATCGGCGACATGGTCGGCAAGGAGCGGACCTTGCTGATCGGCCTGGTCGCGCTGGCGGCCGGGTGTCTGCTCGCCGCCCTCGCGCCGAACATCGGCGTACTGATCGCTGCTCGGGTGCTGCAGGGGGTCGGCGGCGCGGTGTTCCCGCTGTCGTTCGGCATCATCCGCGACGAGTTCCCTGCTGAGCGGGTGCCGTCGGTGGTCGGTGTCGTCTCGGCCGTCATCGCCGCGGGCGGTGGGCTGGGGATCGTACTGGCCGGGCCGATCGTCGAGGCGCTGGGCTGGCGCTGGCTGTTCTGGATCCCGCTGATCATCGTGTCGATCGCCGCGGTGATGGTCTGGCGTTTCGTGCCGGAGTCGCCGAACAAGGTCCCCGGCCGGATCGACTGGCTCGCCGCCGCGCTGCTGTCCGGCTGGCTGATCGCGTTGCTGCTGCCGCTGAGCATGGGCCGGTCCTGGGGCTGGGCCTCGCCGCGGACCATCGGCCTCTTCGCCGCGGCCGTCGTCCTCGCCGGTTCATGGATCGTCGTCGAGCTCCGCTCGCGCAACCCACTGATCGACATGCGCATGATGCGCATCCCTGCGGTCTGGACCACGAACCTGGTCGCCCTGCTCTTCGGCGCCGCGATGTTCGCGGTCTACGCGTTCGTCCCGCAGTTCATGCAGATCCCTGAAGCAGCAGGCTTCGGGTTCGGCTCGACCGTCACCCAGGCGGGTCTCCTGATGCTCCCGATGCTCGTCACAATGGCCGTCGCCGGCTCTCTCAGCGGCCCGATGGCTCCCCGCTTCAGCGTCAAATCCCAGGTCATCTGGGGCTCAGCCATGAGCCTGGTCGCTTCAGTGCTCTTCGCTTCGTTCCATGACGCCCCGTGGCAGGTCGGCCTGTCCACCGCCATCTTCGGCCTCGGCCTGGGCCTCGCCTACGCCTCCATGACCAGCCTCATCGTCCAGAACGTCCCCCGCGAACAAACCGGCGCCGCCACCGGCATGAACGCCAACATCCGCACCATCGGCGGCTCGATCGGCACGGCGGTCGCCAGCTCGATCATCACCGGCCACCTGCAGCCCTCGGGCCTGCCCGCCGAAGCCGGCTTCACCGACACCTTCATCCTCCTGTCCGCCTTCTCCGCCGTCGCCGTCCTGCTGGCGCTGGCCATCCCCACCGCCCGTCGCATCCGGCCCGTAGCTCCGGATCCCCTGCTGGGGGACCTGGTTAAGTAGGCGAATGACCCTCAGACTCATGGGCGCGAACCCCTGCGTCACCCTGTACGACGACGGCCGGGCCACGGCGTACGCCTCGGTCTGGCGGGTGGACTGGTCGCTGCGGGGCAGCGGGCGCGCGCTGGTGCTCGGGACGCCCGACCGAATCCGCATCATCGGCCCGGACGCCACCCTCAGCACCTGGCTCGGCGCGGAGTTCAACCGCCATCTGAAGTCCGTCAGCGCCGGCATCGGCTGGTCCGAGCCGGAGCTGGCGGTCGCCCCGGTCGAGTTCGACCTCGACCTGTCCGAAGGACTCCGAGCCTCCGCCGCCGACGTCACCGTGGAAATCACCGCCCCGATCGACCGCTTCCTCACCCGCAACGACGAGTACGACCTCGGCGGCACCCCGAACATCCTGTCCACCGTCTGGATCCCGTGCCGGCACGGAGCCATCTCGGTCGGCGGCACTCGCCTCGCGGGTGAGGTAACGGTGGACGCCACCGCGCCGATGTCCAGCGCGTTCATCGCCGACGCGGAGGTCTGGTGCACGACCGACCACCCACGAAAGTGACTTCACTAGTCTGAGGAGATGAAGCTTCCGCATCCGCTGACCGGGGAACTGTTCGACAGTCCGGTGCCGCCGGGGACCGGTTGGCCCGAGGATCCGGCAGTACGGCGTACGCCGGTGGCGCATGATCCCGCGGAGGTTCTGCAGCTCGCGCAGACGGACAGCCTGGCTGAACTCGGGGCCAGGGTGTCCGTCTGTAGTGCGTGTCCTCGGCTGGTGGAGTGGCGCGAGGACGTTGCGCGGATCAAGCGGAAATCCTTCGCGGACCAGCCGTACTGGGGCCGCCCGATCGCCGGTTGGGGATCATCCGAGCCGCGGATCGTGATCGCGGGACTCGCGCCGGCGGCGAACGGCGGGAACAGGACCGGCCGGGTGTTCACCGGCGACCGGTCGGGGGACTGGTTGTTCGCCTCGCTGTACCGGGTCGGCCTGGCCAATCAGCCGACCAGCGTGCACGCCGGTGACGGCCTGCAGCTGTACGGCACCCGGATGATCGCCGCCGTCCGGTGCGCCCCGCCGGCGAACAAGCCGACCCCGATCGAGCGCGACACCTGCAACCCCTGGTTCCGCCGTGAGCTCGAACTGGTCCTGCCGACCACCCGCGCGATCGTCTGCCTGGGCAAGTTCGGCTTCGACGTGCTGATGAACGCGTTGCAGGGTCTCGGCGGGACCGTGCCGAAGCCGCGCGCGAAGTTCGGCCACGGCCTCGAGTACGTCGTACCGGTGCCCGGTGGTGAGGTCACCGTGATCGGCAGCTTCCACCCCAGTCAGCAGAACACGTTCACCGGCCGGATGACCGAGCAGATGCAGGACGAGCTCCTGGCGCGGGCGAAGGTGCTGGGTGGACTGCAGGCCGCACAATAAGCCCATGAGCTCCCTCTCAGGAGTGAGATCCCGGTGGGCGAGATCACCCGTCCGGGGGTTTGTGAAAGTTTTCACGAGCCCGTAACCTGAAGGGGACATGAAGTCGGATTCGCACTCAGGGAGAGTGAGCCGCATGACAGCCCAGGTACCGCACATCCTTGTCGTCGGAGGCGGTTACGTCGGGATGTACACCGCGTACGGCCTGCGTAAGGCCGCCCGCCGGGGCAAGATCCGGGTCACCGTGGTCGACCCCCGCTCGGTGATGACGTACCAGCCGTTCCTGCCCGAAGCGGCGGCCGGCTCGGTCGAGCCGCGGCACGTCGTGGTGCCGCTGCGCAAGACGCTCAAGGGTTGCCGGGTGGTGACCGGGCGGGTGACGAGCATCGACCACGCGCACAAGGTCGCCAAGGTGATGCCCGAGGAGGGCCCGGACTACGAGCTGGCCTACGACCAGATCGTGGTCGCGCTCGGCTCGATCGCGCGCACGCTGCCGATCCCCGGCCTGGCCGAGGAGGCCACCGGGTTCAAGAACGTCGAAGAGGCGATCGCGCTGCGCAACAAGGTGCTGGACCGGCTCGACGTGGCCGCCTCCCAGCCCGACCCGGCGCTGCGCAAGGCCGCGCTGACCTTCGTCTTCGTCGGCGGTGGGTACGCCGGGGTCGAGGCGTTCGCGGAGCTGGAGGACATGGCCCGCTACGCCACCCGCTACTACGACAACATCCAGCCCGAGGACATGCGCTGGGTGCTGGTCGAGGCGACCAACCGGATCCTGCCCGAGGTCGGCCCGGAGCTCGGGCAGTACACAGTCGAGCAGCTGCGCAAGCGCAACATGGACGTCAAGCTGGAGACCCGGCTGGAGTCCTGCGAGAAGGGCCGCGTGGTGCTCAGTGACGGCGAGGAGTTCGACGCCGACACGATCGTGTGGACGGCGGGCGTGAAGGCCAACCCGGCGCTGGCCCGGACCGACTTCCCGCTGGACGAGCGGGGCCGGATCAAGTGCCTGCCGAACCTGCGGATCGAGGGCTTGGACGACGCCTGGTCGGCCGGCGACAACGCCGCCGTACCGGACCTGACGTCGGACACCGGCGCGTACTGCGCGCCGAACGCGCAGCACGCCGTCCGGCAGGCGCGCCGGCTGGCCGCGAACATCCTGCGCGTGGTGGACGGCAAGGAGCCGCAGGACTACGAGCACAAGTACGTCGGGTCGGTGGCCAGCCTCGGCCTGCACAAGGGTGTCGCCCAGCTGTACGGCGTGAAGGTGAAGGGCTGGCCGGCCTGGTTCCTGCACCGGACCTACCACGTGTCCCGGGTCCCCACCTTCAACCGCAAGGCCCGGGTCATCCTGGACTGGACGCTGGCGCTGTTCTTCCGCCGTGAGGTCACCAGCCTCGGCAGTCTGCAAATGCCGAACGAGGAGTTCCGCCGGGCGACCAAGTCCTGACCCACCTCGCCGACGGTCAGCGTCCGAAGAAAGGTGCGCTATACCGCACCTTTCTTCGGACGCAAGCAAGCTAGTGGTCGACGGGAGCGGTTCCCCAGCTGGTCGGGGCCGCTCCCATCCGGACCGTGATCCGGCCGCCGTGGGTGACGAAGGACTCCGGCAGCCACGACTCGGTCCGGTTCTTGCCGTTCAGGGCCAGCGACTCGACGTACTGGTTGGTGTCGGACGTCCGCGGTGCCTCGATCGTCAGCCGTACGCCGTTGCTGCGCCGGAGCTCCACCTTCGGGAACAGCGGGCTGCCTACCAGCAGCTCGGCCCGGCCCGGCGTCTGCGGGAACAGGCCGATCGAGGCGAACACGTACCAGGCCGACAGCGTGCCGAGGTCGTCGTTGCCAGGCAGTCCGGCCGGGCCCACGCCGTACACGGTGTCGACGATCTCGCGCGTCGTCGCCTGCGTCTTCCACGCCTGGCCGAGCCCGTTGTAGAGCCACGGGGTGTGCAGGCCGGGCTCGTTCGTCGGGTCGTAGCGCAGCGGGCTGCCGCCCTTGACCGCCCAGTTGCCCTGCTCGTCGTGGAAGAACGCGTCGAGCCGCGGGATCGCCTGGCCGTTCATCGCGGCGGCCAGCCCGGACACGTCCTGCGGGACCATCCACGTGTACGTCGCGCTGGAGCCCTGCGCGAAGCCGACATCCGTCGACGGGGTGAAGCCGGGCTGCCACGTCCCGTCGGCCAGCCGCGCTCGCTGGTAGCCGACCGCCGGGTCGAAGGTGTTCTTCCACCACGTGCCGCGGTCGTTCAGCGCGGTCGCGTCCCGGCCGAGGCGCTGCGCCCACTGGCCGAGGGAGAAGTCGGCGAGCGAGTTCTCCAGCGTCTCGGCGGCGCCGCCCCAGCAGTGGCAGGCGTCCTGCGGCGCGTAGTGCTTGGCCAGGTACGTGTTCAGCGCGGGTCGTTGCCCGGTGCATTGCCCGGGGCAACCGCCGTCGTTCTCGGCCTCAAGGTTCTGAACGGTTGCCTGGCGCAACAGCGACTCGTAGGCGCCGCGGACGTCGAAGTTGCGCACGCCCATCGCGGCGAAGGTGGCCAGCGTCGGTGCGGCCGGGTCGCCGGTCATCACATGGGTCGGGCCGTTGTTGTGCAGCCAGCGGTCCCAGATCCCGTTGTTCTGCTGGGCGAACTGGTACAGCGACTGCGCGAAGTCGCCGGCGATCTCGGGCTTCAGCAGCGCGAGCAGCTGGATGTGCGCGCGGTACTGATCCCAGCCGGAAAAGGTCCCGTACTGCGCGCGCTGGCCGCGGCCGAGCCGATGGATCTTCTGGTCGCTGCCCAGGTACCGGCCGTCGACGTCGTTGAAGATGTTCGGCTGCAGGTACGCGTGGTAGAGCGCGGTGTAGAAGGTGGTCCGCTGGTCGTCGGTGCCACCGGTGATCTTGATGTCCTGGAGTTCCTTGCTCCATTGCCGGTAGCCGTCGGCGGCGACCCGGTCGACCGTCGCCCGCGGTTGGAGCTCAGTCGCGAGGTTGCGCTCGGCACCGGCCAGACTGACGTACGAGATGCCGATCCGCATCCGGACCTTGGCGCCGGGCGCGAAGGTGACGTAGCCGCCGGAGCCCTTGCCGGCCCGGTCGGCACCGGTCGCGTAGCCCTCGCCGCCGGTGGTGTGGGTGCTGCCCGGGGTGAGGGTGGCGTCCTTCCAGGTGCCGTTGGCAACGATCGGCTGGTCGAAGGAGGCGGTGAAGTAGAGCCGGTAGTAGGTCTTGCGGTTGTTGATCCCGCCGTTCGCGCGGCGGCCGCAGAACGCGCCGGTGAGCACCGAACCGGTGACCTTGCGGCGCTTCGCGTCGATGGTGATCTCGGCGTCTTCACTGCCGTTCAGCGAGTTCGAGGTGCGGAACAGCAGATTCGCCTGCTCCTGCGGGAAGGCGAACTCGCCGACACCGGCGCGGGTCGTCACGGCGAGATCGGTTCGTACGCCGTTGTCCAGCGTGACCGTGTAGCGGCCGGGCTTGGCCGTCTCGTTGGCGTGGCTGAAGTTGCTCGCGTACTTGGCGTCCTTGGTGTCGGCCGTCGGCGAGGAGTCCACCGGACCGGCGTACGGGAGGATCGGGATGTCGCCGGCCGCGCCCGGGTTGCAGCCGGCGCCGTTGACGTGGGTGAGGCTGAAGCCGCGGACGCGCGTCACGTCGTACTGGTAGCCGTTGGCGGCACCGGTGCTGGTCTGGTCGCCGCGGGTGCTGGTCGGGCTCCAGGAGATCATCCCGAACGGGCGGACGGCGCCGGGCCAGGTGTTGCCGTCGCGGGCGGATCCGATCAGTGGGTCGACGGAAGCGGCGGGGTCGAGCCGAGGGCCGGTGGGCTGCGACGACCCAGTGGGTGGTGGCGGCGCCTCGGCGGGCGGCCGGGCCTGGGCCGGAAGAGCGGGTAGGAGCAGGGCCAGACCGGTGACGGCGGCAACGACTCGGCGCATGGGGCAACCTTCCGAGGGCGGACGGACTCCCTCAGACTAAGCCGAACGGGTGACCGGCGGGTGATCAGCGGCTGTCGTCCAGGAGTCCGGCGTCGTGCACCAGCAGGGCGATCTGCACCCGGTTGTTCAGGTCGAGCTTGGTCAGGATGCGCGACACGTGCGTCTTCACGGTCGGGATGCTGAGGTAGAGCGTCGCGCTGATCTCGGCGTTCGACTTGCCCTCGCCGACCGCGACGGCGATGTCCCGTTCGCGGTCGTTCAGTTCCGCCAGCCGGGTGGCCGCGCGGTTCTTGCGCAGGTCCTGGCCGGACGACGCGACCCGGCTGATCAGGCGCTTGGTCACCGCGGGCGACAGCACCGGCTGGCCGTTCGCGACCCGGCGGACCGACTCGACGATCTCGGCCGGGGGAGTGTCCTTGAGCACGAACCCGGCCGCCCCTGCCCGCAACGCGCGCAGTACGTGGTCGTCGGCGTCGAAAGTGGTCAGGATGACGATCTCCGGCGCTCCCGGCCGGGACCGTACCGACTCGGTCGCGGTCAGACCGTCGATCCCGGGCATCCGGATGTCCATCAGCACGACGTCGGGCGACTCACGGTCGATCAGCGCCTGGACGCCGGCTCCGTCGTCGGCCTCGGCGACGACGCGGATGTCGGGCGCGCCACCCAGCATCAGCTTCAGCCCGGCCCGCAGCAACGGGTCGTCGTCGACGATCACTACCCGGATGGTCATACACGTCCTCGTTTCGCTGCTGCCCTGTCGTCGACGGCCTGTCTCATGCGGGCCACGGTAGCCAGGCGGAGAGCCGGAAGTCGCCCTCCGGAGTCTTCCCGTGCTCGAGCCGTCCCTCGACCAGCGCCGCGCGCTCGGCCAATCCTTTCAGGCCCTGCCCGCGATCGCCCGGCTTGCCCTTCGGCGCCGGGTTGCTCACGTCAACGATCAGACCGTTGCCCGGGGCACCGACCACCCGAATGCTGACCGGCTCACCCGGCGCGTGCTTCATCGCGTTGGTCAGCCCCTCCTGCACGATCCGGTACGCCGTACGCCCGACGTGCTCCGGCAACGCCCCCGGCGCATCCAGCTCCAGCTCCACCGGTACGCCGGCCCGCTGGGCCCCCTCG
This sequence comes from Kribbella sp. ALI-6-A, assembly GCF_001984195.1. GTDB lineage: Bacteria > Actinomycetota > Actinomycetes > Propionibacteriales > Kribbellaceae > Kribbella. Next base: position 456,003 of record NZ_MTQN01000010.1, read on the forward strand.
ACGAGGACCGGGAGGTCGCCGAAGGCCGGTTGGGGCAGCTCGCCGACCGGCGCCCGCAGTACGCCGATCACTTCGCGCAGGTCCTGCAGCGCCTGGTGCGCGCTCGACCGGATGATCTCCGCGGCGCCCGCGATCTCCTCGGTCGACGCGTCCGGGCGGTAGGCCAGCGCGCCGGCGTGCACGCTGAGCAGGGACAACCGGTGCCCGAGCACGTCGTGCATCTCGCGGGCGATCTCCTCGCGAGCCCGCAGCTGGCCCTGCTCGGCTTCGAGCCGGGCGACCAGCTCGGCGCGTTCGGCGCGCTCGCGCAGGGTTTGCAGCAAAGTCCGGCGCGACCGGACGTAGAGGCCCCAGCCGACGGTGCCGACGTACAGGGGCACGGCGGCGATCAGCACCGCGACGGCCGGGTCCTCGGTCTCGCGGACGATCGAGTACGCCGCGACGCTGAGCACGTTGAGGCCGGCGATCATCATCGTGACCCGGAACGGGAAGTGCACGGCCACGGTCATTGTGAGAATCAGCGCGGCGACGCCGCCGGTCTCGGAGTACACCGTGGCGAACGCCGCGATCACCGCGAGCTGGACCGGCCACCGGCGGCGGAACCACAACGACAGACACAGCGCGATGCCGGTCACGAAGTCCGCTGCGAAGAGCCACTGCGGGATCGCGTCCTGGTCGTTCTGGTCGTACAGGATCAGGCCGACCAGCGCCGCGAGCAGGAACGCGACCGAGTCGACGACCCAGTCGCGGGCGCTGCGCTTGCGACTGAGCGACTGGTCCACGGGGCCGACGATAGCGAGCCGGCCGGCGCCGTACGGGGTGTTCGGGCGGTCCGGATACCGAAGTCGGCGCAGGTCGAGACTTTCGGTTGGGTACGGTGCCCGCATGAGCCAGCTCGCCGTCACCGTCATCGGTCCCGACCGCCCCGGCATCATCGCCGACGTCACCGAGGCCCTCGCCCAGGTCGGAGTCAACCTCGAGGACTCCACGATGACGCTGCTGCGCGGCCACTTCGCGATGATGATCGTCTGCACCGGGCCGTTCGGTCCCGTCAAGGAGGCGCTCGAGCCGTTGCGGGGCGAGCTGGTCATCACAGTGCGCGAGATGGGCCCGGAGACCGCGCACGCGCCACTCGGTGCGCCGTACATCCTGAGCGTGCACGGCGCCGACCGGCCGGGCATCGTCTCGGCCGTCACACGGATGATCGCCACCGCCGGCGGGACCGTCACCGATCTGACCACCCGGTTGAGCGGTGAGCTGTACGTGATGACCGCCGAGGTCGAGCTCCCGCCGTCCGCCGAGCTCCCGATGCTGATGCGCGCGCTGGAGATCACCGCCGAGGAACTGGGCGTGGGGGTCAGCCTGCGCCCCACCGAGAGCGACGATCTGTGACCGACATCGGTCATCTCAACCAGGCACTGGCCGCCTGGAGCCCGGCCCAGCTCGGCCTGGCCGGCGACGTACTGGAGGTCGTCCGAGCGCCGCATCCGGTCCTGGCCACCGAGGGCGCCACCGTCGATCCCCTCGACCCGGTCATGCTCGCCCTCGCCGCCGACCTCGTCGCCACCATGCGAGTCTCACCCGGCTGCGTCGGCCTCGCCGCTCCCCAGGTCGGCGTCGCGGCTCAGATGTTCGCTCTCGACGTCACCGGTCACCCCAAGACCCGCACCTGCCACGGCGTCTTCGTCCTCTGCAACGCGGTCGTCGTCGAATCCAGCCGCCAGGAGAAGTCCCGCGAGGGCTGCATGTCCGTGCCCGACCTGACCGGCGACGTCAAACGCCCGACGCGCCTCTCGGTCACCGGCGTACTCCCTGGCACCACGGACGAGATCACGTTGAGCACGGACGCCTTCGAGGCTCGTGCGGTCCAGCACGAGATCGACCACTGCAACGGGTTGCTGTTCCTGGACCGAGTCGCCGGCGCCCATGCGGTGTATCCGCGCAAGGTCTACCTCTGAGCCGCCCGTCCGGGACAGGATGCGGCATGGCGACTTTCTCTCGGTCCGACGACCTGCAGGGCGCGCAGTTCGCCCGGACGAATCTTCGGGACGCCCGGTTCGTCAGCGTCGACCTGCGAGGCGCCCGGTTCGTCGAAGCCGACCTGTCCGGCGCGGTGATGCGCGGGGTCGAGGCACGCGGCCTCGACATCGACACGCCCTGGCTGTCCTCCCTCAGCGTCAACGGCGTCGACGTCACCCCGTACGTCGAAGCCGAGCTCGACCGCCGCTTCCCCGGCCGCGAACTCCGCCGTGCGCAGTCTCCCGAGGGTCTGCGCGACGCCTGGGCCGCCCTCGAGCGCACCTGGTCCGCCACTCTCGCCCGCGCGGCCGCACTGCCGCCCGGCACCGTCGACGCCTCGGTCGACGGCGAGTGGTCGTTCGCCCAAACCCTGCGCCACCTCGTCATGGCCACCGACACTTGGCTCGGCCGAGCCGTCCTCGGCCTCGACCAGCCCTACCACCCCCTCGGCCTGGCCAACCCGAGCGCCGAGGAAGACGGCCTCGACCTCTCGCTCTTCGTTGCAGGCACTCCGCCGTACGCCGAAATCCTGGCAGCCCGGGAGGGTCGGGTCGCGATGGTCCGAGACTTCCTGTCCACGGTCACCCCGGAGGCCCTCGCCGTCCCACGCAAGAACCCGTGGTCCCCGCAGTACCCGGAGACCACGCTGTCCTGCCTGCACGTCATCCTCGAGGAGGAATGGGAGCACCACCGCTACGCCGTACGGGACCTCGACAGCCTCGAAACCAGACCTGTTACCTGAAGCGGCCCGGGCGGTTCGCCGAACACCGCGCGAGGTACCTCTGACCTCGACACGTCACTCGTTCACAGCAGCCCGACGCCGTGCTCGTCTTTCCTGGAGCGCGTACGAGGCGGTGACGACGACGCAAGCCCAGATGTAGACGTTGGTGACCAAGCGCTCCAGGAACGAGCGGTCACCGGTCGGATCGACGATCCGCCACAGAAGCGAGCCGAGCTCGCTGCCCACCACGAACAGAACCAGCCGAGCGACCACCCAGCGCCAACCGGCCCTGCTCCACGGGGATACGTACGTGTCGATGTCGAAAAGGCGACGCACAACCCCCGGGCTCCCCGCCCGGTGGCCGGCAGTTGATACCCCGGAATCGTCCGGCCGCTGGTCGTCCATGGCGTGAGTCTGACAGCCCGAAGAGGCCACCGAAGCAGGCGATCGCGGGCGAATCTGATCCGTCAGTCGGATGGACCGACTTCGAAGCCCGGCGGCACCTCCAGGTGCAGACGTCGGTAAGCCCGTACGACATCGGCGCGAGCGGACTCGGCCACACCCGTCGCCTCGATGACCGCGGTGAGAGCTGCTTCCCGACGGCTGCCGGCCCGATCCGCATCCTCAGACTCCGCCAGAGCGAGCTCTTTGATCCGGCCGGTCAGGTGAGCGTTCCTGTCGGCCCAGGCGAGAAGAGCATCTCCAAGGCTCTGCTCACTGCCAGGCCGGATCGCCTTCACAAGTCCAGCCTCCAGGAGCTGCGCCACGTCCACCGGGTTCACGTTGGGCGGCAGCGGCATCCCTCTGGTCAGATGAATCTCCCTGACCAGCCACTCGGTCTCAGGAGGAACACGGACCCCCGGGATCTCCTCCGGGGCGAGCAGTTGGCGCGGATGAAGCACGATGGACGCCGCCGCGACCAGGTATCGGGTGTCAGCCATCGTTCCTCGACTCCTCGGGGCGCAGCTTGGACGCCGGTGCACCGGCGATGTCGGGTGCAACCGCGTGCGGCTCTGCGGAGCGGCCGCATAGCGATCAGATCTGACCTTTCCATGCTATGGGCGTTGCCAGGGTCCGATCGCCTATCTCGTCACCGCCAGTTTGCTGGACCCGACATCGAAAATCGCATCTTTCCCTCGTCAGGCGGCATACCGACATCGCGTGCAACGCCAAGCGGCGCGCGGCGTCCTGACAATGGGGGTGAATCTCATGCACCGACGTGGACCGAGGCTTTCTGCCGTGGCCGTTGGCGTTGTGATCGCTGCGGTCGTTTCCGGATGCGGCGACGGGTCAACCGTTCCTCCGATCGGGGAGCGTTGGGCTCCGCAGTCTCCGGTCAGCGATCTGATCGTCCGCGATGGCGATGCCGTCGAGGTGACAGGTCAGGTGATCGCCGCGCCTGGCGACCCAGTCGTGTTCTGTCCGCCCTTTGCCAGCCTGGACGATCCTGAGGTACCGGTACTCCGGCCTCGCCGGACCCCCTCACCAGTAAAGCCTCCAGCACCGACGTGCCCAGCGGCGCTCGCGGTCACGTTGACGGGCGTCGACCTTGACCGGCTCAGCTCCCCAGTGACTGTTGACGGAACGCGGGCGGGCTGGGCAACTCTGCGAGGCGCCTGGCATGGCCGATCGATCGATGTGACCGAGCAAGCGGCGCCCAAACAGGCAACACCGAGCCCAGACGGCGTACCGTGCCCCGCCCCCGCAGGCGGATGGAAGGCCGACGACGGAAACACAGTTCGGGCGCGCAACGCTCTCGCGAGCTACGTCAGAGCGCGACCGGAGCGATTCGCCGACATCCGTGCCGGTTACCCGGTCACGAGATCGAGTGGAAACGTCTCGGTCATGGTGGTTCCGGTGGTGTCCGGTGAAGTGGATTCCACGCAGCGGGAACTCGAGGCGGTCTACGAAGGCAACCTGTGCGTCACACGAGGTGTGCTCAGTATCGCCGAGGGCCAGCGACTGGCTGAGCGGGTGGGCGCCCTGCAGAACGACAGGGCGAACTCCATCTCGGGTGTGGCACTTGACACCCCAAACGGCCGAGTTGTGGTCGCCCTGTTCATGGTGACCGAGCAACTGTATGAACAGGTCGTGGACCTCGACCTCGAGAAGTTGGAATTCGACCCAGTGGTGCGGCCGGTGCGATGAGCGGTGCAGCCGTGCAGCAAACCTTGGCCGCAAGGCCTCCGACGGCAGTCCTTCCGCGATACGGGAGCCTACGGTCAGAACGGCCGCGGATAGGGGTGACCGGCAGCCGAAGCCGTCGATGTGGTCGCGACGTGGCTGGAGCCGGACCGAGTCCCGGGCGTGAGGTCCGGCGCCCCGACGTTGGCTGGATCGAGCGAGGAATCGTGCAGCGGTCCGGGCTCCACCCGCGCCGCCCTCGGTTCAGTTTCGAGCCGCTGAGGGGCTGGAGCGGTCGATCGCGCGGCAGCGCGCACCCGGGCGGTAGCCCGGAACCGCGGGCGGCAGCCCGCAGATTGCCGGCGACAGCCGGCAACTAGAAGGTACGGCGCCAAGCCGGGGGTGGGTGGGAGCGGGCGTAGTGCGCGCGCTGAGGAGCGGAGCGACGAAGGAAGCGCGCACGGAGCACGCGTGGGTCGGCCGGCGAGTGCCCGGGACGGGATTCGAACCCGTACACCTTTCGGTCGCGAGGTTTAAGCTCGCTGCGTCTGCCGTTCCGCCACCCGGGCTGGGGTGTTCGCGCAGGGACTGACGATACAAGCTGGTACGCCGCTGTGGGGGTCGCCGGAGCGTTGAGAGAGGACAATCGGCGGCATGACCGAGAGCGAGCGGGAGACGTTGCGGGTGTTGGCCGACGAGGGGAACGAGAAAGCGTTGGACCGGCTCGCGGAGTTGGCGGACGGGCGGGGAGATGTCGGCGAGTTGAGTGAGTTGCTGGACGAGGGGTCCGAGCGGGCGGGGGAGTTGCTGACTCGGCGGGCGGCTGCGGCTGGGGATCTGCTGGAGCTGCAGCGGATTTCGGATGCTGGGTACGCCGAGGCTGGTGACGTGCTGGATCAGTTGCTGGAGGGGCCGGCGGAGAGCTAGGCGGCCGCGCGCGGGGTGGGCTGGAACGGGCTTCCGCCGCGTGGGCTTCAAATGGGCGTCCGCCGCCTGGGCTTGGGGGGTTAGCCTCGCGAAGGTGGCGAGGATCTTGGTGACGGGGATGTCGGGAACCGGGAAGTCGACCGTGCTGCGCGCCTTGGGGGAGCAGGGGCGTCGGGTGGTGGACACCGATACCGACCAGTGGAGCGAATGGGTGACGCTGGGGGACGGCAGCCGGGACTGGGTGTGGCGGGAGGACGCCATGGCCGAGTTGCTCGACAGCGCGCCGGACGTGTTTGTTGCCGGGTGCAAGAGCAATCAGGGCAAGTTCTATCCGCGGTTCGACCAGGTGGTGCTGTTGAGTGCGCCGGTCGAGGTGATCCTCGGGCGGATCGAAGCGCGGACCGACAACCCGTACGGCAAGTCCGCGGAGGAGCGGGCCGAGATCATCGGCTATCTGGCGGAGGTCGAGCCGTTGCTGCGGGCGTCGGCCGATGTGGAGATCGATACCTCAGGTCCGCTGGCGGATGTGGTCGAGCAGGTCCGGAAGTTGGCGGACGGCTATTGATCCAGATCCATGGATCGTTCTATGGTTGCGGATCATTGGACCGGGAAGGGACGCTCATGGCCGAGGTGTTGCTGTTTCACCACTCGTGCGGGCTGACGGACGGCGTCCGCGCGTTCGCGGACGAACTCCGCGCCGCGGGGCACGTGGTGCACACGCCGGATCTGTTCGAGGGACGCACCTTCGGCTCGATCCCGGACGGGATGGCCTACGTGAAGCAGGTCGGGTTCGGCGAGATCGCCGAGCGCGGCGTGCGGGCGGCGGAGGAGTTGCCGGCCGAGCTGGTGTACGCCGGGTTCTCGCTCGGCGTCGTACCGGCGCAGCGGCTCGCGCAGACTCGGCCCGGGGCTCGTGCGGCGGTGTTCCTCGACTCGGCGTTGCCGGCGGAGGAGTTCGGCGCCTGGCCGGCCGGCGTTCCGGTGCAGATCCACGCGATGGACAAGGACCCGTTCTTCGTCGACGAAGGTGACATCGAGTCCGCGAAGGCGCTCGTTGCGGCGGCCGACGACGGTGAGCTGTTCCTGTACGCCGGCGACCAGCACCTGTTCGCCGACAGCTCCCTGCCCTCGTACAACGCCAAGGCAGCCGCGCTCGTGATCGAGCGCGTCCTGAAGTTCCTCGAGGGCCGCTAGTCACATTCGCCGATCGGCATCCGTCGCACTGACGAGACCCCGAACAACTCGGGGATCAAGCGATGAGGAGCCGAGATGACTGCGCCGATTCTGGTCACTGGTGGAACGGGAACGCTCGGACGGAAGGTGGTCCGCGGCCTGCTGGACGCCGGCCGCGAGGTGCGAGTGCTCAGCCGCAGCGACCAGGCGCCGTACGACGGTGTCGAGGTCGTCGTCGGGGACTTGGCCACCGGCGATGGCGTCGACAAGGCCGTGCACGGCGTCGAGACGGTGGTGCACTGCGCCGGATCCGCGACCGGGGACGACGAGAAGGCCCGCCACCTGATCGCGGCGGCGGTTCCGGCCGGCGTACGGCACGTCGTGAACATCTCCGTTGTCGGCGCGAACACGCTGCCCGTGGTCAGCGGGCTCGACCGGAAGATGTTCGGGTACTTCGCCGGCAAGCGCGGCGCCGAGCTGATCATCGAGCGGTCGGGCATCCCGTGGACCAACCTGCGGGCGACGCAGTTCCACGAGCTGACCTTCACCGTCGCCGAGCAGCTGGCGAAGCTGCCGGTCGTGCCCGCGCCGAGCGGGTTCCGGATCCAGTCGGTCGACGCCGCCGCGGTGGCTGAGCGGTTGGTCGAGCTCGCGCTGGCGCGCCGCAGGGCCAGGTCGAGGACATCGCCGGACCGCGGACGTACACGTTCAAGGAGATGACGAGCGTCTATTTACAGGCGATCGGCAAGCGTCGGCTGATGCTGCCGATGCCCCTGCCGGGCAAGGCGGCCGCGGCGTACCGGGCCGGCGCCAACCTGTCGCCGGGGCACGGGACCGGTCGCACCTGGGAGGACTTCGTCGCCGCGAAGGTGGCCCGCTGACGACGTAGCCTCGACCGATCCACCGATCGGGAGGGGCAGACGGATGACCGAAGCAGTGAACGAACTCGTCGTGAACCGGACGGACGGTCGCGAGGACGGCGAGGACTGGGCCGAGAACTACGAGGAACTGCCCGGCGGCGCCGGGATCTCGCTCATCTTCGAGTCCACCACCAAGGAGGGCGTCGGGCCGCGGCTGCACAAGCACCCGTACGCCGAGACGTTCGTCATCCGGCGCGGGTCGGCCACGTTCACCATCGACACCACGGTGGTGGTCGGCCGGGCCGGGCAGATCCTGGTGGTCCCGGCCGGCACCCCGCACAAGTTCAAGACCAATCCGGGCGGCTACGAGGCCGTGCACATCCACGAGAACTCGTCGTTCGAGACCGAGTGGCTGGAGTAGACGGCTCGACTGCCGACGACCGGCGAACGCCGCGTCCGGGAATGCATTGGTGACCGATGTGTTGTGTTCTGCAACCGTTTGAAACGCGGCGATTTCGGTTGGGGAACAGTAGGTTCTTCCTCAGCAGTTGTTAAGGGTGGGACCGTACTATTTCGGTACGACCCACAGTGGGTCCCATCAGGAGGATGACATGCAGAGCAGTAACCCGGTTCTGAACCGGTCGAGTGCGTTCGCGCCTGGCCAGGGCCAGGCCTACCCCGGGGCCGCTCCGTACGGTCAGCCGGGTCCCTACGGCCAGCCTGGCCAGGGGTACGGCGGGCCGGGTATGCCGCCGCAGCAGCAGTACCAGAGTGCCGACAGCCGGCCGATGACGCTGGACGACGTGATCGTGAAGACCACGGTCACGCTGGCCGTGGTCGTCGCCGCCGCCGCGATCGCGTGGTGGATGATCCCGACGAGCCTGGTCACCCCGGCGTTCCTGGCCGGTGCGCTGGTCGGGTTCGCGCTGGCGATGGTGCTTTCGTTCTCGCGCAAGATCAACCCCGCGCTGCTGATGGCGTACGCCATCGCCGAGGGCGTGTTCCTCGGGATCGGCAGCAAGTTCATCGCCAACTGGGTCGGTGACTCGACCATCGTCGTGCAGGCCGTGCTGGCCACGATGGTGACCGCGGGTCTGACCCTGGCGACGTACAAGTACTTCAACATCAAGGTGACGGCGCGCTTCACCCGGATGGTCATGGTCGCGACCATGGGCTTCGCGGGCGTGCTGCTGATCAACTTCGTGCTGAGCTTGTTCGGCATCGGCACCGGGATCTCCGGCATGGGCCCGCTGGGTCTGCTGTTCGCCGCGATCGGCGCCGGCCTGGCGGTGTTCAACCTGATCCTCGACTTCGACATGATCGAGCAGGGCATCAAGCACGGCGCCCCGCAGAACGAGGCCTGGCGGGCCGCGTTCGGCCTGACCGTCACGCTGGTCTGGCTGTACTGGAACCTGCTGCGCATCCTCGCGATCCTGCGCGGAGACAGCTGACCCCAGTAGCCCGGCCGTGAGGCCGCGCATCAACTGACACGCGGGCCGACCCTCAGGTGGGGGTCGGCCCGTTTGTTGTCGGGCAGAGGCGGGGTCGAAGAGGAAAGGCAACGACCTTCGCGGGGCGCAGGCCGCACAATGGTGAGATGGCGAGCCGCGAAGAGATCCTGCTCCGATACCGCGCCTACCTCGACGCGTGCAATCGCCGGGACTGGAACGACATCGGCTCGTTCGTCGGCGACGAGGTGCTGGTCAACGGGGTGAAACGGACCCGCGCCGAGTACGTCGAGGACGTGCGGCGGACGACGCGGATCTTCCCCGACTACCAGTGGGAGCTGCGCCGGGCGGTGTACGACGGTGAGTGGCTGGCCGTGCACCTGTACGACACCGGGACCCGCTACTGGGAGTTCCTCGGCGCGGACGGGGACGGGTCGTCGGTCGCGACCGACGAGTTCGACATGTACCGCATCGTCGACGGGCTGATCGTCGAGGTCGAGGGCACCGCCGACAACGCCCGCCTGCGCGAGTGACCGGGCCGAACACACAGCGAGCCCGCCCCTCCACCTGAAAGGGCAGGCTCACCGCGAAAAGTCGGCTCCTGTTCGGCTCGTCAGCCCATTCGCCGCTGCGCTTTGACCAGGTCGTATTCGTGCACGATGGCTGTGGCGTGCCCGTGAGCGAGGGCGTACTCGCTGGAAAGCCATCGCACCCTGTCGTCGAAGCGTGAGAACGACGGTCCGTCGTTCATCAGGCCGAACCACTCGGTCATCTCGCGTCCGGTGCACTCGGGCACCTTCTCCACCAGACGTTTGTGGGTTTCCTCGGAGTGGTTCAGGCCCATCGTCGCCTCCCGTCGTCGGGGTCGTGCGGTTGTTATCGACTGTGCATCAACGAACCCGTACAGGCAAGAGCTACCTGATGAAAGTCGCCGCTCAGCGGACGCGCGATTGTGCGACAGCCCTTTGTCCACAGGGGATTCGGGCCGGCGCACGAGACGGAACCAGGTCAGGACGGGCTGCCGGCCATCGACTTGCCGGCGTCGGGACCGCGGTCGCCGGTGCCGTCGGCGCCGGCCTGCGCGGAGACGGCTTCGTCGATGCGCTCGACCTCGGGCTTGGGGTGCCGCCGGCGGTGCCGGAGCTGGGCCCAGCGGCCGCGCGGACCGCGCTCACGCCCGGCGACCTCGGCCGCGGCGACCTCCGTACCGGCGGTGCGCACGGCCTGGACCGCCGCCTCGGCGATCGGCAGCACGGCCTCGCCGCGGAACGGCTCGGGATGCACGAACGACTCCGGGCCGACACCCACCGCGGCGGCCACCGACGGGAGCAGCGCGGCGGCGGCCGCGGCGTACCCGGTGACGGAGGGGTGGAAGCGGTCGGGGCCGAACATCCGGGGGTCGGTGCGGAACGCCTCGTTGAGCAGCGACCCCATCGAAACCGACCGCCCGCCGGCCTCGACCACGGCGATCGTCTGCGCGGCCGCGAGCCGCCGGCTCCAGGACCGGGCGACCTGCCGCAGCGGCGGCATGATCGGCCGGACCACGCCGAGATCCGGACAGGTGCCGACGACCACCTCGCAGTTGGCCGCGCGCAACCGCCGGACGGCGGCGTCGAGCAGCCGGACCGAGGTCGACGGCGGCATCTGCGACTTCACGTCGTTGACGCCGATCAGGATCGCGGCGACGTGCGGGCCGGACAGCAGCGCGGTGTCGATCTGCGGCGCGAGATCGGTCGACTTCGCCCCCACCTTCGACACGTCGACGAGCCGGACCGGGCGCTTGGCCAGCTCGGCGAGACCGCAGGCCAGCAGAACGCCGGGGGTCTCGTCGGGCGAGGCCGTCCCGTATCCGGCCGCGCTGGAGTCGCCGATCATCGCGAGCGTGATCGGATGTCCTGGATACCGGCCGTACAGGCCGTCGCCCTTGGCCGGGTGCGCCTTCATCGGTCCGATCACGCGCTTGGCGTACCGCGCTTCCGCGGTCAGTACGCCGTACAGCGTCGCTCCGATCAGTCCGAGTCCCCCGCCACCGAAGGCTGCGGCCTGGGCCAGCCGCTTCGCGGCCCGGGCTGTGCTCATACCCCCAAGGATCACACGCAGTAGCGTTGAAGCAAGCGAAATAGGGGGAAACACGCAGCGTCCCATACAGTGAGATCTGTGCGCTACGCGAACTCACTCCTGGACCTGGTCGGCAACACCCCGCTGGTACGCCTGACGAACACGACCGACGGCGCCAAGCCGCTCGTGCTCGCCAAGGTCGAGTACTTCAACCCCGGCGGGTCGGTGAAGGACCGGATCGCGGTCCGGATGGTCGAGGCCGCCGAGGCCTCCGGCGAGCTCAAGCCCGGCGGCACGATCGTCGAGCCCACCTCCGGCAACACCGGGGTCGGGCTGGCGATGGTCGCGCAGCAGAAGGGCTACAAGTGCGTTTTCGTCTGCCCGGACAAGGTCAGCGAGGACAAGCGCAACGTGCTCAAGGCGTACGGCGCCGAGGTGGTCGTCTGCCCGACCGCGGTCGCGCCGGAGCACCCGGACTCCTACTACAACGTCTCCGACCGGCTGGTCCGCGAGATCGAGGGCGCCTGGAAGCCCAACCAGTACGCCAACGTGAACAACCCGATCTCGCACTACGAGTCGACCGGCCCGGAGATCTGGGAGCAGACCGAGGGCAAGATCACCCACTTCGTCGCGGGCGTCGGCACCGGCGGCACGATCAGCGGCACCGGCAAGTACCTCAAGGAGGTCTCCGGCGGCAAGGTGCAGATCATCGGCGCGGACCCGGAGGGCTCGGTCTACTCCGGCGGCACCGGCCGGCCGTACCTGGTCGAGGGCGTCGGTGAGGACTTCTGGCCCGAGACCTACGACAAGACGATCGCCGACCGGATCATCGAGGTGTCGGACGCGGACTCCTTCGCGGTGACGCGGCGGTTGGCCCGCGAGGAGGCGATGCTGGTCGGCGGCTCGGCCGGGATGGCGGCGGCCGCGGCGATCCGGCTGGCCAAGGAGATCGACGACCCCGACGCGGTGATCGTCGTGCTGCTGCCCGACGGCGGCCGGGGCTACCTGACCAAGGTCTTCAACGACGACTGGCTGGCGCAGTACGGCTTCCTCGGGCACGCCCGGCAGGGCACCACGCTCGGTGAGGTGCTGGCCGGCAAGGACGGCAGCATGCCGCCGCTGGTGCACACCCACCCGCACGAGACGATCGCCGAGGCGATCGAGATCCTGCGCGAGTACAGCGTCTCGCAGATGCCGGTCGTCCGGGCCGAGCCGCCGGTGATGGCGGCGGAGGTGGCCGGGTCGGTGTCGGCCAAGACGCTGATGGACGCGCTGTACACCGGCAAGGCCCGGCTGGCCGACATCGTCGAGCTGCACATGGACCCGGCGCTGCCCTCGCTGGGCGCCGGCGAGGAGGTCGCGAAGGCGGTCGCCCTGCTGGAGGACCGGGACGCGCTGATGGTGCTGGACGACGGCAAGCCGGTCGGCGTGCTGACCCGGCAGGACCTGCTGGCGCACCTGACCGTCTGAGCGCCGGACGCCGGCCGCTGGGGCCGTTCGAAGGTCCTAGCGGTCGACGACAGTGGGAACGATGGCGATCAGGACCGTGACCAGGATGCCGAGCACGATCGCTGCTGTACCGAGGATCTGAAGGATTTCCATACCTTCAGCGTGCGCTCGCCGGCGGCGTTTTCCATCGGTCTCCGGGGTGGTCCTGAGGTCCTCCCGGGGTCGCATCCGGTTGCCTGCGGCTACACCTTTTGTTGCCTGGGGCAACACGCAGGACGACGCCCGGCGAGCCCCGAAGGCTCTCCGGACGTCGTGGGGCCGGGGTTCAGCGGTCGACGACCGACGGAACGATGGCGATCAGGGCGGTGATCACGACACCGCCGACGATGACGACTGCGCTCACGATCTGGAAGAGGTCCATGTCATCCATGGTGCTCCGCCACAGCGCCGCGGACATCGGTCCAAGGTCTCGTCTTCGGCTCATCCCTTGGTCGTACGCCGGCCCTCGACCGCTACGACCAACGGTCTCTAGTGGACCAGCACGAAGTCGGCCGGATCCAGCCGGCGCGTCCGGCGCCAGTAGCCGACGGTGAACTCCGGCCAGATCGTCGAGTTGCGGCCCTGGTCGTCCAGGTACCAGCTGTTGCAGCCCGCCTCCCAGACCGTGTCGTCCAGTTGCTGCTGGATCTCGTCGACGAACCGCTCCTGGACCTCCTCGCGGACCTCGATCGACGCGGCCCGGCCGAGCAGGCGCAGCGCCTGCACGACGTACCGGACCTGGGCCTCGATCATGAAGACCATCGAGCTGTGGCCGAGGGCGGTGTTCGGGCCGACCAGGAGGAACAGGTTCGGGTAGCCGGCCACGGTGATCCCGAGATGCGCGCCGATGCCGTGCTGCTTCCAGTGGTCGGCCAGATCGATGCCGTCCCGGCCGAGGATCCGCATCCGGGTCAGGTTGCCGGAGACCTCGAAGCCGGTACCCAGCACCAGGACGTCGGCCGGGCGCTCGGTGCCGTCGGCGGTGACCACGCCGGCCGGGGTGATCCGGCTGATCGGTGTGGTGACGAGGTCGACGGTGTCGCGGGTGAGCGCCGGGTAGTAGTCGTTGGACAGCAGGATCCGCTTGCAGCCGATCTGGTAGTCCGGCGTCAGCTTGGCGCGCAGGACCGGGTCCTTCACCTGCTTGCGGAGATGGCGGCGGGCCTGCAGTTCCAGGCCTTTCATCAGCTTGGGGTTGCCCGCGAAGCCGAGACCGCGAGCCTCCAGACCCCAGAAGATGACGTCGCGGATCGCGCGCTGACCGGCCGGGAAACGCTCGTGCAGGGCTCGTTCGCGCGGTCCGATCGCCCGGTCGGGCTTCGGGGTGATCCAGGGTGCGGTGCGCTGGTAGACGTCCAGGTGCGCGGCCTGCTCCGCGATCCGGGGCACGAACTGGATCGCGCTCGCGCCGGTCCCGACGACGGCGACCCGGCGGCCGGTCAGGTCCTGGCCGTGGTCCCAGCGGGCCGAGTGGAAGGCCGGTCCGGCGAAGCTGTCGAGGCCGGGCAGGTCGGGGATCTTCGGCTGGTGCAGGTTGCCGACGCCGGAGACCAGGACGCGGGCCTGCAGGGCCTCGCCGTCGTTGATCGTCACGGCCCAGCGGCCGCTCGCCTCGTCGAAGACGGCCTCGGTCACCTCGGCGCCGTACCGGATCCGGTCGGCGACGCCGTACTTGGTCGCGCAGTGCTCCAGGTAGGCGAGGATCTCGTCCCAGGGCGCGAACATCCGCCGCCAGTGCGGGTTCTGCTCGAACGAGAACGAGTAGAGGTACGACGGGATGTCGCAGGCGCAGCCGGGATAGGTGTTGTCCCGCCAGGTGCCGCCGAGGTGCTCGGCCTGCTCGAGTACGACGAAGTCCTCGATCCCGGCCGCGCGCAGCTTGATCGCCATGCACAAACCGGCGAACCCGGACCCGATGATCGCCACCTCGGTCTGCTCCATGGGCGGAAGGTTACCGGCGGGTTGGGTGGGCTGACAGGGGCGCGCGGGGTTGTCTTCGGGGATGTGCCCCATCCGGTGCCTGATCGGCTCCGAATCTCCCCTGGTTCCCAGGAGTATGGCTTCCATGCGTAGGTGTGAACGGTTTCACTTCTGGTGCCCCCTGAAATCGTTAGAATAAAGAACAACCGTTCTTTATTCTGGTGACCTGCCCACTGTCTCGTGAGGAGGCGGACGTGACCGGTGCGACGACCCCACGACGGGACGGTGCGATGCGCAAGGCCGGCAAGCTGGACGACCGGCTGAGCGAGCACGTCGAGCGACTGGCCGACGAACACCCGCCGATCGATCTCGGCAGCGTGGACTACTCGATGAACCGGCCGGGCCTGATCGCGCGCCGGTTCGGGCCCGTGCTCAGCTACATGGCCCGGGTCGAGCTCGAGGTCGAGCGCAACGTGCTGGAGCTGGCCACCCTGCTGCCGGACCCGCCCGAGGTCGACCGGCACTTCTACGCCGATGTCTGGATGCCCCAGGAGACCCGGCACGGCGAGATCCTCGACCGGCTGCAGGCGATGCTCGGCATCGATCCGATGAAGGCCGATCTGACGTCGGTGTCGATCCGGCTGCGGCTGCTCGGGGCGCTCGGCCGGTTCGGTCCGGTCCAGGACGTCAGCCGGATGCTCTACTACCTGACCGGGATGGCCACCGAGCGGTCCGCGGTGATCGCCTACGGCCAACTGCACAACGGGTTGCTCGAGCTGGACGAACGGGCCATCGCGGAGACCGTGGTCGCGCCGATCCGCCGACAGGAGCCGGGGCACTTCGCGTTCTACCAGTTGTCGTCGCGCGGGCTCTGGGGACAGCTGGGCGGCTGGCAGAAGTGGCTGGTGCGGACGTTGCGGCGGCTGACGTTCACGCCGGTCGGCGTCGAGCACAAGCGGCAGCGGGCCGACTTCGGGCGCGTGATGGACGCGCTCGGAATCTCCACGAAGGACTCCGACGTCGTACGCCACGCGCAGCAGATCGCGCGGGTCGAGCACGAGCTGTTGTGGGCGAGCCGCAAGGGGCTGCGCGTGCCGACGTACGTCGTGGACGCGCTGCGGCAGGCGGTCGAGGCGGCGAAGGCCGAGGCGGACATCGTCGCGATCGGCCTGCCGGGACGGCAGCTCAGCCCGGAAGCCTAGCGTCCGAAGAACCGTGCGCTATTGCCTCGGGTTCTTCGGACGCTACTGGTCGAGCGTCAGCGCAAGCGGTGCAGGATCTCGCCGGCGTTCGGGATGACCAGGGTCTCCGGGTCGTTCTCGTACTCGGCCAGGTCGAACGCGGCCGGGTCGAGGTAGCTCAGGTTCGCGCCGCGGACGACGTCCTCGGGGATGCCGGTGCACAGCGTGACCTCGACGCGCAGGTGCTCGCCGGTCGTCGGGTCCCAGGTGCCGGCGCCACGCAGGTGGGTCGAGTGTGCGAGCACACCCCAGTGCAGGTCGCGGAACTTCTCCCACTGGCCGACGAAGTAGTCGCGGCAGTGGTAGCCGATCTGTTCGATCTCCGGGTGCATCGCGGCCAGTTCGGTGACGTGCGGCGCGTACAGGATCACCTCGCCGCCGTCGGCGACGACCGGCTCGACCTTGTAGAAACCCTTGGCGGCGGTCCAGATGTCCTGGTAGCGCGAGGGCATCAGCGACACGATCCGGCGGACCGGGTGGTCGAGGTAGCGGACGTGGGTCTGGGCGGAGATCTCGGCCGCGGCGCGCCAGGACGACACCGTGTCGCCGAACGCGACGGCGTGCAGGTTGTTCGTGCCGGACTCGACGACCAGTGACAGAGCGAGCTTCTCGGCCGGGATCAGCGCGGCCGCCTCGTCGATCAGCGCGCGCACCGGCGTGGTGCCCGTCGTACCGATGATGCTCGCGCTGGTGATCAGGGCGCCCAGCCAGTGCGACAGGTCGATCACTTCCTGGCCGGCGACGCCGGGAAAGAAGTACTTGTTGCCGCCGGAGAAGCCGACCACCTCGTGCGGGAAGACCGGGCCGACGACCAGCGCGACGTCGTGCTCGACGACCGCCCGGTTGAGCTTGACCTCGACGTCCTGGTGCAGCCGGCCGGCGGAGATCTCGTTGATCCGGTCCGCGCTGATCCGGCCGAGGTCGACGAAGGTCTCCGGCGTCCACCACTCGTGGTTCAGTACGTCGTACTCGGCGCCGAGATGGACGCGCAACGCCTCCGGCGGCATCGCGGCATGGGTGCCCAAGGCAACGAGCACGGTGAGCTTGCCGACCCGTCCGGCGAGCGCCTGGTGAACGGCCTTCAGCAGCAGCGGAAGGGGACAGCTGCGGGTCGCGTCCGGAACGATCACGCAGACGCTGCGACCCTCCAGCCCGGCCGAGGCGAGCGAGTCCTGGACGAAGGTGGTGACCTCGTCGTCGGTGAGCGTCCGGGTGGCGTCGCCGAGCACGGCGGCTGGGAGTGCGACCATGCCCTCACTCTAGTCGGCAAGCGGTTACCGCTGCTCCGGTGTCGCATCCGAAGCCGACTGTGAGCACCGGCCGACCACGAGAACACCCTGACGACGGCTGGTGGGTGCTCAAAGCCGGTTCGGGACGAAGGTTGGTGGCGACCAGCGGTGGCCGCCCAGGGTGATCGGCCGGAAGCCTTTGGTACCCGAGGGTTTCGAGCCGTTGACCGGAGGGGGTGACGGGAGCAGCATCGGCCATGTCAGCTGGGGACCGGGGTGCGAGGGGGGAGTTCCCATGTCCGGCACGATGATCACGCGTCCGGTGGGGTTCGGGGGCCGGCTGCTGCGGGCGGCGGATCCGGGCTACGAGCAGGCGCGCACGGTGTTCAACGCGATGGTCGACAAGCGGCCGGCGTTGATCGCCCAGTGCGAGTCGGCGGCCGACGTCTCGGCGGCGGTCCGGTACGGCGTCGAGCAGGGGCTGGAGATCGCGGTTCGTGGTGGCGGGCACGGCGTGGCGGGAACGGGGGTCAGCGACGGTGGGCTCGTCGTCGACCTGCGCCGGCTGAACACGGTCCAGGTCGACGCCGACGCGCGGATCGCGCGCGTCGGAGGCGGGGCGACCTGGGGCGACTTCGACCGGATGTGCCAGCCGTACTGGCTCGGCACGACGGGCGGTCGGGTCTCGACCACCGGCGTGGCCGGGCTGACGCTCGGGGGCGGATCGGGCTGGCTGGAACGCAAGTGGGGTCTGGCCTGTGACAACCTGGTCTCGGTGGAGCTGGTCACCGCCGACGGGGAGTTGGTGATCGCCGACGAGACGCGCAACACCGAGTTGTTCTGGGCGCTTCACGGCGGTGGCGGCAACTTCGGCGCGGCGACCGCGCTGACGTTCCGGTTGCAGGTCTTGCCGGTCGTGACACTGGCGATGCTGATGTGGCCGGCGGACGCGGGGCCGGACGTCATCCAGGCATGGCGAAACCTGTACGAGGGTGGTGCGCCCGACGAGCTCGGGGGAGGGGCGCTGTTCCTCACCGGCCCGCCGGAGGACTTCGTGCCGCTGCACCTGCAGGGCGAGCCGCTGGTCGCCACCGTGGCGGTCTACATGGGCGACGAGGCAGAGACGCGCGAGGTCTTCGGGCCGATGTTCGAACTCGCGCCGGAGGGCGTGATGGTGGCCGAGCTGCCGTACGCCGCGCTGCAGTCGGTGATGGACGACCCGCCGGGTTTCCGCAACTACTGGTCGGGCGAACACCTGACCGAGCTGCCCGACGCGGCGATCGCGGCGTTCTGCGCCAGGGCGGCGGACATGGTGCATCCGTCGGGGTCGCAGCAGTTGATCGCGCCCTGGGGTGGCGCCGTGGCGCGCGACGCGGACAAATGGCCGTTGCCGCACCGGTCGGCGGACTGGGTGGTGCATCCGTTCGGGGTGTGGGCCGATCCGGCGGACGACGCGCGCGGGATCGCGTGGGCCCGGAACGTCTGTGCCGCTGTCCGGGAGTGGTCGACCGGAGCGGTGTACCTGAACTTCATCGGAGACGAGGGGCACGACCGGGTGGTCGCCGGGTACGGCGCGGAGAACTACCGCCGGCTGGCCCAGGTGAAGGCGCAGTACGATCCGGACAACGTCTTCCACCTGAACCAGAACATCCGGCCCGCCTAGGGGGCCGATCGCGCCGTTGGGACGGTAGGTTCGTCCTCCGGCAGAGGTCGACCCGAAGGCGGTGACATGGCCAGAGCGCCACGGCAGGCGGACATCGCCGCGGCGGCAGGGGTTTCGCAGACCACCGTCTCGCTCGTGCTGTCCGGCAACACCGACGGTCTGCGGCTGGCCGAGGCGACCCGGCAGCGCGTGCTCGAGGCCGCCGAGCAGCTCGGCTACGTGCCCGATCCGGTCGCTACCCGGCTCGCGTCGGCCAGCAACCGGATGCTCGGCGTCTACACCTTCGCCTCCGCGTTCCCGACCGCGGTCGACGGGTTCTACTACCCGATCCTGGCCGGCATCGAGGCCGAGGCGGCCGCGCTCGGTCAGGACCTGGTGCTGTTCACCGGCACCGGCGGACGCGGCGAGCCGCCCGACCACCGGGCCGCGATCCGCCGGACCCGGATCGCCGACGGCTGCCTGTTCTTCGGCCGGCACGTCCCCGAAGAGCCGATCGACTGGCTGCTCGGCGTCGGCTTCCCGCTCGTGTACGTCGGACGCCGCGACGAGCTCGGCGGCCGGATCCCGTACGTCGGCGCTGACTACGTCGCCGCCTCGGCGGCCGTGATCGAGCGACTGGTGGGGCTCGGGCATCGGCAGATCCGCTATCTGCGGTCCCCGGTGGACGCGCTGTCGTCGACCGACCGCGAGCAGGGCGTGCTCGCCGGGCTGAGCAAGGCCCGACTGCCCGTACGGCGGGCCGTCGTACGGGCTGAGGGGGTGGATGCGGCGCTGATCCGGTCGTGGATGGACGACGGCGTGACGGCTGTGGTGGTTGAGGAAACCGACACGGGAGACCTGTCGGCGGCTGCTCTGGCGGCGATCTCGGAGGCCGGGGTTTCGCTGCCGGAAGACCTGTCGATCGCCGTACTGGGGCAGCCGCGGGATCGGCCGGACGTGACCGGGTTCGAGGTGCCGCGGTGGGAGCTGGGACGGCGGGCGGTTCGGCTGCTGGTGGACCAGATCAGCGGCGCTCGGCGGTCGGATCAGCAGTTGCTGGAGTGTCGTCCGATTCCGGGATCGACGGTCGGCCCGCCAGGGACCACTGCACGACGACGGTGAGCACGTAGACGCCCGCGGAGAAGGCGACGGACAACAGTTGCGGCTCGGGGAACTTCGGCGCGATCGCGGCGCTGAGCACGACGAGCAGCGCGGCTGACGCGCCCCGGCGCCCGGGCTGACCGGCGGTGCTCGGCAGCGGTCCGACCGACCGGTCCACCGCCGACGCGATCGCGGCGAGACCGACGAAGCCGATCAACGAGGCGCTGATCATGCCGGGTGGGCCGCCGACCAGCAGGCTGAGCAGGACCAGGAACGTCAGCGCGCCGCTGCCCAGAGCGCCGATGGCGAGGGCACTGGTCAGGTGCGCGAACTTGCGCTGCCGGAGGTTGATCGCCTCGGGGGAGCGGATCGCCCCGCCGGTCCGGAACAGGCTTCGCACCCAGAGGACCATCCCGGCGGCCACGACCAGCGCGACGAGGACGCCGATCACGGTGAAGACCGTCGTACGGGTCTGCGACATGTAGTCGTACACCCGCCCGTCGCCGAAGTCGCAGGTGGCGCTCGGCGGGAACCAGGAGGTGTGCACTCTCGCGCCGCCTTCGGCCGCGTCGCCGGCTGTGCCCGCGCAGTCCTCGCTCGGGTCGAACCAGTGCGGCAGTGAATCCGCGACCACGAGCGACCACGCCATCGAGGCGGGCAGACCGAGGATCAACAGCCAGTTCCGGGTGCGCATCGCGGCCAGCCTCTCATGGTCTCGGGCCGTCTGGGCACTGGAGCGAGATGAAGCACGACTGGTTCCTCAGCACCACCGAGCGTGGCAATCCGGCCACGGAGATCGACCGGGACGGTGCCTGGACCGACGGCAACCTGATCCGGCCGCTGGTGCACGGAGCGACGTACTTCCAGCGGCTGTACGAGGAGCTGTGCGCGCTGAAGAAGGGTGATCGGGTCTACTTCACCGACTGGCGGGGCGATCCCGACGAGGCACTGATCGAGGACGGGACGTCGGTCGTCGAGGTGCTGTGCGACCTCGCCCGCAGCGGTGTGGAGGTGCGCGGACTGCTCTGGCGCTCGCACTCGGACCATGTCAGCTTCAACGCGCAGGAGAACCAGCGGCTCGGCACCGAACTCAACGAGGCCGGCGCCGAGGTGCTGCTGGACCAGCGGGTCCGGCGGCTCGCGTCGCACCACCAGAAGCTTTTTGTGATCCGGCACCGCGAAGACCCGGCGGCCGACGTGGCGTTCGTCGGCGGGATCGACCTGTCGCACCAGCGGCGCGACGACGCCGAGCACCACGGCGATCCGCAGCAGGCGCCGATGGACCCTCGATACGGGCCGCGGACGCCGTGGCACGACGTCGCGGTCGAGATCCGCGGGCCGGTCGTCGGGGACCTGCTGCGGTGCTTCATCGAACGCTGGGATGATCCGCACCCGCTCGACCGGCGTACGCCGTACCGGTTGATGGTGCAGCGGATGGCGCGGATGCCTCGGCACCCCTCGCAGTTGCCGGAGTCGTTTCCCGATCCGCCGCCGGCCGGGCAGGCCACCGTGCAGGTGTTGCGGACCTACGCGCACAAGCACCCGGGCTTTCCCTTCGCGCCGAAGGGGGAGTACAGCGTCGCGCGCGGGTATCTCAAGGCGTTCACCCGAGCGCGGTCGCTGATCTACATCGAGGACCAGTACTTCTGGTCGCGCGACGTGGCCCGGGCGTTGCAGGAGGCGCTCGACCGGTCGCCGTCGTTGCGGGTGATCGTGGTGGTGCCGCGCTTTCCCGACGCGGACGGGCGGTTCAGCGGGCCGCCGGCGCTGGACGGTCAGCAGCGCGCGCTGGCGTTGCTGCGGTCGGACCGGGTTGCCGTCTACGACCTGGAGAACACGGCCGGGGTGCCGATCTACGTGCACGCGAAGGTGTGCATCATCGACGACGAGTGGTTCACGTGTGGCTCGGACAACTTCAACCGGCGGTCGTGGACGAACGACAGCGAGCTGACCTGTGCGGTGGTCGACCCGGAGGTCGCCCGATCGATGCGGGCGGAGTTGTGGACGGAGCATCTGGGCGGGTCGCCTTCCCTGGATCCCGTCGAGGGCTTCGAGCAGTGGCGTCGTACGGCGGCCGCGCTGGACGCGTGGCATGCGGCCGGGCAGGTGGGGGAGCGGCCTCCGGGGCAGATTCGTTGCCATCGGCCCGAATCCGTGAGCCGGTGGCAACGGCTCTGGGCCCGGCCGGTCTTCGATCTCGTCTACGACCCGGACGGTCGGCCGCGCGCGATGCGGCGGCGGGGGCGGTACTGATTCCGCGTTCCGGTGCGGGTGCTGCCGACGTTGGCGCCGCTGCTTCCGTACCACCGCCACACCAGTCCGACCCTCGCGGCCAACGCCCAGCACGTGATCGACGAGGTCCTCACCGACTTCGCGGCCCGAGATCTGTGGTCCCATGGGGGATGATCGACTTCTCGAACGGCTCGGTGTTCAAGCTCAACCCCGCCGCTCTCCCGGACCTCGGCCCACTGGTCGCACCCCTGCTCATCCCCGGCGAACAACTCGTCTCCTGCTTCAAAGCCGTTCGGGACTTCGTGGTGTTCACCGACAAGCGGCTGATCGCGGTGAACGTCCAGGGCATGACCGGCAAGAAGCGGGACTTCACGTCATTGCCGTACAGCAAGATCCAGGCGTTCTCGGTCGAGACCGCCGGCACGTTCGATCTCGACGCCGAACTCGACCTGTGGTTCAGCGGACTGGGCAAGGTCCGCCTGGAGTTCAAGGGCGGCTCCGACATCCGGCAGCTCGGCCAGTTGATCGCCACCTACGTGCTCTGATCCTCCGCTTGGCGACATCACTCGAAGAAGGTTTTCAGCTTCTCCGCGTACGGCGCGCGCTGCTCGGCGGTTGGGGGAGTGGGGAGCGGTCGGCTGGCGTAGAGATTGTCGTCGGGGTATCTCGGGAAGACGTGCACGTGGTAGTGCCAGGCGTCCTGGTAGCCGGCGGGTTCATTGTGCTGGCGGGTGGAGACTCCTTCGCAGCCGTAGGTGCTGCGGATGGCGATCGCGACCTCCCGGACCAGGTCCTGGACGGCGTGCCCGGCGGGTGACGGGAGGTCGTAGAGGTTCTCGTGGTGCTCGGTCGGGACGACCAGGACGTGGCCCTGGTTGTTCGGCCACCAGCGGGAGGCGACGAAGGCCAGGGCGCCGTCGGTACGGCGTACGACGTCTTGCTGGTGGTTGAAATCGTTCTCGCCGCCGGCGACGAGGGTGCAGAACGGACAGCGGTAGCCGGGTGGTTCGTGGTTGAACATCGGGCTCCAGAACTGGGTTGCTTCGGGTGGTCGGGTCGGGTTGGGTGGTCGGGTGGACGAGCTGCGGACGGTTGTGGTGGACGCCGGGGACGACCGGCTGGTCGAGGACTGGCGGGAGGTGCACAACACGATCATCCCGACCGCGCCGCTGTCCGGCGACGACGTGCGGGAACGGGCCGGGCGCAACCACCTCGAGGTCCTGTACGCCGGCGACGTCGCGGCCGGCTGCTCGACCGTGCGACCGCCGAACGAGGAGACGACTGCCGTCACGGTGATCGCGCGCGTGCTTCCGGCGTACCGGCGGCGGGGGTACGGCGAGCGGCTGTACCGGCGCGGGCTGGCCAAGGCCGAGGAGCTCGGCGCGGAGCAGGTCGAGACGATCGTGCTCGCCAGCAACGGCGAGGGGCTGGAGTTCGCGCAGCGGCGCGGGTTCGTCGAGTTCGAGCGGTACGTGCTGCCGGGGGACACGATCGCGTTCGTCACGCTGCGGCTCACCTCACACAGCTGGCTGTCGGTCGCCGACCTGCAGCACGTCGAGGACGTCCGCGCGAACGCTTCGGCGTACGGCGACGTGCTGCACCAGGCGCTCGAGGTGATCGCCTACGCAGTCGACGAGGGCGTCGGCGGTACGACGACGCGGGCGCGGGTGGTGCTGCACGCGGACGGGTCGATCGAGGTGTCGGACGACGGGCGCGGGACCGCGACGCGTTTCGACGAGCACGGCGAACCGATGGTGAAGCCGATCATGGCGACCCGCGACCTGCGCTTCTTCGGCAATCCGTCCGCGCCGATCCTGCCCGACGGGCGTCGGCGGCACGGGATGTCGGTGGTCGTCGCGCTGAGCGAGTGGGCGATCCACACCAATCACCGCACCGAAGGCAGCTGGACGCGGCGCTACGAGTACGGCGTACCGCGCGGGCCGCTGGTGTCGCTTCCGGCGGCATCGTCCACTGGTACGACGATTCACTTCCGGCCTGATCGTGATCTGGTCGGCGGAGAGCTCACGGTCGAAGCTCTCCGCGAGGCGTGCGCGGGCTTCGGGTCGGTGGTCCCGATCGAGATCACCAGCGCCTGACGGTCGTTGCCCGGGTGCGGATCGGCCGGGCTCACGTGTCCCGGGAGCTGAGCACGCAGAACTCGTTGCCCTCAGGGTCGGCCAGGACGGTCCAGCCGGGGCCTTCGGGCTGGCCGACATCGACGCGGTGTGCGCCGAGGTCGAGCAACCTGTTGATCTCGGCGTCGCGGTCCTGGCTGGTGTGTGGTGCCAAGTCGAGGTGCAGGCGGTTCTTCACCGTCTTGCCCTCAGGGACCGGGACGAACACCATGCCCGGGCCGATCCGCTCCCACGGCGTCTCGCGCATCACCGTTTCGTCCACCCACGACGGGATGATGATGCACTCGTCGTCGGTCTCGTGGATCAGTCGCCAGTCCAGCGCCGTCGCCCACCACCTGGCCTGGGCCTTCACGTCGGCGCAATCGACGACCACGGAGTACCACCGCAATGCCATACGTCCTCCTCGGTTTCTGCGATCATGCCAGCGGTCTCAGACCAGGTCGAGCAGCTTCCGGGTCGGCGCCGAGCTGATCCTCCAGTCGGCGTACAGGCCGAGGACGCCGTCCGCCGTACAGCGCAAGGCGACGTAGACCCACCCGAGCTCCCCGTCGACCCGCTCGGTGAACCCGACGGCGAGTTCGAACTCCTCGCCACCACACGGGCAGACCGCCTCGCCGGCGTCCGCGGACTGGGCGGAAGCCGCGCTGGCCGATGTCGAAGCCGTCGCTCCCGACACCACCGCGTCGTACCCGCCGCTGTCGAGCATCACGTGCCGGCGCCCGCATCCGGCACAGCGTCGCTCAACCGACCTGTCGCCCACTGCGATGGCGAAGACCGCCGAACCACACTGCGCGCACAACGGCTGGACGACCACGCCGACCTGCCCTTGCGTCGCCGCTGCCAGATACTCCTCGAGATCGTTGGCCGACGATCCCTTCCACCACGGGCTGTCCCGCTCGATCACCATCCGCAGAGAATGCCAGCCCGGCGCCGCTCGATCGTCTCGCCGGGCCGTGACTGGCTCACAGGTCGTCCGGTCCCGTGCCGGCCGGTCGGTGCCTTGGACGAAGTCGAGGCCAGTACGGCGTTCGCCCGCGCGATCTGGTCGCGGTAGAAGGCGAACACCGCGTCCGGCGTCTGCGAGGTCGAGGTGCTCGACCATCCCCAACGGTGCCCAGGCCGATGGCAGCACCGCCTTCAGCAGTTGCCCGTCGTCGAGCCCTGCGAGGACCTCGAACACCCGCTTCCGCTGGGCATCCAGGGACTCGACCAACAGGCCATCCACCGCATCCATGCCGTCAACTGTTCCACCCGGCACCGACAAAATTCGTAGCCGGACCCGCTGGGCACCGGTGATCGACTCGTGCAGATCCTGAGGTGGTCGGATGTCGCCGACATCTTCGAGGGCGACGGCGAGCTGCTGGACGTCCACGTCTTCGGCACGACCTGGCAGGACTGGGACCAAGCGGTCGCAGCAGTCAGAACGCAGGGCTGGCCGATCGGCTTCAGCTCGGTCGGCCGACCGTTTCCGCGGGACGTCCGCGAGATCTTCGCCTCGGCCGACGAGCTTTCCGTCTCCCTGTCGATCGAGCCGGTCGCGGGGCCGTTGATCAACACGCACTTCCTCGCCGAGAACGAGATCGTGTTCGACCTGTCGCCGGCGGAAGTGCGGGGTCAGGTGGAACTCGACGCCGTGTGCAGGTTCCTCCGAGTGGTCGCGCGAGCGGTGGACAAGCCGATCGTCCTCACGCCGGAGAGCCTCCCGTCGCGGCACCTTCTGGCCTACGACCCGGCCACGGACGCTTTCGCCGTACAGCCTTCGTGAACGTTCCGACGACCCGCGGATCCGATCGGGCGCACTCGACATCGCGATTGCTCAGCAGGCGCTGGAGCCTCGCGGGCGTTCGCGGGTCTTCCTGCTGGTGATGGCGCCGGTGATCGCGGCTTCGGCCGTCTACGGCGCGATCACCGCGTCACCGTGGAACCTGATCCTCGTCCCGGCGCCCGTGTTCATGATCTACGGCGCCTGGATCGCGCCGCGGCGTACTCAGCGCCGGATCGACCTGCTGTCGCAGTCCGACGGCTGACGCTCAACCGGTCCAGACGACGCGTTCCGCGAACGCGCCGCGGGCCTCGGCCTTCGCCGAGCGGACCCGTTCCAGGTCCTCCACGGCGTACCCGAGATCCCTGGCCAGCGCGTGCACGACCTCCACCACGTCGGCCAACTCCTCGAGGGCGTCGGCGTCGTCAGGCGCGTTCAGGAACTCGTCGACCTCCTCGGTCAGCTTGTCCCGCAACCGCTGCCGGTACTCGTCCGGGTCGGCGCGGTAGACGACCGCCTCGTCGCCGTTCGCGCGGATGATCTCCGCCATCCGGTCGCGCACCAGTTTCCGCATGGCGCCTATTCCACCAGGTCGCCACCTCGACGGCCGCTCGCCGCCGGCAGGTCCGGTGGGTCAGGCCACGAACAGCGTCCCGGCGGACGTCCACCACCCACCAACCGCCCGCACCGGACCCATCCCACGCTTGATCCCGCCTCCGCGGGGCCTGTTCGGCGGCCTTGGTCAGTGGTGGACGTCCGGCCGCGAAGTGCAACGCCGTCTGGCCAAAGGTGATCAGCCCGGATACGGGTTCCAGACGATGTCCCCGGCGTACTGGTCGGCCAGTTCGTCGAGACGCGCCGCGACATCGGGCCACGGAGCCAGGTCGAACTCCTCGACCAAGGCAGCGAGGAGGTAAGCGCGGTCCGGGTCGTCGGGCGTTCGCATGTCTGCAGTTCGTGCAGCATCCGGTCGCGGGTGTCGTACGCGAGGTCGTCGAGGTGGTAGCCGGTCACGCAACCGAGCGCGAGGAACTCCGGCAGGCTCGCGCCGACGACGCGGTTCGGCTCGTCGGCGAGCGGGACGCTGAGGATCACCGGCGTCGTCGCGGCATCGGCGGGGCCGAAGAGGGCGCAGAAGTGCGTGCCGTCGCCCCCGGTCGACGCGAACGTGATCGCGTTGCGCGGGCTGTTGACGTACTCGTACCAGTCGCCGGGGTTGCTCGGCGGCTCCAGGAACAGGCCGGCGAAGCCGAAGATCGTGGCGGCGTCACAGTCGGCGAACATCTCCGGTCTGCCTGGCGTCGCCGAGAGCTTCTCGGCGAGCTCCCACAGACGATTCCAGTCCCGGCGGAAACTCGTGGCCACGTCCGACATGCCCGCATGGTCTCAGCCGCAGGGGTCCGAGAAGAGGTCAGAATCTGACCGCTATCGTCTCTACGCTGGTCGTATGACGACGAACGAGCAGACCCTGACCGGTGAGCGGGCCGACATCCTCGACTTCCTCGCGAAGCACCGCTACTTCCTGCGGCACACCGCCGAGGGCCTCACCGACGAGCAGGCGAACACGCGGAGCACGGTCAGCGCGCTGACGATCGGCGGGCTGGTCAAGCACGTCGCCGCGATCGAGAAGCACTGGGCGGACTTCGCCCGCGACGGCGGCGCCGAGGGAGTGCCCGAGGCGGTCGAGTTCACCCCCGAGGTGATCGCCTCCTGGGAGAACCAGTTCCGCCTCACCGAGACCGAGACGCTGGCCGGCGTACTGGCGGAGTACGAGAAGGTCGCCGCGGAGACCGACGAGCTGGTCCGGACCCTCGACCTCAACGCAAGCTACGAGCTCCCGAGCGCTCCCTGGCAGCCGCCGGGTGTCTTCTGGACCGTGCGCCGGGTCTTTCTGCACATCGTCGCCGAAACCGCCCAGCACGCCGGCCACGCCGACATCATCCGCGAGTCGATCGACGGCCAGAAGACGATGGGCTGAACACCGGCCTCGTCAGCCGTCGTCCTTCAGACCGAACCGGTCGCGGAACAGGGCGGCGGCCGGCGAGGCCGCCTGCTCCCGGCGCTGCCCGTCGACGAACACGTCCAGCTTGTCGTCGAGAAACGCGATCAGCCCGGCGAGCTGCGTGGCGCCGTCGAGGGGTTCGGGGTAGCTCCAGGCCAGATCGGTGTAGCCGGCCGCGGAGAAGTACGAGGCCCGGCCCTTGTAGGCGCATTCGGTCGTGCGCTCGCTCGGCGTCAGCTCGACGAGCACGTCCTGCGGCGGCAGGTAGTAGCGCATCGGCAGATGCGTCTCGAACACCAGCACCGGATGCTTGCTCTCGGCAATCACCACCCCGTCCGCCTCGAGCCGAACCGTCCGCGAACTCGGCCGCGCGTCGACCCGGTGATAGGGATCGCGCGGATGCGCCACCAGCCGCTCGTCCTCCCCGAACCACCCGTCGAACGCCCAGAAGTCGAGCACGACGTACTCGCCGAGCTCCTCGTCCTGCGGCCGGAACCCGACCCCGGCAAACCGCTTGCCGTCGACAACCAGATCGACGGCCTCACCCGCACACGAGTGCGCCGCGAACGGCGTCCCAGGATCAAGAATCCGCTCCGGCGCCGGCACCGACTCCACCGTCGACGGCGCCAGCTCTCCGCGCAGGTCGCCCACCGGTACGGCGTACGAAGGCACGATCCGCCGCGGCTCCCACACCAGCATCGCCCGAGTCGTGTCCGCGATCTCCACGTCCCCGTCGGTGACCCTGATCCGCATCTCGGTCGGCTCGTGCCGCAGCAACGGCATACTCCCGAAGAACAGGTCCTGCAGCTTCGTGCTCATCTTTGCAGCGTAGGTTCGGGTTCCCCGGAGCGATAGCCCGCAGCTGCGGCCTCCCAGAATCCGCTGGTAACGCTTGCCGTGCTCGGTGGGCCTCCAGAGATGTGAAGGAGAACAACGTGCGGATGAGCGGCGCCCGGCCGGTGATGCGCAGGAAACTGAAGGAGACGGGACCTCGGATCAGCGGCCGCCGATGTCGTCGCAGACTACTCACCTGACGAGCGAAGGGATCGGGTGCTGTGAGCACGCAACGGGCGTACTACGACGCCTCGCCGGGCAGTGTCCGTCCGTTGGTGGACACGTTCTGGTCGTCGGCAGGATGGCGCGAACCTCGCAACTGGCCAGGTGAAGCGGAGTTGGCCGCGGCTGTGGAGCGCGGGGTGATGTTCGCCGCTCCGGCGGTCCTCGATCATGACGGCTGGGTCGAGGCTGCTCGCGCTGCGGTCGCCCGGGTGTCCGCGAAGGAAATCGAAGCCGCGTTCCTGACGAGTCTGACGAGCCGGCGACTCGATCTCCGCTCGGCGTTGGCGTCCTACGTGGTCGCGCGCGGCTTGCCCGAGCACTCGTTCACAGCGAGGTCCGGCAGTCAGCAGTGCGCCATCTGCGGCCTCTACGCCGAGGCCGCGGCGGAGGACTTGAACGTGCTCAACTTCGAGCGCTTCAAGTGGGCCGGAGTTCGCCGCGACAGCATCGTCTACGTCGCGTTCGACCTCCAGCAGTTTCTCCGCGCGCCCCGCCCCGAGGTGCGTACCGAGGATGCTGACCTCGGACGCACGATCCTTGACGTCCTGAACAACTTTTCCGCCCGAGACGACGGCAGCTCAAGCCGCAGCTCAGCTCCGGTGCCTGAAAGGCAACGCGGCAGAGCGAGGTGTTCTGCTGGACATCCTGGGAGTCTGCGGAATCCTCGCTTCAGCCGCGCACCCCGGCCACGACCAAGAGTTCGTGCCGGCGATCGAGCGGCACTTACCGCCCCGACGCTTCGTGGACAGGGCCTATCCCGTCTGTTGGTGGACAGCGTCCGACGGCGTCAACTGGGGAGCTGTCAGCGAGCTGCTTCCCACAGTGGCACTCCGCTGAACCGGGCGTTCACTCCTGCTTCTTGCCAGTCAGCTCGCGCTGGAGGCGGAGCAGAAGGGCCCGGCGAGCGTGCGCCCGGACGACCAGCACAAGTGACACCGCGACGAACACGCCCCCTACTCCGATCGCGGCGCCCACGCCGGTACCACGCTGCAGCGCGATGGCCGTGACGCCTACGGTCGAGACGAGCGACGCAACCAGGGCGATCCAACCGGCAATCACCCTGTCGGTCGCGAACAACGGCACCCTGCGCGTCAGCAGCCAGCAGCCGTAGCCCGCCCAAGCCAGGCAGAACACGGTGAGCACCGCGAACGCCAACTGGGTACGGGCGGGCAGCGGACCCGGCTCGGTCCACCACAGCGCGGCGACAAATGCGCCGCCGGCCAGTCCGGCCAACAGCGCCAGCACTGCACGCAGACGCCGCCACGGTGACAGCGACGGCGCAAGCCGGTCGAGCATCTCCTGCGTCGACAGACGCGGCTCCTCACCGTTCATGACCGGTATCCCCTTTCCTCCCATTGCTCCCGCAGCATCCGGCGAGCCCGATTGAGTCTGGACTTGACTGTGCCGACCGGGACGTCGCAGATCTGTGCGCAGTCGTCCACCGACAGGTCCTCCAGGTAGAACAGGACGAGAACCTCCCGTTCGAGGACCGGTAGTCGCGTCAGTGCGGCGATCAGCTCCGCGCGATCCGCGATGGCCTCGACCGGGTCGTCGACGGCTGACTCGCCGGGTGCCACCTGCTCGTGTGCTCGGGCGTACTCAGCGCGCAGGCGGTCGGTCACCGAGTGGCGCGCGATCGTGAACAGCCAGGGGACGAACCGGTCGGGTGCCCGAAGCCGAGGCAGGCCACGGACCACGGCCAGCCAGACCTCCTGAGTCACGTCATCGGCCCGCTGCGCATCCAGCATTCGCCGCACATAGCTCCACACCGGCACCCGCCATCGGTCCACCAGCTCCGCCAAAGCAGCCTGTTCGCCCAACTGAGCGCGGACCACCAGCAGCTCATCGGTCATCCTCATCCCT
Source organism: Kribbella sp. ALI-6-A (assembly GCF_001984195.1). Lineage (GTDB taxonomy): Bacteria > Actinomycetota > Actinomycetes > Propionibacteriales > Kribbellaceae > Kribbella. The sequence goes on from NZ_MTQN01000010.1 coordinate 487,007, forward strand.
TCCGTCACCAAGCACAGTCGGACGAGGAGCCGCTCAGGTTCACGCCGCACCACCTCGTCCCCGTTCGAGCCCAGCCGGCGGGTGCGGCGGTCGCGGGGAGTGGCGACTACAGCCCTTGGCCGGTGGCCAGCTCGAATCGGAGGCGGCCGGTGATGCCCACCGTCGTTGTCTCGTCGATGTACTGCCGGGTCGACCGGGTGAGGAATCGGAGCTCGGAATCGTAACCTCCCGGTACGCCGCCCGCAGGTTACCGGCGCCGTCGGGCGTGGATCCCGCGCGGATCCAGGCGGCCACGATCGCTGCCTCGTTTCGCACGGCGTTCCACCGGGCGCGGGTCAGAGGGCCCATGGATGCCTCGATCCTCGTGACCACCTGGGGCGGCGTCTCCGGCCAGAAGCACCAGTTGCTCACGGCCTCGATCAGGGTCAGCGTCAGCCCCCGGTCGAGATTGGCGTGCAGATCCGCACCTGCCAGGGCCTCCTCGGTGATCGCGAAGGCAGTCAGCACCGGGGTCGCGTCGCCGTACCGCGCTCTGCGATGCCGGCCCGGACCGCGCCCCCGGACGGCCTGTTCACCCTGGCTCACTGTCTCCTGGATGAACCGCCTTTGCCAGGAAAGTAACGAGGTCTTCGATCACGCGGTCGGGGTGTGCCAGGTGAACGGCATGGCCGACGCCGCTGTACAAGACGTGGCGGGCGTCGGGGATGCCATGCAGGAGCACACTCTGATCACTGCTGACAAAGGCGTCCTGGTCCCCGGATATCAGGAGAGTCGGCGCCGTGATCCGACCGCGGATCGCCGTCGGGTCGGCGTCGATCAGCCCGCGCAGTGTCGCCTTCCAGATCTGAGCAGGGACCTTGAGGCTTTCGCCGACCAAGACGTCGACAAACTCCTCGGGCACCCCTTCGGGGCACGTGCCGCGTACGAACTCCCGGACAAAGGCACGGTCCAGCGGGTCTTCGAGGGCCGAGATTTCCTTCCAAGCCTCGGCTAGCGCCGGCTTGTCGGAAAGGGTGGCGGGAGTGCTGATGAGGACCAGGGCCGAGACGCGCTCGGGCGCGCTGCCTGCGATGAACTGCGAGACCAGGCCGCCGCTGGAGGATCCGACGAAGACTGCACGTTCGACGCCGACCGCGTCCAAGAACCCCACCATGTCGGTGGCGAGTTCTTCGGGGCTGTAGCCCTCCGGGGGGCGATCGGCGTCGCCGTGGCCACGCTGAGTCGGCGCATAGCCGTGCAGAGGCGCCGGGAGACTCCGAAGAACACGATCGAAGTACCGCCAGGACTCGACGTAGGCGTGCACGAACACGACCGGGGTGCCTGCGGGGTCACCTGTCTCGGCGTAAGGGAGCGTGAGCCCGCTTCCCAGGGTTGCGGTCCTGATCCTGACGGCGTCCATGGCCATTCCTCCTGCCGCGCGTCGCGGTTTGCCGGGACCAGTGACCTGGCGGTCACTGGTCCCGACGGATTCACCGCAGCGGCGCCCTTGGATCCTGACCGTACGACCACGCGTCAGTCGTTGGGAATGGCATCGATCAGGAACGGCGCGTCCGTGCCGTGCGCAGCGGTAGCCGCTCGGAGTCAGGCGTCTGCTGGGAACGGAACGCCGGTGTTGGAGTGGCACCTGTAGCCGTTGGGGTTCTTGGCCAGGTACTGCTGGTGGTACCCCTCGGCGTAGTAGAACGTCGACGCCGGCGCGATCTCCGTGGTGATGTCGCCGTAGCCGCGGGGCTTGATGACCGGGGCGTAGAGGTCGCGCGTGCGCTCGGCCTCCGCGCGCTGCTCGTCGGTGGTGTAGTAGATCGCCGAGCGGTACTGGGAGCCCAGGTCGTTGCCCTGGCGCATGCCCTGGGTCGGGTCGTGGGTTTCCCAGAAGACCTTCAGCAGGTCGGTGAAGGTGGTCTTGGTGGGGTCGTAGACGACGCGGACCGCCTCGGTGTGGCCGGTGCCGCCGGTGCAGACCTCCTCGTACGACGGGTTGGGGGTGTACCCGCCCGCGTAGCCGACCGCCGTGGTGTAGACGCCGGGCTGCTGCCAGAAGATCTCCTCGGTGCCCCAGAAACAGCCGGTGCCGAACCAGACCTCGGCGTAGCCCTCGGGCGCCGGCGCCGTCTGCGGCGTACCGAGCACGATGTTGTCGGCCGGGACCGCGTAGCCGGGCTCCGGGCGGCCGGGCAGGGCTGCCGACGGCTCGACCAGAGCGGTGTTGCGCTTGAAGAACGACATCTCACGCCTCTCGCAGAATGACTTTCATAGTCTCCCAACACGGAGCCGGAGGCGAACCTTCCCCGGCGTGCTTACGGCGCGATGACGTCACGCGATCAGCGCGGACGCCGTCCGCCGGGCCGCCGGGCCCCGCTCGGTCAGTTGCCCGTACGACGCCGCCAGCAGCTCGACGGCGTGACGCAGCGTGTCCGGGTCCTGCGTGTACGGCAACCGCATGAACGTCTCCAGCCCGCCCTCGGGCGAGAACCGCGTCCCCGCCACCAGCAGTACGCCGTTACGCTGCGCTACCCCCACCAGCGAAGACCCGACCGGCGCGGGCAGCTCGCACCACATCGACAGCCCGCCGCCGGGCAGTGTGAACTTCCACTCCGGCAGCACAGACCGCAACGCCGAGGCCAGCGCGTCCCGCCGCTCGCGTAGCCCTGCTCGCCGTTCCGGCAGAATCGAGGCACGGTCCCGCAGTAGCCGGGCGACGACCAATTGCTCGAGCACAGGCGCGCCGAGGTCCATCGAGGCCCGCGCGTCCAGGATCCGCGCGACCAGCGGTTCCGGCACTCGCAGCCAGCCGATCCGCAGCCCGCCCCAGAACGACTTGCTCACCGAGCCGATCGTGATCACGCCGGGGTCGTACGCCGCGAACGGCGGCGGCATCTGCTGCCCGTCCAGAGCCAGCTCGTACAGGGTTTCGTCGATGATCGCCGTCGTCCGGCTGCGCGCGAACGCGATCGCCAGCCGCTGCCGGTCCGCCGCGGACATCAGCCGGCCGGTCGGGTTCTGGAAGTCGACCACCAGCCAGGCGGCCCGCGGCGCGGTCTGCCGAATCGTTGCCTCCAGCAAGGGCAGGTCCCAGCCGCCGGGGCTCATCGGCGCGGCGACGACCCGCGCGCCGCTGCGCCGGATCGCGTCGACGGAGTTCGGATGGGTCGGGCTCTCGGTCAGCACGCGATCCCCGATCTGGGTCATCGCCCGGATCGCGATCGACGTCGCCGCCAGCGCTCCGGCCGTGACGATGATCTGGTCCGCGGACGTCGGCAGCCCCCGCGCCTGGTACGACGCGGCGATCTCCTCGCGCAGCGCCGGCAAGCCCTGCGGGTGGTACCCGGGCGTCGCCAGGTGGTACGGCAGATCCTCCAGCGCCTCGGCGACCGCCGTACTGATGCCCGGTACGGCGGGGGAGGCGGCGCAGGTGAAGTCGTACAGCCCGCCGGTGTCGATGCCCGGCGCGTGGTGCCGGCCGAGCTCCGGCTCGATCCGTGACGGCAGCGCGGTCACGCTGCCCGAGCCGCGCCGACTGGTCAGGTACCCACGATCGCGCAGCTCCCGGTACGCCGAGGCGACCGTCGTCCGGCTGACCCCCAGGGCGTCGGTCAGCTCCCGCTCACTCGGCAGCCGTGAGCCGGGCATGATCCGGCCGTCCGCGATCAGCAGCCGGAGCCGTTCCGCGAGCGCCCGGTACGCCGGTCCGCCGGTGTCCGACCATGCTCCGAGCAGGCCGGTCAGGCTGCTCGCGGGAAGCTGTTGCCCAGTCATGCAGTCCACTATTGCGCAATTGGCTATCGATCACCAGGCCACTGGCACCCAAACTGGAGTGTGTGACCGCCACCGCAGAACCAACCACGCCGCCCCGCACGCTCGCCGCGCTCAACCCGATCGAGCAGCTCCGGGCCGGCCGCCTGCCGCGCCGGCTGGTCCAGCTCTACGTCGGGCTGATCCTGTACGGCGCCTCGATGGGCCTGATGATCGAGAGCCACCTCGGCCTCGACCCGTGGGACGTGCTGCACTCCGGCATCACCGCGCACCTGCCGCTGACCTTCGGCACGGTGGTGATCGCGATGAGTTTCGTCGTCCTGCTGCTCTGGATCCCGCTGCGGCAGTGGCCCGGGCTCGGCACGATCAGCAACGCGATCGTGATCGGCCTGGTCACCGACCTGTCGCTGGCGCTGCTGCCGACGCCGGACGCACTGTGGGTGCGGATCCTGTTCCTCACCATCGGCGGCATCGCGCTGAACGCGCTGGCCGGCGCGCTCTACATCGGCGCCCAGTTCGGCCCGGGACCGCGCGACGGGATGATGACCGGTCTCGTACGCCGTACCGGTCTGAGCGTGCGGCTGGTCCGCACCAGCATCGAGGTGACGGTGCTCGCCGTCGGCTGGCTGCTCGGTGGCGTGGTCGGTCTGGGCACCGTCGCCTACGCCCTGGCGATCGGTCCGCTGGTCCACATCCTGCTGCCGATCTTCACCGTCCAGCTGCCGGCGCGCGCGAAGTCCTAGGCGGACGGCGAAACTGCAGATCAGTCGAACCGGGCCGGTCGGCATCCCTCCAGCTCAGGCTCGGGCCGACCGGTGAGGATCTCGGACGCGGCGAGCCTCCCGACCGCGGCGGCCAGGGTGATCGCGGAGTGCATCACGGCGACGTACAGGCCCTGGGTGCCGGCCGGTGCGCCGATGATCGGCTCGCCGTCGACGGGCATCGGTCGCCAGCCGATCTCGACCGAGACGACCTCCGCGTCGCCGGCACCACCGAAGGCGGCGGCGAACCGGTCACGAACACGCTCGGCGGTCGCGAGCAGCGCGGCCTGATCGGTCTCACCGCTGTACGCCGCCGGCGCGAGGACCGTGCCGTCGTCGAGTTGCCGGGCCTCCAGCGCCGGCGTCGCGACGATCGACCGGACCAGGCCGGGCTTCGCGCGCAGCCGGACGAGGATTGCCGGCGACGGCTCGACGGGCAGGGTGGCGCCCATCCCGGCGCAGAGGGCGACGCTGCCGGTTCCGGCCGCCAGGACGACGGTCGTTGCGGGAAGGTGGCCGGCGGTCGTCCGTACGCCGGTGACCGTCCCTGTCTCGTGGTCGAGGGCGATCGCCGGCGTCCCTGTCAGCAGCCGCGCGCCCCGCTCACGGGCGGCTGCGGTGAGGAGCTCGACCGCCGCGACCGGGTCGAATGCCCCGTCCTCGGGGCTGTGCGTGGCCTCGGCCGGGGGATCGAGCAGGTGCGGCTCGAGTGCCGGGAGGTCGTCTGTGCTCGGCCCCGGCGTGGCGTCGAACCCGTCCCAGCTCAGTGAACCCGTCCAGCGGATCGACAGCGCGGGAAGCTCCGCCTCCAGGCGGCGGTAGTCGTCGAGCGCGAGATACCGCAGCGGTGCCGAGGGCAGGTCGCTGGTGACCGGACGTCCGATCCACGCGAACGAAGCCCGGGTGGCGCCCGAACCGGGCAGGCCGGCGTCGATCAGCGTGACCGGTCGGCCCTGCCCGCTGAGGTGGTAGGCCAGCGACGCACCGACGATGCCGGCGCCGACCACGACAATGCTGGGATCCGCCATCCCGTTGTTCTAGCAAAGCGGGCATCGTCACGACACCGAATATCGACGCCCAGGACACAGCACGGCCCGGACCACGCTCGGTCCGGGCCGTGCTGTGCAGGACCCCTCAGCCTGCAGACCGTGGGACTAGCCGACCGGCTCCAGTGCGCGCTGCTCTTCGGCGGGCCGCTGGTTCTTCAGCTTGCGCGGCCACCACGCTCTGGTCCCCAGCAGCGCGGTCACGCTCGGCACCAGGAAGATCGACATCACGAACGCCGAGATCGCGATCCCGACGGCGACCGAGAAGCCCATCTCGGTCAGCAGCGCCATACCGGCCAGCATCAGCGAGGAGAACGTGCCGGCCAGGATCAGCCCGGCCGCCGCGACCGACGGACCGCCGTGCTCGATCGCCAGGTCGGCCGAGGTGCGCGGATCGGTGCCCTGCTCGGCCTCCTCGCGCAGCCGGGCGATCATCAGGATGTTGTAGTCGGTGCCGATGGCAACAACGAACAGATAGAGCATGATCGGCAGCGAGAACGACACCCCGGCCTGCCCGGCGGCGCCCTGGAACACCAGCACCGTCGCACCCGTCGTGCTGAAGAAGCTGAGCACCACCGCGATCATCAGCACCAATGGCGCCAGCAGACTGCGCAGCAGCAGCGCCAGGATGACGGCGATCAGGCCGCCGGCGACCGGGAAGATCACCGCCAGGTCGCGGCTGTTGGCGTCCCGGATGTCGGTGTAGCTCGCGGTCACGCCGCCGAGCAGCGTCGTCGTACCGGCCGGAGCCTCGGCGTGGGCCGCGTCCTTCAGAGCACCGTCGACCAGGTCGAGGGACTCCGCCGCGTACGGCGCGCCGTCCAGTACGACGTTGATCTGGGCAACGGTCTTGTCCTGGTTCAGCAGCGCGGGGGAGCCGTCGGCCGAGGCGGGCAGGACCGCTCCGACGCCGTCGACGGCCGCGAGCTTGCCGGCGTACTGCTTGAGCTCGGCCGGGTCGAGCGGGCTGCCGTCGGTGCTCTTCACGTAGACGGAGGTCGGGTTCAGCGCGCCGGCCGGGAAGCCGGTCTGCAGGTCCTTGATCGCGCGGGACGACTCGGTGTCGTCGGGCAGCTGGGCGAACGCGTCGTAGTCGATCTTCATCCCGAGCGTGCCGAGCGCCAGCGCGACCATCAGGCCGCCGGAGATCGCCGCGACCACGGCCGGGCGACGGGCGGTGAACTGGCCGAAGCGCTTGAACATCGCGCCCTTCGGCGTCTTCTGCCACGACTTCGACGGCCAGAACACCTTCGGGCCGAGCAGCGCGACCACGGCCGGGATCAGGGTGATCGCGGCGAACGCCATCACCGCGACCGCGATCGCCAGGCCCGGTCCGAGGCTCTTGAAGCCGCCGAAGACCGCCAGCAGCAACGCGCTGAACGACACCACGATCGCGCCGGCCGCGGAGACGATCACCTCGGCGACCCGGCCGGCCGCGGTGATCAGCGCCTGCTTCGGCTCCTCGCCGGCGCGCAGGCGTTCGCGGTACCGGAAGAGCAGGAACAGGATGTAGTCGGTGCCGACGCCGTACAGCACGACGGTCAGGATCGTCTGCAGGTCCTGGGTGACCTGCAGGTCGAACGCCTTGGCCGCGAGCGCGATCAGGCCGGGCGCGATCGCGCTGACCAGACCGACGGTGAGGATCGGCAGCAGGGCCGCGACCGGGCTGCGGTAGATGAACAGCAGCAGGCCGATGATCAGCACGACGGTGGCGATGCCGACCACGACGAACGCGTTCTCGAAGGCGTCCTGGTTGTCCAGGAACAAGGCGGCGTCGCCGGTCACGCCGTACTCCAGACCGCTGTCGGCCAGCGCCGAGCCGGTCACGTCGCGGACCTTCTGGACGGCGTCGAGCACGGCCTGGTCGTCGGCCAGACCCTTCAGGCCGACGCTGACCAGCTGGACCTGCTTGTTCGGCGAGAGGGCCTGGGGGCCGGTGACCGCCGCGGTGACGCGCTCGATCTTCGCGTCGTTGATCGACTTGGCCAGACCGGTCACCTCGGCCTGGTCGGCCGCGGACAGCTCACCGCCGCCGGACCGTTTGACCACGATGCTCGCGGTCGCGTCGTTGGTCTGGCCGAACGCGTCGGCCGCCAGCTTCTGCGCCTGCACCGACTCGTAGGAGTCGGGCAGGAAGCTGGCCTGGTCCTTGCTGGTGACGTCGGCCAGCGTCGGCGCGAAGGCGAGCACGGCGACGGCCGCGATCACCCAGGCGGCGATCACCTTCCACGGGTGGTGGACGACGAACCGTCCGAGTCGGTTGAACACGGGACCCCTCCTGCCTTGCCGGTCTCTACCTGCCGGTCGGTTGGTAGACTACCTGCCGCACGGTAGGCTGGCCAAATGAGAAAGTAGGGGCATGCAGCAGGAGACCCCGATCGATGACCGCCGGACGACGGCGTCCAGGCAGCAGCCGCGTGACACCAAGGCGGAGATCCACCGGGCGGCGCTCGAGCTGTTCAGCGGGCAGGGGTACGAGAAGACCAGCCTGCGGGAGATCGCCGAGCAGGTCGGCATCACCAAGGCGTCGCTGTACTACCACTACTCGTCGAAGCAGGAGCTGCTGAAGGCGATCATCGGCACGTTCTTCGACGACATCAACGCGGTGTTCGAGCGGATCGAAACCACGCCGTGGTCGCTGGAGGTCGAGCAGGAGCTGCTCAGCGCCTACCTGGACGTGGTGATCAAGCACCGGGGCACGGGACCGACCCTCCTGCGCGACATCGCGGCGGTGCTGGCGGCGTTCGGGGACGACCTCGACGACCTGATCGCCCGCAGCCGCAACTTCCAGTCCTGGCTGGCCGGCCCTGATCCCGAGCCCCGCGACCGGGTGATCGCCTCCGCCGCGGTCGAGGTGGTCGGTGCCGTCCTGTCCTCAGGTCTGGAACCCGCCCAGCTCAGCGACGCCGAGCTCCGCCAGACGCTGCTGGAAGCGGCCACCGCCGTACTGTCGGGGCGGCGCAACATCCCGTCCTGACGCACAGAAGGCGAGCCCGAGCCTTTGCTCGGACTCGCCCGCTTGTGCGTGTAGGTCAGTCTCTGCTCGGACCGCTCTGGCCCGGCCCCTCCTGCTTGCGGTGCTGACCGGGCTTCTGCTCGCCCGTCGCCGCCGATTCCTGGCCGGCCGGGGCCGTGGGGGAGTGGATCCCCGACGGCGGTGCGACGCCGGTCAGCGCCGAAGCCATCGCCTGGGACGCCTCCAGGTTGCGATCGCCCGCGACGGCCTGCCGGCCCTCCGCGGTCTGCTGCGGGACGCCGGTCTGCTTGGTGTCGTAGTTGTTCTCGATGTACGCCGCGAGCGCCGCCGCCTTGGCCGGGCGCTGCTCCTCGGGCGAGGCGAAGTAGTCGGCCGCGAGTTGCGCCATCACCAGCTCGGGCTTCTGCAACTTCTGGTCGGGCGAGAGCGTCGGGTCCATCCGGGCCGCCGCGAGACCGGCCAGGGCAGCGCTGGCCTTGGCCGCGCCCTTGCTGATCTGGTGGTTGACGAAGGCCGCGGACCGGTCGTACTTGTCACCGACCCAGGCCGCCGACTTGTCGACCTTGTCGTCCACCCACTGCTCCACCGGGGCGAGCTTCTCGTCGACCCACTGCTGCACGGGCTCGGCCTTCTCGTTGACCCAGTTCTCGGCGCGGACCGCCTGGACCTGCGCCCACTGGTTGGCGGCGCTCAGGCCCTCGCGGCCCTTCGACCACGCCCAGCGGCCGCCCGCCGCGATTCCGCGCGCGGCACCCCGCGCCATCGACAGGCCGGCGTCGCGCGCGAGGCTGACCGCCGCGTCGCGCGCCTGGACGACGGACTCCCGCGTCGGCATGCTCAGCCCACGCGACTGCTCGGCCCGGTGCCGACCGCCCTGCGCCTGGTTGAGCGCACGGTCCGTACCGGCGAGGCGCTGCGCGAACTGGCTCAGCCGGGTCATCGTGTTGCGGATCGCGCGGATGCCCCGGGCGACGCCGTTGATGATCGGACCGACGGACGCCGCGACCCGGATCACCCGGCCCAGGGCCTGCTGCTCGCGAGGGCTGAGCGCGGACAGCGAGCGGGCGGCGCCGTCCACGTCACCGGGCGTCCACGGCGTCAGTCCGCGACGCTCGGGTCCTTCGTTCGGTGTGCTCATCGGTTCTCCTAGTCGATGTAGACCGCGTAGTTGACGCCCACCGCCGGAGTCAGCGGGTCCTTGGTCGGCTTGTTGCTGAACAGGTGGAACTGCGCGCCCGGCCGCACCCAGACGGCCAGATGCCGCCGGTCGGCGCCGGCGCCCGGTCCCCACGCGTCGAGAAAGTCGGGATCGGTCTCGTCGCCGACGTAGTCCGGTTCGCCCCAGTGCTTGCGAGCCAGCGCGAGATGCGCGGGCCAGTGCTCGTCGAGCCCGGCCTCCGCCTCGGCGATGTCGTCCGGCCCGATCTGGTACGCCGACCAGCCGGAGTTGCGGCAGTCGGAGAACACCAGCCCGTCGAACACCACCATCGTCGTCCCGCGCCGCGTCGTGAACCCCCACGACGCCGACCCGTCGTCGATCGTCTCGCCCGGCTCCAACGGCCACGGCGTCCAGCCCGTCGCCGCCATCACCCGGTTCACCAGCGCGGTCACCACGGCCGGCCCAGTCGCGTCGCTGTCCGGCCCCGCCACAGCGGTCCAGTCCCGAACCTCGGCGAAGTCGGCCATCGCCAGGTCGTCCTCGTCCAGCGGCCTGTCCTGCGTCTTCATCCGCATCCCTTCCGTCACACCCCGGCGCGGCCTGCCCGGCAAACCTAGGCGGAATCCGGGGTCAAAGCCCCCACCCGAACAACAGACCGACGAGGAGAGCGCAACAACAGACCGATGAGGAGCGCACCAGACAGACCGATCAGGAGCGCACAAAGGTCATGGGGCCTCCCGGTCTGGACCGACGAGGGAAGACCGGGAGACAAAGCCCCATGACCACGCCGAGCCGAAGGCGAGGCCAAAAGCACAGCCCACGGCTGGTTCACCCCCCAATAAGACCAACACGTACATTGGTTCGGTGGACATGAGCAACCAGTACGGCTTCGAGACACTCGCCATTCACGCCGGCAACGAGCCCGACCCGACCACCGGCGCGGTGGTCCCCCCGATCTACGCGACCAGCACCTACAAGCAGGACGGTGTCGGCGGGCTGCGCAACGGCTACGAGTACTCCCGGTCGGCGAACCCGACCCGGACCGCCCTGGAGGAGTGTCTGGCCGCGATCGAGGGCGGCAAGCGCGGGTTCGCGTTCGCCAGCGGTCTGGCCGCGGAGGACACGCTGATCCGGTCACTGTGCGTGCCGGGTGATCACGTGGTCTTCCCCGACGACGCGTACGGCGGCACGTTCCGGCTGTTCTCGAAGGTGCTGGGCAACTGGGGTGTCGAGATGACGCCGGCCGCGGTCACCCACCCGGAGGCGATTCGGGCCGCGATCCGCCCGGGCAAGACCAAGGTGGTCTGGCTGGAGACGCCGACGAACCCGCTGCTGAACGTTGCGGACATCGCGATCGTCGCGCAGGTCGCGCACGACGCGGGCGCGCTGCTGGTGGTCGACAACACGTTCGCTTCGCCGTACCTGCAGCAGCCGCTGGAGCTCGGTGCGGACGTGGTCGTGCACTCGACGACGAAGTACATGGGCGGGCACTCGGACGTGGTCGGCGGTGCGCTGATCGTCCGGGACGCGGAGCTGGCGGACAAGATCGCGTTCCACCAGAACGCGATCGGCGCGGTCGCCGGGCCGTTCGACTCCTGGCTGGTGCTGCGCGGGATCAAGACCCTCGGGGTCCGGATGGACCGGCACAGCGACAACGCCGAGAAGGTGGTCGAGTTCTTGCAGCGCCACCCGGCGGTGACCACGGTGCTCTACCCGGGTGTCGAGGGTCACCCCGGCCACGACACCGCGGCCAAGCAGATGAAGCGGTACGGCGGGATCGTGTCGTTCCGGGTCACCGGCGGCGAGCAGCACGCGCTGGACATCTGCAACAAGGCCGAGGTGTTCACGCTCGGGGAGTCGCTGGGCGGCGTCGAGTCGCTGATCGAGCACCCGGGCAAGATGACGCACGCTTCGGTGGCCGGTACTCCGCTGGAGGTTCCGGCCGATTTGATCCGGCTCAGTGTCGGGATCGAGACGATCGACGATCTGCTGCACGACCTCGACCGCGCGATGGGGTGACGGGCGGGCCGACGCTGCCACCCAGGCACCGGGCACCAGGCACCAGGCACCAGGCAGGCACCGGGCACCGGGCACCAGGCACCGGGCACCGGGCACCAGGCACCGGGCACCGGGCACCGGGCACCAGGCACCAGGCACTGTCCCCACTCCACGTCGTTCCCGGCCGCCGCGACCTCAGCCCCAGCGACCTTTCCGGCCGCATCGCCGCCGACCCCGACCGGCACCCGGAAACGACCCACGGTGCAACTCGCTGCCGTCAGCAACGAGTCGCACCACGGGCGGGCGGTGTGGCGCGTGCGGATCCCGTCCTGGTGCGTCCCGGAGGGGGGCTCGGCAGCGGACGGGTCGGCGCCGTGTCGGATGGATCGGCGTCGTGGCGGGCGGGTTGGTGGTACGGCAGTCTGGGTGAGTGCAGCGGCGGTTGCTGATTGGGCGGTGAGGGATGGCGCTGGTGGTGGCGGTCGACTTCGGGTCGACGTTCACGAAGGCGATCGTGGTCGACGCGGGCTCGGGGGACCTGGTGGCCCGGGCCGAGCACCGGACCACGATCGGGACCGACGTGCTCGACGGCTGGTTTGCTTGCCGGGAGCAACTGCTGGCGGTGGATCGGGGTGTCGAGCGGGCCGAGGTGCTGGCCTGTTCGTCGGCGGGCGGTGGGCTGCGGATCGCCGTGGTCGGCAACGAAGAGCTGGTGACGGCCGAGGCCGGCCGGCGCGTCGCGCTGTCGAGCGGCGGTCGGGTGGTCGCCGTGGTCAGCGGCGGGCTGACGGCGTCGTCGGTGAAGGCGTTGCGGGCGGAGAAGCCTGATGTGGTGCTGCTGCTGGGCGGGACCGACGGCGGGAACTCGGCGGTCCTGACCGGTGCGGCCGGCGTCCTGGCGAAGTACAAGTGGCGGAAGCCGGTTGTTGCAGCAGGCAACGTCGAGGCGCGGGACGAGGTGGCCGGTCTGCTCGCCGCGGGTGGAGTGCCGTCGGTGCTCGCGGACAACGTGGTGCCGGAGATCGGCGTGTTCGCGCCGGACTCGGCGCGGGCGGCGATCCGGGAGATGTTCCTGACCCACGTGATCGGCGGCAAGAACCTGTCGAAGGATCCGGCGTTCGCGCGGATGGTGCGGGCGGCGACACCGGACGTCGTGCTGCGGGGCGTCGAGGTGCTCGCGCGGTTGCACGGTGACGTCGCGGTGGTGGACATCGGCGGGGCGACCACCGACGTGCACTCGGTGATCGAGCTCGACCCCGAGGACGCGAACCTGGGACGCGAGGTGGTCGCGACGCACCCGGTGACCCGGACGGTCGAAGGCGACCTGGGGATGCGCTGGAGCGCGATGCCGGTGGTGGCGGCCGGCGTCGAGGCCGGGCTGATCGAGCCCGCGGCGGAACTGGCCCAGGCGGCTCGGCGCAGGCACGCCGACCCGTCGTACCTGCCGGACAGTCCGCAGGAGGCGGCGTACGACGAACTGCTCGCGCGAGTGGCGGCAACCGTCGCGTTGCGGCGGCACGCGGGGCGGCAGCGGGTGGTGTTCGGGCCGGGCGGGCGCGTGGTCGAGCGGTCCGGCAAGGATCTGCGGGAGGTGGACCTGCTGGTCGGGTCCGGGGGAGTGCTGCGGCACAACGGGCCCGAGGTGGCCGAGCGGATCCTGGGCGCCGTCGCGGTCGGCGCGCAGGAGGAAGGGTGGCTGGTCCCGACCGGCGCCCGGGTCTGTGTGGACCAGGACTACGTGCTGGCCGGGGTCGGTCTGCTGGCCGAGACGAACCCGACGGCGGCCGAGGGTCTCGCGCGCCGAGTCGGCGCCGACATTCATGGAACGGTCTCCACGGGGCACTAGGGTCGGGAACCGAGCCCCTGGGGAGGTGCCATGAGCGATCCGGACCAGCCGGAACGGAACGAACCGGTCGGCGTACCGGACGTCGGGCGGGACGCGCCGAGTCCGGTCGCCGACAACGAGGTGGTCGACCAGACGAGCCGGTCCGTCGTCGCGGACGACGACTCCGGCGAGCACCACCTCCTGGTGGCGTCCAGCCGCGGCCGGATCGACACCGGCGTCACCCCCGGCATGCAGATCGCCAGCGCCTGGGCCTGGCGGTTCCTGGTCGTCGTCGCGGCCGGTCTGGTGATCGCCTACGCGCTGCGGTACCTGTCCGAGGTCGTCGTCCCGGTGACAGTCGGCGTCCTGCTCACAGCCCTGCTCGTGCCGATCACCAATGCGCTGCACAAGGCGAAGATCGCCCGCGGGCCGGCGGCCGGCATCACCGTCGTCGCCACGCTCGTGGTGGTGGCCGGGCTGCTGACGCTGGTCGGCGCGCAGATCGCGACCCAGTTCGAGAACCTGTCCACCCAGGTCGGCGAGGGTGTGCGGGAGTTGCGCGACCTGGCCCGGATCAACCTGAACGTCAGCGATGCCGACATCACCGACGCCCTGAACCGGCTGCGCGACACGGTGATGTCCGGCGGCGCGATCGGTCAGCGGGCCGCCGAGGTCGGCACCACCGCCACGCACATCGTGGCCGGGTTGTTCATCTCGCTGTTCTGCCTGTTCTTCTTCCTCTACCAGGGCGAGCAGATCTGGGCCTGGCTGGTCCGGCTGTTCCCGCTGCAGGCGCGCGAGAAGGCCGACTCGTCGGGCCGCAAGGCGTGGGTCTCGCTGACCGCGTTCGTCCGGGCGACGATCATCGTCGCCGCTGTGGACGCGATCGGGATCGCCCTGGGCGCGGCCATTCTCGGGCTGCCGTTGGTCAGCGCGATCGGCATCCTGGTGTTCGTCGGCGCGTTCGTGCCGGTGGTCGGCGCGCTGGTCAGCGGGATCGTCGCCGTCCTGGTCGCACTGGTTGCCAAGGGCCCGCTCGTCGCGGTGATCATGCTCGCGGTGGTGATCGGCGTCCAGCAGTTGGAGGCCCACATCCTGCAGCCGTTCCTGCTCGGCCGGGCGGTCAGCGTGCATCCGCTCGCGGTGATCCTGGCGATCGCGACCGGCGTGATCATCGCCGGCATCGTCGGTGCCCTGGTCGCCGTACCGACCGCGGCGGTGCTGAACACGATCATCAACCACCTGGCGGGCAACGACGTCGACCCGGAACCACCACGCCCGTTGCCCCGCAGACCACCCAGACGCCGTCCCCCGGCCGACGCTCCGATCACCGAGGCCTGACCGTACGCCGTACTCGAGCAGGGCCACACCGACGAACGACAGCCGCCGCCGGGGAATCCCCGGGGGCGGCTGTCAGGTCGTGTGGATCAGTGCATCGCGGCGGCCGCGGAGGTCTCCAGGTTCGGCTCCTCGCCGTCCTTGGGGGCGTCGTCGCGTCCGGCCAGACGCTGCTCGGGCGTGATGATCGCCAGCACCAGGGCGATCACCAGGAACGGCAGGGAGACCAGGAACACGTCGCCCATCGCCTCGACCAGGCCGAGCAGCGCCCAGCCCTGCATCGGTTCCTTGAGGGCGTGCAGCGCGTCGACGCTGTTGGCCGCCTTGGCCAGCGTGCCGACCATGTTCTGCGCGGAACTCGGGACGATGTCGCCCAGGTGCTCGGTCAGCCGGCTGGTCAGCACCGCGCCGTACACGGCCGTGCCGATCGCGCCACCCATCGAGCGGAAGAACGTCATCGTCGAGGTCGCGGTGCCCATGTGCTTGCGGGGCACGCTGTTCTGCGCGGCGGTGACGGTGATCTGCATCGACAGACCCAGCCCGGAGCCCATCACGAACATGTAGATCGCCAGCTGCCAGTACGGCGTGCTCAAGCTCAGCGTGGACAGCATCACCATCGCGCCGCCGACCAGGACCGCGGAGATGATCGGGTAGATCTTGTAGCGGCCGGTCCGGCTCATCAGCTGGCCGCTCGGGATCGAGGCGCTGAAGATGCCGAAGATCATCGGCAGCAGGGCCAGTCCGGACCGGGTCGGCGACAGGTCCTTGACCGCCTGCAGGTACAGCGGCAGGAAGATCAGCGCGCCGAACATCGCGAAGCCGAGCAGGAACGTGTATCCGGCGTACCCGGCGAAGATCCGGCCCTTGAACAGGTCCATCGGGATGATCGGCTCGGAGACCCGCAGCTCGACGAGGACGAAGGCGACGGCGAGCACGACCGCGGCGACCAGCAGACCGATCGTGGTGGCCGAACCCCAGCCGTTGTCCGGGCCGCTCCAGGAGACGGCCAGCAGCAGCGAGGTGACGGCGGCGGTGACGATGGCGGCGCCGAGGTAGTCGATCTTGTGGCTGCGCCGGACGTGCGGCAGCTTGAGCACCGCCGCGACGACGCCGAGTGCGACCGCGCCGATCGGAAGGTTGATCCAGAAGATCCAGCGCCAGCCGGGACCGTCGGTGAGCAGACCGCCGAGCAGCGGGCCGGCCACCGAGGACAGGCCGAAGACGGCCCCGAACCAGCCCATGTACTTGCCGCGCTCGCGCGGCGGGATCACGTCACCGATGGTGGCGAAGGCCAGCGACAGCAAACCGCCGGCGCCGAGGCCCTGGACGGCGCGGAAGCCGATCAGCTCCTCGATGTTCTGCGCGAGGGCGGCCAGCACCGAGCCGGCCAGGAAGGTGAGGATCGCCGCGATGAACAGCGGGCGGCGGCCGTACAGGTCGGAGATCTTGCCCCACAGCGGGGTCGAGGCGGTCGAGGTCAGCAGGTAGGCGGTGACCACCCAGGACAGCTTGTCCAGGCTGTTGAACTCGCTGACGATCTGCGGCAGCGCCGTACCGACGATGCTCTGGTCGAGCGCGGCCAGGAACATGCCGGCCATCAGGCCGCCGAGCACAACCATGATCTGCTTGTGGGACAGGTAGCTCGGGGCGTTCGGATCGGGCGGGGCTCCGCCGGCGACGGCGGGCTCGGTGGTGCTCATCTGGTGCTCTCCACGTTCTGTTCGGTGTTCAGTCGCGCCGCGGCGGCCCAGCCCTTGTCGGCCCAGGCCTTGTCGTCGCGCGCGTCGGTGAGGTTGGCGACGCCGTCGGCGAACCGCGTCATCAGCCCCTCGAAGGTCTTGATGTCCTGCTCGGACCAGCCCTCCATCGCCTGGGTGAGCAGCGCCATCCGGCGCTTGGCGTTCTTCTCCCACTCGGCGGTGCCCTGCTCGGTCAGCTCGACCCGGAAGGCGCGGCCGTCGTCGGGGTCGACGGAGCGCTGGACCAGGCCCGCCTGCTCCAGGGACCGCACGTGCCGGCTGGCGGTGGAGGCGTCGATCTCCATCTTGTTCGCCAGGTCGGACAGCCGCAGGGCGCCGTTGCACCGCAGGACGAAGAGCACCAGGTGGGCGCTCTGGTCGAGGGTGTCACCGGGCTGCTTGGCCTTCAGCCGCCGCCCGATCCGGGTGAACGCGTGCAGAACCCCCTCGACAGGGGTCTGCGGAACGTACCGGTCATTTACATGCATGGTGCAAGCATATACATGCTTGCGTGATACATGCAAATGAGTTTCCTAGGATGTCTCTCAGGTTGCCAGTGATTTACCGCCCGTAGTGTGGCGGTCACACAGCGTCGGAGATGGGGGTTCTGGATGCAGAAGTTCGCGGTCGTGACGGGTGGCGGGACCGGGCTCGGGCGGGAGATGGCGCTCGCCCTCGCGGCCGCCGGGTTCCAGGTGACGGTGACCGGGCGGACCGAGGCGAAGCTGCGGGAGACCGCACAGGCCGCCGAACAGGTCGACGCCGTCGGGGACGCCGGGGTGGGCGGGGTGCGGGCCGCGGTGCTCGACGTCACCGACGGCGCGGCCGTGCGCGAGTTCTTCGCCGGGCTGCCCCGGATCGACGTCCTGGTCAACAACGCGGGCACCGGTATGACGGCCGCGCCGATCGAGCAGGTCGGCGAGCAGGACTGGCGCGCGGTCGTCGACACCAACCTGACCGGTTCGTTCCTGTGCGCGCAGGCGGCGTTCGCGCTGATGCTGAGCCAGGACCCGAAGGGCGGCCGGATCATCAACAACGGCTCGCTGTCGGCGCACGTGCCGCGGCCGCACGCGATCGCCTACACCGCGTCCAAGCATGCGATCACCGGGCTGACCAAGGGCCTGGAGCTCGAGGGCCGGCCGCACGGCATCACCGCCGGCCAGATCGACATCGGCAACGCGGCGACCGCGATGACCGAACGGATGGAGCAGGGCGTGCTGCAGCCGGACGGCTCGACCGCGATCGAGCCGACCTTCGACCCGAAGATCGTCGCCGACTTCGTCGCCCGGGTCGCGCTGCTGCCGACCTCGGTCGCCGTGCCGAGCTTGACCGTGATGGCGGCCGGGATGCCGTACGTCGGCCGCGGGTAGCAGCCCGTACGCCGGCCGGCCGGCGTACGGGCTCTGGGTGGGTCAGCCGATCCGGTTGACCGTGGACGCCGAGGCCGGGCAGATGATCAGCAGGCAGCTCTCCACCTTGACGTCGTCGATCACCGCGCCCCAGGCGGACCCGGTGGTCCCGGCGAACTCCAGCACCGAGGAATTGGACAGCAGATTGGTGAAGTAGAAGCTGCGGTACACCCAGCCCATGTTCCAGTTGTTCTTGCCGGCGACGCTGAAGGTGAACGTGTCCACCTGCTGGCCGTTGACCTTGACGTTGCCGCTCTTCACGACCGGCCCGCCTTCGGGGTTGCCCGCGACCGCGAACGTCACCTTGTACGTCGTGAGCAACGTCGCCGGCAGTGTCCGGGCGACGGACCCGTCGTTGGAGCCGTTGAGATCGAGTGACTGCCGTCCCTCGGCGTCCTGCCAGTCGGTGGTGAGGTCGACGCTGCCGGACGTCACCGTCCAGCCGCCGAACTGCTGCCCGGCGACGTAGTCGTGGAACTCGACGCCCAGCGCCGGGTCCTCGAAGCCGTTGGCGAAGACCGGCGCGGCCGAGGCCGGCGACGCGGTCAGTGCGACGAGCGCGGTGGACAGGGCGAGCAACAACGTCGTACGGCGGAACTTCGGCATGGCGGGGCCTCCCCAGGCAGACGGACGGACGGGTCCTGTCTGTCAGCCTAGAGTCACTCTCCGCAGTCGGCGCGATTCGACGGCGTGGGTCAAAACGACAAGAGGTCTGTCGGTGGATGCGTCTAGGGTCTGGAAGGTGAGTGAGCAGCGGGAGTCCCTCGTCCATGCGCGTGGACTGACCAA
Organism: Kribbella sp. ALI-6-A; assembly: GCF_001984195.1. Taxonomy (GTDB): domain Bacteria; phylum Actinomycetota; class Actinomycetes; order Propionibacteriales; family Kribbellaceae; genus Kribbella. The sequence goes on from NZ_MTQN01000010.1 coordinate 505,801, forward strand.
GGCGTACGGCGCCTTCGAGGCGGTGCGCGGGATCGACCTGGACGTCCGGCGCGGGGAGGCCTTCGGGTTCCTCGGGCCGAACGGCGCGGGCAAGTCCTCGACGATGCGGATGATCGGCGCGGTGTCGCCGGTGAGCGGCGGGACGCTGCGGATCCTCGGGATGGACCCGGCGACCGACGGGCCGGCGATCCGCGCGCGGCTCGGGGTCTGCCCGCAGGACGACACGCTCGACACCGAGCTCTCGGTCCAGGAGAACCTGACCGTCTACGGCCGGTACTTCGGGCTGTCGCGGGCCGAGTGCCGGGCCAGGGCCGCGGAGCTGCTGGAGTTCGTCGCGCTCACCGACAAGGCCAAGGTCAAGGTCGACGAACTGTCCGGCGGGATGAAGCGGCGGCTGACGATCGCGCGGTCGCTGGTCAGCAAGCCCGACCTGCTGCTGCTCGACGAGCCGACGACCGGGCTCGACCCGCAGGCGCGGCATCTGCTGTGGGACAAGCTGTTCCGGCTCAAGCAGGCCGGGGTCACGCTGATCATCACCACCCACTACATGGACGAGGCCGAGCAGCTGTGCGACCGGCTGGTGGTGATGGACGGCGGGCTGATCGCCGCCGAGGGTTCGCCGTACGAGCTGATCCGGGACTACTCGACCCGCGAGGTGACCGAGCTGCGGTTCGGGCCCGAGGTGATGTCGACCGACCACGACGCGCTGGCCGGCAAGGTCGAGGACCTGGCCCAGCGGATCGAGGTGCTGCCCGACCGGCTGCTGCTCTACACCGACGACGGTGAGCGCGCGGTCGCCGCGGTGCACGAGCGCGGGCTGCAGCCGGCCGCCGTACTGGTCCGGCGGTCGACGCTGGAGGATGTGTTCCTGCGGCTGACCGGACGGACGCTGGTCGACTGATGAGCGTCGTCCTGGAGAACGGCCGCCGCCAGTTCGACTACTGGGCGACGGTCTACAAACGCACCTGGAAGGGCAGCCTGGTCAGCAGTTTCCTGCTACCGCTGCTCTACTTGGCCGCGATGGGCATCGGTCTCGGCTCGTTCGTCGACGGCACCGGCACCGGCGCGCTCGGCGGGATCAGCTACCTGCAGTTCATCGCGCCCGGCCTGCTCGCCGCGACCGCGCTGCAGATCGCGGTCGGCGAGTCGACGTACCCGGTGCTGGGTGGGATCAAGTGGCAGAAGTTCTACTTCTCGATGATCGCGACGCCGCTGCGGCCGGCCGACGTGATGTACGGGCAGCTGGCCTTCGTCGCGTTCCGGGTGCTGACCACCTGCGCGGTGTTCCTGCTGGTGATCGCGCTGTTCGGTGGGCTGGCCACGCCGTGGGGACTGTTCGGTCTGCCGGTCGCGCTGCTGGTCGGGATGGCCGCGTCCGCACCGGTCTGCGCGGTCGCCACCCGGCTCGACAACGACTCCGGCTTCGCGATGATCTTCCGGTTCGGCGTGATCCCGGCGTTCCTGTTCTCCGGCGCGTTCTTCCCGGTCTCCCAGCTGCCCAACTGGATCGAGTGGCTGGCCTACCTGAGCCCGCTGTGGCACGGCGTCGAGCTGTCGCGGGACCTGAGCCTGGGCACGGTCGACCCGCTGGCCGCCCTCGGAAACCTGGCCTACCTGGCCGCCTGGTTCGTTGTCGGTACGTGGTTCGCGGTCCGCGGCCTGACCCGGAGGTTGATCAGCTGATGGCGACTCTCACCGCGCGCGTGCTGCCGCTCCCGCTCGGCAACGGCCGGCACCTGGTCGAGCGCAACTTCCTGGTCTACCGGCACGCCTGGATCGTGTTCGTCTCCGGCTTCTTCGAGCCGGTCTTCTACCTGCTGTCGATCGGCGTCGGCGTCGCCCAGTTGGTCGGCGACTTCCACCTGGCCGACGGGACGGCGATCGGTTACGCCGCGTTCGTCGCGCCGGCGATGCTGGCCAGCTCGGCGATGAACGGCGCGGTCTTCGACTCGACGTACAACATCTTCTTCCGGATGAAGTACGCCAAGCTGTACGACTCGATGCTGGCCACGCCGCTGCGGCCGTGGGACGTCGCGACCGGCGAGGTGACGTGGGCGTTGCTGCGCGGTGCCTGCTACTCGGCGGTGTTCCTCGTGGTGATGCTGGTGATGGGGCTGGTCGAGTCGTGGTGGGCGCTGCTCGCGCTGCCGGCCTCGGTGCTGATCGGGTTCGCGTTCGCCGGCGCGGGCATGGCGATGACGACGTTCATGCGCAGCTGGCAGGACTTCGAGTTCGTCCAGCTGGCGACGATGCCGATGTTCCTGTTCTCGGCGACGTTCTACCCGATCGAGACCTACCCCGGCGCGATCCGCTGGCTGGTCGAGATCACGCCGCTCTACCAGGGCGTCGCGCTCGAACGCGCGCTGACCACCGGCACCGTCAGCTGGACCCTGCTGATCAACGCGCTCTACCTCGCCGCGATGGGCACCGCCGGCATGTATGTCGCTTCGCGCCGGCTGGGCGCACTGCTGCTGAAGTAGGCCCTACCAGTCGAGGTGCTGGTCGCCCAGGCGGTCGGCGTACCAGCTGCGGATGGCCGCGATCGTTGCGGCCGGCAAGGGCTCGGCGGCCGCGGCGATGCTGGTCTGCAGGTGCTCGATCGACCGGGTGCCGGGGATAACCGTGGACACGCCGTCGTTCGCGAGCAGGAACTGGACGGCGGCGTCGACCAGGCTCACGCCCGGCGGGAGCAGAGCGCGCAACTCGTCGACCAGACCGGCGCGCAGCGCGACGTCCTCGGCGGACCAGCGGGACCGGACGTCGTCGAAGGTGCTGCTCGCGTCGTACCGGCCGGACAGCCAGCCCGATTCCAGCGGGACCTTGACGATGACGCCGGCGCCGTGCGCGGGAGCTTCGGAGACGCCCGGCCAGGTCTCCTGGAAGAGCGCCGACATCCGGACCTCGATCGCCTGGGACGCGGTGGTGGTCAGCACGGTACGAACGTCCTGGTCCCAGTCGACCGAGGCGCCGAAGGCACGGATCAGGCCCTTGTCCCGCAGGGCTTCCAGCGCCGCGTAGTGCTCGGCGCTGGTCAGCACCTCCGGCGGCGGACTGTGCAGTACGACGACGTCGATGTGGTCCACCGCCATCCGCCGGGCGCTGCCCTCGACGGACGAGGCGATCGCGTCGACCGACCAGTCGGTGCGGCCGTCGTGCGTCGGGCCGACCTTGGTGCAGAGCACCACCTGCTCGCGGGGCACGCTCTGCAGCGCGGTGCCCACGTTGAGTTCGCTCTGCCCGGCGGCGTACGCCGGGGCGGTGTCGATGAAGTTGACCCCGGCATCCACCGCGGCGTGCACGATCCGAACCGCCTCGTCCGGCTCCGGCCCGGTCGGCCAGCTGGCCGACCGCCCGAGCTGCCACGCCCCCAGGCCGATCGTGCTGACGTCGATACCGGAGTCGCCGAGCGGACGCTTCTGCAGAGTCATGACGACCACGCTAACCGGTCAGCGGTCTCGTCGGTGCGGCACGCGAGCCGAGCCGTCGAAGGAGCCGACGTGTCAGCCGACCAGGTTGCGCAGCCACCCGACGCCGCCGTTGGCCATCGAGTCCCGGCTCGGACCGGCGAGGTTGTCGACCAGATGGAGATAGGTGACGGCCTGGTAGAGCGAGCCGACCCGGGCCGCCAGGTCGAGACCGTGACGCAGCGCGGGAAGCGGCGCGAAGTCCTGCCAGACGCCGAGGTAGGCGTCTTTCAGTGCCTGGCTGCCGGACAACAGGTTGCCCTCCTCCACGAACGTGACCAGGTCGAGGAACGGATGGGACACCGCCGCATCCGTCCAGTCGAAAGCGAAGGTGCGCTCGTCCCGTACGCCGACGTTGCCGGGGTGCAGGTCTCCGTGCAGCAGCGTCTCCGGTACGCCGATCGACGCCAGCTCGGCAACGGCCTCCCGCAGTTCGGGTTCTCGGCTGGAGAGCCGGTCGCGTTCTTCGCCGGTGAGTTGGGTGGTGAGTTCGTTCGAGCCGAGCACTCGCTCGAGCTCGCCGGCGAGGCGCCCGAGCCCGCGGTCGAAGCAGCTCATCGCGAGCAGGTCGCCGGGGGAGTCGGTGAAGCTGCGTTGCAACCGGGCGTGCGACCTCAGCGTGTCGATCCACAACCCGGCGCCGGCCTGCTGGGCGAGCGGCATCCCGAGGTCGGGCAGCAGCATCCAGACCCGGTCCTGGTCGACGGCGATCGGCCGGACCACCTGGCCGGGCCGCTCGGTCGAGAGGCGGTCGAGCAACTGCGGTTCGTGCGCGAACAACAGCGGTGCCGCGTCCGCCCGATCCAGCACGACGGTGCTGCGATGGGCCAAGGCCTTGAAGTACACGTCGCCGGTGGTGGTCGGCACCCGCAGGACGTTGGACAACCCCCACGACCGGACCTGCGCCGGAACTCCGGTGCGCTCGACGTGCCGGTCGATCCAGGCCAGCGCCCCGGCGTACCAGTCCGGTCGCGTCCAGGCGGGGGTGAGCGGTGCGTCCGGCGGGAGAGCGAGGTGCTCACGCGCTGCGTCGACCAATGGATGGTCGAAGTCCTGGACCCACCGCGCCTCGGCCGGTACGTCGCCCACGCAGGTCATCAGGTAGTTCGGCTCGGCGCCGAGGCACTGCAGCACGTACGCCTCGATCCCGAGCTGCTCACGAAAGGCCCGCAGCACCACGCCGACCTGGTGGAACCACAGCTTCTGCGCCGCCTCCACCCGGGGCAGGCCCGAGGGCAGCACCAGCACCGCCTGGTCCTCCGGGCGGATCACCACAGCCGTCGCTGTCATCAGGCCCGCATCGTAGGTGCCCAGGGCACCGGAGGTGTATCGAATATCCGAAAGCGACCCTTCGAGCCGCCAATGGCGGCGCACAGCCGCCGAACGGCTTTAGTGTGGGCTGGTGAGCATCAGTGCGGCGGAGATCGCCCGGGCAGCCGACCTCCTGCACGACGTCGTGGCGCCGACGCCGTTGGAGTACTCGCGGTGGTTGAGCGACCTGGTCGGCGGGGACGTCTTCCTGAAGTGCGAGAACCTGCAGCGGACCGGGTCGTTCAAGTTGCGCGGCGCGTACGTGCGGATGGCGCGGCTGTCGAAGCGGGAGAAGGCGCGCGGCGTGGTCGCGGCCAGCGCCGGCAACCACGCGCAGGGGGTCGCGCTGGCCGCGCAGCTGCTCGGGATCAAGTCGACCGTGTTCATGCCGCACGGCGCGCCGATCCCGAAGGAGAAGGCGACCCGCGCGTACGGCGCGGACGTCCGGTTCGTCGGCACGTCGATCGACGACTGCCTGCGCGCGGCGCGGGAGTTCGAGGCCGAGACCGGGGCGATCCTGATCCACCCGTTCGACCACCCGGACATCGTCGCCGGACAGGCGACCGCCGGGCTGGAAATCGTCGAGCAGTGCCCGCAGGTCCGGACCGTCGTCGTACCGACCGGTGGTGGCGGACTGGTCGCCGGGATCGCGACCGCGATGCAGCGCGACGGGATCCCGATCAGCGTGGTCGGCGTCCAGGCCAAGGGCGCCGCGGCGTACCCGGCCTCGCTGGCGGCGGGGGCGCCGGTCGCGCTGGAGCGGATGAGCACGATGGCCGACGGGATCGCGGTCGGGCTGCCGGGCCAGGTGCCGTTCGCGGCGATCCAGGCCTACGTCGACGAGGTGCTCACGGTCGGCGAGGACTCGTTGTCGAAGGCCCTCTTGCTGGTGCTGGAACGCGCGAAGCTGGTGGTCGAGCCGGCTGGTGCGGCCGCGGTCGCCGCCGTACTGGACGATCCGTTGCGGTTCAAGCCGCCGGTGGTCGTGGTGCTGTCGGGTGGCAACATCGACCCGGTGCTGCTGATGCGCGTGCTGCGGCACGGCATGGCCGCGGCCAACCGGTACCTCTCGCTCCGGGTGCGCATCCCGGACACCCCGGGTGGTCTGGCTACGCTGCTGACCCGGCTCGCCGAGGTGGAGGCCAACATCATCGAGGTGCTGCACGAACGCATCTCCGAGACCCTCGACCTGGACGAGGTCGAGGTCGCGCTGCAGCTGGAGACCCGGGGTGAGGAACACCGGATGCGGGTATTGAACAGCCTGAGCAGCCACGGATACACCTACACGCTGAACTGATCGACACTGAACCGAGGAGCCCCCAAGTGAAGGTCGTCGCCCTAGCGGCAGCAGCTTTGTTGTTGACCACCGCCTGTACGCCGGGGTCGGACACCCCGGAGGGCGGCGCGAGCGCGCCGAGCTCGGTGAAGACCGACGCGGCCTCGCTGGGCGACGTCACCCTGACCGTGTGGGACCAGGAGGTCCGGGGCGGTCAGGCGGCGCAGATGGCCGAGCTGAACAAGCAGTTCGAGGCGAAGTACCCGAACATCAAGCTGAAGCGCGTGTCCCGGTCGTTCGACGACCTGAAGACCACGCTGCGGCTCGCGCTGTCCGGCAACGACGCCCCGGACGTCGTCCAGGCCAACAACGGTCGCTCCGACATGGGCGAGTTCGTCAAGGCCGGTCAGCTCGTCCCGCTGGACGAGTGGGCCAAGGCCTACGACTGGGGCAGCCGCTACCCGGCGTCGGTGTTGCAGTACTCGCGCTACTCCGCCGACGGCAAGACGTTCGGCGAGGGCAACCTCTACGGGCTGCCGCAGGTCGGTGAGGTGGTGGGCCTCTACTACAACAAGGAGAAGCTGACCAAGCTCGGTGTGCAGCCGCCGACCACCTGGGCGGAGTTCGAGGACGCGCTGGCCAAGGCGAAGGCCGCCGGTGAGGTCCCGATGCAGCTCGGCAACCTGGACAAGTGGCCGGCCATCCACGTCTTCGGCACCGTGCAGGACAAGGCGACGCCGGCCGACCAGATCACCACGCTCGCCTTCGGCCGCTCCGGCGCGTCCTGGAAGACGCCGGAGAACACCAAGGCCGCCGAGAACCTGGTCTCCTGGGTGGACAAGGGCTACTTCAACTCCGGCTTCAACGGTCAGGGCTACGACCCGGCCTGGCAGGCCTTCGGCAAGGGCAGCGGCGTCTTCCTGATCGCCGGCACCTGGTTGCAGGCCGACCTGCAGAAGGCGCTCGGCACCAAGGTCGGCTTCATGCTGCCGCCCGGCCCCGACGCGAACGCCAAGCCGGTCGTCACCGGTGGCACCGGTCTGCCGTTCGCGATGACGAACAAGGCGAAGAACAAGGACGCCGCCGCGGCGTACATCAACTTCATCACCAGCCCGGACGCGATGAAGGTGCTCACCGCCACCGGTAACCTGCCGATCGCCGACACCGGCAAGCAGCAGGCGCCGGCCGGGCTGGCCAAGGACGTCTTCGCCGCCTTCGGTACGGCGGTCGACCAGGAGGGCCTGGTGCCGTACCTGGACTACGCGACGCCGACGATGTACGACACGCTCGGCGCGGCGCTGCAGGACCTGATGGCCAAGAAGGCGACGCCGGAGCAGTTCCTGGACAAGCTGGAGGCCGACTACAGCAAATTCGCCGGCAAGTGAGTTCACCGCCCGGCGAGCCCCGCAAGATCGGGTACCTCTACCTCCTGCCGGCCCTGGTCGTCTACGGACTGTTCCTGCTCTACCCGCTGGGCCGGGCCGTGCACCTGTCGCTGTTCGAGTGGGACGGCATCTCGCTCGGCAAGTTCGTCGGCCTGAGCAACTACGCCGACGTGGTCGCCGACGCCGGCCTGCGGGCGGCGTTCGGGCACGCGCTGGTGCTGATCGTCTTCTACTCGGTGCTTCCGGTCGTGATCGGGCTCGCGCTCGCGTCGGTGCTGCAGCGCGCCCGGGTGCGCGGCCTGGCGTTCTTCCGGACCGTCGTCTTCCTGCCGCAGGTGGTCGCGATGGTCGTGGTGGCCGTTGCCTGGCGCCACATCTACGCGCCGGACGGACCGCTGAACGACGTACTGCGGGCGGTGGGCCTGGACGGTCTCGCCCGCGGTTGGCTCGGGGACTACACGTTCGCGCTGCCGGCCGTCGGGGTGATCGGGACGTGGTTCGAGACCGGCCTGGTCACCGTGCTGTTGCTGGCCGGCATGGCGCGGATTCCGCGTGAGCGGTACGAGGCCGCCCGGCTGGACGGTGCCGGGTCGGTGGCCGAGTTCTTCGCGGTCGTGCTGCCTGCCGTCCGGGGCGAGATCGCGGTCGCGGTGACCTTGACCGTGATCGCCGCGCTGCGCACCTTCGACCTGGTCTACGTGACCACCAGCGGCGGACCGGGCAACTCGACCAGCGTTCCGTCGTACGAGGTGTACCACCGGGCGTTCGAGCTCGGGCAGGTCGGCTCGGCGGCCGCGATCGGGGTCTGCCTGACCGTGCTGATCTTCGTGATCACGCTCGGCGTCAACCGGATCGCCGATCGGGGTACGGCGTGAGGGCGCCGGCGGCCGAGCGGTTCGGCAACTACCTGCTGCTGATCGTGTTCGGGTGCTTCGCGCTGGCGCCGATCGTGTCGATCGTCGTCGCGGCGCTCGGGCCGGACGACGGGGGCAGCGGGTCCAGCGGGCTGGGCAACTTCGGCAAGGCGTGGGAGATCGGGCACTTCGGCACGTACCTGCGGATGAGCCTGCTGGTCTCGGTGTCCGTGGTCGTCGCCAGCGTGCTGCTGTCGATCCTGAGCGGGTACGCGTTCGGCACGATGCGGTTCCGGGGCGCGGGCGTGCTGTTCTACCTGTTCCTGCTGGGCATCATGATGCCGACCGAGGCGATCGTCGTCCCGCTGTACTTCGACCTGCGCACGCTCGGCCTGACCGACACGTACTGGGCGGTGGCGTTGCCGCAGGTCGCCCAATCCGTTGCCTTCGGCACCTTCTGGATGCGGGCCTACTTCCGGTCGTCGAGCCGGTCACTGGTCGAGGCGGCGCGGCTCGACGGGGCCGGGCACTGGCGCACGCTGTGGCAGGTCCTGGTCCCGCCGGCCCGCCCGGCGCTGGTGACGCTGATCGTGCTGGTGTTCATGTGGACGTGGAACGAGTTCCTGATCCCGCTGGTGATGGTGACGAGCGAGTCGCTGCGCACGGCGCCGCTCGGGCTCGCGTTCTTCTCCGGCCAGTACACGTCGGGCTTCACGCTGCTGGCCGCGGGCGCGGTGATTGTCGGGCTGCCGGTCGTGCTGGTCTACGCGTTCCTGCAGCGGCACTTCATCGCCGGCATGCTGGAAGGCGCCGTACGGGAGTAGTTGGTTACTCGCAGGACTTGAGCAGCGGAGCGTGCAGCCGCTCGGCGAGGACCCGGCGCTGGGTCGGCTGCGCCTCCGTCTGGCGGCTGAGCCCTTCGGCGGTCAGCCGGACGTTGATCGCGCGCCGGTCCTCGGAGCACATCAGCCGCTCGACCAGCCCGGCGGTCTCCAGCCGGCCGATCACGCGGGACAGCGCGCTCTGGCTCAGGTGCACCGACTTGGCGATGGTCTGGACCTTGGCGGACTGCTCCGGCAGCTCGGCCAGGCGCTCCAGCACCTCGTACTCACTCATGCCCAGGGCATGGCCCGCCTGCAGCTCACGGTCGAGCGCGCAGCTCAGATCCGCGTGCCGGGCGAGCAGCTCGCGCCACTCTCGGACATCGGCGGTGGTCTCACCAGGACCAGCGCTGACCTTCGTCTCGGTCATGGCGGCGACGTTATCATGCACGCGCATTCAATGCAACTGCAATTAATGCCTAGACATTAGATGCACGTGCATGCAAAGCTCTGTGCTTGTGACACAGACAACGCACACACCAGCACCGGCCCGGATGACCTGGGACGCCCGCCTGTGGGGCGCCCTCCTGGTCGTCTGCGGCGTGATCTTCCTCGACGGCCTGGACGTGTCCATGGTCGGCATGTCCCTGCCCGCGATCGGCGCCGACCTCGGCGTTTCGCTCTCCTCGCTGCAGTGGGTCGTCACCGGCTACGTGCTCGGGTACGGCGGACTGCTGCTGCTCGGTGGCCGGACCGCCGACCTGCTCGGCCGCCGCCGGGTCTTCCTGGTCGCGCTGGCCGTCTTCGGCGTCGTCTCGATGCTGAGCTCCCTGGCCACCAACCCCGAACTGCTCATCGGCGCGCGGTTCGTGAAGGGCGTCGCCGCGGCGTTCACCGCGCCGGCCGCGCTCTCGATCATCACCACCACCTTCCACGAGGGCCCGGACCGCAACCGCGCCCTCAGCATCTTCACCACCTGCGCCGCCAGCGGCTTCTCGATGGGCCTGATCCTGGGCGGCGCGCTGACCGAGGTCGGCTGGCGCTGGACCTTCCTGATGCCCGGCCCGGTCGCGCTGATCGTGTTCCTGTTCGCGCTCAAGCTGATCCCGAACAGCCCGCGCGACGACACCGCCGGCGGCTACGACGTGCCCGGCGCGATCACCGTGACGGCCGGCATGCTGTCGCTGGTGTACGCCGTGGTCGGCGCGGAGCACGCCGGGTGGGCCTCGGTCCAGACAATCGGCCTGTTCGTGCTGTCGGCGGCGCTGCTGACGGCGTTCGTGCTGATCGAACAGCGGACCAAGCACCCCCTGGTCCGGCTCGGCATCCTGCGGTCGCCCTCGCTGCGGCGGGCCAACCTGGCCATCCTGACCGTGTTCGGCGCGTACGTCGCGTTCCAGCTGGTCGGCACGCTCTACCTGCAGAACCTGCTCGGCTGGTCGTCGTTCGAGACCGCGCTGGGCTTCCTCCCGGCCGGCCTGCTGGTCGCCACGCTGTCGCCGAACGCCGGCAAGCTGGCCGACCGGATCGGCACCGAGCGGATGATCGTCGCCGGGATGGCGCTGTTCGTCGTCGGCTACGCGCTCTCGCTGCGGATCGGGCCGGAGTCGGCGTACTGGGCGACGGTCTTCCCGACCATCATGCTGATCGGTCTGGGCTTCGCGATCGCGTTCCCGGCGCTGAACATCCAGGCGACGAACGGCGTACCGGACCACGAGCAGGGGCTGGCGTCCGGGCTGTTCAACACCTCCAACCAGGTCGGTGGCGCGATCGTGCTCGCCATCGTCACCGCGGTGATCAGCGGCCAGTCGGCAGGCGTGACCGCGCCGGCGGGCATGCTGTCGGCGTACAAGCCGGCACTCGCGGTGGTCACCGGGATCGCGGCACTCGGGCTGCTCATCGCGCTCACGGGACTGCGCGGTCTCAAGGCCCGGCGCGCGGCCGAGGCCGCCGAGGCGTCGGAGCTCGAGGCGGTCCAGCGCGAGCTGGCCAAGGAGGAGATGGAGCCGGTCGTCTGATACCGGCAGCAACCGGCTCCGCGCGGAGCCGCTGAAGGTATATGCCGCAGTGCGGGTCCCGGGCTACTCCGCCGGAACCCGCACTGCTGTGTTCCGTGGGTTGTGCTCGGGCCGGGTGGGCACTTGATAGGCATCCCGACACCCGCCCGATCGGAGTTCACCGTGGTCCGCTGCCTGCTCGACGCGTTGTCCCGACGCGCCGGAAAGGTGGGTTGACGATGGCCGGCCCGATCCGGAAAGGCAGCCTGCTGGCGAAGCGCTACCGGCTGCTCGATTCGCTCGGCCGTGGCGGCATGGGCGTCGTCTGGCACGCCCGCGACGAGGTGCTCGGCCGCGAGGTCGCGGTCAAGGAGGTGCTGCTGCCGCCGGAGCTTCCCGAGGAAGAGCAGGCGGTGATGCGCGAACGGACGCTGCGTGAGGCCCGCTCGGCGGCGCGACTGAGTCACCCGAACGTCGTCACCGTGTACGACGTGGTCGAGGAGGACGGGCGGCCGTGGATCGTGATGGAGCTGGTCAAGTCCCGCACGCTCGCCCAGGCGATCCGCGACGACGGCCCGCTGCCGTGGCGCGAGGTCGCGCTGATCGGCGTGCAGGTGCTGGAGGCGTTGCAGGCTGCGCATGCTGCCGGGGTTCTGCACCGCGACGTGAAGCCGAGCAACGTGCTGCTCGCCGAGGACGGTCGGGTGGTCCTGACCGACTTCGGGATCGCCAGCATGGAGGGCGAAACGACGCTGACCAGGACAGGGATGCTGGTGGGTTCGCCGGCGTTCATCGCGCCCGAGCGGGTGCGGGCGCGGGGTGCTGGTCCGGAGTCTGATCTGTGGTCGCTGGGTGCCACGCTGTACACGGCGGTGGAGGGGCGGCCTCCGCATGATCGCGGGGCGGCTCTTCCGACGCTGACGGCTGCGGTCACCGAGGCGCCTGACCCGGCGCCGTCGGCTGGTCCGCTGTGGCCGGCCATCGACGGTCTGCTGCGGAAAGAACCGGCTGAGAGGTTCACCGCTGACGAAGCGAGCCGGCTGCTGCAGCATGCGATCGGGTCGGCTGCGGTTCAGCCGGCCCCGCCGGCGGCCGCGGCTGCTGGTGGGATGGAGGACAGTGGCCAGCGGACGCGAGTGCTTCCGGTGCCGCCGATTTCCGCCGCGCCGGCCGCAGGTAGTACGCCGTCTGCGTCTGCTGCCGCCGAGCCTGCGGTTGGAGGTGGAGTTGCGGGTAACGTCCCTCCGTCGGCGGGGGCCGGTCCCGGTACATCCGGCGAGTTCAGCGTGGACAGCGCGACCGGTGCGGCCGCTGGTGGTGCAGCAGCTACCGCGGCCGGTGGCGGCGCTCCGCCGGCCGCGCCTGACTCCTGGACGCAACCCGCGCCTGCCTCTACGAAGACCGGTACGCCTGCTCGGCGGGTAGGGCTGGTGGTGCTGGCCTGTCTGGTGGTGGTCGGCGCCGTGGTCGGCTGGGTACTGCGGCCGACCGACGACGACCCCGGCAACCAAACGCCGCAGGCAGGTCAAAGCACGAGTACGACGCCCCGCGCCACCGGCTCGAGCAGTCCGGCTCCGTCGGCCAGTACGACGACGACCAAGTCCTCGGCGACCCCCGCGCCGACGACGAGCAAACCGGCCGCGACCACCAGCAGGCCCCCGACCACCACCACGTCGAGCGAGCCGCCGGCGACCGGCGTACCGGCTGGATTCCGGCGGCATACCGACTCGTCCGGGTTCTCGCTGCTGGTGCCGGCCGGGTGGTCCGTGGGGCGCGACGGGCAGCAGGTGTCGTTCCGCGAACCGGGCGGGTCGCGACTGCTGCTGATCGACCAGACCGACCAGCCGAAAGAGGACCCGGTCGCGGACTGGCGGCAGCAGGAACAGTCGCGCCGCGGCGGGTACACCGACTACCAGCGGATCCGGATCGAGGCGGTCGACTACTTCGACAAGGCGGCCGACTGGGAGTTCACCTATGCGGCCCGTTCCGGGCGGCAGCACGTGCTGATCCGTGGAGCGGTGACCAGCGACGACCAGGCGTACGGGATCTACTGGTCCACGCCCGAGTCGCAGTGGGACGCCAGCCGGGCGCTGTTGCGCACGATCACCGACTCGTTCCGGCCGGCGTCCTGACCCTCAGCGCCGGGTTCGGGACAGTTGGGGGCGATCCCTTATTGGTTTGAACCCTTTCGGGTGCTGGACTGGAGCACATGAGCAACCAGAGCGATTACGACCGCCGGGTCAAGGACATCCTCGACCGGGTCGCCCAGGGCCACCTTTCCAGTGACGAGGCCGCGACGCTGATCGCCGCCCTCGCCCCGACCGCTCCGGTTGCCGACCAGGCTGCCACCAACCAGCCTTCGACCGGTACGGCGAGCAGCCAGCCTTCGGCCGGGACGGCGACCAGCCGGCCTTCGGCCGGTGCGGCGACCGACCAGCCTTCCGCCGGAACGGCGAACCGGGAGCCTGCCGGGGACGACGTACCGTCCGCTTCGGTCTGGGCCGAGGTCGTCGACTCCCCGGACGCCGCCGACGCGGTCCCGGGACCGAAGCCTGCGGCCGGGGGTGAAACCCAGGAGCGTCCGGCTTCCGCGCCGAGCGGCTCGGTCCCGACTAGCTCGACCGCGGGCGGCTCGGTCCCGACCGGCTCCGCCGCGGGCGGTTCTGGCCCGACCGGTTCCGCCGCGGGCGTCTCCGGTGCGGCGACCGGCAACGACCAGACCGGCGGCGGCTCCGGCGTACAGGACAGCGTGGTCGACGAGGCCCCGGCCGGCGAGGCCGAGGAGGAAGAGGTCGAGCACAGCAACGTCCCGGTGCCGTCCGGCGTACGGCGGGTGACGATCCGGGCGGTCGGCCGGCGGGTGCGGCTGATCGGCGAGTCGGCGATCACCGGGGTCGCGGTGGACGGTCCGCACGTGATCAAGCGGGACGGCGACACGCTGTCGATCAACAGCGAGGGCGACATGGGGGTGTCGCTGGACGGGTTCAGCATGCTGCGCAACCCGACCGACCTCAAGGCGCACGTGAACGGCTTCGCCAGGGAGCTGTCGATCCGGGTCAACCCGATGCTCGAGGTCGAGGTCGAGGTGACCGGCGGCAGCGTCGCCGCCGAGCGCCTGCCGGGGCTCACCCGGGTCCGCGTGACGGCCGGTACGGCGAAGGTGACCGACGTCGACGGCCCGATCGACCTGCTCGTCCAGGCCGGCTCCGCGCACCTCGACGCCCAGATCACCAAGGGCCGCTCCCGCGTCCGCGTCGAGTCCGGCGCCGCCACGGTCAACCTGCGCCGCGGTTCCGACGTCCGCGTCCACACCGAGTCCCAGCTCGGCCGGGTCACCTGGGCCGGCGCGGTCAACGGCCACTCCAAGGACGTCGAGATCGGCCGCGGCCGAGCCGCCCTCGACGTCGAGGTCCTGGTCGGCACCGCCCAGATCACCTCCGACTGACCCCGTACGCCGAACGGCAGCGCCGACCCCTTCGCGCCGCCGTACGGTTCGCCGCCCCTCCACTCTCCGCCTTTGAGCACCCCTCAGCCGCGGGCTCACGCGAGCGGCGGCTGAACGGTGCTCAAAGTCGCCTTCGGGAGTGGGGACGAGCGGCGCCGGGGGGAGTGGAACGGGGGCGGGCGGCTCAGGCTTCGGTGGTTGTTGGCGCGGGAATGGTCCGCAGCGTGCGGAACGGGGAGAACACCAGCCAGCTCGTGCCCAGCAGCGTCGCGGCGCCGGCGATCCACAGGGTCGGGCGGAGGCCGAAGAGCGTGCCGAGGGTGCCGCCGAGCAGGCTGCCGACGGGCATCGCGCCCCAGCTGACGAACGACATCGTGGCGCTGACCCGGCCCTGGAGTTCGGGTGGGCAGACGCGTTGGCGGGTGCTGACCTGCAGGATGTAGCCGACGATGATGCAGATCGCGGCGAGCAGCGTCGAGGCGACGTACCAGGTCAGGGCCCAGCCGGGGTTGGTGAGTGGCTGCAGGAGGATGGCGATGCCGAGGCCGATCGCCGCGACGAGCTGCGCGCGGGCGTCGCCGAGCCGGCGGCTGAGGGGTTCGGTGAACGCGGAGGCGGCGATCGCGCCGAGCAGGCCGATCATGCTGAGCAGGCCGATGGTGGCGGGGGAGAGGTGGACCTCGCGGACCAGGAACACGACCATCACCGCCGAGCTGGCCGCCTGGAAGAGCATCGTGGTCGCCGTGTTGAGCACGAGCGGCCGCAGCAGCGGATGGCGGAAGACGTAACGCAGGCCCTCGCCGATCTCCCGCCGCAGGTTGCGGTGCTCGGGCGCGGGCGGCCGGGCTTCCGGCGTACGGATCGAGCGCAGCCACAGTGCTGACCAGAGGAATCCGACCGCGTTGAGCCCGATCGTCGCCGCCGCCGACAACCACTGCACGAGCACACCGCCGGCTCCCGCGCCGACGACCGCGGCCACGGAGTGGTTCGCCGCGAGCCGTGCGTTGCCCGGCAGCAGCTGGTCAGGCGACAGCAAACGCGGCGGATACGAGCTGTGCGCGACGTCGAACAGCACGGTCAGCATCCCCGCCAGCGCCAGTACGACGTACAGCTGCGGCAACCCCAGTACGCCGAACGCCGCCGCCACCGGAATCGACCCGAACAGCACCGCCCGCCCGAGATCCGCCGCCACCAGCACCGGCAGGCAGCGCACCCGATCGACCCACGCCCCGGCGAACAGTCCCAGCACCAGCCACGCGGCGGTCTCGCAGGTGCGCAGCAGCGACACCTGGAACGTCGACGCGTCGAGCGTGAGCACTGCCAGCAGCGGGATCGCCATCATGCCCAGCCGGGCGCCGAGCTGGCTCAGCAGATCGGCGATCCACAACCGGCGGAAGTCGGGATGACTCAGGATTCCTCGGCCCATGCGGGGACGGTAGACCGGGAAGTTGAGCCTTGTCGACTCAATGTAAACAAAGTTGAGCCTCTAGAACTCAACTTCACGCTCATGCAGAATAGTTGCACGGGCTTATATAGCTGCTAACGTATTTAGCCAGCGAGAAAAGGCTCGAAATCTGTCGGCGGTCTCCGCCAAGATGACCTGCATCACACCTAGGAGGGGGCGGCTCTGATGGCTGCTGTCGAGGCGACCGGCCTCGTGAAGACGTTCAGATCGCGCAAGAACACGGTCAAAGCGCTGGACGGGATCGATCTGGAAGTGCCCGAAGGCACCGTGCTCGGCCTGCTCGGGCCGAACGGCGCGGGCAAGACGACCACGGTCCGCGTGCTGACCACCCTGATGGCGCCCGACGCCGGCAGTGCGCGGGTGCTCGGGCACGACGTGGTGAAGGAGGCCGACACCGTCCGGCAGCTGGTCGGGCTGTCGGGGCAGTACGCCGCGGTCGACGAACTGCTCACCGGCCGGGAGAACCTGTGGATGTTCGGCCGGCTCTATCGGCTGAGCAGCCAGCAGGCCAAACAGCGGGCCGACGAGCTGCTGGAGATCTTCGACCTGACCGACGCCGCGGACCGGATCCTCAAGACCTACTCCGGCGGCATGCGGCGACGGCTCGACCTGGCCGGATCGCTGATCGCGCACCCGAAGGTGCTGTTCCTCGACGAGCCGACCACCGGGCTCGACCCGCGCAGCCGGCTCGACCTGTGGCAGATCATCCGCGACCGGGTTCGTGAGGGCGTCACGATCCTGCTCACCACGCAGTACCTGGAAGAGGCCGACGAGCTGGCCGACAGCATCGCCGTGGTCGACCACGGGTCGGTGATCGCCCGCGGCACCGCGGACGAGCTCAAGGCCAAGGTCGGCGGCGAGCGGATCGAGGTGGTCGTGCACGAGCCGGGCGACACCACCCGCGCGCTCGAGCTGCTGACGACCGCGCTGGCCGTGACCGATCCCGAGGCGACCTCGCTCGACGAGCACAGCAAGCGGGTCACGCTGCCGGCGCCGGGCGGATCGGCCGCGCTGGTCGAGGTGATCCGCACGCTGGACGCCAACGGGATCCGGATCGCCGACATCGGTCTGCGCCGGCCGACCCTGGACGACGTGTTCCTGTCGCTGACCGGGCACGCCACCGACAACCCCGACACCGGGGCCGACGAGTCCGCTTCGGCGGCCGCGAAGGGCCGCGCATGAGTACGACGTACGCCGCGACTCGCGGAGAGGGGATCGAGGAATGAGCACCGACGTGACGCCGACCAGGCCCGCCGAGGCCGGGCAGCAGAGCCCGTTCGCCCGGGCCGTGTCCGACGCGGGCATCCTGGCCTGGCGGACGCTGAAGCGGATCCCGCGGACGCCGGACATGCTGATCTACGCGACCATCCAGCCGATCATGTTCGTGCTGCTGTTCGCCTACGTGTTCGGCAACGCGATCCCGATCCCGGGCTTCCCGGGGGCGCGCGCCTACCGGGAGTTCCTGATGTCCGGGATCTTCGCCCAGACGATGGCCTTCGCGGTCGCCTCGGCCAGCGTCGGGCTGGCCGACGACATGTCGAAGGGGCTGATCGACCGGTTCCGGTCGCTGCCGATGGCACGGTCGGGCGTGATCGCCGGGCGGGTGATCGGCGACGTGGTGTTCAACGCGTTCGTGATGCTGGTGATGGTGATCTGCGGCTTCATCGTCGGCTGGCGCTGGCACAACGGCTTCGGCCAGGCGATGGCGGCGTTCGCGATCCTGCTGCTGTTCGCGTTCGCGATGCTCTGGGTGGGCGCGCTGATCGGGTTGTCGGTCGGCAGCCCGGAGGTGGCCGCGTCGGCGGGGCTGATCTGGCTGTTCCCGCTGACCTTCCTGTCCAACGCGTTCGTGCCGACGCCGAACCTGCCGAGCGCGCTGCAACCGGTCGCGGAGTGGAACCCGATCTCCTCGATCGTGGCCGCGTGCCGGCATCTGTTCGGCAACCCGTCGCCGTTCGCCAGCCCGGACGGGTTCCCGGCGCAGCACCCGGTCTGGCTCAGCCTGATCTGGTGCGCGGTGATCATCGGTGTCTTCGCGCCGCTGGCCGTGCGCAAGTACCGCCGGACGACCGGGCACTGACCGCACGACCAGGACAAAACAACACCAGCGAAAAACAACAGTGCCCCGGTGGTTTTCCACCGGGGCACTCTTGTGCGTTTTCGGCGGTCAGCCCTTGAAAGGCTCCGCGGCGACGATCTCGACCGTGACGTCCTTGCCGTTCGGGGCCTCGTAGGTGGCCTTCTCGCCCTTCTTCTTGCCCAGAATGGCGGAACCGAGCGGGGACTGCGGAGAGTACACGTCGATGTCGACCGAGGCGTCCAGCGCCAGCAGCTCCCGGGAGCCGAGCAGGAAGGTCTCCACCTCGTCGTCACCGGCGAACTTGATCGACACCTTCATGCCGGGCTCGACCTTGCCGCCGGGCTTGGGGGTCTCGCCGACCTGGGCGCGACGCAGCATGTCTTCCAGCTGGCGGATCCGGGCCTCGATCTTGCCCTGCTCGTCCTTGGCGGCGTGGTAGCCGCCGTTCTCCTTCAGGTCGCCCTCGTCGCGGGCGTCGCTGATCCGCTGGGTGATCTCGGCGCGGGCCGGGCCCTTCAGGTGCTCGAGCTCGGACTTCAGCTGGTCGTAGCCATCCTGTGTCAGCCAGACAACGCTGTCCTGAATGTTCTGCGTCACGGGCTGCTCCTTTGTCGATGGGATGGGTCGGAAATACTCAAGGCCGCCGTCGTCGACGGCGACCAATCCTCCGAGCGTAGCAAGAACAGGGCCGGAACCCCACAGTTCTTTGCCCCCACAAGCATTTGACGAGCGCTGACGTCACCCCACAGGCAATCGCTTGCCTACGCTCGCGATGGAATACCGGTCCGTACTCCGGACGCTCTGGTACCCGCCCGTAGTCCCGGCCGATCAGTGCGGGCGGGCCATGTCGGCGGTCGTGCAGCCGATCAGCACCACCGAGGTCGCCGCGCGCTGCGTGGTCAGCTTGGCCGGCAACGTCTGCTCCCGGGGGGAGTCGGCCGGCACCGTCAGCGTCAGCTCGCCGACGATCGAGAAGTCGGCCGCCTTGGCCTGCAGCCGGCACGACGCCTCGACCGACTTGCGCCGTTCCACCTGGATCGTCGCCGTGGCCGTGGTGTCCGAGGGGATGTCGAACGCCAGCAGCCGCGACGACACCGGCGGCGTGGACTGGACGAACGCGACCCGGACCAGCCAGACCAGCGCGGCCACCGCGAGTACGCCGATCACCGCCATCAGCAGCAGGGGGCGGCGGCCGCGCGGCGTACGGCCGTAGCGGGCGTCCAGGTCGGTCGCGGCTGGGTCGGTCAACGGTTCTCCTCGGGCTTGGAGGACCATTGTGTCTTGTGACCGAAGATCTTCGCCTGTTGCATGTCCATGCCCACCCCGACGACGAGTCCAGCAAAGGTGCCGCCTCCACCGCGAAGTACGTGGCCGAAGGCGTCGACGTGATGGTGGCCACCTGCACCGGCGGTGAACGTGGCTCGATCCTGAACCCGAAGATGGACCGGCCCGACGTGCTGGCGAACATGACCGAGATCCGCCGCAAGGAGATGGACGCGGCCCGGGAGATCCTCGGCATCCGGCAGGAGTGGCTGGGCTGGGTCGACTCGGGCTACCCCGAGGGCGATCCGCTGCCGCCGCTGCCGGAGGGCTGCTTCGGGCTGATGAAGGTGGAGGACGCCGCCGCACCGCTGGTGAAGCTGATCCGGGAGTTCCGCCCGCAGGTCGTCACGACGTACGACGAGAACGGCGGTTACCCGCACCCCGACCACGTGATGTGCCACCAGATCAGCGTCGCCGCGTTCGAGGCGGCCGGGGACCCCGACGCCTACCCGGAGCTGGGCGAGCCGTGGCAGCCGCTGAAGCTGTACTACCACCACACCTTCCACTTCGAGCGGATGAAAGCACTGCACGACGCGATGCTGGCTCGCGGCCTCGAATCGCCGTACGCCGAACGCCTGAAGGAGTGGAAGCCGGACCCGGAGAACGAGCGCCGGATCACCACCCGGGTCGAGTGCGCGGAGTACTTCGGGGTCCGGGACCGGGCGCTGCTGGCGCACGCGACCCAGATCGATCCGGACGGGTCCTGGTTCAGCGTGCCGCTGGAGGTGCACCAGGCGGCCTGGCCCACCGAGGACTACGAACTGGCCCGCAGTCTGGTCGAGTCCGAGCTCCCCGAGAACGACCTGTTCGCGGGGCTGCGCTGACGGCGGGTGGCGACGGTGAGACACTGGCCTGGTGACCGCGACGACCCTTCTTCAGACGACCGCACCCCTGGCGGGCGAGATCGACCCGAACACGGTGCGGCCGGGCTGGGTCGCCCTGCTGATCGTGCTGGCGCTCGGTGCCGCCACGGCGTTGCTGATGCGGAACATGGGCAAGCAGCTGAAGCGGATCGACTTCGATCCCACCGCTGGGCAGCCGACCCGCTCCGACGACGCTGCGGACGGCCCAGCACCGTCCGGCGACCAGCCGAGCAAGGACACTGGCTCGGCGGCCGCTGCCGAGCCGGCGACGACTGAGCCCAAGGCCGCCAAGTCACCGGACGACGTCAACCGCTGACCCCGGGTCGACCACCGGCCCGGGCCGGCGGTCGGTGCCCAAGGCAACGGGTCGGCGACGTTCGGTGACACCAGGGCAACGATTCGTCATGGGCTGAGTCACGAGATGGTGTCGCTGGCCCCGAGCGTGAGGTAGCTCACCCTATAGTGAGCGCGTGTTCAACTGCGCCCACGGCGGGAACGGTCGGTGACCGCGACCCGCGCCGCCCGGCACCGGATGCCCGGACGTCTGGTCGCGGGTGGCCTGGCGGCGCTGGTGGTGGCCGCGATCGCCTTGGTGATCGGGATTTTCGCGTCCGGCAGTGAACCGACCGAGGGCGTGCTCGGCATCGGTGGCCCGGGTGTGTTCGTCAAATGGCTGCTGCCGTTCCTCCGGCTGATCTCCACGCTGGCGACGGTCGGCTGTGCCGGCGCCCTGCTCGCCGCCGTCGTGCTGCTCCGCACCGACGGCGGCCCGCTCGGCACCCAGGGCCGGCGGGCGGTGCGGGACGCCAGCAACGCCGCGATCATCTGGGCGGTCGCGGCGTTCGCCGGGGCGGTCGTGTCGTCAGCGATCTTGCTCGACACCCCGGTCCGTCTGCTGCGCTACCGCGTCGACGAAGCGCTCGGCGTGCCCGAGATCAAGGCGCTGCTGATCACCGGCATCCTGGTTGTCGCACTGGCCGTCGGCATCCGCCAGGTCCAGACCGCGGCCGCAGCCGGACTCGGCGTACTGGTCGCCATCGCCGCGCTGCTTCCGCCGGTCCTGACCGCCTACCCGCGCAACGAGGCGTACGTCGACCTGGCGGGTGCGGCCCTGGTCCTGCATGTGGTGGCCGCGACGAGCTGGGTCGGTGGCCTGGCCGGCCTCGTCCGGTACGGCCGGGCCAGCCGCGACGGCCTGCCGTACGTGCTCGAACGCTTCAGCCAGGTCGCGCTGATCTCGTCGATCGTGGTCCTGCTCAGCGGTTTGCTCAGTGGCGCGGGCCGTCTCGCCGCCCAGGCCGGCGGCTTCGGCGAGGTCGTCGACGCGGCCACGACAGCGCCGTACGGGGGACTGCTGATCGCGAAGACGGTGGTCTTCGCGTTGCTGATCGTCGGTGGCTGGATTCATCGCCGCCAGATCGTCACCAACCTGATCGAGCCCGGTCCCAGCTTCTGGCGGCTGGTGGCCGTGGAGCTGTTGATCATGGCGGTTGCGCTCGGGCTGTCGGTCGCGTTGTCGCAGACCACTTGACGACCCGAACGGCTGCGCACGCTGGAGGGTGGTCGGTCAGTTCCCCACACCGAGGCGGGGCATGTGGGCCGTGGGATACCGATCCCCGCGGACCGCGCCGGGGGCAACGGCTCGGCCGATCGCGGCGAGGTCGTCCTCGGTGAGCAGCACCTCGGTCGCCCCGAGCGCTTCCGTCAGTCGCTCGCGCGATCGCGCGCCGACCAGCGGGACGATGTCGTCGCCCTGCGCCGCCACCCAGGCGATCGCCAGCTGCGCGACCGTACAGCCCTTGGCCTCGGCGAGGTCACGCAGGGGTTCGACGAGGGCAAGGTTGTGCTCGACGTTGCCGGGCGCGAACCGCGGGCTGAGGACGCGGTGATCGCCTGGGCCCGCGGAGTGCCCGGCCGACCAGTGTCCGGAGATCAGCCCGCGGCCCAGTACGCCGTACGCCGTCAGGCCGATCCCGAGCTCGCGCAGGAGCGGCAGGATCTCGGGCTCGACCGCCCGTGAGATCAGCGAGTACTCGATCTGCAGATCGCTGATCGGGTGCACGGCGTGGGCACGGCGGATCGTTTCCGCGTTCACCTCCGACAGTCCGACCGACCGCACGTACCCGGCCTCGACCAGCTCCTTGATCGCTCCGACCGTGTCCTCGATCGGCACCCGCGGATCGAGCCGGGCCGGCCGGTAGATGTCGACGTGGTCGGTGCCGAGCCGGTTCAGCGAGTACGTGAGGAAGTTCTTCACCGCCTCGGGGCGGCAGTCGAAGCCGCCGATCCCACCGCCTGGTGCGGTCAGCATGCCGAATTTCACGCTGAGCTGGTAGCTGTCCCGGTTCCGGCCCCGCAGGGCCTCGGCGAGCAGCAGCTCGTTGTGGCCGCCGGCGTAGAAGTCGCCGGTGTCGATCAGGGTGACGCCGGCCTCCAGCGCGGCGTGCACGGTGGCGATGCTCTCCGCGCGGTCGGTGACGCCGTAGGCGCCGGACATGCCCATCGCGCCCAGGCCCAGGTGGGAGACGACCGGTCCGCTCTTGCCGAGTTCTCGTGTCTGCACTGCAGGTCTCCTTTGTCGTTGCTCTTGGCATCAGCCTGGCTGGATGCGGCCGGCTGCGGGAGAGGAGAGTTCATCGTGGGAGCGGCGCTCCCTGGATCGGTGCGCGGCGGCAAGGGAGGATGGCGCCATGCAACGCGACGAGCTGGCGGACTTCCTGCGTCGTCGGCGGAAGGCGATCCGCCCCACCGACGTGGGAATCGCCGCGGGACCACGCCGCCGGACGGCGGGCCTGCGCCGCGAGGAGGTGGCCATGCTCGCCGGCATCTCCGTCGACTATGTGATCCGTCTGGAGCAGGGCCGAAGCAGCCAGCCGTCGACGCAACTGCTTGCTGCGCTGTCCCGGACGCTGCGGCTGTCCGACGATGAGCGCGACCACTTGTTCCACCTGGCCGGGCACCAGCCGCCGCCGGCCGAGGGAGCCGGGCGCCTCGCGCGGGCCGGCCTGATCCGCATGCTCGACCTGCTCGGTGACATCCCGGCCGCCGTGATGTCCGATCTGGGCGAGGTCCTGGCGCAGAACCGGACGTCCGTCCTGCTCACCGGAGACCAGACCCACTTCACCGGAGACCGTCGCTACCACGTGTACCGCTGGTTCACCGAGCCGGAAGTCTGGGCGACCCATCCGGCCGAGGAGCGCGAGCACCACGCGCGGGCCGTGGTCGCCGACCTCCGCGCCACGGCCGGCCGGCGCGCCGGCGACCCGGTCGTCCAGGGACTGGTCGACCGCCTGCTCGCGGCCAGCGAGGAGTTCGCCCGCCGCTGGTCCGAGCACCAGGTCGAGGTCCGCCGCGCCGACCGCAAGACCTTCGTCCATCCCCGGATCGGCAGCCTGCTGATGGACTGCGAAACCCTGGTCACGCCCGACCTCGGTCAGCAGCTGATCGTGCTCACCCCGGCCGACGCCGAGACCCGCGAACGTCTCGACCTGCTCCGCGTCGTCGGCGTCGAATCCTTCAGCACCGAGACGACGCGGTAACCGGATCCGTTGCCGAAAGCAACGGGGCGGCCAGTGCGTTCAGCACCGACCGCCCCCGCGCGGTCACCGCAGACCGAAGGCCCGGGTGATCGTCTGACTGATGCCACCGCCGTTGCGCTGCGTGGCAGTGACCCGAATCGAGACGTGCCCGGCTCGCGACGGGGCCTGCAGTCGTGCCTGCCAACTGCCCTTGTACTGCGTCAGTTCCTGCCGCCGCCAGGAGACGCCGTCGTCGTACGAGACCTCGAGCTCGACCTTGGCGACCGCATCCTCACGGGCGCTGCTGCCGAGCACAACGGGCTTCACGACGAAGACCGAGTTGCGCTTCGCCCGGCCCGCGGCATCGACGTCCGCGACGTAGTCGAGCTGCGCCAGCGGAAGAGGCTGGTTCTCGGCCTCGCCGGACGTGAACCGCCACTCGGTGCGCGTGGCCGTCGAGTACGGCGTCAGCTCGGGCTTGCCGACCGTGTCGACCACCAGCCGGTACGGACGCTTCTCCGGGGCCAGGCCGCCGACGCCGAAGTCCGGTCGCGGCCCGTTCTGCATCAGCAGCTCGTCGCCCTGGTAGAGCTTGAAGCTGCGCGTCATCAGCGAATCGCCGCTGTGTGCGGACCCGCCGTCACCGAAGCCGGCGATCATGCCGCCCATCGCGTTGCCGACCCGGTGCGGCACCTCGAACTCGACCATCCGCGGCCGGACGATCGGCCCGAACCACCGCTCGTTCTGCACACTGCGCGGTTGGTAACTCACGACGTCGGTGAAGGTCGACCAGCCGTCGATGCCCGCGTACTGCTGCCATTTGACGCCGGCCGACACCCAGTCGGTCCGATGCCCGGCGGCCGGCTTGCGCGGGAACTTCGGCGCGCGAACCATGCCGAACCCGGCGTACGGGTAGGCAGCCGGCCAGTGTTCGTACGCCGGGCTGTCCTCGCGGCTCTCCAGCACCTGCTGGCCGAGCGGCGGAGCGAAGTCGTTCTCGATCCGGGCGAGGCTGCCAGGATCCGTCTTCGCGGACGGGTCGTCCGGCACGATGCCCTGGTGGTAGTCGGCCAGGTCGTACAGGTACGCCGGTACGGGGTGCGCTTCGACCGTCAGCTCGGTCTTACCGGCGGCCTTGAGCTTGCTGATCAGGGCTTCGCCCTCGTCCACGGTGAGCGAGGCGGTCGGGATCGGCCCGGCCGTCCGGCCGTCCGGGTCGCCGTACCAGTCGCTCTTGCGGCCGTCGGTGTCGTTGACCACCAGGAGCATCGCCGCGCCCGCGGTGTGCGCCGCGGTCGCTTGTTCCAGCGCGGTCACGTCGGTGCTGCTCCGAACGACCACTGCCTTGCCGCGGGCGGACAGGCCGCTGTACTCGGCCGCCGTCCCGGTCCCGGCGAAGACGGCAGCGACGCGTGATCGGCCGGCCTGGAACGCGGGCGACCCGGGCTGCACCAGCAGCGTGTCGTCGAGGCTGCGGCCGCCGTACGTGATCTTCAGCGGCGTCTGCTCGGCGCGGAACCGGGTGGTGAAGAAGAAGCTGCCCTTCTGCACCTTGGTCCTGGTCGGGAGCGCCCACACGCTGTCGTACGCCGGGGGCGGCATCAGGATCTGGTGCAGGGCCTCCCGCTCGTTCGGATCCGGTGTAGTCAAGGCGAACGAGCGGAACAAGTCGATCCGGCCGGTGGTGACGGTGGTCGGCTGAGGAGTCTCGACCTTGACCTCACGCAGGCGCGAGCCGTCCAGGACGACGGTCCGGTCGGTGGTCAGGGTGACCTCGGGGGCCGTCAGGACGGCGAGACCGAGGGAGCGCGGGCCGTTGCGGCCCTGCACGTCGAGCGTCGAGACGACCGTGTAGGAACCAGGCGCCCACCGGCTGGTGATCTTGCCGTCCGGCGCCCACAAGATCGTGGTCCGGCCGTCCGCGCCGGTGATCTCGACCTCGCCACTGACCGGCTTGCCGGTCTTGTCCTTCAGGTGGACGGTCAGCGAGTGCTTCTCCGGCTCGACCGACAGTCCCACGGCCGTGTGCACGGTGCTGGTCGCGGAACGCGCGAGGACCTGGGCGGAGTACCGGCCGGGCGCCAGACCCTGCGGCTTCGCGACGAGACCGACCGTCGAGGTGCCGTTCGCCGGGACGGTGACCTGGTTGGCCGCGAGCGTGAAGACCCCGGCAGGCGAGGCGCCGCGGTCGGTCGACAGCTGCAGCGTGATGGCGCGGTCCGTGGTGTTGCGGTAGGTGATCTGCCGCTTGACCGGCGTACGGTCCGGGCGCGGTGACCAGGCGACGAGTCCGGCGTCCACCGATCCGGTGGCGACGATCTGACCACGCAGGTAGGCCGCGGCGACGTCCAACCGCCCGGTGCCTCCCTCGTACGGCGAGTAGGCGGGCGTCAGCGCGGTCGTGCTCATCAGCGCGTCCTTGATCTGCTGCCCGGTCCAGTTCGGGTGTTCACCGGCCAGCAGCGCGGCGGCCCCGGCGACATGCGGAGCGGCCATCGACGTACCGCTGTCGGTGCGGTAGAAGCCCTCACCGCCGTCGTCCACCTGCTGCGACCGCGCGGCCAGTACGTCGACGCCCGGCGCGGTCAGGTCGGGCTTGAGCCCGTCGTCGAGCATCCGCGGCCCGACGCTGGAGAAGCCGGCGAGCTGGTCGGACGTGTCCACCGCGCCGACGGTCAGGGCGGCGTCCGCGGTTCCCGGGGCGCTCACGGTGTACGGCGTGTTGCCGGAGTTGCCCGCGGCGATGACGAACAGCGCGGCGGTCTCGGCACTCAGCCGGTTGACCGCCTGGCTCAGCGGATCGTCCTGCGTGTGCCAGGCCGCCGTCCCCAGGCTCATGTTGATCACCTTGGCGCGCTCGGTCCGCACCGCCCACTCCATCCCGGCGATGATGCCGGAGATCGGCCCGGACCCGTTGTCGCCGAGCACCTTGCCCACCACCAGGTCCGCGCCCGGGGCGACACCGCGTTCCTTGCCGTCCGACGCGGCGCCGGTCCCGGCGACGGTCGACGCGGTGTGTGTGCCGTGGCCGTTGCGGTCGACCACTTCCTCACCGTCGACGAAGCTCCGGCTGGCCACGACGCGCTGCGCCAGGTCGGGATGCGTGGCGTCCACCCCCGAGTCCAGTACGGCGACGCGAACGCCGGCGCCGGTGGCTCCCGTCTTCCACACCTCCGGGGCGCCGATCTGCGCCGTCGTGTCGGCGAGCAGCGCCTTCGCCTTGCCGTCGAGCCAGATCCGGTCGATCCCGGCGGCGAAGGCCGGAGTCGTACTGGTTCCGGGCTGTACGCGGCGAGCGGCCGACGCGCTCGTCAGGGTCGTCCACAAGGAGGCGACCCGCGACCGCTCGGCGTGAACCGCCGCACCCCCGACGGAACGGAGTTGCCGCGCCACGCGCACCCCCGGCAGCGCGGGCCCCGCGGAGCGCGAGCGCCCGGCCGAGTCCGGCGCGAGGGTGGACCCGCCCGGCGCGCTGGTGACGATCAACGGAAGGTCCTTCATCCGGGCGTTGTCGTAGCCCTGGGTGACCAGTTCGCTGACGTTGAAGAGCTGCTTGTCGAGTCGTCCGGCCGCGACATAAGCCATGGCCTCGTCGGGATAGACGAAGGTGTCGCCGGCCTCGACGCTGACCTTCACCGCGCCGGTGGACCGCGGAGCGCGCTGCACGGCCTGCACCGACACCGCCCTGCCCGGCCCCTTGGCGACCGTCACCTTGTCGCCGGTGATCAGCGTCAGCTCGAGCGGTTCGTCAGGTGAGACAGCGGATGCGGCCGCTGTGGGCGGTGGAGGCTCAGCGCCGGCCTGCACGGGCGCGGCCACGCCGGCAACGAGCAGAAGTGCTGCGACCGGCAGGAGCTGCCGGCGAACAGAAGAACGACGCACGGTGTCCTCCGGGGATCAGGGGTGACCGCATCCGATCAGCCGGAAGGTGACGTGTAAACGAATTGGCCAATCTGGTCAGGAAACGGGGGTGCTCTGGCCGGACTGGTCACGGGGGCCGCCGGCGGACCACCTACCGTGGGGGTATGTCCTCCAACGAGCTGAACACCTCGACGTCGCCGTACCTTCGGCAGCACGCGGACAATCCGGTCGCGTGGAAGCAGTGGAGCGAGGCGGCGTTCGCCGAGGCGCGGGAGCGGGACGTGCCGGTGTTCTTGTCGGTCGGATACTCGGCCTGTCACTGGTGTCACGTGATGGCGCACGAGTCGTTCGAGGACGAGGCGACGGCGGCGTACCTGAACGAGCACTTCGTGAGCATCAAGGTGGATCGCGAGGAGCGGCCGGACGTCGACGCGATCTACATGGAAGCGACCGTGGCGATGACCGGTCACGGTGGCTGGCCGATGTCGGTGTTCATGACGCCGGCGGGGGAGCCGTTCTTCTGCGGGACGTACTTCCCGTCCGAGCCGCGGCACGGGATGGCGAGCTTCCGGCAGGTGCTGGAGTCGCTGGCCGACGCCTGGCGGACGAAGCGGGAGCAGATCGACGGGATCGGCGAGAACGTGGTGCAGCAGCTCGGCGCGCGACAGCAGCCCGCCGGGGGAGCGATCGACGCGGCGACGCTGGAGCGGGCCGCCGAGCTGCTGAAGACGGACTTCGACCCGGTCGACGCGGGCTTCGGTCCGGCGCCGAAGTTTCCGCCGTCGATGGCGCTCGACTTCCTGCTGCGGCACCACCGGCGGACCGGGTCGGTCGACGCGCTGGCGATGGTCGAGGCGACCTGCGAGCGGATGGCCCGCGGCGGGATGTACGACCAGCTGGCCGGTGGCTTCGCGCGGTACAGCGTGGACAAGCAGTGGATCGTGCCGCACTTCGAGAAGATGCTGTACGACAACGCGTTGCTGCTCGACGTCTACACGCACTGGTGGACGGTGACCGGGTCGCCGCTGGCGCAGCGGATCGCGGTCGAGACGGCCGACTTCCTGCTCGCCGAGCTGCGGACGCCGGAGGGCGGGTTCGCCTCCGCGCTCGACGCCGACACCGAGGGCGAGGAGGGCCGGTACTACGTCTGGTCGCCGGACGAGCTGCACGAGGTGCTCGGGGACGACGCCGACTGGGTGATCGAGCTGTGCGACGTGACCGGAACGTTCGAGCACGGTACGTCGGTGCTGCAGTTGCGGCGTGATCCCGACGACCTGGAGCGGTGGCAACGCGTCCGGACCCGGTTGCTCGAGGCGCGGGCCCGGAGGACCTACCCGGGGCGGGACGACAAGGTCGTTGCCGCGTGGAACGGGCTGGCGATCACCGCGCTGACCCGGGCCGGGCTGGCGCTGGACAAGCCCGAGTACGTCGAGGCGGCGGTGCGCGCGGCCGAGCTGGTCCGGGACGTGCACGTGGACGCCTCCGGGCGGTTGCACCGGACCTCGCGGGACGGCGCGGTGGGGTCGGCGCACGGCGTACTGGAGGATTACGCGGGGTTCGCGCAGGCCTGTTTGACGTTGCTGGCGGCAACTGACGACGCGGGATGGCTGGAGCTGGCGAAGGGTTTGCTGGACAGGGTTCTGGAACAGTTCGTTGCTGACGGCTCCTTCTTCGACACGGCCGCCGACGCCGAGGCGCTGGTCTGGCGGCCGCAGGACCCGACGGACAACGCGACCCCGGCGGGGGTGTCGCTGGCGGCGGAGGCGTTCACCACCTTGGCGTCGGTGACCGGCGAGGCCCGCTACGACGAGGCGGCCGAGCAGGCGCTCGCGGCGTCGGCGACCCTGGCGGGCCGGGCCCCGCGCTTCGCCGGGCGGGCGCTCGCGGTCGCGGAGACCCACGTCGCCGGTGCGCTGGAGATCGCGATCGTCGGTGAGACGGTGGCCTCGAGCCAGGCCGGGGCGGCCGATGCCCGAGCGAATGGTGGCGACGCCGGCGAGCTCGTGCGCACCGCGCTGCGGCACGCGCCGTGGGGCACCGCCGTCGTCCGTGGCCGGCCCGGCTCCGACGTACCCCTGCTGGCCGGGCGTGGCCTGGTCGACGGGCGCGCCGCGGCGTACGTGTGTCAGAAGTTCACCTGCAAGCTCCCGGTCGTGTTGCCGGAAGACCTTCGCGCGGAGCTGACCGCGCGCCGCTGACAACGCGGGCCAACGCGGGTTTTCCCTGTCGTTTCGCGACTTTCCCTTGACTCCCGCCCGGCCGAGGCGGAGAGTCCTGCCTCAGTCGGATGTAACAGGATGCGCATGTCCTGACACACAGTGTCACAACTGAGGCAGTGGCACTGGTGGGTCAGTTGCGTCCGGCGTCCCCAACTGAATTGGTCGCTGCGCCCAAACAGCGACCACACCGTGAGGAGATGTTGTCTTGAAACGACTGACATCAGCAGGGGCGGTGGCCATCGTCGCAGCAGCGGGCCTGGCCGCATCCGTCACCGGCACCACCGCCGGCGCCGCCGCCCGTACGGCGCCGCTCCCCGCGTCCGGCTTCAACGAGCCGGCCGCCGTCCAGGCCGAGAACGCGCTGACCGCGCGGACCGCCGCCGCGCTCGGACTGGCCGGCGGTGAGCAACTCGTCGCCCGCGGGATCGCCGCCGACCCGGACGGTACCGAGTTCGTGCACTACGACCGCACCTTCAACGGCCTGAAGGTGGTCGGCGGTGACCTGATCGTCAAGCGCAAGGGCGACACGATCCGTGGTGTCACCTACAACCGCGGTGCGAAAACCGTCGGCGTCGCGTCGACCAAGCCGGCCCTGTCCCAGGCCGCCGCGCTCGGCACGGCCGCCAGGTCCGCGAAGTTCAAGGCCACCAGCAACAAGGGGGCGCTGATCGTCTTCGCCGCCACCGGCAAGCCGGTCCTGGCCTACGAGGTCGTCACCACCGGCACCAAGGCCGACCAGACCCCGTCGGTGCTGCACACCTACGTCGACGCCAAGTCCGGCGCCGTCCTGGCCCAGGACGACGAGATCAAGACCGGCACCGGCAACTCGATGTACTCCGGCACGGTGAGCATCGGTACGTCGGGCAGCTTCACGATGAGCGATCCGAGCCGCGGCGGCAACCACACCACGGACCTGAACGGCGCGACCTCCGGCGCCGGCACCACGTTCACCGACGCCGACGACACCTGGGGCAACGGCACCACCTCGAGCCGGCAGACCGCCGGTGTCGACGCGCACTTCGGCGCCCAGCTGACCTGGGACTACTACAAGAACGTGCACGGCCGCAGCGGCATCTTCAACAACGGCCAGGGTGCGCGGTCCCGCGTGCACTACGGCAACGCCTACGTGAACGCGTTCTGGGACGGCACCCAGATGACGTACGGCGACGGCGCGGGCAACGCCCGTCCGCTGACCTCGATCGACGTGGCCGGCCACGAGATGAGCCACGGCGTCACCGAGGCGACCGCCAACCTGAACTACTTCGGCGACGCCGGCGGCCTGAACGAGTCCACCTCGGACATCTTCGGCACCGCGGTCGAGTTCTCGGCCAACAACAGCGCCGACCCGGGGGACTACCTGATCGGCGAGAAGATCAACATCAACGGCAACGGCACGCCGCTGCGCTACATGGACAAGCCGAACAAGGACGGCCGCAGCTACGACTGCTGGAGCAGCGCGGTCAGCGGCGCGGACCCGCACTACTCCTCCGGCCCGCTGAACCACTGGTTCTACCTGGCCTCCGAAGGCACCGGCAGCAAGATCATCGGCGGCGTCACCCACACCAGCACCGCCTGCAACGGCGCCACCGTCACCCCGGTCGGCCGCGATGTCGCCGCCAAGGTCTGGTACCGCACGCTGACCACGAAGCTCACCTCGGGCAGCACCTACCGCGACGCCCGCGAAGGCGCGATCAACTCGGCCAAGGAGCTGTACGGCGCGGATTCCGCGCAGTGCAAGGGCATCGAGGCCGCGTTCTCGGCCATCTCCGTCCCGGCCGGCGCAGCCGCCTGCGGCGGAACCACCGAGCCGCCGACCGGTGCCAATTTGATCAAGAACCCGGGCTTCGAGTCGGGAGCGGTGAACTGGACCGGCACGACCGGGGTGATCACCAACAGCGCGTCGAAGCCGGCGCGGACTGGTTCGTACAAGGCGTGGTTGCAGGGCAATGGTCGCTCCAGCACCGAGAACGTCGGACAGTCGGTCGCGGTCCCGGCGGCGGCGACCGCGGCGAGTCTGTCGTTCTGGATCCGGATCGACACTGCGGAGACCACCGGTTCGACGGTGTACGACACGGTGAAGGTGCAGGTGGTCGACGGTACGACCACGACGACGCTGGGCACGTTGTCGAACCTGAACAAGTCGACGTCGTACGTGCAGAAGACGTTCAGTGTGACGCAGTACAAAGGCAAGACCGTCACGGTGAGGTTCGTCGGCCAGGAGGACTCGTCGTTGCAGACGTCCTTCGTGATCGATGACGTGTCGCTGGTCGCCGGCTGACCGGTCCGGCCGTCTCGCTGTGATCCCGTCCGGGGCGCACACCTCCCGCCCGAGGCTGTGCGCCCCGGATCCCTGTGTGAGGCAAGGGAGTCCATCATGTCCAAACCCGTTCTGTCCGGCGTCCTCGGCGCCGCTCTCGTCGCCGCCGCCCTGGCGCCGAGCGCACCCGCCACCGCGAGCGCCACCGCACCCGCTCCCGCGAGCGCCCCGGCGGCCGTTGCCGCGTCGCCCGACATCTCCGTCACCAACGTCAAAGCCCATCTCGACCAGCTCCAGTCGATTGCCACCAGCAACGGTGGCAACCGCTACACCGGCCGGCCCGGCTACCGCGCGTCGGCCGACTGGGTGAAGTCCAAGCTCGACGCGGCCGGCTACACCACCTCGCTGCAGTCCTTCTCGACCTCGGCCGGTACGTCGTACAACGTGATCGCGGAGTGGCCGCACGGCGACGCGAACCACGTCGTGATGACCGGCGCCCACCTGGACAGTGTCAGTTCGGGTCCGGGCATCAACGACAACGGCACCGGCAGCGCCGGCGTGCTGGAGACCGCGCTGGCCTTCGCCGCCAGCGGCCAGACGCCACGCAACCGGGTGCGGTTCGGCTTCTGGGGCGCCGAGGAGCTCGGCCTGGTCGGATCGAAGTTCTACGTCAACAACCTGCCCGCCGCCGAGCGGGACAAGATCGAGCTGTACCTGAACTTCGACATGATCGGCTCGCCGAACCCGGGCTACTTCGTCTACAACGACAACCCGGCCGGCAACGGCGCGCGTGACGAGCTGACCAGCTTCTTCACCAGCAAGTCGGTGCAGACCGAGTACATCGACGTGCAGGGCCGGTCCGACCACGCGGCGTTCCGGGCCCTCGGGCTGCCGACCGCCGGGACCTTCTCCGGGGCCGAGGGCATCAAGTCGTCGACCCAGGCCGGCAAGTGGGGCGGTACGGCGGGTCAGGCGTTCGACCCTTGCTACCACCGATCCTGCGACACGATCAGCAACCTGAACCTGACCTCACTGGACCGGCACAGCGACGCGATCGGCCACATGGTCTGGACCTACGCGCAGAAGGACTTCGGCGGCACGACCCCGCCGACCGGCAACCTGCTGCTCAACCCGGGCTTCGAGTCGGGAGCGGTGAACTGGACCGGCACGACCGGGGTGATCACCAACAGCGCGTCGAAGCCGGCGCGGACCGGTTCGTACAAGGCGTGGTTGCAGGGCAATGGTCGCTCCAGCACCGAGAACATCGGCCAGTCGGTCGCGATCCCGGCGGCGGCGACCGCGGCGAGTTTGTCGTTCTGGATCCGGATCGACACTGCGGAGACCACCGGTTCGACGGTGTACGACACGGTGAAGGTGCAGGTGGTCGACGGTGCGACCACGACGACGCTCGGTACCTTGTCGAACCTGAACAAGTCGACGTCGTACGTGCAGAAGACGTTCAGTGTGACGCAGTACAAGGGCAAGACCGTCACGGTGAGGTTCGTCGGCCAGGAGGACTCGTCGCTGCAGACGTCCTTCGTGATCGACGATGTGTCGCTCGCGACGAGCTAGGCCGGCTTGCAGAGTTTGCCCGGTGCGGCGACTTCGGTCAGCAGTTGGGTGACCGGAGTCGCCAGCGGCTGGAGACGGGGGTCTTCGAGGCGGGCCATGCCGGTGCCCGTGGCGACGGCGACGATCATGTCGTCGGGGTGCCGGATGGTCGGCTTGGTCGAGCCGACACCGGCCCAGTCGACCTGCCGCACCGCAGCGGTGAGGGCGGCGAGAAAGCCGGCCTCCAGCTTGCACGTGGCGGTCTGCCGGCCGCGCCGGCTCACGGTGGTGAGACCCTCGGGGTCGATCACCACCTTGTCGTCGAAGCCGGCGAAACCACCGGTGCGGGTGACGGTGATCGGCAGGGCCTCACCGCCGCCGGGCGTCGGCGTACTGGTGGTGGGGGTGGTGGGACTCGGGTTGCTTCCGGCGTCGGAGTCGCCGCACCCCGCCAGGAGGAGCAGCACGGCGGTGGCGGAGACGGCGGTCAGACGAAGGTTCCTCACACCTCATGCATACCCAATTCGCACTGGGCGGCAGACTTCGTGCATGGGCTGGTACACGAATGTCATCCGGCGGTTGGGGCACCGGCCCTGGTTCGCCGCCGTCGGTCGCGCGGCCGTGCCCGTGGATCGCTGGCTGCAACGACGGACCGGCGGCCGGGTCAACATCCTCGGCAGGAGCGCGTTGCCCACGCTGTTGCTGACCACCACCGGCCGCAAGTCGGGGGAGCCGAGGACCGTGCCGCTGCTGTACGCGCCCGACGGCGACTCGTTCGTGGTGACCGCGTCCAATTGGGGGCAGCCGCATCACCCGGCCTGGTCGGGCAACCTGCTCGCCTGCGCCGATGCGGTCGTGGCGTTGCCGGGGAGTCGCGAGGTGCCGGTGCGCGCCGTACTGGCCGAAGGCGCGGAGCGCGAGCGGGTCTGGCCGCTGGTGACGAAGGTGTGGCCGGCGTACGACACGTACGTCGAACGCAGCGGCCGGCACATCCGGGTTTTCGTCCTGACGCCTAGGTGAGCTGCCTGGTCAGATCGACCAGCGCCCGGGTCAGCTGCACCCGGCTCTCGAACAGCGCGACGTCGGCGTCCGTCACGGGCTTGCCGAGGTTCTCCAGCGGAAGCGCGGTGAACGTCGCCCTGGCCAGCAGCGACCCCAGGTAGCCGTAGCGGACCTGCTCCGGCGACACCTGCATCCCCTCGGCGGCCACCCCCTCCGTGAAGGCCTCCAGGATCACCGCATCCACAGCGGGCAGCGCCGTCGGCGACAGCTCACCGGCGTGAGCGAGCCCGACGAGCAGTTGCCCCAGGTCGAAGCCGACCGCCTGCGGACAGTCGAACCCCCAGTCGATCACCACGAACTCGTCCGGACTGCCCAGCGGGACCAGCAGGTTCTGCGGACTGGCGTCCCCGTGCTGGTAGCACTGCGGCAGAGCGTCCAACGCGTCCAGTACGGCGGGCAGCTCCTCGCCCAGCTCGAGCAGGTCGTCACGCAGACGGTGGTCGCCGGTGTTGCAGACCGCGGCGGCGAGCAGAGGCTGGCGCCAGGTCTCCCGGTCGGCCAGCGCGGGCAAGGCGTTCATCATCACCCGGCCCTCGGTGTAGTACCGCAGTCCCATCCCAGGGCGAGCGGCCTCCGTCTGCGGCAGGAACGGCTGCACCAGGTGCGGCTGACGACGGGCCGACAACTGGCCGAGCAGGAACGCCGCCCGGCGGAACCGCTCGATCCCCCAGACCCCCGGCTCCTGGACCACGTCCTCCATCCACAACGTCGCCCGGTCGTCGTCGTACTCGTCGATCCGGTACACCGCCGGCAGGCGCAGTCCGTCAGGCAGCACGGAGGCGATGTCGCTGCGGAACACGGCGATCTCCAGCCGCCAGGGCAGGTTCTGGACGAAGTGCTCGCGGATCTGCTCCGGGACCAGGTGCAGCAACTCCCAGTGCCGCGGCGACTGGAGCTGTTTGACGAAGCAGGACCAGTTGCCGGTCGATCCGTCGGTGTGGCGGGCGGTGCCGAGCACGCGGACCAGCGCCGCGGTGCTCGGCGTACCGATCGCGTACGGGAACGGTTCGGCGCGGGCGGTCAGTGGCACCGCGTTCGGGTCGCCGGTGACCGCCCGGACCAGGTCGGTGAGCTGATCGTCGTCGAGTGCGTCGCGGCGCAGTGGTGCGAGTGCGGTGATCGACATGAGATTCCCCCCGGAAAGCAAAGCAGCTTTACCAATTTGATCGTAAAGTTGCCTCATGACGTCCGTCAACGGCCTTTCCCGGCTGGCTGCCCCGCCGCACGTCGCGAACCTGCTCGGCGTCGCACTGGAACGACTGCGGGAGCAGATCCTGGCCGGCGCCGAGCGGCCGTTCCCGGGACTACGGGTGTCGCACTACCGGCTGCTCGACATGATCCCGCCCGAAGGCGCGCGGATCACCGACCTGGCCGCGCACGCGGGGATGACCAAGCAGGGGCTCGGGCAGCACGTCGACTACCTGCAGGAGCGTGGGTACGCCGAGTCCGCCCGGCTGGAGGGCGATCGCCGGGTGCGGCTGGTCCGGCGTACGGAGAAGGGGGACGAGGCGACGGCGTTCGCGCGCGCGGCGATCGCCCGCGTCGAGCAGGAGTGGGCCGAGCGGCTGGGCGCCGAGCGGTACGCCGACTTCCGGCAGGCGCTGGTCGAGCTGGGAGTCGGTCAGCCGACGCGGTAGGTGGCGATGCTGACCGCGATGTAGTGGCAGATGAACGCGGCCACGGTGCACGCGTGGAAGATCTCGTGGAAGCCGAACCACAGCGGTGACGGGTTCGGCCGCTTGGTGCCGTAGACGACCGCGCCGATCGAGTACAGCCCGCCGCCGACCGCGAGCAGCGCGACCACCGAGGCGCCGCCGAGGTGGTAGAAGTCGCTCATCCAGAAGATCGCCACCCAGCCCAGGGCCAGGTAGATCGGGGTGTAGAGCCAGCGCGGGGCGCCGACCCAGAAGATCCGGAACAGGATGCCGATCAGCGCGCCGCCCCAGGCCGTGCTGAGCAGCAGCACCCGGTCACTGCCTTCCAGCAGGACCATGCCCAGCGGCGTGTAGGTGCCGGCGATCAGCAGGAAGATGTTGCTGTGGTCGAGCCGGCGCAGGATCGCCTCGCCGGTCGGGCCCCAGTAGAACCGGTGGTAGAGCGCCGAGATGCCGAACAGCAGCATCGAGGCCACCGTGTAGACGGCCGCGGCCCAGCGGGCGCTCGCGCTCGGGGCCAGGCAGACCAGCACGATGCCGGCGGCGGTGGCCAGCGGGAAGGTGCCGGCGTGCAGCCAGCCCCGCAGTTTCGGCTTCAGTGCGCGGGTCAGCCGATGCGGGTGATCGTGTTCCGACGGATCGGTGGGGGTGCTGTCGCCGGTCACGGTCTTGGCTGCCATGCGCCAACCTCCTCGAAGCGTCAGGGGATCTCTTACCTACGCAACCGTAACCTACGGTTGCGTAGGTTCAATGGTCCTCAAGGATGAAATCTAAGCCACCCGCCGCCCTGCGCCGAGCCGTACCGGAGTGTTCCGTACCACTGCCTGAAGTGTCTGATGCGATCGAGAGTCGATAAGTTCGATGTTCGCCTCGCCCTCCGCGAGAGCGCCGATCTGGGCTAGCCTCGTTGGGGCACGCCTGCACCGTCGACCCCGCAGACGGCCCGGTCGAGGACTCGAGGAGAACACCTGCCCATGCGGACACCCGGCAAGCAGCGCCTGCGCAACGCGGTGTACGGACTGTACGAGCGCCGGCTGGCGCGATCCCTGTCGCCGGACCGGATGCCGCGCCACATCGGCGTCATCATCGACGGCAACCGGCGCTGGGCCCGCGCCTCGGGCGATCCGGTGTCCCGCGGTCACGAGGCCGGCGCGAGCAAGATCTCGGAGTTCCTCGGCTGGTGCGACGAGGTGGGCGTCAAGGTCGTCACCGTCTGGATGTTGTCCACCGACAACCTGAGCCGCCCGGCCGACGAGCTGGAGCCGCTGCTGCGGATCATCGAGCAGACCGTCGAGGAGATGGCCGCGGTCGGCGGCCGCCGGATCCACCCGGTCGGCGCGCTGGACCTGCTGCCCGCCGCGACCGCCGAGGTGCTGAAGAGCGCCGAGACCGCGACCCAGCACGCCGACGGCCTGCTGGTGAACGTCGCCGTCGGGTACGGCGGCCGTCGCGAGCTGGCCGACGCCGTCCGCTCGCTGCTGCTGGAGGAGGCCGCCAAGGGCATCTCGATCGAGGAGCTGGCCGAGCGCGTCGACGTCGAGCACATCGCCGAGCACCTGTACACCAAGGGCCAGCCGGACCCCGACCTGGTCATCCGCACCTCCGGCGAGCAGCGCCTCGGTGGCTTCCTGCTCTGGCAGAGCGCGCTGTCGGAGTTCTACTTCTGCGAGGCGCTGTGGCCGGACTTCCGCCACGTCGACTTCCTCCGGGCCATCCGCTCCTACGCCCAGCGTGAGCGCCGCTTCGGCACCTGAGCCTCACCGGACCGGCTCCGGCGTGAGCAGATCCGTCGCGGGCTCTCCGCGGTGGCAGCGGGTGCAGGTCGTGCGGCGGCGCAGGTAGTACGCGTACGTCGCCGCGCCCAGCGCCGTACCCCAGACGATCCATAGCATGCCCGGGAAGGCCAGACCCCACAGCGAGCCGGCGTTGTCACCGGGCAGCCGCAGGTTCATCAGGCCGGCCGGGATCAGCACGAGCGCCACGATCGTGGCCGGGACGATCGCCCGGGACGGCGGGACCCGCCGGCCTGCTCGCCACCAGATCCAGCGCGGGTAGACCTCGCCCCACCGCTGCACCAGCCCGTGCGTCAGGATGCTGCCGCCGACGCCGAGCAGCGCCATGCCGAGCCCGATCTCCAGCATGCCCGGCGTGTCCACCATCATCTGGTGGAACTCGTCGGTGATGCCGAGCGGCCAGCCGAAGTACCAGGCGACGCGGGTGAACTCGTACGGAACGTTCGACACCACTGCGATCAGCACCGCCCGCCGTCCCCACCGCAACGCCGCCTCCGGGGTCGTCCAGGCCGCTGGTGCGCCGTGCCGGCGTCCGCACGACACGCAGGCCTGCCGAGCCCTGCGGTGGTACGCGATCGTCGTGGCGGCCCACAGGAGACCGCCCAGGAACATCAGCAGCACGTTGACGCGATGCCAGTACAGGATGTCCTCGAGACCACCCTGCGCGCCGGGGATCCCGGTGAACGCGAACACGAGCAGTGCGGGGGACAGGGCAAGGATCGCCAGCGGGGTGTAGTCGGGCACCACCAGTGCGAGCCCGACCGCCATCACGGCTCCGAATGCCTGCAGCAACCATCCGCGGGGCCGGCGCACGGTCATCAGCACCGCGACGAGCGCGCCGGCGAACCCGAGCACCGCCATCACCGGTGCCACGACGTCCACCGGAGCCCCTTCCAGCAGGGACGCCGTCGCTCGGTCGTCCTCGACTTTCGCGAACGGGTACCCGCGTCCGCCGTTCGCCCAGAACACACCCAGTACGCCGTACGCGAAGGACCACAGGGCTGTCGCGCACCCGGTCCAGATCGGCCAATTCTTCCGCATGGATCCAGGCTCGCCTCCACGCTGCGTGAGCGGATCCCTCCTCCGGGCGATCGGCATCCCCCGCGTGGGTGAACGGGCGGACGGCAACGTGTAACAAGCCGTTAACCCCGCGGGCTGGCGTGTCGGGCTGCGTGGTTTCCGGGACGGATCTACGCTCATGGTGACGGTCGGAGGGGAAGCCGGCTGTCCGGGAGGCCCGATCAGATGAGAGTTGTTCTCCAGCCGGTTGCCCCATGAGGGGCAGAACGGAGTACCCGAGACCCAGGGTCTCGATCCTGCTGATCCCCGGTCACGCCACGGCGTGCCGGAGGAGATCTGCACCAGATCTCCGGGCCCGAACCCGGTCCATCACCTAACCACTGGTGGGCCGGGCGTGGTGCACGCTGCGGCCCGAGAGGACGTGCGACATGGCTGCCACCCACGCCAAGGCGTCAAGCACCTCATCCACACCGGCCCAGCGCACTTACGTGCTGGACACCTCGGTCCTGCTCAGCGACCCGCACGCGATGGAGCGGTTCGACGAGCACGAGGTGATCATTCCGGTGGTCGTTGTCACCGAACTGGAGGGCAAACGGCATCACCCCGAACTCGGCTACTTCGCCCGCACCGCGCTGCGCCTGCTGGACGAGTTCAGGATTCTGTACGGACGTCTGGACGCACCCCTGCCAGTGGGGGAGAAGGGTGGAACCCTCCGGGTCGAGCTGAACCACACCGACCCCGAGAGCCTGCCGGCCGGTTTCCGGCTCGGCGACAACGACAGCCGCATCCTCGCGGTGGCGTGCAACTTCGCCGCCGAGGGCCGCGACGTCACCCTGGTCTCCAAGGACCTGCCGATGCGGGTCAAGGCGTCGGCCTGCGGCCTGGTGGCCGAGGAGTACCGCGCGGAGCTCGCGCTGGAGTCCGGCTGGACCGGGATGAGCGAGCTCGAGGTCGAGACCGCCGACGTGGACGCGCTGTACGAGGAGGGGGTGCTCGAGCTTCCGCAGGCCGGTGAGTTCCCGACGCACACCGGTCTGGTGCTGCTGTCCGACCGCGGCAGCGCGCTCGGCCGGGTGATGCCCGACAAGCGGATCCGGCTGGTCCGCGGTGACCGGGAGGCGTTCGGCATCCGTGGCCGGTCGGCCGAGCAGCGGGTCGCGCTCGACCTCCTGCTCGACCCCGACGTCGGCATCATCTCGCTCGGTGGCCGGGCCGGCACCGGCAAGTCGGCGCTGGCACTGTGCGCCGGCCTGGAGGCGGTGATGGAACGGCGGCAGCACAAGAAGGTGGTCGTCTTCCGCCCGCTGTTCGCGGTCGGCGGCCAGGAGCTGGGCTACCTGCCCGGTTCGGAGTCGGAGAAGATGCAGCCGTGGGCCCAGGCGGTCTTCGACACCCTCGGCGCGCTGGCCGGCGCCGACGTGATCGACGAGGTGCTGGACCGCGGCATGCTCGAGGTGTTGCCGCTGACCCACATCCGCGGCCGGTCGCTGCACGACGCGTTCGTGATCGTCGACGAGGCCCAGTCGCTGGAGCGCAACGTGCTGCTCACCGTGCTGTCCCGGGTCGGCGCGAACTCGCGGGTGGTGCTCACCCACGACGTCGCCCAGCGGGACAACCTGCGGGTCGGCCGGCACGACGGCGTCGTCGCGGTGGTCGAGAAGCTGAAGGGCCACCCGCTGTTCGCCCACGTCACGCTGACCCGGTCGGAGCGCTCGCCGATCGCGGCGCTGGTGACCGAGATGCTGGAGGACGTGCAGCTCTGACAGAGGTCTCTGTAAAGCCAATTTAAAACTTCCGCGGTACCCGGTGCGGCCACAGCCCATGTGGCCGCACCGTGTGTTGTGACCTGCTTGTGATCACGGTCTGTTTAGGTCAGAGTATGTTCCTGTTGCAGCCGACGGGGGTCGGGTATCTCGGAAGGACAGATGAAAGCGAAGCGCTCCGTC
The DNA here is from genome assembly GCF_001984195.1 of Kribbella sp. ALI-6-A. Lineage (GTDB taxonomy): Bacteria > Actinomycetota > Actinomycetes > Propionibacteriales > Kribbellaceae > Kribbella. Next base: position 546,967 of record NZ_MTQN01000010.1, read on the forward strand.
GCGGTCCTCGCGGTCAGTGGGATCGCCGTCGTCACGGTCGTCGCAGGTATCGATCTCTTCAGCTCCCCCGGCACCAGTGCCGCCTCCGACCCCGTCTCCGGGCGGGCGGAGCTCGCGGTTCTCAACAGTGAGAAGGGCCGGCAGGCCAAGACGCCGACCCCGAAGCCGCCGAGCGCCGAGGAGCAGGCCGCGGAGGTCACCCGGCTGCGCAACCAGATCGAAGCGGTGGAGAACGCCCGCAAGGCCCTGCAGGACCAGGCCGCGCTGCGCCGCAAGGCCAAGAACGCCGCCCTGGCCCGGTACCAGGCGCTGCAGAAGACCAACAACGACTCCCGCAAGGAGCGCGCCAGCCGCGACGCCGCCCGCAAGGAGCTCGAGGGCACGCCGAAGGAGATCGCCTTCAACCTGCTCGACAACCACGGCTGGAGCGAGAGCCAGTTCTCCTGCCTGGACAAGCTGTGGACCAAGGAGTCCCGCTGGAAGGTCAACGCCGACAACCCGACCTCCAGCGCGTACGGCATCCCGCAGGCCCTGCCCGGCCGGCGCATGGCGGCGTACGGCTCGGACTGGCGTACCAACCCGGTCACCCAGATCAAGTGGGGCCTGGACTACATCGAGGACGCCCACGGCTCGCCCTGCGAAGCCTGGGCCCACTCCAAGGCGAAGAACTGGTACTGACAGCGCTGTGACGTCCGAAGTCGCGCGCGCTGTGAGTGAGCGCGGGGAGATCCTGCTGCGCCGCCGCGCTGACGACGGCGCGCTGGAGTTGCGGGTCAACGGGGTGTTCGTGATGGACGACCGGGAGACCTCCAGCGAGGAACTCCTGGCTCAAGTTGCCTTGTCAGGTAGTCCTTCGCGGGTGCTGGTCGGCGGGTTGGGGCTGGGCTACACCGTGCGTGCGTTGCTGGCCGACGCGCGGCTGCGGGAAGTCGTCGTGGCCGAGATCGAGCCGGCGCTGGTCGAGTGGATGCGCGCAGGGCTGGTGCCGTCGGTGCTGGACGATCCGCGGGTGGTGGTTGCCGTCGGCGACGTTCGCGCGGTCGTCGCCGAGCAGGCGGACGCGTCGTACGACGGGATTCTGCTCGACGTCGACAACGGCCCGGACTTCCTCGTGTACGACGGGAACGCGGTGATCTACCAGGACGGGTTCCTGGCGGTCTGCCGGTCCAAGCTGCGCGCCGGTGGCGTGCTGACGGTGTGGTCGTCGTCCGCGTCGGCCGCCCTGGAAGGGGCTATCGGCAACGTGTTCGGGGCGTGCGTGGTCTCGCCCGTCCCGGTGCGGTTGCAGGGACGGGACGAGACGTACTACGTCTACCAGGGCTCGGTTCAGGCCAGTTCGTAGTCGAGGGTGAGGCGCGGGCCCTGGTCGTCGTGCTCGTAGACGACCGTGCCGGTCAGGCCGGTGAGGTCGCCGGCCGCGGCGACGATCCTGCCGTGGGACGCGGACTCGTCGGCGGTCGCGCCGTGCACCATCACGAACGAGCCGTCGCGGCCGTCCAGCGTGCCGGTGAACCGCTCGACCGCCGTGTACGCCGCGGGGCCGGCCGGCGTACCGACCATCAGCAGCTCGGCCGAGCTGGTGCCGACCAGCTGGCCGTCGGCGAACGACTTCGTGACCGTCGCGCGCCCGAGCTCGACGTCGTCGCTCTCGTCGTACGTCGACTGGTCCCACTTGGTGATCTCGAACGACTGGGTGAACGGCATCGGGACTCCTCGGGAACTGGGCTCGCGTCATGTGTGGCGTTGTCCACAGACGTTCTACCAGTCCCGGCCGACAGCGCGGATCGACGTACTCTGCAGGTATGGGTGACAACGTGGAATTCAGGATCGAGCACGACACGATGGGCGAGGTCAAGGTGCCTCGCGACGCGTTGTGGCGGGCGCAGACCCAGCGTGCGGTGGAGAACTTCCCGATCTCCGGCCGGCCGCTGGCGCCGGCGCTCGTGCACGCGCTGGCACAGATCAAGGCGTCGGCCGCGGTGGTCAACGCCGAGCTCGGCGTGATCGACGCGAAGCTGGCCGAGGGCATCGTCGCGGCCGCCGACCGGGTCAGCGCCGGGGAGTTCGACGCCGAGTTCCCGATCGACGTGTTCCAGACCGGTTCCGGCACGTCGACGAACATGAACGTCAACGAGGTGCTCGCCACGCTGGCGACTCGCGCCCTGGACGCCGACGTCCACCCGAACGACCACGTGAACGCGAGCCAGTCCAGCAACGACACCTTCCCGTCGGCGATCCACGTCGCCGCCACCGCGGGCGTCGTCCAGCAGCTGCTGCCCGCGCTGGACCACCTGGCCGAGTCGCTGGCCCGCAAGGGCACGGAGTTCGCCGAGGTGGTGAAGTCGGGGCGGACCCACCTGATGGATGCCACGCCGGTCACTCTTGGCCAGGAGTTCGACGGGTACGCCGCGCAGATCCGCCGCGGCGCCGACCGGGTACGGGCCACCCTGCCCCGGGTCACCGAGCTGCCGCTCGGCGGGACGGCGGTCGGGACCGGGATCAACACCCCGCCCGGCTTCGCCGCGAAGGTGATCACCGAGCTGAACCGGCGGACCGGCCTGGAGCTGAGCGAGGCCGCCGACCACTTCGAGGCCCAGGGCGCTCGGGACGCGCTGGTCGAGCTGTCCGGCCAGCTGAAGACGATCGCGGTCAGCCTGACCAAGATCTGCAACGACCTGCGCTGGATGGGTTCCGGTCCGCGGGCGGGCCTCGGCGAGATCGCTCTGCCGGATCTGCAGCCCGGCTCGAGCATCATGCCCGGCAAGGTGAACCCGGTGATCTGCGAGGCGACGCTGATGGTCGCCGCCCAGGTGATCGGCAACGACACCACGATCACCGTGGCCGGTGCCGGCGGCAACTTCGAGCTGAACGTGATGCTGCCGGTGATCGCCCGCAACCTGCTGGAGTCGATCGAGCTGCTGACCAACTCCTCGCGGCTGCTCGCCGATCGCTGCGTCGACGGCATCACCGCGAATGTCGAGCACGCACGCGCCCTGGCCGAGTCGTCGCCGTCGATCGTCACCCCGCTGAACCGCTACATTGGCTACGAGAACGCCGCCGCGGTCGCGAAGAGCGCGTTGAAGCAGGGCAAGACCATTCGCGAGGTCGTGATCGAGAACGGCCACGTCGAGAACGGCGACCTCACCGAGGCCCAGCTCGACGCCGCGCTCGACGTGCTGTCGATGACCAGACCAGGTAAGCCGTGACGGCGGCCGCCGTACCGGAGCCGGACGTCCACTGGGCGCCGGGGACAACGATCGAGTGGGTGTACCTGGGTGCGGGCCGGCATCCCGACCTGCCCAACGTCCGGCCGATGACCGTGGTCCAGGACGACGCCGACGGGCTGGTCGCGTGGCTGGCGCCGGGGACTCCGCTGATCAAGCCGGTGCTGGCCGACGGCCGCGAGGTGCGGCACGCCGGGCCGACCGGCATGTTCACCGAGCCGCGGGTGCTCAAGCTCGACATCTGGCACGGCACCGGCATCCTGAAGGTCGCCCCGGCCGGCAAGCCCTGGTCGGTCTGGCACTTCTGGAACGAGGACGGCAGCTTCCGCGGCTGGTACGTGAACCTCGAGGCCGAGCACCGTCGCGACCTGGCCGCGCGCCGGACCAGCACGACCGACTTCGTGCTCGACCTGTGGATCACGCCGGATCGCACGATCGAGTGGAAGGACGAGGACGAGCTGGAGGGTGCCGTCGAGGCGGGCCGGTTCACGCCGGCCGAAGCCGAGCGGATCACCGCCGACGGCCACGCCGCCGTACGGGAGATCGAGGCCTGGACCAGCCCGTTCGCCGACGGCTGGGACACCTGGACCGCCCCGCCGACGTGGCGCGTGCCCGAAGCTCCGACGGGATACGAGGTCACCCACATCACCGAGGAGCTCTTGAGCTGACACAACGCGGCGGGTGAACGCGGCCGGTGTCGCCCGCCCCGACGGTCGGCGTGCTGCGCCGGCGCGACAGATGACGGACGAAGAAGCGGACCGCGCTGTCGAACTCGAACCGCGGCACGTCCTTGTGCGCCCCCGCGTTCGCGTGCAACGTCTTCTCCGCTGAGGCGAACGCGTCGAACAGGGCGAGGCTCGACGCGCGGGGGATGTGTTCGTCGTTCCACTGGATCAGGAACTCCACCGGCACGGTGATCCGCGCGGCCGCCTTCGCCAGCGCGTCGTCGTACCAGAAAACGCCGAGGACGGCGGCGCGGATTCTCGGCTCGGCCGCGATCAGGGGTACGCCGATCGCGGTGCCCAAGTTCAGCCCGAAGTAGCCGACCGGCTCGTCGGCGAGGTCCGGCAGTTGCTGCAGGGCATCGAGCGTGGCTTGCCATTCCGGGACGGCGCGCTCGGCCAGGTCGAGGTTGTAGCGGACCACGATCGGTCCGACCGGTTCGCCGGTCGCCATCGCCTGCTGCATCGCGGCGATCTCCCGCTCGTCGGTCGTGCTCCGCGGCCTGCCGCCATGTCCCGGTGCGTCGATGCAGGCCACGCTGAACCCGGCGTCGGAGACGAGCCGGTGAGCGCGACCGACCATCGGCGGCGCCTTGCTGTCCCGGCCGCCGCCGTGTCCCAGCAGGACCAGGGGAGTGGGGCCTGACGAGGTCGCCGGCGACCAGAGCACGCCGGTGATCTCACCCAGGGCGAACGAGCGGGTGAGCACACCGTCCGCCGAGGTCTGTGCCGTGAACTGGAAACTCACAGGTGGTGCCTTTCGGGAGTGCCTTCAGAGTCCTGGCGCTCCCGGCGAGACCTACGTCAATCGCCCGACCGTGACGAAGCGAGGAGCACCCACGCGGTGACAGCGTTCACGGGGCTCACCTCCTTCGGCCAGACGGTCACCGGGCAGGCTAGCAGCGCCGTCGGAGTCGGCCAACCGATTAGTTTCTCGCCTGACTGAGCCGCCGTCTCGATAGACCACGACGTATTGCGCTCCGGCACAGCGTTTGCCCGCTCCGCCGCCACCGATGAGCAGCAGGGCTCGGCTCACTGGACGCAGAACTCGTTGCCCTCGGGATCGGACAGTACGACGTGATCGGTGCCCGGCTCCTGGACGCGTTGCAGGACGGTCGCACCGAGCCCCCGGAGGCGGTCGACCTCCGCGTCGCGCCGTTCGGGCCCGGCGTGCAGGTCGAGGTGCAGGCGGTTCTTGACGGCCTTCGGCTCCGGCACCTGCTGGAACAGGATCCGCCGGCCCTGGCCGATACCGGTGAAGTCCTGCACCGGGTCGTCAGGATGACGAACGGCTTGCATCGTGCGGAATCCGGGACGCCCGTCGACCGTGACCACCGCCTCCGGCGGGATCGCGCCGGAGGTCAGCAGTTGGTCGATCAGGGCCCGGTTGTCCTCCACGACGTACCCGAGGGCGTCGGCCCAGAAGGCGGCCTGGGCCTGCGCGTCGGCGCAGTCCACCACGAGCTTCCAGTCCAGAGTCATCTGCCCAGAATGCCCGTCCGGGCCGCAGAAGTCAGCTGCGCGGGCGCACCGTCAGCGGGACCGGCTTGGCGGTCTCGGTGAAGAAGTCGTTGCCCTTGTCGTCGACGACCACGAACGCGGGGAAGTCCTCGACCTCGATCTTCCAGACCGCTTCCATCCCGAGTTCGGCGTATTCGATCACCTCGACGGACTTGATGCAGTCCTGCGCCAGCCGGGCCGCGGGACCGCCGATCGAGCCGAGGTAGAAGCCACCGTGCTGCCGGCACGCCTGCGTCACCTTCGCCGATCGGTTGCCCTTGGCAAGCATCACGAACGATCCGCCGGCCGCCTGGAACTGGTCGACGTACGCGTCCATCCGCCCGGCCGTCGTCGGCCCGAACGAACCCGACGCGTAGCCCTCCGGCGTCTTGGCCGGCCCGGCGTAGTAGACCGCGTGGTCCCGCAGGTACTGCGGCATCGGCTCGCCCGCGTCCAGCCGCTCCTTGATCTTCGCGTGCGCGATGTCGCGCGCGACCACCAGCGGCCCGTTCAGCGACAGCCGGGTCTTCACCGGCAGCTTCGACAGCTCGGCGCGGATCTCGCTCATCGGCCGGTTCAGGTCGATCCGTACGACGTCCGCCGCGTCGTCGAGATGCTCCTCGGTGGTGTCCGGCAGGAACCGCGCCGGGTCCCGCTCGAGCTGCTCCAGGAACACACCCTCCGGCGTGATCTTGGCCAGCGCCTGCCGGTCGGCCGAGCAGGAGACCGCGATCGCGACCGGGCAGGAGGCGCCGTGCCGCGGCAGCCGGACGACGCGCACGTCGTGGCAGAAGTACTTGCCGCCGAACTGCGCGCCGATCCCGAACTGCTGGGTGAGCTTGAAGACCTCTTCCTCCAGCTCGAGGTCGCGGAACCCGTGGCCCAGCGGCGATCCGGAGGTCGGCAGCGCGTCGAGGTAGTGCGCGGAGGCGTACTTCGCGGTCTTCAGCGCGTACTCCGCCGAGGTCCCGCCGACGACGATCGCCAAGTGGTACGGCGGGCAGGCGGCCGTACCGAGCGAGCGGATCTTCTCGTCCAGGAACTTCATCATCCCGGCCGGGTTGAGCACCGCCTTGGTCTCCTGGAACAGGAACGACTTGTTCGCCGAGCCGCCGCCCTTGGCCATGAAGAGGAACTTGTACGCCGGGTCCGCCGTGCCAGGGGTCGAGTACAGCTCGATCTGGGCCGGCAGGTTGGACCCGGTGTTCTTCTCGTCCCACATGGTCAGCGGCGCCATCTGCGAGTAGCGCAGGTTGAGCTTGGTGTACGCGTCGTACACGCCCCGGCTGATCCACTGCTCGTCGACCGCGCCGGTCAGCACGCCCTCCGACTTCTTGCCCATCACGATCGCCGTACCGGTGTCCTGGCACATCGGCAGCACGCCGCCGGCCGAGATGTTCGCGTTCTTCAGCAGGTCGAGCGCGACGAACCGGTCGTTGCCGGATGCCTCGGGGTCGTCGATGATCCGGCGCAGCTGAGCCAGGTGAGCGGAGCGCAGGTAGTGCGAGATGTCGTGCATCGCCTCGGCGGTGAGCTGCTGCAGCACCGCCGGATCCACCTGCAGGAAGGTCCGGCCACCCGCGGTGAACGTGCTGACTCCCTCGGTGGTGAGAAGCCGGTACTCCGTGTCGTCCTGGCCGAGCGGGAGCAGGTCGGAGTAACTGAAATCGGCGGACACGCGGGCGTACCTCCAGGGCAGGTGGTCTGAGATCCACCAAGCCTAGAGCCGCCCCGCGCGCCTTGCATCGCGGGGCCAGGACAGAAATTCGAGCCCCCGTCTGGAAAAGGTCATGGGGCCTCCCGGTCTGGACTGAGGAGGGAGGGAGCGCAGCGACCGACCGACGAGGGAAGACCGGGAACCAAGGCCCCATGACCACGCCGAGCCGAAGGCGAGGCCAACAAGCACAGTTCAGGGGTCGGGTCAGGGTTTGATCCGGGAGGTAACTCCTGTCCCCGCGCACCGCTGCGCGCGTAAGGTTTTCCTGTGGCTCAGGAAGAGGGACCTCAGGACCGCCCGCAGGACACACAGCCGACCGGGGACGAGCTCGCTCTGCGCCGCCGGGTGTCCGACCTGGAGCGCGAGGACGTCGCCGAGCTGCTGCGCGAGGCCGCCGGTGAGGGCCGCCTCAGCTATGCCGAGCTCGAGGACCGGCTGGGTGAGGTGTACGCCGCGAAGACGTACGGCGAGCTGGTCCAGCTGACCAACGACCTGCCGAACGGTCTCGCGATTCCCAACCAGCAGCCCGCCGCCGCGGCGTACAACACTCAGCCGCAGTACGGCACGGACGCGGTCGCGGTGGCGCCGACGCTCAACGCGTTCCTGTCCGAGTCCAAGCGGACCGGCAACTGGCTCGTCCCGCAGCGCCAGGAGGTCAACGCCGTGCTCGGCGACGTGACCCTGGACTACACCGAGGCGAACATGCCGCACCCGGTGATCTACATCGACGTGAAGTCGATCCTCGCCGACGTCAAGATCCGCGTCCCGCAGAACGCGATCGTGCACCTGGACAGCAACCCGATCCTCGGCGCGGTCACCGAGCAGGAGGCGGGCCTCGGCGGCGTCGTCGAGCCGAGCACCGCGCCGCCGAAAACCTTCTACATCCGCGGTACGGCAATCCTCGGCGAGATCAAGATCAAGCGCGGTCCGCGCCTCAGCAAGCGCCTGCGCCTGCACTGACCCGTCCGGCGCCGCGCACCGACCGGGCGGCCCAGCGGTCCCCGGTGTGCTCGATTTCGATCGGATGACCGAAGCACTCCGACACCAGCTCCGACGTCAGTACGCCGGTCGCCTGGCCCGCGGCGTGCACGCGTCCATCGCGCAGGAGAGCCGCGTGCGTGGTCGAGGACGGCAGTTCCTCCAGGTGGTGCGTCACCAGGATCGAGGAGAGCGTCGGCCGCGACGCGTGCACGAGGTCGATCGTGTCCAGCAGTTGCTCGCGGGCGGCGACGTCCAGGCCGGTGGACGGTTCGTCGAGCAGCAGCAGTTGCGGGTCGGCGACCATCGCGCGGGCGATCAGCGCGCGTCCTCGCTCGCCCTGCGACAGCGTCGTCCACGCGCTGCGGGCCCGGTTCGCGATGCCGAGCAGGTCGATGAGCTCACTGACCCGAGTTCGCTGCGCGGCCGTGGGTTGCCAGCGCGGCATCAGCTCGATCGTGCCGGTGATCCCGGTGGAGACGACCTGCTCGATCGTCAACGCCGAACGCAGCGGGTGCCGCGGGTCGACGTGCCCGATGGACTCGCGCAGCTCCCGGATGTCGACCCGCCCGAGCCGCTTGCCGAGCACCTCGACGGTGCCACGGGTGGGATGCTCGATCGCGCCGCACAGCTTGAGCATCGTGCTCTTGCCGGCGCCGTTCGGGCCGAGCAGCGCCCAGCGCTCGCCCTCGCGCACGGTCAGGCAGACGTCCTGAAGCAGCGACTTGCCGTCGCGGACAAGCGTGACGTCACGCAGATCGAGCACGGGCAGCGGCAGGTCGTCGATGGTCGGCACGTTGCGACGGTAGCAACCCAACTCCTCAGACAAGCTGAGGGGTCGCTCCTTCAGCTGGTCAGCCCCAGAGCGACGCGTGCTCGGCCGCCGTGGGCGGATCCGCGCCGTGCCGGGTGCAGGTGATCGCCGCGGCCTTCACCGCGTAGTCGACGACGTCGCGGAGTGCCTTCTCGTCGAGCCCTTCCAGCCGGGTCTCGCCCAGCAGGCCGCGTGCCTGCAGCCCGGCGATCAGCGCGGACATGAACGAGTCGCCCGCCCCGACCGTGTCGACCACGTCGATCGCCGGCGCGGCCACCTCGACGCGCCCGCTCCGGGTGACGCCGATCGCGCCGTCGCCGCCGCGGGTGATCACCACGCACTTCGTGCGATCTTCCGACAGCAGCTCGGCCGCGACCTCGTCCGGCGACGACCCGGGCCGCAGGAACTCGCAGTCCTCGTCACTCAGCTTCACCAGATCCGACAACGCGGCCAGCCCCCGTACGGCGGACCACGTGCGGTCGGCGTCGGGCGTGATCGTCGGTCGCGCGTTCGGGTCGAGGGTGACCGTGACCGGCTTGGCGGCCAGACCGGTCAGGAACTCGCGGATCGCGTCGGCGCCCGGCTCCAGCACGGTCGCGATCGAGCCGGTGTGCACGGCCGGGCATCCCCGGTTGAGGGTGAGCGCGGGCGGCTCCCAGCTGATGTCGAACTGGTACGTCGCGACCCCGGCGGCGTCCAGCGTCGCGGTCGCCGTACTGGTCCGGAAGCCCGGGTCGACCGACCCCGGAGCGAGCTGAACCCCGTTGCCGAACAGGTGCGCACCGAGCTGGTCGCCGTACGGGTCGGTGCCGAACCGGGTCACCAGCTCGGTCGGTACGCCGAGCCGCGCCAGGCCGACCGCGACGTTCGCGGGCGAGCCGCCCGGGGTGGCCTTGGTCCCGTTCTTGGAGCTGTTGCGCGACTTGCCGTTGCCGACGATGTCCACGAGCGCCTCGCCGATGACGAGGACGGGGGCAGTCATTTGGCCTCCCGGCCCAGCTCGACCGACAACACCTTCACCGCGCGTGCTCGAAGTCGATGGCGGAGTACGCGCGCAGCTTCTCCAGCTGGTGCACGCTTTCGATGCTGCGGATCGTGCCGCTGCGCGAGCGCATCACCAGCGAGTGCGTGCGGGCGGTCGAGTTGCCGTACCGGACGCCGCGCAGCAGTTCGCCGTCGGTGATACCGGTGGCGACGAAGAAGCAGTCGTCACCGCCGACCAGGTCGTCGGTGCTGAGCACGCGGTCGAGGTCGTGCCCGGCGTCGAGCGCGCGCTGCCGCTCGTCGTCGTCGCGCGGCCAGAGCCGGCCCTGGATCAACCCGCCGAGGCACTTCATCGCGCAGGCGGCGATGATGCCCTCCGGCGTACCGCCGATGCCGACCAGCATGTCCAGGCCGGTGTCCGGGCGGGCCGCCTCGACCGCGCCGGCCACGTCGCCGTCGCTGATGAACTTGATCCGGGCGCCGGTGGCGCGGATCTCGGTGGCCAGTTGCTCGTGCCGCGGGCGGTCGAGCAGGACGACGGTGACGTCGTCGACGCTGGAGCCCTTCGCCTTGGCGACGCGGCGGATGTTCTCCGCGACCGGGAGCCGGATGTCGACGTGCTCGGCGGCCTCGGGCCCGACGACCAGCTTCTCCATGTAGAACACCGCGGACGGGTCGTACATCGTGTTGCGCGGCGAGACCGCCATCACGGCGATGCCGTTGGCCATACCCTTCGCGACCAGTGTGGTGCCGTCGACCGGGTCCACCGCCACGTCGCACTCGGGCCCGTCGCCCGCGCCGACCCGCTCGCCGTTGTAGAGCATCGGGGCGTTGTCCTTCTCGCCCTCGCCGATCACCACCACGCCGTTCATCCCGACGGTGCCGATCAGCGTGCGCATCGCGTTCACCGCGGCACCGTCGGCGCCGTTCTTGTCGCCCCGGCCGACCCAGCGACCGGCCGCCATCGCGGCGGCCTCGGTGACCCGGACCAGTTCCAGAGCCAGGTTCCGGTCGGGTGCGTGCTCGTCGACCTCGAGATGGGCGGGTGGTGTGGTGGGGTCGCTCATGGCACGGATCGTAGCCAACGCCCGATGGGGGTGATCGGGCGAGATCGGACCCGCGAGACACTGGTGCCATGAGTCCGACAGGTCACGAGCCGACCCACCCCGAGGCAGGCGCCGAGGAGAACGCTTCCCAGCAGCCCGCGGTCGACGCCGCCGGCGGACCCGGCGCGCGGATCGATCCGGTGGCGCGGGAGCGGGCCCGGGCACGCGCGGAGGCGATGGCCTACCGGGAGCAGGACCGGGCGAACCGGACCAAGGCGCGCACGCTGACCAACATGTTCTGGGCGTTGCTGGCGACGTTCGTCGTGGTCGCGTTCCTGATGATCGTCACCTGGCGGCCGAAGGAGGAGAAGGTCCGCGCGGTCGAGTACACGGCGCAACTGGCGGACGCGCGCAAGGCCGCTCCCTGGATCCGCGGTCCGGAACCGATGCCCGAAGGGTGGACGGCGACCAACGTCGAGTTCCGCGCGCCACAGCAGCGCCCGATCACCTGGCACCTCGGCACGGTCACCAACGAAAAGAAGTACGTCGGCCTCGAGCAGTCCAACCAGACCAGCCGCGCCTACCAGAACGAGGAGCTCGGCAAGACCGAGGACGACGGCACCTCGACCGTCCGCGGAGTGGTCTGGCAGCGCAAGACGCTGCTCGAACGCAAGAACGAGAACGCGCTCGTGCTGGTCGGTTCCGGCGTCACCACGATCGTGGTCGGCAACGCCGGATACCCTGCCCTTGAAACGTTTGCTGCAACTTTGCGCTGAGTCGCCGTGCTCACCTGAGCGGCGAATCCCTTGCAGGGTTGGAAGTCGTGCACCTGTTGACAGGGCGGTCGACTTCGCGGTTCGATCGGGAATCGACGTCGGCGAAGGAGCCTGGTGTGACTGTCACGATCCAGGTCGAGGGCTGACGCGGCATGTTCGTCACCGGGTTGCTGCTGGCTGCCGAAGGCTCACCGCGACTCGGCGTCCCCCGCCAGCTGCTGGCCTACCGCGGTGAGACCCTGCTCGGCGCGACGCTCGACGCCGCGCGGGACTGCGGTTTCGACCAGCTCGTCGTCACGCTCGGCACGGCCGCCGGTCAGATCCGCGAACGCATCGACCTGGACGGCGTGCGCGTGGTGGACACCCCGCACGCCGACACCGGCAGCTCGTCGATCGTCCCGGCCCTGGACGCGATCGACCGTCGGACGGACGGGCTGGTGATCCTGCGCGGCGACCAGCCCGGCGTCACCTCGGCCGCGGTCTGGTCCTTGGTCGCCGAAGCGGCCACCCCGATCGGCGTCACCCGGTACGACGACGGCCGCGGCTGTCCGTGCTGGTTCGGCCGGGAGACGTTCGGGTCGCTGCGTTCCCTGCGCAGCGACCACGACCTGTGGTCCTTGATCGAGACCGGCCCGCACCCCGTCACCGATGTGGATGCCATAGGCAACGTTCCGCTCACCGTCGACACGTGGGACGACTACCAGGCCCTGGTCGGCCACTACACCGCCGCCCCGGCCCACCCGCTCGTCCCGCCGGCCGCCGTACCGATCCGGACCCGCCGCCCCAGCCACACCCGCAACACCAGCTGAACCGCCGGCTCGCGGTCAGTGCGAGCTGGACAGGTGAAGGCCGATGACGCCGGTCAGGATGAGCGCGATACACGCCAGGCGTGTCGGCGTGACCGGCTCGTGCCAGACGATGATGCCGAGCGTCACCACGCCGACCGAGCCGATGCCGGTCCACACCGCGTACGCCGTACCGACCGGGAGGCGGTCGAGGGTTTTGGCGAGCAGCACGACCGACGTGATGCCGAAGACCAGGACGGCGAGCGTCGGCCACAGGCGGCTGAAACCCTCACTGGGTTTGAGGCTGAGGGCGAACGCGATCTCGAAGGCGGCGGCGGTCAGCAGGACGATCCATGCCATCACGCGGCCAGGGAGCCGCGCAGGTGGCGCAGGGTGACGGTGGCGACCCGGCTGCCCAGCGCGGCGGCGGTGCGCAGATCGGTTTCCGGCGGAGCCTTCTCCGCGGACAGGTCGGCGTCGGACTGAGCCATCGCGCCCAGCCAGCTGCCGAGCCGGTTGAGGTCTTCGATGCTGGCGGTCGACTCGGCCCAGCCGGGATAAAGGTCCAGGCCGACCCAGATCATGCCGTGCTGGGCCGCGAGCACGGCGAAGTCGACCAGGCTGTTGAGCTTGTCGCCGGACATCGCCTTGGAGTTGGTGAACCCGGCGGCGATCTTGTCGCGCCAGCCGAGGTTGTCGGCCCAGACGGCGGCACTGGCCTCGGCGAACGCCTTGAAGACCGCGCTCGGGCTGCCCATGTAGGTGGGCGCGCCGAAAACGATCGCGTCGGCGGCCGCGAGCCGTCGCCAGACGTCGTCGGTCAGCTCGTCGAGCGGCACGAGATCGGCGACCGCGCCCGGTACGGCGGAGGCGCCGGTCGCGACGGCTTCGGCCTGACGGGCGGTGTGGCCGTAGCCGGAGTGGTACGCGATGGCGATCTGCGCAGGGCGAATCGGTGGAACAGCGGGCATGGGTGCTACCTCCAAGCGGTAATCGGACTACAGTCCGTCTTATGAACGACAGTACCGGACTGCAGTCCGCTTCACAACGGGATCTTCCCGTCCTGGGTGAACCACGCCCGGAACGGGCCGACGCGCGGCGGAACCGGCTGAAGGTGCTGGAGGCGGCCGACCGGCTGTTCGCCGAACACGGCGTGAAGAACGTGTCGCTGGACGCGATCGCGGCCGAGGCCGGCGTCGGGAAGGGCACGGTGTTCCGGCGCTTCGGGGACCGGGCCGGGCTGGCGGTCGCACTGCTGGACGAGCGCGAGCGGGAGCTGCAGGGGCGGCTCCTGTCCGGACCTCCGCCGCTAGGACCCGGGGCTTCGCCGGTCGAGCGGGTGGTCGCGTTCGTCGACGCCTATCTGGAGTTACTGGATCGGCACGTCGAGCTGTTCATGGACAGCGAGAACGCGTCGGACGGCGCGCGCTACCGGATCGGTTCGTACTGGTTATGGCACCAGCACGTGGCGTTGCTCGTGCGGGAAGCGAGACCGGAGCTCGACGCGGAGTACGTCGCACACGTCGTACTGGCGCCGCTGGCGGCGGACCTGCACCACGCGTTGCGGACCGGGGGCTTCGAGCTGTCGCGGATGCGCGAGGGGGCGGCGTCGGTGCTGACGGCGCTGCTCGGGCCTGGCGAGTCAGCCGGCTGACTTCTTCTGGTCGCCGGTGGTGTGGGCGGCCTGGGCTTCGGCCAGACGCGCACGGGCGCCGTCCAGCCACTGCTGGCAGGTGGCGGCCAGTTCTTCGCCGCGTTCCCACAGGGCCAGGGACTCCTCGAGGGTGGTGCCGCCGGCTTCGAGCTTGCGGACCACTTCGACCAGTTCCTCACGGGCCTGCTCGTAGGAGATGTCCGGTCGGGGGTCACTCACTTGCTGGTCTCCTTGCCGGTGTCACGGGAAGTCACTTCGACGTCGAATCGGCCGTCGGTCACCCGGGCGTGCAGCGTGTCGCCCGGTGAGACCTGGTCGAGTTGGCGGACGGCGGTGCCGTCGGGGAGCTGGAGCACGGAGTAGCCGCGCTCGAGCGTCGCCTTGGGGGACAGGGCGCGGACGCTGGCCAGCCGGTGCGCCAAATCGTCGCCGGCTCGGTCGAGACGGTGGAGCAGGGTGCGGCGGTTGCGCTCGACCAGCGCGGCGATCTCCTCCGAGCGCCGTTGCAGGTCGGTCGCGGGGGAGGCCAGCGCGGGCCGGCTGCGGATCGCGGCGAGCGCGTGCGCCTCGCGGTCCAGCCAGCTGGTGATCGCGCGCAGTCCGCGGTCGCGCAGCAGGCGTACGCCGTCCAGCTCCTCCCGTACGTCGGGAACGATGCGCTTGGCCGCGTCGGTCGGGGTCGACGCGCGCAGGTCGGCGACCAGGTCGAGCAGCGGGGTGTCCGGTTCGTGGCCGATCGCGCTGACCACCGGCGTACGGGCCTGGGAGACCGCGCGGATCAAACCCTCGTCGGAGAACGGCAGCAGGTCTTCCAGCGAACCGCCGCCGCGAGCGATCACGATCACCTCGACGGACTCGTCGCCGTCCAGCTTGCGCAGCGCGGTCATCACGTCGCCGGCCGCGGACGGGCCCTGGACCGACGCGTACTCGACGCGGAACGCGACAGCCGGCCAGCGGCGCTTGGCGTTCTCGAGGACGTCGCGCTCGGCGGCCGAGTCGCGACCGCAGATCAGGCCGATGGTGTGCGGCAGGAACGGCAACCGCTTCTTGCGGTGCGCGGCGAACAGCCCTTCGGCGCCGAGCAGCTGCTTGAGCCGCTCGATCCGCGCCAGCAGCTCACCGATGCCGACGTGCCGGATCTCGCTGACCGCCAGCGCGAGCGTGCCGCGCTTGGGAAAGAAGTTCGGCTTGGCGTTCACGACGACCCGGGAGCCGTCGGTGACCGGCGGATCGACCGCGTCGAAGATCCGGCGGTTGCAGGTGAACCGCAGCGAGATGTCGGCGTCGGTGTCGCGCAGTGTGCCGAAAACCGTCGACATGCCGCGCCCGGCGGACACGTCGGTCAGCTGCCCCTCGACCCAGACCGCACCGAGCTGGTTGATCCAGCCGGCGATCCCGTTCGCGATCGTCCGGACAGCGGCCGGCGCGTCCGGCGAGGTCTCCAATGCCACCCCCAGACCCTACGGCCCCGCGCCGACAATCCCACGCACCCCCGCTCCCCTCGCGGACGCCCGCCGGTACGTCATACCGTGGGCAGGTGCCGGATCGCCCGTACCTGCTGCTCGACGTCGACGGTCCGCTCAATCCGCACCGCGCGAAGACGATCCCGCCCGGCTACTGATCGCGCCCCGGCTCGGCCTGCCGACCGACCTCCCGGTGATCGTCTGGCCGGCAGGCGCCCGCTCGACGCCGAGGCGCCGAGCGAGCTCGTGGAAGAGCCGGTACGTCGCCGACTGGGTGGGGGGCGACGCTTCGCCTGGGTCGACGACGAAGTGAACCGCTTCGACCGGGCCTATCTGAAATCTCTTGGACTGGCGGCGCATTTCGTTCGTCGGGTGGATGCGAGCCGGGGATTGACCGCCGAGGACTTCGGCGTCCTCCGTGCCTGGCTGGAGGAGCGCGCCGACGAGTAGCTGATCGGCTGCTCGGGCAGGACGTGCTGACCTACCGGAAGGCCTGAAAAACCTTTGCGCAAACGGTTTTCCGGCTCGCATCCTGGAGGCAGTTGAATCACCTCCTAGGGGAGCCGCCCGGACAGGGCGGGCGGCTCCTCGACTTCTTCGCCCGCGAGCGTGAGCTGCGCCACGGGCGTCCGGGTCGCTCCGGTCGGCCCCGTACGATGGGGGCGTGACTGCCCAGCCTGAGATCAGTGGTTCGACCGCCGTGAAGACCAAGCGGGTGCTGCTCGCCGCGCCGCGGGGGTACTGCGCCGGCGTGGACCGGGCGGTGGTCGCGGTGGAGAAGGCCCTCGACCTGTACGGCCCGCCGGTCTACGTGCGCAAGGAGATCGTGCACAACAAGCACGTCGTCCAGACGCTGCAGGCGCGCGGCGCGATCTTCGTCGACGAGACCGACGAGGTGCCCGAGGGCGAGACGGTGATCTTCTCCGCGCACGGCGTCGCCCCGGTCGTGCACCAGGAGGCGGCCGCGCGGCAGCTCAAGACGATCGACGCGACCTGCCCGCTGGTGACGAAGGTGCACCACGAGGCGAAGCGGTTCGCCGCCACCGACTACGACATCCTGCTGATCGGCCACGAGGGTCACGAAGAGGTCATCGGCACCAGCGGCGAGGCGCCGGATCACATCCACCTGGTCGACGGGCCGAGCGACGTACCGAACGTCGAGGTCCGTGACCCCGACAAGGTCGTCTGGCTGTCGCAGACCACGCTGTCGGTGGACGAGACGATGGAGACCGTACGCCGGCTGCGCGAGCGGTTCCCGAACCTGCAGGACCCGCCGAGCGACGACATCTGCTACGCCACCCAGAACCGCCAGGCCGCGGTGAAGAAGCTGGCGCCCGAGGCCGACCTGATGATCGTCGTCGGCTCCCGCAACTCGTCGAACTCGGTCCGCCTGGTCGAGGTCGCCGTCGAGCACGGCGCCAAGGCCGGCTACCTGGTCGACTACGCCGACGAGATCGACGAGGCCTGGCTGGAGGGCGTCGACTCGGTCGGCGTGACCAGCGGCGCGAGCGTCCCGGAGATCCTGGTCCGCGACGTGATCGACTGGCTGGCCGCCCGTGGCTACGGCGAAGTACAGGAGATCAGCACCGCGGAGGAGAGCCTGGTTTTCGCCCTCCCCCGCGAGCTGCGGACCGACCTCAAGGCCGCCGGCATGGCGACCACGGGCACGTCCGACCACGCCTGAGCGGCACTACGGCTTCGGTGAGGCCGGCGGTGCGGTGACGGTGATGTCCGTCGAGCGGGTCAGCTTCTTCGGGCCCGTCGGCGTGCAGTAGGTGGCGCTGTAGGTGAGCTTGTAGGTCCCCGCCTTGGCGTACCGGTGGCCCAACGGCCGGTTACCGCCGCCGCTGACCTTCTTCATGGTGGCGGGTTGGTCCGGTTGCGGGCAGAACACTCCGCCGAACCAGTCGTCCTCCACATGGGTGCCGTCACCCCACCAGAACTCGGAGTACAGCAGGTTGTCCTGGAACTTGCTGCTGCTGAGCACGCCACCTTCTTCGAACGTCGGCGCCAGCACACTGCCCGACGCGACGAGGATGAGCGAGACGTTCAAGCTGTTCGCGGGATCCGGGTCGGGCTCCGTCAAGGTCTCGAAGCGGAACGCCAGCCGGTACGGACCAGGCGGCGCGGCGATGCCCGTGGTGACCGGTGACGTCGGTTTGTCCGTGTTCGGCGGCGGGGACGACGACGTGGTGGTGCTCGTCGGTGGGGTGTCGGACTCCTGCCCGCCCGGCGCCAGTGTGCTCGCCGACGCTCCGATCGACGTCTTCGTCGGCGTGTGGGTCGGCGTTGCCGTCGGTGGTCCGGTGATGACCGGGGTCGGGCCGTTCGGGGTGTGCGTGACCGGCGGTGCGGAGTCGATGCCGGTCAGGTTGCCGGCGGCCAGCGCGATCGTGGCGACGGCGGTGGTGGCCAGACCGGCGACCAGGCCGGTCGTCCGGCGGCGGCGTACGGTCTTGATCCGGGCGAAGACGGCGTCGCTGGGCAGGCCGTCGGGTTCGGGGGCGTCCTGGACGAGGGCCTGGAACTTGGCCTTCAGTTCATCGGTCATAGGTCAGCCCTCCAGTCGGGCGGGGGGCGGGTGTCAGGGGATCGGACTCGGAAAGCAGTTGGTGTTCGCGGAGCTTGGCCAGCCCGCGCGACACGGTGCTCTTCACCGTGCCGACCGAGCAGCCCATGATCTTCGCGACCTCGGCGTCGGGCAGATCCTCGAAGAACCGCAGGGCCAGCGCCGCCCGGGTCCGGCGGGGCAGGGTGGCCAGCGCGCGGAGCAGCCGGTCGCGTTCGTCGATGGTGCCGAACTCCGACGGGGCGGTCGGTTCGGGCAGTGTCTCGGTCGGGGTCTCACCCTTCCATTTGCGCCGCCACCACTGCGTGCTGGTGTTCACCATCACCGTGCGGGTGTAGCTCTCCAGGGCGTTGCCGCTGCGCAGCGACTTGCGGTGGAACCACACCTTGGTCAGCGAGGTCTGGACCAGGTCCTCGGCCAGGTGCCACTCGCCGGTGAGCAGGTAGCCGAACCGCTGGAGCGCGGTGAACCGCCCGTTCACGAACTCGGCGAACTCCTCGTCAAGCCCTGGATCCATCCCGTTGTCCCCTGCCCCCAGCCGTCGGCGCCGGCGGTGGCCGACCTTTCAGCAGTGTGATGGCCGGGCGGGTGCGAAAGGTTGAGTGATCACAGGAATTGCTCGAACTGACGCAGAACGACGACCCAGCCGGTGTCGTAGTTCTCGCGCGCCGCGGCGCCGTCCGGGCGGCGTTCCCAGCCGGTGTGGGTGAGTTCGACCTCGGTCCCGTCGCCGAGCGCGGTGAACCGGACCGTGACGTGACCGGCCTGCGCCGGGTCGGTGCCGGGGTGCCAGCTGAAGCTGACCGTGTGTGGCGGGTCCCAGTCGGACACCGTGCCCCAGGAGCCGACCGGCCCGTCGGCGTCGTACTCGATGATCTGGCCGCCAACCGCGCCGTCGAGCCGTACGTCGGTCGCCTGCTCGCGGGCCACCGAGTGGGTGGCGAGCGGCCACCACCGGCCGAGCTCCGCCGTGAACAGCGTGAACGCCCGGTCCGGTGTCGTCGGCACGACCACCGTCTTCTCCAGCGGCGCGAGTCCTTGCTCGATGCTCATGACCGTCCCCTGTCGTCTGCCTCGGTACGCCGTACGTGGTCGGCGAACGCGTCGAGGGCCTCGGTCCAGAACTGGTCGATCCACTGCCGTACGGCGTCCAGCCCGGCCGGGTCGACCCGGTAGATGTTGCTGGTGCCGCGCGGCTCGTGCTCGACGAGTCCGGCCCGGCCGAGCACCTTGAGGTGCTGGGAGATCGCCGGGCGGCTGACCGGAACCTGCCCGGCCAACTTGGTCACCGAACTCGGCCCGGACCGCCGGAGCGTTTCCAGGATCGCCCGCCGGGTCGGGTCGCCGAGCGCGTCCAGCACTGGAGCGGCTGCCTCGAGTGTTCCGTAAGTCCCCACGAACGGTAAGTTGCCACTAACCAATGGTGGAGTCAAGAGGATGCGAACGTCCACCACTCACCAAGGACCTCGCTGGGGGTGACGCGAGGCGTATTCACGCTCGCGGGTGTGGGGAAGTTCGGGGTTGATGAGTAGTGGGTGTCCGCCGTCGCCTCCGCGTCCTCTCACGAAAGGACCCCGGGTCCCGCCGCGGCAGCTGCGGTGGGACCCGGGGGATCGAGGGTGGATCAGTTGAACGGATCGAGCGTGATGCCGGCCTGCTGCGGGTTGCCGTCGTGCACCAGCGACTCGTGCGCGCCGACGTCGTCGAACGCGAACCCGTACGCCTTGCCGTCGGCCATCTGCTCGTGCACCAGGCGCGAGTAGTGGTTGGTGACGTTGTCGCGGTAGAAGTTCGCGTTGTTCGCGTCCGGCTGGTTGGGGTTGATCAGCAGCGTGGACCGGTTGAATCCGGCGCACAGCGTGCGCGAGATCGGTCCGCGGACCAGGTCGTTCGGCGCGTCGAGCAGACCGGCGCAGCCGAAGATGCTGGCCGAGTTCGGCTTCTGGAACGACGTCACCACCTGGCCGGAGGTGTTGGTGAAGTTCATCGTGTTGCCCGAGACCCGGCCGAAGTACTTGATGTTCGGCTGGTCGGTGAACGGCGTCACGGTGAGCGTCTCGGTGCTGTACTTCGACCAGACCCGGTTGACGTAGTCGTCCATCACCGAGCCCGGCAGCGCACCGGTCTCGACGCCGTACGACGGAGCGAGCGCCCGCAGTACCGAGCCGTCGGGAGCCGTCTTGATCAGGTTCGACCAGCCGCCGCCCTGGTTGCGCAGCGCGTTGAAAAAGGCGTTGTACCCGCCGGGCTTCAGGTGCCCGGTCGTTTTCGTGCCGGCCGCGGACTGCACGCTGACGGCGTACGGCGCGGAGAACATGTCGACCTGCGTGCTGTTGATCCACAGGCCGGAGTCGTTCAGCGTGTACTCGGTCCAGTTGAACAGGATGTTGGCGTTGGGGTCGCTCGGGTTCTGGACCGCGGGCTGTACCAGGCCGCCGGTGGTCAGCTTGAAGACCAGTTTCTGGCCGTAGGAGAAGTAGACCCGGCCGGAGAACTTCGGCATCTGGATCGTGATCGATTGCCCGTTGGCAGGTCCGGCGATCGAGGCGTCCGGCGCGGGGGTCGGCGGGTTGCCGCCGGCCGGCCAGGCGTGGAACGTGCCGTTCGCGTCGGCCCAGCCCTGCTGGCCGGTCGCGAGGTTCGTGCCGAGGTTGTAGATGTAGATCGCGTCGCCGCGACCCGAGTTGTTGGTGATCTTCAGCGGAATGGTCGCCGGGACCGCTTCGGCGGGCGCCGAGACGGTGGCGGTGAGTCCGGCCGCGATGGTGGCCGCGGCGGCGAGCACCGCGAGCAGTTTCGGTTTGATGCGCACAACTCCTCCTCAGGTCTGTCCCAGTGCGAGAGAAGGTGGAGCACCGGCCGGTCGATGGACGGCTGCGTTACCAGGGCACAGCCGCGCCGGACCACGCGCAGAAACACCGGTGCTCGCAGGCCCGTGCGGTGAGGGACGGTGGACCACCGAACGGGTGAGAGCGCTCTCATCGTTGGACAGCGGTGCATCGATGTCAATGCCGAACCGCAGACAGTTTTCGTTAAGTCGGCACTGACCGCTGATCGGTCGTCACTGTGCGTGCGGGGGATCTGGCCTCCGCCGGCACAGCTTGCTGGACCTGTCAGCGGATTGCGCGCACCACGGAATCAGCCGGTCTGGGAGTCCATACCCGGCAGCGGCGGCGGCGCGTCCCGGCGGGTGCGGTCGACGGGTTGGGTGGGGACCCAGCGGCGGGTCGGGTCGTCGGGGGTGGTCTCGTCGAGCGCGAGCAGTTCGGGCGCCGCCAACGGACGCACGGAGGCTTCGATGGTTTCCATCGCTTCCAGCTCGGCCTCGGTGACGTGCAGGTCGCGGAGCTTGCGGGCGGTGATGAAGACCCGGCTCTCGAACGAGCCGACGGTCCGGTTGTACGCGTCGACCGCCGAGGTGAGCGACCGGCCGACCCGGCCGAGATGGTCGCCCATCGTGCTGAGCCGCTCGTACAGCTCGCGGCCGAGCTCGAAGACCTGCTGGGCCGACTCGGTCAGGGCCGACTGGTTCCACGCGTACGCCGCGGCGCGCAGGGTCGCGATCAGGGTCGTCGGCGTCGCCAGGATCACCCGGCGTTCGGCGGCGTACTCGAGCAGGCTGGGCTCGACGTCGAGCGCGGCGGACAGGAAGGACTCGCCGGGCACGAACAGGATGACGAACTCCGGCGTGGACGGCAGGCGCGACCAGTACGCCTTGGCGGAGAGCTGGTCGACATGGGTGCGCAGATGGCGGGCGTGGGCCCGCAGCCGCTCCTCACGGAAGTCCGCGTCGTCGCTCTCGGCCGCCTCCAGGAACGCGGCCAGCGGCACCTTCGAATCGACGACCAGATTCTTGCCCTCGGCAAGTCTCACCACGAGGTCGGGCCGGAGCAGTCCGTCGTCGGTGACCGTCGAGGTCTGCTCGGTGAAGTCGCAGTGCGCCACCATGCCGGCCAGCTCGACGGTACGCCGCAGATGCAGCTCGCCCCACCGGCCGCGGACCTGCGGCTTGCGTAGCGCGGTGGACAGCGACGCGGTCTCCCGCCGCAGCGCCTCACCGCTCATGCGGACTTCGTTGACCTGCTGGTGCAACTGGGACTGCCAGGCCGCGCGGCCCTTCTCCAGCTGGCTCAGCTCGGCGTGCAACCGGTCCAGCGCCTCCTTGACGACGGCCTGGCCGGACATCTGCTGACCGACCGAGTGCCGCTCCTGGGTCAGCTCGACCACCCGGTCCTCGGCCGCGTCGCGCTCGGCGGTGATCCGCGCCAGCTCGGCGCCGTCCCGGCCGCGTGACCAGAGCACGCCGAAACCTGCCCCGAGCAACAACCCGATGACGAGGAACAGCAGCACCAAGAGCAACGTCGTACCGGTCATGCCACAGACAGTGACACACGCCGCCGACAATTTCTGTCAGCAGTCCATCGCGGGGAAGGTGTAGCCCTGGGCCTTGAGCAACGGGAGGACCTTGTCCAGAGCCGCGACGGTCTGGGCGCGATCGCCGCCGCCGTCGTGCAGCAGGACGATGTTGTGGCGGTGCGCGTGGGTCAAGATGTTGTTCGCGATCGCGTTGACGCCCGGCTTGGCCCAGTCCCGCGGATCGACGTCCCAGAGCACCTGGGCCATCCCGGCGGCCTTGATCTCCGCGCGCACCTTCGCGTTCGTCGCGCCGTACGGCGGCCGGAAGCACTTGGACCGCGGACCGTCGAAGATCTCGTGGTGCCGCTTGGCCGCGGACAGCGCGGTGAGTTGCGGGTGGGTGATCGAGTGACTGCCGATGGTGTTGCCGTCGGCAAGGATCTGCGCGCGCAGTCCGGGGTGCTCGGCCTGGTTGCCGCCGAGCTGGAAGAAGGTCGCGTGGGCGCCGTGTTTCTTCAGCACCTGCAGGACTTTCGGCGTCCAGACCGGGTCCGGGCCGTCGTCGAAGCTGAAGAAGAGCACCTTCTTGTTGCCGGCGACAAGCGCTGCGGTCGGGTCGGCGACCGGCGTACCGGGCGTGTGGTCGGCAGTCTTCGGCGGCGTCGTGGTCGGCGTGACGAGCGGCGGCGCCGAGCCCGTCGTACTGCTGGAGGCGGCGGTCGGTTTGGGTGCAGCGGAATGTCCCAGTGCGACGGCGAACAGGCCGCCGAGTACCAGTACTGCGGCAGCGGCGGTGCCGAAAACGGCAGCAAGCTTTCGGGACATGATGCTCCCTCACGAATCAGGCGGATGGTCCCCAGTCGCTCCCCCTCAGGAGCTTCACCAGGGAGACGCGTCGATCGCCGCGGTGGTTGGCCTGCGCCGTGTTGCAAGGAGGTCTCGGTCGCTTCCGCGTCAAGCAACAACGGTGTGGTCACGCTTGGGCCGGATCGCTTGCCGCCTCGCCGGTGGGCCGGGTAGATCAACGGACAAGCGAGGGGAGACGCGATGAACGTCAAGGTGGTCTTCGAGACCGAGCGGCTGGTGGTCCGTGACTGGGTCGACTCCGACGGTGACCGGGTCTTCGACATCTACCGGCGCTGGGAGGTCTCGCGGTGGCTCGGCGCGACCCCGCGCGCGATGACGGACCGGGACGCGGCGACCCGGACGATCGAACGGTGGAACGCGCGCAACACCGATCCCGTGCACGGCGTGTGGGCGGTGGAGGAGAAGGCGACGGGAACGGTCGCGGGGACGGTGCTGCTGGTGCCGCTGCCGGAGCCGTCGGACGGCGGGCCGGCGCGGGGTGAGGTCGAGGTCGGGTGGCATTTTCATCCGGACGCGTGGGGGCGTGGGCTGGCGACGGAGTCGGCGCGGGGTGCGATCGCGCATGGGTTCAAGACGGGGGTGGGGGAGATCTACGCGGTCGTCCGGCCGGGCAACCAGGCGTCGCTCGCGGTCTGCCGGCGGCTGGGGATGCGGCCGCTCGGGCTGACGAAGCGGTGGTACGACGCGGAGCTGGAGTCGTTCGTGATCTGAGCCACGGCGTGGGTACGGCGTACGGGTGGGGCGGGGGTGCGGCGTGCGAGGCTGCGGGTACGGCGTACGGAACGGCGCGGCACGGCGTACGGGCTCGGCCGGCGGGCGGCGTACCGGCTGTGGATTGGGGTCCGGCGCGGCGGGCGCGTACCCTTGGCGTCCGTGGCACTCACCATCGGAATCGTCGGGCTCCCCAACGCGGGCAAGTCCACGCTCTTCAACGCGCTGACCAAGAACAACGTGCTCGCCGCGAACTACCCGTTCGCGACGATCGAGCCCAACGTCGGCGTGGTGGGGGTGCCGGACGCGCGGCTGGGCAAGCTGGCCGAGATCTTCGGGTCGGCCAAGCAGCTGCCGGCGACCGTGCAGTTCGTGGACATCGCCGGCATCGTGCGCGGCGCATCGGAGGGTGAAGGGCTGGGCAACAAGTTCCTCAGCCACATCCGCGAGTCGGACGCGATCTGCCAGGTCACCCGGGTGTTCCGCGACGACGACGTCACCCACGTCGACGGCAAGGTCTCGCCGGCCGACGACATCTCCACGATCCAGACCGAGCTGATCCTGGCCGACCTGCAGACCGTCGAGAAGGCGATCCCGCGGCTGGAGAAGGAGTCCCGGCTGAAGAAGGAGAGCGTCGCTGTCCTGGAGGCGGTCCGCGAGGCGCAGAAGCACCTCGAGGCCGGTACGCCGATCATCGCCACTGACGTGGACCGCGACGCGATCCGCGAGCTGATGCTGATGACCGCCAAGCCGTACCTGTTCGTCTTCAACTGCGACGCCGACGAACTGGCCGACGAGTCGCTCAAGCAGCAGATGCGCGACCTGGTCGCGCCGGCCGAGGCGATCTTCCTGGACGCCAAGTTCGAGGCCGAACTGGTCGAACTCGGCGACGAGGACGAGGCCCGCGAGATGCTCGCCGAGATGGGCGTCGAGGAGCCGGGTCTGGACGTGCTGGCCCGGGTCGGTTTCGAGACCCTGGGCCTGCAGACGTACCTGACCGCGGGCCCCAAGGAGTCCCGCGCCTGGACGATCAAGAAGGGCGCCACCGCCCCCGAGGCCGCCGGCGTCATCCACACCGACTTCCAGCGCGGCTTCATCAAGGCCGAGATCGTCTCCTACGACGACCTCGTCGAGGCCGGCTCGATGGCCGCCGCCAAGTCCGCCGGCAAGGTCCGGATGGAAGGCAAGGACTACATCATGGCCGACGGCGACGTGGTCGAGTTCCGCTTCAACGTCTGAGCGGGTCGAACCACATGGCCCGGCGGTTGATGTTCGTCCAGCTGAAATCGGGCTACGACATCGACCGCGGACCGTCCTGGATCGCTTGGCTGGACTTCAACAAGACGTGAAGACGGCGCGGGTCCACGGTCCGGAGCTGAGGCGGTTCCAGGGGTTCGACGCCAACTGGGTGCGGGTCCGCCGGGCGGGCTCCTCCGCGGGTGCTTCTACGACGTCGTGACGGGCGAGTGGTTCTGGTTGTCAGGACCGAAGCGCGACCGCACGGACCTCCGGTATGCGCCTGGGCCGCCGCACGTCGACGAAGATGCTCGTGAGGTCTATGAGGCGTTCCTGGATGGAGCACCGCTCCCGGGCCGGGAGGATGGATAACGCCATGGTGGAGTTCCGGTTCAACGCCTGACTCAGCGGTAGGCGGCGATGTAGTGGAGCTCCGCTCAACTGGGAGTCGTGCCGGTTCACCTGACAACCGGTGGCTGACTCTAGGCTGGCCGAATGATCCAGGCGATTGCCAACGACTCCGTGCGCTGGACGGACCTGCGGTCGGTCGACATGCCGGTCCTGCGGAGCTTCGTGGTCCGCAACGCGGACTCCGGGCAGACCGTGAGCATGACCACCGAGTCCGTGGATGGCCGGTCACGACTGGAGATGACCTACGTGGGGGTGGTCGAACTCCAGGTGTCCTGGCCCGAATTCCCCGTTCCCGCGCAGTTGGACGTCGTCGACATCGCCGAGGTCGCTGCGCACCAGTTGGAGAACATCAACTATCGCGTCGCGGAGGGGTCAGGTTTCTTCGCCTTCTGGTGCAGCGATTTCATAGCTGTCGCGATCCGGGACAACTAGCTTCCCGTCGGCATCGGTGAATCTGGATGCCGTGATGAGCCGGAGTTGCGGTGACGGCACCCATCACCTGGTCGGACAGTCGCCGAACTCGGCTTCAATGTCTGACGCCTGGCCCTCTGGGATGCTGTGGTGGCGAGGTCGCTCAGGCAGGCATGTCGACAGTCAGTCCGGCAGCCTGGGCGGCGTCGGCCAGGCGTTTGTCGTACGTGATGAACGACGTGAGCTGTGAGCGGACGCGAAGAGCCGTTGCCAAGTGAATGGCGTCCAGGCTCCGAACCGTCGCCGGCCTCACCGTCTGCGCCAGAATGCGAATCCCGGCGTCCAATTCCACCAACTCGATCAGGTCGAGGACCAGGTGAAGACGCGTGACGGCCGCCGGGGCATGGCGTGCCAGTGCCCGCGACGACTCGATTTCCGCCAGGACAGAACTCGTCCACCCGGTCTCCGCTCGTTCGTCGAGCCAGTGACGTAACGCCTCTGTCTCCGACTCCGCGTGGACGAGCTTCACGATCGCGGCCGAGTCGAGATAGATCACCGGCGGTCGTCCTCGCGGTCGCGGGCGATCTCAGCGGCGATGTCGATGCCGTCCGGTTCGTCGAGCGGCATCCGCAGGACAGCGCGACGCATCGCCGCTGCCCGCTCCTTGCGCAGCGCGGCTTCGAGCACGGCTTGGCGAATCGCGGCTGAGCGGGAGCTGCCGTCATGGGTCAGCACCTCCAAGGCGTGCTCGGTTTCCGAATCGCTGCGGATCGTGATGGTGTCGGCCATACAGTCAGCGTAAGACGCTATGTCTTACGCAACAAGTCCTGAGCCGTCACGTCGAGGCGGTGTTGCTCTGGCGGCGAACGATTTCTGTGATCCACGCGGGCGCGTACGGCGACGTGCAGCCTGGGGGAGTCGGGTAGTCCTTGAGGACCTCGAGGCGTTCGCCGATGGCGAGGGCTCGGGCTCGGTGGTCGGGGTGGTCGATGCCGATCTGGGCGAGGGTGTGGTTCATCGCCCATTGCAGGCGGTCGGGGGCGGTCTTCATCTCCGCCTCGATGACGTCGAGGAGGCCGGGGAGGTCGAGGCCGTCGGGGTTCTTGGTGACGCGTTCGGTGGTGAGGGCCCAGCCGGCGCTGGCGACGACGGGGTCGGGGTCGGCGAGCCAGGTCACGCGGAGGTCTTCGGCGTACGGGGTCTTCTTGACGACGTAGTTCACGAGCCAGTCGTGGACTTTGGGGACGCGCGCCTCGCGGAGCATGGTGTCGAGTTCGTCGAGCTTGAAGTTCTTCGGGCGGCAGACGAGGAGTGCGAGGAGGCGCGCGGCGGTGTCGCCGGTTTTCCAGAGGTCGCGCGAGAGGTCGTGCTGGGTCTTCAGGCGCTTGGCGATCGCGCGCAGCTTGCTGAGGTTCACGCCGTGGTCGTCGCCGTGGCGCTCGTTCACCGCACGCGCTTTCGGGTCTTCGAGCGCGGCGAGTTCGGCCATCAGCTCGGCCACCGTCGTCTCTGCCACCGCAGCCTCCTTTCTCGGGTACGACGGTCAGCCTACGAGTTGCGCGGTCAGTCCAGGTCAAACGTGTCATCGTCGATCAGGCCGGCGATGAAACTGGGGAAGTCAGCGGCGAGCGGGGTGATCTGGTAGTCCCGCTCCTGGTCGACGTGAACAACCGATGGTTCGTCGCCGTGGCGGTAGTCGAGGGCGATCAGGTCGTGGCCGGCTGAGGGGCAGTCGGCGAAGTACAGGCCGATGTCCGGGTAGCCCCACACGGTGATCCAGAAGGTGTTGCCGGCCGGGCCGCAGAGGCTGAACGGGGCCGTCCGGCCGATGGCGGCGATCGAGGTGATGCCGACATGGTCCTCGGCCCAGGTGGTGGGAGTCGGGGCCGGGTGGGCGTTGCGGGCGACGTGGCCGCCGTTGTGCAGACGGGACAAGGCGATGTACGCCGGGGGAAGGCGGAGGCCGAGCTCGGCCTCGATCGAGGCGATCAACGCATCGGTGGGTGGGGGCTCGAAGGCGGGAGCGTCGGTGAACGGGGACGGAAGCCTCGGCATGCGGCGAGGGTAGCGGTCAAGCGGTCGCTCGATTGGGGTGGGGATTGATTGCCGGGGGGTGGGTGTTGGGCCCCGCTGATATTGGTTGGCGCGGGGACCGTCACACTTGGTTAGCTAGAGGCGTACGCCTGACGGTTTGTTAAGGAGACGGTATGAGCGACAAGCCCAGCAAGCCGGCGCAGGACGATCTGCAGAAGAAGTTCCGCGAGGCGCTCGCGAAGAAGAACGCCACCCACGAGTCGCACCCGGGCAGTGGCCCGCGGCACGAGGGTGTCGGCGAGGCGCACAACGACAAGCAGAAGCGCCAGTTCCGGCGCAAGTCCGGCAGCTGATTCCGCCGCCCATCCATCCATCTGAGCCCCGGGTTGCCGCCCGGGGCTCGAGTTTTTTGGGGGCTGGGACTGCCGAGCATCGAGTCCCGGGCGCCGGTGTGCCGGACCTCCTCCACCGACCAACCTGCTGAAACCACCCCGGCACGAGCACGTCGGAGCGTGGGTTGCATCGGCCGCGACACGTTGGTCGGTGGTGCACGTCGGCCGATGAGTAGAAGGCCACGCGTCGACCTACGAACATGGAGATCGAGCGCCCGGGGGGCGCCGACCGCCGGCCGCCGGGACCGCCGAGGACGGGCTGCCGAGCGCTGAGCGACGACGGCCGATACCGCCGAGGACGAGCAGCCGATCACCGACCGCCCAGAACCTCGAGCGCGAAGCGCCAAGACAAGGCGGGAGCCGCGACCCCGCCGTCCAAGGGGGTCGCGGCTCCGCGGATCCAGGGGACGACTGATGCCCCCATCGTCGTACCCCGGATCGGTTAGGGAGCCCGGCGGACCAGCGGCCGGGGGTGGGCGAGGTTGGCCTCGATCTCGCCGGACGGGGAGCAGAAGTACGCAGTCACGAGTTCTCCTGGGGAACCACCTGCGCCCGAGGTGGTCCGACGTGGGCGGGTCGGCGGGGCGCTCTTCCATTGACGCCGACTTTTTTCACGTCGTAAACCGTTGTGGTCGAGCTGTGATGAGACCTGGAAATTATGACAATCGGGATTGACTGTCACTTTTGACGGCTCTTGGATCACATTCTGAAAGAAGCTCAGTTTCCGAGAAGTCACAGTAGGTCGGCGAGGAAATGGCCGGCCCTCACAGCGCCGTCGGTCGGGACCGGGAGGTAGTCGACCGGATCGGTGAGCGCCTTCGCGACGGCTTCGGCGAGGCGGTCGGGGTCGGCTGCCTCGGAGTAGTCGAGGCGGTGGCCGGCGCGGTGGCGGTCGAGGCGGGCGGTGACGTGGAAGTTCTGCTCGAAGTGGTGCTGGAGTGGGATGTAGACGAACGGGACGCGCTGGGCGGTCAGTTCCATACAGGTGGTCAGGCCGCCCTGGGTGATCGCGACGTCGGCCTTGCCGAGTTCGAGGTGGAGGTCGGGGAGGTAGCCGTGCAGCCGTACGCCGGGCGGGTGCGGTAGCGACGACGGGTCGATGCGCGGGCCGGTGACGACGTCGAACTCGATGCCTGGGATCAGGCGCCGGATCGCCGGTACGGCGTCGAGGACCCGGTGCAACAAGCTGACGCCGACGCCCGAACCGCCGACCGTCACCAGGCAGCGCGGTGGTGACGCAGCCGACCGCGAGCCGATCGGCGCGAACCCCGTGATGTACCCCGTGAACATATAGTTCTGCCGAGTCCACTCGCGAATCCCCGGCAGCCCCGGCCCGAAAGACTCCTCGACCACATCCTCGGGATCACCCACGAACAACGAGCAATCCCGCAACCGCCGATAACGCGACCGTTGCGTCAGCATCTCCGCGTTGTAGTCCGCCGTCAGTGCAGCCTCATCAGGCCCGCCGTCCGGCATCGGCAACCAGCCGACGAAGTCGGTCAGCCAGGCGTAAGCAAAGCGTTTCAGCTCAGGGTTCTCGTGCAGGAAGTAGTCGACCTCCCACGCCTCGTCGCCGATCACCAGGTCGTAGTGCCGGTCCTCGACCACGTCGCTGAAGGTGAGGAAGTTCGCGACCAGGATCTCGTCCATCCGCCGGAGCGCCTGAAAGGCGTGCAAGTCGTGCTCGCCCGCCTCGTGTTCCACATGCGCCGACTCACTGAGCAACCAGTCCGACGCCGGGTGCACGGCCTCACCCGCGTCCGCCAGCACGCGCGTCACAGGATGCTGCGCGAGCCACTCGATCTCCACCTCCGGATATAGCGAGCGCAACTCCCGCGCGATCGCGAGATCTCGCCGAGCATGGCCGAGCCCGATCGGCGACGAGAGATAGAGCACCCGCCGAGTCCGACGAGCGGCCCGCACCCACGTACGACGTACCGGTTGCGGCATCACCTGCGAGGCGAACTGACGCAGCAGGTGATTGACGACCACCGGATCGCGCGCCTGCGGCGCGTGCCCGCCGCCCACGACCGTGACAAGCGATCCACCTGTCAGCTCAGCAAGCCGGGCCCCCTCCGCCGGCGGGCGGATCTGATCGTCCGATCCGTGCACGACCAGCACCGGACACGACACCTCGGCGAAGCGTGCCGGGTCCAGGTGCTGCGAGCGCGCGGCCTCGGTGTCGGCCAGCAGCGACGGGCTGATCTCGTGCCCCCACCCGATCGCGTCCTCGACCTGCTTGCTGGAGTGCGGTTCCGGGAACATCCGCCCGAAAAAGAACGCCAGGAAGTCGTCGTACCCGCCCTCGAGCCAGTAGTACCTGTTGTACTTCGCCCATCCCTCGCTCGTCGCATGCCGCTCGTCCCAGGTCCACCGGGTGCGTTCCTCGAGCATCGGCGTCAGCCTGGTCGCCGAGCCGATACAGACCACGCCCAGCACCCGCGACGGCTGCCGCAGCGCGACCTCCAGCGCCCACGGACAGCCGCGGGAGAACCCGACCAGCACGCAGTACGGCGTACTGGTCGCGTCCAGCACCGCGATCGTGTCGGCGACGTACTCCGCGTCCGTGTACGCCGCCGCGCCGGCCGGGCGGTCCGACGTGCCCGAGCCGCGGCCGTCGAAGCTGATCACCCGGAAATGCCTGGCCAGATAGGGGATCTGGGCCTTCCAGACCCGCGAGGGCACGATCGACCAGGTCGGCAGCAGGACCAGCGTCGGGCCCTCGCCGTCCACGCGGTAGTGGATCGTCACGCCGTTGCGGGTGACCGTGCCCTCCATGCTGATCACTGTCTCAGGGGCGAACTTCGTAGACCAGGTTGAACGGCGTCTGCGCCGCGACCCGGAACCGGGTGAAACCGGCCGCGGTCGTCACGTCCCGGATCCGCGCCGGACCGGCCTGGGTGCCGAGCCCGAGCCCGACCTCCTGCGACAGCGACGCCGGCGTGCACAGCAGCGTGGAGAAGCCGTAGTACGCGCGCCCGACCGGGTTCAGGTTGTCCTCGACGTGGTCGCCGGCCATCGGCTCGACCACCATCCAGGTGCCGTCGGGGGCGAGCGACTCGCGCACCCGGCGGGCGGCGCCGACCGGGTCGCCCATGTCGTGCAGGGCGTCGAAGGTCGTCACCAGGTCGTAGTTCTCACCGCCGTACGACGTGGCGCCGGCCACCTCGAACTCGGCCTCGACGCCCGCGTCGGCGGCCCGCTGCCGGGCAGTCGCGATCGACTCGGGATGGTAGTCGGAGCCGCGGAAGGTGGACCGCGGGAACGCCTGGGCCATCAGGATCGTGGAGGCGCCGTGGCCGCAGCCGATGTCGGCGACCTTCGCTCCACGCTGCAGCTTGGCCACGACGCCGTCGAGCGCGGGCAGCCAGCTGTCGACGAGGTTCGCGTGGTAGCTGGGGCGGAAGAAGCGCTCGCAGCCGAGGTGGACGTCCGCGTCGTGCTCGTGCCAGCCGATGCCGGCGCCGCTGCGGGCCGCGTCGACCATCCGGTCGGTGTCCTGGACGGTGCCGAGCGCGATCTGGAAGAAGCCGGGCAGGAACGCCGGGCTGTTCTCGTCGGTGAGCGCGACGGTCTGCTCGGGCGGCAGCGTGTACCGCCCGGTAGCCGGGTCGTAGGTGACGAAACCGCCGGCTGCTTGGGCGTTGAGCCACTCGCGGACGTAGCGCTCGTGGGTGCCGGTGCGGTCGGCCAGCTCGGCCGGGGTGAGCCCGCCGGCGCCGGCCAGCGTGCGGTAGTAGCCGAGCTTGTCGCCCATCACGACGAGCGCCGCGTTGAGTGTCGCGCCGACCTCGCCGACGGCCTGGAACACGAACTGCATGAGCTTGTCGCCGTCGACGGTGACGGGCTGGTCGATGGTGGTCATGGTTTCCCCTCCCTGGGATTGCTGTCCTCGCTGACGCTAGGAGCGGGCGATCGGGCATCGCATCAGGTGGGCCCCCTGGTCCCGGGGTTCTAGACTCCGAAGATGCTGATCGGGCGGGAGGCCGAGCGGCGGGCGATCGGGCAGTTGGTCGCGGGGGCGCGGGTGGGCACCAGTGGAGTGCTGCTGATCACCGGGGAGCCGGGGATCGGCAAGACCGCCCTCCTGGACCAGGCCGCGGCCGAGTCCGCCGGCCTCCGCCTGCTTCGGGCGAGCGGAACCGAGACCGAACACGAGGTTCCGTTCGGTGGTTTGCTGCAGTTGCTCCGTCCGGCGCTGGGTGAGCTGGACCGGATCCCTTCACCACAACGGGATGCGCTGGCCGCGGCATTGGCCCTCACCACCACCACTGATCCCGCCGGACGGTTCGCCGTCGGCGCGGCGACGCTCAGCCTGTTGTGCCGGTACGCCGAACAAGCACCCGTGGCGGTCCTGGTCGACGACGCGCAGTGGATCGACCGGCCGTCGGCGGAGGCGTTGGTGTTCGCGGCCCGGCGGTTGGTGGCGGATCCGATCGTGCTGCTGGTGGCGGCGCGCGCCGGGGAGTC
This sequence comes from Kribbella sp. ALI-6-A, assembly GCF_001984195.1. Taxonomy (GTDB): domain Bacteria; phylum Actinomycetota; class Actinomycetes; order Propionibacteriales; family Kribbellaceae; genus Kribbella. Next base: position 580,087 of record NZ_MTQN01000010.1, read on the forward strand.
GCATCCGTTGGCCGAGGCGGACCTGCCGCTGCTGCGGCTCGACGGACTCGGGCTCGACGACGCGCGCGAGCTGGTCGGCCGGCGTGCGACGGATGTGGCGCAGGTGCATCGGATGGTGGCCGGGAACCCACTGGCTCTGCTGGAACTGACCCGCGATCCGAACAGGCTGCAGCGCGTCCCGCCCGGCGCCCCGATTCCCGTGCCGCGCCTGCTGGCCGAGGCCTTCGCCGCGCAGGCGCACCGCTTGAGCGAGTCGGCCCGCATCGCCTTGCTGGTGGCGGCTTCCGACGACGGCGAGCTCGGTGTGGTCGCCCGCGTGTGCGAGCAGTTCGGCGTGGACGTCAACGCGTTGGGTGAGGCGGAGGAGGCCGGGCTCGTCCGGATCGTCGACGGGCGGGTGGAGTTCCGGCATCCGTTGGTTCGCTCGTCCGTGTACGCCGACGCGGCACCGGCCGTACGCCGTACTGTCCACCAGGCGATCGCCGGTGTGCTGGCCGACCACGACCGGCGGATCTGGCATCTGTCCGAAGCCGTGCTCGGGTCGGACGGCGATGTCGCGGCAGGACTGGAGGCTGTCGCCGGGCACGCGGTCGAGCGGGGTGCGCACGCGGTCGCGGCGACGGCGTTGGAGCGAGCGGCACGGCTGACCGACGATACGTCCGAGCAAGGTCGCCGATTGGTCGCGGCGGGGGAGGCGGCCTGGTTCGCCGGCTTGCCCGACCGGGCAGAGGAACTGCTCGTGGACGCGCTGCGCCGGGACCTGTCGCCCGCGGTCGGCCTGCGCGCCCAGGAGCTGCGCGGGGACATCGCCGTCAGGTGCGGCTCACCCGGTCAGGCGCGCGACATCCTCCTGGCGGCAGCCGCGAGCGCCGATGACCTGCCGACCCGGATCAGGCTGCTGAGCGACGTTGTGAACGCCTGCTTCCACGTCGGCGACACTGCCACGGCCGTGCAGGTCGCCGAGGATCTCGACGCGATACTGCCGGACGTCGACGTGCCGGAGAGCCGCTTGCTCGGCCTGCTCGCGAGTGGGGTCGCCCGCGTGCTGGCGGGCCGTGGTGGCAGCGACCAGATCCGTACGGCGGTCGCGTTGTCCCGGGCCGCTGGTGCTCTGAAGCTCGAACGACGCCACCAGGTGTGGGTGGTGGTGGCGCCGCTGTTCCTGCGCGAACGCGACGCCGGCCGCGAGGTGATCGAGCAGGTCCTGCGCGACAGCCGGGACGGCGTCGCGCTCGGGTTGCTGCCGGCAGTCCTGTTCCACCTGGCCCGCGACCAGGCGACCACCGATCGCTGGGCCGACGCGGCCACGTCGTACGACGAGGGCATCCGGTTGTCCCGGGAGACCGGTCAGACCACCGAGCTGGCGATCAATCTCGCCGGCCAGGCCTGGTTGTCCGCGCGCCGGGGCCGGGTCGCCGATTGCCACGCCCAGGCCGCCGAGGCGATCACGATCTGCACCGAGCGGGAGATTCGGCTCGGGCTGGCCTGGTCGTCGTTCGCGCTGGGCGATCTGGCGCTGGGGTGTGGTGATCCGGCCGCGGCGGTTGCGCCGTACGAGCGGTTGGTCGAGTTGCTGACGAGCGGCGGCACGCTCGATCCGGATCTGTCGCCCGCGCCGGAGCTCGTCGAGGTCTACCTCCGTCTCGGCCGGACGGATGACGCCGTCAGCACGGCCGACATCTTCGCCGGCCAGGCGGCCAGCAAGGGTCTGCCCTGGTCGCTTGCGCGGGCGGCGCGGGTGCGCGGGCTGGTCGACGCCGACGAGGATGCCTTCACCGAGGCGCTGCGGTTGCACGAGCGGACGCCCGACCTGTTCGAAACCGCCCGGACGCAACTGGTCTACGGCTCCTGGCTTCGGCGGGTACGGCGACGCGTCGACGCGCGGGTCCAGCTGCGCAAGGCCGTGGAGGTGTTCGACCATCTCGGCGCTCCCACCTGGGCCGACCAGGCTGCCGCGGAACTGAACGCCACCGGCGAAACCGCCCGTCGCCGCGAACCCAGTAGCGCCGACGACCTCACGCCGCAGGAACGCCAAGTCGCGCAGCTGCTGGCCGCCGGTCACAGCACTCGCGAAGCCGCCGCCAAACTTTTCCTCAGCCCGAAGACGGTCGAGTACCACCTCCGCAAGGTCTACACGAAGCTCGGCGTCCACAGCCGCGCCGAGCTCGCTGACCAGCTCACGGAGTGAGCAGCTCCAGCCGATCGACCGTCGGCTGCCACGCCGGCAAGTGGTTGGCGGCCTTCCAGTCGAAGACCAGTCGCCGGAGCGGTCGACCCCGCGGAACGTACGGTGGTGAGGTGACTTCGCCATTCACCGAGACCAGCGGTCAGGCTCGCCACAAGGGGTTCGCGGAGCTGGCCGCTCAGGGACCGTTGCAGTACCTGACTTTGTTCACCGGAGTGCCGGTCTGGCTCGTCACCGGGTACGCCGAAGCGCGGGAGTTGCTGGCTCATCCGGACGTCGTCAGGTCGCCGCTGGACGGACCGCACCGCGACCACGTGTTCGACAGCCTGGTCAATTCGATGGACCGGCACATGCTCAGCGCCAATCCGCCCGACCACACCCGGCTGCGCAAGCTCGTGTCGGGAGCGTTCACGCGCCGGCGGATCGAGCTGCTCGAGCCGCGAATCCGCGAGATCGCATCCGGGCTGCTCGACGAGATGGCCGCGGCGGACGGGCCGGTCGACCTGGTCAACGCCTACAGCTATCCACTGCCGATCACCGTCATCTCCGAACTGCTCGGCATCCCGGCCATCCGCCGCGACGACTTCCGCCGCTGGTCCTCGGTGGTGGTGAACGCGTCCGTGCACCCGCCCGAGGTGTACGTCGAGAGCGCGCTCGCGATGGTCGAGTTCATCCATGAGCTGATCGAGGACCGCCGGGTGGTCGCGCCGTCCGACGACCTGCTCTCCGCGCTGATCGCGGCCCGCGACGGCGGCGACCGGCTGAGCACCGACGAGCTCACCTCGATGGTCTTCCTGCTGCTCGCCGCCGGCCACGAGACCACGGTCAGCCTGATCACCAACGGCGTACACGCGCTGCTCACCCACCCCGACCAACTCGCGCTGCTCAAGGCCGAGCCCGAGCGGCTCCCGGCGGCCGTCGAGGAACTGATCCGGTACGACGGCCCGCTGCAGGCCGCGATCCCGTACGTCGCGGCGGCGCCGATCGAGGTCGCCGGGCGGACGATCCGTACCGGCGAGGTGATCGTGTTCGCGCTGACCGCGGCCAACCGTGACGACGCGCGGTTCGGGAACGGAGCCGAGCTCGACATCACCCGGACCGAGAACCAGCACCTCGGCTTCGGACACGGCATCCACCACTGCCTGGGCGCGCCGCTGGCCCGGCTCGAGGGCCGGATCGCGCTCGGCCTGCTGTTCGACCGGTTCCCCGGCCTGCGCCTGGCCGAACCGGGCGCCGATCCGCACCGTCATCCGGGCCTGTTGATGAACGGTATTTCCGAGCTCCCGGTGCTGCTGTGAACAGCGGGTGAATTCCTCGCCGGACGGGCCGAATCACAGCGTTGGGATTGGGATCACCTTGACACCGGATGGCATGCTCGGGGGCGTGACAGAGTTGATGGAGGCCGCCCGAGAGCTGCTCAGCATGGCGATGGCCTCGCATTGGCTGCTGCTCGTCCTGTTCCTCGCGGCGTTGATCGACGCCGTGTTCCCGGTGATCCCGAGCGAGGGACTGATCGTCACCGCCGGGATGGCGGCCGCGGCCGGCCATCAGAACCTGCTGCTCGTGATCGTGCTGGCGATGGTCGGCTCGGTGATCGGCGAGTGCGTCTGCTACTTCCTGGGCCGCGGCTCCGGGCCCGCCCTGCGCCGCTGGATGCGCCGCCGCGACGCGCGGCAGGCGATGTACGAGAAGGTCAGCACGGCGCTGCACACCCGCGGCGGGCTGATCCTGATGACGGTCCGCTACATCCCCGGCGCCCGGATGGTCGCCACGCTGACCGCCGGCGCCACGGCGTACTCGTTCCGCAAGTTCGTGCTGTTCACCGCGGCCGGGGTCACCGTCGCGTACACCTACGTCGCGCTGCTCGGTTACCTCGGCGGTGACGCGTTCGCGCACGACTCGCTGAAGGCGCTCGCGTTCAGCCTGAGCCTGGCCTTCACGATCGGTCTGGTGCTGGAAACGACGCGGCGGATCGTCGCGCGCCGCAAGGCCGTCCGGGTCGCGGCCGAGTAACGAAGTACCGGACGCTTCCGACCCGGCCGCGTGTCTTCGGCCAACCGGATCGCCGGTTCGTGCGTCAGTAGCGGTATGACGGGGGCACACAACTGGGGGACTGTCCGGGGCGACGTCGTGGCCGAGGCATGCTGAGGCGCCGGCGACTGATCGCATCGACGATGGTGGTGGCGGCAGTGGCCGCCGGGTGCGCGGACACCGCGCCACAGGCCTCGTCCGGCCCGCCCGCGAAATCCCCGTCCGGTACGCCGACGGCGAAGCCGAGCGAGCCGGACCCCACCACCATGCTGTCGCCGAGGGTCAAACCGCCGTCCGCCGCGCCGGTGACCAGGTCCTTTCCGGCGAAGCTGCCGAACGGCGAACCGCCGCTGTTCGTGGTCGTCTCGTTCGACGGCGCCGGCGACCTCGCGCTCTGGTCGCACTGGCGCAAGATCGCCCAGCAGGTCGACGCGCGGATGACGTTCTTCCTGTCCGGCCCGTACCTGTATCCCGAGTCCCGCAAGACCGACTACAAACCGGCGTACCACAACCCCGGCGCCTCCGACATCGGCTGGGCCGTGCCGGACAACGCGGTCGAGCGGGCCACCGTGCTGCGCCGGGCGATTGCCGAGGGCCACGAGATCGGCACCCACGCGAACGGGCACTTCTGCGGCAAGAACGGGATCGAGCGCTGGTCGGTCGCCCAGTGGAAGGCCGAGTTCGTTGCCTTCGACAAGATGGTCGAGACCGGGCCGTCACTGGCCGCGGGCAAGCCGCTCGCCGCGCCGTTCGATCCGTCCACGGTGAAGGGCATGCGCACGCCGTGCCTGGAGGGCAGGCGGCCGGCGTACCGGCAGGTGATGCGGCAGCGCGGCATGCTGTACGACGCGTCCGAGCCCGGGTACATCGCCTGGCCGAAGAAGAAGGACGGCGTCTGGGACTTCCCGCTGCAGTCGGTCGAGCTGGCCGGCACGGGCAAGAGCACGCTGACGATGGACTACAACCTCTGGTACAGCCAGACCAAGGCCCGCAAGGCGCCGCTCGCGCACGCGCCGAAGCTGAAGGCCCAGGTGCTCGCGACGTACCGGCAGGCGCTGGCGCGGTCGCGGGCGGGCAACAACCCGCCGCTGTTCCTCGGCAACCATTTCAACCGGTGGAACAACAGCGTCTACTCCGACTCGCTCACGACCTTCGTCCAGGAGACCTGCAAGCAGCCCGACGTCCGCTGCGTGAGCAACGTCGAGCTGATCGCCTGGCTGACCAAGTACGGCGTCCCTAAAGGCTGAGGTAGCCGAACCCGGTCTGCCACGTCCCGCCGGCCTTGATCCGCTCGACGATCAGCCGCTGCAGCGCGGTGTCCTGCGGGAACTCGTCCAGCTTGCCGAGGTCGTGGCTGCGGAAGGTGAAGAAGATCGCGCTGTCCTGGGAGTCGTACGGTTCGCCGTACGGCGTGAAGCGGCGGCCGAAGCGGACCATGTTCGAGTCCTGCGGCAGGTGGTCGAGCAGGTAGGGGTCGATCAGCCAGGAGCCGAGCGTCGCGGTCTTCACCGGGTGCTCGGGGAAGTGCTCGGCGAAAAACGCGCGGGCCTGGTCGAAGCTGTCGTCGACGGACTCCGGCGTCAGCGGACCGGTCTCCGGGATGTGCACGCCGAGCACCCACTCACCGGGCTCGACACCGGGCACCGGGTGGGCGTCGGGCACCGGGTGGATCAGGAACTGCAGCCGGCCGAGCGCGTACAGGGCGCCGGTCCAGTACGTCGTCACCCACCAGTGCGTCTCGAGCCCGAACGATCCGTGCGTGCGCCGGTGGACCTTCAGTTGCTGACCGAGATCGGCGAGCGTGGCCCAGCTGATCTCGTCGCTGATCCCGCGCTCCTGGTGGTAGCGGCGGATGTCCGGCAGCGTCTCCAGGTAGGCCGCCAGTGAGACCATCGGGTCGTCCGGCGCCTCCAGCTCACCCTCGACCGGTACGCCGCCGATCGCCTTGCGCAGCTCCTCGGCGAAGCCGGCGACCAGCGCCGGGTCGACGTCCAGTTTCTCGGTGTCGGCCTGGTCCTCGGCACTGAACCCCAGCAGTCGGTACTCGTCAGCAGTCGTCACGCGTCCAGCATGTCAGATTGTCACGGCGTGCCGTCTCCGGCCGGTGCCGACTGCCACCGGCCGGAGGACGGGTCAGCGCCGGTACTTCGCGTCGACGTAGACCAGGGCGTCGCCGACGGCGCGTTCGGCGCCGGACGGGCGGTTGACCAGGGCACCGTTGACGGCCATCGCGGTGGAGCCGCCGCCGTCGAGGTTCATCGCGTTGTGCAGGCCGAGTGCCTTGGCCAGGGCGGCGGACTCGCCCATCGTCGTTCCGACACTGGTGGTCTGCCGGCCGTCGACGGTGACGAACACGAGCTTGCCGTCCTTGGTGGTGCCGGCGATGGTCCGCGGGTTGCGGTCGTTGAAGCTGCCGCCGGTCGGCTGCTCGACGACCTCGCCGTCGCGGACCAGCAGGCCGCGGCCGGTCACGCCGTACAGGCTGTTGCGGAGGGCAACCTTCTTGCCCTGCTCGTCGCGCACGGCCAGCGAGGTGCTGACACAGCCACCGGCGAGGGTCTGGAAGACGGCGACGGTGTCGTGGCCGGTGGCCTGCACCGAGGTCTGGCCGGCGGTCAGCGCCGTACCGCGGGTGGTGGCGGTGCGCACGACGCAGCCGCGCTGGTCGAGCACGACCTCGATCCCGGCACCGGCCGGCGTCGAGGCGGCGAACTCGGGCGTGAACAGGACGACGTCACCGGCGGCGGTGCAGTCGGTCTGGTCGGCCAGTGCCGTACAGGCGGCGGGCACGACCGGCGGGTGGTTGACGAACTCCAGCGGCAGCACCGCCTCGGTCTTCTTGTTCTTGAGGCTGCCGGTCCAGCTCAGGTGCCCGATCAGCGCCTTGCTGGTCTTCGCGTCGACCACGAAGTTGGTCTCGGCCGGGTCGGTCAGCGGCTCGCTCAGCAGCTTGCCGTCGAAGATGCCCAGGCCGACCGGGTCACCGGGGTACTGCTGGCTGGCGGTGAAGGTGAAGAACGACGCGTTCACGCCGGCCAGCGCGCCGGCGCCGCGGACCAGGTCGGTGGTCTTCTCGGTCCGGGCCAGGTCCGGGCCGTACGTCGCCTTGACGTGGCCCTTGGCCTCGTCGGGATCGACGGTGAGCACGTTGATCGACCACGGACCACGCGTGGTGGTGTTGATCTGGTCCGCCGGCGCCGGCTCGGTGCCGCGCACGATGCGGGTCAGACTGACGCCGTCGGTCAGGGTCTGGGAACTGCGGGTCTCGGTGAGGTTCTGGTCGCCCAGCGGCAGCGTCAGGCTGCCGGCGGCGCTGGCGCCGGCCGGGGCGATGCTGAGACCGGCGATCGCGGCCAGCAGGACAGCACCGGCCGCGGCGACGCGCGGTCGTACGGAAGAAGTCATGCCGTGCACTCAACTCGACCGGAGAAAACTTTCGGCCGATTTGGTTGACCGGTAAGCAACTTCCGCATGACGCTTCGGGGGCGTCAGGCCGCCGCGGTGTCGATGTGCCGGGCGAGCACCAGGTCGTCGTCGGTGATGCCGCCGGCTTCGTGGCTGGAGACGCGGAAGGTGATCGTGGTGTAGCGGATGTCGATGTCGGGGTGGTGGTTCATCGACTCGGCCAGCTGGGCGACCGTGGCCACCAGCCGGATCCCGTCCAGGAAACTCTCCTTCTGCACGCTGCGGACCAGCGCGTTGTCCGCCACCTTCCACTCCGGAAGCAGGTCGCGGATTGCCGCGTCGATCTGGTCGTCGGTCAGCAGCTCAGCCATGCGGCACACTCTAGCGGTGAACGCGCGGCACTCTGGCCGAGGTGAGCAGGGCGGCCAGCGCCAGGGCGGCGGACGTGGTGATGATGGCGCCGAAGACCCAGCCGGTCGGGTGGTCGGCGTTGACGGCGAGCAGCGTGCCGAAGAGTGCGAAGACCGCCGCGATGCTCATCGTGCCGGCCATCTGGGCGGCGCTGCTGTTGCGGCCGGAGTTCGTCGCGTCGGACAGGTCGAGGGTGAGGACGGAGACGCTGGAGGAGTTGAGGCCCATGCCGATTCCGGCGATCGCCCAGCAGATCAGACCGGGCCAGGTGGTGGAGGTCCACGCCAAGAGCGACGTACCGGTGATGCCGAGGGTCATCAGGGCGAGGCCGGTGCGCAGGACGGTCAGACGGTCGAGCCCGTGGTCGCGTCCCTGTAGCCAGGAACCGACGGCCCAGCTGACGCCGGTGATCGACAAGGTGACGCCCGCGCGGGACGGGCTGAAGTCGTGTAGCAGCGTGAGGAGCAGTGGGAGATAGGCACCGGCGCCGGCGAACGCCGCACCGCCGAGGCCGCGGACCGCGACGACCGCCGGGAAGCCGCGCCGTGCGACGAACGTGCCGGCCGGCATCACCCGTACGGCGGCGACGGCGAGCACGAGCAGACTGACCGGGATCGCGACCCAGGCGGCGATCGCGTGCGCCTCGAGCTGGTCGCCGGCCCAGGACAGCGCGAACAACGCGACCGAAGCGGCGAATGCCCAGGGCAACAAAGCACGCGCGGCGGCGAGCGCGTCCGCGTCGCGACCGGCGGTGGGTTCGTCGGCCCCGCGATCCGCGGCGCCGCCGGCGTCGGTCGTCGGGTTCGCGATCAGGCGCAGCGCGGGACGAAGGCACAACCAGCTCGGCACCAGCAGGAGCAGCGCGCCGAGAAACACCCAGCGCCACCCGACCTGCTCGGTCACCAGTCCGGTCAGCACCGGACCGACCACCGACGGCAGGATCCACATCGCGGCGAACAACGAGAACATCCGCGGCCGCAGGGCGGCGGGCAGCGCACGCGCGACCAGGACCATCAGCGCGACGTCGAGCAGTCCCTCGGCGAAGCCGCTCAGCAGCCGGCCCCCGATCACCATCGGCATCGACTGCGCCGTACCGACCAGGAGCTGCGCGAGCGCGAACGTGATAGCGCCCGCCCGCAACGCGGCGACCGGGCCCCGTCGGTCCGCCCACAACCCGGCGATCGCGAGCGACACCAGGTACGACGCGTTCGGGGCCGCGTTCGCGAGCCCGAAGCTGCTCAGCGCGTCGAACTCACGGACCATCGTCGGCAGCGCCGTACCGACAGCGCGGTTCTCGAAAGCGGCCAGGGTGACCAGGCCGACCACGCCCAGCACGAGCGCGAGGTGCTCGCGACCGAACAGCCGGGCAGGGGCTTGCACTGCGTGCTCCGAAGACATGCGCCCGATCCTCAATGCTCAAGCCTGCTTGAAGTCAAGGGCGTTGTGCCTCCGGCAGCCGGAAGATCAGCACCAGCACCCGGAGGACGAGCACCGCGCAGATCACCAGCAGGTTGTAGCCGAAGAGCTGGAACAGCGTCATCGACTCGGTCACCTGCGGGCCGCCCGGCGTACCGAGCAGGAGGACGGCCATCACGCCGGCGGTGGCGCCGAGAATCGCCAGCAGGGCTTGGTGCAGCATGGCGGTGACGTGCCGCCGGTCGCGTTCGTCGGCGAACAGGCGGACGTTCAGGCCGAGCCGGCCGGATTCGGCGGCCGCGGCGATCCGGTCGATGCGGCGGGGCAGCCGGCGCAGCATCGGGAGCAGAGTGGCGAGCTCCTCGGTCGCCGTACGGCGGAGGGCGTCCGGAGCGAGCCGGTCCGTCACGTGCGCGGTGGCGAACTGCCGGGAGGCGGCGATCAGGTCGAAGCCGGGGGACAGCCGCGAGATCGTGCCCTCGATCGTGGCCAGGGCGCGGAAGACCGCCGCGACCTCGGGCGGGACGCCGAGTCCGTGCACGGTGATGATGCGGAACAGGTCGTTGAACAGCGCCGGACCGAGCGCGGCGCCCGCACCGAGATGCCGGGCCATGAACTGGCCGACCGCGCGTTCGAGCGCGTGCTCGTCGACCACGTCCGGCCGGTCGACGATCTCCAGCAGTGCGTCCGTGGCGGCGACCGGGTCACCGTGGTCGACGCCGAGCAGGAACCGCTGCAGGGCTTCCCGCGTGGACGGATCGAGGCGGCCGACCGAGCCGAGGTCGAGCATGCCGAGCCGGCCGTCGGCGAGCAGCAGGAAGTTGCCCGGATGCGGATCCGCGTGGAAGACGCCGTCGATCGCGACCTGGCTCAGCAGGCAGTCGAACAGCACCCGCGCCAGCCGCGCGCCGTCCTGTCCCCGCTCGGCCAGGACGGCGGCAGCGCTGCCCAGCCCGACCCCGTCCAGCCGTTGCATGGTGAGCACCCGATGGGTCGACAGCCGCGGATGCAGCTCCGGTACGACGACGTCGGCGTTCGTGGCAACCGCCCGGCCGGCCGCGACGGTGGCCATGTTGCTGGCCTCGACGGTGAAGTCGAGCTCCTCCATCATCGCGTCGGCGAATCCCTCGGCCAGCGCGCGCACGCCCATCGACCGGCCCCAGTCGGTGTTGCGCTCCAGCATCCGGGCCAGCCGGCGCACGATGTCGAGGTCGCGCTGGACCAGCGCGGTGATGCCCGGGCGCTGGACCTTCACGACGACGTCCGCGCCGGTGTCGGCCAGCCGCGCGGTGTAGACCTGTGCGACCGACGCGGCGGCCAGCGGCTCGGTGTCGAAATCGGCGAAGATCTGGTGCGGGTGGGCGCCGAGCTCCTCGGTGAGCGCCTGCTCGACCTCCGGCCAGGGCGCGGGGGAGACCTGGTCCTGCAGGCGGCTGAGCTCGGCCGCGACCGACGCGGGGATCACGTCGCTGCGGGTGGACAGCACCTGGCCGAGCTTCACGAAGGTGACGCCGGCTTCGTCCAGTGCCAGGCGCAGGGAGCGAGCGAGGTCGGCCTGCCCGGCGGCGTCCTCGCGGCCGGGGCGACGGCGGCCGCGCAGGTACGGGCCGAGACCACGGCGTACGGCGATGCGCAGGATCTGCAGGTACCGGCGGGTGCGGGAGATCCGGCCGCCGACGTCGCGGCGCAGATCGCGCACCCGCGGCAACGAGCCGGTCGGGACGAGCGCCTCGGACAGCACCAGAAAGATCAGCCCGGTGAGCATCGAGCAGATCGCGGTCAGCCCGAGGTACGCCGCGGCAGCGCCGGTCGAACCGGTCCAGGGCAACGGGCCGACCAGGGCGTTCATCACGGGGCTGAAGATCACCAGCGTGAGGAACGCGCCGATCGCCAGCCGGCCCAGCCCGAACCGCACACCGAGCAGGCGCTGGGACACCGGCACGAAGATCACCATGAAGATGACGAGGTTGACCAGGCCGATCAGCAGGACGTCCATGCCGAGCACCCTAGAAGACAGAACGTGGCGAATGTCTCACCCGCACAGGTGAAGCAGATCCCCCACAAGAGTGAACCGCCCCCGAGCCGGCGGGCTCGGGGAGGGGAAGGCGGGAGGGGTCAGCGCAGCGGCGGGATCGTGAGCGAGCGCGGCGAAGCGTCCGGGGCGGCCGCCGCCTCCCCACCCCCAACGCAGCAACCCCCGGGCCGCGGAGCGGGCCGGGGGTTGCTGCGTCACGATCAGCTCAGGCGCGGCGGCGGATCTTGTTGCCGAGCCAGACGATCGGGTCGTACTTGCGGTCGGCGACGCGCTCCTTCATCGGGATCAGCGCGTTGTCGGTGATCTTGATGTGCTCGGGGCAGACCTCGGTGCAGCACTTGGTGATGTTGCAGAAGCCGAGCCCGTGCTCCTCCTGGGCCGCCTTCTGCCGGTCGGCCGCGTCCAGCGGGTGCATGTCCAGCTCGGCGATCCGCATCAGGAACCGCGGCCCCGAGAAGGACTCCTTGTTCTCCTCGTGGTCACGGATCACGTGGCAGGTGTCCTGGCACAGGAAGCACTCGATGCACTTGCGGAACTCCTGCGAGCGCTCGACGTCGACCTGCTGCATCCGGTACTCACCGGGCTTGAGGTCGGCCGGCGGCGTGAAGGCCGGCACCTCGCGGGCCTTGGTGTAGTTGAACGACACGTCGGTGACCAGGTCGCGCAGCACCGGGAAGGTGCGCATCGGCGTGACCGTGACGACCTCGTCCTCGGCGAACGTGTTCATCCGGCACATGCACATCAGCTTCGGCTTGCCGTTGATCTCCGCGCTGCACGAACCGCACTTGCCGGCCTTGCAGTTCCACCGGACCGCGAGATCCGGCGTCTGCGTGGCCTGCAGGCGATGGATGACGTCGAGCACGACCTCGCCCTCGTTGACCTCGACCTCGTAGTCCTGCAGGTCGCCGCCCTCGGCATCCCCGCGCCAGACGCGGAACTTGCCCTTGTACGTCATGCCGGCAGTTCCTCCTCGGTGAGGTACTTCTTCAGCTCGTCGAGCTCGAACAGTTCGAGCAGGTCGTCCCGCATCGGGATCTGGTCCTTCTTCGTCACGTCCACGCTGCCGTCGGCGTTCAGCCGGCAGACCAGCAGCAGCTTGCGCCACTCCGCGTCCATGCCCGGGAAGTCGTCGCGGGTGTGACCGCCGCGGGACTCCTCGCGCTCCAGCGCCGCCTTGGCCACGCACTCCGACACGGTCAGCATGTTGCGCAGGTCCAGCGCCAGGTGCCAGCCCGGGTTGAACTGCCGGTGTCCCTCGACCGTCATCTTCGCGATCCGGCCCCGGAACTCGGCCAGCCGCGACAGCGCCTGCTCCATCTCCTCGGCCTTGCGGATGATGCCGACCAGGTCGTTCATCGACTGCTGCAGTTCCTGGTGGATGGTGTACGGGTTCTCGCCACCCTCCAGCTCGAACGGCGCCAGCGCCTCGGCGGCCGCCGCATCGACGTCGGCCTCGGAGATCTTCGGCCGGTTCGCGCCGAGCGAGTCCAGGTACATCGCGGCGCCCATGCCGGCCCGCCGCCCGAACACCAGCAGGTCGGACAGCGAGTTGCCGCCCAGCCGGTTCGAGCCGTGCATGCCACCGGCAACTTCCCCGGCCGCGAACAGACCCGGTACGACGGACGACGCGGTGTCCGGGTCGACCTCGACGCCACCCATCACGTAGTGACAGGTCGGACCGACCTCCATCGGCTCGGCGGTGATGTCGACGTCGGCCAGTTCCTTGAACTGGTGGTGCATCGACGGCAGCCGGCGCTTGATCTCCTCGGCGGGCAACCGGGTCGACACGTCCAGGAAGACCCCGCCGTGCGGCGTACCGCGACCGGCCTTCACCTCGGAGTTGATCGCGCGGGCGACCTCGTCGCGCGGCAGCAGTTCCGGTGGGCGCCGGTTGTTGTCGGCGTCCTTGTACCAGCGGTCGGCCTCTTCCTCGGTGTCCGCGTACTGCGCCCGGAACACGTCCGGCACGTAGTCGAACATGAACCGCTTGCCCTCGGAGTTGCGCAGCACGCCGCCGTCACCGCGGACCGACTCGGTGACCAGGATGCCCTTCACCGACGGCGGCCAGACCATGCCGGTCGGGTGGAACTGGATGAACTCCATGTTGATCAGCGTCGCGCCGGCCCGCATCGCCAGCGCGTGCCCGTCACCGGTGTACTCCCAGGAGTTCGAGGTGACCTTGAACGACTTGCCGACGCCGCCGGTGGCCAAGATGACCGCCGGTGCGTCGAACAGGATGAAGCGGCCCGACTCACGCCAGTAGCCGAAGGCGCCGGAGATCGCGTCCCCGTCCTTCAGCAGTTCGGTGATCGTGCACTCGGCGTACACCTTGAGGTTGGCCTCGTAGTCGCCGGTGGCCTGGAAGTCCTCCTGCTGCAGGGAAACGATCTTCTGCTGCAGGGTGCGGATCAGCTCCAGCCCGGTCCGGTCGCCGACGTGCGCGAGCCGCGGGTAGGAGTGACCGCCGAAGTTGCGCTGGCTGATCCGGCCGTCCGGCGTACGGTCGAACAGGGCGCCGTAGGTCTCCAGCTCCCAGACCCGGTCGGGGGCTTCCTGCGCGTGCAGTTCGGCCATCCGCCAGTTGTTCAGGAACTTGCCGCCGCGCATCGTGTCGCGGTAGTGAACCTGCCAGTTGTCGTTGGAGTTCGCGTTGCCCATCGCCGCCGCGCAGCCGCCCTCGGCCATCACGGTGTGCGCCTTGCCGAACAGCGACTTGCACACGATCGCGGTGCGCTTGCCCTGCTCGCGGGCCTCGATCGCCGCCCGCAGGCCGGCGCCGCCGGCGCCGATCACGACGACGTCGTATTGGTGTCGTTCCAGCTCAGTCATAAGTCTGCAGAGTCCCGAATCAGTTGGTACCGCGTCAGTTGAACAAGCGCAGGTCGGACAACCAGCCGGCCGACAACGCCATGATGTAGAAGTCGGTGAGGATCACGGTGAACAACGAGATCATCGCGAACGTGCCGTGCTTGGGGTTCAGCTTCGACACGAAGGTCCAGTACCGGTAGCGCAGCGGGTGCTTGGAGAAGTTCTTCAGCCGGCCGCCGACGATGTGCCGGCAGGCGTGGCAGGACAGCGTGTACAGCCACAGGAAGACCAGGTTGATCCAGATGATCACCGTGCCCAGGCCGATGCCGAAGCCGCCGTCCTCGCCGTGGAAGGCGAGCACCCCGTCGTACACGTTGAGCACACCGAAGATCAGCGCGCCGTAGAAGAAGTAGCGGTGCAGGTTCAGCGCGACCAGCGGGAACTTGCGCTCACCGGTGTAGCTCTTGTGCGGCTCCGGGACGGCGCAGGCCGACGGCGCGAAGAACAGCGAGCGGTAGCCGGCCTTGCGGTAGTAGTAACAAGTGCCGCGGAAGCCGGCCAGCACCGCGAAGGTGATGATGCTGAACGGGATCACCCGCGGGAACTCGCCGAACCAGGTGCCCAGGTGACTCGACCCGGGCACGCACGACGCGGTGACACACGGCGAGTACAGGGGAGTGAGGTAGTGGTGCGCGTCGACCCAGTACCACTTGTTCATGAAGATCCGGACCGTCGCGTAGACGACGAAGAAGGCCAGGATCACGCCGATCCGCAGCGGCGCCAGCCACCAGCGGTCGGTCCGCAGTGTCTTCTGCCCGATCTGTGCGCGACCGGGACTGTTCACACCAATAGCCATCAGGGCGCGCGCCGGTCCGGTGCTCCGAAGCCTTCGTGCTCCGCGTCTGTCCACATGGACGCGTCATACTCCACGTCGGGGATCTCCTCGAGTTCCTCCGGAACTGGTCCGGGTCTGTGCCGTGGGTCGGGCGGGCCGAGCTCTGCGAGGTCGTCGCTCAACCGGGCCACGTCGGACACCAGCCGGCGGATGCCGAGGGTGTCGCCGTACTCCTGGCTGAGCTTGCCGACACACCCGTGCAACGCTTCGAGTGCGCGCTGCACAGCGGCCACGCTGCTGCTGCCGTCGCCCATTCCGACTCCAGTAATGGTTTTGTCGCTGTCAGTATGGGCACACTTTGCCCCCGCTCGGCGCACAACGGAAGACCCGTCGGTACGGCGTGTTTCTAGTTAGGTTGCCCTTTCTTGCCGACCGCGCCGAGGTGGAGTAAAGGGACGTGTCCCGCCTTCAGTACAACGCGATCGAGGCCGCCGTGTCCTGTTTGTGCGCGCCCTGCCCCCAGATCCCGAACCCGCCTGGCACAGTCACCCCCATGGACAGACAGGTGGTCGTCGGCGTGGCGATCGTTGACGACGGGCGGGTGCTGGCCGCGTTGCGGCCGGGCGCCGAGGGCGGGTGGGAGTTTCCGGGCGGCAAGGTCGAGCCGGGCGAGTCCGACCAGGCCGCCGCCGTCCGCGAGATCGAGGAGGAACTCGGCGTGCGGATCACCGTCGGTCAACCCCTGGAGGGTGAACAACCCATTGGGGACAAATATGTTTTGCGGGTCTACCTGGCCGAACTGGCCGGTCACGACTGGTCACCAACACTGCGCGAGCACGCCGAGATCCGCTGGGTGCACGCCGCTGACCTGCGAACTCTCAACTGGCTGCCGGCCGACCAGCCGTTTCTGGCCACGCTGCGTGACCGGCTGGTGGCTGCTGAGTGATCAGTCACGATTCAGCGACAGGGTGGCCCGTCCCGTGGCGTCCACACTGCGAGATTTGTAGGGTTCCGGCCAGGCCGCGAACAACATTTCGCTCGACCGGGAAGGCTTGGCGAAACACATGACTCTGGGAGCAACCGAAGCTTCCCCGCCCGACGGCGGACTCCCCTCTGAACACATCGCCGAGACGGCCGAGGCGAAGCAGATCGAAGGCCGTTCGCTCGGGCAGATCGCCTGGGCCCGGCTGAAGAAGGACAAGGTCGCGCTGATCAGCGCGACCTTGATCCTGCTGATCATCGCGATCGCGGTGCTGGCGCCGCTGATCGTGAAGATCTCCGGCTTCCCGCCCGACCAGCCGAACTTCAAGGACAGCAACGGCAACGACCTGCTGGACACCCAGCTGGGCGGTATTCCCGCCGGTGGTCTGTTCGGCAGCGGGATGAGCTCCGAGCACTGGCTCGGCGTCGAGCCGCAGAACGGCCGCGACGTGTTCGCCCGTCTTGTGTACGGCGCCCGCGCCTCGCTGCTGGTCGCCCTCGGCGGAACCGTCGTCGCCGTCGTACTCGGTACCGTCGTCGGCATGGTGGCCGGCTACTTCCGCGGCTGGGTCGACGCGCTGCTCAGCCGGGTGATGGACATCCTGCTCAGCTTCCCGACCCTGCTGTTCATCCTCGCGCTGACGCCGGTGATCGCCGACCGGGCCCAGTCCACCTTCGGCATCCCGGACAACAACACGCTGCGGATGGGCGTGCTGATCTTCGTGCTCGGCTTCTTCGGCTGGGCCTACCTGGCCCGGATCGTGCGCGGCCAGACGCTGTCGATCCGCGAGCGCGAGTTCATCGACGCGGCCCGTTCCCTCGGCGCCGGCCCGGGCTACGTGATCTTCCGGCAGATCCTGCCGAACCTGATCCCGACCCTGCTGGTCTACGCGACGCTGATCATCCCGACCTACATCACCGCCGAGGCCGCGCTGTCGTTCCTCGGGGTCGGCGTCAAGGAGCCGACCGCGTCGTGGGGCCGGATGATCTCCGACGCGTCCAACTGGTACGAGGGCAACCCGCTCTACCTCTTCTTCCCTGGCGCGATGCTGTTCATCACAGTGCTCGCCTTCAACCTGTTGGGTGACTCGGTGCGCGACGCGCTCGACCCGCGAGCCGGACGGAGCTGACCGAAGCCGTGTTCAACTACATCGTCCGCCGTCTGCTGCAGATGGTGCTGATCCTGTTCGCGATCAGCGCGATCACCTTCTTCCTCTTCTGGGCGACGCCCGCCAACCCGGCCCTGCTGATCTGTGGCAAGGACTGCAACACCGAGCGAATCGCCGAAGTCAACGCGTCGTACGGGTTCGACGACCCGCTGATCGTCCAGTACGGCCGGTACATGAGCGGGCTGGTCAACCCGGGCGGCCGCGAGCTCGGCAGCGAGGGTTCGCAGGAGCACTGCTCCTGGCCGTGCCTGGACCGTTCGCTGCAGAACGGCCTGCAGGTCACCGACTCGATCGCCGACGCGATCGGCCCGACGTTCTGGCTGGCCACCGGGGCCGCCGTCCTCTGGCTGGTCTCCGGCGTGCTGCTGGGATTGCTGGCGGCGCTGCGCAAGGGCAAATGGCTGGACAAACTCAGTGTCGGATTGGCGTTGTTCGGTGTTTCGTTCCCAACGCTGGTCCTCGGCTATCTGCTGGTGTTCGTCTTCATCGTGAAGGGCGGGTTACTGCCCTATCCGGACCAGGCGAACTCCAGTCCGTCGGCCGGACTGGTGCCGTTCTTCCAGTTCTACATCCTGCCCTGGGTGACGCTGGCGCTGGTGAACGCTGCCCTGTACACCCGGCTCACCCGGGCCAACATGATCGACACGATGAACGAGGACTTCATCCGGACCGCCCGGGCCAAGGGCCTGGGCGAGCGTCAGGTGGTCTTCAAGCACGGCCTGCGCGCCGCGCTGACCCCGATCGTCACGATCTTCGGTCTCGACCTGGGCGCCCTGCTCGGCGGTGCCGTGATCACCGAACGGATCTTCAGCATCCAGGGCCTGGGCAAGCTGTCGATCGACTCGGTGCTCGGCAACGACCTGCCGGTGGTGATGGGCGTCGTCCTGGTCGCCGCGTTCTTCGTGGTCTTCGCCAACATCGTGGTCGACGTGCTGTACGCCTTCATCGACCCCCGGGTCCGGCTCTCATGAGCAAGATGGTGCTTTTGGCAGTCAGCATTGATACGAGCATCCGGATGGAGCCGACACTGTGAGCACGACCGCATCCACCGAGCCGGTGCAGCCGTCCGGCGCGCGGGACGCCAGCGCGTTCCTCGAGGTCCGCGACCTGCACGTGCGATTCCCCACCGACGACGGCCTGGTCCGTGCGGTCAACGGGCTGAGCTTCTCGCTCCAGCCCGGTGAGACGCTCGGCATCGTCGGTGAGTCCGGCTCCGGCAAGAGCGTCACCAGCCTGGCGATCATGGGCCTGCACAAGGGCAGCCGGGCCCAGGTCGAGGGTGAGATCTGGCTGGACGGCGACGAGCTGGTCTCGATGCGCGTCGAGGAGATGCGCCGGCTGCGCGGCAACAAGGTCTCGATGATCTTCCAGGACCCGCTGTCGGCGATGCACCCGTTCTACAAGATCGGCGACCAGCTGGTCGAGGCGTACCTGGTGCACAACGACGTGTCCAAGGCGGTCGCCAAGAAGCGGGCGGTCGACATGCTGGACCGGGTCGGCATCCCGTCGCCGGCCAGCCGGTACCACGACTACCCGCACCAGTTCTCCGGCGGGATGCGGCAGCGCGCGATGATCGCGATGGCGCTGATGTGCGACCCGCGGCTGCTGATCGCCGACGAGCCGACCACCGCGCTGGACGTCACCGTGCAGGCCCAGATCCTGGACCTGATGAACGACCTGCAGAAGGAGTTCAACTCCGCGATCATCATCATCACCCACGACCTGGGCGTGGTCGCGCAGATGGCCCAGAAGCTGGTGGTGATGTACGGCGGCCGGGTGGTCGAGGCCGGCGACGTCCGCGACATCTTCTACCGGCCCGAGCACCCCTACGCCTGGGGCCTGCTGGGTTCGATCCCGCGGATCACCGGCGGCGGTGACCGGCTGAAGTCGATCAAGGGCTCACCGCCCTCGCTGATCAACCTGCCGACCGGCTGCCCGTTCCACCCGCGCTGCGACTTCCGCGACAAGGTGCCCGGCGACGCCTGCGTCACCGACGTACCGGAGCTGCTGCAGATCGGCGGCACCCCGCACGCGGCCCGCTGCCACATCCCCAGCCCGGAGCGGCAGCGGTTGTTCACCGAGCAGATCAAGCCGGCCCTGTGAGCCCGGCCAGTCGAGGAGACGACGTGACCACCACCTCCACCCCGAAGTCGACCGGGCGGGCGACGGCGTTCTCCGAGCGCACCAACCCGGTGCGCGGCGAGGTGCTGCTCGAGGTCGAGGGCCTGCAGCGGCACTTCCCGGTCACCCAGGGCATCGTCTTCCAGCGCCAGACCGGCGCGGTCAAGGCGGTCGACGGGATCGACTTCCAGTTGATCGCCGGAGAGACGCTCGGCCTGGTCGGCGAGTCCGGCTGCGGCAAGTCGACCACCGGGCGGCTCGTCACCCGCCTGGACGAGCCGACCGGCGGCAAGATCACCTTCCAGGGCGCGGACATCACGCACCTGAACCGGCGCCAGATGCGGCCGTTCCGGCGCGACGTGCAGATCATCTTCCAGGACCCGTTCTCGTCGCTGAACCCGCGGCAGACGGTCGGCACGATCATCGCCGCGCCGTTCGACATCCAGGGCATCAAGTCCGAGGGCGGCACCAGGAAGGCGGTCCAGGACCTGATGGCCCGGGTGGGCCTGAATCCTGAGCACTACAACCGCTACCCGCACGAGTTCTCCGGGGGTCAGCGGCAGCGGATCGGCATCGCCCGGGCGCTGGCGCTGCGGCCGAAGCTGATCGTCTGCGACGAGCCGGTGTCGGCGCTGGACGTGTCGATCCAGGCCCAGGTGGTGAACCTGCTCGACGACCTGCAGGACGAGTTCGACCTGACGTACCTGTTCGTCGCGCACGACCTGTCGGTGGTGCGGCACATCTCCGACCGGGTGGCGGTGATGTACCTGGGCAAGATCGTCGAGATCGCGGCCCGCGACGAGCTGTACAACCACTCCCGTCATCCCTACACCCACGCCCTGCTGTCGGCCGTTCCCGAGCCCGATCCCGACGCGGTCAAGCGCCGCGAGCGGATCCGGTTGACCGGTGACGTGCCCAGCCCTCTGAATCCGCCGACCGGGTGCCGGTTCCGCACTCGCTGCTGGAAAGCGCAGGACGTCTGCGCCGAGCAGGAACCGCCGCTGGTCCAGATCGGAGCTCCCGGCCACTTGGCCGCCTGTCACTTCCCGGAGGAACGCGACGTCGTCTGACAGACACAGACGGTTACAAACGGTCTCTGTATCGCGTGGAAGTCGTCACGATCCGGTGACGGCCCCGAAGAACCGTTGAAGAGATGTCGAGGTCATGAGTAGATGACCGGCATTCCAGTCACCAGGGCAGCCGTGACCCGGCGTCCCGATGGAGGAAACAGAAAGAAGGATGGCATGACACACGCCAAGCGCGCCGGATCCGTGATCGCCACGGGTCTGGCCCTGACCCTCACGCTGGCGGCATGCGGCGGGGGAAACAACGACGACGGCGCCGGCGGCGAGAGCTCGGAGCAGGGGGCGAAGGGTGGCATCGTCACGGTCTACCACGCTTCGGACTTCGAGCACCTGGACCCGGCCCGTGCGTTCGTCACTGACACCGGCATGGCCGGTCAGCTCCTCTACCGCACACTGACCGCGTTCGATTGGGACGCCGAGACCAAGAAGGTCGAGCTGGTCGGTGACCTCGCCGACAAGTGGGAGAAGTCGGCCGACTTCAAGACCTGGACCTTCACGCTGAAGGACAATCTGAAGTACGAGGACGGCTCGCCGATCACCACCAAGGACATCAAGTACAACGTCGAGCGGTCGTTCTCCGCCGACCTGTCCGAAGGTGCGCCGTACGGCAAGGACTACCTGGACTGCAAGGGCTACAAGGGTCCGTACTCGCCGGCCGGCAACAACGGTGGCAAGGGCTGCACCGCGATCGAGGTCCCGGACGACAAGACGATCGTCTTCAAGCTGAACCAGGCCGTGTCGGAGTTCGACATGACCGCGTCGATGAAGATCTTCGCGCCGACGCCGCAGGCCAAGGACACCAAGACCCAGTACGACAACCGGGTGTGGTCCTCCGGCCCGTACAAGGTCAAGAGCTACACCCGCAACAAGACGCTGGTGCTGGAGCGCAACACCAACTGGGACCAGGCCACCGACCCGCTCCGGACCGCGATGCCGGACGGTTTCGAGTTCAAGTTCGGTGACGACGAGGCGATCGTCGACCAGCGCCTGATCGCCGGCACCGGTGCCGACGCCAACTCGCTGAGCTTCTCGCCGGTCCAGCCGCAGAACCTGTCCAAGTTGACCCAGGCCAACGTCAAGGACCGGATCATCGAGGGTACCGACACCTGCCGCCGCTACATCGCGTTCAACCAGCAGAAGCCGCTGCTGAAGGACCAGAAGCTGCGCGAGGCGCTGTACTACGGGTTCGACAAGACCGCCTACCTCACCGCGCGTGGTGGCGAGCGGCTGAACAAGCCGGTCGACTCGATCGTGCCCGAGAGCCTCGAGGGTTACCGCAAGAACCCGCTCGAGGTCCCGCCGACCGGTGACATCGAGAAGGCGAAGGCCGCGCTGGCCGCGTCGAGCTACAAGGGCGAGAAGCTGCAGCTGGGCGCCTCCGACGCGACCGACATCTCGATCAAGGCCGCGGAAGCCGCTCAGGCCGCGTGGAAGAAGATCGGTGTCAACGTCGACATCAAGAAGATCCCAGGTGACAACTACTACTCGACGCAGCAGAACGACGCGTCGGCGACCGACCTGGTCACCGCCGGCTGGTGCCCGGACTGGCCGTCGCTGTCGACGATCGTTCCGAAGGTGCTCGGTCCGGACAACACCGCTCCGGGCAAGGCAGCGCAGAACAACTACGGCCGCTCGACGATCGGCTGGGACAAGATGAACGAGATCCCGAAGATCGCCGACCAGAAGGAGGCCACCAACGCGTGGGCCGACGTTCTGGACGAGGCCATGGCGGCGTACCCGCTGGTCCCGGCCTCCGCGGACAACAGCATCTACGTCATCGGCGGCAACCTCACCAACACGTCGGCCAACTCCGACATCGGTGGTCTGCCGGACCTGACCAAGATCGCCCTGAAGAAGGTCGGCTGATCTCGAGCAGGTAGCAACTAGCTGAACCCAGGGGCGGCACCGGACCACCGGTGCCGCCCCTGGCACGTTCCCGGGACGGACGAGCTAGGCGATGCCGAGCAGGTCGCGCAGCTCGGCGGTGCCGTGCGCGTTGTGCTGCTCGCGGATGGACAGGGCGATCCGCCACTCGCGCCGGGCCTCGGGCAGCCGGCCCTGGAGATGGCGGACCTCGCCGAGCGACTTGCGGATATCGGCCTCGCAGAGCCAGTCGCCGTACTGGCCGGCGATCGCCAGGCCTTCGCTCTGGTGGGCGACGGCGGCGTCGAGATCGCCCTGGGCCAAGCGAAGCTTGCCCAGCTCGTTGAGGACCTGGGCCTGCTGCACGGTGGCTCCGGCCCGGCGGTAGAGCTCCAGGCTCTGCTGGAGGTTCTCGGTGGCCAGGTCGTACCGGCCGGCCTCGCGGTAGGAGACGCCGATGTTCTGGGCGATCATGCCGCGGTAGCGCTCCTGACCGGGCTCGACCAGGAGGTCGAGGGCTTCGGCGAAGTGGCGCTGGGCGGTCTCGGTGGCGCCGGTCTTCAGGTAGAGCATGCCGAGCGCCAGGCAGGCCCATGCCGCGCGCGGCGGGATGCCCAGGCGCAGGCCGATCTCACGCGCGCGTTCGGCGTACGGGATGCCGTCGGCGGTGCGGCCGATGCGTTCGAGCACGTGGCTGAGGCTGCTCAGGCAGAGCGCCTGCAGATTGCCGTCGCCGGACGCGTCCGCTGCCTCGATCGCCCGGCGCAGCGGGGTCAACGCCTGCTGGTACTGGTCCAGCTCGGCGTGGGCTGCCCCCAGGTCGTGCAGGACGAGGCCCTCGGCGATGCGGTCGGGTCCGCCGCTGACCAGCCGGAGTACGGCCTCGTTGACCTGCAGCCAGTCGAGCCACGCACGGCGAAGGGCGTAGTACGTGTTGAGCCCGATGGCCACCTGTACGGCGAGCTCCGGCTGCTCGGTCGTCGCATGCTGGATGGTGGTCACCAGACCGGAGCGCTCGGCGTCCAGCCAGCTGAGCACGTCCTCCTGGGTCAGCAGGTCGTCAGCGCCCTTCAGCCACTCCTGGTCGAGCCAACGCTCCCTGGTGACCCCGTGGCCGGCGTACTCACTGGCTCTCCAGACGACGGCCGAGATCCGCTTGAGCCACCGCGTCGTCGCGGCCAGCCGGTCCTCGCGGGAGAGCGTGTGCTCGGCGAACTCCCGGGCGGCGACCCGTACGAGGTCGTGCAGCCGGTACACCCGCGGTGCGGGAGTGGTCAGCAGGTGGACGTCCACCAGCCGCTCCAGCACGATCTCGGCCTCCGGCTCGGGGCTGTCCGACAGCGATGCGGCCAGTGCGGACGTCAGGTTCGGGCACTCGGCCAGACCGAGCAGCGCGAACATGGAGACCGCCTGGACGTCGATCGGGTCGTCGCTGCCGGCCAGCTGCTCGATGGAGAGCACCAGCGTCGCCCGTACGCCGGAGTCGTCGAGCTGGAGCTCGTCCAGCCGGCGCCTGCCGTCGGCGAGCCGGTCAGCCAGGTGCGCGACCGGCCAGGACGGCCTGGAGGCCAGCCGGGCGCCGGCCATCCGGATCGCGAGGGGCAGACCGCCGCACTGGCGGACGACCTCGGCGCATTCGTCCTCCGGGGCGTCGGGACGGCCGGAGATCCGGCGCAGCATCTCGATCGCCTCGTGCAGGGGCGGTTCGCCCAGCTGGTAGTGGCGACCGCCCAGCCCTGCCATGCTGCGGCGACTTGTCACGACGGCGGCACAGCCACCCGCTCCGGGAAGCAGGTGCCGTACCTGCTCGTGGTCGGCGGCGTTGTCGAGCAGGAGGACCAGCCGACGCTCCGCGAGCGCCGTACGGAACCGGGCCGAGGCAGTCGGGAGATCGGCGGCTGGAGTCTCGCCCAGGTCCTCCAGCAGATAGGTGAGAGCTTCCAGTGGGTCCAGCGGCGGACCCAGCCCGAACCCACGCAGGTCCAGGTACAGCTGGCCGTCCGGGAAGTGAGCGGCCACCTCGTGGGCCACGTGAATGGCCAGAGTGGTCTTCCCGATCCCGCCCATGCCGGTGATCGCAGTGACGCTCACACCCGGGCTGTCGATCAGGTACCGGCTCAGCTCGGCCAGCTCCTGGACTCGGCCGGTGAAGTCACCACTGGCGAACGGCAGCTGCCGCGGCGAGACCGCCGGGGGAGCAGGCTCTGCCGGCGCCGGGCGGTCCGTCTGCCCGCGTCGGGAGGCCGCGGCGACCAGTGCGGCCTGCTGGTCAGGGTCCAGGCGCAGGGCGTTCGCCAGGGCGCGGACAGTGGCCGGCTGGGGGTATTTGCGGGTCCCGCGCTCCAGGGTGCTGATGGCCTGCACGCTGATCCCGGACACCGTCGACAACTCGTCCTGCGTGAGGCCGGCCGCCGTACGGTGCCGGCGCAGCAGGGCCGCGAACTGCGACTCCACGCTCGCCTCACCCCTCACGATCGGCACTTTGTATGGGTGAACTGTATGGGTTGTACCTGGTGAGCGGTCTGGACCGGCACAAGAATGGACTGCGCTGGACCGATCTGGGGAGGAGATACGGATGTCGGTTTACCAGGCTGTCCCTGTGGTGCGAATGGAGGATTTCGCACCGGAGGTCGTCTGCGAGGTGTACGAGCTCGGATCGCGGCGGCAGGCACCGTCGGCGGCCAAGGAGCTGACCACCCGGCAGGTGACGATCGGCCGGTTGATGGCGACCGGCGCCAAGGACGCCGCGATCGCGCGGCAGCTCGGCCTGTCACTGCGTACCGTCCGGTCGGAGATCAGCGCGCTGATCGCCGGGCTGGGGGCGCGGTCGCGGTTCCAGGCCGGGTGTCTGCTGGTCCGCCGCTTCGGCTGAGACCGGCCGGTGACGGGTCGCGATCTGGTGGTGGCGGCCCGGCCCCGGCGGTCGGCCTACGTCGCCCGGAAACTGTCCGGCCCCCGACGTAGGCTGACCGCATGAGCGACCTTGCTGACCGCCGGCTGTTGCTGGTGCACGCCCATCCCGACGACGAGACGATCAACAACGGCGCCACGATGGCGAAGTACGTGGCCGAGGGGGCCCACGTCACGCTGGTCACCTGCACGCTCGGTGAGGAGGGCGAGGTGCTGGTGCCGGAGCTGGCGCACCTGGCCGCCGACCAGACCGACGGGCTCGGTCAGCACCGGATCGGTGAGCTGGCCGCCGCGATGCAGGAGCTCGGCGTCACCGACCACCGCTTCCTCGGCGGCCCCGGGCGGTACCGGGACACCGGGATGATCTACGACGAGTCCGGCAACGCCGCCGTCCCGCCGGACACCCGGCCGGACAGCTTCTGGCAGGCCGACCTGGTCACCGCGGCCAACGACCTGGTCCAGATCATCCGCGAGATCCGCCCGCAGGTCCTGGTCACCTACGACGAGTGGGGCAACTACGGCCACCCCGACCACATCCAGGCCCACCGCGTCGCGACGTACGCCGCCTCGCTGGCCGCGGCTCGCTCGTACCGCGAGGACCTCGGCCCGGCCTGGGACGTCGCCAAGATCTACTGGACGGCGATCGCCGAGACCTCGATGCGCGAGAGCCTGCGCCACCTGCGCGAGTCCGGCGACACCACCACCTTCGAGGGCATGGACCCCGACGGCCCGATGCCCCCGATGATCACGCCGGACCGCCTGATCGACTGCGTCGTGTCGGCCGAGGGCTACCTGGACCGCAAGATGAACGCGATGAAGGCGCACGCCACCCAGATCACCGTCGACGGACCGTTCTTCGCGCTCTCCAACAACAACGGCCTGGAGATCTGGGGCGACGAGGCCTACCGCCTGGTCAAGGGCACCGCGGCCCCAGGCCCCGACGGCGTGGAAACGGACCTGTTCGCCGGCTTGTGAGTGACCGGAGCCACACAGTGGGTTGAGACGTCAGCTTCCGGTGGGTCTTAGGCTGCTGTGGTGACCCCGGACTCCAGTCGCAGTGTGGTGCCGGAGGAGTTCCGTGCGGTGCTGGGGCGGTTCGCCTCCGGTATCACGATCATGAGCACGCTGCAGGGCGGTGTCGCGCACGCGATGACCGCGAACGCGTTCACCTCGGTGTCGCTGGAGCCGCCGCTCGTGCTGGTCTGCGTGGACAAGGGCGTGCGGATGCACGAGGCGGTGCTGTCGCGGGGTGACTGGGCCGTGTCCGTGCTGGCGGCCGGTGATCGCGCGGTGGCGGAGCGTTTCGCTCGGTCGGGACGGGATCTCTACAGCCAGTTCGACGGGATCGACACGGTGCCCGGGCCGAAAACCGGCTGCCCGGTGATCGCCGGGGCGCTGTCGTGGCTGGAGTGCCGGACCTGGGCGACCTACGACGGCGGCGACCACACGATCGTGGTGGGTGAGGTGCTCAGCCTCGGGACCGGCGATGACCCCGGAGCTTTGATCTACTACGCGGGGCAGTACCGGGACCTCCGGGGCAGCTAAGGGCTTCCCGGGGCAGATCCGACGGCGGAACCGGCGTGCCCGGTCGCGTACGATAGGCCGTCTGTCGTCTGGTTCGAGCAGGAGGACTCTGTCCGGTGGGGAGAAAACAGCTCGCGGGGATCATCGCCGCGGCCGGGTTCGGAGTGCTCGTCGTCGGGTACGGCGTGGCGTTCGCGCTGACCGGTGACAAGGTGCCGAGCAACACAACGGTGCTCGGGATCGACCTCGGCGGTCTGTCCGAGGACGACGCCAAGGCGAAGTTGCAGGCGGGGGTCGAGGACCGGCTCTCGGTGCCGATCAAGCTCAAGGCCGGCGGTTCGACGTACCAGGTGAAGCCGGGCGACGCCGGGCTCAGCCTCGACGTGGACGCGACCGTCGCCGAGGCCGGTGCGGGCCGCAGCCTGAACCCGGCCCGGATGTGGCAGGTGATGACCGGCGGTGACGCGGTCGCGCCGGTGGTCACCCGGGACGAGGGCAAGCTGAAGGCGGCCGTCGAGCGGCTCGCCGAGCAGGTCAACCGCCCGGCCACCGAGGGCACGATCACGTTCCCGGACGCGAAGGCCGTTCAGCACGCGCCGGCCGACGGGCTGCAGCTCGACAACGCGAAGGCCACCGAGACCGTGGTCTCCGGTTTCCCCTCCGACGGCAACCCCAAGGACCTGCCGGTCAGCGTGACCAAGCCGCAGGCCGGGACCGAGGCGATCAGCAAGGCGATGAAGGAGTACGCCGAACCGGCGATGTCCGGGCCGATCCGGCTGACCGTCGGGGACAAGGGCGTGAACCTGACCCCGGCCGAGCTGGCGCCGGCGCTGAAGCTGGTCGCCAAGGACGGCAAGTTCACCCCGAGCCTGGACGCGAAGAAGCTCGAGCCGCTGTTCAAGAAGCGGTTCAAGAACCTGGAGACGCTGCCGAAGGACGCCGGCATCCAGATCGTCGGCGGCCGGCCGCAGGTGGTGCCCGCGGTCGACGGCGAGATCGTCGCCCGGGACAAGGTCGTGCCGGCCATCCTGTCGGTGCTGCCCAAGCCCGAAGGCGAGCGCAAGGCGGCGGTCGGCCTGGCCAAGACCAAGGCCGAGCTGACCACCGAGGCGGCGCAGGCGCTCGGGATCAAGGAGGTGATGGGGCAGTTCACCACCAAGTTCCCGCACGCGGAGTACCGCAACGTCAACATCGGCACGGCGGCCCGCAAGATCAACGGCACCCTGCTCAAGCCGGACGAGACGTTCAGCCTGAACAAGATCGTCGGTGAGCGGACCAAGGCGAACGGCTTCACCGAGGGCAACATCATCAACGGTGGCAAGTTCGTGCTGGACCTCGGTGGCGGTGTCTCGCAGTCGGCGACCACCACGTTCAACGCGGCGTTCTTCGCCGGCCTGAAGGACGTCGAGCACAAGGCGCACAGCGTCTACATCAACCGGTACCCGGTCGGCCGCGAGGCGACCGTGGCCTGGCCGTCGGTGGACCTGAAGTTCAAGAACGACTCCGGGCACGGGGTGTTCGTGCAGACGCTGTTCACGGCCTCGACGCCGGGCAACCAGGGCAGCATCACGGTGAAGATCTGGGGCACCAAGGTCTGGGACATCACCGCGGGCCAGTCCGCGCGTTACAACTTCCGCGCCCCGGGCCTGGTCTACAGCCAGGAGCCCGGCTGCCGCCCGCAGGCGCCGACCGGTGGGTTCGACATCAAGATCTACCGCTACTTCTCGAAGAACGGCCAGCGGGTCAAGACCGAGTCGTTCACCACGAACTACAACGCCGCCGACGACATCCGCTGCGGCCCGAAGCCGGGCACCACGCCTCCGCCGAGCACGCCGGACGCCCCGCCCACCCCGGGCCAGACCAAGCCGTCCACCACCACTCGCCCGCCGAGCTGAACTCGGCTGTCACCCGAAGGCCGCCTGGATCACTCCAGGCGGCCTTCGCCGTCCAGGGACAGAGTCAGGCTTGGTGCAACTCATGCAGTTCTTCAGCGATCTGGTGGAAGAGGACCTCGCCGATGACGGCCCCCTCGCGCCGCACCGCTGACGGCGTCACCCGCAGGACCCGGTCCAGCCGCACCTCGCTGTTGCGGCCGTCCTTGTCCCACGGTCCGCTGCCGATGTCCAGCCACACGCGCCCCCAGCGGGCCTCGTCGGCGGCGTCGCGGTCGTGGTCCTTGCTGGTCAGGATCAGCGCCAGCAGGTACGGCCCGTCCGCGCCGACGACCAGCACCGGCCGGTCCTTGCCCCGGTGGTGGTCCTCCTCGAACGGCACCCAGGTCCACACCACCTCGCCCGGGTCCGCCACCCCGTCGTCCGGGTGCGGCGTGTACTCGACCCGCACGGGTCCCTCGTAGTCCCCGGGATACTCCGGCCGCTCGGCCACGTGGTCCGCCATGCGCCCGACGATAGGCGATGCCCGCCGACCGCCGCTGCCCTCACACGCCAGCCGCCGGGCCCGTTCCACCCCAGACAGCGAAGGGGTGACCGTGCGAACCACCACACAGCACAGCCGCGGCACGATGCTCGCGGTCCTGCTCACCGGCCAGTTCATGGCGAACGTCGACACGGCGGTCGCCAACATCGCCGCGCCCGCCCTCCAGGCCGACCTGCACGCGACCGAGGGCGAGGCCGCCCTGGTCGTCTCCTCGTACGTCGTCGCCTTCGCCGTCCTCCTGGTCACCGGCGCGCGCCTGGGCTCGTCGATCGGCTGTCGCCGTGTTTTCCTGACCGGATTGCAGCTCTTCACGCTCGCCTCGCTGGCGTGCGGCCTCGCTCCCGACGTCCGCACGCTGACCGTGGCCCGATTCCTCCAAGGCGCCGGAGCCGCGCTGATGGTCCCGCAAGTCCTCAGCGGCATCCAGCTCTCGTACGCCGGCCGAGACCGGGTGAAGGCCCTCGGCTGGTTTTCGATCGCCCTGTCCGGCGGTGCCGTCGCCGGACAGGTCCTCGGCGGCGTCCTGATCTCCGCCGACCTCTTCGGCACCAGCTGGCGGCCGATCTTCCTGGTCAACGTGCCGATCGGCATCGCCCTCACCATCGCCGGCCTGCGCCACCTCGACCCCGCCCGCGGCGTCAAACAGCCGCTGGACGCCAGGGGAGCCGTCACCCTGTCCGCCACGGTCCTGCTGGTGATCGTCCCTCTCCTGCTCGGCTCCGAGCGCGGCTGGCCGGCCTGGTCGTGGATCTGCCTGGCCCTCAGCATCCCCATGCTCGCCCTCTTCGAGTACGGCGAACGCCGCGCCGCCGCATCGGGTGGCCGCCCCCTGATCGCCCGCCAGGTCCTGCGCAACCCGAGAGTCCGAGCCGGCCTGCTCGCTCACGGCGCCACCACCGGCTCGTACTTCGCGCTGCTCTTCGTCCTGGCCCTCTACCTCCAGCAGGGCCTCGGCAAGAGCGCGGCGTACTCGGGCCTGGCCATGGTCGTCTGGGTCGCCGCGTTCGGCATCGCCGGCCCGCTGCTGCCGCGACTGCCCGAGGGCATCCGCTGGCTCCCGGTACTCGGCTGTGCGGTCCTGGGAACGGGCTACCTGGCTGTCCTGCTCTACCTGCTCGGCGGTGGAACGTCGGGCCCGCTCCTGTTCGCCCTGCTGGGGATCGGCGGCTTCGGCCTCGGCGTCAGCGCCAACACCCTCATCAGCGGGATCACCTCGAGTGCGCCCACGCAGTACGCCGCTGACGTGTCCGGGGTGGTCACGACCAACGCCCAGCTGTCAGGAGCCTTCGGCGTCGCGTTGGCAGGCGCCGTCTACTCCGGCCTGAGCACCGACCCGCAGGACGCGCTCAGCGTCGTACTGGCGGGCTTCGTGGCGCTGAGCCTGGTCGGAGTGGGTGCGTCCTACCGCTTGGTCAGGTAGCGGTAGCGGTAGGCCTCGACGTAGCCGAGACCGGTGTAGGTGGCCAGGGCGCCGGCGTTCTCCTCCTCGACCTCCAGATAGGTCCTCCGGCCGCCCAGGGGCCCGGCCCAGCGCGCCAGACCTTGCAGCACCGCCGTCGCCAGCCCCCGACGCCGGTACGCCGGCGCAACCCGCACAGCGTCGACACCCAGCCAGTGACCGGTCATCGAGCCACGCCCGACCGCCACCACGCGCCCGTCGAGCTCTATTGAAGCGAACGCGGCTCGCGGCGCGCCCTCCATCACGGTGGGCGCCGCAGCAGGCACCGGGCCCTCGAAGGCCGCCTCGTACCACTCCGCGTCCGGCTGGTCCGAGACCAGCACCTCGTACGCCGGTACGCCGTTCACGTGGTCCAGGGTCGTGTGCAGCACCAGGGTGTCCGCCTCCTGCGGTCGCGCATCGGTCCAGCCATGGCCCCGGAACTCGTCGACCTCCGGACTGCCCAGCCGCGTCAGCGCCAGCGGCGGCAGCCCGCGCTCCTGGTAGAACGCCTCCACCTGCTTCTCGGCGTCGCTGAACGGCAGCCCCGGATCACCTGCGGGCAGCACCGAATTGGCCCGGCCGGTCCAGCCGCCGGAGGCCCGGAGCAGCCATTCGCCGACGTACCGGGTCTCCACGGCCGGGCGGCCGAGTGCCGTGGTCAGGAAGAGCTGCTCGACGTCCACCTGGCGCAACGGCATCGGGGGGATCGGTTTGGCGGCGACGACCGCTGTCTGGCGGATCAGGTACGGCGTACTGTCGGCATGACGGACCACGAGGGACTCCGCGTCGTACGACTGCAGCACTCCGATGACGTCGGTCGCCTGGCCGCCGTCCAGCCGGTGGCGGACCACGACACGGTGGCCGATATCACGGGGACTGACGCCTGACACGATGCGGACTCCTGGCAGAGTGGGCGGGGTACTACCGTGATACTAGAGAACCCGAGCACTACCGCACCGCAGCATTTCCCAGACCGCTGCGCTTGCTGGCCATAGGAGGAGTACCAGTGACTTACGTCATCGCGCAGCCGTGTGTTGACCTCAAGGACCTCGCGTGCGTCGAGGAGTGCCCGGTCGACTGCATCTACGAGGGCAACCGGATGCTCTACATCCACCCTGACGAGTGCGTCGACTGCGGAGCGTGCGAGCCGGTCTGCCCGGTCGAGGCGATCTACTACGAGGACGACACGCCGGAGCAGTGGAAGGACTACTACACGGCGAACGTCGACTTCTTCAACGACCTCGGCTCGCCCGGCGGCGCGTCGAAGCTCGGCAAGATCGACAAGGACCACCCGTTCATCGCGGCCCTGCCCCCGCAGGAGCACGACGAGTAATCGGTCCCTCACGAACCACCGTCACCCGTTTCGGGGACGGTGGTTCGTCGCGTCCACGGGCTGCTCGTACGGCGCTCAGCGGTACGGCGCTCGGCCCGGACGTCGTCCCGGGGCGGCTCAGCGGGTCGCTTGCTCTTCCGCGAGCGGAGGCGGCGCGTACTCGACCAGCGCGATCCCCGGCCAGCGCTGCTCCGCGGCGACCAGCCGGCTGAGCCGCTCGGCACCGATCGGCGCCGGACGCAGAATCGAGCACAGCGAGACCCGATCCGGATTCGGCGGCACAGAGGTCGAGTAGGCGACAACGGAAGGCCCGAGCGCCTCGGTCGCGGGATGCCCGGGCAGCAGTTCCTCGACGTGCAACCGCTGCAGCAGCTCGTCAGGCAACGCGTCGAGCCAGGGATGCGCGCGCAACACCTCCGCGAGGCTCACCGGCACCACCCGCTCGGCGCCGCCGAGACCTCGTCGCCCGCCGCCGAGCTCACCTCGACCGGCTATTCGTCGACCACGTCGACGTGCACGTGGTCCAGATGCCGCAAGGTGTCGCGATTCCCCGGCCGGTCCGGTGCCTGGTAGTCGCGCCATCCGCTGTCCGAGCGTCCGCCCGCGGTCCAGATCTTGTCGCTGAAGATCACGGTCTTGATCTTCAGCCGATCGGCCTGCGCGACCAGGTACTGCGCGACCGCCCACCCGCGGGTCGTGTTCGCCGGCGAGATCGGCTTGACGAAGATGTCGACCGCCCGCCCGTCGTAGTGCGCCGAGCCCTCCATGTGGCCCGTGCGAACCCCACCGGCGGCGTACCCACCGGTGGACAGCCTGCCGAACGTCTTGGCCAGGTCCCTGCGCACCGCCTCGGCCCGCGGGGTCAGACCGTTCCCACCGATCGTCTCCAGCGCGCCGCTCGGATTGTCGAGCGTGCAGCTGAACGCCGCCTTCGACTGGCCGGTCAGCGCCGAGGCCAGGATCCGCGCGTCGGCCTCGTGGTCGGCGTACGCGTTCGGGAAGGCGCTGCGCTGGACCCGGTCGGCGGCGACCGTCACCGCGAGCTGCTGGTAGTTCTTGATCTTCACCAGCGCGTCGTAGAACTTCGAGGCCGCGTAGTGCGGGTCCTGGACCTGCGCGGGCGTGCCCCAGCCCATCGAGGGCCGCTGCTGGAACAAGCCCAGCGAGTCCCGGTCGCCGTGGGCCACGTTGCGCAGCCCGGACTC
This sequence comes from Kribbella sp. ALI-6-A, assembly GCF_001984195.1. Lineage (GTDB taxonomy): Bacteria > Actinomycetota > Actinomycetes > Propionibacteriales > Kribbellaceae > Kribbella. The sequence goes on from NZ_MTQN01000010.1 coordinate 613,281, forward strand.
CTGGTACGCCGTGGCCAGCGCGATCGTGGCCGCGCGCGGCGGCAGACCACGCCGTACGGCGACGCCGGTGATCACCGCGGCCCACTGCGCCTGTTCGAGGTCGAGCGTGACCGTGGTCCCGTTCACCGTCGCCTCGCACTGCTCCCGCGGCGGGATCAGCGGCCCGATGCCCTGCCCGCCGACCCAGGAGATCGCCGCGCCGACGGCCAGCGCGAGCGCACCGATCGCCCCGACAGCGACGATCACTCCACGATTCACCGGCATAACGGTCCCAACGTGCGGGGGACCGGTGCAGGTTCCAGATGGTGGGTCACGAACTGGTTGACGTGCGACGGCCCCGGTTGGTTGGCGGCCGACCGGGGCAGTCCGACGTTCGACGGAGGAGAATCGTCAGAAAGGAGGATCACGCGTTGGCGTGCAGGGCCTCGTTGAGCGTGATGCCCTCACCCTGCCGCGGCCGCGCCTCGACGGCACCGGTGACGGAGTTGCGCAGGTAGAGCAGTCCCGGCTGGCCGGACAGCTCACGCGCCTTGACCACGCTGCCGTCCGGCAGCGTCACCTTGGTGCCGGCCGTCACGTACAGTCCGGCCTCGACCACGCAGTCGTCGCCGAGCGAGATGCCGATGCCGCCGTTGGCGCCGAGCAGGCAGCGCTTGCCGATCGAGACGACCTGCTTGCCGCCGCCGGACAGCGTGCCCATGATCGACGCGCCGGCCCCGATGTCGCTGCCGTCGTCGACCACGACCCCGGCCACGATCCGGCCCTCCACCATCGAGGTGCCGAGCGTGCCGGCGTTGAAGTTGACGAAGCCCTCGTGCATCACGGTCGTGCCCTCGGCCAGGTGCGCGCCCAGGCGGACCCGGTCCGCGTCACCGATCCGGACCCCGGACGGTACGACGTAGTCGGTCATCCGCGGGAACTTGTCGACACTGGTCACCGACAGGTGCAGCCCGGCGGCCCGCGCGCGCAGCCGGACCTGCTCGACCTGGTCGACCGGGACCGGGCCGTGCGACGTCCAGGCGTTGTTCGGCAGGGCGGCGAAGATGCCGTCCAGGTTCACGCCGTGCGGGCGGACCAGCCGGTGCGAGAGCAGGTGCAGCCGCAGGTAGGCGTCCGCCGTACCGGCCGGGGCGGTGTCCAGCGCGATCTCGGCCTTGACCACCTCCCGGCGGACCTTGCGCAGATCGTCGTTGCCCTCGGCAGCGATCAGCTCAGCCGGCGCCTTCACGTCTTCCGGCGCGGCGCCCAGTGCGGGGGCCGGGTACCAGACGTCGAGCACCGATCCGGACTCGGTGACGGTGGCGAGGCCGAAGCCCCAGGCGTGCGCGGCAGTCTCAGTCATGCCGCAAAGCCTGCCAGACGGCGCGGACGGGTTCTAATTGGTGCGCGAGATGCGGACACCAGGTGGTCTACTGGCTGGCTGAGTGGAAGGGAGTTGGCGTGCTGCCGGTGTGGATCGAGGCCGTCGAACCGGCCGTGCTGAAGGCGACCGGGGCCCCGGCGCGGGACGAGCTCGGCGCGGAGGTGCTGCGACGCTGGGGATCGTCGGAGGTCTGGCGCCTGTCGTACGGGCTGCGCAGCGTGATCGTCAAGCGGGGGAGCGACGCGCAGAGCACCGAGGGCACGGCGTACGAGCGGATCGTGCGGCCGTTGCGGCTGCCGGCGCCGGAGCTGTTCGAGCTGGTCCGGCTGGACGGCGCGGTGCTGCTGGTGCTGGCCGACGTCGGCCGGGTGACGCTGGAGCAGGAGCCGAGCCTGGACGGTTACCTGGCGGCGACCGAACTGCTGGCGCGGATCCGCGCGGTCGAGGTCGAGGGGGACAGCGAGTTCGGCGCGGACCGGTTGTCGGAACTGGCGGCCCGGGTCGCGTCACGAGCTGCGGAGGGATTCGGGCAGAAGGTGGAGCGGCGGTTGCGGCCGGCGCTGGCCGAGCTGCATCGCACGGTCCGGCCACGCGTGGTGCACGGCGACTACGTCGGCAAGAACCTGGTCACCGACGGCACCCGCTGGACCGCGATCGACTGGCCGCTGACCTACCTGGCCCCGCAGCTGCCCGACCTCTACACGCTGATCCGCGAAGCCGTTGCCTTCGGCCACGATCGTGACCTGCTCGTCACCCGGTACTGCGACGCGGCCGGCGCGGACCGCGACCTGGTCGAGCGCCAGGTGCTGATCGGCGGCTGTGGTTTCAGCCTGCGCGCCCTGGCCTGGGTGATCGAGGAAGGCGTGCACACCGTGCCCTCGTCGAAGGACTGGATCGATCCGCTGCTCGAGGAACTCGGCGGCCTGCTGGACCAGCTCCCGTGAAGCTGCTCGTGCTCGGCGGAACCAAGAATCTCGGCCGCCACGTCGTCGAAGCGGCCTTGCGCGACGGTCATCAGGTCACGCTGTTCAACCGCGGCCTGACCGCGCCGGAGCTCTTCCCCGAGGTCGAGCGGATCGTCGGCGAGCGAGCCGATCCCGCCGCCCTGGCGCGCGGGGAGTGGGACGGCGTGATCGACATGTCCGGCTTCCTGGTCCGCGACGTCCGCCGCAGCGCCGAGATCCTGCGCGACCGGGTCGGCCATTACACGTTCATGTCCTCGATCGCCGTCTACGCCGACCGGCGTACGCCCGGGCAGACCGAGGACGCCGAATTGTTGCCCTGGCCGTCGAACGCGCCCGAGGACGAGTTCACGATGGACCTCTACGGCCCGTCGAAGGTTCGCTGCGAACAACTCCTGACCGACCTGTACGGCGAACGCACCGCCGCGATCCGCTCCGGCTTCGTCGTCGGCCCGTACAACCCCGACTTCGGCAACTGGGGCCAGGCGCTCGCGACGGGCGGGACCCTGGAATGCGCGGCGCGACCCGGACAGCCGATCCAGTGGCTCGACGCGCGCGACCTGGCCGACTTCCTGCTCCTGGTCACGGCGAAGCGGCTGGCCGGGCCGTTCACCGCGGTCAGCGAGACGTGGACGATGCGGGACCTGCTGGAGGCGTGGCGGTCCGTCGTACCGGGTGAGTTGGCGGTGGACTGGGAGCCGGAGGTGGATCGCTTCCACCTGTCCCACGACGGCTCGAACGACGGGACCTTCCAGCTCGCCAACGGCCGGGCCCTCGCCGCCGGGTTGCAGGTCCGGCCGGCGGCGGTGAGCGCTCTCGACTGCGTCCGGTGGATCCGCGCCGGCCACACGCCACCGCCGCCTCCGCACTGACGAACTCTCTCGGCCTCGTGTATCTTGATGTCGAGATACTTCGAGGAGGGTCATGCCGGGCTTCAGCCTCTGGCGGATCGCGGTCCCGGCGTTCGGGCCGACCGTGCTCAACGCCGTCGGCCAGGGCGCGGTGCTGCCCGTCGTCGCGTTGTCGGCGCTGCAGCTGGGGGCGTCGGTCGGCTTCGCGGCGTTCCTGGTCGGTGTGCTCGGCATCGGGCAGTTCGCCGGCTCGCTGCCGGCCGGCGCGCTCGTCGTACGGATCGGTGAACGCCGTGCCCTCCTGGTCGCCGCCGTCGTCAGCGCGCTCGCCTGGTGCGCCGCCATGGTCGTCCGTACGCCGTGGTTGCTCGGCTTCGCCCTGCTCGTCGCGGGTCTGGCCGGCGCCGTCTTCAGCCTGGCCCGTCAGTCGTACGTCACCGAAGTCGTCCCGGTCGAACTGCGGGCCCGCGCCCTGTCCACGCTCGGCGGCGTCAGTCGGATCGGCCTGTTCGTCGGCCCGTTCCTCGGCGCGTTCGCCGGTCACCACTGGGGCATGACCGGCGCGTACGGCGTCGGCGTCGCGGGCTCGGTCGGCGCGGTCGTCGTCCTGCTCACCGCGGGCGAACCGCAAGGCGCGCACGCCCCGCTGCAGGTCGAGCGCCTCTCCCTAAAGCAAGTCCTCTGGGATCACCGTCGGACGTTCCTCACCCTCGGCACCGGCGTCTTCGTCATCGCCGTCGCCCGCGCTGCCCGCACCAGCCTGATCCCCTTGTGGGGCGAGCATCTGGGCCTGTCGGCCACCGACACCTCGATCGTCTTCGGCATCACCAACGGCATCGAAATGCTGCTCTTCTACCCCGCCGGCGTCGTGATGGACCGCCTCGGCCGAGTCTGGATCGCCGTCCCCGCCACCGTCCTCCTGGGCCTGGGCATGCTCACCCTGCCCATCTCCACCACCTTCGCCGGCCTCCTCGCCGTCGGCCTCCTGATGGCCGTCGGCAACGGCCTCGGCTCCGGCATCGTGAAAACCCTCGGCGCGGACGCCGCCCCACCCGGCCACCGCGCCCAGTTCCTGGCCGGCTGGACCTTCTGCGCCGAGTTCGGCAGCGTCATCGGCCCGATCCTGATCGGCGCCATCACCCTCGCCTTCCCCCTGGCCGCCGCGAGCCTCACCCTCGGCGCCCTCACCCTCACCGGCAGCACCTGGCTCGCCCGCTGGGTCCCCACCTTCGACCCACGGCACGCGAAGCGGGCTACTTCTTCTGGGGCTTCTTCGGGGCCGACGTAGCGCGGATGTGGAGTTCGGTGCGCAGGGTCACGGTGGACGGCGGGCGGCCGGGAGCGGCGATGCGGTCCTTGAGCAGGAGGCCGGCGGTGCGGCCCAGTTCGTACGTCGGCTGGGCGACGGTGGTGAGGCTGGGGACGACGAGGTCGGCCCAGGGGATGTCGTCGAAGCCGACGACGGCGATGTCGTCGGGGGCGCGCAGGCCCTTCTTGGCCAGGCACTCCAGGGCGCCGACGGTCATCAGGTTGTTGGTGACGAACAGCGCCTCGGGTGGTTCGGGCAGTTCCAGCAGGCTTTCCATCGCGGCGTAGCCGCCGGCCTCGCGGAAGTCGGCGTGCCGGACCAGGTCCTTGTCGTACCGGATGCCGCCGCCGCGCAGCGCCGCGCGGTAACCGGCGAGCCGGTCCATCGCCGTGCTGACGCGCCGGGGGCCGGTGATGCAGGCGATCCGCTGGTAGCCGCCGTCGATCAGATGCTTCACGCCCTCGGCGGCGCCGTGCTCGTTGTCGACCAGAACGGTGTCGGCCTCGACGCCCTCGACCCGGCGGTCGATCAGCACCAGCGGAGTTTTCGCCTCGGCCAGTTGCTGCACGCCCTCGGCGGTCGACGTCGGCGAGATCACCACGCCGGCCATCTGCTCGGTCAGCACCGCCGCCGCGTACGCCGCTTCCTTGGCCGGGTCCTCGTCGGAGTTGCACAGCACGACGTGGTAGCCCTCGGTCTGTGCGACGTCCTCGAGTCCGCGCACCAGCGAGGTGAAGAACGGGTTCTCGATGTCGGAGATCACCACGGCCCACAGGTTCGTGCTGGCCCGGCGCAGGTTCCGCGCGACGCCGTTGGGCCGGTAGCCGAGCTCGGCGACGGCGGCGCGGACCTTCTCCGACAGCTCGGGGTCCACGTTGCGCCGTCCGCTCAGCACCCGGGACACGGTGGCCGGAGACACGCCCGATCTACGCGCGACGTCGTAGATCGTCGTCATACTCGCTCCCCGCCGCTCAATCCGTAGCTGCCGTCTGGACGGCATCTAGGGTCTCACGCCTGAGGCGGCGCAGCGGCGACCGTCTGCGAATCGATCTCCGCCGCGTCGGACGACGCGGCCAGCAGGGCCAGAGCCGACGCCCGGTCCGGCGCCGAAGCGGCGGCTCCGTTCAGTGTCGTGGACAGTGCGCCACAAGCATTCGCCAGCCGTACGGCGTCCGTCAGCGAAGCGCCCTCGGCCAGCGACGCCGCGAGTGAGCCGCAGAAGGCGTCGCCCGCTCCGACGGTGTCCACGGTGGCGACGCGATGCGGCGGCACGCGGAGTTCGACCCCGGCTTCACGGTCCAGCACATAGGCGCCGCGCGATCCCAGCGTCACCACGCATCCGCGCAGCTCCCACTCGTCGGCCAGCTTGCGCGCGATCATCGGGACCTGCGACTCGTCGTCGCAGTCCAGCCCGGTCAGCGCGGCGGCTTCCACCTCGTTCGGCACCAGGATGTCGACGTACGCCGTGAGCGACGGATCGACCGGCCCGACCGGTGCCGGGGTCAGGATCGTGGTGACGCCCGCGGCCGAGGCGAGCCGGAGGGCAGCGCGGCTCGCCTCGACCGGGAGTTCGAGTTGCACGCTCAGCACCCGGCTGCCGGCCAGTACGTCGCCGGCCGCCTCGATGTCGGCCGGGGTGATCGCCGCGTTCGCGCGGGACACGATGATGATCGAGTTGCTCCCGTCCGGCAGCACCAGCGGCAGCCCGACCCCGGTGCCGAGCTCGGGATGCCGGATCACCCGATCGACGTCGACGCCGTCGGCCGCCAGCAGGTCCAGGAACTCCTCGCCGTACCGGTCGTCGCCGATCGTCCCCACGATCGCCGTCCGCGCACCCATCCGGGCCGCCGCGATCGCCTGGTTCACGCCCTTGCCGCCGAGGAACTCCGCGAACCCCGTGCCGTGCAACGTCTCACCCGGCAACGGCCGGCGCTCGGCACTGGCGACCAGGTCCTTCATGAACGAGCCGAGCACGCACACGTCGTACCGGCTCATGCCTCACCGCCCAGCAGCCGCCGGCCGAGTGCGCCCGAGGGATGGAACCGGGCGAAGTCGTGGTGGGTGAACTCCCGCAGGACGACGAGCGCGCACGCGAGCGCGTCGCCCATCACCAGCGCGGCGGTGGTCGAGGCGGTCGGCGCCAGGTTCAGCGGGTCGGCCTCGCGCAGCACCATCGTGTCCAGTGTGTACGTCGACAGTCGCGCCAGCGTCGACTCCTCGTTGCCGGTCATCGCGATCACCGGGATCTGCCGCTCGGACAGCATTCGGGCGAACGCGCACACTTCAGCCGTTTCGCCCGACGCCGACAACGCCAGCACCAGATCGCGCGGGGTCACCGCACCGGAGTCGCCGTGCAGCGCGTCGCCGGCGTGGATGAACGTGGCCGGGGTCCCGGTCGAGGCCAGCGTCGCGGCGATCTTGCGACCGACCAGCCCGGACTTGCCGAGCCCGGTGACGACCAGATGCCCTTCGCAGGCAGCGACCGCGGTCAGTACGTCGAGGAACACTCCGTCCAGCCGGTCCGCCAAGGCGGAGACGGCGGCGGCCTCCGTCTCGATCGCGCTGCGCGCCGCGGCCAGCCCCCGGGTGACCAGGTCCCGGGGGAGTTCGGCGCTGTTCGCGCCGGCGGTCGCGACCTGGGCGACCCCCGGATCCTCGTCGGCGAGCTGCTGCCGCTCGGCGGTGGGGCGGTCCGCACGGTTCGGCACTACTGGCATCCTCGACCCGCTTTCCGGTCTCATGTCAGAAATCGATTTCCGAAGCGTAGGCAGCGGCCGGACGCAGTGTCAACGCCTGCAACCCGAGCAAAACAAGGCCTGTTGCCATGTCCGGTCAAACTCGTGGCCGTTGTGGTCTTGACCGTTCCGACCACCACTCGTAGATTGCGAGAAATCGATTGCCCATTTCCCGAAGATCGCCGCCGGTGCGCTACCCCTGGAGCCCTCGATGCCCGCAACCCCCTCCCTGTCAAGGCCGCTGAGCCGGCGTTCCGTGCTGCGCGGCGGTCTCGGCGCCCTGGCCGCGACCGCGATCGGCGGCCCCCTGCTGACCGCATGCGGAGGTGACGGCGGCAGCGGAGGCGACGGCAAGGAGATGTCGTTCTGGAACTTCTACGGTCCCTCCGACGACGGCGGTCCGCAGAGCAAGTGGTTCGTCGACGTGGCCGAGCAGTGGAACGCCAACAACGACGTCAAGGTCAAGCTGCGCTACATCCCCGGCAAGGACTACCTGAACGGGACCACCCTGCAGACCGCCTTCCAGTCCGGCGAGGGCCCGGACATCTTCCTGATCAGTCCCGGCGACTTCCTGCGCTACGCCAACGGCGGCGTGCTGCAGGACCTGTCCCCGGCGCTGCCGGACGAGGCGAAGGCCGACTACCTGCCCGGCCTGCTGGAGGCCCGGTCGGTCGACGGCAAGGTCTACGGCCTGCCGATGGAGATCGAGCCGCTGGCGATGTACTACAGCGAAGCCGCCTTCACCAAGGCCGGTCTGTCCGAGGCGGACCTGCCCAAGACCTGGGAGCAGACGCTCGCGGTGGCCGAGAAGCTGACCGGCAAGGACCGGTACGGCGTGATGTTCGAGACGCTGCCCGGCTACTACCAGAACTTCACCTGGTACCCGTTCCTGTGGCAGGGCGACGGTACGCCGATCAAGGACGGCAAGGTCGCCTTCGACTCGCCGGCCGCCGTACAGGCGCTGAAGTTCTGGAAGGACACCATCCAGAACAAGGTCGCCCCGCGCAAGGCGCTCGGAGACGGCGGCGGTGACGTCGTGTCCAACCTCGGCTCCGGCGCGGTCGCGCTGCAGCAGAGCGGGATCTGGGCGGTCGCCGACATGCGGGCCAAGGCGCCGAAGTTCAAGTACGGCATCATCCCGCTGCCGACGCCGCCCGGCGGCAAGCCGGCCACCGACCTCGGTGGCTGGGCGTTCGTGGCCAACTCCAAGGGCAAGAACCCCGAGGCGGCGGCGAAGTTCATCACCTGGGCGCTCGGCTCGACCGATGCCGAGGGCATCGAACGGCAGCGGCAGTGGAACACCGTGGTCAAGACCAACGTGCCGCCGCGCAAGTCGGTCCAGCAGGCCGCCGACGCCAAGGGCGCGTTCGAGCAGGGTGTGCTGAAGCAGTTCGTCGACGAGATCGCGCCGACCGGCCGGCCCGAGCCGCGGTTCCCACCGGAGGTCTACCAGCCGATCGCCGACGCGATCCAGGCCTGCCAGCTGAACGGGTCCGACCCGGCCAAGGCGGCGGCTGACGCGGCCGAGCGGATCGACACGTTCCTGAAGACCTACCAGGGCGCGCCCATCAGCTGATGGCCACCACGACAGCGCCCCCGTCCAAGCCCCCGGTGCGTAGGCCACCGGCGGCCCCCAAGACCCCGATGACCCGCAAACGGCGCGAAGCGCTGGCGGCGTACGCGTTCCTGGCGCCGGACCTGCTCGGCCTGCTCGCCTTCGTCGCGGTGCCGATGGTGCTCGCGCTCGGCGTCGCGTTCTTCAAGGTCGACGGGTTCGGCAACTACCAGTACGTCGGCCTGGCCAACTACCGGCTGATGGGCGGCGACGACCAGCTCTGGGCGTCGCTGAAGGTCACCGCGATCTACGTGGTCAGCTTCGTGCCGATCGCGTTCGTGATCAGCTTCGGGCTGGCGATGCTGGTCCGCAACCACTTCCGCGGCATCGGCTGGGTCCGGTCGGCGTTCTTCCTGCCGCACGTGGTCAGCCTGGTCGTGGTCGGTCTGATCTGGCAGTTCCTGCTGGTCGACAAGCGCGGCGCGGTGTCGAAGCTGCTGGCGCCGTTCGGGCTGGGCGACGTGTCGTTCCTCGGTACGCCGTCGCTTGCCCTCGGCACCTACGTGGTGATCAGCGTCTGGTTCGTGATGGGCTACCAGATGCTCGTTCTGCTGGCCGGACTGAAGGACGTGCCGAAGGAGCTCGAGGACGCCGCGCAGATCGACGGTGCGTCGGCCTGGCAGCGGTTCCGGTTCGTGATCTGGCCGTTGATGCGGCCGACCAGCTTCTTCGTCGTGGTCAACTCGACCATCGGCGCGGTCACCGGTCTGCAGGCCTTCGACCTGGTCTTCGTGCTCACCAAGGGCGGCCCGGCCCGGGCCACCAGCACGGTCGTGCTCTACATCTACGAGCAGGCCTTCACCTTCAACAACCTCGGGTACGCCGCGGCGCTGACCACCGTGGTGGTGGCGATTCTCGTGCTCTGCACCGGCCTGATGTTCGCCTTCACGAAGGGAGGCCGTTTCGATGAGGACTAGGTTCTTCCCCGTTCTGGCGCATCTGCTGGCCCTGATCGCCGTCGCACCGCTGCTGTGGGTGCTGCTCAGCGTGCTCAAGCCGGCCGAGGACGTCTTCTCGTTCGGCTGGCCGTCGAGCTGGACGCTGGACAACCTGCAGTACGTGCTGCTGAAGTTCCCGCTGCCCAGGTTCCTGCTGAACTCGGCGATCGTCTCGGTCGCGGTGACCGTGATCGCGCTGTTCTTCCACTCGATGGCGGCCTACGCACTGGCCCGGCTGCGCTTCCCCGGCCGCGGCATCATCTTCTCCGGCATCATGTCGACGCTGCTGGTGTCGCTGCCGGTGATCCTGGTCCCGCTGTTCCTGGTCGCCAAGCAGCTCAACCTGCTCGACAGCTACGCCGGACTGATCGTGCCGAGCATCTTCCATGCCTTCGGCATCTTCCTGCTGCGCCAGTACTACCTGAACATCCCGCGCGAGCTGGAGGAGGCCGCCGACCTGGACGGCTGCGGGTACTGGCGCCGCTACTGGAGCGTCATCCTGCCGCTCAGCCGCCCGGTCCTGGCGTCGCTGTCGGTGCTGTTCTTCCTGGCCAACTGGAACGCGTTCCTCTGGCCGCTGACCATCACCCGCAACCCGGACCTCCGGGTGGTCCAGCTCGGCATCTCCGGCCTGCAGGGCCAGTACGCCTCGGCCTGGAACCTGATCCTCGCCGCCGCGGTGATCGCGGCGATCCCGACCGTCGTCGTGTTCGTCGCCGGCCAGAAACGCCTGGTCGACGCGATGAAGACGACCGGCCTGAAGTAGGAGATCCCGTCCTGAAATGTGGGGCACGTAGGTGTCACGGCCAGGGCGACAGCTCCGGGAGCTTTCCCGTCACGGGCCCTCGGGGCTGCCGGCCGGCCATCCAGGCGGCCAGGTCGGTGAGCTCGCCCTCGATCACCCGCTCGTCGCCTTCGCCGTGCTCCCAGCGGACGCCGGGCGCCTGCAGCACCAACCGCGTCCCCTCCGGAACGCGCGGGCGCAGGAAGTCGAGCAGGTGCAGGCAGAACTCCTGTGACCAGTCGCCGACCGTCGCGTGGTCGAGCCCCAGATCGGCCGTGTGGATCGTGATCTCGCGCCAGCCGGTGTAGACGGTGTCGGCGAGCGTGCCGTTGCGGTGGGTCACCGGGCGGCTCCAGTCGTCGACCTTCTCCCACGCGGCCAGCAGACCCGCTGTCGCCCGCGCGACCTGTTGCTTCAGTTCCTCGGCCGATCGGGTGGAACCGGTCTCGATGCCTGCGTTCCGAGCCGGCATGCCGCCGTCGTAGAACTCGACCAGCCGGCCTTCGCGCGCCTCGTCGACCTGCCGCGTCATCGCGTCGCTGAAGTTCGTGAGGTGCGCGATCACGTGCGCCCGCGACCAGCCCGGCAGGCCCGACGGTTCCCGGACCGTCGCCTCGTCGACTCCGGCCAGTACGTCGTTCAACCGCGCGACCGCGGCCGGCACCTCGGGCTTCAGCATGGGCACTCCCTAACGGAAGATCTGTGATTTGTCGTTAGGACCCTAGAGGACGAGATCACATGGCAGCAACCAGAATTCCCATTAGACTCACCCCGTGCTCGCCCTCGAACTCGCCGCCACCGTCCGCCACGACGGCCACGGCGGTCTGCTCGACACGCTCGCCGACGACGCGGGCGTTCAGGCGTGGCTGGAGCGCACCGCACCGTCGGTCGCGGAGGTCCTCGGAGGGCCTGCCACCCCTTCACCCTCAGCCGCCGGGCCGGTGCTGATCGACTTGCGGGTGGTGGTGCGGAACCTGTTCGCCCGGGTTGTTCGGCCGGCGCCTCTGCCTCGGGCCGAGGTCGCCGCGCCGCTGGATCCCGACGCTGCGTTGCGGCGACTCAATCGGACCGCCGACTACCTCGGCACGCCGCAGCTGAGCTGGCTGGACGACGCGACGACGCCGACGATCGCCTGGTCGCCTCGCGGCGCCGATCCGGTGCGCCTGCTGACCGGAGCGGTGGCGCGGTCGGCGATCGACTTCCTCACCGGACCCGACCTGGTCCGCCTGCGTGCCTGCCCGGCGGCGCGGTGCGTGCGGTACTTCCTGCAGGCCGATCCCCGCCAGACCTGGTGCTCCCCGACCTGCGGCAACCGCGAACGCGTCAACCGCCACTACCGGAAATCGAACCCACTAACCTGAGCCGATGAGTATCGCTCGGTTCAAAGACTTGTGTGTGGACGTGAACTCCGTCGGTCCGATGGCCGAGTTCTGGGGCAAGGTGCTGGGGTTGGCGGCTCCGGCGGATCACCCGGCCGACGAGCCGGTGCCGCTGCGCGGTGACTCACCGGCGAAGACGGTCTGGATCAACCCGGTGCCCGAGCCGCGCACGGTGAAGCAGCGGGTGCACCTGGACGTGCACACCGAGTCGATCGCTGCATTGGAGAAGCTCGGCGCGACGATGCAGTCGCCGATCACCGACGAGCAGAGCTGGGCGGTGATGGAGGACCCGGAGGGTGGCGAGCTCTGCGGGTTCCCGCGGGACAGCGTTCCGGCGTACCGGTTGATGGAGGTGGTGGTCGACTCCGCCGACCCGGAGGGGCAGGCCCGGTGGTGGCAGCGCGTCGTCGGCGGGGATCTCGGGCAGGAGGACGGCAAGCCGTACTGCTGGCTGGAGAACGTGCCGGGGCTGCCGTTCAAGTACTGGGTGTTCATCTCGGTGCCGGAGCCGAAGACGGTGAAGAACCGGATCCACTGGGACGTCACCGCCGACGCCCTGCAGCCGGTGCTCGACGCGGGTGCGACACTGCTGCGCGCCCAGGACGACGAGATCGGCTGGCATGTCTGCGCCGATCCGGAGGGCAACGAATTCTGCGTGTTCCTGCCGACGACCAAGGACAACTGATGGCCGAGCTCGACCTCTCTCAGTCCGGACCCGATCTCACGGCCGCACTCGTCGACATCTCGTCGGTGAGTGGGACCGAGCAGGAGATCGCGGACGCGGTCGAGGCGGCGTTGTCGGCGTACGGGCATCTGAAGGTGTTCCGGCACGGCAACACCGTGGTCGCGCGGACCGATCTGGGCCGCGACGAGCGGATCGTGATCGCCGGGCACCTGGACACCGTGCCGCTGAACGCGAACCTGCCGGCGCGGCGCGCGGACGGGCTGATCCACGGGCTCGGGGCGTGCGACATGAAGGGCGGGGTCGCGGTCGGACTCCGCCTGGCCGCGACGCTGGCCGAGCCGAACCGCGACGTCACCTACGTGTTCTACGACTGCGAGGAGATCGAAGCCGAGCGCAACGGTCTGTACAAGCTGTCGCAGTCGAATCCGGAACTGCTCGACGGCGTGTTCGCGGTCGTGATGGAGCCATCGAACGCCGTCGTCGAGGCCGGCTGCCAGGGCACGATGCGGATCGAGATCACCACCCACGGCGAACGCGCCCACTCGGCCCGCTCCTGGATGGGCAGCAACGCGATCCACGCCGCGGGCGACGTGCTCGCGCGACTGGCGGCGTACGAGCCGCGGCGGGTGCCGATCGACGGGCTGGAATACCGCGAAGGGCTCAGCGCGGTCGCGATCAGCGGCGGCGTCGCGGGCAACGTCGTGCCGGACCTGTGCACGGTGACCGTCAACTACCGCTTCGCGCCCAGCCGGTCCGAGGCCGAGGCGGAGGCGCACCTGCGCGAGGTCTTCGAGGGGTACGACGTGGTGGTGACCGACTCCGCGCCGGGTGGCCTGCCGGGGCTGCAGCGGCCCGCGGCGGCGGCGTTCCTCGAGGTCGTCGGGGGAGAGCCGCAGCCGAAGTTCGGGTGGACCGATGTGGCGCGGTTCACGCTGCTCGGTGTCCCGGCGGTGAACTACGGACCGGGCGATCCGCTGCTCGCGCACAAACAGGAGGAGTACGTGCCGGAGGCGGAGATCGAGCAGTGTGAACAGCGGCTGAGGACCTGGTTGACAGCCTGAGTCGGCGGCGCGGTGGCGCCCGCCGGTGTCCGTGGCCCGCACTAATCTGGAGCCATGGCAGATTCGATCCATCCCGACCGTCCCCAGCAGCGGGCACAGTCCCAGCAGCGGGGACCGGTGGTGATGCGGCGCAACCAGGTGCAGCAGTCCACCTCCGAGCAGCGGCTGCTGGACAGCCGTGGCCCGTCGGACTGGGTGCACACCGACCCGTGGCGGGTGCTGCGGATCCAGTCGGAGTTCATCGAGGGCTTCGGCATGCTCGCCGAGCTCGGGTCGGCGATCTGCGTGTTCGGCTCGGCGCGGACCAGGCCGGACGACCCGATGTACGCCGCGGCGGAGGAGTTCGGCCGCAAGCTGGTCAACGCCGGCTACGCGGTGATCACCGGCGGCGGGCCGGGCGTGATGGAGGCGGCCAACAAGGGCGCCTCCGAGGCCGGCGGGGTGTCGGTCGGGCTCGGCATCGAGCTGCCCTTCGAGAACGGCCTGAACGAGTGGGTCGACATCGGGATGAACTTCCGGTACTTCTTCACCCGCAAGACGATGTTCGTCAAGTACGCGCAGGGCTTCGTGGTGATGCCCGGCGGGTTCGGCACGCTGGACGAGCTGTTCGAGGCGCTCACGCTGGCCCAGACCCGCAAGGTGACGTCGTTCCCGGTGGTGCTGTTCGGTACGTCGTACTGGGGTGGGCTGGCGGACTGGCTGCGCGAGACCATGCTTGCCGACGGCAAGATCTCGGCGGCCGACCTGGACATGTTCACGATCACCGACGACGTCGACGAGGCGGTCAGCTACATCGTCAAGGCCGGTGAGATGGCCGACGCCGCCGCCGAGGAGGCCGCGGCCGCCGCCGCGCACGACGTGGCCCAGGCCGACAATCCCGAGGCGCGGGAGCGGCGCGAGCAGCACCGGCTGGGCTCGGACGGCAGCTGACGGCCCGGCCGCTGGATCCGTGGGTCCGGCGGTGCCGAGTGCGGTCCGGGGGACGGAAATGCCCGCCGATTGTGCGCGGGTACACCCCGGCGTGGCACGATCGGTCCCGTGATGTGGTTCTTCGGGCTGGTTGTCGTCGTACTGATCGGGGCTGTCGCCGTGGTCGCCTCCGGGCGCTGGGGCGGGATGAGCACGGCGTACGACGACCGGCCGGACGTGTCCGTACCCGCTCGTCAGGCGCTGTCGTCCGACGACATCGCGACCACCCGGTTCGCGGTCGCGCTGCGCGGCTACCGGATGGACGAGGTCGACAACCTGCTGGAGCGCCTCGGCCGCGAGGTCGCCGAACGCGACCGCCGGATCGCCGACCTGGAACGCGCGGTCACCCCGATCCTGCACGGCCCCGAAGGCGCCGGCTTCACGTCGCGGACCGAGTACGACCTGTCCGACTTCGACGACACCGGCTACCAGAAGCCGATCCTCGTCGGCGGCGACTTCCCGGCCCCCGAACCCCAGCCGGAGCCCGGCCTGCCCGCGGGAGCAACCGCGGACCTGCAGCCCGAGCTGCTGCCGGAGCACCCGGCCACGTCGGCGCAGACCGAAGGTTCCCAGCCCGAGCCCGTCCTGCCGCCGGACCCGGTGCTCCCGCAGCCCGAGCCCGGACTGCCGCGCGAGCCCGAGCCCACGCTCCCGCCAGAACCCGAGCCGGAGCCGGTCCTCCCGCCTGACCCGGCCCTGCCGTCGCCTGACGAGTCCCCGAAGGACACGTCGGCGGACGAGTACCCGATCAGGCAGGTCGACGAGTACTCGGCGACCTTGGACCAGCTGGGGACGCAGCAGGCCGCCGTACCGGAGCAGACGCCGGACACCGAGCCGGCGGCTGCCGATCCCGAGACCACCCACCAAGGCAGCGCCGAAGCAACCGACGGCGAGCCAGACGAAGCAGGGACCGCTCCCCGCGGTCGGCACAGCGCGGCGCCCGACGTGGTTCGGCGCCAAGCTCGGTGAGTGTGCTGGGGGCCGACGGTCGGCCCCGGTGCGACTGGGCGGTCTCGGCACCGGAGTACGTCGCCTACCACGACGACGAGTGGGGCCGGGAGATCCGCGACGACCGCGGGTTGTTCGAGCGGATGACGCTGGAGGGCTTCCAGTCGGGGCTGTCGTGGATCACGATCCTGCGGAAGCGGGAGAACTTCCGGCGCGCGTTCGCCGGGTTCGACCCGGTGGTGGTCGCGGCGTACGGGGACGACGACCGGGCCCGGCTGATGGGCGACACCGGGATCGTGCGGAACCGGGCGAAGGTGAACGCGACGATCACCAACGCCCGGGCCTTGCTGGAGCTCGCGCCGGGGGAGCTGACGGAGTTGCTCTGGTCGTTCCAGCCCGACCAGCAGCCGGTACCGCAGACGCTGGCCGACGTCCCGGCGACAACCCCGGAGTCGGTCGCGATGGCGAAGGCGCTGAAGAAGAAGGGCTTCGTGTTCGTCGGCCCGACGACCGCCTACGCGCTGATGCAGGCGACCGGGATCGTCAACGACCACCTGGCCGACTGCATCGCGCGCTGACCGCGGCTCACTTGCCTTCGAACACCGGCTTCTGCTTCGCGACGAACGAAGCCACCGCGTTGCGGTGATCTTCGGTGCTGCCGGTCGCCTGCATCTTGCCGGCCTCGAACGCCAGCGACTCCTCCAGCGTGTGCGACGCCGAGTACGCCAGCGACTGACGCACCGCGCCGTACGCCTGCGTAGGACCAGCGGCCAGCTTCGATGCCAGCTCCGCGGTGGCAGCCTCCAGCTCAGCAGCCGGTACGACGCTCGTCGCCAGCCCCAGCGTCAACGCCTCGGTAGCAGGAATCGTCCGCGGGAAGTACAGCAGCTCCGTCGCCTTCGCCTGGCCGATCAGCCGGGGCAGCGTCCACGAGATCCCCGTGTCGCAGGACAGCGCGATGCCGGTGAAGGCCAGGTTGAAGCCGGCCGTGTCGGCCACCACGCGGAAGTCGCAGGCGAACGCCATCGACGCGCCCGCGCCGGCCGCCACGCCGTTCAGCGACGCGATCACCGGCTTCGGCATCTCGGCCAGCGCCATCGCGATCGGGGCGTAGTGGTCGGGCACCGTCGACCAGAGCGCGTCCAGGTCTCCTGCCTCGAGCAGCCCGATGTGCTCCTTCAGGTCCTGCCCGACACAGAACGCCCGGCCGGTGCCGGTCAGCACGACGCACCGGACCGCCGGGTCCTCGGCCGCTGACCGGACCGTGTCTCGCAGCGCGACCTTCGTCGCGGTGTCCAGCGAGTTCATCGCGTCCGGTCGGTTCAGCCTGATCGTGCCGACGCCCTCGGTCACGTCGTACACCACAGAGTCACTCATCGTTGCCGGCTCCCAACGCTCGGTACGGAAAGGTCAGTGAACAGTCAGGCAGTTGTCGACGAAACGCCCGGCCGCGTGGCTCAGCCGCGCGGCGTGAAAATCGAAGAACGACGCGGCCCGCGCACCGGCCCAATCGGCCGGCAACAGCTCGGCCGGAAGGCCCGGATCGACGAACAGGAACTTGCGCCATTCGTGCACCAGTTCCGACCGTACGGCGAACGCCTGTTCGTCGCTCACCTCGCCGTCGGCCTTCGCCACCAGAGCCGTCGCCTCGACCAGCCAGGCGTCGTACGCGGCGCCCAGTTCGTCGAGCTTCCAGACCCGCCGGGCGAAGGCCACCGCGTCGTTGTCGACCGGCGCGCGGAACCGGTCCGCGGCGATCCCTTCGGCGGCCAGGATCTGGTCGACCTCGGTGTCGTTGCGCAGCCCGACCCAGGCGCCGTCGGACAGCGGAGCCCAACCCAGGAAGGAAAGTTGGCTCACCAGTTGCTCACGGCGACGAGCGTTCGGCACCTCGCGCAGGATGCACAGATGCCAGTGCCGATCCCATCCGCCGGCCGCCGGGGCGGCGTCCGAACCGTCGCCGGCCTGGTCGGTCCGGTAGATCCGGACCGCCGCGTCGTCGAGCCGGCGACGTGCCCGGGTGGTCAACGCGTACCCGGGCTGGCCGTCGGTCCGGACCGGTTCGAGCCAGCCCTGCCGGACCATCCGCGACACGGCCGTGCGGACCGCCGGCGGCTGCACGCCCAGCGGCGCGAGCAGCCGCACCAGGGCAGCCACGGGAGCCCGCGCGCCGCGGGCGCGCAGGTGGTCGCCGTAGAGGTCGAAAAGGGCTGATCGGGCGTGCACGAGACCTGAGTCTGCCGTATGGTGCGCGGCTCTGGCCTCGGATCGGGGATAATGGGTCCTGATACACACACTGCGATAACGCGCCGACGGCGCATCACCGCGTGGCGCCGGCGACGGACACCGCGCGGTGTCGTCGCTCAAAACCGATGAGGACAGTATCCGATGAGGGAAGGGGTGCGCGCATGGCGGCGATGAAGCCGCGGACGGGCGATGGTCCGCTCGAGGTCACCAAGGAGGGCCGGGGCATCGTGATGCGGGTTCCGCTCGAGGGCGGCGGTCGGCTCGTCGTCGAGCTGAACGCGGATGAGGCGACCGAGCTGGGGAACGCGCTCAAGGCCGTGGTCGGCTAGGTGATCCCCGGGGTGCCGCCTTGCGCACCCTTCGATCGACAACCCCGGTGGGTGCCGGATCCCGGCACCCACCGGGGTTGTTACTTCCGCCTGGGAAGTAAAGTCCGGAAATATCTGACAGGTTTGATCAACCCAGTGAGGTCCCCTGTGGCTCGCCGAAGCGCCAAGAACGTCTTTCCGAATCTGCCGGCCGTCGCCTGGCAGCCCGGGCTCCCTGTCCACGGTGCGCCCAGCTGGGTCGTCGTGGTCGGCGAGGCCGGTCTGCCCGCCGCCGCGAAGGAGGCCGGCGAGCGGCTCGGGATCGACCTGGAGCGGCTGCTCGAGGTGCACCGCGACACCGGCTTCAGCCCGGCGGCCGGCGCCACCGCGGCGTACCCGTTGCTGTCCGGTGAGGTGACCGAGGTGCTGCTGGCCGGCGCCGGATCCGGTACGCCGGCCGAGCTGCGGCACGCCGGAGCGGCCATCGCCCGGTTCGGTCGCGGCAAGGACGAACTCACCACACTTGTTGCCGAGGGCATCGACAGCGCGGGCCTGCAGGCCTTCGCCGAGGGGCTCGTGCTCGGCTCGTTCACGTTCCACCGCAAGACCGTCGACCCGGGCCTGCCGGTGGCCGGCCGGATCACGCTGACCGACGGCTCGGACGCCGACCGGTCCGCGCCGGTCGACCGCGGCCTGGTGATCGGCCGGACCGGCTGGCTGGCGCGCCAGTACGCCACCACCCCGTCGAACGAGAAGGACCCGGCCTGGCTCGCCGCCCGGGCGACCGAGCTGGCCGCGCACGGCGGACTCGAGGTGACGGTCTGGGACGAGAAGAAGCTCGCCGCCGACGGGTTCGGCGGCATCCTCGCGGTCGGTCAGGGCTCGACCCGGCCGCCGCGGCTGATCCGGATCGACTACACCCCGGACGGCGCCGGCCCGGACACGCCGTACGTCGTACTGGTCGGCAAGGGCATTACCTACGACACCGGCGGCCTGTCGCTGAAGCCGCGCGAGTCGATGGTCTCGATGAAGCGCGACATGACCGGCGGCGGTTCGGTGATCGCCACGATGTCCGCACTGCGCGAGCTCGGCGCGAAGGTCCGGGTCACCGGCCTGGTCTGCGCCGCGGAGAACATGCCGTCGGGCACGGCGTACCGGCCCGACGACGTGATCCGTCACTACGGCGGCCGGACCACCGAGGTGAAGAACACCGACGCCGAGGGCCGGCTGGTCCTGGCCGACGGTCTCGCGTACGCCGTGAAGGAGCTGAAGCCGGACGCGATGGTCGACGTCGCGACGCTGACCGGCGCCATCAAGGTGTCGCTCGGTTCCATGCTGTACGGCGGCCTGTTCGCCACCGACGACGCGTTGGCGGCCCGGCTCGGCGCCGCCGGTGAGGTCTCCGGCGAGCGCCTGTGGCGGATGCCGCTGCCGGACGAGTACGCCGACCTGATCTCGACGCCGCTCGCCGACTCGGTGAACAGCTCGAAGGGTCCCGGCTCGATCACCGCCGCGCTGTTCCTGAAGAACTTCGCCGGCGACGTGCCGTGGGCCCACCTCGACCTGTCGAGCATCGCCGAGTCCCCGCGCGACGAGTACGAGTACTCGATCGGCGCCACCGGCGCTGGCGCGCGGCTGCTCACCACCTGGCTCACGTCGGACGACCCGCTCGCCGGTATCCGCTGAGGGCGGACGCCCACCACTCACCAACCTCGGTCGAAGTACTCCGTGCACGCTCGGCTGATCGTCATCCGGGCCGGCTGAACCTGCTTGGTGAGTGGTGGGTGTTCAGCTCCCGATGGTGTCCAGTTCGGCGATCGCGTCCTCCGGCAACACCAGGTCGGCGGCCGCGACGTTCTCGCGCAGGTGGGCGACCGACGACGTGCCGGGGATGACGACGCTGGTGGCGGAGCGCTGCAACAGCCAGGCCAGGGCGACCTGCTGGGGCGTGGCGTCGAGCCGCCGGGCGACGTCGGTCAGCGTGCCGGACTGCAGCGGGGTGAAGCCGCCCAGCGGGAAGTACGACGCGAAGGCGATGTTCTCCGCCGCGCACAGGTCGACCAGAGCGTCGTCCTGGCGGTTGGCCAAGTTGTAGAGGTTCTGCACGGTGACGACCGGTGCGATCGCCTGCGCCTCGGACAGCTGGTTCGCGGTGACCGTGCTCAGGCCGAGGTGCCGGATCAAGCCTTGCTTCTGCAGCTCCACCAGCGCGCCGAACTGCTCGGCGAGCGACTCCTCGATCGGTCCCTCGGGCGAGCCCATCCGGAGGTTCACCGCGTCCAGGGTGTCGACGCCGAGGTGCTCGAGGTTCTCGCGGACCTGAGCCTGCAGGTCGGCGGGGTCGCGGGACATGTTCCAGCTGCCGTCGGGCCCGCGCCGGGCGCCGACCTTGGTGATGATCTTCAGCTCGGACGGGTAAGGATGCAGCGCTTCCTTGATGATCTCGTTGGTGACGGTCGGCCCGTAGAAGTCGCTGGTGTCGATGTGGGTGATCCCGAGCTCGACCGCGGTCCGCAGGACGGCGATGGCCTGGTCACGGTCCTTCGGCGGACCGAAGACCCCCGGTCCGGCCAGCTGCATCGCGCCGTAGCCCATCCGGCTGATGACGAGGTCGTCGGCGAGCCGGAGAGCGCCGCCGGGAACGTTGTTGCTCATGGTGTGCCTTTCGCTGGGTCGGGCTGTCTGCCCACCTCCACTCTTCGTCGGCCCGGGCACAACTGACAGTGCCCTGCCGGTCCTGGGACTGGCAGGGCACAGGCTGTTTCGGGAGGCCGGCGGTTCAGCTCAGCAGTGAGCGGTAGAGCTCGACGGTCCGGTCCGCGACCGCGTCCCAGCCGAACTCGGAGACGGCGCGGGCGCGGCCGGCCTTGCCCATCGCCTCGGCCTTGGCGGGGTCGGCGACCAGTTCGTTGATGCCCTCGGCAAGCTGCCGCTCGAAGGTGGGCACGTCGTTCTCGTCGTACCGGACGAGGGTGCCGGTGACGCCGTCGTCGACGACCTCGGGGATGCCGCCGACCGCGCTCGCGACGACGGCGGTCTCGCAGGCCATCGCCTCCAGGTTCACGATGCCGAGCGGCTCGTAGACCGACGGGCAGCAGAACGCGAGCGCGTGCGTGAGCACCTGCCGGACGTCCTCGCGCGGCAGCATCTCCGACACCACGAACACGCCGTCCCGGGCCGCCTTCAGCTCGTCGATCAGGGCGTCGGTCTCGGCCTTCAGCTCCGGCGTGTCCGCCGCGCCGGCGAGCAGCACCAGCTGCACCGACGGATCCAGCTGCAGCCCGGCGCGGAGCAGGTGCGGCACGCCCTTCTGCCGGGTGATCCGGCCGACGAACGTGACGTACGGCCGGTTCAGGTCGACACCGAGCCGGTCGAGCACGTGCGTGGCCGGATCGGGATGGTAGAACTCGGCGTCGATCCCGTTCGAGATCACGTGCACCTTGGCCGGGTCGACACTCGGGTAGCAGTCCAGGACGTCGTCGCGCATGCCGCGGCTGACCGCGACGACGGCGTCCGCCGCCTCGTACGCCGTCCGCTCGGCCCAGCTCGACAGCCGATAGCCGCCGCCGAGCTGCTCGGCCTTCCACGGCCGCCGCGGCTCCAGCGAGTGCGCGGTCACGACGTGCGGTACGCCGTACAGGAGCTTGGCCCAGTGGCCGGCCATGTTCGCGTACCAGGTGTGGGAGTGCACCAGTTCGCTGTCGCCGACTCCGGCGGTCATCGTCAGGTCGGTTGACAGCACCCGGAGTGCGGCGTTGGCCGTGGCCAGCCGCTCGTCCTCCTCGGAGTGGGCGGTCGCGCCCAGCCGGGGCTCGCCCATGCAGTGCACGTCCACGTCGACGAGCCGGCGCAGCTCGCGGACCAGGAAGTCCACGTGCACACCTGCCCCGCCGTAGACGTCCGGAGGGTACTCACGCGTCAGGATGCCGACCTTCATGCCCCCGACCATAGATCAGCTGACCTTTGTGGGCACCCAGAAACGCAACTTGCCGTGGCGCTCGTCCTCCAGCTCGCCGCCGGCGGCCTCGATCACCTTGCGGGAGGCGTCGTGGTCGGCGTCGCAGGTGAGCAGGGCCGGGTCGATGCCGAGCTCGGCGGCGATCGGAAGAGCTTGGGCGAGCATGGCGGTGGCGTGGCCCTGGCGCCGGGCGGACGGCCGTACGACGTACCCGATGTGGCCGCCGAGCTCGAGCAGCGCGGGAGTCAGGTCGTGGCGGATGGACAGGCGCCCCAGCCACTCGTCGCCGTCGGTGAACCAGAGCACGGTCTGGTGGACCAGGCCGGGCGGGAGTTCGAGGGTCTCGTCGGCCTCCGACTTGATGGCGTCGACCAGCCTGGCGAACTCCGCGGGGTCCTCGGCCTGGGCCCGGTTCCAGTCCTCGTCGAGCGCGTGCGCGCCCATCCACCGTTCCTCTTCCGGCTCCAACTCGTCCCAGGCTGCGAGGAACGATCGGTGAACGGCAGCGGTGGGCTCGACGAGGGTTGGCATGTACTCAGTGTGGCGACACTCGCAAGCGTCTATTGCGAAGGGGGAAGCCCGGCTAAGGTGCGGACATGGCGAAGGCTCCCAGAGTGCTCGGAATCGTGCTGGCCGGTGGCGAGGGGAAGCGGCTGATGCCGCTCACGGCGGACCGGGCCAAACCGGCTGTGCCGTTCGGCGGGAGTTATCGCCTGATCGACTTCGTGCTGTCGAACCTGGTCAACGCCGGGTACCGCAACCTGTGCGTGCTGACCCAGTACAAGTCGCACTCGCTGGACCGGCACGTCACGGTCACCTGGCGGATGTCGACGTTCCTGGGCAACTTCGTCACCTGTGTGCCGGCCCAGCAGCGGCTCGGCCCGCAGTGGTACCAGGGCAGCGCGGACGCGATCTACCAGTCGATGAACCTGATCGACGACTTCCAGCCCGACATCATCGTGGTGTTCGGCGCCGACCACGTGTACCGGATGGACGCCTCCCAGATGGTCGCGGCGCACATCGAACGCGGTAACGGCGTCACCGTCGCCGGCATCCGGGTGCCGCGGGTCGAGGCCTCGGAGTTCGGCGTGATCAAGACCGGCGAGGACGGCCACACGATCGCGGAGTTCCTGGAGAAGCCGGCCGACCCGCCGGGGCTGCCGGACTCGCCGGACGAGACGTTCGCCTCGATGGGCAACTACGTGTTCAGCGCCGACGTACTGGTCGAGGCGCTGCGCAAGGACGCCGCCAACCCGGCGTCGCGGCACGACATGGGCGGCGACATCGTCCCGATGCTGGTTGCCGAGGGCAAGGCCGGGGTCTACGACTTCAAGGACAACGATGTCCCGGGCGCACTGGACCGGGACCGCTCGTACTGGCGCGACGTGGGATCGCTGGACTCGTACCACGAGGCCCACATGGACCTGGTCTCGATCCAGCCGGTGTTCAACCTCTACAACTCCGACTGGCCGATCTTCACCTCGCACCCGCAGCTGCCCGGTCCGAAGTTCACCGACAACGCCACGGTCGGCGAGTCGATCGTCTGTCAGGGGTCGATCGTGTCCGGGGCGTGTGTGGACCACTCGGTGCTCGGGACCAACGTGGTCGTTTCGGCCGGCGCCACGATCGAGCGCTCGGTGATCATGGACAACTGCCGGATCGGCCGGAACGTGACGCTGAAGAACGTGATCCTGGACAAGAACGTGGTGGTGCCGGATGGCGTCCAGATCGGTGTCGATCCCGATCACGACCGGCAGCGCGGGTTCACCGTGTCCAAGGGCGGTGTCACCGTGCTCGGCAAGGGCCAGGTGGTGGAACCGCTCGCCGCCGACGCGCCGGAAGAGGTCGCCGAGGCGTGACCGCCGAGGACGCGGGCCGGACCACGCCTGGCAGTGAGGCCGAGGCGCTCGCGCTCGACGCCGCGGATCCCGGGCAGCGGGAGTTGTTCGACGTACCGGCGGCCGACGGGGGGACGTATCCGGAGGTCGCGTACTTCGCGGGCAACTCGCTCGGGCTGCGGCCGAAGGCGACCCGGACCGAGTTGCTCGCCGATCTCGACGCCTGGGCCACGCTCGGCGTCGAGGGCCACTTGGAGGCCGAGCGGCCCTGGTTGCCGTACCACGAACTGCTGACCGGGCCCGCCGCCCGTCTCGTCGGAGCACTGCCGAGCGAGACCGTGGTGATGAACTCCCTCACCGTCAACCTGCACCTGCTGATGGTCTCGTTCTACCGCCCGACCGCCGAGCGGTATCGGATCGTCATCGAGGACTCGGCCTTCCCGTCCGACAGCTACGCGGTCCGGTCGCAGGCTCGCTTCCATGGCCTCGATCCTGATGACGCGATCGTCCGGCTCCGGCCGCGCGACGGCGAGGACTGTCTGCGGACCGAGGACGTGGTCGGCAAGCTCGGCCCGGACGTCGCGCTCGTGCTGCTCGGCGGCGTCAACTACCTGACCGGCGAGCTGATGGACATCCCGGCGATCACGGCCGCGGGGCACGCCGCCGGCGCGGTGGTCGGCTGGGACCTGGCGCATGCCGCGGGCAACGTTCCGCTGCACTTGCACGACTGGGACGTCGACTTCGCCGCCTGGTGCTCGTACAAGTACCTGAACTCCGGACCGGGCGCGCTCGCCGGCGCCTATGTGCACGAGCGGCACCACGGCGGCGACCTGCCGCGGTTCGAGGGCTGGTGGAGCACCGAGCCGGCCACGCGGTTCGAGATGGCGCCGGAGTCACGTCCGCCGCGCTCGGCCGATGCCTGGCAGGTGTCGAACCCGCCGATCTTCGCGATGAGCCCGGTCCGTACGTCGCTGGAGCTGTTCGACCGGATCGGCGTTGACGTGCTGCGGGAGCGCAGCCTGCGGCTGACGGCGTACCTGGAGCGGCTGCTCGCGGAGATCACCCCGACGCGGCCGCTGACGGTGATCACGCCGTCCGATCCGGCCCGGCGAGGTGCTCAGCTGTCGATCCGGGTCGGCGGCGGGCTACGCGCCGGGGAGCTGTGCAAGACCCTGCGCTTCGAGTACGGCGTGATCGCCGACGCGCGCGAGCCGGACGTCGTACGGCTGGCGCCGGTGCCGTTGTACTCGCTTCACCACGACTGCTGGCGTGCGGCCCGGGCCCTGGCGGCCGCCGTACCCGAGACCGACTGACGGAGGCCAGATGACTGTCGCGATCGTTGGAGCCGGGCTGACGGGCAGTCTGCTCGCCTGCTTCCTGGCCCGGCGAGGCCTGCCGGTCACCCTGTACGAGCGGCGGCCCGATCCGCGCACCGGGCAGGCCGAGCGCGGGCGGTCGATCAACCTGGCGATCTCCGAACGGGGGCTCGACGCGCTGCGGCGGATCGGCCTGGACGACGAGGTGATGGCCGACGCGCTGCCGATGAAGGGGCGGATGATCCACCCGGTCGAAGGGCCGCTGGACTTCCAGGCCTACAGCGCCTCGCAGGACCGGGCGATCAACTCGATCAGCCGCGGCGCGCTGAACAACGCGCTGCTGGACGCGGCCGAGAAGGCGCCGGGCGTGGAGATCGTCTTCGAACACAAGCTGGTCTCGCTCGACTCGGCCGGTGGAGTGCTCGGCTTCGAGACGCCGGCCGGGCTGGTCGAGGTGCGGGCGGACGTCGTACTGGGGGCCGACGGTGCCGGGTCGGCGGTGCGCGGGCAGTTGGTGGCCGACGGGTCGGTGGTGGACGACGTCGACTTCCTCGACTACGGGTACAAGGAGTTGTCGATCCCGGCGGCGGACGGGGAGTTCGCGCTGGATCCCGGTGCGCTGCACATCTGGCCGCGTGGGACGTCGATGATGATCGCGCTGCCGAACCCGGATCGGTCCTTCACCTGCACGCTGTTCTGGCCCGCGGGGTCGTTCGACGCGCTGACCACGCCGTTGCAGATCGAGCGGTACTTCGGCGAGCACTACCCCGATCTGTTGCCGCTGGCCCCTTCTCTGGCGGACGACTACCTGAACAACCCGGTCGGCGTACTCGGCACCGTGCACACCCATCCGTGGCAGGCGCACGGCCGCACCGCGCTGATCGGCGACGCCGCGCACGCGATCGTGCCCTTCTACGGCCAGGGCGCGAACTGCGCCTTCGAGGACGTGGTCGCGCTGGACCGCTGCCTGGACGACACCGGCGGTTCCTGGGCCCGGGCGCTGCCGCTGTTCGAGGCCCGTCGCCGGGACAACACCGAGGCGATCGCCGAGATGGCGCTGGCCAACTTCGTCGAGATGCGCGACAAGGTCGCCTCGCCGGTCTTCCGGTTCGGCAAACAGGTCGAGCACGCGGTGGAACGGCTGCTGCCCGGCCGGTACGTCTCCCGGTACGAGCTGGTCAGCTTCACCACCACGCCGTACGCCGAAGTCCGGCGGCGGGTTCGCCGGCAGCACCAAGCGCTGGGCGCCGCCGTGGCGCTCGGCCTCGGCGCTGTCGTCGCCACCACCCGAGCACTGATTCGGAGATCACGATGACCACTCTCTGGCGGCCCGAGTTGCTCACCGGCGATCCCGGTGAACCCGGGCTGCTGCGCAACTTCGTCGACGGTTCGTTCGTCGAGAGCAGCTCGACGTTCGCCAAGGTGAGCCCGGTCACCGGTGCGCACATCTTCGACGTCTGCGAGGCGGACGCGTCGACCGTCGACGCGGCGGTCGGTGCCGCGCGAGCCGCCCTGAAGGGCCCGTGGGGGCGGATGAGCGAGCAGGAGCGCGCCGTCGTCCTGCGCCGGGTCGCCGACGAGCTGGAACGCCGGTTCGACGACCTGGTCGCCGCCGAGGTGGGCGACACCGGCAAGTCGATCAGCCAGGCGCGCACCCTCGACATCCCGCGCGGCGCCGCCAACTTCCGCGCCTTCGCCGACTTCGCGACCACCACGCCGACCGAGTCGTACACGACCACGCTGCCCGACGGCCGGCGCGCCCTCAACTACGCGGTGCGCAAGCCGGCCGGCGTCGTCGCGATCATCGTGCCCTGGAACCTGCCGCTGCTGCTGCTCACCTGGAAGGTCGCCCCCGCGCTTGCCTGCGGCAACACGGTGGTGGTCAAACCGTCCGAGGAGACCCCGGCGTCGGCGACCGTGCTCGCCGAGGTGATGGCCGCGGCCGGCGTACCGGACGGGGTGTTCAACCTCGTGCACGGCTTCGGCCCGTCGTCGGCGGGGGAGTTCCTGACCACGCATCCCGGCGTCGACGCGATCACCTTCACCGGCGAGTCCGCGACCGGGTCCGCGATCGCGAAGGCCGCCGCGGACGGCGTGAAGGCGGTCTCCTTCGAGCTCGGCGGCAAGAACGCCGGGCTGGTCTTCGCCGACGCCGACCTGGACGCGGCGATCGCCGGTTCGGTCCGGTCGGTCTTCACCAACGGCGGCCAGGTCTGCCTGTGCACCGAACGCCTGTACGTCGAACGCCCGGTCTACGACGAGTTCTGCACCCGCCTGGCCGCGGCGGCCGACGCGCTGGCCTTCGGCTGGCCCTCGGACGAGGCGACCGTGAACATGCCGCTGATCTCGCCCGAGCACCGGTCGAAGGTGTTGTCCTACTACGAGCTGGCGCGGGAGGAAGGCGCTACGGTCCTGGCCGGCGGCGGCGTCCCGTCGTTCGGCGACGCCCGCGACAACGGTTGCTACGTGCAACCAACGGTCGTGACCGGTCTGCCCGCCGACGCCCGGACGAACACCGAGGAGGTGTTCGGACCGATCTGCCACATCGCGCCGTTCGACACCGAGGACGAGGCGTTCGCCCTGGCCAACGACAGCAGGTACGGGCTGGCGGCGACCGTGTGGACCCGCGACGTCGGCCGCGCCCACCGCTCGGGTGCCGCGCTGGACGTCGGTCTGGTCTGGGTCAACACGTGGTTCCTACGGGACCTGCGCACGCCGTTCGGCGGTATGAAGCTGTCGGGTCTGGGCCGCGAGGGCGGCACGCACTCGGTCGACTTCTACTCGGATCTCACCAACGTTTGTGTGGAGCTGACATGAGGTCGAAAGTTGTGGCCGGCAAGGCGGTTCCGCGGGGGCGGTTTCCGCATGTGAAGGTGGCGGGTGGGTTCGCGTACGTGTCGGGCACGTCGAGCCGGCGGCCGGACAACACGATCGCCGGGGCTTCGGTGGACGAGCTCGGCACGGTGTCGCTGGACATCCGGGTGCAGACGCGGGCCGTGCTGGACAACATCCGGGACATTCTCGCCTCGGTCGGTGCCGGGCTGGAGGACCTGGTCAGCGTCACGACGTACCTGGTGTCGATGAACGACTTCGGCGGGTACAACGAGGTGTACGGCGAGTTCTTCGACGAGACCGGGCCGGCCCGGACGACGGTCGCGGTGCACCAGTTGCCGCATCCGCAGCTGTTGATCGAGATCCAAGCGGTAGCAGCCGTTCCCGAACAGAGGAGCTGACGATGGCGAACTTGGAGTCGACGAACTTTCCGCAGTGGGTGGAAGACAACAAGCACCTGCTGAAGCCGCCGGTCGGCAACAAGCAGATGTTCCCGACCGGCGACGACTTCATCACGATGGTGGTCGGCGGGCCGAACCAGCGCACCGACTTCCACGTCGACCCGTACGAAGAATTCTTCTACCAGATCTCGGGTGAGTTGCGGGTCAACGTGATGACCGAGGACGGCCCGGCGACCGTCGAGGTCAACGCGGGGGAGATGTGGGTGCTGCCGCGTTCCATGCCGCACTCGCCGCAGCGTGGGCCGGACTCGATCGGCCTGGTGATCGAGCGGGTTCGTGAGCCGGGGGTGCTGGAGAAGTTCCGCTGGTACTGCGCCAACTGCAACGCGATCGTGCACGAGGTCGAGCTGCAGGTGACCGACATCGTCGCGGACCTGCCGCCGGTCTTCCAGGCCTTCTACGACAGCGAGGACGCCCGGACGTGCCCTGAGTGCGGCACGCTGCATCCCGGCAAAGCCTGATGGCGGTCGACGTCCACACGCATCTGGTGCCGAAGGGCTGGCCGGATCTCTCGGTCGCGTGTGGCGGTGAGGGCTGGCCGTGGTTGCGGATCGACTCCGAGCGGGCCGCGATGATCATGGTCGGCGAGACCGAGTTCCGGCCGATCGGGCCGCAGGCCTGGGATCCGGCGGTACGGCGTACCGACATGGATGCCGACGGCATCGATCTGCAGGTGGTGTCGCCGACGCCGGTGTTCTTCGGGTACGACCGGCCGGCCGATCAGGCGGTCAAGCTGGCCAGGATCTTCAACGACCTGACCTTGGAGACGCTGGCAGGCCAGGAGCGGTTCGTGCCGTTCTGCCAGGTTCCGCTGCAGGATCCGGACGCGGCGTGCGAGGAGCTCGACCGCTGCCTGGCGGCCGGGCACGTCGGCGTCGAGATCGGCAACCATGTCGGCGATCGCGACCTGGACGACGACGGGATCGTTGCCTTCCTCACCCATTGTGCCGAGGTCGGTGCCCCCGTCCTGGTGCACCCGTGGGACATGCCCGGCGGGCCGCGGCTCGATCGCTGGATGGCCCGCTGGCTGACCGGGATGCCCGCGGAGACCCATTTGTCCCTGCTCGCGATGATCCTCGGCGGCGCCTTCGACCGCTTGCCACCGCAGCTGCGGATCTGCTTCGCGCACGGCGGTGGCAGCTTCGCGTTCTGGCTCGGCCGGCTCGACAACGCCTGGCACCGCCGCGGCGACGTCGTCCGCGGCCGGTCGATGCATGCCCCGAGCCACTATCTGGACCGGTTCTTTGCCGATACCGTGGTGTTCGACGAAGCCCCGCTGCGGCTGCTGGTCGACACGCTGGGTGAGGATCGAGTGATGGTCGGCAGTGACTACCCGTACCCGTTGGGTGAGCGGCCGGCCGGAGAGGTGGTGCGCAAGGCCGACTTCCTGTCCGACGGGCAACGGCACAAGCTGCTGTCCGCGAACGCGATGCGTTACCTGGGGAGGTCCGGATGACCGAGGACCGCAGCATCCTGTCCCGCGAGGCGGGCGAACCCGACGACCAGCTCCGGTACGGCGCCGACGCCGACCAGGTGATCGACGTGTGGCACGCCAAGGAGTACCGCCCGGCCGTCGTTTTCGTGCACGGCGGTTTCTGGCGCCCGGACTACGACCGCACCCACGCGCGCCCTCTTGCCGAGGCTCTCGCCGCGGAAGGCTGGCCGGTGGCGTCCCTGGAGTACCGGCGGGTCCCTGGCCAGCCCGACATCACGACCAGCGACATCCGCGAGGCGCTGGACCGCCTGCCCGGCCTGATGGACCTGCACGCCGGCTACGTCCTCGTCGGCCACTCAGCCGGCGGCCACCTGGCCCTGTGGGCCGCCGCGACCCTCAACCCGGTACAGCTCCGCGGCGTGGTCGCCCTGGCCCCAGTCGCCAACCTCCTGCTCGCCGACCAACTCATGCTCGACGACGGCGCCGTCCAGGCCTTCATCGGCTCCGGCGTCCGCAACGACCTGGACCCCACGCACCTCCCGGCCCCGATCGCCCCGGTAGCCCTCATCCACGGCACCCGCGACCAGCGCGTCCCGCTGTCGCTCTCGGAGTCCTACTTCATCGCCCACCCCACCGCCAGACTCGACCGTCTGGCCGGCGTGGGCCACTACGAACTCATCGATCCGGAGTCAGAGGCTTGGCACACGGTGACCAACGAGATCACTCGTCTCACTGGTCACCACGACTGAGCGGGCTCAGTCACTCCGCGCGCTTGACCGCGGCCAGTAGGCCGTCGCCGACGGGGAGGAGAGCCGAGACCAGGTCGTCGTCGTCGCGGATGGCGCGGAGCAGGTCGCGGACGGCGGTGGTGTCGGGGTCGCGGTGGGACGGGTCGGCGACGCGGCCGCCGTGCAGGGCGTTGTCGAAGGCGACGACGCCGCCGGGGCGGAGCAGGCGCAGGGCCTCGTGCAGGTACGCCGTGTACTCGCGCTTGTCGGCGTCGCAGAAGACCAGGTCGTAGTGGCCGTCGGTGAGGCGGGTGACGACGTCCAGCGCGGAGCCCGCGATCAGGCGGAAGCGGTTCGCGGGGACGCCGGCGTCCAGGAAGGTCTTGCGGGCCAGGCGCTGGTTCTCGGCGTCGATGTCGACCGTGGTCAGGGTGCCGTCGGGGCGCATGCCGCGCAGCAGCGCGAGGCCGGACACGCCGGTGCCGGTGCCGATCTCGACCACCGCCTTGGCGCCGACGGCCGCGGCCAGCACGCTCAGCGCGGAGGCGGCGCCGGGCCCGATCGCGGACACTCCGCTGTCGGCGGCGCTCGCCCGGGCACCGGTGACCGCCTCGGTCTCACCGGTGTAGTCCTCGGCGTAGGCCCAGGACGCGGGATCGATGCCGGTGGCGATGATGCCCTCCCAATGTCTCGCCGCTGCAGTCCTCATCTCTCGAAAGCCTAGCGTCCCCGAGTCTCGCTTCCGCGCCTCCCGCGCTGGGACTGCGCAGTCTTGCTCGTAAGCGTGCTACTTGAGTCAGATATGATCGTGCTGACGGGTCAGGGATCACCCCGGGAGGTGGCAGTGCGGTTGTTCAGCGGATCAGGACCGGATGACGTCGATGCCGGCTTCCTTGAAGACCGTGAGCTGGGACTCGTCGGCCTGGGCGTCGGTGACGAGGGTGTCGATCTCGCTCAGCTCGCAGATCCGGGCGAAGGCGCGCTGCCCGAGCTTGCTGGAGTCGGCCACCACGACGACCTTGGCGGCCCGGCTGACGATCAGCTGGTTGATGTTCGCCTCGCCCTCGTGGTGGGCGGTGGCGCCGGTCTCGTCGATGCCGTCGACGCCGATGAACGCGATGTCCAGCGACAGGTCGGCCAGGATCCGGTGCGACAGCGGCCCGATCATCTCGTACGACTGCGGCCGGGCGACGCCGCCGGTGAGCACCATCTTCACGTGCGGCCGGACGATCAGCTCGTTGGCGATGTTCAGCGCGTTGGTGACAAGCGTGAAGGCCGGCTCGCCGTGCTCGGCCGACAGCTCCGGCCGGGTCGCCAGCGTGCGCGCCACCTCGGAGATCGTCGTGCCGCCGTTCATGCCGATCACCATGCCGCGGCGGACCAGTGTGGCCGCGGCTTGCGCGATCCGCTGCTTTTCCGACGCAAAACGCGCAGTCTTGTAGCGCAGCGGCAAGTCGTAGGACACCGCGTTGGCCACCGCGCCGCCGCGGGTCCGGGTGAGGAGCTGCTGCTTGCCCAGGTGGTCCAGGTCGCGGCGGATGGTCGCCGCGGAGACGTGCAGCTGCTCGGCGAGCTCGTCGACGTCGATCGCGCCCTTCTCGGCCAGCGACTCGAGCAACGTGTTCAGCCGTTCATAACGCTTCACCCGGGGCTCCTCCTTTACACGATCGGACAGCCGGGCGGCTGCCGGTTGGCGCCATTCGATCACGTTCGAGCAGTTTCGACCATTACATCTCCGGAGACGACATGACCGACACCCCGTTCGTGAGCACTGAGATCGCCACCCAGCCCGCCCTGTGGCGACAGGTCGCAGCCGGTTTCGCGCAGTACGGTGGCGCACTCCCGCAGCCGGGTCAACGGGTCGCCGCCGTGGGCTGCGGCACCTCGTGGTTCATGGCGATGGCGTACGCCGCCCTGCGCGAGGACCTCGGCCAGGGCGAGACCGACGCGTTCGCCGGGTCGGAGTTCGCCTTCGGCCGCTCGTACGACGCGGTGGTGGTGATCAGCCGGTCCGGGACGACCACCGAGGTGCTCGACCTGATTCGCCGGACGTCGGTTCCGACGATCGCGATCACCGCGACGGCCGGTTCGCCGATCACCGAGCTGGCCGACCAGACAATCCTGCTGGACTTCGCCGACGAGCAGTCGGTGGTCCAGACCCGGTTCGCCACCACGACGCTGGCGCTACTGCGGCTGTCGCTCGGCCAGGACCTCACCCAGGCTGCCGCAGACGCCGAGACCGCGCTGACGATCGACGTCGACGAGCTGGCCAAGCTGGAGCAGGTCAGTTACCTCGGCACGCGCTGGACCATCGGCCTGGCGCACGAGGCCGGCCTGAAGCAGCGGGAGGCCGCGTCGGCGTGGACCGAGGCGTACCCGGCGATGGACTACCGCCACGGCCCGATCGCCATCGCTCAGCCCGGTCGCGGCGTCTGGATCTTCGGCGAGGCGCCGGAGGGACTGATCGAGGACATCGCCGCGACCGGCGCCACCGTCGTACACCACCCGGACCTCGACCCGATGGCCTCGCTGGTGGTCGCTCAGCGGGTCGCCGTGGCGAAGGCACTGGCCCTCGGGCTCAACCCGGATCAGCCCCGCAGTCTGACCCGCTCGGTCATCCTCGACTGATCCACGCCACCCGGACAGGACTCACCAGCTCCCAGCCGAGCCGGCTGTAGAGCGCGCGACCGGCGTCAGTAGCCACCAGTACGCCGGTCCGCGCGCCCTGCTCGACAGCGGCGTCCGAGAGCGCGCGCATCACCAGCGAACCCAGCCCTCTCCGCCGGTACGCCGGTTCGGTGACCATCTGGTCGACCACGGCGTACTCCCGCCACACGGCCACCTGCCCCCGAGCGGCGACCACCCCGTCGATCTCCACGGCAGCGTGGACCAGTGGCCCGCTGCTCACGGTGCTGATCCCGTCGGGCAACGCTGACGATCTCTCCGCCGGAGCGAGCCCGACCGCCATCAAGTACTCCGTCGGCTCGACCGTCCAGCGGGCGTCCAGCTCGGGGAGCTCGCCACAGGTCTTCAGCCACGTCCCCGGCGCCACCAGCTCATCAACCAGCGCGTGGTCGACGCTCGGCGTGACGTAGCGGACCAGATGCCGCGGCAAGCCCACCTCGATCCGGTGACCCCCGGCGGCCGAGACCGGTGCGGCAGTGCCTCGGGAGATCGACCACCCGTGGACCCAGGCGGTCAGCGTGGCCTCAAGCATGGACGGCCTGCCGGACAGTGGAGAGCTGGCCCAGACCTGCCGCGGCGACCAGGGAGAGAGCCACGGCCAGTAAGGCGGTGTGAGTGCCCACCACCGGAACGAGCAGACCGCCGGCAGCCTGGCCCAGCGCGGCAGCACCCACTCGGAGGCTGGCGGCGGTCGTACTGACTCGACCCTGCAGCTCGACAGGGGAGTACTGCTGGCGGGCGGCGAACATCGCCGGGAGCATCGGACCTTCGAGCAGACCGGTAGCAGCGGCCAGGAGCAGCAGGATCGGGAACGTCGAGGCAAGCGGCCAGGTGGTCATGCCCACGCCATAGGCGGCCACGGCGACCATGACGATCAGCTCAGGGCGCCACCGCGTTTGCAGCCGTCCGAGCAGGACAGCGGTGGTGACACTGCCGATCTCCAGGGCCGTCCAGAGGTAGCCGGCAGCTGAGCGAGGAGCGCCGAGGGCTGTCATGTGCAGCGGCAGCGTGATCAGCAGTACGCCGACCGACCCCATCAGCAGCGTGCTGGTGATGGTGGACGCCCGCAGCGGAGGAGTGCGCACCAGGTGGACCAGACCGCCGATCACCGAAGCCAGGAAGGGCTCGCGGTCCTCGGCCACCACGGCCGCGGGCAGAGCGGGCAGCCCGGCGATCGCGACGATGCTGAGCGTCGCGGTGACCGCGATGACCACTACCGCAGCCTCCACGGACACAGCAGCGGCGATCGTGGCCGCAGCGGCCGGGCCGGTGATCGTCGCCGCTCCGAAGCTGGCCGCCTCCCAACTGTTCGCCTTGGCGAGCCGGTCCGGCGGGACCAGCGTCGGCAGCATGCTGGTGAAGCCTCCGCTCACCATCGGCAGCGTCAGACCGGCCAAAGAGGCCAAGGCGGGCGTCACCCAGTCAGGCGCGTGCCCGGTGGCGAAAAGCAGAGAGAGCATCACTGCGCCGAGCAGAGCCTGGTTCAGCCCCAGCGCGGTCCGCCTGTACGTCGTACGGTCGAGCCAGGTGCCCAGCAGCGGACCGGTGATCACCGCAGGCAACGCGTAGGCCGCTCCGGTGATGCCGGCGAGTGCGGGGCTGTCGGTGCGATCCAGGACGAGCAGGACCACAGTGAACGCGACCATCTCGTCGCCGACCCGCGCGAGCGTGGCCGCGAGGTAGTACGCCGTCATGTCCGGCCTCCTGTAACGCAAACATCTGGGTTACGCGTTACGCTAACAAAGCCGTTACAATGGTGCCAATGGAAAGTCTGCAGACCCCGGACCGGCTGGTTCGGCTCGCGGTGGACCTGGTCAACACTCGGACGCTCGAGCCGGAGAAGCTGACCACGCCCGGCGACGTCCGGCGATTCCTGCTCGACCACGGCGAGTCCGAACCGATCACGCTCGACGACCACGACCTGGCCGAGGTGCGCGCGGTGCGCGAGCTGATCCGCCCGGTCTTCCACGCCGAGCCGGCCGAGGCAGCGCGGATCCTGAACGAGCTGCTCGCCGAGTACGCCGTACGCCCGTATCTGTCCGACCACGACGGCTCGCCGTGGCATCTGCACGTCGCCAAGCCCGGAGCGAGCTGGGGGCAGTGGCTGGCCGCCGGTACGGCGCTGGGCCTGGCCGGGTTCGCCGCCGGGCACGGGTTCGAGGCGGTCGGGGTGTGTGCGGCCGGCGACTGCGAACGCGTCTTCGTCAACCCGGCCGCTCGACGCCCGCGACGGTTCTGCAGCCCGACCTGCGCGAGCCGTACCCGCGTCGCGTCCCACCGGGCCCGCCGGTCCACCAGCCAGGGCCGGACGCTCAGCCCTCGGCCAGCGCCTAGGATCGGCAGCCAGGATCCCAGCGATGAGGAGTGCACGTGAGTCACACCGTGGTGGCAGAGCTCGTGGCGAACGTCCAGAAGGTGACCGCCAAGGCCGGGGACACGGTGGGGCCCGAGGACACCCTCGTGATCCTGGAGTCGATGAAGATGGAGATCCCGGTGCTGGCCGAGGTGGCCGGCACGATCACCGAGCTCAAGGTGGTCGAGGGCGAGGTCGTGCGCGACGGCGACCCGATCGCCGTGATCGAGGAGAACTAGGCCACACCGGCCAACGAGAAGCGTCGCCGAAGCGTCTACCGAGCGTGCAGACCACCGGGAACTTCCCGTTCGCGCCCGCCGTTGGACCGTCGTACCGGCATCTCAGGGTTCGGCCCGGGTGTCCCCGACGTGCGCGAAGGACGGTGAACACGGCACCATGGTGGTCACGCTCGTTGCCGAGAGGACCCAGGGAGGCGTTGCCGTGAAGCCGGTCGACACCTCCGTGGTGCCTGCCCTGGCCCCCCAGCACCAGCCCGCCGACACCCCGCAGCCGGACGTGCTGCCGTCGTGGGACGAGATCGTCCGGACCCACTCCGCGCGCGTCTACCGGCTGGCCTACCGCCTGACCGGCAACAAGCACGACGCCGAGGACCTCACCCAGGAGGTCTTCGTCCGGGTGTTCCGGTCGCTGTCCAGCTACACACCGGGCACGTTCGAGGGCTGGCTGTACCGGATCACCACGAACCTGTTCCTCGACGGCGCCCGCCGCCGGCAGCGGATCCGTTTCGACGGGCTGCCCGACGACGCCCACGACCGGCTGCCGGCCAAGGGCAGCGGCCCGGCCGAGAAGCTCGACTCCGACCAGTTCGACCACGACGTCCAGGACGCGCTGGCCGCACTGCCCGAGGACTTCCGCGCGGCCGTGGTGCTGTGCGACATCGAAGGCATGACCTACGACGAGATCGCCGAGGTGCTGGACGTCAAGCTCGGCACCGTCCGGAGCCGGATCCACCGCGGCCGCTCGATGCTGCGCAAGCACCTCGAGCACCGCGCGCCGCGGTCCGGCCACTCCCGTGTCAGCGGCCCGCCCGCGGACGGGCCCTTCCCCGGTGGAGGTGACGACCGGTGACCGTGCAGCATCCGCTGGACAAGCTGAGCGCCGCCGTCGACGGTGAACTGGACCACGACTCGCGCGACCGGGTGCTGAGCCACCTGGTCTGCTGCGACTCCTGCCGCGCCGAGGTCGAGGCGCAGCGCCGGCTGAAGGCGCGGATGTCCGCGCTGGAGGCTCCGGAGCCGTCGACCGACCTGATGCAGCGCCTGATGGGTGTGCCGTCGTTCTCGCCCGAGCCGCGCGAGGAGGTGCGGCCGGTGCTGACGCCGTCCGTCGCGCTCAGCCCGCAGCGCTCGGCGTTCCCGGCCGCGCGGACCGGCGCCACCAGGCCTGCCGCCCGTACGGCGACCAGGTCGCGGCGGCGGGCCGGCGTACTGGGTGCGGCGGGGTCCGCTGCCGCGGTGGCGTCGTTGCTGGGGACGGCGTTCGTGCTGGGCGACCCGGCGCGAGGCACCGAGCAGCCGCCCGTGCTGACGCCGCCGGTGGCCAGCTTCTCGGCTGATCACGCCGCCACGGTCGGCGGGAGCCCGTTCGGCGACCCGGTGGCCTTCTTCAACTCCTCCAACGGGACTGGATACGCCGGGCTCGACCCGACGCTGCAGCCGGTGGCTCTGACGGGACGCTGAGCTGTGAGTTCTCCCCGGCTGGTTGGTCCCGCTGGGCTGGCTGTGCTGGTCAGCACCGTGCTGATCGGCATCGGCCTGCCCCTCCCGGCCGTAGCCGCTCCAGTTCCGGCGACTCCTCGTGAGGACGCGCCGTCGGCGATCAGCTGGCTCGAACGCGCCGCGGCCGCGCCGGACCACGTCTCGTACCACGGCACCCAGATCATCACCGCCTGGGGACCGCAGGGCTCGACGTCCGCGATGCTCGACATCGTGCACGCGGCCTCGCAGGGCTCGGAGATCAGCGTGGTCGGCTCCACCTCGCCGGACGCCAAGTCGTTCGTGCAGCGGGCCACCGACGGCGAGCGGCCGACGGTCGACGGCGGACCGCTCGCGCTGCTGAAGGCGACGTACGAGCTGGTCTACCGGTGCTGCACGGACACGATCGGGCGGGCCGCCGTACTGGTCGAGGCGCTGCGCGACGACCGGACGCTGGCGGCGCGGTTCTGGATCGACAAGGCGACCGGGCTGCTGCTGCAGCGCCAGCTGTTCGGTGCGGACGGCAAGGCGCTGGTGCGGGCGACCGTGTTCACCGATCTGGAGATCGAGAACGGCGAGTTCCTCGGTCACCTGCCGCCGATGCTGCCCGGTGGGGTGCAGTCGATGGGGCTGAGCGGGGTCGACGGCCTGCGGACGCAGGGGTGGACCTGCGCGAGCGAGCTGCCGGGGTCGCTGCGGCTGTACGACGTGCACCAGGACTCCGCGGCCGGGGTGCTGCAGTTCTTGTACTCCGACGGGCTGTTCAACGTGTCGCTGTTCCAGCAGCGCGGGGCGCTGGACCCGAAGGCGGTCGCCGGCTACGCGACGACGGGGACGCCGGGAGTGCACGTGCGGTACGGGATGCCGTCGTACGCCGTGTGGTCGTCGGGTGGGATCGTGTACACCTTGGTCGGGGACGTGCCGGCCGAGCTGCTCGCGCAGGTGGTGGACGCGTTTCCGCACGAGGTGCCGGTGCGGGTGACACCGGTGCAGCGGATGGGTACCGGACTGGCCCGAATCGCGACGTGGCTCACTCCGATGAGTGCGCTCTCGTGGAAGCTGGGATAATCGAACCTGGGAGTGTCTTCTGCGGCTCCCGCCACGAGACAACGACGACGTGAGGCGGCCACCGTGAGCTGGGACGACGCCGAGCCGACAGTACGAACCCCACAGGACGCTGAACCGACCCGTCCTGTGCCCACTGCGGGTCCGGTGGTGCCCACGCCCGCCTCGGGTGGAGCCGACTCCACGGCCGGCAACTCGAACGGTGCGGTGCCTCCCAACCCGGCGGCGAACGGCGCGGCGCCTCCCATGGCGGCGGCGAACGGTGCGGTGCCTTCCAATCCCGCGGTGTCCGCCTTGACGCCTCCTCCGGTGCAGGCAGGCAGTGCTCCGTTGGCGACGCCGGGAGGCGACGCGGCGTACCGGCAGTCCGAGCGGTCGATGACGCAACGGAGCTTCGGGCGGCCGGAGACGGGGGACCAGGGCTTCCGGCCGGTCTACCCGGGGCAGGCCTGGCCGACTCAGCAGCAGAGCTACGTGCCCCCGCCGCCGCTCGACTGGCACCAGCAGCAGGCCCGGGCCTACACCCCGGCGCCGCCGCCGAAGACCGGCGGGAACCGGACGATCCTGATCGCGGCGCTCGTGTCGCTGATCGTCGCGCTGATCGCCGGTGCGGGGGCCGCGGCGACCGTGGTCGCGCTGGACCGCCCGGACCCGATCACCGAGGAGCCCGGTCCGGCGATCGGCAACGGCGCCGACCCGAAGATCCGCAGCGGCAGTGTCTCCGCCGTCGCCCAGACCCTGCTGCCGAGCGTCGTCCAGCTCAAGGTCGAGGGCGCCGACGACAGCAACGCGACCGGTTCGGGCTTCGTGATCGACAGCTCCGGGCACATCCTGACCAACAACCACGTCGTGTCCGCCGCGGCCAACGGCGGCTCGATCCAGGTCGTCACCCAGAAGGGCAAGTCCGCGACCGCCCGCCTGGTCGGCCGCTCCCCGGCGTACGACCTGGCGGTCGTGCAGGTGGTCGGGATCGACGCGCCGGCGGTCCAGTTCGGCCGATCCGACCTGGCCATCGTCGGGCAGGACGTGGTCGCGATCGGTTCGCCGCTCGGCCTGGCCGGCACCGTCACCTCCGGCATCGTCTCGGCCAAGAACCGCCCGGTCACCGCCGGCGGCGAGGGCGAGATCTCCTACATCAACGCGTTGCAGACCGACGCCGCGATCAACCCGGGCAACTCCGGCGGCCCGCTGGTCGACATGAACGCGCGGGTGATCGGCGTGAACTCCGCGATCGCCACCGTGCGCGGCGCCGAGGAGGGCGGCAGCGGCAACATCGGGCTGGGGTTCGCGATCCCGATCGATCAGGCCCGGCGGACCGCGCAGCAGCTGATCGCCAGCGGCAAGGCGTCGTACCCGGTGATCGGGGCGAACGTAGACATGCGGTTCGAGGGCGGTGCGCGGGTGACCGACGTGACGGCCGGCTCGCCGGCGTCGCGGGCCGGGCTGCGCACCGGTGACGTGGTCACCTCGATCAACAGCCAGCCGGTGGACAGCGCCGAGGCGCTGATCGTCGCGATCCGCACCCACCGGCCGGGCGAGAGTGTCCGGCTCGACTACCAACGCGCGGGCAAGGCCCGGCAGGCCACGATCACCCTGGGCCAGCAAACCGGCTGACCGGCAGAACTCGTCCGGGTGTCCAGGAGTCGGCCGGC
This sequence comes from Kribbella sp. ALI-6-A, assembly GCF_001984195.1. Classification (GTDB taxonomy): domain Bacteria; phylum Actinomycetota; class Actinomycetes; order Propionibacteriales; family Kribbellaceae; genus Kribbella. The sequence continues at coordinate 653,473 of NZ_MTQN01000010.1, forward strand.
CGGAATCGGGGAAGGAAAGTCGGCGGGTGTCCGCCGAGACCAGGCTGACCCGCCCGCCACGGCAACCGGCGGCGGGCTACCCTGTCTGCGGACTGGGGAACGACCGGAGAAGGTGGGGACATGTTCGGCATCGGGCCGCTCGAGCTCGTCGTGATCGCCATCGTCGCCGTGCTGCTGTTCGGCCCGGACCGGCTGCCGGAGTTCGCCCGGACGGCGGGCCGGCTGCTGCGCCAGGTCCGCCAGATGGTCAACAACGCGCAGAACGACCTGCGCAACGAGCTCGGCCCGGAGTTCGCCGACCTCGACGTGCGCGACCTCAACCCGCGCAGCTTCGTCCGCAAGCACCTGCTCGAGGGCATGGACGACGACTACGACGACAAGCCGGTCGCGTCCTCGACGGACATGATGGAGCCCACCGTGCAACGGCTGCCGGCCGGCCGGCGCGCGCCGTACGACCCCGAATCGACCTGACCGCCACCGCCCCGCCGTCCCGCAGGACGAGACCTGTTGAACGGCCCGCCGGCGACGACCTCTAGGCTGGGCGCGCGATGAAGACGTTTGAGGAACTGTTCGCCGAGATCGGCGAGAGGGCGCTGACCCGGCCGGAGGGCTCCGGCACCGTGGCCGCGCTGGACGCCGGCGTGCACGCGATCGGCAAGAAGCTGGTCGAGGAGGCCGCCGAGTCCTGGATGGCCGCCGAGCACGAGAGCAAGGACCGGGCCGCCGAGGAGCTCAGCCAGCTGCTCTACCACGCGCAGGTGATGATGCACGCGCTCGGCCTGGACCTCGACGACGTGTACCGACATCTGTAGGAGCCACTTACGGAGTCCGGGACCACCTCTTCCGAAAGGCCACAGACCCATGCTGCGCGTCGCAGTACCGAACAAGGGCTCGCTGAGCGAGGCCGCCACCGCCATCCTGACCGAGGCGGGCTACAAGCAGCGCCGGACCACCAAGGACCTCGCGCTGACCGACACCGCGAACGAGGTCGAGTTCTACTACCTGCGCCCCCGCGACATCGCCGTGTACGTCGGGGAGGGCACGCTCGACGTCGGCATCTCCGGCCGTGACCTGGTGCTCGACTCGCACGCCGACGCCGACATCGTGATGGAGCTCGGCTTCGGCGGGTCGACGTTCCGGTTCGCCGGCCGGCCGGGAGTGGCGAACTCCGTGAAGGACCTGGCCGGCAAGCGGATCGCCACGTCGTTCGCCGGGATCCTGTCCGACCACCTAGCCGAGAACGGCGTCGAGGCGTCCGTGGTGAAGCTGGACGGCGCGGTCGAGTCCGCGGTCCAGCTGGGCGTCGCGGACGTGATCGCCGACGTCGTCGAGACCGGTACGACGCTGCGCCAGGCCGGGCTCGAGGTGTTCGGCGAGCCGATCCTGACCTCCGAGGCGGTGCTGATCACCCGGCACGGCGTCGACCAGCCGCCGGGCCTCGAGCAGCTCGTCCGGCGTCTGCAGGGCGTCCTGGTCGCGCGCAACTACGTGATGATGGACTACGACATCCGGGCCGAGTCGGTGGAGGCCGCGAACGCGCTCACCCCGGGCCTGGAGTCGCCGACGGTGTCGCCGTTGCATCGGGAAGGCTGGGTCGCCGTCCGCGTGATGGTGCTCCGGGCCGACGCACAAAAGATCATGGACCAGCTCTGGGACGTCGGCGCCCGGGCGATCCTGACCACCGACATCCACGCCGCCCGGATCTAGGACATGGCCACCCCGGAGTCGCTCGTGACCGGTGTCACCCCGCTGTTCACCTTCCACCCGCGGATCATCGCGGCGGTGACGGCGGTGATGGCCGCGTCGATGGTGGCGGTCTTCGGGGTGATCTGGTTCCGGCTGCCGGACGAGTCGCGGGCGACGTTCACGCTGTTCCAGCGACTCACGCTGATCGCCTTCTTCGGCACCGTGCTGTACCTGCTCTACCGGATGGCCACGGTCCGCGTCACGGCGTACGCCGACGGCCTGCGGGTCCGCAACGTCTTCAAGTCGTACTCGTACCCGTGGACCGACGTGAAGGTGCTGCGGTTCACGCCGGGCGATCCGTGGCTGCAGATGTTCGACACCGACGGCAACCGGCTCGGCATCCTCGCGATCCAGGCCTCCGAAGGCGCCCGGGCGTCGGCGGCGGCCAAGCAGCTCGCCGCCGTCGCCCGGGCCCACGGAGCCGGGGCCCAGTCGGTCTGAGGGTCAGACGCTCACCCTGAACGTCGTACTGTGCTGGTCGCCCGGCTCGAGCACGACCAGGTCCTCGCCGGTGACGAAGCTGTCCGGCGGGCAGGTCATCGGCTCGACGGCCAGGCCGACCCGGCCGATCGCGCTGCCGGTGTAGAGCTGCATCCACCGGGTGTCGCCGCTCAGTACGGCGCGGTCGCCGCTGTCCGGGTCGGTCAGCGTGACCACCCAGTTCGCCGGCAGCCCGGTGAACGCGTTGTCGATGTCGAGCGCGCCGATCCGCCGCGCGGTCGCGAAGTCGAAGTCGGATCCGGCGACCGGCTTCAGACCCACCGGGGTCATCCGGTCCGGCGTGACCTCCAGCCACTGCTCGGCCCGGAACTCCAGCTCGCACTCGTCGATTTGCCGCCCGACCGTCAGATACGGATGCGTGCCGTACCCGTACGGCGCCGCGCTCGCGCCCACGTTCGTCGCCGACGCGGTGACGGTGAGGCCGGTGTCCCCGTCGAGCCGGTAGGTGAGGGTCAGGTCGAGCTGGTGCGGATACCCGGGCTGGCCGTGCAGCCGGTACGCCACCTCGACCAGCGACTCGTCCAGCCCGTCGTCGACGCGCTCCCAGTTCGCCCAGCGGGTCAGGCCGTGGATCGCGTTCGACCGGGCCGCCTCACTGAGCGGGAGCTGCTGCTCGGCGCCCTGGAAGGTGTACTTGCCGTCGGTGATCCGGTTCGGCCAGGGGATCAGGTGCTGGCCGATCCCGGCGTGCGCCGCCTCGGTCTCGCCGTAGCCGACGAGCACCTGGCGGTCGCCGTACGCGAGACCGCGCAGTCCGCCGCCGACGCTCACCACGGTGCCGGCGTACGCACCGGCGCGAATGGTCCACTGCTCCCCTGATGGCAATACGCTCATGCGCCCATCCTCACCCACCGGAGCGCGTTGCCCGAGGGCGTCGCGCCGACGGGTTGCTCACAGTCGCTCAGGACGCGGCCGAGTCGTGGTCGAGGTGGACGGACTTGGTGACGATCTCGGTCTCGGGGTCGTGCGGGACCGACGGGTTGCCGTCGACGACCACGTGCGCCCGGTCGCGGGTGCGCTGGACGGCGAAGTGGTCGCGCTCCCAGCGCATCCAGTCCAGCCAGCGGTCGCGCAGTGCCTCGCCGTCACGCGCGATGCCGCGGTCCAGGCGAACCTCGTTGCTGGTCTCGATCCACAGCCGCAGCGACTGCCAGTGGTCGGCCTCGCGGTCGCAGGAGGTGACTCCCTCGACGATCAGCAGGTCCAGAGTGGTCGGTACGACGTGCAGCTCGGCGTAGGTGCCCTGGATCCAGTCGTAGCGCCGGTAGCGGCCTTCGCGGCCGTCGGAGATGCGCTGGAGCACGTGGTCGCGCAGCAGGCCGAAGCCGCGCACGGCGCCGTCCCAGCCGTCGTACAGGTCGTCCATGTGCAGTACCTGGCACCGTAGGCCGCGCGCCTCCGCACGCGCGGCGAAACGGTCGGCCAAGGTGGTCTTGCCGGAGCCGGCGGGGCCGTCGACGCCGATCAGGCGGGTCCGGCCGAGCCGCGGCGGGGTGGCCTGCACGTGGTCCAGCAGGCTGTCGACGGTCAGCGGGGCAGGGGTGTCCGGGACTGTGGTCTCAGTTGATTCCATGGCGCTTCAGGATGTCCTCGATCTCGTCGAACTCCGACGACTCCTGCTGGCTCGCCTTGGCGCCCTTCGGGGCCTTGGCGGGCTTCGCTGGGGCGGAGGCCGAGGCGGGGGCCGGTCCGGTGCTGGTCAGCTCACCGGGTGCGGCCGTGGGCTTCGTCTTGGCTGCCTTCTCCGGTGCCCGGCGGCCCTTGGCGATCCCGGACACGACGTACAGCACGACCGAGACGCCGAACAGCGCGACACCTGCCCAGACGGTGGGCGAGAAGATCAGGTGCGTGACCCAGCTGACGGTCGAGCGCACGATGTCCCACACCAGCTCGAGCAGGCCGGTCAGGTAGAGCGAGACCGGTAGCAACGACCAGGCCACACCCCGCACGCCGGCCGCCGCCCCGCGGCGCCGCCAGGCGAGCCACGAGCCGATCAGGCCGAGCAGGGTGAGACCCGCACAGAACGGCAGCAGCGTCAGATCATTGAAGTCAGGCACATACCCAGGCTCGCACAGACGTGTGCGGAACCAAGCCGGGTAGAGCCCTGACGCCACCCTGAAAGACAGCTCCGGGGACAATGGACGCGTGCAGCCCGACAAGCGTTTGGCCTTTACCGGATTCGACAACGACGACGGCTCGGCCGACCCAGCCCTCGGCCAGGCGCTGGCCCAGCGTGACCAGGGCGCGATCCTGCACGCGCTGACCTCGGCCCGCCTGCTCGTCCCGGTCGTCGCCATGCTCGGCGAGGTCGAGTACGACGACCAGGGCCTGGCCCACGACAAGACCTCCGACATGGCTGTCGCGCTGCTGCAGGGCCAGGACGGCCGCAACGCCCTGCTCGCCTTCACCAGTACGGAGTCCTTGGCCCGCTGGAGTCCCGAGGCCCGGCCGATGCCTGCCCAGGCCCAGCTGGTCGCCACCGCCGCCGTCCAGGAGGGCGCCGCGGCCATCGTCATCGACGTGGCCGGGCCGGCCACCGGTGTGATCGAGACCGAGGACGTACAGCGCCTTGCCGCCGGCCTCCAGGTCGTACGCCTGGAAGACGGCGGCTTCGGCTGGATCCACCCGGTCGACTAGCCGTCAGTTCATGAACTCCTTGGCGAAGCCGCGGATCGCCTCCGGATCCAGGCCGTCGTGGAACCCGATCACCAGCTCCTGCACACCGGCCTGTTCGTACGCCGCGATCCGGCGGCGGACCGTGTCGGCCGTCCCGTACAGCAGGTACGAGCCGAAGTCGCCGGGGTAGAACAGGCCCATCTCCGGCGACAGCGCGCGCTGCGCCTCCTCGTCGGTGCCGGTGATCAGGCAGCCCGTGGTCACCGTCCGGCGGATGTGGTCGAAATCGGTCCCCACGGTGGCGCAGTGCTTGCGCAGGATTTCGAGCTTGCGTTCGACCTCGGCCGGTGAGGTCATCAGGTTGCAGGCGTCGGCGTACTCGGCGACGATCTTGAGCGTCATTTTCTCGCCGCCGCCCGCGATCATCAGCGGGATGTGCGGCTGCTGGACGCCGCGTGGCTGGTTCACCGCCTCGACGAGTTGGTAGTAGGTGCCGTCGAACGTGGTGACGTCGTTCGTCCACAGGGACCGGATCACCTGGACCGCCTCACGCAGCTGGCGAAGGCGCTCGGGGCCGTCGGCGTACGGATAGCCGAAGGCGTCGTAGTCGCGCTGGTACCAGCCGGCGCCGATCCCGAAGGTGAGCCGGCCGTTCGACAGTACGTCGACGGTCGAGGCCGCCTTCGCCTGCAGGGCCGGGTTGCGGTAGCCGTTGCCGGTGACCAGGTGGCCGAGCCGGATGCGTTCGGTCCGGGCGGCGAGCAACGTGAGCAAGCTCCAGGACTCGAACAGGTACGCCTGGGACGGCGGCACGGTCTGCAGATGATCCGGCAGGTAGACCGCGGCGAACCCGGCCTCCTCCGCCGCCTGCGCCAGCCCGGTCACCGCCGCGAGCGCTTCGGCCGGGTCGTCGTACGCCGCGAGCTCGCCGCCGAAGCCGGTCGGCAGGAAGAGGCTGAAGGTCAGGGACATGGTCGATCCTTCCGGGGGAAACGTGACTACCCCGGTAGACCGCCGGCGGCGGGGAAAGGAATCGGCGCCTCACCTTGCAGAAGATCGCGGGTCATCTCGGCGTCACCCCGAACGGCATGGACCGCTACGTGAGCTCCAAGGACGAACTGCACCACGGGTCATGCGTGCAACACGAGCCATGCGGGCAACACGCCCTGCACGCCGTGCGCCATGCGCGACCCGCGCCGCAGATGCGGATGGGCTCGGCGGGCCGGGGGAGAGCGGAAGGCCGTGGGTCAGGTCGGCAGGACGATCCGGACCGGCCCCTGCGCGCGCGCCGCGACCCACTGCAGGTGGAAGTCGCTGCCCGGCGCGATCTCCGCGCGGCGGTGCAGGTCGGTGCGCAGGTTGTACGGCGCGGTCAGCGTGCTCGCTTCGGCCGGGTGGACGCCGCCGGACCGGACCTCCGCGATGACTTCGGCCAGCGCGGTCGCGGCCGGCTTGCGCTGGTGGTCCACGGTGAACAGGCCGAGGTCGTACTCCCGGTCCGGGAAGTCCAGCAGCTTGCGGTCGATGTCGTGCGACGACCACCAGGTGATGCCCCACAGCGCCGGGTTGTGCACGACCCGCTCGACCGTACGCCGGGTGAACTCGCCCTGCAGGTCCACCGGGATGTCCGGCCCCGGTACGCCGATCTCCTGCAGCCAGACGGGTCGGGCCGGGTCCAGCGAAGTCGCGGCGGCGAGCTCGACCAGGTAGTCGGCGTGCGTCAGGGTCGCCGGGCCGAGCGGTCCGTCGACTCGCGAGACCCCGTTGAACACCCACGAGTGAACGGTGCTCAACTCGCCGAGGTCCGTCACGTCGACCGGGCTGAACGGATGGTCCGGCCGGTACCAGGCGTCGTCGAAGACCGAATGCAGCGCGAGCACGTCCGGCGCGGCCTTCTTCACCACGGCCAGCAGCTCCTGCGCCCAGGCGGTCGACGTCTCCGGAGTCGTCGTACTGTCCGGCCAGAGGTTGTTGACCTCGTTGCCGAGGGTGATCGCGAAGACGTTCGGCTTGGTGGCGACGGCCGCGGCGACCGCTTCGCAGTACGCCGTCAGGCCTTCGCGCACGGTCGGGTCCTCGAACAGGCTCGCCTTGTGCCAGGTGAGCGCCCACGACGGGAGGAAGTCGAAGCTCGACAGGTGCCCCTGGACCAGATCGACCGCGACGGTCAGCCCGTGCTCCGCGGCGGCGTCGATCGTGTCGAGCAGATCCGCGATCGCGCGCTCGCGGATGACGCCGCGGTTGGGCTGGATCCACGGCCAGATCGGGAACACCCGGACGTGGTCGAGCCCGAGCCCGGCCAGGTCGGCGAAGTCCCGCCGGACCGCCGCGGGGTCGTGGTCCAGCCAGCTGTAGAACCAGCCGGCCGACGGGACGTAGTTCGCGCCGAACCGGGGCGTGGCGGGATCCGAAAGCATGATGCTGATGCTAAAGCGGTTTAGAATCTCAGGCAAACAGCGTCTGCCGGCTGGTCGCCGCGGTCCCGCCGGGTGACGTCGCCGGAACGTCCCGCCGCTGCCGGCGGAGGAGGCCGCGAGAGCCGGTCTCAGCTTGGGAGAGCGATGGATCAGCTTGGGGGAGCGGTGGATTCCCGGACCGTCAGCACCGGGTCGGCGGTTCGCCGGTTGATCGTCGTCCCGGGCTCGGCGATCACCTCCAGCAGGACCTCCGCGGCCTGGCGGCCGAACTCGAAGGTGTCGCGCGACAGCGCGGTCAGGGCCGGGTGCATCAGCTGGGTCAGGATCGAGTCGTCGAAGGCGACGATCGACAGCTCGCCCGGCACCGAGACGCCCATCTCCATCGCGACCCCGAGCCCCGCCACCGCCATCACGTCGCTGTCGTACACGATCGCGGTCGGCCGGACCGCCTGGGACAGCAGCTTCCGCGTCGTCGCGGCGCCCTCGGCGTCGCTGAAGTCCGTCGGCAGTGACGGTGCGTCCACCAGCCCCAGCCGCGGCGCCGCGTCGCGCAGCGCCCGCATCCGCCGTTGCGTGTGCTGGAAGTTCGGCGTACCGGCGACGTGGGCGATTCGCCGGTGGCCGAGCGCCGCCAGATACTCCACGACCGCCAGCATCGCGTCCCGGTCGGACGCCCACACCGACGGCAGGGCGCCCTTGCCGCCCCGCCCGCCGATCACCACCGCCGGCAGCTCGAGCGCTTTGAGCTCGTCGATCCGGGGGTCGCGCACCGTGAGGTCGACCAGGATCACGCCGTCCACCCGGTGTTCGGAGTGCCAGCGGTGGTAGACCTCGATCTCGGCCTCGGTGTCCTCGACGATCAGCAGCTGCAGCGAGATCGAGTGCGCCGACAACCCCGACTGCAGCCCGGACACCAGATGCGCGAAGAACGGCTCCACGCCGAGGGTGCGAGCGGGCCGGGCGATCACCAGCCCGACCGAGTCGACCCGGGACGCACCGAGCGCACGCGCGGCGCTGTGTGGCCGCCAGCTGAGCTGCTCGGCGATCGCGAGGATCCGCGCCCGGGTGGCGTCGCTCACCCCGGGCCGCCCGTTCAGCGCGAACGACACCGCGCCCTTGGACACGCCCGCGCGGTCCGCGATGTCCGCGATCGTCGGTCTGGCCATCGGCCACCTCCTGGTCGGTCCCACCCTTGACAGCGGATTCTACGATGTGGATAGTGCAGGAGCTATACCGGTTTATCACTTCAGGAGAATTCCATGCGTAGTCGTCGATTGACCCCGGTGGCGGCTCTTGCCGTCGCGGCCCTCACCCTGGCCGGCTGCGGTCTCGGATCGTCCGAGGAGTCCTCGTCCGGCGCGCAGCCGACCGTCGACGCGAACGCGAAGGTGACCGGTGAGGTCAGCTTCCAGACCTGGGCGCTGAAGCCGAAGTTCACCTCGTACGTCGAGGGCGTGATCAAGGCCTTCGAGGCCAAGTACCCGGGCACCAAGGTGACCTGGCTGGACCAGCCGGGCGACGGGTACGACAAGAAGGTGCTCAGCCAGGCCTCGGCCGGTCAGCTGCCCGACGTGACCAACCTGCCGCCGGAGTTCGCGCTCCCGCTGGCCAAGCAGAACCTGCTGCTCGACGTCGCCACCGCCGACCCGGCGGTGAAGACCGACTACGTCGAGGGCGGCGTCGCGGCGTACCAGTACCAGGGGCTGAACGGCACGTTCGGCTACCCCTGGTACCTGAACACCGACATCGACTACTGGAACGCGACCAAGTTCGCCGCGGTCGGCCTGGACGCCAAGAACCCGCCGAAGACCTTCGACGAGCTGTTCGCCGCCGCCAAGGTGATGCACGACAAGTCGAACGGCCGCGAGTACCTGATGAGCCGGCTGCCGGGCATCGAGGACTTCACCAACGCCGGCGTGAAGATCCTCAGCGACGACGGCAAGAAGTTCACCTTCAACACCCCCGAGGCCGTCGCGCTGCTGGACAAGTACCGCGACGCCTACAAGAACGGCTACCTGCCGCGCGACATCCTGACCCAGGAGTACCTGGGCAACAGCAAGCTGTTCACCCAGGGCAAGGTCGCCTGGACGACCGGTGGCGGCAACGCCATCGTCGACTTCCAGAAGGACAACCCGTCGCTGAAGGGCAAGGTCGTGCCGTCGCCGGCGCTGGACACCCCGCCGCTGTACGTGCAGGGGCTGTCGGTGTCGGCGAAGTCGAAGAACCAGGCCGCCGCGATCGCGCTGGCCAAGTTCGTCACCAACGCCGAGAACCAGGCCGCGTTCGCCAAGGTCGTGAACATCTTCCCCTCCACCAAGGCGTCCGCGAGCGACCCTTACTTCTCCAAGAGCGACGGAACGCCGGAGAGTGACGCGAAGGTGCTCGCGTTCGAGTCGCTGGCCAAGGCCAAGTCGCTCAAGCCGGCCGTGATCAGCGGTGCGACCGACGCCTTCATCAAGCAGCAGATCTCACTGGCGATCGCCGGCAAGGTCAGCTCGCAGCAGGCCCTGGACGCCGCGGTGGCCAAGGCCGACCAGCTGCTGGCCCAGTAACGCGATGCGCTACCACCGGTGGTTCTCCCCCTGGGTGCTGGTCGTCCCGGCGCTCGCCTGGTTGCTGGTGTTCAACCTGTGGCCGTCGATCAACACCGTGATCCTGTCGTTCACCAACGCCAAGCCGATCGGCGGCGGGACCTTCGTCGGGCTGAAGAACTTCGAGGCCCTGCTGCACGACGAGCAGCTGCGCTACGCGTTGCTGAACAGCGTGATCTACATGATCGTCTGCCTGCCGTTCCTGACGATCGTGCCGTTGGCGCTGGCGGTGCTGGTCGAGAAGAAGCTGCCCGGGATCACGTTCTTCCGGACCGCCTTCTACACCCCGGTGGTGGCCTCCGCGGTCGTCGTCGCGCTGATCTGGCAGTGGATCCTCGACGACCGCGGCCTGGTCAACGGCATGGCCGAGAAGCTCGGCGTGATCTCCGGGCCGTTGCCGTTCCTGTCCGACCAGTGGTTGCTGCTGTTCAGCGCGATCAGCCTGACCATCTGGAAGGGCCTGGGCTACTACATGATCATCTACCTGGCCGCGCTCGGGAACGTCGGCCGTGAGCTGCACGAGGCGGCCGCGGTCGACGGGGCCAGCGCGTTCCGGCGGTTCACGAACATCACCATCCCCGGCGTCCGGGGCACGATGATCCTGATCGCCATCCTGATCTCGGTCTCGGCCCTGCGGGTCTTCTCCGAGCTGTTCATCCTCAGCGGCGGCAACGGTGGTCCCGGCGGCCGCGACTCGTCGGTGGTGATGCTGATCCAGCAGTACAGCCAGGGCTTCGAGGGCAACCTCGGTTACGCCTCGGCGCTGTCGATCGTGCTGTTCTTCGTCACGGTCGTCCCGATGCTCGCCCTGGCGCGACTGAACCGGAAGGCGGCCGACGCATGAGTGTCGTGACGAATCCCGCGCGGCCGGTCGCCGTACCGGACGACCCCGGTACGCCGGTCCGCAAGCGCAAGCGCGGCACGTTCAGCTTCAACTCGATGTCGCCGGCCGAGAAGGCGGTGCGCTACGTCCTGCTCGTGTTCGTGCTGCTGATCACGATCGGGCCGTTCCTGTGGCAGCTGTCGACGTCGCTGAAGGGGTCCGGCGAGGACATCTACACACGGATCCCGCGGCTGCTGCCGTCCCAGCCGACGCTGGATCACTACGGCGCGGTGGCCGACACCATCCCGGTCTGGGACTACATGCGCAACTCGCTGCAGGTCGCCGTACTGGTTGTCGGCGGCAACATCATCGGGTCGTCGCTGGCCGGCTTCGCGCTGTCGCGGCTGCAGTTCAAGGGCCGCAAGCTCGTGCTCGGCCTGTTCCTGGCGACGCTGGTGCTGCCGGGTGAGGTGACGATCATCTCCCAGTACGTGACGGTGCGGGAGTTCGGTCTGGCCAACACGTTGTTCGGCGTCGCGCTGCCCGGCATGATCGGCGCGCTGAACGTGCTGCTGATGTACAACGCGTTCCGCTCCCTGCCGATCGAGGTCGACCAGGCCGCGATCGTCGACGGCGCGAACGTGTGGCAACGCTTCCGCTACATCGCGCTGCCGAGCGTGCGCGGCACGATCAGCGTGGTCGCGATCTTCGCCTTCATCGGTGCCTGGGACGACTTCCTGTGGCCGCTGATCGTGCTCACCGACCCCGAGAAGTACACGCTCACCGTCGGCCTGCAGTACCTGTCCGGCACCTTCACCAACAACCCCCGCCTGATCGCCGCCGGCACGATGATCGCCTTCATCCCGATCGTGATCGTCTTCGCCACCCTGCAGCGCTTCTTCTTCAAGGGCGTCGAGGAAGGCGCGGTCAAGGGCTAGTACGCCGTACAACAGCAGCCCCGGCCGATTCCGGCCGGGGCTGCTGTTCGTGGTCGGTCAGGGCGCGGCAGACGGCGTCAGCGGCGGCGGGACGCCTTCGGGTGGACCTCGCCGGTGTACTTCTCGCCGGGGCCCGCGCCGGGCTCGTCGGGGATGGTGGAGGCTTCCTTGAAGGCGAGCTGCAGGGAGCGCAGGCCGTCGCGCAGGGGAGCGGCGTGGTGGTGGCCCAGGCTGGGGGCGGCGGCGTCGAGCAGGCCGGCCAGCGCGTCGATCAGCGAGCGGGCCTCGTCCAGGTCCTGGTGGTCGGGCAGGTCCTCGGCCAGGCCGAGGTTGACGGCGGCGGCGCTCATCAGGTGCAGGGCGGCGGTCGAGATGATCTCCACGCTCGGCACCTCGGCGATGTCGCGGGAGACGGTGGACATCGGGTCCACCCGGGACTGCTCCGCGACGGGGGTGTCGATGGCTGATTCGGGTGAAGTGGAGATCGGGTCGGTCATGCTGCTACTGTTGCATGGCGACCGACCCGGTCCGAAGGTGACCCCTGAGCGGAATACTCGAGGGACGCCAACGGTTCGAGTCTAAGCGGAGGGCCACCTCCCACCCAGTCGATGAACAGTCGGCGGGTCCCGGTCACACCGAGTTTTCCGGCCTCACCGCCGGATCGTCTGGGTGCTGCGTACGGCGTACCGATTCCTTCGGGGTTTCGGTGGGTCGTCGATCTGGGAATTGGGCCTTCGTGTGGATCGCACGGAGGCCTTTGTCGTTCCCCGACGAGATCTCCGGGCGATTGCAAGGTGGCACCAGTAACGAACAACCCAGGAGGACCCATCACCATTGAACTGCGCGTCAACGAGCGCATCCGCGTTCCCGAGGTGCGTCTGGTCGGACCGAACGGTGAGCAGGTAGGCATCGTCCGGATCGAAGACGCTCTTCGGTTGGCACAGGAAGCCGATCTCGACCTGGTCGAGGTTGCGGCCACGGCCCGCCCGCCGGTCTGCAAGCTGATGGATTTCGGCAAGTACAAGTACGAGACCGCGCAGAAGGCGCGCGAGTCACGCCGGAACCAGACCAACACCGTCATCAAAGAGATGAAGCTGCGGCCGAAGATCGACCCGCACGACTACGAGACCAAGAAGGGTCACGTCGTCCGCTTCCTCCGTGCCGGTGACAAGGTGAAGATCACGATCATGTTCCGTGGTCGCGAGCAGTCCCGCCCCGAGCTGGGGTTCCGGCTGCTGCAGCGGCTGGCCGAGGATGTCAGCGAGCTCGGCTTCGTCGAGTCCTCGCCCCGTCAGGACGGCCGCAACATGATCATGGTGCTCGGACCGCACAAGAAGAAGTCCGAGGCGCGCGTGGACGTGGAAGCCGAGAAGGCCAAGAAGCTGGCCGAGCACGAGGCCGAGCAAGAGGCCGAGCGCCTCGAGCGGGCCGCGCAGCTCCAGCAGTTCGAGGCCGAGAAGGCCGCCGGCGCGACCAAGAAGCCGAAGGGTCCGGCCGACAACCTCGACCCGGAGTGATCCGTCGCTCCGGCCGCGCCACGAGGTCACTGCCGGAGCACGGACACCGGATCGAGACGACGAAACAGAAACGAGAGAACACTGCCATGCCGAAGATGAAGACCCACTCGGGGATGAAGAAGCGCGTCCGGATCACCGGTTCGGGCAAGCTGCGCCGCGAGCGCACCGGCCGTCGTCACCTGCTCGAGGTGAAGTCGAGCCGCCGGACCCGGCGTCTGGCCGGCACCACCGACGTGGCGCCGTCTCACGTCAAGAAGGTCAACAAGCTGCTCGGTCGCTGACCCAAGGCTTCCCCACCCCCGAACATCCCGCCGAGTGGATCGACTTCTCCGGCGCAGAAATACAAGGAGTAACACCTCATGGCACGCGTGAAGCGGGCAGTCAACGCCCACAAGAAGCGCCGGGTCGTACTCGAGCAGGCCAGCGGCTACCGCGGTCAGCGCTCGCGGCTGTACCGCAAGGCCAAGGAGCAGGTCACCCACTCGCTGGTCTACGCCTACCGTGACCGCAAGGCGCGCAAGGGCGACTTCCGCAAGCTGTGGATCCAGCGCATCAACGCTGCGACCCGCGCGGAGGGCCTGACCTACAACCGGTTCATCCAGGGGCTGCGGCTGGCCGAGGTCGAGGTCGACCGCAAGATCCTGGCCGACCTGGCCGTGAACGACGCTCCCGCGTTCTCCGCGCTCGTCGCGGTCGCGAAGGCCGCGCTGCCGGCCGACGTGAACGCCAAGAGCGACGCCGCCGCCTGACCGGCGACTCCGTAGCACCTCCAGTGGCGAGCCCGGGTCTGTTGACCGCGCAGTCTGTGCGGATCAAGCAGGCCCGCAGGCTCGCCACTCGTGCGTTCCGGCGCAAGACCGGCCGCTTCCTGGTCGAGGGCCCCCAGGCCGTCCGGGAAGCCCTCGAGCACCGGATGCGAGTCGTCGAGGTGTACGCCGAACCCGACGTCGCCACCCGGCACCGCGATCTGCGGGATTTGGCGACGGTCGCCGACGTGCCCTGGTTCGAGGTGAACCGAGCCGCCATCGAAGCGCTTAGCGAAACCGTCACATCCCAGGGCGTGGTCGCCGTCTGCTCGCTGGTCGACGTCCCGCTCGATGAAGCAGTACGTCGTACGGCGTCGCTGGTGGCCGTCGGCGTCCAGGTGCGTGACCCGGGCAACGTCGGCACCCTGATCCGCACCGCCGACGCGGCCGGCGCGGACGCGGTCGTGCTGTCGGGGGAGTCGGTCGACCCGCACAACCCGAAGGCCGTCCGGGCCAGCGTGGGCAGTCTGTTCCACCTGCCGATCTCGCTGGACGCCGACATTCCCGCGGCCGCGAAGGCCTGGCGGGACCAGGGCATCCAGGTGCTGGCCGCCGACGGCTACGGCAGCTTCGACCTCGACGAGTGCATCGAGGACGGCACGCTGGCCAAGCCGACCGTGTGGCTGTTCGGCAACGAGGCGCACGGCCTGCCCGACGGGTACGACGCGATCGTCGACCGGTCGGTGAAGGTGCCGATCTACGGCCGCGCCGAGAGTCTCAACCTCGCGACGGCCGCCGCCGTCTGCCTCTACGCCTCGGCCCGCGCCCAGCGGATCAACGAGCCGCGGTGAGCCTGGCCTCCAGCCCGTCCAGCAGGCTGTCGAGACCGTAGGCGAACGACTCGTTCTGCAGTTGGTCCATGCCGACCACGCGACGCCGCTGGAGCGACTCGTGCATGGTCGGGTGCATCGCGGTGATCTGATCGACCTCGGCGAGGATCTCCTGGTTCTGCTGTTCGACCGAGCGGCCGGACCGGCGGACCGACGCCTCCCAGGCGGCCTGTGAGTTCGCGTTGCCGAACACGAACGACATCACCGCGCCCATCGCGTAGTCGATGTCCCGGCCGGTGAATCCGGCGGCCGTGAACAGTTCCAGACCGCGGGAGCCCATCCGGACCGCGTTCGGCCCGATGCTCGGGCGCAGGTAGATCACCTCGGGCAACCAGCCGTGCCGCAGGACGACGGCCCGCAGGCTGTGCGCGAACAGCAGCGCGCCGGCGCGCCAGCCGGCCAGCTCGGCGTCCGGTACGTCGACCTCGCCGTACGCCTCGTCGACGACCAGATCGATCAGGTCGTCCTTGGTCTGCACGTGCCAGTACAGGCTGGTGGCGCCGGAGTCCAGGCGGGCAGCCAGCTTGCGCATGCTCAGCCCGGCCACGCCCTCGGTGTCGAGCAGTTCCATGGTCGCCTTGACGATCTGGTCGCGGCTGAGCGTCTCCCGGGCGGGGGAGCCAGTCCGTTGCCGGGTCCAGATCGAGTCCATGCCCAGCATTCTGCCCGAACTCGGACACCGTTCGGGTGTATCTATAGTGTGCGAGTGACGACTTCACGTACGCGGCGCATGATTTCGGTCAAGCGGTGGAGGTCCAGGCTCACGCCCCGACGGCGCTGGCCAGCTCCGGAGCGATGCAGCGTCGTGCGGTCTTGGCCGCGTCGACGCTCGGACTCCGCGAAGGTCTGCTCGACCTTCTGCGCAGCGGGCATCGACCGACACGGCGCAAGGCGGCGCCGGACCGCGTTGATCGACGTCAGGCCGCGGGCGCTGGTGAGACCGGCTGCCGAGGGCAGCGCTGCGGTGAGGATACGGCAGGCGCGTTCGACGTCGACCTGACTGAACTCGCTGCGCGTCCCAGGCAAGTAGGACGAGACCGGCCACCGTCGGCAGCTGGAGTGCCGCCCGGGCGCACCGACCTTGATCAAATCTTGCAGACCGCTTGCAGCCACCGAAGCATCGACGCCACCGGAGCAAAGTTGATCCTCCACTACAGCAACGCCGTGTACTTCCTCCCTGCTGCCGCAGCCATCGCCAGAATCAACACCGACGGTGAGAGCGCCAGTCAGTTGGAAACGACCCAAGTCAACACCTCTTGGCTCGTCGAGGCCCGGAACGTCGCAGCCACAGCTCCATTGCCCGCCTCGTACAGACGGATTCGTCAAAAGTGGTGACGTCCTGGACCTACTACCGCCAGCCCCAGGCCCCGAACTCACCTCCGCGCACCTGGGAGATCTACTTAACGCCCTCCATCAGACCGTGACACTGCCAGTGGAAGTAGCAGCCTGGAGACCGCTGGAGTCTTGCAGCATGCCCCCGCCGACCCCGCCGCTCGAAACGCGCTGCCACCGGATGATCGAAGCTGGCTGGAGGCCGGATCCAGGAACCGGAGTCGGAGCTAGCAGATCTCGACTGGCCCCTCGGCTACGGCCTGATCTATCCGAGGCGGTCTCCTGAGATACTGTCTGGGACAAGCTTATCGAGTGACAGCTTCACTCGCTCCCATGCCGAAAGGCCCTCGTGGTGCTCGGAGCCGGGTGAGTACCAAAGCGGAGCGACCGCTCGCAACAGGGACTCCCCATCCGAAGCCGCCGCTTGAGACGCAGTGAAAGCGTGGCTCGGATACGACTCGAATGGGTCCTGCACATCAGTAACATCCATCGAAAATGGAGAAGCCTTCGACACAAGTAGATCCTCGAGCCGTTGAGCAAATGGCCGTGCTGAGTCAAGCGCAGCGGCGCGTGCTCGGGCAGCTACCTGGCGGCGCAATCGAAGCGGCCGATCAAGAATCAAATCACTAATGTGTCCTGTGAGCATCACCGTATCAACAGTCGAATCCACAGTCGTGCTGGGAAAATCCCGACCAATGCCTGACAGGGCGCAGACAGCGATGTCGGCCGAGCGCTCCGGAGCCGTGTACACAGGCACCAAGTCGCCGTCGATCCCGTTGCGTATAACGTTCCTGTACGGGCCCCAATCCGAGGCGACCACCGCACACCCATTTCGCATGGCCTCTAGCAGCCCAAGCCCGAAGCTTTCTGACTGTGTTACCGACAAATTCACATAGATGTCAGCGGATTTCAGCAAATCGTCGCGCTCCAGATCGGTCGCATTGGAGACGACATTGACGCGATCCGTTAGGCCGTAGCGAGCCAAGGCAGCTTCGAGTAGTCGTGGTAACGCGAGACTGCTGGCGTAGCCCATCACTGTGCATTCGAATTGAAGCCCACGACGGGCCACTCGACCCAGCATTTCGATCAGCGACGCCCAGTCCATTTTGTCCCCCGCCTCAAGGCGGCCAACAACCGCAATGCGAACAACATCGCCCTCGGCGAGCGAACCGGCGCCGACCGCAGCACGCCGCTCACCACCAGTACTATTCTGTTCCCTCAGGTCGTACTGCTCGACCAGAAGTTCCGGGAACTCACAATTCAAAGCGTCCGGAACCAGAGCTTGCAGATTCTTCCACTGCCGATCGAGCACTCGTTTAGCTGCAAGCGTCGGAACAATAACCGCGTCCCCAGGCGAGGCCAGCGCCAAGGTCGCGAGATTTCCTCCCTGGTCTGGATATGAGAGACTATGCGCAATTCCGATCGTCGGAAACGCAGCACCCGACCATCGCCGGACCATGCCACCATTCCAAGTTGTATGTCGCCCAGCCTCTAGCCAGGCAACTCGCAGCCCGTCCAGGGTGTAAAGGTGACTAATGTCAATCGGCTCAATACCGCGCAGTCCGGATGGCCAGCTGCGTGCGTCGGCGCATACGCAAGCAACTCGCTCGACCCGACTGCTTGCGGCAAGCTCAGAAAGCACGTGCCTCGCTAGGCGTATTCGCCCATTGATTCCGCGCCCCGCGTTCTCATTGTCGCCAAAAAGGTACAAGGGAAGATCCGCGAGGCTCGTCAGAATAGTAACGCCCATACCTGAACTCGCACCGGCAGTCACAAGACCTCCATCCTCAGCCACATTCGACGCGGCAAGTCACAGCCTCGTCGGCTGGCAATCAATCCATCGTCCAGCAGTCATCCGCGTGCCCGATGGGTCGACCCACGTCCAACAGCCATCTTGCACCCAAAACGCGACTCCGGTCGAGATCCCCCAAAAATGTAAGGACTGCAAACCCGACTTCGTCCACCGGTCGATAGCCCGCGCAACAGTGCACGCTGTCTCCCGCCGGCTGGCCAAGCCAATTCGACCTACCCTCATTTCGGAACGCGAAGGTCGTCAGCATGCCAATCAGGAATGTAGTGTGGTAGTCGGGTTCCCAGCCACCTTCCGGCCACGCCCATCGCCGCCTCCTGACTCGATCCGTAACCGAGCCCGTTCTGAGCAATTGTTGGACGCAAAATGTCAAGCAGATATCGGCCTGCTCGAGCCACGGAAGCGCGTAGCATGCAATTACTAGTAGGATCTCAACCGTGAGGTCAAGGTCGGCACGAACGAAGCTCGATGCAAGCCACACATAAAGTAGCCGCGAGACATCCTCGCCGAGCGGCGAAAGATCCAATGCTGATCCCACTCCAAAGTCAGCCGCGTAAAGCATTATGTGCGTCAATGAGAACATATGGCTGCGGTGGAGAATCGATGTCGGGATTGAAAGAAGTTCAAGCAAGGAAGCATGCCGCAATCGCCGCATCTCCTGCTGCAGATGTATCCGGTTCCGATCATTCGCGGTCATGTGAATGGCTGCCCAGAGGCGCTCAGCGTTATCCCAGGCGCTGCCGCCTGGGACACGCACTGCTACCGCCAACCAATTCCGCATAGATTCAACGGCACGATCAGGAACCGGTCGTTGCAGTATCGTTGCCAGAACGACCCCAATGGCCCCTGGCTCACGTCCACAACTCCAAGCATCATTGTTCAGACGTTCGACTAACGCCGAACTAGCTAATCCGCCGGCAGAGGCGTTACGCACGAATGTCATGCGGCCATCGTTTGGCCACTTCCCCTGTGTCAAGCGACATAACAGGAGAGCTTCCGCACATACCTTTGTGTGGTCAGCACCCAGTTTGGTGCCTTCGAACAGCGCCGCACGGACAATCCGGGACGATATATTTGCGACCGCGTCCCGGACTTCGGCTCCGAGTTCAACGTCAAGTCGACCTAGCCGCATAGCAGGCACTCGAGTTCAGCGAGCCAGTCATCGGATGCAGCACGAACATGCTTCCCAGCCTGGCCAGAGCAATACTCCTGTACGGTTTCGATGAGGAAAGATGCGACGTTGGCGCGTTCGTTTGGAAGGATGAACCCGTTAAGCTCGGACTTCGGGTCATCGGACTGGCTGAGCCAGAATGCGAGCCGATAAACCATTTCCGGGGCGACGCGGTCCAGTCGGGCCTTGTACCAAAAATTTACCGAGATCGAATCTGTGACCGCAGTTACGTCGTGACCCATAAACGGATCCATGTGCAGAACATCGCCAGGATGCAGAACTATCTCTGCGGCGTCGACTCCTCCAGACCCCACATCAAGCCGCCCCTTCCTCCAGTCTGGTGAGCTAGCATCCGCCAATTGCATGTCCGTCTTAGCTGGATCTACGAGAATGAACCGCTTTTCACCCGCCACCTGGACATAATAGTTATCCTTAGTATCGAAATGAAGAGGTGCGTGATTCCCCGATGGCCCGTACCATAAATTGATTTCTAACAGATCTGCCGGGGACGGCGCGCCCAGGGGAAGCGAAAGATCACCCAATAGGCGCGGGGCACCGAACAGTATGGACGTTTGGAAGACGTATGAGTACGGAGCCAGCTCCCCGTGCAACACTTCGCGGGCAGCTAGGTTGCGATCATCTCCGCCGACCCGCACAGGTATCTCACGCGACCCTAACGTTTCCGCAAGATATGCGGATGACCAAAGGCCAATCGCACCCCAGGAGAGTGCCGCACCCCGTACAACTTCGAAACCCATCACGAAACTCGCATTCTGTCCACTCGTTCGAGCCAGTAATCCGCCCCCAGGAGCCGCAATATGCCCGTCGGATGGGCTGATCGGAAACCGGCCACGCTGCTTCCGTAACGCCGGAGTAATTTCGCATCGACCACGCCGCGGTCCGCTAGAGTCGATCGGCGAAACCGGCTCCGAATCTCATCGCCAAACATTTCGAGGTATGCATCGGCCAGTTGCTTGTAGCCGACACGATCCCCTTCGTGGCAAGTTGTAGGAAAGTAATCTTTAAGGAGCCGGCGCCACTCATACTTGCCGACGACTGTTGCTCCAATGATGACCTGTCGGCGATCGGCGGGTAGATTCCATATGCTCGCCCAGATCCTTGGATGTCTGAGGGGATCGTGAAGTTCCAGACTGCCTACCATCAAGTCATGCTGCCAAAACTCCAAGTGAACCGAATCTAGTTCGGTTCGCAGGTGTCTTTCGGCAAGGCTGTAGGCGTACATTCCTCCCAACCTTGGCACGGCCACTCGACGCGTGCATTTCCTATCGATTGAGCCAACTACCTCGCTTTCGGACCGTCCCACTAGGCGGCTGGCGATACGAAACCCGTCGGCAATTCCACGGAGTCGCGACAATTGGCTGAGATTCCGCTGGGTGCCCAACCAGGCCAGGACGGTGGGTAAGTCCCCGCGCAAAGTCGCCCGTAATGCAGCGTAGAAGGGATCCTGATGAGAACCATTCCAAAGAGTGTCGCCGAATGAACCCATGCACAGGGCCGTCGATCCCAGCTCGACCGCCACTTTCGCCGCCTGCCTTACTCCAGGAGCACTGAGAAAGTTGTTCGGAGCCTGCACAGCTGTTCCAAATACTTCACTCGGCTCGATGTCGCCGAGATGCACTGGAATGGTATGAAAGGGCAGGTTGAGCCGTCGCGCGATTTCTACAGCCCGTGCCATTTCGGACTTCAGCAGCGGCGCTGTCGACGTGAAGTCCATATACAAGAGATGTGTTTCGACGCCGGCTTTAGCTAACGCCCAGGCAATCGCACTCGAGTCAAGGCCGCCACTGAATAGTACTGAAACATTCTGGTGTCCATGTACGTCTTCGAGAACACCTTCATATAGGGCATCTAGCGACGAGTCAGTGTACTCGTCGGTTGACGAGCCCGTTATCGCTTTGCGTGCGGGGCGATACGCCACCTTTGCCCGATCAAACTCCCACATGTCTCCCGGCGCAAGTCTCAAGCCGTCGTTGTAGAGACCGCCCCCCACTGGTAGGTACTGGTCCGCCAAATAGCATTTAAGGGCGAGTGCATTAACGCCGGATCGTCGGACAGTCCGGGCACTGTGAGACACAGAGAATTCGGACGTCTGTCGGTCAGTGATATATATCGGAATGTTTGACGCGCTTCCCCTCTGGATGACGGCTCGACCGCGCGCCTCGTCCACGACCATGTAGGTGCCGAAGGGCGAACAGTCGACTTCGCCACTTAGCAAGCTCCGTGCCACGGACTCCAGCGGCGCGCTGTGGTTTCCGGCGGCGCCTATCAGTAATCCAGAAGTTAGCCCCTGCAGCTGAATGGAACTTGCAAGCTTGGGCAGAATGTGCGTCTCTTCGGCGTGAACTCCGCTGAATGTCATCCCACAACCGATTGGATTGGCACGATTGTTGCAACCTCACTGTAAAGAGACGAGAAGTCGGCGCCTTCGTTGACTGGAAAACCATCAAGCTGTGCCCAAGCGTGCAGGGGCGTGGCTGCACCTAGATTGGTCTTCTCGTGTCCGATGAAAACCGTCGCGTCATGTCCAAGGCTTCGCAATGCCGTAGCGACGGCAACGGACTCTTGAAGGCAATTCATCGGCCCACAGAGCAGACGAAGCATGAACCGCACTTTCGTCGAATCGTCGATGCCACACGACGGAATACTCTGATGTCTTGCGTCGCAGTCCTTGGCTTCGGTCGGCCATGTGATATGGGATATATCTGACAAGCGTCCGCCGCGAACTAGATGGTTGCCTGTGCGCTTTCCGACCTTGAGGGCGCGAATATACTCACGAGTTCTATGCGCATAAATGCGTTCACATTCTATACCCGTGAAGGCGAGGCCGTGTTGCCGGGCCGGGCTCAAGCGCCACAACCGACCCTTCTTTGCCACAGAGGACGCTATGGTCGGCTTGCGTTTCTCAACTGTCTTCGCGTCAGTTTCATTGCTGGATTCCCAGTCCGTCAACACCCGTCGCTTACACAGGGCTTTCAGAAGGTGGCTGTCATCGCGAGAGTGCGATCCAACCAAGATTGCACCCCACGCCAATGTTGCGGTTGGGGACAGAACAACCACCATCAGCGTTTCCGGATTGATTAAAGAAATGCGCCCGGAGGAGCGAAATTCAAGAACCGACAACTGCGCACCATCAACGTTTATCTGCCGTTTCTCAACCATGCTGCACGCTCGACCTCCGTCTCGGCAGTTGACCCTATTGAGGAGGCTGAGAGGCGGACGACTCGTGTCCGCCTCTCAGCCTGAGACGATGTCTCACCGGATCTTCATGAATATGCGGCGATAGCATGCGTCGTATCTCGCCGCACAAGAGGCAATACCCCAAGACGGTGATGACCGCAGGTCCTACACGATCTGATCGCGCCCTTGGACGTGTACGCCGACTACACTGGTTCGTCGAAATCGATCCAGCCGTTAGTACGCATTTTCTTGAATACGCGCGTTAGCTGATTCGAGGCTTCGTCATCTGGGATCTTGAGATCCCTTGAATACTTTGCAACGGCGGCATCGAGGCTTCCTTCATCGAAGGCGATCCAAGCGGCAACCGCTGCTGGGTTCAAGCGTGCTGTCACACAATGGACCGTGTCACTAAGCAGACCGACCCCAGTTACTTCATCGGTTATGACGACCACACCCGCTTGCTTCTTGATAGCCTTCGGGCCCGCTAGCCTCTCCTCTGTCTGCATGGCAGTCTGACGCCGAGAAGCCGTCAGCAGCTGAGGCGGGCGCCGTTGAAGCCGTCTGCGGCCATGCCTCCACCAGACAGAGTCAATTCCTCGAGCGAGCCAAAGAGTTCGAAGTCGGCCTCCTCGGTGGTACTGAGGGCCGGCTGCATGGAAGCCGCTGCCAGGTCGGAACTGTTGTCGCGTGATTTGTCCATTGTTTAAACTCCTTTGTGTACGACGGAGATCATTTCCCCAGTCGACAAATTGGTTTATGGTTCAAAACTATCGAATCGGTTTCTCGATTGTCAACTACTCGTACGCTTATCGGTTCGGCATTTTCCGGTTGAACACTTTGAGGACCCGACAGACCTATGCGAGGTGCGGATTGAAGCCGCAGAGGTTTGGCAGGCATCGTCCTGCCTGAGCAAGTCCCGGCGGTGAGACCTCGGTCCGACATCCCGATGCAGACCCAGCGCAGATTTCCCCTAGCAGCCCGCCATCTGCCGTCTTACTGATCCGAAAATAGTTCGCGGAAACGTCCTTCCCTCGTCACAAGGTCTTCGTAAGTGCCGCACTGAACAATCCTTGCGTTGTCGATCACGTAGATCCGGTCCATACCTCGTAGGGTCCACGCGCGATGGGAGACGACGATGGTGATGCGATCACGGCGCGATTGAAGGAGTTCCTGGAAGATGTCTCGTTCCGCTTCGGCGTCGACAGCCGATGTCGGCTCGTCGAGGATCCATACGCCCGCCCCACGGACAGCGATTCTAGCCAAGGCGATCCGTTGCCATTGGCCTCCCGACAGGCCAATGCCGCCGAACTGTTCGCCGATCTGCGTGTCCAGTCCTTCATCAAGGTTCCGGACGAATTTATCCATACGTGCCACCGCGAGGGCACGCCAGATGTCTTCCTCTGTCACCTCGACCCCATCTGGTGTGCCGAGGGTGACCGCGTCTCGGATCGAAAGTTCGTAGCGGCCGAACTCTTGGGTCATCAATCCGAAGTGGGCCAGTCGCGCAGACAAAGCCAGATCGCTGGCCAGCCGTCCATCGAGGAGGACTTCGCCACCGGCGGTCGCGACTATGCCGAGAAGGGCGCGGACGAGGGTGGTTTTTCCCGCTCCGTTGGCACCCACTAAGGCGATTGCCTCGCCGCGGCGAACAGCAATGGTGGCCGATTCTAGTGAAGGCGCTTTTGCCCCAGGATATCGAACCGATACGTTACGCGCCTCCAGTGATTCGACTCGACCAACGATCGCTGCGTCGACAGGCCTGTCTGCTGAAGAAGTCACTCGCCGGAATATCTTTACCCTCGGCGTAGCCGAGAGAACTTCCCCGATGGCGAATCCCGCACCCCGTGTTGCTTCAATCCCTGCCAGCACTCCTAGCACGCCTGCAGCAATCCCCGCACCACCGGCGCCGCTGAAGACAATCATCGACAATGCGATACCCAGGAGCGCTGCACCCACGACTCCGCCGCCAAGAAAGCCGTGGATCAACTGCGCCAACAGCCGATCCAGAAGTTGATCAGCGCGGCGCTGACTCTGGGTAATCTGCCGAGCCAGGCGCCCGCCAGATCCGAATGTCGCGATCTCAGTGCCGGAACGCTGCTGGGCTAACTGCTCGATCAGGTACGTCGTGCGCCTCAAGTGGCCACCAACCGCACCGAATGCTTTCGTCTGGCGGGTCTGAGCCCATGAAAATAGGACCACGCTTGGCAGTAACGACAGCACGATCACGATCGCGGCACGGGGCGCGATGAACCATACAGACACGAAAAGGGCCACAAAAGTTACCAAAGAAGCGAGCGAGCTAATGACTGACCATGGAAGTCGTCCTAGGTCCTGTAAGGAATCGCGTCCTACTTGCACGTCAGCGCTCACCGAGCTGTCGGCCATGTCCTCTGGAGACATCCGCGCCAGGCTGTGGACGAGACTATCTTGAAGCGTCCGTTGCAACCGAATGCCGGCACGCTGCCGAGTGAACATATCCACAGTGGCAAGCACCTGCCCTGTGCCCACCAACAGGATCAACAGCACCAACGGAACTGCGGCGGTTGAGAATGTTTCGGCGTCGCGGATTAACCATGCGACTGCCTGCACTTGCGCCGCTGGTGTCAGCGCCAATACTAGGGCCGATAGAACCGCCAGCGCCAATGCGACGGGTGTGCGTCGCGCTGCCTCACTTAGTCCCCAACGCGCCGACTGTGCAGCCTCCGGTAGTCCGGCTAGGACGTCTAGGATGGCACGAGCTGCCCGACCTCGAAGCTTTGAAGACTCGACTGACTCCAACTCTTTCACTAGAGTCACTTAACGTAGCTCCTATTCGTTACGACCACCCGTGAAAGAGAAGGGTGGACGAAATCCTGTGGCAGCCCCACATGAATTCATACGGAAGTAGCCGCCGGAAGCATGTTTGTTGCACCACAACAGATGAATTTGATCGGGCAGATACTAGAAGACCGTTAGTACGCACATGCGACGGCTCAACGTGGCTCTTGCGACTAGTCGGATGGATCAGCTCAGCTATATCCGCAATGGCAATCATTGCCCACTGTCGGAATTGTCTCACAAAATTTTAACTTAGCTAATTAACCTGTCAAGGGGTGCGCCTAGATACACGACCCCACCCACATCCGCACAGGCGGATCGCCCAACTCTTCTCCCGAGCTCGGGCGACAGTACTCAGCGTATCCAGACGACTACTGAACATCAAGGGCGCAGGCGCGGAGCTTGGCTGGCACCACCAGCGACCTCGACACCTACATCAACCTGCACGCTACGAGGGAACCGACTGTGCCGACTCGACTGACCACCCGCGCCAAGATCCACTTCTGCGGCGCCGCTGGCAAAGGCATCGCGCCAGCCGCATCGCTCGCGCTCCAAGCCCGTATACCAGGTGACCGGCGACGACCTCGTCGACAACCACCGCACCAAGCTGCTCCGCAACCACGGCGCCACGACGGTGGCCGGAAACAACCAGATCCCGGACAAGACCGGCGCCGTCGTGGCCTCCACCACCGTCGAGCTCCTCAGGCCGGCCGACTCCACCACGGGCCCGACAGGGCCACTGAATGAGCCGATCCGCCTGCAACGGCTGAAGCTCCTGCAGCACGTGTTCGAACGCTTCGGCAAAGACCAGATCGCGATCATCGGATCGGTTGGAAGATCCAGTGCACCGCGGCCACCACCGCAGTGTTCGCCACCATGGCGCCGTCGTGGTACCTCGGCGCCAACGTCGACGACACGCTGTGCGGCGCACGGCTCGGTTCCGGGCCTTGCAACCACCGAAGCCTGCGAGTATCAGAACGCCTACTTGGCGCTCTCGCCGAAGCTTGCCATGATTTTCAACATCAGCCCCAACCGCGAAGACCACTTCTGGCCCGGTACCGAAGGATTCGCCGTCTCGCTACGAACTTCCGACGAGTCCTCCGAGAGCCTCGATCACATCGTCATCAATGCCGGCGCCGCGGCGCAACTGGCAAACAACACCGGCGGCACGACGATCTCGAAACGCTGTGGCCCGATCTCCACCCGAGTCATCGGCTCGCTGGGCCGAGCCTACTGGCAGTTCAGCGTCGAGCACGCGACCCCGGAGATCACACGCTTCGCGCTGTCCCACACAGGCACGCCGCGACCACGGCCGCGATGACGGTGGTCGCGGCCCGATGCGCCGGGATGAGCGACAGCGACATCCGTGTCGGCCTTGCCGCAGCCCGACTGCCGCAGCGGCGAATGACCAGGGTGCACTCCGAGCCCGGAGGGTACATCGTTCGAGTCGAGCCAGGCCGGGCACCCGCGGCGCTGGTGGATCCTGCTGATTCTGTGCCTGAGCGTGATGGTGCTGGTGGTCGACAACACCGTGCTCAACCTGGCCATCCCGTCGTTGATGCGCGACCTGTCCGCCACCCCGGCCGACGTGCAGTGGATCATCGACGCCTACATCCTGGCGTTCGCCGGTCTGCTGCTGACCGCCGGAAGTCTGTCCGACCGGTTCGGCCGGCGACGGATGCTCCTGATCGGGCTGGTGCTGTTCGGCCTGGCGTCGCTGCTGGCCACGCTGGCGACCACGCCCTGGCAGTTGATCGCCTGCCGCGGGCTGATGGGCGTCGGCGGCTCGCTGCTGATGCCGAGCACGTTGTCGTTGCTGTTCACCGTGTTCCCGCCCGAGGAGCAGCGCAAGGCGATGGCCGCATGGTCGACCGTCGCGATGGTCGGCGTGGTCGCCGGTCCGACGATCGGCGGCGTCCTGCTCGAGCACTTCTGGTGGGGCTCGATCTTCCTGATCAACGTGCCGATCGCCGTGGCCGCGATCATCGGGTCGATCGCGCTGATCCCGGAGTCCCGGGGACCGGCTCGGGCCGTCGACCCGGCCGGCGCGCTGTTCTCGATCGTCGGGATGGGCGCGGTGATCTGGGCGATCATCTCGATCCCGGCCGACGGTCTCGGTTCGGGACGCGTGCTCGGCGGACTGGCCGTCGGTGTCGCCGGTCTGGTCGCCTTCGCGTGGTGGGAGCGGCGTACGCCGCACCCGATGGCCCGCTGGCCCTGTTCAAGGATCGCAACTTCAGCGGGACGAGCCTGTCGATCGTGCTGCTGTCGTTCACCGCGGGTGGACTCCTGCTCGCGCTCACGCAGTACCTGCAGTTCGTGCTGGCCTACAGCCCGCTCAAGGCCGGCCTCGCCCTCATCCCGTACGCCGCGTCCGCGATGCTCTTCAACGGGATCGGCGCGACGCTGGGCAAGAAGCTCGCCGACCGCACGCTGATCGCGACCGGGCTGGTGGTGATCGCGGGCGGGTTCGGCATCCTGACCCAGGTCACGACGGACTCCGGGTACGGGTTGCTGATCGCCGGGCTGATGGTGATGGGCATCGGTGGCGGTCTGGCCGGTCCGGCGGCGTACACGCTGTTGATGCAGTCGGTCCCGGCCGAGCACCGCGGGGTCGGCTCGGCGATGAACGACACCGTGCAGCAGACCGGCGCCGCGCTGTCGGTCGCCGTACTGGGCAGTGTGCTGGCGGCGGCGTACTCGGCCGCGCTGCCCGACTCGGTGCCCGAAGCCGGCCGCGAGTCGATCGCCGAGACGCTCGCCCTCGGACCTCAGTTCGCGGCGGTCGCGCGGGAGTCGTTCACCGACGCGATGTCGATCGCGATGACCACCGGCCTGATCGGCGCGGCAGGCGGTGCGCTGGTGGCGGTCTTCGTCCTCCCACGCCGCTCCGCCGGTGCCGAGCCGGAGGTGAGTCTGGAGACCGAGCGAGCCGGTTGACCCTCGACCGGCGAGAATGGCGCGGTGGACGACACGTTGCCCTTCGGGCTGGAAGGCCGATTCTGGCGGGGCAACTTGCACACCCACTCGGACCAGTCCGACGGAGCGTTGTCCCCGGCGAAGACCGTGCAGTGCTACCGGGACGCGGGCTACGACTTCCTGGTCGTCACCGACCACTTCAGGGCCGAGTACGGCTTCCCGGTCACCGACACCAGGTCACTGCGGTCGGACGGGTTCACCACCCTGGTGGGCGCCGAACTCCACGCGCCGCGGACGGAAGCAGGACCGTCGTGGCACATCGTCGCGGTGGGACTGCCGCTGGACTTCGGCCCGGTCCCTGACGAGACCGGGCCGGAGTTGGCGCGGCGGGCACGCCGGGCGGGCGCGTTCATCGGGCTGGCCCACCCGTCGGCCTCGCTGCTCACGGCCGCCGACGCCGAGAGTATGGACGCGGCCCACTCCGTCGAGGTCTACAACGCGCTCGCCGATCGGGAGAACCGTGGCGACAGCTGGCACCTGACCGACGTACTGCTGAATCGCGGTCACCGGCTGACCGCCTTCGCCGCCGATGACGCACATCTGCAACCCCAGGACCCCCCGCCCTGCGCGGCCTGGGTCCAGGTCCGCTCGGAGGCGCTCGAGCCGGACGCTCTGCTCGCCGCGCTCAAGGCCGGCCACTTCTACTCCAGCACCGGCCCCGAGCTGTACGACGTCAGCGTCGACGACGCGGTGGTCACCGTCCGATGCTCGCCCGCCGTCAAGGTGCTGCTCACCGGCGGAGTCCCCGGCGCCCAAGTCGCCCAGGGCGGCGACCTGACCGAGTGTTCGCTGCCCCTGGACATGTTCCGCGGCCGGTACTGCCGGGTCACGGTCGAGGACGCCACCGGCGGGCGCGCCTGGACCAACCCGATCCACCTGCCCCGGGAACCCGCCGCCTAGTCTCGACGTCAACTTCCTGCTGATCCGACGAAAGGACCCCCGCATGCTCTGGCCCGCTCTGCGCGCTCTGTCCCACGGCGACCTGTCCGCCGAGCAGCTGGCCACGCTGCGTGAGTCGTTCGGTTTGGTGGACGGTCCGCGGACGGAGGGCCCCGGAGCGGCGCAGAGCCTGGCGCACCGCACCCTGACCGACGACGCCGGTGCACCGCTCGTCCTCGACCTGGCCCGCACCGGCGAGTCCGGCTGGGTGCTCACCCTGTTCGGCACCGGTCAGCAGGTTTCCCCAGCCACCATCGAGGCTCACCGGGCCGCGTTCCGGGACGCCATCGCGCGCGCCGGGCTTTCGCTGGTCGAGATCACCCCGGCCGCGACCGCCGACGAGGTCCTGGTCGCGTCGGCAGAGCCGGCCGGTACGCCGGAGTCCGCGATCGGCGCCCACTGGAGTCTGCCCGACGACCTCGACCTGGTCTGGTCGCACCTCGGCCTGCGCGCGGATGCGCCGCGGGAGGTGAAGAAGGTCAAGCTGCGCGAGCTGATGCTGACTCCTGCCTGGCGCTCGGCGCCGTCGCCGCTGCAAGGCCAGGCCGAGGAGTACCTCGATGCCGACTGAGTCACGCCGGGCATCGACCGCTGCCACCTGGGGGAATCGTTGAGCGAACCGTCGAGCGACCGCAACACCACGCCATTGCCACCGCCGGGGTCGGCCGAGCGGGCCGAACGGCAGCAGCTCGGCGAAGCGCTGCTCACCGACGACGGCCGGGTCACCGAGACTCCGCAGGCCAAGACGCTCGCGATCGGGGCGCTGGCCGCGCGGATGCGGGCCTCCACCCCCGAGCTGGTGCTGGCCTCGATGGGACTTGCCGTCGGCAACGACATGGCCGGCCGGCTGGGCGACCGCGACTACGTGCTGCTCCCACACAACGAGCGGTATCCGTCCATGGGTGCCGACGTCCTGCACGCCGACGAGCTCCGCTCCGCGCAGTACCAGGAGGCGGCGCACCGGGCTGTCCGGATGGACACCGACCAGGCCGAGACGCTGGTCCGGATGATCGCGGTCAGCGAGCTGATGGGCGCCTGGTCGTACGGCTCCAACAACAACGTGCGGGTGCTGGCCCTGCAGGAGACCGCGCGGGACGAGTTCGGCCTGCGCGGCGTCCTGGACTGGCAGCTGGATCCCCGCACCCGGTCCGCGGTCGACCTCGAGCTCGACTACAACCGGGACGCACTGGGTGACTTCCTGCGCACGCAGTACGCGATGACGCAGGAGGTTCTCGCCGCCCGCGGCGTCGCCGAGGTGATCTCGTACCGGGCGCTGAGCTGGCCGGAGGGTTCGGACCGGCCGTCGTGGGCCGTCGAGGACACGGTCGGCAGCACGATCGAGGTTCCGCAGCGGCCGTTGGCGAGCTGGTCGGCCGATCGCCGGGTCGTGGCCGACTGGCTGGAGGAGCGCCGGGGGCACGGCGTGATCCTCGCGGCGCGGCACTCCGCGCAGGACGTCTTCTCGCTGCCGACGACCGGGATGGGGTTCCTGGGGCAGAAGGAGTGGGTGACGCTGCCGGGCGATCACCGGGCCACCGTGGACGGGGTCGTCTCCCACCTCGGGGCCGGCCAGCGGGAACAGTCCGCGGCCGCCGCGGTGATGCTCGGCCGCCCGGCGATCCCGGGAGTCGTCGCCGAGCCGGCCCGGATGCCTGGCGCCGCGGAGCACGTCCGGACCCCGGCCGCTGCGGAGTCGGCATCGGCCGCCGTGGAGGCGACACCGGCCGCCGCGGAGGCGACGCCGGCCGCAGCGGAGGCGACACCGGCCGCCATGGGGCCGGCGCCGGGTGCCACCGACGAGGGCCGCACTCCGGGCGCCTCGGCACCGGCTGCGGACGAGCGTTTCCAGCCGGCGGTGCTGGTGCCGAACGGCCCGGCACACGAGCTGGACCGCCGGATCGGGCGCATCCTCGACGGCGCCGAGGAGCCGCCGGCGTGGTGGTTGCGGGACGACTCCGGCTACTCGATCGCCCGGCGTGATCTGGAGTTCCTGCAGATCGATCCCCAGCAGGTCCGATGGATGCTCACCGGCGAGTCCCCGATGGGCCTGACCCCGGAGCTCTACCAGCAGTTCGGCGCGCAGATGCTGGAGGCTCTGGAGCGGGACGGCGTCGACGCCTCCCAGGTCGACCTGCGGTTGAAGGGCACCGGCGCCGGGTTCTTCTCCGGCCTGCACAAGACCCTGCCGCGGGAAGCGGAACTGGCGGACCGGCCGCAGGCTGTGCAGCGCCTGCGCGAGTGGTTCGGCAACGACCAGAACCGGCCGCTGCGCCGCCCGTACGACTCGATGTACCGGCTCGGTCTGGACTCCGAGCCGAGCGACTTCGACCTCGACATCAACAGCACGGCGGCGGTCCGGGCCGCGCGGGAGCACTGGCGCGCGCATCACAACGACCGCTACCCGGGCGACTTCATGGGCGGCCACGGCTACCTCGACAAGGACACCGTGCACGGCGCGCTGCCCGCGCTGTCGGGCTGGGCGAAGCGGTGGGAGGACAAACTCGGCCGGCCGATGTCGCTCGGCGTCTTCGAGTCCACCGGCCCGTTCAACGCCCAGGTGCTCGGCCGTGAGCTGTCGTCGCACTTCAAGGACAGCGACTGGATCATCCATCGTCCGCAGGACCCGATGGCCTGGCGCACGCCTCGCTCCCGGGTGATCGAGCGGCCGGCCGGGGCCGGCGCCGGCGTTGCGCCGGCACCGGTCGCAGGACAGGCCGCTGGACAGGCCTCGGGACAGGCCGCGGCGCCGGCCGCGGGACAGGCCGGGCCCGGTCTGTCGATCACAGCCGGACAGCCTGCACCCGGGACACGCGGTCCAGGTCAAGGACGCGGGACGGCGGCCGCGCAGCCCGAGCACCTCCGGCGCGGCGGGACGCCCGGTCGCGGCAGTGGTCGCGGCCGCTGACGGGTCCGCTGCCGCCGCGGCAGCGGTCAGCCGTTACCGAGCCAGAAGCGGGTCAGGATGATGCCGAGCACGAACAGGGCCCAGGCACCGATCACAACCGTGTGATAGCCGGTGAGTGAGCGGACCCAGCGGGTCCGGCGGAAGTTGTACAGCGTGACGTACCAGAACATCGGGATCGTCACCGCCCACACCACCATGCAGTACGGGCAGAGCGCACCGATCGTGTAGATGCTCTGGTAGATCAGCCAGTGGATCAGTACGGCGGCCGCCGTGACACCGACCTGCAGGCCGAGCCAGATCCAGCGCGGGAGCCTGACGCCGGCGAGCAGCACGACGCCGAGCGTGGTGACGATCGCGAAGCCGCCGATGCCGAGCAGCGGGTTCGGGAAGCCGAAGATCGCGGCCTGCGGGGTGACCATCACCGAGCCGCACGACAGCACCGAGTTGATGCTGCAGCTGGGCGTGTAGTTCGGGTCGGTGAGCAGGTGGAACCGCTCGACGGTCAGCACGAAAGCGGCCAGGAAGCCGATCGCACCGCCCACGGCCAGCAGCCACCGCAGTCCGGCGGCCGGCTGCTCGTCGAGGGCCGGGCCGGTCTGCGTGGCCGGGGTGGAGAGGTCCGCGTTCGTCATACCTGCTGCTTTCGATCGGCTCGGGAACTGCTCCGATTGTGCCCGCTGTGGACGACCGATTCACGCTCCGGCGGCGCGGGTTCCTAGACTGCGAGTTGCAGTTCCTGAGAATCAGCAACCCGAGAGTGAGCCATGTCCGGTCCCAACAAGAACTACGACCCCGTCGAGGTGACTCCGTTGCACGCCGACGAGGTCGAACGGACGCGGGACGAGGCCCTCGACGCCTTCCGGACCGCGGCCGACCTGAGCGCGTTGCAGGAGGCCAAGCTGGCCCACCTCGGTGAGCGGTCGCCGATCGCGTTGGCCAACCGCGAGATCGGCGCGCTGCCGCCGCAGGCCCGCAAGGAGGCCGGCCAGCGGATCGGCTCGGCCCGCAAGGCCATCAACGAGGCGTACGCCGCCCGCCTGGCGGTGCTCGAGGCCGAGCACGAGGAGCGGATGCTGGCCACCGAGCAGGTCGACGTGACGCTGCCGTCGAGCCTGCTGCCCGGCGCGCGGCACCCGCTGTCGCTGATCTCCGAGCAGATCGCCGACGTCTTCACCGCGCTCGGCTGGGACGTCGCCGAAGGCCCCGAGGTCGAGGCCGAGTGGCTGAACTTCGACGCGCTGAACTTCCAGCCCGACCACCCGGCGCGGCAGATGCAGGACACCTTCTTCGTCGAGCCGGCCGGCTCCGGGACGGTCCTGCGCACCCACACCTCGCCGGTGCAGGCCCGTTCGATGCTGACCCGCACACCGCCGATCTACGTGATCTGCCCGGGCCGCGTGTTCCGCACCGACGAGCTCGACGCGACGCACACGCCGGTCTTCTACCAGGTCGAGGGACTCGTCGTCGATGAGGGCATCACGCTCGCGCACCTGAAGGGCACGCTGGACCACTTCGTGGTGTCGATGTTCGGCGAGGGTCTGGAGGCCCGGCTGCGGCCGAACTTCTTCCCGTTCACCGAGCCGTCGGCCGAGGTCGACCTCAAGTGCTTCGTCTGCCGCGGCGCCTCGGTCGGCAACCCGGACCGCCCGTGCCGCACCTGCGGCAGCGAGGGCTGGATCGAGTGGGGCGGCTGCGGCGTGGTCAACCCGCGGGTCCTGCAGGCGTGCGGCATCGACCCCGAGCGGTACTCGGGGTTCGCGTTCGGAATGGGCCTGGAGCGGACGCTGATGTTCCGCAACGGGGTGGAGGACATGCGGGACATGGTCGAGGGTGACGTGCGGTTCAGCCGCCAGTTCGGGATGGAGATCTGATGCGGGTCCCACTGTCGTGGCTTCGCGAGTACGTCGAACTGCCGGACGGCGTGACCGGCCGCCAGGTCGCGGAGAAGCTGATCCGGGCCGGGCTCGAGGTGGAGACCGTCGTCGAGTCCGACCTGACCGGCCCGCTGGTGGTCGGCAAGGTGCTGAGCTACGAGCCGGAGCCGCAGAAGAACGGCAAGACCATTCGCTGGTGCTCGCTCGACATCGGCAAGGACGAGCCGCAGTGGGTGGTCTGCGGCGCGAGCAACTTCGAGGTCGGTGACCTGGTCGTGGTCGTGCTGCCCGGTGCGGTGCTGCCGGGCGGGTTCGCGATCTCGGCCCGCAAGACCTACGGCCACGTCTCGGCCGGGATGATCTGCTCCAGCTCCGAGCTCGGGCTGGGCGACGACGGCTCGGGCGGCATCGTCGTCCTGCAGCCGGGCGAGGCGACGCCGGGCGACGACGCGATCGAGCTGCTCGGGCTGCGCGACGACGTCCTGGACATCGCGGTCACGCCCGACCGGGGGTACTGCCTGTCGATCCGCGGGGTCGCCCGCGAGACGGCCACGGCGTACGGGGTGCCGCTGAAGGACCCGGCCGGGCTGTCGTTGACCGGTTCGGGTGACGGTGGCTACCCGGTGCGGGTGGACGACGCGGCCGCGTGCAGCGTGTTCGTCACCCGGACGGTGACCGGGATCGACCCGAAGGCGCTGTCGCCGCGCTGGTTGCAGCAGCGGCTGGTCGCGGCGGGCATGCGGCCGATCTCGATCGGCGTCGACGTCACCAACTACGTGATGCTCGAGCTGGGGCAGCCGATCCACGGCTACGACAAGGCCCGGCTGAGCGGCGACATCGTGGTCCGGCGGGCGACGGCCGGCGAGAAGCTGGTGACGCTGGACGACCAGACCCGCGAGCTGGACCCCGAGGACCTGCTGATCACCGACGACTCCGGCCCGATCGGCATCGCCGGCGTGATGGGTGGCGCGTCGACGGAGATCTCGGACGCGACCACCGACGTGGTGATCGAGGCCGCGCACTTCGACCCGATCGTGGTCGCGCGCGCGTCGCGCCGCCACAAGCTGTCGTCCGAGGCGTCCCGCCGGTTCGAGCGCGAGGTCGACCCGGCGCTGCCGCGCCAGGCCGCGCAGCGCGTCGCCGACCTGCTGTCCGAGCTCGCCGGCGGCACGATCCTGCCGGACGAGACCGTTATCGACACTCACCCGGCGGCGCCGTCGGTGACCTTCCGCGCGGACCACGCGGCCCGGGTCGCGGGCGCGGAGATCACGATCGAGGAGAGCACCCGCCACCTGGAGTCGGTCGGTTGCCACGTCGCCCCCGCCGCGGCGGACGCCACCGCGGCTCCGTTCGCTGTCGGTGCGAACGACTCCGACGCCGACCTGGTGACAGTGACTCCGCCGTCCTGGCGGCCCGACCTGCGGGACCCCAACGACTTCGCCGAGGAAGTGATCCGGCTGTTCGGGTTCGACAACGTGCCGTCGGTGCTGCCGCCGGCTCCGGGCGGGCAGGGTCTGACGGTCTCGCAGCGCCGCCGCCGGCGGATCGCGACCGCGCTGGTCGGCGCGGGACTGACCGAGGTGGTGTCCTACCCGTTCGTCGGCGAGGCCGACTTCGACGCGATGGGCCTGCCGGCCGACGACTCCCGCCGTACGACGGTCAAGTTGGTCAACCCGTTGTCCGACGAGGAGCCGTCGATGCAGACGACGCTCCTGCCGACCCTGCTGCGGACCGCCGAGCGCAACGTCGGCCGTGGGTCGACCGACCTGGCCATCTTCCAGACCGGCCTGGTCTTCGTCCCGCGCCCGGACGCGAAGCCGGCGCCGTTGCCGACCGTGGCCCAGCGCCCGACCGACGACGAGCTCAAGGCCCTGTACGACGCACTGCCGGACCAGCCGCTGCACATCGGCGTCGTGCTCACCGGCTCGCGCACTCCCGCCGGCTGGTGGGGCAAGGGCCAGCCGGTCAGCTGGGCGGACGCCGTCCAGGTCGCGCGCGCGATCGCGTCGTCGGTCGGCGTCGAGCCGACCCTGCGCAACGTCGAGCGCGCCCCTTGGCACCCGGGCCGCTGCGCGGAGCTCACCGCCGGTGGCACGGTCATCGGGCACGCCGGCGAGCTGCACCCGAAGGTGTGTCAGGCGTTCGGTCTCCCGGCCCGCTCGAGCGCGGTCGAGCTGAACCTCGACGCCCTGATCGCGGCCGGTCCGGCCTCGATCACCGCGCACCCGTTCTCGTCGTACCCGGTGGCCAAGGAGGACGTGGCGCTGATCGTCGCGTCCGACGTCCCGGCGGCCGAGGTCGAGGCGGCGCTGTCCGAGGGGGCGGGCGAGCTGCTGGAGTCGATCCGGCTGTTCGACGTCTACACCGGCGAGCAGATCGGTGACGGCAAGAAGTCGCTCGCCTTCGCGCTGCGCTTCCGGGCCCCGGACCGCACGCTCAAGGAGAACGAGGTCGCCGAGACGCGCCAGGCGGCCGTCCAGGTCGCCGTCGATCGCTTCGGCGCCGTCCAGCGCGTCGGCTGATGGCGTCGCACCCTCGGGTGGCGGTGGCGGCTCCCAATCGGGCCGCCGCCGACGCCGGGGTCCGGTTGGCGGCCGAGGGCGGCAACGCGGTGGACGCCGCGATCGCCGCCACGCTGGTCACGATGGTGAACGAGATCGGCGTCGTCTCACCGGCCTCCGGCGGGTTCGTCACCCTGCAGGTGGCCGGTGGTGAGCCGGTCACGATCGACGGCTGGGTGGAGATGCCGGGCCGCGGTCTGCCCGGCGAGCGGTTCGGCCGCGGGGTCTGGGACGTGACCACCGACTACGGCGGCGGGACGACGACCACCGTCGGCCACGGCTCGGTCGCCACCCCCGGCGGCCTGAAGGCCCTCGACCTCGCGCACCGCCGCTCCGGCCAGGCGCCCTGGCGCGAGGTCGTGAAGCCCGCGATCGAGGTCGCCCGGCAGGGGTTCACGCTGAGCCGCACCTCCGGGTACTACCTCGGCTTCACCCACGAGATCATCTTCGGCTGGCACCAGCCGAGCCACGGCGTCGTGCACGACGACGAGGGCCAGGTGATCAAGGCCGGCACCACCGTGGTGATCCCCGAGCTGGCCGAGGCCCTCGAGCTGATCGCCGAGGCCGGCGCCGAGACGATGTACACCGGCGAGCTGGCCGAGCTGCTCGTCCGCGACATGGCCGAGAACGACGGCATCCTGACCGCGGAGGACCTGGCGGCGTACGAGGCCGTCGTGCGTCCCGCGCTGGTCGTGAAGCAGAACGGCTGGAGCTTGGCGACCAACCCGCCACCGGCCGTCGGCGGCGTCGCCGTCGCCGCGATGCTCGCGCTGCTGGACGGCGTACCGTCGCAAGGCGGGTGGAATCCGGCCGAGCTCGAGCGCCTGGTCGAGGTCCAGCACGCCGTCTTCGGCCGACGGCTGGCCGAGCTCGACGAGGAGGACGTCCGCCGGTTGGCCGGGCAGCAGCTGCTCGACCTCGCCTCGGCCGGGGATCTGCGCGCGCTCACCTCACCCAGTACGGCGACGGTCTCGGTGGTCGACGACGAGGGCGACGCCTGCGCCATCACGGTCTCGTCGGGCTACGGCTCCGGCGTGATGACTCCGGGCACCGGCATCTGGCTGAACAACGCGCTCGGCGAGCAGGAACTGCTGCACGGCGGCCCGCACAGCCTGGCACCCGGCACCCGCCTCACCTCCAACATGGCGCCCAGCGTTGCCCGCCGCGACAGCGACGGCGCGGTGCTGGCGATCAGCTCGCCCGGCTCCGACCGGATCCCGACCGCGATCGCCCAGACCTACGCGCTCTACGCCCACGGCGGGCTGTCGCTCGAGGAAGCCGTCGAGTTTCCCCGGCTGCACGTCCGGGTCCGTGCGGACGTCGTGGTCGACTACGAGGACGACCTCGAGGTGACCGGCGCGACGACCAGTCTGCCGCTTCGCCCGATGCCGCCGCACTCGATGTACTTCGGCGGCGTCGCGGCCGCGTTCTGGGAGCCGGAGACCGGTCTGCAGGCGGTCGGTGACCCCCGGCGGACCGGCGCGGTGGCGGTCTCGCAGTCGTGATGCGGCGCCCGCGCAACGACGGGTGTAACGGATCACCGGCAAGTAGCTGCCAATTCAGCGGCGAAAGCATCTTTTTCGCGGTTTCGGGCGTTCTTACTTGATGTGGATGCAGATCAGCTGGGGGTGGGTGCGATCGAGCAGGTTCCCGACCTGACCGTCGTCGTGCCGATGTACGACGAGCAAGAGGTGCTGCCGATCTTCTTCGAGCGGATGCGCCCGGTGCTGGACGGTCTCGGCGTCAGCTACGAGCTGCTGGTCGTCGACGACGGCAGCCGGGACGCGACGGCGTCGATGCTGCTCGCCGCCGCGACCGACTGGCCGCAGCTGCGGCTGGTCCGGCTGCTGCGCAACTCCGGGCACCAGGCCGCCATCTCGGCCGGGTTCCGCCGGGCCCGCGGCAACTACCTGGTCACCATCGACGCGGACCTGCAGGACCCGCCCGAGGTGATCGCGGAGCTGCTCGCGACCGCGCGCGATTCCGACGTCGACGTCGTGTACGGCGTCCGCTCGGACCGGTCCAGCGACACCTGGGCCAAGCGCACCACCGCGCGGATGTACTACCGGTTGATGTGCCGCCTGGTCGGCAAGGACATCCCGTTCGACGCCGCCGACTTCCGGCTGGTCTCGCGCCGCGTGGTCGACGCGGTGAACGCGCTGCCCGAGGACGGCCGGGTGTTCCGGCTGGTGATTCCCTGGCTGGGCTTCCCGAGCGCGGAGGTGAAGTACGTCCGGGCCGAGCGCGCCGCGGGCGTGACGAAGTACAACCTGCGCAAGATGCTCCGGCTCGCGTTCGACAGCGTCACCGCGTTCTCCGCGGCGCCGTTGCGGCTGGCCACCTGGCTCGGCCTGTTCGGCGGGTTGTTGTCGGTGGTGTTCGTGATCGGCGCGCTGGTGATCAAGCTGACCGGCCAGTCCATCCCCGGCTGGACGTCGACCGTTCTGGCGGTGGCGGTGATCGGTGCGATCCAGCTGCTCTGCCTGGGCCTGCTGGGTGAGTACGTCGCCCGCTTGTTCCAGTCGAGTCAGAAGAGGCCGCAGTTCCTCGTCGGCTACGACAGCCTCGACGACACCGGGCACCAGGTCCTCGAACGGGGGACCGTCCGCACTTGACGCTCGTCGACCTTCCGCCCACCGGTCGATCGGAAACCTCCACCCGGCCGATGACCCGGCTCCTACCGTGGTTGCTCCCGCTGGCCGTCGCACTCGCCGGACTGCTCTTCGTGGACGTCCCGGTCACGGCGATCCTCCGGTACGCCGTGTATTTCGCCGCAGGCGTCGCGCTGCCCGGCGTACTGCTGCTGCGTGCGCTCTGGCGTAGTACGGGCAACTGGGCCGAAGACATCGGTCTCGGCACGGTTGTCGGCTTCACCTGTCAGCTGCTCGGCTGGGCCCTGTTCACTCTGGCCGGCTGGCAGCAGGCGCTCGTGGTCTGGCCCCTGCTGGTGTTGGCAGTGTTCGCCGCCGCACCGCGACTACGCAGGCACTGGCGGATCACGGACCCCAATCCACTGCCGCTGACCTGGACCTGGGGTCTCGCCGGAGCCGCGGCAGTCATGCTCGGCGGAGCGACCTTCGGCGTCTACGCCTACCACCCGATGCCCCCGGCCGGTACGGCGTACTACCCGGACCTGCTGTTCCACCTGTCGATGGTCAACGAGCTGACCCGGTCCGTGCCGCCGCAGTTGCCGCAGGTCGCCGGGCTTCCGCTCGACTATCACTGGTTCGCCAACGCGGACATGGCCGGCGCGGTCGACATCACCCGCCTGTCGCCGATCCTCGTGCTGTACCGGCTCTGGCTGCTGCCGCTGCTGGTAGCGGGTCTGCTGGTCTTCGCCACCTTCGCCCGGACGGTCAGCCGCGCCTGGTGGACCGGCGTCCTGGTCGCGGTCGCCGTCGCCGCGCCGCAGTTCGCCCTGTGGGTCGACAACGGGGTGGACCTGGCGCCGCCGTTCAGTCTGATCAGCCCGTCGCAGACGTTCGGCATGCTGGCCGGTACGGCGGCAGCGGTCTTCCTGGTGGAGCTGCTGTTCCGCGGCCGGCAGCCGAAGGGGTTGTGGGTGCTCGCGGTGACCGTGGCGGTGGTCGGCGGCGGGTCCAAGCCGACGATCCTGCCGATCCTGGTCGGTGCCGTCGGCCTCTCCGCACTGTTCGTCCTGATCCGGGATCGCAAGCTGCCCGCCCGCTTCATCGCTGCCGGGCTTCTGCTGGTCGCCTCGGCCGTCGGCACGCTGCTCACGGTTGCCGGAAGCACCAGCGGCTCCGGCCTGCAGGTGCTCGCCGTGGTCAAGCTCCAGGGCGGCTACCAAGCGGCGACGCAGGACGCCACTCCAGCCGGCGGTGGCGGACTGATCCTTCCCGCCCTGACGTCCGGCCGCTTCCTGTCCGTCATCGGTGCGCTGGTCGTGTTCGCTCTGCTGCTGGTCGCCCAGTCGGTCGCACTGGCTGGGTACGGCCTGATGGGACGGCGCGAGCTCAGGCGGGACCCGCTCGGCTGGTTCCTGCTCGGCGGACTCGTCGCAGGGTGGGCCGGGTTCCTCCTGGTCGACCACCCGTCGGCCAGCGAGTCGTATTTCGTTCGCAGCGTCGTACCGTTCAGCCTGGCCGCGATCGCGTGGATGACCGCGCTCTGGTTCAAGCAGGTCGCGGACCGGCGGCGCGCGGCCGTCATTGTCGGAGTGCTGGCCGGCGGAATCGGACTGGTCTACGCGGCAGCGCTGACGGTGGCCAAGTCGGAGCCGATCGGCGATCAGCTCGACCGGGTCGTGCTGGTGGCCCGTCCACTGGTCGCAGCGCTGGCAGTCACCGTCGTACTGGTCCTGCTCTGGCCGTTCGCGACCAAGCGCTGGGCCCAACTGGCCGGGCTCGGTGGAGTGGTTGCGCTGGCGACCATCCTCGCGGTTCCGGCCGCGACAACCTTCGCGCTCGGCGTCCGTGCGACGCAGAGCCACCAGTCCACGTCGTTCACCTCGCCGCACTGGCGGGTCCATCCCGACGAAGCGGCCGCCGCACTCTGGCTGGCCCGGAACTCACAGCCGGACGATGTTGTCGCGAGCAACACGTACTGCCGCCCGGCCGGTCCACAGCGTCCGGGATGCGACGCGCGTGGGTACATCGTCAGCGGTATCGCGGGCCGCCGGACGGTGATCGAGGGCTGGGCCTACACCCAGCAGGCGATGAGCCGGCAAGGCGTCAACGGCGTGCGCTACACGAACCAGCCGTCGCCCTGGCCCGACCGCGTCGCCCTCACCGACCAAGCGATCGGCGCTCCCACGCCGGAGGTCCTGCGCCACCTGCGTGACCGGTACTCCGTCCGCTGGCTGTACGCCGATGCCTACGACGGCCCGGTCTCGCCGGAGCTTGCCCGGCTCGCGCACCTGAGACACCGCGAGCAGCACGTCCGTATCTATGAACTGACGCGCTGATTTCCGCGTAACATCTCCTCCGCGTGGAGCGTTAGCTCTACGCTGGCCCGTTCGCCCCGGTGCCGACGCGATGCAGGACATGCGTTTTCCGGGGAGGGGGCGGCAGTGGGCAGGATCTCGGGTCGGGCGCGTCCGGTGCTCGCCGCCGCGCTGACGTTCGCGGTGCTGCTCGCGGTGACCCCCGCGGCCGGCTACCAGGTGCCCTCGGCACCCTTCACCCAAACCAGTACGGCGACTGCCACGATGCCCGG
Source organism: Kribbella sp. ALI-6-A (assembly GCF_001984195.1). Classification (GTDB taxonomy): domain Bacteria; phylum Actinomycetota; class Actinomycetes; order Propionibacteriales; family Kribbellaceae; genus Kribbella. The sequence continues at coordinate 695,022 of NZ_MTQN01000010.1, forward strand.
CTCCGGTCTGACCCAGACGATCGACGCGAGCGGCCGGATCGAGTTGCTCGACGCAACGACTGCGGGGGACCGCGGCCTGACCACGGGCACGTACCAGCCGGCCGTCGGCGCGACCACGCCGGCGCAGGACGTGCTGGTCAACACCGGAGACTGCGCGGCGGTCGGCACCTGCGACCAGCGCGGCACGCTGACGATCTCGTTCTCCCAGCCGGTGCGCGACCCGGTCCTGCACTTGGCCGGCATCGGCGGCGCGTCCACCCAGACCGTCAACGGCCAACCGCGCGCGCAGTCCGAGCTGCACGCCGCGCTCCGGCTCCGAACGGCCGGCCTCAGTCTGCGCAAGCTGGGCCAGGGCAACAACCTGGCCGTCACCAGCGACACGATCACCGCCGCGAACCACGACGCCGGACCGAACTGCGCCACCAAGGACACCGGCGCCGGACCGGACTCGACCGCCACCGCGGCCTGCGGCTCGGTCCAGGTGAACGGCGTCGTCACAGCGGTCAGCTTCGATCTGACCGCCGTGTTCACCAAACACCCGAAGCTGCCGGCCTTCAACACCAAGACCTCCGCCGACGTGTTCTCGCTCGTCGCCTCGGTCGGCGAGGACTTCGGCGACGCCGCTGCGTCGTACGGCGCGGCGTGGTCGGTGCTCAGCGACCTGCGCCTCGGCGCCGAGGCGACGCAGGACAACGCGACCGTCGCCAACGCGACGAACGGTCCGGCCGCCGCCGACCAGGCCGACGACGGGGTCACGTTCGGCCCGCTGCTCACCAGCGCCACGTCGTACTCGGCGCCGGTGGCGCTGACCGGCGCGTCGAAGCCGGGGCAGGTCTGCGGCTGGATCGACTTCGACCGGGACGGCACCTTCGAAGCCGCCGAGCGGGCCTGTTCGACCTTCGCGGCCGGTCAGGGCCAGACCACGCTGAGCTGGGCCAAGTTCGCCCGGGCCGCGTCGGCCGGTCCGACCACCGCGCGGATCCGTGCCGGGTACACGGCGGCCCAGGTCGAGAAGCCGACCGGCGCGACCGACTCCGGCGAGGTCGAGGACCATCCGCTCACGATCGCGCCGCCGCCTCCACCGATCGCGGTGAACGACACCGCCGGTACGCCGTACGACACCGGCGTGACGACCGATGTCCTCGGCAACGACAAGCCGGGGGACCCGAGCACGCCGCTGCGGCCGAGCTCGCTGTGCCTGCTCGACGCGGCGGCCTGCCGGCAGATGGTGATCGTGGTGGGCCAGGGCAAGTACGTCGCCACGCCGGAGGGCCGGATCGACTTCGACCCGGTGCCGGGCTTCGTCGGTGTCGCCAAGCCGGTCGCATACCGGGTTGCCGACAGCAACGGTGCGACGGCGCGCGCGACGCTGACGGTGACGGTCGCGCTGCCGGCCAAGCCGGTCGCCGCGCCCGACACCGCGACCACCGCGCAGAACGTCAGTCTCGGGCTGACCCCGCTGGCCAACGACAAGGCCGCGCCCGGCGTCAGCCTCGACCCGAAGTCGATCCAGCTGCGCGATCCGGCCGGAGGCAACGTCAAGCGGGACCTGGCGGTCGGCGCGTTCAAGAAGAAGGTCGTCGTTCCGGGCGAAGGCAGCTACACGGTCAAGCCGGACGGCGGTGTCGACTTCGTGCCGCTGGCGCGCTTCACCGGCGTCGCGACCACGATCGGCTACCGGGTCGCCGACAGCACCGGCCAGCTGACCGAGTCGACGCTGGTCGTCACGGTCACCCCGGTGGTCCCGAAGGCGCTGGGTGACTCGGTGAGCACGCCCTTCGACACCAACGCCGTGGTCTCGGTGCTCGACAACGACGTGCCGGGTTCACCCGACGCGCCGCTCGACCCGGCGTCGCTCCTGCTCGTCGACCCGGCGAGTGGCAAGCTGGTGACCAAGGTGGTCGTCGCCCGGCAGGGCGAGTTCCAGGTTGCCGAGGGCAAGATCGTGTTCGCGCCCGCCCACGGGTTCCAGGGCGTCACGACCCCGCTCGGTTATCAGGTGCTCGACAAGAACGGCACACCGTCGCGCGCCCAGCTCGTGGTCAGCGTCGACGCCCCGGGCCCGCCGGTCGCGAACCCGGACACCCTCACCACGCTGCAGGGCACTCCGGCGTACTCGTCGGTGCTGGACAACGACAAGCCCGGACCGACCGGTTCCGAGTTGGTGGCCGGCAGTGTGCGGCTGGTGCCCGCCGAGCGGGGCGAGCCGGGGAACTCGCTGGAGGTCCCGGGACAGGGCAAGTACTCGACGCGGCCGGACGGGCGGATTCTGTTCGAGCCGGTGCCGAAGTTCCACGGCAAGGCGACCCCGGTGAAGTACCAGGTGGCCGACGGCAACGGAGCGATCGGCACGGCCACGCTGAGCGCCGAGGTGACCCGGGTCCAGCCCGACGCGACCGACGACACCGCGAGTACGGCGTACGACACGAACGTGACAGTTCGGGTGCTGTCCAACGACTCGGCGGGTGATCCGACGCTGCCGCTGGTGCCGACCAGCCTGGAGCTGATCGACCCGGTCGGCGAGGTCGCGCGTCAGGTGGTCGTGGTCGACGGTCAGGCGACGTTCGCGGTGCGGCCGGACGGCACGGTCGACGTCGATCCGCTGCCGTCGTTCACCGGCGTGGTGACGCCGCTGGCCTACACGGTCTCCGACGTGAACGGTACGCCGGCCAGCGCGAAGCTCACCGTGACGATCGCGAAGCCGTCGCCGCCGGTCGCGAAACCCGACACCGTCCGGACCCTCCAGGACGTGACGGTGCGCGTCGACGCCCTTGCCAACGACACCGCCGGCCGGGACACCGGGCTCGATCCGGTCAGCCTGGTGCTGATCGACCCCGCGGACGGTTCGCTGAAGAAGATCGTCACGGTGCCCGGGCAGGGCCGGTGGCACGTCGACCCGGACGGGACCGTGGTGTTCGACCCGATCCCGGCGTTCACGGGCCCGGTGACGGGGCTGACGTACCGGGTCTCGGACTGGTTCGACCAGGCGACGCGCTCCACGATCGCGGTGTCGGTGGCGCCGGTGACACCGGTCGCGATGGACGACAACACGACCACGCCGTACGACACGGTGGTGCGCGTGCGGGTCCTCGGCAACGACAAGGCGGGTGACCCGACCGCGCCGCTGATGCCGGGCACGCTGCGGCTCGAGGATCCGGCCGACGGGGTGTTCAAGCCGTCGGTGTCGGTCAAGGGACAAGGAGCTTTCACCGCCCGCGACGGGCTGGTCGTCTTCGACCCGGCGCCGGGGTTCAGTGGCTCGGCGCCGGAGCTGACCTACCAGGTGGCCGACGACAACGGGACGTTCGCGACCGCGGTCGTGCGGATCACCGTCGGGGCGCCGCCGGTGGCGCGGCCGGATCTTGCCTCGACGATGCAGGACGTGACGGTGACCGTGGACGTGCTCGGCAACGACAGCCCGGGCACGAAGGCAAAGCTGGACCCGGCATCCGTCGTACTGCGGGACGCTGCGGCGCGAGCGGGCTTCGCCCGGACGGTGACGGTGGCCGGGCAGGGCACGTACGCGGTGCAGGACAGCGGGGCCGTGGTGTTCGACCCGCTGCCGTCGTTCCGGGGCAAGGGGCGGCCGATCACCTATCGCGTTGCCGACAGCAACAAGTCGGTCGCGACCGCGACGCTGGTGCTGACCGTGAGGCCGATCGATCCGTTCACCGTCGACGACGCGGCCATCACGCCGCACAATCGCGCGATCACCGTCGACGTCGTGGCCAACGACAAACCTGGCGACCCGAGTGCGCCGCTGGTGCCGGCCAGCCTGCTGGTGCAGGATCCCGCCGACGGTGCCTACCGCGCGACGGTGACGCAGCCCGGGGAGGGCACGTACGTCGCGGACAAGTCCGGACGGATCACCTTCACCCCGGTCAAGAACTACCAAGGTGTGACGACGCCCGCGACGTACCGGATCACCGACGACAACGGGACGGCCGCCGAAGGGCTGCTGTTCCTGACCGTCGGCAAGGGGCCGGAGGCCCAGCCGGACAACGTGACCACCAAGCAGAACGGCGCGGTGACCTTCGACCCGCTCGCGAACGACCAGCCCGGAACGGCGGCGCAGCTGGAGAAGGCCTCGGTCCGGATCTTCGGCACCGCGCCGGTCCGGACCTGGGACCTGAAGGCGAAGATCGCGGGCCAGGGCAGCTTCGAGGTCGACGCGACGACCGGCAAGATCACCTTCACGCCGGTGGCGGCGTTCCGGGGGACGAGCTCGATCGCCTACCAGGTGACGGACACGAGTGGGAACAAGGCGGCCGCGACCGTCACCGTGACCGTGACGCGCATCGACCCGGCGCCGGTCGACGACACCGCGACGACGCCGTTCGACACCGCGATCACGGTGCCGGTGCTCGGCAACGACAAGCCCGGGGACTCGACCGCGCCGCTGGTTCCCGCGTCGGTCCGGGTGGTCGATCCGACGACCGGTGACCCGGTGTCCTCGCTCCGGGTCGCCGGGCAGGGCGTGTGGACCGCGCAGCCCGACGGGGGAGTGCGACTGATGCCGGAGAGCGGTTCGACCGGCTCGGTCACCCCGCTGACGTACCAGGTGAGCGACCGGAACGGCAGCACCGGTACGGCGACGCTGACGGTGACCGTCGAGGCCAGACCGGTCGCGTCGCCCGACCGGGCCGAGACCAAGCAGCACCAGCCGATCACCGTCGATCCGCTGGCCAACGACAAGCCCGGGCCCGGGGCGAAGCTCGATCCGGCGACGCTGCTGCTGGTTGAGCCGGACGGTGACCTGGTCAGCCGGGTGACGGTTCCCGGCCAGGGCACGCTGATGGTTGCCGAAGGCAAGATCTCGTTCAGCCCGGTGGTGAGCTTCACCGGCACCACCCGGCCGGCGCCGTACGAGGTGAAGGACAGCAACCGCAACGCGGCCCGCTCGGCCGTTTCGGTGACGGTGCTCCCGGTCCGGCCGGTCGCGACCGACGACACGGCGCGGACGGCGTACGGGAAGCCGGTGGTGGCCCCGGTGCTCGACAACGACAAGGCCGGTGATCCGTCGGCGGCGCTGAATCCGGCGTCGGTCGCGGTCCGGGATCCGGCCGACGGCAAGGACAAGAAGACGGTGACGATCCCGGGAGAGGGCACGTTCACGGTCGCGGCGGCCGGGACGATCGGGTTCGCGCCGGTCAGCGGGTTCAGCGGGACGACGCGCGCGGTCGGCTACCGGGTGACGGACGCGAACGGTACGTCGGACACCGCGCAGCTGGAGATCACGGTGGCGGCCCCGGCGGGCGCGCAGGCGGCTCAGGACGACGGAACCGCGAGCTCGGGCAATCCGGCGGTCGTCAACCCCCTGCTGAACGATGCGGCGACCGAAGGGGCGTCGTGGGTGCGATCGAGCGTCTGCCTGGTCACCGGCACGGCCACGTGCGCGTCGCGGATCGTCGTACCGGGGGTCGGGGTGTGGACGGTCGGCAGCGACGGGACGATCCGCCTGGTGCCCGAGCGCACCTTCGACGGCATCGCCAAGGCGGCGTACCGGGTCACCGACACCGGCGGCAGGACGGTGGACTCCCAGGTGAAGGTTGTCATCGGCGCCGATCCGCCCACGTCCCCTGAGCCACCGTCCGGCCGGGCTCCCGCCGCAGCGCTCCCGGACACCGGCGGCCCGTCCGTCTTCCTCCTCACCCTCGGCGGACTGCTCGCAGCCCTCGGCGTGACCCTGCTCCGCCGACGCCGCCCCTGAACGAGCCAGGCCGGGTCCCGCTGAGGAGCGGGACCCGGCCTCGCTTCACGACGTCAGGTCGGTGACCAGCATGATCTCGTCGCGGTAGTCGTCGGCGGCGACGCGGACCGCGCGGGGGTGCCGGCCGACGATGCGATAGCCGAGCTTGCCGTAGAAGGTGTCCAGGTTGCCGCCGTCGCGGATGGTGAGCATGAGCTGCTCCAGGCCGAGTTGTTCGGCCGACGAGCGCAGGCCGTTCATCAGCAGGCGGCCGGCGCCGTTGCCCTGGTACTTGGGGTGCACCATCACGCGCAGCACCGTCCGCCAGTGAGAGCTCAACTGGCCGCTGTTGGCGACGAGCAGGCCCATGCCGACGTACCGGTCGCCGTTGTGCAGTACGCCGAGCAGGTCCTGGCCGGCCGCGACCCGCTCCAGCGCGCGGTCCAGCGTTTCGGCGACCAGGTCAACCGGCGCCGGCGCGGTGAACCCGACGCTGCCACCGGCGTCGGTCGCCGCGACCCAGGTGTCCAGCAGATCCGCGCGCAGGCCTGGCTCGGAGACCGCGTCCGGTTCGATCACGACGTACTCCACGGTGGTCCCTTTCTGCGACTCGGTTGCAGGAAGGAGTCTAAATCAGCCTCCTGGGTACCAGATCGCAAACCCGGAAGGAGCACTGATGCCAAGCGTTCTGCACCGCACCGTCGACCTCGACGGAGTCGAGATCTTCTACCGCGAGACCGGCCCGTCCGACGCGCCCGTCCTGCTGCTGCCGCACGGGTATCCGTCCTCGTCGTTCCAGTTCCGGGGACTGATGCCCGCGCTCGGCGATCAGTGGCGGGTGCTCGCGCCGGACTTCCCGGGCTTCGGCTACAGCACCGCCCCAGACGACTTCGAGTACACCTTCGCCAACTACGCGACGCTGCTGCAGCGGTTCCTGGACGCGCTGGGAGTCGGCCGGTTCGTGCTCTACCTGTTCGACTACGGCTCACAGGTCGGCTTCCAGTTGGCGCTGCGGGACCCGGCTCGCATCGCCGGTCTGATCATCCAGAACGGCGACGCGTACGAGGAGACACTCGGCCCCAAGTACGCCGCGCTGAAGGAGTACTGGGCCGATCCGACCGACGAGCGACGGGCTCCGCTGGCCGAGGCGATCAGCTTCGAGGGGTTCCGCGAAGAGGTGCTCGGCGAGGTGCCGCCGCACACGGCCGAGCGGATCAGTCCCGATCTGTGGCAGCTCTCCTGGCCGTTGCTGCGGGATCGCCGCGACATCATGTCCGGCTTCTTCCTGGAGATCCGGGAGAGCGTGCGGCAGTACCCGGCATACCACGCCTATCTGCGCGAGTGGCAGCCGCCGACGCTGATCCTGTGGGGTCCGCAGGACGGGTACATGCCGGCCGAGGCCGCTCGCGCGTATCTGGCCGACGTACCGAAGGCTGAGCTGCACCTGTTCGAGGACGGCGGGCACTGGTTGCTGGAGAGTCACCTGGACGAGGTGGTGCCGCTGGTGCGCGACTTCCTCAGCAGAGTTGGTTTCGCCGCGGCACCCCGGTGAGCTTGTCGGGGTTGCGGACGACGTACAGGTGGCTGATCAGGCCGTCGTCGCCGACCGCCAGGAAACCGGCGGTGTCGACCTCGTCGCCGTCGTAGGCGATGTAGGCGATCTCGCCGTTGAGCTCGGTCGTGCTGAACTCCATCCGGGCGGTCTCCTCGGAGGTGATCACCGCGATCAGCCAGCGCGCGACCTTGTCGGCGCCGTACATCGGCCGGAGCGCGGCCCTGCGCTTGCCGCCGCCGTCGCTGACCAGTTCCACGTCGGGCGCGAGCATCGCGACCACCTGCTGGTAGTCGCCCGACGCGGACGCCGCCATGAACCGGTTGGTGAGCTCGAGGTGCCGTGCTTTGTCGACCCGATGCCGCGGCTGCCGGGCGTGCACGTGTTCGCGAGCCCGGTGCGCGAGCTGCCGTACGGCGGCCTCGGACCGGCCCAGCGTGTCGGCGATCTCGCTGAACGGCAGGTCGAACACCTCCCGCAGCACGAACGCGGCCCGCTCCAGCGGTGACAGCGTCTCCAGCACGACCAGCATCGCCATCGACACCGAGTCGGCGACCTCGGCGACGGCGGCGGGATCCTGCTCGCCCGGCGTCGCCGCGATCGGCTCCGGCAGCCACGGGCCGACGTACTGCTCCCGCCGGGACTTCTGCTGACGGAGCCGGTTCAGCGCGAGCCGGGTGGTGATGCGGATCAGGTACGCGCGGACGTCGCGGACGTCGCTCCGGTCCGCGGACGACCAGCGCAGCCAGGTCTCCTGGACCACGTCCTCCGCGTCGGCCACACTGCCGACCACCCGGTACGCCGCGCCGACCAGGACCGCGCGGTGCTCGGCGAACTCCGCCGCCAGCTCGTCGCTCACGCCGGCCTCAGCTCGCAGGTCTCCTTGAACCCCTGACTGGTCAGCCCGAGCGCGGCGTTGGTCCGCGAGCGGTAGTTCTCCAGCGAGATCTGCGCGGTGAGTTCGACCAGCTCCTCCTCGGACAGGTCCCGCCGCAACCGCTCGACCTGCTCGTCGGTCACTGTCGGCGGAGTCGCCGTCGCCGCTGCCGCGTAGCCCATCACCGCGCGCTCCAGATCCGTGTAGACGTCGCTGTCCCGCCACTGTGGCACAGCGCGCAGCTTGACCGGGTCGACCCCGCGGTGGTGGTGCTCCCAGAACCCGAAGTCCATGCACCAGCTGCACCCGATCTCCGTACTGGCGACCATCCCGGCCAGGGCGCGCAGCGTGGGATCCAGCCGGTTCCACCGAGCCGCGGTGCCTTCCATCAGCAGCATGGTGCGCAGCACACCCTTGTTGTGCAGCGCCACCTTGCCGGGAGACAGCACCTCGCCGTACTTGCGCCGGCTGTACCACTCCATCGCCCGCACGAACGCCGTTCTGCGGTGCTGCAAGCTGATCCGAGCCATCGCCGCGCCTCCTTCGTCAGTGGGTGTCGCCCTCACGGACACGCGCGGGCGCCCCGGTGTGACATGACGTGGATCACCGATCCTGCGTACGCTCGAAGCAGGCAACAGGGTTGGATATTCATTCGTTGTCTGACATACTCATTCACATGACGCTGAGGGTCGCGGTCGCAGGGGCCAGTGGATATGCCGGGGGAGAGCTGCTCCGGCTGCTCTCGACGCACCCGGAGGTGGAGATCGGGGCGCTGACCGCCGGCGGCAACGCCGGGTCCACCCTGGGGCAGCACCACCCGCACCTGACGCCGCTGGCCGGCCGGGTGCTCGAGGAAACCTCCGTGGCGACGCTGGCCGGGCACGACGTCGTGTTCCTGGCGCTGCCGCACGGGCAGTCCGCCGAGATCGCCGAGCAGCTCGGCGACGACGTGACCGTGATCGACTGCGGCGCGGACTTCCGGCTGGTCGACTCCGAGGCCTGGGTGGAGTTCTACGGCGGCAAGCACGCCGGCCACTGGCCGTACGGTCTTCCCGAGCTGCCCGGGCAGCGGGACAAGCTCCGCGGCGCCAACCGGGTCGCCGTGCCGGGCTGCTATCCGACCGTGTCCACGCTCGCCCTGCTGCCCGCCGTTCAGGCCGGTCTCGTCGACAGCGCCCAGCTGGTGGTGGTCGCTGTCAGCGGGACGTCCGGCGCCGGCAAGGCCCCCAAGCCGAACTTGCACGGCGCCGAGGTGATGGGCTCGGCCTCCGCGTACGGCGTGGGCGGCGTCCACCGGCACACCCCGGAGATCGAGCAGAATCTCGCGCCGCACACCGACGGCCCGGTCAGCGTCTCGTTCACGCCGGTGCTCGCGCCGATGGCCCGCGGCATTCTCGCGACCTGCAGCGCGCCGGTGGCCGAGGGCACGACGTACGAGCAGCTCCGCGCGGTGTACGAGCAGGCGTACGGCGACGAGCCGTTCATCCACGTGCTGCCCGAGGGGCAGTGGCCGCAGACGCAGGCCACCCTCGGGGCGAACACCGTGCACCTGCAGCTCGCGCTCGACCAGCGCACCGGCCGCGTCGTCGTCGTGGCCGCTCTCGACAACCTGACCAAGGGCACCGCCGGCGCCGCCGTGCAGTGCATGAACCTGGCCGCCGGTCTCGACGAGACCCTGGCCCTTCCCCTCGTAGGAGTCGCCCCATGACAGCTCTGGGGACCGTCGCCGTCACCCCGCACGCCTCGGTCGATCGGAGCGCCGGGGTCACCGCGCCGGCCGGCTTCCGCGCGGCCGGGGTGACCGCCGGGATCAAGCCCGCCGGCAAGCCCGACCTGACCGTCGTCGTCAACGACGGCCCGGAGTACGCCGCGGCCGGCGTCTTCACCACCAACAAGGTGAAGGCCGCGCCGGTGCTGTGGTCCCAGCAGGTGCTCACCGCGGGCAAGCTGAAGGCCGTCGTGCTCAACTCCGGCGGTGCCAACGCGTGCACCGGCCCGGAGGGTTTCCAGGACACGCACCGCACCGCGGAGGAGCTGGCCTCGATCCTCGGCGTCGGCGCGATCGAGATCGGCGTTTGCTCCACCGGGCTGATCGGCGAGCGGCTCCCGATGGACAAGCTGCTGCCCGGCCTGTCCGCCGCGGTCGGCGCGCTCGGTGCGACCGCGGAGCACAGCCTGGCCGCCGCGACCGCGGTGATGACGACGGACAACGTGCCGAAGCAGGCGGTGCTCACTCACGAGGGCGGCTGGAGCATCGGCGGTTTCGCCAAGGGCGCCGGCATGTGCGCGCCGAACATGGCGACCATGCTCAGCGTGATCACCACCGACGCCGTACTGGACCAGCCGCACCTCGACCACGCGCTGCGCAACGCGGTCGGCAAGACCTTCAACCGGCTCGACGTCGACGGGGGAACGTCGACCAACGACACCGTGCTGCTGCTCAGCTCGGGCGCCTCGGGTGTCACCGTGACGCCGGAGGAGTTCGAGGTGGCGCTGACCGCGCTGGCCGCCGACCTGGTCAAGCAGCTGCAGGCCGACGCCGAGGGTGTCACCAAGCACGTCAGCATCACCGTGCTGAACGCGGCCACCGAGGCCGAGGCGGTCGCCGCCGCCAAGGTGGTTGCCGAGGACAACCTCTGCAAAACCGCCTTCTTCGCCGGCGATCCGAACTGGGGACGGATCGCGATGGCGGTGGGCAACGCGCCGACGGCGTTCGACCCGCAGCTGCTCGACATCACGCTGAACGGGGCCGCGATCTGCGTGGCCGGTGGCAAGGGTGTGGATCGGTCCGAGGCGGATCTGTCCGGGCCGGAGATCGACGTGGTGATCGATCTGCACGCCGGTGACGCGTCCGCGACGGTGCTGACGACCGACCTGTCGCACGCGTACGTCGAAGAGAACTCGGCGTACTCCTCATGACGGTCCAGAAAGTGCCGACCAGTTCGGCCAGCGCGCAGGCGAACGCCGTCGAGAAGGCGGCCGTGCTGACCGAGGCGTTGCCGTGGCTCAAGCAGTTCCACGGCAAGACGATCGTGGTGAAGTACGGCGGCAACGCGATGGTCGACGACGAGCTGAAGCAGGCCTTCGCCTCCGACATCGTGTTCCTGCGGCACTGCGGCGTCCGGGTGGTCGTCGTTCACGGTGGTGGCCCGCAGATCAGCGAGATGCTCGGCCGGCTCGGCATCGACAGCGAGTTCCGCGGCGGGCTGCGGGTGACCACGCCCGAGGCGATGGACGTGGTCGGCATGGTTCTGGTCGGCAAGGTCGGCCGCGAGCTGGTCGGCCTGCTGAACGCGCACGGCCCGTTCGCGGTCGGCATGTCCGGTGAGGACGCCGGGCTGTTCACCGCCGAGCGGCGCGGGCTGATGATCGACGGCGAGGCGGTCGACATCGGCCTGGTCGGCGACGTGGTCGACGTCCGGCCCGAAGCGGTGATCGACCTGATCGACGCCGGCCGGATCCCGGTCGTGTCGACGATTGCCCCGGACGAAGACGGCCAGGCGCACAACGTGAACGCCGACACCGCCGCGTCCGCGCTGGCGGTCGCGCTCGGCGCCGAGAAGCTCGTCGTACTGACCGACGTCGCCGGGCTGTACCGCAACTGGCCGGACAGCGACGACATCATCACCCAGATCGACGCCGCCGAACTGGCCGAGCTGCTGCCGACGCTGGCCTCCGGCATGGTGCCGAAGATGGAGGCGTGCCTGCGCGCTGTCCAATCTGGTGTCTCGCGCGCCACCGTGATCGACGGCCGCGTACCGCACTCGCTGCTGCTCGAGATCTTCACCGACGCCGGAAGTGGAACCCAGGTGATCCCGTCATGACCGAACTGATGCCGCCCGAGCTGAGCGAGCTGTCGACCACCTCCAGCACCGGCGCCGCCTTGACCGAGCGCTACACGCACTCGCTGATGAACACCTTCGGACCGCCGAAGAAGGTTCTGGTCCGTGGCGAGGGCGCTTACCTGTGGGATGCCGACGGCAAGAAATACCTCGACCTGCTCGGCGGCCTCGCGGTCAACTCGCTCGGCCACGCGCACCCGTTCGTGGTGTCCGCGGTCACCAGCCAGCTCACCACGCTCGGCCACGTGTCGAACTTCTTCGCCTCCGCGCCGCAGATCGCGCTGGCCGAGAAGCTGCTCTCGCTCATCGACGCCCCCGGCGGCAAGGTGTTCTTCACCAACTCCGGCACCGAGGCGAACGAAGCGGCGTTCAAGATCACCCGCAAGACCGGCCGGACCAAGATCGTGTCCACCGTCGGCGCCTTCCACGGCCGTTCGATGGGCGCGCTGGCGATCACCTGGAAGCCGGCGTACCGGGAGCTGTTCGCGCCGCTGCCCGGCGACGTCACCTTCGTCCCGTACGGCGACGCCGCGGCGCTCGAGGCCGCGGTCGACGACGAGACGGCCGCGGTGGTGCTCGAGCCGATCCAGGGGGAGAACGGCGTCGTCGTCCCGCCGGCCGGCTACCTGCAGGCCGCGCGGCGGATCACCTCCGAGCACAACGCGCTGCTGTGGATCGACGAGATCCAGACCGGCATCGGCCGGACCGGGGACTGGTTCGCGTTCCAGGCCGAGGGCATCGTGCCGGACCTGGTGACGGTGGCGAAGGGGCTCGGCGCGGGCATCCCGATCGGCGCCTGCCTCGGCTTCGGCGCCGCGGCCGACCTGCTCCAGCCGGGCAACCACGGTACGACGTTCGGCGGCAACCCGGTGGCCTCGATCGCCGGGCTCGCGGTGCTGACGGTGATCGAGCGGGACGGCCTGCTCGCCAACGTCAGTGCCGTCGGCAACCACCTCGCGGCGGCGGTCGAAGCGCTCGACCACCCGCTGATCGCCGGCGTCCGTGGTCGCGGGCTGTTGCTGGCGATCGAGCTGACCCAGCCGGTCTCCGACCAGGTCGCGGCGCTCGCGCTGGAGGCCGGGTTCGTGATCAACAACCCGATTCCCGACGCGTTGCGCCTGGCGCCTCCGTACATTCTGACCAAGGCGGACGTGGACAGCTTCGTGTCCGCGCTGCCCGACCTGCTGAACAAGGTGGAGGTCTCATGACGCATCATTTTTTGCGGGACGACGACCTCAGTCCGGTCGAGCAGGACGAGGTGCTGACGCTCGCGCAGCAGCTGGCCGACGACCGGTTCGGGCACAAGCCGCTGGCCGGGCCGCAGACCGTCGCGGTGATCTTCGACAAGACCTCGACCCGGACCAGGATCTCGTTCGCGGTCGGCATCGCCGATCTCGGCGGGGTGCCGCTGATCATCGACGCGCAGACCTCGCAGCTCGGCCGGGGGGAGCCGATCGCCGACACCGCGCGGGTGCTGGACCGGCAGGTCGCCGCGATCGTCTGGCGGACCTCCGCGCAGACCCGGATCGAGGAAATGGCCGGCGCGTCGAAGGTGCCGGTGGTGAACGCGCTGACCGACGAGTTCCACCCGTGCCAGATCCTCGCCGACCTGCTGACCGTCCGGCAGCACAAGGGCGCGACCGCCGGGCTGAAGCTGACCTACCTCGGCGACGGCGCGAACAACATGGCCCACTCGTACCTGCTCGGCGGCGCGACCGCCGGCATGCACGTGGTGATCGGTTCACCCGCGGAGTACCAGCCGGACGCCGCGATCCTGGCCAAGGCCGTCGAGATCGCCGCGAGCACGGGCGGTTCGGTCGCCTGGACCGCGGACGCCACCGAGGCGATCGCCGGCGCGGACGTCGTTGCCACCGACACCTGGGTCTCGATGGGTCAGGAAGCCGAGGCGGAGCTGCGCGAAGCGCCCTTCGTCCCGTACGCGGTCACCGAGCAGCTGCTGACGAAGGCGAAGGCCGACGCGATCGTGCTGCACTGCCTGCCGGCCTACCGGGGCAAGGAGATCGACGCCGCCGTGCTCGACGGCCCGCAGTCCGTCGTCTGGGACGAGGCCGAGAACCGCCTGCACGCCCAGAAGGCCTTGCTTTCCTGGCTGCTGGCCCGAAACTTCTCCTCATGACCACGAACCCGAACGGCCCGGACCGGCAGGAGACCCGCACGCTGATCGCGCCGACCACCAAGACGGCCCGGCAGCAACGGATCGTGGAGCTGCTCGGCCGCCAGCCGGTGCGCTCGCAGACCGAGCTCGCCGAGTTGCTGGCCGGCGCGGGGCTCGGAGTCGGCCAGGCGACGCTGTCGCGCGACCTGGTGGAGATCGGCGCGGTGAAGGTTCGCGACGCGATCGGCCAGCTCGTGTACGCCGTACCGGGGGAGGGCGGGGACCGTAGCCCGCGCGCCGGTGAGGCCGCGGCGTTCGAGGCGCGGCTGGCTCGCGTCGCGTCCGAGCTGCTCGTCTCGGCCGAGGGCAGCGCCAACCTGGTCATCCTGCGAACGCCGCCCGGCGCCGCGCAGTACTTCGCCTCCGCGATCGATCACGTGGGCCTGGACGACGTGCTCGGGACGATCGCGGGTGACGACACCGTGATGGTTGTCTCGCGCAACCCGACCGGTGGCGAGGCCCTGGCGGCCCGCTTCCTCAATCTGGCCGCCCGGACCGAGAAGGATTAGAACTGAAGCTGTTGCTATCAGCAACTGATCGGCACCCGGACCTGGTGGGTGTCTTGGCTAGTGAGAGGATCGTCGGATGAGTACGGGAGAGAGCGCAGCCCTGTGGGGCGGCCGGTTCGCCGGCGGACCTGCCGACGCGCTGGCGGCGCTGAGCAAGTCGACCCACTTCGACTGGCGGCTGGCGCCGTACGACATCGCCGGGTCGAAGGCGCACGCCAAGGTGCTGCACCGCGCCGAGCTGCTCACCGACGACGACCTCGCCGCGATGCTGCGCGGCCTCGACGAACTGCTCGCCGACGTACTGTCCGGCGACTTCGTCCCCGCTGAGGACGACGAGGACGTGCACACGGCGCTGGAGCGCGGGCTGCTGGAGCGGCTCGGCACCGAGCTCGGCGGCCGGCTGCGGGCGGGCCGGTCCCGCAACGACCAGGTCGCCACCTTGTTCCGCAGCTACCTGCGCGAGCACGGCCGGATCATCGCGCGCCTCGTGCTCGACCAGGTCACCACGCTGGCCGACCAGGCCGAGAAGCACCTGGGCGTCACGATGCCCGGCCGGACCCATCTCCAGCACGCCCAGCCGGTCCTGCTGTCGCACCATCTGCTGGCGCACGCCTGGCCGCTGATCCGCGACCTCGAGCGGCTCGCCGAGTGGGACGCCCGCGTCGCCGCCGATTCGCCGTACGGCGCGGGGGCGCTGGCCGGTTCGTCGCTCGGGCTCGACCCGCGGTTCGTCGCGACCGAGCTCGGCTTCACCGACTCCTCGCCGAACTCGATCGACGGCACGTCGGCGCGGGACTTCGTCGCCGAGTTCGCGTTCGTCACCGCGCAAATCGGCGTCGACCTGTCCCGGCAGGCCGAGGAGGTGATCCTCTGGGCGACCAAGGAGTTCGGCTTCGTCCGGCTGGACGACGCGTTCTCGACCGGGTCGAGCATCATGCCGCAAAAGAAGAACCCGGACATCGCCGAGCTGGCCCGCGGCAAGTCCGGCCGTCTGATCGGCAACCTGACCGGCCTGCTCGCCACGCTCAAGGCGCAACCGCTGGCCTACAACCGGGACCTGCAGGAGGACAAGGAGCCGGTCTTCGACTCCGTCGACACCCTCGAGGTGCTGCTGCCGGCGTTCACCGGCATGATCCGCACGCTCGTGTTCGACACCGCCCGACTCGAAGAGCTCGCCCCGCAGGGCTTCTCGCTGGCCACCGACATCGCCGAGTGGCTGGTCCGCCAGAAGGTCCCCTTCCGCGTCGCCCACGAGTTGGCCGGCGCCTGCGTCCAGGAGTGCGAGAAGCGCGGCATCGAGCTGTGGGACCTCACCGACGAGGATCTCGCCGCGATCTCGCCGCACCTCACCGCGGAGGTCCGCACGGTGCTGACCGTCGAGGGCTCGGTGTCGTCCCGCAACGCCCGCGGCGGCACCGCGAAGGACCGCGTCACCGAGCAGCTCGCCGAACTCCGCACCCGAGCCGCCCAGCACGCCGAACGCCTCGCCTGACCAGTCGGCCAGTAGGGTCGCACGTATGCCTGTACGTCGTACCCTGCTGGCCGGTCCGGTGCTCGAGGTCGCTCCCCGGCTCCTCGGCATGACCCTGCGCCGCACCACCGACGAAGGCACCGTCGCCGTCCGCATCACCGAGGTCGAGGCGTACGACGGTCCGAACGACCCGGGGTCGCATGCCTATCGGGGCGAAACGGCGCGCAACGCGGTCATGTTCGGCCCGCCGGGTTTTCTGTACGTGTACTTCACCTACGGCATGCACTACTGCATGAACGTCAGCGCGGGTCCCGACGGGCAACCGTCGGCGGTCCTGTTCCGCGCCGGCGAGGTGATCGACGGGGTGGAACTCGCGCGCAAGCGCCGCGGCGCGCCTGAGCCGGTCACCGAGAAGTTCAACTCCGTCCTGCCCACCAAACGCAGAGCCACCGCCAGGAACCCCGACTGGGACCTCGCCCGCGGCCCGGCCCGGCTGTGTGTTGCCCTGGGCATCGACCGCGAAGCCAACGGCACCGACCTGCTGTCGACCAAGTCGGACATCCAGCTACTCCCCGGCCCCGGCTTCGAGGGCGAGCCATCCACCGGCCCGCGCGTAGGCCTTCGCGAAGCCGCCGACAACCCTTGGCGCTTCTGGACCCCCGGTGACCCGACCGTCTCGCCGTACCGGCCCCACGTGCCCAAGCGCCGAGCCTGACAACCCGCCCCCGCACGGTGAACCGTGCAGAGGCGGGTTCTGCCCGCGGATACTTCAGAAGCCCAGGCGCTGGGCGATCAAAATGTCGGTCTTGCGGACGGGCGCGCCGTCGACGGGTGCCGGGTTCTCCGCGGTCGGCACGATGCCGGCGGCGGCGATCTTGTCGAGGGTTTTCAGGCCGAGTCGGTCGATGGTGCCGAAGATGGTGTAGTTCGGGCGGAGGCGGGAGTCTTCGAAGGTGAGGAAGAACTGGCTGCCGTTGGTGTTCGGGCCGGCGTTGGCCATCGCGAGGGTGCCGCGGGCGTAGACCTTGCTGGCGCCGGTCGGGTCGGTGGGCCAGTCGGGCAGGCCGACCGGGAGTTCGTCCTTGTAGGAGTAGCCGGGGCCGCGTTCGCCGGTGCCGGTCGGGTCGCCGCACTGCAGGACCCGGAGCGTCGGGTAGAGCGTGAGCCGGTGGCAGGTGGTGAAGTTGTAGAAGCGGCTCTTCGCCAGGTGCAGGAAGCTCTGCACCGTGCACGGTGCCTTGGCGCGGTCGAGGGTGAGCAGCATCGGGCCCTGGTTGGTGGCCAGGATGACCCGGACCACGCCCTTGGACGGCGTCGGTGTCGGGTCCGGCGGCAGGGACACCGGGCGCGGCGACGGGTCGTCGGGCGTCGCGGTGTACTTGCACGGCCCGGTGGTGGTCTGAGCATCCGCGGGCTGCGCGGACACGAGCCGGTCCGGCTGCGTCTCGGCCGGTGCAGGACCCGGTACGGCGGCCAGCGCCGTACCGGTGGTGGTGAGCAGACCGGCGACGCTCAGGGCGGCGCAGGCGATAACGCTGGTGGCTCTCATCGAGGGTTCTCCTCCAGGGCGGTCGGGATCATCCGGTGGCCAGCGTGAAGATCCGCAGGTCGCGGTTCTTCGGCAGCGTCACGCTAACCGGAACCCGGCCCGCGGCGACAGGGATCGGCGCGGTCGCGAAAATGTGCGTGGCCACGTTGTCCCGTCCACCACCCGACTCGTTCCGGTACGGCGTGGCCGCGACCACCAGGTTCCCGAAGTGCACGGTGTCGCCCCCGCCGCCGAGCGTCCAGTCGCTGAACGACAGGTCGATCTCGCTGGTCGTCCCGTCGGCGAACCGCAGCGTCGCCTTGCCTTCCTGGTTCCCGTTCACCGCACTGCCGACGAACGAGAGCTTCGAAGTCCCAGCCGGCAGCGACAGGTCGAGCACCTGCCCGTCAGCCGGTACGTTGTCCGGCTCACCGACCGGCACGCCGGGCCAGACGAACGTGAGTCCCTCCCTGGTCACCGTCCCACCAGGGGTGAGCCCAGCGGCGGCCAGCGCCTGCCGCGAGTAGCTGACGCCACCTCCGTCGAAGTCCGCCTCGGTGTGGTCACCGGCGTCGTCCGACGCCGCCACGCCCTCGCGCAGAACGGAGAACGAGTTCGGCAGCCCGACCACCACGGTGAACCCGAGCCGCGGCAGCGCAGTCCCGTCAGCGGCCTTCAGCGCCACCGTGACGGGGTAGCGCCCGTCCGGCGTACCCGGGGCCGCCGTGATGCGCACCGCAGCGCCGCCGGACTGGTCCACCGTGAACGAGCCACTCGCCGGTGACGCGGTGAGCCCGGCCGGTGTGGTCACGGTGTACGACACGCTGGTCGCCGTACCGCTGAGCCGGTGCGCCTTGATCGTCACCGGATCCGAGGTCGTGCCCGGCGCGACGACGACCCGCCCGATGTCGGTCGAGGTCTGGAACGGGATCTCGCCGGTCCGCCACGACGGCGGCGCGTCCTTCGCCGACGCCCCCCACGCCTTGTCGGCCGTCCTACCGACCGTGAAGTCGAGCGTGCCGCCGCGCTGCACGAACGACGCGGGAAGCCAGGGCTTGGACGACGTACGCCCGTCCACGCGCAAGCTCTGCACGTACTTCGTCCCCAGCTCGGCGCCCGGCGCGTTGATCCGGATCGTGCGCCCCTTGTCCCGGTGGATCACTGCGCGCGGGAACAGCGGAGCCGCGACCTGCAGCTCGGCCCGGCTCGGCACCTCCGGGTAGAGGCCCAGCGCGGTCCACACGTACCAGGACGACATCGCGCCCAGGTCGTCGTTGCCGGGAATGCCGCCGGTCGTGGTGTTCCACAGCTGGGTCATCGCCTGCCGCAGCGTCTCCTGCGCTTTCCACGGCTGACCGCTGTAGTTGTAGATCCAGGGCGTGTTGATCGACGGCTCGTTGTCCATCTCGGCGTGCAGGTCACCGGACTTGGTCAGTGCCCAGTTCCCGTCGGCGTCCTTGAAGAACGCGTCCAGCCGCTGGTTCACGACGTCCCGCCCGCCCATCGCGTCGAACAGCCCGGCCCGGTTGTGCGGGATCATCCAGGTGTACTGCGCACTGCTGCCCTCGGCGAACCCGTCCTGCGTGCTCGGCGTGAAGGCCGGCCAGGCGCCGTTCTCGTCGCGGTTCTGGATGTAGCCGCCGTTCTCGGGGTTGAAGACGTTCTGCCAGTACTGGGAACGCTTCACGAACGTGTCGGCGGTCTTCCGGTCGCCGACCGCGGAGGCCAGCTGGGCCAGCGCGAAGTCCGCGGTGACGTCCTCCAGGGTCTCGACCGCGCCACCCCAGGCGTTGGACTTGGTCGGCACGTAACCGAGCGCCAGGTACTTGTCGAGCGACGGCCGCTGCCCGATCGACATCACCGGCTTGCCCGCCGAGCTCAGGTCCTTCGCCGTCGGCACGGTCGCCGCCTTCACCAGCGACTTCAGCGCCGTCCGTACGTCGAAGTTGGTGCCGCCGAACGCGTGGATCCCGGCCAGCGCGGGCGCCGACGGGTCGCCGGTCATCACCGCCGTACTGCCGGAGGCGTGCGTCCAGCGGTCCCAAATGCCGTCGTTCTGCTGGGCCTGGTGGAGCAGGGACTGCGCGATGTCACCGGCGCGCTGCGGTTCCAGCAGCGCGAGCAGCTGCACCTGCGAGCGGTAGACGTCCCAGCCGGAGAAAGTCGCGTACTGGTTCTTCTGACCGCGGCTGAGCTGGTGCGGCTTCTGGTCGAAGCCCCAGTACTGCCCGTTGACGTCGTTGAAGACGTTCGGGTGCAGCAGGGCGTGGTAGAGCGCGGTGTAGAAGGTCGTGCGGTCCGCTGTCGTGCCACCGGTGATCTCGATCCGGTTCAGCTGGTCACGCCAAGCGTGCTTGGCCCGCGCGGCCGTGGTGGCCAGCGAGGTGCCGCGCGGGTTCTCCTTGGCCAGGTTGGCCGCCGCGTTGGCCTTGCTCACGTAGGAGATGCCGATGCGCATGTTGACCGTGCTGCTGTCGAAGCCGAGGTACGCGCCGGAGCCCTTGCCCGCAGGCATCCAGCCGTCGGTCCCGTACGTCGTACCGCCGGTGGCCGAGGTGCTGCCCGGGCTGACGGTCGCGTCCTTCCAGGTGCCGTGGTTGGCGAACGGCTGGTCGAACTGGGCGACGAAGTGCAGCGTGTAGTAGCTGCGCTGACCGACCGAGGCCAGGTAGCCGCAGAAGTTGCCGCTGGTCACCGAGCCGGTCACGGTGCGCTTGGCCGGGTCGATGGTGACCTCGGCGTCGCTGGAGCCGACCTCGGAGTTCGCCGTCCGGAACAGCAGCGACTTGGCCTTGTCGGCCGGGAACGTGAACGTCGCGGCGCCGGTCCGGGTGGTCGCGGCGAGCTCCGCGGTCGCACCGGAGTCCAGGCCGACCTTGTAGTAGCCGGGCTTGGCGACCTCGTTGGCGTGCGAGAACGTGCTGGCGTAGACCTCGTCCTTGGCGTCGGTCTGCGGGGACGTGGTCACCGCACCGGCGTACGGGAAGATCGGGATGTCGCCGGAGCCGCCCGCGCAGCCGGTGCCGGACATGTGGGTCACGCTGAAGCCGCGGATCCGGTTGGCGTCGTACAGGTAGCCGCCGGGGGCAGCGGTCCGGTACTGGTTGCCGCGGCTGGTTTCCGGGCTGAACGAGAACATCCCGAACGGCATCACCGCGCCGGGGAAGACGTCGCCGAGGTTGGACGTGCCGATCAGCGGGTCGACGTGCTCCGTCGGGTCCGACGAGCTGCTGGTGATCCGGCTGTGCCCGACCGCCTCCTGCGCTCTCAGCCCGGGTGGTGCCGTGCTCGGTGGGGCGGTGGTCGGCCGGCCGTCGTACTGGGGAGACGGGCTCGGTGCAGCGGTGGCCAGCGTCGTGGAGACCAGTGCGGTGATCAGTGAGCCGGTCAGGACGGCAGCGGTACGACGGCGAGCGAGAAGGTTCTTCACGGGCGGTCCTTCGACGTCGGGACAGCACCGTGAACCCCACGCGGCCACACCCCGGCCGGCGAACGCCGCCCAGGGCGGCGGACGGCGTGCGCTCGACGGGGTGCAGCTGCGATGAGGGAAGCGGTGTTGTCAGGGGCGGTGTGACATCGTTGTCAGCAAGAAATACCTGACTGTCACACCCCACGTCAAGGTTTTCGGCACGTTCCGCAACCGATCAACCGCGTTCCGCAACTCCGGATCAGGTCACCGGCGGGAGGTTCGGACCGGTCGTGCCGTCCGGCGGACCTTCGCCCACCGGTTGAGCTCAGCTCCGCGCGTCGGTGCCGAGCAGGTCGTAGATCACTTGGTCGTCCGCCACATGGCTGCCGAGCGCGAAGGCCTCCCGTTCGGTGCCGACGTGCACGAAGCCACCGCGCTCGGCGACGCGCCGGGCCGCGGTGTTCGTCGCCGCCGTGCGGATCACCAGCTTGTGCCCGCCGTGTCCGCCGTCGTCCGGTCGGCCGAAGAACCAGTCGGCCGCTCGCCGGACCGCCTCGGCCATCAGCCCGCGCCCTTGCGCTTCGGGATGCGCCCAGTACCCGAGCTCGCCGAACCGGCCCGCCAGCTTGTCCAGGCCGAACAGGGTCAAGTTGCCCAGGGCAAGATCGGTCCCGCGATCGGCGACGCACCAGTTGATCCGCTGCCCGGCCGCGGCCTGCTCAGCCATGTCGTGCAGCCAGAACCGCGCGTGCTCGGGCGTGAACGGCTGCGGGACGAACGGCAGGAAGTGCGCGGTCGCGGCGTTCGTCCGCGCGGTGGTGATCCGCTCGATCTCGTCGTCCTGCCAGCTCCGCAATCGAATCCGCGCGGACTCCAGCACCGGGATCTCGAACCAGGGGTGGCGAGGACGGCGCTCGTCGTCAGGAGTGATCCAGCCGGTCCACTCGTCCGCGCCGTCGGCGGACGGCAGCGTCGGGCCGAGGTGGAACCCGGTCGCCCACGCGAGGCGGCGGGACGGCCAGTTGCCGACCGGCGTCCACCAGTGCACGAGGTGAAAGCCGCAGGTGCCGAAGGCGAAGTCGAGGGCCAGCCGGACCGCGCGAGAGGCGACACCCGCGCCGCGGGCCCAGCGGGACAGGCCGAAGTGGATCGAGGCGCTGCCGCGCTCGTCCGGAGCGAGGCCGACCGAACCGGCGTACCGGCCTTCGTACTCGACCACGAAGACCAACCGGGACCGGTCGGCCCAGGCGTCGGCGATGCCGTACGTGATCCACCGGGTCACGTCGTCGGGCCCGAAGCTGCCAGGCTCCTCGGTGGCGCGTTCGATCGCGCCGGCAAGATCGGAGGGCCGGGGCGCGCGCAGTACGACGATCCCGTCGGTCAGGACAGGGGTCTCAGCAGGAATCGGCACGGCGTCGAGTCAACACCCTGCCCGGTCAGGAAGCTTGCTTCCTCTCCCACTCAACCGCCCCGGCGGAGCCGGGGCGGTCCATCGAGCAGGACCGGGTCAGCGGCCGACGGGCGACAGGCCGAGCTGCCGGCCCAGCAGGCCGCGGGGACGGCCGCCAAGGCGTTCGGCGATGTCGATGATGACCTTCGACGCAGGCGTGTCGGCGTCGGCGATCGCGAGCGGGGTTCCGTGGTCGCCGCCGCTGCGGAGGCGCTCGTCCAGCGGGATCTCGCCGAGCAGGGGGATCGGGTAGCCCAGGCGGGCCGACAGGGTGTCGGAGACGCGCTGGCCGCCGCCGGTGCCGAAGATCTCGATCCGGTGCTCGGGGCCACAGTGCGGGCAGGGCAGGAAGGACATGTTCTCGATCACGCCGGCCACCCGCTGGTGGACCATCTGCGCCATCGTGCCGGCCCGCTCGGCCACCTCGGCGGCGGCCTCCTGCGGGGTGGTCACGACGATCACCTCGGCGGTGGTCAGCCGCTGGCCGACCGAGATCGCGATGTCACCGGTGCCCGGCGGCAGGTCGAGCAGCAGCACGTCCAGGTCGCCCCAGTAGACGTCGGCCAGCATCTGCACCAGTGCGCGGTCCAGGATCGGGCCGCGCCAGGCGACCACCTGGTCGCGCTTGGGCTTCAGCATGCCGATCGAGATCACCTTCACGCCGTGCGCGGGCACCGGCATGATCATGTCGTCGACCGCGGTCGGCCGCTCGTCGGCGACGCCCAGCATGGCCGGCACCGAGTGACCGTAGATGTCGGCGTCCAGGACGCCGACCGACAGGCCCTTGGCGGCCATCGCGACCGCCAGGTTGACCGTCACCGAGGACTTGCCGACGCCGCCCTTGCCGGAG
The DNA here is from genome assembly GCF_001984195.1 of Kribbella sp. ALI-6-A. Classification (GTDB taxonomy): domain Bacteria; phylum Actinomycetota; class Actinomycetes; order Propionibacteriales; family Kribbellaceae; genus Kribbella. The sequence goes on from NZ_MTQN01000010.1 coordinate 718,375, forward strand.
GCGATCGCGAACACCTTGGTCAGCGAGTCCGGCCGGGAGAACGGGATCTCCTTCTCCGCCACGCCGCCCCGCAACTGGGTCTGCAACGCGGCGCGCTGCTCGGCCGACATCACCCCGAGCTCGATCTCGACGCCGGTGACGCCGTCCAGCGCGCTCACCGCGGCGGTCGTGTCCCGCCGCAGCGTGTCCTTCATCGGGCAGCCGGCCACGGTCAGCAGGATCTTCACCGCGACCACGCCGTCGGTCCGCACCACCACCGACTCGACCATGCCCAGATCGGTGATCGGTTTTTTGATCTCGGGGTCCATCACGGACCCGAGCGCAGCGGTCACCTGGTCAGCAGTGGGAGCCATGTCTACAGGCTACGTGCTCACGCACAGGCACCCCACCACGGTCCACTGTGACGTAGCTCCGGCAAGGCACACCTAACCAAAGGCCCCGGCGGGCTCAGACCCGGTCGTCCTCGCGGTCCTTGTCCAGCTCGGCCAGCAGCGAGCGCAGTTCCGAGCGCAGGAAGTCGCGGGTGGCGACCTCGCCGACCGACATCCGCAGCGACGCCATCTCCCGGGCCAGGAACTCCATGTCGGCCCGCGAGCGCGCGTCGACGTCGCGGTCGCGTTCGTACTGGACCCGGTCGCGGGCCTCCTGCCGGTTCTGCGCGAGCAGGATCAGCGGCGCCGCGTACGAGGCCTGCAGACTGAGCGCGAGGGTGAGGAAGATGAACGGGTACTGGTCCCAGCGCAGGTGTTCGGGCGCGAAGATGTTCCACAGCACCCAGAACACGATCGTCGCGGTCATGTAGACCAGGAACTGCCCGGTGCCGAGGAACCGCGCGATCCGCTCCGACAGCCGCCCGAACGCGTCCGCGTCGTACGCGCGCCGCCGGACCAGCGTCCGGCGCAGCTCGCGCGGGACGTCCAGCCGGTCGGCGGCCGGGCGGGTCAGCCGGCGTTCGTCGGAGCGGCGCTCGTCCGGCCGGTTGCCGCGACGTTCCTCCGAGCGGGAACCGCGGCGCTCGGCGGACTGGGATCCGCGCCGGTCGTCCGGCCGGTTGTTGCGGCGGTTGTCACCGGGCATGCGGGTCCCCCTCCTGCGGCGCGGATCCACGCCAGTCGTCGGGCAGCAGATGGTCCAGTACGTCGTCCACGGTGACCGCACCGAGCAGCCGGCCCTCGTCGTCGAGCACCGGAGCGGCGACCAGGTTGTACGTCGCGAGGTACTTGCTCACCGCCTGCAGCCCGTCGTCGGGACGCAACCCGTCCAGATCCGTGTCCAGTACGCCGGACACCAGCGCGGACGGCGGCTCGCGCAGCAGCCGCTGGATGTGGCCGATCCCGATGAACCGGCCGGTCGGGGTCTCCAGCGGCGGGCGGCAGACGTAGATCATCGCGGCCAGCGCCGGACTCAGCTCGGCGTTGCGGACGTGCGCGAGCGCGTCGGCCACGGTCGCGTCGGCGGGCAGGATCACCGGCTCGGACGTCATCAGTCCACCGGCCGTGCGTTCCTCGTACGTCAGCAGGCGCCGGACGTCCTCGGCCTCGTCGGGCTCCATCAGCGTGAGCAGCCGCTCGGCGGTGTCGGTCGGCAGCTCGGCGATCAGGTCGGCGGCGTCGTCGGGGGACATCTCCTCCAGCACGTCGGCGGCGCGCTCGGTGTCCAGGCCGGCCAGGATCTCCACCTGGTCGTCCTCGGGCAGTTCTTCCAGGACGTCGGCCAGCCGTTCGTCGTTCAGGGCGGACGCGATCTCCTTGCGCCGTTTCGGCGACAGCTCGTGCAGTACGCCGGCCAGGTCGGCCGGTTTCATCGTGTCGAACGCGGCCAGCATGTGCGTCGCGCCCTGCCCGTGCTCGGTCTGCGCGAACCCGCTGACGTCGGCCCAGTCCAGCACGTGCGACTGCCCCCGGCGCCGGAACCGCTTGGCTCCCTCGGTCACCGCGACCTTCGACAGCATCCAGTCCCGGGTCCGCCACTGCTCCATCGCCAGGTCGAACACCACCGCGGAGGCGCCGGTCTCGCGGATCGTCACGGTCCGGTCCAGCAGTTCGCCGAGCACCAGCACCTCGGTCGCCCGCTGCTCGAAACGGCGCATGTTCAGCAGCCCGGTGGTGATCACGTGGCCGACGTCGATCGAGGTCACCCGGGTCATCGGCAGGAAGATCCGCCGCCGGGTGAACACCTCGACCACCAGTCCGAGCACCCGCGGCGGCTGGGTGTCCTGCCGCAGCGTCACCACGACGTCGCGCACCTTGCCGACCTGGTCCCCGTTCGGGTCGTACACGGGCAACCCGGCCAGCCGGGCCACGTACACACGTGCCGGTGATCCGCTCATGCTCGAAGGCTAACCGCCCGAGGCGGTCGCGCCCCCACAGCATCGCTGTCGCCGACCTGTGTCGACGCCTCCGTACGACGTCCCGCCCGCCCGGCAGAGCCGGGCGGGCGGGAGTAGGGGGAGACTCAGCCGGCGGTCTCCAGCGACGGGTCGGTGACTGTGGCGATCAGTTCGGCAAGGGTGACGCTGGGCTCCGCCACCGGGTTCTGCGTCGCGGGCTCGGCTCCGCCGAAGGTGCCGGGGTCCGACCGCCGGCCGTCACCTTCGACCGTGGCGATCGCCAGTTGCCCGTCCGGGCGCACGTAGCTCGCCCAGTACGCCTGCTTGCCCCGCGTACCGACCCGCACCTGTTTGCCGTCGGCCGTGGTCGTCACCCAGCAGGCGGTGAAGGTCGAGCGGTCGTCGGTCAAGCCGCAGGTGTCCGCCCGCGGGTGCGGGATCCCCCCGTCGTTCGGCTGCTCGTGCACGGCCTTCGGTATCACCGTGATCTCGACCCACCCGACTCCACCGGCCTCGCTCCAGTCCGATCGTGCGCCGGCCGACCCGGGGTGTCCGCACGGACCCGTTTTCGTCGGAGTGACCCCGCTCGTTTCGCGTCCGACCAGATGACGGCGGTCCGGGTCGGCGTACGAGGCGAAGACGTCGAGGTGGTTCGACTCCATCGTGTTGGAGGGAGCGCCGCCGGGTGCGGTGAAAGCCTGGCCCCTCGAAGAGCAGGTGTACGACGGCCCACCCGGCGTCGGCTGGATCACGTAACTGCCGTCCGAACGGATCTCGACCTTCCCACCGGGTCCGTACCGCTCCACCTGCACCTGACCAGCCACCCCGGCTGGGTCCGTCGAACCACCCCAGTGGGCGGTCGCCAGGCTTCCTCCGGTGGCAACCAGGGCCACGGCGAAGGCACTTCCGGCTCCGACCGTGGCACGGCGACGCCGCAACCGGCGGCGGCCGCGGGCGAGGTCCCCGGCCGGATCGACGGTCAGGTCCTCCGTCCACGCGGTACTGCGGGCCAGCTGCTCGTGCAGGTCGTTCTCGTTCATGAGGCGTCCTCCATCAGTGCTGCGAGTCGGGAGTCGGCCAACTGACCTCTGAGGTTCTGCAGGGCCTTCGACGACTGGCTCTTCACCGTGCCGACGGTGATCTGCAGGTCCGCGGCGGTCTCCTCGACCGACAGGCCCAGCCAGAAGCGCAGGACGATGACCCGCCGCTGGCCGGCTGCCAGCGTGCTCAGCGCGGTCATCAGCTCGTCGCGGTCCTCCAGACCGAGGCCCTCGTCCACCGGCTGTTCCGGGACGTCCCCGGCCGCCTGCTCGCGCCGCCAGGGCCGCCGGCTGGCGTCGATCCCGGCGTTGACCAGGATCCGCCGGACGTACGCGTCCGCGCCGTCCGAGCGCCGGATCCGCGGCCAGGCGACGTACAGCTTGGCGAGCGCGGTCTGGACCAGGTCCTCGGCCAGGTGGCGGTCCCCGCAGAGCAGGTAGGCGGTGCCGACCAGTCGCGACCGGCGGGCCGCGACGTACTCGGAGAACTCCTGGTCGCGCCGTTGACTGCCGAGCATCTGTTCGTCCCGTCGTCGCCGGATCAGTTGACGATCACAGATACGGGATCCGGTCCGAACAGGTTGCCTCAGCGGCGGGGGCAGCCGGATTTTCCTAGACTGCCTCCGACCGTTGCAACGTTGTCATCGGTGGTGGAGGGGGCGGGCATGCTGAGATCGACTGGGCTGGGGGCCGAGAACGAGACGGTGTACCTGACGCTGGTTCGGCAGGGGCCGGCGACGTTGGTGGAGCTGGCCGACCGGGCCGGGCTGCCGGAGCCCGACGTACTGCGAGCCGTCGACGCGCTGCAGCGGGAAGGATTCGTGCACCGTACGCCGCCCCCGCGCGAGCTGGTGGTCCCGGTGCTGCCGGACCTGGCGGTGGAGCAGCTGGTACGGCGCCAGGAGGAGGAGCTCGAGCGGGTCCGCGAGGCGGCGTACCGGCTGACGGCGGCTGCGTACAACCAGGCGAGCGACCGGCGGACCGAGGAGCTGATCGAGATCGTGTCTGGGCAGACCGCGGTCGGGCTGGCGTTCGACCGGGTGCAGCGGACGGCTCGGCAGGAGATGCGCGAACTGGTCGCGCCGCCGTACGCCGCGTCTGCCGAGGTGAACCGGACTCAGCTGGACCGGCAGGCCGAGGGCGTCACCTACCGGGTCGTGTACGACAGCTCCGCGCTGAGCGACGAGGTTCTGTCGGCCAGTGCGGTCAGCCATGTCCGGGCCGGTGAACAGGCCAGGATCGTGGACGCGCTACCGACGAAGCTGGCAGTCGCCGACCGGGAGCTGGCTCTGCTCCCACTGGACTGGGCGACTCCCGCACGGGACGCGGCGTTGCTGGTCCACCCGTGCAGCCTGCTCGACGCGCTCGTCGCGCTCTTCGAGACGGTGTGGGCACGGGCCAGTCCGCTGGTGGTGACCGCCGAGGAGTCGCTGTCGGCGGAAGGCACGATGTCGGCCGACGACCGGTACCTGCTGTCGCTGCTGGTCGCCGGTCTGACCGACGAGGCCGCGGGGGTCCGGCTCGGGATCAGCCGCCGGACGGTTGCCCGCCGGGTCCAGCTGCTGATGGAGCGGACCAACTCCCGGTCCCGGCTCCAGCTGGGCTGGCACGCGCGCGACCGCGGCTGGCTCTGAGGCTTGTCCGCTCCCAGCGCGACCGGTCGCCGCCGGGTCCGGTGTGGTGCGGGAACCTCAGCTCAGCTTGGGGCGGCGGCTCGACCGGCGGTGCAGTGTGATCGGGCGCTTGCCTCGGGTCGTCGCGGGGGTCTCCGGCGGCGTCACGGCGGGATGGGCGTCGTCGTACGCCGTGGTGACCGCGCCGGTCGGCTCGAGGACGAGCACGTCGGTCTGGGTCTGCCAGCGGTCGAGCTGGTTGCCCAGTCCCGCGGCGTTGAGGCGCTCGGTGCGGAGGACCAGCGCAGCAGCGGTCCACTCGTCCGTGCCCGGCTCCAGCCGTCGTACGGAGGCGGTCCAGGAGGCCAGCCGGCTCGTCGCGGGCTTGGCCGGTACGACGACCTCGACCGCGTCGGCCCCGGCCAGCCCGGGCAGCGGCTGCTCGGCGCTGCCGTCGCGATCCGCCAGGACGACGTACGAGCCGTCGACCGTGGCGAACCAGGCCGGCGCCGGCCGGCGTCCGTCCCAGGACAGCCACACCAGTCCGGCCTTTTTCATCACCGCGGCGATCTCGGCCGTGATCTCGTCGGTCGTCACGGACCAAGACTGACACAGCCACCGGCCCGGTGAATCGGGCCACATCGCGCCTCGACGTGAGCCGGGTCACCGGAGGGCTCGGCGTTTCGCCGTACGCTGCCGTGAACTGGTGGGTAACCAGCTTCCGAGGAAGGGGTACGGCGATGGGTGACGAGACGGCCACCAAGGCGCTGCGGTCCAGGCGGTCCTGCCTGGCGACACCGGGGTCGAACCCGCGGTTCCTGGCCAAGGCGAAGGGGCTGGACGCCGACCAGGTGTTTCTCGACCTGGAGGACTCGGTCGCGCCGATCGCCAAGGTGGACGCCCGCAAGAACATCGTCGCCGCGCTGAACGAGGGCGGCTGGGGCTCGAAGGTCCGCGTGGTCCGGGTGAACGACTGGACCACCGAATGGACCTACGCCGACGTGATCGAGGTCGTCGGCGGCGCCGGTGCGAATCTCGACTGCATCATGCTGCCGAAGGTGCAGACCGCCGAGCAGGTGGTCGCGCTGGACCTGCTGCTCACCCAGCTGGAGAAGGTGCACGGCTACGAGCCGGGGCGGATCGGGATCGAGGCGCAGATCGAGAACGCGCTCGGCCTGACCAACGTGAACGCGATCGCGACCGCCTCACCGCGGGTGGAGACGATCATCTTCGGCCCGGCCGACTTCATGGCCTCGATCAACATGAAGTCGCTGGTGGTCGGTGAGCAGCCGCCCGGCTACGACGTCGGCGACGCCTACCACTACATCCTGATGCAGATCCTGATGGCGGCCCGCGCGCACGGCAAGCAGGCGATCGACGGCCCGTACCTGCAGATCAAGGACGTCGAGGGTTTCCGCCGCGTGGCCGGCCGCTCGGCCGCGCTCGGCTTCGACGGCAAGTGGGTGCTGCACCCGGACCAGATCGCCGCCGCCAACGAGGTCTACTCGCCGCGGCAGGACGACTACGACCACGCCGAGAACATTCTCGACGCCTACGACCACTTCACCTCCGCGGCCGGTGGCGCCCGCGGCGCGGTGATGCTCGGCGACGAGATGATCGACGAGGCCTCCCGCAAGATGGCCCTGGTCATCTCCGCCAAGGGCCGCGCCGCCGGCATGACCCGCACCGACGTCTGGCAGCCCCCGGCCGACTGACCACCCCCACGTTGCGTCCGAAGAACCCGAGGCTGTAGCGCTCGGTTCTTCGGACGCAGCGGGTTTCAGCCGAGGGTGACGACCTTCAGGATGCGGACCGGGTGGGTCGGCGGGCCGTCCAGGTCGGGGTCGGCGATGCCGGCCGCGACGATCCGGTCGAAGGTGGACATGCCGAACACGACCCGGCCGAGCACGGTGTAGTTCGGCGCGATGTTGGCGAACGAGTGCACGACGAAGAACTCCGAGCCGTTGGTGCCCGGCCCTTGGTTGCCGTAGGCAACGGTGCCGCGCGGGTAGGTCTCGGCGCCGGTGACCTCGTCGGGGAACTTGTAGCCCGGGCCGCCCTCCTCCTGGCGGTAGATGTCGCCGCACTGCAGCACGCCGAGGCGGGCCGAGTTGGTCAGCCGGAAGCACTGGGTGGCGTCGTAGAAGCGGCTCTTCACCAGGTGCACGAAGTTGTGGACGCCGCAGGGCGCGTTCGCCCGGTCCATCCGGACCACGAACGGGCCGTAGTTGGTGACGAAGTAGACGTCGACGGTGCCCTTGGCCTTCGCGGTCGCCTTCGGCACGGTCACCGGCTTGGCCGCCGGGTTCTCCGGGGTCGGGGTGAACTCGCACTTCACGGTCGGCTTGCCGTGACCGGCCGGGCTCAGCGGGGCGGCCGACGCGGTCGTGGTCGTCAGGGTCGCGGCGAGCAAGGTCGTCGCGATCAGAGCAGGCAGAGTTGATCGCTTCATGCGATCAACCTAGTACGTGGCGTGGCGATCGGCACCGGCTGCGAGCACAGGAGCAGGTAAAGACCGTCCGCCCAGCAGTACGACGGCTCGCTCTGCGGCGCGCAGACACCTAAGGTGGACCGGCGATCCGGCCCGAAGACTGTTGTGGGGTGTTGGAGTGAACGGCGAGGTACTCGCGGGGCGATACCGGCTGCTGAGCCTGCTCGGGCGCGGTGGTGCCGGTGAGGTCTGGCGGGGTGAGGACACGGTGCTGGCGCGCCCGGTGGCGATCAAGCTGCTGCGCGCGCTCGACGGTGACCCGATGGACGCCGTCCAGCGGTTCCGCATCGAGGCCCAGGCCGCCGCCCGGCTGCAGCACCCCCACGTCGTCGCGACGTACGACGTGGGCGCGGCCGACGACCAGGTGTTCCTGGTGATGGAGCTGGTGACCGGGACGGACCTGGCTCAGCTGATGCGCGCCAAGGGTCTGCCGGCGACGAAGCTGGTCGCCGACATCGCCGTGCAGGGTGCCCGCGCGCTGGACGCCGCGCACGGCGCCGGAATCATCCACCGGGACGTGAAGCCCGCCAACCTGCTGCTGGCGGCCGACGGCACGCTGAAGATCACCGACTTCGGCCTGGCTCACACCGGTGGGCTCAACGGCGCCACCGGTCAGGTCCTGCTCGGCACGGCGGCGTACATCTCGCCGGAGCAGATCACCGGCGGCCAGGCGACGCCCGCCAGCGACTGGTACTCGCTGGGCTGCGTCCTGTACGAGCTGCTCGAGGGCGTCCCGCCGTACGTCGCCGACTCCGTCGAAGGCGTGCTGCGCCAGCACCTGGAAGCCCCCATCCCACCGGTACGGCGTACTGACGACGTGCCCGGCCTGGCCGAGCTGGTCCAGCGGATGCTGTCCAAGGACCCCGCCCAGCGCCCGTCGTCGTCCGCAGCCGTGCTGGCTCAGCTCAACGGGCCTACGCCGGCTCAGCCGGTCAGCAACGCGACCCAGGTTCTGCCGCTCGCTGCCACGCCAGTCGTTCCCCTGCACGAGGAGCTGCTCGGCCAGCCCGTCGACGACGAGCCGGAGAAGCAGACGGCGAGTCACGCCGCACCCCGGCGGCGGCCGCCGTTCGTGAAGGCGCTGGCTGGAGCCGGTGTCGTGGTGGCCGGTGTGGTCGCGGCGATCCTCCTGCGGGAAGGGGTGTCGCAGGAACCGCCGGCGGTGGCGGGCGGCACGCCGACGGTGGCGCCGACCGTGGTGACGAAGACGACCGCGAAGCCCAGGCCGACGCACACTCCGACTCCGGCGCCGACGCCGAAGCCGAAGGAAACGCCGACCCCGAAGAAGACGCCCAAGAAGACCCCGCCGAAGCAGGTGGAGTCCCGGACGGCGAACCAGCTCAGGACGTTGGCCCAGTTGCTCCGGCAGGGACAGCAGCGGGACGGGAGCAAGGCGGTGCGCGAGGCCGCCAAGGACCTGGACGAGGCGGCCAAGGCGCTCGGCGAGGGCAAGGAAGGCCAAGCCTCGGACAGGTACCGCAGTGCGCTGCGCCGGCTCGGCACGGCCCAACGGACCGACCAGTGGCGGCCGACCCCGCAGCAGTTCGTCCTGATCGCTGCCCTGAGCCGCGACCTCGGCCGGCCGAGCTACGGCGACGGCGACGGCGACAACGAGGACCGCGACTCCGACGAGTAGCCCGTCCGTCGTACCAGTGGGTGCACTGGGCGTGAGCCACCTGACGACGTTCTGGTGGCCGGTGTCACAGCGGGTGTCAGGCTGGGCCGGGATGCTGGGAGGCCTGATACTCGCGAGTAAGCGATCTCGACGCCACGTCACCACACTGGGTACGACACTGGGAGCCGCCGGATGAGCAGGTTGCAGCAGACCGAGGGACTGACCGACGTCCAGGAGGAGATCCTCAAGACGGTCCGGGCCTTCGTCGAGGCGGAGATCCTGCCGGTCGCCACCGAGCTGGAGCACAAGGACGAGTACCCGACACAGATCGTCGAGGGGCTCAAGGAGCTCGGCCTGTTCGGCCTGATGATCCCCGAGGAGTACGGCGGTCTGGGCGAGTCGCTGCTCACCTACGCGCTCTGCGTCGAGGAGATCGCCCGCGGCTGGATGAGCGTGTCCGGCATCATCAACACGCACTTCATCGTCGCGTACCTGCTGCTGCAGCACGGCACCGACGAGCAGAAGCAGAAGTACCTGCCGCGGATGGCCACCGGCGACGTGCGCGGCGCGTTCTCGATGTCCGAGCCCGGCTGCGGTTCCGATGTCGCGGCGATCAAGACCAAGGCCGTGCGGGACGGCGACAGCTACACGATCAACGGCCAGAAGATGTGGCTGACCAACGGTGGCTCGGCGAACCTGGTCGCGGTGCTGGTGAAGACCGACGAAGGCGCCGACTCGGTCTACAAGAACATGACCACGTTCCTGGTCGAGAAGGAGCCGGGCTTCGGCGAGGTCGACCAGGGCCTGACCGTGCCGGGCAAGATCGAGAAGATGGGCTACAAGGGGGTCGACACCACCGAGCTGATCTTCGACGGCTACCGCATCGACGCCGGCCAGATCCTCGGTGGCGTGGCGGGCAAGGGTTTCTACCAGATGATGGACGGCGTCGAGGTCGGCCGGGTGAACGTGGCCGCCCGCGGCTGCGGGGTGGCCCGGCGCGCGTTCGAGCTCGGCATCTCCTACGCCCAGCAGCGGGAGACCTTCGGCAAGAAGATCGCCGAGCACCAGGCGGTGCTGTTCCGGCTGGCCGACATGGCGGTCAAGGTCGAGGCCGCGCACGAGCTGATGGTCAAGGCGGCCCGCAAGAAGGACGCCGGGTCACGCAACGACTTCGAGGCCGGCGTCGCGAAGTACCTGGCCAGCGAGTACTGCTCGCAGGTCGTGGAGGACTCCTTCCGGATCCACGGCGGCTACGGCTTCTCCAAGGAGTACGAGATCGAGCGGCTGTACCGGGAGGCGCCGATGCTGCTGATCGGTGAGGGCACCGCCGACATCCAGCGGATGATCATCGGCCGGCGCCTGCTCGAGGACTACAAGCTCTGACCACCCGCACGCCGCGGGTCCCGGCAGGGTCATCCGGTCGGGCCCCCGGAGCCGTCGAGCATCATCCGGCCGAGCACGGTCAGGTCGTGGCGGACGGCCTGCCCGGCCCGGCGGGTGGTGATCAGCCCGGCTTCGCGCAGGATGCCCGCCTGCCGGCTGGCTCCCGCCAGCGAGATGTCGCAGCGCTGGGCGAGCTCGGTCGTGGTGCAGCCGTCAGCGATCACCTCCAACGCGGAGGCGCGAGTGGTGCCGAGCAGAGCGGCCAGCGGGCGTGACCTCTGTTCGGCAGTCCCGCGGTGGAGTGCGCCGGGACCGTGCTTGACCGGGTAGACCAGGACCGGCGGCAGATGGGGATCGCGCAGCTTGGTCGGCTTGCGCCAGCAGAAGACCGATGGCTGCAGGCGGAGGCCGCGGCCGTCCAGATGGAGGTCTGTGTCGGGCAGCCCCTCGACCGTGAGCACGGGGGACTCCCAGCGCACCGCCGGGTGAATGCGGCCGAGCAGCTGCTCCACGCCGGCGCCGGACAGGTGGCTGACCTTCTGCTGGTGGTCCGCGCGGACCATCGTCCGCATCGACTCCCAGTACGGCGCGACGGCGTACTGGTGGTAGGTGTGCATGGCCTGTCCGAGGCTCTTGACCACCTCACGGCGACCGCTGACCAGTTCGCGCGTCCAGCTGGGTGCAGGCCGGCGTACGGCGAGCAGCTCGAGCTCGCGCTGGAACCGGGTGCGCGAGGTCGCCAGGACTTGTTCGACACCGCCGCCGAAGCCGCCGGTGTGCTGTGCCGGGGTCAGGAAGTCGGGCGAGTACCCGCGCGGCGGAGCCAGGTGCAGTAGCCAGGAGGACGATCGGGGCAGCTGCCGCCGGGTGCGCTCACGCCAGTGGCCGTACTGAGGCGTGCCGTCCTGGACCTGCAGCTGGTGGAGGCTCAGCAACACCTCCCAGAGAGGGTCCGGCTCCTCCGCGAGCGTGGTCCGGGCGAGGTCCTGACCGGTGAAATGAATCCGCAGCACGACAGGTACTCCTTTCTCCACCTCCATCGTGCAAGCAGCGCCCTGTCATCTCGCTGTCACCGGCCTCGCTGCGCACACTCCGTGCACGATCGGGCAGTACCAGCAGAAAGCGTCGATCACTCGGGCTCGCGCGAACCACCGGAGCCGTAACCGGAGAGCAGCCAGATGCCCAGCTGGGTGACCTCGTGCCGGACCGAGGCGCCGACCCGGCGGGTGGTGATCAGTCCGGCCTCGCGCAGCACGGTGGCCTGGTGGCTGGCTGCCGCGGGGGAGATGTTGCAGCGCTTGGCGAGCTCGGTCGTCGTACAGCCCTCGACCGCTGCCTCCAGCGCCGACGCGCGAGTGGAGCCGAGCAGGGAGCTGAGCGCGTCGGACGGCTTGGCCGCGTCCGGCGACGACTGCCGCAGGATGCCCGGCGCGTGCTGGATCGGGTAGACCAAGATCGGCTTCAGCTCCGGGTCACGCAGCTTGGTCGGCACCTGCCAGCAGAACGCGGACGGCTGCAGCTCGATGCCGCGGCCGTCCAGGTAGAGGTCACGGTCGTGCATGTCGAGCACCTGCAGGACCGGCGCCACCCAGCGGACCCGCGGGTGCAGCGACGACAGCAGGCGGTCCACACCGTGCCGGGCGAGGGCCTCGCCCCGGTGCGCCTGGTCGGCGGTCACGTGCGTACCGATCGACTTCCAGTACGGCGCGATGGCGGCGTCGTGGTAGGTCCGGATCGCGTGGCCGAGCTTGCGCATCGCCGTACGGTCGCCCTGGGCCAGCTCCCGCGTCCACGGCGAGACCGGGCGGTACTTGCTGAGCAGGTCCAGCTGGGAGCGGATCTGCTGGCGTGGGGTCGACAGAGCGAGCTCCAGCGCGCTGTCGAAGTCGGACGGGCAGTCGGCGGGGGTCAGGAAGTCGGGGGAGTAGCCGCGCGGTGGGGTCAGTTCCAGCAGCAGGCGCATCTGGTCCGGAGCGACCTTGGCCCGCACGTGGCGGCGCCAGTCGTCGAACACCAGCCGCCCGTCCGAGTGCTGCAGCATATGCAGGCTGAGCAGGACCTCCCACAGCGGCGCGGGCTTCGTCGAGAGCGTCACCCGGGCGAGGTCGCGCGGGGTGAAGTGGATGCGGAGCACGAGCCCTCCCGGCGCTGATCGTCGCGACATCCCCGATGCCGCCGGTAGCAGACCGTGCCGGACCGCTGACCGAACGCGATGCCCGCATTGAAGCAGTCGCCGTCGAGCCCGCACAACCACTGGCCTTCCGGTACGCCGGACCACTCGCGGCCATGGCACGAGGTTGCCAACTCACCAGCTGTGCGGGCAGTTGGGTGAAAAGATGACCGGCGCTGGCGATCGGCCCGAGCGCCTGCTTGGCTGGCCTGATGATCTGGTCGGACGAGATCACCACCCGGGCCGCGGAGATCCACGCGCGGACCGAGCGCACGCTGCGCGCTGCCGGCGTACCGGGCGAGCTGGAGTGGACGGGCGCGTCGAGCGTGCCCGGCACGCTGACCAAGGGCGACGTCGATCTGCATCTGCGGGTCCCGGCGGAGCTGTTCGGAGCCACTGTCGAGCAGCTGAAAGGTCTGCTCCCGGTCGCTGTCCCGTCCGCCTGGGCGCCGACGCTGGCGGTGTTCGACGTACCGGACCAGGAGTTGCCGACCGGTCTCGCGGTGACGCCGGCCGGATCCGAGCACGACCGGCGCTTCACGCTCGCCTGGCAGCGGATCGCGGCCGAGCCGGAGCTGCACCGCCGTTACAACGAGCTCAAGCGCGAGCCCGGCCACGAGGACCGCAAGTCCGGCTTCTTCTCCGAGCTGACCGGCACCTGAGGGACTACAGCCAGCGGTTGCGCTTGAAGAGCCGGTAGAGCACCGTGCAGGCGATCAGCATGCCGCCGAGCACGACGTAGTAGCCGTACTGCGTGGTCAGGATCGGCATGTTCTCGAAGTTCATCCCGTAGATGCCCGCGATCAGCGTCGGCACCGCGATGATCGCGACCCAGGCGGAGATCCGCCGCATGTCCTCGTTCTCCGAGACCTGCACCTGGGCCAGCCCGGCCTGCAGGATCGAGCTGAGCAGCTCGTCGAACGAGAGCACCTGCTCCTTGACCCGCAGCAGGTGGTCGTCGACGTCGCGGAAGTAGTTGCGGGTCTCGTCGCTGATCAGCGGGTGCCGCAGGGTGGCCAGCGCGCGCATCGGCCCGGCCAGCGGCGCCACTGCCCGTTTCAGCTCCAGCACCTCGCGCTTGAGCTGGTAGACCCGGTCGATGTTGCGCCAGCCGCGGGGGCTGAACATCTCGGCCTCGATCACGTCGATGTCGGCCTGGACCGCGGCGGCCACCGCCAGGTAGCTGTCGACCACGTGGTCGGTGATCGCGTGCAGCACCGCGCCCGGGCCGGCCGCCAGCCGCTTCGGGTCCTGCTCCAGGGTCTGCCGCAGCCCGGCCAGCTCGCCGTGGTCCCCGTGCCGCACGCTGATCACGAAGCCGGGCCCGCAGAACACCATCACCTCACCGGACTCGACCACCTCGCTGGTGGAGGTCAGGTCGTCGTGCGGCACGTACCGCACGGTCTTCAGTACGGCGAACAGCGTGTCGCCGTACCGCTCCAGCTTCGGCCGCTGGTGCGCCTCGGTCGCGTCCTCCAGCGCCAGCGCGTGCAGATCGAACTGCTGGCCGACCACGGACAGCTGGTGCTCGGTGGGCTGGAACAGGCCGATCCACACGTAGCCCTCGCCCCGCCGGGCCCGTTGCAGCGCGTCGACGTAGTCGCCGTGGCCGGTGTCGCGCCGGCCGCCGCGATAGTAGGCCCAGTCGACCAGTGCGCCGTCCAGCTTGCCGCTGCCGACCAGATCGAACGCCCGTGCGGCGGCGGTGACCGCCGGACGGCGGGCGAACGCCCGTCCGACGCGCCGTGACGCGCCCAAGTCCCACCTTCGTCCGGTCATCGACGCGAGGCTATCAACGCACCCCGGTGTGGCTGCCGCGCTGTCCTTACCACGCGTCGGCAATGATGGGATGGAAGCAACAGCGGAGAGGAACGACGATGACCACCCAGCGCATGCCCTCGATGGACCCCCGGCCGACGGGGCTGACGATCGGCACGTACGACACCTACCTGCAGGCGCAGCGCGCAGTCGACTACCTCTCGGACGAGAAGTTCCCGGTGGAGCACACCACGATCGTCGGCAACAACCTGCGGCAGGTGGAGAAGATCACCGGGCGGCTGACCTGGGCCCGGGCGCTGACCGCCGGTCTGGCCAGCGGCGCGTGGTTCGGCCTGTTCGTCGGCGTGCTGCTCGGCCTGTTCACCACCGACGGCGGCTGGCTGGCCGCTCTGGTCACCGGTGTGGTGCTCGGCGCCCTGTTCGGGATGGCGTTCGGTGCGATCGGCTACGCCCAGCTCGGCGGCCGCCGCGACTTCACCTCGCGCACCGCGGTCGTCGCGACGACGTACGACGTGCTCTGCGACTTCAAGTACGCCGAAGAGGCCCGCAACCACCTGGCCAAGCTCGCGCTCAAGGGCGAGGTCAGCCCCCGGCTGCCGGAGCAGTCCAGCTAGGCAGGTAGCCCGTCTCCTCCTGGAGCGCGGCTGCTTCGGCAGCGTGGCCGGCGGCCGGTTCCAGGACGGCGAGTAGCAGCAAAGCACGGCAGGCGAGGATGCGGTGCCCGAGCCGGCGCGCAGCCAGCAGAGCCTGCCGGGCCAGGTCGGCCGCGCGCTCGCCCTGCCCCTGGCCGAGATCCGCTTCGGCCAGGCCGAGCACCGATTCGGCGACGGTGGCTCGGTGCCCGTTGCTTCGAGCGATCCCACCGGCGGCCTGGTGGAACCGGACCGCGTCGTTCCAGCGACCGCGGCGCCGGTAGATCGTGCCCAGCGCGTTCAGCGACGCCGCTTCGTGCCACGGCTGGCCATTGCCGCGGCTGCGGGTCAGGGCCTGCCGGGCCCAGCTCTCCGCCTCTTCCAGATATCCGAGATCCGCGTACAGCAACGCGGCCTCGTACTGCAGCGGCAGCGCGTCGTCGACGGAGTGCGCGGCCTCTGCCAGGTCCCGCTCGGCCTCGTGCAGCTCGCCCAGCAGGCGAAGTGCGACACCGCGGTTGAACAGCGAGATCGTGCGGCCGCGTTCGTCGGGTGCCGTCGCGACGGCTTCCTCCGCGGCCGCCAGGGCGGCGTCCAGGTCGCCCAGGTTGCACTCGACGTTGCTCAGGCTGTTCAGCGCGTTCACCAGTGCGGCTGGCTGGTCGTACTCGCGGAGTGCGTCGACACCTCGCCGCAGCAGTTCGGCGGCCCGCTCCGACTCGCCCTGGTCGTCGTGCGCCATGCCCAGGTTGCAGAGCAGAGCCGCGTAGCCGAGACCGAAGCCGGCTTGGTGATAGAGCTCAGCGGCTTGCTCGCCGGAGGCGATCGCCGCGGCGTTGTCCCCGTTGATGAACTGCAGAGCTCCCAGGCTGTGCAGCATCGCTCCCTGACCGCCGAGGTCGCTCGTCGCGCGGGCTGCCGCGAGCCCGGCCATGACTGCTGTCCGCCAGGAGTCCACTCGGTGCTGGAGCGTCAGGTACTGCCGCAGTACGTCGGCCAGCCGCCACGCTGTCTCGTACGGCCCACGCTCGGCCGCTCGCCTGATCACCGCGACGAGGTTGGCCTCTTCGTCCTCCAGCCAGTGTTCCGAGGCCGGAGGGGAGCCGCCGAGCGGCGGAGTCAGTCGCACCGACGGCATGTACGCGTGCTGTGTTGCCGCGTCGGCCGTGCGCAGGTACCACTCGCAGAGCCTGGCCCACGCGTCCGCGGCATCGTCCGCGACGGCCGCCCGCTGCTCGGCGTACAGGCGGAGGAGGTCGTGCATGCGGTAGCGGTCCTGCTGGCGGATCAGGAGGTTCTCGGTGACCAGTGTGTCGAGCAGCCGGCCCGCTACGACCGGCGTCGTACCGAGCAGCGCGGCGGCGGCCTCGGAGGTCACGTCAGGCCCAGGAACGACGCCCAGCAAGGCGAAAAGCCGCTGCGAGTCAGGAGTCAGAGCGACGTACGAACGGTGGAAGGCGACCTCTACCGCGGCGTCGGGCTCACCTGCCAGCGACAGCGCGAACAACCTGTCCCCGCCGCGCAGCTGTTCGGCGTAGGAGGCGATGGACTCCTCGCGCCGCCCGGCCAGATGGCTGGCCGCGATGCGCAACGCCAGGGGCAGGTGGCCGCACAGCCTGGCCAGCTCGGCGGCAGCCGCGGGCTCTCGGTCCACCCGCGCAGCGCCGATCACGGCCCGTAGCAGGTCAACGGCCTCGTCCTCCTCCAGGACGGCGACCGTCGTACCGAGTGCGCTGTCCAGCACACTCAACCCCGCAAGGTCGTTCCGGCTCGTCACCAGTACGGCGCTGTCTCGCGACCCCGGCAGCAACGGCCGGACCTGCTGCGAGTCCTTCGCATCGTCCAGCAGGATCAGGACGCGTCGACCGGCCAGCAGCGACCGCAACCGAGCCGAGAGCGTGTCCACATCGCCGGTCAGGACTTCGGCACCGGCCAGCTCCAGCAGACCGCGCAGCACCTCGCAGGGACTCTTCCCCGAGTCCCCGGCTCCCTCCAGCCGCACGAACCACTGCCCGTCCGGGTACTCGTCCTGCATCCGATGCGCCACCCGTACGGCGAGAGCCGTCTTCCCCGCACCGGGTGGTCCGCTGATCGTCACCACCGGAACGCCGGTCGGACTGGTCAGCCGGTCCACGATCGCGTCCGCCTCGTCGTACCGGCCGACGAAGTCGCCGATGTCGATCGGCAGTTGCCGGTGCACCTGCCATTCCGGCCCGCGCGCCTCTTCGCCCGACAGCACGAGCTGGTGCAGCCGCCGGACCTCCTCGCCCGGGTCGACTCCCAGCTCCTCGCGGAGCAGCTCGGCAAGCTCCTGGTACGCCGCGAGCGCGTCAGCCTGCCGGGAAGACCTGTGCAGCGCCAGCATCAGCTGGGCCCAGAACCGCTCCCGCAGCGGGTACTGCTTCGTCAGCGCGGTCAGATCGACGATCAACTCGTTGTGCTCACCCTGCTCGAGTCGAGCGTCGACCAGCTGCTCGGTGACCCGTAGCCACTGCTCGACCAGGACCGCTCGCTGGTCGACGACGACCGGGTGGTCCAGGGCGCCGGTCAGCGGCTCGCCGTTCCAGAGCCGGAGTGCCTCGGTCAGACTGTCGACGGTTCCGGCGGCTGCGAGCTGCCGGAACCGGTCCAGGTCGAGCTGGCCGGGCTGCAGGCGGAGCCGGTAGCCCCCTGCGACGGTCTCCAGATGGGTCGACGGGCCGAGCAGACCGCGCAACCGGAACACGGCGGTGTGCAGCGCGCGTTGCGGCTGCGCCGGTGGTTCACCACCCCACAACCAGTGGACCAGCTCGGAGGCGGTCACGGTCTGGTTGGCGTTGGCGAGCAACGCCGCCAGCAGCGTCCGCAGCCGCGGCGCCCCGATCCGGATCTCCCGCCCCTCTTCAAGGACCGCGATGGGACCCAGAAGGCGATAGGCGGTCGTCATGCGGGTCAGTGTCCCCTGACCAGGGGTCGAGCCCGTTCAGCAGCGCTCGGCCGAGACCGGTCACCTGATGCCGCACCGACTTGCCGTGCCGCCGCGACTCGATCAGCCCCGCATCACGCAGTACGGCGGTCTGGTGGCTGGCGGTGGCCAGGGTGATCTTGCAGGCCCTGGCCAGCTCGGTCGTCGTACAGCCGTCGACCGTCAGGGCCAGCACGTTCGCCCGCGTCCGGCCGAGCAGCGCGGCCAGGCTCTGCTCGGAGTCGCTCGGCGTCCGGTCCAGCTGCAGGCCGGCCGCGTTCCGGATCGGGTAGACCAGTACCGGCGGCAGGTCGTGGTCGCCCAGTTTCGTCGGGGCCCGCCAGCAGAAGTACGACGGCTGCAACCGGATCCCGCGACCGTCCAGCCGGACCTCCTCGTCCGGGAACTTCGGGATCTCCAGCACCTGGTTCCGCCAGCGCACACCGGGATGCAGCTCGGCCAGCACGGCCGCGACGCCACCTGTCGACATCCGCTCCAGCCGGTGCCGCTGGTCCGCCCGCACAGCGCCCCGCAGCGACGACCAGTACGGCGCGAGCGCGGACCGGTGGTACACCCGGACGGCATGCCCGAGGCGGTGCAGCGACTCCGGCCGGGCCTCGGACAGCTCCCGGACCCAGCTCGAGGCGGTCCGCCGGGTCGACAGCCTGGACAGGTCCTGCCGGACCCGGTGTCGCGGAGTCGACAGCAGCTGCTCCAGCGCGACCTCGAACCCGCCGGTGGAGTCGGACGGCGTGAGGAAGTCGGGGGAGTAGCCGACCGGAGGCGCCAGCGCGGCCAGCGGGCCGATCGTCTCGCGCGGGAGTCGCCGCCGCATCCGTTGCCGCCAGGCGCCGTACGGGACCGGACCGTCCTCGACCTGCAGCATGTGCAGGCTGAGCAGGACCTCCCAGAGCTCGTCCGGCTCGGCCGCAAGGCTGGTCCGGGCCAGGTCGTCGGCGGTGAAGTGGATGCGCAGCATGGTGTCCTTCCCCCAGAAGTCCAGTGGCACCTGCCAGGGAATCAGCTGCCGCTCACCGATCGCTTACGTCTGATGAGACGAACGCCACTCGCGCGTTGAGCGGGCGTGAGAGCAAGGCCACTGGGCGTGGGGGCTGCGCGGCTGCGCGGCGACCGGGCAGCATGGGCCGGAACCGGAAGGAGCACGGATGCAGTTCGGGCGCAGCTACGAGGAGTTCGAGGTCGGCGCGGTCTACAAGCACTGGCCCGGCAAGACGGTCACCGAGTACGACGACCACCTGTTCTGCCTGCTGACGATGAACCACCATCCGCTGCACCTGGACAGCCACTACGCCGAAGAGACCACCCAGTTCGGCAAGAACGTTGTAGTCGGCAACTACATCTACTCGATCCTGCTCGGCATGTCGGTGCCCGACGTCAGCGGCAAGGCGATCGCGAACCTGGAGATCGAGTCGCTGCGCCATGTCGCCCCGACTTTCCACGGCGACACGATCTACGGCGAGACCGTCGTCCTGGACAAGTGGGAGTCCAAGTCCAAGGACGACCGCGGCGTCGTGTACGTCGAGACCAAGGGCTACAAGCAGGACGGCACGGTGGTCTGCCTGTTCAAGCGCAAGGTGATGGTCCCGAAGAACTCCTACCTGCAGGCGCGGGGCGGCGAACAACCGGGCCGCCCCACGCCACTGAGTTGAGTCACCGCATCCGCGGTCTCCATTCCAGCAGTACGGCGGAAGGCATCGGCAAGGTCACCGTGACGCCGGGTCCTTCGGGCTGGACGGAGATGCTCTGCAGCGCGCTCCTGGCGGCCAGCTCCGGCCACTGCTGATCGGTCGGCCAGGCACCGATCCCGAGGTCCGCCGCGGCCGTGGCGATGTCTCCGCTGCCGGGGGCCAGGACAGTGGCCGTGACCTCCCACTCGGTGTCGATGCCGGCGACCTCTACGGTGACCGTGCGGGTGAGGGCGGGTTCGCCGGAAGCCTTCGTCTGGTCCAGGGTCAGGTTCCACACCAGTACGGCGACCCGGTCGCGGTCGCGGGACGCCCAGGCCTCCACGAGGCTCCCGCCACCGTCGCCGGCGAAGGCGACCGGCAGCTGGACCGGACCGAGCCGACTCAGCAGCGACATCGCGTGGAAGCGCGGCTTCGGCAGCCCACCGACCGTCTGCAGGCCGAATCCGCCGTGCAGCAAGCGCGGCGGCCGCCCGAGCTCCTCGAAGTGGTCCGACGCCACCCAGTACGCCAGCGCGTCCACCCGCCCGGCGGCCGACTTCATGCCGCGCAGCAGGAACACCCCGGAGAACACCGAGTCGTTGATCGGGTTGAAGTGGGTCGGCGTGACCCCCCACTCCGTCCACAGGATCCGCGCCTCGCCGAACCCGTGCCGCTCCAGCGAGGCCCGGACGTCGAGCGGCGGGCTCCCGTAGGTGTGCGTCGACACGAAGTCCACCGGCGACCCGTTGCGCGCGGCGTGCGCGAGCAGGTCGTCGACCCAGCCGGCCGCGGCCGACGAGGGACCACCGACCGCCAGACGCGGGTCGACCGACTTCACCGCGGCCGCCGACACGTCGTACAGGCGCATCCACTCGGCCTTGGTGCCGGACCAGAACACCTCGAGGTTCGCCTCGTTCCAGACCTCGAAGTCCCAGGTGAGCACCTCGTCCAGCCCGTACCGGTCGATCAGGTGCTGCACCAGGGCACGGACCAGCTCACCCCAGCGCTCGTACGAGTGCGGCGGGGAGATGATCGCGCCGTACTCGAAGACGGTCTTCGACGGATCCGACGCCAGGTCGCGCGGCATGAACCCGAGCTCGACGACCGGCCGCAGCCCGAGACCGAGCAGCTTGTCGTAGATCGCGTCCACCACGGTGAAGTCGTGGACCGGCTCTCCGTCGACCTCGGTGTAGACACGGGTGTCGTCGTGGAAGATCGCGTGCGCCCGCACGGTCCGGACGCCGATCTCGTCGTGCATCCGGCGCAGCGCCTGCTCCAGCTCCGGCCCGATCTCCCGGCCACCGCTCAGGTCCTTGCACAGCAACTGACTGAGCCGCTCGCTACCCACCATCGGCACCCACGGGCGTGGCAGCTCGACGCCCTCGGCGTGAGCGTCCACCTCCACCCGCACGACCGGTGCCGAGCCGTCTGGCAGCAGCGGCACGGCCCCGACGACGTCGCTGGCCCGGCCGGCCACCGTCACCTCCGGCACGCTCGCCACGGCGTACCGGTACGGCGTACCGGGCGTGCAGGTGGTGTCGACGTACGGCGGCGCCGGCACCGACAGCACGTCCCCGCTGTGGTGGTCGACCGGCTCCAGCGGCCCGTCCTCCGGTCCGCGCAGGATCAGGTACCCGACCGCGCCGGGCACCGGCGACCAGTCGATCGTCACCTGGCCGACGCCACCGACCGCGGTCACCTCCTTGGGCGGGTCCAGGTCCGGGAACGCGAACTCCCGGTCCTCGTCGCTGCGGATCGCGATCCGGGCGTCCCAGTCGGCCTTGGCGTCACTGTGCATACTCGTCGAATCTCCCGTGGTGGTTGTGTCAGTCGAGCCCGGCGGTGAACCGCTCCATCGCGATCAGCGGCTTCACCCGGCGCTCGACGGCGCCGCGGCTGAAGTTGCGCCGGATCACGTCGTGGCCGAACACGTTGCCGATCGCCCCCATCACCATTGCCTGGTCCAGCGACAGGTAGCGCTTGGCGATCAGCCCGGACTTCACCGCGACCGAGTCGTAGAACCCGCCGCCGGCGTAGGCCTTCAACCTCGACTCGATCTTCGCCAGGTTGTCGATCGCGTGCCGCGGCGCGTACTGCATCGCCAGGAACGCCGCGTGCGGAGTGACCACGCCGTCGCCGTACGTCGGGTTCGGATTGGTGCCCTCGCGGCAGCCCTCGAAGCCGGCGTCGTAGTTGGTCGCCTCGAGGTCCGAAGGGTAGCCGCCGGGGTCCATGCCGATCGCGTCCACGCCGTACACGCTGTAGCCGCCCTTGGGGTTGCTGGCCGGTGAGAAGCCCCAGTACCCGTACTTCGCCTCGTCCATCCCGTGCTCGATGTGCGCCCGCACGGTCAGCGGGTGGTTGATCGCCCAGCTCTTCGTCGCCCAGCGTCCCTCGGGCACGAACAGGTCCGGCATCAGCGACTCGAACATGTCGCCGCCCCACGACGGCACCAGCCGCATCCCGCGGTAGGAGTAGCTGCCCTCGAAGACGTCGATGCCCAGATACGTCCGGTGCACCCCCTTCGGGCGCTGCTCGACCCACGACCAGTCGCACGAGTCGGGGAAGGTCCGGTACGTCGCGAAGTACTGTTCCGGCGGCACCTGACCGAGCGCGATCCCGATGTACGGCGCGATCCGGGCCTCGGTGTTGCAGGTGTCGTAGTGGAACTTGCGGTAGTACACGTCCGGGCCGATGCCGGCGTGGTTGCCCTTGTCGGTCTCCTCGTCCGGCGGCGGCGTCTCGAAGAAGCCGCCGCGCATCAGCCCGGCGCCGACGCCGGGCCGCGCGTCCGGGTTGTAGTAGTAGGCGAAGTTCATCTTGCCGAGCAGGGCGTCGGCCAGTCTGCGGACCCGCGGTTCGGCGTTGCGCACCACCATCAGCGCGGCCGCGAACCAGCCGTTGTCCACGCTGGACACGAACGGCGTGATCGCCTTGGTCCCGTCCGGGTCGACGCGCAGCACCTCACCGGTCGACTCGTCGTACCAGTTGAAGTACATGCCACTCGGCTCGTGGTGGTCGACCCGCGTCATCGTGGTGAGGGTCTGGGTGAGCCGGCGCAGCGACTCCTGCGGGGAGATGATGCCCAGCTCGCGGGCGACCACCGTGCTCCACAGGTAGCCGCCGATGTTGGTCGGCGAGGTGTACCGGCTGCGCACCGGATCGGTGACCGAGGCCCCGATGTTGTCGGCGGGCAGTCCGGTCCTCTCGTCGGTCATCGCGACCAGACTGCGCCAGGTGTCACGGGCCCAGCGGCCGACCAGAGCTTTGTCCTGCCGGTTCGGCTTCCAGCCGCCCTTCAGCTGATCGGCTGGTGAAGGTGTTGTCCCGTACGCGGGAAGGGCTGTGCCCACGAGAGCTGCTGTTCCGGTCGCTGCCAACAATGTTCGGCGACTGATGGTGGCGGTCATCATGTGTCTCCTCTACTTGAGTCCGGTGATCGCGATACCTCGGGTGACGTGCCGCTGGAACACCACGAACATCACCAGCACCGGTACGACGACCACGACCGCGCCGGCCATCAGCAGGCCGTAGTTCTGCGCGTTCTGTCCGGTCGAGTACAGCGCCAGAGCGACGGGAAGGGTGTACTTGTCCTCGGTCTGGGCGATCACCAGCGGCCAGAGAAAGTTGTTCCAGGAGCCGAGGAAGGTGAGGATGCCGAGCGTGGCCAGCGCGGGCCGGGTCAGTGGCAGCATGATCCGGGCGAAGATGCCCAGCTCGCTGGTGCCGTCCACCCGGCCGGCGTCCATCAGGTCGTCCGGCAGTCCGGAGAAGAACTGCCGCATCAGGAAGACGCCGAACGGCGAGACCAGGAACGGCAGGATCAGGCCGGGGTAGCTGTTGGCCAGCCCGGCGTTGGTGACGAACACGAACAGCGGCACGAAGGTGACCATGCCGGGCACCATCAGCGTCGCCAGCACCAGCACGAACAGCGCGTTGCGGCCCCGGAACCGCAGCTTGGCCAGCGCGTAACCGATCATCGAGCAGAACACCAGGTTGCCCGCGGTCACCACCAGCGCGACCACTGTCGAGTTGAAGAAGTAGCGCGGGAAGTTCGCCTTGCCGAACAGGTCGTCGTAGTTCTGCGTGGTGGGTGCCTCGGGCAACCAGGTCGGCGGCACCCGGAGCAGTTCACCCTGGGTCTTGAAGCTGCCCAGCAGCATCCAGACGAACGGCGCGGCGACCGCGACCAGCCCGAGCACGGCGATCAGGTAGATCCACCAGGTACGGCGCATCACTTCTCCCTCAGCAGCCGGAACTGGATGAAGGTGATCACGGCGATCACCACGAACAGCAGGTAGGCCATCGACGTGGCCAGGCCGTAGTTGCCGAAGCCGAACTGCTGGTAGGTGTACATCGACACCGAGATGGTCGAGTTCAGCGGCCCGCCCTGGGTCATCACGAACGGCTCCTCGAAGAACTGCAGGTAGCCGATCCCGGTGGTCACGCTGGTGAACAGCACGGTCGGCCGCAGCAACGGCAGGATCAGGTACCGGAACCGTTGCCACGGGCCCGCACCGTCGATCTGGCCGGCCTCCTCGACGGTCTGCGGGATGCCCTGCAGGCCGGCCAGGAAGATGATCATCGCCGACCCGAAGTTGCGCCAGACCGCCATCGCGATCAGCGACGGCATCGCCCAGGTCTTCGAGGCCAGCCAGTTCGGCCCGTCGACGCCGAACCAGCCGAGCACGGTGTTCAGCAGCCCGGCCTCCGGGGCCAGCACGAACCGCCAGATCACCGCGATCGCGACGATCGAGGTCACCACCGGCAGGTAGTAGCCCACCTTGAACAAGCCCTGGAACCGCTTGACGCCCCGGTCCAGCAGCACCGCGGCCGCCAGCGCGACGACCAGCGTCAGCGGCACCCCGATCAGCACGAAGTACGCCGTGTTGAAGGCGGCCTTGCGGAAGGTCTCGTCGGACAGCGCCTTCAGGTAGTTGTCCAGCCCGACGCCGTTCACCGCGAACGGCGTGCGCAGGTCGCGCTGCTTGATGTCGGTGAAGCTCATCCCGAACGAGCCCAGCACCGGCCCGGCCGTGAAGGCCAGGAACAGCACCACGAACGGCAGGACGAGGATCCACGCGGCGGTCGTCTCGCGCCTGTGAGATCGCATCGCGATCAGCTACCGGTGCCGATCGACGAAGCCTTGGTCTGGATCGCCTTCGCGGTCTCGGCGGGGGACTGACCGGCCTTGGCCATCTTCTCGACCTCGGTGTCGAACGCGGCCGCCACCTGCTCCCAGGTCACGACGGACGGCGGCGCCTTCGCGGTCTCCAGTTGCTTGCCGAACACCGGCAGCAGCGGGTCGCCGGCGATGCTCGGGTCCTGCCAGGCGGCCTGCACGGCGGGCAGGTCGGTGGACAGCTTGAACCAGGTCGCCTGCGTCTTGGCGTCGGACAGCCACTTGACCAGCTTCCAGGCGCTGTCCTTGTTCTTGCTCGCCTTGAACACGACGAAGTTGCTGCCGCCGACGAACGACGTGGAGGTCTTGTTCTTCGGCAGCTCGAACACGCCGATGTTCGACTTGATCTTCTCGCCGCCGAGCTTGGCGATCGACCCGGCCATCCACGGCCCGGAGATGAACATCGGTACCTGGCCGCTGACGAACTGCGCTTCGGTCTGGTTCGGCGGCAGGTCGGTGCCGGCCAGCTTCTCGGTGAAGAAGGACTGGTAGTACTTCAGTCCTTCCTGCATCTCCGGGGTGTCGAAGGTGAACTCCTTCTCGTCGTCGGTGGTGATGTTCGCACCGGCCGACCAGGCGAACGGCATCACCGTCTGCCAGGAGCCCTGACCACCGGGCTGCAGGTTGATGCCGTACTTCGCGCCGGCCTTGTCCTGCATCGCCTTGGCCATCGCCTTCAGGCCGTCCCAGTCGGTCGGCGGCGTGGTGATGCCTGCCTTGGCGGCCAGGTCCTTGCGGTAGTAGACGACCCGCGTCTCGACGTACCAGGGCACGCCGTAGCTGACGTCCTTCACCTTGGTGGTGTCCAGCGCGCCGGGGTAGAAGCTGCCGGTGTCGATCCCGGCCGGCGTCGGGTCGAGCGCGTCCAGATCGGCGAACTCGCCCATCCAGGTGGTGCCGACCATCGCGGCGTCCGGCAGCGACTGCGCCGTGATCGCGGTGGTGAACTTGTTGTGCGCGGCGTCCCAGGGGATCGGCGTCACCGTCACCTTGGTGCCGGGATTGGCGGCCTCGAACTCCTTGGTCAGCTTGGGCAGGTTCTCGCCCTCGGTGCCCATCGCCCAGACGGTCAGGTTCCCGGTGGCCGGGTCGCTGCCGATGCTGGTGGTCGCCTGCGGTGCGGCCTCGGGGGTGTCCTCGGACCGGCCGCAGCCGGACAGGGCCAGTGCCGCGGCGGTGAGTACGGCGCCGCCGGTCACCAGCCGGCTGCGGGTGCTCTGGGTGATCATGCTCGTCTCCTCAGTCGGTTACTGCTGTCCGTGCCGTCCCCCGGGTGCGTGCCGCAACTCGCGCGCAGCACGAGCTCTGTGGGTAGTACGTCGTTGCGCGCGCGGGTGCGTTCCCCGGTCACGCGTTCGTGCAGTCGTGACGCGGCCAGCCGGCCGAGCTCGGCCATCGGCTGCCGCACGGTCGTCAGCCCCGGGGACACGTACCGCGCGGCCATCACGTCGTCCCACCCCGTCACCACGACCTCGGCCGGTACGCCGACGCCGCCGTCCCGCAGCGTCTGGACGACCGCGAGCGCCAACTCGTCGTTGGCGCAGACCAGTCCGTCGGGCATTCGCCCGCTCTCGCGCCGGGGCCCGCTCCCGCTGCCGGTAGCCGTCCGGGCCTTCGTCCCCGTGCCGCCTGAAGTTGCTGCGAGCAACTTCGTTGCCAGGCCGGCGCCGGCTGCTTCGGTCAGTGGCACGCGCTCGGGCTCCGGGACCTCCAGCTCGCGGGCTCGCAGCGCCTTCGCGAAGCCCGCGTAGCGCTCGGACACGTCGTACGAGCTGGCCGGATCGCCGACGAACAGCAGGTCCTGCCGCCCGTGGTCGAGCAGCCGGGTGGTCAGCCGCTCGGCGCTCGCCGCGCTTTCGGTCCGGACCGAGTCGCAGCCGGTCACCGGCGGGTGCGCGACCAGGACCACCGGCACCTTGGCGCGGCGCAGGTCCTGGATCGCGTCCAGCCCGAGCGCGTTGCCGTGGACAACGATTCCGTCCACCCGGCCGGCCAGGTCGCGCACGGTCCGTTGGGGCTCAGGATTTCCGTGTGTGACGGTCAGGATCACGCTCTGCCCGTGCTCGCCGGCCCATCGCTCGTATCCCATCAGCAGGTCGCCGTAGAACGGGCCGGCCAGATCGGGCAGGACGAGACCGTGCGCCTCGTGACGTTGCACCGCGAGGCTCCGGGCAGCTCGCAGCGGTACGTAGTTCAGTTCCTGCGCGGCCTGGTCCACGCGGGCTCTCGCCTTCGCCGACACCGGTCCGGTGCCTTGCAGGACGCGCGAAACCGTGGCGATCGACAACTGCGCGTGCGCGGCGACGTCGTAGATCGTCGGCGGCCTGCCGGTCGGGCCGGACGGCATCGCGAGCCTCCTTCGGCGAAAGTGGAAGCGCTTACAGTTTTCGACCCTGCCCTGTGACGGGGCGGTTGGTCAAGGGTTCGCGGCCGCTGGATTCGTGGTCTGAGACGATGGATCGGTGACCATACACGCAGAGTCAGCGGAGCGGAAGGACCAGCTCTGGCTGGTCCGGCACGGCGAGACCGAGTGGAGCAAGTCGGGCCGGCACACGTCCACGACCGACCTGCCGCTGACCGCGGAGGGTGAGCGGATCGCCGGCGAACTGCGCGAGCGGTTGGCCGGCCACGACTTCGACCTGGTGCTGACCAGCCCACGGCAACGCGCCCGGCGGACGGCGGAACTGGCGGGCTTCGCGAACGCCGAGGTCGACGACGACCTGGTCGAATGGGACTACGGCGACTACGAAGGCATCACCACCGCGCAGATCCGCGAGACCGTGCCGGGCTGGACGGTCTGGGCGAATCCCGTACCCAACGGCGAGACGCCCGAACAGGTCGCCGCCCGCCTCGACCGGGTGAACGCCCGGATCGCCGCCGTCGACGGCGACGTGCTGGTCTTCGGTCACTCCCACGCCCTGCGCGCGCTGACCGCCCGCTGGCTCGAGCTCGACGTCACCGAGGGCCGCCACTTCGTCCTCAACACCGCCACGGTCTCGGTCCTCGGCTGGGACCGCGGCTCACCGGCCGTTCATCAGTGGAACGCGTAGAGCGCGATCTCGCCCACCCACGAAACCCGATCCGCCGGTAGACCGACTGCCCGGCCGCTGAGGACTCCAGGACGGCGTACTGCGCGACGTCGGCCGCCGCGCGTACGGCGTACCGGGTGATCGCGGCGCCGATGCCTTGCCGTCGGGCCTCGGGCACGGTCATCACGAAGTAGATTCCGGCGACTCCCGGGGTCAGGAAGACGGTTGCCGTGCCCACCGGTTCGCCGTCGAGCCGGGCGAGGTAGTGCCGCCAGGGGTCGTCGAAGCCTTCCTGCCGGTAGATCCCGCCGACCCACTCGGCCTCGATGACGCCTTCGCCGAATCCGCGGCCGAGCGTGTCCACCCAGACGGCCAGGTCCTGTTCGGTGTGGACCCTGGTGATCTCCAGGCCGTTCGGCGGTTGGCCGGTGACCTGGGCGATCTCGACCGCCATCGCCGGCTCCCGGCCCTCGTCGGTGAACCCTGCCGCCAGCAACCGTTCGCCCAGATCGCCCGGCCGCATCGACGGTCCGACGTGCCACGTGCCGGGCACGCCGTGGGCCTTCATCAGCTCGGCGGACTCGGCGATCACCGCGTCGGCATCGCCGGTGGTCAGGTCCGCGGCGACCACCGCGTTGTGGTAGTCGATCGGTGACCCGCCGATGGTCCAGCGTGCCTTCGCATCGTCGCGGTGTGCTCCTCCGCCCCTGCTGCCCATCCGGAGCAGCAGTTCGGCGGTGTTGTCCTCGATCGCCTGGATCGTCATCGGTCCATTGTCAGGTTGCCGGTGTCAGATTGCCGGGCGAGGTTGTGGGTATCGTGTCCCGGCTGATGGCGGACAGGGCAGGCAGGAAGGTCACGATGGACGAGTTGCTGTCGGTCGATGTCGACGACCGCGGAACGGATGTGGTCGCGAAGGTGTCCGGTGAGCTGGACTTCGGGACGGCACCGCAGTTCCTCCAGGCAGTGGAGTCGCTGGTGGTCACCGGCCGGTCACTGGTGCTCGACCTGTCCGAGCTGACGTTCTGCGACTCCAGTGCGTTGAGCGCGCTGGTTCGCCTGCACAAGCGTGCCAAGGCGGTGGGCGCCGAGTTCGCGCTGGCCCGGCTGCGCCCGCAAGTGGAGGCGGCGATCACCGTGACCATGCTGCACCGGCTGCTGGTGATCCATCAGGAGGTCCCGGCCGCCGGGAAGTCCTCGCAGCCATGATCACCGACGTCCCGGCCCCGCGGCGACCACGCGGCGGCTACGACTTCGGGCTGTTCGGACTGTCGGACATGGTCCGGCTGGCCGCCGAGCTGCGGACCACGGCCGAGTCCGCGGAAGGGTTCGTCCCGGCCGCCACCGCGGTCGTCCGCCAGTTGCGGGACGGATTCGTGGACGGCGACGGGGAATCGGTGCTGGAGCTCGTGCGACTGTTCTCGACCCGGAGGTTCGCCGACCTCGGCGACGAATTGCGGCGGATCGTGCTGGAACAGGTGCAGGGCCCCGCTGCCGCGGATCTGCGGTGCTTGACGCTGGAGGCCACCGTCGGGCGGGAGCCGGGGCTGAACGACCCGGCCCTGTCGCGGCGGCATCGCCTGATCCCGCTGGCCTCGACCGCGACGGTCGCCGCGGCGCCGATGGTTTCCGCCCTCGTGTCGGGGCTCGGTCTGCAGGCGGCCGACGTGGTGGCCGGCGCGGTCGGCAGCGGCCGGTTCGACGTGTTCCATGTTGCCGAGGCGGCGGGCAGCCGGCACGTTCCGGACCAGGAGTTCGTCCGCCGGCACGGCATTCGTTCGGTCCTCGCCTTCGGCGGCGCGCTGCCCGACGGCGAGATGTTCTGTGTGGTGATGTTCGCCCGCGTCGTCATCCCGGCCGAGGTCGCGGACCTGTTCCGGGCCGTCGCCGTCAGTGTCCGGGCCGGATTGCTGGCGCATTCCCATGTCGGTTCGGGCCGGGTAGGGCTGGAGGCGCAGCGGGCGGCGCTGCGCGAGCATCTGCAGGTGCTGGAGGAGTCCTCCCGGTCCCAGGCGGCCGAGCTGGAGGAGGCAGTACGGCGGCTGCGGGCCGAGGCCGACCTGGTGGACACGCTGCAGGTGGTCGGCCGGCGCCTGACCGCGCAGCTCGACCTCGACGCACTGGTCCAGGACGCCACCGACGCCGCGACGCAGGCCACGGAGGCCGAGTTCGGCGCGTTCTTCTACAACCTGATCGACCAGTACGGCGAGTCGTACACGCTCTACACCCTGTCCGGCGTACCGCGCGAGGCGTTCGACCGGTTCCCCATGCCGCGCAAGACCGCGGTGTTCGCCGCCACCTTCGACGGCCGGGGCGTGATGCGGTCCGACGACATCACCCGCGACCCGCGCTACGGCCGGAACGCGCCGCACTTCGGCATGCCCGCCGGGCACCTGCCGGTCCGCAGCTACCTGGCGGTGCCGGTGATCTCTCCGTCGTCCCAGCAGGTGCTCGGCGGATTCTTCTTCGGCCACTCCGAACCCGGCCGGTTCACCGCCCGGCACCAGCAGTTGGCCGAAGGGATCGCCGGCTACGCGGCGATCGCGCTGGACAACGCGCGGTTGTTCTCCGCCCAGCAGCGGATGGCGACCGAGCTGGCCAGGAGCATGCTGCCCACCGTCCCGCAGATCGCGCACCTGGAGATCGCCTCCCGGTACCTGCCGGCCGCGACCGGCTCGGAGGTCGGTGGGGACTGGTTCGACGTGATCGAACTGCCGGCCGGACGCACGGCGTTCGTGATCGGCGACGTCGTCGGCCGTGGGGTCACCGCCGCGTCGGTGATGGGCCAGATCCGGATGGCGGTCCGCTCGTACGCGCTGCTCGACCTGCCACCCGCCGACCTGCTGCGGCACGTGTCGCACCTGGCCGAGCACACCGTGAAGACCACCTTCGTCACGTGCCTGTACGCCGTGCACGACCCGGTCGACCAGACGCTGACGTTCGCGAACGCCGGCCACCTGCCGGCGGTGCTGACGCCACCCGGCGGCCACTCCCAGCTGATCGGGGAGGGGCTCGGGATGCCGCTCGGTGTCGGCGACACCTTTCTGCAGCAGCAGGCCGAGTTCCCGCCGGGGGCGCGGCTGACGCTGACCACGGACGGCCTGGTGGAGAGCCGCCGACGTACCGTCGCCGCGGGCTTGCGGGACCTGATCGGCGAGCTGGACCAACTGTCCGGCGACGAGGACCTGCGGACCGCGTGCGACCGGATGATCGACCGGCTGACCGACAACGAGCACGACGACGACGTGGCGCTGCTGCACGTGCACCACCTCGACGGGTACCGCCGGACCGCGTCGCTGCCGCTGACCGCGGATCCCGCCGTCGGCGCCCGCGCACGGACGTTCGTCCGTGAGCAGCTGACCCGGTGGGAGCTGACCGAGGTCGTCGAGCCGGCACTCACCGTGGCCGTCGAACTGGTCAGCAACGCCGTACGGCACAGCGGCCGCCCCGTCGCGCTCCGGCTGCACCACGACGGCGCCCGGCTGACGATCGACGTCGCCGATCACGACGTCGCGACGCCCCGGATGTCCGAGCCCGGCGTCGAGGAGGAGCGGCATCGTGGCCTGTATCTGGTCAACGCCTACGCGGCGCGGTGGGGGACCCGCAGCACACCGGACGGCAAGGTGGTCTGGGCAGAGATCGACACGCCGTCGTCCCGGCCTGGGTAGACTCGCCGCATGCGACGGTCAGGGCTGGTTGGTCACGTGCGTGGGCTGGGTGCTCACGACCACGTGTGCTGGCAGTACGACACGCCCGAGGACTTCCGCGCCCGGGCCCACGAGTTCCTGGTTGACGGTCTCGCCGAGGGGTACCGCGTCTGGTACACCGCTCCGGGCGATGTCCGGACGCTGACCGAGGAGCTGCGTGAGGTCGACGGGATGGATCAGGCCCTACGGTCCGGCGCTGCCCAGGTGGCGTCGCTGGACGCCACGTACGCGGTAGGCGCCGTGGTGCGGCCGCAGGATCAGGTGGCGTCGTACGCGGTGGCGACCGACCAGGCGCTGGCCGACGGCTTCGCCGGGCTCCGGGTGGCGGCGGAGGCCACCCAACTGGTGCTGACCGGGGAGCAGCTGGATTCGTTCACTCGCTACGAGCACCTGATCGACCGCTACATGACCGAGCGCCCGTTCTCCGCTCTCTGCGGCTACGACCGGACCCGGCTCGGCGACGCGGCGATCGCACAGCTGGCCTGTCTGCATCCCAGCACCAACGCGGCCGTCGACTTCCGGCTGTACGCCGCTCCCGGGGCGGTGCCCGCACTGGCCGGCGAGCTCGATCTGTTCAGCGACGACTTGTTCGCCCTCGCGCTGGAGCGGGCGCATCTGGAGGCCGTCGGCGGCCAGGTGGTCCTCGACGGCACCCGACTGACTTTCGTCGACCATGCCGGGCTGGTCCGCCTGTCCCGGCACGCTGCCGACCTCGGCGTCGACGTCGTACTGCGGACGTCGTGGCCCGGAGCTCCGCGGTTGGCGGAGCTGCTCGGGCTGCCCGGCGTTCGTGTGGAGGCTGCATGACGACCAGTGCCACCGAAACATCGACCGGATTCGTCCATCCGGCGCTGTTCTACCGCTCCGACCGCGATTACCTGGACGGTTTGATCCCGTTCATCACCGAGGGACTGGCGCTGGGCCAGCCCGTGGCCGTCGCGGTGCCGGCCGCGAAACTGCGGCTGCTGCGGCATGCGCTGGGCGCGGCGGCGGACGACGTGACGCTGATCGACATGGAGCAGGCCGGACGCAACCCCGGGCGGATCATCCCCACGGTGCTGCGCCGGTTCGCCGACGACCACGCCGACACCCACGTCCGGATCGTGGGCGAGCCGATCTGGGCCGGCCGCAGCGAGCTGGAGTACCCGGCCTGCGCCCAGCACGAGGCGCTGATCAACCTGGCGTTCGCCGGCCGCGACGTGACCATCGTGTGTCCCTACGACCTGTCCGCGCTGGACCAGCGGGCGGTGGACGACGCGCTGCTCACCCACCCGGTGGTCTGGGAGGGGACGCGGAGCTACGAGAGCGACAGGTACGCGCCAGAAGCGATCGTCAGCCGGTACAACGAGCCGCTGGACGACCTGTCCGGCGCCGCGGACGCCGCCGTTCTGCCGATCAGCAGCTCCGTCCGGTCACGAGACGCCCGGAAGTTCGCCGGTGAGCACGCGGAACGGCTCGGACTGGGTGCGGACCGGATCGCCGACCTGCAGCTGATCGCCACGGAGCTGGTGGCGAACAGCATCCGGCACACCGACGGCGACGGGGAACTGCGGATCTGGCGGGACGGGAACCAACTGGTCTGCGAGGTCCGCGACAGCGGGCGGCTGACCGATCCACTGGTAGGCAAGATCCCGGCCGAGCCCGGACAGCTGAACGGTCGTGGCCTGCTGCTGGTCAACCAGCTGGCCGACCTCGTCCGGACCCACACGACCGACCACGGCACGGCCGTCTACGCGTTCGTCGCCCTGGACACGGCTCCGCGCAACTGAGTCGTCGCTCGGACGCCCGACTGGGTTCGGCGAGGTTTTGCCGGTTGTCGCTCGGACGCCCCGCTGGTTCCGGCGGCGTTGCCGCTAGCAACTTCACCGGCCGGTGGACGCACGTCGGTCTGCTGATGCCGCGCGGCCTCAGCCAGGGAGGGCGTTCCACTGGGCGAGGGTGGAAGCGAGCAGGGTGGCGGTCGGCAGGTTCTCGAACTCGTCGCGGCTGACGAACCGGGCGTCGTCGGCGTCGTCCCCGGCGCGCAGCGTGCCGCCGACCGGTTCGGCCTCGTAGTCGCGGATCACGTACAGCCGCCGCCCGGGCGCCTCCCGTTCGACCTCGCCGACCAGGTCGCCGACCCGCACCTGGAGACCGGTTTCCTCCTCGACCTCGCGGGCCACGGCGGTCGGGTCGTCCTCGCCGGGCTCGACCCGGCCACCCGGCAACGACCACAGCCCGCGACCGGGTTCGTTGGCCCGCTGGACCAGCAGCAGGCGGCGCTGGTCGTCGTACACAAGGGCTCCGACACAGTCGACCCGGTCACGCTCCATGTGGATAACAGTAAGGACCAGGGCGCGGTCCGGATAGCATCTCTGTCGAGACTTTGTCCAGAGAAGGGATCCCGATCGCTCGTGCGCATCGACCTGCACACCCATTCGAACCGCTCGGACGGCACCGACCCGGTCGACGTCCTGATCGCGCACGCGAAGCGGGACGGCCTGGACGTGATCGCGCTCACCGATCACGACACGGCCGACGGCTGGGCCGAGGGCCGGCGCGCCGCCGAGGAGCTCGGCATCGGGTTCGTCCCCGGCATCGAGATCTCCTGCAAGCTGCACGGCATCGCCGTCCATCTGCTCGGCTACCTGCCCGACCCGTCGTACCAGCCGCTGGCCGAGGAGCTGCGGATCGTGCGCGACGGCCGGACCGACCGGATCCCCTCGATCGTCGCCCGGCTCAACGGCATGGGCGTCGAGCTCACCGTCGACGACGTGCTCGCCCAGGCGACCGGTACGCCGTCGGTCGGCCGGCCGCACGTCGCCGACGCGCTGGTTGCCAACGGCACCGTCGCGGACCGTGGCGAGGCGTTCGACCGGTTCCTGGCCGACGGCCGGCCGGGCCACGTGTCGCACTACGCGATCGAGCCGGGCCGCGCGATCGACCTGGTCCGCGCCGCCGGCGGCGTCCCGGTGATCGCGCACCCGTGGGGCCGCTCCAGCCACAAGGTCGTCACCGCGGAGACGATCGCCCGCCTGGTCGCCGACCACGGGCTGGCCGGGATCGAGGTCGACCACCAGGACCACTCGCCGCAGTCGCGGGAGACGCTGCGCGGGATCGCCCAGGATCTGGGCATCATCTGGACCGGTTCGAGCGACCACCACGGCCTGGGCAAGATCAACCACGAGCTCGGCGTGAACGGCACCGATCCCGAGCAGTTCCAGCGGCTGCTCGAGGTCGCCAAGGTCAACGCCGCGGCCAGTGGGGCGGACGCGCCAGAGGTCTACCTGCCGTGAACTCCGTGATCAACTTCGGCCTGCTCAGCGAGGTCTTCGTCACGCTGTTCGTGATCATGGACCCGCCCGGCACGGTGCCGGTGTTCATCTCGCTGACCGCCGGCCAGTCCCGCGCGGTCCGCAAGAAGGCCGCCTGGCAGGCCGTGCTGGTCGCCTTCGGCGTGATCGTCGTGTTCGCCGCGTTCGGCCAGCAGATCCTGCACAACCTCGGCATCACCCTGCCCGCCCTCCAGGCCGCCGGCGGTCTGCTGCTGCTCCTGATCGCGCTGCAGCTGCTGACCGACACCGCCGAGGACCCGGTCCAGACCAAAAACGCCAACATCGCCTTCGTCCCGCTCGGCACCCCACTGCTGGCCGGCCCCGGCGCGATCGTCGCCACCATGGTCTTCGTCCAGCGCGCCGACGGCTCGCTGCCCGAGGTCGTCGCGATCTCGGTCGGCATCGTGCTGATCCACCTGGTG
Source organism: Kribbella sp. ALI-6-A (assembly GCF_001984195.1). Classification (GTDB taxonomy): domain Bacteria; phylum Actinomycetota; class Actinomycetes; order Propionibacteriales; family Kribbellaceae; genus Kribbella. Next base: position 753,713 of record NZ_MTQN01000010.1, read on the forward strand.
ATGTGGCTGACCCTGCGCTTCTCCGGCCTGATCATGCGCATCCTCGGCGAGAACGGCGTCCTGCTCGTCACCCGCATCGCCGGCCTGCTGCTCAGCGCCATCGCCGTGCAACTCGTCGCCGACGCGGTCGCGGACTTCATCAAGGCCGGCTGACTCCAGGCCGGGCTGACCGGCGCCGTGCCAGCGCCGTGTGCGTGCCGTGCCAGCGGGGTGGCGGAGGCTGGGGTCACCGAACCACAGAGGGGTGACCATGACCACGAAAACCGTGAACAAGCTGGCTGTGCCGGGCGCGACGTTGCACTACGAGGTCACCGGGAGCGGACCGGTGCTGCTGCTGATCGCGGGCGGTCTCACCGACGGGGGCGTCTTCGACCTGGTGGTCGGGCAGTTGGCGGCCGACTACACCGTGGTCACCTACGACCCGCGCGGCAACTCCCGGAGCCCGTACGACGGGCGGCCGGCTGACGAGCGGGTCGACCGGTCGGCCGAGGACGCGCTGGCCTTGATCGACGCGGTGGGCGGCGGCGAAGCGGCGTACGTGTTCGGCAGCTCGTCGGGTGCGATCACCGGGCTGGAGCTGATCACCCGGCACCCCGAGCGGGTGCGGATGCTGGTCGCGCACGAGCCGCCGGCGGTCGGCGTACTGCCGGATGCCGCGACCGCGCACGCGTTCTTCGAGGACGTGCACGCCACGTACGCCGAGGACGGTGCGATGGTCGCGCTGCGCCTGTTCGCCGGCGGGCTGGGCCTGGACGAGGACGACCGGCCGGCGCCGGAGGATCTGCGGCCGGAGTACCGGCAGGCCGTGGAGCGGATGCTGGCGAACGCGGACGTCTTCTTCGCGCACAAGCTGCTGCCGTTCACCCGCTACCGTCCGGACCTGGCCGCGCTCCGCGAGGTCGCCGCCAAGATCGTGCCCGCGGCCGGCGCCGACTCCGCCGAACACCTGCCCGCCCGCCCGATCGCCGCCATCGCCGACGAGATCGGCTGGCCGGTCGTCACGTTTCCCGGCGGCCACACCGGCTACGCGACCCATCCGGTCGCCTTCGCGACGCTGCTCAGCCGGCTGCTCGAGTCGGATCTGACCGGCTGATCCCCGGTCGCCGCAATTGCAGTTGACGCGTCGCGGCGGCCCGGCGTACCGTCACTTCCCTTCCGTTGACAACGGCATGCTTCGACGTGCCATCACAGTGGTGTCCGAACCCCCGGGTCCTTCTGGATCCGGGGCAGTTCAGCGTGCCGCTGTGCCCCGGACACCACCTTCACAACAGTGTCAGGAGGTTGCCGTGGGCGTCTACTGGGCGATCGCGGTCCGGTCGTTCCGCCGGTTCTCGACGTACCGGATCGCCACCTTGTCGGGCGCGTTCACCAACACGGTGTTCGGCTTCATCTTCTGCGGCGTGTACCTGACGCTGTGGGACCAGCGCCCCAACCTCGGCGGGTACGACGTGACCGACGCGCTCACGTTCGTCTGGCTGCAGCAGGGACTGCTGACGCCGATCGGGATCTTCGGCGCGAGCACCACCGTCGAGCTCGGCGAGCGGATCCGCACCGGCGCGATCGCCGTCGACCTGTACCGGCCCACCCACCTGATGCTGTGGTGGTTGTCGGTGGACGCCGGCCGGGCGGCGTTCGAGCTGCTCGCGCGCGGCGGCGTACCGCTGCTGGTCGGCTCGCTGGTCTTCGACCTGCGCTTCCCGTCGTCCGCGCTGCAGGGGCTCGCGGTCGGGATCGCGCTGATGTTCGGGATCCTGGTCAGCTTCGGCATCCGCTATCTGGTCGCGTTGTCCGGGTTCTGGATCACCGACTCGCGGGGGCTGGAGGGCCTGGCGATGGTGCTGTCGCTGTTCTTCTCCGGCACGATCCTGCCGCTGGTGGTGTTCCCGGGCTGGTTCGGGGAGTTCGCGCGGGCGACGCCGTGGGCGGCGACGATGCAGGTGCCGATCGACGTCTGGCTCGGGCAGGACCTGCCCGCGCGGGCGCTCACGTTCCAGCTCGGCTGGATCGTCGTCCTGCTGCTGCTCGGGCGGTTCGCGACCGTGCTGGCGACCCGGAAGGTGGTGATCCAGGGTGGCTGACCTGTCGTTGCGCAGGGCAATGGCCTGGCCGGGGCAGTACTGGATGCTGGTGCTGATGTGGATCCGGTCCTCGCTGGCCTACCCGGCGTCGTTCGTGTTCCTGCTGATCGGCTCGGCGCTGGTCACGGTGACCGACTTCGTCGCGGTGCTGCTGATGTTCAGCCACATCGAGAGCTTCGGCGGCTTCGATCTGGGCCAGATGGCGCTGCTGTACGGGACCGCCTCGATGACGCTCGGCATCGCCGACCTGGTCACCGGTTCGATCGAACGCGTCGGGCAACGGATCCGTACCGGCGACCTGGACGTCTGGCTGGTCCGCCCGGTCCCGGCGTTCGTCCAGGCGGTCGCGGACAACTTCGCGTTGCGCCGGCTCGGCCGGCCGCTGCAGGCCGGGCTGATCCTCGGGCTGGGAATCGGTGCCGTCGACATCGACTGGACCGTCGGCAAAGTGTTGTTCCTGACCTTGTCGCTGGTCAGCGGCGCGGTGATCTTCGCCGCGATCTTCGTGCTCGGCGGGGCGTTCCAGTTCGTGTCGATCGACTCCGCCGAAGTGGCCAACTCGTTCACGTACGGCGGGCAGCAGCTCACCCAGTACCCGCTGTCGATCTTCGGCCAGGACATCGTGCGCGCCGTCACGTTCGTCGTACCGCTGGCCTTCGTGAACTACTACCCGGTGCTCTACGTGCTGGGCAAACCGGCCCCGCTGGGCCTGCCGTCCTGGATCGGCCTGCTGGCCCCGGCCGTCGCGGTCGTGATGACCGCGATCGCGTCGCTGGCCTGGCGAGGCGGTCTCCGTCGCTACCGCAGTACCGGGAGTTGATTCCTCGTGCCCGTCATCGAGTTGGACCAGGTGTCCCGCGCGTTCACCGTCTCCACCCGCACCGGCCTGCGCCGCACCCGCCGCGAGGTCCGCGCGGTCGACGCCCTGTCGTTCACCGTCGAGCCCGGCGAGGTGATGGGCTACATCGGCCCGAACGGCGCCGGCAAGTCCACCACGATCAAGATGCTCACCGGCATCCTGGTCCCCACCAGCGGCACCATCCGGGTCGCCGGCGTCGACCCGTCCCGCCACCGCACCCGGCTGGCCAAACGCATCGGCGTCGTCTTCGGCCAACGCACCACGCTGTGGTGGGACCTGCCGCTGAAGGACTCCTTCGCCGTACTTCAGAAAATGTACGGCGTCCCCCGCGACCGCCACCGCGAAAACCTCGCGACGTTCGTCGAACTCCTGGACCTCGGCGACCTGCTCGACGTCCCCGTCCGCCAGCTCTCCCTGGGCCAACGCATGCGCGGCGACATCGCCGCCGCCCTCCTGCACGACCCCGAGATCGTCTACCTCGACGAACCCACCATCGGCCTCGACATCGTCAGCAAGGCCCGCCTCCGCTCGTTCCTCGCCCAACTCAACCAGGACCGCGGCACCACCGTCATCCTCACCACCCACGACCTCGACGACATCGAAGCCCTCTGCTCCCGCGTCATGGTCATCGACCACGGCCACCAGGTCTACGACGGCACCCTCACCGGCCTGCGCGCGTCCCAGTCCGCGCCCCGCACGCTGGTCGTCGACCTGGCCACCCCACACCCGCCGATCACCGTCCAAGGCGCCACCGTCACCCGCACCGACGGCCCACGCCAGTGGCTGTCCTTCCCACCCACCACCTCAGCCGCCCCACTGGTCGCGGAGATCGCCGCCAGCTACCCGTTGGTCGACCTGTCGGTCCAGGAGCCGCCGATCGAATCCATCATCACCAAGCTGTACGCCGGCGGCTGAGCGCTAGCCGAGATCCGCGGCCAGGGAGGCGAAGACGACGTCGGGGTCCATCGGCGAGGGATCGTCGAGCCATTCCTGGACGGTCTCCGGATCGGCCTCGGCATCGAACAGGCCGAGACCGCCGGCGATCAGGCGCTGGGCCTCGGGGATACCGATGGCCTCGTACTCCTGCTGCTGCAGGTAGAAGTAATCCTCCCGCGCGGACGGGTTGCGGTGGAACTTGCCGGTGTTGGCGACGTACGTCCACACGTCGTCGTCGATGACCGCAGCCACCAGGAGTGGTACGCCGGTCCTGGTCTTGATCGTGAACAGCCGTGTCATCGCCCGATCCCGTCCCGTCCGTCGTTGTCGCGACGCCGGTGCGGTGGCTGCGGCCGGCGGTCCTGCTTCCGCGAAGCTTCGCCCTCGACAGAACGGGGCGATTTCTCGGGCCTCCTACCGTAGCGTCTGAGCTCGACCGGTACGCCGCCCAGGTCTTTCAGGGTGTCGATTCCGGCGGGCTGGATCATCGGCTCCGAATGCCTGATGCATTCGTCCATGGCGGCGTTCTGTTCGGACCTCGAACGGGTCTCGTCACGGAAAATCTCGTACGGCTCGGTCGTCGTCTCCTTGACCGCGATCGACTGTCGTGAATGGACTTGGATCTCGATCACCTGCCCGTGCCCGCGGAGGAAGAAGTGCAGTCCCTTGTAGCGGCTTCCCGGGTGGTAGGAGTGGTGGGCCGACTCCATCGACCAGCCGCGCGCGGTCATCTTGTCCACCACCCGGCGAGCGGCCCGCACGACTTGGTCGGGGTGGTCGACGCCGACGGTGTACCTGAGCACGTCCTCGGGCGGTGGGGACGACGGACCGAAGCGTTTGAGCTTTGCAAGCTTGCGGGGCCAGGGACTGCGGCGACTTCATCCGGTTCTTCAAGTGGTACGCGAACGCGTCGTCGTCGATCGCGCTGGTGACGTCGGCCGTGATGCGCGGCTCGACCTCGGCAGCGCGGGCCAAGAAGGCGAGGGCCCTGGTGGTCGCCGTGGCGCCGTACTTCGCGGTGATCTCCTGCCGGGTCGGCAGGTCTCCCCAGTCGAGTGGCTGGTCGCGGCTGAGGTGGGCGTGCAGTTCCGCCGGTTCTGGTAGGCGGTCGTCCCCCATCGTGATCCCCCAGTGGTCGTGGTCCTTCGACCGTAGTTATTCGCGGCGGGGCTGTGGGGTGGGATTTCACATCTGTGGATAACCCCGCCCACCCGCGCCGTGTGACCTGCCGGGAACGACGTCGTTGCTGTTCTGGAGGGTGAGACCCAACCGTGTGGGGGTGGAGAGGGTAGACAGGGTGTGGCTGCGACGGTGATCGAGCGGGGTGGGGTGGTGGTCCCTCCGGAGGACGGGGCCGGGTTCGTGGCGTGGGTGCGGCCGCATCTGCCGGCGATGGCTCGGGTGGCGGCTCGGTTGGCGGTGGGGGCGGATCGGGACGACATCGTGCAGGAGGCGCTGGCGCGGGCCTGGATGAAGCGCCGGCAGTACGACGCGGCGCGGGGATCCGCGTCGGCGTGGTTGCTGGCGATCACGGCTGATCAGGCGCGGAAGGCGGCTCGGCGGGTTCGGCCGGTGGCTGAGCTGGCGGAGGGGGACGTGGTCGAGGCGCGTGGCGACGTCGAGGGCCGGGTGGACGTGGTGCAGGCGATGGAGGCGCTGTCGGCGCGGCAGCGGCTGGCGGTGGACTGTTTCTACTTCGCCGATCTGTCGGTGGCCGACACGGCGGCGGTGATGGGGTGCTCCGAGGGCACCGTGAAGTCAACTCTTTCCGATGCGCGGGCTCGCCTGCGGTCCTTGCTGGAGGTCAGCGAATGACACCGACCGACGAGATCGACGAGCTGCTGCGGCAGGCGGGTTCTCGGTGGCGGGCCGGGCAGCCCTCGGCGCCGGAGCCGGACCTGGAGCGGATCACACGCAACAGCAAGCCGCGGCGGTGGGTGGTCCCGGCGCTGGCGGCCGCGAGCGTGGCGACGATCGCCACGGCGGCCCTGATCTGGCTGCCGCGCGGCGACGAGCCGGTGGTTGCCCCTAGCAACGACAAGGCGCATCCCCTGGCGGTGCGGGACGGCGACCGGGTCGAGGTGAGCGGTCAGGTGGTCGCGGCGCCCGGCGTACCGGTTCGGTACTGCGTGCCGTTGCCGACGACCGCGCAGCTCGACCCCGGCGAGAAGCCGCCGGCCTGCGCACCCGGTGGAGCAGTCGAGCTGACCGGCGTCGACCTGAACCGCCTGGTCGACCTGAGGGTGATCCAGGGCGTGACGTCGGGCGAGGCCCATCTGGTCGGCACGTGGAAGGCCGGGACGATCTTGGTCGAGCAGCAAGGGCCGCCGGCTCAGGTGCAGCCCGAGGAACCGGCGCCGGGCGTGCCGTGTGCGCCTCCGGCCGGAGGCTGGAAGCCCGGGGATGCGAGTCAGTCGATCACTCCCGCGGTCGAGCAGTTCGTGAAGGCGCGGACCAGCCAGTTGCAGAACCCGTGGATCGGCTGGCCCGAGGGCTTCCCGACCGAGACGAAGCCGGGAGCCCCGCCGAACAAGCCGAGCGTGCTGGTGATCGGCGTCGCGCACGGAGACGTCGCCGCGGTACGCCGGGCGCTGGACCCGCTGGTCGCCGGCAACCTCTGCGTGACGCAGGTGAAGGTGAGCCATGCGGAGGCGGCCAAGCAGCAGAAGGCCGTCGAGGCGCTGCCGGCCGCGGAGTACGGGATCACGTCAGTCGGTCTCGGTGCGGGCGACCGGCCGGTACGGGTCGAGTTGCGGGTGCTGGACGAGAAGACCACGGCCGCGCTGCAGCCGATCGGACTCGACACGCTCGACCTCAAGCCGTACATCCGGCCGGTTCCCTAGACGAACGAGCCCTCCGGCCCAAGCGCGGGCCGGAGGGCGACTGGATCAGCTGCTCGCATCCGGCCCGGTCAGGATCTTCAGATCGCGCACCGAGTACGACAGGCTTCCCCGGAAGCCGATCCCCTGACGGATGATCTTCAGGTCGGCCAGTTCCTCGCCGGGCGCCGGGAGGAAGCTGAGGTCGCTGGTTCCGGACCACGCGTTGGCGACGGTCGGGTTCTCCAGGATCGACTGGGTCAGCTCGTGCACCGCCGGGTTGTCGAAGTCGCCGGCGGTGAGTCGCGGGAAGTGGCGCAGGTTGACGATCGGCCGGCCCAGCGCCGGGATCGTGCCGGTCGGCTTCTCCAGCGTGACCCGGGCCTCGGCGAGGCGGCGGCCGGCCGACGACATCGCGGCGGCGAAGGTCCCGCCCGGGCCGACCACCGGCGCCGCGTTGCTGGCGACCGGGAACGCCCGGGTCTGCTTGATCACGCCGAGCTTCTTCGGGAAACCCTGGAACCAGCCGCGCGCCAGCGCCGCGTCGTTGTCGACGAAGATGTACGGGCACCACGCCACCGGCGCGCCTTTGAACTGCGCGTCGAGCAGGACCAGGAACTCCGAGTACAGACTGCGGTCCGGGTCCAGGTACTGCTGCTGGTCGCCGGAGAACTGCCAGTCGATGAACAGCGCGTAGCCGTGGCCGGCTGTCGCCGGGTCCGGCGTCAGCCCGGCCGGCAGTGCCGCCGCGGCCGCATCGGCGGACGTCCAGAACTCGGCGCCGATCAGGTCGCCGACGTAGTGCCAGGGCGGGGCGCCGACGATGTTGGCCGTGCCGCGGGCGCTCAGCGGCAGGCTGTAGCCCTTGAGCTCACCAGGCGGCAGCGTGGTGTCGGTGGTGGAAGCGAAGGCGGAAGTGCCGACCGCGGAGGCGGGCGAGGTCAGAGTGGACGCGGCGACCGTGGCCGCGAGTCCACCACCGAGCAGGCTACGGCGGTTGACCGCGCCCGTACGGTCTGTGCTTTCGGTTGTCATGCGCGCAACGCTAGGCAGCGCGGATAGACATCCGATCGCCACCGGATCGTCAGATCGATGCCTTCGGCAACGATCAGGCCAACGACCGGGGCGGGCGCCCGGTCAGCGGTCGTGGAAGAAGTCGACCAGGATCCGCGCGGTCGCGGCCGGCTGGTCGATCGCGGGGGAGTGGCCGGCGTCGGCGATCACCTGCGGCTTGACGCCGAGGATGTCGGCCATCCGGTCCTGCACCGCCAGCGGCCAGCCGTCATCGCTCTCGCCGTACGCGACCTGGACCCGGACACCGGACTCGGCCAGCTGCTCGGTCCGGTCCTCGGCGTCGATCAGCCGCTTGGTGATCTCGGCCAGGCCGGCCGGCACGTTGCCGGTGAAGCGCTTGCGCAGGAACGCCGCGATCTCGGTCGCCGGCGCGACGTACCGCGGGTCCTTGCTGTCGTGCTCGAGCTTCAGGTCGTAGACCTGCTCGATCGGCAGGTTGTCCAGGCCGAAGGCCAGCATCTGCAGCCCCTGCACCTTCGCCTCATCGCTGAAGCCGCCCGGACCCGAGCAGAGCAGCGTGACGGTGGAGAACACCGACGGGTCGGCCAGCACCGCCTCCCGCGCGACCAGCCCGCCGAACGAGTGCCCGACCAGCTGGCTGTAACCGCCCAGGGCCTTGCTCATCGCGACCACGTCGAGCGCGAGCTCCGCCAGCGTGTACGCCGACGGGTCGGCCGGGCCGGGCGTCTCGAACTGGCCGCGCTGGTCGACCGCGACCGCCCGCCAGCCGAAGCGCGCCAGGTGATCGACCAGCGGGGTGAAGTCCTCCTTGCTGCCCGTCCAGCCAGGGACGAGCAGCACCGTGCCGAGCGGCGTACCGACGTCCGGCACAGCCTGCAAGGTGGCGAAGCTGCCTCGGTCGGTGTCGAGGGTGACGGGGCGGACCCCGTCGGGCAGGGTCAGGGTGCGCGGCGTACTCACGACTCCACGGTATCCCGCTGCCTGGTTCGCAACAGGGTGGCGGTCGCCACAGCCAGCACCACGATGATGCCCAGGCTGACCAGCGCCGCGAGCTGTACGCCGTCCGTGTACGCCGCTCTGGTGAGTTCCAGGACCTCTCGGGCCAGCGGCTGCGGCAGGTGCTCGGCGACGGCGACGGCACTGCCCAGCGTGTCGCGCGCCTCGCTTGAGACCCCTGCGGGAAGGGTCTGCTCGGTCACTTGGCCGCGGTAGACCGCCGTGACCAGACTGCCGGACACAGCCACGCCCAGCGCCATGCCGAACTCGGTACCGGTCTCACCCATGCCGGAGGCAACTCCGGCGCGCTCGGGCGGAGCACTGCCGACCACCAGGTCGTAGGTGAGAGCCAGCACGACCTGGATGCCCAGACTGGCGATCGTCAGGCCCGCGACCACCGCTGCCCGGCCGGACAACGCCATCAGGGCCAGGCCGGGTACGGCGATCAGGAAGCCCAGGGTCATCGCCGTACCGGCCGGCAGACGTCGTACGACGAACGGCGCACCCAGGGTGCCGACGATGCCCGCCACGGCGACCGGCAGCATCCACAGACCCGACTCCAGCGGCGACAGGCCGAGCACGAGCTGGAAGTACTGGACCGCGAGGAACTGCATGGCCGCCAGGACGTACAGGCCGAACGTCTGCGCACCCAGCGACACACTGAAGGCGGTCCGGTGGAACAGCCGCAGGTCCAGCAGGGGTTCGGTGAGCGTCAGCTGGCGCCGTACGAAGGCGTAGCCGGTCGCCAGCCCAGCAGCCAGTACGGCGAGCGTCGTGAGGTGCAGGCCGTCCTTGGCGGTCTCCTTCAGCGCGTAGACCACCGCGACGATCGCGCTCATCGACAGCGCGACGCTGGCCAGGTCGATCCGGCCGGAGCCGGGGTTGCGGAACTCGGGCAGCAGCGGGCGAGCCACGGCCAGCAGAAGCAGCAGCGGCGGTACGCCGATCAGGAACACCGAGCCCCAGTGGAACCGCTCCAGCAGGACGCCGCCGACCAGCGGACCGGCGATCCCGCCGAGCATGAAGTTCGTCATCCAGATCGCGATCGCCAGCTGCCGCTGCCGCGGGTCGCGGAACATGTTGCTGATCAGCGACAGCGTCGACGGCATCAGGGTCGCGCCGGCCAGCCCGAGCAGGGCCCGAGCGGCGATCAGCAGCTCGGCGCTGGTCGCGAACGCCGCCAGCAGCGAGGCGCCCGCGAACCCGGCCGCACCGATCATCAGCAGCCGCCGGCGGCCGATCCGGTCGCCGACCGTGCCCATCGTGATCAGCAGCCCGGCCACCACGAAGCCGTAGACGTCGATGATCCACAGCAGTTGCGAGCTGCTCGGACCGAGATCCGCGCTCAGCATCGGCGCGGCCAGGTGCAGCACGGTCATGTCCAGGCCGAGCAGGATGGTCGGCAGGGCCAGGACGGCGAGTCCCAGCCACTCGCGGCGGGTCGCTCGTGTTGTCGTCTCCAGGGTCGTCGTCATGCCGAACATCCTGAAACTTCAACAATGCTTTAAGTCAACGGGTGCCCCGACAGGCGGCCCGTTCCACCGTGCGGCACAATGGCCGGGTGCCGCGGACGCTGGCAGTCGCCAATCAGAAAGGCGGGGTGGCCAAGACGACCACCGTCGCCTCGCTCGGTGCTGCCCTGACCGAGCTCGGGCAGCGCGTGCTGCTGGTCGATCTGGACCCGCAGGCCTGTCTGACCTTCTCGCTCGGCGTCGATCCGGAGGACGTCGACATCTCGTTGCACCACGTCCTGCTCGGCGCGGCGAAGGTGCGCGACGTTGTGATCGCGCTCGACGAAGGGCCGGACCTCGTGCCCGCCACGATCGAGCTGGCGACGGCCGAAGTGCGGTTGTCCCGCGACAGCAGCGCGGAGCAGGCGTTGCGCACGGCGCTGCGGCCGCTGGCGTCGTCGTACGACTGGATCCTGATCGATTGCCCGCCCACCCTCGGCCTGCTCACCGTCAACGGGCTGTCGGCCGCGTCCGAGGTGCTGATTCCCTTGCAGTGCGAGACGCTCGCGCACCGCGGGGTCGGCCAACTGCTCGACACGATCCACGACGTCCGGCAGCTGACGAACCCCGGCCTCGAGATCCTCGGCGTTCTGCCGACCCTGTACGACGGCCGGACGACACACGCGCGCACGGTGCTGGAGACGATCGCCGGGACCTACGAGCTGACGGTGCTGCAGCCGGCGATCCCGAAGTCGATCCGCTTCGCCGAGGCGCCGGCGATCGGCCGGACCATCCTGACCACCGCGCCGGCGACACCCGGCGCGGCGGCGTACCGCGAACTGGCGAAGTCGCTGCTCTGAGGTTCAGGACGGGTCGGGCGCCGACGGCGCGGCGATCGGCGTACGGCGCAGGCGGTGCCGGAACCGCCACAGCGGGACGGCGATCAACGCCAGCGCGACCAGGAACGGCAGCAGCGCGCCGAGCACGGTCGCGAGCGCGACGAACGTCGCGGTGAAGGCGTTCCAGCCACCCGCGAGCCCGGCGAGGAAACCCTTGTCGTCCTTGGCCTCGACCGGCGCCTTGCCCGGCTCGACGATGACCAGGCTCAGCGTGGCCAGTTCGGTCTGCCCGGACAGCGCCTTCTGCTTGGCCAGCAGGGCTTCCAGGTCGGCCTCGCGCCGGGTCAGCTCGGACTCCACCGAGACGATCTCGGCGATCGTGGTCGCCTTCGCCAGCAGGGCGCGCATCCGTTCCAGGCTGGCGCGCTGGGAGGCGATCCGGCTGTCCACGTCGACGACCTGCTCGGTGACGTCAGTGGACTCCTGGTGGATCGCGGTTCGCTTGCCGAGCGCGGAGAGGCGTTCGATCGCGGTCTCGTACGCCGCGGTCGGCACCTTCAGCACGAGGTTCGCGCGGGTGATCCGGCCGTCGCTGCGGCTGCCGGTGTCCTCGGAGGCGACCTGTCCGCGCAGGCCGGTGACGACCGAAATCGCGGCCTGGCGCTGCTTGTCGATGTCCTCGTGCTCGATCGTCAGCGAACCGGTCTTGACGATCGCCCTGGTCAGCGCGGGCTGCGCCGGAGCGCCACCCTTGTCCTTCGGCGCGGCCTGGCCGGTCGATCCTGCCGTGTCGCCCTTCGGCTGGGCGTCACCGAGCTGCGGCGCCGCGGCGTCCCCAGCCGACGAGGCCGATTCGTTGCCACTGCCACTGCAGCCGGACAGCACCACGGCCGCCAGGACGACCCCTGCCGCCATGGCCGTGATTCGCGTCTTCGCCATCGCCCACACCTTTCCCCTCGACGATCTGTCCACCTAGGACGGCCGAGCGGGGGTCCGGCGTTGCGGCGTCCGGTCACGGTCCGGCAACAGAAAACCCCGCCCAGCCTGGTGGCTGGACGGGGTCGCTGTTCGTTCGGTGTTACTCCGGTGCGGTGAAGGTCGGCGTGGTGGCGGCCTTCTTACGGGTCCGCTTGACCGGCTTCTCCTCGGCCGCTTCCGCCGGTACGTCGGCAGCCGGCGTGGCGGCCGTCTTCCGGGTCCGCTTGGCCGCGGCCTTCTTCGCCACCGGAGCGTCCTCGACGGCCGGGGCCTCGTCGGCGGCCGGCTTCGCGGCAGCCTTCTTCCGCGTCCGCTTCGGCTTCTCCTCGGCCGGCGCCTCAGCCGCTACCGGAGCAGCTTCGGCCGCGGCAGCGGCCTTCCGCGTCCGGGTGCGCTTCGGCTTCTCCTCGACGGGCGCGTCGACGGCCACCTCGGCAGGAGCTTCGGCCGAAGCCGCCGCCTTGCGAGTCCGCGTCCGCCGAGCCGGAGCCGCCTCGGCCGGTACGTCGGCCTGCTGGGCCTCGGCAGCGACCTCGGCGGTGGCAGCGGCCTTGCGAGTCCGCGTCCGCTTGGGCTTCTCGGCGACTGCTTCGGCAACCTCCGTCGGAGCAGCTTCGACCGGCGCGGCAACAGCCTCCGCAGGCGCAGCCTCGACCGGCGCGGCAGCAGCCTTGCGGGTGCGGGTCCGCCGGGCGGGCTTCTCCGCGGGTGCTTCCGCCTCTACTGCAGCGGCTTCGACTGGTGCAGCCTCGACCGGTGCGGCCTCGACCGCGGCCTCAGCCGACTCAGCGCGTCGGCGCGTACGCGTCCGGCGCGGCTTCTCCTCCACCGGGGTGGCAGTCGCGGTCACCTCGGCGACGGCAGACTCCGCAGCAGGCTCCGCGACAGCAGCCTCCGGGGTGGTCGACTGCGGAGAGAGCGACTCAGTGCTCTCGGCGCGGTCGGCGCCACGGCGGCGACGGGTGCGCTGGCGGGGCTTGCGCTCCGACGGCGTGTGCTCGGCGGCCTCGGTCGACGTCTCCGGGGTCGGCGGGACCAGCGTCTTCGCGGTGACGTCTTCGTCGGTCTTCTGCTCGACGCCCTCGACGCCCTCGACGGTCCGGCCGTTGCGGGTCCGGCGGCGGTTGCGGTTCCGCTTGCGGCCCGGGCGCTCGCCCGACGCCGGCGCGGAACCCGACTCGCCCTCGCTGCGCCGCGGCGGGCGGTCGCGCTCGGGCTTGTCCTGGGCCGGCTTGATCCGGCCCTTGGCGCCGGTCGGGATGCCGAGGTCGTGGTAGAGCTCCGGCGAGGTGGAGTAGATCTCCTGCGGTTCGTCGTACGGCAGGTCGAGCGCCTTGTTGATCGTCTTCCAGCGGACCAGGTCCGGCCAGTCCACGAAGGTCACCGCGATGCCGCTGGCCCCGGCGCGGCCGGTCCGGCCGATCCGGTGGATGTAGGCCTTCTCGTCCTCGGGGCAGGTGTTGTTGATGACGTGCGTGACGCCCTCGACGTCGATGCCGCGGGCCGCGACGTCGGTGCAGATCAGTACGTCGACCTTGTCACCGCGGAACCGGGTCAGCGCCCGCTCGCGGGCCTGCTGGTTCAGGTCGCCGTGGATCGCGGCGGCCTTGAAGCCGCGGTCGATCAGGTCGTCGGTGAGCCGGCCCGCCTCGCGCTTGGTCCGGCAGAAGATCATCACCCGGCCGCGGTCGTCGGCCTGCAGGATCCGGGCCACCACCTCGGGCTTGTCCAGATCGTGCGCCCGGTAGACGAACTGGGCCGTGGTCGGCACCATCTGGGTGTCCTCGTGCGACTCCGCGCGGATGTTCAGCGGGTGCCGCATGTGGGTGCGCGCCAGGCCGATCACGGCCGACGGCATCGTTGCCGAGAACAACATTGTCTGGCGCAGTTCGGGCGTCTTGCGCAGGATCCGCTCGACGTCGGGCAGGAAGCCCAGGTCGAGCATCTCGTCGGCCTCGTCCAGCACCAGCACCTTGATGTGCGACAGGTCGAGCACGCCGCGGTTGGCCAGGTCGAGCAGCCGGCCCGGCGTACCGACGACGACGTCGACGCCGCTCTTCAGCATGTCCAGTTGCGGCTCGTACGCGACCCCGCCGTAGATGGTCAGGATCCGCACCGAACGCACGGTGGACGCGGTGGTCAGGTCCTTGGCGACCTGGATCGTCAGCTCACGGGTCGGCGTCACGACCAGGGCCTGCGGCTTGCCGGGCGCGGCCAGCTCCTCGTAGTCCGGTTCGCCGGGGGAGATGGTGCGCTGCAGCAGCGGGATGCCGAACCCGAGGGTCTTGCCGGTCCCGGTCCGGGCCTGACCGATCAGGTCGGTGCCCATCAGTGCGACGGGGAGCGTCATCTCCTGGATCGGAAACGGCTCCACGATGCCGACGCGGTCGAGCGCGTCACAGATCTCGGGCAGAACCCCGAGCTCTCGGAAGGTGGTCAGGCTGATCGCCTCTCACATGCTTGTACGGACAGAATGCACAGGGCCGGCGCCAGGGTTGGAGTGTCGTGACGACACTCGGTGCCCTTCATCGTGAGGCGCGGGACACTGTGCAAGCGGCTCGCACCAGCTGCCCATCTGGGCGCGTCACCGGCGAAACACCGTCCAGTGTAACCGTAAATGGCGTCAGAGCCGCCCAGCCCGGTTTTCCCCGGCGGGTACCGGTGGGCCGATATGGTGCGGACCATGACCGAAACGACGGCCTTCGACGATCCCGCCTACCGGGCTGCGGCGGTGGATCTACTGGGTGTGCTGGCCTACGGCGAGCTGACCGCCTTCGAGCGCATCGCCGAGGACGCCAAGCTCGCGCCGACCCTCGACGACAAGGCGCAACTGGCCCAGCTCGCGACCACCGAGTTCGGCCACTTCGTGCAGTTGCGCGACCGGCTGGTCGCGCTCGGCGTCGACCCGATGGAGGCGATGCAGCCGTTCGTCACCCCGCTGGAGGCGTTCCACGACCACACCGCGCCGTCGGACTGGCTGGAGGGCCTGGTCAAGGCGTACGTCGGGGACGGCCTGGCCAACGACTTCTACCGCGAGATCGCGTCGTTCGTGGACGGGGAGACGCGGGCGCTGGTGCTCGAGGTGTTCGCCGACTCCGGCCAGGCCGAGTTCGTGGTGGACCGGGTCCGGGCCGCGATCGCGGAGGACCCGAAGCTCGGCGGCCGGCTCGCGCTCTGGGGCCGCCGGCTGGTCGGCGAGGCGCTCAGCCAGGCGCAGCGGATCGCCGCGGACCGCGACTCGCTGGCCGCACTGCTGGCCGGCTCGGTCGACCGCCCCGGCCTCGACCTGGCCGCGATCGGCCGGATGTTCACCCGCCTCACCGAGGCCCACACCGCCCGCATGACCGCCCTCGGCCTGCAGCCGTAACCCCCCGGCGCATCGCGTCCGAAGAACCCGAGGTTGTAGCGCTCGGTTCTTCGGACGCCGGGGTTCAGGGGCCGCACGGGAACCGGCCGCCACCTGGAAGGTGACGGCCGGTTCTGGTGGTGCGGGGGGGTCAGACCGATCGCGTCCTGGAGCGACCGGTGACAGTGGCGGCGATGACCACCAGGATCGCGGCGACGGCGATGCTGATGATCCAGCGGAGCCAGTCGATGCCCCTGGTGGCGTCGACACCGAGTGCGGCGGAGACGTAGTACCCGATCAGGACGCCGCCGATCCCGCACAGCACGGTCAGCCACAGCGGGATGTTGTCCCTGTCGCCCGGGGCGACGAACTTGCCGAGCAGGCCGATGATGATGCCGGCAATGATTACACCGATGATTTCCATAACGCCTGGCTCCTCCTGGTGACGACCGCATTGACGCGGCGTGACGAGTGTCTCGTCACACCCGAACGGTTGCCGCCGGACGACATGCGTAAACGTGTCTCAGTGAGCCATGGCCTGATTGCGATTTGATGAACGCGGCGATGCCTCAGACCGCGCCGAAGCCGACCTTGCGGATCGCCGTCTCGCCGATCTCGACGTAGGCCAGCCGGTCGGCCGGGACGATCACCCGACGGCCCTTCTCGTCGGTCAGCGTCAGCAGACCGGTCTCACCGGTCAGAGCCTCGGACACCGCCGACTGGACCTCCTCCGGGGTCTGCTCGCTTTCCAGCACCAACTCACGATTGGCGTGCTGCACGCCGATCTTGACCTCCACGGAACCCTCCCGGGCACGTTCCGACCGGCGGCTCTCGCCGGTACCTCGTCGAGCCTATCCGCTGGCGGCGGGCGGCTCTCACCAGTCCGCCGAGAGCAGAACCGGCCGGTCGCCGAAAGCACGACCGGCCGGTCCGCCTGAAGCGGAACCGGCCGGTCGCCACGGGCAGTGCGCCCGGGTCAGCTCTCGGTGCGGGGAAAGCCGCGGATGCCGCGCCAGGCCAGGCTGGCGACCAGGTCGGCGGCCTGCTGCTGGGCCAGCGTCGGGTTGTCGGAGGCCAGCCAGTAGCGGGCGCTGACCTGCGCCATCCCGACCAGGCTGACCGCGAGCACCATCGACTGCTCCTTGTTCAGCCCGGCGTCCGCGCTGATCACCTCCGAGCAGGCCTCCGCGCAGGCCTGGGTGACCCGGTCGACCCGCTCGCGTACCGCGGGCTCGTTGGTCAGGTCGGACTCGAACACCAGCCGGAACGCGCCCTGGGCGTTGGCGACGTAGTCGTAGAAGGCGTGGATCGTCGCGGCGACCCGCTGCTTGTTGTCCTCGGTCGAGCGCAGCGCCTCGCGCACCGACGCGACGATCGCCTCGCAGGAGCTGTCCAGCAGCGCCAGGTACAGCTCGAGCTTGCCGGGGAAGTGCTGGTACAGGACCGGCTTGGAGACGCCGGCGCGGTCGGCGATGTCGTCCATCGCGGCGGCGTGGTAGCCGTTGGCGACGAAGACCTCCTGGGCCGCCTCGAGCAGCTGCGCTCGGCGAGCCAGCCGGGGCAGGCGGCTGCCGCGTTTCGGTGCGGTCTCCGGTGTCGTCGACACTTCGGCTCCTTACGGTCATGCGGCACCGGACGACGTCGGCCCCCGGTGTATACCGTCCGAATCCTACCTAGCGGTAGTCGTCCTCGCCGCCGTCCCCGACCGATCGGCGCTGTTCGTCGACGTCGGCCGGGTCGGCCTCGGGCGGCACGGAGCCGGCCGGTTCCTCCTCGGCGTCCAGACCAGCGGGCGACTGGTATTGCTCCAGTACGTCGGCCTCCGGAGCCTCGGTGGGCAGATCGACCTCGGGCTCGGACATCGGTTCCTCCTTAGGTTGAGTTCTTGCGGATCCGTACGGTCAGCTCGGCAGTGGCTTCGGGTCGTCGTACAGGCCCTCGAGCACGTCGCCGTACTCCTCGACGCGAGCCAGCACCTCGTGCGGCAGGAAGGTCAGCTCGGCCTGGTCCGTGGCCGCGGCGACCTCGTCCCAGTCGATCGGGGTGGAGACCCGCGGTTCCTCGGCCCCGCGCAGCGAGTACGGCGCGAGCGTGGTCTTGGCGCTGGCGTTCTGGCTCCAGTCGATGAACACCTTGCCGGGCCGCAGCGCCTTCGTCATGTTCGCGGTCACGTTCTCCGGCAGCGCCTCGGCCAGCTGCTCCGCGAGCTGCTTGGCGAACGCACTGGTCGCCCGGGACGACGCCGGCTCGATCGGTACGTACAAGTGCATGCCCTTGTTTCCGGACGTTTTCGGCCACCCCTCCAGCCCGTAGTGGCCGAGCAGCTCGCGCAGGGCGAGTGCCACGTCGCAGCACTCCACGATGCTCACACCCGGCCCCGGGTCCAGGTCGAACACGACCAGATCGGCTTGCGGGTCCTTGCCGTCGTCGGACAGCCCGATCCGCCACTGCGGGACGTGCAGTTCCAGCGCGGCCAGGTTCGCCAGCCACACGATCGTCTGCACGTCGTCGGCGATCACGAAGTCCGCCTCGTCCCGGCCGGTCGAGCTGCCGGGCGTCGGCAGGGTCACGGTGCGCACCCAGTCCGGCGTACCGCGCGGTGCGTTCTTCTCGAAGAAGTACGACGCTCCGGTGCCGTCCGGCCAGCGCTTGCGGGTCAGTGGCCGGTCCGACAGGTGCGGAAGCAGCAGCGGGGCGATCTGGTGGTAGTACTCGATCACCTCCGCCTTGGTGAAACCTGTCTGCGGGTACAGCACTTTGCCGAGGTTGGTGAGCTTCATCGTCTGCCCGTCGACCTCGGTGGTCAGTTGCGTCGGTGCGGCCGCCATGGCTCCCAGTGTCCAGCCTCGCGAGGGTTCTAACATGGCAAGATGGACAGTTACGCGGGAGTAACTGGCGCTTCGGTGCCGTTGGGGACGCAGGAATGGCCGGCCCGCACCGTGCCGGTCGCCGGGGTGGACGTCGTGGTCCGGGACACGCCCGGGAGTTCTCCGGACCTGCCGCCGGCCGTGTTCGTGCACGGCCTCGGCGGCTCCTCGCTGAACTGGACGACGCTCGGGCACCTGCTGAGCGACAGCGTCCGCGGCATCGCCCCCGACCTGCCCGGCTTCGGCCGTACGCCGCCGGCCGCGCGCGGCGGGATCAACGACCAGGCCGACGTCGTCGCGCAGCTGTGGGACGCCGAGTTCGGCGACGAGCCGGTCCACCTGTTCGGCAACTCGATGGGCGGCGCGATCGCGGTGCGGCTGGCGGCCGGCCGGCCGGAGCGAGTGGCGTCGCTGACGCTGATCTCCCCGGCGCTGCCGCATCCGCGGGCGTCGGCGATCGCGCTGTGGTTCGCCGCGCTGTCCACCCCGCGGCTGGGCCCGCTGGTGCTGGAGCGGAGCAAGCGGCTGCCGTTCGAGCGGCGGCTGCAGGCGGCGTACGCGATGATCTTCGGCGAGCCGGACCGGCTGCCGCCCGAGGTGCGGCGGGCGTACGAGGAGGAGCTGCGGGCGCGCGACGAGCAGCCCTGGGGTCCGCAGGCCACGCTGGACGGAGCCCGCAGCCTCCTGTTGTCGTACCTGGCTCCGCCGAGCCGCTCGCTGTGGCTGGACACCGCGAAGGTCACCTGCCCGGTCCTGCTCGTGTACGGCGGCCGTGACCGGCTGGTCAACGCGGGGATCCGCACCAAGGCGCAACAGGCTTTCCCGGACGCGCGGCTGCTCTACCTGCCGCGCACAGGGCACGTGGCCCAGATGGAGAACCCGCAGGAGGTCGAGCGAGCCTTCCGGCAGCTTTGCAGGTCCGTGCAAAGGTGACGCCGCCGTGCAACGTTTTGCCCCCGCCGGCGTCTCAGTAGGGGAGGGGCCCCGAATACCCGGGGCACACGTCGGCCGAGGGGGCAGTTGTGCGGTTGTACGCGAGGCTGGGGGTGGTGCCGGCGCTCGCGCTGGCCCTGCTGATCCCGGCAGGTCAGAGTCAGGCAGGACCCACCGGGGCGACCACTCAGCAGGTGGAGCCGTCCGAGAACAAGGACTGGTCCATCCAGCCGGTCCCCACCGGCTACCGGATCACCCTCCGGCTCAGCACCCCGGCGCCGATGCGGGCCGCGCTGCCGATGCTGGCTGTCGACGGGCGCGTGATCGGTGTCGCGCAGGAGTCGGCGGACCGGCGTACGTTGACCGTCGTCACGCAGGACAGGTCGGTCAGCACTGGTACGCGGGTGACGCTGGTTTGGTCGACCGAGGTCAACCGGGGGAAGCCGGGACGGTCAGCTGTCGACTCGGCCCTGGTCAAGGAATGGCTGGAGCGTCCGGCAGGCCCGGCGACCTCCGTGGACCCCGGTGCCGTCGGCCGGTACGGCGTGGGTCTGTCCGAGTACAACCTCGGCGACGAGG
Source organism: Kribbella sp. ALI-6-A (assembly GCF_001984195.1). Lineage (GTDB taxonomy): Bacteria > Actinomycetota > Actinomycetes > Propionibacteriales > Kribbellaceae > Kribbella. The sequence continues at coordinate 773,429 of NZ_MTQN01000010.1, forward strand.
CGGTCAACCTGCCGGACCTGGGTCACAAGGCCGAGCTGCGCGGCCGGGTCTACACCCCTGTCGGTGCGACCGGGCCCAGACCGCTCGTGGTGTTCCTGCACGGTCGGCACGCGGTCTGCTACGGCGGCGCCGGGCAGTTCCCGCCCGGTGGCAAGCCATGGCCGTGCGCGGCCGATCAGAAGCCGATCCCCAGCTTCCGGGGCTACGACAGTCCCGCCTGGGCTCTGGCGAGCCACGGCTACCAGGTGGTGTCGATCAGCGCCAACGCCGTCAACGCCTGGGACAACAACACCTACGACGGCGGTGCGATGGCCCGCGCCCAGCTGATCCTGGCTCACCTCGACCTGTGGAAGCAGTGGTCGACGACCGGCGGCGGTCCGTACGGCAGCCAGTACGTCGGCAAGGTCGACCTCGGCAACGTCGGCCTGATGGGTCACTCCCGCGGTGGTGAGGGCGTCGTCCGGGCCGCACTGCTCAACACGCACCTCGGCGGCAAGTACGGCGTCCGCGCGGTGCTGCCGCTCGCACCGGTCGACTTCTCCCGTCCGACGCTGCCCGGCGTGGCGATGAGCGTGCTGCTGCCGTACTGCGACGGTGACGTGGCCGACCTGCAGGGCCAGAAGTTCTACGACGACACCCGGTACGCCGTGACGCCGGACCAGGCGCGCCGGTCGACGGTGCTGATGCTGGGCACGAACCACAACTTCTTCAACCGCGAGTGGACGCCCGGTCAGTCGGTCGCGCCGTCGTTCGACGACACCTGGGACGACGGCTCGGCGCAGAACCCGTGCTCGTTCAAGAGCGGGCTGCGACTGACCGCTGTGCAGCAGCAGGCCGCCGGGCGGGCGTACATCGCCGGGTTCTTCCGGCTGGAGATGGGCCGCGAGCAGGCGCTGCTCCCGCTGTTCGACGGCTCGAACACCCGGGCCGCATCGGCCGGCAAGGCCGTCGTACGGGTGGTGTCGCAGGCGCCGGCGGCTCAGCGCCGGGACGTGAACCGGCTCGACCAGACACTGCCGGCAGGCGCTGTCACGGGAGCCGCCAAGGCCGAGGTGTGCGCCGGTCTGCCGAACTCGATCCCGCAGGAGGGGGCGTCGGCTCCCTGCTGGAAGTCCGCTGACGGTTGGCGGATGCCGCACTGGGTTCCGTCAGCGGTTGCGAGGACCGCTCCGACCGCCGCGGTCACGCGGCTGCGCTGGACCGGCACCACCGGCTCGGTGCGCTTCGACCTGCCCGCCGGACGGAGAGACGTGAGCAAGTACGACGCGCTGACGTTCCGCGCGTCGCCGGAGCCGACCGGGCCGGCCAAGCCTGACCTGTCGTTGCGGGTCACCGACGGGCGAGGCCAGTTCGTCAACGTGCCGGTGTCGGCGATCAGCGACGCTTTGCTCCGCCTGCCCGGCCAGGACGAGTACGGGCTGCCGAAGACGCTGTTGCGGACGGTCCGGCTTCCGCTGTGGTGGCTGGGCAAGCTCGACCGCAAGGACATCCGCTCGGTGGAGCTCCGCACGGACCGGGCGACTGCGGGAGCGGTCTACCTGTCCGACCTGGCCTTCTCCGCCGGCGGGCTGGGTACGCCGACTCCCCTCGACGTGCCGAGTGTGTCGGTGTCGGACGCCAGGACGACCGAAGGCAACACCGGGACCGCCTCGCTGGACTACTGGGTCTCGCTGTCGCGGCCGTCCGCCGTACCGGTGACGGTGTGGGCCGAGACCAGCACCGGGGACGTTTTCCAGGCGAACGACGGCGACGTGAACCGGCGGCTGGTGTTCGCGCCGGGGCAGACGAAGCAGAAGGTCAGTGTGGTGGTCAAGGCGAACACGGTGGACGACTACGACCTGCAGAGCACGCTGCAGCTGTCCGTGCCGACGCAGTCGATCGTCGGGGACGCCCAGGCCGACGGAGTCGTGGTGGACGACGATCCGGAGCCGGTACTGACGATCGGCAACGGGGTCGGCTTCGAGGCGTCGAGAAAGATCCGGTTCCCGGTCCGGCTGTCCGCGCCGACCGGCAAGTACGTCGAGTTCGACGCGCTGCTGGTCAGCGGGACGGCCAAGCTCGGCAGCGACCTGCAGGGCTACGCCCCGGGAATTCACCGCGCGTACGGCCACGTGACGCCGGGCCAGGTGGTCGGCTGGATCCAGGTCGACCTGCTCGACGACAAGGCCGCGGAGCCGGCCGAGTCCTTCACGCTACGGGTCGACAAGGTCGAGGGAGTGGAGTTCACCGGGCCGGTGGTGCGGTCCGGGCTGATCGTCGACGACGACCGGTGACGAGATCCAGCACAGATCGCTCGCTGCCGCGTCAGACTCCGGCATGACGTGGCGTCGAACCGTGGTTTGATCTTCGTCGCAATCCGTTGACCAGGACAACCACAGGGCGGTTCCGGGGGTCTGACGGACGACCTTGTTCGTCGACGAAGGGAAGCTCGTGCGGTTGATCGGCAGGACCACACTGTCGCTGGGGACGGTCGCACTACTGGGGGTGGGGTTGGTGCCGGCGGCGTCGGCCGCACCAACTCCGCCACCACCACAAGCAGTTGCCAGTAGCAACGGTTGGCGCATCGATCCGGTCGCCGGTGGCTATCGGATCACCCTGCGGCTGGACGATCCGGTCCCGCTGCGGGACGCGCTCCCGATGCTTTCGGTCGACGGTCGAACCGTCGGCGTCGCCCGGGAGTCGGCCGACCGGCGCAGCGTCTGGCTGGTCAGCAAGGACCCCGCCGTCCTGCGCGCCCGGGACGTCCGGCTGGTCTGGTCGGGCGATCCCACCGGTGACGCCAAGCGCTCCAAGGCCGCCGCCGGGCCGACCGACGCCGACTGGTTGAAGGCGAAGATGGGACCGACGCTCGCCGACGATCCCGGAGCCAAGGGCAAGTACCAGGTCGAGACCGCGGAGTACGACCTCGGCGACGAGGCCGTCTACCTGCCGGGCCTCAAGCAGAAGTCCGAGCTGCGCGGCAAGGTCTACTCGCCGCGCGGTGCGACCGGCCCGCGTCCGCTCGTCGTCTTCCTGCACGGCCGGCACCAGGTCTGCTACGGCGGCAACGAGAACGGTCCGTTCCCCGACAAGCCGTGGCCCTGCACCGGTGAGTGGAAGCCGATCCCGAGCTTCCGCGGGTACGACGGCCCGGCCGAGGCGCTGGCCAGTCACGGCTACCAGGTCGTCTCGATCAGCGCGAACGCCGTCAACGCCTGGGACGCCGACGCCTACGACGCCGGTGCGCAGGCCCGCGCCGAGCTGGTGCTCGACCACCTCGACCTGTGGAAGAAGTGGTCCACGGCCGGCGGTGCGCCGTTCGGGACCAAGTTCATCGGCAAGGTCGACCTGCGCAACGTCGGCCTGATGGGCCACTCGCGCGGCGGTGAGGGGGTGGCACGCGCCGCCGTGCTCAACGCCGATCGCGGCGGCAGGTACGGGATCCGCGCGGTCCTCCCGCTCGCCCCGACCGACTTCGCCCGGGCGACCGTGCCCGGCGTCGCGATGAGTGTCGTCCTGCCGTACTGCGACGGCGACGTTTCCGACCTGCAGGGCCAGAAGTTCTACGACGACACCCGGTACTCCGTCACCGGCGACAACGCGCCGCGCTCCACCGTCACGGTGCTCGGTGCCAACCACAACTTCTTCAACACCGAGTGGACGCCGGGACAGTCGGTCGCGCCGTCCAACGACGACTGGTGGGAGGAGGGCGCCGAGTCGCCCTGCGGGCCCAAGTACGCGGGCCGGCTGAGCGCCAAGGAGCAGCAGGCCGTCGGTACGGCGTACGTGGCGGGCTTCTTCCGGCTGCAGCTCGGCCACGAGAAGCAGCTGCTGCCGTTGCTCGACGGCTCCAACGCACGAGCCGCTTCAGCCGGCCGTGCCGTCGTACGGGTTGTGGCGCAGGCTCCTGCGGTCGATCGGCGTGACCTGTCCAAGCTGGACGAGCCGCTGCCGGCCGGAGCGGTCTCCGGCAAGGCCAAGGCGACGGTCTGCTCGTCGGACTGCGTGCAGACCGAGGACCAGAGTCAGCTGCCGCACTGGGTCAGCTCGTGGTTCGCGGACAAGACACCGACGCTTCCGGTCACCAAGCTGAGCTGGACCGGGAAGGACGGCGTACTGCGGGTACCTGTCGCCGCCGGCCAGCGTGACGTACGCCGGTACGCCGCTCTGACGTTCCGTGCGGCGCCGGACGCGGCCGGAGCACCTCGCACCGACCTCAGCGTCCGGGTGGTCGACGGGCACGGCCGGGCGGCGTCGGTGCCGGCCTCCACGCTCGGCGACGCGCTGGTGCGGATGCCCGGCTCGGGCAACGGCGTACCGAAGCACCTGCTCCGGACCGTGCGCGTACCGATCGCGTCGCTGAAGGGGATCGACCTGCGCGACGTACGGGCGGTGGAACTGCGCACCGACCGCGTGGCGAGTGGCTCGGTGCTGCTGAGCGACCTGTCGTTCTCCCGGCCCGGCATCGGGACGTCGGCTCCGGCGGTGCTGCTGCCGAAGCTGTCCGCGTCGAGCGTGAAGGTGAAGGAGGGCGACACCGGAACGCGGCACGCCGACTTCACCGTGTCGCTGTCGCGGCCGAGCATCCGCCCCGTCAGCGTGTACGCCGAGACCAACGGCGACCTCGGCACGGTCGTCGGCGCAGTCGCCCGGAAGGTGGTCTTCAAGCCCGGCCAGACCCGGCAGACGATCAACGTCCCGATCACGGCGAACACCCGCGACAGCGCGGACCTGCACTTCAGTCTGGTGCTGTCTGCTCCGCACGACGGTCTGCTCGACGAGCCCTTCGGGCACGGGCTGGTGATCGACGACGACCCGACCCCGACGCTCACGATCGGCGCGGCGACGGCCAGGGAAGGCTCGAAGGTGCTGGAGTTCCCGCTGACGCTGTCGGCGGCCAGCGACCAGTACGTCTCGGTCCAGGGTGAGCTGAAGGACGGCACCGCCGTCCTGGGCAAGGACTTCAAGACCTTCGACGAGGAGCCGCCGGCCCGCTCGTTCTACGGCTACATCGAGCCCGGGAAGACCAAGGGCGCGATCCAGGTCCGGCTGGTCGACGACAAGGTCAAGGAAGCCGGCGAGACCTTCACCGCGTACGTCACCGAGGCGATGGGTGCGAACGTCAAGATCCCAGTGAGCGTCACCGGGACGATCACTGACAACGACTGACACCGGAGTCGGACCGGATCGGACCGAGGGCGGCACTGCCGATCGGCAGTGCCGCCCGCTCCGTCTCACTGGTGATGCCGGCCTTCGCCGAGCAGCTGTGGAGTCTGCCTGGTCGCGCTGGGATCGGCCGCCGCGGTGAGACGGATGTCCCGGGATCTGGACTCCTGACCGGCCGCTTGGACCGGTGCGGGAACATGGAGGAGGGAAGGACGGTTGAACCCGGAATCCCCCCGATATTCCCGCTGACGAGGAGCGCCACGTGTCACTGCCCCCGCTGGTCGAACCGGCCGACGAGCTGACCATCGACGAGGTCCGCCGGTACTCGCGGCACCTGATCATCCCCGAGGTCGGAATGGCCGGGCAGAAGCGGCTGAAGAACGCCAAGGTGCTGGTGATCGGCGCCGGCGGTCTGGGCAGCCCCGCGCTGCTCTACCTGGCCGCGGCGGGCGTCGGCACGCTCGGCATCGTCGAGTTCGACACCGTCGACGAGTCCAACCTGCAGCGCCAGATCATCCACGGCCAGTCCGACGTCGGCAAGTCCAAGGCGCAGTCGGCCAAGGAGTCGATCCTCGAGGCCAACCCGTACACGAACGTCGTCCTGCACGAGACCCGGCTGGACAACGACAACGTGTTCGAGATCTTCGAGCAGTACGACCTGATCGTCGACGGCACCGACAACTTCGCCACCCGGTACCTGGTCAACGACGCCGCGGTGCTGCTCGGCAAGCCGTACGTCTGGGGCTCGATCTACCGTTTCGACGGCCAGGTCAGCGTGTTCTGGGCCGAGCACGGTCCGTGCTACCGCTGCCTCTACCCCGAGCCGCCGCCGCCCGGCATGGTCCCGTCCTGCGCCGAGGGCGGCGTGCTCGGGGTGCTGTGCGCGTCGGTCGGCGCCGCGCAGGTGACCGAGGCGATCAAGCTGCTCACCGGCATCGGCGACCCGTCACTGGGCCGGCTGAACATCTACGAGGCGCTCGACCTGAACTGGCGCGCCCTGAAGGTCCGCAAGGACCCGAACTGCGCGATCTGCGGCGAGAACCCGACCGTCACCGAGCTGATCGACTACGAGAGCTTCTGCGGCGCGATCACCGAGGAGGCGGCCGACGCCGCCGTCGGCGCGACCATCTCGGTGAAGCAGCTGAGCGAGTGGATCAAGCTCAAGGACAACGGCGAGAAGGACTTCGTCCTGGTCGACGTCCGCGAGCCCAACGAGTACGAGATCAACAAGATCCCCGGCTCGGTGCTGATCCCGAAGGACCAGTTCCTGACCGGTGTCGCGCTGGAGAAGCTCCCGCAGGACAAGCAGCTGGTCTTCCACTGCAAGTCCGGCGTGCGCTCCGCCGAGGTCCTCGCCATCGCCAAGGGCGCCGGCTTCTCCGACGCCGTGCACGTGGGCGGCGGCGTGGTCGCGTGGGTCGACCAGATCGATCCTTCGCAGCCGTCGTACTGACGTACTGCCCGGGCCCCCGTCGTACCTCGGTACGGCGGGGGCTTGTGCGTGCCGGGCCCGACGATGGAGTTCGGTCCGGTGCCAACGATCAGAACGGCATGCGGCAGGTCGCCACGGCGTCGGCGCCCGAGGGGTCGCCGGTGATCAACTCCACCACCGGCTTGTCGTCGCGGCCGGACACGGTCCGCATGTAGCTGACGGCGTCCGTGCGTACCGTGGCGACCGGATCGCCGATTCCCAGCTGGTAGACCCCGCCGCCCTGTCCGCTGAGCTCGACGATCACCGCGGGGCGCGAACCCCAGAACGGGCCGTCCATCAGGTCGCGGATCACCTGCGCGATCAGTTCCTCGGCGTACGGGCCGGCGTCGAACGGGCGGTCGAGGGCCTGGCAGACGTCGTCGCGGTGCATCCACAGGTCCCGGGCGAGCAGGATGTCCTGGACATAGCCGAGATCGATCGACTCGAAGCCGGGGATGCCCTCGATCGACATCGTCATCCGGCGCAGCAACGCCGGGTTGCGCGAGATCGTCCGGGTCGCCTTCGTCCACAGGCGGTCGAAGCGTTCGCGCAGGACGTCGGGCGGCGTACCGCGGTGCTCGTCGGCCTGGACCATCATGTGCGCGTCGAGCCGGACCACGCCGGGGTAGACGCGCCTGGCCTTGCGGTAGCGGCGCGGGAACGACCACGGCCGGATCACGTCCTCGGCCTGGCCGCACAGATGCCCGACGACGTCGGCCACGTCCCACGCGTCGCAGACGGTACGCCGCTGCCAGTCGTCGCCGGTGAGCGTTGGCATCAGGTCTCGCCAAGCGGCGATCTCGGCGTCACGGTGCTCCCGGCAGCGCGGCCGGTCGGCCCGCGCGATCTCCTGTGCGCGAACGGCAATCATGGTTACCCCCTGGGTGGTGCGAAGCGTTGGTGGAACATCTCCAGGACGACGGGCAGCAGCCGGGTGAACCGGCCTTGCTCGAACGTCGCGTCCGGCTCGTTGGCCAGTTGCTGGGACAGCACGCCGGCCATCATCGAGGTGTAGAGCGCCACGCCGTCCTCGGTCGCGGCGTCGGGATGCAGCCGACCCGCGTCGACGGCCGCGCGGAGGTGGTCGCGCAGTTCCTGCATGACCTCCAGCGCCGGCGCGAAGGCCTCCGGGCTCGGCTCGAAACCCGGAACTGTCCGCCAGAACAGCAGTTGCGAGTACACCGGGTTGGCCATCGCCCAGCGGCTGACAGCGGTGAGGTAGATCAGATCCAGTTCCAGCAGGTCGTCGGTGTCAGCGGTCCGCTCGGCCTCGCGGCGGGCGGCGAGGAACTGCTCGGCCCCGCGCCGGAACAGCGCGTCGTAGATCGCCATCTTCGACGCGAAGTACTGGTACAGCGAGGGCGGCTGCATGCCGACCTCCCGCGCCACCGCGGACAGGCTCAGCGCGGCGACCCCCTCGGCCTCCATCAACCGCAGCGCCGCGTCGAGGATCTCGTCGATCGTCTGCCGGCGGCGGCGGGCCCTGCGGTCCAGGGAGGCTGTGCTCATGGTCTGAGGGAAACCTAAGACCATTAGGGAAGTCAAGAGCTCGTAGGTCTTCTGTACTGTCCCCGCGGCCGCGTACCGTCGGGGCATGTGCCGAAACATCACTGTGCTGAGAGGCCTGGAGCCGTCCGCGACCTCCGAGGAGATCTACGCGGCGGCGCTCCAGTACGTCCGTAAGGTGACCGGGGTCGGCTCGCTGAGCGCGACCACCCGGGAGCCGATCGAGCGCGCCGCGACGGAGATCGCCCGGATCACCGAGGCGCTGCTGGAGGAGATGCCGGCCCGCCGGGTCCCGCCGCAGACCGTGCCACCGCTGCGCCGGCCCGAGGTCAGGGCGCGCCTCGGCCTCGACTGACCTCTTTACTGACGCGGTCGCAGCAACGCGAGGGCGGCCAGGATCTCCTTGCCCTCGGGCGTCCGGTCCGGATCGAGCAGGGCCTGCAGGGCCAGCCCGTCGATCAGCGCCAGTGCCAGTGAGCCGACGCGGTGGGCGACGTCTGGATCGAGGTCGTCCACCTCCTCACCCAGGACCGCCGCGGCCATCTGCCGGCGGTACTGCTCGTACACCGCCGCCAGGCGCTCTTTGACCTCCGGGGAGTGCGGCGCCCGGGCGAACGCCTCGATGCTCGCCGTCGTGCGCCGCGGATCGGCGCGGAAGACCTCGGCCAGTACGTCGAGCAGATTCGCCAGGCGCTCGCTCGGATCCTGGCCGGCCAACTGATCGGCTGCGACGCGTTCGCGGTCCGCCGCCGGGCCTTGCGCCGCCGTACCCCGTGCTGCCGCACCTTGCGCCGCCGTACCGGCGTCCCGCCCTGCCGGGCCTGGGCTGATCAGGCCGCCGAGGCCCTCGTCCTCGTGACCGAAGGAATCGAGCATCGCCTCGGTCAGCAGGCCTTCCTTCGAGCCGAAGTGGTACCCGATCGAGGCCAGGTTCGTGCCGGACTCGTTCACCAGGTCCCGCGCGGTGATGTCGCCGTAGCCCTTCTCGGCGATCAGGCGCTTCGCCGTCGCCAGCAACTTCTCCCGGTTTCCCACCCTGGGCAGTCTACGACCGCCGGTAGACGATCGTCGTATACGCTTGTCATAGACAAACGTATACGGAGGTTCGAGATGCTCGTACAGGAAGTCACCGGCAACGTCGCCGTCCTGGGCTACGGTCTGGCCGCGATCGGTTCGGCGATCGGCGTCGGGATGATGTTCAGCGCCGTGATCAACGGGACCGCCCGGCAGCCCGAGGCGCGGGAGACGTTGCAGTCGATCGCCTGGATCGGCTTCGGCGTGGTCGAGGTGCTGGCGGTGATCGGCATCGCGCTGGCGTTCGTGTTCCGGGTCTGATCCACCTGCGCCGAGTCGGTGGGCGGTGTAGGTTGCCTGGTGGTGGCAAGCCCTTACCAGTGGAGGCGTGCGATGCGGTTCGCGATCAAGACCCGGCCCGAACACACCACGTGGCAGCAGATGCGCGACGTCTGGATCGCCGCGGACGAGTTCGAGATCTTCGAGTCCGCCTGGCACTGGGACCACTTCTACCCGCTCACCGGCGACATGGCCGGGCCGAATCTCGAGGCCTGGACGACGCTGGCCGCGCTGGCCCAGGCGACCAGCCGGATCCGGGTCGGCTGCCAGGTCACCGGGATGATCTACCGGCACCCCGCCGTCCTGGCGAACATGGCCGCGACCACCGACATCATCTCCGGCGGCCGGCTCGAGCTCGGCGTCGGCGCCGGCTGGAACGAGATGGAGACCGCGGCGTACGGCATCGAGCTGCCGCCGTTGAAGGAGCGCTTCGACCGCTTCGACGAGGGTGTCGAGGCGATGATCGCGCTGCTCACGCAGAAGGTCGCCAACTACGACGGCCGCTACGTCAAGCTCACCGACGCATACTGCGAACCGAAGGCGGTGCAGACCCCGCATCCGCCGATCACGATCGGCGGCAAGGGTCCGAAGCGGACGCTGCGCGCGGTGGCCCGCTGGGCGCAGCAGTGGAACGTGATCGTGCAGAGCCCGCAGGAGTGGACGCCGCTCAAGCAGGTCCTGGTCGACCACTGCGACAAGCTCGGCCGCGACGTCAACGAGATCACCTGCTCGGTCAACGTCCGGATGGACCCGGACAAGCCGCTCGACGACGCCGTCGCCCTGGCCGCGGCGTACGGCGAGGCCGGCGTCGACCTGGTGATCATGAACCTGCCGCTCGATGCTTCGCCGTCGGTGCTCGAACCGCTCGCGAAGGCACTCGCGCCGCTCGCCTGAACGCCCACCACTCACCAAGCCCCGGTTGTGCCCGGTTTTCAGGCGGCAGCAGGCGTGGATTGGCCCGCGTCGGGTTGCTTGGTGAGTGGTGCAGGTCCGCCCGGGCGCTAGCGTTGGCGCCGTGGACCGGGAGGAGTACGTCGAGGCAGTGCTGCAGGCCGTCGAGTCGATCCCGCCGGGGCGCGTCGCGACGTACGGGGACATCGCCGCGTACGTCGGTCAGGGCGGCCCGCGACAGGTCGGCGCGATCATGCGCGAGTACGGCGGCGGCGTGCCGTGGTGGCGGGTGATCCGGGCCAGCGGCGTGCCCGCCGACGAGGTCGTCGACGATCAGCTCCAGTTGCTGCGCGGCGACGGTGTCCGCGTCACCAACGGCAAGGTTGACCTGCGCACGGTCCGGTGGCAGCCGAACGACTGACCGGCCTGGTCAGGCGGCGCGGCGGGCCTTCGACTTCGCGCGGGCCATCTTGAACAGGTAGAGCGGGGTTGGCGGGACCCATCCGAGCTGACTCGCCTGGCCGAGGTCGTCGCGGTTGGCCCAGTGCTCGATCACCTTCCCGTCCTCGATCCGCAGCCAGTGCGACTGGGTGATCGCGAACGTCCGCCCGGTCGGCGGAAACACCGTGTCGACCGACCCGTCCTCGGCGTGCACCACGAACGGCGCGACGTGCCGTCCGCTCATGGTCGTCCGCACCGCCACCAAGTTGCTTTCAGCAACCACTTCGTGGACCTGGTAGCTCAGCTCGGCGAACGCGGACCGCAGCCACTTGGCCGTCGCCCAGAAGCCGTCCGGACCGGACGTCCGGGCGGCAGGCGGCTCGGCCTTGTCCTCCCGGTTGACGGCCGCCGGATGCACCACCTCGTCGAAGGTCGCGCGGTCCCCGTCGGCCATCATCAGGATGCTCCGGACCGCGAGGGCCCGCGGATCGCTCGCCACGGTGCTGTTCATGTCCCCTCCAAATTAGATACAGTTTGACTGTCCCCAAAATCAGAGTGGAACCGGCGATGGCAGAAGTCAAGAGACCGTACGACGCGTCCGGCCGGCGCGAGCAGGCGGCGGCCCGGCGCCGGGCCGTGGTGGTCGCGGCGCAGGAGTTGTTCGCGCGGGACGGGTTCCGCGCCACGACGATCGCCGCGGTGGCCCGGACGGCCGGGGTCTCGGCGGAGAGTGTGTACAAGGGATTCGGCACCAAGGCCGCGCTGGCCAAGGCGGTGTTCGACCGGGTGATCGCGGGCGACGACGAGCCGGTCCCGGTGGCGTTACGACCTGACGCGAAGGCGATCCAGGCCGAGCCCGACATCCGGGTCAAGCTCGCCCTGTACGCCGAGGCGGCGGCCGCGCGCCAGGTCCGGTCCGCCGGCGTACAGATCCTGATCCGCGATGGCCGGCACGTCGACGAGTCGCTCGAGGAGGTTTGGCAGAGCCTGCTCACCGAGCGCCTCACCGGGATGACGATGCTCGCCGAGCATTTGCATTCGACCGGCCGGTTGCGCGCGGATCTCGACGTCGACGAGGTGCGCGACCTGCTGTGGACCTGCATCTCCGTCGAGCTCTACGAGCTGCTCGTGCTCAACCGTGGCTGGACCGTCGATCGCTACACGACCTGGCTCACGCGGACCCTCGTCTCGGCACTGTGCGACTGATCGCGGCTGTCCGCTGAGCGACCGTCGTCGCCGTCGGCGGGGTGGGTTTCGTGGTTTGTCGGTGGCGTCTGATGGGATGTGTTCGTGGTCAGCAGAACAGGGTCCCGGTATCGGCTGGTGAAGCCGGAAGGGCGCGTCGTGGGGCCTGCTCCCGCGCCGGTTCTGGATGTTGATCAGCAAGCCGTGGTGGATCATCCGGGCGGGCCGTTGCTCGTGCTGGCCGGGCCGGGCACGGGCAAGACGACGACGCTGGTCGAGGCCGTCGTCGACCGGGTCGCCAACCGTGGTTTGAATCCTGACCAGGTGCTCGTGCTGACCTTCGGGCGCAAGGCCGCGACCGAGTTGCGGGACCGGATCACCGGGCGGCTGGGCAAGACGACGCGGGTGATGCCGTCGATGACCTTCCACTCGTTCTGTTACGCGTTGCTGCGCAGGTTCACGCCGGCCGACGCGTTCGACGTCCCGCTGCGGCTGCCGTCCGGGCCCGAGCAGTCGTTGCGGTTGAGCGAGGTGCTCGGCGGGAGCCGCGAGGTCGGCGTGGTGCACTGGCCGAGCAGTCTGCATCCGGCGCTGAAGACGCGCGGGTTCGCCGACGAGGTGCAGGCGGTGATCGGCAAGGCGCGGCAGCTCGGGCTCGACCCGGAGGACCTGTCCGCGATCGGCCAGTCGGCGAGCCGGCCGGAGTGGGTGGCGGTCGGCGACTTCTTCGAGGAGTACCTGCAGATCCTCGACCACGAGCAGGTGCTGGACTACTCCGAGCTGATCCACCGCGCGGTGATCCTGGCCCAGCAGCCGCAGGTCCGGGCGAAGCTGCGGGAGGAGTTCAAGGTCGTTTTCGTCGACGAGTACCAGGACACCGATCCCGGTCAGATCAAGCTGTTGCAGGCGATCGCCGGCGACGGCCGCGACCTGGTCGTGGTCGGCGACCCGGACCAGTCGATCTACACCTTTCGCGGCGCCGACGTGCGCGGACTGCTGCGCTTCACCGAGGAGTTCCCGAAACTCACCGGTGAGCCGGCCGACCAGATCGCGCTGGCCACCACCCGCCGTTTCGGTACGACGCTGCTGCGCGTCTCGCGCAACGTCGTGAACCGCCTCGGCGTACCGGGCACGCTCGACCGCGACACGTTCGACCGGTTCCGCAATCCCGACGCGAGCGGCTGTGTCTTCGGTCCGGGCAAGGTCGAGGCGAATCTCTACTCCACCAGTGGCGCGGAGCTGGAGCACATCGCCGACATCCTGCGCAGGGCGCATGTCCAGGACGGCGTCGGCTGGCACGAGATGGCGGTGCTGGTCCGATCGGGCAGCATCTCGATCCCGCCGTTGCGGCGCGCGCTGGCGGCCGCGGGCATCCCGGTCGACGTGGCTGGTGACGAGTTGCCGCTGTCGCGCGAGCCCGCCGTACGGCCGATGCTGCTGGCGTTGCGGGCCGTCGCGGATCCGTCGACCCTGACCGTGGACGTCGTGCGGGCGCTGGCGTTGTCGCCGCTGGGCGCGATGGACGCCGGGCAGTTGCGGCGGCTCGCGCGCGTGCTGCGCAAGCGGGACCGGGAGGCCGCGGGCGGTCAACGGCTGCCGCGGTCGTCGGACGAGTTGCTGCGCGAGGCGCTGCTGGATCCGCTGATGCTGGACGAGCAGGCCTCGCCGGCCGAGGCGCGGTTCGTCGCCCTCGGCGAGAGGTTGCTCAAGGCAAGGAACATCGTGATCGCCGGCGCCGCGCCCGACGAGGTGATGTGGTCGCTGTGGTCGGAGTCGCCGTGGCTGCGCCGGCTGCGCGGCCAGGCGAACAGCGGCGGCGAAGTCGCGCGCGCGGCGAACCGGGATCTCGACTCGCTGTGTGCGCTGTTCGACGCGGCCGGACGGGCCGAGGAGCAGGTCGGGTTCAAGGGCGTCTCGGCGTTCCTCAGCGAGCTGGAAAACCTCGACATCGCCGCCGACAACCGGTACGACGCGACGTACCGGGAGGCGGGTGTGCAGTTGATGACCGCGCACCGGTCGAAGGGGTTGCAGTGGCGGCTCGTTGTGGTCGCGAGCGTCCAGGAAGGGCAGTGGCCCGACCTGCGGCGGCGCGGATCGCTGCTGGAGCCGGACCGGCTCGGCCCTGACGGGTTGGTCGAGCCGCTGTCGGCCGGGGCGATCCTGGCCGAGGAACGGCGGTTGTTCTACGTCGCGATCACCCGGGCGCGCGAGCGGCTGATCGTCACGGCGGTGCAGGCGCCGGAGGCCGACGGCGAGCAGCCGTCGCGGTTGCTGGCCGAGATGGACATTCCTTTGAAGCTGGTCGCCGGGCGGCCGCGGCGTCCTTTGTCGTTGTCGGGGCTGGTCGCGGACCTGCGCTGTGTGCTGGCGGATCCGGCGTCGTCGCCGGCGTTGAAGCGAGTCGCGGCGGATCGGCTCGCCGTACTGGCTGACGCTGTCGACGAGCGTGGGTACGCGTTGGTGCCGACGGCTGATCCGGAGCGTTGGTGGGGTGTGCGCGAGCGGACGAAGTCGGAGCGGCCGATCGCGGTCGAGGACCAGCCGGTGCCGTTGTCGGGCAGCGCGCTGTCGACGATCGTGGACTGCCCGCTGCGCTGGTTCCTGCAGCGGCGAGCGGGCGGGGAGACGCCGAGTACGTCGGCGATCGGGTTCGGCATGGTGCTGCACACGCTGGCCGACGCGGTCGCGACCGGCACACTGCCGCCGGACGCCGACGAGCTCAACGGCTGGCTCGACAAGGTGTGGACGCAGCTGGAGTTCGAGTCGTCCTGGATCTCGGACCGGGAGCGGGTCGAGGCCGAGCAGGCGTTGCGGCGCTTCGTCGCGTGGCACCAGGGCCGCCCGGACCGCAAGCTGATCGGCAGCGAGGTCGACTTCAGCGTCCTGCTGCCGGACGAGGACAAGCCGGGCGTAGAGGTCAAGGGCCGGATGGACCGGATCGAGCAGGACGGCGACGGCAAGATCCGCGTGATCGACCTGAAGACCGGCCGCACGGTGCCGACCAAGCCGGCGCTCGAGCGGCACGTGCAGCTGGCGATCTACCAACGCGCCATCGCTTCGCGGCAGCTCAAGCTGCTCGGCGAGGACGCGGAGAGCGGCGGTGCCGAGCTGGTCCAACTGCGGCACGACGACATCGGCCTGCCGAAGGTCCAGGCGCAGGCACCCCTGGAGCCCGACGACGACGGCCGCACCTGGCTCGACGAGGCAGTCGAGAACGCCGAGGCGATGGTGCGCAGCGAGGAGTTCACCGCCAAACGCAACGACGGCTGCAGCCGCTGCGACGTCCGAGGCCTGTGCCCGATCCAGCCGGAAGGACGGGAGATCGTCTGATGTGCGCTCCTGTCGTGTCCGTCTGCTCCGGCTTGCTCGCTGCCGTTCCCGCGCGTCCCGCTGCCGCGCGTCTTGCTCCTCCGCGTCCTGCTTCCGCGCGTCTTGCTGCTCCGCGTCCTGCTTCCGCGCGTCTTGCTCCCGTGCGCGGGAGGACGGCTGGCAACTGGTCCGCGCGTGCTTGGGCGGCTCGCCGTGGACCCGCTTGCTCGCCCCGGGGCGCCCTCGAGCGGTTCGTCCTGACCTTGGTCCGCCCCCGCCTGGAGAATTGCTGATGGCCGCGAAGCTCGAGAGCACCGCCGATCTGGTCGACCTGCTCGGGATTCCGTTCAGTGACCAGCAGTTGGAGGCGATCACCGCGCCGCTGGCACCGGGCGTGATCGTCGCCGGCGCCGGTTCGGGCAAGACGACCGCGATGGCGGCGCGAGTGGTCTGGCTGATCTGCACCGGGCAGGTAAAGCCGGAGGAGGTGCTCGGGTTGACCTTCACCAAGAAGGCGGCCAACGAGCTCGACGTGCGGATTCGCGAGGACCTGACCAAGGCCGGCGTGCTCGGATCGACGCTGCCGCCGGACCAGCATCCGATTCTCGCCGCGCACCTGCGCCGGAACGTGCCGAACTGGGAGCCCGAGGAGCCGGGCGAGCCGGTCGTCTCGACGTACCACGCGTTCGCCGGCACGCTGATCGCCGAACACGGGCTGCGGCTCGGGCTCGAGCCCGACGTCCGGGTGCTCGCCGACGCGACCAGGTACCAGCTCGCCGGCCGCGTCGTACGCCGGTCCGCCGGGCCGATCCGGCACGCGTCGCACCACGTCCCGACACTGGTGAACAGCCTGCTCGCGCTCGACGGCGAGCTCGCCGACCACCTGCTGCGCGCCGACGACATCCGCGACCACGACGAGGCGGTCCGGCAGGAGGTCGCCGCGGCGCGCAAGCAGACCGTCGAGGTGAAGAAGCTCGCCGAGACCGCGCTGAAGCGGAGCGAGATCCTGCAACTGGTCGAGGAGTACCAGGCGTACAAGGTCGAGCGGGGCGTCGTCGACTTCGCCGACCAGATGGCGCTCGGCGCCCGGCTGGCCGAGGAGTGCCCGGAGGTGCCGGCGATCGAGCGCGGGCGCTACAAGGTCGTGCTACTCGACGAGTACCAGGACACGTCGGTGTCGCAGCGGCGGATGCTGACCGCGCTGTTCGCGGGCGCGGATCCGTCGTCCGGTCGCGGGCACCCGGTCACCGCCGTGGGTGACCCGTGCCAGGCGATCTACGGCTGGCGGGGCGCCTCGGTCGCGAACCTGGACGAGTTCCCCGAGCACTTCCGCAACGCAGACGGTACGCCGGCCCGCCGATACGTGCTGAGCGTCAACCGGCGCTGCGGGAGCCGCATCCTCGCCGCGGCCAACCAGCACGCGACCGAGCTCTACCAGCAGCACCCCGGCGTCATCCCACTGGAAGCGCCGGAGGGAGCGCCGGAGGGCGCGATCACCGTCGGGCTCTTCGAGACCCGTTCGCAGGAGATCGAGTGGATCGCCGACTCGATCGTCGCCGCGCACAAGCTGCCGAACCGCCGGTGGAAGGACATCGGCATCCTGATGCGCACCAACGTCGACCTGTCCGCGGTGCATGAGGCGCTGATCGCGCGCAAGGTACCGGTCGAGGTCGTCGGCCTGGGTGGTCTGCTGGCGTTGCCGGAGGTCGTCGACGTCGTCGCGACCCTGCAGGCGGTCAACGACCTCACCGCCAACGCCGCGATGCTGCGGATCTTGACCGGACCGCGGTACCGGATCGGCCACCGTGACCTGGCCCTGCTGGCGAACCGATCCCGTGCCTTGGCCGACGGCGGTGAGCGGCCAGCCGCCGACGACCTGGTCGCCGCACTGGACGCGGCCGTCGCCGGGATGGACTCGACCGAGGTGATCTCGCTCGCAGAAGCCGTCGACGATCCGGGCCCGGCCGGCTGGGGATACTCGCCCGAGGCGCTCGAGCGGTTCCAGGAGTTGTCGGCCGAGCTGCGGGAGCTGCGCGCGCACGCGGGCGAGCCGCTGCTCGACCTGGTGCGCCGGGTGATCAGCACGATCGGGCTGGACGTCGAGCTGACCGCGACGCCGGACCACGTCGACTCCGGCCGGCGCGACCACCTCGCCGCCTTTTTGGATGCCGTCGGCAACTTCGTCTCGACCGAGTCGGACGGATCGCTGGACGGACTGCTGGCCTACCTGGCGGCCGAGGAGGAGTACGCCGCGGGCCTCGATCTCGCCGTACCGAGCGAGGCGGACTCGGTGAAGCTGCTCACCACGCACCGGTCGAAGGGCCTGGAGTGGCCGGTGGTGTTCGTGCCGACGCTGGTGAACAAGGTGTTCCCGTCCGACCGTGGCCGGGACAAGTGGACCACCAACGCCAAGGTCCTGCCCTGGCCGCTGCGCGGTGACGCCGACACGCTGCCCGACTTCCACGACCTGTCGAACGCCGGGCTCAAGGCGTTCGCCGACGAGTGCAAGCAGGTGAACGCGCTGGAGGAGCGCCGCCTCGGGTACGTCGCGTTCACCCGGGCGAAGGAGGTGCTGATCGCGACCGGGCACTGGTGGGGCCCGACGCAGAAGCGCCCGCGCGGCCCCTCGGCGTACCTGGAGATGCTGAAGCAGCACGCCGGCGAGCGGGTGGTCGCTTGGGCCGAGCAGCCCGACCTGAACGAGGAGAACCCGGAGCTCGCCGAGCAGACGCAGGCGGCGTGGCCCGCGCCGTACGACCTGCCGGCGTACGAGCGTCGGTTGGAGGGCGCGGCGCTGGTGCAGCGGGCGCGCGCGGAGGGGCCGTCGGCCGACGCGGAGGAGTCGTTGTTCCTGGACGAGCAGGCCACGGTGGCGCGCTGGGACTCCGAGCTCGAGCGGCTGCTCAGCGAGGCGCGGGAGAGCCGGAGCCGCAAGGCGTACGACGTGGAGCTGCCGCGCACGTTGTCGGCGACCCAGGTGATGCGGCTCGCCAAGGACCCGGACGGCCTGGCCTCCGAGCTGGCCCGCCCGATGCCGCGCAAGCCGAACCGGGCGGCCCGCTTCGGGACGCGTTTCCACGCCTGGGTGGAGAGCTACTTCGGTCAGCAGTTCCTGATCGACCCCGACGACCTGCCCGGCGCCGCCGACGAGGGGATCGTGGACGACACCGACCTGACCGAGCTGATGGACGCGTTCCGCACCGGCCCGTACGGCGAGCGCGCGCCGTACGAGATCGAGGCGCCGTTCGCGCTGTCGATCGGCGGGCGGGTGGTGCGCGGGCGGATCGACGCGGTGTACCAGGTCGTCCGTCCTGACGGTTCGCGCGGCTACGACGTGATCGACTGGAAGACCAGCCGCTCCGAAACCGCCGACCCGCTGCAGCTCGCGATCTACCGGGTTGCCTGGGCCGAGCTCGTCGGCCTCCCGCTGCACCAGGTCGGCGCCGCGTTCTACTACGTGCGCACCGGCGACGTCATCCGCCCCGACAACCTGCCCACCCGCGAGGCGCTGATCGAGCTGCTCAACGAGTGACGAGCTTGCCCGGCACCACCTCCACGGGGAACGGGCGCACGGCCCGGAAGCTGTCGCTGCCGCTGACCACCGCCGTCTCCACATACTTGCCCTCGGCAAGCTCCAGGACGGTCAGCGTCCGAGCTTCCGGGTCGAGGATCCAGTACGCCGGCACTCCCGCGCGCTCGTACAGCACGCGCTTCAGCACCAGGTCGGTCGTCCGCGTCACGTCCGACGTCACCTCGACCACCAGTTGCACGGGCCCGGTGACCGGCCCACGGGGGAGCGCGCCGGCGTGGCAGACCAGGACGTCGGGTTGCAGCAGAGTCCGTTCACCCAGTTGATACTCGACCGGCCCGACCATCACCTGGAACTGCGCCGGGCTGTCCCGGCGCAGGAGAAAGCCGGTCTCCAGTACCACCGCTTGCTGCGCTGTCCCGCCGCGTGGCGACGCCATCAACACGCCGTCGACCAGTTCGCACCTCAGATGTCCCGGTAGCTTCCCCAGTTCAGCTACCGAAAAGCTGTCACCTGCAGGTACCCATCCACACCCCGAAGCGTCGCTCATGCGTTCACGTTCGCCGGGGGTGAAGCTCCGGGGGAGGGCAGCCTGTCATCTGCCCTCGCCTGCCCCGGCGACCAGCGCGGCGCCGGCCCAAGTGTGTCAGGCGCCGTTGACCGGCCGCACCAGGTCGCTTGGAATTACCGGCACGACGAACGGCAGCTCCGCCCTGAAGACGTCGTTGCCCTTCACAACGGCTCGCTCGGCGTAGGCGCCGTCGACCAGTTCGAGCACGGTCAACGCTTCCGCCTCGGGATCGAACATCCAGTACGAGGTGACGCCCGCGTCCTCGTACAAGGCGCGCTTGAGCAGTAGGTCGGTCATTCGGGTGCTCGGAGAAAGCACCTCGACGGCCAGCAGGAGCGGGCAGAACTCGACGCCTCGATCGCCAACGTCCTCGGAACGGCAAACCAGGACGTCGGGCTGCAGGGACCGCTGCTTGTTCGGCCGGAAGTCGAACGGTGCGATGAAGACCTCCAGTTGCCCCGGGCACGCGGCTCGCAGCACAAAGGCCAGCTGGAGAACGGCCCGTTGGTGATTCGCGAGTGGTGCCGGAGTCACGAGCAGTTGACCGTCGACCAGCTCGTAGCGCATCCCATCGTCGGGAAGGTCATCGAGGTCCGCCAGCGTGAACTCGCCCGGCTCGAGTGTCTGCACGTTTCCCATGGTGCCTCCTTCGTGGTCACGCGACCAGCATGGGGCAGCCGAACGGTGCGCCACGCCGGATGAGCCGATCTGCCCCGGTTCGCCCCACGATCTGCCCCGGGGTGCCCCGTCAAGTCAGTAGTTCCATGGGGAAGAGGTCGAGCGGAAACGGCAGATCGACATGGTGATACTCCTCGGCTTGGACGACGGCTTGGCAGGTGTAGTGGCGGTGCTGGAGCTCCAGAACGGTGAGCTCCTCCCGGTCGGGATCCAGCAACCAGTACGAAGGAACGGCAAACCCCTCGTACAGCGCGCGTTTGTGGACCACATCGGTGACGCGAGTCGAAGGCGACAGGACCTCGACCGCAAGCAGCAGCCGAGGGGTGAAGATCGGACCGGCGTCGTCGCGATGGCAAACGAGCACGTCCGGACGAAACGTGTGATGCGGAGTCGGGCGGAAATCCAAGGAGTCGACGGCGACCCGGAATCCGGGTGGGCAGGCAAGCTTGAGTTTGATCAGGAGGGCGGTGACAGCGGCGTGGTGGGACGGTGGTTGAGGGCCGGTGACCTGCAGCCGGCCGTCGACGATCTCGTAGCGATCGCCGGGGTGGGTGCTCTGCGGGGATCTCACCTCTTCAGGTTGCCCGAAAACCGGAATCCGGCGTGGACGTTGTCCACAGGCAGGCTGACCCACCGCGTACGCCGTGCGGCGGATGCCGCGGGACGTACCGGCGTTCTAGGTTGACAGACATGTTGATCGCAGAGGACCTGCTGTTGCTGCTGTACGACGACGAGAGTGGCAAGCCGCTCGCCGGTTCGCCCGGGTTGGACTACGCGCTGGCCGGAGCCGTCGTGGTCGAGTTGACCCTGCTCGGCAAGGTCGACATCTCCGGTGAGGGCGAGGACGTGAAGCCGGGCCGGCTGAAGGTGCTCGACGCCTCGCCGACGGGTGATCCGCTGCTCGACGAGCGGCTGGCGATGCTGGCCGACAAGGCCGGCAAGAAGCCCAAGGACGTGATGGGCAAGCTCTCCAAGAAGCTGCGCGACCCGCTGCTGCGGCGGCTGGCCGAGCGCGGCATCCTGGAGGAGTCGGAGGGCAAGGTGCTCGGGCTGTTCCCCGTCACCCGCTGGCCCGCCAAGGACGCGCAGCACGAGGGCGACGTCCGCGCCGCGCTGGAGAACGTGCTGAAGCTCGGCACCCGTCCCGACGAGCGGACCGGAGCCCTGATCGCCCTGCTCAGCGCCCTCGACGTCGTTCCCAAGGTCGTCACCGACGCGGTCGACCGCAAGGCCCTCAAGCGCCGCGCGAAGGAGATCGCCGAGTCCGACTGGGCCGCGGCCGCCGTACGCCGGGCCGTGCAGGACATGCAGGCCGCGGTCACCGCCAGCATCGTCGTCGCGTCCACCGCGGGAGCGACGTCCGGCGGCTCCTGACGTACGGCACCGCACTGAACCGGCCGCGGGTTCGCCTGCCGGGCGTGAGCACGGTGAAGCGGGTTCGGTCGGAGCCCGGCGGGCTGGTGGATCTGGAGTTCACCGCGGACGGCTGGACCTCGCGGCAGATCCAGGGGTCCCGACCTGACCTGTCGGTGTGGTGCGTGATCTGGATGATCGTGGCGCTCCTGCTGGCCTTCCTGGCGAACCAGGCGGGGCTCGACCTGGCCAGGAAGATCCTGCTGATCGTCGCCGGAGTGCTGCTGGCGGTAGCGGTGCTGCTGGTCGCGGCGGAGTTCGTCGCCACCGTGATCGGTGCCGCCTGGATGACCAGCAGCGCGCTGACTCGCGGCGGCCGCCGGAAGCTGCGGGCCGAGGCCATGGGGATCGTCGACGATCTGCTGGAGGTCAGCAAAGGGCCGGAGATGATCGCAGCCGCCCGCGTCCGATCGGCCCACGTACGGCGTGAGGCGCGGGGCACCGCCGTCGAGCTGATGCTCGACGACGGCACCACCCGTCGCTACCTGCGCCGCCGCCCGGGCCTCGCCGAAGCGTTCACCCAGCTGCTCGGCGACCGAGTCAGATCGGCCTGATCACTCGGCAACGCAGTCGGTCTTGCACAGGCGGTCCATCAGGCTCAGGTGGGCACCTGGTTCCTCGGTGTCCACCTCGACCGACAGCTCGACCTGCCAGTCGCCTTCGGTGACCTGGGCCGTGGTCTTCCCGGCCTGCTGGCCGAACCACTCGGAGATCCGCTGGGCCGGTGCCACGTGCGCGATCTCGAGTGCCTGCGGGAGGACCTTGGCGATGTCCGCCGTGGCCTTCTCCGCGGCGCCGAGCGAGTGCAGGGACACCACCGGCGGGCGCTTGTGGTCGCCGGTGAGCACCCACACCGCCACCGGACCCGTCGTACAGATCGCGTAGTCGCCGTCGCGACCGCAGGTGTAGCCCGCGGCGGTCAGGCCTGCCACGACCTGGGACGCGGGGATGTCGGCCGGAGCCGACGAAGTCGTACTCGACCGGTCGGCCGCGGACTGCGCGGTCGACGGAGCCGGAGCCTCACCGGACGGGTTGTCGTCGCTGGAGCAGGCCGTGGTACCGATGAGCAGGGCAGTGCTCACCAAGGTGACGGCGTACCGGTTCAGACCGGCACCTCGACGGCCGCGTCGAGCGCGATCGTGATCATCTCCGAGAAGGTGGTCTGGCGCTCCTCGGCCGACGTCTCCTCCTTGGTGATCAGGTGGTCCGACACCGTCATGATGCCGAGCGCGCGCCGGCCGAACTTGGCGGCCAGCGTGTACAGCGCCGAGGCCTCCATCTCGATGCCCAGGACGCCGTACTCCGCGGTCCGCGAGACCAGGTCGGGCCGGTCGTTGTAGAACAGGTCGCCGGAGAACACCTGGCCGACGTGCACGTTCAGCCCGGCCGCCGCGGCGGCGTCGGCGGCCGCGCGCAGCAGCTGGTAGTCGGCGGTCGGCGCGTAGTCGATGCCGTGGAAGCGCAGCCGGTTCATCTGCGAGTCGGTGCTGGCCGACATCGCGACGATCACGTCGCGGATCTTCACCTTCTCGGTCAGCGCCCCGCAGGTGCCGACCCGGATCAGGGTCTGGACGTCGTACTCGGCGAACAACTCGTTGGCGTAGATCGAGGCCGACGGCTGACCCATTCCGGAGCCCTGGACGGAGACGCGCTCGCCCTTGTAGGTGCCGGTGAAGCCGAACATGTTCCGGACCGCGTTGTACTGGATCACGTCCGACAGGTAGGTCTCGGCGATCCACTGGGCCCGCAGCGGGTCGCCGGGGAACAGGACGCGCGGCGCGATCTGCCCCTTCTCGGCGGCGATGTGAATACTCATGCCGGGATGCTCTCACGGTTGCCGGTCGGGATAGTTTGAAGCCGTGGCATATTCGATCGTTCCCGGTTCGCTCGCGCTGTCCCGTTCCGTGCTCGACCGCGCTGCTGACCGCAGGCGGGACGAGGAGTGGCTGGCCAAGGCGTGGGCCGCGCCGGACACGCAGGTCGCGCTGCTGATCGGCGACCAGTTGGCCGTCGACGAGTCCCGGACGGCGTTGCGCTTCGTGGTCCCGGAGGAGGCCCCGGACGGGTTGCGGGTGTTCCTCGGGATCGACCGCGAGGCCGGCGCCGGTCGGACGGCCGAGGGACGCGCTGTGTTCGGCGTGATCAGCCCCGGCGATCCCGACCCGTCGTACGGCGGACTGCGTGAGCTCGGCGGCGTGCTGAACGACCGCGAGGCCGGCATCGCGGTGAACCTGGTCGGCCTGGCCAACTGGCACGCGATCAACACGCATTGCTCGAACTGCGGCACCCACACCGTGGTGGTCGACGCCGGGCACGTCCGCGACTGCCCCAACTGCGGGATGCACCACTTCCCGCGCAGCGACCCGGCGATCATCGTGCTGGTCACCGACGACCAGGACCGCGCCCTGCTCGGCCGCAACGAGAACTGGCCCGAGGGGCGCTACTCGACGCTGGCCGGGTTCGTCGAGCCGGGCGAGTCGCTGGAGGCCGCCGTACGGCGTGAGGTGCTGGAGGAGACCGGCGTGGTGGTCGGCCCCGAGGTCGAGTACGCCGGGTCGCAGCCCTGGCCGATGCCGCAGAGCCTGATGCTCGGCTTCTACGCCAAGGCGACCGGCTTCGCGATCGAGGTGGACGACGACGAGATCGTCGACGCCCGCTGGTTCAGCCGCGAGGACCTGGCGGCGCAGATCGCCAGCTCCGCCGTCGCGCTGCCCGGCAACATCTCCATCTCCCGCCGCCTGATCGAAGGCTGGTACGGCGAGGAGCTCCCGGGCAGCTGGTGAGTGGAAGGACCGCGGCGAGTCGGCCCGCCGCGGTCGGCGCAGCCGGCCGCGAGGTCTCCCGGCGCGCTTGCCCTGAAATCCCCCGTAGTAACCCCAACCCCCACCAACAGCACGACGCGGCGCCCGCCCCCAGGGGCGCGGCGCCGCGTACGTCGTACTGCTGGTCAGGCCGCGAGCTTCTCCGCGACCTGCGCGAGGCTCGGGTTGGTCATCGAGGTGCCGTCGGGGAAGACCACCGTCGGCACCGTCTGGTTGCCGTTGTTGATCTTCTCGACCACCTCGGCCGCGCCCGGGGTCTGCTCGATGTCGACCTCGGTGAACTCGATGCCGGCCCGCTTCAGCTGGCCCTTCAGGCGGTGGCAGTAACCGCACCAAGGTGTCGAGTACATCGTGAATGCCGCCATCGTGGCTCGCTCCGTCTCTGCTCGGGGCCGGCTTGTCCGTCGGCCCGTCTAGGGTTGACCCGTCCTATCGAAGAACCACACCGTCAGGGGTCCTGTTCCCGCATGTCTCAGCGCGTGAGTGACATCACACGAGCCGTCGCGAGCCGCTCGGCCGACGAGCTGCTCGAGGCCCTCGACCCCGAGCAGCGGGCCGTGGCCACCGCCCTGCACGGGCCGGTCGTGGTGATGGCCGGCGCCGGCACGGGCAAGACCCGCGCGATCACCCACCGCATCGCGTACGGCGTGCGCACCGGCACCTACGACCCGGTCCGGGTGCTCGCCGTCACCTTCACCCAGCGTGCCGCCGGCGAGATGCGCGGCCGGCTCGGCCAGCTCGGTGCGGAGGGCGTCCAGGCCCGCACGTTCCACTCGGCCGCGCTGCGGCAGGCCCGGTTCTTCTGGCCGAAGGTCTACGGCTCGGAGCTGCCGCCGATCGCCGACCGCAAGTTCCCGCTGCTCACCGAGGCGGCCGGCCGGTGCCGGGTCCGCGTCGACACCCCCGCGCTGCGCGACCTGGCCGGTGAGGTCGAGTGGGCCAAGGTCAGCAACGTCCGTCCCGACGACTACGCCCGGATCGCGCCGCAGTCCGGGCGCGCGCTGGCCTCGTTCGACCCGGCGACGATCGCGCGCGTCTTCGCGGCGTACGAGGACGTGAAGCTGGAGCGCGGCCGGATCGACCTGGAGGACGTGCTGCTCTGCGCGGTCGCCCTGCTGGCCGAGGACGAGCGGGTGGCGGCCGAGATCCGCCGGCAGTACCGGACCTTCGTCGTCGACGAGTACCAGGACGTCAGCCCGGTCCAGCAGACTCTGCTCGACCTGTGGCTCGGTGGCCGCGACGACGTGTGTGTGGTGGGCGACCCGGCGCAGACCATCTACTCGTGGGCCGGCGCCGACCCGGAAAACCTGGTCCGCTTCGCCTCCAAGCATCCCAACGCCACTGTGATCAAGCTGGTCCGCGACTACCGCTCGACCCCGCAGATCGTCGACGTGGCGAACAAGATTCTCGACGCCGCCGGACCGGCCGGACTGCCCGGCCGGGTCACACTGCGCTCGCAGCTCGAGCCGGGCCCCGCGCCGACGTACCGGGAGTACTCCGACGAGGTGGCCGAGGCGGACGCCGTCGCGCGAGCCGTCCAGCGGCTCAAGGACGAGGGCACGGCGTTGCGCGACATCGCGGTGCTGTTCCGGACCAACGCCCAGTCGGAGAACTTCGAGCAGGCGCTGGCCGAGCGCAAGATCCCCGCCGTACTGAAGGGGGCCGAGCGGTTCTTCGAGCGGCCCGAGATCCGGCAGGCGGCGATGCTGCTGCGCGGCCAGGTGAAGGCGGGCGATCCGGGCGACGACCTGCAGGAGACGGTCCGCGGCGTCCTGGCGGGCGCCGGCTGGAATCCGGAGCAGCCGACCGGCAAGGGCGCTGTTCGGGATCGGTGGGAGTCGCTGAGCGCGCTGGTGACGATGACGGCGGACTTCGCCGCGGCGCATCCCGAGGCCGGCCTGGTCGAGCTGATGGCCGAGCTCGACCGGCGGGCCGCGATCCAGCACGCGCCGCTGGCCGAGGGCGTCACGCTGGCGACGCTGCACACGGCCAAAGGCCTGGAGTGGGAGTGCGTGTTCATCGTCGGCGCCCACGAGGGCACGCTGCCGATCAGCTACGCCCAAACTCCGGTGCAGGTCGAGGAGGAGCGGCGGCTGTTCTATGTCGGGGTGACGCGGGCCAAGCGGCAACTGTTCATCAGTTGGTCGACTTCGCGTTCGCCGGGCGGGCGCGGTCAGCGTGGGCCGACCCGATTCCTCGACCCGATCGGCGTCCGGGGCTCGTCCCGCCCGGCCCAGGAGTGGCAGCCGTCGGGACGGACCGGCCGCGAGCGCACGGACAAGCCGATCCCGAAGTGCCGGGTCTGCGGCCGCGGTCTGCTCGACGCCGGCGCCCGCAAGCTCGGCCGGTGCGAGGACTGCCCGTCGACGATGGACCAGGAGCTGTACGACGCGCTGCTGGAGTGGCGGGCCGAGCGGGCCGCGGAGGAGAGCGTGCCGGCGTTCGTGATCTTCACCGACGCGACGCTGACCGCGATCGCCGAGGCCCGGCCGACCGACGAGCGCGAGCTGCTGCGGATCCCGGGCATCGGCCGCACCAAGCTGACCAAGTACGGCGAACCGGTGATCGTGATCTGCACTCGCCGGTAATTGAGCAAGAAACCTGTTGCCTGCTTGGGCATTCGGGCCGCACTCTGGTCAAGAGGCTTCTGCGAACAGCAGACGGTCTGGCAGTTAGATGACAGAGGCAACGAATCCGCAGCGTGCCGGCCGAGCGCCGGAGCGTGCCGCAACCGCGAGATCCCGCCGTCGCGACGGCAACTTCCGGCCAATGTCGGAAACTGCCAATAAATAGTTTGCGGGCCTCGCGCGCCTCGGCGTACTGTTCTTTCTGCGGTCACCGGTGTGACCGAAAACTTCAAACTACAGCGATCGAGCTTGCCGCCCGTTCGCGACAACGAGAGGAGGTGCCTGGGAAATGATGACGAACATGACGATGAAGCCGAAGTTCGCCGGCGCTGCGCTGCCGTGCGCCCTGATCCCGGGCGCCGTCTCGCGTCTGCACGTCGAGACCGTTGTCCTCACGGCCACTGCTGCTGCCCCGATCCAGGGCGGAGCTGTCGGCGATGTGAAGCGTGGCGGTTCGGGTTCTCGATCTTGGAGTCCACCGGTCTGACTCTCGAAGTCAGCCGGCACCTCCGAGGCCGCGGAACCCACCTAGGGTCCCGCGGCCCTTTTGTTTGTCAGCCCACAGTTTGCCGGCCACCAAACCGGGTGGTCGGTTCGGACGACAAGAGATCAGTAAGACAGTCACTAGGAGGTGACCGGAATGAGCGTGAGCTTCCTCGACGCATTCACCGAGGTGGCCGCGTCACAGGACCTGCCCTGTCGGTCCTACGCGCCCGAGCTTTTCTTCGCAGAGTCCCCGTCGGACGTCGAGTACGCGAAGTCTCTCTGCACGACCTGCCCGTTGCAGGCCGAATGCCTGGCCGGAGCGCTGGAGCGCGCCGAGCCCTGGGGGGTGTGGGGAGGCCAGCTGTTCGTCCAGGGAGTGGTCGTGCCGCGCAAGCGTCCCCGTGGACGTCCCCGCAAGAGCGACACCGTGACCGCTGCCTGATCCGCCCATCCGAATCGAGACTCGAACCATGAACCCGAACCGCACTCACAGGAGCACTCAAATGAACTTACTTCAAGAAGATCTCGCACGAGCTCACTGTCGATCCTTGCTGATCGACGCCGAGCAGAACCGGCGCTTCCGCCTGGCGACGCAGTTCGCCCGGGCGCAGAAGCAGGCCGAGCGGGCCACCCGTCGCGCGGAGAGGGCCAGCGCAAAAGCGCGCCTCACCCTCGCCCGGCTGGTCTGACCAGCACCTCCAGTACAACCGGCTGACGCGGCCGGAGCCGATCTCCAGCACGCCGCGTCAGCCCGACCAGCAGCTTTCCGCGGTCTCGGGGCAGGGGCCCGGACCAGCGAAGCTGCGGCCCGAGGGGCGGCCTCCATCGAGAGGCCGCCCCTCGGCGCGTTCGGTGCCGAGCAGGAGACCTTCCATCACCGTCGGGGTCGCGGCGAGCCGCCTGAGCGCGCCGGCCCACGGGACCAGGCCGAAGGTTCGCCTGGCAGCACCAGGCGAACCTGCGGATCGTGCTGATGACCCAGCCGGAGTCCTGACCCCCGGTCAGAGCCCTTCGAGCAATGCCTGCTGCAGACCGACCAGGCTGATTCCGCTGACGATCTCCCGCCGGCGGATCAGCCCCGGTACGTCGGCCAGCGGGATCCACTCGATCCGGTCCGACTCGTTCAGCTCGGTCGGCTCGCCGATCCGCACCGCGGACGTCGCCCGAAAGACGTGGTGCATCGAGTCCATGATCCCGGCCGCGGGTTCGGAGTACACAAGCTCGTGCAGCTCACCCGGTCGCCAGCCGGTCTCCTCCTCGACCTCCCGCGCCGCCGCCTCGGCCGGCGACTCGCCGGGTTCGATCAGGCCCATCGGCAGCTCCCAGGCCCACCGGTCGGTCAGAAACCGGTGCCGCCACATCAGCAGGACCCGGCCGGCCTCGTCGGTCACGACCGCCGCCGCGACATGCTTCAGCCGCACCGCGTGATAGTCGATCCGCTGCCCGTCAGGCTGCTCGACTTCGAGCCTGCGCACGCTGAGCCACGGGTTCCCCCAGGCCTCGGTCTCCGCATGGATGTGCCACCGCATGTCCTAGTCGTACTCGATCCGGAGCTCCGTGTCACCGCACGCTCCCGGCGCTTCGTGCTGCGGTAGGTCGACCTTGGCGTTCGTGCTTCACTGTCCGCCGCGGTACCGGCGGCGCTCGCCGTGCGCATCGACCCCACTGCCCGCCGCTGAGCCCCACTCTGTGCACCGGCCAATCACTCCAGACCTCGAAGTTCGGCTGAGTGGTGCACGAGGACGCGGCCGGTGTGGCTGGGCGGTGCACGAGGACGCCGCGGTGGGTTGGGCGTGTGCAGAATGGTCCGCATGACCAACCCGACCTGCGCTGTGCGGGACGCCGGCGCCGACTGAGGACCTGCCGCTGACCTGGGTCACCTCGGTCGAGAACGAGCGCAAGCTCGTCTTCTGCGACCGCTGTGCCCGGGAGAACGTCCGCAGCATCGAGGGGAAACTCGACAGCGCCTGGTGGTGAGCAGCCCCGGCCCTTCAATCAGCCGACGCCGCCCCCCGACCCCGTCGTACCACCACCCTGACACCCGCGAGCAACGGCCAGCCAGCAACTGCGGTCACCGCGACTGGTCCGCGCTCAAGGTGGACGGCGCTGCGGAGGGCGGTGTCGCCGAGCCCTGCGAGGCGCCGGCTGGGTCCGTCCTGGCGGAGTCGAGACCTGCTTGAGGGTCGGCCGGTGACTTAGTCGGTGAACCCCGGCAGGAACTCCTCCAGCACCTCGCGGAACGGCGCCTCGGCCTCCAGTTGGGACAGCACCGCGATCCCGCCGATCCACACCCGGTGGATCAGCAGGTACGACGGGGGCAGGTTGAGCCGCAGCGCCAGGGAGGCGTTGGGGGAGCGGAAGTCGCCGGTCCGGTTCGCCTGCTCGCGCATCCAGGCGCGGCTGAACTGGAACGTCTCGGCCCGCGCCGGCTCCGCGAACGGCGCCAGGTAGTCCATCAGCTGCTGCGGGTCGATCTCCATCCGCGGCTTGACGAACCCCTCGGCCCGCAGCCCCGCCAGCACCTCATCGCCGTTGCCCTCCAGGGAGATGCGCAGCAGCCGCCCGATGGCCGGCGGCAGGCCGTCGGGAAGGCGCGCGCACAGCCCGAAGTCGACCACCCCGAGCCGCCCGTCCTCGAGCACACGGAAGTTGCCGGGGTGCGGGTCGGAGTGCAGCAACCCGGCCAGCCGCGGCCCGCTGAACATGAACCGGACGTACTTGAGCCCGAGCTCGTCGCGCTCGGTCTTGGTCCCGTTGGCGATCACGCCGGACAGCGGCTTGCCCTCGATCCACTCCGACACGATCACGGTGGGGGAGTGCTTCACCACCCGCGGTACGACGAACTCCGGGTGTCCCTTGAACGCGTCGGCGTACTGCTGCTGGGCCTGGGCCTCGCGGTCGTAGTCGAGCTCCTCGCCGATCCGCTCCTGCAGCTCGGCGATCAGCGGCTTGATGTCCAGGCCGGGGACCAGCGTGCCGAAGGTCCGGCCGAACCGGCCGAGCTGGCGCAGGTCGGCCCGCAGCGCCTCGGCGGCGCCTGGGTACTGCAGCTTCACGGCGACCTCGCGGCCGTCCTTGAGCACTCCGCGGTGCACCTGCCCGATCGACGCGGCGGCGGCCGGCTTGTCGTCGAACTCGGAGAACCGGCTGCGCCAGCGCTTGCCCAGCTCGTCGGACAGGATCTTGTCGACGGTCGCGGCCGGCATCGGCGGGGCGGAGTCCTGCAGCTTGGTCAGCGTGGCCCGGTACGGCGCCGCGAGCTCCTCGGGCATCGCGGACTCCATCAGGCTCAGCATCTGCCCGAACTTCATCGCGCCGCCCTTGAGCTCACCCAGGACGGAGAACAGCTGCTCGGCCGTCCGGCGCTGGAACTCGGCCATCACCGCGTCGGCCGGCGCACCACCGATCCGCTTGCCGAGCCCGACCGTCGCGCGCCCGGCGGCACCGAGCGGCAGGCTGGCCAGCTTCGCGGTGCGGCTGAGCGCCTTGCGGGGGAGGTCGGACACGCTCCCATTCTGTCGGTCGACGCAAACGAGGGGGTGGCCGGGGCCCCGGCGCGTCCCGGAATTCTCCCGCCGGTCCGGGGCCGGCGCACCAGCGGCGTCCCGAGGCGGGTGCCGCCCTGGCAGACCGGCCGCGTCTCGAGCGTCCCCTGGCGGCGCCGGCGGCGTCCGCAGGGACTCCGGGGCGGCGTCCCGGGGACTCCCGCCCCGGCGTACCGGGGGCGGGAACGACGGAGGGGCGGTGACCCGGCCGAAGCCGGGTCGCCGCCCCTACGACTTGGTGCGTCAGGCCTTGCCGAGGATCCGGTTCAGGTTCGTACCGCACTCGGGGCACTTGGCCTTGGCCATGCGCGTGCCCTTGTCGTTGACCTTGACCTCGCCGTCGGCGGTGCGCTTGGCCTTGCACTTGACGCAGTAGAACTCGCCGCTCCAGGTCTCTGCCATGAGGGCCCTCTCCTTGCTCTGAATACCAGCCGGGGCATGCAGCCCCAGGCCGTCGTGGATGCTAACGGCAGACCGTCCTGCCGTAGGCCGTTCGGCCCAGTCGGGAATCACCCTACGGCAGGCTGAGCGTGGCTCAAGCGCACCTCCCGGCCCGCGCGCCGCGTGGAAACCCCTTTCCGAGATTCCGCCCGGCACGGAACAGGCTCCCGGAACTCCGCCCGCGGAACCACCCGGCTTCCCCTCCGAGTGGCCCCGGAAGCGATCCGGGAGCCTGTTGGACCCGACGCTAGAAGCCGGGCGTCCCGCTGGCAAGGCCGCGTTGTCCACCCCTGTGGATAACTCTGTGGGCAACCTGTGGGGCGCGCCGACGACCGCTGTGGACGGGCGGGGGAACAGGGTGTGAACAACACCTGTCCACGGATCCGCGAAAACCCTTCTGACCTGCGAAAACGTCTGTGCACAGGATGTGGACGCAAGAAAGTCGCCGGATTCGGGCGCTACGGTTTGCCTCATGGCCGACTCTCCACCGCGCCCGATCCCGCCGTACGTCGACATCCGGCGCAGCAAGCGGCGTAAGCGGACCGTGAGCGCCTACCGCGACGGCGAACGGGTGGTCGTGCTGATGCCCGACCGGCTGTCCGCGGCGGAGGAGGCGCGCTGGGTCGAGACCATGCTCCAGCGGCTCGATCGGCAGCGCAGCCGGTCCCGCGTGTCGGACGAAAAATTGTTGGCCAGAGCACACGATCTCGCGTGTCGCCACCTCCCGGAGGTGCCCGAACCTGCGTCGGTCCGCTGGGTTTCGAACCAAAACAGACGGTGGGGCTCCTGCACTCCGGCGGACCGATCGATCCGTTTGTCCACCCGGCTGCAGTCGATGCCGGCCTGGGTCGTCGACTACGTCCTGGTCCACGAGCTCGCCCATCTGATCGAGCCGTCGCACAACGCCGCGTTCTGGGAGCTGGTCCACCGCTTCCCCAAGGCCGAGCGCGCCGAGGGCTTCCTCGAGGGCGTTTCCGCCGCCGCGAACCTCTCGCTCGACGAGTTCTGAGCACCTTCCCGTACGACGTACGGAAAGGTCGGCGCACGGGGTCGGGTGTGGTTTTCCCCAGGGGTGGGGTGGGGCCTACCCCAGGGTGAACTCGGTGGTCTCCTGCATGGTGGCGACCCCCTGCCGACCGCCAGGCTGATGGGCATCGGCAGCGGTGGCGGAGGGGCCCCGCTGGCAGTGGTGCGCCAGGGGCGCAGAGGGGCAGGGAAGCCAGATGACTGGCCAGACAACAAGCCGGGCCGACCGCAGATCGAGGGGACCGCTGACGGTCCGCGCGGCGCGCTGGAGCGCCACGCACCCGTGGCGGGCGATCGCGCTGTGGGTCGCGGTGGTGGTCGCGTGCTTCGCGCTCGGCAGCATGACCGGGACGAAGGAGTCGACCAACGAGGGCGACATCGGCGAAGTGACCCGGGCCGACGACATCGTGAAGTCCGGCAACTTCGACGACCCCGACGTCGAGAGCGTGCTGATCACGCCGACGTCGGGCAGCCTGAACCAGGCCGAGGCCAACCAGGTGGCCAAGGTCGTGACGGAGCGGATGCGCGCCCTCGGTGGGGTCGCGGACGTCGCCCAGCCGATCCTCGCGCCGAACAAGGACGCCCTGATCGTCCGGGTCGAGCTGAAGGACGGCGACGACGAGAACCGGGTCCAGCCGCTGCTGGACACGACCGCCAAGGTCCAGCAGGAGTACCCGGGACTCAGGGTCGAGCAGGTCGGCGGCGAGTCGATCGGCAAGGCGCTGAACGAGACGCTCGGCGAGGACTTCAAGCGGGCCGAGATGTTCAGCCTGCCGATCACGCTGGCGATCCTGCTGGTCGCCTTCGGAGCGCTGATCGCGGCCGCCGTACCGCTGTTGCTCGCGCTGTCCGCGGTCGCCGCCGCGATCGGGCTCGCCGCGGCCGCCTCCCAGTTCGTCCCGGCGGTCGACGCGGTGAACAGCGTGATCCTGCTGATCGGCATGGCGGTGGGCGTCGACTACTCGCTGTTCTACCTGCGCCGCGAGCGCGAGGAACGCGCCAAGGGCCGCGGCCACGTCGACGCGGTCGAGATCGCCGCGGCCACCTCGGGGCACGCCGTCGTGGTGTCCGGTACGGCGGTGATCATCTCGATGGCCGGGCTGTTCCTGGCCCAGGACGCGGTCTTCTCGTCCTTCGCGGTGGGCTCGATCCTGGTCGTCGCGGTCGCCGTCGCGGGTTCGCTGACCGTGCTGCCGGCCGTGCTGGCCAAGCTCGGCCGCTGGGTGGACCGCCCGCGCATTCCGCTGCTGTGGCGCCTCACGGCCCGGACGTCGGCGCCGCGGTTCTGGCCGGCCGTCCTGAAGCCGGCGCTCAAGCACCCTGTCGCGACGCTGATGGTCTCCGTCGTCGCGCTGCTCGCGGTCGCCTCCCCGGCGCTCGGCATGACGCTGAAGTTCCCCGGCACCGAGGACCTGCCGCGCGACACCGCGGTGATGCAGGCCTACGACCGCCTGACCGCGGCGTTCCCCAGCACGGGCACCAGCCACGAGGTCGCCATCAAGGCGCCGGCCGACCAGCAGCCCGCCGTCCAGGCTGCGCTCACCGAGCTGGCCAAGCGGACCCAGGGCGACTCGCTGTACGCCGAGGACGGGCTGGAGAAGCCGCGGGTGTCGAAGGACGGCACGGTCACCGTCGTCGAGGTCGCCACGCCGTACGAGGGTGGCAGTGAGCAGGCGCGTGACTCGCTGGCCAAGCTGCGCAACGAGCTGATCCCGCAGACGGTCGGCAAGGTGCCGGGCGTCGAGCACGCGGTCGGCGGGTTCGTCGCCGCGGACGTCGACTACGCGGCGCACACCCGGTCGAAGCTGCCGCTGGTGATCGGGTTCGTGCTGCTGCTGACGATGGTCGTGATGATCGTGACGTTCCGGTCGGTGGTGGTCGCGGTGACCGCGATCCTGCTGAACCTGCTCAGCGCCGGCGCGGCGTACGGGGTGGTCACGGCGGTGTTCCAGAACACCTGGGCCGAGGGGCTGCTGGACTTCCGGTCGAACGGCGCGGTGGTGTCGTGGTTGCCGCTGTTCCTGTTCGTGGTGCTGTTCGGGTTGTCGATGGACTACCACGTGTTCGTGGTGAGCCGGATCCGCGAAGCGGTGCTGCGCGGAGTGCCGACCAAGCAGGCGGTGGCCGAGGGCATCACCGGCTCGGCGGGCGTGGTGACGAGCGCGGCGGCGGTGATGATCGGGGTGTTCGCGGTCTTCGCGACGTTGAGCACGCTGGACATGAAGCAGCTGGGTGTCGGCCTGGCCGTCGCGATCCTGATCGACGCGACGATCATCCGCGCGGTGGTCCTGCCGAGCGTGATGACGCTGCTGGGTGACGCGAACTGGTGGGCCCCGAAGTGGATGCGGCGCACGCCGGCGAAGCACGCGGTCACCCAGGCGCCGGAGGAGGAGCGTGAGCTGACCCCGGTCGGCTGACCCTGAGGAGAAAGTCCGAGCAGGCACTGTCCCCACGGGCCACGTGGGGACAGTGCCTTGTCACGTGGGGGATAGGTCTCACTCAGCGGGGGACTGACGGGCCCGGTGCGCGGCCGCCTTGACCCGGCTCTGGCACTGCGGTGAGCAGAACCGCCGCTGACCGTTGCGCGAGACGTCGACGAACACCCGGTCGCACAGCGGCGCCGCACAGACGCCCAGCCGGCCCGCCAGATCACTGCCCACCGCGAGCGCCAAGCCCGCCGCACACCCCGCGGCCCAGCCATTGACGAGCCCGTCGTCCGGCCCGTGGAAGTGCAGGCTCCAGCCCTGGTCCCGGCGGTCCAGCTGCGGCCGGGCGTTGGTGTCGAGCAGCAACGCGTTGATCTCCTCGGCCGCCCGGTCGAGATCCCCGGAGTGAGCCGCCTCGAAGACGATTCGCATCCGTCCCGCGAGTACCGCGAGCCGCCGCGCGTCGGCCGCTCGGACCGACGGCCGCGGGTAGCCGATCGCCGCCAGCGCGTCCATGACGGCCTCGGCCTCGTCCGCGGGCCCGTCGTACGGGATGCCGCCGGAGTGGCCGGGTGTCAGCCGGTTCACGTACTCGACGGAGGCCGCCAGTACGTTCCGGGTATGACTATCAAAAGATACTTGACCAGTCACGGCACTCCTCCGTAGGGTCGAACTCGCGTGACCGACCATACCCGTTTAGACAGTCATGGAGTCGGCGATGAGCACAACAAGTACCGTGGCCGGCCCATGGCGCGGACTGTCCCCGGCGGTCTGGATCCTGGTCGCCGCCCGCGCGGTCAACCGGATCGGGGCGTTCACGCTGCCGTTCCTCGGCGTCGTGCTCACCGTCGAGTTCGGCGCGTCACTCGGCCAGACCGGCCTGATCCTGGCCGTCTTCGGCGCGTCCACGATTCCGTCCCGCCTGCTCGGCGGTTATCTGGCCGATCGCCTCGGTCGCCGGCGTACGATCGTGCTCGGCCTGACCGGCTGCGCCACCGCGCAGACCTGGATCGCGCTGAGCTCGACGCTGTGGTCCGCGGTGTTCGCGACTGTCTTGCTCGGCCTGGCGTTCGAGATCTACGAACCACCCAGCCAGGCGACGATCGCCGACGTCACCGAGCCCGCCGACCGCCCAGCGGCGTACGGGCTGCTCGGCGCGGCGATGGCGGCGGCCGGCGTACTGGCTGGGCTGCTTGCGGCCGCGGTCAGCAACTGGGACCTGCGCTGGCTGTTCGCCGCGGACGCCATTACCTGCCTGGCCTGTGCCGTCCTCGTGGCGCTCGCGCTTCCTCCCGACGTACGGCGTGAGCGGGCGGAGGTGACCCGGGTCGCCGTGTGGCGAGACCGCCGGCTGCTCCTGTTGCTCCTCAGCGGCACGGTCTTCGCCACCCTCTACATGCAGGTGATCATCGGTCTCCCGCTCACCCTGCTCGAGCACGGCCTGCCGGAGTCCGGGACCGGCTTCATCCTGGCGGTGTCGGCAGTCACCCTGATCCTCGCCCAGCGCCTGCTGCGCCTGTCGCAGCTCGACGACTTCCGGTCGATCGCCATCGGCTACGGCCTGCTCGCAGCCGGTCTGGTCGTCACCGCGTTCGCCCACAGCCTGGGCGTGTTCCTGCTCGCCACGGTGCTGTGGAGCCTGGGCGATCTGTTCCTGCTGACGCGCTACCTCACCCAGGCGTCCGGCCTGGCTCCCGACCACGGCCGCGGCCGCTACCTGGCGGTCTTCGGCCTGAGCTGGGGCATCGCGACGACCATCGCGCCGCTGACGGTGACCCAGCTCCTGGAGTCCTTCGGCGCCGAAGGACTGTGGCTGACCAGCGCCGCGGTGGCCGCGGCGCTGGCCCTGCTGCAGCCGTGGTTCAGGAAGCGACTGGTTCCAGCCGGACCGTGAGGCCCTTGGCGACCGGGGTGTTGCTGCCCTTGGCGACGTCGTCGGCCGCCATCAGGACATTGGTCTCCGGGTAGTACGCCGCGACGCAGCCGCGCGCGGTCGGGTACGACACCAGCCGGAAGCGCGACGCCCTCCGCTCGACACCGGCGAACTCGCTGACGATGTCGACGTACTGGCCGTCGGTCAGACCGAGGTCGGCCAGGTCGGCGGGGTTCACGAAAACCACCTCGCGGGTCCCGTGGACGCCGCGGTAGCGGTCCTCGAGGCCGTAGATCGTGGTGTTGAACTGGTCGTGGCTGCGCATCGTCTGCAGCAGCAGGCGACCGGGCTCGGTCGGCAGCCAGGTCAGGTCGTTGGCGCTGAACTGCGCCCGCGCGTCGGAGGTGTGGAACTCGCGGTGGTCCCGGGCGGCGTGCGCGAGCAGGAAGCCGCCCTCGTTCGCCCGGAGCCGGTCCTCGAAGTTCTCGTAGCCGTCGCAGACCCGGCCGATCCGCTGCCGGATCAGGCTGTAGTCCTTGGCGAAGTCGGCCCACGGGATCTGCCCGATGTCCGGCACCAGCAGCTCGGCGAGTGCGCAGATGATGCCGACCTCGGACATCAGGTCGGGGCTCGGCGGCACCAAGTTCCCGGTGGAGAGGTGGACCGCGCCCTGGGAGTCCTCCACCGTCACCGACTGCGGGCCGAGCACGGTCCGGTCGTGATCGGTCCGGCCCAGCGTCGGCAGGATCAGCGCCTCCTTGCCGGTGACCGTGTGCGAACGGTTGAGCTTGGTCGACACGTGCACGGTCAGGTCGCACGCGCGTAGTCCGCGGTGCACGACGTCGGTGTCCGGGGTGGCCATCGCGAAGTTGCCGCCCATCGCGAAGAACACCCGTACGTCGTTGTCGCGCAGCCGCTGCACGGTCCGGGCCGCGTCGACACCGTGCTCGCGCGGCGAGGTGAACGCGAACTCCGCGTCCAGCTTGTCGTGGAACTTCGCCGGCATCTGCTCCCAGATGCCCATGCTGCGGTCACCCTGCACGTTGGAGTGGCCGCGCACCGGGCACGGTCCGGCGCCGGGCTTGCCGATGTTGCCCTGCAGCAGCAGCACGTTGACGATCTCGGTGATCGTGGCGACCGCCTCGCGGTGCTGGGTCAGGCCCATCGCCCAGCAGATCACCGTGGCCTTCGACTTCAGGAACCGCTGGGTGAACTCCTCGATCTCGGCCCGGGTCAGGCCGGTGGCCAGCTCGACGGCCGGCCAGTCGAGCTCCGCGTTGTGCTTGGCGTACAGGTCGTACCCGCTGGTGTGCCGCTCGATGAAGTCCTTGTCCAGCACGGTTCCCGGCGCCGCCGCCTCCGCCTCCAGCAGAAGGTGGCCGACGGCAAGGAACAACGCCTGGTCGCCACCGATCCGGATCTGCAGGTGCTGGTCGGCCAGCGTGGTGCCCTTGCCGACCCAGCCGGACGGGCGCTGCGGGTTCTTGAAGTTCATCAGGCCGGGCTCGGGCAGCGGGTTCACCGAGACGATGTCGGCGCCGTGCTTCTTGGCGATCTCCAGGTGGCTGAGCATCCGGGGCGCGTTGGTGCCCGGGTTCTGGCCGACCACGACGATCAGCTCGGCCTCCTCGAGCATCTCCAGCGTGACCGCGCCCTTGCCGCTGCCGATCACGCGGGTCAGCGCCGTACCGGAGGACTCGTGGCACATGTTCGAGCAGTCGGGGAGGTTGTTCGTCCCGTACGCGCGGACCAAGAGCTGGTAGAGGAAGGCGGCCTCGTTGCTGGTCCGGCCCGAGGTGTAGAAG
Organism: Kribbella sp. ALI-6-A; assembly: GCF_001984195.1. Lineage (GTDB taxonomy): Bacteria > Actinomycetota > Actinomycetes > Propionibacteriales > Kribbellaceae > Kribbella. Next base: position 811,972 of record NZ_MTQN01000010.1, read on the forward strand.
ACGGCGTCGTTCGGGTCGTCCAGAGCACGCAGGTGCCGGGCGACGACGTGCAGGGCCTCGTCCCAGCCGACCGGCTCGTAGTGGTCGGCGCCGGCCCGCAGCAGCATCGGCTCGGTGATCCGGCCGAGCTTGCCCAGCTCGAACTCCGAGATCCGGTTCAGGTCGTCGATCGAGTGCTCGGCGAAGAAGGCCCGCGGGATCCGCTTGCGGGTCGCCTCCCAGGCCACCGCCTTGGCGCCGTTCTCGCAGAACTCCGCCGCGTGCTTGCGTTTGTGGTCGGGGTCCGGCCAGGCGCAGGACGGGCAGTCGAACCCACCGTCCTGGTTCATCTTCAGGAATACCTTGCCGGTCCGCGCCGGGCCCATCTCGCGGAACCCGAACTTGAACGACGAGAGCACGGCCGGAACGCCGGCCGCCTTCTTCTTCGGCTGTTCGATGTCGACCATGGTTCAACCATAAATCTCTTCGATGAGAACGACTGCCGGTGATAGCCGTCGCTGCGGTTGCGGTCGGATGACGGCCGATAGCGGACAGATCTCTCGACAGCTTGTCGCCAGGCTGTCTAGCGTGCGATGGAAAGCGTTTGCCGCCCACGTCTCCGAGGAACCGCGCATGCTTTCTACCGTCCGATGGCGATCAGCCGCCGTCCTCCTGACCACCCTGACGCTGGCCGTCCCAGCGACCCAGGCCACCGGTGCCCCGTCCGAGCCGAGTCATTCCCGGCCGCAGCTGGAGAAGCTCGACCGCGGACTGGTCGCCACGACCACCAGCGAGGGGGTCTTCCTCAGCTGGCGGCTGCTCGGCCCGGAGGCGACCGGCCACTCCGCCCATGGACTGACCGGCACCGACTTCGCCGTCTACCGCGACGGCCGGCGGATCGCCACCGTCACCGACAGCACCAACTACGTCGACCCCAGCGGTACCCAGACCAGCAGGTACCGGGTCGTCTCACTCGTCAACGGCCGGGAGCGGGACCGCAGCGCCACCGTCACGCCCTGGACCAGCGGCTACCTTGACCTGCCGCTGCGCAAGCCGGCCGACGGCGTCACCCCGGCCGGCGAGACCTACACCTACGCCGCCAACGACCTGAGCGTCGGCGACGTGGACGGCGACGGCCAGTACGAGTACGTCGTGATCTGGAACCCGTCGAACGCCAAGGACGTGTCGCAGGTCGGCTACACCGGCAACGTGTACGTCGACACCTACGAGACCGACGGCACGCTGCTGCACCGGCTAGACCTGGGCGTGAACATCCGGGCCGGCGCCCACTACACCCAGTTCCTCGTCTACGACTTCGACGGCGACGGCCGGTCGGAGACGATGCTCAAGACAGCACCTGGCACCAAGGTCATCACCTACGACCGGTCCGGCGCGGTGAAGTCGCAGCGGTACATCACCATGCCCGCGGCGGATCGCCGAGCGGGCTACAGCCACCAGGACGACTACCGGGTCAGCAAGGCCGGCTACTACGACCATCTGGTCGACCTGTTCCTCCAGTGGCACGAGCAGCCGGAGGTGAAGAGTGGACAGTGGCCGGCGACGTTGGAGGCGGCCTTCGGCATTCCCAACCAGTACAGCTATCCGCTGTCGCGTGCTGACGCCAGTGCGCTCGTCGACCACTTCATAAACGTCTACGCCCCGGCCCGCAGCGCCAGAAATCAGCTGCGCGCCTTCGAGGGCTTCATCCTGAGCGGACCGGAGTACCTGACGGTCTTCCGCGGCTCCGACGGCAAGGAACTCCAGACCGTCCGCTACGAGCCGGGCCGGACCGACGACGGGCTTCGCTGGGGTGACTATGCGATGTCCCGGATCGAGCCGGGCAACCGGGTCGACCGCTTCCTGGCCGGAGTGGCCTACCTGGACGGCAAGCACCCGTCGGCCGTCTTCGCCCGCGGTTACTACACCCGGACGACGCTGACGACGTACGGGTGGAACGGGCACCGGATCACCAAGGGCTGGGCGATCGACAGCGGCTGGACGCCGATGACCAATCCGTTCAACGACAGTCCGCACGGCCGCGACGGCACCGATCCGACGTACGGGTCGATCACCACACAGGGGTTCCACTCGCTCAGTGCGTCCGACGTGGACGACGACGGCCGGCAGGAAATCGTCTACGGCTCGGCGACCATCGACGACGACGGCAGCGTGCTCTACAGCTCGAAGGACGTGCTGCCGCCGGGCAGTGCGAACCCCGGTGCGCTCGCCCGGCTCGGGCACGGCGATGCGATGCACGTGACCGACATCGACCCGCAGCGGCCGGGCAAGGAGATCTTCACCGTGCACGAGGGGGCTACCTCCGCGCCGTACGGGTATGCGCTGCGGGACGCTCGGACCGGCGAGGTGCTGTACGGCGAGTACTCCGGTCGCGACACCGGCCGCGGCATGGTCGGCGACATCCTGCCCGAGCACCCGGGGCTGGAGACCTGGGCAACGCGCCTCCGGACGGCGGACGGCGACGCGCTCGGCACTGCGATTCCCGGCACGAACCAGAGCATCCGCTGGGCCGCCGACATGACCACGCAGATCGTCGACGGCGCCGGCACCGTCACTCCGACCGTCAAGGACTGGCGGCGCGGCACTCTGCTCACCGCCACCGGCACGCTGACCAACAACGGCACCAAGGGCAACCCGGCGCTGGTCGCGGACATCTTCGGCGACTGGCGCGAGGAGCTCCTGCTCCGTACGGCGGACAGCAGCGCCATCCGGATTTACCTGAGCACCGAGCGCACGGACCGCAAGCTCTACACGCTGATGCACGACCCGCAGTACCGCGTCGAGGTGGCGCGGCAGCAGACGGCGTACAACCAGCCGTCGTACACCGGTTTCTCGCTCGCGTCCGACCTGGACTGGTCACGGGTGCCGCTGGTGCGGTGAGTGCGGGGGTGCGGCAGTGGGTACTGCCTGGCGATGAACAGCACGCCGATGGACCCACTGCCGGACCCCACCCGCGCAGGGCAGGACGAGTCGGTGAACGCGCCGCACCCCGACCCCGACCCGCCGAAGCGTGAGCGCTCGGCGTACGTCTGGCTGGCGGTCATCGCCGTCGTGGTGGTCGCGATGGTCGACCTGTTCCTTGCCTACGCGGTGATCGTCGCCAAGTAGCCGCACGGCACATTCCTCGCCGTCCAGTTGTGTGCGGCGAGCCCATGGTTGAGTGCTGGCCGGATTCCTAGAGTCTCGCCATGACCACACCACGTCGTGCCCTCGTCACCGGCGCAGCCTCCGGGATCGGCGCCGCCTGCGCCCACCGGCTCGTCGCCGAGGGGTTTCACGTCGTCGCGGTCGACTACGACGCCGACGGACTGGCGGCGGTGGCCGGCGACGGCATCGAGGCCGTGCAGGCCGATCTGTCCGACCTGGACCGGCTGGCCGACCTGCCGACCGACGTCGACGTGCTGGTGAACAACGCCGGCGTCCAGCTGGTCGCTCCGGTCGAGCAGTTCCCTCCGGAGCGGTTCGGCTACATCCTGCGGCTCATGCTCGAGTCGCCGTTCCGGCTGATCCGCCAGACGCTGCCGCACATGTACGGCCGGGGCTGGGGCCGGGTGGTCAACATCAGCTCGGTGCACGGCCTGCGCGCCAGCCCGTTCAAGGCGGCGTACGTCGCGGCCAAACACGGCCTCGAAGGCCTCAGCAAGGTCGTCGCGCTTGAAGGCGCCCCGCACGGCGTCACCAGCAACTGCGTGAACCCGGCGTACGTCCGGACTCCGTTGGTCACCGCCCAGCTCGCCGACCAGGCCGCCGTGCACGGCCTGACCGAGGCGGAGGTGCTGGACAAGATCCTGCTCGAACCGGTCGCGGTCAAGCGGCTGATCGAGCCGGCCGAGGTCGCCGAGCTGGTCGCCCTGCTCTGCGGTCCGGCCTCGGCCTCACTCACGGGGAGCTCGTTCGTCCTCGACGGCGGCTGGACCGCCCATTAAGGAGCCCTGCATGTCCACGTCCACAGAACCGGTCCGGAAGCGGACCCCGATCGCCCGGGTGGTCGGTGCCAGCCTGGTCGGCACCACCGTCGAGTGGTACGACTTCTTCTTGTACGGCGTCGCCGCGTCGGTCGTGTTCGGCGACCTGTTCTTCCCCAAGGGCGAGGAGCTGACCGGCACCCTGCTCAGCTTCGCCACCTTCGCGGTCGGCTTCTTCGCCCGGCCGATCGGCGGCGTGGTCTTCGGTCACTTCGGCGACCGGATCGGACGCAAGAACCTCCTGGTGCTGTCCTTGCTGATGATGGGTCTGGCCACCTTCGCGATCGGCCTGCTGCCGACGTACGCGCAGGTCGGTGCGCTGGCCCCGATCCTGCTCACCGTGCTGCGACTGATCCAGGGCTTCGCGCTCGGCGGCGAGTGGGGTGGCGCGGTGCTGATCGTGTCCGAGCACGGCGATCCGGCCCGGCGCGGCTTCTGGGCGTCGTGGCCGCAGGCGGGCGCGCCCGCCGGGCAGCTGCTCGCGAACGGCGTACTGGCGGGGCTCGCGGCCTTCCAGAGCGACGCGGCGTTCGACTCGTGGGGCTGGCGGATCCCGTTCCTGCTGTCGGCCGTCCTGGTGTTCGTCGGGCTGTGGGTGCGGCTGCGGATCGAGGAGTCGCCGCTGTTCCAGCAGGCCCGCGCGAAGCAGGAGCCGACCGAGCGGATCCCGTTCGTCGAGGTGATCACCAAGTACCCGCGGGAGATCCTGACCGCGATGGGCGCCCGGATGGCCGAGAACGTCAGCTACTACATCTTCACGATCGTGATCGCGACGTACGCCAAGGAGCACCTGGGCCTGGGCAAGTCGTTCGCGCTGAACGCCGTGCTGATCGCGGCGGCGATCCATTTCTGCGCGATCCCGCTGTGGGGCGCGCTGTCGGACCGGGTCGGCCGCAAGCCGGTGTACCTGTTCGGCGCGGCCGGGGTCGGGATCTGGGCGTTCGTGTTCATCGCCTTCGTGGACACCAAGAACTTCGCCCTGGCCACACTGGCGGTCACCGTCGGCCTGATCCTGCACGGCGCGATGTACGGGCCGCAGGCAGCGTTCTTCACCGAGTTGTTCGGCACCAGGGTTCGGTACTCCGGGGTCTCGGTCGGCTACCAGCTGGCCTCGATCGTCGCCGGCGGGCTGGCGCCGTTCATCGCGGTCGCGCTGCTCAAGGCGTACGACTCGGGCTACGCGATCTCGATCTACGTGGCAGTGTGTTCGGTGATCTCGCTGATCGCGGTCACCAGCTACGGCGAGACCAGCAAGCGGGACCTCGCACAAGTCTGAGGAAGGGGTGGGCATGGACGCCGGCCGAAAGCGTGAAGCCGAGCTCACCGCTTTGGTGGACATCGCTCTCGAGCTGGCGTCGGCCCGCGATCCGGGGCGGGTGCTGAACACGATCGTGCACCGCGCCCGCACCTTGATCGGCACCGACGTCGCCTATCTCACCCTGTACGACGCGGAGCAGGGTGACACCTACATGCGGGCCACCGACGGCTCGGTCTCGGCGGCGTTCCAGCAGCTCCGGCTGCCGCTGGGCGCGGGCCTCGGCGGTCTGGTCGCCAAGACCCACAAGCCCTACTGGACCACCGACTACCCGAGCGACCACCGGTTCCGGCACACCAGTCCGATCGACAACGCGGTCGGCGAGGAAGGCCTGGTGGCGATCCTCGGTACGCCGCTGATCGTGGACGGCGCGTTCGTGGGGGTGCTGTTCGCCTCGAACCGCACCGCGCGGCCGTTCAGCCCGACCGAGGTGTCGCTGCTCGGCTCGTTGGCCGCGTTGGCGGCGGTGACCATCGTGCAGGTCCGGGCGGCGGCCGAGACCGCGGCGGCCTTGGAGCAGCTGTCGGAGGCTCATGCCGGCGTCGAGCACGCGGCGGCCGCGCACGACCGCTTCGCCGAGATCGTCCTGTCCGGCGGGGACGTCGACGCGATCGCCGCGGCGCTGGCCGAGCTGCTGGGGGTCTGGGTCCTGCTGTTCGATGCACTGGGCAACGAGCTTGCCGCGGCCGGTGAGGTCGACCGCGACCTGGCGGGCAAGGCGGCTGCGGCGTCGGACTCGGGGCGGCTGGTCCGCGCCGGAGACTGCTGGATGGTCGCCGCCACGGCGAAGGGTGAGCGGCTCGGTGCGCTGGTGATCGGGGGAGTGACCGAGCTGTCCGCTGCCGACCAGCGGATCGTGGAGCGGGCTGCCGTCGTCACCGCCTTGGTGCTGCTGTTCCGTCGCCAGGCCGCCGAACAGTCGCAGCGGGCCCAGGCCGACATCCTGTCCGACGCCCTGAGCGGCAACGCCGATCCGCGCGCACTGGCTGACCGGATCCGGCTGCTCGACTCCACCCGTCGCCTGCCGGCGCAGCTGGTCGTGGTGGTGTGCAGGGGCGACCACACCGGCGTACTGGCTCGGCTGTCGGCTCCGCTGCAGGAGCGCCTCGTTCTGGTCGGCCCGTACGCCGGTGACCTCGTGATGCTCCTCGCCCTGCCGGACCCTGTCGCTGCCGCTCGCGCACTGAACGAAGTGGCGCGCCGGTGCGGTCTGGCGATCGGAGTCACCGGCCCGGCGCGCTGGGGCGAGCCGCTGGTCGAAGCACATCAGCAGGCGACCCGGCTGGTGACGACGATGCTCCGGCTCGGCAGATCGGGTCAGGCAGTCGCACCGGACGACCTCGGAGTCGCCGGACTGGTCGGTGCTCCGGAAGTGGACGTCAAGGCGCACGTCGCGCACGTACTCGGGCCCGTCACCGACTACGACTCCCAGCGAGGCACCGACCTGGTTGGCACCCTCGACGCCTACTTCGCCGCCGGGCAGAGCCCGACCCGAGCCGCCACCGCCCTGCACATCCACCCCAACACCGTGCAACAGCGCCTCGACCGGGTCTCCGCCCTGCTCGGCCCCGGCTGGCAGCACCCCGACAAGGCCCTCGACATCCAGGTCGCCCTCCGGCTGCTCCGTGCCCTGCACGACCCACTGACCTGACGCCGAGCCCGCCGCGAGTGATGTGGTGAGGTGTCCGCATGACGATTGATCGGCGAGTGGTCGTGCTGGTGGTTCCGGCGGCCGGCACCTGGGCACCGCCTGGCCGGGAACCCGACGCCTGGCGACTGGCGCTGGCCGAGGACACCTACGAGGTCCTGGCCGCGCTGGACGTCGTGGAGGTCGCCGTCGCGGTGGCCGGTGGAGACGATGACGCCGTCGCCGAGGTCGCCGCACTCACCTGGCCCGGGACACCGGTGTACGCCGTGGACGCCGAGCGGCCGGTACTCGACGCGGTCGCCAAGGCCGGAGCGGCTGCGGCGGTGGTGGCCGTCAGTCACGACGTACCGGATCTGCCTGGGCTGCTGATCGGCAAGCTGTTCAGGGCGCTGTCGTCGGCGGACATCGCGGTGACGCCGGCGGAGGACGGCACGCTCGCCGCGATCGGAGTCCGGCTGCCCGTCGCGCCCTGGGTCGCCGAAGCCGAGCCGACCTTCGACACGCCACTCACCACGCTCGAGGACCTCAAGCCCCGCCGCCACGCCGTCGCCCTGGGGCCCGGCTGGCACCGGCTCCGCTCGAACGCCGACCTGGCCCGGCTCGATCCCGGCCTCGAAGGCTGGGACGCCACCCGCGCGCTGCTGCGCGGAAGATAATTCACTTTTCCGGAACCTGACCCATCACCTTCTTGCCGCTGGCTCGTTTGTCCAGGCAGCGGGGACATGGGGGTGTCCGCCAGGGCTGTTCGCCGCGACTGGCCAGTCCGTCGGTGCCGTTCAGGGGCGGTGTGACCGACGGTGGTCAGGGAAGGGGGGAGCGACGGACCCCGGACAGACGTGTGCGGGCCGGATCACAGGGACCGGCCCGCACACCCGCCGTCAGCCGAGTCGCCGGACCAGTGCGGCGACCGTCGCGTCCAGATCCGCCGGCAGCGCGTCGACGCCGAACCACGCCAGGTCGTGCGACTCCTCGCTCACCACGTAGTCCGTGCCCGCGGTCGCCGTCACCAGGAACTGCACGTCCAGGTGGTAGGCGTCCTTGCAGCCGCCGGCCTCGAGCAAGTGCCGGGACAGCTGCAGCGGCTCGGGATCGATCTTCAGCTCCGCCAGGCCTGACTCCTCGGTCGCCTCCCGGAGCGCGGCACCGGCGAGCGTGGTGTCACCCGGCTCGCAGTGTCCGCCGAGCTGCAGCCAGGTGCCGACCAGCCGGTGCAGAGTGAGCAGCACCCGCTCCCGGCCCGCGTCGACGACCAGCGCCGAGGCGGTGATGTGCTCCGGCCGGCTGCTGCGCCACATGCCGTCCGGGTGGTCGGCGAGGTGGCGCAGGTAGTGCTCCCGGAGCGCGGCCTGTTCCGCGTCCGGGGGAGTCCAGCCCGTCAGTACGGCGGTGGCGTCGGCGTGCAGCGTCACTTCTCCCCGTCGCCGTCCGTGCCCGCGTCCTTGCCCGTGTCTTTGCCGTCGGCATCCTTCGGCGCGTCGCCGTCGGTCTGGTCCAGGAAGTCCGAGATGTCCAGGTCGGACATCTCGCCGGAGTGCCGGGCGAAGCCGATCGGGTCGTCCAGGTCCGCCGTACCGGGCAGGAGGTCCGGGTGCGACCAGAGCTCGTCCCGGCCGTCAGCACCCCGCGCGTCGCGGACGGCGGCCCACAGGTTCGCCGCGTCGCGCAGCCGGCGCGGCCGCAGCTGCAGACCGACCAGCGTCGCGAAGGTCTGCTCGGCCGGACCACCCGCCGCGCGCCGGCGACGTACGGTCTCGGCCAGCTGGACGGCCGCGGGCATTCGGTCCTTGGTGGCTTCCCGGACCACGTCGTCGACCCAGCCCTCGACCAGCGCGAGCGCGGTCTCCAGCCGGACCAGCGCGGCCTTCTGCTGCTCGGAGTCCTCCGGCTCGAACAGCCCACCGGCCAGCGCGGACTGCAGGGCCTCCGGGTTCTGCATGTCGACCTCGGACATCGCGGACTCGATCTTGCCGGTGTCCACCTGGATGCCGGCCGCGTAGTCGGCGACGTGCGAGAACAGGTGCTGCCGCAGCCACGGCGCACCGGCGAACAGCCGCTGGTGGGCGCACTCGCGCAGGGCCAGGTAGAGCCGGACGTCCTCGTCGGTCACCCCGAGACCCTCGGCGAACTTGGCCACGTTGTCCGGCAGCAGAACGGCCTGCCCGGTCGGGCCGAGCGGCAGACCGATGTCGGACGAGCTGACGACCTCACCGGCCAGCTCACCCAGCGCCTGGCCCACCTGCGCGCCGAAGACGGAGCCGCCGAGCTGGCGGAGCATGCCCGCCATCGGACCGGCCAGCTGCTGCGCCTCGGGCGGCAACGCCGTCCCCATCGCGCCGGCGACGTGCTCGGCCACCGGGTCGACCACGGTCTGCCAGGTGGGCAGGGTGTTCTCCACCCACTCCGCACGGCTCCAGGCCGCGGACGTGGTGGACGCCTCGGGCAGCGTGGTCGCCTGGTCCAGCCAGTGCTCGGCCAGCCGGACGGCGTCGGCCACGCGGTCGTTGTCGGTCGGCGTGACCGAGCGGTCGCCGTTCGCGGCGACGGTCTTGCGGGCGATGTCCTTGGCCAGGTCCCAGTTCACCGGCTTGCCGTCGGTCGAGCCGCTGAGCAGCTGCTGGACCTGGGCGAAGATCGCGTTCAGGTCAGGGGTGCCGCCCTGGCCGGCCGCACCGGAGAACTGCTGGAACATGGCCTCGAACGGAGTTCCCTTGAACGGGTTGTCCGGTTCGTCGCTCATCGGGTTGGCCTTCCTGTGCAGACGGGGCGTACAACTCCAACGTACCGGTGGCGGGCTACCGTTCCTCCACAGGCGAACGGTTTGGGCCGTCCGCGGGGCGCGGATGCTGGAATACTGTGCGCACATCCCGGAGGCGAGGAAGGTCATGAGCGACGCGATCAGGCTGCTGGACATCCGCGAGACGGCGCTGTCCAGCGACGAGGTGCTGGCCGCGGTCGCCGACCCGTCGGCCGGCGGTACGGCGCTGTTCATCGGCACGGTGCGCAACCACGACGACGCGCGCCCGGTCGATCAGCTGACCTACGAAGCCCACCCGGAGGCGCTGGCCCACCTGCGCAAGGTGGCCGAGCGGGTCTGCGAGGGCGCGGACGTCACCGCGCTCGCGGCGGTGCACCGGACCGGTCCGCTGGAGATCGGGGACGCCGCCGTGATCGTCGCCGTGGCCGCCGCGCACCGCGACGCCGCCTTCGTGGCCTGCCGCCGGCTGATCGACGACCTCAAGGCCGAGGTTCCGATTTGGAAACACCAGCACTTCACCGATGGTGCGAGCGAGTGGGTCGGCGCCTGCTGACCCGTACGCTGGGGCGTATGACTGCGAAGGTGACCGGATGAGGGTCCTGGCCTGGCTGGCCTTCCCCCTGGCCGCGACCGTCCTGGCGATGGGCTGGGCGGCCTGGCGCGGCCGGACGCGCGGCCCCCGGCGTACCGGTGCGGCCTTCGCCTCGGTCGAGGACTTCCGCCGCTTCACCGACGCCCTCGCCGCGCCCGGCCCGCGGTCCACGCCCGCCGCGCGCACGGGGCTGCGCGGTCTGGTCCACAAGTTCAGGATGATCAAGGTCAAAACCGTGGGGCAGGGTTCGTGACACGTCGTACCGCCACGCTGGTCACCGCGATCATCGTGCTCGTCTTCTCGCTCGGACTGGTCACCGTGTTCCCGGTGCCGTTCGTCTCGTTCAGCCCGGGCCCGGTGAAGGACACCCTCGGCAGCGCGAACGGCAAGCCCGTGATCGGCATCACCGGCCACGAGACCTTCCCGACCTCCGGCCAGCTGGACCTGACCACGGTCTCGGTCACCTCGCCGGACCGCGACCTGACCCTGCCGCAGGCGATGCGCAACTGGCTCGACCCGCACCACGACCTGTTCCCGCGCGACGTCATCTACCCGCCCGAGCAGAGCGCGGACGAGGTCGAGCAGCAGAACACCGCCGAGATGACCGGCTCGCAGGACAGCGCGATCGCCGCCGCCCTGCAGGCCGCCAAGGTGCCGTACCACCCGAAGGTCGCCTCGGTGGCCAAGGACAGCCCCGCCGACGGCAAGCTCAAGCCGGGTGACGTGGTGCTGAAGGTCGACGGCGTCGTCGCGGCCCAGGTGCCGCAGGTCGGCGAGCTGGTCCGCAAGAACAAGGTCGGCGAGAACGTCAGCTTCCTGATCCGCCGCGGCGGCGCCGAGCAGACCGTCGTGGTCAAGGCCGCGGCCACTCCGGGCGAGCCGGCCCGGCCGATGGTCGGCATCACGATCGGCGTCGACTCGCCGGTCAAGGTGAGCGTCAACCTCGGCCAGGACATCGGCGGCCCGAGCGCCGGAACGGCGTTCGCGCTGGCGATCTACGACAAGCTCACGCCGGGCCCGCTGCTCGGCGGCAAGCACGTGGCCGGGACCGGCACGATCGACGCGCTCGGCCAGGTCGGCGCGATCGGCGGCATCCAGCAGAAGATCGCCGGCGCCAAGGACGACGGCGCCACGGTCTTCCTGGTCCCCGCCCCCAACTGCGAGGCCGCTCTGCACGCCGGCGTGGACGGCATCCAGTTGGTGAAGATCAGCACCCTGAACGACGCGATCGGCGCCCTGAAGGCCCTGGCCGCCGGAACTGGAGACGTCCCCGCATGCACGCGATAGACAACCTGCCCGCCGACGCGCTCAGCCGGGCGGTGGTGGAGATCGAGAAGCACGTCAGCAGCGCGGGCTGGGATCAGCCCGCGCAGCTGTTCGCGCTGGTCCCGACCGAGGAGCTGCTGGCCGCCGAGCCGCAGCTGGCGGCCGAGCTCGGCGCCGACGACGCGGCCCAGCCGCTGACGCCGGTGGCCCAGGGCGAGCTGCCCGGTGGCGCCGACGACAGCAACCTGGCCGACGTACTGGGGCAGATCGAGTGGCCCGAGGGCGTGTCCGGCTGTGCGCTGGCGCTCGAGCGCATCGTGCTGCCGCCCTCGGTCGAGTCGGGCCTGTCCGACGCGGAATCGGACGCCGAGCTGGCCCGGATGGCGGGCAGTGACCCGCGCCGTCACGAGGTGCGGATGGTCGCGGCCGTGCTCCGGGACGGAGGCCGCTTCGGCGCCGTCCGCTTGCGCTCCCACGACGAGGACAGTGCCGTGCTGACCGGTGCCGACTTGGTCCCCACGCTGTGCGAAGTACTGTCATTGACATTCGAGCCCTCGACCGGTGCCCCACCGGCCGAGGGTGATCGAGCCGACGGCTTGGACAGCGACGGTCCGATCGACGGAACCTCGGCCGGCCACGTCCGGGGTGTCCGCCAAAGTACGGACGAGGAGAAGCAAGCATGAGCGACGGCGTCTACGACCTGCCGGAGGAGCCGCGCCGAGCGCGGCGAGCCCCCGGTCAACGCCCCAAGGCGTTGCTGCCCACGATCGCCACGCTGATCGTCCTGCTGATCTTGTTCAGTGTCTTCACCGACGTCTGGACCTCACGGCTGTGGTACCGCTCGGTCGACCTGGGCTCGGTCTTCAGCACCGTGCTCGGCACCCGGGTGATGCTGTTCGTGGTGGTCGGCCTGCTGATGGCCGCGGCCGTGGTGGCGAACGTGATCGTCGCCTACCGGACCAGGCCGCGGGTCGCGCTCGCCCCGTCGCCGAGCCCCGGCTTCGAGCGGTACGGCGAACTGCTGCAGTCGCGCGGCAAGATCGCCGTCGGCGTGCTCGGCACGCTGATGCTGATCTTCGGCGGCTCCGCGGCGTCGGGGGAGTGGAAGGTCTTCCTGGCCTGGCGCAACCGCACGCCGTTCGGGGTGACCGACAAGCACTTCAACAAGGACATCGCGTTTTTCGTGTTCGACTACCCGTGGCTGCGGGTGCTGCTCGGCTTCGGCTACTCGATCGTCCTGCTCTCGCTGGTCGCCGCGATCATCACCCACTACCTGTACGGCGGCTTCCGGCCGTCGGCGAAGGGGCAGAAGGCCTCCGGCGCCGCGCAGGTGCAGTTCTCGGTGCTGCTCGGTCTGCTGGTCCTGCTCAAGGCGTTCAGCTACTGGCTCGACCGGTACGGGCTGACCACGTCCGACAGCCGGCTGTTCACCGGTATCTCCTACACCGGTGACAACGCGGTGCTGCCGAGCAAGGAGATCCTGGCCGTCATCGCGGTGCTGTGTGCCGGATTGTTCTTCGCGAACGTGGTCCGCCGGACCTGGCTGCTGCCGGGCGTCGGGACCGTCGTGCTGATTCTGTCCGCCGTACTGCTCGGTGCGCTGTGGCCGGCCGCGCTGCAGCAGCTCCGGGTCCGGCCGAGCGAGCCGGTCCGCGAGGCGGCGTACATCACCAAGAACATCGAAGCCACCCGGCAGGCGTACGGCCTGGAGAACGCCAAGGTCGACAACTACGCGGCCAAGACGACCAACGCCACGCCGGAGGAGCTGCGCAACGACGCCGACGTGCTCCCGGGCATCCGGCTGATCGACCCGAGCGTGGTCGGGCCGACGTTCGAGCAGCTGCAGCAGGTCCGTGGTTTCTACTCGTTCCCGACCGACCTGGACGTCGACCGGTACAAGATCGGCAACGAGGTCCGCGACACCGTGATCGCGGTCCGCGAGGTGCAGGTCGACCGGTTGCCGGCCGGCCAGCGCAACTGGAACAACGACCACACCGTCTACACCCACGGCTACGGCGTCGTCGCCGCGAACGGCAACCAGCGCGCCGCCGACGGTACGCCGGTGTTCTCCTCCAAGGACCTGCCGCCGACCGGTGACCTCGGCGAGTACGAGCCGCGCATCTACTTCGGTGAGCAGTCCCCGGACTACTCGATCGTCGGCGCGCCCAAGGGTGCTCCCGCGGTCGAGCTGGACACGCCGGAGGGCAAGAACGGCGGCGACCCGACGCTGAACACCTACGAGGGCAAGGGCGGCGTCGAGATCGGGTCGTTCTTCAACCAGTTGCTCTACGCCACCAAGTTCCGCGACGCGAACCTGCTGCTGTCCCAGCGGGTCAACTCGGAGTCGAAGATCCTGTACGACCGCAACCCGCGCGAGCGGGTCGAGAAGGCCGCGCCGTGGCTGACGCCGGACGGCGACCCGTACCCGGCCGTCGTCGACGGCCAGGTGGTCTGGATCGTCGACGGTTACACCACCTCGGCGAACTACCCGTACTCGCAGAAGGTCGCGCTCGACGACAGCACCCGCGACACGACCACCGGGCGCGGCGCGATCGCGACGCAGCCGAGCGAGGAGATCAACTACATCCGCAACTCGGTCAAGGCGGTCGTGAACGCCTACGACGGCTCGGTCGAGCTGTACGCCTGGGACGAGAAGGACCCGGTGCTGAAGACCTGGATGAAGGCGTTCCCGGGCACGGTGAAGGCGCGCTCGGAGATCTCGCCGGCGCTGATGTCGCACCTGCGCTACCCCGAGGACATCTTCAAGGTCCAGCGCGACCTGCTGGCCAAGTACCACGTCACCGACGCCGGCACCTGGTACCAGAACAGCGACCTGTGGCGCGTCCCGGCCGACCCGACCGCGTCGGGCACGGCCGACTCGCCGGCGCAGAACCAGCCGCCGTTCTACCTGTCGCTGCGGATGCCCGGGCAGGACTCGCCGAAGTTCTCGCTCACCTCGGTGTACGTGCCGAACGCGGAACGGGAGAACCTGACCGCCTTCATGGCCGTCGACGCGGAGGCGTCGTCACCGGACTACGGGCAGTTCAGGATCCTGCGACTCCCCGGCAACGTGCAGATCCCGGGTCCTGGGCAGGTGTACAACAAGTTCCAGACCGACGACGGGATCAGACAGGCGCTGCTGCCGATCAACCAGCCGAGCAGCGGCGCGCGGGCCCAGTTCGGCAACCTGCTGACGCTGCCGCTGGGTGGCGGTCTGCTCTACGTCCAGCCGGTGTACTCGGTGCGGACTTCTGGTCCGGGTAGCTATCCGGTCCTGCGGTACGTGCTGGTGTCCTTCGGTGACCGGGTCGCCTTCGGATCGACGTTGTCGGAAGCGCTGACGAAGGTGTTCAACACCTCCGTGAACACTCCGGACGATCCGAATCCGGATCCGGACCCGAACCAGCCGAAGCCGCCGCCGGCGAACCAAACGATCAAGCAGGCGCTGGCGGACGCGAACAAGGCGTTCACCGACGCCGAGGCGGCGCTGCGCCGTGGCGACCTGAACGGGTATCAGGTCAACGTCAAGAAGGCGCAGGCAGCGGTGGCGCGAGCGGTCGCGGCCGGGGCTCAGTTGCCGGCCCCGACCCCGACGCCGACACCCACTCCGACACCGACAAGCCCACCGACCTCACCCACCGGCTGAGCCTGGCGAACGGCGGTCTTCCCTTCTGGGGAGGCCGCCGTTTCGCTTTCTCCACAGGCTTTGAAGTGGTGCTCTGTGGGCGGGACTTTCGCGGCACCTTCTCTGGCAACAGACCTTTGGAGGCGCCCCATGTTCCGTATCGTTCTGATCACCCTGCTGGCCGGCCTGTTCGCGCTCCCCGCACAGGCCAGAGAGGCGTGCACCTTGGACGGCTTCACCATCAACCACCTGCCGGAAGGACTCGGCACCCCGAGCGACTTCGAGTACGAGTGGGAGGACGTCACCTTCCACAGCCGGGTCTGGGAGACCACAGCCGACGACGCCACGACGGTCGACCTCACCCTGAAGACCCTCCGCGGCGACCGTATCGCCGACGTGGAGTCCCTGCGCGACTTCCTCACCGAGTACCACGAGAAGGACCCCGCGACCTGGGACCTCACCCCGACCCGGCTCGGCAGTTACGGCGGCTACGTCACCGACGGTCAGGCCTTCTACTTCGTCTCGCCAGGCGTCGCCGCCGAACTCACCATCGACCGCTCCCGCTATCCCCAGGAAGCCCTACTGGCCACCGCGGAGGGTTTCCATCCCGCCTAGTAGCCGATTAGCCGGTGCAGCCGCTGGAACGTCGGCACGAACCCCAACCGCGGCCAGGTCCGTGACGACAGCAGATTCGTCACCCGCCAGTCCGTCACCACCGAGTCGTAGCCGGCGTCCGCACACCACTTCAGCACGGTCTCACCCAGCACCCGCCCGGCCCCATGCCCCCGATCCTCCGGAAACACCGCCGCGAACCCGAGGAACCCGGCGTTGTCCGGCCGAGCCACGCCCTGATGCGTACTCGACTTCTCCAGTGAGCACCCGATCGCCGACCCGACCACCCGACCGTTGACCTCGGCAACAAACGTTGCGAACTCCGGATCGTCGACCGACTCCTCCCAGTCCGCCACCGCTTCCTCGAGCGAAGGGACCTCACCCGCCGAGAACACCGGCGCCAACCCCTGATGCCGGGGCAGCACCAGATCCAGCTCGGCCAGCACCTGGACGTCCCGCCGCTCGGCCCGCCGTACGGTCACACCGGCCGGCACCCTCACCTCTGCTTCGAACGGGCCGCGCAGCGCATGCGCGTGCTGAGCCCCGAACCCCAACCGAAAGAAGGCGTCGATCAGCCCCGCGTCGTCCGGCACCACCACGTACTGAGCCGTCCTGCTCTCGTCCACCCATCGAGCAGCAGCCAATCCGTACAGGTCGCGCACCACTTCAGCATCCCGAGCCGCCACCCCCGCCGCCTCGACCCAGACGTTCGGCCCCCACAGCTTGCCCTTGGGTGCCCCCAGCAAATACCCGACAACCTCCCCGTCCCGCACAGCCACCGCCCCCGAGGCACCTTCCGCCTCCCACGCCTCGGCCACCGCCACCCGCGCGAGCTCCACGTCCTCGAAGTCGCCCCGCAACAACGGGTGCCTCCGCCGATGCGCCACGTGACGCTCCACCAGCAACCGAGCAGCCCCGTCCAGATCACCCGCGCCGAACGCCCGAACCCCCACCTCACCCATGGCTCGCACCGTACTCCCGACCCCTCCCATCACACACCCGATTTCCCTCCCCACCCCCGATTTGGTTCTACCCCCATCCATCCCCTAAACTAAAGACACAACGACGCGGGGTGGAGCAGCTCGGTAGCTCGCTGGGCTCATAACCCAGAGGTCGCAGGTTCAAATCCTGCCCCCGCTACGGAAGAAGGCCCGGACCACTAGGTCCGGGCCTTCGCTTTGCTCTGGGGGAGCCAGCTCGCCATGAAGCTCGAGCACATCCAGGTCCTGCACCGCACCGGCCAGTGGTGCCCCGGCGTGCGGACCACTGCCAACGTCGTGGCCTACGACGTACCGATCCTTCCCCAGTGGCAGGCGCCCGGCCGCCCCACCACGGATCGTTGCTTCGTCCTCCCCGACGAGGGCGTCCAGCTCACCAAACCCAACACCTTCACCGGCGCCTATGAAGGCGGCTGGTACATCGACCTGGTGGACGTCGAAGAACCGACCCCGAGCAGTGTGGTCATCCACGACCGCGACGTGGACATCCTGATTCCGCCGTCATCCCTTCGCTACGACATCCTGGACCTCGACGAGTTCGCCGTGGCCCTGGAGTCGGGCACGCTTGACCTGCCGACCGCGGCCCGAGTCCTCCGCGACACCCAGCGCTTCATCGACCGGCATCTACGCATCCCGGGCCAAGCACCGGTGACCGGTTGGCCCGACTTCCCGCCGGCGTCCATTCAGCCGTTGATCGAGCTCCCACCCTTCGCCGCATAGTTCGGGTGTGCTGCCGGGTCAGGTGACCACGATCGCGCGGAGGCCGACATGGTCGGACAGGTACGTCGGTCCGCCGGGCAGGTCTACCTTGTCGGTGAAGATTTGCTCGGCTGAGGTCGGCTCGAGCCCACGCAGCAACATGAAGTCGATGCAGTGAGCCGTCTTGCCAGCCTCCAGGTACTCGCTGTGAAACGTCGGCGGGCAATGTCCCGCGAACGCGTCGACGAGTCCGGTCCTTCGGCAGAAGGCTTCGAACGGCGAGCTTTCCCGCGCGACGTTGAAGTCGCCGCACATGATGATCGGGTCATCGAGCTTCTGAATCATTCGGGCCAGCGACTCCAGCTGTCCTTGATGCACCGGAGTGAATCGGCTGTCGTCCGACCAGTCGCCGTCGTAGTTGGCGAGTAGGTGAGTGTTGGCCAACCAGACCCCGGGCCGATCGAGTCGAGTCAGCAACATGCCTTTGAAGGGCGCTGCAGCTCGCGACCATCGGGGCGCCTCTAGACCCGCACCAATCGGAAGCCGGTGGTAGCCGCGCGCCGCGACAGACCCGCGTACGAAGGTCACCAGCCCTCCTGCCGGCCCGAGCAGCGACGGCCGGTAGTTGACCTCGCCGTACGACGGCATCGCGGTTTTCAGCAGGTGCAGATGGTAGTAGCTGTGGACCTCCTGCACGTTGACGATGTCGACATCCGACGCCTCGAACGCCGCCCCGATCGCGCCGTACCGGCCGGCCAGCTGGGACCGTCGTACGGGTGTGCCGCGGGTGTTCAACGTCGCGATCACCAGTCGCTCACGAGTCCGCACTGCCACCGTCCTTCCCGTCCGCGACAGCCTAGGGGCGTTGGCCCTTGTGCGCCCGACGGCAGGGGAGTTAGATGAGCGCCTTCCGCCTGCTGTATCCGATAAGGAGCACGAATGTTCGCGATCATCGCCGCAGTCATCTTTGGGCTGGCACTCATCCTCGACTGGGCCAACGCCAGCGTCAGCGACGCGTTCACCCCGCAGACCCTGCTGATGGCCGGCCTGCTCTGCCTCGCCCTCCACCTGGCGGGCGTGGGATCCGCGACGAAGTGGGGCCGTCGCCGCTGAGATCGTCGGACGCGCCGGCTGCTGGGGGAGTGGTTGGCGCGTCAGGTCTGGGCGAAGGCGAGCAGGATCGTCTCTGACCGATGCAAGAGCGGTATGGCAGGCATGCTGGAGAGTCGTTGGTGCCCGCTGAGAAGCCTGTCTACGTTGGGTTTATGGACACCAACAGCAAGGTGGCGTTCCTCGCGATGGGAGCGATGGGGGCGCCGGGTGCGGGCGGTGGTGGGGAAGATCGCCGGGGAGTTGGAGGCTGAGCGGTACTGGTCGACGTGTCGTCGATCGGGCCGGAGGCCGTGCGGGAGGTCGCGGGGTTTTGCCGGACGGCGTGACGTTAATCGATGCGCCGGTGATGGGAAGTGTCGACAAAGCGGCTCGCGGTGAGCTGACCTTGTTCGTGGGTGGGGACGCCGATGCGGTGATGCCGTTGCTCGAGACCTTTGGGACGGTACGGCGTACCGGCGCGCTCGGATCAGGGGCGGCGTTGGGCGGGCTGCGGCCGAAGGTGCGTACTACCAGGTCAAGCTAGCCGCGAAGGATGTGGCGCTGGCTGCGGGTGCTGCCGAGTTGCTGATTGCTCGCGCGGTGCACGAGCGGCTGACGGCGTACCCGGACGCGGCCGGCGAGGACATCGGTCAGATCGTCAAGCACTTCAGAGCATCGGCGTCGGATCGCCCGGTCTGACCCGTACGGCGTACTCGTCGGGAGCCGGTGGTTCGAAGGTCGCGAGGTGCTCTTCCAGTACGGCGTCCGAGACGTCGCGCCGGTGCTGGTTCGTCTGGTTGGCCGCTCGGCGCCGGCGGATCGTGGCGTGGTCGACGTCCAGGTAGACGAGACGAAACCCGGCACCGAGGTTGGCCGCGAGAGCCCGCCAGCCGTCCCGGAGAAAGCGGAGCGAGCTGGTGTCGTCGAGGATCACGCTCGTCCCGGAGGCGAGGTGTTCGCGGACCTCGTTGGTGGCGATGGCGTGAGTGGCCTTCCATTGCTCGACCGGGATGCCGTCGCCGCCCCACAGGCCGCGGCGTTCGTTGATCTCGTCGAGGCTGACGATCCGCGCGTCGAGTTGGCGGGCCAGGTCGGCGGCCAGCGTGCTCTTGCCGGAGTACGCCGTGCCGCAGAGCACGACCAGTCGAGGGCTCATCAGGAGATTCAACCTGATCGCGAGATCGTGGTTGACCTCAAGAAGGCTTCAACTCCGAGGATCGTTGCCATGGACATCACCGGAACGATCCCCAGCCAGAACGACGTCGACCAGATCCTTGAACTCGTCACGACGGTCGACCGTGCCCAGCGAACCGAGGACGCCGACGCCTTCCTCAGCCTGTTCCGCGCCGACGCCGTGTGGGTGACCGGGCACGGCAAACGCCTGTACGGACGGGATTTGATCGCCGAGTTCACCCGGCGGGTGCTGCCCGGCGCGACGGCCGAGACTTACGCGACGTACGAGGCGGACCATCTACTGTTCGTCCGGCCGGACATCGCCGTGCTCAACGTCAACCAGACCTATCTCCAGCGCGGCGACGACAAGGTGCTCGACCGGGGGAGCCCGGTCTACTTCCTCGCCAAGGAAGACGGGGTCTGGCGGATCGCGGCGGCGCAGAACACGGTGGTTGTCCCTGAGTAACGAAACCGACAAGGTTTCCCGGTCGGGGCCGGCGAACTGTCGCGGACAGTGACGATCGGGTGGTAGGCATGGCGCGCCTGGCCGGTTCCGGCCGGGCGACAACTACCGCCATCGGGGGGCCGAGGGCGGATTTCTTGGGGGGATCATCGATGGACCGTGGCCGCGCCGTGCTCGCACTCGGCACTGGACTCGTTCTCGTATTCGCCGGCGCCTGCGCCGCGCCCGCAACCGAGCCGGCCGCCGCGCCGGTCTCGATCACCACCGCGACATCTCCGGCGACCACCGCAACCCCAGCGCCGACGAAGACGCCGACGGCGAAGCCGACGAAGCCCGCCGGTCTGCTCTCCGTCCCGCCCGCCACCAAGCCGAAACTGCCGCCCGTCACCAAGAGGCCCACCGTCAAACCGCCGACCAAGAAGCCCACGGTCAAGAAGCCGACGGTCAAGCCGACCACCCGCCGTACGACGACCAAGCCGCCTGTGGTCGATGTCTTCTACGCCAACTGCACCGAGGTCCGAGCCGCCGGCGCCGCGCCGATCCATAGTGGCGAGCCCGGCTACTCGAGGAAACTCGACCGAGACGGCGACGGTGTCGCCTGCGAGAACTGATGCCCGCCGCTCAGGTGCGGCAGTTTCGCTGAGTCAGCGCTTGACCGCCAGCTCGCCGAGTTCCGACCAGTCGTTCTGGTCGAGCTTGAAGTTGACGATCTTCGGGGTTTCCACCAAGTGCGGCGGCAGCGTCTGCTGCGCCGTCTTGAAGTGGGACGACGTGACGTGCGCCGAAGCGGCGTCGTCGTCGGCGAAGGCCTCCACCAAGACGTACTCCGTGGGGTCGTCGACCGACCTCGACCAGTCGAACCACAGGCAGCCGGGTTCGGCCCGGGTGGCGGTGGTGAAGTCGTGGGTGATGTTGGGCCAGTTGTCGGCGTCGGCGGGCTGGACGCGGAACTTCGCGGTGATGAAGATCATGGGCGCGATGGTACCGACGGAGGTCAGAACCCCAATTGCTGCCGGATCGTCGCGAGGGTGTGCGCGGACTCGACGGTGTGCTCCGTGTCCGCAGCGGCGACAGCCTGGGCGAGCGCGTCCGTGACGACGATCGACGTGAGGACCTCGGCGGTCATGCCGGTGACGGTGTTCGGGACGTGCATGGCGACGGTGACGTCGCCGGCCAGGCGTTCGGCGACGTTCTGCTCGCTGAGCAGGATGATGTCCGCCCCGACCGCGCGGGCGCGGGCGATCACCGACTCGGCGTCGAGGATCAGCCGGCCCGGAGCGATCACCACGACGACGTCGCCGCGCTGGATCGCGAGCAGGTCGTCGGCCAGCCGGAAGCCCGCCGTGGTGATGGCGCGGGCGGGGCGGCCGAGGCGGCGCAGTTTCAGCGTGAGGTGCTCGGCGGCGACGTAGTTCGCGCCGAACCCGTACGTCACGATCTCGCGGGCGTCGAGCAGCAGGCGGACCGCTTCGGCGTACGCGTCCAGCGGGAAGCCCTCGTTGAGGAACTCGATCCGCTCGATCGCCTCGGTGATCACCTTGTCCCAGACGTGCTTGGGGTCACCGCCGGTCGACGTGATCCGGTCCCGCAGCCGTTGTTCACGCTGTGCGGCGCCGAAGGGCGAGGCGACCCGGTCCTTCAGATCGGCCAGGCCTTTGTAGCCGAGCGCCTGCAAGGTCCGGATCACGGTCGCGTTGCTGGTCCGGCTCTCCACGCCCAGGTCGGCCGCGGACAGGTACAGCAGCCGCTCGGGTGAGATCTCGGACAGGGATCGGCAGACCGCGTGGGCGGCGGGGGTGAACTCGTCCCAGTGCTCCCGGATCCGGGCGCGCAGGTCGGCGATCGCGGGATTCTTCGCCGTAACCCCTGTTACCTCATCGGTCATCTGTGTATCATCCGATCCATCGAGCCTGTAACAAACGTTCAAAAGACGGCTGCTTGTAATGCATGTTAAGTCCCCACGAGGAGTTCCGTCCTGATGAGGATCATCGAGGTGTCGAGTCCGTCGGCCTATGATCGCGGACAGCAGTACGGTCGCGCAGCCGCCGACCTGATCGCGGCGTCGATCGCGTACTACCAGGCCGCCTTCGAGTTGCAGACCGGCCGGACCTGGACCGAGATCCAGGCCCTGTCGGCCCCGTGGGAGCGACTGGTCGCCTCCGAGTTCCCCGAACTGTACGAGGAGATGCGCGGCATCGCCGCCGGAGCCGGCGTACCGGTTCGCGAGATCGTCGTGCTGAACTGCCGCGGCGAGATCGTGTACGACGCGGCGGCGTACCGCACACCCACGACCGCGCCGGACAGCCGGCCCGACGAGGTGCCCGACGGCTGCACCTCGTTCTCGATCACCGGCCGGGGCGCAGCCGACGGGCACGTCTACTCCGGCCAGAACTGGGACTGGCGGCACGCGGTCCGGGACACCGTCGTCGTGCTCAAGGTGATCCAGCCGCCCAAGCCGACCGTCATCATCCAGACCGAGGCCGGGCAGATCGGCCGGCACGGCGCCAGCAGCAACGGCTTCGCGCTCAACGCGAACGGCCTCGGCGGCCGCTTCGACGACACCGTCGGCATCCCGCAGACGGTGATCCGGCGGCTGGTGCTCGACTCGGTCACGATCTCCGACGCGCTCAAGGTCCTGGTGAGGACTCGCGCTCACATCGCGAGCAACGCCCTGCTGACCGATCGATCCGGTTTCAGCATCGACCTGGAGACCACGCCGGGCGCCCACGGCTGGGAGTACCCGGTCGACGGGTTGATTGTCCATGGCAACCACTACCAGGCGTTCGTGCCGCCGCAGCTGGCGGCACAGCACCGCCCGATGTCGCCGGACTCCCTGCTCCGCGTCCCGCGGGCCCGGCAGGGACTCGAAGCGGCGGCCACGACCACCGACGTACCCAAGACGGTCCGCAGCGCGATGTCGGACCACGTCGGGCACCCCGACTCGCTGTGTGCCCATCCCGACGACCGGCTCGGCGAGTTGAGCCAATGGTCGACCGTGCTGTCCAGCCTGGTCGATCTCACCACCGGCGACTACCGCGTCGCGGCAGGGACGCCGTGCGAGCACGACTACGAGCTCGTGCCCTTCAATCTTTACGACTAGGAGCACCCATGTCCGCCTCTTCGAAGAGGTTCACCGCCGGTACGGCGCTCGCCGCCGCCGGTTTGCTGGTCGCCGCCGGTTGCGGCGGCGCGAGCAACTCCGCGCAGTCACCCGCGCTCGACCAGGTCAAGCTGGTCGACAGCACGCCGGCCGCGGCCGGTCAGCTCGACAACGCCGTCTGGTTCATGGCGAAGGAGCCGCGCTCCCTCGACCTGGACAACGACGCGGCCAACTCCCAAAGCGACCTGATCCTGGCCAACGTCTGCGACCGCCTGCTCCAGCTCCAGCCCGACCTGACCCTCGAGCCGGGGCTTGCCGAGAAGTACGAGTGGAAGGACAAAACCAGCCTGGTCTTCACGATCCGGCAGGGCGTCACGTTCCACGACGGCTCGCCGATGACCGCGGACGACGTGCTGTGGAGCCTGAACCGGCACCGCGCCGACGGCGCCGCCGAGTCCGACGAATACGTGAACGTGACCGGCGTCAGCAAGACCGGGCCGAACGAGATCACGGTCAAGTTCAAGCAGCCCGACGCGGTGTTCGTCGAGGCGATCGCCGGGGACGCCGGGGTCGTGCTGAGCCGCAAGGGCGTCGAGGCGCAGGGCAAGCAGTACGGCACGCCCGCCGGCAAGGACGCCTGCACCGGTCCGCTGATGCTGCAGGAGTGGCAGTCCGGCAAGCAGATCACGCTGGTCAAGGCGCCGGGCTACTGGAACCAGGACAAGCAGTCCAAGACCGACCGGATCACGTTCAAGTGGGGCAGCGACGACGTCATCGTCAACTCCCTCAAGACCGGTGAGGCGACCGGTGCGTACCTGGAGAACCTGTCCTCGGCGACCCAGCTCGCCACCGGCAGCACCACGACCGTCAGCCAGGGCCCGGACACCCGGGTCTGGAACCTGATGATCACCGACCGCGGCGGCCTGAAGGACGTCCGGCTGCGCAAGGCGCTGGCGATGGCGATCGACCGCGAGGGCGTTGCGAAGGCGGCCCTGTCGGGCTTGGGGCAGGCCTGGAAGGAGCCGGTCGGCTCCGGCGCGTGGGGCTACGAGAAGGCCAAGTTCCAGGCGGCGTACGACGCGATGACCGGGCTGCCGGCCAAGCCCGAGCAGGCCGATCTGGACGCGGCCAAGAAGCTGGTGCAGGAGGTCGGCCAGACCCAGCCGCTGATCATCGCCAGCGACGGTACGCCGGTCCGCAACGTGATCGCGAACGCGTTCGTCGACGCCGCCCAGAAGATCGGGCTGCAGGCAACGATCACGCAGATTCCGTCCCAGCAGTACGACCCGTACGACGAGACCGTGCGCAAGAGCGTCGACATCCTGACCGACGACTACTTCATCTCCAAGAACGATCCGGTCGGCTTCTACAAGAACGGCGCCAGCACCTCGACCGTGCAGTGGCTGCTCAACGACCCGGCCTACGACGAGCTGGTGGACAAAGGCCGGGCCGCCCTGGACGACGCCGAGCGCGCGGGTATCGCGATCGAGCTGGCCAAGCGCTGGGCCGACGCGATGCCGTGGATCCCGGTGGTGCAGAGCCCGAGCACGGTGGCGCTGTCGTCGAAGGCGACCGGCGTACCGGCCAGCGGGTGCTACCGCTACTACCCGTGGGCCGCGGACCTCGGGACCAAGGGGGCCTGAGTCATGGTCGCACTGCGGCGCCTCGGCGCGATGGTGCTCACGCTGGTGATCAGCTCGTTCGTGATCTTCGCCGGGATGTACGCCGCCCCCGGTGACCCGGTCGCGTTCCTGATCGGCAACCCGGAGAACATGACACCGGAGCGGATCGCCGCGGTGCGGGCCGAGTACCACCTGGACCAGCCGTTCCTGAGCCAGTACCTGATCTGGGCCAAGGACCTGCTGCACGGCGACGCCGGGTCGTCGTTCGTCTACCAGCAGTCGGTGACGGACCTGCTCGGCAGCCGGTTGCCGGTGACGTTGTCCCTGGTCGCGTACGCCGGGGTGCTGTTCGTCGTGATCGGCGTGCTGCTCGGGGTGGTGTCCGCGCTGCGCAAGGGCACGGCGGTCGACGCGCTGATCACCGGCGTCACCACGTTCGCCACCTCGATCCCGAACTTCGTCGTCGCGGTGGTGCTGATCTCGGTGTTCGCGGTGAAGCTGCGCTGGTTCTCGGTGTCGGGTCCGGGCGAGGGGTTCCTCGGCCGGATCCACCACCTGACCCTGCCGGCGATCGCGCTCGCGCTCGGTGCGATCGCGGTGGTCAGCCGGGTCACCCGGCAGACGATGGTCGAGCAGCAGAGTCTCGACCACGTCGAGGCGGCCCGCAGTTACGGTCTCACGTCCCGCAAGACCGTCGTACGGCACGTGCTCAGGAACTCCTTAGGCCCGATCGTGACGATGTGCGGGCTGATCCTGGCCGGCATGCTGGCCGGCACGGTCGTGGTCGAGGGGGTGTTCGGGCTGAACGGCATCGGCAGCCTGCTGGTGGAGGCGATCAACACTCACGACTTCCCGGTGGTGCAGGCGATCCTGCTCTACATGGTGATCGCCTACATGGTGGTCACCGTGCTCGTCGACCTGATCTATCCGTTGCTCGATGCAAGGGTCTCGGCCAGGAGTGGATCATGACCGTCGATCTCACCGCACCCGTGGTGACCGCGACGTCCACGCGCCGCCGTCAGGAGTGGCCGTTCTACCTCAGCGCGGCGGTGATCGTGCTGGCCGTGATCGCGGCGGTGCTCGCGCCGCTGGTCGCGCCGTACTCGCCGTCCCAGACGGACTTCGCCGCGCTGTGGCAGCCGCCGAGCGCGACGCACTGGCTCGGCACCGACCAGCTGGGTCGCGACATCCTGTCGCGCGTCATCCACGGTGCGCGGCCGAGTCTGCTCGGCGCGATCGCACTGCTCGCGGTCGCCACCGTGCTCGGCGTGCTGATCGGCATCACCGCTGCCTGGAAGGGTGGCTGGGTCGACACCGCGCTGAGCCGGATCACCGACGTGATGTTCGCGTTCCCGGGACTGCTGTTCGTCGTCCTGGTGATCGCGGTGTTCGACCGCGGCCAGGTGACCTCGGTGCTCGGGATGGCGCTGGCCTACGCGCCGGCGATAGCGAAGTTCACCCGGTCGATCGCGCTGGAGGAAATGGCCCGCCCGTACGTCGACGCGTACCGGCTGCAAGGAGTCGGCGGAGCCGTGCTGTGCGGCAAGTACCTGCTGCCCAACCTGTTGCCCACGCTGGTCGGCTACCTGGTCGTGCTGTTCGGCGAGGGCCTGATGAGTCTGGCGTCGCTGAACTTCCTCGGCTTCGGCTCCCAGCCGCCGAGCTCGGAGTGGGGCCTGATGGTGCAGGAGGGCCGGACCGGTGTCATCCAGGGCATCGTCGGCCCGGCGCTGATCCCCGGTCTGACGATCGCGATCGTGGTGGTCGCGACCAACGTCGTCGGGGTCCGGCTGTCCGACAAGCTGGCGGTGAGGAAATGAGTGTGCTGCTCGAGATCGAGGACCTGACGCTGCGCGTGCCGGCAGTGGAGATCCTGCGGGGCATCTCGCTGCAGGTCGCCACCGGCGAGACCGTCGGCCTGGTCGGCGAGTCCGGGTCGGGCAAGTCGAGCACGGCGCGGGCGGCGTTGCGGCTGTTCCCGGACGAGGCCCAGGCCGGTGGCCGGATCAGCGTCGGGGGAGTGGACGTGCTGTCCGCCGGCGACGCGGCCGTGCAGCGGATTCGCGCACACGACGCCGCGATGATCTTCCAGGCACCCCGTACGGCGCTCAACCCGGTCCGCCGGATCGGCGACTCGGCCACCGAGCGGCTGGTCCAGGTTCACGGGCTGGACCGGAAGGCCGCGCGGGCCAAGCTGCTCACGCTGTTCGAGCACGTCGGCCTGCGTGATCCCGAGAGCCTGCTCCGGAAGTACCCGCACCAACTGTCGGGCGGCATGCTGCAGCGGGTCGTGATCGCGGCCGCGCTCAGCATCGACCCGAAGCTCCTGCTCGCCGACGAGGCGACCAGTGCGCTCGACGTGACCACCCAGGCCGAGGTGCTGGCCCTGCTCAAGCGGTTGCGTGGTGAGCGGGACCTCGGCGTCCTGTTCATCACTCACGATCTGCACCTGGCGGCGGCGTACTGTGACCGGGTCTACGTGATGCGGGAGGGGCTGATCGTGGATCACCAGCCCGGGGCGACGATCTTCGAGAACCCGGGCAACGAGTACACCCGGCAGTTGGCGGACGCCGTACCGACGCTGCCCGCGCAGGACTCGACCGAGACCGGCAAGGTGGGATCCCGATGAGTGTTCTGGCGGTCGACAAGCTCGGCAAGACGTTCCCCGGTCGGCGCGGTCAGCAGCCGGTGGTCGCGGCCCGCGACATCAGCTTCCTGGTCGAGGCGGGCGGATCGCTCGGGGTCGTCGGCGAGTCCGGCTCCGGCAAGACCACGGTGGCCCGGATGCTGGTCGGCCTGACCAGCCCGGACCAGGGCAAGGTGATGGTCGAAGGACGAGAGACCAGCAAGCCCGAGCGCGGCAGGGCGGCCCGGTTGCGCCGGGCCCGGGAGATCCAGATGGTGTTCCAGGATCCCTACACCTCGCTCGACCGCCGGCTCAGCGTGGAGTCCTGTCTGCGCGACGTGCTGAACCGGCACCGGCCGGAGCTGGCCAAGGCGCAGGCGGCGGCCGAGATCGGCAACCTGCTCGATCAGGTCGGCCTGGCGAGCAAGCTGACGGCGTCCCGGCCGCACGAGCTCAGTGGTGGCCAGAGGCAACGAGTCGCGATCGCGCGAGCGCTTGCCGTCCGGCCCAGGGTGCTCGTGCTGGACGAGGCGGTGTCCGCGCTGGACGTCTCGGTCCAGGCCAAGATCCTGACGCTGCTGAACGAGCTGCGCGCGGCGCTCGGCATCGCTCTGGTCTTCGTCAGCCACGACCTGGCCGTGGTCGGTGAGGTCACCGACCGCATCCTGGTGATGTACCGCGGCGACGACGTCGAGCAGAACGCCACCGCCGAGCTGCTCCGCCGTCCCCGTCACCCCTACACCCAGATGCTGCTCTCCTCCGCCCCCGGACCCGGCTGGCAGCCGGAACGCGTGGCCGAGCTGCGGGCGGCGTTCGCTCTCACCGAAGGACGTTCATGACCGACACCCAGCAGCAGCCCGCCCCGACCGCGGCGTTCTACCAGCGCGGGTCGATCCCGATCTACGCCTCGCAGGTCGACCCTCGGCTGCACTACCTGCTGTACGTGCCCCACCAGTTGCAGGACGACGACAACGCGCCGCTGCTGGTGGTCCAGCACGGCACCGCGCGGACCGCGGCCAAGTACCGCGACCACCTGAAGCCGTTCGCCGACGAGCACGGCGTGGTGATCCTGACCCCGATCTTCCCGGCCGGGCTGATCGATCCGAACGACCTGCACAACTTCAAGTTCATCGAGTACCGGGGCATCCGGTTCGACCACATGCTGCTGTCGATCGTCGACGAGGTGGCCGAGCGGTTCCCGGTCGCGGCGGACAAGTTCTACCTGCACGGGTTCTCCGGCGGCGGGCAGTTCACGCACCGGTTCCTGTACCTGCACCCGGACCGGCTGGCGGCGGCCTCGATCGGCGCGCCCGGCCGGATCACCCAGCTGGACGACTCGCTGCCGTGGTGGCTGGGCACCCAGGGCTTCGAGGAGAAGTTCGGTCAGCGGATCGACTTCGAGGCGCTGCGCCGGGTCCCGATCCAGATGGTGGTCGGTTCCGAGGACGTCGAGACCTGGGAGATCAACAACCCCGGCGAGTCCAACTGGATGGACGGCGTCGAGCTGACCGGCAGCACCCGGATCGAGCGGCTCCGCACCCTGGAGCGCAACTTCCGGTCCCACGGCCTGGACGTCACCTTCGACATGGTCGAGGGTGCGGCACACTCCGGCAGCCTGATGCTGCCGACGGTGACCAAGTGGATGGCCTCGCTGATCGACACCGGCG
Organism: Kribbella sp. ALI-6-A; assembly: GCF_001984195.1. Classification (GTDB taxonomy): domain Bacteria; phylum Actinomycetota; class Actinomycetes; order Propionibacteriales; family Kribbellaceae; genus Kribbella. The sequence continues at coordinate 841,187 of NZ_MTQN01000010.1, forward strand.
ACTGATCCGTCGTCCCGGAGTGCACCCGGCCGCCGGACTCCGTCACGCGGCGGCGCGGGTCCGGTTCTTCTCGGCCCACACGGCGCGGCGCAGCTTGGCCTTGTCCGGGTAGCCGGCGGTCCGGCCGACCATGTAGACGTCGTGGCTGCGCATGTTCACCATCGCCGCGACGTACCAGACCGGGTTCCCCTCGGCCAGCATGGTGATGATCATCCGGCTGGCGTTGTTCTCGTTCATGCTGACCCTCTCCTTTGTCTGTTCTGGCTCTTACTGGTACGTCGGACCACAAGTGCCGGAATCGACATTGCCGGGCCAAGAATTTTCCGCTGGTGGTCATCACGTCAGGCCGTGACCGTTGGGCGCATGGATCGACCGCTTACCGAACGAATTTCGAGAATCGCCGTACTCGCTTCGGGCTGACCCGTCGGAGGGGATAGATTCGAGGTCCCCCCACGTGTGGAGGTCCCACTCCCCCCGGGACCCGCACGGGCGAATGCCCCGATCCAAGGTCGGGGCATTCGTTTGTCAGTTGCTGGTGCGGCGGCGGTAGAGCAGCGACGCGAAGATCACCGAGAAGATCAGCAGTCCGCTGCACCAGGCCAGCGCGATCCAGCCGGAGCTGCCCAGCGGCGTACCGGTCAGGAAGCTGCGCACGGTCTCGATCACCGGCGTGATCGGCTGGTGTTCGCTGATCGGGCGCAGCCAGCGCGGCATCGTCTCGGGCTGGACGAAGGCGCTGCTCAGGTACGGCAGGAACAGCATGAAGAAGCTCAGCGTGCTGGCCGACTCGACCGTCTTCGCGATCACGCCGAGTCCGGCGGCCAGCCAGGACAGCGCGACCACGTAGAGCGCCAGCAGCCCGATCGCGCCGAACCACTCGGCCGCGGAGGCGTTCGGCCGGAAGCCCATCGCCAGTGACGCGAGCAGCACGATCGCGGTGGACACGGCGTTGCGGACGACGCTGGCGGTGACGTGCCCGGTGAGCACCGCGAAGCTGCGGACCGGCAGCGACCGGAGCCGGTCGATCATGCCCTTGGTCATGTCGTCGGCGACCGCCATCGCGGTGTTCGACGCGCCGTACCCGGTGGTCAGCAGCAGGATGCCGGGCACGACGTAGTTGATGTAGCGGGTGCCGGTCTCGATCGCGCCGCCGAAGACGAAGACGAACAACGTCATCATCAGCACCGGCAGCAGGACCGACACGAACAGTGTGTCGACGTTGCGCCGGGTCAGCCGGACGCTGCGGTCGATCATCGTCGCGGTGTCGCTCACCGCGGCCGCGAAGCCTTCGTGGCTCATGCTGTCTCCTTGGCGGTCAAAGTGAGGAACACGTCGTCGAGGGTCGGCCGGTGCGACGAGACCCGGGCCGGGTGCAGCCCCTGCGCGCGCAGCTCGTCGAGCACCGAGTGCAGATGCGCGGCCGTCCCGTCCGACGGCAGATTCACCAGTACGCCGTCCGCCAGGCCGCCCACCACATCGACGGACTTGAGCGCGTCGACGGCGTCGGTGAAGTGCAGCTCGATCCGTTCGCCGCCGATCCGGCTCTTCAGCGCGTCGGCGGTCCCGGACGCGGTGATCCGGCCGCGGTCGAGCAGCACGATCCGGTCGGCCAGGCGGTCGGCCTCCTCGAGGTACTGGGTGGTGAGCAGGATCGTCGTCCCGTCGCGGACCAGCTCGCCGATCGCCTCCCACATGGTCAGCCGGCTGGCCGGGTCGAGCCCCGTGGTCGGCTCGTCGAGGAAGATCACCCGCGGCCGGCCGATCAGGCTCATCGCCAGGTCGAGGCGCCGGCGCATGCCGCCGGAGTAGGTCTTCACCCGCCGGTCCATCGCGCCGGCGAGGCCGAAGCGTTCGAGCAGTTCGCCGGCGCGCTGCCGGGCCGGTCCGCGGCCCAGGTGCATCAGCCGGCCGACCATCACCAGGTTCTCCCGGCCGGTCTGGTTGTCGTCGACCGCGGCGTACTGGCCGGTCAGGCTGATCACGCCGCGGACCTTGTTCGCCGCGCGCACGACGTCGTACCCGGCGATCGTGGCGTGCCCCGCGGTCGGGCGGGTCAGCGTGGTCAGGATCCGCACGGTGGTGGTCTTGCCCGCGCCGTTGGGACCGAGCAGCGCGATCACCTCGCCCTCGCGCACGCTCAGGTCGACACCGGACAGCACCTCGGTGCCGCCGTAGCTCTTGGTCAGGCCGGTGGCCTCGACGATCATGGACATCTCCTTACTGCGTATCGAGTACGCTAAATAGCGTAGCATCTACGCAGTAGTCGTTTCTAGACTGAGGTGGTGGAGATCAACGAGCTGCCGGCCGACGTCGCGCTGCTGTGGGGCCTGCGGGACGGATCGCGCCGAGGACCGAAGCCGTCGCTAACCGTCGAGGACATCACCCGGGCGGCGATCGAGCTCGCGGACGCCGAGGGGTTGGCGGCGGTGTCGATGGCGCGGGTGGCCGAGCGGCTGGGCAACTCCACGATGGCGCTCTACCGGCACGTGAAGAGCAAGGACGAGCTGCTGACACTGATGTCGGACGCCGCTCTGGAGCAGCCCGCACCGATGCCGGACGACGTGGACTGGCGGACCGGCCTCACCTTTTGGGCCGACAACGTACTGACCGTCCTGCGCCAGCACCGCTGGTACGCCCAGCTCCCGATCTCAGGACCGCCGGCCGGGCCGAAAAACCTCGCGTGGTTCGACGCGGCTCTCGGCGCGCTGGCCGGCACCGGCCTGAGCGAGGAGGGCAAGGTCGGCGTGGTGATGGGCCTGATGACCTACGTGCACGGCCAGATCCGCCTGTCGATCGACCTGGGCGAGGGTTTCGCGGAGAACCCCGACGCCTTCAAGCAGTACGGAGAGGTGCTGGCGAAGGTCGTCGACCGGCAGCAGTTGCCGGCGTTGGCGCGGGTGCTCGACGCTGGGGTGTTCGCGACGGAGATCGCTTTCGACGACGCCGACGACCAGGACTTCGACTTCGGCCTGCAGCTCTTCCTGGACGGCGTCGCGGGCCTGATCGAACGGACCTGCTCCTAGGTCAGATGCAAAATCGCGTCGGCGGCCGGCCTGGTCGAGGCGATCAGCCGGGCGTTGCGCTCGTCGGAACCGTAGGTGCGCTCGTGGGCTTCCTCCGGTGAGCGACCGAAGCGGCGGTGGCGCGCTTCGAGACGGGCGTGCCGGACGTCCTCGGGCAGGTCGATGTACCAGACCTCGTCGAGCAGGCGCCGACCCGTTGCCCAGGGCTCCTGGTCCAGGAGCAGGTAGTTGCCCTCGGTCACCACCAGGTCGACCTCCGGGCCGACGCCGATGGTCGCGGCGATCGAGTCCTCCAGCTCCCGGTCGAAGCGCGGCGCCCAGACGGTCCCGTCGCGGTCCGTCAGCCGCCGCAGCAGTGCGACGAACCCACCGGCGTCGAACGTGTGCGGCGCGCCCTTCACATCGGCCAGCCCCAGAGCTTCCAGCGCCGACTGCGCCAGGTGATACCCGTCCATCGGCACGAGCGCGACCCGGTGACCTTCCGCGACCAACTCGTCGACCAGGCGTTCGGCGTACGTCGACTTGCCGGCGGCGGGCGCACCCGTGATCCCCAGGAGTGCCCGCTCCGGCCGCTTGGCCAGCTCAGCGGCACGTTCACGGGCGGCAACCGGGTCGAGTGAGCGCATTCCCAGATCCTAGGGGCGGACGTCCATCACTCAGCAACCTTTGCGCAACAGGTCGCATCACGCTCACTTTCATGTCGTCTCGCGCTCCAGCTTGTGGTTGATGAGTGCTGCAGATCCGTCCAGAGGTCTCCGAGGTCGCTCGTGTGCTGTTCGGTGACCAGGCGGCGGGCGATCGAGCCGGTCCCTTCGAGCTGGAGGGTCTGTGGTGCGTCCGGGAGCCGGTGACCGAGGGCGGTGAGGCTGTCGAGGCATCGAGCGCCGCCGAGGATCGCCCAACCGGAGCGGTGCCCGGGCGAGAGGTCGAGATCCTCGGCCAGCAGTTCGTCAGCGCCGAGAGTGGATCGGGTTCGGGTCCGGAGCCGACCACCGGCTTCCCCGTACCGGCCGAGGACGAGCGACTCCCGGATCAGCGCCCGGCAGCCGTCGTCCAGGGTGAGCGCGGTGGACCGTTGCACGTCAGCGCCTTCGGCAACCACGAAGGGTTCGCCGTGCCAGCTCAGCTCGGCGCCGCCGGTGAGCGTGACATCCACGTCCCAGCGAGCCGACCCGCCGCGCATCGCATAGGCGACGGTTCCCGCGGTCTCCACGATGTCCAACCGGAGGCGGCCCTGGGCGACGACCTCGATCCGGACGTCGTCACCGGCGAGCAGCAACGCGCCGGCCGCGACCAGAGCGACCCGTACCGTGCCGTCCGGCGCCGGCAACCGTCGAGGGGACAGGTCGCCGGTCCGCAGGACGCACCGGTCGCGCACGCGGTCAGCCGCAACCTCAATGCGAGTGAGCATGCGCACCGACGTCCGCAGCCGTCCCTGTTCCCGCCTCCACGTTCGCGTCGGCGCTCTCGCCGCAGTGGGCCGGGGTGGCGTGAGCGTGGGTGATGATCGCCCCGTCCTCCCCGACGTGGGAGTGCGGAGCCATCGGGCCGGGATCGACCGGGGTGTGCGAGCCGCTGCGGACCGTCGCCGTCATGTCCAGCACCCACCGTTTGAGTGCTGCCACCGACGCGCGGTCGGTCCGCGACAGCGCCAGGACGGGCTTGCCGTCGCGGGCGGCCTCGGCGTCGGCGACCATGCGCGGGACGTCGACCCCGACGTACGGCGCGAGGTCGGTCTTGTTCACCACCAGCAGGTCGGCGCGGGCGATCCCCGGGCCTCCCTTGCGCGCGACGTCGCCGCCGCCGGCCACGTCGAGCACGAAGATCTGCGCGTCGACCAGTGCGGGCGAGAAGGTCGCGGTCAGGTTGTCGCCGCCGGACTCGACCAGGACGACGTCGAGTGGCGCGAAATCGCGTTCCAAGTCCTCGACGGCGATCAGGTTCGGTGTGACGTCGTCGCGAATCGCGGTGTGTGGGCAGGCGCCGGTCTCGACCGCGCGGATCCGTTCGGCGTCGAGCACGCCGGCCGAGCGCAGCAGTTTGGCGTCCTCGTCGGTGTAGATGTCGTTGGTGATCACGCCGAGGCGCAGCTCGGCTGCCAGTTCGCGGCACACGGTGGCGATCAGCGAGCTCTTGCCCGTGCCGACCGGCCCCGCGACCCCGAGCCGGAACGACCTGCTGGATTCAGGCATGGAACAACCTCATTCTCTCGATGGAGTGCTGTTGCGCGAACACGTCGACCAGCGGAGCGCCGTACGCCGGTACGTCGCCCGGCCGGGTCAGCCCGAAGACATCGGCGACCAGGTCCTCGATGTCGGGATGCAGCGCGGTCAACCAGCCGGCCGCCTCTGCCGGGTCGACCGGCAGCAGCTTGAGCGAGGCGGCAACGACCGTTTGCGCGTCGTCGTAGCCGACCAGCCGCGCGGTCTGTTCGGCCGACAGGCCGGTCACCGCGGCGACCACTCCGACGACGACAGGACGAGCGATCTCGGTGTCGGACGGGAGAAAGTCCGTCACGCGGGGCCAGACTCGGGTCGCCAGTCTCGAGTAGGCCCGGCCTTGCCGCCGGGATGCGGCGCGCAACGCCTGACTCGGCACCCGAGCGGCCCAGGCGGCTTCGACGGGCCCGATCTCCTGCCCACCAGAGGCAAGCTGACGAGCGACCACCGCGATGCCGGCCTCCACCCGAGTCACGGTGCGCAGGCGGTCGCGCGCGTACTGCACCACCTCCTGCAGTTTGTTGCCCTTGGCCCCCAGTCTGGCGCGGACCGCGGCCTCGAGGCCCGCCGACTGGGTGTGGCCGCCGGTCGGCAGGCGGGCGTCGGCCAGCGTCATCAGAACCAGCTCGGTCGTCGCCATCAAAACATCGAGTACAGCTGGGTCAGCGGCAGGCGGTCGGCCGGGGCGGGTTCGATCAGGTCGCCGTCGACGGTGATCGCGAACGTCTCCGGGTCGATCTCGATGCTCGGCAACGCGTCGTTGTTCCGCATCTGTGCCTTGCCGACGTCACGGGTCGGACCGACCGCGACCAGCTCCCGGCGCAGCTCGAGCCGATCGGCCAGCCCCTCGTCGAGCGCGGCCGGAGCGACGAACGAGTACGACGTACGGGCACCGACAGCGTCGCCGAAAGCGGGCCGCATCAGCACCGGCTGCGGGGTCGGGATCGAGGCGTTCGGATCACCGAGCGCGGCCCAGGCGATCGTGCCACCCTTGATCACCAACGCCGGCCGGACGCCGAAGAACGCCGGATCCCACAGCGTCAGGTCGGCCAGCTTGCCTGCCTCCACCGACCCCACCAGGTAGTCGATTCCGTGCGCGACCGCCGGGTTGATCGTGTACTTGGCGACGTACCGGCGGACCCGGTCGTTGTCGGCCGGAGCTCCGTTCAGGTCGAGGTGACCACGGCGGGCCTTCATCACGTGAGCGACCTGCCAGGTGCGGGTGATCACCTCGCCGATCCGGCCCATCGCCTGCGCGTCGGACGAGGTGATCGACAGCGCGCCGAGGTCGTGCAGGACGTCCTCGGCGGCGATCGTGGTGGCCCGGATCCGGGACTCGGCGAAGGCGAGGTCCTCGGGCACCTCGGGATTGAGGTGGTGGCAGACCATCAGCATGTCCAGGTGCTCGGCAACGGTGTTGACCGTGTGAGGAAGCGTCGGGTTGGTCGAGCCGGGGATGACGTGCGGGTGCGCGGCGATCGAGAGGATGTCGGGCGCGTGCCCACCGCCGGCGCCTTCGACATGGAAGGCGTGGATCGAGCGGCCGCCGATCGCCGCGAGCGTGGACTCCACGAAGCCCGCTTCGTTCAGCGAGTCCGCGTGCAGCGCGACCTGCAGCCCCCAGTCGTCGGCGGCCCGCAGCGCGGCGTCGATCGCGGCCGGCGTCGAGCCCCAGTCCTCGTGCACCTTGTAACCGGCGGCGCCGCCCAGCGCCTGCTCGGCGAGCCCTTCCGCGCTCACGGTGTTGCCCTTGCCGAGCAGCAGCACGTTGAGCGGGAAGTCGTCGAGGGCACGGTGCAGCTGCTGCAGGTGCCAGCTGCCGGGGGTGACGGTGGTCGCCTTCGAACCCTCGCTCGGCCCGGTGCCCCCACCGACGATCGTGGTGATGCCCGCGGCGCTCGCCTCGTGCAGCTGTGAGGGTGACAGCAAGTGCACGTGCGAGTCGATGCCGCCGGCAGTGAGGATCCGTCCCTCGCCCGCGATCACGTCGGTCGACGGCCCGATCCGTAGGTCCGGGTGCACGCCGTCCGCGATGTCCGGGTTGCCTGCCTTGCCGAGAGCAACGATCCTGCCGTCCCGGATCCCGACGTCTGCGCGGACGATGCCCCACCAGTCGATCACGAGCACATTGGTGATCACCGTGTCCGGTGCTCCTTCGGCCCGGGTCGTCGTACCCTGCGCCATCGACTCCCGGATCGACTTGCCGCCGCCGAAAACGACCTCCTCCCCACCCACGGTCAGGTCCTGCTCGACCTCCACCCACAGATCGGTGTCCGCCAGGCGGACCTGGTCGCCGACCGTCGGCCCGTACAAGGCGGCGTACGCGGCGCGCGAGATCTCAACCATCGCTGGGCGCCTTGATCTGCAGGCCCGGTACGACGCGGCGGCCGCGCAGGGCGACCGCGGCGACCTCGCGGGAAGCGCCGGGTTCGAAGCGCTGGGAGGTGCCGGCGGGGATGTCGAGGCGGAACCCGGCGGCGGCGCGGCGGTCGAAGGCGAGAGCGGAGTTGGCGTCGGGCAGATGGAGGTGCGACCCCAGCTGGACGGGACGGTCGCCGGTGTTGACGATCACCAGCCGCAGCCGTTCGTCGGGTGCGCGATCCGCGTTGAGCTCGATGGTTCCCGGGCGGGTCCGTACGGCGCCCGGGGCACTGCTCGATGGAGTAGCCGGCACGGTTCTCCTGCCTCAGATGATGGGGTTGTGGACAGTGACGAGCTTGCGGCCGTCGGGAAACGTGGCTTCGACCTGGACGTCGTGCAGGAGCTCGGCGACGCCGGGCACGACGTCGTCGCGGGTCAGTACGGTGCGGCCGGACTCCATCAGGTCGGCGACCAAGGCCCCTTCGCGGGCTCGTTCGATGACCCAGGTGCTGAGCAGGGCCACGGCTTCGGGGTGGTTGAGCGGGACTCCGCGAGACAGCCGGTCGCGCGCGACCATGCCGGCGACGGACAGCAGCAGCTTCTCGACCTCGCTGGGAGTGAAGTTCATGGCTGTGCCGGCAGGACGTGGTCGGCGACCTTGTCGGTGCTCAGGCACAGCGAGCAGACGTGGGCGTCATGGGTCACGCAGGCGGTCATGTCGGGACGCTCGTAGTCCTGCCGGCACACGTGACAGGTCAGCACGGCGCCCGACGGGTTGCCGTGCTCGTCCAGCATCGGAAGGTCGATGCCGTCGTCGGTACGGCGCAGGTAGTACTTGCCACGGGTGGCCACCGCCAGCACCGGCGGCAAGATGAGCGCCAAGCCGATCGCGACCAGCGGAGAGTACGGCTTGATCGCGTCGCCGAGCCCGCCGAAGAAGACCAGGATGGAGACGCCGGCCGCGACCGCCATCGAGACGAAGCCGACCGGGTTGACGGCGTACAGCATGCCCCGGCGGAACTCCGGTTGCAGCGGCGACAGCTTCAGCAGGTACTTGTTGAAGACGATGTCGGAGGCAACGACCACGATCCAGGCGATGCCGCAGTTGGCGTAGAAGCCGAGGATGGTGTTGAGGAAGTCGAACATGTTCGCCTCCATCAGCACCAGCGCGATCAGCAGGTTGAGGCCGAGGAAGACCAGCCGGCCGGGGTAGTGCCGGGTTAGCCGGGTGTAGGAGTTGGTCCAGGCCAGCGAACCGGAGTACGCGTTGGTGACGTTGATCTTGATCTGGCTGATCACCACCAGCACAACCGCCAGCGCCATCGCGAGCCAGCCGGGCAGGAAGCCGTTGTAGATCTCCAGGAACTGGTGCACCGGCTCGTTCGCGACCGCGGCGCCGTCGGCGACGTTGGCGATCAGGTACACCGCGAGGAACAGCCCGATCGCCTGCTTCAACGCACCGAAGATCACCCAGCCGGGCCCGGCGAGCAGCACCGCCGACCACCAGCGCCGGGCGTTGTCCGGCGTCTTCGGCGGCATGAACCGCAGGTAGTCGATCTGCTCGGCGATCTGCGCGATCAGCGACAGACACACGCCGGCGGCCAGCAGCATCGAGCCGACGTCGGTCGCGCCCTGGCCGTTCTCGCCCTGGTAGTCGAAGAACGACGACACCGACTCGGGGTGGGAGACGACCAGGTAGCCGAACGGCAGCACCATCAGGACCAGCCACAACGGGGTCGTCCACACCTGCAGGGTCGACAGCACCTTCATCCCGTAGATCACCAGCGGGAAGATCACCAGCGTGGAGACGGCGTACCCGAGCCAGAGCGGCACGTTCAGCCCGAGCTCGAGGCCCTGGGCCATGATCGACCCCTCGAGGGCGAAGAAGATGAAGGTGAACGACGCGAAGATCACGTTGGTCACCACCGACCCGTAGTACCCGAAACCGCTGCCGCGGGTGATCAGGTCCAGGTCGATGTTGTACCGCGCCGCGTAGTAGGCCAGCGGCAGCCCGGTCGCGAAGATCACCACCGCGAAGATCGCGATGCCCCACAACGCGTTGGTGGTGCCGTAGGAGATGCCGATGTTCGCACCGATCGCGAAGTCGGCCAGGTAGGCGATGCCGCCGAGCGCGGAGACCCCGACGACGCCGGTCGACCACTTGCGGTAGCTACGCGGCGCGAACCGCAGGGTGTAGTCCTCGAGCGTCTCGCGGGTCGCCGTACTGGCGGCCGGTGGGGGTGTGCGCTGGTCGAGCGAGGGTTCAACGGTCATCACGAACTCCTGGCGGCACCTTCAGGCGGGTGGTGCAGTCGATGCACCCGAATGGAAGGAACCTAGGAACCGTCTGTTACCGCGGTGTTGCCGAGCCGCTACGTTCTTGTATTTCCATCTGGAAGTAATTCGGCGAGGTCCAGAGCGCGCTCGACCCGGTGCTCGGCGGCCCGCAGCCGGTCGGCCACGGTGGTGCCGACCGGTGACAGCGCGGTGACGATCCGCCGCTTGTCGCCGGGGTGGATCCGGCGCAGCACCAGGCCCCGCTCGACCAGTTTGTCCACGTGGCGGGTGAGGCTTGCCGCCGGCAGGACGGCGGTCTCGGCGAGCGTCGTCATCGGCAGGCCCGGCTCCTCGTGCAGCGCGGACATCACCCGCCACTGCTCGATCGTCAGCTCGAATTCGTCCAGCTCCGGCAGCAGTCCAAGCTCGATCCGGCGCTCGGCCTGCTTGAGCAGGATGAGCAGGCTGGCCGACATGGTCCTCCCCGGATCTGCGCCGTCTCACGTTGCGGCGAATATAGCTCAGCGCTCGGAGAACCGGCGCTCGTTGGCCACACTGGTCGGCATGCCAGGGACCCCGGAGGTGATCTCGATCGCCTTCGTCGTGCCCCGCCAGGGGCCGACCGGTATCTACGGACCGTCCTGCCTGGCCTGCGGCCAGCTCGCCGTCGAGGAGCTCAACGCGCGCCGCGGCATCGCCGGCCGCCAGGTCGAACTCGTGCACGTGGACGCCGGTCGCCCGCCCGAGGTGGTCGCCGAGGAAGTCGGCCGTCTGGTTGACACCGGCCGGGTCGACGCGGTCGCCGGCTGGCACATCTCCGCCGTCCGCGTCGCGCTCACCCGGCGGATCGGCGGTCGCGTCGTCTACGCCTTCGCCGCCATGCACGAAGGCCACGACGACACCCCCGGCGTCTTCATGCTGGGCGAACGCCCGGTCAACCAGCTGCTGCCGGCCGCCCACTGGCTGCGCGACCACCACGGCGTACGGCGATGGGTGGTGGTCGGCAACGACTACGTCTATCCGCGGGTGACTGCCGGGGTGGCCGCCTCGGCCCTACGGGGTTCGGGATCCGAGGTCGTCGGTACGTCGTACGTCCCGCTGGGCACGTCGGACTTCGGCGACGTGCTGCCCGCGCTCGAACGCGGTAGCGCCGAGGGCGTGATCATGCTGCTGATGGGCCAGGACGCGGTGCACTTCAGTCGGCAGTTCGCCCGCGCCGGGCTGAGCGAGCGGCTGGTCCGGCTGAGTCCGGCGGTCGAGGAGAACACGCTGCTCGGCGCCGGAGCCGGCGCGAACCACGGCGTGTACGCCGCGGCGGCGTACTTCGACGGGATGGCGACGGTCGAGAGCGGCGAGTTCGCGCGGGCGTACTACGCGCGGTTCGGGGCCTGGGCCCCGGCGCTGAACGCAGTCGGGGAATCCTGCTACGAGGCGATCCAGTTCCTCGCCCGGCTCGGCGAGGTGGCCGGGTCGGTCGCGATCGAGGATGTGGCGGCGATGGGCAGCGGGCAGTTCTACAGCAGTCCGCGCGGGCTGCTCCGCCTCGACGGCAACCTGCTCGACCAAGACGTGTACCTGGCGGCCGCGGACGGCCTGGAGTTCCGGGTCCAGGACCGGATCGCCCGCAGCACGTGAGTGTTCGCAGCACCTGAGATGTGACACTCCGCTCGGTTCGTGGCGTCGGAAAGACAACGGCAGATCCCGTTGGACGTTTGTCGTGACGTCGTTGTCCACAAGGGATGCCGATCACGTCGACCCGGAGGTGCCCTGTGCTCGCCACGACTCTGAGTCCCATTCGACGAACCCGGCTGACAGTGGGAGCTGTCGACTCGGTGACGTACCTGGCCGCCGGCGACCTGTACGGCGGCCGCAGCTTCCTGCAGAACCCGTCGTGGGCGCAGGTGAAGCCCGACTGGCGACCCGAGCTGCTCGCCTGGCGCGACGCGGACGGCGCGATCGTCGGGACGGCGCTCGTGCTCTACCGCGGTGCCCCCGGTCTTCGCCGGTACTTCGCTTACCTGCCGGAAGGCCCGGACATCGACTGGGCCGAGCCCTCGCTGGACCGCTGGCTCGGCCCGCTGATCGAGCATCTCGCCGCGGCGGGAGCGTTCGCCGTACGGATCGGGCCGCCGCCGGCGTTGCGGCGGTGGCAGGCGTCGACGCTGAAGGCGGCCGCGGGGCCGTCGCTGCGGATCGGCGACGTGCTGCCGGATCTGGTCGAGCCGGTCGGGTCGTCGGTGAGTGATCGGCTGCGGTCGTTGGGATGGTCGCGGTGCGGCGAGGACGGCGCCGGTGGCGATGCTCAACCACGGTTCGTCTTCCAGGTCCCGCTGCGCTCGCTGGACGAACTGCTCACCGGGATGAACAGCGAGTGGCAGCGCAACCTCAAGAAATCCGTGCGATCCGGGATCGAGACCCGGATCGGGTCCGAGGGTGATTTGTCGACGTTTTACCGGCTGCTGCAGGTGACCGAGCAGCGCAACGGGTTCCGGCTCGGGCGGTCGCTGAGCTACTACCAGCGGCAGTACCGGGCGCTGAACGCCGAAGCGCCCGGGCGGATGCGGCTCTACCTGGCGTCGTACGAGGGTGAGGTGCTGGCCGCTCACACGATGAACGTGGTCGGGCGACGGGTCTGGTACCAGACGGGCGCGTCGGCCAGCCATCGGCGCGACGTCCGGCCGAGTCATGCGTTGCAGTGGCGGATGATGCAGGACGCGTTCAAGCACGGCGCCGCGTACTACGACATGCGGGGTGTGTCGGACTGTCTCGATCCGGAGCGGCGGGAGTTCGGGTTGCTGCGATGGAAGCTCGGCACCGGCGGCGAGGTGGTCGAGACGCTGGGGGAGTGGGAACTGACTCTCCCCGGCGTCGTCAACCAGACCCTGCACCGTGCGATGCGGCGCTACCGGGCCCGCTGAACCCGGCCGAGATAACCGTCGGGGCGGACCAGCAGCTCGTCGCCTTCGCGCGCGTCGTAGTAGGTGAACGCTTCCGGGGACGCGTAGGCCTTGCCGGTCGGATCCGCCCGTACGACGTCGACCGCGTGCGGGTGGTCGGACGGTTCGGTCGGGCCGAACCTGAGCAGCGTCTCGTGCGGACCGCGGTACAGGTCGAAGAGCCGAATCTTGTTGCCTTTGGCATCGACGAGCGGTGAGTCCGGAGCACGGTCGCCGGTGGTCAGGACGGCCGGATCCGCCGGGTCGCGGTAGGTGATGTCGAGCTGCTGGGTGTCGCGGCCGCGCTCGTGGGCGCGTTCGTCGCCGTCCTGGTACTTCTTCAGCAGGCTGGTGCTGATCCCGAGCACGCGTTCGGCGTTGGTCCGGCGCTCGGCCTGGTAGCTCGCCAGCACCTCCTCGTTGCCGCTGGCAAGTTTCCAGCCGAGGTTGTAGGCGTCCTGGACGCCGGTGTTGAGACCCTGGCCACCGGTCGGCGGATGCACGTGGGCCGCGTCGCCGGCCAGAAACACCCGGCCCTCACGGAACCGCTCGGCGAGCCGGATGTTGGGCCGCCAGATCGTCGACCAGGTCAGGTCGCGCAGCTTCGCGACGCCCGGCCCGGCGAACCGGTCGACCAGTTCCTGCAGGGTCTCCAGGGTCGGCTCGAGCTGGTCGTCGTCGAGCCGCGTGGCGAACTGGAACTGGTCGCCGCCGGACAGCGGCGTCAGCATGATCGCGTTTGTCGGATCGTCGCCGCGCGAGAACCAGTAGCCGTGGTCGTGGTCGAGCCCGTCGGCGGCGACGTCGCCGAGCAGCATCCGGATCGACTCGTCGGTGCTGCCCTCGAAAGCGATGCCGAGGGTCTTGCGGACCGTGCTGCGGCCGCCGTCCGCCCCGACCAGATAGTCGGCGGTGACCGTCTCGCCGGTGGACAGCGTCGCGCTGACCTCGTCGGCGTCCTGGGTGAAGGTCTCCAGGGCAGTGCCGAGCTCGACCCGTACGCCGTACTCGGCGAGCTTGGCGCGCAGGATCGCCTCCAGCCGGGACTGACCGAGCATCCGCGCGTTCGGGTACGGCGCGTCCGGCGTCGGGTCGACGATCGGCGCCATTCGGCGTTCCTGGACGAACCGGCCGTCGATCACGACCCGGATCGCCGGCGGCTCGATGCCCTGGGCGAGGACCTCGTCGAGCACGCCGAGGTCCTCGAACACCTCCATCGTCCGCGGCTGCAGCCCGTCGCCGCGGGACCCCTCGAAGTACGTCGTGGCCTGGTCGATCACCCGGACCGCGATGCCGCGCCGGGCCAGGTCGATACCGAGCGTCAGGCCGGTCGGCCGGCTCCCGCGATGAGCACGTTCATGGTCTTCTCCTAGTTACTGAATTCTGATTCACTGAATCTTGATTCAGTGTGGACGCCGCTAAGGTTCGCTGTCAAGGAGGTGGCCGGTGTGCTGACCGGGAGTCGTAAGGAGAAGGCGGCCGGAACCGAGGCCGCGCTGAAACAGGCCGCGCGCGAGGTGTTCGCCGAGCGCGGCTACCTGAACACCAAGATCACCGACATCACCGCGGCGGCCGGGCGGGCGACCGGCTCGTTCTACAACCACTTCGCCGGCAAGGGGGAGCTGCTCGAGGCGTTGCTGACCGACCTGCTCGCGGCGGCCGATGATGCGGTGATCGAGGACGAGACCCACTCGGCCGACTTCAGCGACCGGGCCTCGATCCGGTGGCACGTGGCATCGTTCTGGCGGTTCTACCAGGCGCACCTGCCGGAGATGGTCGCGCTGAAGCAGGCGGCGATGGTCGATCCGGCGCTGGGCCGGCGGCTGCAGCAGATCCAGGCCGCCGACCGGGCGCACCTGGCCGAGCATTTCGCGCACCTACCGAACCCTCCGGCCGACCCGACCGTCCACGTCTCGGCGATGAACGCGCTGCTGGAGGGCTTCGCCTACGAGTGGCTGGTGGTGAACCCCGCCGACGGCCGCACGATTGCGGACGACGAGGCGATCGACCTGCTCACCGACCTGCTCCACCACGGGTTCGCGGGGAGCTGATCGTCGACTCCGGCCTACGGCGGTACGGGCGAAGGGGCCGGTCGAGGGTCCGGGCCGGGCGGCCCGCCTACTCCTCTGGGGGCGGCGGTTCTTCCGCGCCTTCGCGTTCGTCGCGGTCGGCCCACTCGAGCAGCGTGTCGAGCGTGTAGGGGTTGTCGTCGATCGTCTCGTGCAGGTCGCCGAGCTCGGCGAAGCGGGCCGGGACGGTGGCGATGGTGAACTCGCGCGGCTCGACGTCGTCGATCTCGTCCCAGCGGATCGGCGTCGACACCGTGCCCTCGGGGTTGCCGCGCACCGAGTAGGCGGCGGCGATCGTGTGGTCGCGGGCGTTCTGGTTGAAGTCGACGAAGAGTTTGGCCGGGTCGCGGTCCTTGCGCCACCAGGTGGTGGTGACGTCGTCGGGCGCGCGCCGCTCCACTTCCCGGGCGAACGCCAGCGCGGCGCGGCGTACGTCGGTGAAGCCGTGCTCGGGCTTGATCCGGACGTAGATGTGGATCCCGGAGCCGCCGGAGGTCTTCGGGTAGCCGTCGGCGCCGAGCTCGTCGAGGACCTCGTGCGCGACGTGCGCGACCCGGCGGACCCGGTCGAACGGGCAGTCCGGCATCGGGTCGAGATCGATCCGCCACTCGTCCGGCTTCTCGGTGTCGGCGCGCCGGCTGTTCCACGGGTGGAACTCGACCGTCGACATCTGCACCGCCCAGGCCACGTGCGCGACCTCGGTGACGCACAGCTCGTCGGCAGTGCGGTTGTAGCGCGGGAACTTCACCTGGACGGTCTCCATCCACGGCGGCGCGCCGTGCGGCAGCCGCTTCTGGTGCACCTTCTCGCCCGCGACGCCGTCGGGGAACCGGTGCAGCATGCACGGCCGCTCCCGCAGTGCCCGGACGATGCCGTCGCCGACCGACAGGTAGTACTTCACCAGGTCGAGCTTGGTCTCCCCGCGGGCCGGGAAGTAGAGCCGGTCCGGGTTGGAGATCCGGACCGTGCGCTCACCGACCTCGAGCTCGATCGCCGGGCTCTTGCTCTTGGCGGCCTTCTTCGCCGCAGGCTTCTTCCCTGTAGCCGCGGTCTTCTTCGCCGCAGGCTTCTTCCCCGCAGCCGCAGTCTTCTTCGCCGCACCCTTGGACCCCGCTGACGATTCCGCCATACCGCCAACCTAACCGCCCGAGGGGACATCCAGCACTCAGACCAGCCGGGTGAGCCAGTCGTGTGTGTCGGGAATCCGGCCGTATTGCAGGTCGAGCAGGGTCTTGCGCAGCGTCGCGGTGACCGGGCCTACGCCGTGGTCGACCGAGTGGTCGCCGATCACGACCTCGCCGTCGGGCCAGGCGAGCCGGCCGATGGGGGTGATGACGGCCGCCGTACCGGAGGCGAAGACCTCGGTGATCTGGCCGGAGCGGACGCCGTCGCGCCATTCGTCGGCCGAGACGCGCCGCTCCTCGACCTGGTGGCCGAGGTCGCGGGCCAGGTCGAGCACCGAGGTCCGCGTGACGCCCTCGAGGATCGAGCCGGACAGCTCGGGCGTGACGATCGTGCCGTCGGCGTGCACGAAGAACAGGTTCATGCTGCCGATCTCCTCCAGCCAGCGGCGCTCGACCGCGTCGACGAAGGCGACCTGGTCGCAGCCGTTCGCCACCGCCTCGGCGAGGGCGGCCAGGCTGGCGGCGTAGTTGCCACCGCACTTGGCGGCGCCGGTGCCGCCCGGGGTGGCGCGGATCGACGACGTGGTCAGCCAGATCGACACCGGCTTCGGGCCGGTCTCGAAGTACGCGCCGGCCGGCGACGCGATCACCCCGAACAGCACCTCGGTGGCCGGGCGGACGCTGAGCGCCGCCTCGGTGGCGATCATGTACGGCCGCAGGTACAGGCTGCTCTCACCGGAACCGGTCGCCGGCACCCAGGCCTCGTCGACGGTCAGCAGTGCTCGCAGCGCGGCGATGAAGTCCTGCTCCTCGACCTGGGGGAGCGCGAGTCGCTGCGCGCTTCGGCGGAAGCGGGCCGCGTTGAGCTCCGGGCGGAACGACCAGACCGAGCCGTCCTCGTGCCGGTAGGCCTTCAGCCCTTCGAAGATCTCTTGCGCATAGTGCAGGACGGCGGCCGCCGGGCTCACCTTGAGCGGCGCGAAGCCGGTCACCTTCTGGTCGAACCAGCCGCGCTCGGCCGACCAGGAGGCAACGACCATGTGGTCGGTGAACGCCTGGCCGAAGCCGGGCTTGTCCAGCACGGCCGTCCGAGCCGCCGCGCTCGCCGGATCGCTGCGCAGCTCCAGCTGGAAGTCCCACGCGTCTGTCATCGCCACTCCATGGTCTGCCGTCGTCACGCTCGGCACGCTACCCCTGCTCTTCGCCCGGACTCGACCCGCTGCCCACACTGCGGCCAGCGAAGGGACGCCGCCGCAGCAGTTCGCGGTAGTCACGCACTGCGGGTCTGGTCAGCTCCTTGCCCTGTACGGCGGCCAGCACCCGGCCGCCCGAGTCGTACAGACCTGGGCTGTGCCACTGGTCCTCCAGCTCGACCAGAGTGCGCATCGCCATCGCCAGACCGGTCGACACGTCGCCGTCCAGGACCAGGCACTCCGCCAGCAGCAGGCGAAGCTCGGCGCCCTCCCGCCTCCGCTCGGCCGGGCACAACCCGAGCGCGCGATCCAGCGCCACGTACGCCGGGGCGGTGTCGCCCAGCACCGTGTGTACGAAGCTCGCCACGCTCGCCGACTCGTACGATGCCCAGCCGAAGACCGAAGGCGGGCTCTCCTCCGCAGGCGGCAGCAACCGCACCGCCTGCCGAGCCTCCTCAGGTCTACCGAGTACGGCGAGCAGCCGCGCCTGAGCCACCAGGGCGCGAGCCCGGTCGTGCGGCTGCTCCGCCAACGTGAGCGCTTCGATACCGGCCTGCAGCAGGTCGGCTGCCCTGGTTGAGGCTGCTCGGTCGCCAACGGACTCCGCCGTCCAGCTGATCACCTGCCAACTCCTGGCCTGACTGGCGATCCACTGCGTGGCGGAACTGTCAGCAGTCGCCCGGGCCGTCCGCCACCACCGCTCGGCGGCTCGGGACCGGCCCACTGTCGACAGCGTCAGTGCTATCAGCACGGCGAACTCGGCCGCCGGTACCACTAGCTCGGCCGCCGGTCCGGGCGTCCGGTGCAAGAGGTCGAGGTCAGCGGTCAGGTCGGGCAGCAGCTCGGCCGCTGGCGTGACACCGAAGTCACGCGCGTACGCCGCGGTCGCGGCACTCCACTCGGCCCTCGCCGCCGACTGGCCGAACGACCCGGCCACCCGGTGCCGCACAGCCTCCAGCAGGTCCGCGCCCGACGAGGCGAAGCCGTCGACGGGCGTCGCGCGGAGGTCGACGGGCGTCGCGCCGAGGCGGGCGGACGCGGCTGCGCCGAACTCCCCGCCGGAGTCGCCGGACGGTGCGCCCAGGCCGCCGGAGGTCGTGTCCAGGTGCGCTCCGGCGCCGGGCTCGGGTGCTGGACGGTGCAACCGGTCGAAGGCCTGGGTCAGGGTGCCGGTGGTGCCGAGCTCGCGGTCGCAGAGGCGGGCCAGGTGGGCGGAGCCCGGGCGGCGGCCTCGCTCGACCTGGGACAGGTAGCTGTGGTCGTAGCCGACCCGGGTTGCGAGCTGGCGCAGACTCAGGGCGGCTGCCTGGCGGCACCTCCTCAGCTGGACGCCGAACGGTTCCAGTGCTGCCTCAGCCACAGGTCCTCCCCCCCCACTGCTCACGCCCGGTGGTTGCGGTGCGTGTCTGGAACGCTACAAGGGCCTACCGACAGAAAGTGGGGCAGTGGCTCCCACGCAGCCCCAACGAGTGGCTGGTGGCTGTGGGCTGTTTGGAGAGCCCACAGATCACACCTGGTAGGGCAAGTGACCGGTGGTGAAGCTTGCTGGTGTGGACCGACAGGGGATGACGCAGCAGGGGCCGCCGCGCGCCTTCTGGCTGGTGCGGTCCGACGGTGGTGGCGCGGTGGCGGAAGGGGTGCTGTGGGCGGATGGGGTGGTGGCCGTGCGGTGGTGTGGGCAGGGGACCGCTGTCTCGGTGTGGTCGGGCGGACTGGACGCGTTGCTCGCCGGGCACGGCCGGGACGGCAGTACCGAGGTGCGGTGGAGCGAGGGACGGGCGACACAACGGGCCCGCGACGAGCCAACGGAGCGGCGTACGGGCGAGGCAGCGGAGCGGCGTACGGACGAGCCGGCGGAGCGACCGGCGGAGCGACCGGTTGGGCGGCCGGGCCCGTACCTGCCCGCTCCCGGCGCGGACGGGCGCTGCGTGCGGTGCGTGCAATGGTGGCCCTGCCTGCAGTGCGGGTTGTGACGAGACGCCGCTGCCGGGCGGCGGGGCCGCGGTTTACTCTGAGCTGTTCGATCGATCGTGCACGATATCGGGAGTGTGGCGGTGCAGGGAGAAGTGGAGGGGCCGGCGCAGCCGGCGACCAGCGCCGATCCGCTCGACGAGCTCGACACCCAGCTGGCTCGGCTGCGCAGCGTGGCCGACGAGCTGCGGGGCGCCCGGGGCAAGCCGGTGCTCAGCGGCAACCAGGTGGAGCTCATCGAGGACGGGCCGACCCTGCTGCGGGCCTACGAGCAGCTGCAGGAGAACGCGACCCGTGAGGTCCGGGTGCTGGACCGCCCGCCGTACGTGACGCCGCCGTCGACGCAGCAGGCGCTGGAGCTGGAGCGGCTGCACGCGGGGGTGACCTATCGGGCGATCTACGGCACCGAGGTGTTCGAGAGCGAGGACATCATGGGGGTCCTGCCCGAGCTACAGACCGCAGGGGAACGCAGCCGCGTGCTCGCGCAGGTGCCGCTGAAGATGGCGGTGGGCGACGACGACACCGCGCTGATCGGGCTGACCAAGCGGTCGCCGTCGGAGCAGCATCGGCTGATCCGGTCGTCGGGGCTGCTGGACGGACTGATCGCGACGTTCGAGATGCTCTGGGCGCTGGCGGTCCCGATGCCGGCGCTGCCGTTCGACGGTGACTTCGCCGGTCTGCGGCCGCACGACCGTGACGTGCTCCTGCTGCTGGCCGGCGGCGCGACCGACGACATGATCAGCCGCCGGCTCCGGATCAGCCCCCGGACGACGCAGCGCCGGGTTCGCGCGCTGATGGAGTCGCTCGGCGCCCAGACCGGTTCCAGGCCGGCGTTCAGGCAGCCCGCCGCCGCTGGCTCTGAGCAGCGTGACGGAGATCACCCGACCAGCTGGATAGCATTTCGCTACTCAGGTGTTCAGATCAGCATGAGCACTCTTCAACTTCCGGTCGCCATCGCGCGCCACAGGAAAACCCGGGCCCTGAGTCGCCGGGCCAGCTTCTGGACGGCAGCCGCCGTTGCGGCGGTCAGTCTGTGGACCAGCGCGGCGCCGACCACGACGTACCCGCTCTACGCCTCCACGTGGATGCTGTCGCCGACCGCCACCACCGCGATCTTCGCGGTCTACCCGGTGGTCCTGGTGGCCTTCCTCCTCGTCTTCGGTCAGGTCTCCGACTACATCGGCCGCCGTGCCACGATGCTGTACGGCGTCGGCGCCATGCTGCTCGGAGTCCTGCTCTTCGCCGTCGCCCCCTCGGTCGGCTGGGTGTACGCCGGCCGCGCGCTGATGGGCGCCGGTGTCGGTCTCGCCCTGACGGCGGCCACCGCGGCAGCGGTCGAGTTCAGCGCCGAAGGCCGGGCCTCCCGCGCCTCCTCGGTCGTCACCGCGTCGACCGCGGCCGGTCTGGCCCTGGCCACGATCGTCGGCGGCGGCCTGGTCCAGTACGCCCCGCTCCCGCTGCACCTGGACTTCTGGGTGCTGCTCGGCGTGCTCGTCGTCGTGCTCGGCTTCGTCTGGCGGCTACCCCCGCACACCAGGGACGAGAGCCGCGGCAAGTGGCGCCCGCGTCCGATCGTCGTACCGAAAGGCATCCGGGTCCTGTACGCCGGCGCCGCCGCGGCCGTGACCACGGCGTACGCGTTCGGTTCGGTGTTCTTGGCGCTGGGAGCCGAGATCGCCCAGCAGCTGATCGGCACCTCGAACATCTTCACCATCGGCCTGATCCTGTCGATCACCTCGGTGATGATCGGCGTGACCGCGATCCTCGCCCGCCGCTTCCCGCCCCGCCAGCTGGTGCTGGTCGGTGCCGTCATCACGCTGGTCGGCCTGGCCCTGCTCGAGTACTCGGCCCAGGCGCACTCCCTGCCGGTCTTCCTCGTCACCACCGGGCTGAGCGGTGTGGCGTACGGTCTGCTGTTCTCCGGAGGCCTCGGCCTGATCAACGCGCACGCCCCGGCTCACCACCGAGGCGGGACGGTTGCCGCGGTCTACCTGGTCGCCTATGTCCTGCAGGGCGCCATCGCGCTGACGCTGGGTATCGTGGCGACGGCCTCGGGCCTGAGCACGGCGCTGCTGCTCGGCACGATCCTGATCGGTTCCCTGGGGCTGCTCGTGCTCACGGTCGTGGGCGTCGCCCCGGCGTTGCACAGGAGTTGAGATGACGCAGACGAAGGCCACCACCGAGCCGCACTGCTCGATCGCCCGAACGGTGAACATCGTCGGCGACCGCTGGGCCTTCCTGATCCTGCGCGAAGCGCATGTCGGCGCCACCAGGTTCGCCGAGTTCCGCGACGTGCTCGGCATCGCGCCGAACATCCTGACCAGTCGCCTGGCCACGTTGGTCGACGCGGGCATCCTGGAAAAGCGCGAGTACCGGGACGCCGGGGAGCGCGCCAGGTCGTCGTACCACCTGACGCAGGCCGGCCAGGACCTGAAGATCGTGCTGGCCGCGTTGCAGCAGTGGGGTGACGAGCACGTCCCGCCGGCCGAAGGGCCGACCGTGCGCCGGCGCGACACCCGGACCGGTGAACTCATCTCGGTCGGTTTCGTCGACAAGTCCGGCGCCGCCGTACCGGAGGACGAGGTCGTGTTCGAGCCGGTGCCGGGCGGCCGGGCTGATCGCAGCACCTGGCGGTGAAAACAGTGGCGGGCCGGTCGAACAGACCCGGCCCGCCACTGCTGCGTTCAGGTGATCAGTTGACGGTCACGACCGTGCCCACCCCGTTCGGGTACTCGATGTACCCGGTGGAGCGCCGGTCGGTCGGGACACCGGCCCACGACGCCGTCACGGGGAACGGCTTGGCGGCCACAGGCGCCTGACCCGGCGTGACACTGAGCGCCCGGCCCGAGTCGGCCGTCACCACGTTGGTCTGGATGCCGTACTCCGTGGTGGAGGCGCCGGGCGGGTTGCTGAGGGTGATGGTCAGCACGCCCCAGACACCCGGCGTCGGTGCTGCCACCGAGGCGCTGGCCTGGCTGGAGCCGTTGCCCTGGAAGGACAGCAGTTGCATCTCGCCGTTGACCACCTTGTAGAGCACCATCCAGATACTGGCGTTCGGGTCGGTGGCCTTGACGTTCCACTGGATCGCCTTGGTGCTCGCCGTGGCGGTCACCGGGTAGTTCGGCAGCTCCGCGTCCGGCGTACCGGCGGCGACGGCACCCCGCACGGACGGTGCCGACACCATGCCGTAGCCCAGCAGCGGTGAGCCGGCCGTGCCCGACGTGGCCTCGAAGGACACGCTGCCGGACGCACCGGAGCCGGACACCTCGGTGGGAGCCAGTGTGGAGGTCGGTACGACGACGATCGGGCTGCGGACCGAGGCGTTCGCGCCCTGCCAGGTCAGCCAGCCGCTGGTGGTCTGGTTGGAGGTGGCGGTGTCCTGGGTCAGCTTCACCGTGAAGGTCTTGGTCTGGCCGGCCTCGCTGAAGGTCAGGATGGACGGCGAGACGACGGCCTTCATGCCCGGCACCGAAACGGTCGCGCGGTACAGGCCCGGCGTGACGGCTGTGACCCGGCGGGTGATGGTCTGCGTGCCGACCAGCTGGCCGACGGCGATCGACGGGGCGTTGTAGTCGCTGGGGTCGATCGAGGGAGCGCCGGTACCGGTGGAGATGCCGCTGCCCTCCAGGTAGCCGAGCCAGTCCGCGTCACCGGAGTCGTAGACCAGGCCCGGGTCCAGCATCTTCGACGGCTGCACCTCACCGGCGCCCCGGGCGAACGGATTCGGGTCGAGCTTGCCGTCAGGTCCCAGGACGTCGCTGGTGGTGGTCATCAGCGCCGACTTGACCGCCATCGGCGACCAGTCCGGGTGCTTGCCCAGGTAGAGCGCGGCCAGGCCGGCGACGTGCGGCGCGGCCATCGACGTACCGGAGTAGAAGGCGTAGCTCTGACCGCCGTTGGTGGGCGGCGCGACCGCGGCGAGCACGTTGACACCGGGTGCTGCCAGGTCGGGCTTCAGCAAATTGCCGTTGCTCGACAACGACGGGCCGCGCGAGGAGAACTCGGCCATCTGCGGGTACGGCGTGCTGACGCCGCTGGTGTTGCCCGGCACGAGCTGCGCGGTGGCCGTGTCCGTGGCGGCGTACGCCTTGACGGTCAGCGAGTCCGGAGCGTCCAGGTGCACGGTCGGGACGGTGTGGGAGTCGCCCAGCGCGTCCTGGTGGAACAGGTTGAGCAGGACCATGCCGATGCCGCCGGCCCGCTTCACCTCGGCCGACTTGTCGACCCGGGCACCGACGCCGCGCTCGCAGACGACGATCTTGCCGGCGGTCTTGGCCGGGTCGAGCGTGTTCGGCAGGCAGTTCAGCGCGTCGTAGTCGGTGACGCCCTCGAGCTTGGCGCGGGGACCGTTGAGCAGGCCGACCGTGGCGCTCTGTCGGCCCAGCGTGGTGCTGACCCCGGCGAACTTCTGGCCGTTGCCCAGTGCAACAGTTGCGGCGTACGGCGCGACCGTGCTGGCGCCGACGGTGGTGACCCACGGGGAGGTGTTGTCCAGCGTCGAGGCGTCCGGGCCGGAGTTGCCGCCGGCGGCGGAGACGAAGATCCCGGCCGACGCGGCGGACAGGAAGGCCAGCTGGACCGGGTCGGTGTGGCTGGACTCGAAGATCGAGCCGACCGAGTAGTTGATCACGTCGACGCCGTCGGCGACGGCCTGCTCGATCGCGGCCAGGATGTCGGAGGTCGCGCCGCCGGAGTTGACGCCGTCCTTGCCTTCCCACAGGGCCTTGTAGACGGCGATCTTGGCGGCCGGGGCGACGCCGGAGGCGGTGCCGAAGTTGATGCCGCCCTCGGCCACGTCGACGCCGTACCTGCCGGCCGCCGTGGTCGCGGTGTGAGTGCCGTGACCGTTGCCGTCGCGCGGCGACACGTAGTCCTCGCGGCCCTCCGGCGGCACCATGCCCAGCCAGGCGTCACCGAAGTACCGGGCGCTGATCAGCTTGGTGTTGCACAGGTCGGCGGTGAAGTCCTCGCCGGTGGCGCACTGTCCGGTGAAGGTGTTGCCGTCGGCCTTGTGCATGATCGTGGTCGTGCCCGAGCGGTAGGGCCGGTACGGGTCGCCGGGCGTCGCCTTGGTGCCGAGCTTCGGTCCGGACAGTGAGGCGCTTTCCGGCCAGATCCCGGTGTCGACGATGCCGACCACGACGCCCTGGCCGGCGTCCGCCTGGCCACCGAGCTTCTTCCACACACCCTGACTGCCGGACAGCTTGAGGAAGTCGGCGGGCTTCTTGTCGTCCAGGGCCTGCCGGAGCTGGTCCGGGACCACCGACACCACACCTGCGGTCGTGCTGAGCTGCGCGGCCTGCTGGCCGGTCAGGTCGGCGACGAACGCGTTGAGCGCGGTCGAGTAGTTTCGGGTGACCTTCGCACCGACCTTGGCGGCGACCTGCTGGTGCCGGCCGGTCAGGTAATTGCGGTAGCGCTGCCCGTCGGTGCTGCCGGTGTCCACCTTGCGGCCCTTGGCCGGCTTGGTGGCCTTCAGCCCGGCCACACCGCCCTGGTACGTCGCCAGCGGCTTCTCGGCCAGCGTGACGACGTACTTGCCCGGGACGAACGCGGGCAGCTTCGCCACGAGTCCGGAGGTGGGTGGCGAGCCGGGCGGCGGCTCGGGGATCGCCGCGTTGCCGGCGGGTGCCGCGAAAGCGGTCAGGCTCAGGACGGCGGCCGCTGTGAGGGCGGTCCGTCGACGCAGGGACAGGTGGTTCACTCAAGGCCTCCAAGGGTGCGGCTTGGTCGGCGAAGAGCTTCCCAACTCGGTGGTGGGAACACACGGTTTTGGCCTCATCTAGCCAGTGACGGGAAACTGCCAGCGACGCGTCGGCTTCCGGACAGCGTCGGTAA
Organism: Kribbella sp. ALI-6-A; assembly: GCF_001984195.1. GTDB lineage: Bacteria > Actinomycetota > Actinomycetes > Propionibacteriales > Kribbellaceae > Kribbella. Next base: position 866,198 of record NZ_MTQN01000010.1, read on the forward strand.
GCCGACACCTCGGTGCCTTGACCCGGAGTTTCGAAACCTCTCTACTGAATGGACCCGCCCCCTGGAGGTCCGTTCATGCGTTCACGGTTGCTGGCCGCGCTACTGCTCGTCGTCACCGGATTGGTGACCGTCGCCTCTCCGGCTCAGGCGGCGAACCTGCTGATCAATCCCGGCTTCGAGAGCGGCTCGCTGAGCGGCTGGACCTGCTCCGGCGGCTCGGTGGTCTCCAGTCCGGTCCGGACCGGCAGCCACGCGCTCAACGGAGCAGTGACCAGCTCGGACCTCGCCCGGTGCAGCCAGACCGTTGCGGTCCAGCCCAGTACGGCGTACACGCTGTCGGCCTGGGTCCGTGGGTCCTACGTCTACCTGGGCGTGACCGGCGGCGCTTCTACCTGGACGCCGTCGGCGAGCAGCTACACGCAGCTGACCGTCTCCTTCACCACGTCCGCGTCGCAGACCTCGGCGCAGATCTACCTGCACGGCTGGTACGGCCAGCCGGCGTACCAGGCGGACGACGTGAACCTGGACGGTCCTGGTGGCAACCCGCCGACGCAGGGAGCGCCGAGTGTCCCCGGCGCTCCCTCGGTGACCGGCACGACCAACAGCTCGATCGGGTTGAGCTGGGGAGCTTCCACCGGCACGGTGACGGGCTACCGGGTCTACGAGGGCTCCAGCGTCGTGAAGACCGTCACCGGCACCAGTACGACGGTCGACGGCCTCGGCGCGTGCACGAGTCACAGCTATTCGGTTGCCGCGTACAACAGCAACGGCGAGTCGGCCAAGTCGCCGGTGACCTCGGCAACTACGTCCGGCTGCACCAGTACGGGGCTGCCCAAGCACGCGCTGATCGGCTACCTGCACGCCAGCTTCGCCAACGGCTCCGGCTACGTCCGAATGGCCGACGTACCGGCGGCGTGGAACATCATCAACCTGTCCTTCGGCGAGCCGACCTCGGTGACGTCGGGCGACATCCGGTTCAACCGCTGCCCGGTCGCGGAGTGCCCGAACGTCGAGAGCGACGCCGAGTTCCTGGCCGCGATCAAGGCCAAGCAGGCGGCCGGCAAGAAGGTGCTGATCTCGATCGGCGGCGCCAACGGCCAGGTCCAGCTCACCAGTACGGCGGCCCGCGACGCCTTCGTCAGCTCGGTCAGCGCGATCATCGACCGCTGGGGTTTGGACGGCCTGGACATCGACTTCGAAGGCCACTCGCTGTATCTCAACCCCGGCGACACCGACTTCCGCAACCCGACCACCCCGGTGATCGTGAACCTGATCTCGGCTCTGAAGACGCTCAAGGCCAAGTACGGCGCGGGCTTCGTGCTGACGATGGCGCCGGAGACCTTCTTCGTCCAGGTCGGCTACCAGCACTACGGCGGCTCGAGCGGCGGCGACAACCGGACCGGCTCGTACCTCCCGGTCATCCACGCGTTGCGCGACGCGCTCACCGTCCTGCACGTCCAGGACTACAACTCCGGCCCGGTGATGGGCCTCGACAACCAGTACCACACGATGGGCGGCGCCGACTTCCACATCGCGATGACCGACATGATCAAGGCCGGCTTCCCGGTCGCGAACACCGGCCACACCTTCCCCGGTCTACGCCAGGACCAGATCGCCTTCGGCCTCCCCGCCGCCGTCAGCGCCGGCAACGGCTACACCGCCCCCGCAGCCGTCCACCAAGCCCTCGACTGCCTCGTCAAAGGCCAGAACTGCGGCGGCTACACCCTGCGCGGCGGCGCCAGCCCGTCGTTCCGCGGCCTGATGACCTGGTCGATCAACTGGGACCGCTACTACAACTGGGAGTTCCAGAACAGCCACGCGCCGTACCTCGCGGCCCTCCCGTGATCGGGGCGCCCGGTCAGCCTGTGGAGGAATCGCTCCCGTAGTTGGCCGGGCGCTGGTATGAAAGAGCCATGACAGCGTCGACTTCCCGCCCGGTGATCATCACCGTGGACGACGATCCGGGGGTGTCCCGGTCGATTGCCCGCGATCTTCGCCGCCGGTACGGCGAGCAGCACCGGATCGTCCGGGCCGAGACCGGTCCGCAGGCGCTGGACGCGTTGCGCGAGCTCAAGCTGCGCGGTGAGCCGGTCGCGCTGCTGCTGGCCGACTACCGGATGCCGCAGATGACCGGGATCGAGTTCCTGGAGCAGGCGATGGACCTGTTCCCGCTCGCCCGCCGGGTGCTGCTGACGGCGTACGCCGACACCGACGCCGCGATCCAGGCGATCAACGTGGTCGACCTCGACCACTACCTGCTCAAGCCGTGGAACCCGCCGGAGGAGAAGCTCTACCCGGTCGTCGACTCGATGCTGGAGCTGTGGCGGTCGACCCCGGAGCCGTCCACCGACGAGACCCGGGTGATCGGCCATCGCTGGTCCGCGCCGTCGTTCGCGGCGCGCGACTTCCTAGCCCGCAACGCCGTGCCCTACCGCTGGTACGGCGTGGACGACGACGAGAGCAAGCGGCTGCTCGAAGCCGCCGGTGTCGACGGCTCCACGCTGCCGGTCGTGATCACCCCGGACGGCACGGTCATGGTCGCGCCGAGCGAGGCCGACCTGGCCGCGAAGGTCGGGCTGTCCACCGCGCCGGCGGAGAACTTCTACGACCTGGTCGTGGTCGGCGGCGGGCCCGCGGGGCTCGGCGCGGCCGTGTACGGCGCGAGCGAGGGCCTGCGGACCGTGCTGGTCGAGCAGTTGGCCACCGGTGGTCAGGCCGGCCAGTCCAGCCGGATCGAGAACTACCTCGGCTTCCCCGACGGCGTGTCCGGGGCCCAGCTGACCGACCGGGCCCGGCGGCAGGCGCAGCGGTTCGGCGCCGAACTGCTGACCGCCCGCCAGGTGGTCGGGCTCGACACGCTCGGCTCCGCCCGGCGGCTGAAGTTCTCCGACGGCAGCGAGATCTCAGCCCACTCGGTGATCCTGGCGACCGGCGTCTCGTACCGGACTCTGCAGGCGCCGGGCGTCGACGAGCTGTGCGGCCGCGGCATCTACTACGGCTCGGCGACCACCGAGGGCCCGAGCTGTGCCGGCCAGGAGGTCTACATCATCGGCGGGGCGAACTCCGCCGGTCAGGCCGCGGTCTACTTCAGCAACCATGCCAAGCGCGTGCATATGCTGGTGAGAGGTCCGTCGCTCGAGGCGACCATGTCGTCGTACCTGATCAACCAGATCGACGCCATCGACAACATCGAGGTGCACACCTGTACGCAGGTGGTGTCCTGCAAGGGGTCGGAGCACCTGGAGCGGCTGACCCTGCAGAACAGCACGACCGGCGAGACGCGGGAGGTGGACACGGAGTGGATGTTCGTGTTCATCGGCGCCGCACCCCGGACCGACTGGCTGCCGGGCGACCTGCTGCGCGACGACCGCGGCTTCGTGCTGACCGGTCCGGACCTGCGCGGCAAGCCACCGGGCTGGGCGCTGGAGCGGGAGCCGTACCACTTGGAGACGTCGATGCCGGGCGTCTTCGCGGCGGGCGACGTCCGGGCCGAGTCGGTCAAGCGGGTCGCCTCGGCGGTCGGCGACGGAGCCATGGCCGTGACCCTGGTGCACCGATACCTGGAGATGTTGTGAACGAGGAGACCGGCCGATGAGCGCCGCCGAGACCGTGACGAGCGAGCCGCGGCGGATCAGTATCGACGAACTGCGCACGCTGTTCCTGTTCGAGAGCCTGACCGACGAGCAGCTGGGCTGGCTGGCCCGTGAGGGCACCGTCGAGTCGTACGAGGACGGCGTCGTCTTCACCGAGGGCGACGAGGCGGCCTGCTGCTACATCCTGCTGACCGGTGGGCTGCGGATGTGCAAGCTGTCGCACGGCGAAGAGGTGGAGATCAACCGCAGCACTCAGCGTGGCGTGTACGCCGGTGCGGTGACCGCTTTCCTCGGCGCCGACGAGCGCAAGGCCTACAACGCGACCATGCGGGTGCTCGAGCCGTCGACGTTCTTCGTGATCACCGCGGAGACGATGGCCACGATGATGAACCAGTGGTTCCCGATGGCGGTGCACCTGATCGACGGGTTCGTCCAGGGCATGCGGCGGACCAACGAGACGATGGGCGAGCGCGAGCGGCTGCTGGCCCTCGGCTCGCTGTCGGCCGGGCTGACCCACGAACTCAACAACCCGGCCGCGGCCGCCGTCCGGGCGTCGGCGACGCTGCGGCAGCGGGTCGCCGGGATGCGTTCCAAGCTCGCGATGCTTGCCGACGGCACCCTTGACGCGACCAAGCTGCACCAGATCGTCGAGCTGCAGGAGTCCGCGGTCGAGCGGCTGGCCAAGACCGTCGGCAAGGAGGTCTCGCCGCTGGAACTGTCCGACGCCGAGGACACCTTGTCGGACTGGCTCGACGACCACGGCGTCCAGGCCAGTTGGGACGTCGCGCCGGTGCTGGCCGCGGCCGGCCTGGACGTGCCGTGGATGGAGGACGTGCTGACCGCCGTCGGACCGGCGTACCTGGAAGGCGCGGTGCGCTGGTTGATGTACACGATCGACACCGAGTCGCTGATGAACGAGATCGACGACTCGGTGACCCGGATCTCGACGCTGGTCGGCGCCGCGAAGCAGTACTCGCAGATCGACCGGGCGCCGTTCCAGGTGGTCGACCTGCGCGAGCTGATCAAGTCGACGCTGGTGATGATGTCGGGCAAGCTGCAGGGCATCGAGGTGGTCAAGGACTTCGATCCCGACCTGCCCGCGATCCCGGCGTACGCCGCGGAGCTGAACCAGGTCTGGACCAACATCATCGACAACGCGGTCAGCGCGATGAACGGCTCCGGCACGCTGACCCTGCGCACCCGCCGCGACGGCGCGTACGCCGTGGTCGAGATCGGCGACACCGGCCCCGGCATCCCGCCGGAGATCCGCCGCCGGATCTTCGAGCCGTTCTTCACCACCAAGCCGATCGGTGAAGGCACCGGCCTCGGCCTGGACATTTCCTGGCGCATCGTGGTCAAGAAGCACCACGGCGACCTGCGCGTCGAGTCCGAGCCGGGCAACACGGTCTTCAAGATCGTCCTGCCGCTCGACCCGCAGCAGGAGATCGAGGCGCAGGCCGCGCTGATCTGACCGCGGGCGCCGGTACGCCGTACTGGCGCCCGCGGCTCAGCCGCCGAGGTCGGCGAGCACGCCGAAGTGGTCGCTGCCGTGCATGCCGTCGACCGGCTGGGCGAGCAGGCGGCGGCGGCCATGACAATCGTCCTCGCCGGACCACGCACCCGGCGGCGGTGAATCAGGCGACCTGGTCGGTGGGGCGGATGAGCAGTTCGTTGACGGCGACATGGTCGGGCTGCGTGACGGCGTACAGGACGGCCTGCGCGATGTCTTCGGGGGCGAGGGTGCGGACCGAGGCGTAGAGCTGGGCGGCCATCGCCTGCATCGTCGGGTCGGTGACGTGAGTGGCGAGTTCGGTGTCGACCATTCCGGGTTCGATCAGCACAACGCGGACGCCTTGGGTGGTGACCTCCTGGCGCAGGGCCTCGGCGAAGGCGTTGATGCCGAACTTGGTGGCGGAATAGGCGGCGCCGCCGGCGGAAGACAAGCGGCCCGCGGTCGAGGACGTCTGGACGAGCGTGCCCTTGCTTTCCAGCAGGTACGGCAGCGTGGCGTGCGCGACGTACATGCTGCCGAGCAGATTGGTGTTCACCATGCGCGTCCACTCCGCGGTGTCAGCGGCCTGGACCGGGCCGACGAGCATCACGCCGGCGTTGCTGACCACCACGTCGAGGCGGCCGAAGTGCTCGACGGTGGTGGCGACGGCGTCCCGGACGGACTGCTCGTCCGCGACGTCGAGCTTCACCGGCAGGATCTCGCCCGCGGCTGTCTCGGCGACGCGAGAAGCGAGTTCGGCGAGTCGATCGGTACGCCGTGCGCCCGCCGCGACGCGAGCTCCGGCGTTCGCCAGCGCGACGGCGACCGCGGCGCCGATGCCGGACGAGGCTCCGGTGACGAGCGCGACCTTGCCTTCCAGTGACTGCATGGGAATTCCTCTCTGAGTACTAACCTGACCGGGTGGTCCGTTTTCCACCGTAGCACTCAACCGGACCGGGTGGTCAACTTAGGTATGCTGGCGGCTGTGAACGCGACCGAAGGAACCGACCGGCCCCTGCGGGCGGACGCTGTCCGGAGCCGTGCGCTGCTGCTGTCGGCGGCGCGGGCGGTGTTCGCCGAGCGTGGGACCGAGGCCTCGGTGGCGGATGTCGCCCAGGCCGCGGGGCTCGGCAAGGGCACCGTGTTCCGGCACTTCGCGAGCAAGGACGACCTGGTCGCGGCGATCGTCGACGAGATGCTCGACGACCTGATCGTGACCACGGAGAAGCTGCTGACCGCCAACGATCCCGCGGCGGCGCTGCGCGAGTTCATGACCGCGGGGATCGATCTGCAGGTCCACAACCAGGCGTTCTGCGACGTCGCCGCGGGTGCGTCGGTACGGCGTCACCCGCTCGTGCGGGGCAAGATCGAGCGGCTCGAGTCAGCGGTCGAGGCGCTGGTCGATCGCGCGCGCCGCGCGGGCGTCGTACGGGACGACGTCACCGGGCAGGACCTGATGCTGCTGATGACCGGCGTCTACCAGACGGCAGCGCCGATGCTGCCGGAGTCCCCGGACCTTTGGCGGCGGTATCTGGCGCTGACCCTGGATGGCCTGCAGCCCCAAGCGGCGCGACCCCTGCCGACGCCGGCACCGCGCCCTTGAAGACCTCGTCGGGACCTCGGACAACCTCTGACCTGTCCGAGGTCTCCAGGAGTTGTCCGAGGGTTTCGCCGGACGGTCAGCGCAACGCGGTGCCGTGGGCGTGGCTGATGAGCGTGAGGTCGTCGCGGGTCGGCAGGGACTCCCAGTCGCCGTACGCGCCGACGCAGAAGGCTCCTGACGTCGCGGCGCGGGTGAGGCGGGCTTCGGGGGAGAGGTCGTCGAGAGTGGCGGAGAGGTAGCCGGAGACGAAGGCGTCGCCGGCGCCGATGCTGTCGACGACGGTGACCTGGAGGGCCGGCTGGTGGAGGCTGCCGGCGCTGGAGTGCGACCAGGCGCCCTTGCCGCCGGCGGTGACGACGACTTCCTCGACGCCGCCGTCGAGCAGCGCGGCGACCGGATCGGTGGCGTCGGTGAGCAGGTCGAGCTCGTCCTCGGAGGCGAAGACCGTCCGCACCTGAGGGAGAAGTTGCCGCAGGCAATCAGCTGCGGCGGATCGGGACCAGAGGCGGCCGCGGTAGTTGACGTCCAGCGACACCCGTACGCCGATCCCGGCGGCGGCTTCGGCGGCCGCGATGGTCGCATCGCGGGCGGTATCGGACACGGCGGGCGTGATGCCGGTGAGATGCAGCAGCTTCGGGATCGCGGTCGTGATCGCGGCCGTGCACTCGGCAGGCGTCAGCGTGGACCCCGCCGAACCGCGCCGATGGTAGCTGACCCGCGTGATGTCGTGCGCCGGCTGGTCGAACGCGATGAACCCGGTGAAGTCGGTGTCGGAGAATCGCATGTACGACGTGTCGACGCCTTCGGCGCGCAGGGTCCGCTGGATCAACCGGCCCGGCTCGTCGTTGCCGACAGCACCGATCCAGGCGGCCTGGTGACCCAGCCGGGCGAGCCCGATCGCGACGTTGCTCTCCGAGCCGGCGACGGACAGGTGTGCCTCACCGCCGAGGCGCAGCGCGGCCTTCGTCCGGATCGAGACCATCGCCTCGCCGAGCGTCAACACCTCCAGTCCGCCGGCCCCCGGCTGGTTCTCAGGCATCGGCGACCGCCTGGAGGAACTCCTTCGCGCGCCCGGCCAGGGCTTCCAACGAGCCGCCGGTGCCGGCGTCGCCGAGCAGCGGGGAGCCGACGCCCACGGCGAGCGCACCCGCGGCCAGGTACTCGGGAGTGACAGCCGCATCGACGCCGCCCACCGCGATCAGCGGGGCGTTCGGTAATGGCCCGCGGAGCTCGCGGAAGTAGCCCGGGCCATAGACCTTGGCCGGGAAGATCTTCACCGCCAGCGCCCCCAGGTCGAGGGCAGCGACGACCTCCGTCGGGGTCAGAGCGCCACACAGCAACGGCAGGCCGAGTTCCACGCTGCGGTGGGCGCCGGGGGTGATCCCGGGGGTGACGGTGAAGGCCGCACGGGCGGCGGCGACCTCGTCGGCCTGCTCGGGGGTGATGACAGTTCCGGCGCCGATCAGCACCGGCGGGTCGAATTCGGACCGCGCCTTGGCGATCGCCTCGGCGGCGCCGGGCGTGGTCAGCGAGACCTCGAGCGCGGTGATCCCGGCGCCGACCAGCGTCCGGATGCACGCGAGGGCACGGTCCGGTCCGTCCGCGCGAATGATCGCGAGCACCTTGCGACGGCTCAGTTCGGTCAGCAGGTCCATGACTTCCTCCACGCTCGAACGCTAGTCGATCCGGTCCAGGGTCTTGCAGTTGTCAGATAACTGGAGAAAAGTTACCTGCGTTGGCACCCGCCCCGTTGTTCACTTTCCGTTTGCTTCCGGAAGGCAGGACCTCATGCCCAGATCCCTCCGCCTGCTCACCATCGTGCTGCTGCTTGCGGCGGCCGCGATCCTCCAGCCGCCAACCGCGCCACAGGCCTCGGCGAACCGGCAGTTCGTGCCCGACCCGACGGCCGCGACGGGTCAACAGGCCGCGACCAATCAACAGGCCGCGACCGATCAACCGGCCGCGATCACGCAGACCGTGCTCTTCGACAAAGGCGGAGCCGGCTACGGCTGCTACCGGATCCCCGCCATCGTCCGGACCAAGGCCGGCACGCTGCTCGCCTTCGCCGAAGCCCGGCGTACCTGGTGCGGCGACTCCCAGGAGATCGACCTGGTGATGCGCCGGTCCACCGACAACGGCCGGACCTGGTCGCCGCAGAGGATCGTCCTGTCCGGCACCGACACCGACCCGAACGCCGTCGCGACCCGCGGCAACCCGACACCGATCGTCGACCACGAGACCGGCCGGATCGTGCTGCTCACGACGATGGACCCGGGCACCGGGACCGATCGCCCGCGGACGCCGTACGTGCAGTTCAGCGACGACGACGGGCTGACGTTCAGCAAGGCGCGCAGCATCGGCGGGCAGATCGACGACCCGGCCTGGGGCTGGTACGCGACCGGACCGGTGCACGGGATCCAGCTCACCCGCGGCGCGCACAAGGGACGATTGGTGGCCGGGACGAACTACGACGTCGGCGGCCGGCACGCCGGGCAGCTCGTCTACAGCGACGACCACGGCGAGACCTGGCACAAGGGCGCGACCGATCTGCGGTCCGACGGGTTGATCCCGCAGGAGATCAGCGTGGTCGAGAGGGTTGACGGCAGCATCTATGCCGGTGCCCGCAACAACGGCGGCAGCGCGGGCAACAACCGGGCTTTTGCTGTCAGCAACGACGGCGGGCAGACCTACGTCGCGCCGTACGCGCGGATCCCCGAGCTGACCACCCCGACCGTCCAGGGGTCGCTCGTCCGGTTGCGGGCGACCGATCAGGGCGCCAAGTACAACCGCATCCTCTTCGCCGCCCCGGCCGACCCGGAACGGCGGCGCTACCTGACGATCCGGTCCACCTTCGACGAGGGGAAGACCTGGCAGACCGTTGCCCAGGGCACTCGAATCACCAGCGACTGGTCCGGGTACTCCGACCTGACCGTGCTCGGCACCGGAGAGATCGGCCTGCTGTACGAGGGTGGCGCGGTGGATGCCCGCGACCAGATCCGGTTCGCGCGGTTCACCGAGTCCGAAATCGGTCACCCGGACGGCGCGACCGGCCCGACGACGCCGGACGTGTCCGGGCTCGGCAATCACAGCTATCTGCGCGGCGGCACGACCGGCGTCGCGGGCAAGTTCGGTCAGGCCCGCGACCTCGACGGCATCGACGACGCGATCCAGCTCCCGTACGCCGAGTCGCTGGCGCTCGGCGCCGGCGACTTCACCGTGATGAGCTGGATCAGGTACGGCGCGAGCACGGCACCGCAGGCGATCTTCTGGGGCTACGGGATGAACGAGTTCTCCCAGTTCTGGCTGCGCGCGGAGCCGGCCGATCAACGCATCCGCGGCCTGATCACCACCAACGGCAGCACCGCGGCGGTCGCCTCCACCAAGGCGTACAACGACAATGCCTGGCACCACGTCGCCCTGCAGCGCAAGGCCGGAACGCTGTCCCTGTGGGTCGACGGCACGCAGGTGGCCTCGACCGCCGCGCCGACCGGATCGATCAGCCCCGCTCGCCCGTTCAGGATGTACGTCGGCCAGCGGCTCGACGGACTGCACCACTTCGACGGCGCGCTCGACGAGGTCCGCGTCTACCGGCGTGCGCTCACGGCCGCCGAACTCACCAGCATCCGCACGACCAACTCCACCGCCGTACCGAACGCCGTACTCGACCTGCCGCTCGGCTGACATCAGGCCGGCCTGGCGGACACGACCAGCCGCCAGGTCAGCCGTCCGCCGTCCGGCACGACCGCCGCGTCACCCGGTCCGGCCTCGGCCAGATCGAACACCCGGCCGAGCATCGGTTCCACGCCCAGACTCCGGTACGGCGCTCCCGCGGGGAAGCCCTCCAGGTTCCGCCAGACGGCCGTCGACACTGGTTGCCCAGGGCAACTCAGCTCGAAGGTCAGCGCCATCCCACGATCGCGCACCGTCGCCGACGGGCAGTCCACGAGCACGGCACCGACCGCGGTCCCGTCCGAAGGGCCGTAGGTGCTGAGCGTCGAGGACCAGTCGCCCTCGACCCAAGGACCCTCGTCCGGGTAGAGACGGCAAGCGGTCTTGTCCGGAACGTCGACGGAAGCACCGACCGCGCAGTCGAGCAGCGCATGCGCCGCCCACACGAACTGGTAGCCCGGGGGAGCGGTCAGCTCGTAGTCGGCCCAGACCGCACCGGTGTCGGCGCGCGGGACAGCCAATGGTGCGGCGTCCGGGCGAGTGCCGCCGTTCATCCGTCGTCGCAGCACTACGTCGTCCCAGCGCACCGCGTCCCACTCGCCGTCGTCCGTCCACACCTGATTCCACAGACCGCCGTGATCAGGAGTCCCTCGGACCGTCGGAAAGCACTCGTCGAGTCCGCCGGCGTCGGTGAACACCGCGCGCCCGGTCCGCGGCCCCGAGACGAGCCCGGGCCCGGCCCACAGCCACTCGGCCCCGCCCAGGTGCAAGGACGTCCACCGCCCACCGTCGCGGAGGTCGACGCCGACCGTCGCGCTCACCATTCCGCGAACGAACCGTCGTCATGTGTCCAGGACGGGTTGCGCCACGCATGCCCCTTCTGATCAGCAGCCCGTACGGCGGCCTCGTCGACCGTGATGCCGAGCCCGGGCAGGGGATTCCACTCCGCGTGCCCGTCGACCCACGTGAACGGCGCCGGATCCACGACGTACGCCGTGAGGTCGCTCGCGACGTTGTAGTGGATCCCGCGGCTCTGCTCCTGGATCAGGAAGTTCGGCGTCGCGAACGAGACCTGCAACGAAGCGGCGAGGGAGATCGGTCCGAGCGGGCAGTGCGGCGCGAACAGCGCGCCGTGCGTCTCGGCCAGTGACGCGATCCGCCGCAGCTCGGAGATGCCGCCCGCGTGCGACACGTCCGGCTGGACCACGGCGACCCCGGCGTCCAGGGGCGGCAGGAACTCCGCGCGGCTGTAGAGCCGTTCTCCCAAAGCGATCGGCACGGTCGTGCCGTCCACGATCGACGGCAGGTGACGAAGGTGCTCCGGCAGCACCGGCTCCTCGACGAAGAGCGGATGCTGGTCCTCGACCGCCCGCAGAATCCGGCGCGCGCCCGCGACTCCGACGCGGCCGTGCAGGTCGATCGCGACGTCCCGCTCGTCTCCGAGCGCCGATCGCGCCGCGGCCAGCCGGTCGACGATCGCGGCGATCTCCGCCCGGGACGGCGACGGCTGGATCCGCCCGCTGGCGTTCATCTTCACGGCCGTCATCCCGGCCGCGACCTGCTCGGCCACCTGGTCCGCGATCTCGGCCGGCTCGTCGCCGCCGACCCACGCGTACACCCGTGCCCGGTCGCGGACCCGGCCGCCGAGCAGCGACGACACCGGAGCGTCGTACACCTTGCCGGCGATGTCCCACAACGCGTGGTCGAGTCCGGCGACGGCGCTGCTCAGCACCGGGCCGCCGCGGTAGAACCCGCCCTTGCTGAGGATCTGCCAGTGCCGCTCGATCTGCAGCGGGTCCTGGCCGATCAGGTACTCCGACAGGACCTCGATCGCCGTCCGCACCACCTCGGCGCGGCCCTCGACCACCGGCTCACCCCAGCCGACGACCCCGTCGCTGGTCTCGACCCGGCAGAACAGCCACCGGGGTGGGACCAGGAACGTCTCGATCCGCTCGATCTTCACCGGCGGCTCCGCGTCTTCGACGTCCGTACGCCGGTACTGCGCACGTCCGACAGGTCCTCGGCCGCCTTGGCCAGCAGCTCCCGCATCGCCAGCTCGGCGCCCTCGGGATCACCGGCCCGCACCGCCTCGACCACCCGCTGGTGACTGGGCACCGGATCGTCGGACGGTTTCGCCTTGTGCACCAGCCGATCGCGGCCGGCCAGACCGGTCTCCATGATGACCTCCATCTTGGTCAGCAGCTCGTTGCCGGTCGCGGCCAGCAAGGCCTTGTGGAACGCGAGGTCGGCCTGGACCGCGGCCAGGTCGTCGGTCGCCGAGGCCATCGCGGCCAGCGCCGTGTCGAGCGCGGCCAGGTCTGACTCCTCGGCCCGGATCGCGGCCAGCCGGGCAGCGGCCGGTTCGACGATGCCGCGTACCTCGTGCAGCTCCTCGAGCAGCTCGGGCCGGACGTCGTCGTCGAAGTGCCAGCGGATCATGTCCGCGTCCAGCAGGTTCCAGTCCGAGCGCGGGCGGACGAACGTGCCGCGCTTCTGCCGCGCGTCGACCAGTCCCTTGGCGGTCAGCACCTTCAGCGCCTCCCGGACGGCGGTCAGGCTGACGCCGAGATCGGCCTGCAGGTCGGGCACGTTGATCGTCGCGCCTTCGGGGATCTGTCCCGACAGGATGCGCTGTGCCATCACCTCGACGATCTGCCCGTGCAGACCTCGCGACGTCCCTCGTCGAATCCCCGTCACGTCGCTCTCCCCATCACTGTGCTGCTCGTCGCCGTCCGGTCCGCCATCCAGCGTGCCGCGGTCCTGTCCCGTGTTCTTGTACCCGCGCAGATCCCGCTCACCGCTGTCACGCCGAGTCCTTGACCGCGGACCAGCCGCCGTCGACCGCCAGCGTCGCCGCGGTCACGAACGATGCCTGCTCCGACAGCAGGAAGGCGACCACGGCCGCGACCTCGTCGGGCCGGCCGAGCCGTCCGACGGCGGTCGCCCGCGCGCTCTGTTCCTTGCCCTCGGCACTGACCCGGTCCCAGGCCGCGGTGTCGACCGGGCCCGGAAGCACGGTGTTCACCCGGATCGAGCCGCCGTACTCGACCGCCAGCTGGCGGCCGAGCGAGACCAGGGCGCCTTTGGTCGCGGCGTACGCCGGGTGGCCGGGGATGCCGGCGACCGCGTGCACCGACGACACCAGCACCACCGATCCGCGGGCGGCCGCGAGGTCGTCGTACAGGGTCCTGAAGGCGAGGAACGCGGCGGTGAGGTTGACGTCGAGCTGTCGCTGCCAGGAGGCCGGGGTGAGTTGGTGGGCCGGCTGAACGTCGACGGTGTACGCGTTGCTGACCAGGCCGCCGATCGGGCCGAGCTCGTCGCGTCCGCGGGACAGCACCTCGGCCCAGGTGTCGGGGGAGGAGACGTCGCCCAGGACGGCGATGGCGCGACCCGGGATCTCCTTGCAGGGCTGGATGTCCACCTGGACGACGGCGTCGCCGTCGGCGAGCAGCCGCTCGGTGCACGCCGCACCGATCCCGGTGGCGGCACCGGTCACCACGATCACGCGCACGCAGCTGTCCCTTCCCACGATGACGAGTCCTCAGTTGATCGTGAGCACCGGGTCACGTCAAGCGATTTGCTCGTAATTTACGAATTAATATTGACACTCCGAAGCTCTCGGCCGCAAGATCGTCCGCAACACCAACGGACCACTCATGGCACTGGAGCAGTGATGGCACCTGATCGGCGCACGTTCCTCAAAGGCCTCGGAGCACTCGGGGCCGCGGCCCTGGTTCCCGGGTGCGCCACCTCGACCACGAGCAGCGGTGGCGGTGGCGGCTCGGCCACCGGCGAGATCGCGCTGCAGTCGAACCTGTCGGCGGAGCAGGCCAAGGCCGCGATGGAGAAGCTGGTCGAGGCCTACAACAAGACCGGCGGCGGCACGGTGAAGCTGAACACGGTCGCCTCGGAGATCTTCCGCACCCAGCTGCCGACGTACCTGACCTCGGCCAACCCACCGGACGTCTACACCTGGTACGCCGGCTCGGTGGCGAACTCCTACGCCGAGAAGGACCTGCTGCTCGACGTCACCAGTGTCTGGGACTCGATGGGCAACTACCCCAAGTCGATGCAGACGCTGTCGACCAGCGCGGCCGGGGCGAAGATCTTCGTCCCGACCAGCTACTACTGGTGGGGCATGTTCTACCGCAAGTCGAACTTCGCCAAGTGGGGCGTCACCCCGCCGAAGACCTGGGCCGAGTTCGTCCAGGTGTGCGAGAAGATCCAGGCCCAGGGCATCCCGCCGATCGGCATCGGTCTGGGCGACACCCCGTGGGTCGCGTCGGCCTGGTTCGACTACCTGAACATCCGGATCAACGGCGCGCCGTTCCACCGCGACCTGCTGGCCGGCAAGGGCGACTTCACCGACCCGAAGGTGAAGGCGGTCTTCACCAAGTGGCGCGAGGTGCTGCCGTACTTCGACCCGAAGGGCAAGTCGTTCCCGTTCCAGGAGGCGACCTCGGCGCTGCTCGGCGGCAAGACCGGGATGTTCCTGATCGGCACGTTCTTCGCCGACAGCGCCCCGAAGGACGCGCTCGACGACATCGACTTCTTCCAGTTCCCGATCATCGATCCGAAGGTGCCGGTCGCCGAGGAGGCGCCGACCGACGGCTACTTCGCCAGCAAGAAGGCGAAGGATCCCGAAGCGGTCAAGAAGTTCCTCACCTACCTGGCCACGCCCGAGGCGCAGGAGCTGTACGTGCAGAACTCCTCCGGTACGGCGATCCCGGCCAACCCCGACGGCAAGGCCGCGGACACCCCGCTGGTCGCCAAGGGCAAGGCGATGGTGAACAGCGCGGCTGAGCTGACCCAGTTCTTCAACCGTGACTCCAGCGACGCGCTGCAGCCCACCGCCGACGCGGCGCTGACCAAGTTCCTGGACAAGCCGGACCAGATCGACCAGATCCTCGAGGACTGGCAGGCCGCAGCGAGCAAGGTCTTCCAGGCGTGACTGCTTCAGCCATCGAGGTGAAGACGCGCGCGGGATCGGCCAAGCGCCGGTCCCCGCGGGTCTCGCCGCTGATCCTCGCCTTCGTCTTCGTGCCGTTCGCGGTCGAGGCGGTCTGGGTGTTCTGGCCCGCCCTGCAGGGCTTCTGGCTGTCACTGACGAACTGGGACGGCCTGTCCGCCCCGACGTTCGTCGGCTTCGGCAACTTCGGGGACATGGTGTCGGACCCGATCTTCCGGACCGCGCTGAAGAACACCGCGATCTGGCTGGTGCTCTTCGGCGGGCTGAGTGTGGCCGGCGGCTTCGGCATGGCGCTGCTGCTGCAGAAGGAACGCCGCGGCGTCGGCATCTACCGCGCCGCCCTGTTCACGCCGGTCGTCTTCTCGCTGGTTGTCACCGCGCTGATCTGGCGCGTGTTCTACCAGCCCGACGGCCTGGTCGACTCGGTCCTGCGCGGCGTCGGTCTGGGCGACCTCGTGCGCCCGTGGCTGGCCGACCCCGACACGGCCCTGTACGCCGTGATCGTGCCCGCGCTGTGGCGGCAGATCGGCTACGTGATGGTGCTCTACCTGGCCGGCCTCAAGGCCGTCGACCCGGCGCTGTACGAAGCCGCCCGGATGGACGGCGCGTCGGCCTTGCAGCGCACCCGGTACGTGACGATTCCGCAGCTCAAGGGCGTGAACTCGGTCGTGCTGTCGGTGATCGTGATCGACTCGCTGCGGTCGTTCGACATCGTCTGGTCGATGACCAAGGGCGGCCCGTACCACTCCTCGGAGCTGCTCAGCACCTACATGTACTCGACCGCGTTCCAGTCCACCCAGCTCGGCTACGCCTCCGCGATCGCCGTGGTGATCTTCCTGCTCGCGCTCGCCGTCATTCTCGGCTACCTGATCCGTGCCTTCCGGGAGGAGACATGAGCAATCGCCTGAAGACCGGCGGCTACCACCTGGCGATGGGACTGGTCTCGTTCCTGTGGGTCGCGCCGATCCTGTGGGTGGTGGTGATCTCGTTCCGCAGCTTCGACGACGTCGCGGCCAACGGGCTGGGTTCGCTGCCGCACTCGTTCACGTTCTCGACCTACGTGCAGGCCTGGCAGGACGCCGACGAGTTCCGGGCCCTGGTCAACAGTCTGCTGGTGACGATCCCGGCCGTGCTGCTGAGTCTCGGGCTGGCCTCGATCGCGGCGTACGGGCTGGCGCGGTACAACATCCCGTTCCGGCGGACGGTGCTGTTGCTGATGCTGATGGGCAACCTGCTGCCGCCGCAGATCCTGCTGATCCCGATCTCGCGGTTCGTCGAGCTGATCGGCTACTACGACACGTTGATCGCGCTGATCGCCGTGCACGTCGGATTCGGGTTGGGCTTCTACACCTTCGTGCTGCACGGGTTCATGCGTGATCTGCCGAAGGAGATCCAGGAGGCCGCGACGATCGACGGCGCGGGCCCGGGCAAGATCTTCGCGAGCGTGATCCTGCCGCTGACCCGGCCGGCGCTGGCCGCGCTCGGCGCGCTGTCGTTCACCTGGATCTTCAACGACCTGCTCTGGTCGATCACGGTGATCCGCTCCGGCGACAAGATGCCGGTGACGCCCGCGCTGCTCGGGTTGCAGGGCCTGTTCGTGTCCTCGTGGAACGTGATCGCGGCCGGCACGGTGATCGCGGCGGTGCCGACGGTCGCGGTGTTCCTCAAGTTCCAGAAGCACTTCGTCGGTGGGCTGGCGATCGGAGCGGTCAAGTGAAGCGCTGGACGCTACGTGGCGCCAGTACGGCGTACGTGGTCGGCGTGCCGGAGCACGGTCAGTGGGCCTCGCTCGTTGCCTGGGGCCCGCAGGCCGTTGCCGACGGCCCGTCGCTGACCGAACCGGTCGGCACCGAGCACTTCCTGCCGCGGGCCGACGTGGAGCCGCTCGAGTACGCCGTACGGGGTGTTCGGTACACGAGTCCGACCGAGCTGGTCGTGAGCGGGCCGGACGGAAGCGACGAGTGCCGACCGGTTTTCGTCGGTGCGGTCCAGGACGAGGACCGGCTCGAGCTCACGTTCGCGGACGCCCTGCGGTCGGTACGCGTGGTGCTGCACTATCGGATGCCGGCTGATCTTGATGTGGTCGAGCGGTGGGTTGCCGTGCACAACGACGGCCTTGACGAGTTGACGCTGCACGAGCACGACTCGGCAGGATTCGTCATCCCGACGTCCCACGGTGCGGTGATCCGGTCGCTGTGGGGTGAATGGAACAGCGAGTTCCAGCAGGAGTCGATCACTCTGCGGCGCGGGCGGTTCACCGTCGACAGCCGGCAGGGCATCACCGGCCACTCGTACTCACCCTTCCTGTCCGCAGCCGACGCCGCAGCTCCGGACGGCACCACGTACGGCGTCCAGCTGGCGTGGTCCGGAGACTGGCGCCTGAGCGCGGACGTCGACACCACCGGGCAGACCCGGATCCAAGCAGGCCGGGCTCCGTCCAGCTTCGGCCTCTCCCTCCGTCCAGGGGCGTCCTGGGTCTCCCCGGTGGCCGTCGGCGGCTGCAGCACCGCCGGGCCGGACGGGCTCGCGCGGGTCTTCCACGCCTATCAACGCTCGTTCGCGCGGGAGCTGCCGCGGCGGGTGCTCTACAACTCGTGGTTCGCGACGGAGTTCGACATTCGGGCCGAGCACCAGCTGGAGCTGGCGCAGCGAGCCGCGTCGGTCGGGGCCGAGCTGTTCGTGGTCGACGACGGTTGGTTCACCGGCCGGGTCGACGACAAGTCCGGGCTGGGGGACTGGGAAGTCGATCCGGCCGCCTTCCCCGCCGGGCTCGACGCGTTCATCGCCGACCTGGGTGAGCTCGGCCTGGACTTCGGGCTGTGGGTCGAGCCCGAGGCGATCAGTCCGTCGTCCGAGCTGGCGGCCGAGCATCCCGAGTGGGTACTGCGGACGCCGGGACGCGAGCCGGTGCAGATCCGGAACCAGTGGCTGCTCGATCTCAGCCGCGACGACGTCGCCGAGTGGATCTGGTCGTCGTTGGACCGGCTGCTCACGGCGTACGACATCACCTATCTGAAGTGGGACGCGAACCGGGCTCGGCTCGACGCGGGCGACCGGCGGCGTGACCTCGACGGCCTGGCGGTCGGCAATCTCTACACGATTCTCGACCGGCTGCGCGAGCAGCATCCGCGGGTGTTCGTCGAGGGCTGCGCGGGCGGTGGCGCGCGCGTCGACCTCGGCATGGCGGCGCGGGTCGACACGCTCTGGCCGAGCGACAACACCGCGCCGCTGGACCGGCTGAAGATCCAGCGCGGCTTCCTGACCGGCTACTCGCCGCACCTGATGAGTTCGTGGGTGACCGATGCCGAAGGCACCCACGACGGCCGGGAGCGATCACTCGACTTCCGCTTCCACGTCGCGATGGCCGGTGGGCTCGGAATCGGGGCGGACCTGTCGCGGTGGACCGACGAGCAGTTGGCCGTTGCCCGGCGCCACGTTCTGCAGTATCGCGAGATCCGTGAGGTGATTGCTCACGGCACCGTGCACTGGCTTGACGGGGGAGTCCAGTACGTCGGTGCGGATCGCTCGGTCGTGTTCCTGTGGAACACCGGCGACGGCAACGTCCGCGGCACCCTGCCGACCCGGCCACGCCGGGTTCCGCTCGTGGGTCTCGACCCACACCAGAACTACCGGGTGGGCGAAGAAGTCCTCCCGGGGAGCTACCTGCTGGAAGTCGGCGTCAGCCCCGGCGACGCCGGCTCGCACTGCCTGGTCGTCGACCCCGTCGGCTGACCCGCCCGTCACATCCACGGCAGCAAAGGAAACAGCGTGAAACGACTTTCCGCCTTGCTCGGCGGTCTCCTGACGGCGGCCCTGGTGTCCGCGTCACTGGTGACCGCAACCGTTCCGGCCGCGGCAGCGCCCGCGGCCCCGGTGCTCAGCCCGACGCCGTACCAGGGCTGGAACACCTACTTCGGTCTCGGTGGCGACTTCACCGAGGACACCATCAAATCCGTCGCCGACACTCTCGTCAGCCGAGGCCTGGCCAAGGCCGGCTACGACATCGTCTGGCTCGACGGCGGCTGGCAGGCCGACCAGTCCCGCAGTCCCGAGGGCGACCTGGTGGCCAACCCGGCCAAGTTCCCCAGCGGCCTCAGGTCGCTGGTCGACTACATCCACGGCAAGGGCCTGAAGGCCGGCATCTACACCGACGCCGGTCCGTTCATCCCGGGCAAGTGCGGCCTCGGCAGCGGCGGCGGGTACTACCAGCGCGACGCCGACCAGTTCGCGGCCTGGGGCTTCGACGCGGTCAAGGTCGACTTCCTGTGCGGGATCGCCGCCGATCTCGACCCGAAGACGGCGTTCACCGAGTTCGCCAAGGCGCTGCGCAACAACGCGAGCAAGCGCCCGATCATCTTCAACCTCTGCAACCCGGTCACCTCGCCGGACTGGGGCGACTACCCCGAGTCGCAGCAGTCGATCAACTCCTGGACCTACGCGCCGGAGATCGCGCAGTCGTGGCGGACCTACACCGATGTCGGCTTCGTGTTCGACATCAAGTACAAGGACGTCCTGCGCAACTACGACGCGAACGCGCGGCATCCCGAGGTCGTCCGGCCGGGGGCGTTCAACGATCCCGACTACCTCGCGCCGGAGCTGGGCATGTCCGACGAGGAGTTCCGCACCCAGATGACGCTGTGGGCCGTGGCCGCCGCGCCGCTGGTCATCGGCAGCGACGTCCGCAAGCTGAGCAACACCTCGATCGCGACCCTGACCGACCCCGACGTCCTCGCGATCAACCAGGACCCCGCAGTCGTGCAAGCCGTCCGGGTCGGCCCTGCCGGGACGACAGAGACGTGGGTCAAGCGTCTCGCCGACGGCAGCCGCGCGGTGGTCCTGCTGAACCGCGGCGACAGCGCGAAGACGCTCACCACCACAGCGCGTGAGGTCGGGCTGAGCGGCGGCCGCTTCACGCTGAAGAACGCCTGGAGCAACAAGGTCACCGAGAGCGCCGGCACGATCAGCGCCGCCGTGCCCGCGCACGGGACGGCGCTGTTCCGGGTCTCGCCGGCCACTGGTCTGCCGGGTGTCCCGCACGTCACCGCGGGGATTCCGGCGGTGACGAGGGTCGGTAGGGCTGCCCAGCCCGAGGGTGTTGCGCCGGTTGTTGCCGGTGGAGACGAGCTTCGGGTCGAGGTTGCTGTTCGCAACGACGGGTTGCTGCCGGTGCTGAAGCCGGCCGTGACACTTGCCGGTGGCACCGGCTGGACGGTCAAGCCGTTGACGAAGGCCCCGACCTTGCTCGCGCCGGGTCAGCAGACGACCTTCGCCTTCACGGTGAAGCTGCCGGCCGGCGCCCCGACGGGCAACGCGACGCTGACCGGGCGTACGTCGTACGAGGCGATCGGGTACGGCGTGCAGCAGCAGACCACCGTGTCGCCGGTCGTGGTCGCGCCGGAGCCGCCGACCGGCAGCGCGGCGCTGTCGCACCACCCGTGGATCACCGCGACCAGCGGCTGGATGTCGCCGACCGTCGACGAGGCCGTCGGTGGCGGATCGCCGATCAGCCTGACCGGCCAGACGTACCCGACGGGCATCGGCGTCGCGTCGCCGTCGCTGGTCCGGTACTACGTCGGGCAGCAGTGCAGCCGCCTGACCGCGACCGTCGGGATCGACGACGCGGTCCGGAACGTCGGTCCTGACGGCGGCACCTCGACCTTCCAGGTCGTTGGCGACGGCAAGGTTCTGTACGACAGCGGAGTCGTCGACCGGGACAACCCGAAGCAGGTCGACGTCGACCTGACCGGCGTCCGGGTGCTCGACCTGGTGGTCGGTGACGCCGGCGACGGCGGCTACAACGACCGCGCCGACTGGGCGGCTCCGACCGCCACCTGCTGATCCGTCCGCGAAGGGGCAGACCGAGGCTGGTCTGCCCCTTCGTTGTGTTTGTGAGGGTGGTGGCCGGTGACTTCGCGGGAACACCGGCCACCACTGGGTCCATTTGATCAGAGTTTCAACTCATGGTGAATGGTGGGGAGGGTTATTCCCCACGCCGCCCCTCCGCTCGCCGGCGCTCGCTCCGGTGGCTGGGTTTTGCCGGCGAATGAGCTGTATATGCTTCTCAGCCCCGAGCGTTGTGAAGGGGCAAGGGGGGCAACCAGGGTGACCGCGCAAGACAGCCGTCGCAGGCGCGTTGATGCGTGGGTGGACGAACACAAGCCGCAGATTCTGTGGGTGATCAGGACGCCCGGAATAGCGATGGGAGTCTGGTTTCTCGTCAGCTCCGACGGCCGGATCGTTCCTTGGCGAGCAGCCATCGTGCTCCTCATCATCGCGTGGCTGGTGGCTGCGGAACTGAAGAACTACCTCCGCCGCCGGGCGCGCCGCCGAAGGGAGCAGGAGACCAGTGGCAGCTGAGCTGGTGAACTTTCTGTCGAGCCGCACGATCGACTCGATCCGGTACAGATTCCTGACGAACAAGCTGCACGGTGACGAGATCCTCGCCTCCGACGGGACGGTGTTCACCGAGCAGAGCGACGAGTGGCTGGACCCGGCAGACGTCGAGCGGCTGCTGCAAGAGCACCCGTACCTTCCGATGCTGCTGGCAGCCGACGGCTTGCGCGAGTTCACCAGCTCGCCGCTCAAGTCCTGGCGCACCACCGTGGAGCCCCACTACATCACCCCCGAAGGACTGCCGCCGGGCGAAGACGGTCTCTGTTTGATGGGCTTCCGGTGGGCGGACTCGAAGGGCGAGCCCTTGCTGCTCTTTCTCCTGGAGTGCTACTGATCCCGCCTCGGCAGATTCCTGCGGAGTTTGCTGACGCGCCGTCAGGTAGTGACATTGTGTTCGATCTCAGGCAGTCTCCTGTTGCTGGTAAGTGCTTGCCCCCGCCCAACAGGAGACACTTATGCGCATCTTTCGCCCGTTGGCGACTCTGCTGACCGCCGCCCTGGCCGGTACGGCGCTCACTCCGCCCGCGGACGCGGTGACCACCTCCGTGCCCGTCCAGCTGGTCTCGATCACCGACTTCCACGGCTACCTGCGACCGCCCTCCCCGGCGGACGGCGGCACGATCGCCGGCCCGGACGGGAAGGCGATCACCGTCGGCGGAGCGGCGTACCTCGCGACGCATCTGCGGCGAATCCGTTCCGGGCACGCGAACTCGATCTTCTTCACCGACGGGGACAACTTCTCCGGCTGGCCGTTCGAGGTCGACGCGCATGCGGACGAGCCGACCGTCGAGGTGCTCAACGCGCTCGGGGTGGAGTTCTCGTCGGTGGGCAACCACGAGCTCGATGTGTCGAAAAGCTTCCTGGTGGATCACATGCAGAAGGGCAAGTGCTTCGGCACGGTCGGGGTCGACAGCTGCTTCACGGACTCGACCGGGCGGCGGTTCCGCGGCGCCGACTTCGAGTTCCAGTCCGCGAACATCGTCGACGCGAAGGGCCGGACGATCGTCGCGCCGTACACGATTCGGTGGGTGCGCGACCACGGGCGCGCGTACCCGGTCGGGTTCATCGGCATGACGGTGCCGGACACCCCGGTGGGCTCCACGTCGTACCAGCCGGAACTGCGGGCGCTGGACCCGGTCGCGGCAACCGACGCCGCTGCGGCCGAGCTGAGCCGGCGCGGGGTGAAGGCGATCGTGCTGAACCTGCACGACGGCGGGACCGACGCCTCCGCGACGTACGACAACTGCGTGAACCCGAGCGGTCCCGCGATCGACCTCGCCCGCCGGGTGAGTCCGTCGATCGACGCGATCGTGACCGGTCACTGGCACGCCGCGTTCAACTGCATGCTGCCGGACCCGGCCGGGAATCCGCGGCCGGTTGTCGAGGCCGCGAACCACGGGCGGCTGATCAACGAGATCAACCTGCGCCTGGACCGGCGGACCGGTGAGGTGCTGCGGTCCGCGACGACCTCGGTGAACCACGCGGTCACGCGGGACGTCGCGCCCGACCCGAAGATCCAGAGGATCGTCGACTACTGGACTGCCGCAGGGGAACGCAAGTATGCCGAACCGCTCGCACAGGTGACAGGCGACTTCACGCGCGCCGCCAACTCCGCCGGTGAAAGCACCTTCGCCGATCTGATTGCCGACGTGCACCTGTGGACCGCGCGGCAGGACGGTCACGCCGACCTCGGGCTCGTCGCGGCCAAGCCGGCCGTCGGAAGCACGGCCCTTCGCGGCGACCTACTGGTTGCTGCTAGCAACAAGCCGGGGGACGCTCCCGGCCGGGTCATGCTCGGCGAGTCCTGGGACGCGTACGGCTATGGCAACCCGGTGCTCACAGTCAGCCTGACGGGTGCGCAACTGGACGCCGTACTGGAACAGCAGTGGCAGACGCAGGCGGACGGCTCGGTGAAGTTCGCACCGCTCGCGGTCTCGGGGAACGTCCGCTACACCTACGACGCCCGCCGCCCGGTCGGCGATCGAGTCGCCCCGGCGGACGTCACCATCAACGGTGCGGCGCTCGACCCCAGCCGGACGTACCGGGTCGCCGCCCTCGCGTACACCGTCATCGGCGCGGACGGCTATCCCGCCTTCAGGTCCGCAACCGATGCCGTCCGCAACAACACCGACCACGAAACCTTCGTCGACTACCTGCGGGCCCACCAGACCCTGACCCCTGCACCGCTGACCCGCGGCACGTCCCGAGGATAGCCCGCTCGCGTACCGGCGGACAAGGACGACCAGAATGGGGCGGTGACCAACCGACCGCGCCACCAACGGCGCCCTCCGACGTGGATGCGGATGGGCGCCGGCCTGGCCTTCGTCCTCTTCGCGTGGGACTCGTTGAACCTGCGGGATCCGGTCGACCTGATCGTCAACACGGTGATGGCAGCTCTTCTGTTGACGGCGGTGGTGGCCCCGCGAAGTCTGTACGACGGACGAGCCGACCGCTGGCTACGAGCTCATCGCGTCCTCCGCGCCGGACTGATCGTGCTTGGGGGCGCGGCCTGGGTGCTCGTCTTGCTCTCAGCACTCGAGATCATCTGAAGTCCACGCTGCGTCACGAGTGCCGTCGATAGTCGAAGCAGTGACCTACTCGGCGGGATGAACCGGAGCGAACACTTCCGGAGGCTGCGGGGCGCCGGCTCCAGGCGGGAGCTGTCGGCGGACTCGGTGCTTGATCGGTGGTGGAGATCGGCCGGCGCTGCGAGACCTCAGCGGACGGTCAGCTCTGGGCGGCCCGCAAGGCCCTTCCCGCAGCTGAGGGCGCCAGGAGCCCGCGTCCACCGCCAGAGGACGCGGGCTCCGCCACAAACTCAGCGCGCCCGATGCTGCTCGGCCAGCTCCTTGAGATACAGCGCCGACTGCTTCGGAATCCGCGCCTGGGTCTCGTAGTCCACCCGCACGATCCCGAAGCGCTTCTCGTACCCGTAGGCCCACTCGAAGTTGTCGAGCAACGACCACGCCAAGTAGCCCCGGATGTCAGCACCCTGCTCGATCGCCGTCGCGACGGCTGCCAGATGCGAGGTGAAGTACGCCGTACGCCCCTCGTCGGCGACAAACCCCGAATCATCGGGGACGTCGTCGAAGGCGGCGCCGTTCTCGGTGATCACCATCGGCAGTCCCGGGTAGTCCTGGCTGATCCGCACCAGCAGATCCGTGAAGCCCTCCGGCACGATCTCCCAGTCCATCGCGGTGCGCGGCCGGTCCAGCGGCAGGGTGCGGCTGATCGGCAGGCCGGCAGCGTCGACCGTGCTGCCGTCCTCGGCGAAGCCGGTGAACTTCTGGCTGAAGTAGTAGTTGATGCCCAGGACATCGATCGGCGCCGAGATCGTGGCCAGATCACCGTCCTCGACCGGCAGCGAGATGCCCTGCTGAGCGAGGTCGGCGATCACGTCGGCGGGGTAGCGGCCGTGCACGAGCGGATCCAGGTACAGCCGCGCACCCATCCCGTCGGCCCGGCGAGCAGCTTCGAGGTCAGGCTCCAAGTCCGAGGCCGGGTACGCCGTGGCGGCGTTCAGCGTGATGCCGATGTCGAGCTTGCGCGGAGCCGCTTCCCGCATCCGCTCGGTGGCCAGGCCGTGGCCGAGCAGCAGGTGGTGGACTGCGGCGACGGCGGCCGGGTAGTCCTGCTTACCGGGAGCGTGCGCGCCGTACGCGTACCCGAGCATCGCCGAACACCAAGGCTCGTTCAGCGTCGTCCAGGTGTCGACCCGGTCGCTCAGCGCGTCGAACACCAGCATCGAGTAATCCGCGAACCGGTACGCCGTGTCGCGCACCGGCCAGCCGCCGGCGTCCTCCAGCTCCTGCGGCAGGTCCCAGTGGTACAGCGTCACCCACGGGTCGATGCCCTGGGCAAGCAGCTCGTCGACCAGTCGGTCGTAGAACGCGATCCCGGCCGGGTTGACCCCGCCGGTGCCGTGCGGCTGGACCCGCGTCCAGGACACCGAGAACCGGTAGGTGTCCAGGCCCAGGTCCTTGATCAAAGCAACGTCCGACGGCATCCGGGTGTAGTGCTCGCAGGCGACGTCACCGTTGTCGCCGTTGTGCACCGCGCCCGGGACCCGGCAGAAGGTGTCCCAGATCGACGGGGTCCGGCCGTCGACGTCGACCGCGCCTTCGATCTGGTACGCCGAGGTGGCGACACCCCAGCGGAAACCGGCCGGCAGCCGCGCGATCAGATCCGCCTCGGAGGTGGTGGTGGGGGCAGCAGATGTGTTCATGGTGGACGTGCGGCGTCCCGCGCCCAGCCGGTGGGCGGGCGCGGTAGGCCGTACTGACTCCCTTCGGGGAAGAAGTTAGGCGACAGGAACGCGACCGGGCAGCCAGCAGGCCACCGAGCGGCTCGGGTCGTTCCTGGCCTCCGGGACGCCGAGGACGGGGATCTCCGTCGAGCAGCGGTCGAACGCGTGCGGGCAGCGCGGGTGGAACGCGCAGCCGGTGGGCATACCGCGCAGGTCGGGCGGCGAACCCGGGATTCCGCTCAGCTCCCGGCGCGGGCCGCGCAGCGCCGGGAAGGACTTCAGCAGTCCTTCGCTGTACGGGTGCAGGGAGTCCTTGTACAGATCGGCCGACTTCGCCTCCTCGACGATCCGGCCGCCGTACATGATCGCGATCCGGTCGGAGAACTCGACCAGCAGCGACAGGTCGTGGGTGATGAACAGCACCGAGAATCCGAGCCGCTCACGCAGCTCGACCAGCTGGGCCAGGATCTGGCGCTGCATGACCACGTCGAGCGCGGTGGTCGGCTCGTCCATGATCACGATCTGCGGCTCGAGCACGAGCGCCATGCCGATCATCACCCGCTGCCGCATACCGCCGGACAGCTGGTGCGGATAGGCGTCCATCCGGTCGGCCGAGATGCCGACCAGCTTGAGCATCTCCTTGGCCCGGGCGACCCGCGCCTCCTGGCTGAGCTGCGGCTCGTGCGCGCGGATCACGTCGAGCATCTGGGTCGAGACCTTGTGCACCGGGTTGAGCGAGTTCATCGCGCCCTGGAACACGATCGACGTCTCGGCCCAGCGGAACTTGCGCAACTCGGCCGGGGACAGCGCCATCACGTCGTACGGCTGATCGCCGGGCGGGTGGTAGACCACCGAGCCGCCGCTGATCACGCCGGGCGGCGGGAGCAGCCGCGTCACGCCGTACGCGAGGGTGGACTTGCCGGACCCGCTCTCGCCGGCCAGGCCGAGCACCTCGCCGCGGTGCAGGGTCAGCGTCACGTCGCGGACCGCACGGACGGCCTGGTCGCCGAGACCGTAGTCCACGTTGAAGTTCTTGATCTCCAGGACGGGGGCCTTCATGAGACCGTTCCCTTCGCCTCGTCGACGTGGACCACCGGCGTGACCGGGGCACTCTTGCCAGTGGTGTTCAGCACCGGGGTGAACCCGACCTTCATCCGGACCGTGCGGCCGTCCTTGGTCTTCACCCGGGTGTGGCCGCTGTTGCGCAGCCGGGGGCTGACGAACTCGTCGATGCCGAAGTTGATCAGCGACAACGCGGTGCCCAAAACGGCGATCGCCAGGCCGGCCGGCACAAACCACCACCACGCGCCCTGCGCGAGCGCCTGCTGGCTCTGCGCCCAGAACAGGATCGTGCCCCAGTTCCACTCCGAGATCGTCGAGATGCCGATGAAGGCCAGGGTGATCTCCGACATCACCGCGAAGATCACCGTGCCGACGAAACCGGACGCGATGATCGCGGTCAGGTTCGGCAGGATCTCCACGGTGATGATGCGCCAGGTGCTCTCACCGGTCGCCCGGGCGGCCTCGACGTAGTCGCGCCGGCGCAACGAGAGCGTCTGCGCCCGGAGTACTCGAGCTCCCCAGGCCCACGAGGTCAGACCGATGACCAAGGCAACCATCAGGTCACCCGCGCCGGGAATCGTGGAGGCGACGATGATGATCAGCGGCAGCGCCGGGATCACCAGGAAGACGTTGGACAGCGCGGACAGACCCTCGTCGGCCGCGCCGCCGAGAAAGCCCGAGCTGACGCCGATCAGCACCGACAGCGCGGTCGCGACGATGCCGGCCAGCAGGCCGACGAACATCACGCCGCGGGTGCCGACCAGGATCTGGGAAAAGATGTCCTGACCCAGATGGGTGGTGCCGAACCAGTGCTGGCCCGACGGCGGCTGCAGCAGGTCGGCGCTGCGCGCGGACGGGTCGTACGGCGCGATCCACGGCCCGATGATCGCGATCAGGCAGAAGAACGCGAGCACGACCAGGCCGGTGGCCGCCTTCCCGTTCGCGACGAACCGGAGCCGCTGACGCTTGGCCGGCACGGCCTCGACTTCGGGTCCCTCCGGGGTGACCGCGGTGATGGTGCTGGCAGGTGCGGACATCGGTCAGCCCTCCTTGCGGGTGCGCGGGTCGAGCAGCAGGTACGCGATGTCGGCGATCAGGTTGGCGACCAGCACCGAGATCGTGATCACCAGGAAGACGCCCTGCATCAGCGGGTAGTCCTTCGCGCCGACGGCCTGGAACAGGTTGTAACCGATGCCGGGGTAGGAGAACACGATCTCCACCAGCAGCGTGCCGCCGACGATGAAGCCGAGCGACAGCGCGAAGCCGGACACGTTCGGCAGCAGCGCGTTACGGGCGGCGTAGCTGAGCATCACCCGGCGCTCGGACAGGCCCTTGGCGTGCGCGACCGTGATGTAGTCCTCCGACGCGACGGTGACCATCATGTTGCGCATGCTGAGGATCCAGCCGCTGACCGAGGAGATCAGGATGGTGATGGCCGGCAGCAGGCTGTGCTGGATCGCGCTGCCGATGAACTCGCCGTTCCACGACGGCACCAGACCCGGCTCGTAACCACCGGACGACGGGAAGAAGCTGCCCGAGCCGGCCAGCAGCGTGATCGCGATCAGGCCGAGCCAGAAGTACGGGATCGAGGACAGGAACGTGGTCACCGGGAGCAGGCCGTCCAGCCAGGACCCGCGCCGCCAGCCGGCCAGTACGCCGAGGCCGGTGCCGATCACGAAGCTGACGAACGTGGTGATGCCGACCAGCGCGATCGTCCACGGCAGGCTCTGGCCGAGGATGTCGGAGACCGGGGTCGGGAAGAACGTGAACGACAGCCCGAGGTCGCCGCGGAACACCTGACCCCAGTAGTCGACGTACTGGCTCCACAGGCTCGCGTTCTTGTCCAGGCCGAACAGCACGTACAGCGAGTTGATCGCCTCGGTGCTCATCTGGCCCTGGAACTTGTTGATCAGCGAGGTGACCGGGTCGCCGGGGATCATCCGCGGGATGAAGAAGTTGATCGTGATCGCCGCCCAGGCGGTGAACAGGTAGAAGGCGATCCGTTGCAGCAGGAACTTCACTTCGCCGCTCCTTCCTCGTAGAGCCAGCAGGCCGCCCAGTGCGCCTGGCCGCTGTCGACCACCGGCAGCTCGAACCGGGGCGGCAGGTCGGTGGAGCACTTCGGCATCGCGTACACGCAGCGCGGGTGGAACCGGCACCCGGTCGGCGGCGCGATCAGGCTCGGCGGCTCACCTCCGGCTTCGTCCTCGGGCGCGTCCTTGGCGTCACCGACCCGGTCCAGCCGGTCGGGGTCCGGAGCGCTCTCGATCAGCAGCCGGGTGTAGGGGTGGGCCGGGTGCTGGGTGACGGTCTCGGAGTCGCCGCCCTCCACCATCCGGCCGGCGTACATCACCAGGGTCTCGTCGGCGAAGTACCGGGCCGACGCGATGTCGTGGGTGATGTAGAGGATGGCCAGGTTGAGGCGAACCTTGAGGTCCCGCAGCAGGTTCAGTACGCCGAGCCGGATGGACACGTCGAGCATCGAGACCGGTTCGTCGGCCAGCAGCACCTCGGGATTGGCGCCGAGCGCGCGGGCGATCGACACCCGCTGGCGCTGGCCGCCGGACAGCTCGTGCGGGAACTTGTCCAGGTAGCGCTCCGGCGGGGTCAGCTGGACCCGGAGCAGCAGGTCCTTCAGGTTCTGCTCGAGTTCGGCGCTGCCGTTGCCCGCGCGGCCGTGGATCTTCAGCGCGCGGGTCAGGTGGTAGCGCACGGTGTGCACCGGGTTCAGCGAGGCGAACGGGTCCTGGAAGATCATCTGCACGCGGCGGCAGTAGGCGCGGAACGCGCGGCCGCCGTTCACGGTGATCGACTCGCCGTGCAGCCGGATGTCGCCGTCGGTGCGCTTGTACAGCTGCGCCATCAACCGGGCGACGGTGGACTTGCCGGAGCCGGACTCGCCGACCAGGGCGGTGACCCGCCCGCGGCGCAGTGTCAGGTGGACGTCGTCCACCGCGTGCACGGCGTACCGGCCGCGGGTGAACACGTCGCGCAGGCCCCGGCGTACGGGGAAGTGTTTGGTGAGGTTCTCTGCCTCGAGGACCACGTCGTCGGTGGTCGGTGCTGCTTCGGTCGCCGTCATCACTGACTCCTCGCTGGATCGGCACGCCGGACCGCGGCCGGGAGCTCCAGGTGGAGAGCTCCCGGCCGCGGTGGGTTGTCAGGCCCCTGCGGGCTTCAGGGCCAGGACGATCTGCAGCGCGGTCTGCTGCGTCGGCTGCGACGGCCCGTACGGGTTGGACTCGTCGGGCCAGCCGACCCAGTTCTTCGTGCTGTACAGGGCGCCGATGTTCGAGGCGCCGGTCGGGATGATCGGCATCTGGTCGACCATGATCTTCTGCAGCGTGTTCAGCGCCGCCGTGCGGGCCGCGTCGTCGGCCGCGTTGGCGTAGGCGTCCAGCGCCTTGGTCGCCTCCGGGTTGTTGTAACGGCCGTAGTTGCCGCTGACGCCACCCTTGCCGATCGGCTTGAGGATCTTGCCGTCCATGATGTTCTGGTAGATGTCGTACGGCGTGGCGCCACCGTTGGTCCAGTGCATGCCGGCCTCGAAGTTGCCCTCGTCGAACGCCTTGAACCAGGCGTCCTGGTTGGCCTTGTCGACGGTCGCCTTGATCCCGATCTGGGACAGGTTGTCCTTGATGATCTCCAGGCTGGTGATGTAGTCGGACCAGCCGGCCGGGTCGGTCAGCGTGATCGTGACCGGCTTGCCGGTCGGGTCCTTCAGCGTGTCGCCCTCGAGCTTGAAGCCGGCCGCGGCCAGCTCGGCCTTGGCGCCCTCGACGTCCACGACGTGCTTCTTGTCCTTGAACTCCGGCGCGATGAACGACTCACCCGCGGGCGTCGGGATGCCGGTGACGGACTCGATCTTGGGGTAGAAGTAGCCGGCCTCGGCCTGGGTGAAGATGTCGTCGCGGTTGATCACCTTGTCCATCGCGCGACGCAGCGCCGGGTTGTCGAACGGCTTCTTGGTGGTGTTGATCCACAGACCGTGGATGCCCAGCGTGCCCGGCGCCCAGACCTTGTGGTTCTTCTCGTCCTTGGCCTGGAAGACCGTCTTCACGTTCGGGACGAAGACGAAGCTCCACTCCGAGGCGCCGTTGGCCAGCGCGGTGGTCTGCGCGTTGTTGTCGTTGTACGACGTGTAGCGCAGTTCCTTGACCTTCGGCAGCTCCTGCCAGTACTCGCTGCGGACCTCCAGCGTGGTGGTCTGCGGCGTGAACGACTTCAGCTTGTACGGGCCGGTGCCGATCGGCTCCTTGACGGTGTCCTGGCTCGGGTCCTTGAACGTGGACCACTGGTGCTTGGGCACCACGAAGACGCCGAGGATCTTGTTCTGGTTGACGAACTGCGACCGGGTGAAGGTCAGGTCGACCTTGTTGCCGGACTGGGTGATCGTGCCGTACGGGATCGCGTCCTGGTTCAGGCCCTCGTTGCCCTTGCGGAGCTCGAAGGAGTAGGCCACGTCCTCGGCGGTCATCGGCTTGCCGTCGGACCACTTGACCCCGTCGCGGATGGTGAACGACAGCTTCTTGAAGTTGTCGGACCAGGTGTGCGCGGTGGCCAGCCACGGCTTGCCCGGCTCCTGCGGCTTGAGCGGGTTCACCATCACCAGCGGCTCGTAGATCATCCACCGGTAGCCGAGCGAGGCGCCCGAGGACGAACCGAGGAACGGGTTGTGGTTCTCGGTCTGCGGGCCGTTCGGCATGCCCACGTTGAGCACCGTGGAGGTGCCGGCGGTACTCGCGTTCGAGTTGCTGGTGTCCCCGTTACTGCAGGCAGCCAGTGCTGCCGCGAGCAGGCCCGCGAGGGC
The DNA here is from genome assembly GCF_001984195.1 of Kribbella sp. ALI-6-A. Lineage (GTDB taxonomy): Bacteria > Actinomycetota > Actinomycetes > Propionibacteriales > Kribbellaceae > Kribbella. Next base: position 898,038 of record NZ_MTQN01000010.1, read on the forward strand.
CAGCGCGACTGAGCGTCGTGCTCGCATCGTTCCTCCTGTGTTCGTCCAACTGCTGGCGGATGACGGTCGAATGACTGTCGGGGTGGTGCGTTTGGGGTCGCATCGTGCCGTGAAAGCGCTCTCATGGAAAGAGCGGACGGCCTAACGGATCGGTATCGGCGCTGGGGTGACCGGTGGCGAGGCAGGGGCAGCTACCTCGCCACCGGACGGTTACGAGGGGCGGGCGGGGGCGGTCGAACTGCGCACGATCAGCGTCGTGGGCAGCACCTGGGGAACGTCCGGCAGCGGCTTGCCGCCGAAGTAGTCCATCAGCATCCGGGCCGCGGTCTGCCCCATCTGGCGCATCGGCTGGTGCACCGTGGTCAGCGGTGGTTCGGTGTGCTGGGCGTAGGGGATGTCGTCGAAACCGACCACCGACACGTCGTTCGGCACGTTGCGGCCGGTCTCCCGGACGGCCTGGATGGCGCCGCCGGCGGACAGGTCGTTGTGCGCGAAGATCGCGTCGAACTTGGTGCCGGCCTCGAGTGCCTGCTGGACGCCGCGGCGTCCACTTTCGTGGGTGAAGTCGCCTTCGAAAACGAGCCGTGGGTCCAGCTCGAGGCCGGCCGCCGCGTAGGTGTCGCGGAAACCGTCCAGGCGTTCCTGGGTACAGCCGAACCAGTCCACGCCGGTGATCACCAGCGGGCGGCGGCGGCCGAGCTCCAGCAGGTGCCGGGCGGCGGCCTCACCTCCGGCCCGGTTGGTGGTGGCGACGGACGGGAACATCGGTTGCTTGGCCCGGTCGTCGATCAGGACGACGGGCAGGCCACGCGAGTGCAACTGCTCGATGTAGGACAGCGTGCCTTCGGGCTCGATCACCAGCAGGCCGTCGAAGGACTGCGCCGAGACCTGCGAGGCGAACTGCTGCATCGACTCCTCACCGCGGTTGCAGGTGAACAGCAGCAGGCCGTAGCCCTCGGTCTCGACCACGTCGACGGCACCCTGGAGCACCTCGCCCATCCAGGGCCAGGTGAGCGAGGGCACCAGCATGCCGACGATCCGGGTCCGGCCGCGGGCCAGGCCGACGGCCCGGGCGCTCGGCACGTACCCGAGTTCGGCGATCACCTGGCGGACCCGCTCGGCGGTGCGCAGGTCCAGTTCGCCCTTGCCGTTCAGAACCCGCGAGACCGTCGTCTTGCTGACTCCGGCACGAGCCGCCACATCGGCGATCGTGATCGACATTCACAGCTCCCCTCGGGCGGTCGGGGTGGTGCGGGGCGGATGTTGCCGCTTCGTGAACGCCGTGTTCGGAACCGGTTTCGGAAGCGGTTCCGTAGAGTGAAGCGGAGTGGGCCAGGTCACGTCAATCACGACGCGATAACGAAACAGGGCTAAGTTCACGATTAGTAAGAAGTCCGCCGCGCGGTTTTGCTCAAGCCTTCCGGCCCGGCGCTGCGGCATGATGGACTTCTGGGGAGATCGATGTCAGGGGCCGCCGTGGTGGCCCGGCAGCGCGTTGCAGAGGGCGGGTCGAGAACACCATGGACGGACGCCGGACGACTGTGCGCGACATGCGGCGGTCCAACCGGTCGGTGATCCTGACCAGCATCTATCGGCAGGGTCCACTGAGTCGCTACGAGCTCGGCCGCGAGACGTCGCTGAGCGCGGCCAGCGTGAGCAACCTGGTCGGCGAACTGCTGGACGAAGGCATCGTCGAGGAGGCCGGCTCGGTCGAGTCCGACGGCGGCCGGCCGCGGGTGCTGCTGCGGGTCGCGCCGGCCTTCGGATACGTCGTCGGCGCCGAAGTCGGGGAGACCCGGGTGCGGGTCGAGTTGTTCGACCTGGCGATGTCGGTGTTGGCCACCGTTGTCTACCCGATCGAGACGCCGAAACCGGCGCCCGAACTGGTCGTCAAGTACGTGCTGGAAGGGCTCGACACGGTGATCGCGCAGGCCGGCGTACCGGCTGATCGGGTGCTTGGACTGGGTGTGGCCGTCGCTGGTGTGGTCGAAGGTCCGGCGGACGCGGTCGTCCATGCGCAGACGCTCGGCTGGGACGGCGTACCGCTCGGCGCGATGCTCGCGGCCGGCACGGACATCCCGATCCAGGTCGACAACGGTGCGAACACGCTTGGTCAGGCGGAGATGTGGTTCGGCGCCGGGCGGGGTGCGACGGATGCTGTCGTCGCATTGGTCGGCTCTGGAGTCGGTGCCGCGTTGGTCACCGGCGGGACGAGCTACCGCGGAACCCGCAGCAGCGCGGGAGAGTGGGGCCACACCACGATCGTGTACGGCGGCCGGCAGTGCCGGTGTGGGGCCGAAGGATGCCTCGAGGCGTACGTCGGCGCTGAGGGTGTGCTGGATCGGTATCGCCTGGCGGGTGGGCCCGCCGCTCGGTCCGACGACGAGGAGGCCGAGTTCGTCGGGTTGCTCGCGGCGGTGGATTCGTCGGAGGTCGCGGCCAAGGTCGTCGAGGACACGATCGGGTATCTGGGCGCGGGCTTTGCCAACCTGGTGAACCTCTTCAACCCTGAGCGCATCGTTCTTGGTGGTTGGTCGGGGCTTCTGCTGGGCGAGCGCTATCTTCCGCAGTTGCGCGAGGCGGTCGGCAAGCATGCGCTGCACCGGCCGTACGCCCAGGTGACCATCGAGCTGTGCGAACTCGGCCGGGACGCAGTTGCCCTGGGAGCCGCCACGCTTCCGGTGCTGCGCATTCTCCGCGAGGGCGGAACGCCCCGCAGACTCGCGGGCTAGCTGCGCTCCGGCGCCCTCGCGCGTTCGCTCGCGCCTTCCCCGCGCTCCCCGCGCTTCCGTGCTTCCGCGCCTCCCGCGCTCCGCTCTCCCGCTCCCCGCCCGCCGCGCCCGCGCAGCGGGCGCGGCGGGTTGAACACGAGACACTCCTATCTCGGGTTCAGGACTTCAACTATGCTTTGAAAAAACCACCTTCCACCACCCTCTGGGGGCACCGATGGTCGAGCTCTCCCCGCTCCGGCAGGACTTCGTCTGGGGTACCGCCACCTCGGCGTACCAGATCGAAGGCGCGGTCGACGCCGACGGCCGGCTGCCGTCGATCTGGGACACGTTCTGCCGCGTGCCCGGCGCGATCGACAACGGTGACACCGGGGACGTGGCCTGCGACTCCTACCACCGCTGGCCCGACGACCTCGCGCTGATCAAGCAGCTCGGCGTCGACGCGTACCGGTTCTCGATCGCCTGGCCGCGGGTGATCCCGACCGGCTCCGGCGCGGTCAACGCGGCCGGCCTGGACTACTACGACCGGGTCGTCGACGATTTGCTTGCTTCGGGCATCAAGCCGTTCGTCACCTTGTACCACTGGGATCTGCCGCAGGCGCTGCAGGAGCTCGGCGGCTGGGACAACCGCGACACGGCGTACCGGTTCGCCGAGTACGCCGCGGTGGTCGGCGCGAAGCTCGGCGACCGGGTCCGCGACTGGGTGACGCTGAACGAGCCGCTGTGCTCGGCCTGGATCGGCCACTGGGAAGGCCGGATGGCGCCCGGCATCACCGACCCGGCGATCGCCGTGCGCGCGTCGTACAACCTGCTGCTCGCGCACGGGCTCGGCGTCCAGGCGCTGCGCGAGACGTGCCCGGAGTCGCCATCGGTCGGCCTGGTCGTGAACCTGAGCGGCTGCGAGCCGGCCAGTCAGAGCGCCGAGGACATCCGCGCGTCGCGGATCGCCGACGGGCACATCAACCGCTGGTGGCTCGACCCGGTCTCCGGCCGCGGCTTCCCGGCCGACATGGTCGAGACGTACGGCGTGGAGCTGCCCGAGCAGCCCGGCGACCTCGAGGTGATCGCCGCCCCGACCGACTTCATCGGCCTGAACTACTACTTCCGCCAGATCATCAAGGCCGACGACTCCGTGCCCGTGCTCGGCTTCAGCCAGGTCCCCGGCCCGAACCCCGAGCACACCATGCTCGACTGGGAGGTCCACCCGGCCGGTCTGGAGGAGCTGATCCTCCGCCTGACCAAGGAGTACGGCGCGGAGAAGATCTACATCACCGAGAACGGTTCCGCCTGGGTCGATCAGCCCGACGCCGAGTTCAACGTCGACGACACCGACCGCACGGCGTACCTGGAAGGCCACCTCGCCGCCTGCGTGCGAGCCGTCGAACAAGGCGCTCCGCTCGCCGGCTACTTCGCCTGGTCGCTGATGGACAACTTCGAATGGGCCTACGGCTACGCGCCGCGCTTCGGCCTCGCGTACGTCGACTACCCGACTGGCACTCGCGTGATGAAGACCAGCGGCAAGCGCTACGCGGACCTGATCAAGACCCACCGCAGCTGAGTTGCTTCCTGCACGCCCGATGGGCCGCCCTCTCCTCCGCTGTGGCGGTCGAGGTGGGCGGCTCGTTGTGCGGGTGTGGAGTTGGTGCCGATCAAGATGGGACACCTGATCTCGTCCGGGGATCATGCGGTGGGCGGGCGCCGCGGGTGCCTCGGTGTGAACGTCGGCGGTCAACGCAGGCGTGAGTCCCGGCTCTCCACCCGCCAGAACGACGAAGGGCCAGGCCGCGACCGGCCTGGCCCTTCGTCCGTCACGTCCTCAGGGGCGTCAGACGTTCCACTTCTGGTTGGCGCCGCCGGTGCAGGTCCAGATCTGCGTCGGGGTGGCGTTGGCGGAATTGTTGCCGGTGACATCGAGGCACTTGTTGGCCCGCGGATTCACCAGATCCCTGGCTCCGGTGTACGTCCACTGTTGGGCCGCGTTGCCGTTGCAGGTGGCGATTTGGACCCGGGTGCCGTCGGCGGTTCCGGCGTTCGCGACGTCCAGGCACTTGCCCAGGGCACGGATCGTGCCGTCGCCCGGCCGCGTCCACTTCTGCGCGTCGGTGCCGTTGCAGTCGTAGAGCTGGACGGTGGTGCCGTCGGCGGGGTTGGCGCCGGCGACGTCCAGGCACTTGCCGGCCAGGCCGGTGATCTGGCTGCCGGTGCCGCCGCCGCTGGTCAGGCTGGAGACCCGGACCCAGTCGACGGTCATCGTCTGCGGCATCACCGTGCTGGCGTCGGGGTAGCCCGGCCAGTAGCCGCCGACCGCGACGTTCATGATCATGAAGAACGGGTGGTCGAACACCCACGGGTCGCCACCGAGGTCGGCCGGGGTCTTGCGGGCGAACTGGATGCCGTCGACGTACCAGGTGACGACGTTCGGCTCCCAGTCGACGGTGAAGGTGTGGAAGCCGTCGGCGAACTGCTGCCCGTTCGGCAGCGTGTAGCGCGAGCTGATCGCCTCGCCGGCCGAGTAGCCCGGGCCGTGCAGCGTGCCGTAGGAGTTGCTCGGCTCCTTGCCGATGTTCTCCATGATGTCGATCTCGCCGTTGCCCGGCCAGCCGTTGTTGCCGGTGCCAAGCATCCAGAACGCCGGCCACAGGCCCTGCGTCCGGGGCAGCTTCATTCGCGCCTCGAACCGGCCGTAGGTGCGGGTGAAGGTCGATGCGGTGAGCAACCGTGCCGACGTGTACTCGCAGGGGCCGTAGTGGCACTGGAATCCGCCGCTCTCACGGCGGGCGGTGATCACCAGGTTGCCGTTGCCGTCGTGGGCGGAGTTGCGGGTGCTGTTGGTGTAGTACTGCCGCTCGTTGTTGCCCCAGCCGGAGCCGCCGATGTCGTAGCGCCACTTGCTCTGGTCCGGCGGGGTGCCGGCAGCGGCGTTGAACTCGTCGGACCAGACCACGGGCCCGACGGCGGCCGCGGCGTACGCCGAGGTGGCGGCGGACGCGGCCCGCGGCGCGGTGGCCTCGGACGGCGTGATCGCGGTGGCGGGGGCCTGGAGCAGGGCGGTGCCGAGCAGCGCGGCGCCTGCGGAGAGCAGGGCGGCGGCCCGGAACCGGGAACGCGGGAACCTCATGCGTGCCTCATTTCTCGCTCGGCCGGAGGGGCGTCCGGCCGCTGGGGGCGGGGGGCGGGACGTGAACGAGACAGGGAGTCGCTTTGGGGAGGAAGCGTGCCGTGAGAACGCTTTCACGTCAAGACCAGGCATAAATCTAAGTCGTGAAAAAAGTCGCCGCGTGGCATTGACTGAACCGCACACCGATGGTTACCTCGTGATGACCACCAGTTGCGGCGCGGGCAGACGCCGGACCCGGGGTTCGTCCACCCTGTGAAAGCCCTTGAGCAAAAGGGAGATTCCGCCATGCCCAGGACCCTTCGTCGTGACCGCCCCGGACGACGACGCCTGCTTCCCGCCCTGGCGGGGTTCGCGGCCCTCTCGGTGGTCGCCACCGGTCTGAGTCTCGGTAACCCGCAGCCCGCCCACGCCGCCGGTGAGCAGGTCAACGTCTGGCTGACCACCACGAACGACGCCGGCGGCCGGAACGTGACCCGCGGCCTGCAGCAGCAGACGCCGGTCAACTTCGGCCCGGCCGGCGGCACCGCCAACCAGACCATCACGGTCAACGAGAACACGACGTACCAGACCTTCGAGGGTGGTGGCGCGTCGTTCACCGACAGCGCCGCGTGGCTGCTGAACAGCAGCAACACGATCTCGGCCACCACCCGCAACCAGGTGATGAAGGACCTGTTCGACCCGGTCAACGGGATCGGCCTGGCCTTCACGCGCAACCCGATGGGCGCCTCGGACCTGGCCCGGTTCAACTACTCCTACGACGACACCTGCTGCGACCTGAACGACTTCAGCATCAACCACGACCTGGCCGACGTCGTCCCGCTGACCAAGCAGGCCAAGCAGCTCAACCCGGCGCTGAAGGTCAAGGGTGCGCCGTGGAGCGCGCCGGCCTGGATGAAGGACAACAACAAGTTCACCAACCGCGGCTGGCTGAAGTGGGAGTACTACCCGATGTACGCCCAGTACTTCGTCAAGTACGTCCAGCAGAACGAGGCCGCCGGCAACCACATCGACTACGTGTCGGTGCAGAACGAGCCGACCTGCTGCGGCACCGACGACACCGGCTACGCGTCGATGAACTGGAACGGCGCGGGCCTGCTGGAGTTCACCAAGAACCACCTGCTGCCGGCGTTCCGGGCGGCCGGGATCACCACGAAGGTGATGATCCTGGACTACAACTGGGGCAACTACAACGACCTCGGCTCGGTCCCGCTGGCCGACGCCGCGCTGCGCAACGACCCGCTGTTCGGTGGCATCGCCTGGCACGGCTATGGCGGTGACGTGAACCTGCAGACCACCGTGCACAACCAGTACCCGGCCGTGAACCACTACATGACCGAGCACTCCGGCGGCACCTGGATCCCGAACCAGCAGGTCGAGGACATGAACAACCTGATCGACTACACCCGTAACTGGAGCAAGTCCTGGGTGAAGTGGAGCCTCGCGCTGGACCAGAACATGCTTCCGTACGTCGGTGCCGGGTGCAACGTGTGCACGGGCCTGGTGACCGTGCAGCGCGGCGGTCCGCGCGCCGGACAGGTGGACAAGACGGTCGAGTACTACACGATGGGCCACCTGACGAAGTTCGTGAAGCCGGGCGCCGCGCGGATCGAGTCGAACGCCAACAGCTCGGTCAAGAACGTGGCATGGAAGAACCCGGACGGCTCGAAAGCGCTGATCGCGTTCAACACCACCGGCAGCTCGCAGTCGGTACGGGTCAACTGGGGCTCGCAGTCCTTCGTCTACACCTTGCCGACGAAGACCTCGGCGACCTTCACGTGGTCGGGGACGCAGAGCGGTGGTGGTGGAACCGGTGGTCAGATCACCGGGCTCGGCGGCAAGTGCGTCGACGTCGCCGGGGCGAACTCGGCCGACGGAACGACCGTTCAGCTCTACGACTGCAACGGCAGCTCGGCTCAGCAGTGGACCCGCCCCGGAGACGGTACGGTGCGCGCGCTCGGCAAGTGCCTGGATGTCGCCAGCGCTGGTACGGCGGATGGGACGCGGGTGCAGCTCTATACCTGCAATGGATCCGCCGCCCAGCAATGGACGTACACCGCGGCCAGGGATCTGGTGAATCCGCAGGCCAACAAGTGCCTCGACGTCACCGGCAACACGTCCGCGAACGCCACGCCGTTGCAGATCTGGTCCTGCACCGGCGCCGCCAACCAGAAGTGGAACGCCTGACCCCCTGAACGCCCGGGGCTGCACGGAGCCCCGGCCAGAACGACCGCGCCCGCGCCCCCGGGTCGCGGTCGTTCTGCGTCGGGTTTGACCCTCCGGTCACCGGAGGGTGCAGAGTTCTGACCATGACGGCTTCGGTGACCATCGGCGAGTTCTCCCGGCTCACTCATCTGAGCGTGAAGACGCTGCACCACTACCACGACATCAACCTGCTGGCGCCCGCGCTCGTCGACCCCAGCTCGGGCTACCGCCGGTACGAGATCACGCAGGTGCCGACCGCCCAGCTGATCCGCCGGCTGCGCGAACTCCGGATGCCGTTGGCGCAGGTCCGCGAGGTGATCGAAGCCCCCGACGTCTCGTCGCGCGACCAGGCTCTGCGCCTTCATCTCGACCAGATGGAACGCGAGCTGATCCACACCCAGCAGGTCGTCACGTCCCTGCGCTCGATGCTCACGCTCGCGCCCACCGAACTCCCGGTCGAGTACCGCTTCGTCCCCGCGTTCCGCGCGTACGCCGTCCGCGATCGGGTCAGTCGTGACGACATCAACGCCTGGTGCGGGACCGCCTTCGCCCGACTCGGCGGCCTGGCCGGCCGATACGGGATCACAGCCGTGGCCGGCGCGACGTACAGCGACGAGTTCTTCGCCGACGACGCCGGCGAGGTGACCGCCTTCCTGCCCGTCGATCTCGGCCAGCCGGCCGACGACACCGTCGAGCTGCTCGACTTCCCGGCCGGCTTCTTCGCCGTCGCGTTGCACCACGGGCCGTTCGAGGATCTCGACCGCACCTACGGCGCCCTCGGCAGCCATGTCGCCGAGTTCTGCGAGATCGCCTCCGGGCCGGTCCGCGAGCTGTACGTCGTCGGCCCGGGCGACACCACCGATCCGAACACTCTCCAGACCGAGATCTGCTGGCCGATCCAGCAGATCCCCACGAAAGGCTGAACGATGTCCGTCACCCTCGAGCAGATCGCCGTCGACTGCGCCGACGCCCTGGCCCTGGCCACCTTCTGGGCGCAGGTGCTGGAGACCGAAGTCGATGCCGGAGGCAACCAGTACGCCGCGACCGTCAACAAGGCCGGCGGTGGGCCGGCGATGATGTTCCTCAAGGTCCCCGAGCAGCCGTCGGAGGTCAAGAACAGCTTTCACCTCGACCTGTCCAGCTCCAACTGGGCCGCCGAGGTCGACCGGCTGGTCGCGCTCGGCGCCAAGCGGCAGGGCGAGTTCTCCGAGTACGGCGTGCACTGGATCACGCTGACCGACCCCGAGGGCAACGTCTTCGACCTCGCCGAGGCGCACTGATCCCGCCCCCGGATCGGGGAGGCGGCGACCGGCTCAGTCCATCCGGTCGAGATGCGCCTCGAGCGCGTCCAGCCGGCCGCGCCAGAGGTCGCGATACGGCTCCAGCCAGGCGTCGATCTCGGCCAGCGGCGCCGGCCGGAGGCGGTACCACCGGCGCTGCGCGTCCTGCCGGACCTCCACCAGCCCGGCGTCCCGCAGGACCTTCAGGTGCTTCGACACCGCGGGCTGACTCAGGTCGAGCGCGTCCACCAGCTCGCCCACCGGCCGTTCGCCGTCCCGCAACAGGTCGAGGATCTCCCGCCGCCGCGGTTCCGCGAGCACCTCGAACGTAGTTGCCATATGAGGAATATAACCCGGCCGCGCTGGTCGCGCTCGCGAACCGGACGCCTGAACCGCCGACCAGGTCGACCTGCACCACCGACCAACCGGCCCGCGGAGCGCCCACTCACGCGGGGACGCATCGGCCCAGAGGGCTGCCGATGAGGTTGGTCGGTGGTGCAGGTCGGCTCTGCCGTCGGGTCGCGTACGTGCAGCACTCATCAACTACGTGCGGAGCGCGGGATCGGATCGGCCGCACGCCTGGGCGAGCGGGCGGTGACGGCTTGGTGAGTGCTGCACGTCCGCCATGGTGTTCAAGGCCCGCACCGCTCAACTTAAGTGAGCAGGGCGACGTATCGACGGTCGTTCAACAGGTTGGCGGTGAGCGGTACGCCGGAGTCGCGGCCGAACGGGTCGGCGTCGTGGGCGTTGCCGATCAGTAGGGCGTGGACGGCGCGGTAGACGAGGAGCTCGTCTGTCGAATATCCCAAGCGGGCAGCGAGGGCGGCGTCGAAGTCGGCCTCGATGCTGCGGGTGTCCGGTGACCAGAGCGCGTAGAGTGCCGCCGCGCTCGCGCCGTCGAAGGCCGGATCGCCGGCCATGCTCAGCAGGCCGAAGTCGAGCACGCTGACCGGCCGGAGCTGCTCGTCGACGAGGATGTTGCCGGCGGTGACGTCGCCGTGCACGAGCCGGTGACCGTTCTCGGGCTCGATCTGCCGAAGAAGCTGCTGCAGGCAATCGAACTTGGTCTCGAACTTGTCGACGACCTGGTCCAGCTGGTCGCCGTACGTCGCGACCCGGCGCGCGAGCAGGCCGGAGAGTGCGTCCGTCCAGGACTGCTCGGCGCGGCGGAACGGCTCGGTTTCGTCGAGCACGGTCATAGCAAAGAGCGCGGGTGACGCCTGAACGGTCGCGAGCTCGGCGAGTACATCGATCACGCAGTCGCGGGCGGCGGGCCAGGTGGGGGTGTCGAAGGCGGGAGCCACTTCGTGCAGTGGCCGGCCCGGCAATTCTGCCTCGATGGTGACCAGCCAGCGCGAGCCTTCGTGGATCTCGAGGATCTCCGGGGTGTGGAAGGGAAGCCGTAGGCCGGCGTACAGGGTCTGGAGGCGTTCGAGTTCGGTGCGGGGTGAGTGGAACCAGACCTTTGCGACCCGGTGATCGCTGAGGCGGAAGACGGCGCCCTGCATGCCGATCGCGAGTAGTTCGGGGTCCTCGTGGCCGAGGGTGCGGACGTGCTCGGGAATGGCGTCGTTGGTGTACTGCACGCGCCTGACCCTAAGTGGACACGGCTCGTCGTGCGCAGTGGGTTTTCAGGTGAAGTCGGCCGGGAAGGTCGCGGCCAGGGCTTCTCGGATGAGAGTGGGGAGATCCTGCCGGCCGTCGGAGCGGGCCCAGTGGACCAGGGCGATGTGGGTGGCGCCGAGGCAGGCGCCGGAGATGGCGCGGGTGTGGAACTCCTGGTCGGGGTCCGGGTCGTCGCCGCAGAGAGCGGTGACGATCGCGTCCTGGGTGGCGTACTGGTTGTCGAGGTGCCGGGCGCGGAGTGCTGGGACGTCGACCATGAGTTGGAGGCGCGCGAGCAGCAGGGCTCGGTGGTCGGGGGCGGTGGCAGCGGTTGCGGTTTCGATCAGCGCCTGGCCGATCCGGCGTGCGAGGGGATCGTCGGCAGGGCTGTTCATGAGGGCGTCGAGACTGACCGGCGCGTACTCGTCCCAGATGACCAGGTCCTCCTTGGTGGGGAAGTGCCGGTACACGGTCATCGCGGAGACGCCGGCCGCTTCGGCGATCGCGTTCATCGTGGTCGCGTCGTAGCCGTTGCGCTGGAACAACCGGATCGCTTGGCGCTGCAGCGTCTGCCGGGTCTCGATCTTGCGGCGTTCGCGAAGGCTTGACATGTGGTAGACAGTATCAAAGTGTTAGTAACTACCACCTAAGGGGTTGTGATGAACAAGAAGATCGCGCTGGTGACCGGGGCGTCGCGGGGAATCGGGCGAGCGGTGGCGGAGCGACTGGCGGCCGACGGGCTGCAGGTCGTCGTGCACTACAACGGCCACGAGGCGGACGCGAAGGAGACGGTGGCTCGGATCGAGCGAAGCGGCGGTACGGCGGTCGCCGTGCAGGCCGAGCTCGGTGATGAGCAGGGAGTGCGGAAGCTGGTCGATGCTGTGCGGGAGTACGCCGGGCGGCTCGACGTGCTGGTGAACAACGCGGCGGCACTACCGGCGGGGCCGATGGCGACGGATACGCCGGAGCAGTTCGACCGGTTGTTCGCGGTGAACGTGAGGGCGCCGTACTTCCTCGTCCAGCAGTTGTTGCCGTTGATGGGGGAGGGCGGGCGAATCGTGAACGTGACGTCGGTGGCGACCCGGATGGCCAATCCCACGCAGACCTCGTTCGCGATGGCGAAAGGTGCGCTCGAGGTGATGACGCGGACGCTCGCACAGGAGCTCGGTGGTCGGGGCATCACCGTCAACGCCGTCGCGCCCGGCGCCACTCGGACCGAGGTGAACGCTGAGGCCTTCACCGGTCTGGAGCAATTCATCACCGGCCTTACTGCGCTCGGCCGGCTCGGCACCGCGGAGGATGTCGCCGAGGTGATCGCCTGGCTCGCCTCCGATCAGGCGCGGTGGGTCACCGGTCAGGTCGTCGACGCGAGTGGTGGGCTGCACCTGGGGCCCGCGGTCAGCGCGGAGGCGACGCCGGCCACCGTCAACTAGTTGGTCAGGTAGGTCGCGATGGCGAGGCTGCGGCGGTTGTAGCCGGGGTCATCGGGCAGGCTGAGTTTGTCGAAGATCGACCAGACGTGCTTCTCGACGGCGCTCTGGGAGATGTACAGCTTCTCGGCGATGCCGCGGTTGTTGTGGCCCTCGGCCATCTTGGCGAGCACGTCGTGCTCGCGCGGGGTGAGTTTGCTGAGCGGGTCGGTGTGGGTGGTGCGGGCGAGTAGTTGGCGTACCACGTCGGGGTCGAAGGCGACACCACCGGCGCCGACTCGCTCGAGCGCTTCGAGGAACTCCTCGACGCGCATCACCCGGTCCTTGAGCAGGTAGCCGAAACCTTCCTGACCGGAGGTGATCAGCTGGGTGGCGTACGACTTCTCGACGTACTGCGACAGCACCAGGACGCCGACCGTCGGCCACTCGGTGCGGATGGTCAGCGCGGCGCGCAGGCCTTCGTCGGTGTGCGTCGGCGGCATCCGGACGTCGACCACGACGACGTCCGGCGCGGAACCGGCGTCGGCGGCGGCGCGCACGGCGGCCACCAGTGCGTCGCCGTCGCCGACCGCGGCCGGGACCTCGTGGCCCTCCTCCTCGAGCAGCAGGACCAGGCCCGTGCGGAGCAGGGTGGCGTCTTCGGCGAGCATCACTCGCATGGCAGCTCCGCTCGGATCGTGGTGGGCCCGCCGGGCGGGCTGTCGATGGTGAACGTCCCGTCGTAGGCGGCGACCCGGCCGGCCAGGCCGGTCAGGCCTCGACCGGACGGATCGGCGCCGCCGCGCCCGTCGTCGGTCACGGTGACGACGACCGAGGCCGGTTCGCTCGCCGGCGTGACACCCACGGCCACAGCGGGGACTGCCGCCTGGACGCTGATCCTGATCCGCTGCGCGCGCGAGTGTTTGGTGGCGTTGGTGAGGGCTTCGGAAATGACGAAGTAGACGGCGGTTTCTACCGCGGCCGGTGGACGCGTGGGCAGGTCGTAGGTCAACGTGACCGGGATGCTCGAGCGCTCGGCCAGCACGGCGACGACGTCGCGCAGCCCGAGTTGGTCGAGCACGGTGGGATAGACGCGCCAGGCGACGTCGCGCAGGTCGGCCAAGGCCTGCTCGGACTCCTCGTGGGCCTGACGGACCAGATCGGCGGCGCGGCCGGGGTCGCGCGAACGGCGGGCCCGGCTGAGCAGCAGGCCCAGCGCGACCAGGCGTTGCTGGACGCCGTCGTGCAGGTCACGCTCGATCCGGCGGCGTTCGTCGTTCACCACCTGGACCACCTCGGCGCGGCTCAGGGTCAGCTCGGAGACCCGGCGGGCCAGCACGTCCTCGGCCGACGGGGTCAGATGGCGCCGGGCGAGCGCGACGTCGAGCTGGCTGACGCCGGCGATGCCCATCACGTTCAGGTAGAGCAGGACCAGGCCGGGCAGCGCGGCGACGGCGATCGTCTCGGTGCTGACCGCGCCGCCGTCCTCCTCGATGAAGCCCCAGGTGCCGCCGAAGATCCAGGCCGACAGCATCGAGCCGGCGACCACCAGCCCGAAGACGAGCAGCAGCAGGACCAGGCCGCCCAGAAAGCCGACCGGCCAGCGGCGGGCGAGGTAGCTGAACGCTTGGCGGTCGCCGTACGGGCCGAGGTCGTGCACGGCGTGGAAGCGGGCCAGCCGGCGCTGCTCCAGGGTCGCGAGTTGCCGCGCGCAACGATGCGTCCAGCCGATCACCGCCCGGCGTGAGCGCGGCACGGCCACCATCGGGATCAGGCCGAGCGCGACCACCAGCAGGAATCCGACCTCGACCAGCACCAGCACGGCGCCGAGCGTGACGCCGGCCAGAGTGAGCAGGCTGCGCCCGATCAGCGTGCTGGAGCGTGCGTCGATGACCTGCATGCAGCCAAGGCTAGTGGGCACAGGAGCAGGGGAGACTGTGGATTTCCACAGTTCTGTACTGTGGAAACGCCGAGCAATTACGACGGTCGACCACAGGGCGCGAAGGGTGTTCGCGGACCTAGCGTCGACGCCATGAACTCGACGAGCCAGGTGATGATGACCGCGCTGCAAGCACTGCAGGAGCCGACCGGTGGGGTGGCCGGGTGGGCCATCGACATGATGGAGAAGCTGGGTGCCCCGGGCGCCGGCCTCGCGGTCGCGCTGGAGAATCTGTTCCCCCCGCTGCCCAGTGAGGTGATCCTGCCGCTGGCGGGGTTCGCCGCCAACCGCGGTGACCTCGGACTGGTCAGCGCGATCCTGTTCACGACGCTCGGCTCGGTCGTCGGCGCCCTCGCGCTGTACGGCGTCGGCGCCGTGCTCGGCCGCGACCGGACCAGGGCGCTGGCCGGCGCGCTCCCGCTGATGAAGGTCGAGGACGTCGACAAGGCCGAGCAGTGGTTCGCCAAGCACGGGCCGAAGGCGGTGCTGATCGGGCGGATGGTGCCGCTGGTGCGCAGCCTGATCTCGGTGCCGGCCGGGGTGGAGCGGATGTCGGTGCCGTTGTTCCTCGCACTGACCGCGGTCGGCAGCCTGGTGTGGAACTCCGCGCTGATCATCGCGGGCTACCTGCTCGGCGAGCAGTGGCACGTGGTCGAGTCGTCGGTCGGCGTCTTCCAGTACGTCGTGATCGCCGCCGCGCTGGCCGCGGTGACCTGGTTCGTGGTTGTCAAGGTGAAGGCGAAACGTTCGAACTCTGAGAAAGTCAACTAGTCAGCTCGACTTTGGGTACGCTCGAGACCTCACTGCCGAACCGCTGGAGAGGTCCCCGATGCCCTCAGTTGCTGTCGAACCACGCGTCGTTCCCGATCCGCCGGTCTGGCCGCAGTCGGTGGTCACGGTGGTCGGCAACCCGCGCGCCGGGTCCCGGACAGCGGCCGCGGCCGCGTCGGTCGCCGAGCTGCTCAGTTCCGAGCTCGGTACGCCGTACCGGTTGGACGAGCTGGTCGACCTGGTGACCTTCGCGCCGGCGATCTTCCAGGGGGACGCGGCCGTCGGGGCCGAGCGGGCAGCGCTGGAGAGTGCGATCGATCTGGTGTCGTCGGCGTCGCTGGTGGTGATCGCGACGCCGGTCTACAAGGGCAGCTACACGGGGTTGCTGAAGAGCTTTCTCGACGTGCTGCGGCCGGGGGCTCTGGCGGGGGCCGTGGTCGTGCCGGTGACGGTGTCGGCGGCGCCTTCGCACAAGTTGCTCGCCGATCAGCATCTGCGGCCGGTGCTCGCGGAATTGGGGGCGAGCGTGCCGGTGCCCGGGGTGATCCTCGAGGAGCGTGATCTCGAGGATCTTCAAGTGGTGCTGTCGCCGTGGCTGCGGCAGAACGCGGGCATCGTCCAGGCGACCACCATCGCCTTGCAACCGGTCGCGGAACCGACGCCGGCGCAGTAGTCGCCCCGGGCTCAGCCGCCGGCGGCCCTACAACCAGTCGACGCGCGATGACAAAACCGGCCGGGACGAGCGTCCGGTCTCCCGGCCCGTCAGTTCCGCGTCCAGGGTCTCCTGCGCGACCCGCATCGCCTCGGCGTACTGCGGGTCGGCCATACGGACGCCGACCTCCTCGGCGGGCACGTCCTCGATGTGGGTGAGCACCCACCAGATGTTGCCCCACGGATCGCGCAGACGTCCGCCGCGGTCGCCCCACGCGGCGGTGGACAGTTCGGTGACCACCCGGGCGCCGGACTCGATGGCCCGGGCAAAAGCCTTGTCGACGTCCGCGACGAAGATCCGCAGTAGTGACGGCATCACCGGCCAGTCCGGCCGCCGGTCGAAGGCCAGCAGGACGGTGTCGCCGACGCGGATCTCCGCGTGGCCGATCAGGCCGTCCTCGGTCGCGACCCGGCCGAGTTCCTCGCCGTCGAAGACCGCGGTGACGAAGTCGAGCAGGGCGCCGGTGTCGTCGGTGACGACCCAGGGAGCGAGGGTGGTGTAGCCGGCGGGAGTGATGCTGTCGGTCATCGTGGGTCCTGACGCGCGAGGAGGAGAGCCTTGTCGAGCCAGACTCTCCTCCTGGAAGCGGCCAGGTTCTGGCCTTTACTCAGTCCGGTCGCGACGTCGTCTCGGCCGGGTTCGTGCGCAGTACGCCGGTGGCCGGGACGAGGGTGGACAGGTAGGTGAGTGCCGAGGCCGCGCCGATGATCACCAGGTAGACGTACCAAGGACCGTGCGGCACCGCCGAGCCCGAGACCTTGGCGCTGAAGGGGATCAACGTGGCCGCGGCGACTGCCGAGCCGAGCAGGATTCCGCTGGTGGCGACCAAGGTGCTCTCGGTCGTCAGCATGCGCAGCACCTGCCCACGGGTCGAGCCGGTCAGCCTCTGCAACGCGAATTCGCGCCGCCGGCGGATCGTCGCCGAGGCCAGCGTGTTGACGACCGAGACCGCGGTGTAGCCGATCAGCAGACCGACCAGCAGATAGTTCACCCACGCCTGCGTCTGCGCGTCGGCGCGGTTGCCCTCGATCAGCGCCTCCCGCCCCGTCACCTGTACGCCGGGGTGCGTGGCGGCCAGCTCGGCCAGCGCCGGGGCCGGATTCGCGCCGGGGGAGTAACGGACGAGGATCTGCGGTGCCAGCCGCGCGGTGGTGTGCTGGGCGAGCAGCTCAGCCGGCAGGACGAGGCTTTCGTACCCGCGCTCCGCCGCGAAGGTCGCGACCACCCGCAGCTCGACGGGCGTGCCGTCGCCGAGCGTCAGCTTGACCGTCGAGCCGAGGCCCTGGCCGGTCTTCTCGACCATCCGGTCCGGCACGGCGATCGTCGTACCGGTGAGACCTTCGAGCGAACCCGAGGTCACCCGCACCGGAGCCGGACCGTCGGTGCCTTGGGCGCTGACTCCGAGCAGGGGTGCGCCGTCCTCGGAGAAGGGTGCCTTCCGTGGTTCGTCGACCGAGCCGAGACTGGTCACGTACGACGAGGCGCCGGCCACGCCGGGGACCTTGCGGACCTCGTCGACGAGTGGAGCCGGAAGACCGGCGTTCGCGCGGGAGACGAGCACCGCGTCGGCCCTGAGGTCCTTGGTGAAGGCCTGGTCGGAGGCGTGCACCGAGGTGGTCTGCATGTAGAGGTTGGCGGTGGAGATCCCGACCGCGAGCATCACCGGCATCACTGCGGCGGACATCGCCACCGAGCGCGCCGACACATTGACGATCGCGAGGCGGCCGTTGACCTTGCTGACGGCGTACAGGGGCCAGCGGATCAGGGCGAGGGTGAGCTTGGTCCAGAACGGGCCGAGCAGTGCGATGCCGATCGCCCAGCACAGGATCGACGGGCCCGCGGTGGCGGCGGCCAGCGGGCCGGTCATCACGGCGGCGGTGACGATCATCAGGGCAATCGCGCCGCCCAGGAAGAGCACGCCGAGCACCAGACGGGTCCAGGTGAACCACTTGCGCTGCAAGCCGGACTCGGTGAGCGCCTCGACCGGCTTGATCCGGGCCGACTTGCGAGCCGCGATCAGGCCGGCGCCGACAGCGGCCAGTACGGCGGCACCCGCGCCGGCGGCGAACGGGATCCAGCCCTGGCGGTACTCGACGTACGGCGAGGCGACGCCGTGCTCGGCGAGCTGCTCGAACAGGAACCGCCCGAGCAGGAGACCGGGGACCAATCCGGCCAGCACGGCCGGGATGGAGACGAGCAGCGATTCGCCGAGGATCATCCGGCGGACCTGGCCGGGAGTGGTGCCGATGCTGCGGAGCAGGGCGAACTCACGTTCGCGGTGCTGAGCGGACAGAGCAAGGGTCGAGGCGACGACGAACATCATCGTCATCGTCGCGATCCCGCCGAACGACCCCGCGACGGCGATCAGCGCCTCCCGGAACTGCGCGGCGTCGGGGTGTTCGGCCAGACCGCGGTCGGAGCCGGTGTGCACGGTGAGGTCGCCGAGATCCTTCACCGAGTCCTTCACCGCGCCCAGATCGGTGCCGGGGGCAACAAGTACGGCCAGAGCGGTGAACGAGCCCTCGGCACCGGCGAGCCGGGTGGCTTCGGGCGCCGAGAAGAAGGTGTGGCCGGCCGGACCGTCCGCGATCCCGCGGACGGTGTAGGTACTGGGCTCGCCGTTGGTGAGCAGGCTGACCTGCGAGCCGACGCCGAGGTTGCCGGCTCGAGCGGTGGAGCTGTCGAGCACCACATCAGTGGGAGCTCGCGGCGCAGCGCCGGACACCAGCTTGTACGGCGCAAGCCGCGCCGAGCTCCACCCGTGCCCCTTGGCCTGAAGGAAGTCGCCGTCGAGGCTGAGCGGGGTGGGGAAGGTGAGATCCCCGACGACCTCGGTGACGCCGTCGACGGCCCGGATCTTCGCGGCGGTTTCGGCGGGGACGTGGGTCTGCTCGGTGAGCGGAGTGGCTTCGTCGCGACCGGCGCGCAGGTGTGAGTCGGGGCCGGTGACGATCAGGTCGGCGGCAGCCATGCGGGTGGCTTCGACGTTGGAGCGGATGCCGGTTTCCATCAGGCCACCGCAGGCGAGCACGATCGCGGTGCCGAACACGACGGCGACGAACGTGGCGACGAACCCGCCCTTGCGGAAGCGCAGGGTGCGGAGGGCGAGCTTCATCATCGCGCGACCGCCAGATCCGGCGTACGGCCGCGGGCTCCGAGGTGGGTCAGCCGCTCGGCGACCTGCTCGGCGGTGGGGGCAGCCAGGCTGCCGGCCAGCTTGCCGTCGGCCAGGAAGACCACCTGGTCGGCCCACGAGGCGGCGACCGGATCGTGGGTGACCATGACCACCGTCTGCCCTTGGCTGCGGACCGGTTCGCGCAGCAGGTCGAGCACGTCGGCCGCGGTCTGCGTGTCCAGCGCACCGGTCGGCTCGTCGGCGAAGATCACCGCGGGCCGGGCGACCAGGGCACGGGCAATGGCGACTCGCTGCTGCTGGCCGCCGGACAGTTCGCCCGGACGGTGCTTGTGCCGGTCAGCCAGGCCCACCCGCTCTAGCACCTCGGCGACCGCCGCTCGGTTGGCCCGGCGTCCGTCGAGCTCCTGCGGCAGCGTGACGTTCTGCCAGACGGTCAGCGCCGGCAGCAGGTTGAAGGACTGGAAGACGAAGCCGATCCGCTCCCGGCGCAGCTCGGTCAGCTGCCGCTCCTTGAGGCCGGCCAGCGGCTGGTCGTCGATGAACACCGAGCCGGACGTCGGCCGGTCGAGCCCGGCGGCGCAGTGCAGGAACGTGCTCTTGCCGGACCCGGACGGCCCCATCACCGCGGTGAACGTGCCGCGGGCGAAGCCGATGCTGATCCCGTCGAGCGCGACCACGGCACCGCCGCCCTTGCCGTAGACCCGGCGGACGTCGTTCAGCATGACGGAGTTCGAGGTTTTTCGGATGGCTGCCTGCTTGCGCTTCATGCTGAGAACGCTACGAAGATCCAGCCGCCCGCCCCAGGGAGCTGGGCAGCCGGTCTGGGTGGTGCTAGCCCTACCCCAGCAGGTAGGCCCGGACGCCACTCGCCACGGCCGTCACCAGCGGCTCGCTCCAGTCCGAGCCGTCCCCACTGAAGTGCCCGGCCAGTACGCCGTCCGCCGTCGGCCGCACCCGGATCGCCAGCGCGTCCGCGAGCCCGGTGTCCTTCGGCCCGGCCGCCCCGACCACTTCGCCCCGGATCGGCCCGAAGTCGTAGCCTCCCGGCCACTGCTGCGGCACGTACTCGAAGAACGGCGTCCGTGGCGGCACCTCGAGTTCCAGGACCGGGTAGCGCGCGTAGCGGCTGCAGCCGACGACGGCGTCCCGCATGGCCGGTACGTCGGCCGCCAGCGAGCCGGTCGAGCATGGGACGGCCAGCACCGACGGCACGATGCAGGGGCCGAGCACCCGCTGCCAATCCGGCCGGTCGCGCTTGCTGAAGAGCGTGTTGAACACGAGCGTGTCTCCTGCCGTCGGCTCCATCGCCGAAGCCAGTGCGGCCAGCAACGTCACCAGGGCAGTGCTGCGGTGCGAGCGGGTCAGTTGCTCGACCTGCGCGGCCTCTGCGGCTGAGAGCAGCTCGCTCCGGTAGGCGAACGGAGAGCCCTGAGTGCGGGAGGGCTGCGGGCAGATCTTCGCGTCGGTGACTCGGCTCCGCCACCAGGTGCTGGCCGCATCGGCGTTCCGGCTCATTTGCTCGGCTTCGTCGAGGAGGTAGTCGGCGTACTGGGGAGCGGGTGGGAGGTCCTCGCCGGAGTACAGGGCGGCCAGCTCGGTCAGCGCGAGCCACAGGCTGACCGGGTCGGAGACCATGTGGTGGAGGTGCAGGGTCAGTCGGTCGCCGGAGAGCTGCAGCCGAATGGGAGCAGCCAGCGGCACCGGGACGTGCAGGGCGGCTTCCCGTACGAGCTCGAGTTCAGCAACACCAGAGTCTGTACGGAGTATGTCGTGTCGTCGCTGCAGGGTGTCGAAGGCTGCAGCCAGTCGCCCAGCGTCCAGCTCGCCGTCCAGCGCGAGCATCGCGTTCATGGTGAACCAGGGCCCGAGAGCGAAGCCAGGTCGCCGCGCGTCGAGCTCCAACGCGAAGGTTTGCCAGAGCGAGGTCGTCACAGCAGCTCCTTCGAGTAGTCCGGCACGTCCGCGGCGAGCAGAGCGGTGTGCAGTTCCTCCAGCACCTCCACGGCGAAGTCCTTGCGCTGCCAGTCCTCGAACGAGATGCCGTAGCCCAGCGAGATCCACAGGTCCGCGTTGCGTCGCTCGTGGGCGCCGAACGGCTCCAACAGAACGAGCGGCGTTGCCGACCACAACGAATCCAGAAGGGTCCCGCCGCCAGGTTTGCTGACCGACGCCAGCGCCTGGCGACACAGGTCGAACGACCCGTGGTGACCGGTCCGCTGCACGAACCCCTGGCCCGCCGGGCCGAACGGCGGGTAGCCGTCGTCGAGCCATGGATGCCAGTCGGGGTCGATCATGAAGTAGCGCACGCCACTGGTCGACAGGTCACCTTGCTCGTAGGCGATGACGTCCAGCTCGAAGCCGACGGACAGCAGCTCACCGGCGCGCTCCCGGTACGTGCCCATGCCCCAGCCACCGCCGTGCACCAGCAGCCGCCGGTCGCGCTCGGCCCACGGCACCGGGGCGTCGCGGGTGACCGGGATGCTGCAGGGCACGCCGCCGCCATCGGCATCGGCGAGCCACACATGCCGTAGAGGCAGTGAGGTCGCACCGGCCTTGTCGAACGACGGTGAGCGCACCGAGTCCACATGGCATACGTCCACCGCCACCGGGCCGTGCTTTGCGACGTACTGCTCCAGCAGAGTGAGCCAGAAGCCGCTGAGGACGACGAAGCGGGTGATGCCGCGCCGCTGCCAGTCCGCGAAGAGCTGGTCGACCGCGGCGGGGTCCACCGAGACTGCTGCGTTGCGGGCCAGCTTCTGGCCGGCGAGCGCGACGCGGAAGTCGCGGTGGAAGGCCTGCTTCGACCGGGCGGTCGTCTCCAGGGTCTGCGGTGGCATCAGCCGCTCCAGCACCGACACGTACGCCGTACCGCCCTGCTCGCGGATCCGGTCGGCCAGCAGCAGCCCCGGCACGTGGACGCCGAGCGCAACGCCGGACGTCAGGATCTCCACGACAGCGCCTGTCACTGCGCCGCTCCCAGCGCAGCCAGCTCCTTGGCCAAGTGGCGCTGGACCAGCTTTACCGTAGCCTCGTGCTCCGGGCCTGCGTAGCCGCGCGGCGTGCCCTCGACCAGCATGATCAGGTACAGGTAGACCCGGTAGAGCGACAGCCGCTCGCGGTCGATGTCGGCGCCGTACCCGGCCAGCAACTCGTCGTCCACCGTGCTGAACAGTGTCAGCGAGACGAACTCCGCGACCGGATCGCCCCAGAACGCGCGCTCCCCGTCGATCAGCCCGCTGATCCGCCCGCCGTCGACCAGGATGTTGCCGTCCCACAGGTCGAAGTGGATCAGCCGCGGCGTCCGCACCGTGTTCAGCAGCTCGAACCGGTCGAGCACCAGGTGCCGCGAGACCCCCTCCGGCAGCTCCACCCCGAAGCGCTCGGCGTCGGCCAGCACGTCGTCCAGCATGCGCAGGAAGGCGGTCGCCCACGTGGACAGCAAGCCACGCTGCGGATACCCGAACCCGTCCGCGCCGACCACCTCGTGCAGACTGCGCACGATCGCGCCCAGCTCCCGCCGGTACGACCAACGCTCGGCCGGAACGCTCTGCAGCAACGTCGTCCCCGGCAGCGCGGTCATCAGCAGCAGCTCGGCATCGGCGTACACGACCTCCGGCACCGGCGCCTTGCCGCGCGCGGCCTGGTAGAACTCGGTCTCGGTCCGGATCAGCGCCTGCTCGTAGGCCAGCCCGGGGGAGGACGGGTCCGGCGCGAGCTTGAGCACCAACTGCCGTTCACCGACCGCCAAGCGGTAAACGGTGTTGTAGGTGCCCTCGGTCAGCTCCTCGTGGTCGAGCAACTCCCGCCGCGCGATCCCGGCGCGCTCCAGCAGGGCCTCGATCGCCGCGCGGTCCAGCTGTCGTTTCACCGGTTCTCCCTTTGGGACAAGGCGTCCCGATAGATCGCTTCCATCAGCTCGATTCGCGGCACGGCGTGCGCCAGGTCCTCGCCGGCGTCGTCGACGATCCGGGCGAGCTGATGCTCGTAGTACGCGGTGGCTGGGAAGCCGATCCCCTCACGCTCGCCGTCGGCCGTGGTGACGACGAGGTTCAACGGTACGGCGCCGAGCACCGGGCGGAGGAAGTTGCGCAGCTTCACAGTCGCCCGGTCGAAGGTGAACACGTGCTCGGCGACATGGTCCGGACCGACCGCGCAGGTCAGCGTCGCCTTCGAACCCGAGGCCCAGTGCAACGACGCCTCGAAGTCGCGGTCCACGCCGTTCGGGCCGTCGAAGGCCGAGAATCCCTGGTACGCCGTGGGATCGAGCCCGATCGTTGCCTGCAGCGCCTGGAGCCAGTAGCTCGCGCAGTCGTGGAAGATGCCGCCACCCAGCTCGGGACGGTCGCGGTATCCGCCCGGCGCGGGAACGGCGAAGGTCATCCGCGTTTGCACGGACCGCAGTACGCCGTACCGGCTGTCGGCGACGAAGGAGCGGACGGTTTCCTGCCACGGGTGGCCGGCGGTGGCGACCGCCTCGAAGACGCGGGTGTGTTCGGCGGCGAAGCAGAGCTCCTCGGCCTCGGCCGCGGTCAGGCAGAGCGGCTTCTCGACGATCACGTCCTTGCCGGCGACCGCGGCGCGGACCGCCCAGCGGTGGTGCGCGGAGTTGTGCAGGGAGATGTAGACGGCGTCGATCGCCGGGTCGGCGAGCAGGGCCGCGTAGCTGTCGTAGACCAGCGGAATGTCGTGACGGCTCGCGAACTCCTTGGCGCGCACCGGGTCGCTCGCCGCGACCGCCCGCACCTCCACTCCGGTCTTGGCGGCCGGGCCGAGCATCGTCCGGACGGCGATCCCGGTGGCCCCGATCAGGCCGATCTCAAGCGGCATCGGATCTCCCTCGCGGTGTCAGGCCGGCCGCGGTGACCGCAGCCAGCAGGCGGTGCTGCCACTGGGCGAGCTCACCGGCGCGGCAGAAGATCGCGACGTACACCCGGCCGCCGGGCGCGGTCAGGTGACTGCCGTTGAGCACGAGCGCTCCGGGGCGATCCCCGCTGGACAAGCAGCCGTTCAGAGCGTGCAGGACGTCGCGAATGCCCTTGCCCGGCGAGAGATTCAGTTCGAGCTGCCACAGGTGAGCGGTGAGGTCGTCGGCCCGCCGGTCGAGTTGCAGGGCGAGCAGGCCGAGCGACTGACGAGCGTTGATCTCCAGCACCGGTACGACTGAGCCGTCGTCGAGCAGCATCGCGTCGATCCCGACCGGACCCCAGTAGCCGGCGGTGCTGATCGCGGCCACCACCTCGGCCAGCGACTCGGCGTACCAGCCCTGGTCGATCAGCGCGGCGGGCGCGGGGCTGGAGCCGAAGTGCCGGAAGCCCTTGTTGGTCAGCTGCTGCAGGCCGAGGAACTCCCACGAGCCGTCCCGCCGCACGTGCAGGTGACCGGAGAAGTCGTGCGCCTTCGGATACTTCTGCTGCACCAGCAGCTCGATCCGTTGCCCGGTTTGCTTGCGCAGCACCCGCTCGATCGCTCGCAGTACGCCGGGAGTGGTGACCTCGAGCAGTGCCCGGCCGGAGACGCCGTACGGGTCCTTGATCAGGGTACGGAAATCGAGATCGGTGACCGCGGCAACCAGTTCGTCGACCGAGCGGACCACTCGGCCCGCGCCCGGAAGCCCGAGCTGCGTGACGAGCTCGTTGGACCAGGTTTTCGAGTTGACTTTGGCAACGACCTCGGGTGAAGGCAGGCCGGCGAGTGGGGCGAGAACCGCGTAGGGCTCCAGCGGACCGTCGGCCAGCAAGGGGTCGTCGAGCAAGTGGCGCTCGATCGGGCCCGAGCCGGCGTCGTCGATCGACTTGTGGTCGAAGGAGACCCCGTAGCCGGCGAGGATCTCCGGATCCATCGGGCGCCGGGTGATCAGGACGTCGCCCGGCGCGCAGAACCCGGCCAGCAGCTCGTCCATCGTGTCGACGGCGGGATCACCGCCGCCGACCGACGGCAGCACGGCCAGGTCGTCCGGTCGCCACCACGACTCCGCGTCGAACGTACCGAACCGGACGGTCATCCGGCCTGGCCGGCCAGTCGGGCGACGAAGGTGCTGAACTGACGGACCGAGCGCAGGTCGTCGAGCTGCAGTTGCGGGTAGTCCAGCTCGAGGTCGAACTCGTCCTCGATCGCGAGCAGGAACGTGATCGTCTGCAGGGAGTCCAGTCCGTACTGCTCGACCAGATCGGCCTCGGAGCCGATCTCGTCCGCGGTGGTTCCGTTGTCCAGAACCTTGGCCAGCACGACCTTGACG
Organism: Kribbella sp. ALI-6-A; assembly: GCF_001984195.1. Classification (GTDB taxonomy): domain Bacteria; phylum Actinomycetota; class Actinomycetes; order Propionibacteriales; family Kribbellaceae; genus Kribbella. The sequence goes on from NZ_MTQN01000010.1 coordinate 923,174, forward strand.
CGGTCCTCGATCACAGTGGTGGACATGCTCAGACTCCGTTCAGGTAAAGGAGGATGCACTTCGAGCAGACCGGCATCATGCCGTTCTCGGACATGATCCGGCGGACCTCACGAAACGACTGGCTCTGCCAGAGCTCGCCGACCGGCTGGTCGTACAGGTTGCCGACCACGAACTCGGGGAAGAACTTGCACGAGCTGACCGCGCCGTCGGCGTGCACCTCCATCCGGTTCGACACCGCGAGACACTTGCTGCGGTGCTGGGCCGGCCGGGAGGTGCCGAGGATGAAGTCGGTGACCTCGTCGTCCTCCAGTTGCGGCTGGTAGCGCAGCCGGACGTTCCAGGGCCGGGAGGCGAGCCGGGCCATCGAGTCGCGCAGCGTCGGCAGCTCCTCCTCGGGCAGCTGGTAGGTGTAGCTGTGCCAGGTCGGCTTCTTGGTGTCCGTGCTGGGGTTCAGCCAGGAGAACGTCTTCTCGTACAGGCGGTCCATCGACTCGGCGACCTCGGGGCTGATGTACCAGGGGAACTGGAAGTAGACCGTGTTCACGCCGAGTTCCTCGGCCCACTCCATGAACTCGTACATCTTGTGCACGGTGACATGGCTGACCATGCACGACAGCGACAGCTCGCCGTCCCACGTGCCCGCGCGTTTGAGGTCCAGCATCAGCTGGATGTTGTCCATCGTGCGCTTGAAGGTGCCGCGGCCGCGCAGTGCCTCGTGGTCCTCACCCAGACCGTCCAGACTGACCAGCAGGTTGAGGTTCTCGCCGATCCGCAGCAGGTCGTCCAGTTTGCGCTTGAACAGCAGGCCGTTGGTGCACATGTTCACCGTCCGCGGGTACTTCTCCAGCAGCGCGGCGACCTGGTCGAACCTGGTGTGCATCAGCGGCTCGCCGCCCCACAGGAACAGCTTCGAGCGCACCGGCGCCGTCGTCCGCAGGACGTCCTCGACCACCGAGAGGTCGAGCTCGGTCTTCTGCTTGACGGCGCTGAAGTCGCGGAAGAAGCCCTGTTCGTTCCACTGGTAGCAGTGCGTGCAGCGCAGGTTGCAGCGGTAGGTGAGCTGCAGGCTGACCTCCTGCGGCAGCGGAGCGGCGTACGTCGGGTCGGCGAGCAGGTTGCGCCGGGCCTTGGAGCGGATCGACACGGTGTGCTTGATGTCCGCGAATTCCTTGGTGTTCAGCGTGCGGGTGGTGGTGGGACGCATCAGACCTCCTGGTGGGTGGCTGTGGCGACGAGCAGTGCACTGGCTCCGGCGATCACCCCTCCCGTCGCGAGGACGAGGACCAGACCGGTCGCGGCACCGAGCTGTGCGCTCAGTACGCCGCCGGTCAGGCCTCCGGTGATCGCGCCGAGCGGCACGGTGGACGAGGTGAGCGTGCGGGCGGTCGCGTGCACGGTGCTCTGCAGACCGGCCGGGGTGATCTGCTGGCGGACGCTGGTGGTGACGACGTTCCACACCGGCAGCCAGACCGAGGCGCAGATCCGGATCACCACCAGTGCGAGCGCGGGAGCGCTCAGCAGGCAGAGCGGAACGGCCAACCAGCACACGGCTTCCAGTCCGGTGAGGACCAGCGTCCGCCGTACGCCGATGGTCGCGGCCAGCTTGTTGGCGACAACAGCGCCGAGCAGACCGCCGACCGAGCCGGCCGCGATCAGCAGGCCACCGGCGAGGCTCGACAGGCCGAGCACGCGGTACGCGAACAGCAGCAGGACGGCGTCGACCATGCCCGAGCCGAAGCTGCGGATCGCGGCCGCGCAGACCAGGCGGCGCAGCAGGTGATGCTGCCAGACGAAGGCGAAGCCGGTGCGGATCCGGTGGGGGAGTGGTTCGCGCATCGGCTCGGGGCGCGGCTCGACGGTGGTGATGCGGGTGCGGCCGAAAGCCGAAGCCAGGAAGGGGATCGCGCAGAGCAGCAGACCGGCGTACGGGGTGATGGTGCGGAGGAGGAGGCCACCGAGTGCGGGGCCGACGAGCTTGGACAGACTGTCGGAGCTCTGGAGCTTGGCGTTCGCACCGACCAGGTCGCGTGGTTCGACGAGTGCGGGCAGGTACGACTGGCCGGCGATGTCGACGAAGACCATCGCGGCGCCCGCGACGGCGACCACGAGACACAGTTGAGGGACGCTGACCCAGCCGGCCAGTGCGGCGAGCGGGACGCTGGCGAACGCGGCGAAGCGCAGCAGTTCGCCGCCGATCATCACCCGCCGGCGAGGAACGTGGGCCAGCGCGGCCCCGGCGACCAGACCGAGCGTGGGATAGGCGAACCAGCCGAGCGCGGACAGCACGCCGACCTGGGCCTCGCTCGCATCGAGCGTGAGGATCGCGATCGTGGGAACGGTGAACCCGGTCAGCCGGTCCCCGACGAAGCTCGCGGTCTGGCTGCCCCAGTACCAGGACACGTCGGTCCGCGATCGCACCGCCCGAGTAGTTGCACCCACCCTCGACTCCCCAGTGTCGTCGGTGACCCTCTGCTCTTGCCGCGACCCCCTAAGTTCAAGGCTTGAAATAAGACCTCGGACAACTTAACCGGGTCGGTCGCCGGACTCAAGGCCCTGAGTCACCAAATCGTCGCTGAGGGTGGCGAAGTGGAGTTTGGGGTCCTCTGAGGACTACGGGCGCCGGGGAGCGGCCGAGCCGAGCAGTGCGTTCAGGCCGGCGGTGTAGGACTCGGGTGTGACGTCGCCGAGCAGCAGGCGCTGGAGGATGAAACCGGGCAGCATCCCGAACAGCACCTGGGCGACGTGCTCGGGATCGACGTCGCTCGGCAGGGTGCCGTCGAGCTGGGCGCGGCGGGCGACGGCGGTGTAGTGCGTGCGCAGGATCGTGTACTTCTCCCTCGCGACGGCGGCGATGGTCGGGTTGTGCACCGACTCGGCCCAGGCTTGCAGGCCGACCCGCGTGACGTCGCCGCCGGAGCGCTCGGCGGTCTTCACCACGTGGTCGAGCACCACCCGCATCGCCTCGGCGGGGGACAGTGGGTCCTCGGTGGACAGGATGCCCTCGAAGAGCTCGTCGACCGCGCTCAGCGCCTGGTCGGCGATCGCCGCGATGATCTCGTCCTTGCTCCGGAAGTAGCCGTAGACCGCGCCCGCCGACAGCCCGGACTCCCGGATCACGTCGGCCATCGTCGTCTTGTGGAAGCCGTTCTCCGCGACGCAGTGCAGGGCCGCCTGGACGATCTGCTCGCGGCGGGCGAGCCGGTGCTCGGCAGTGACCTTGGGCATACCGCGAACCTAAAACGAATGTCCGTTCTTGACAACTCGACCAATCTGCGAGCACGCTCGGAGCTAATAAAGAACGGTCATTCGTTTTGAGGAGTGTGCCCATGTCCGCCACATCTGCCACCGTCGGCCCTCGGCGTCCTCCGGTGGTCGCCGTCGTCACCCTGCTCACCGCCGTGCTCACGGTGCTGCTGATCGCGTTCGCCTGGCCGGCCGCACGGTCGGAACCTCGTGACGTCCCGCTGGCGGTCGCCGGTCCGCAGGCCGCGGTCGGTCAGGTCAGCGCCGCGCTGGAGCAGGCGATGCCCGGCGGGTTCGCGATCGAGCCCGTCGCGGACCGGGCGGCCGCCGTCCAGGCGATCGAGGACCGGGATGTGTACGGCGCGATCGTGCTCGACCAGGCCGCGCCCGAGGTACTCACCGCGTCGGCCGCGGGTCCGGTCGTCTCGCAGCTGCTGACGCAGGTGGCCGGCCGGCTGGCTGCGCAGAACCCTGCCGCTGCGCCGAAGGTGACCGACGTCGTTCCGTTGCCCGCCGAGGATCCGCGCGGCGCGGGCCTGGCGGCCGGTGCGTTGCCGCTGGTTCTGGGCGGGATTCTCGCGGCCGCGGCGCTGACGAACTTCGCGAAGGCGGGCGCGACCCGGGTCTTCGGCGCGATCGGGTTCGCCGTGGCGGGCTCGCTCGCACTGGCCGCGGTGCTGCAGTTCTGGCTGGGCTCCTTGGAAGGCAGTTACTGGGCCAACGCCGCGGTGATCGCGACGTCGATCGCGGCGATCAGTGTGACCCTGCTGGGACTGGAGTGGCTGATCGGTACGGCGGGGCTCGGGCTGGGCGCCGCGGTGATGATGCTGCTCGGCAACCCCCTGTCGGGGCTGACCAGCGCGCCGGAGATGCTGCCGAGCGGCTGGGGAGCACTCGGGCAGTTCCTCCCGCCGGGCGCAGCCGGTACGGCGTTGCGCTCGGTCAGCTTCTTCGACGGAGCCGGCGCGGGGCAGCCGTTGCTGGTCCTCGGAGGCTGGCTGGTCCTCGGCCTGGTGCTGTGCGGACTCGGCGCGGCGCGCGGCCGGCGCGTCGTACAGGCTCGTCAGCCGGGGTCGCCCGTTACCGTCTGATCGACGGCGAAGCGGTGACCGGATCGTTACGACCCGGTCACCGCTGACGTCGCTCCAGACGCGGACAACGTTGTCTGTCAACCATTGACTTCACCGGTCTCAGCCTCCTACGGTCGCGGAAAGCCCACGGGGTTTGAGCGGTGGTACCGGGATGACAACGATTGCCCGAAGGTGGACGTGATGGTCATGAGGAAACGTTTCAAGTCGGCGGGTGTTCTCGCCGTGGGCGCACTCTTGCTGGGGGTCTCGGCCTGCAGTCAGGGATCGACCACCAAGACGCCGGAAGCGGGCGCTGCCAGCTCCGGCCCGGCGAACATCAAGATCGCCTACCAGCAGTGGGGCCCGGGCACGGTGATGAAGAACTTCCTCGCCGGCGCGAAGGCCGAGTACGAGGCGGCCAACCCGGGCTCGAAGGTCGAGATCGTGCCGATCGTGGCCAGCGAGAACGACTACTACACCAAGCTGCAGCTGATGATGCGCTCGCCGAACACGGCGCCGGACATCGTCTACGAGGACACCTTCCTGATCAACTCCGACATCACCGCGGGCTACCTGCGGCCGCTGGACGACTACATCAAGGACTGGCCGGACTGGAACCAGTTCGAGGAGACCGCCAAGGGCGCGGCCAAGGCGCAGGACGGCAAGACGTACGGCATCCCGGACGGCACCGACACCCGGGCGCTGTGGTTCAACAAGGAGATCTTCGCCAAGGCCGGCCTGCCCGCCGACTGGCAGCCGAAGAACTGGGACGACGTGCTGACCGCCGCCCGCACCATCAAGCAGAAGGTGCCCGGCGTCATCCCGCTGAACGTGTACTCCGGCAAGCCGATGGGTGAGGCCTCGGCCATGCAGGGCCTGGAGATGCTGCTCTACGGCACCAAGGACACCCTCTACAACTTCGACCAGCAGAAGTGGGTCGTCGGCAGCCAGGGCTTCAAGGACTCGCTGAACTTCATCAAGACGATCTTCGACGAGGGCATCGCGCCCCAGCCGAAGCAGTCGCTGGACCCGAACTGGGGCAACAAGGTCGGTAGCGACCTGCTGCCCAACGGCAAGCTGGCGATCGCGCTGGACGGCTCGTGGCTCTACAACAACTGGCAGAAGACCGGCGCCAAGCCGTGGCCGCAGTGGACCGAGGTGCTCGGCCAGGCCGCGATGCCGACCCAGGACGGCAGCGGCAAGGGCAAGGTCAGCCTGTCCGGCGGCTGGACCTGGGCGATCCCGGCCAAGTCGAAGAACCCCGACGCCGCGTGGAACTTCATCAAGACCCTGCAGACGCAGAAGAACGCGACCAAGTACGCCACCGACGGCGCGCAGATCGCGGTCCGCAAGGACGTCGCGGCCGACGAGGGCTACAAGACCTCGGCCAAGTCCACGCAGTTCTTCACCGACCTGGTGGCGGTGACCGTATACCGGCCGGCGCTGCCGGAGTACCCGAAGGTCTCCAACGAGATCATCACCGCGATGGAAGCGGTGATGACCAAGCAGTCGTCGCCGGAGGAAGCCGCGAAGAACTACGACGAGGCGGTCGAGTCCATCGTCGGCAAGGACAAGACGACCAACCAGAGTCAAGGCCAGTAAGCGGATCCCGTCCCCTGACGGGCTTTGACGAAGGGACTGCTCTGTGACGACGACTGTCGCACCCGCCGCGTCCGCGCCTGCTCCGTCCGGTCACCAGACCGGGCGGGGCGGGCCCCCGCGCGGCGCCAAGCTGCTCAAGATGATGCCGCTGGCACCGGCCATCGGGCTGATGCTGGTCTTCCTGGCCGGCCCGATCATCTACTGCATCTACGCCGCGTTCACGAACATGGCGCTGACCGGGACCGGGGCCAGCGAGGTCCAGTTCGTCGGCCTGGACAACTTCCGCAAGGCCTTCGGCAGCAGCGCGTTCACCAACTCGATCTGGCTGACGCTGGTGTTCACGCTGATCTCCGCGATCATCGGGCAGAACACCCTCGGCCTCGGCCTCGCGCTGCTGATGAAGCGGTCCACCAAGCTGGTCCGCAACTTCGTCGGCACCGCGGTGATCGGCGCGTGGGTGCTGCCGGAGGTGGTCGCGGCGTACCTGCTCAGCGCGTTCTTCAACGACGAGGGCACGCTGAACGTGATCCTGCACAAGGTCGGGCTGCCCGGCCAGGACTGGTTGTACGCGGCCCCGATCATCGCGGTCTCGATCGCGAACATCTGGCGCGGTACGGCGTTCTCGATGCTGGTCTACTCGGCGGCGCTCAGTGAGGTGCCCAAGGAGATCGAGGAGTCGGCCGAGATGGACGGCGCGGCCGGTCTGCGCCGGCTGATCTTCGTCACGCTGCCGATGATCAGCCGCGCGATCATGACCAACCTGATGCTGATCACGCTGCAGACGCTGAGCGTGTTCGGCCTGATCTACGCGATGACCCGCGGCGGGCCCGGCACCAAGAGCCAGACGCTGCCGCTGTACATGTACGAGCAGGCGTTCAGCTTCTCCCAGATCGGCTACGGCACAGCGATCGCGCTGGTGATGCTGGCGATCGGGGCGGTCTTCTCGCTGATCTACCTGCGTGGTTTGAATACGGAGGCCGCATGATCGCCAGAGACCGCGTCAGCAAGCTCACCTCGAACCTGGTGCTGCTGGCGATCGGTGTGCTGTTCGTGCTGCCGCTGCTGTGGGTGTTGTTCGCCTCGATCAACCGGACCGCCGGGCTGACGGTCGAGTTCCCGACCAATCCGACGCTCGGCAACTTCAAGGCGGTGCTGAACACCGACACGACGTACCGGCCGGTGCTGAACGGCATCGTGCTGTGCGGCGGCGCGGCGCTGCTCACGATGATCTGCGCGGTGCTCGCGGCCTATCCGCTGTCGCGGTTCAAGTCGCGTTTCAACCGGCCGTTCCTGCTGACCGTGCTGTTCTGCACCGGGCTGCCGATCACCGCGGTGATGGTCCCGGTCTACGGGCTGTTCGTGCAGCTCAACCTGGTCGACACCCTCGGCGGCACGATCATGTTCATGGCCACCAGCTCGCTGCCCTTCGCGATCTGGCTGACCAAGACGTTCATGGACGGCGTACCGATCTCGCTGGAAGAGGCGGCCTGGGTCGACGGCGCCGGCAACATGCAGGCCCTGCGCCGCATCGTCCTGCCGCTGATGTGGCCGGGCATCGCGGTCGTGCTGATCTTCACCTTCATCGGCATGTGGGGAAACTTCTTTGTCCCCTTCATGCTGCTGCTCTCCCCGGAACGCCTGCCGGCCTCGGTGAGCATCTTCACCTTCTTCGGCCAGTACGGCGAACCGAACTACGGCCAGCTGGCGGCGTACTCGCTGATCTACACGTTCCCCGTGTTGCTGCTCTACCTGCTGCTCAGCCGCAAGCTCGGCGGCGCGTTCGCCCTGGGCGGCGCGATCAAGGGCTGACCCCGCGACGATTGGTGTGCAGCAGCGACCGGCCCAGCGGAGTCAGCGTATGACGGACCGCCGGGCCGGTCCGGTGAGTGGTGATCAGCCCTGCCGACCGCAGGACCGCGGTGTGCTGGCTGGCCGAGGCCGGTGAGATGCCGACCTGGTCAGCCAGTCCCGTGGTGTTCGGCGTACTGGCGACCGCGTGCAGTACGGCGGCGCGGGTGCGGCCGAGGAGGTCGGCGAGCGGTTTGATGCTGCTCAGGTCGTGTGACGGTTTGCCGATCGGGTAGACGATCACTACCGGTTCGTCGCCGACGTCGACGAACGTCGGCACCGGCTGCAAGTACGACGGGACCAGCGTGACCCCACGGCCGTTCGGGGTCAGGTCGATGTCGCTGCCTCCCGGGCACTCGTACGACAACGTCGACGACCTCCAGTGCAGGAGCGGGCTGAGCGTCGACAGCACCCGGTCGATGCCCTGGTCGACGATCAGGGATCCGCGGGCGACCCGATCGGCGTACACGGCCGCGGTGATCTCCGACCAGTACGGCGCCACAGCCAGCTCGTGAAACGCGAGCGCGGCGGCGCGCAGCCGGCGCCGGGCCTGATCGGATCCCGTGGCCAACTCGGCCGTCCGCCCCGGCAGCTGACCCGCCTCGATGCGGGGCACCAGCTCAGCGCGCAGTGTCTCCGTGGGTGTCTCGATCACCCGGTCGAGAGCGCTCGCGAAGTCGCTGCTGTTGACGATCGGGGTCAGGAAGTCCGGAGCCCAGCGCGGCACCCCGCACAGGTCCAGGTAGGGCAGCATCACCGGCCGGAGCCCAGCCCGGGTCTGCGCGTTCCAGGAGGCCAGGTACGCCGGTTGGTGCGGTTGGTTCAACCGCCGACCGGCGGAGCACAGCTCCTGCATCGCGGACGGCATCCGGACCACGACCGTACGACTGAGGTCGCGGGCGGTCAGATGCAGGGTCAGCACCCCACGACTGTGCCATTCAGGCTGGGTCAAAAGGTGTCGACGGACGCCGCGGACCGGCCGAACCTCGCGTCATGATCAAACTTCTCGCGGCCGTGACCGCCCTCCTGACCGTGGCGCAACCCGCGGTCGCCACGCACCACAGCCTGCCCACCACCTACATCGTCTCCCGTGACTCCGGCGTGCTGCCCGAGGGCATCGCCGTGACGCGGGACGGCACGATCTACGTCACCAGTTACGGGACCGGAGCCGTCTATCGCGGCACGGTCCGCGATCCCGAGCTGAAGCCCTTCCTGCCGGCCGGCTCCGACGGCCGGGCTCGCGCGACCGGTGTTCACGTCGACGACCGTGGCCGCGTGTTCGTGGCCGGCTTCGACACCGGTGCGCTGTTCGTCTACTCGGCGGGCGGCGACCTGCTGGCCAAGCGCGCCACTCCAGTCACCGGAACAGCGCTCAACGACCTGGTCATCACCAAGGACGCCGTGTACGTCACCGACTCCCGGACCGGCGTCCTGTGGCGCTCGTCGCTCGCCGGAGGACGGGTCGGCCCGCTGACCCGATGGCTCGGCCCGGAGGATTTCCCTGTCGTACCGGGTTTCCTGAACGGCATCGCGGCCACGCCGGACGGTCGCATCGCACTGGTGGCCGACGGCGGAACCGGCAGTGGTGAACCAGGCGACGACCACCTCTTCCGGATCGACCTCCAGCGCCGGACGGCCACCGAAATGACCGTCAGCGGCGGGCAACTCGGTGTCTCCGACGGGTTGCTGCTCGAGGGCAACCGCCTGTACGGCGTCGTGGACCTGCCCGCGGACGCGACCGGAACCAACCCGTCGGCCGTCAACCTCGCCGTTCTCGACCGTGGCCTGACCGCGGCGTACGTGGTCCGGCAGTCCGGCTCGGTGCCGCGCGCGCAGACGCCGACGACGATCGCGCGGGACCCGGCCGGCCGGTTGCTCTGGGTCAACAGTCAGCTCGGCAATCCCTCGCCCACGGCGCCGTTCACGGTGACGGTGGTGCCCGGACTGCGGTGATCGCGGGGGCCGCCGACGGCGCTCCGCTGTCGGCGAACGGCCCGTCGGGTGGCAGTGACGAGCGGGTAGGTTGGCGGCATGCCGCTGACGTATCCGCTCGTTGAGCAGACTCTGGACAACGGGTTGCGCGTGGTCGTGAGCATCGACCGCGCCGTGCCCATCGTCGCCGTGAACCTCTGGTACGACGTGGGCTCGCGGCACGAGCCGCCGGGTCTGACCGGGTTCGCCCACCTGTTCGAGCACCTGATGTTCCAGGGCTCGCGCAACGTGAAGTCCGGCGAGCACTTCGCCCTGCTGGAGAGCGCGGGCGCGAGCCTGAACGCCTCGACCTTCTTCGACCGGACCAACTACTTCGAGTCCCTGCCCAGCGGTGGGCTCGACCTCGCGCTGTGGCTCGAGGCCGACCGGATGGGCTACCTGCTCGACGCGGTCAACCAGGAGAACCTGGACAACCAGCGCGACGTGGTCAAGGAGGAGAAGCGGCAGAGCTACGACAACCGGCCGTACGGCGACTCCTACGAGCGGCTGGTCCGGCTCGCCTTCCCGCAGAACCACCCGTACGCGCACATGACGATCGGGTCGATGGAGGACCTGGACGCCGCCTCGGTCGAGGACGTGCACGCGTTCTTCCGCAAGTACTACGGCCCGAACAACGCCGTCCTGTCGATCGTCGGTGACGTCGACGAGGAAGAGGCGTTCCAGGCGGCCAAGCGGTACTTCGGTCACCTGCCCGCGATCCCGCAGCCGCCGCCGGCGCCCGACGGCACGATCGGGCCGTTGCAGGGTGTGGCCCGCGACGACGTCGTCGAGGACGTGCCGTCGGACCTGGTCACGATGATGTTCCGGCTGCCCGTCGACGGCACGCCGGAGCTGGACGCCGCGGCGCTGGCGCTCGATGTTCTGGCGGCCGGCCAGAGCGGCCGGCTGAACCGGCGGCTGGTCCGCGACGAGCAGATCGCGCAGTCGGTGTCCGGTGGCGCGCTGCCGCTGATCGGCGGGGTCTCGTTCGGCACGCTGACCGGGATCGCGTCGGACGGCGTCGATCTGCAGAAGGTCGAGGACGCGCTGCTCGAAGAGGTGGAGAAGCTCGCCGCCGACGGGATCACCGAGGACGAGCTGGCCACCGTGCAGGCCCAGGCCGAGCGGGACTGGCTGGAGCAGCTGGCGAGCTGCGCCGGCCGGGCGGACGAGATCTCCCACCACACGCTGCTGTTCGGCGACCCGAACCGGATCAACACCCGGATCGACCAGCTCCGCGCGGTCACCGTCGAGCAGGTGCAGCAAGCCGCGACGCAGTGGATCAGAGCCGAGGGCCGGGTCCAGGTGACCTACCGGAAGAACACCGACGCAACCGAAAGTGGGAACGCATGAGTAGCGGGGCTCTGACCACGCCGCCGGTCGTCGCGCCGCCGCGGCCGTGGACCTTCCCGGCCTCGACCACCACCAGCACCCGCGCCGGTACGCCGGTGCACGTGTTCGACCGGCCGGGCCAGTACGTCGCGACCGTGCGGGTCACGATCGCGCTGCCGCTGTTCGCCGAGCCGCGGGAGCTCGAGGGTGTCGCGACGATCATGTCCCGCACGCTCGACGAGGGCACCGAGCTGCACTCGGCCAACGAGTTCGCCGCGGCGCTCGAGCGGCACGGCGCGGCGTACGGGGTCGATGTCAGCTCCGACGCGCTGCACGTGGAGATCTCGGTGCCGGTCTCGCAGCTGGCTCCGGCGGTCAAGCTGCTCGCGGAGGCGGTCACCCGGCCCGCGTTCAACGCTGCCGACGTGGGTCGGCACGTGACGATCCGGCTCGGCGAGATCAACCAGGAGCGGGCCAACGCGGGCTACCGCGCCCGGGAGACCTTCGCCGCGCACCTGTTCGACCCGAGCACGCGCCGCTCCCGCCCCACCGCCGGTACGCCGGACACGATCCGCCGGCTGACCAACGCCGAGGTCGCGCGGTTCTACCGCGACAACGTCGGTCCGGCCCGGGCGCAGATCCTGTTCGCCGGCGACGCGACCGGCGTGGACGTGGCCGGTATCGTCGACGACGCGTTCGGCGACTGGACCGCGCAGGCGGGTCCCGCGCTGGAGACCCCCGAGCCGCTGTACGTCGTGGGCGATCGCATCGTGCTGGTGGACCGGCCGGGCTCGGTCCAGAGCCAGCTGCTGATCGGCTGTCCCGGACCGGACCGCCGCGAGGACATCTGGGGCGCGGCCGCGGTCGCGAACCACGTGGTCGGCGGCACGATCACGTCGCGCGTCGACACCGTGCTGCGCGAGGAGAAGGGCTACACCTACGGCACCCGGTCCAGCTTCACCGCGGCGCGCAAGGGTGGCACGTTCAGCCTCGGCGGCGCGGTCCGGACCGAGGTGACCGGGGCCGCGATCACCGACGCGCTGCGCATCCTGCGGGAGGCCCGTGACGGGCTGACCGACAAGGAGGTCGGCGAGTCGAAGGACAACCTGATCCGGACCGCGCCGCTGCGCTACGAGCAGGCCGACTCGATCGCCCAGCAGGTCGGCAGCAACATCGCCGCCGGCGTACCGCTGGACTTCGCCGACACCTACCTGGCCCAGATCGCCGCGACGACCGCCGAGTCCGCCACCGAGGCCTACCGGCGCTACGTGGGAACCAACGGGCTGCTGGTGATCGTCGTAGGGGAGGCCAAGGAAGTTCGCGACCAGCTCACGGGGCTGGGCGACGTGACGGAACTGAGCTGACGGACTGACATCCTCTGCTCAGGCCCTACCGGCCCTGAGCAGAGGAGCAGTCATGTCGTTCGGTGAGCGACCGCAGGACCAGCCGCGGAACCAGTCGCAGTACCCGCAGTACGGGCGGCCCGATCAAGGGCGGCCGGGGTACGGCAACTACCCGCTCCAGCCGGGCTGTCCCGATCAGCCCGCGTACGGCGTACTGCGGGACAACTCCAACGCGACCGTGGCGCTGGTGCTCGGCCTGCTGCCGCTGATCACCGGGCTGCTGATCCTCTCGCCGATCGCCTGGTGGAAGGCGAACCAGGCACTGGCCGAGATCGACGCGGCGCCCGGCGTCTACAACAATCGCGGCATGGCCGTCGGCGGCCAGATCGCCGGCATCATCGGAACCGTTCTGCTGATCCTGGTCGTCGTCGGCGTGGCCGCGATGCTGCTGCTGTTCGGAGTCTTCCTGGACTGAGCCTCCAGCAGTTGACCGCGCCACCACGGCGGTCATTCGTTTGATTGGAAAACTGACAACGTCCGCCCCCTCCCATCGCGCGCACGGCTGACTTACGTTGTGCGCGTCACACTCACTCCTGGGAGGGGATCCGCTCGTGAGAGACGTCCGCAGATCGTTGTACGCGGCATCGGGTGCGTTCGCACTCGTCGCGGCCGGCCTGGCCGTGCCGGCCGTGGCCGGGGCGCAGGCCGCCGGTGGCAGCACGGAGTACCTGGTGCTGATCGAGCAAGGGGCCGACCGCGCCGAGGCCCTGGCCGCCGTGAAGGCCGCCGGTGGCGAAGTGGTCAAGGAGAACAAGAACCTGGGCACGATCACCGTGCGGGCCGCCTCGTCCGGCTTCTCCACCCGGGTCTCGGCGTCGGGCGCGGTCGAGGGTGCCGCCCGGAGCCGGCCGATCGGGCAGTTGCCGCGGACCAAGCCGCGGACGATCGAGCAGGAGAACCGGGGCGCGGCCGCGAAGCAGTCGAAGGCGGCGAAGAAGAGCGCCAAGGGCATGGATCCGCTCGACGCCAAGCTGTGGGGCCTGAGGATGGTCCGCTCCGACCTGGCCCGCACCGTCCAGCCCGGCCGCAAGCAGGTCAAGGTCGGCATCCTGGACTCCGGGATCGACGCCCGCAACCCCGACATCGCGCCGAACTTCGACTGGAAGCTGTCCCGCAACTTCGCCACCGACGTGCCCGAGTACGACGGCGCGTGCGAGTTCCGCGGCTGCGTCGACCCGGTCGGCTGGGACGACAGCGGCCACGGCACCCACGTGGCCGGCACGATCGGTGCCGCGGTCAACGGTCTCGGGGTCTCCGGGGTCGCGCCGAAGGTGACGCTGGTCCAGATCCGCGGCGGCCAGGACAGCGGTCTGGTCTTCCTCAACCCGGTGCTCGACGCGCTCACCTACGCCGGTGACGTCGGCCTGGACGTGGTCAACATGTCGTTCTACGTCGACCCGTGGCTGTACAACTGCATCAACAACCCGGCCGACAGCCCGGAGGCCCAGCTCGAGCAGCGGACCACGATCCGGGCGATGACGCGCGCACTCAACTACGCGCACCACCGCGACGTCACGCTGGTCGGCTCGCTCGGCAACAACCACGAGGACCTCGGCAAGCCGCGGCCGGACACCAGCAGCCCGGACTTCGGCGACGTCCCGCCGTACACGCGGCCGATCGACAACGCGACCTGTTTCGACCTGCCGGTCGAGGGGCCGCACGTGATCGGCGTGTCGGCGCTCGGTCCGTCGGGCAACAAGGCCGACTACTCCAATTACGGCGTGGAGCAGACCGAGGTGTCGGCGCCGGGTGGCTGGTTCCGCGACTACTTCGGCACGCCGCAGCACCGGGTCAACGAGAACCTGATCCTGTCGACGTACCCGGTGAACACGTTGCAGGTCGACGGCCTGGTCGATGCCAACGGCAACATCACGCCGGACGGCGTCACGGCCGGCGTGGAGAAGCAGTGCCCGCCCGGTGTCACCGACTACACCAAGTGCGGCTACTACAACTGGTTGCAGGGCACGTCGATGGCGTCGCCGCACGCGAGCGGTGTCGCCGCGCTGATCGTCAGCGAGTACGGCCGCGGTGGCAAGGGCGGCTTCAGCTACTCGCCGGACAAGGTCCGCAAGATCCTGCTCGGTACGGCGCAGGAGCGGGCCTGCCCGAACCCGCCGCTGGTGACCTACATCAACGAGGGCCGGACGCCGGAATGGAACGCGCTGTGCGAGGGGACCCGCAGCTTCAACGGGTTCTACGGTCACGGCATCGTGGACGCGTGGGCGGCGGTGACCAGGTACTGACGCTGTGGTGAGCAAGGGCCCGGCCGCGGCGGTTGCCGCGACCGGGCCCTTGGCCGTGAGTGGGGGTCAGCCGGCGATGTAGTTGGACAGCTGTTCCTTCTCGAACTCGAGTTCGCCGATGCGGGACTTGACCACGTCGCCGATGCTGACGATGCCGGTCAGCCGGTCGTCGACGACGACCGGGACGTGCCGGATCCGCTGGTCGGTCATCAGCCGCATCAGGTTGTCGATCAGGTCGTCCGGGCCGCAGGTGTGCACCGGCGACGTCATGATCGCGCTGACCCGGACCTGGCCGGCCTCGGGTGTCGCGTTGAGCAGCCGGACCACGTCGCGTTCGGACACGATGCCGGCCACGCTGGAGCCGTCCGGGCTGACCACGAGCGCGCCGACGTTGTGCTCGGCGAGCAGCGCTAGCAGCTCGGTGACGGTGGCTTCGGGGGAGATGGTGACGACTTGGTTGCCCTTGCCGCGCAAAACGTCGTTGATCTTCACGGAGCCTCCTGCTGGATCGAGAGCCCAAGACCCCACGGTAGCGTCAACCGGCCGCCAGCGGCAGATCTGGCAGAATGCGGATGGTGACCACCGCCCGTCCCGCCCGCCGGAACCGAGGTCCGTTCTCGTCACCTTCGGTGATCGGGTGAGCTGGCGGCACGACCTCGCGGTGCTGCGGCACCGGGACGTCAGGATCTTCGTCTCGGCCCGGTTCGTCGCGCTGCTCGGCTCCTCGATCGCCCCGATCGCGCTGGTCTTCGCGGTCCTGGACGTGTCGGACTCGGCCAGTGCCGTCGGCCTGGTCCTCGCGGCCCGCAGCATCCCGAACGTCGTACTGCTGCTGATCGGCGGCGTGATCTCCGACCGGCTGCCCCGCAACGTCGTGCTGATCGTCGCCAGCACGCTCAGCGCCCTGACCCAGGCGCTGGCCGCGGTCCTGGTGCTGTCCGGTCACGCGCAGATCTGGCAGCTGGTGGTGATCGAGGCGATCAACGGCGCGGCCGCGGCGTTCCTGATGCCCGCGATGGCCGGGGTCCTGCCCGCGCTGGTCGACCCCGTCGAGCTTCCGCAGGCCAACGCCGTGTCCGGGTTCGCCCGGTCCGCCGCGCTGGTCGGTGGCGGCGCGGTGGCCGGGGTGATCGTCGGCTTCACCAGTCCCGGCGTCGGGCTGGCCGTCGACGCGGCGACGTTCCTGCTGGCGGTCGTCCTGCTCGCCCGGCTGACGCTGCCGCCGGTCGAACGCTCGCGGACGTCGATCGTGCGCGACCTGCGCGACGGCTGGACCGAGTTCGCGTCCCGGCAGTGGGTGTGGAGCGTGGTCGCGGCGTTCAGCGTGCTGAACCTGGTCTTCACCGCCGCCTACTCGACGCTCGGTCCGGTGATCGCCGACGACACCTTCGGCCGGGCCGGCTGGGGCGCGGTCAGCGCCTGCTTCGGCGCCGGTTTGATTGCCGGCGGCATCCTGATGATCCGTTACCCACCGCGCTACCCGGTCCGGGTCGGCATGATCGGCATGCTGTCGGCGCTGCCGGTCTTCGTGGCGCTGGCGCTGTGGCCGACCACGATCACGGTCGCCGTAGCGGCCTTCGTCGTCGGCCTCGGGTTCGAGATCTTCGGCATCGGCTGGGAGACCGCGCTCGGCCAGCACATCCCGCTCGACAAGCTGTCCCGCGTCGCGTCGTACGACATGCTGGGCTCGTTCGTCACCGGACCGCTCGGGCAGTTGCTGGTCGGTTCCGTCGTCGCGGCGACCAGCGCCAAGGCCGTTGAGCTGTACGGCGCCGGGATCTACCTGGTCGTCGTGGTGCTCACGTTGATGGTGCCGGCGGTCTGGCGCCTGCAGCGCTACACGACCGACGACCGGTAGAGCGTTGTCCCGCCCGGGACGGGCCCGGGCGGGACTCCGGGTCAGGGAGTGAACGCCTCGCTGAGCTCGGTCTGCGGAAGACCTCCGTTGAGGGCTCGGTAGAACGGGTGATCGGGAGTCAGGTCAGCGCGGTGCACCGACCGGCCGGTGAGGGCCGAGGCGTAGAGCGCGGTGACGAACTCCATCGTCGGCCGGGTGGCGGCCAGGGTGGTGTCGTGCTTCTGCCCGGTCAGCAGGTCGTCGACCAGGCGGCCCAGCTGGGCTTCGTGGTTGCTCGGCATGTCCTCGCCGGCCGACGCGGTCCACGGGTCGCCCTGCTCCGGTGCGGGGGAGTACGTCCAGTCGGCGTCGGAGTAGCCGTACAGGTGGTTGACCTCCAGCGTGCCTTCGGTCGTGTCGATCCGGATCCTGCTCAGCTCCCGGGGCGACAGCAGGCTGTTGATCACCGTCGCCACGGCGTTGCTCTCGAAGATCACCGACGCCGTCGACACGTCCTCGAACTCGACCGGACGGTCCAGCCGGACGGCGGTGGCGTTGATCGTGCGCCACGGCCCGAGCAGGTGCAGCAGCAGGTCGATCTGATGGATGCCGTGGCCGAGCGTCGGACCGCCGCCTTCGCCGACCCACGTGCCGCGCCACTCCGGCGCGAAGTAGCCCCGGGGCCGGAACCACAACGTCTCGCAGACCGCGACCTGCGGCGTACCGAGTGCGCCGCTGCCGAGCAGGTCGGCCGCCCGGACCGCTCCGGATCCGTGCCGGTGCTGGAAAACCACGTACACCGAGCCTGCGCTGGTTCGCTCGGCCGCCGCGACCGCGTCCATCTCGGCCAGGCTCAGCACGGGAGGCTTCTCCAGCAGGACGGACTTCCCGGCCGCCAGGACCTCGATCGCGATCGCGGCGTGGCTGCCCGGCGGTGTGGTCACCGAGACCAGGTCCGGGGCCTCCGCGGCCAGGAGCTCCGTCACGCTCGGGTAGACCCGCGTGCCGTGCTTCTCGGCGAAGGTCTGAGCCTTCTCCGCGACGGTGTCGACGACCCCGACGAGCTCGGTCCGGCCGGTGCTCGCGTAGCTCTCCGCGTGCCGGTGACTGATGCCACCGGCACCGACCACCGCCACCTTCAGGAGGTTGCCCGGCGCAACCTGTTCGGCCGTCATCGGGCCGCCCCGCGGACGGCGGCGTTCTGCTGGGCGGTCAGCGCCAGGCGCATGGTCTCGAAGGTGTGCTCCTGCGGTGCCGCCGTCGTGGTCCGCTCCCGTACGTCGTGCACCAGGTCCGGGTAGTAGGTCAGCTCGACGTCGGAGCAGTCGATGTACTCGGTGCGTTCGTGGTTGACCAGGAACAGGTGGTCGCCGCCGTCGCGGCCGGCGATGTCGACGTACTTGCGCATCTCGATGTAGCCGTCGGTGCCGAGGATCATCAACCGGCCGTCACCCCACGTGCCCAGGCCCTCGGGGGTGTACCAGTCGACCCGGATGTAACCCTGGGCGTTCTCGCTGCGCAGCATGAGGTCACCGAAGTCCTGCAGGCCGGGTTTGTCGGGGTTCGCGAAGTTGCCGACCGTGCTGGCCACCACCTCCGCGGTCCGCGACCCGGTGAACCAGAGGAACTGGTCGATCTGGTGGGAGGCGATGTCGACCAGGATCCCGCCGTACCGGGCCTTGTCGTAGAACCAGTCCGGCCGGCCGCTGCCACCGCCGAGGTGGCCGCGGTCGCCGATCCGGTGCGGGCCGAGGCCGAGCGTCTGGACCACGGTGCCGATCTTCCCGGCGCGGACCAGCTCGCCGGCCTTCTGCACGCACCGCACCTCGAACCGCTCCGAGAACGTCACCGACCAGAACCGGCCGGTCTCGGCCACTGCCTTCTCGATCGCCTCCAACTGCTCGAAGCTGACGCAACCGGGCTTGTCGGCGACCACGTCCTTGCCGGCGCGCAGGGCCGCGACGGCGATCGGTCCGCGCCGGTCCGGCACCGCGGCGGTCACGATCAGGTCGATCCCGTCCCGGGCGATCAGTTCGTCGGGGCTGTCGACCACGGGGACGTCGGGGTAGCGCTCGCGGACCTGCGCCGCGATCGCGGCCGACGGGTCGTCGGTCGCCATCGCGACGAACTCCGCGCCGGCCTTGATCAGGCCGGCGATCTGACCGAACGCGTGCGCGTGGTCGAGACCGACGGCGGCGAACCTGACGGGCTGAGTGGAGGTCAAAGGGGTTCCTTTCGAATCAGCGTGATGCTTCGAGGGCCTGGGCGAACTCTTCGGCGATCTGGTCGCCGCCACCGCTCTTCCACTTCTTGACCGCGCCGGCCCAGGCGGAAACCGGTTGGCGGCCCTGGATGATGTCGTTGGTCAACTGGGTCATCGTCTCGGTGAGCTGCGGCCCCTTGCGGACGTTGGTCTCGGAGTACAGGCCGGCGACCGGGTCGGCGATCGCGTCGGGACACAGCTGCTTCATGGCGTTGAACTCCGCCGCACTGTTGCCCTCCTTCTCCGGCAGGAAGATCGTCCACGGGCTGTCGGCCTGGTACATCAGCCCGAGCTGGGTCTCGCTGAAGCCCTTGGGGGTGAGAACAGGATTGCCGTTGACGACCCGGTGGTGGACACCGGGGAGGCCGAACTTGCGGAACAGGTACTCCTGGGTGCCGAACGGCGCCGCGAGGAAGTTCAGGTACGCCAGCAGCGTCTCGACCCGGGCCTCGGCCTTCTTGCTGATCGCCGTGAACCCGATGGCGGGCGCCCCGAGCCAGATCCGGCCCTGCCCGGAGCCGTCGTGCTTGGGCGGCGGAATGATGCCGATCCGGGTCTGCGGGTCGACCGTGGTCTGCAGGTAGCTCGGCCAGGCGCTGAAGGTGTCGACGGCCAGCGCGCTCGTGCCGTTGCCGAACCGCACCTTGAGGTCCTGGTTCTGGCCGCTGAACGCGTCGGGGTGGACGTAGCCGGAGCTCCACAGCTTGCGCAGCAGCTCGAAGGCCTGCTCGTGGGCCTCGTGCTCGAAGTAGCTGACCACGGCCGTGCCGTTCTCGCTCCAGTTGTTCGGCATGTCGAACATATTGCGGACGAACGCCGTCGGCGCGGCCGCCAGCGCGAAGCGGTTCCGGCGCCGGTCGGTCAACGCCTTGCACAGCTCGACGAACTCGTCGGCGTTCTTGACCTGGGCGCTGAGTCCTCGCTGCTCCAGCAGGTCCGCGCGGCAGTAGAGCGCCTGCGAACTGATCGCTCCGCGCGAGATCGGGACGCCGTAGACCTTGTTGCCGAAGATGCACGCGTTCCAGGCGGTCTCGGGCAGGTTCGCCAGGAACGGGTACTTCTTGATCTTGTCCCCGGCCAGGTGCGGGGTCAGGTCGGTGGCTTTGGCCTGCAGCAGCTGCGGGACCTGGGGGACGGCACCGACGAGGAAGATGTCGGCGAGCTGGTCGCCCGCGACCGTGGTGGCGAACTTCTGGGTGTAGTCCACCGACGGCGTCAGGCTGACCGAGACCGGCGATCCGACCCGATTGTTGAGCTCCTGCCAGAACAGGTTCTGCTCGACCTTCGGCGGGATCGGCGTGTTGGTGTAGGTGAGGACGTTGATGGGTTTGCCGTCGCCCGGCGGTGCCTCCACGGCGCGGACCGGGTTGGCCGGGTAGCGCAGGAACGCGTTCGGGATGTTGTACTCGGCACCCGCGAGGTCCGGCTCGACCCCGGTGTAGCGCAGGTACGCCGGCCGGACGTCCGAGCTCGCGCCGCTGGTGTCCGCGCCGCTGGTGCCGCCTCGGCCTTCGTTCGAGCAGCCGGCGGCGCCGGCCAGACCGAACGCTCCCAGCCCGGCCAGCAGCGTGCGCCGGGTGACCAGCCGTGAATCAGGTGTGCTCATGGTGAAACCCCTTTCGTGTCAGCCCTTCACGGCGCCGGTCAGCACGCCCTTGGCGAAATGCCGCTGGACGAACGGGTAGACGCACAGGATCGGAACGATCGAAATCATCAGAATCGCCATCTGGATGGAGGTCTGGGGCGGCAGTGCCTCGCTGCCGCCGCCCAGATCCTGGGCGCCGATCTCGACGCCGTTCACGACGTAGGTCCGCAGGACCAGCTGCAGCGGCCACTTGCTGCTGTCGCTGAGGTAGAGCAGCGCGCCGAAGAAGCTGTTCCAGTAGCCGACGGCGTAGAACAGGCCGACCACCGCGACGACCGCCTTGGACAGCGGCAGGCCGATGTACCAGAACAGCTTCCACTCCGACGCGCCGTCGATCCGGGCCGAGTCGAGCACCTCGCCGGGCAGGCCGACGAAGTACGCCCGGACCACGATGACGTTGAACGCGCTCACCGACACCGGGAGGATGACCGCCCACAGGCTGTTCAGCAGCCCGAACTGCTGGATCACCAGGTAGCTCGGGATCAGTCCGGGATTGAACAGCAGGCTGACCAGGACGAGCAGCAGCAGAGGTTTGTTGCCCACGGTGCCGCGCCGGCTCAGCGCCCAGCCCAGCGTGCAGGTGAGCAGCAGGGCGATCGTCGTTCCGACGACGGTGATGAACCCGCTCACCAGGATCGACTGGGTCACCGTGCCGCCGGACAGGATCGACTTGTACGCCGACAGGTCGATCCCGTCGGTCGGCAGCAGTACGAAACCACCGGCCCGGATGACTTCCTCGGGGCTCGCCAGGCTGGTCGAGATCACGCCGACGAACGGGAACACGACCGCGCCGCAGATCACGGTGAGGAACACGGCCTTGAGAACGCGTTCGGTGCGTCCGGGCATCGGCATACCGCCCACCAGGACCGGTTGCCGCTTGCCGAGACGATGATTGGGTGCGCTCATCCTCGGTACACCCCTTCCTCACCGAGCCGGTGGGCCAGCTTGTTGGCGGCCAGGACCAGGGCCAGCGCCACGACGCTCTTGACCAGGCCGACGGCGGCCGCGGCACCCCAGTCGCCGCCGATGATCCCGTTGTTGTAGACGTAGGTGTCGAGCACTTCGCTCGTGCCGATCCCGACGGCCGGCTGCTGCAGGATGATCTGCTCGAAGCCGACGGTCAGCGAGTCGCCGAGCTTGAGGATCAGCAGCAGGATGATGATCGGTTTCAGGCCCGGCAGCGTGACGTGCCAGGTCTGCCGCCACCGCCCGGCGCCGTCGGCGGCGGACGCCTCGTACAGCGACCGGTCGATCTGCGACAGCACGGCCAGGAACAGGATCGTGGCCCAGCCGGTGTCCTTCCACATCACCTGCGAGGTGAGCAGCGCCCGGAACGCCTCGGCGTTGCCGATCACGTGGATCGGGTCGTACCCGTGCGAGCGCAGCCAGTTGTTGATCATCCCGGTGCCGCCCAGCACCTGCTGGAAGACCGCGACCACGATCACCCACGACATGAAGTGCGGCAGGTAGATGATGGTCTGGACGATCTGCCGGATCCGGTTCGACAGCAGGCTGTGCAGGACCAGCGCGACCACGATCGGGGCGGGGAACACGATGACGGTCTGGATCGCGGTCAGGATCAGCGTGTTCTTCACGGCGTTGAGGAACTCGGGGTCGCCGTTGAAGACGATCGAGAAGTTCTCGAAGCCGCTCCACAGGCTCTGGTTGACTCCCAGGTAGGGCTGGTAGTCCTGGAACGCGATGACGTTGCCCCACAGCGGGTAGTACTGGAAAGCACAGACGACCAGCATTCCGGGAATGGCCAGCAAGAGCACCGGATAATCCCGCCGTAAACGCAGGAGGAGCGAAATTTTTCGTTCGCCGGCGGTCGGCTCGAAACGGGGGCGGTCGCGAGTGGTGTCACTTGGCGCAGGGGCGAGGTCGGCATCAGTCATAGGCACTCCTCGAGTGGGCCTAAAAAAGTGATCGATCCACTTTTGAGGCGATAGCTAACCGCACGGGTCAGGGGGTGTCAACCCTTCGGACATCGCTGGAACGACGGCGGGATGGTCACTCTTCGTGCCCGTGTGCCGATTGAATCGTGTCGAGGACAGCGGTTTCCGGCTTGGTGTTTCCGTTGTGGGCGGCGCTGTGCCGGCCGGTATCGGCTAACCTGTGAGGTCTCGCCCAGTGGACGGTTGGGCGCGAGGAGGAAATGTGGCAGAGGCAGGTTCGAAACGACCGGCGACCATTCATGAAGTGGCGCGGCTGGCCGGAGTTTCGCACACCACGGTGTCCCGCTATTTGCAGGACGAAAACAGCCTGAAACCAAAGACCCGGATCAAAGTGGAATTCGCGGTGAAAACGCTCGACTACCGGCCGAATTTGGTCGCTCGGTCGATGCGGACGCGGCGGACGAACCGGCTGGCCATTGTCCTTGCCGCAGGCCCCCATTTTCCCGGGCCGTTGCTCGCGGCGGCTTCTGAGACAGCCCACAGGGCCGGTTACCAGGTCGAGGTCGTCAGCGTCGAGGGCGGGCCGCGGGCGCGGTCGGCCCGGATCGACGACCTGGCCCGGTCCGGCCAGGTCGACGGCATTCTGGCCATTTCCTCGATCGACCTGAAAAGCCGGCGATCGCGGCAGGTACCGGTGGTCGAGAACGAGTCGCTCGACGAGAAGCTGCACGTCCTGAACGAGCTCGCCGATGCCACCGAGGTCCGCGAGATCATCGAGTACCTCAGCTCGCTGGGACACCGCACTTTTCTGCACGTGGCCGGCGCGCAGAACTACGCCTCGGGCCGCAAGCGCAAGAGCGTTTACCTGGAGACGATCGAACGCCTCGGCCTGCGATCGGTCGGCGCGATCGACGGTGACTGGTCGGCGCAGTCCGGGTACGACGCGATCACCAGCCTGCCGGACGACTGCGGGGTCACCGCCGTCGTCGCGGCCAACGACGTCGTCGCGATGGGCGTGATCCGCGGCGCGCGGGCGCGCGGCTGGGAGGTGCCGGACGACCTGAGTGTGTTCGGCTGGGACGACGAGGAGATCTGCCGGTTCACGACGCCGTCACTGTCGACGGTGGCGGTCGACCGGGCCGCGCAGGGGCGCGATGCGGTGCACCGGCTGCTCGCGGCGATCCGTGGTGAGCCGGCTCCGGAGCCGAGCAAGCGCACGCTGAACCGGGTGATCATCCGCGAGTCGACCGCGCCGCCGAAGGGCGTCGTACCGCAGTGATGCCGGCGGGTCGGGTCCTTGGTGGGGAAGTCAGGACAGGCGGGCGAGCACCTCGTCGTGCAGGCGGCCGTTGGTGGCCACGGCGTTCGGGCCGTTCGGGCCGGGGGCGCCGTCGACCGAGGTGAACTTGCCGCCCGCCTCGTCGACGATGATCGACAGCGCGGCCATGTCGTACAGGTTGAGCTCCGGCTCGGCGGCGATGTCGACCGCGCCCTCGGCGACGAGCATGTAGGACCAGAAGTCGCCGTACGCGCGGGTCCGCCAGGCGGAGTCCATCAGGTCGGCCCACTGGTCGCGCTTGCCGAGCTTGTCCCAGCCCTTGAGCGAGGAGTACGACAGGGACGCGTCCTCGATCTGGCTGACGTCACTGACCCGGCAGGGCTGGGCCGACATCAGCGCGCGACCGGTCCACGCGCCGTCGCCGTACGACGCCCACCAGCGGCGGCCGAGCGCCGGGGCGGACACGACGCCGACGACGACCTGGTCCTCGATCATCAGGCTGATCAGCGTCGCCCAGACCGGTACGCCGCGGATGTAGTTCTTGGTGCCGTCGATCGGGTCGACCACCCAGCGCCGCACACCCCAGCCGGTGGTGCCCTCCTCCTCGCCGACGAACGCGTCCCGCGGCCGGGCCCGGCTCAGCGTCTTGCGCATCACGTCCTCGACCCGCCGATCGGCGTCGCTCACCGGCGTCAGGTCGGGCTTGGTGGCGACGTGCAGGTCGAGCGCCTTGTACCGGTCCATCGTGGTCGAGTCCGCGTCGTCGGCCAGAATGTGCGCGAGCCGCAGGTCGTCGGTGTGCGAAGGCATGCCGGAAGGCTACCCGCGCGGGGCTCATCCCGTCCGCTGGGTCCGGCGTACGTCGGAGTCCTTGACGAACACCAGGCCGTCGAGGCTGCTCAGGTGCGCGGGGTCGAGCGGGCCGTAGCCGTACCAGGGGGACACGCGAGGCGTCACGTCACCGATGACGGCGGCCAGGCGGCGCGGCTCGACGACGTACTGGTCCTGCGGTACGGCGTACAGGATTCCTTCGAGGGTGTCCGCGGGCGGGGCGTCGACGCCATGGTGGGCGATGGTGCCGAGCGCGGTGGCGAGGAACGCGTAGTCCTGGCCGAGGCGGGTGCTGACGATCGCGCCGGCGCTCCACCACTGCGCCGGTACGCCGCCCATGCGGATGGTGCTCTTGTCCCGCTGCAGATGGGAGTTGTGGGCGGCCGCCAGCGTGGGTCCGCGCTCGGCGAGAGCGAGCAGGTTGGCGGCCATCATCGAGTCGCGGACCGCGAGCAGCCAGGCCATGCGGCTGGGGGAGGTGTCGGCCATCCAGTGGTGGTAGCGCAACAGGCCGGTGGTGGTCCGCGCGTACAGGCGTGCTTGGTTCCACTCGTCTTCGGTGGATGTCGCTCGGAGTTGCGGTTCCTGCGCCTCGAGCAGCGCCACGAGGTCGTCGGCGATCAGGCGGAGTTCCTTGGCATCGGGGGTGCGGCCGATCGACTGCGAGGGATCCATCATTGCGGCGGGGTTGGTCCAGCGGTCGTCGGCGCCGAGGAGGTGATCGAGCGTCTCGCCGCTGCAGGGGAGTAGGTCGGTGTTGATGCCGGCGCTGAGGTAGGTGTGCAGTGTGGTGATCGCCTCGCGCGGGCTGGCGGCGTGGGTGATCTCCAGTGGTCCGTCGAAGCCGGCGAACCGTACTTGCTCGTGCGCGGGTCGGCCGTCGTTGTAGGCCCGCATCCATTGCACCAGCTCGCGGTTGCCCGCAAGCGCACCCCACTCGTGGCTGAACCCGCGCTGCATCACGTCGTCCAGCGAACCCATGCCGGAGGCAACGTAGTCGTTCACGGTCCGGCCCATCAGGCAGTCGCTCTCGATGGCGATCGTTCGGTAGCCGTGCTGCTCGACGAAGTCTTGGAAGAGGTTGTTGCGCAGGTCGAGCAGGGTGGTCTCGCCGTGGGTGGGTTCGCCGAGGGTGAGCAGGCGGGGGGTGGTGGGGAGGAGGCCGAGGATGGTGGCGGAGTTGACGACCTGGGCGAGTTCTTCGATGGGGGAGGTCATGTCTTCAACGGTATCGTTGAACCACTTCGTGGAAACTTTTGTTCAGGTCTGCGCTTGCTGTGCTCCAGAGTTCAAACCGAGTCGAGAATTGCCAGGCGATTTCACGATGCTCGCCCGCCGTTGACCTCGACGAGGCGCAGACCAGCGACGACCCTTCGACGCTCTCGAGTCGGAAGGCTCCGCCGGTTGTCGCCGTAAGCAGCCCCTCGGAGTCCGGCCGGGCAGCGCGCTTCTCGGCGCGCCAGCGAGGCTCGGTGGTTACCGGATTGCCTCGCTTGAGCCCACCCGGCTCCGGTCCGTCCGAGAGCGCCGTCACCACGTCGGCCCGTACGGCGATCAGTGCGACGCGAGGCCCGAGACGCTCGACGGCCCTCGCAGCAGGCACCGTAGTGAGCGGTAGCGAGCGGAGGAGCCCGCGCTGGGCCGCCGCCTCCACCAGCCGCGGCCCGCTGTCGCAGGAAGCGGGCGGCAGCACGCGCACTCGTGAGAGGGGTGGGTGGGAGCCGGCACCGTGCGAGCGGTAGCGAGCGGAGGCGCCCGCGTGGGGTTCTTCCGCACCTTCACCCCCTACTCTCTGGATTGAACCATTTGAGGTGGTTGAACGTGCAGTTAGTGTCAGAGCACCTCGGCCGACCACTGGAGGCGTCATGTTCGAGCGCTTCGGAGATCTTCCTCTGCACGTACTGGTGATTCACGCCGCGGTGGTGTTGCTGCCCGTGGCGGCGTTGCTGGCGATCGCGTTCGCGGTGGTGCCGCGGTGGCGGTGGCTGTTGCGGTGGCCGGCGCTGCTGCTCGGGCTCGCCGCGCTGGTGATCGCGTACGTCGCCAAGGAGAGTGGCGAGGCATTCCTGGCGGCGATCCCGGAGCTGGAGCCGGCGGTGAAGTTGCACCAGGAGCGCGGCGACCTGCTGTTCTGGTATGTGCTCGTGTTCACCGTGCTGGTGGTTGCGGCGTTCCTGCTGCTGGCCGGTCCGTCGGCGCTCGCCAGCGGGAAGGGTGCGAAGGCAACCAAGAGCCGCCCGCTGGAGCTGGTGATCAGCGCGGCGATCGTCGTGGTGGGTGTGCTGGTGATCTTCCAGACCATCCGCACCGGCGACGCCGGCGCGAAGGCGGTCTGGGACGGGCAACTGCCGCCGAAGTAGGAGCTGTTGGTCGGCGTTCGACAGTAAAGGGGCGGGTGTCTCCTCGTCAGGCGGGGTCGGCGCGGCCTTCGCGGCTGGCCAGCAGACGCCGGAACGACGCGACGCGTTCGACATCGACGCGGCCCTCGGTGACGGCCTCGTCCAGGGCGCAGTTCGGGTCGGACTCCGAGTGGCCGCAGCCGCGCGCACAGTCGACGGTCTCGGCGGCCAGGTCGGGGAAGGCGTTGATCAGCTGGTCGGGCTGGACGTGCGCCAGACCGAAGGAGCGGATGCCGGGAGTGTCCACGATCCAGCCGCCACCGGGCAGCCGGAGCAGCAACGCGCTCGTCGATGTGTGACGGCCCCGCCCGGTGTTGTCGTTGACGACGCCGATGGCCCGGTTGGTCCCGGGGACGAGCGCGTTGACCAGCGTCGATTTGCCGACGCCGGAGTGCCCGACCATCACGCTGGTCCGGTCGCGCAACTGCTCGAACAGCGCGCTCAGATCGCCGTCCCGCTGGGTCGCCACCGACTCCACCCCGAGCGGCCGGTACGTCGACAGCAGCGGTCCCGGGTCGGCCAGATCGGTTTTGGTCAGGCAGAGCAGCGGCCGCATCCCCGCGTCGTACGCCGCGACGAGGAAGCGGTCGATCAGCCTGGTCCGGGGCTCGGGGTTCGCGACCGAGACGACGATGACCAGCTGGTCCGCGTTCGCCACCAAGGGACGCTCGACCGGATCGTCGTCGTCGGCCGAGCGGCGCAGCAACGTCGTCCGGGGCAGCACTTCGACGATCCGGGCCAGCGTGCCCTCGGCGCCACTGGCGTCGCCGTCCAGCTTGACCCGGTCGCCGACAATGACTCCCTTGCGGCCGAGCTGGCGGGCCTTCATCGCGGTGACGACCCGGTCGCCCTCGCCGACCCAGGTGGTGTAGCGGCCGCGGTCACGGGTGATGACGAACGCGGTCACCGCCTCGTCGTACGTCGGGCGGTCCTTGGTCCGCGGCCGGGTCCGGCGCTTGGGCCGGTCGTACTTGGCCTCCTCGTCGTACCGCGACATCAGCCGACCAAGGTGGACCACAGCTCGGGGAACTCCGGCAGGGTCTTCGCCGTCGTCGCGATGTTCTCGATCTCGATGCCGTCGACGGCCAGCCCGAGCACGGCGGCGGCGTGCGCCATCCGGTGATCGTGGTAGGTGCCGAACACGCCGCCGTGCAAGGGCTTCGGCCGGAACTCCAGCCCGTCGGCGGTCTGCGAGACGTCGCCCCCGAGCGCGTTGAACTCGGTCTCCAGCGCGGCCAGCCGGTCGGTCTCGTGGTTGCGCAGATGCGCGATGCCACGGAAGTACGACGGCCCGTCAGCCAGTACGGCGATCGCCGCCAGCACCGGCGACAGCTCTCCGACCTCGCTCAGGTCCAGGTCGACGGCGGAGATCCGGCCGGTCCCGCGCACGGTCAGCTCGCCGTCGGCCAGCGAGACCTCGGCCCCGAAGCGCGTCAGCAACTCCGGCAGTTGCCCGCCCGGCTGGGTCGTTGCCGTCGGCCACCCGGTGACGGTGACCGAGCCGCCGGTGACGACGGCCGCCGCCAGGAAGGGGGCGGCGTTCGACAGGTCGGGCTCGATCGCGGTGTCGAGCGCGCGAATCGGGCCGGGGGCAACGATCCAGCGGTTCGGCTCGCTGTCGTCGACCTGGACGCCGCGCTCACGCAGCATCGCGACCGACATGTCGAGGTGCGGCTGGGAGGGCACCGGCTTGCCGTCGTGGCGCAGATCGACACCCTCGTCGTACCGGGCGCCGGCCAGCAGCAGCGCGGAGACGAACTGGCTCGAACCGGACGCGTCGAGCGTGACCTCGCCGCCGCGGACCGCGCCGGACCCGTTCACGGCGTACGGCATCCGGCCGGTGCCGTGGTCGTCGATCTCGACGCCGAGCGTGCGCAGCGCGCCGAGGATGACGTTCATCGGGCGCTCACGCGCGTACGGGTCGCCGTCGAAGGAGACGACGCCGTCGGCCAGCGCGGCGACCGGTGGGACGAAGCGCATCACCGTGCCGGCCAGGCCGCAGTCGACGTCGGCCGGGCCCTTCAGCGAGCCGGGGGTGACGGTGACCAGGCCGTTGTGCTCGGTGATGCCGACACCGAGCGAGACCAGGGCGGCCCGCATCAGCGCCGTGTCGCGGGCGGCGAGCAGGCCGGAGAGGGTGGAGGGCCCGTCCGCGAGCGCGGCGAGGATCAGCGCACGATTGCTGATCGACTTCGATCCCGGCACGGTGACCCGGCCGTGAACAGCCCCGGCCGGACGCGGTGCCGGCCAGCCCTCTGTCGTCCCCATTGCACTCCTTCAGCTCGTTCGATGTCGCCCACGAGCCTAGGGCATGTCCGCCGGACGGTGCGGCGCTCTGTCCACAGGCCACCGCGCGCAACGCAGAACCGGCACCCGGAGGATCCGGGTGCCGGTTCTGAACGACTCAGCCGAAGGGGAGCTCGGCCTTCGCGGTGCGGGCGACGAGCTTGGCCTCGCGGCGGGCCGATTTGGCCAGCTGCTTGGTCTCGCGCTTGGCGAGCTTCGCGCCGCGCTTGGTCTCCCGCTTGGCGGCCTTCGCGCCGTGCGACGCGCGCCAGACCAGGCCCGGCTGCCCCTCGGTGTCGACCGCGGCGAGCAGCAGGCCGCCGAGCAGACCGAGGTTCTTCATGAACTGGACCCGCTGGACCTGCTTGGCCTGCTTGTCGGTCTCCTGCCAGAACGGGTGACCCGCCACCGTGGTCGGCACCAGCGACGCGGCCAGTACGGCGGCCCCGAGGCGACGGCCCTTGCCGGTGGCCAGCGCGAGACCGCCGATCACCTGGGCGGCGCCGTTCAGGCGGATCAAGTTCACCGTCGTGTCAGGGATTCGGTCGCCGACCTGTGCCGGTGCGACCCGCTTCGCCAACGGCACCAGGCGGTCGGTGACCGGCTGCGCCTTCGGTACCAGCGGCTCCGGGTTGCGCACCTGGTTGGCGCCTTGCACCACGAAGAGAACGGACAGCAACGGCCTGGCCAGTGCGCGCACGACAGTCATGGCTCCTTCTTACATCGTCCGGCAAAGCGATCTGGGCATCAGGTACCCGCGAGTCTCCAGGTCAACCCCGTCCGGACTCAGATCGGGCAGCCGTCCGGACCGCAGGCTGCGGCGTCGGTGCCGTCGGCGGAGCCGATCAGCGTGACGGGCGCACGGTCGGCGGCCGCGCGGCGGATCGCCTCCTGGAACACCTCGGCGGGCTGGGCGCCGCTGACGCCGTACTTGTTGTCGATGACGAAGAACGGGACGCCGTTCGCGCCGTACGCGAGGGCCTGCGCCTGGTCGGCGGCGACTTCTTCCGCGTACGCCGTACCGGCGAGCACGGCCTGGACCTGCTCGGCCGGGAGGCCGACCTCGATGGCGAGCTCGGTCAGCGTGGCGTGGTCGCCGACCGGGAGGCCGTCGGTGAAGTAGGCCTTGAGCAGGCGTTCCTTGAGGCGTTCCTGGGTGTCGGCGGGGACTTCGCGCTGCTCGCCCAGGTCGCGGGCGAGGTGGAGCAGGCGGTGGGCGTCGACGGTGTTGGCCGACTTGGCGACGTCGAAGTTGAACTCGAGCCCCTCCTCGGCGGCGATGCCGGTGACGTGCTCGTTGGCCTGCAGGCCGAAGGCACGGTCGCGGCCGAACTTCTCGCCGAGGCGGGTGGCGAGGTCGCGGTCGTCGTCGTTCGTCGCGCTGGGGTCGAGCTGGAAGCTGTGGTAGACCACCTCGGCCCGCTCGCCGGTGGCCGCCAGAGCGCCCTCGAGACGGCGCTTGCCGATGTAGCACCAGGGACAGACGACGTCGGACCAGACATCAATACGCATGACAACGTGCAACCGCCGGCCCTCACCCACGTATTCCCGCTGCCCAACGACCACCGCCGGGGCGGCCCTCGTGGGCCGTCCCGGCGGTTGGGTGGTGGTTCAGCGGGCCGCGCGTTCGATCACCTGGGTGACCTTCTCCGGGTGGGAGACCGCGATCAGGTGCGGGCCGTCGAGTTCCACGGTGGTGGCGTGGGCTCGCTGGGCCATGTAGCGCTCGGCGGCCGGGGGGATGGCGTGGTCGCCGGTGGCGACGACGGCGTACTTCGGCAGGCCGGCCGGAGCCGTCTTGGCGATCGGTTCGCCGAAGACCGCTGCGGCGACCGGGCGCTGGGACGCACCGAGGACGGCGGCCTCGGAGCGCGGCAGGCCCAGGGCGAACACCTGGCGGAAGGACTCCGGCTTCATCACCAGGTCGGCACCGCCGGGGTAGGTGATGGTGTTCGTGGTGTCCGGTCCGATCTGGCTGCCGGGGTACTTGCTGTTCAGTCCGCCCAGGGTCTCCCCGGCCTGCGGGATGAAGGCGGCGACGTAAACCAGCGACTTGACCCCGGCCGTCCCGGCGAGCTGGCTGACCAGCGCGCCGCCGTACGAGTGACCGACGAGCACCTTCGGGCCCGGGATCCCGGACAGTACGCCGGACAGGTACGCCGTGTCGCCCGCGATGCTGCGCAGCGGGACCGCCGGTACGACGACCTTGTAGCCGTCGCGCTGGAGGCGCTGGGTGACGCCGTTCCAGCTGGAGCCGTCGGCGAAGGCTCCGTGCAGCAGGACGACGGTGGGCTTCGGGGAGTTGTGGTGGGCAACCTCGGACGGCTCGGCGGCGGCGGTGGTGACACCGGCGGTCAGCAGGGCGGCGGAGGCGACTCCGGCGACGGTGGTGAGGAAGCGGCGACGGGTGGTCATCGGGCCGCACCTGCCTCGACCGCGCTCGCGACGAACTCGGCGACGGCCAGCGGCTGCGAGACCGCGACCGCGTGCGAGGCGTCCACCTCGGTGGTCTTCGAGCCGGCGCGCTCGGCCATCGCGCGCTGCGCCTCGACCGGGATCGCGTTGTCGGCGGTCGCGACCAGGTAGTAGCTCGGCAGCCGCTTCCAGCTGGCCGCACCGGACTTCTCCTCGAACGCGGCGGCCGCGATCGGCCGCTGCGAGCGGGCCATCACCCGGCTCTGCCCGGCCGGGACGTCGGCGGCGAAGATCTCCGGGAACTTGTCCTCGACGATGCTCAGGTAGGTGTCGTCACCGAACTGGTGCGGCGCCAGCGACGTACCGAGCTCGTTGGCCGGGAAGCGGCCGAGCAGCTCCAGGAGGCCCTCGCCCTCGTCCAGCGCGAACGCGGTCACGTAGACCAGCGCGGTCACGTTGTCGGCGTCGTTCGCGGCCGAGGTGATCACCGCACCGCCGTAGGAGTGGCCGACCAGCACGACCGGGCCGTCGATCTCCCGGGCCAGCGCCGCCACCTTGCGGCCGTCGGCGGCCGCTCCGGTCAGGTCGTTCGGTACGGCGATCGCGGTGATGCCGCGGTTCTCCAGCTCGGCGATCACGCCGGCCCAGCTGCCGCCGTCGGCGAACGCTCCGTGCACCAGCAGGGCGGTGGGCTTCTTCTCGCTCATTGTCATGTCCTCGATCTCGTTCGCGGTTTCCCTTGTGCCCCTAGACAACCGCGAACCGGCGCTTCGCCGTATCGACCGAAAACGGGAACTTGGCGCCCCGGCGACCGGGCTCAGCAGAGCCCGGTGCACCCAAAACTCATGCGTTCGGGGGAGAGGCGAACCGCTGCAGCACCAGCCGGGTGAGCTGGACTCGGGAGTTGACGCCGAGCTTGCTGAAGACGTTGCGCAGGTGGGTGCCGACCGTGCTGGCCGACAGCACCAGCTCCTCGGCCGCCGACCGGTTGGTGTGGCCGTCGGCGACGAGCAGCGCGACCTTGCGCTCCATCGGCGTCAGCGCCTCCCACCCGGACTCCGGCCGCGTCGGTACGGCGGCCCAGCGGCGCCGGCGTACTCCTGCGGCCTGCAGCGCTGCCTGGACCGGTACGGCGAGCGCGGTCGCGCCCAGCTCGGTGTACGAGTCGAGAGCGCGTTCCAGCGCGGCGACACCGGTACGCCGGTCGCCGTGCTCGAGCTCGACCCGGCCGTGCAGCTCCTCGGCTTCCGCGAGCAGCAGCTGGCGTCCGGTGGAACGCAGCTGGTCGACAGCGTCGGCCAGGGCAGTCAGGTCCCGCTCGTTGGCGGCAGCAACGAGCTGCGCGGCTCCGGTGGTGGCAGCGGTCGGTGTGGTCGCCGCGTGCTCGGCCAGCAGCTTGGCCACGGCGTGAGCGGTGCCGGAGGCGGTGTCCTGGGTACGCGTCGCTGCGTGGACCAGGAGCTCCAGACGGTTCGGGTAGTCCAGTGAGGCGGTCAGGAGCCGGTGAGCTGCAGTCGCGTCGCCGTCGGCCATCGCCAGCAGGGCTCGGACGGGCTCGTCGGGAGCAGTGCGGGCCGCGGAGAGGTCTCCTCGCAGCAGGGCGACCAGCGCGAGGACCTGTCGGGCGGCCGGCTCGGTCGATGGGTCGTGGAGTTCGGCGGACCAGCGGAGGCTCGCGTGGGCGGCTTCGACGGCGGCTGACAGGTTGCCGACAGCAAGCTCCAGCTGGGCCCGGAGGACCGCGAGCTGCGGCGCCAGCCACGAGTCGCCGACGCCGAGGCCTTCCTTGACCCGCTGGAGGACAGCAGCCGGCTCACCGGCCTGAGCGCGGCAGAGCAGCTCGGCCAGCTCGACCCGAACTGCGGGCGGTGTGCCCAGCGCGTGGCCGCCGGCGGTCCGCTCGCCCGCCAACTCGTCGACCGCTGAGCCGTCGCCGACCAAGCCGCCTACCGCCGAGCCGCCTACCGCCGAGCCGCCTGAGGCGCTCCCGCCCCGCCGGCTCCGCGCCGCGGCGTACGCATCCCGTGCCGCCACGAACCGGCCCTCGGCCGCGGCCCGCTCAGCCCGAGCGATCTCCAGCACCGCACTCGCCACCAGATCATCGGTCGCAAACGGCTTCTCGGCGCCGGCCACGACCCGGTACGCCGCCAGCCGCTCGGCCAGGTGCCGCGGCGCTCCGTCGACCACCAGCCGACTGGCGTCCAGCAGGCCGAGCGCCCACTCCTGCGGCGCCAGCAAGAGCCTGATCCGCGCGGCCAGCTCCGCAGAGACCGGCCCTTGGTAGAGCGGAGTCCCACCGAGCAGGTCTTCGGCGAAGGCCCGCGCGGCGTCGTACTGGCGGGTGATCAGCAGGATGTCGATCACGTCCGCACCGACCTCGCCCCGGATCGGGTGGTCGACCGGCGTCAGCTCGAACGTCTCCTGGATCACCGACAGCGCCGTGATCGACATGGTGGTGAGCAGGTCGCGCGCAGCCGTGCGCAGCGTGCTGATGGCGGCCAGGTCGCCGACCGCCGCCGTGGCCAGAATGTGCGGAGCCGCCGCCGACGCGCCCTGCTCCGACCGGAGCAGCTGGTCCGCGATCGCCGAGTGCAGCGCCCGCTGAGCCGACGGCGGCACATCAGCCAGTACGGCGGCCCGCAGCAGCTCGTGCCGGAAGGTCAGGCGGGCCCCGCTGTCGGCCAGCAACCCGGCGCGGATCGCCTCGTCCAGCGGCTCAGCCAGCCGTGCGACGCCCTCGCTCATCAGCACAGCGACGTCTTCCAGCCGGAACTCGCTGCCGAACACCGCCGCCGTCCGCAGCAACGCGCGGCACAGCTCCGTCGTACCGGCTGTGCGTCGGCGGACGCCTTCGATCAGGCCATCGGGTAGTGGGCCCTCGGCAAGAGGTTTATCGGCGACGTAGAGGCCGGCCACTATCTGCTCCACCAGGAACGGGACGCCCTGGGCGCCACCGAGTCGTACGGACAGTGCGGGGTCGACCGCATGGTTCAGCCGGTCCGCTGCGATCTGCAGGACGGCTTCTGTGTCGAGCGGTGCGAGCTGAACGGCGTGCACCGGCAGCTGATCACGCACGGCGTCCACCAGCTGGTCTGCCACTCCACCCGGCGTCGGCCGAGTCGCCAGCAACCACATGAGCCGAGCATCGGCCAGCCGACTGATCGCCACCCGCAGCACGAACCCGGTGAGCGGGTCTGACCACTGCGCGTCGTCCAGCACGACCAGCGTGGCCGCACCGACCAGGCGCTGACGCATCAGGTCGGCCAGCCGCTCAGCGAGCCACAGCGGCTGGGTGTTGAGCGCAGCCAGCTCCAGGAAGTGCTCTGTGCCGATCAGCGGGTCCTTACCCGCCCGGAGCGCCGGAGCGAGTGAGGCCAGCGGACTGATGTTGTCAGTCTGGTGCGCGGCCGCCGTGGCGACCAGGAAACCGTGTCTTTCAGCCTGCTCCATCGCCGCGTGCAGCAGCGCCGACTTGCCGATGCCCGGCTCACCAGTGACGACGGTCAGCGACGCAGTGCCCTGATCCGCTGCGCGCAGGGCTTCGAGCAGCCGGCCCAGCTCGGCCGAACGCCCACGCAGCGGTTCCATGGGCACTTTGTACCACTACGCGCAGCGGCGCACTGCCAGCAGCGCATACACCCGGGCGCAGTGCAGAACCTCAGCCAGAGCAACGTGCTCGTCGGTCGCATGGGCGTACCGGACGTCACCCGGCCCGTACTGCAGCGTCGGTACGCCGGAAGCCGCGTACTGCCGCAGGTCCGACCCGTACGGCCCGCCTCTGACCTCCGGCGCAGCACCGCCCGCGTCCACGACGGCCCGCAGCGTCTCGTCGAGCAGAGGATCGCCCTCCGGCAGCAGCCCCGACGCGAACACCCCACCCGGCCAGGTCACCTTCACCGGGTGGTCCCGCAGCCAGTCGTCCTTCTCGCACGCCGCCGCGACGGCCTGCTCGAAGGCAGCCCGCGCGTCCTCGACCGGTTCACCCAGCTGTACGCCGTACCGGCCCTCGGCGATCAGCAGATCGGGCACCGTGCTCGCCCAGTCGCCGGAC
The DNA here is from genome assembly GCF_001984195.1 of Kribbella sp. ALI-6-A. Lineage (GTDB taxonomy): Bacteria > Actinomycetota > Actinomycetes > Propionibacteriales > Kribbellaceae > Kribbella. Next base: position 958,787 of record NZ_MTQN01000010.1, read on the forward strand.
CGGACCGTGCCGATCGACAGCGGGTTGGCCAGGTCGAGGTGGTCGAGCAGTGGGTGCGGAGCGCGGTTCCGCTCGGCCTCCAGCTCGCGCAGCGCGGCGTGCACCGGCTCGAACTTCTCGATCGCGCTGACCCCGCGGGTCCGGGTCGAGCCGTGGGTGGCCAGACCGGCGATCTCCAGCCGGAAGGTGAGCGAGCCGGAGTTCGCCGGGATCACCGTGCCGGCGGTCGGCTCGGCGATCAGGCAGGCCGCGCCGAGGTGACCGCGGCGCAGGGTCGCAAAGGCGCCCAGCCCGCCGTCCTCCTCGCCGACCACGGTGTGCACCGCCAGCGGCCTCCGCAGCTCGATGCCTGCGGCAACGATCGCCGCCGTCGCGCCGAGGATCGCGGCGATGCCCGCCTTCATGTCGCAGGTGCCGCGGCCCCACATGAGCCCGTCGCTGACCCGCGCCGAGAACGGATCGCCGTCCGGCCAAAGACTCAGATCACCCGGCGGTACGACGTCCACGTGCCCGTTGAGCACCAGCCCCGGCGTACCGTCGCCGCCGAGCGTGCCGACGCAGCCCCAGGCCTCGGTGCGCGGCACCTCCATCCCCGGAAAGGCCGGGTCGGCGGTCACCTCGGCGAGATCCACCTGCCAGTGGTCGACCGCCAGGCCGAGACCACCCAGGCGTCCGGCGACCCATTCCTGGGCCACGTTCTCCTCGGGGGTCCCGTCCACGCTCGGGATCCGCACCAGCTCCCGCAGCTCCTCGACGATCGCCGAGTCGTCGATCGCCGCCAGCACCGCCCGCTCCACGTCAGCACTCATGGCGCACATCATGCACCGAATCAGTGGAGCGGGCCGTGCCGAGGGCAAGCCCTGGGTCAGGGAGTCAGACGGTGCAGGTCCCTGGGGAACAGCGTGACCTCGCGGACGTTCTCCGCGCCGGTGAGGCGGGCCACGAAGCGCTCCAGCCCGATGGCGAAACCGCCGTGCGGCGGCATGCCGTGCTGGAACGCCTGCAGGTAGGAGCTGTACGCCGGTGCGTCGGCCGACTCACCTCTGGCCTGCAGCGCCGCCACGTAGTCGCTGTAGCGGTGCAGGCGCTGGCCTCCGGTGACCAGCTCGACCCCACGGAACAGCAGGTCGAACGAGTTGGACCACCGCGGGTCGGACGGCTGCGGATGCGTGTAGAAGGGCCGCTTGACCATCGGATAGCCCTCGACCGCGACGAAGTCGCTGCCGTGCTCGCGCAGAGCCCACTCGCCGATCGCCCGCTCGTCGGCCGGCGACAGGTCCGGCTCGGCGGGGTCCGCCCCGGCCAGCTTGAGCGCGTCCACGAAGTGCAGCACCGGTACGTCGACCGGAATCTCCGGCAGCTCCACGCCGAGCCGCTCCAGCGCCGTACCGGCTCTGGACCCGACCGCCGCCAGCATCCCGGCCAGGACGTCGCGCAGGACGGCCAGTACGTCGCGGTGGTCGCCGATGAAGCCGAACTCCGCGTCCAGCGAGACGTACTCGGCCAGGTGCCGGACGGTGTCGTGCGGCTCGGCCCGGAACACCGGACCGACCTCGTAGACCCGCTCGAAGACGCCGACCATCGTCTGCTTGTAGAACTGCGGTGACTGGGCCAGGTACGCCGGACCGCCGAAGTAGTCGAGCGCGAACACGTTCGCTCCCGACTCGGTCGCCGTACCGACGATCTTCGGCGTCTGGATCTCGGTGAAGTCCAGACCGTCCAGCGTGCTGCGGAACCCGTGCAGCGCGGCCGCGGCGACCTCCCAGCCGGCGCGGACCGCGGGATGCCGCAGAGCGACCGGTGCGTTGTCCAGCACGACCGGCAGACCGGCTCCGACCGTGGGCCGCCACAGCTCGATCGGCGGCGTCCTGGCCGGTTCGGTCAGCGGGACGATCACCGGGTCGACCAGCTCGGCCCCACCGGGCGCCTGCGGGTTGGCGGCGACCGTACCGGTCACCTGGACGACGGTCTCCTCACCGAGTCCGTCCAGCTGGGCCTGGGTCTCCGGCGCCTTGACGACGACCTGGCTCAGGCCGGACCGGTCCCGCAGGACCAGGAAGCTGACCGCGGCCAGCCGTCGTCTTCGGTGCACCCAGCCGGCCACCGTGACGGTCTGGCCCACTGCTGAGGGGATCTCGTGGTTGAGAATGCGCATCGCTGTTTCACCTCCGTCGGATTACTCGAACCCCGGAGGTGTGGGCGAAGGGGAACTCGCGGTGCCACCACACCTTCACCGGTCTGGTCAGACCCAGCCCGGCCTCTTGCTGTCGCATTCGCTCAGGAGTGTCTTCACGACCGGCCTGTGCGTCGCCTTCCCAGCTACCGGCGACTCTCTGGACCACAGGTGAACGGCGCTACTCGGTTCCGTCAGCGCGAACAGGTCCCAGCCTAGAGCGCGGCACCGGCCGGGCCAAACCGATTTGCCCGGCCGGACCCGCTACCGCTTGCCGTGCTTGGTCGGCGGGATCCGCGCGCTGTCGGTGTCGTACCGGCCCGGCGTGACCGCCTTCACGGTGATCTCGTTCTTGACCCCGGAGCCCGGCCAGGCGGCCCACTCCGTGTTCAGCGCCTTCGTGTAGCGGTCGGTCGAGCAGGTGGCCCGCCGGACGTCGGTCGAGCGCGAGCAGGTCCAGCCCTTGTCGAAGTACGACACCAGCGAGAGGTTCTTGCCCCAGGAGATCTCCAGTGTGACCGGACCGGTCGTGCCGCTCAGGTCGAGGAAGCGGTTGTAGACGAACGGGTTCGGATCCTCGTGCGGGTCCGGGGTGAGGATGCGCAGCAGCGACTCGTCCAGCCGGACCGGTGCCAGCGTCTCGGAGTCGGTGTCGTGCAACAGACCGGCCGTCGCGGTCACCGTGTACGTCCGGGCCGCCGCCGATCCACCGTCCGGTACGGCGAAGGTGGCGGGCAGCGGAGCCGGCTTGGTCGGCGTGATCGCCGTACAGGTCCGGGTGGCCGGGGTGCACTTCCAGCCGGCCGGGGCGGCCGCGATCGGCCAGGCCAGCTCGGCGCCGTAGGAGATCTTCAGCGTGACGCCGGTCCGGTCGGTGCCGGGGGCGACGGTGATCGTGCGGAAGTAGCGGTCCAGGTCGGTCTTGCCGACGGCCAGCTTCAGCAGACTCTCGTCGAGCCGCGGGGGAGCGGTGAGCGTCGCGGAGTCGTCGTCGTAGAGGCGGCCGGACTTGCCGGAGACGGTGAACGTGCGGTCGGCCACCGAGCCGCCGGTGGGCTCGGCGAAGATCATCGGCAGGGTCGGCGGGGCCGCCGGATCGGTGGCCGTGCATCTGCCGCTCTTGCCGTCGGGGGCCGTGGTGCAGCTCCAGCCGGCCGGGTTGCCGCTCAGCGGCCACTTCAGCGCGTTGCCGAACTTGATGCCGATGACAACCGGGTTGGTGTTGTTCGCCGGGACCTTGATGGTGACCGTGGCGCGCAGATCGGCGTCCCGTGCGGTGGCGCTGCGAGCGAACGGGCCGCCCGCGGCCGGGCTGCCTCCACCGACCGGAGGGCTGCCGCCGCCGGTGGGCAGGCTGATGGTCAGCAGGCCCTCGTCCAGGATCGGAGTGGTCGGCAGCGGCGGTGTCGGCTGCGGCGGTGTCGGCGGACTGGTCGGCGCGCTCGTCGGGGCGCTGGTGGGCGCCGTGGTCGGCTGCGGCTCACTGGGCTGCGTTGTGGGCTGCGTCGGCTCTGGCTGGGTTGGCTCCGGCTGCGTCGGCTGGGTCGCCGGCGGCTTCTGCGTGGGCGGCTTCTGCGTCGGCGGCACGGGCGGCGGCTGCGGCGGCTGCGTCGGCTGGACCGACGGCTGGTCGATGGCGGCCGGCGGCGTCTCGTTGCCGGTCAGCGCGAGCGCGGCCATCACCGCGGCGACCGCGACCACGACGACCGCTCCGGCGCCGACCGCCGTCCGGGTGCTGTTCTCGGTGGCCTTCTTCCAGCCGGTGACGAAGAAGCCGACCAGACCGACCTTCGCGCCCGACGCGGCGGCCAGGTAGCCCAGGCCGGCCGTGCCCAGCAGGGCCGGAGCCAGCAGTGCCGGCAGTGCGCTGTTGACCTCGACCAGCTCGAGGTAGACCGCGGTGCACTTGGCACAGTCGTCCATGTGCTCACGGACGTTGCGGTTCTCCCGCTTGGTGAGGCCGCCGCGCACGTAGGCGCCCAGGCGCTCGGTGGTCCAGCGGCAGCGGTCCCCGGCGACGTCGGCCAGGTGCTGCTGCAGGTACGCCTGCCGCAGACCCTCGCGGGCCCGGTAGGCCAGCGCGGAGACGCCGTTGGCGGTCAGCCCGAGCAGGGGAGCGATGGCGGCGGGCTTCTCGCCCTCGACCTCGGTGTGCCACAGCACGGCCTGCCAGCGCTCCGGCAGCGAGGCGAAGGCCTTGGCCGCCGCGCCGCTCTCGAAGCCGGTCACCGTCGGGTCGTCGAAGCCCTGCGGCTCCCGCTCGTACGCCGCGATGTCGTCGGTCGAGGTGACCTTGCGGCCGGCCCGGATCCGGTCGACGTGGACCCGGCGCACGGTGGTCAGCAGGTACGCCCGGAACGAGACGTCCGGGCCACCGCCGTTGCGCAGCGCGTCCAGCACCTTCGCGAAGGCGTCGCCGGCCAGGTCGTCGGCGTCGTTCGGCGGGACCAGCTGACGGGCCATCCGCTCGGCGGCCTGGTGGTGCCGCGCGAACAGTTCGCCGTACGCCTCGAGGTCGCCCGAACGCACGCGCGCGATCAGCTCCGCGTCGCTCGGCACTTCCTCCATCGAGGCTCCCCCTGCTGTCATGGCTCCGTCACCGTCAGTCACATAGTTGCCGAGGACAAGACTCCCAGATGGGACGCCCCGGCGCACCTTTCCTGACGACTGCGGCCGGTCCGAGGTTACGAGAAAAAAACTTCGAAATCTGCGTCATGAATCCGTCACGGCGCTGTCTCTCCTGCAGAACGACGCTTCCGGCCACCGGTCGGGAGGCTGAAAGGGCTGCGTTGAGGAGGGTCATGTCGCTGTACGCGGACATCCGCCGGCGGTTCGACTCGCTGCGCGGCCCGAACCTGGCGGGGTCGCTCGCCCGGGACCGGCCGGAAGCGTCGTCTGCAGAGCAACCGTGCGGAAGGAGGGAGCCGCACGGCACACCGAGGGAAGGTCTGACGATTCTCCGCCTACTGCGCGGCACCCGGCACGGCACCTCGGCGCACGGGAGCCAAGGCCACGATGCTTCGCATCGAGACCTCATCTCCCGCACGCCGAGCCACCGCGCCGGGCACCTGCTCGCTACGGCGCAGAATCGTCAGACCTTCCCTGGCTTCGACCGGAGTGCCTACCTCGCGATCGCCGAGGCGCTCCACGACGGGGCCGACGTCGTGCCTGCGAGTGACGAGGTCGGTCGCCAACTGGCGGCCGACGGAGTCTCGCTGCTCGAGGCACTTGATGGGCTGAGTGCGCTGTACCGCTCGATCGCCGGGGGCGAGCCGGCTTTCGCCGCGGTACGCGCACTCAGTTCCAGCTGGGCCGAGGCGTCACTCATCTACCTGCACTCACTGAGTTGCGAGGACCCGCTGACCGGGCTGTCCAGCCTGGCGCACCTGCGGTCCCGCCTCGGCGAGATCTACCGAGAGGCCGATCTGCGTGGAACTTCCGTACCGGCGACGCACGCACTGGTGGTGGTCGAGCCGCTCGGCCCGCCCGGCATCACGCCGTTCGACCGCGAACTGCGGCTCATCGACGTCGCGGAGTGCCTGCGCATCGTCTTCGCCGGCGGTGACGTACTGGGCCGCGTCGGCTCACACCGCGCGGCGGCGCTCGTCGATCGCGAGCCGAACCTGCCGGAGCAGGTCGCGACGGTCGGAGCCCTGATCACCCAGTGGCGGCTGGACACCGACGAGCCGCAGCTGGCCCGGATCTGGATCGAGGGCCTGCCGGCCACCGACGCCATGGCCGTGCGGCTGCTGGACGAGCTGACCCGGCGCTAGGACCTGCGCCCGGACGCCAACAGGGGGACGCCCGGGCGCATCGAGCAGGCGGTGGATCGCCTATCACGGGGTAGGCGATCCACCGCCGCTGTACGTACGGCGTACCGCAATCTGTCGGTGCCGCTGGCTAGTCTGGTTCCCATGTGTGGGCGCTACGCGAGCAGCCGGGATCCTGCTGATCTGGTGGTCGAGTTCGAGATCGCCGCGGGCAACGTGAAGGAGTCCGTGCAGGAGCTGCCGGACAACTACAACGTCGCCCCGACCGACCCGGTGATCGCCGTGGTCGAGCGGAAGAACCGCGAGCAGCCCGACCAGGTGGTGCGCAAGCTGACCACGGTCAAGTGGGGACTCGTGCCGTCCTGGGCCAAGGACCCCTCGATCGGCAGCCGGCTGATCAACGCCCGGATGGAGACCGTCGCGGAGAAGCCGGCCTTCAAGAAGGCGTTCGCGACCCGGCGCTGCCTGCTGCCGGCCGACGGCTACTACGAGTGGTACGAGACCGAGCAGAAGAAGAACGGCAAGCCGGTCAAGCAGCCGTACTTCATCCGCCCGACCGACGGCGGCGTCCTGGCGATGGCGGGGCTGTACGAGATCTGGCGCGACAAGTCCGTCGCCGACGCCGACTCCGACGCGGCCTGGCTGTGGACCTGCACGGTGCTCACCACCTCGGCCACCGACGACCTCGGCCGGATCCACGACCGGATGCCGCTGCTGGTCGAGCGTGACCGGTACGACGCCTGGCTCGACCCGCTGTCGTCCGACCCCGACGAGCTGCTCGAGCTGCTGGTCCCGGCTGCGCCGGGCCGGCTCGAGGCGTACGCGGTCTCGAAGGCGGTCAGCTCGGTGAAGAACAACGGTCCGCACCTGGTCGAGCCACTGCCGCCGGACGGTGACGACCCGGCCGATCGCCCCGGCCCGCCGACCGCGGTGCAGGACGATCCGCTGTTCTGAACCCACAAGTCACAGGGTTGACCGTCGAAATGGGGAGAGGTGGGGGACGGGTTGCCGGCTGTGGGCGCGCCGGGTGCGGACGGCGTGGGACGGGCCGCCGCAATGACAGGATGGGCCCGTGACCGACGAACGGATTGTGGCGACACCGCACGGTGAGGCGCGGATCGTCGCGCACCGGGCCCGGCGGCCGGTGGCGACGCTGGCCCTCGGTCACGGCGCGGGCGGTGGCATCGAGTCCGGCGACCTGGCCGCGCTGGCGGCCCGGCTGCCGAAGCAGGACATCAACGTGTTCCTGATCGAGCAGCCCTGGCGCCGGGCCGGCCGGAAGCTCGCGCCGGCGCCGAAGATCCTGGACGAGTCCTGGATCGCGATCATCGGCCAGCTGCGGATCCGCACCCCGCTGGTCCTGGGCGGCCGGTCCGCGGGGGCGCGGGTGGCCTGCCGGACGGCGACCGGGCTGGGGGCTTCCGGCGTACTGGCGCTGTCGTTCCCGCTGCACCCGCCGGGCAAGCCGGACAAGTCGCGGGTCGACGAGCTCCAGGCGGCCGGGCTGCCGACGCTGGTCGTGCAGGGGGAGAAGGACCCGTTCGGTACGCCGGAGGAGTTCCCACCGCTGACCGAGATGGCCGTCGTACCGGACGCCGACCACGGCTTCAAGGTGCCGAAACGGGCCGAGCTCACCCAGCAGGAGTCCTACGAGCTCCTGGTCGAAGCCGTCTTCGAATGGGTGTCGCGAGAAGTCTCGGGCTAGTCCGCCACGCCGGGAATGAGGGCGCCGGCAGGCGTGTTGTGACGGGCATGACGGTAACGAGCCTGGACAGAGCGCCGAGTTCTGGGGTCGCCCCGGTATTCTCGATCACGATGCCGACATCGACGACCACCGAGACTCCCGAGCAGCGGACCGAGCGCTTCGAGCGCGAGGCGCTGCCTTTCCTCGACCAGATGTACGCCGCGGCGATGCGGATGACGCGTAATCCGTCCGACGCCGAGGACCTGGTCCAGGACACCTTCGCGAAGGCGTACAGCTCGTTCCACCAGTTCACGCCCGGGACCAACCTGAAGGCGTGGCTGTACCGGATCCTGACCAACACCTTCATCAACGGTTACCGCAAGCGACAGCGTCAGCCCACGCAGTCGCCGACCGAGGAGATCGAGGACTGGCAGCTCACCGCCGCCGAGTCGCACACTCCCGGTGGTCTGAAGTCGGCCGAGGCGGTCGCCCTGGAGCATCTGCCCGACTCCGACGTGAAGTCGGCCCTGCAGACGATCCCGGAGGACTTCCGCCTGGCGGTCTACCTGGCCGACGTCGAGGGCTTTGCCTACAAGGAGATCGCGGAGATCATGGGTACGCCGGTCGGTACCGTGATGTCCCGGTTGCACCGCGGCCGGCGCCAGCTACGCGAGCTGCTGGCCGACTACGCCCGCGACCGCGGCCTGATCCCCGCGGCAGACAGCGCGAAGACCGAGGAGGAGTCGTGAGCTGCGGCGAGCACCACGACGTCGACTGCAGCGAGATCCTGCAGCGTGTGTACGTCTTCATCGACAACGAACTCGAAGACGCCACCAGCGACGAGATCCGCCACCACCTGGAAGAGTGCGCCCCCTGCCTCGACCAGTACGACCTCGAGCGCTGCATCAAGAAACTCGTCCACCGCTCCTGCGGCGACGAACAGGCCCCCGACGCGCTCCGCGCCAAGATCCTCACCCGCCTGACCGAGGCCCGCGTGGAGACCGCCAGCCCGGACTGACCCGGCCTGCCTGACGACCGCGACACCCTGGGTGCCGCGGTCGTTCTCATTCGGTCGGGTCGAGAATCTCCCGGAGTTCCTCGGCAGCTCGGCTGATCTGGTGAGCCTCGAAAATCTCCAGCGCCCGCCGGCGCAGGGTGCGGGCCTCCTCTGGTGCGCCGACCGCGTCCTTGATGGTCGCCAGCGTGCCGAGAACGGTTCCCGTACGGAACGTGTCGTGATACTTGCCGGCCAGCTCCAGCGCCTCCTGAGCATGGAGTTCGGCCGCTGCGGGCCGGCCCTGCGCCAGCTCCACCGTGCTGAGGTGTCCCAGCGTTTCGGCCAGGCCGCTGAGATCGTCGAGTCGCCTGAAGTGCTGCGAGGCAACGGTGAGGTGGGCGAGAGCCTCCCCGAACTGGCCCTGCTCCAGGCAGCACACGCCGGCGACCCGTCGGCGCCGGGCGAGTGATCGGACGTTGCCGTCGGCTTCAGCGAGTTCGAAGCTCTCCTGGAAGGCCCGACGGGCGTCGGCCGTTCGGCCGATGCGCTGGTAGAGCGCTCCGAGTGCCAGGCAGTTCGCGCCGACGCCGCCTGAATCGCCGATCTGCCGGCTCAACGCCAGCCCTCGCTCACCCCAGCTGACCGACTCGTCGAGGCGATCGAGCCGCTCGTGGATGTGGCTGAGCGTGGAGCAGCAGCGGGCCATCCCGACGACATCGCCGGCCCGCTCGAAAAGCTCGAAGCTCCGCAGCACCCGCGCCCGGCCGGTGGCGGCGTCACCCTCTTCGACGTCAGGGATGGCACGGTCGTGCTCGAGCCAGCCGGCCGTCGAGGGGTCCTGGTCCGGGTTGGCCGCGGCGATGCCGAGGTCGTAGACCAACCGCATCTTGCTCCAGGAGGCGCGCGCTTCGAGATAACCGAACAGCCCGAGCGCCAGCGAGGGACCGAAGCGCTGCTGCCCACCGGCGACCGCCGCCGCACGACGGTACAGACCCAGCATCGAGTCAAACTCGCTGTCGATCCAGCCGAGAGCCGCCGAGAGGTCTTCGAAGGACGGGACCTCGTTCTCGTCCAGCTGTTCGGTGGGGTGACGTGTGCTCCACGGATGGGTGATGCGGTGCACCCGCCACGCCGCAGCGACGTAGAGCTTCAGTCCACGCTCGATGGCGGCGTCGCGTTCGGCCTGGCGGTGCGGTGCTGCCAGCCGTTCCCCGGCATAAGTCCTGAGCAAGTCGTGCAGGCGATAGCTGCGAGGTCCGATGGAGTCGAGCAAATGCAGATCGACGAGGCGTTCCAGCAGCGCCTCGGTGTCGGCCCCGGTCCGGTCGAGGAATCGGGCGACCAGCGGAACAGAGATCTCCGAGCCCTCGGCGAGACTCAGCAGGTCGAAGGCCCTGACCGCCTCCTGGTCGAGGCGGCTTGGGCCGGCCAGCAACTCGTTGATCGATCCGGCGAAGCTCGCCCGTACGCCGGACTGTTCGACCCCCAACTCGTCCAGGCGCCGGTGCTCGTCGGTCAGCTGATCGACGACGTCCTGCAAGTGCCACGTCGGTCGTGCCGCCAATCGGGCCCCGACCAGCCGGAGTGCCAGGGGAAGACCACCGGTCAGGCGAGAGATGTCGCGCGCGGCTTGCTCCTCCGTGGCGAGACGCCGATGGCCGACCATGACGGAGAGCAAGGACAAGGCGTCGTCCTGCGCCATGGCGGACAATCTGATGATTTTGTTGCCGGGCAACGCCGCCAGGAACCGCCGGCTGGTGATGATCGAGGCGCAGTTCGGGTCGCCGGGAATGAGCGGCATCACCTGGCCGATCGTGGTCGCGTCGTCGAGCAGGATCAGCATCCGCCGACCGGCGATTGCTGACCGGTACATCGCGGCCAGCTCGTCGACATCACTGGGAATCGCTCTGGGTGGCACGCCCAGCGACCTCAGGAGCTGACCGAGCGCCGCCGCCGAGCCGAGCGCGCCACCCGGGACGTACCCCCGCAGCTTCACGTACAGCTGGCCGTCCGGGAACTGCTCAGCCGTCAGGTGGCCGGCGTAAACCGCAAGCGCGGTTTTGCCGACTCCGCCCATGCCGGTGACGGTGACAACCGCGCTCGCCTTGCCTCCACCCCGCAGCGCCGCCACGACTTGATCCAGCTCCACCTTCCGGGCCGTGAAGTCGGCGACGGCCGGTGGAAGCTGGCGGGGGACGAGGGAAACCGTGGCCGCGGCATCGTCAGGAGATTCGGCCCGTGGTCTCTGCGTGCGGCCCCTGGCGGCCTGGGCCATCTCGCGGGCGGCTTCGGGGCTCAGCTCCAGCGCGGCTGTCAGTGCCTCGACAGTCGACTGACGTGGGCGGGTCCGGATTCCCCTCTCCAGAAGACCGATGGCCTGCTCGCTCAGTCCGGCTCGCAGGGCCAGCTCCGCTTGGGTCAGACCGGCCGCCGAGCGATGCTCGCGGAGCCGGTCTGCGAACGTGGCACTCATCCGGCGCCGGAGGACATCGGGTTGGCTGCCAGGAGTTCGAGGGCGATGGCCTCGCTGGTGGCGGCTTGGGTGTGCAGCAACCTCGCGGCATCCTGCCAGTGGGTGCGGGCGGTGGCGAGGTCGCCCTTGGCGTGGGTGATGCGGCCGAGCTGGATCAGGACTTCGCCTTCGCGCTGCGGGTTGGACTCGGCGCGGGCGAGTTCGAGACCGATCTGCGCGTGGCCCAGCGCGGTGGCGTAATCGCCCGCGTTGATCTCGACCGCGGCAAGGGTGCAGTAGCTCTCGGAGGCGCCGTTCTTCTCGGAGATTCCGTCGTAGGTCTCGATGCTCTTCAGCAGGAACTCGATGGCCACGTCGCGGCGTCCCGCCTTGGCGTAGGCCTGACCCGCGATTTGGTACCGCTTGGCGGTGGAGCGGACGTTGCCGGTCGCGTTGGCGAGTGCGAGCGCCCGGTTGAAGGAGCGGTCGGCCCGGACAGCGTCACCGCGGCGCAGATAGAGGTTGCCGAGGGCGAGGTAGCTGATGCCGGCGATCGTGTCGTCACCCAGTGTCTGGCTGAGCGCGAGCGCCTCCTCGGCTAGTTCGACGGCCTCGTCCAGCTGGCCCAGCTGCTCCAGAACCCGGCTCAGGGAGGTACAACATCGAGCCTGGCCGGCCACGTCCCCGACAGAGCGGAACAACGTCCGGCTGTGCCGTAAGTGCCGCAGCGCGGGCTGCAGGCGCCCTCGCTCGGCGTCGGGAACGGCGAGGTCGTGCTCCAGCCAGGCGGCGAGGTGCTGGAAGCCGAGTTCGTCCGCGATCTCGCGGCCGATCAGATTGGCGGCTCTCATCTCGGTCCACCGGCCGCGTGGCTCGTGGTACCCGAAAAGGGCCAGAGCTAGCTCGGGCAGCAGTGGCCTCAGGGCCGGCGTACGGCGTGCCTGCTGCACGGCTTCGGCGAGGTTGGAGCGCTCGGTGTCGAGCCATCGCAGCGCTTCGGCGCCGGTGCTGAAGGCCGGTGCGTCGCGCAGGCTGTCGCCGGCCAGGGCGAGCCGATGGCTCTGGGCGTGGGTCAGCTGATGACAGCGCCAGGCAGCACCGGTGTAGAAGGTCAGCACCCGGGACAACGCAGCGGTGCGGACTCCCTCGGACAGCACCTGATCGGCGCGTTCGCGCGCGTAGGCGCGGATCAGGTCGTGGAGGCGGTAGCGGCCGGGCGCCAGCGAGATCAGCAGGTTCAGGTCGACCAGCCGCTCCAGCATCTGCTCGGCGTCCTGCGCGGACACGTCGAGCAGACGGGCGGTGGCCGGGACGAACAGGTCGCTGCCGTTGGGCAGGCCCAACAGGTCGAGGGCAGCGGCTGCTCGCCGGTCGAGCGGCTGGTCACCGGCGGCCAGGAACTCGACCGACGCCGCGATACTGGCCCGTACGCCGGAGTCGCCCGTGCCCAGTTGGTCGAGACGGCGCTGCCCGTCCAGGAGTTGGTTCGTCACGTGCTCGATCGGCCAGCCCGGCCGCGCTGCGAGCCGAGCGCCGATCAGTCGTACGGCCAGCGGCAGGCGGCCGGTGAGCCGGGCGATCGTCCTCGCGGCCGGCGCTTCAGCGGCCACGCGGGCGTCCCCGGCGATCTTGCCGAGCAGCGTGATCGAGTCGGCCTCGGACAGTGGCGCCAAGTTGACTTGCAGGAATCCGGGCAGGGCGGTGAGCCCCCGTCGGCTCGTGACGATCACTGCGGCCCCGGGTGTCCCCGGCACCAACGATCTGACCTGCGCGGCACCGGTCGCGTTGTCGAGCAGGATCAGCACCCGCAACCCTGCCAGCCGCGAGCGGAACAAGGCGGCCGCTTCGTCCACCCCGTCCGGGATCGAGTGACCGTCGACCCCGAGTGAGCGCAGCAGTTGCGCCAAGGCGTCGGCCGGACGGATCGATTCGCCCGGGCCGTAGCCGCGAAGGTCGAGGTAGAGATGGCCGTCCGGATAGTGCTCGGCGGTGAGGTGGGCCGCGTGGACGGCCAGGGAAGTCTTGCCGACTCCGCCCATGCCGGTGACCGCCGCCGTCCGGACTGTGCCCGCGAACTTGTCGCTGGTGAGAACAGTCACCAAGTCGTCAAGCTCGGCAGCCCGGCCGGTGAAGTCGGACAGAGTCGGCGGGAGCTGACGTGGTGCGCTGTCCTTGCCGGTGGGCGCCGCGTCGGCCGCGAAAGATCGAGAGCGCGGGCGGGGCACTCCTCGGGCGGCGTCGGTGAGCCGCTGCTCGGCGTCGAAGTCGAGCCCGAGCGCTTCGGCCAGCGCTTGGACGGTGCTGGGTCGCGGCCGCCGGCGCGTGCCGCGCTCGAGCAGGCTGACGGCCTGCTCGCTCAGACCGGCCTTCTCGGCGAGCGCGCCCTGGGTCAGTCCGGCTGCGGTGCGGAGCTCGCGGAGCAGCTCCCCGAGCGTCACGGGTTCCACCTCGAGTCACCTCCCCATTCACTCGTCCTGGTCGCGGTATACACGCGACAAGAGCTAACTGTAGGAGTGATGGCGATCGTTCGTCGGCGCTTGTCCACAGGCGCGTTGCGCGATTAAGCGAATGTTTGAATATTAGCTGCGAGTAGCCGGGAGTTGACCGTCCGAAGCAAGACCTGTGTGGTAAGTGGTCTTGCCGATACATGTGACCAAATTGCAAAGGACCCCGGCGAAGCCGAGGTCCTTGCTCTGCGTAGCCGCCTGACTCAGGCGTTCGGGCGCTTGCCGTGGTTCGCGCCCTTCTTTTTGCGTGCACGGCGCTTGCGGCCGGTCTTACCCATCAAAAGCCTCCTCGGAACAACTGCAAAGAGTCACAGTCTCTCATATCACGGCCCAGCTTGCGGACCGTGCAGCGAGTTGGTCGCTGGCTTACAGTGTTTCGGCGCACGTCGAATGAGCAAAATTCAGAGAGTCAGCGTTGCGCTGTCGATGCCCCTGGCCCGATTCGTCGGGTTTTCGATACTACGCCGCTGGTCGGAGGTGACTTATCATGACGAGCGACAGCTGGGACTGGTGAAGTCTGCCGTAGCGGAAGACCAGAGGTGACGGCCTAGTGAGAGCTTCGATGCTCCGCCCTGCGGTCGCCGTCATCGCCGCAGCCGCCTCGGTGGTTCTGGTCATGTCATTCACGCGGATCACCATCGATCTTCGCGTTGCAACCCTCGCCTTGCTGATGCTTCTGGGTGGAGCGTTGCGGTTCAGGGTCCTCCCCAACCATCCGGCAGCACTGGACTCCGTCGCATTGGTGGCGGTGTTCGTGATCGCCGGACCCTGGTACGCGGTGGCTGTTGCGGTGTTCGGTTACCTGCCGCAGCTCAGGCAGCCGTCACCTGCCGTCAAACGAATCTTCAACCCGTCGTACCGCGTCCTCGCGGCTGGCGGAGGAGGACTTGCCTACGCCGCGGTCGGGGGACCGGTGGGCGAGGAAGTCTTCCATCACGTACCGATGGCGTTCACCGCGGCGCTGGCCGGCACCATCGGTCATCAGCTGACCAATGCCGCCCTGGTCAGCATCATCTTGTGGCTCGAGGGTCAGGTCCGGGTCGGAGACTTCCTCCGGTCGGTCATCGCCCCGACCTTCCTGCCGATGCTCGGCTACAGCGCGCTCGGAGTCCTGCTGGCCGTGATGTGGATCGGTGGACTCGGATTGTCTGCGTGCTTGCTGGTCGTGGTCCCGCTGATCGTCGTCCGGTGGGCGTTGTCGCAGTACCAGGCCGAGCGAGCGGCACAGGCCGCCACTCTGCGCGCGTTCATCCAGGTGATCGAGACCAAGGACCTCTACACCAGAGGACACTCGGAGCGGGTCAGTACCGGAGTCGGGATGCTCGGCCGGCACCTGCGCCTGCCGGAGGCCCGGCAGAACGCGCTCGAGCACGCCGGCCTCCTGCACGACGTGGGCAAGGTCGGAGTGCCGACCAGCATCATCCGCAAGCCGGGAAAGCTGGACGACGCGGAGATGGACACGATTCGCCTGCATCCTGCCCGGGGAGTCGAGTTGATCGGGAACATCCCGTTCCTCGAGGAAGTGAAATCCGCCGTCCTGCACCACCACGAGAAGTACGACGGCACCGGGTACCCGGCGGGGCTCAGTGGGACCAACATCCCGTACTTCGCGCGGATCATCGGCATCGTGGACGCCTTCGACTGCTTGACCTCGACCCGGTCCTACCGGCCGGCGCGGGGCATCGAGGAGACGCTGGCGATCCTGGAGCAGGACCGCTACTCACACTTCGATCCACAGTTGGTCGATGCCTTCGTCACCGTCATCAGGACGCACGGCTGGACCGCGGCGGCCGCCGAACAGCCGCAGCCGGACGCGACCGTAGAGGCCACCATCGACCACGACGACCTCAGTCTCGGCAGCAGCGGCGGAGCCGCCGGATCGGCGGCCGGACCGTGATCCTGGCGGGAGAGACCGACGGCCTGGAGTCACGCAAGCTGAGCAGTGGAGTGGTGATCGTCGTCGCCTGCGGCACGATCGGCCTGATCGCGCTCTTCATCACCGCACGACGGGGATTGACCGAGTGGCCGTTCGCGCTGGCTTTCGGACTGCTTGTGGCGGTTGGAGAGATGGTGCAGTTCCGGGTCGACCGGAGCCGCAACAGGGCACCGATCGCCACCAGTGCGGCCCTCGGATACATGATGTTGCGCGGGCCCGCACTGCAGGTGCCGCCTGACCTCGCCCAGATCGTCGCGGTCACCGGGATCGCCACCTTGCTCGGAATTCTGCCCCGAGCGGTGGCAGGCCTCGGCTGGGACCTGGTGATCTCCAGCCGGCGGGTGCTGTCGGTGGCCTGCGCCGCTGCCGTGTTCACCCTGATCACACCGGACAGCCTGTCGTGGAACGGGTCCTGGACCCATGCCCTGCCGCTGGCAAGCACGATGCTGCTCGCCGTGCTGTCCGCCGGGATCGTCGACGCCGTGGTGGGCGCCGGTCAGACCACGGAACGCTACAACCGGCCGTTCCCGGCCGCGCTGCGCGACGAACTCGTCGTGATGGGGCGGATCGGGATGGCGATGGCGATCAGTGGAGTACTGCTCGCAGCGGGGACGTCGCTGCTGGGCCTGTGGGCTCCACCGCTGGTGATCGTGCCGCTGCTGCTGACCCAGTTCGCGTTCCGGCGGTTCGCTGCCGCGCAGCGGACGTACCGGGCGACGGTGCGGTCGATGGCGCGGAGTACGGAGATCGCGGGGTTCAGCAGTCCCGGGCAGAACGCGCGGACGGCGAGTCTCGCGGTGGCGCTCGGCAATGACCTCGGCCTGCGGCCGGATCGGATGGAGGCCTTGGAGTACGCCGCGTTGCTGTCGGGCGTCGGGCAGCTGGCGCTGGCCGATCCGAGTCCCGGTGGTGCTTCTTTGCTGCGGAACCGGGAGGAGCGGCAGCGGGCCGCCGAGATCGGGGCCTCGGTGATCGAGCGGTCCGGAGTGCTCGATCATGTGGCCGAGATCGTTCGGCATTCCAACGATCCCTATCGGCACGGGCGGGCGAACAACTCGCAGATTCCGGTGGAGAGCGGGATCGTGAACGTCGCGCTCGCTTACGAGCAGTTGGTGGGCGAGGGCACGGGGCAGAGCCCGGACAAGGCGATGGAGTCGATCGGGCTGGGGATCGGGGCGGAGTACGACCCGGTGGTGGTGGAGTCGCTGCGGCGCGTGGTCGGGCGCGGGTTTCGGTTCTAGGAATCAGCCGGTCAGGAGCGGTGTCCCAGCTCTGCCCAGGTCGGTGCTGACTCGGCCGGGATGCGCCCCGTACCGCCGAGGCCGGCGTACAGGAGGAGGCCGGCGCCGGCGGCGATCAGGACGTCGCCAGGGCTGACGGCCTGGCCGAGCCAGGGCAGGGCGACGGGGACGACGTCGCCGAGCCATGGGAGCAGGGTGTGCGGCCCGGAGAGCTCGTGGCGTGGGTCGTCGACGAAGCTGTCGAGGCCGGCGCGGGACAGCGCGGTGCGGGAGACCGGCATCGCGCCGTTCAGGGCGACGACGAAGGCGTTGGCGGTGAAGCCGAGGGCCAGGAGGGCGACGCCGGGGCGGCGGAGGTTCTGGCGCAGGAAGACCGCGATGCAGACCGCCGAGCCGATCAGGCCGACCGGGTGGGCGATGCCGCCGGTGACCGAGCCGAGCAGCTGACCGGTGGCGGCGGCCGCGAGCCAGTGCAGGCCGGACAGAGTGTTGTCGGCGAGGGAGACGAAGCGGCCGCCGGTGAGCAACGCCGCTCCGGCGGCCAGCACCATCACGAGGAGGACCAGCAGCACGTTCGCGATTCTGCCCCGCCGGTTGCCCGAATCCGGGCACCGCCGTGCTTCCGAGCGTGTCGAAACGACCGCACAGCGTGACGGACGGCCTCCCTCGAGGGGAGACCGCCCGTCGTCAGAGCCCCGCCAGGTCAGGGTTTCGCGGCCGCCGGGCCGGTCCCGCCCTCGTCCAGCAGCTCGTCCAGGTCCTTCACGCCCGGGTCCCCGGCGTCGGCCAGGTAGTCGGTCTTGTGCGTGAAGTCCTTGCCCTCGGCGACCTTCAGCGCCCGCAGGATCAAGGTCAGCACGACCACCACGATCAGGTTGATCCCGAACGCCGTCAGCCCGATGTAGACCTGCGTGTCGGTGAACGGCACGTTCGCCAGCGAGCCGCCGAAGTGCTTGCCGGTCGCCGGGTTCACCACGTTGTACGCCGTGATCGTGCCCCAGACCATGCCGACCGCCCAGCCGGCCAGCAGCGCCCAGTGGTGGAACCACCGGGTGAACAGGCCGACCACGATCGCCGGGAAGGTCTGCAGGATCCAGATGCCACCGAGCAGCTGCAGGTTCAGCGAGATCGTCTTGTCCATGCCGAGCACGAAGACCAGCGCACCGAACTTCACCAGCAGCGACGCGAGCTTGGAGACCTTCGCCTCCTGGGCCGGCGTCGCGTCCCGCTTCAGGAAGTCGCGGTAGATGTTGCGGGTGAACAGGTTCGCCGCCGCGATCGACATGATCGCCGCCGGCACCAGCGCGCCGACCGCGATCGCCGCGAACGCGATGCCCGCGAACCAGGCCGGGAACTCCTGGTCGAACAGCCGCGGGATGGCCAGCTGCGGGTTGGCCAGGCCGTCCAGGCCCTTGATGTCGACGTTCGCCTTGATCGCCATGAAGCCGAGCAGCGCGAGCAGCCCGAGCAGCAGCGAGTACGCCGGCAGGATCGCCGCGTTGCGCCGGACCACGTTGCGGTTCTTGGTCGACAGCACGGCGGTCACCGAGTGCGGGTACATGAACAGCGCCAGCGCCGATCCCAGCGCCAGCGTCCAGTACGCCGAGTAGCCGGCCTCACCCGGGATGAACGAGCCGACCGGTTTGCCGGTGGTCGGCGAGGTGGACTCCATCTTGGTCTTCGCGGCGTCGAAGATGCTGTCCCAGCCGCCGAGCTGGCCCGGCAGGTAGAGGATCGCGGCACCGATCACCAGGTAGATCAGGCCGTCCTTGACGAACGCGATCATCGCCGGCGCGCGCAGACCGGAGGAGTAGGTGTAGGCCGCGAGCACGGCGAACGCGATCAGCAGCGGCAGGTCCTTGGCCAGCAGGTTGTCGCCGCCGAGTCCCATCGTCTCGAAGACGGCCTGCATGCCGACCAGCTGCAGCGCGATGTAGGGCATCGTCGCGAGGATGCCGGTGACCGCCACCGCGAGCGACAGCGCGCGGCTGCCGTAGCGGCCGCCGACGAAGTCGGCCGGCGTCACGTAGCCGTTGCGGTGCGAGACCGACCACAACCGGGACATGAACACGAAGATGATCGGGTAAACCACGATCGTGTAGGGCACCGCGAAGAAGCCGCTGATGGCGCCGGTCGCGTACATCGCGGCGGGCACCGCGACGAACGTGTACGCCGTGTAGAGGTCGCCGCCGAGCAGGAACCAGGTGATGAAGGTGCCGAAGCCCCGCCCGCCCAGACCCCACTCGTCGAGGCTGTCCAGCTCACCGGTCCTGCGCCAGCGCGCCGCCATGAACCCCATCACGGTCACCGCGACGAAGATCAGCACGACGATGGTCAGCTGGACCCACTCGACGTTCTTCACCGGTCACCCTCCTTGTCGGCGCTCAGCCCTTCGGCGGCGCGGCGTTTGCGTTCCTCGTGGATCACCAGCCGGTAGGAGATGCTGACCGCGATCGCGGACAGGAACACCCACAGGAACTGGTACCAGTAGAAGAACGGGAATCCCCACAGCCGGGGTTCGTCTCTGGCGTAGGTGGAGACCAGGAGAGGCACCACGACTGAAGCCGCCAGCAGAACGCCGGCGATCCAGAACGCGGGTCTCACCGCGGACAGCTTGGACACAGCAACCTCCTCGGGGACACGGGCGGGCGCAACGGAGAACGCTACCGGTCGGTGCCGGACAGCGACTAGACATAGGGGGAGATCGATGGACAACGAGACCGCCTGGCGGGTACGCAGCGTCGTGCTGTCCACGCTCTTCGTCCTGGTGGTTGCCGTGCCGCTCTATCCCGAGCTGTTCGGGCTGGACGAGGTGACGCCGCTGCCGCAGCTGGTCGCGTTCCGGCCGCAGCTGCTGGCGCTCGTGCTGGTGCTTGCCCTGCTGATGCTGCTGCGACGCAGCTGGCGGCTGGCGTCGGCCCTCGTCGTCGGGCTGGTGCTGACCGGAGCGGCGCTGACCGCGCCGCGGGCGATCTCCGACCCGCACCCGCCCGAGCCCGGCTCGCGCGCGCTGATCGTGATGGTCGCGAACGTGCTCGGCGGTGGTGCCGACCCCGAGCAGGTGGCGAAGCTGATCCGGACCCAGCGGCCCGACCTGGTGTCGTTGCCCGAGGCCCAGGTCGACGTCCGGGAGCGGATCGAGCAGGAGCTGCGCGGCCTTGGTTACAACGGGTACACGGTGCAGGCGAACTCCGCGCCGGAGAGCGCGACCAGCGTGCTGGTGTCGGCCACGCTCGGCAAGGTCCAGTTCACCGCGGACACCCTCGACCCCGGCCGGGTGAGCGCCGGCCTGCCCAGTCCGGAGCCGCAGACCGGCAAGCCCGAGCCGGGCCAGGCCGGTGTGATCCAGCAGACGACCACCCGGTTCGGGCACATCGTGGTGACCGGTGGAACGCTCGGAGATCTGCGGCTGATCGCCTACCACGGCTATCCGCCGCTGCCGTCCGAGATGGCCGCCTGGAAGCAGGACCTCGTCGTACTGCGCAAGTGGTGCGCGTCCGAGGTACCGACGATCGTGGCCGGTGACTTCAACGCGACCACCGACCACGCGGACTTCCGGGACGCGCTCGGGCGGAACTGCCGCAGCGTCGGGCCCGCCGTGGGGGAGGGCCTGCAGGGGACGTGGCCGGCGAACCGGCCGGCGTTCGTCCGGACGCAGATCGACCACGTCGTCGCCGGCGTCGGAGTCGAACCGAGCCGGTTCAAGACCTACGAGCTCGACGGCACCGACCACCGCGCGGTGATCGCGGCGGTCGCCGTCCGGAAGTCTTAGCTGGGTGCCGGTGCCGGGCGGTAGATGTACGGCTGGGAGGCGCGGACGGCCTCGGTGACCATCAGCAGCAGGTCGGCGCGGGACTCGATCGGGCGGCCGAACAGGTCGTCGTCGCCGGGGATCGGGAAGCCCTTCACGCCGATCGCGAGCTGACTGAGCAACACGTGCAGTACGCCGCGGGCGTTGAACACGTTGGGCGTCGGCCACTCCGGCAGCGTCTCGTGCATCATCGGCTGCTGCGCGGCGGTCGCGGCGATCGGCTTCAGCCAGCGTTCGAGCTCGTCGCTGCTCAGCATGTTGCGGTGCAGGATCGTCATCACCGCGTGCGCGACCCGGTCGTGCTCCTCGTGCACCCAGCGGTACGGGGTGTCCTTGACGATGCGGTCGGCCAGTACGTCGAGCAGCGCGCGCAGCACGCCCGCGTCGCAGTGCCGGGACCGCGCCAGCGCGCCGATCGCGTCGGCGCCGTGGGCGACCGCGTGCGCCCAGCCGCAGTCGGCGACGTACCCGCGCAGGTCGCGCTCGCGCAGCAACCAGGTGGCCAGCCGGTCACCCCAGCGCATCACCACCTCGTCGTGCACCAGGAACTCGGCGTTGTCGCGGTGGATCACCTCGGCCAGCGTCAGCGCGGTGAAGGAGCGCCGGAAGACCGTGTCGGTGCCGTCCTCGCCCAGGCCGTAGTTCAGGCCGGCGCACAGCCCGTCACCGAAGCCGGGCAGCAGGTCGTCGTACACGCCGCGCTCGAGCCAGGTCGCCAGCGTCGGATACGCCAGGGCGTCGCGGATCTGCGGGTTGGTACTGGCCAGGCCACGGACGAGCTCCTCGGTGAGGTCGGTCAGCGCACGGTCGTGCGGGACCGCATAGTCCGCGGCCATCACGTCCTGCCAGTACGACGTCGACTCCACCGAGACATCCTTTCACTCGACTCCGGCTCCGGCACAGATCAATCAACACCCATCGGCGGAATCTGTCGAGCCGAGCAGTAAGGCTAGGCTCGACAGCGTGCCCTCGCTGAGTGACGTGGCCCGCAACCACACGACCCTGGACCAGGCCGATCTGGACCGGCTGCAACTGCTGGTGTCCGACTGGCAGATGCTGGCCGACCTGTCCTTTGCCGACCTGGTGCTCTGGCTGCCCGACACCGAGGGCCTGGGCTTCTGGGCCGGTGCGCAGATGCGGCCGACCACCGGGCCCACGGCGTACCTGGACGACATCGTCGGCAGCTTCATCCCGCGCGAGCGGCGGCCGCTGCTGGACCAGGCCTACGACGGCGGCCGGATCTGCCGCGAGGGCGACCCGGAGTGGCGCGACGACGTGCCGGTGCGGGTCGAGACGATCCCGGTCCGGCGCGGCGACCGGGTGATCGCGGTGATCGCGCGCAACACCAACCTGCTCGGCGTCCGGACGCCGTCCCGGCTGGAGATCGCCTACCTGCAGAGCGCGACCGACCTGGCCCGGATGATCACCGACGGCATCTTCCCGTACGGCGGGGAGCGGCTGCTGTCCACCACGCCCCGGGTCGGGGACGGGTGCATCCGGGTCGATCGGCACGGAATGGTGACGTTCGCGAGCCCGAATGCGTTGTCCGCGTACCGGCGGATGGGACTGGTCACCGATCTGGTCGGCAGCCGGCTCAAGGACGTCACCGGCGAGCTGCTGCACTCCGGGCACAAGGTGGACGACGTGCTGGCGTCGGTGCTGACCGGGCGGGCCGCCAAGGAGCTCGAGATCGAGAACGCCGACGCGACGCTGTTCCTGCGGGCGATCCCGTTGCGGGCCGGGGGCGAGCACGTGGGCGCGCTGATCCTGCTCCGGGACGTGACGGAGCTGCGCAGCCGGGAGCGGGAGCTGGTCACCAAGGAGGCGACCATCCGGGAGATTCATCATCGCGTCAAGAACAACTTGCAGACCGTCGCCGCGTTACTGCGGATGCAGGGCCGGCGGATCACCGTGCCCGAAGGCCAGGCCGCGCTGGCCGAGGCGGTCCGCCGGGTCGGGTCGATCGCGATCGTGCACGAGACGCTGTCGGAGTCGTTCGACGAGCACGTCGACTTCGACGACGTCGCGGACCGGGTCGCGGCGATGGTGGCCGACGTGTCGACCGTCGCCACGTCGGTGCGGATCCGGCGGTCGGGCAGCTTCGGCGTCCTGGACTCCGAAGTCGCGACGCCGCTGGCGATGGTGCTGACCGAGCTGATGCAGAACTCCGTCGAGCATGCCTTCGGAGCCCGCACCGGCGAGGACGCCAGCGGAACCATCGAGCTGGAGGCCCATCGTGCGGTCGGCCGGCTGCGCGTGGTCATCTCCGACGACGGCCGCGGCCTGCCGGAGGGCTTCGACTCCGAAACCTCCGGCAACCTCGGACTGTCGATCGTCCGCACGCTCGTGCTCGGCGAGCTCGACGGCACGCTGGACTTCCAGCCCCGCACCACGGGGCCGGGGACGACCGTCACGCTCGACATCCCGGTCAAGGACTGACCGCTCCGCACCCGAAGATCCTCACGTCGGTGGCGCCGTGATCGCGGCCGCGCAACCGCACGACCACGCGGACGAAAACCCCGCCGTTGGTCGCCAAGGCCTGGGCCCTGGATCGTGACGTCGGAGCAACCGTGGGTGACAGCTAACTGTTGGTGGTCACCCATAGTTCCTCGGACGCCACGGTGGGGGCCGTCGGCAACCTGGTGGGGCGCAGAACGCCTGGAAATCAAAAGGCCCCGCGGATCCCGCGGGGCCCCATCGTGTTGCTGCGTCAGGCGGTGCGGATGCGGGCCCGGGCGTTCCGGCGCTTCAGCGCACGGCGCTCGTCCTCACTCAAGCCGCCCCAGACACCGTGGTCCTGGCCGGCTTCCAGTGCCCAGGCAAGGCACTGCTCACGCACGTCGCAACGACGGCACACCTGCTTGGCCTCCTCGATCTGCATGATCGCGGGCCCGGTGTTGCCGATGGGGAAGAACAGTTCCGGGTCCTCATCGAGGCAAACGGCCCGGTGGCGCCAATCCATGGCGAATCCCATCTCTCTCGGTAGTCGAATTACGCTGAAGATCGGTCTGTGCCCGATCCGCGTGGCCTTAATCGCACGGGGGTGGTGCGAGCGTTGTGAACGTTTTCACGAACGACTCCATGTTCCCAATGTCGCGCTGGCGATACAAGGGTTATGGACTTGTCGATCCGATCACAACGCTTCCTTAACACTCCGAACCGGTGCACAGCGGATCATCACGTCCGCTATCCGAACGTGAGGTTCTGGCTGCGAGCACCCGTTCACTGCAAGTAACCGATCCAACCGCCTCGGGGTTACGCAAAACCTCGAATCCCTGTGGGGAAAGGCTCTCCGACCCTCGGAGCACCCGGGGCAGGGGTGGGCCCGGGCACGCCGTTGCCCTGCGACGCACTGCTCCTCACAGCAGTCCGCCGGGGCGTGAAGCTGCCACGCGCCGGACGTTCCGCCGTACTGGCAGCCAAGCCAGTCCAGCCGAACCTCCGCCGCGTAAGCTGACGCAGTGCCGACCGATTCCTCCGTAGTCGTACCGCGTCCGCTCAAGTTAGCCGCGGCGGTGGTCGCTGCGGAAGGCCTCGTGGTCGTCGTTCTCGGATTTGCCGAAGCGTTTACGATCGACCGGACCCGGCTGGTGCTGGGCCTGACCACGACCCTGTTCCTGCTCGCGTACGGCGCAGGCCTGCTGCTGGTGGCCCGCGGACTGTCCCGGGCCTCGAGCTGGAGCCGTGGCCCGGCGGTGTTCACCCAGCTGATCCAGGTGCTGATGGCCTACAGCTTCTGGGGTGGGTCGACCAAGGCCGTCTCGGTCGTGCTGGCGATCGCCGCAATCGGCGTACTGGTGGCGATCTTCCAGAAGGCGTCGACCGAGGTGCTGCGCGACGACCCGAGCCGCGACCAGCCGCCGGTCCTGTAAAGCCCGCTACTCCTTCAGCAGGCCCGCCCGCAGCTCGGTCAGGGTCCGGGCCAGCAGCCGGGAGACATGCATCTGCGAGATGCCGATCTCCTCGGCGATCTGCGACTGCGTCATGCCCCGGAAGAACCGCAGCGTCAGGATCCGCTTCTCCCGGGTGTCCAGCTGGGCCAGCAGTGGCTTGAGGGACTCCCGGTACTCGACGCTCTCCAACGCCTCGTCCTCGCCGCCGAGCCCGTCCAGCACGGTCGTCGCGTCGGCCTCGTTCTGGTCGGGGGCGTCCAGCGACAGCGTGTTGTACGCATTCGCGGACTCCAGCCCCTCGATCACCAGGTCAGGGGCCAGATCCAGCCGGGTCGACAGCTCGGCGACCGTCGGCGCCCGGCCGAGCTCCTGGGTCAGCTCGGCCGTCGCCGCCGTCAGCGACAGTCGCAGCTCCTGCAGCCGGCGCGGGACGCGGATCGCCCAGCCCTTGTCGCGGAAGTACCGCTTGATCTCGCCGAGGATCGTCGGCGTCGCGTACGTCGAGAACTCCACGCCGCGCTCGAGGTCGAACCGGTCGATCGCCTTGATCAGCCCGATCGTGGCGACCTGGACCAGGTCGTCGTACGGCTCGCCCCGGTTGCGGAACCGGCGGGCCAGGTGCTCGACCAGCGGCATGTGCAGCCCGACCAGCCCGTCGCGGGCCAGCGTGTGGGCCGGGTCGCCGGCCGGGGCCGAGCCCATCGCGGCGAAGAGTTCGGCGGTCCGGGTACGCAAGTCGGTGGGTTCCTGGGGTTCGCCCAGGGATCGCTCGTCGGTCACGCCTTCTCCGCGGCGGTGGCGGTCGCCGTCACGGTGATGGTCAGGCGGCCGTTCAGGATCTCCGCGGCGGCCGACTCGACCAGCGCGGTCAGCACGGTCCACCCGAACGAGTCGGTGTCCGGCATCCAGCCGGCCGGTACGGCGGCCGAGGTCCGTACGGTCAGCTGCGGCGGGTCGACGGCGAAAACGCACTCCAGCACGCCGTCGGTCGCCTGGGGCAGCAGCAGCGAGCAGGCCTCGTCGACGGCGATCCGCAGGTCGTCGATCGCGTCGACGGTGAAGTCGTTGCGGGCCGCGAGGTTGCCGACCACCGAGCGCGGTACGGCGATGTAGGCGCTGTCCGCGGGAATGCTGAGGCGAACCTCGGCGGCTGTTCCGGTGCTGCTCACGTGCTGCCTCCCTGGCGGCCTGATCGGCTGGGCGGTCGGCCCACCGCGTACATCTTCCCCGCTCGGAGCCGGCAATGCACAACGGCTCCGGATCGATCTGACCTGCGCCGAGATATTGCGCGTAGATGTCGAGCGTGCTGGGATACCGCACAATATCGCGCACTTCTGCGGATCGGTCCCGTCCGGTCCCTCGCCCGCCCGACGACAGGAGTACACCGTGAGTCCCACCAGTTCGCGCCGGACCGTGCTCGGCGCCGGAGTCGCCGGCGTCCTGGCCGCCGCCGGAGCCGCCGGCCAGGCCCACGCCGGTTCCACCACCGAATCCACGACCGGCACCGTGCCGGCCCGCCGTCCCGGCCAGCGCTCGATGGTCGACGTCCCGTTCCAGCAGTACGGCACCGTCCGGATCGGCCTGATCGGCCTCGGCAACCGGGGCGCCGGCATGCTGTCCGGCTGGGCCGCCGTGCCCGGCGCGGTGGTCACCGCCGTCTGTGACATCCGGGCCGACCGGGCCAAGGCGGCCGCCGACAAGCTCGTGCAGCTCGGCAAACCCCGCCCGACCGAGTACGGCGGCTCCGCCACGGCGTACCAGAAACTGGTGCGCAGCGGGGACGTCGACCTCGTCTACATCGCCACCCCCTGGGAGTTCCACTACGAGCAGGGCAAGGCCGCGCTGCTCGGCGGCAAGCACGTCGGCGTCGAGCTGCCGATCGCCACCGAGCTCGCGCAGCTGTGGGACCTGGTCGACACCTCCGAGCGGACCCGCCGCCACCTGTGGCTGATGGAGAACTGCAGCTACGGCCGCAACGAGCTGGCGATGCTCAAGATGGCGCACGAAGGCCTGTTCGGCGAGATCACCAACGGCCACGGCGGCTACCTGCACGACCTGCGGGAGCTGCTGTTCAGCGACACCTACTACACCGACGCGTGGCGCCGGAAGTGGCACACTCGCAGTACGGCGAGCTTCTACGCGATGCACGGGCTCGCGCCGATCGCGGCGGCGATGGACATCAACCGCGGCGACCGGATGACCACACTGCGGGCGACCGCGACGGCTCCGCGCGGACTGGCCGACTACCGCGAGCGCAACATCCCGCGCACGCACTCGTCCTGGAACGAGACCTACATCAACGGCGACCTGGTCACTTGCTTGATCGAGACCTCGAAGGGCCGGGTGATCCGGGCCGAGCACGACGTCAGCTCGCCGCGCCCGTACAGCCGGATCAACAGCCTGGCCGGCAGCCGGGGCATCTTCGAGGACTACGTCCCGGTCGGCACCACCGGCGGCCGGGTCTACCTCGAGCCCGACCACGGCGGTCACAGCTGGCAGGACTTCGCGCCGTACCGGCAGGAGTTCGACCACTGGCTGTGGAAGAAGATCGGCGACGACGCGGCGAACAACGGCGGCCACGGTGGCATGGACTACGTGCTGCAGTGGCGGATCGTGCAGCAGATGCGCGCCGGGCTGGTGCCCGACATCGACGTGTACGACTCGGCCGTCTGGTGCTCACCGGTGCCGCTGAGTGTCGAGTCGCTGAAGCGCGAGGGCCGGCCGGTCGAGGTACCGGACTTCACCCGCGGTCGCTGGTCGGAGCTGCGGCTCGGGCTGGACTCCCGCGAGACCGACATGCCTCCGGTCGGCTGAGCGGGGGAGGGACGATGCTGAAACTCCTCGCGAAGGTGTGTGCGGTCGCCGTACTGGCGGCCGGGCTGACTGCGGCGCCGGCGGCTGCCGCCGGTGAGGTCGAGGTCGGGATCTCGCAAGTCGATTTGGCCGGGCCGGTGATCTCGACGGTCAAGGTGACGGTGAAGAACAACAGTGCCCAGCGGCTGTCGAAGCTCGCGGTCTCGTTCCGCGGGCCGGTCGGGTGGACCGTCTCGCCCGAGGTCCGGACGGTGAAGGAGGCCGTGAAGCCGGGTGGGTCGGCGGTGGTCGACTTCCAGATCCGGGTGCCCGAGCCGCGGCCTGGCTTCACGATCCGGACCTTCACCGCGACCGCCACGTACGCCGGTGGGCAGGCGGTCGGAACCAGCTCCCAGCGCTCCGGTACGCCGCTGCCGAACCTGGCGGCGGCCTTCAACAACGTCGGCGTGACCGACGAGTCGAATCCGGCGCCCGGCGACTTCGACGGTGACGGCAACAGCTTCTCCGCGCAGCGACTGGCGGCCGCCGGGGTGACACCCGGCGCGACGGTCACCGCGCTGGGCGCGACGCTGACGTGGCCGAACGTCCAGCCCGGCACCAAGGACAACGCGGCGGGCGGCGGCCAGACCATCGAGTTCACGGGCCAAGGGCAACGACTCGTCCTGCTCGGCTCCGGTTCGAGCCTGTCCGCGGTCGGCACCGTGACGATCTGGTACGCCGACGGCACGTCGTCCACCGGCTCGGTCGGCTTCCCGAACTGGTCCTTCCAGGACGCCGGCACCCACGGCGCGACACTGGCGATCAGCACCCCCGGCCGCAACACCCCGGCGGGCTACGCGAACGCGGAGTACCAGTACCGGGTCTTCGCCAACTCGGTCCCGCTCGACCCGGCCAAGAAGGTCGAACTCGTCACGCTGCCGTCCACCGGCAGCCTGCACGTCTTCGCTCTCGCGACCGCCTGACAAACGGCGAACGGCCGGTTCCCCTGGCAGGGGAACCGGCCGTCCGGCGTACGAGGGGTCAGGTCGGTTCGACGTGCGTCGGGTTGAGCACCCGGCGCAGGAAGTCCTGGGTCCGCGGCTGCTGCGGGTTGCCGATCACCTCGGCCGGCGATCCCTGTTCGACGATCACGCCGCCGTCCATGAACACGACCCGGTCGGCCACCTCACGGGCGAAGGCCATCTCGTGGGTGACGACGAGCATCGTCATCCCGTCCAGGGCGAGCTTGCGCATCACCGTCAGGACGTCGCCGACCAATTCCGGGTCGAGCGCCGACGTCGGCTCGTCGAACAGCATCAGCGCCGGGTCCATCGACAGCGCCCGCGCGATCGCGACCCGCTGCTGCTGCCCACCGGACAGTTGGGCCGGGTACGCCGTGACCTTGTCGTCCAGACCGACCCGGGACAGGTTCGCCCGGGCGATCTGCTCGGCCTCGGACGCCCTGCGCTTGTGCACCGTCGTCTGGGCGACCGTGCAGTTCGCCAGCACCGACAGGTGCGGGAACAGGTTGAACTGCTGGAACACCATGCCGATCTGCTGCCGGGCCGCGTCCAGGTGGCAGTCGGGGTCGGTGAGGTCCTCACCGCGGACGATCACCTGGCCCTCCTGCGGCATCTCCAGCAGGTTGACGCAGCGCAGCAGCGTCGACTTGCCGGAACCGGACGGCCCGATCACGCAGACGACCTCGCCCTGGTCGACGGTGAAGTCGATACCACGCAGGACGTGGTTGCTGCCGAACGACTTGTGCAGGTTCTTGATCTGCACCACCGGGGACGAGGTGGGCAAGGAATCTTGAACGGTCATCAGCGCGTCCTCGCAGCCTTCGACTCGAGCCGGCGGACCACTATGCCCAGCGGCAGGGTGATCAGCAGGTAGCAGAACCCGGCCGTGACCAGCGGGGTCAGGTTGGCGTAGGTGTTGGCCAGTTCCCGGCCGAACCCGGTCAGCTCGTACGCCGTCGCGCTGGTGCCGATGATGAAGACCAGCGAGGAGTCCTTCACCAGCAGGATCAGGTCGTTGGTCAGCGGCGGCAGCACGATCCTGAACGCTTGCGGCAGCACGATCTTGCGGGTCGCCAGCCCCGGCGGCATGCCGAGCGAGCGGGCTGCCTCGAGCTGGCCCTTCGGCACCGCCTGGATGCCGGCCCGGATCACCTCGGCCATGTACGCCGCGGCGACGATGCCGAGCGCCAGCCAGACCACGCCGTACGGGTCCCAGGGGATCGTCATGCCCTCGAAGGCCAGCGGCAGCAGGCTGAACGCGATGAACACCACGATGGCCGGCAGGCCACGGAAGAACTCGATGTAGGCCGTCGCCACCCACCGGTACGGGCCGACGCTGCTCAACCGCATCAGGGCCAGCAGCGTGCCGCCGATCAGGCCGATCACGAACGCGCCGGCGGTGTACTCCAGCGTCTTCACCAGCGCTGACAGCAGGCCGTCACGGAAGGCGGCCTCGATGAACTTGGGCTCGAAGAACACCTTGCCGATCTGGCCCCAGTCCGCGCTGATCGCCGCGAAGACGACCAGCAGGACCAGGATCGCGTACTGGATCAGCCGGGAACGCCGAGCCCGCTGGCGCGGGCTCAGTCCCCGGCGTTCAACGGTGTCGTGGGGCGCGCTCACTTCTTCGGCTCAACTCCGAACCACTTCTTGTAGATCTCGTTGTACTTGCCGTCGGTCTTGGCCTGGGCCAGCAGCGTGTTGAACTTCTCCACCAGCTTCGGTCCGCTGCCGTCCTTCAGCGCGGCGAAGCCGTACTGCTCGCCGGTGTCGAACTCGGTCACCACCGCGGTGTCCGGGTTGGCCTTGACGAAGTCGTAGAGCACGCCGTTGTCGTTGATGGCGGCATCGACCCGGCCGGACTTGAGGTTGTTGCCCTGCAGCGCGAGGTCGCTGAACGTGAGCACCTCGAACCCGTGCACCTTGGACTCCTTGTCGGCGAAGTCCTTACCGGTGGTGTCGGCCTGGACACCGACCTTCTTGCCCTTCAGGTCGGCCAGCGACTTGTACGGCGAGTCCTTCTTCACCAGCAGCACCTGCGTCGCGTCCATGTAGGGCGCGGTGATGCTGATCGCGGCCTGACGCTCCGGGGTGATGGTCATCGCGCCCATGCCCATGTCGCACTTCTTGGCCTTGAACGCGGCGCCCGAGGTGACCTGGGCCCACTCGATGTTCACCACTTCCTGCTCCAGACCGAGGTCGTTGGCGACCAGGTCGAGCAGGTCGACGTCGAAACCGACGACGTCGGTGCCCTCCTTGAACTGGAACGGCTTGTAGGGCAGGTGGGTGCAGACGGTGAGCTTGCCGGGCTTGACCAGGGTGATCCCGGCGGCCGCGGCCTTGTCCTCACTTCCACCGCTGCCACCGCTGCCCGAGTCGTCGCTGCCGCAGGCGGACAGGGCGAGCGCGAGCGCGGCGACCGTTGCGGTGACGGCCGCGACGCGGCTCTTGCGGAGGATGGAGATGTTCATCGCGAGTACTCCTCGACACTGGTTGTAGTCGTCCTGCCGGACGTTACCGGTCAGGATTCCCGCATCCTGACACAGCAGGCAGCGTCGTGTCGGCCGGTAACCGGCGCCGAGACTCGATCGTCACCGGGATGACGCCGTGTGGGGGGCCTCACAGATGAGACCAGTGCTGCCTGTGGTTTACTCGTAGCGACGGGTGACCCCCTGGCACCGGCGACGTTCGACGCACCCTCATCGAACCGCCACCTCACACACGTACCGCACACGCCTGCCCGCTCCACGCCGGGCTGATGAAGGGTCTCCGATGGTTGCCGAAGCTTTTCCGTCCGACGTCTCCACCGACTCCTACGCCGGTGACCCGGTCTTCGAGCTGCACCGCGGCGGCAAGATCGAGGTGACGTCCTCGATCCAGGTCCGCGACGCCGACGACCTGTCGATGGCCTACACCCCCGGCGTGGCCCGGGTCTGTACGGCGATCGCCGAGGACCCGTCGCTGGTCCGCACCTACACCTGGAAGTCGAACGTGGTCGCCGTCGTCACCGACGGGACCGCCGTCCTGGGCCTGGGCGACATCGGCCCGGCCGCCGCGCTGCCGGTGATGGAGGGCAAGGCGCTGCTGTTCAAGGAGTTCGGCGGCGTCGACTCGGTGCCGATCGCGCTGGCTTGCACCGACGTGGACGAGTTCGTCGAGACCGTGGTCCGGATGGCGCCGACGTTCGGCGGGATCAACCTGGAGGACATCTCCGCGCCGCGCTGCTTCGAGATCGAGCGCCGGCTGAAGGAACGCCTCGACATCCCGGTCTTCCACGACGACCAGCACGGTACGGCGGTCGTCGTACTGGCTGCTCTGCGGAACGCGCTGCGGGTGACGGGCAAGTCGATCTCGGACATCCGCGTGGTGATCTCGGGCGCCGGCGCGGCCGGGGTCGCGTGCGCGCGGATCCTGCTGCAGGCCGGCGTCGGAGACCTCGCGGTCGTCGACAGCAAGGGCGTGCTGCACGAGGACCGCTCCGACCTCACCCCGGTGAAGCTCTCGCTGGCTCGCGACACCAACACCGCGCAGCTGTCCGGCCGCCTGGTCGACGCCCTCGACGGGGCCGACGTCTTCCTGGGCGTCTCCGGCGGCACGGTGCCCGAGGAAGCGATCGCCCGGATGGCGCCCGGCGCGATGATCTTCGCGCTGGCCAACCCGAACCCGGAGGTGCACCCGGATCTGGCGCACCGGCACGCCGCGGTGGTCGCGACCGGCCGCTCCGACTTCCCGAACCAGATCAACAACGTGCTCGCGTTCCCCGGCATCTTCCGCGGTGCCTTCGACGCGAACGCGAGCCGGATCACCGAGGGCATGAAGCTGGCCGCGGCCGAGGCGCTGGCCGACCTCATCCCGGCGGACGAGCTGCGGGCGGACTACATCATCCCGTCGCCGTTCGACGAGCGCGTCGCTCCGGCCGTTGCCGCCGCGGTCGCCGAGGCCGCCCGCCGCGACGGAGTCGCCCGCGCCTGAGAGGTGGACGGCGGGGCCCGGCCATAGGCGGCCCGGCTCCGGCCAAGGCCACGGCCCGGCCGAGTTCCCGGCCTACGGCCCGGCCGAGTTCCCGGCCTACGGCCCGGGTCAAGCCCATGGCTCCGGCAGAGCTCCCGGCCCCGGCGGAGCTCGCAGCCCCGGCCAAGCCCTCGCCCCGGCCCCGGCCAAGGCCTTGGTCCGATGCTGGGGGCCTCCGCCTTTCCCCTCCTCCAACCCGCTCGTCCTCCGCCGCAGGCGGAGGACGAGCGGGTGTTCTAGGGTTGCCGGGTGGAGAACCGGCGTGCGATCGAGTGGTCCGAAGCGGCGTGGCTGAATCCGCCCGAGGCGGTACATGCCGACGGCAACGATCTGGTGGTGACCGCGCGGAAGGGCAGCGACTTCTGGCGGACGACGAGCTACGGGTTCGTGCACGACGACGGGCACGCGCTGCTGACCGACTTCCCGCCGGAGACCGCGATCGAGGTCGGTTTCGTCGCGGCGTTCGACGAGCTGTACGACCAGGCGGGCGTCCTGGTCCGCGTCGACGCGGAGAACTGGATCAAGGCCGGCGTGGAGTTCACCGACGGCGTGCCGCAGCTGGGCGCCGTGGTGACCCGCGGACTGTCCGACTGGTCGATGGCACCCGTCCCGGAGTGGGCCGGTCGCGAGGTGACGATCCGGGTCAGCCGCTCCGGTGACGCGGTGACCGTGCGCGCACGGGTCGACGACGAGCCTTGGCGCATGGTCCGGCTCGCCCCGCTGTCGCCGGACGCCGAGGCAGCGGCGGGCGCGATGTGCTGCGCGCCGACCCGCTCCGGGCTCAACGTGCGCTTCACGTCGTTCGCGGCGACCGACGCGGACGCCGGGCTGCACGCGGACTGAACCGGTGACGTTGGTAACTGACTGGGTGCGGACCACCGCCTAGGGTGGGCGCATGCTTGCTGCCTATGCTGCCGAGTTCAACGCCGACGACCCGGTGTCCGCGCTCGAGGTTGGGGAGCGGCCGGAGCCCGAGGCGCCGGACGGGTGGGTGACGATCGACGTCAAGGCGTCGGCGCTGAACCACCACGACCTGTGGTCGCTGAAGGGCGTCGGGCTGGCCGAGCAGAGTCTGCCGATGATCCTGGGCTGCGACGCCGCGGGCATCGACCCGGACGGCAACGAGGTCGTGGTGCACGCGGTGATCTCGGACCCGGCGTGGAAGGGTGACGAGACGCTCGACCCGAAGCGGTCGTTGCTGAGCGAGCGGTACCAGGGCACGCTGGCGGAGAAGGTCGTCGTGCCCGCGCGCAACGTCGTACCGAAGCCGGCGGGCTTGAGCTTCGAGCAGGCGGCGTGTCTGCCGACGGCCTGGCTGACGGCGTACCGGATGCTGTTCACGCAGTCGGGGCTGAAGCCGGGGGACACCGTGCTCGTGCAGGGCGCCGGCGGTGGAGTGGCGACCTCGCTGATCACGCTCGCGCGGGCGGCCGGGATCCGGGTCTGGGCCACCAGCCGGGACGACGCCAAGCGGACGAAGGCGCTGGAGATCGGTGCGCACGACGTGTTCGAGTCCGGCGCGCGGCTGCCGGAGCGGGTCGACGCGGTGATGGAGACCGTCGGCCAGGCGACCTGGTCGCACTCGCTGAAGTCGCTCAAGCAGGGCGGCACGCTGGTGATCTCCGGCGCGACCTCCGGCCAGGCGCCGAAGTCGGCCGAGCTGAACCGGATCTTCTTCCTGCAGCTGCGGATCCAGGGCTCGACGATGGGCACGCGGCAGGAGCTGGCCGAGCTGGTGCAGTTCATGGCGAACGCCGGGATCTCGCCGCACATCGACACGACGATGCCGCTGGCCGACGCTCGTACCGGCTTCGCCAAGATGAACGACGGCGACGTCTTCGGCAAGATCGTTTTCACCGTCTAGATGGAACCGGTGATCCGGCGCGCCACGGCCGCCGACGCCGAGGCCGGTGCATGGTGTCACCTGCTGTGCTGGCAGGAGGCGTACGCCGAGTTGCTGGATCCTGAGCGGCTGCGGGAGAAGACGGACTCCGCCGGGATCGGCCGCCGGACCGAGCGGTGGGCCGGTGCGATCGAGGCCGGAGTGGTGCGCTGGCTCGCGATCAACCCGGCGCCGGACGCCCCGATGCAGGACCGACTGATCGGCTTCTCGTCACCAGGGCCTGCCCGCGACGACGATGCTCCGACGCCGCTCGAGCTGTACGCCGTCTACACCCGGCGAGCGTGGTGGGGGACCGGCCTGGGGCAGCGGCTGCTGGACGTCGCGATCGGCCGGGCGGCCGCCAGCCTGTGGGTGCTGGAGGGCAACGAGCGGGCGATGGCCTTCTACCGCCGCAACGGCTTCACCGCGGACGGAGCCCGGGCCGACGAGGAGTTCTTCGGCGTCCCCGAGATCCGGATGGTCCGGCCGGCGCAGTAGACCTTGCGACTTGATACATCTCCTATGTTACATTGAGGATGTATCGATGCCGGGAGGTGCTTCATGCACGACACGGACGACACCGCACGACGCCTGCTCGCCTCGGCGGCGCAGCTGTCCCGGGATCCGGAGACCGAGATCGACTGGGACGCCCCGGTCGGCGACGACTACGGCTTGAGCCCGGAGTGGAGCTCGCTCTACGGCACGCCGTACTGGGACGAGCTGAGCGAGTCGCAGCGCCGCGAGCTGACCCGGCACGAGGCCGCGTCGGTGGCCTCGACCGGGATCTGGTTCGAGCTGATCCTGCAGCAGATGATCCTGCGCGACGTGTACGACGTCAGCCCGGCCACGCCCGAGTTCCAGTGGGCGCTGACCGAGATCGCCGACGAGTGCCGGCACTCGATCATGTTCGCCAAGGCCTCGGGCCGGCTGGTCGACGCGCGCTACCGGCCGGGGCTGCTCGCTCGTGAGCTCGGTCGCGGTTTCAAGACCGTCGCCACCGGCGCCACGGCGTACGCCGCGATCCTGGTCGCGGAGGAGGTGCTCGACGTGATGCAGCGCGACTGGATGCGCGACCGCCGGGTCGCGCCGCTGGTCCGCACGGTCAACCACATCCACGTGGTCGAGGAGTCCCGGCACATGGTGTTCGCGCGCGAGGAGACCCGCGCCCGGCTGGTCGACGCGGGCCGGACGCACCGCTGGACGAGCGCGCTGGTGATCGCGCTGGCCGCGGACATGATCGTCGGCAGCATGGTCAGCCCGGAGGTCTACCGGAACGCGGGCCTCGATGTCGAGAAAGCTGTCCGCCTGGCCCGGCGCAACGAACACCATCGCTCGCTGCTGCGGTCGAGCTGCGCCAACCTGATGGACTTCCTCGGCGAGGTCGGGCTGCTGACTCCGGCGGCCCGGCGGGTCTACCGGCGGACCGGGTTGCTCTGAGATGAGCTACGTGATCAGCGGGGACTGCTGCTCGGACGCGAGCTGCGTCGCGGTCTGCCCGATGAACTGCATCCACCCCTCACCGGGGGAGCCGGGGTTCGGTACGACGGACGGGCTGTTCATCGATCCGCGCACGTGCATCGACTGCGGTGCCTGCGCCGACATCTGCCCGGTGGACGCGGCCAAGCCGGCCGACCGTGCGTCGGCCGTCGACGTGCAGCTGAACACGGCGTACTACGCGGAGCGTCCGGTGCTGGACGGGCTCGACCTGGACAGCTGGGAGCCGCCCAGCTTCAACCGCTGGTCGGACGGGCCGCGGCGGGTCGCGGTGGTCGGAGCGGGGCCGGCCGGGATGTACGCGACGCGGGAGTTGCTGCAGCGGAGCACCGCCGAGGTGACCTTGTTCGACCGGCTCCCGGTCGTCGGCGGTTTGGCGCGCTACGGGGTCGCGCCGGATCACCCGGTCACGAAGCAGATCGTGCGGACCTTCGAGCGGATCGCCGCCCACCCGCGGGTGCGCTGGCGTCCCGGCACCGAGGTGAGCGTCGCCGAGCTCGAGGGCCGGTACGACGCGGTGGTGCACGCGTCCGGCTCGTTCGAGAGTCGCCGGCTGGGGATCCCCGGCGAGGAGACGGCGCTGACCGCAGCCGAGGTGGTTGCCTGGTACAACGACCGTCCGGGGGCCCGCCCGGTCGAGCTGCGCGGTCCGCGGGTCATTGTCGTCGGCAACGGAAACG
This sequence comes from Kribbella sp. ALI-6-A, assembly GCF_001984195.1. Classification (GTDB taxonomy): domain Bacteria; phylum Actinomycetota; class Actinomycetes; order Propionibacteriales; family Kribbellaceae; genus Kribbella. The sequence goes on from NZ_MTQN01000010.1 coordinate 995,133, forward strand.
TCGCGCTGGACCTGGCCCGGCTGATGACCGCGGACGAGCGGCGGCTGATCGGGGTCGGTGTACCGCCGGAGGTGCGCGAGGCCCTGGCCGGTGTCACCGAGGTGGTCCTCCTCGGCCGCCGGGGCCCGGACGCCGCCGCCTACACCGCTTCCGCCTTTCGGGAGGTCGAGCACAGCAAGGACATCGTCTTCCGCCACCACATCACGCCTGCCGCCTGGGATCACCGCGGTCTGACCACGACCGACGGCGAGACGATCGCGGCGGACACCCTGATCACCGCGATCGGCTTCACCGGCCGTCCGATCCCCGGGCTGCCGTTCGACCCGGTCCGCGGCGTGGTGCCGAACGTCGGCGGCGCGGTCGTCGGCCGTCCCGGACACTTCGTCACCGGCTGGATCAAGCGCGGCGCCCGCGGCGGAATCGGCGTCAACAAAGCCTGCGCCCAGGAGACCGTCCGCACGTTGCTGACCGCCGACGTACCCCAGCCGGCGTAACGGCGAATACCGCTCCTGGCCGATGCCCTGCCGGTCAGGCGATTGCCACCATCGGCAGGCATGAAGCCATTCCACTCAGCAGCAGCAACTCTTGTCGCCCTTGTCCTGCTCGGTACGGTTCAGCCGGCCACGGCTGCCACCGGTCCCGTGCGGATCGACACCGGACAGCTCCAGGGCCGGACGACGGCCACCGGCGTCCGCGTCTTCGAAGGCATCCCGTACGCCGCCCCGCCGGTCGGTCCACTCCGCTGGTCGGCACCGCGCCCGGCCGAACCTTGGACCGGCGTCCGCGATGCCACCGTCCCCGGCCCGATATGCCCACAGGCGTCCGGCCCGACGGTGTCCGGCAGTGAGGACTGCCTGACCCTCAACGTCTGGGCACCCGCCCGGGCAACCAACGCCCCGGTCCTGCTGTTCCTGCACGGCGGCGGCTTCACCGGGGGAGCGGGCTCGCGCTACGACCCCTCGGAGTTGGTGGCCCGGGGCAACATCGTGGTCACCGCGAACTACCGCCTGGGCGCCCTCGGCTTCCTGCGCCATCGCTCGATGCGCGACCCCGCGGCGGGCAACTTCGGCCTCGCCGACCAGCAGCAGGCGCTGCGCTGGTTCAAGCGCAACGCTCGCGCGTTCGGAGGCGATCCCCACCGCGTCACGGTCTGGGGCGAGTCCGCCGGAGCCTTCAGCGTCTGCGCGCACCTGGTCTCACCGTCGGCCCGCGGACTCTTCGCGCGGGCGATCGTGCAGAGCGCGCCCTGCCTCAACGACTTCCTCCCGGCCCGCGCAGCCGAACACCGCGCGACGACGACCGCCGCAGCACTCGGCTGTGCCGATCCCCGCACCGCCTTGGCCTGCCTGCGGGCCAAGCCGTTCCAGGAACTCACCGGCCTCGGCCAGAGCGAGGCCCTGGCACGTCGTACGACCGATCGCTCCTGGCTACCCACTGCCGGCACGGCCTTGATCCCGCTGCAGCCGAGGATCGCGCACCGGCTCGGCGCCGCGGCCGACGTACCGGTTCTGCAGGGTGGCACCAAGGACGAGATGCGCTCCTTCGTCGGCGGCCGGTACGACGAGCAAGGCCGGCCCGTGACCGCCGCGCAGTACCCACAGCTCGTCAGCGACCTGTACGGCGACAAGGCCGCGAAGGTGCTCGCCGAGTATCCAGCGGCCGATCATCCGAGCCCGAGCCTCGCCCTCGCCCAGGTCCTGACCGATGAGGGACTCCTGCTCGGCGCCTGCTCGCAACTGACGGCCAACGACGTGATGGCCCGCCGGGCGCGGATCTACACCTACGAGTTCGCCGAGCCGCGGACGCCGGAGCCCGGCACATTCCCGTACGGCGCGCACCACGGCGTCGACGTCCAGTACTTCCTCGGCAGCACGGAGCCGCCCGGTCCGTGGACGCCCCCGCCGCTGACGCCGGCGCAGAAGCAGTTGGCCGGCCGGCTCCTGGACCAGTGGTCGGCCTTCGCCCGGGCCGGTGATCCCGGCTGGGCGCCGTACCGGCGGGACGTCGTCCGCTCGATCAGCGTGGCCTCGACCGGCCCGGTGGATCTGCGCGCCACGCACCGCTGCGACTTCTGGGAATCGGTGTCACGGCACTGATGTGACAGCTCTCCGGCGCGACGTTTCATGCCTGAAACATGGGCGTCGCACCGGGGCAACGACTCGGGCGCAAGCTGATCGTGGCGCGGGAAACCCCCGCGCCTTCGATCCGCCCGATCGAACGAGGAGCAGGAGGGCCCATGAGGCCGACCTTGACGGTGATCGCCGACCCCGCCGACCGCTGGATGACGAAGGCCGCGTGTGTCGGCATGTCGCCGGCCTACGACGAGACCGCGACCCAGTGGGAGCAGCGCAAGGCGCAGGCGGTCTGCCTGACCGCGTGCCCGGTCCTGGAGGACTGCCGCGCGTGGGCCCGGCGGACCAAGTTCACCGGCACGGCCGCGGGGGAGAAGTTCCTCGACGGTCGCCGCCGCGGCCGCCCCGGCCCGTCCGAACGCCGCCGCCCCGCGGTCGCCGTCGAGGAGCAGCAGGCCAGCTGATCGCACACCGAAGGGCCCGCGGATTCCGCGGGCCCTTTGTCGGTTGCCGGCAGGTCAGACGCCGACCAGCTCGTCGCTGCGCTCCGCCACGACCTTCTTCGTCCGCCGGAACGGATCGGTCAGCGTCGGCAGGATCTCGCGGCGGTGGTGCACGAACACCCCGATCGCCAGTACGGCGTACACGGCGCAGAGCGCGTAGCGGCCGGTCTGTCCCGGGATGGCGAACTGGATCGCGAACAGTCCCAGAAGAGTCCACGCAGCCCAGCGCGGGAAGCGCAGAGTCAGCAGGATCGCGATGCCCAGCATGGTCTGGGTCGCGGTCAGCAGGAACTCCTCGACCTGCCGCCCGTCCAGGTGCAGCGCGGCCGATCCACCGCCGATGCCGTACGCGATCGGCAGGCTGCCGATCAGCAGGGTCCACTGGTTCACCTTCGCGGAGATCAGCAGGCCGAGCGCCGCTGCGCCCTTGCCGCGCCAGGCGAACAGCAGCGCCACGATGAACTCCGGCGCCTCGGAAGCCAGCGGCGCCAGCCACTGGACCAGCAGGAACTGGTCGATGCCGAGCGCGTGACCGCCCTGCACCAGCGAGTCGGCGAACGGCTCGGCCGAGGCCAGGATCACACCGGCCGCCAGGGCGAACATGGCAATGACCGTGATCCGGCGCTGTGCCTTCGGCAGGGCGCCGATCCGCGCGGCCGGGCCGACCAGGTCGGGCTCGTCGCCGTGCTCGCTGGCCGCTGCGCGCCACAAGTAGTAGGCGAAGAAGGCCAGCAGCGCGATGCCGAGCAGCAGGTGGATCTGGCCGGTCAGCGGGATGACGAAGGCGACCACACCGGCGATCAGCAGGAAGCCGAGCTCGCGCTTGTAGCCGGAGTCGAGCACCAGCGCCTTGACCGAGCGCCCGCTGCGCTTGCCGGCGACGTACAGGCTGAGCAGGACGACGCTGGACCAGCCGAGGCCGAGCAGGAGGCGGTTGGAGCCGGTCATGTTGGCGGCGGCGTACTGGACGTACTCCGGGTTGCTGCCGGCGGTGTGGGCGAAGTAGAGGTCCACCGCGTACTCCGGCAGGACGGCGATGACGGCGAGCAGGGCGATCGCGAGCCCGCCGGAGATGTCCATCTCGGCGGCCTCGGCGGCCCAGGCGAGCACGAACGACGCGGCGACGACGCCGAGGCCGAACACGACGATGCCGAGCGGGGCGGACAGATGCGTGCCGGTGAGCCGCAGGGCGACCGCGGGGATCGCCACTGCCAGACACAGCAGCACGGGGCGGAGGGCTCTTGCCATGCCTCCAGGCTGCCACCATTTCGATACTTTCGCAATTGCGAAAGTATGAGACCGTGCTCACCTCCGGCCTGCCGCCTCCCCAGGACCCGGTCGACCGGTCACAATGACCGCGAGATGACGACCTTCCCCGAACCGACGAAGGCCCAGCTGGAATCCGCCGCCGGCACCTTCGCGATGCTGTCCGCACCGGTGCGGCTGCATCTGGTCTCGCTGGCGGCCCAGGGCGAGTACGACGTGGGCACGCTGGCCGACCGCGTCGGAGTGAGCATCGCGACGGCCAGCCAGCACCTCGGCAAGCTCCGGCTGGCCGGCATCATCACCGCCCGGCGGGAGGGACGCCGCCACATCTACACCGTCGACGACCCGCACGTGCTCAACCTGGTCGACCAGATCTTCGAGCACATCGCCCCCGACGGTTCGCTGGCGCCGGACCCGCCGCTGCGCCAACGCCCACCCCACGCGGAGTAGCTCCTCGGTGGTCCGCAGGGTGGACCGTGGGGGTGGGCCGGGAATAGGAGGCCGGGGCGGGCGGTTGCCGACATCTGGCGACAGCGACGTCGCGCCCTGCCCGTACGCGATCACAAGGAACTCATGGCGATCTCCGATCCCCCGACGACGCCCGTTGCCACGACGACGCCGGCCACCGACGTGCCGATTCGCCCGATCGGCCGGATCCGGCTGGTGCTGACTCTCGGCTTCATCGTCGCGCTCGGCCCGCTCACCATCGACTTGTACCTGCCGGCGCTGCCATCCATCACCACCGACCTCGCCGCCTCCGAGACAGCGATCCAGTTCACCCTGACCGGCACCTTCGCCGGCCTCGCTCTCGGCCAGCTGCTGGTGGGTCCGCTCTCCGACACCATCGGCCGGCGACGGCCGTTGATCGCCGGAGCGGGGCTGCATGTGCTGGCCTCCGTGCTCTGCGCGGTCTCTCCGAACGTCGAGATGCTGTCGGTCTTCCGGGTCTTGCAGGGGGTCGGTGCCGCTGCGGGGTCCGTGGTCGCGCTGGCGATCGTCCGTGACCTGTACGTCGGACGCGCGGCCGCGACGTTGCTGTCGAGGCTGATGCTCGTCATCGGCGTCGCGCCGGTGTTCGCGCCCACCGTCGGTGGCGCCCTGCTGGTGGCGCTGCCGTGGCAGGGCCTGTTCGTGGTACTGGCCGCGCTCGGTGTCCTGCTGATGGTTCTGGTGGCGCTGACGCTTCCGGAGACCTTGCCGCCTTCCGCCCGCCGCCCGTTCGGGCCGGCGCAGCTCGCTCGCACGGCCGGACAGCTGGTCCGCGATCGGGTCTTCGTCGGACTCACTCTCGTCGCGGGCCTGGCGATGACCGGCGTGTTCGGGTACGTCGCGGGAGCGTCGTTCGTGTTCCAGGAACAGTTCGGCGTGAGCAGCCAGACCTTCGGACTGCTGTTCGGGGTGGGCGGGCTGCTGCTGATCGCGGCGACCCAGCTCAACCCGGTGCTGCTGAAGCGATGGGAGCCTGAGCAGGTGCTCACCGCCGGCGCGGTCCTCGCCGCACTGGCAGGGGTCGCGCTGCTGCTGACCGCGACCCTGAGCCTGGGCGGCCTGGTCGGCATCCTCGTCCCGGTCTGGGCGGCGCTGTTCGCCGCCAGCCTGGCCCTTCCGAACGCGCCGGCGCTGGCGCTGTCACGCCACGGCGAGGCGGCGGGCACCGCGGCGGCCCTGCTGGGTGCTGTCCAGTTCGGTATCGGCGCGGTCGCCGCACCGCTGGTCGGCGCCCTCGGCACTGACGCGGTCGCGATGGCCGTGGTGATGTCCGTCGGTTTGGCCCTGTCCCTGGTCACCCTGCTCGTCGTGGTCAGGCCCTGGCAGCGGGAGTTCCAGCCGGAGGCGGCGGACCAACCGGTCGTGCTCGTTCACTGAGCAGCCGGACGACCTAGACGATGTGCCGCAGGTACTGCTCGGGGTGCCGCAGATAGGCGCGCCAGTTCTGGACGAGTTCCAGGTCCTCCCACGCCGTACGGCGGATGCCCCAGTCGCCGACCTCGAGGATCGTCGCGCCCGGCAGGGCAGCGATGACGGGGGAGTGGGTCGCGCAGAGCACCTGTGACTTGTTGTCGGCGAGCTGCTTCAGGACGCCGACCACCGCGAGACTGGACGAGAACGACAGCGCCGACTCGGGCTCGTCCAGGCAGTAGAAGCCGCGCCGGGTGAACCTGTCGCCGATCAGCGACAGGAAGCTCTCGCCGTAGCTCATCCGGTGGAAGGGGAGGTCGCCGTGGTTGCTCGGGTTGTCCTCCAGGTAGGAGTAGAAGCCGTGCATGGTCTCGGCGCGCAGGAAGAACCCGGCCCGCGCCGCGCCCGCACCCCGGGTCAGCTGGATCTCGTCCGACAGTGGTGACTCGGTGACGCGCGTGCTGAGCCGGGCACCCGTCGACCCGCCCTCGGGCGACATGCCGAACGCGACCGCGACGGCTTCGACCAGCGTCGACTTGCCGGCGCCGTTCTCGCCGACCAGGAACGTGACGCCCGGCCCGAGATCCAGCCCGTCCGTCAGCAGCTGCCGCACAGCGGGAATCGTGTGCGGCCAGACCCCGGACGGCGAAATGCCCTCCGCCGCGGCGACCCGTCGTACGGGATGGTCGGCGAAGGGCATTCGCTCACACTACAAACGAACCGGATCAATCGTCCTCGTCGTCGAGCCGCGCCAGCCAGGTGGCGAACCGCTCGATCGGCGTCTCGAACTCGGGGTTCAGGTCGACGAACTCACGCAGCCGCTCGGCCAGCCAGGCCAGCGAGACGTCTTCCTCGCCTCGCCGGCCCTCGAGCTCCTCGATCCCTCGATCGGTGAAGTACACGTCAGCTGAACGCCTGCTTCAGCAGCGTCTGCTGCTCGGCCTGGTGCGCGCCCATCGAGCCCACCGACGTCGCCGACATGGCCGGCCGGGACACCCGGTAGAACGGCTTGCCGCCCAGGTGCTCGGTCAGGTTCAGCGCCATGAACGGCCACGGGCCCTGGTTGGCCGGCTCGTCCTGCACCCAGCGGATCTCGGTCGCGTTCGGGTACTTGGCCAGCTCCGCCTTGATCTCCTCGGCCGGCAGCGGGTACAGCTGCTCGACCCGGATCACCGCGGTGCTGATCTTGTCGGTCTCGGTCTTCTTCCGCTCCGCGAACAGGTCGTACGCGATCCGGCCGGACGACAGGATGACCCGCTCGACGGTCGCCGCGGTGGCCTCGGCCTCGGCGTCGCCGAGCACCGGCCGGAACGCGCCGCTGGTCAGGTCCTCCGGCTGCGACACCGCTTCCTTGCGCCGCAGCAGCTGCTTCGGCGTGAAGACGATCAGCGGGTTGTGCTCCTCGCCGAGGGTGTGGCGGCGCAGCAGGTGGAAGTACGACGCCGGCGTGGACGGCTGGGCCACCGTCATCGCGTTCTCCGCGCACAGCGCCATGAACCGCTCGATCCGGGCCGAGGAGTGGTCCGGGCCCTGGCCCTCGTAACCGTGCGGCAGCAGCAGCACGACACCCGACTTCTGGCCCCACTTCGCCTCACCGGCCGAGATGTACTCGTCGATGATCGACTGGGCGCCGTTCACGAAGTCACCGAACTGCGCCTCCCACAGGGTCAGCGCCTCCGGCCGGGCCACCGAGTAGCCGTACTCGAAGCCGAGCGCGGCGTACTCGCTGAGCAGCGAGTCGTAGACGTAGAAGTTCGCCTGGTTGTCGTCCAGGTGCTGCAGCGGGACGTAGTCCTGACCGTTGACCCGGTCGATGATCGCGGCGAACCGCTGCACGAACGTGCCGCGGCGGCTGTCCTGACCGGCCAGCCGGACCGGGCGCCCGGCCAGCAGCAGCGAGCCGAAGGCGGTGATCTCCGCGCTGGCCCAGTCCACCGGGCCCTGCGTGATCGCGGCGGCCCGGCGCTGCAGCTGCGGCATCACCTTCGGGTGCGCGGTGAAGCCCTCCGGCAGCGTGGTGTACGCGTCGGCGATCTTCTTCAGCACCTCGGGCGTGGTCGCGGTGGCGTCCGGGCCCTCCGGCTTGTCCGGGTAGACCGGGACGGTCACGTACGGCGCCGGGGTGTCCGGCTGGCTCTTCGCCTCGCGGACCTCGGTGAACACGCGCTCCAGCCGCTGCTGGAAGTCGCGCATCGCCTGCTCGGCCTCCTCGACGGTGATGTCGCCACGGCCGATCAGCGCCTCGGTGTAGAGCTTGCGCACCGACCGCTTCTGCTCGATCAGGTCGTACATCAGCGGCTGGGTGAACGACGGGTCGTCGCCCTCGTTGTGGCCGCGGCGGCGGTAGCAGACCAGGTCGATCACGACGTCCTTGTTGAACGCCTGGCGGTACTCGAAGGCCAGGTCGGCGACCCGGACGCAGGCCTCGGGGTCGTCGCCGTTCACGTGGAAGATCGGCGCCTGGACCATCCGGGCCACGTCGGTGCAGTACATCGACGAGCGCGACGAGGCCGGCGAGGTGGTGAAACCGACCTGGTTGTTGACGATCACGTGGATCGTGCCGCCGGTGCGGTAGCCGCGCAGCTGGGACAGGTTCAGCGTCTCGGCCACGACGCCCTGACCCGCGAAGGCCGCGTCACCGTGCACCAGGACCGGCAGCACCGGGAACGTCGGGCCCTGGTCGAGGATGTCCTGCTTGGCCCGGACGATGCCCTCGAGCACCGGGTCGACGGTCTCCAGGTGCGACGGGTTGGCCGCCACCGACACCTTGATCTTGTCGCCGAACTCGGAGACGAACTCGCCCTCGGCGCCCAGGTGGTACTTGACGTCACCGGAGCCCTGGACCGTGCGCGGGTCGATGTTGCCGTCGAACTCGCGGAAGATCTGGCCGTAGGACTTGCCGACGATGTTGGCCAGCACGTTCAGCCGGCCGCGGTGCGCCATACCGATCACGACCTCGTCCAGGCCGGCGCCGGCGGCCTCCTCGCAGAGCTCGTCGAGCAGCGGGATGGTGGTCTCGCCACCCTCCAGCGAGAACCGCTTCTGGCCGACGTACTTGGTCTGCAGGAAGGTCTCGAACGCCTCGGCCTCGTTCAGCTTGGCCAGGATCCGCAGCTGCTCCTCGCGCGGCGGCTTGGTGTGCGGCCGCTCGATCCGCTCCTGCAGCCACTTGCGCTGCTCGGGGTCCTGGATGTGCATGTACTCGATACCGGTGGTGCGGCAGTACGAGTCGCGCAGGATGCCGAGGATCTCCCGCAGCTTCATGAACTTGCGGTCGGTCGCGGCGCCGAACGATCCGGTGGCGAACTCGCGGTCCAGGTCCCACAGGGTCAGCCCGTGGGTGGCGACGTCGAGGTCGGGGTGGCTGCGCTGCTTGTACTCCAGCGGGTCGGTGTCGGCCATGATGTGACCGCGCACCCGGTAGGCGTGAATCAGCTCCAGGATCCGGGCCTGCTTGCTGATGTCCTCCTCGTGGCTGTGCGGGAGGTCGGCGGCCCAGCGGATCGGCTCGTACGGGATCCGCAGGCTCTGGAAGATCTCGTCGTAGAAGCCCTCGGCGCCGAGCAGCAGCTGGTGCAGGCGGCGCAGGAACTCACCCGACTGCGCGCCCTGGATGATCCGGTGGTCGTAGGTCGAGGTCAGCGTCATCACCTTGCTGACCGCGAGCTTGGCCATCGTCTCTTCGGCCGCACCCTGGTACTCGGTCGGGTACTCCATCGCGCCGACGCCGATGATGCAGCCCTGGCCGCTCATCAGCCGCGGCACCGAGTGCTGGGTGCCGATCGTGCCCGGGTTGGTCAGGCTGATCGTGGTGCCCTGGAAGTCCGGCAGCGCGAGCTTGTTGTCCCGGGCCCGGCGCACGATGTCCTCGTAAGCCATCCAGAACTCGGCGAACGTCATCGTCTCAGTCGCCTTGATCGACGGCACCAGCAGTTGGCGGGTGCCGTCCGGCTTCTGCATGTCGATGGCCAGGCCGAGGTTGATGTGCTCGGGCTGGACCAGCGTCGGCTTGCCGTCGGTCTCGTCGTACGACGCGTTCATCTCCGGCAGCGTCTTGAGCGCCTTGACCAGCGCCCAGCCGACCAGGTGGGTGAACGAGATCTTGCCGCCCCGCGCGCGCTTGAGGTGGTTGTTGATCACGATCCGGTTGTCGATCAGCAGCTTGACCGGCACCTGGCGGACGCTGGTCGCGGTGGGGACCCCGAGGCTGGTCTCCATGTTCTGCGCCGTCCGGGCGGGTGCGCCGCGCAGGATCTTCCGCTCCGCGTCCGTGCTGGTCGCGGGGGCGGGCTTGGGCTGCGCGCTGGGCGGTTGGTTCACCGTTCCTCCGGTCGGGGCGCCGCTCGTGGCGGGCGCGGTCTGCTGCTGAGCTGCTGGTGCCGGCTTGGTTTCGGCGGGCTTGGGCTGGGCGGCCTCGGGCCGGCTCTGCGTCGCCGTCGACACCGTGGCGGCGGTCGTGGCGGGAGCGGGAGCCGTCGCGGCGGCCTGCGCGGCCGGCTCGCTGGAGGCGGGGGCGGTCGCCGCCGTACCGCGGCTCGCGGCCTCCGGCGTCTTGTTGTCCGACACCGCATCGGGACGGGGAGCGTCGGCAGGCTTCACCTGCTGCGCGTCACCCGGACTGTCCCCCTGGAAGCTGCCGTTCTCGAAATAGGCCGACCACGCGGGATCTACCGACTTGGGATCCTGGCGGTACTTCTCGTACATCTCGTCGACCAGCCATTCGTTCGCTCCGAAGGCTGCAAGGGGATTGGTGTCTGATGGCTCGGTGGCCACTTGGCAGTTCGCCTCTTCCGATTTGCGGGTCCGGTACCACTGTGCTGACTACGGGAGTGATGGGGGTGCTCCCGAGCCAAGGCTAATAGCACCGGCAACACATCTACAGCCCGGGACCACCGGACCAGTGTGTCGAGTGGTTCCGCCGCCGCGCGTTGGCCGATCGGCCCCTGGAACACCTGCGTTTCGGGTGTTTCAGCGTTGTTGCCCCCGGCTCGGCTCTTGACAGCCGCCGGACGGGTCCGCTGGACTGCGGGACTCGTTGCAGAGGTGGGGTTCCGGCCCTGTTCGGGGGCCGTTCCGAAGTGCTCGCTACGCCTGAGTGCCCACTGTATGCAGCGGTGCGTTCGCGGGGCGTGATCACCGAGCGTGGTCGAAAGTGTGGCGAAGCTCACGCAAAGGATCAGTCCAGTTCTGCCCGATTGGCTCTCCAGCGGACTCACGAACTCATCACTCGGGTGTCGTCGGGCCGATCTCGCCGCGCCGGGCCGGACCGGCGGCATACTGATCCGATGGCGTTGACGGATGAGGCGATCGTCAAGATCAAGGAGATGATCACCTCCGGCGAGCTGGGGCCGGGCGACCGGCTGCCGAAGGAGGCGGACCTGGCGGCCCGGCTCGGGCTGTCGCGCAACTCGCTGCGCGAAGCGGTGAAGGCGCTGACGCTGGTGAACGTGCTCGACGTCCGGCACGGCGACGGCACGTACGTGACCAGCCTGAGCTCCGCGCATCTGCTCGACGCGCTCAGCTTCATGGTCGACCTGCACCGCGACGACTCGGTCCTGCAGTTCTTCGAGGTACGCCGGCTGCTCGAGCCCGGCGTCGCGGCCCTCGCGGCGGTCCGGATCTCGCCCGAGCAGCTCGCCAACCTCCGGCTGCTGACCAGCGACCTGTCGCCGAAGGCCGACGTCGACGAGCTGGTCAGTAACGACCTGCGCTTCCACCGCGGCATCGCCGAAGCGACCGGCAACGCCGTCGTCTGCTCGCTGCTCGACGGGGTCTCCGGCGCCACCCAGCGCGCCCGGATCTGGCGCGGCGTGACCCAGGCCGGTGCCGTCGAGCGGACGCTGGCCGAGCACACCGCGATCCTCGACGCCCTCGAGCAACGCGACGCCGAGGCCGCTCGCGCCTGGATGACCGCTCACATCGCCGGCGTCGAGTCCTGGCTCCGCAAGGCGCCGTAACCGCCGGCTTGCCCGGCCGCCGTGCTGCTACGGACGGTGCCGGTTATTTCGTTGCCCTGGCTGTCGCGGGCTGGCTAACCTTGACAGTGTCTTGTCGCCGATGTCAGGGGTGCGGGTTGTCGAACTGAGGTCTCTCTTCAGCAGCGGTTGATCGCCACCGGTCGGTGCGCGGTCTCGTTCGAGATCTCGGAGTACACCCTGATGACTGCCTCTTTGACGTGCAACGACCTCTTTTTCGCCTGGCCCGACGGTGACGTCCTGTTCGACGGGCTCTCCTTCGCCGCGGGCCCGGCCCGATCGGGACTGGTCGGCCGCAACGGCACCGGCAAGTCGACGCTGCTCCGGCTGATCGCCGGCCGGCTGACCCCGCAGCGTGGCTCGATCCGGGTCAGCGGCGAGCTCGGCTACCTGCCGCAGGACCTGACCCTCGACACCTCGCTGCGCGTCGACGCGGCGCTCGGCATCGCGGCGGTCCGGCAGGCGATCGCCGCGATCGAGTCGGGCGACGCCTCCGAGCGGAACTTCGCCGTGATCGGCGACGACTGGGACGTCGAGGAGCGGGCCGAGGCGCTGCTCGGCAAGCTCGGGCTCGGCGCGATCGAGCTGGACCGGTCCGTCGGCGAACTGTCCGGCGGCGAGACGATCCTGCTCGGCCTGGCCACCGAACTGCTCCGGCGTCCCGACGTCCTGCTGCTCGACGAACCGACCAACAACCTGGACCTGCGCGCCCGGCGCCAGCTGTACGACGCGGTCGACACGTTCCGGGGCGCGCTGCTGGTCGTCAGCCACGACCGGGAGCTGCTCGACCGGGTCGACCAGATCGGCGAGCTGCGCAAGGGCGATCTCACCTGGTACGGCGGCAACCTGACGGCGTACGAGGAGGCGGTCGCGATCGAGCAGGAGGCGGCCGAGCGGATGATGCGCTCGGCCGAGTCCGACGTCCGGCGGCAGAAGCGTGAGCTGATCGAGGCGCGGACCAAGATCGACCGCCGGCAAGCCGGTGGGCGGCGCGCCTTCGAGTCCGGCAGCATCCCGAAGATGGCCGCCGGCGCGCTGAAGCGCTCGTCCCAGGTCTCGGCGGGCAAGCACCTCGGCATGCACAGCGAACGGCTGGAAGCTGCCCAGGACGCGCTGGCCGAGGCGGAGGAGAAGGTGCACGACGACGACCACATCCGGGTGGATCTTCCGGCCACCGCCATTCCCAACGGCCGGGTCGCGCTGCGCCTGCGGCAGCTGGAACTGCGCACCGGCCTGAGCGCGAACCTGGAGATCCGTGGCCCCGAACGTATCGCTTTGACCGGACCGAACGGCGCCGGCAAGTCGACGTTGCTGCACGCGATCGCCGACCAGTCGTTGCCTTTGGTCCCCTATCGGTTGTTGCCCCAGCGCCTCGATCTTCTCCAGGACGAACTCTCGATCGCCGACAACCTCGCCGAGCTGGCTCCCGGCACGGACAACAACGACCGCAGGGCCCGCCTGGCCCGCTTCCTGTTCCGCGGCCGGGCTGCCGATCAGCCTGTCCGCACTCTGTCCGGCGGCGAACGCTTCCGGGCCACCCTGGCCGCCCTCCTGCTCGCCGAGCCCCCGCCGCAACTGCTGATGCTCGACGAGCCGACCAACAACCTCGACCTGGCCAGCATCGCCCAGCTCCGCGACGCGCTCGCGTCGTACGAGGGGGCGTTGCTGATCGCGAGCCACGACCTGCCGTTCCTGCGGGAGATCGGCATCACTCGGTGGCTGGCGATCGACGACAACGAACTCACCGAGATCGGACCCCGCTGAGATGCGCAGAGCAGGCCGCCTCCGCTGCCTCCCCGCAGCCTTCCCTCCGGCCGTTCAAGCCCCTGAGTCAGTCCGCGCGGATCCCCAGCACACCCGCCGGACCCCGTGGCCCAGAGTTCCGCGCCGAGGCCCGGACCCCCGGTACACCCACCGAGGACCCCGCTGAGGCACTCAGGAACGGGGATCGATCCGGAGGCCGATCCGCTTCAGGCCGACAGCTCGGAAGTCCTGGCCGGGTCAGCGACGCAGCGCAGATTCGCCCGCGCCAGGTCCTCCTCGAAGTCGACCTCGACCGCCGCGTACGCCGAGATGTCCAGCGGGCGGACCCGCAGCCCCCGCTGGGCGATGGCGGTCTCGATGCCGCGTTCGAAGTAGTCGGAGTCGTCGCAGCGGGCCAGGTGGTCGATCAGCGTCGGCTTGTCCCAGGCGGAGACGTAGTTGATGCCGATCGCCTCGCCCAGTCCACCCGTCACGGTCTTGGACAGTTCCTGGATGTAGCCATGACCGTCGACGGTGTACTTGACCTCTTCGTCGGCGACCGACGCGGTGTCCACGCAGACGAAGCTCTGGTCCGCACGGATCGCCGGCGCCAGGTGGTCGAGGATCGCCGGGTCGAAGACGACGTCACCGTTGAGCCACAGCACGCCGCCCGGTCCGGAGGCGCGCAATGCCCGCCAGAGGCTCTTGGAGGTGTTGGTGCTGGCGTAGTGCGGGTTCTGTACGAAGCCGGCTTGCGGTGCGGCGAGCATCAGCTGGCCGGCGTTGTAGCCAACCACCAACGTGACGGCGTGGTCGTCGCCGAAGGAGCTCTGCAGCGCGTCGAGTTGGTGACGCAGGATCGTGCGCCCGTCCCGCAGCACGGTGAGCGGTTTGGGCAGGCTGCGGCCCAAGCGCGTTCCCAGGCCGGCGGCCAGAACGACCACCTGCACCGTGCTTCGGGCGTCGTGCGTGCTGGTCATGCGGGCCTCCTCGTTGCGGATACGGTTCCGGGCTCTCGGACGAGGTCCGGCAGGATGCGGTCGATCACGCGCTCGGTGGAGTGACCGTCCTCCAGGTGGCAGAACGTCTGCCGGAACGCCGCGTAGGCGTCCCGGTGCTCGGCAACGACCTGATCGAGGTCGAGCAGCGCGTCGACGACCTCCGCGCTGGTGCGCAGCAGCGGACCCGGCGCGGACGCTGCGAGGTCGAAGTAGAAGCCGCGCAGGTGGTCGCGGTAGTTCTCCAGGTCGTAGGTGAAGTGCAGGATCGGCCGGCCGGTCACGGCGAAGTCGAACATCGTCGAGGAGTAGTCGGTGACCAGCACGTCGGCGGCGGTGTACAGGTCCCGGACGTCGGGGAAGTCCGAGACGTCCCGCACCGGCGCGCCCTCGGGGAGGACCAGTCGGTCGGCGACCAGGTTGTGCACCCTCAGCAGCAGCACGTGGTTCGGGCCGAGCCGGCGCGCGAAGTCCTCGAGATCGAGCTGCAGCGTGAAGTCCGGCTGCTCCGCGGAGAACACCTGGTCGTCGCGCCAGGTCGGCGCGTAGAGCACCGCGGTCACGTCGTCGGCGATCTCCAACCGGCCGCGGATGTCAGCCCGGACCTCGGCCTTGTGAGGTGAGCTGAGCAGGTCGTTGCGCGGGTAGCCGGTCTCATGGATCTCACCGGACAGGCCGAAGGCGTTGCGTAGCCGCTCGGTGCTCGGGTGGTTCGGCGACAGCAGATGGTCCCAGCGCGCGACGTCCTGGTCGAGATACTCCAGTCGGCCCTCCGGTGCCCACAGCACGTCGTGGTGGATCCGTTTCAGCGGCGTCCCGTGCCAGGTCTGCAGGTACACGGTTTCGGGCCGCTTGTTCCAGTCGAGCGGTACGTGGTCGTTCGAGATCAGCACGTCGGCCGCCTCCAGCGCCTCGACGCACTCGCTGGTTCCGAACGGGACGGTCCGTACGCCGGCCGGAAAGCCGTGCCGATGCGTCGGCGCGGCGAGCCAGAGATGCTCATGGCCGGGCGCCCGGACGGACAGCTCCTCGAACAGGGCTCGCGGGTTGTCGCAGAACCTGCCGCTGAACGCGGTGTAGACGATCTTCATCGGGCGGACACCTCTGTCGGCCGGGCGGCGAGAGCGGGAAGCAGCAGGGCGGCGAGTTCGTCCCACGACGACACCACCCGCAGGACACCGGCGTCGTACAGCGCCTCGGCGCGTTGTCGTCGTTCGTTCCGCGGGACGAAGACGACGTTGCCGATCGTCGGGCAGCCGGCGGCGATCGCGGACTGGGCTCCGGGGACGGAATCCTCGACGGCCAGACCGGCGGCCGGGGGGATGCCCAGCCGGTCGCAGGCGTGCAGGTAGATCGCGGGATCGGGCTTGCTGGTGGGGACGGCGAGTGAGTCCTCGGCCGAGAAGACCAGCTCGGTTCGGATCAGCTCGTTCAGGCCGGTGGCGGCCAGGCAGGCATGCAGTCTGACCAGCGCGCTGGAGCTGACCGCGGCCAGTACCAGGTGCTCGCCCAGCGCGGTCAGCGCGTCGACGACGGCTCGGTCCGGGACGAGAGTTCGCTGCAGATGGGCAGTCACCACCCGCTTCTCCTCCTCCACCCAGGCGTCGAGATCGGTGATCTCGTCGATGCCGTGCCGGGCAGCGAGGGCACGTGCGGTCCTGCGGAACGTCATGCCAGTCGTGGTCCGGCGCAGCTCCTCGGCGGTCGGCACGTCGTACACGCCGAGGCTGGTGAGCAACTGGCTGGTCACCGTCGCGGACGCTGCGAAGGCAGGTTCCTCCGACGGGAAAAGGTTGCCGTCGGCATCACAGAGCAAGGCTTGGAGCGTGTCCGTCACGGCTGTCGGGAGGGTGTCCGGCTGGGGGAGGGAGTGTTCGGTCAAAGGTAGGTCCTCATCGTCGGAGCCAGGCCTCGGTGGTCGAGGCTGCAGGTCATGGATTCGATCGTGCGGACGTCGTCGTCGTGGTGAACGGCCAGATCGGCGAAGACGTCGGTCAAGGTCAGGACGGCGGCCGGCCCGTCGGCAGCCAGCCTCCTGAGCTCGGCCAGCCGGACGTCCTCGACCTCGATCGGCTCGTTGCGCAGGCCCACGCCGCGCAGATACCGCAGCCAGGCCGCCACCGCGAGCAGCAGCAGGTCGCGGCGTTGCCCGGCGGCCTGGGCGGCGCGCAGGGAAGGCAGCAGGTAGGCGGGCATCTTGGTGGAGCCGCGCCGGCACAGCCGCGCCAGACCGTCCCCGACGGCGGGGTTGGTGAAGCGCTCCAGCAGCGTCCGGCGGTACTCGGACAGGTCCATGCCAGGCACGTCCTGCGGCAGCAGCGGCGCGATCTCGTCGGCGAGCAGCTTCCCGACGTATGCCGCGATGACGGGGTCCCCCATCGCCTCGTCCGTCCGCCGGTAACCGGCCAGCGACCCGAGGTAGCCCAGCGCGCAGTGAGCGCCGTTCAGCATCCTGGTCTTGATCAGCTTGTACGGCGTCACGTCGTCGACGTACCGGACGCCGACCCGATCCAGCGGCGGACGGTCGGGGCCGAAGCGGTCCTCGATCACCCACTGGCTGAACGGCTCGGTGATCACCGGCCAGCCGTCGTCCACCTGGAACTCCTGCTCGATCCACCGCCGATCGCCGGCACTGGTCACCGGCGTGATCCGGTCGACCATGCTCTCCGGGAAGGCCACCGACCGTTCGATCCAGGCGGCCAGCTTCGGACTCCGGTCGCGGGCCGCGGCGAGGACCGCGCAACGCGCCGCAGCGCCGTTGTCCGGAAGGTTGTCGCAGGACAGCACGGTGAACGGGGCGATCCCGCGCTGCCGCCGTTGCTCCAGCGCTGCAGTGATCACAGCGAAGACGGACGGGCGGCCGGCCGTGCCGTCGGCCGCGTACCCGTCACCGGTGATCGTCAGGGTGACCAGGCGAATCCCCGGATCGACGAGACGCGCCAGGACGGCGGCGCGATCTTCGGCGAGCAGCAGGTACTCGACCAGCACACCGACCACGCGTGCGGTGCTCGCGGTCGACCCGCGCTGGACGACCGTGAACAGGTTGTCCTGACCACTGAGCACCTGGCCCATCCGGGGGCTGCTGATCCCCACGCCGATCACGCCCCAGTCGTCGACCCCGAGGTTCGCGAGTTCGTCGAAGTAGGTCAGCTGGTGGGCACGGTGGAAACCGCCGACGCCGAAGTGCACGACCGCGGGCGCCAGCGCCGTACGGTCGTAGGCCGGGACGTCGAGCCGGTGCGCGGAGCTGCTCAGCAGCGACGAGGTCAGCGGACTGAGGGTGGACGCGGTCAGGGGAAGGGCCATGGGTTCCTTGGCTGCCGGAGGTGGCCGAACCCTGCTTCCCAACGTCCGGACGGATCAAGTACCCCAGAACCCACCGCTGCAAACAGGGGTTTCGGACCGGATGCGGTGCGCGACGTTCAGGGGCGGGGATTGATCCGGCGCCACCGCGGACCCAGGTCCGACGCGCGCTTACCCGCGACGGCAGCACAACGCGGGCACTGCCGCCGGACCTCGTCCGCCGCGCCGCCGGTCTCCGCGAACGTGTCCTCCCAGGCCACGTTCGCGAACCGGCGAAGCCGCGCCCGATGCAGCGGCAGCCCGCACACGGTCTGGTTCAGCCCCTGCTCCCAGGCATGCACCTCACCACCGGGCAGACGAGCCCCGTCCTCGTCGATCCACTCACTCGACGCCGCCACGGCGTACCGTCTGCGCGCTGCCATCCGCCGCCTCCCTCCGCAAACCCTGCGAGCCTGCGGTACCCGGTTCGACGGCTTGCTATCCGGCTAGCGCCCTGCCGTTGTGGGCGAAGAGAATCCACTCCAGCCGCTTGGCGTCCACGTCGTGTCCGCGGTCCTGCAACTGCCCCGCCCACTCGTGCATCGCCTGCACGTACGCCCGGTACCGCCGGCTCCGCCGACGACCGCCGGCCAGCTCGATGGTGCTCCGGTTCAGTGTCTTGTTGAGGGTCGCGAACACGCGGTCGTCGAGGATCAGCGGCTGCCACTTACGGTCCCGTGACCAACCGGCGAAGGCGAACCACTTGGTGAAGAACGACCTGCCGACGCCGGACAGCGACCAGGCGCCGTACGCGGCCTCCAGCGCGCCGTCGTCGACGGAGACCGCGTCCCGCAGGGTCTGTGCCGACGACTCGAGCATGGCGTGCGCGGCGACCGGGTCGGCGAGCGCGCGCTGGGTGTTCCTCATCGGCCGGCCCGACGTGCCGCCACCCCACGCCATCACCAGCACGAAGGCGGACAGGACTTCCTCCTGGTCGCTCAACCGCACATCCGCGACGACTTTCAAGTCATCGCGGGTCACGGCAGGCTGGAGCCGACTGGTGTAACTC
This sequence comes from Kribbella sp. ALI-6-A, assembly GCF_001984195.1. Lineage (GTDB taxonomy): Bacteria > Actinomycetota > Actinomycetes > Propionibacteriales > Kribbellaceae > Kribbella. The sequence goes on from NZ_MTQN01000010.1 coordinate 1,013,940, forward strand.
GGATGGTCGGGCCACTTGCGTGCCCACGTGGTCGGGTGGATCTCCACCGGCTTCTGCTTGCAGTCGGCGTACTCCGTCACCAGTTGCTCGAGGTCGGGTGGCAGCCGCAGATCGGGGGTTCGCATGCGGCTGGAACCTACTGGTCGAGGCCCGCGCTGGGAACGGCTCGGCCGCCTTTAGACCCGGCGGCTCGAGCGTGGGCCGTCGAGGCCCCAGGAGACGAGCTTGGTCGGGGTGATGGTGATGATCTCGTGGGAGAAGTACGGCAGCGGGGGTTCGTGGTCGGTCAGTGCCGCCGCCGTGCCGCGGATCTCGAGACCTCGGGCCACCCATGGCTCGATCGAGGCGAGGTCGTCGACCACCAACGACACCGTGCTGCCGCGCTGGACGTTGCGGAACTTCTTCGACGCCCCGAGTGCGTGCCCGCCGATCGTCACGGTCCCGGCGGTGGCGTCGACGAAGAAGCCCACCGGATTGTTCTCTACCTGGCCGGCCGGTGAGACAGTCGCGAGACGCCCGATCCGCTGGCCGGCGAGGTAGTCGAGTTCTGCCTGGGTGAAGACCATGCCGACAGTCTGCAACCCTGCCCCTGGGGGCAAGCCAAATCCGTCAGCCGGTGAGCCTCAGTCCGGCCGGTCCGTCCGGGCGAACACCCGGTCCAGGCCGGCCAGCGACTTCTCGGCGTACGGCGTCCGGTCGGTCTGCAGGCCGTAGTGCAGGTCCTCGAGCAGTGAGCAGCGGGCGTAGAACCAGGCGCGGTCGCGCAGGTCGTCGCCGCCGGGGCACCGGGCGAGCGCCGCGTCCAGCGCCGCCGGGCCCAGGTCGCGAAGGATCAGTCCGAAGTCGCGCGCCGGATCGCAGGCGGCGGCGTCGGACCAGTCGATGACGCCGGTGAGCTTGCCGGTGCCGGGAGCAACGAGGACGTGCTCGATGCCGAGGTCGTTGTGCGAGAACACCAGCCGGCCGGCCGGTTCCGGCAGGGGAGCGGCGAGAAAGGACTCCACGCTCCGCCGCTGGTCGGTCTTCAACGTCCCGGCGAGGTCCGCGTACTGCTCGGACGCCTCCTCGCGCCACTCGGTCAACGGTGCGTCGTCGACCTCGACCAAATCGGTTCGTCGCTCGAGACCAGACGCGTGCAGGGCGGCGAGCAAGTCGCCGAGTTCGGCGCCCACGGCAACGGCGTACGGCGCGCGCTCGGCGAGCGGGACGTCGATCAGCGGAGTCCCCGGCACCTTCCGGTACGCCAGGCAGTTGTGCTCGGCGAGCACGAAGACCGGCTCGGGAACCGGTAGCGGGCTCACCCGACCGACCTCCGTCAGCAGCGCGGCCTCCCGCAGCACCGTGCCCGGCTCCTGCGCGATCCGCACGACCAGCTCGCCGTTGACCTCGTACGCGACGTTGTCCAGCCCCGCGCCGAGCCGTTCGGCACTGCGCACGGCGAAGCCCGGCAAGCCGATGCCGACCAACTGTTCGATGTCCACGAAACCGACCGTAGCGGGTGCGGAACTGGACCCTTCCGTTTCTAGGCTGTACGCCGACCGGTTGCACGAGCCGGCGTAGCCCGTCGAGGAGCCGAGTTTGTCCGACCAGCAGTGGGGGCCTCCCGGCCAGTACCCGCCTCCCCAGGGTCCGCCGCCGGGTCAGTATCCGCAGCAGTACTACAACGCCCCGCAGCCCGGTCCCCAGTACAACGCGCCCGCGCCCGGCTACAACGCACCACCGCCCGGCTACTACGCCCCACCACCCAGCCAGTACGCCGCACCGCCCTACGGCCCCGGACAGCAAGGATTCGGCTGGGGACCACTCCCGCCGCAGCCGGCCAAGAAGCGCGGACCGGCCCTGGTGCTGCTCGCCGTGGTCGGCGGTCTCGTCGTCCTGGCCGCTGTCGTCCTCGGAGTCGGCTTCGCGGCCGGTGGTGACGAATCGACGACCACACCGCCGGTGGCGCAGCCCAGCACCGAGCCGACCTTCGTCGACACACCCACGGCATCCGTGCCGACGGCAACCACCGCGCCGCCGGCGACCCGTCCCGCGACGACGCGGCCGCCGACCACCAGGCCGACGCAGAAGCCCGCGCCGGTGCTGACTCCCTGGCAGATCGCTTCCGCGAACAAGCTCTACCGCGTCGGAACGCAGCCGTCGGTCGGATGCCGGGAGTCCAGGGCCGGGCTCGGCAACCAGGCCAACTCCACGGCGTACTACCGCTCGCTCAAGGCTTGCATGGACCGCGCGTGGCGCCGGCAGGTGACCGCGGCGGGGCATCGGTTCCGCTCGCCGGGGCTGCTGACGATCGCCACCAACGGCACCTCGCCCTGCGGAACCGCGCTGGACGCGCTGGCCTTCTACTGCCCGATGAACCACACGATGTACATGAAGGCCGATCTGGACATCAAGTACTGGCGGCAGTCGCAGACGTTCAGTCGCGCGGTCGCGTCCCACGCCGCGGCCCACGAGTACGGGCACGCCCTGCAGGAGATGACCGGGATCCTGCGTGCGTCACGACGGCTCAGCTACAACGCTCCCACGCAGGCGGCCGCCCTCGAGATGGCCCGGCGCAAGGAGCTGCAGGCGTCCTGTTTCGGAAACCTCTTCCTCGGCGCCAACAAGAACAGCTACGGGATCCGCGGCGCGCTGCGCACCCAGTGGCTGTACGTCGTCAACAACACCGGCGACCGGGCCGGGAGCCCCCGTGACCACGGAAGCACCCGCAACCACGGTTTCTGGTCGCGCCGGGCCTTCGACCGTCCCAACCTGGCCGTGTGCAACACCTTCACGGCTCCGTCGTCCCAGGTCAGCTGAACATCAGGCTGTCGGCGCGTCCTCGCGCAGCAACCCGGCGGACTTGAGATCGGACCAGAACGCCGCCGGGACCTCGACGCGGAACAGCGCGGCGTTCGCGTGGACCTCGGCGGCGGAGCGGCACCCGACCGCGATGCCGGCGACGGCGGGGTGGAACAGCGGAAAGGCGAGCGCGGCCGACGGAAGCATGATCCCGTGGGACTCGCAGACGTCGGCGAGCCGGTTGGCCTTCTCGATCAGCGGCTGGGCCGCCGGGGCGTAGTTGAAGGTCGCGTCGGACGACGGGCGCGGCTGGGCCATCAGGCCGGAGTTGAAGACGCCGACGGCGATCACCTGGGTGTCGTTCTCGACGCAGGCGGGCAGTACGTCGTCCAGGCCGTCCGGGTCGATCAGTGTGTAACGCCCGGCCAGCATGATCACGTCGATGTCGACCTCGCGGACGAACCGGGTGAGCATCGCGGTCTGGTTCATGCCCGAGCCGATCGCGCCGATCACGCCCTGGTCGCGCAGTTCGATCAGCGTCGGGAAGGCGGTGGCGACGGCCTCTTCGTAGTGGTCGTCGGGGTCGTGTACGAACACGATGTCGAGCCGGTCGGTGCCGATCCGGCGCAGGGAGTCCTCGATGCTGCGCAGGACGCCGTCGCGGCTGAAGTCCCAGCGGCGGCGGCGCTTCGACGTCACCGCGAAGCCCTCGTCGTCGGGCGCCTCGGTGTCGGCCTCGTAGATGATCCGCCCGACCTTGCTGGACAGCGTGTACTCCGACCGCGGCTTGCCGGCCAGCCCAGCGCCAAGACGTTCCTCGGCCAGCCCGAGCCCGTAGTGCGGCGCTGTGTCGAAGAACCGCCAGCCCTCCTCCCAGGCCGCCTCGACGGTCGCAACTGCGTCGGCGTCGGTGATCGGCGTGAACAGGCCGGCCAGCGGAGCGCCGCCCAGCCCGATCCGCAGGTCCGTGGGGAAGATCTTCACGACGGTTTCACCTTTCCGACGAAGGACGAAGCGAACAAGACAGTACGCCGGTCAGCTCCGGGCCGCAGGGAGACGGAGATTCTGCATGCCGCCGTCAACCGCGAGCGCCGTACCGGTGGTGGAGCCGGACAGCGGGCTGGCCAGGTAGACGATGGCGTTGGCGACCTCGTCCGCCGACACCAGCCGGCCCATCGGCTGGCGGGCCTCGAGTGCCGCGCGCTCGGCCTCCGGGTCGGCCGCCGCGTCCAGCAGCCGCCCGACCCACGGCGTGTCCGCCGTACCGGGGTTCACGCAGTTGACCCGCACGCCTTCGCGCACGTGGTCGGCGGCCATCGCCATCGTCAGGGCCAGTACGGCGCCCTTGCTCGCGCTGTAGACCGCCCGGTTCGGCAGGCCGGCCGTCGCGGCGATCGAGCAGGTGTTGACGATCGCCGCCGCCGAGGACCGCCGCAGGTACGGCAGGACCGCGCGCGTGACCCGGGCGATCCCGACCACGTTCACGTCCAGGACCCGGTGCCACTCCTCGTCGTCGTTGACCGTGACGTTGCCCTGGGCCCCGATTCCGGCGTTGTTCACCAGCACGTCGATTCCGCCGAGCCGCAACGCCGCGGCCGCGACCGCGTCCCGCACGGACCGGTCGTCGGTGACGTCGGCCGCGATGCCGGTCAGCGGCGCGGGCACGTCCGGCTTCAGGTCGAACACGACCACCTCGGCACCGCGCGCGGCCAGCTGCTGGGCGGCGGCCAGGCCGATGCCCGACGCGCCACCGGTCACCACGGCCTTCAGGCCGGCGAAATCCGTCACTTCGACTGCTCCTTCGAATCGGTCCAGACCTTGCCCTGCGGGAAGCGGAAGTCGCGCAGTGTGTCCGCGGACATCTCCGCCCCGAATCCCGGCCGCACCGGCGCGACGTAGTGTCCCGCCTCGATCACCACCGGGTCGAGAAAGTGCTCGTGCAGGTGGTCGACGTACTCGATCACCCGCTGGTCCGTACTACCACTGACCGCGACCAGGTCGAACATCGACAGGTGCTGGACCAGCTCGCACAGCCCGACCCCACCGGCGTGCGGGCACACCGGTACGCCGAACTTCGCGGCCAGCAGCAGAATCGCGACGTTCTCGTTCACCCCGGCGACCCGCGCGGAGTCGATCTGCACGAACTCCAGCGCGCCGGCCTGCAGCAGCTGCTTGAACACCACCCGGTTCTGCACGTGCTCGCCGGTGGCGACCCGGATCGGCGCGATCCCACGCGCGATCGCGGCGTGCCCGAGGATGTCGTCCGGGCTGGTCGGCTCCTCGACCCACCACACGTCGTACGGTGCCAGCGCCTTGACCCAGGTGATCGCGTCGGCGACGTCCCAGCGCTGGTTGGCGTCGATCGCGATCCGGATGTCCGGGCCGACCGCCTCCCGGGCCAGCCGCATCCGGCGGACGTCGTCGTCGAGGTCCGCCCCGACCTTCAGCTTGATCTGGGTGAACCCGTCGGCGACCGCCTCGCGGCACAGCCGGACCAGCTTCTCGTCGTCGTAGCCGAGCCAGCCGGATGTCGTCGTGTACGCCGGGTAGCCCCGCTCGCGCAGCTGCTGCTCGCGCTCGGCGCGGCCCGGTTCGGCCTTGCGCAGGATTTCCAGCGCCTCGTCGCGGGTCAGCGCGTCGGTCAGGTAGCGGAAGTCGACCAGGTCGACGATCTGCTCCGGCGTCAGGTCCGCGAGCAGCTTCCACAGCGGTACGCCGGCCCGTTTGGCGGCCAGGTCCCAGACGGCGTTGACGACCGCGCCGATCGCCATGTGCATGACGCCCTTCTCCGGGCCCAGCCAGCGCAGCTGCGAGTCGTGCACGAGCGACTTCCAGAAGCCGCCGAGGTCGGCCAGCGTCGCGTCGACGTCCAGCCCGACGACGTGGTCGCGCAGCGCCTCGATCGCGGCGGTCTGCACGTCGTTGCCGCGGCCGATGGTGAACGCGAAACCGTGGCCCTCCAGGCCGTCGCCGGCGTCGGTGCGCACGATCAGGTACGCCGCGGAGTAGTCCGGATCGGTGTTCATCGCGTCGGAGCCGTCCAGGTCCCGCGAGGTGGGGAAGCGGACGTCGTACGTCTCGAACTCGGTGAAGCGCGGCATGGAGGACCCGTTCTTGGTGCGGAGGCGGAGCGCAGTGATGCTGCTGGTCGGAGATCCTATAGGATATGTGGCTCAGTCGTCACGGGTTGACCGCGCCCGCTGGGGCCGAACGGCTAGAGTCGGCGTCGTGGCGGACGAGCTGACCGGGCAAGGCGTGCTGCGGCTGGGCAGGCGCGAGTTCGGACCGGGGGAGTTCGCGCTGATGGCGATCGTGAACCGGACGCCGGACTCCTTCTACGACCGGGGCGCGACCTACGCCACCGACAAGGCCTACGACGCGATCGCGCGGGCGGTCGAGCACGGCGCCGACCTGGTCGACATCGGCGGGGTCAAGGCCGGGTACGGCGAACCGGTCAGCGAGGCCGAGGAGCTGCGCCGGACCGTCGACTTCGTCGCGGGGATCCGGGCCCGGCATCCCGACCTGGTGATCAGCGTCGACACCTATCGCAGCGGCGTAGCGCGCCAGGTCGGCGCGGCCGGCGCCGACCTGATCAACGACACGTGGGCCGGTGCTGACCCGGAGATGGCAGCCGCCGCGGCCGAGACCGGAGCGGGGCTGGTCTGCAGTCACGTCGGCGGACTCACGCCGCGCACCGACCCGCACCGGATGGCGTACGACGACGTGGTCGCCGACGTGATCCGGACGACGACCGCGCTGGCCGAGAAGGCGGTCGCCGCCGGCGTACGGCAAGACGCGATCGTGATCGACCCGACCCACGACTTCGGCAAGAACACGCTGCAGTCGCTCGAGCTGACCCGCCGGCTGGACGAGCTGGTCGCGACCGGCTGGCCGGTCCTGGTCGCGGTGTCGAACAAGGACTTCATCGGCGAGACGCTGGACCTGCCGCCGGGGCAGCGCGGGAACGGTACGTTGGCCGCGCTGAGCGTGTCGGCCTGGTTGGGGGCCCGGGTGTTCCGGGTGCACGACGTACCGGCCGCTCGTCAGGCGCTCGACCTGATCGCCGTACTGCGCGGCTCGGCGCAGCCCGCCGGAACCCGAAGGAGCCTGGCCTGATGCAGCGTCCGATCCTGGCGTTGTCCGACCTCACCGAGGCGGAGGTGATCGCGGCGTACCAGGTCGAGGACCGGTCGGTGCCGCACCTGCGCAGCAACTTCGTCACCAGCCTGGACGGCGCGATGGAGATCGAGGGCAAGTCCAAGGCGCTGTCCGGGCCTTCCGACCAGGAGATCTTCGGCAAGCTGCGGATGCTCAGCGACGTCGTCCTGGTCGGCGCGGGCACGGTCCGGATCGAGGGCTACCGGCCGCTGCGGCTCACCGCCGCGCGCCGGGCCTGGCGGATCGAGCACGGCCTGGCGGAGAACCCGACGCTCGCGATCGTGTCGTCGCGGCTCGACCTGGACCCGAAGGCGCCGTTCCTGGCCGAGGCGCCGGTGCGGCCGATCGTTTTCACCCATCCCGCCTCGCCGGCCGCGGCGCGCGAAGCCCTCGAGGCGGTCGCCGACGTGGTGGTGTGCGGCCGGGCGGGCGTCGACCTGCACGCGGTGGTCGGCACGCTGGTCGAGCGCGGGTTGCCGCAGGTCCTGACCGAGGGCGGGCCGCATCTGCAGGGCGCGCTGACCGAGGCCGACCTGATCGACGAGATGTGCCTGTCGCTCGCGCCGATCCTGGCCGGACCTGGTTCCGGCCGGATCACCGCGGGCCCGACGGCGACGGCCACGAGGTCGTACGTGTTGCGCTCGGCCCTGGCCGGCGACGACGGGTTCCTCTTCTTCCGGTACCTGCGCACGGACAGAGTCGGAGAGGCCTGAGATGTCCGTCGTCGCTGCTGCCGTCTGCCCGCACCCGCCGGTGCTCGTCCCCGAGGTCGCTACCGGTGCCGCTCCCGAGCTGGACGACCTCCGCGCCGCCTGCCTCACCGCGATCGACCGCTTGGCCGACGCGGACCGGCTGGTGGTCGTCGGATCGGGATCTTCCCGCGGCCAGTACGACGCGTCGGCGGGCGGAGGCTTCGCGCCGTACGGCGCTCCGGGGGTCCGCTTCGGTACCGGCGATCCCGTGCTGCCGTTGTCGCTGGCGATCGGCGGCTGGCTGCTGGAGCAGACCAAGGCGGCCGGTCTTCCGCGCGTCTATCTGTCGGTCGCGCCCGACGAGGCTCCGGCCGACTGCCTGGCGCTCGGCCAAGAGATTGCCCATGGCAACGATCGGATCGCTTTGCTGGTGATGGGCGACGGGTCGGCCCGTCGCAGCGAACACTCGCCGGTCCACCTGCACCCGCGGTCCGAGATCTTCGACAACACCGTCGCCTCTGCCCTGGCCGTTGCGGACGCCACCACTCTGGCAGCGCTCGACCCGGACCTCGCGACCGAGCTGCACGCCGCCGGCCGCGCGCCCTGGCAGGTGCTGGCAGCCACCAGCGACCTGACCGGCGAGCTGCTCTACCACGCGGCGCCGTACGGGGTCGGCTACTTCGTCGCCACCTGGACCTGACCCGCGCCGGACTCCGCAGGGGCTGGCTGTTCTACCGGGACCGGCGCCCAGCGCGGTTGCGTGGCGGCGAGGTCGTCGTGGCCGCCGATGTGGAGTTGTTCGGCCAGTTCGATCCGGGCGGCACGAACGGCGGCGACTGCCTCGTCGGCGGTGGGGTAGGGGCCCGACCAGTTGCAGACCGCGTCGCCGGCGTACCAGTCGCCGGTGCTGGACCGGCGGACGTGGGAGGTGGCGAGGCGGTCCGCGGGGAAGGCGTCGCCGCGGTCGGCGGCGAGCTGGACCACCGCGTCGACCGCGACGACCTCGGCGGTGAGGTCGAGCTTCGGCTGGAGCCGGACGGCGTCGGTCAGCACGAACTCGTAGCCGGCCGGGGCCAGCGCGCTGAGCCAGGCGAAGGCTTCCTCGGCGCTCTGGCGCAGCAGCTCGGAGTTCTCCGGGTCGGCGAGCGTGTGCACGCCGACCAGCCGGGTGTGGGTCGGGCGGAGCTCGTTCTGCCACAGGCGGACCTGGAGCTCCGCGCGCCCGTCGAGCCGGCGGCCGAGGATCCGGGCCAGCCCGACGACGTCGAAGTTCAGCTCGTCAGGAGTCCGTCGCCGGCCGGGCTCGAGCGGCGCCCCGGCCGCCGTACCGGACGTCGTCCAGGGCCCCACATGCCACCGCTCGAGCTTGGTCACCCGACCGACCCTAGCTCTTGGCCGGCGCCGGTACCTCGAAGGTCTTGGCCAGGTCGTTGAGGATCACCCAGGCGCCCTGCAGGCCGACGGCGGTCATCCAGGTCATGTCCGGGACCTCGTGCACCTTCGGGGCCAGCGGCTTCCACAGCGGGTTGGCCTTGAACTGCTCCGCGGTCTTCGCGCTCAGCCCCTTGTCGTCGGCGTAGGTGGCCACGAAGATCGCGTCCGCGTCGGCGTCCTTGATCCGCTCGGCGCTGATCTCGGCGGCGAAGTCGTTCACGTCCTGCGACTTCGGCCGGCGCAGCCCGGCGTCGGTCAGCACGATGCCGGAGAAGCTCGCCTTCTGGTACAGCCGGGTCGGCCCGTCGACGAACCGGACCACCGAGATGGTCGGGTTGTTCGCCTTGGCGTTGATCGCGTCGCCGACGCTCTTGGCCGCGTTCTGGTACGCCGTGAGCTCGGTCTCGGCGAGTTCCTCCTGGCCGAGCGCCTTGCCGGCCAGCCGGATGTTGTCCTTCCAGGTCGGCCCGGTGGTCTCCGACATCACCGTCGGCGCGATCGCGGACAGCTGCTCGTAGAGCTTCTCGTGCCGCACCTTGGCCGAGATGATCAGGTCCGGGTCGAGCGCGGCGATCTTCTCCAGGTTCGGCTCGGCCAGCGTGCCGACCGACTGCGAGTCCTTGCCGTACGTCGTCCGGTCCTCGCCCAGGTACTCGGGCAGCTCACCGTTGATCGTCCGGTAGTCGGTGTAGCCGACGACCGGGGTGTCCAGGATCAGCGCCGCGTCGACGAAGCTGGCGTCGAGCGCGACCACCCGCTTGGGCTTGGTGGGGATCTCGGTCTTGCCCATCGCGTGGTCGACGGTCCGCGGGAAGCCCGCCCCGGCGTCGCTCGTCGTGCCCGCGTTGTCCTCACCGGACGACCCGCACCCGGTCAGCGCGAGCGCCACCACCGTCACCACAGCACCCAGTCGGCGCATCCTCACAGCCACTCCCCACATCGTCGGCACAGTCGAGCGGAACCCTACCCGACCCAGGTAAGGCTGTCCTCACCTAAGATCGGTCCACCATGGTGAGGGTTCGGATGTCGCGGCCGCTGGCGCTGCTGTTGTTGCTGGTGCTCGTCGTCCTCGTTTTCGGCGCGAGTCTGGCGCTGGGTTCGCGCTGGCTGGGTGCCGACGCGGTGGTGAAGGCGCTGTTCGAGCCGTCCGGGTCGGACGCGGACGTGATCGTCCGCGACCTGCGTTTTCCGCGCACGGTGGTCGCCGTGCTGATCGGCTCGTGCCTCGGGGTCGCCGGTGCCCTGATGCAGGGGCACACCCGCAACGCGCTCGCCGAGCCGGGCATCTTCGGCGTGAGCTCCGGGGCGGCACTGGCCGTCGTCCTGGGGCTTCAGCTCGGTGTGGTCGAGTCGATCCGGTCGACGGTCTGGTTCGCACTGGTCGGTGCCTTGATCGCGACCTTCGGAGTCCAGCGGCTCGCGACGCGGGGGAGTGGGGCGACTCCGGTGGGCCTGGCGCTGACCGGCGCCGCGGTGGCCGCTCTGCTCGGTGCCTTCACCTCGGCGATCGTCCTGCTCGACGCGGACACGCTGGACTCGTACAGGTTCTGGGCGGTCGGTTCGGTCGCCGGGCGCGGGCTGGACGTCGCGCTGCAGGTGCTGCCGTTCGCCGTGGTCGGTCTGGTCCTGGCGGTGATCAATGCACGTGACCTCGACCTGCTGGCGCTGGGTGACGACGTGGCGGCCGGGCTCGGCCTGTCGATCCGGCGAGCGCGCTTCGTCGGGCTGCTCGCGATCGGTCTGCTGACCGCCGCCGGTGTCGCCGCCTGCGGACCGATCGGCTTTCTCGGCCTCCTGGCAGGTCACGTCGCCCGCAGGGTCTTCGGCGGTCGCAACATCTGGCTGATCCCCGCGGCCGGTCTCACCGGTGCGGCTGCGCTGATCCTCGCCGACCTGGTGGGCCGACTGGTCGGCGGAGCCGGTGAAGTGCAGGCGGGCGTCGTACTGGGTCTGGTGGGGGCGCCGCTGTTCGTCCTGGTCGTCCGGCGCCGGGCGGTGGCTCTGTGAGCACCGCGACGGCCACCACGCTCAAGCCGCGCACGGTAGTCCTGGCCGCGGCCTTCGCCGCGCTGGCTGTCGCCGCCGCGCTGATCTCCCTGAGCGTCGGTACGACGCGACTCCCGCTGGCCGACGTCGTCGAGGTCCTGCTCGGAGGTGGCCGGCGCGCGACGCGGCTGGTCGTCCTGGAACTGCGCATGCCTCGCGTGGCGACCGGTCTGCTCGTCGGAATCGCGTTCGCCGTGTCCGGCGCGCTGCTGCAGACCCTGTCCCGCAACGCCCTGGCCAGCCCGGACATCGTCGGCGTCAATTCGGGCGCTTCGGCCGCAGCCGTCGCAGTGATCGTCCTGGCCGGTACTGGTGGCGGCAACATCTCCGGTGCCGCGGCCAAGGTCGGTGTCCCGCTCGCAGCCGTGCTGGGCGGTCTGCTGGCCACCACGATCGTGGGGATGCTCTCCATCCAGCGTGGTGTCGTCGACGCCGGCCGCGTGGTCCTGATCGGGGTCGGCGTCGCAGCGGCCGCCAACTCCCTGGTGGCGTGGCTGCTGGTGATCGGTGATGTCACCGACGCCGGCCGGGCCGCTGCCTGGCTCGCGGGCTCGCTCAACGCGAGGACCTGGAGCGACGCGGTTCCAGTGGGCCTCGCGGTCCTGGTGCTGCTGCCGATCGCCCTCACCTTCAACCGCAGCCTGGAAGCGCTCGTGCTCGGCGACGACGTGGCGTCGTCGCTCGGCGTGCGGGTCTCCCGGGTGCGGATCACGCTGCTGGTGGTCGCGACCGTGCTGGCCGCGATGGCGACCGCCGGTGCCGGTCCGATCGCGTTCGTGGCGCTGGTCGCGCCGCAGATCGCCCAGCGCCTGGCCCGGACGGATCGGCCGCCGTTGATGACCACGGCGATGCTCGGCGCGCTGTTCGTCACGCTGGCCGACCTGATCGCGCGCAACGGTCTCGAACTCCTGCAGGTCGGGCCGTACGAGCTGCCGGTCGGCGTGGTCACCGCCGCCGTCGGAGCGCCGTACCTGATCCAGCTCATCGGCCGTCAGCAGAAGGGGCGCTGAACCGTGTACGTCGAGAACATCACCTTGGGGTACGCCGCCGACGAGCCGGTCGTGTCCGGGCTCAGCCTGGAGGTCCCGGCGGGCCGGATGACCGCGGTGGTCGGGCCGAACGGCTCCGGCAAGTCCACCCTGCTGCGGGGGATGAGCAGGCTGCTCAAACCGAGCGGCGGCCGTGTCCTGCTCGACGGCAAGGACATCCATCAGTTGCCGGCGCGTGAGCTGGCCCGCCAGCTCGGCGTACTGCCGCAGGGGCCGGTGACGCCGGAGGGGATCACCGCGGCCGAGCTGGTGTCGCGGGGCCGGCATCCGCACCGCGGCATGTTCGCCCGGCTCACTCCGGAGGACCAGCAGGCGATCGACGACGCGCTGGACGCGGTGGAGCTCGCCGAGCTGCGGGACCGTCCGGTCGACCAGCTGTCCGGCGGCCAGCGGCAGCGGGTGTGGATCGCCATGGTCCTCGCCCAGGGCACGCCGCACCTCCTGCTCGACGAGCCGACCACCTACCTCGACCTGGCCCACGCGGTCGACGTGATGAACGTCGTGCACGCGGCGGCGCACAGCTCCGGCCGGACGGTGATCACCGTGCTGCACGACCTGACCCTGGCCGCCCAGTACGCCGACCACCTGGTGGTGATGGGGGATGGCAGGATCGCCGCGCAAGGCCGGCCGGTCGACATCCTCGACGAGAAGCTGCTGGCCGACGTGTTCGGCCTGCGCGCGACCGTGGTCGAGGTCGGCGGCGCGCCGGTCGTCGTCCCCGACCGTACGCTGGCGGTATGACCTACACCGCGAGCCGCCTCGCGGGCCTGCTCGACGGGGAGCTGGCGTGGTTGTCTGTCCGGGCCACGGACCGGGTGCCCGGACCGGAGTGGATCCACTGCGGCACACTCCTCAAGGACCAGCTGGCCGGCGCCGACCCGACCTACGGGTGGCGCAAGGTACTGCAGGACCAGTACGCGCTGGAGTACGGGATCCAGCCGCCGGTGCAGGTGGCCGCGATGTTCGTGCTGATGTGGTACGTGTCGGTGCCGTCGATCGTGGCCGGTCTGTCCACCGCGCTGACCGGAGTCTCGCCGGACGTGTCACCGGACGCCCTGGCGTTCCGGCGCCATCCGACGGCCCACTACCCGGTGGAGATCGCGCTGCTCTCACCGAAGGTCGTCACGACCGTCGAGGCGGCACAGCAGGTCGAGAGCCACACCAGGGCGTTCACCGACAGCTACCGGCCCGGTGTGAAGCTCAGCTCGCGCCAGCGGATCGGTGCGATCACCGACGAGCTCCGGGCAGCAGTGAAGACGCCCGAAGAGGCTCTGTACGCCGTAGAAGCGGCGCAGGCGTTCAAGCTCGACCTGAACCAGAAACTGCGCACCTCCTGCTGCTTCGTCTACGCGCTGCCCAACACCAATCCCTGCAGCACCTGCCCGAGAGTTGCGACCAAGGCCTGACGCGGGTGGGAGTAGCCTGCGGTCCGTGTCACCCGACAAACCGCTGACGGCCCGCCAGGCGGCCGCGGAACAGACGCGGCAGAAGCTGCTCGCCGCCGCGGTGGCGGAGTTCTCGCAGCGCCCGTACAGCGAGGTGACCGTCGGCGGCATCGCCAAGGCCGCAGGCGTTGCGCACGGCCTGGTCTCGCACCACTTCCAGGGCAAGCAGGGCGCGTACGCCGCCGCGGTGGACGCGGTCTACCAGCAGATCCGCGCCGCGGAGGACGGTCCGGTGGCAGTGGCTGTCCGCGACCAGGTGCGGCAACGCTTCCGCGCGTTCCTCAGTTTCGTCGCCGAGCATCCGGACACGGCGCTGAACCTGGTCCTGGCCGCCGGGCGCGACCAGGCCTTCGTCACCCAGCGGGAGTACGGACTGCGCATGCTGGCCGGGCTGCTCGGGCTCGACCGCGACCACCCGGCCGTCGCCGCTGTGCTCGGATCGTTCGCGGACGCCACCGAGGGGTTGACCGCCTCGTGGCTGCGGCAGGGCCGGCCGTTCACGGTCGACGCGATGGTCGAGGCGTTCTGCGCGCTGCTGGCCGGAGCGATTCGCGCTGCGCGCGAGCTGGACGCGTCGCTCGACGTGACCGAGGCGCTCGAGCAGCTCTGAGCCGCGGTTTGTCCAAGCCCGGTTTCGGCGTACGCTTTTCGTTGACTGTCAATCAATGACTAGTGGTCAACAGGAGACTCGATGAAGCTCGGCGTGATGCTGCCGCAGAACTGGAAGTTCGATCCGCGTACCGACCTGACCCGCGCCGCCCGCGAGGCCGAGCAGACCGGGTACGACAGCGTCTGGGTGTCCGAACGGCTGCTCTACCCTCAGGACCAGACCGGGATCCACCGGCTGACCGAGTACGGCGACGGCGCCTGGCCGGACGTGTATCGCAAGGTGCTGGACCCGATCGTCGCCATGACGCTGGCCGCGGCGGTGACGACCCGGGTCACGCTCGGCAGCGCGGTCATGCTGCCGCCGCTGCACGTGCCGTACCGGCTGGCGAACTCGCTGGCGGGGATCGGCGCGGCCAGCGGTGGCCGGGTGGTGGCCGGGCTGGGAACGGGCTGGTCGGTCGACGAGTTCGCCGCGGCGGCGCCGCGGCCGATGGCGGAGCGGGGAGCCGCGCTGGACGAATTCCTCGACGTGGCCGAGGCGGTCTGGGGACCTGATCCGGCGTCGTTCGAGAACGAGCGCTACACGCTGTGGCCCGCCGAAACCGGGCCGAAGCCGGCCGCCAAGATCCCGGTCTACCTCGGTGGCTGGGGTCCGAAGGCGCTCGACCGGGTCGCCCGGCGCGCGGACGGCTGGTTGCCGGTGATGGTGCCGCCGGCCCAGGTCGGCGCGACGATGACCGAGCTGCGGGCGAAGGCCGAGCAGTACGGTCGCGACCCGGAGTCGGTGCGGGCCACCGCGATCATCGCGCTCGGCGGCGAGTTCGTCCGGGTCGACTCGGCCGAGCGGGCGCCGTACCAGGGCAGCGTCGAGCAGATCATGGAGGACGTCGCCGCGCTCGCCGCGGTCGGAGTCGACGAGGCGGTCTTCACGCTGCACACGATCGCGGGGGACATCGAGCACTACAGCGAACTGCTCGGGCAGTTCCACTCCGCGTTCCGGGCCGCGGCGATCTGACCAGAACTGGCCGCCGGGCGAAAACTGTCGGTGCCACCAGGCACGCTGGACGGCATGAATTTCTTCCCGCAGACCTGCTCGGCGTCAGCCAGACGTAACGCGATATCGGTTGTCCGGTGCGGTGGCCGGAGCTAGGTTCGCAGACGTGACGGAGCCAGGTTCGACCCCGGCGACGACTCCGATCGGCTCCCGGGCCGAGGCGGAGGGTTACGTCGCGATGGTGTGTTTCAAGCACGGCCCTCCTCGGCTGCACGGTGTCGAGCTGGAGTGGACGGTGCACCATGCGGACGATCCGCACCGGCCGCTCGACGCCGGACAACTGAGCAAGGCCCTGGGCGTGCACGCGCCCGCCACCCTGGTCCCGGGCAGCACGCAGCTGCCGCTCGGCCGGGGTGCACTGGTCACGGTGGAGCCGGGTGGCCAGGTGGAGATCTCCGGCCCCGCCTCGGCCTCCGTGCCGAGGCTGATCGAGGACACCGCCGCCGATGCGGCGGAACTCACCGCCCTGCTGGCCGCCGCGGACCTCGTGCCCGGCGACCACGGCCTGGACGCCTTCCGTCCTCCGCGCCGCATCCTGACCGTCCCGCGCTACGCCGCGATGGAGCACGCCTTCCAGCAACTCGGGCCCCACGGCCCCAGGATGATGTGCAGCACGGCAGGACTCCAGGTCTGTCTCGACGCCGGCGAAGCCGATCAGACCGCTCTGCGATGGCGTGCGCTGCACGACGTCGGCCCGGCCCTGGTCGGCCTGTTCGCCAACTCCCGGCACCGGACCGGCGCGGACACCGGCTGGGCCTCGGCCCGCACCGAGGCCACCTTCGGCACCTGCGCGCCGTTCACGGAGCCACCGCCGTACGACGGGGATCCGGCCGCGGCCTGGGCCCGGACGGCGATGGAGGCGCCGGTGCTCTGCCTTCGCCGCGGCGACTCGTGGCAGGCGCCACCCGGTCTCACCTTCGGTGCCTGGGCCGAGGGCGCCCTGCCCGGCGACAGACCGACGTACGACGACCTCGACTATCACCTGTCCACCCTGTTTCCACCGGTCCGGCCACGGGGATACCTGGAGGTCCGCTACCTGGACGCCCAGCAGGGGGACGGCTGGATCGCGCCGACGCTGCTGCTGATCGCGCTGATGTCGGATCCGGCCGTCACCGACCAGGCGTTGGCGGCCGCCGCTCCGGCGGCCGGCCGCTGGTTCCCGGCGGCGCGGGACGGGCTGGACGACAAGCTCGTGCTCGAAGCCGCGCGCGAGCTGGTCACGCTGGGGACCAGCGTGCTGGACCGGACCGGCGTACCCCGAGAACTCACAGAGCAGGTCGCAACCCGGCTGCACTGCATCGTCGACGACACCCACAGAAGGCGAGCATCATGACCCACCAATTGTCCGACCTGACCGCGGAGGGACTCCGGTCCTTCGTCGCCGGACAGCTCGAGCGTTCCCGGGCCCGGACCGTCCAGCTGACCGACGCGGTCGACACCGACGACCTGGTCCGCCAGCACTCCCGGCTGATGTCCCCGCTGGTCTGGGACTACGCCCACATCGGCAACCAGGAAGAGCTCTGGCTGGTCCGCGACGTCGGCGGCCGCGAGCCGGTCCGGCAGGACATCGACGAGCTGTACGACGCGTTCATGCACGCCCGGGCCGACCGGCCGTCGCTGCCGCTGCTCGGGCCGGCCGAGACCCGGTCGTACGTGGTGGAGGTGCGGGACAAGGTGCTCGACGTGCTCGACCACGTGAAGTTCGACGGTGGACGCGAGCTGGTCGACAACGGGTTCGCCTTCGGGATGATCGTGCAGCACGAGCAGCAGCACGACGAGACGATGCTCGCGACGCACCAGCTGCGGACGGGGGTCCCGGTGCTGGACGCGCCCGCTCCACCGGCCGGGCGGCGCCTGGCCACGGCTGAGGTGTTCGTGCCGGGCGGGGTCTTCGAGATGGGGACGTCGGTCGAGCCGTGGGCGCTGGACAACGAGCGGCCCGCGCACGCGGTGCGCGTGGCGCCGTACGTGATCGACACGGCGCCGGTCAGCAACGGGGACTACCTGAAGTTCGTGCTCGGCGGGGGTTACGAGGACGAGCGATGGTGGTCGGCGGTGGGCTGGGCGCACGTGCAGAAGGCGTCGCTGGTCGCGCCGCGCTTCTGGGAAGTTGCCGACGGCAACTGGATGCGGACCCGCTTCGGGCGCCGCGAGCCACTGCCGCTGGACGAGCCGGTGATGCACGTCTGCTTCTACGAGGCCGAGGCGTACGCGAAGTGGGCGGGCAAGCGGCTGCCGACCGAACAGGAGTGGGAGTTCGCCGCGCGCTTCGACCCGGCGACCGGGCGGACCCGGCGGTTCCCGTGGGGCGACGAGACCCCCGGCCCACAGCACGCCAACCTCGGCCAGCGCCACCTCGGCCCGGCGCCGGTCGGTGCGTATCCGGCGGGCGCCTCACCGCTCGGCGTCGAGCAGCTGATCGGCGACGTCTGGGAGTGGACGTCGAGCGACTTCACGCCGTACCCGGGCTTCCGGGCCTTCCCGTACGACGAGTACTCGCTGGTGTTCTTCGGCCCCGACTACAAGATCCTGCGCGGCGGCTCCTTCGGCACCGACGAGGTCGTCGCCCGCAGCACGTTCCGCAACTGGGACTACCCGATCCGCCGCCAGATCTTCGCCGGCTTCCGCTGCGCCCGCGATCCGCGCCCCGAGGAGCGCGTCTAGTGTGCCGCCACCTGGCGTACCTGGGGCCGCCGGTCTCGCTGGCGTTGCTGCTCCTCGATCCGCCGCACTCGCTCTACCGGCAGAGCTGGGCACCGGCGGACATGCGAGGCGGCGGCTCAGTCAACGCCGACGGCTTCGGCATCGGCTGGTACGCCGAGGGCGAGCCGGTGCGGTACCGGCGCAGTGTGCCGATCTGGGCTGACGAGAACTTGCCCGGGCTCGCGCGCTCGATCCAGTCCGGCGTGGTGCTCGCCGCCGTCCGCAACGGGACCGTCGGAATGCCCTTGATGGAATCCGCCGCAGCGCCGTTCCAGCACGGGCGGTGGTTCTTCAGCCACAACGGGCGGATCAACGGCTGGCCGGCCTCGGTGGCGAAGTTGGCCGAGACGCTGCCCGTCACCGACCTGATGACGATGGACGCGCCGGTCGACTCCGCGTTGCTCTGGGCCCTGATCGTCAGAAAACTCGACGACGGCGTCCCCGCGGCGGAAGCGGTGGCCGACGTCGTACGGGAAGTGGCGGCCGCCGCACCGGACTCCCGGCTGAACGTGTTGCTGACCGACGGCGAGCAGTTGGTGGCGACCACGTGGACGCATTCGCTGTGGATGCGCCGGACCGGCGACTCCCTGACCGTCAGCTCCGAGCCTTGGGCCCCCGACGACCCCGACTGGCACGAAGTTCCCGACCACACCCTGCTCACCGCGACCCGGTTCTCCTGCGCCACCACCCCTTTGATGGAAGGACGACAGTGACCCTGATCGACGTTCATCTGACCCCGGACTACACCTCCCGCGCCCTCAAGGAGGACGTCCGGGCCGGACTGACCGCGGACCCGAAATGGCTGGCGCCGAAGTGGTTCTACGACGCCCGCGGCAGTGAACTCTTCGAACAGATCACCCGCCTGCCCGAGTACTACCCGACCCGCGCCGAGCGCGAGATCCTGCAGGCCCGCGCCGCCGAGATCGCCCAGCTGACCGGCGCGCACACGCTGGTCGAGCTCGGCTCCGGTTCCTCGGAGAAGACCCGGCTGTTGCTCGACGGGCTGCGCGACCACGGCACGCTCACCACGTTCGTCCCGCTCGACGTGTCCGAGACCGCGCTGCGCGAGGCGGCCGCGGCGATCAACGCCGACTACCCGCGGCTGACCGTGCACGGCGTGGTCGGCGACTTCACCGCCCACCTCGACAAGCTGCCCGGTGAGGCGCCCCGCGTGGTCGCGTTCCTCGGCGGCACGATCGGCAACCTGCTGCCGATCGAGCGCGAGACCTTCTACAGCTCGGTCCGCGAGGTGCTCGAGCCAGGCGAGTGGCTGCTGCTCGGCACCGACCTGGTGAAGAACCCGGCCACCCTGGTCGCGGCGTACGACGACAGCGCGGGCGTGACGGCGGAGTTCAACCGCAACGTGCTGCGGGTGCTCAACCGCCAGCTCGGCGCGGACTTCGACGTCGAGGCGTTCAGCCACGTCGCCGTCTGGGACGCCGAGAACGAGTGGATCGAGATGCACCTGCGCGCCGACCGCGCGATGCGCGTGCTGATCCCGGAGCTCGGCCTCGAGGTCGACTTCGCCGAGGGCGAGGAGCTGAGCACCGAGATCTCCGCCAAGTTCCACCGCTACGGGGTCGAGGCCGAACTCGGCAAAGCCGGCTTCACCCCCGGCGCCTGGTGGACCGACTCCGAAGACCGCTTCGCCCTGTCGCTCTGGCAGGCGGTCTGAGCAACGTCCGAAGAACCCGAGGCAATAACCTCGGGTTCTTCGGACGCCACGAACTCAGCCGCCCGACTTGATCAGGCCGTTGATCTTCTCGACGTAGGTCTGCAGTTCGGTGACCGGCTTCTTGCCCTGCAGGACCGGGAGGTAGTGCGCCGTGGTGAGGTCGGCGACCTGCGCGGCCCACTGGGTGGTGAACCGCACCCCGACCGTCTTCTCCGTCGCGAGGTCCGCCTTCACCGTGTCGACGACCGTGGTCTGACCGGCCTTGGTGAGCGCGGCGAAGTAGCTTTCCTGCGCCGGCGTGTACGCCGGGGGCGCGACCGGCGACGCGGGCAGGACGGCGTCCCAGACCTTCGTGTTCAGGTACTCCAGCACCTTGTACGTCGCGTCCTCGTTCGCCGTGTACTGCGGCGTGCAGATGCCGACCGAGTCGTACAGCGTGGTCGGGGTGTCCACCTGCGGGAATGGCGCGAAGCCGTACTTCACCTTCGGCTTGTCGGTCTGGAACCCGGCCGCCAGCCACTGCCCGCCGAACATCATCGGCACCTTGCCCGCCGAGAACAGCGCCTGCACGTTCGACGCGTCGTAGCCGGGCGGTGCGACCGCTCCGGACTTGATCGCGTCGACCAGCTTGGTCACGCCCTCGACGTACTTCGCATCCGCCTCGGCCTTCGTCGGGTGGTTCACGTTGTCGGTGAACGGCGCGCCGCCGGCCGACACCGAGTACAGGCTCATCGTGAACGGCGCGTCGGGCGACGTCAGCTGGTCGGCGACCAGGCCGTACTTCGCGCCGCCCTTGTTCGCCAGCGTGCCGGCCGCGGCGTACATCTCGTCCCAGGTCCAGCCGGCCTTCGGTTCGGGCAGTCCGGCCGCCTTGAACGCGTCGGCGTTGTACCAGACGCCGTACGTGTTCATCAGCGACGGCAGCCCGCCCATCTGGCCGTCGGCGGTCTTCCAGTTCTCCATCGCCGAACCGACGAACTTGTCGGCCTTGAAGTCGCCGTCGCCGCCGGTGATCCGCTGCGACCAGTCGACCAGCAGCCCTTGCGAGGTGTACTGCTGCTCGGTGTCGTTGCCGCACCAGAACAGGTCGGGCAGTTTCTTGGCCTGGGTCAGCGAGGCGAGCTTGTCGCCGTACCCGCCGCTGGGGGTGTCGATCCGCTGGACCTTCACGTTCGGGTCCTGGAACCCGGCCAGCGCCTTGTCGATCGCGGCGTTGGTCTCGGCCGACTCCCACGTCATCACGGTGACGGTGACCGGTCCGTCGGCGCCGCCGCCGGAGTCGGAGCCGCTGCACGCGGTCGCCGTGAGCAGACCGGCGCAGGCCAAGGTGGTGCCGATGATTCTCGTCTTCACGGTGTCCTCACTTCTGGGTGGTGCTGCCGAGCGAGCCGAGGCCCTGGATGAAGTAGCGCTGCGCCGCGAAGAACAGGATCAGCGGCGGCAGCATGTAGAGCAGGTTGGTGGCCATGTAGTAGCTCCAGTCCGGCGTCTGCCCGGCGAACGGAGAGATGAACGACGCCATCCCGACCGACAGCGGCCACTTGTCGGCGGAGTACAGGTAGACCAGGGGATTGAGGAAGTCGTTCCACGACGCCTGGAAGGCCAGGATCGCCATCGTGATCCAGGCCGGCCTGGTCAGCGGGAGCATCACCTGGGTGAAGATCCGGAAGTGTCCGGCGCCGTCGATCTTGGCCGCCTCGTCGATCGAGTACGGGATGGCCAGGAAGTACTGCCGGGCCAGGAAGATGAACAGTGGGTTCCCGCCGAAGAAGGCCGGCACGATCAGCGGCAGCCAGGTGTCGTACCAGCCGATGCTCTTGTACAGCTGGAACAACGGGATCAGCCCGACCACACCGGGCAGCAGCATGCTGCCGACGAACAGGTAGAACCAGACCTTGCGGCCGGGGAAGCGCAGCCGGGCCAGCGCGTAGCCGGCCATCATCGCGGTCAGCACGCCACCGAGCACGCTGAGCGCGGTGATCACCGAGGAGTTCAGCAGCAGCCGGCCGAAGTTGATCGCCTGCGGGCCCTCGATGAAGTTGCTCCAGTTGAACTCCCGCGGCAGCAACCTGGGCGGGACCTCGAAGACGGCCGTCCGGCTCTTCAGGCCGATGGTGATCATCCACAGCAGCGGGACCACCATCACCGAGCTGATGAACAACGCGGTGACGTACCAGGACGCGGTGCCCAGCGGGCGCCGTCGCTTCGCCGGTCCGGACGCGGCGGTGCTGGGGGCCAGCGCCGGGGCGACGGTCTGCACGGGGTCAGTCGGGAGTGTTGTCACTGTAGGTCCAAAGCGAGGAGAACTTCGCGGTCAGGGCGATGACGGCGATGATGATCACGAACAGCACCCAGACCTGGGCCGAGGCGTACCCGAGTTGCGGGACCCGGCCGAGGTTGGAGAAGCCGTTGTTGTAGATCGACAGCATCAGCACGTTGGTGCTGAAGCCCGGACCGCCGTTGGTCAGGATCTTCGGCTGGTTGAACGTCTGCAGCGCGGCCGTGGTCTGCAGGATCACCTGCAGCAACATGATCGGGCTGATCATCGGCAGCGTGATCCGCGAGAACGTCGACCAGGGCCCGGCGCCGTCCACCCGGGCCGCCTCGTACAGCTCGGTCGGCACCGCCTGCAACGCGGCCAGGAAGATGATCATCGTGCCGCCGACGCCCCACAGCATCACGATCACGATCGACGGCATCGCCATCGTCGGACTGGCCAGCCACGAACTGGTCGGCAGGTGCAGCTTGTCCAGGATCGTGTTCAGCAGGCCGACCTGCGGGTTCAGGATGAACTTCCACAACGTGATCGTCGCGACGGCCGGCAGCACCACCGGCAGGTACGCCAGCGTGCGCACCACCCGGACGCCGGCGAACCGCTGGTTGCAGAACATCGCCAGCGCGAGTCCGAGGGCCAGCGACAGCGGGACGTACAGCACCACCAGGTAGCCGGTGGCCCGCAGCGACGGCCAGAACGCGGGATCGACGGTGAACAGCCGGCGGAAGTTGCCCAGGCCAACGAACACCGGATCGGTCAGCCCGTTGTCCCTGGTCAGCGCCAGCGCGAAGGACCGGATCAGCGGGTAGGCCACGAACACCGTGAAGCCGATGATCGCCGGCGCGATGAACAGGTACGCCGCGCGGACGTCGGATCCGGCGTTGCGGCTCAGCCCGGACGCGGT
The DNA here is from genome assembly GCF_001984195.1 of Kribbella sp. ALI-6-A. Classification (GTDB taxonomy): domain Bacteria; phylum Actinomycetota; class Actinomycetes; order Propionibacteriales; family Kribbellaceae; genus Kribbella. The sequence continues at coordinate 1,036,765 of NZ_MTQN01000010.1, forward strand.
CGCCGGCCGGCGACCGCGCACCCGCGCGCCGTCGGCCACCGGGGCCCCGCCGGTCACCCGGGCCATCGGCCCGTCCCGTCCCGGCCCGGGCGGTACGAGGGACGAATCATCCTGCCTCCTGGATGGTAACGTTTCCAAGGCTTACTGTCGGGTGACGATGCCGTGTCGTGAGAGGGAAGTCAACCCCGTGTCCGAAACGTTTCCACGCAAAGCCGACGCCAAGCCGCCGACGATGATCGACGTTGCCCAGCGGGCCGGTGTCGGCCTGGGCACCGTCTCCCGGGTGGTGAACGGCGGGGCCGGAGTGCGCGAGGAGACCGCCGACCGGGTCCGGGCCGCGATCGACGAACTGGGTTTCCAGCGCAACGAGGTGGCCCGGGCGCTGCGGCCGGGCAAGAAGTCGTCGAGCCTCGCGCTGGTGCTGGGCGACCTGACCAACCCGTTTTTCGCCACGATCGCGAAAGCCTCGCTGGAGGTGGCCGGGCAGTCCGGGTTCGCGGTCGTGCTGGGCAGCGTGGACGAGGACCCGGAGGGGGAGAAGCGGGCGATCCAGGAGCTGATCGGGCGCCAGGTCGCCGGGCTGATGATCGTGCCGGACCAGAGCGACCACTCGTTCCTGACCGCGGCCGGCGTGCCGGTGGTCTTCGTCGACCGACCCGCGCACGGCATCGACGCCGACATCGTGATGGTCGACAACGAGGGCGGCGCCAAGCTCGCCGTCGATCACCTGCTCGGCCAGGGGCACCGGCGGATCGCGATCCTGCTGGCGCCGTCGTACTACACGACCGGACGACGATTGCGGGGTTATCGCCGGGCGCACCGCGAGGCCGGCGTACCGGTGGACGAGTCACTGGTCGTCCAGCTCCCTGAAGGCACCGCCGAAGCGGCCGAGAAGGCGACTCGCGAGCTGATGGACCGGGCCGATCCGCCCACCGCCCTGTTCGCCTCCACCAACTTCGTCACCGAAGGCGTCCTGCGCGGACTCGGCGACTCCACGCAGCCCGCGGTCGTCGGCTTCGACGACTTCCGGATGGCCGACATGCTGCCCACCCCCGTCACCGTCGTCGCCTCCGACATCGGCGAGCTGGGCCGCACCGCCGCCCGCCTTCTGCTCGCCCGCGCCGCCGGCACCGAAACCCGCCCGCCGCAACGCATCGTGCTGCCCTCCGTCCTGATCCAACGAGGCTCGGGCGAGCGACCGCCGGCCTGACGGGCGGACGTGCAGCACTCACCAACTCGCTTCGGAACGGCGTGTCGCTCAGGACACGCCGTCGCCGTCGGGGTTGGTGAGTGGTGCAGGTTCAGCGCCCGGTCGGAGGGGCGGGTGCGACCGGGCGCCCGAGGGGATCAGAAGTTCGGCCAGGCCCAGCCGAGGTAGTTGGAGAAGTACGGCAGCTTGGCCAGCCCGATCTTGCCGCCGACGCTGGTGGCCCAGAAGTACCCGTCGCCGCGGGCGACGCCGACGTGGCCGTAGGGGGCGGCGAGGTCCCAGAAGACCAGAGCGCCCTTGGGTGGGTTGAGGTCGCCGCGATGGGCGACGCCGCGGGCGACGGCGTCGTTCCAGTCGGCCTTGGCGGAGGGCCAGATGCCGGTCTTGCCGTAGGAGTTCTCGGCCGCCATCTCGCAGTACCCCTGGTACGCGGTAGAGCCGTTGCGGGCGGCGTACCAGGCGATCGCCTTGTCGGCGCGCGGGTTGGTCGTGCAGAGCGGGGCGACCAGGCCGGTGCTGCCGGTGTTCACGTAGGCGTCGGAGATGAAGCCCTTGCCGGGGATGTGGTCCCAGATCAGGCTGCGGCCGTACTTGCCGGTGACGGGCTCGCCGTAGAGCTGGCAGTCGATCTGGACCGTGCCGTTGGGCTGGGTGCCGACCGCGCCGAAGCTGGTGGCGTTGCCGGACCGGATCGTGACGCCGGCCCCGCTGTCGGTGACGACGGTGCCGGTCGCCGCGTGGGCGGGCAGGGGGCCGGCACCGAGCAACGCGGCCCCGCCGAGCAGGGTGATCGCGGTGAGCCGGGCGGTGATGCGTAGGAGGGCGGTACGCATGGTTGCTCCTTTTCGTTGCGGAGTGGCGCACTGGTACTGACTCACAGAGAATCAGAGCGTTACGGTGTTGTCGCAGTGGGCAACGATCGGAGAGTGCACGGTGAGGCCAGCCCAGGTTCGCTCGCTGATCGGCAGCCGGATGCGCGAGCTGCGCGAGGCGGCCGGGATACCGCTGACCCGCGCGGCCAGCCTGTCCGGCTGGGACAAGGGCCATCTGTCCCGGGTCGAGCGCGGTCACACCAGACCCAGCCGGGAACTCATCGAGTGGTACGACGAGTCCTTCGGCGCCGGCCGAGCGCTGGTCAACCAGCTGGTCGAGCTGGACGCCGCCGTCCGGGCCGGCAAGGACGTCTCGCAGCGGGATTTGCGCCGCCAGGTCCAGCCGATGCTGCTCGGCGGATCGGTTCCGGTCGACCACCATCCCGACGACCGTGCCGAGTTGGTTGGCGAGAGCGTCCCGGACGGCACCCGGATCGCCAGGGACCAGCAGTTCGAGAAGACCTGGGAGCTGCGCAACAGCGGTGAACGCCCGTGGCACGATCGCTGGCTGACCCGCCAGGGCGCCGCCGCGACGCCGGGCTGGATGCGTTCGCCTCGATCCGCGCGCATCCCGGACGCCGTACCGGGGCAGGTGGTGACGGTCCGGATGACCCTGCAGGCCCCGTCGCAGGTCGGCGCTTCCACGGCGTACTTCAAGGTCACCGACGACGCGGGCCGCCTGTACTACCCGGGCCTCGAGTCGCCGCCGATCTACTGCACGATCTTCACCGTTCACGAGTTGTGAGGCGCGGGTTTGCCCTTGAGTGAGCGCCTGCACCTGGTGTGGAGGCGGCAGGGGACTTAGGTTGCCCTCAATCCTGTCCGCCTGGAAACACGGGAGCCTGAGCGTGAGCAAACCCCGGAAGATCGCGGTGGCTGCACTGACAGCCGCGGCGCTGGTCGTACCGCTGCTGACCGCCACCACCGCGACAGCGGCGGCGCCGAAGCCGACGGACCCGCCGACGCCGTCCATCCCGCAGAAGTACCTCGACCAGCCGATCCAGTGGTCGGTCTGTTCGTTCGATGCCCAGATCAAGCGGCTGTACCCGCAGGCGCCGACCACCAACTGCGCCAAGGTCAAGGTGCCGATGGACTGGGCCAACCCCGACGCGCACCCCGACATCGAGGTCGCGATCTCGTACAGCAAGGCGACCGGTACGTCGAAGGGCCTGATGGCCTCGAACCCCGGCGGTCCGGGCGGCGCCGGCCTGAACCTGTCCGCGGCGCTGGCCACCGAGAAGCCGCAGCTGTTCAGCGACTTCGACCTGGTCGGCTTCGACCCGCGCGGCTTCGGCCAGTCCACGCCGCTGCAGTGCATCACCACCGCCGAGGCGCTGAACGCCCTGCCGGTCACCCCGGACTACAAGGAGCGCACGAAGCTCACCCACCAGGTCGAGGTGGCCGAGGCGAAGCTGCAGGCCGACGCCTGCGCGGCCACGGAGTACGGGCAGTTCGTCAGCAGCCAGCAGACCGTGTACGACATGGAGTTCATCCGGGCGCTGCTCAAGGCCCGCCAGCTGAACTTCATCGGCTATAGCTACGGCACCTGGCTCGGTGGCTGGTACGCCGACACCTACCCGTCGAAGGTCGGCCGGTTCGTGCTCGACTCGAACATGGACTGGACCCACACCCAGTGGCAGAACGTGAACTTCGACCCGTTCTCCGGCCAGCGCCGCCGCGACACCCAGCTGTTCCCGTGGATCGCCCGGCACGCCGACCAGATCAGCGGACTCGGCAAGACGCCGGCGCAGGTGCTGGCGAAGTACAACGGGATCCGCGCGTCGCTCGTCACGCTGGTCAAGGCCGGCGAGAGCTCGGTCCGCGGTGACGGCCTGGACGGCAACATCTACAGCGCGATCTACGGCAACGTCCGGTTCATCCGCGCCACGATGGACATCCTGGTGCACGACGAGTACGTCAAGGACCCGTCGGACTCCGGCGAGATCGAGGTCCAGCACGTCGACCGCGCGTGGGCCCGGCTGTCGCCGGAGCTGCAGGCGTTCGACACCCTCGCCGCGATCAGGGCCCGGTACGGCGTGACCGCCGCGGCCGCGGCGACGCTGGCGGCGGCCCAGGTCGACACCGCCAAGTCGGTGCTCGCCGACGCCCGGGAGACCGCGGCCAAGGCGACGTCGGGTGACCAGCCGGTGAACCTCGGCGCGATCGGCACCACGGTGCGCTGCAACGACACCGCCTGGAACTCCGACCCGAACTTCTACCTGCGCGAAGCCGACCGGATGGCCAGGAAGTACAGCTTCTTCGGCTACATGAACGGCGTCCCGATGTGCGCGTTCTGGAAGTACGCCCCGCAGGACCGCAACCTGGACCTGAAGGGGTCGCCGCGGATGCTGATGGTCCAGGGCGAGCTCGACCCGGCCACGGCGTACGAGGGTGCGTTGCGCACGCACAACGACACCAAGCAGTTCACCCGGTTCGTCGCGATCGACGACGAGGGCCAGCACGGCCAGTACGTCGGTTCGGCGTCGTCGTGCGCCGAGGCGATCGGTGACAAGTTCGTGTTCGGCGGCGAGCTGCCGGGCAAGGATCAGGTCTGCGGCACCAGCCCGCTGCCGGCCGAGCTGTCGGTCTACCCGGTCGACGGTCCGGTCGACGGCAACGCGGTGCGGCTGCCGAAGTCGAAGGCGAACTCCGGCAAGACGAGCCCGATGCTGCAGCAGGTGCTCGACACGGTGGCGGCCGGCGCGCTGCGCTAGTCGTCGTCAGCGGTAGAACCGAGGCCCCGGTGGATTCCACCGGGGCCTCGGTCGTGTTCAGTGCGAAGCGTCGTAGTCCGCGTCCATCCGCGCCTTGTACTTGACCCAGCGCTCGCTCAGCCCTTCGACCTCCTCCTGGATGAACGCCAGGAAGCCGAGCGTCGAGCTGACCCTTCGGTGCGCCTCGCTGCCCGGCTCGAGCTCGTTGATCAACAGGCCGAGCACGTCCTCCCAGCGCGGCAGGAACCGGTCCTGGCGCATCATCGATTCGTACCAGAAGTTGTCCTGGACGACGTACACGTCGCGCCGGCTGCCGGGCTCGCGTTCCCGGGTGGCCAGCCGCATCTGCAGCAGGTAGCGAACCGCGCCGGACACCGCCGCGGGACTGGCCTGCAACTGCTCGCACAGCTCGGCGGAGGTCAGCCGTCCCTTCTCGCTGGCCAGGATGGCGGCGAAGGCCCGGGCCGACATCCGCGGCCAGCCGGTCTCGGCCAGCAGGTTGCCGAAGCCCTCGGCGTACCGCTGGACCGCCTCGTCGTCTCGTTGTGCGCTCACCGGCCCATCATCTCCCCTCGGTGCGCCGGAAACCTGCGATGTGAGAGACACGTTAGAAAGATTCACAAAATTCTGAATGAAGTGTAGCTTCTGAAACATGACATCAGCCATCGTGGTCTCCGGACTGCACAAGTCCTACGGCGTGACGCACGCCCTCGACGGTCTCGACCTGGAGGTCGCGACCGGAGAGGTGCACGGCTTCCTCGGCCCGAACGGAGCCGGGAAGTCCACCACCATCCGGGTCCTGCTCGGCCTGCTCCGCGGTGACTCCGGCGACGTTTCGCTGCTCGGTGGCGATCCCTGGCACGACGCGGCCCAGCTGCACCGGCGACTCGCCTACGTCCCGGGCGACGTCAACCTGTGGCCGAACCTGACCGGCGGCGAGGTGATCGACCTGCTCGGCCGGCTGCGTGGCGGGCTCGACCCGAAGAAGCGCGACGAGCTGTTGCGCCGCTTCGACCTGGACCCGACCAAGAAGGGCCGGACCTACTCCAAGGGCAACCGGCAGAAGGTCGCGCTGGTCGCCGCGCTGGCCTCCGACGTCGAGCTGCTGATCCTGGACGAGCCGACTTCCGGCCTGGACCCGCTGATGGAGGAGGTGTTCCGCCAGTGCATCGAGGAGGAGCGCCACCGGGACCGGACCGTGCTGCTGTCCAGCCACATCCTGTCCGAGGTCGAGGCACTCTGCGACCGGATCAGCATCATCCGCAAGGGCAAGGTGGTCGAGACGGGCACCCTGGCCGATCTGCGGCACCTGACCCGCACATCGGTCCAGGCCGAGCTGGCCTCGTCGCCGAACGGGCTCGCGAAGCTGCCCGGCGTACACGGTCTCGAGGTCGAGGGCCACCGGGTCCGCTGCGAGGTCGACACCGCGCAGCTGGACGGCCTGATGAAGCAGCTCGCCGCGAGCGGCATCAAGAACCTGGTCGCGCAGCCGCCGACGCTGGAGGAGCTGTTCCTGCGGCACTACGAGGACGACACCGCCGAGCCCGCTCTGGTGGACGCGCGATGAACGACTTCGTCGGTACGTCGACCCTGGTCCGGCTGGCGCTGCGCCGCGACCGGGTGCTGATTCCGTTGTGGGTCGTGGTGTTCGTGCTGATGGCTGCCGGCTCGGCGCAGGCGTCGATCGACCTCTACCCGGACGAGAAGTCGCGGATCGAAGCGGCGACGACCACGAACTCCTCGCCCGCGCTGGTGTCCTTGTACGGCCGGATCTTCGATCCCTCGTCGCTCGGCGAGCTGTCGCTGTTCAAGCTGACCGCGTTCGGTGCGTTGCTGGTCGCGCTGCTGGCGTCGATGCTGGTCGTCCGCCACACCCGCGCCGAGGAGGAGTCCGGCCGGCTCGAACTGCTCAGCGCCGGAGTCCTCGGCCGGTACGCCGCTCTGACGGCCGGACTGCTCGTCTCGGGCCTGACCGTCGTACTGATCGGGCTGCTGACCGCCGTGAGCCTGATCGGCGTCGGACTCCCGGTGGCCGGATCGTTCGCCTTCGGACTGGTCTGGACCTCGGCCGGTCTTGCCTTCGCCGGCGTCGGCGGGCTGACCGCCCAGCTGACCGAGGGCGCGCGGGCCGCGAACGGCCTGACCGCCATCGTGCTCGGTGTCTCCTACGTGCTCCGCGCGATCGGCGACTCCTCGGACGGTACGGCCTGGGTGTCTTGGCTGTCGCCGATCGGCTGGTCCCAGCAGATCCGCGCGTACGCCGGTGACCGGGTCGTCGTGGCCCTCGCGCCGCTGGCGTTGCTCGTGGTGCTGGTCGCGGCGGCGTACGCGTTGCTGCGGCGCCGGGACATCGGTGCCGGTCTGGTCCGCCCGCGACCGGGTCCCGCGACGGCCGCCGCCTCGCTGCGGTCGCCGCTCGCCCTGGCCTGGCGGCTGCACCGGGGCTCCCTGTACGGCTGGGGTTTCGCGTTCCTGCTGCTCGGACTGGTGGTCGGCAACATCGCCAGCAACGTGGACGGCTTCGCGGGATCGGAGAGCGCCAAGGAGTTGATCCAGAAGCTCGGCGGCGTCGACGGCATCACCGACGCGTTCCTGTCCACGGAGATGGGCGTGCTCGGCCTGCTCGCCTCGGCCTTCGGCATTCAGGCCGCGCTCCGGCTGCGCTCCGAGGAGACCGCGCTTCGCGCCGAGCCGCTGCTCGCCACTGGCGTCACCCGCAGCCGCTGGCTGTCCAGCCACGTGCTGATGGCTCTGCTCGGCACCACTCTGCTGATTGTGGTCGGCGGCCTCGGGGCCGGCATCTCCAGTGGCGCGGAACTCGGCAACACGGGCCGCCAGGTCCCGCGCCTGCTGGCCGCCGCAGCCGTCCAACTCCCGGCCATCTGGCTGGTCACCGCGCTTGTCGTGCTGCTGTTCGGTGTGGCGCCGAAGCTGGTCACCGCCGGGTGGTTCCTGTTCGGTGCCTTCCTGCTGATCGGCCAGTTCGGCTCGATCTTCGACCTGCCGCAGTCGGTGATGAACCTCAGCCCCTACGGTCACACGCCCCGCCTCCCCGGCGGCGACTTCAGCGCCACGCCTGTCGTCTGGCTGACCGTCATCGCCGCCGCCCTGATCGTCGCCGGCTACACCACGTTCCGCCGCCGCGACATCGGCTGACCGACGCCCACCACCGATCAACCTCGCCCGCGGGGGCCGCTGCGCGGCGGTTCGCGCGGGCGCCCGGCGAGTCACCGCCCGTTGATCGGTGGTGGAGGTCGGCTGTCTACGATCAGGGGGTGCCGGAACCTTTGCAGCAGAAGTCGCCCGAGTTCGTCGAGTTCTGGACCGAGCGGCATCTGTGTGTGTTGAGCACCGTGCGCAAGGACGGGACGGTGCACGCGGTGCCGGTCGGCGTGACCGTGGACTTCGAGGCCGGGATCGCTCGGGTGATCTGCAGCGGGGGATCGCACAAGGCTCGGTTGATCCGGGCGGCCGGGGCCGACGGCGCGGCGGTCGCGGTGTCTCAGGTGGACGGCCGGCGCTGGTCGACGCTGGAAGGCCGCGCGGTGGTGAGCGACGACCCCGCCAAGGTCGCCGACGCCGAACGCCGGTACGCCGCGCGCTACAAGCAGCCCCGGGTGAACCCCGAGCGCGTGGTCGTCGAGATCACCGTGACCAAGGTGCTCGGGAATGCGTGAACAGAAGCTGACCGTCGTCGGCGTCGGTGCGGACGGGTGGGACGGGCTCTCGCCGGTCGCGCGCCAGGCGGTCGAGGATGCCGAAGTGGTGATGGGCAGCGCCCGGCAGTTGGAACTCGTGCCGGTGACGGCCGCGGAGAAAATCGCCTGGCCGTCGCCGCTGTCGGAGTCGCTGCCCGGACTACTGGCGACACACGGGGCCCGGAAGATCTGCGTCCTGGCGAGCGGTGACCCGACCTTCCACGGCATCGGTACGACACTCACGCGGCTGCTCGGTGCCGACGCGGTGCACGTGATCCCGCACCCGTCGAGTGTTTCGCTGGCCTGCGCGCGACTCGGGTGGCCGCAGGACCAGGTCGAGGTGATCAGTCTGGTCGGGCATCCGCTCGAGCTGGTCCATCCGCACGTCCAGCCGGGCCGGCGGCTCGTCGTACTGAGTTGGGGATCGCACACTCCGGGAGAAGTCGCCAAGCTGCTCACCGAGCGCGGGTACGGCGGCTCGGAGTTCACGGTGCTGGAGCAGCTCGGCTCGCCCGACGAAACCGTCCGGACCACGTCCGCCCGCGACTGGGACCACCAGGTCAACGCGCTCAACGTCATCGGGATCGTCTGCCAACCGGACGCCGGTGCGCCGTTGCTGCCGACGAGCCCCGGTCTGCCCGACGACGCGTACGAGAGCGACGGCCAGCTGACCAAGCGGGAAGTCCGCGCCATCACTTTGTCGCGGCTCGCCCCGGTCCCCGGTCAGTTGCTGTGGGACGTCGGCGGCGGCGCGGGCAGCATCGCCATCGAGTGGACCCGGCACCATCCGAGCTGCCGGGCGGTCGCGATCGAGCGCGATCCGGACCGGGCCAAGAGACTCGACCGCAACGCAGCCGCCCTCGGGGTGGTCGTCCGGACCGTCGTCGGCGCGGCCCCGCAAGCACTGGCCGACCTCGATACGCCGGACGCGATCTTCATCGGCGGCGGCGGCACGAAGCCCGGCGTGATCGAGACCTGCTGGGACGCCCTCGCGCCCGGCGGCCGCCTGGTGATGAACGGCGTCACGCTGGAGACCGAGACCTTGATCGCCCGCTGGTACGCCGAACTCGGTGGCGACCTGGTCCGCCTGTCGGTGCAGCGCGCCTCGCCCGTCGGCGGCATGACCGGCTGGCGCCCAGCGATGCCCGTGACGATCTGGAGCGTGACCAAGTGACCGTCCACTTCATCGGTGCCGGGCCCGGCGCGGCCGACCTGATCACCGTGCGCGGCCGCGACCTGATCGCGAACTCACCCGTCTGCCTGTACGCCGGTGCGCTGGTCCCGGTCGAACTGCTCGACCACTGCCCGCCTGCCGCTCGCAAGGTCGACACGGCCAATCTCGACCTCGACCAGATCGTCGCCGAACTGGCCGCCGCGCACGAGCAGGGCCTCGACGTCGCGCGGCTGCACTCCGGCGACCCGTCGGTCTTCTCCGCGATGGCCGAGCAGATGCGGCGGCTCGACGCGCTCGGCATCCCGTACGACGTGACGCCCGGCGTACCGGCGTACGCGGCGGCCGCGGCGAGTCTCGGCCGCGAACTGACCGTGCCGGAGGTCGGCCAGACGGTGATCCTGACCCGCGTCGGCGGCCGGGCGACGGCGATGCCGCCGGGGGAGGACCTGGCCACGCTCGGCGCGAGCCGCGGCACGATGGTGCTGCACCTGGCCGTTCAGCAGATCGAGCGACTCGTCGAGGAGCTGATCCCGAACTACGGCGAGGACTGCCCGGTCGCGGTCGTCGCGCGCGCCAGCCGTCCGGACGAGCTGGTCCTGCGCGGGACGCTGGCCGGTATCGCCGAGCAGGTCCACGCGGCCGGCGTACGGCGGACGGCGGTGGTGATCGTCGGGCGAACACTTGCCGCCGACAACTTTCCCGACAGTCACCTGTACTCGACGACGCGGGCCCGCTAGCCGATCCAGACGACGATGCCGGTCAGCCCGTGCAGGACGCTGGCGACCCCGGCGCGGATCGCCGCGCCGGCGCGTTCGGGCGTGAACGACGCGGGGTCGTAGGTCGACGACATCCCGAGCCCTTCGCCGCGGTACGCCGCGCCGGTCCAGTCCGCGGCGGTGACGTTGTGCGTGGGCTCGGCCAGTTCGGCGCCGACCACCAGGAACTGCTGGTCGAGATGGTTCGCGGTGACCAGTGCGAGCGGATCGATCAGACTGTTGCCCGCAGCCACGATCAGGTCGGGCCTCAGCCCCAGCGCGTCGGTGATCCGGTCGATCCGGTGCGCGGGATCGTCGGCCGTGATCGTCTTCAGGTCGACCTTCTCGGCCTTCGCCCAGGACGTCACCGCGTCGGTCAGCGTCTTGGTCTGGGCGTCGCCACCGGCTGACAGCAGCACGACCCGGTAGCCCTTCGACGGATGCACGCCGTCCCACGATCCGGGCTTCGGCGTGACCGTGGCCTCCGGCGTCGGCGGCGCCTTCGGGTCCACGAAGCCGTTGCCCAGAGCACCGACCGGGCTGGGCGCGACCCGCGGACCGGCCCAGTCGTCGTTCGCCCCACACCCCGTGAGGGCGACGGTGAGAGCGAGCACGATCGTCGCGGCGAGACGCGGACGCAAGAGATCCTCCGAGGCGGAGACGGGAGTTGGTCGGCACCCTTCCTACCCCATCGGCGGGCGTCGTCCGGGCCCGGTCGCGAGATGTTCGGCCGCGGTCCGCCGGTCGTTCATCCGCGCGGGGCAGCGTGCGGCCGACCAGGAAAGAAGGCCCCATGCCCACCCGCAACCGTCCGTCCGCCCTCGCTCGCGCAGCGTACGCCGCGATCCTGCTCGCCGTCCTGGGCCTCGCCCTCGGTGCCGCTCCCGCCGCGGCCCACGGCTTCAGCTCGACCGTGTACGCCGACCTGACCGCGCCCGAGCGTGGACACGTCCGGGCCGAACTCGGCCTCGAGTACGACCTGCTGGTGGTCTCCACCGCAGACGCCGAGAAGGACGACGCGCTGTTCCGCGAGGGCACCGCCGCCTTCGACGCCCGCGACACCGCTCGCCAGGCCACCGCGCTGACCGGCCACACCCGATCGGTCGTCGGCTACGTGAGCAAGCGATTCGCCGTCACGGCGCAAGGCCAGGCCTGCAAGCCGAGCCAAGCCGGCGGTTACACGATGACCGAGCGCGACGGCGTCCCGTACGCGCTGCTCGTGCTCGACTACGCCTGTCCGGAGCCGGCCGAGGCGCACGAGATCCGCAGCACGCTCTTCGGCGACGACGAGGGCTATGTGCGCGACACGAAGACGATCCTCACCTATGACCTCGACCTGAAGTCGGGTAGTGCGGCACTCGACACGCAGCGGCCGGCGTTCTCGACCCAGCAGTCCTGGACCGAGCGGTTCTGGGACTTCTTCCGGCTCGGCGCCGAGCACCTGCTGACCGGCCTCGACCACATCCTCTTCCTGCTCGCGCTGATCGCGGGATCGCGGCGGCTGCGCGAGATCGTGCTGGCGGCGACGTCGTTCACGGTGGCCCACTCGGTCACGTTCGTGCTCGCCGCGCTCGGGCTGGTGAAGGTGCCCGCGTCGTTCGTCGAGCCGGTGATCGCGCTGTCGATCGCGGTCGTCGCGGGCTGGCATCTGTGGCGGCTGCGGCAGCGCGGGCTGCATGCCGGCGAGCTGGACACGATCCGCAACCGGCACTTCAGCCTTGATCGGGCGGGCTGGATCCGGCTCGGTGTCGTGTTCTGCTTCGGGCTCGTGCACGGGCTGGGGTTCGCCAGTGCGCTGGGCATCGACGCGGCCTGGTCCTGGCAGTTGCTGTGGTCGCTGCTGGTCTTCAACGTCGGCCTCGAAGCGGTCCAGCTGTCGCTGATCGGGCTGGTCTTCCCGGTGCTCGCGCTGCTGCGACGCCGAAGGCCGACCACCGCGCTGTGGGTGACCGGCGCGCTGTCGGCGGGGGTGGCCGTGGCGGGCCTGGTGTGGTTCGTCCAGCGGGTCACAAATTGATTGAGTCCGAATATATTTGGCGGCGGGGAAACGGATGTTCACCGCTGGTCCATCCGTCGCGAGGAAGTTGGCGCAGCAACTACTTCTCGGACCTGAAACGGACGGAACCTCGATGAAGTTCAATCAGTGGAAGCAGGTCCGCCTGCGCGGAGCTGCTGGACGCCGCCTGGCGCTGGCCGCGGTGGCGGTGGTGGGGGTTTCCACAGCGTTCGGTGGTGGTCTCGCGACCGCCGCCCCCAGCAAGCCCGCCGACGGTGAGGCGGTCGCGGTCTCGCGCATCGTGCTCGGCGTCGGCGCCAAGGAGAACCAGCGGGTGCTCAGCTGGTACTCCTCGACCAACGCCGGCCAGCTGGTCCAGGTCGTGCCGGCCTCGAAACTGGTCAAGGGCCAGTTCCCGAAGAACGTGACCTCGTTCCCGGCCACCGTCACGGCCAACGCCGTCAACGGCGGGTTCAACGCGCACGCGACGATCGACGGCCTCAAGCAGCGGCAGAAGTACGCCTACCGGGTCGGCAACGCCGGGCACTGGTCGCCGACGTACACCTTCCAGACCCAGGACTTCAAGGGCGATTTCAGCTTCCTGTTCTTCGGTGACCCGCAGATCGGCTCGTCCGGCGACACCGCCAAGGACGGCGCCGGCTGGGCCGACACCCTGAACGTCGCGCTGACCGCGAACCCGAAGGCCGAGCTGCTGGTTTCCGGTGGCGACCAGGTCGAGAGCGCGAACGTCGAGAGCCAGTGGGACGCGTTCCTCGGCTCCGACAAGCTGCGCCAGTACCCGTGGGCCGCGACGATCGGCAACCACGACGTCGGCGGCAAGGCCTACGAGCAGCACTTCTGGACGCCGAACACCGACCGCTCCACGCCGTACTACAACGGCGACCAGGCGGTCCGCTCCGGCGGTGACTACTGGTACCTGTACAAGGACGTGCTGTTCATCGACCTGAACAGCAACGCCTACGCCAACGGCTCGGACGCCGCGCACATCGGCTACGTGACCAACGTCGTCAACACCTACGGCGCCAAGGCGAAGTACACCGTGCTGGTCTACCACCACTCGATCTACTCGCCGGCCAGCCACGCGAACGACGGCGACAACCAGCTGCGCCGCCAGGACTTCCCGACCGCCTTCTCCCAGCTCGGCGTCGACCTGGTCCTGCAGGGGCACGACCACAGCTACTCGCGCAGCTACCAGATCAAGAACGGCAAGAAGGCCAATCCGGCCGAGCAGCCGGGCGCGACCCAGGTCACCCAGGGCCCCGGCGGCGTCGTCTACGTGACGGCCAACTCCGCCTCGGGCTCGAAGTACTACGACCTGACCAAGCCCGACGTCACCAAGGACCCGAACTACGGTCCGGACCCGCTGAACCCGAAGAACCACTGGGCCAACTCGGTGGAGAACCAGGAGCACGTCCGGACCTACGTCCGGGTGCAGGTCAAGGACGACAAGCTGGTCGTCGAGAACCTGCGCAGCGGCACCTGCGCGGCGCCGAACGCGGCCGTCGAGCTCGGGCAGGAGTCGTGGTGCGGACCGGACAGCGGCGCCACCCCGGCCGCGCCGGTCGGCTCGGTCGTCGACAAGGTTGCCATCCACACCTACAAGGGTGGCAAGGGCAACAACAAGGTTGCCGCTGACACCAACTGGCTCCGCTGAGACCTGAGAGAACGCGGTCGGCTCGCTTCGGTGCGCTGACCAACCTCTGGTGGGGCGGGCGGGGGCCCGCTCCACTTTCCGACCTTTTCGAGGATCACATCCATGCGCCCGACCCGTCTCCTGGCCGCCGCCGTACTGGCCGCCACCAGCCTGTACGCCGTACCGGCCGCCGCCGCTCCCGCCGACGATGCTCCGTGGAGCGTGGAACCGGCCGACAACGCCTTCGGTCCGGACCGGCAGAACTACACCTACACGGTCGCACCGGGTGACACGGTGGACGACGGGTTGCTCGTCGTCAACCGGGGGACCACACCGCTCGAGCTCGCCGTGTACGCCGCCGACGGCTTCACCACGGACTCCGGCCAGCTCGATCTGCGCCGCAAGGACGCGAAGGCCACGAGCGTGGGGGCTTGGGTTCATCCGGGGCTTGCTTCCTTGCGGATCCTGCCGGGCAAGTCCGCCTCGGTGCCGTTCAAGGTGACTGTTCCGGCCGACGCGGCGCCTGGGGATCACATCGGTGGCATCGTCACCTCGGTCGAGCAGACCGACCCGGCCTCGAAGCAGCCGGTGGAGCGACGGATGGGCGTCCGGATCAAGCTGCGGGTCGGTGGGGAGCTCAAGCCTCAGCTGACGGTGAGCGACGTCCACGTGCATCCTTCGCTGGTCGGCGGTGACGCGACGGTCACCTACACCGTGCACAACACCGGCAACGCGACCGTGTCGGCGCGGCAGAAGGCGTCGCTGGCCGGTCCGTTCGGTCAGTTGCGGGCCGAATCGGGCGAGGTCGCGGACTCGCCGTCGTTGCTGCCGGGGGACTCGTGGAAGGCGAGCGTTCCGGTCCGCGATGTTGCTGCCGTGGTGCCGTTGAGTGCGGAGGTGACCGTTGTGCCGCTGCTGACGGACGCCGCTGGTTCGACCGCGCCGCTTGCCGCAGTCTCCGGGGAAGCGCATGGACGGCTCCTTCCCCTGATCGTCCTGGTGGTTCTGCTCGTGCTGGTCGGCGGTGCGGTCGTCGTCCGTCGGAGGGGCCGGCGCGAGATAGTGGGTGGGTGAAGGTCCTACTGCTCGGCGGAACCGGCGAAGCCCGGCGCCTCGCTGACCTCCTGGTAGCCCAGGACATCGACGTCGTGTCCTCGCTGGCCGGTCGTACGACGGACGCCAGGCTTCCGGCCGGTCAGGTTCGTCAGGGCGGGTTCGGCGGGGTGGATGGTCTGGTCGCCTGGCTGCGGGACGAGCAGGTCGATGCGCTGGTCGATGCGACTCATCCGTTCGCGGCCACGATGACCGAGCACGCGGCCGAAGCGGCCCGGCGTACGGGGGTGGCGTTGCTGGTACTTCGCCGCCCTGGCTGGGACGGCGGCCACGGGAGTGCGTGGCATTGGGTGGAGTCCGCCGATGCGGCTGCTCGGCTCCTCCCGCAGGTCGGTTCGCGGGTGTTCCTCACCATCGGCCGGCAAGGTCTCGACGCCTTCGCCGGGACCGGGCTGTGGACACTCGCCCGCTGCGTCGACCCGCCGGAGCCCGAACCCGACTGGTGCACCGTGATCCTCGCCCGCGGACCCTTCGCGGTGGAGGACGAGGTGCGGTTGCTGCGCGAGCACCGGATCGACGTCCTGGTGACCAAGGACAGCGGAGGCGAGATGACGTCGGCGAAGCTCGAGGCCGCGCGGCAACTCGGCGTACCGGTGATCGTGATCGGCCGGCCACCGCTGCCGTCCGGTGTGGACGCGGTCGAGTCGGTGGACCAGGTCGTCGAGTGGCTGCGGCGCCGTCGGTAGAATCCGAGGCCTTATGGGAATCCAGATCGCACCCAGCATCCTGTCCGCGGACTTCGCCAAACTGGCCGACGAAGCGGCGGCGGTCTCGAACGCCGACTGGCTGCACGTCGACGTGATGGACAACCACTTCGTCCCGAACCTGACGCTCGGCATGCCGGTCGTCGAGTCGCTCGCCAAGGCCGCGAGCCAGCCGCTCGACTGCCACCTGATGATCGAGGACCCCGACCGCTGGGCCCCCGGCTACGTCGAGGCCGGCGCGAGCAGCGTCACCTTCCACGCCGAGGCCTGCCGCGCCCCGATCCGCACCGCCCGCGAGATCCGCGCCAAGGGCGCCCGCGCCTCGATGGCCCTCAAACCGGCCACTCCGATCGAGCCGTACGAGGACCTGCTGCCCGAGCTCGACATGATCCTGATCATGACCGTCGAACCGGGCTTCGGCGGCCAGAAGTTCCTCGACGTCTGCGTCCCCAAGATCCGCCGCACCCGAGCGCTGCTCGACAAACACGGCCTCGACCTGTGGATCCAGATCGACGGCGGCGTCTCGGCCGACACCATCGAACAGTGCGCCGAAGCGGGCGCCGACGTGTTCGTCGCGGGTTCTGCTGTTTATGCAGCGGACGACCCGAACGCGATGGTCGAAAAGCTTCGCACGCTGGCGCAGAACGCCGGCTAACCGGGTTTCTGTACGCCGAGACCGCCCGGCGACGCGAGTTCGCGCGAAGCAGACACCTCCGGCTGAACGGTTGGCAGAGGAGGATGCACTCGCCGGCCGACGCCCACCACCGACCAACCCCCGCAGACCGGCCATGCGCCGCGGCAGTGGAGCGTGCCTTCCCGCAGACGAACATGCTTGGTCAGTGGTGGCCTCAGCCACCGCGGACGTTGTCGGCCGCATCGCAGGCGGCGGTCGGGCAGCGCCAACTCTTCCTGACGCGACATCCCTGCGCGGGGAGCGTGGTGGAGGGCCGACCGGCGAGTGGCTTCTGGGAGGATCAGGGAGCAACCCCGAGCGCGAGGAGTGCGGTGTGAGTGAGCACAAGCCGGTGGAGAGCTGGCTGACGGACATGGACGGCGTGCTGGTGCACGAAGAGCGGGCGATCCCCGGCGCCGCCGAGTTCATCGCGACGTTGCAGACGTCCGGGCGCAAATTCCTCGTGCTGACGAACAACTCGATCTACACCCCGCGCGACCTCCGGGCGCGGTTGCTCGCGGGCGGCATCGACGTACCGGAGCGCGCGATCTGGACCAGCGCGCTCGCGACCGCGCAGTTTCTCGACGACCAGCGGCCCGGCGGTACGGCGTACGTGATCGGCGAGGCGGGGCTGACGACCGCGTTGCACGAGGTCGGGTACGTGCTGACCGACCGGGACCCGGACTACGTCGTGCTGGGGGAGACCCGGACCTACTCGTTCGAGGCGATCACGAAGGCGATCCGGCTGATCTCGGGCGGCGCGCGGTTCCTCGCCACGAACCCGGATCCGACCGGCCCGTCGGCCGAGGGGCCGTTGCCGGCCACCGGGTCGGTCGCCGCGCTGATCACCCGCGCGACCGGCGTCGCGCCGTACTTCGTCGGCAAGCCGAATCCGCTGATGATGCGCAGCGCGCTGAACCGGATCGAGGCGCACTCCGAGACCTCGGTGATGATCGGCGACCGGATGGACACCGACATCATCAGCGGGCTGGAAGCCGGCCTGCGCAGCGTGCTGGTGCTGACCGGCTCGACCGGCGAGCACGAGGTCGACCGGTTCCCCTTCCGGCCGACCCGCATCGTCGAGTCGATCGCCGACGTCGTCCCGCTGGTCACCGCGCTCGCCTAGGGCGGATCGCAGGCCGCCGTCCGGAAGCCGAAGCCGCTCGCCGTCAGCGTCTTGAGGATCTTCGGCAGCGCCGCGATCGTCTGGGCCCGATCCCCGCCGCCGTCGTGGAACAGGATGACCGAGCCGTTGCGCACGGTCGCGGGCACGCGGCGCTCGATCGCCGCGACCCCCGGGCGGGTCCAGTCGCGTGAGTCGATGTCCCACAGCACGACCTGTTTGCCGAGTGCGGCCGCGCGCCGGTCGACGAGACCGTTACGGGCCCCGTACGGCGGTCGCAGGCACCCTGGCGCGAGACCGGTGCGCGCCTGGATCTGCGCGTCGGTGTTCTTCACCTGGCGCTCGAACGCGGACCACGACAGCTTGCTCAGGTTGGCGTGCGACCAGGTGTGGTTCTGCACGCTGTGCCCGCGCTCGTGCAGCCTCCGCGCGAGCTCCGGATGTCGCTTCACCTCGGCGCCGACCACGAAAAACGTCGCCTTGGCGCCGTACCGGTCGAGGATGTCGAGGATCTGCGGCGTGTACCGCGGATCCGGGCCGTCGTCGAAGGTGAGTACGACGTACTTCGCCGGCAGTGCAGGCGCCGGTGGTGGTGCGGCAGCGGCCTGTCCGGCCGGCTCGTGGGACCTGCCGACGGCGGCAGTGCCGAGCCCTACGACCAGCGCGACGACCAGCGCCGCGAGCGCGACGGCGGTCGACGAGTTGCGTCCGGGCGGGCGTGGGCCGGACAGATCGAGTGACGGTGGGCGGCGATCGGGCGGATGACGCAGGACCATGTGTCCCCCCGGGACGTTGGTGACCTCACCCGCCCACGATCAGCCGGATCCCGGCGAAGGCCAGGACCCACGCCGCTTCCGCGTCAACTACCCGGATAGCGGACGGCGTCGGAGCACCCGCGACACGACTGCTGCGACCGCGGCGTCTCCGCCGCGCTCGCGTCAGAGCACCTGCGACAGGAACTGCCGCAGCCGCGGCGACTCGGCCGCGGTGAACAGCTTGTCCGGCGGACCGGCCTCGACCACCACACCGTGATCCATGAACGCGACCTGGTCGGCGACCTGCCGGGCGAAGCCCATCTCGTGCGTGACGACCACCATCGTCATGCCGGCGTCGGCCAGGTCGGCCATCAATCCGAGCACGCCCTTGACCAGCTCGGGGTCCAGCGCCGACGTCGCCTCGTCGAACAGCATCACCTCGGGCTTCATCGCCAGCGCCCGGGCGATCGCGACCCGTTGCTGCTGGCCACCGGAAAGGTTGCCGGGTCGCGCCGACGCCTTCTCCTTCAGCCCGACCAGCTCCAGCTGCTCCAGCGCTGCCTCGGCCGCACCCTCCTTGGTCAGCTTCTTGAGCTTGCGCAGCGGGAGCGTGATGTTGTCCAGCACGGACTTGTGCGGGAACAGGTTGAAGTGCTGGAACACCATCCCGATCCGCCGCCGCAGCTCGTCCGGGTTGCTCTTCAGCACCGACTCGCCGCCGAGCTTGATGTCGCCGGCCGCGGGCTCCAGCAACCGGTTGGTCGCCCGCAGCAACGTCGACTTGCCCGATCCCGACGGCCCGATCACACAGGCGGTCGAGCCGGCCGGTACGGCGAGATCGACGCCGCGCAGCACCTTGTTCTTCCCGAACGCGAGTTCGATCCCGGTCAGCTCCAGGCTGGCCGCGGACTCAACGATGGTCGGCATGAACGAGCTCCTCGACCTCGAGATCAGCGGGACGGCCCTCGCGCAGCCGCTTGTCGAACCAGTTCACCAGATGCGTCAGCGGCACCGTGATGATCAGGTAGAAGATGCCCGCGAGCAGCAGTGGCGACAGGTTGCCGTTCGTCGCCGCGGCGTCCTGCCCGATCCGGAACAGCTCCCGCTGACTGGCCAGCAGCCCGAGGAAGTAGACCAGGCTGGATTCCTTGATCAGCGCGATGAACTGGTTGACCAGCGCCGGCAGCACCCGTCGTACGCCTTGCGGTATGACGACCAGGCGCATCCCCATGCTGTAGCCGAAGCCCAGCGCGCGGGCCGCTTCGAGCTGGCCCTTCTCCACGCTCTGGATGCCGGAGCGGAAGATCTCGCCGATGTAGGCGGCGGCGATCAGCGACAGCGCGAGGATGCCCAGCGGGTAGGGGTTCGGACCCCACCAGTGCCGGGTGATCGGCGACAGGCCCTGACCGATCAGCAGGATGGTCAGGATCGCCGGCAGGCCGCGGAAGATGTCGGTGTAGACCTTCGCGGGCCAGCGCAGCCAGCGCCGCCGCGACAACCCCATCACCGCCACGATCATGCCGAGCACGGTGCCCAGCACGACCGAGGCGGCGGCGAGGATGAGTGTGTTGACCAGTCCCACCTTGAGCATCTCGGGCAGGACGGCCTTCATCGACTCCCAGTCGAGAAAGGTGTCGTTGAGGGTGGACCAGATGTCCATCAGCCGGCGGCGGGGGCGCCGCTGGCCTTGGGCGCGGTGAACTTCACGGTGCCGCTACCGGGCTTGAAGTTCGCCGGTACGGCGCGGCCGGGGTAGTACTGCTCGACCAACTTGGTCCAGGTGCCGTCGGCGATGACCTCGTCGAGCGCCTTGTTCACGGCCTCGCGCAGCTTGTCGTTGCTCTTGGCGACGGCGAAGGCCATCGGCGCGTCGCTCAGCTCCTTGGCGGCCAGGATCACCGTGCCGCCGCCCTGCTCCTTGGCCATCTTCTCGCCGATCTCGGCCGGTGAGACCCAGGCGTCCGCCGTACCGGCCTTGAGCTGGCCGAGCGCGGCGTTGTAGTTCGGGACGCGGACCGGGTTCAGCTGCTTCTCGGTGGCGTAGTCGTCCTGGACGGTGCCCTGGACGACGACCACGCGCTTGCCGGCCAGCTGGTCGAACGAGGTGATGCCGGAGGTCTTGGTGGTGTTCAGCCCGAGGTAGCCGAAGTCGTACCCGTTGCTGAACGCAACGGTCTTCTTACGGGCCTCGGTGACCGTGATCGACGAGCTGCCGAGGTCGTACTGCCCGCCGTTGACCTGCGAGAGCAGGGCGGAGAAGTCGGTTCCGACGAACTCGGGCTTCAGGTTCAGCTTCGCCGCGACCGCGGTGATCAGGTCGTTGTCGAAGCCGGTGAACTTGCCGTCCTTGACGTACACGTTCGGCGGCGCGTCGGTGAGCGTGCCGATCCGCAGCGTGCCCGGCTGGAGCAGGCCCAGGTCGGGGCCCGAGGCATCCGTGGTGTCGTCGCTGCCGCAGGCCGCGAGCCCGACGGCCAGGGTGACGGCCGTGGCGAGAGCGGCGAGGCGGCGGAAGGCGCTGGTGGCGCGCACAGGTGTCTCCTTAGCAACAGGTGTGATTCTGGAACGGTGGGGATGACCCACCGAACGACGCTAACGCCGCCGGCGTTGGCGGCATTCCGTCGGGACACCGGATGAGACGGCTCCGGAATGTCTACTCCGGCTGTGATATATCAGCCGGTACGACGTTCGAAGTGTGCCACAGCGTCATCGGTTCGTCCCGCACCGTAAACGCGCAGCAGCTCGGCCAGTCCGGGCGCGTCGGCCTGGGCCGTGGTCGCCCAGCCACGTACTGCTGCTTGCGCAGGTCCCACGCGCGCCAGACCGAGCCCATGCCGCCGGTGCCGATCAGGCTCGGATCAACCGAGGTCGAGGGTGCGGGCGGGCCAGTGGGTGCGGAGGTGGCGGTCATGGGTGGCGAGGACCACGGCGCCGAGGGTGGAGTTGAGGGCGTCCTCGAGTTCGTCGGCGAGGGTGGGAGAGAGGTGGTTGGTGGGCTCGTCGAGCAGCAGGAGTTCGGGAGGGGCGGCGATCACCAGGGCCAGGGCGAGGCGGCGGCGTTGGCCGACGGAGAGGGTGCCGACGGGCCGGCTCAGCTGGTACGGCGGGAGCAGGCCGAGGGAGTCGAGCGGGACTGTCTCGGCGAGATTGTTGCCTAGGGCACGTGAATAGATCTGCTGGGGCGTCTGGCTGGGATCCGCGAAGGTGGTGTCCTGGGCGAGCAGGGCGACGGTCAGGCCGGGGCGGCGGTGGAGGGTGCCGCGGAAGGGGAGGTGACCGGCCAGGACGGACAGGAGAGTGGATTTGCCCGCGCCGTTCGGGCCGGTGATCAGGAGGTGGTCGCCGGGAGCGAGTTCCAGGTGATCGAGGGTGAGGCGGTGTGGGACCTCGAGCTGGTCGGCGCAGATGAGCGGTTCGGCGGAGGAATCGGATGCCGCGAGCACGTCGGGATCAGCGTGCCGCTGGGTCGTGAGGGCGCGGGGCCGAAAGCGCAGAGGCTCGTGCGGTGGTGCGATCTGGGTGCGGGTGAGGGTCTCCAGCCGTCGGGCCGCCGCGCGGGTACGACGGGCGATCTGGTTCTGGACCCGACCGGCGGTGTGGCCCTGGCCCATCTTCTCGTTGTCGCGCGGGATCCGGCCGGGCGCGACCTGGTACGCCGTGACCTCGGCGGCCTCGCGGAGCGCGGCCAGCTCGGCCTGCTCTTCGGCGTACTGGCGTTGACGGCGCTCGCGGGCGGCGCGGCGGGCGGCCTGGTAGTCGGCGTAGTTGCCGCGGTACCGGGTCGGGCCTTCGAGGTCGAACAGGTCGGTGCAAACGGCGTCGAGCAGGGCGCGGTCGTGGGCGGCGATCAGGACGACGCCGGGGAGGGCGCGGAGCTGGTCTTCGAGGAAGGCGATCGCGGAGTCGTCGAGATGGTTGGTCGGTTCGTCGAGCAGGAGGGCGGTCGGGCGGCGGATCAGCAGGGCGGCGAGGGCGAGCCGGGCGCGCTGGCCGCCGGAGAGCGAACCTAGGACCCGCGATCGGGGGACGTCGCCGAGACCTAGGCCGGCGAGGACCAGGTCGGCCCGGCGGTCCGCATCCCAGGATCCGTGGTCCTCGGCTTGCGCGAGGCGATCGCCGTACGCCGTCAGCAGGTCGGCCGAATCGGGATCGTCGGCGAGGGCCTGGGCGAGACGGTCGAGCTCGGCGAGGTCGGAGTGGGCGTCGTGCAGGGCTTGTTCGAGTACGTCGGTGAGCGTGACGGTGGGGTCGAAGGGGAGTTCCTGGGGGAGGTAGCCGAGGTCGGGTGGGCGGGTGGCGTGACCGCCGTCCGGGTCGTCGGCGCCGGCGAGGATCCGGAGCAGGGTGGACTTGCCGGCGCCGTTCTCGCCGATCAGGCCGATGCGCTGACCGGGCGCGGCGGTGAGGGAGACGCCGTCGAGTACCCGGCGGGCGCCGAGGATGCGGACGATGTCGTCGGCAACAAGAGCGGAAAGGGGCATAGGGCAACCAGTTCGAGGGAGAGTGCCCCCGCGTCCCCGGCGTGCGCGGGGGGACACGGAGGTGAGGGCAAATGTGCGAGGACCGGCCTGATTCAGCTGGTCGCCGCAGGCGGAGTGGACTCCATCAACTGCCCCTCACGCAGCGCAAGCCACCGCGTGATCCCGATCTCCGCGAGGAACCGCTCGTCGTGGCTGACCACAACAAACGCACCCTCGTACGCGTTCAGCGCCGCTTCGAGTTGCTCCACGCTGACCAGGTCAAGGTTGTTGGTCGGCTCGTCCAGCAGCAGCAGCTGCGGCGCCGGTTCCGCGTACAGGACGCACGCGAGCGTCGCCCGCAAACGTTCACCACCCGACAGCACACCAACCGGCAGATGAATCCGCTGACCGCGAAACAGAAAGCGGGCCAGCAGATTCATCCGCTGTGCCTCAGCCATCGTCGGCGCGAAGTCCGCAAGGTTCTGCGCGACCGTGCGGTCCAGGTCGAGCAGATCGAGGCGCTGGGACAGATACGCGATCCGCCCATCGGCGCGTTTCACCGAACCGCCGTCCAGATCGCCCTGGACCCAGCGGAGCAGCGTCGACTTGCCGGCGCCGTTCGGGCCGGTGAGGGCGATTCGCTCCGGCCCGCGGATGTTCAGCGCGGCGCCCTCGCCCGTGAACAGGTCGCGCTCGCCGAAGCGCACCGTCAGTCCGCTGCCCTCGAAGACCGTCCGGCCGGCGGGCACGTTGGTCCCGGGCAGTTCCAGTGCGAGTCGCGGTTCGTCGCGGCGGGCGCGGCCGGCCTCGTCGAGCTTGGCCTTGGCGTCGTTGAGCCGGTTCGCGTGGGTGGCGTTGGCCTTCGCGGCCGAGACCTCGGCGGACCGCTTCATGTTGCCGGCCATGATCCGCGCCAGCCCGGCGTCCTTGAGATTGCGCTGCGCGTTGCTCGCCCGCCGCTGGGCCCGCTCACGCGCCAGTTGCATCTCGCGCTTCTCCCGCTTGAGGTCCTGCTCGGCGGAGCGGATGTTCTTCTCCGCGACCTCCCGCTCGGCCTCGACCGCTTCCTCGTACGCCGTGAAGTTGCCGCCGTAGTACCGGACCTCGCCCCGCTCCAGCGCGGCGATCCGGTCCATCCGGTCGAGCAGGGCGCGGTCGTGACTGACCAGGACCAGGCAGCCGTTCCAGCTCTCCAGTACGGCGTACAGCTTGTGCCGCGCGTCGAGGTCGAGGTTGTTGGTGGGCTCGTCGAGCAGCAGGACGTCGGGCTGCTTCAGCAGTTGCGCGGCCAGTCCGAGCGAGATGACCTGCCCGCCGCTGAAGGTGTTGAGCCGTCGGTCGAGATCGGCGTCGAGCCCGAGCCGGTCGAGTTGCGCGCGGGTGCGCTCCTCGATGTCCCAGTCGTTGCCGACGGCAGTGAAGTGCCGCTCGTCGACGTCGCCGGACTCGATCGCGTTCAGCGCGTCGATGACCGGCTTGACGCCGAGCACCTCCGCGACGGTCAGGTCGCCGACCAGCGGCAGGCTCTGCGGCAGATAGCCGAGCACGCCGTCGACGGAGATGTTGCCGCCGGTCGGCTTCAGTTCGCCGGCGATCAGCTTGAGCAGCGTGGACTTGCCGGCGCCGTTGGGCGCGACCAGGCCGGTCCGCCCTGGACCGGCGGTGAAGGCCAGGTCGGTGAAGACCGGGGTGTCGTCGGGCCAGGCGAACGACAGGGAGGAACAGACGATGGACGCATCGGACATGCGGAAGACCTCGAAGAATGAAGCGCCGCCGGCGGCCGGCGGCAGCGGACAGTGGTCAGGAAACGCCGATCAGGCCACGGCAGCGGTGCGTGCGCACCGGCCTATGGCCTGTCACCTCGGGACTCACCCCGAGATGTCGTCGTCGACTCCTGCCACGTTCGCGGTCTCCTCGAAGAATTCTGGTGACTCAAAGCCACGATAACAGCCGGCCGGTGATCGGCCGAAGCGATTTCACCGACCTCCACCACCCACCAACCGGCCCGCGGGCGGTCGACGGCCGCTCCCTCGAGCGGGCCCCTCGGCCCTGGCGCCGGGTTGGTCGGTGGTGGAGGTCCGAGTGGCGGAAGCAACATCGGCGGGACTGGAGCGGCGTCGTACACTTCCAGTACGAGTGAACCCACTCGCGTGCTCCGGGGTCGGTGTAATTCCGAGCCGGCGGTGACAGTCCGCGACCCGGTCGACGCAGTTCGTCGGCCGGTTGACCTGGTGGAATTCCGGGACCGACGGTGAAAGTCCGGATGGGAGGCGCACGCGATCGGCGTGCGCTCCGGCGTCCGGACACGACGCGGCCCAGTGGGTCGCGTGAGGTGACCCTCGAGGTCACGGATGGTCGCCCGCGGTTGCACCGCGGGTGATCGCGAGTCCCGGGCGACGGTTCGTGTGCCGGTTGTCATGGCCCCGGAAGCGCGTCCGTGACAACGAGGGATCGTCTGTGAACAACGCTTCGCCGATCGACGTCGCCTGGATGCGGCGTGCGATCGAGCTGGCCGCGCGCGGGATCGGCAGCACGCACCCCAATCCCGTCGTCGGCTGTGTGATCACCGGCCGGGACGGGCATCCCGTCGGTGAGGGGTACCACGAAGTCGCCGGTGGGCCGCATGCCGAGGTGAACGCGTTGCGGATGGCCGGCGAGCGCGCCCGCGGCGGTACGGCGTACGTGACGCTGGAGCCGTGCAACCACACCGGCCGGACCGGTCCGTGCGCCGACGCGCTGATCGAGGCCGGCGTGAGTCGTGTCGTGTACGCCGTCCCGGACCCGAACGCGCAGGCCGCCGGAGGCGGCGAGAAGCTGCGCACCAAGGACATCCAGGTCGAGCAGGGCGTGCTCCAGGACGAGGCCGAGCAGGTCAACTACGTCTGGCTGCACAGCGTCCGGACCGGTCGGCCGTTCGTGACCTGGAAGTTCGCCACCACGCTCGACGGCCGTAGCGCCGCGCCGGACCGGTCGAGCAAGTGGATCACCGGTACGGCGGCGCGCGCGGACGTGCACCGCAAGCGCGCCGAGTGCGACGCGATCGCGGTCGGCACCCAGACGGTGCTGGTCGACGACCCCGAGCTGACCGTGCGCGACGCGAACGACCAACCGGTTGGTCGCCAGCCGCTGCGGGTCGTGGTCGGCGACCGCCCGATCCCGGCGACCGCGCGAGTCCGCAACGACCGCGCCGAGACGCTGCTGCTGCCCACCCACGACCCCGCCGAGGTGCTCCGGCAGCTCGACGACCACCAGATCCGCCACCTGTGGCTGGAGGGCGGGCCGACGCTGGCCGCCGCTTTCCTGCGGGCCGGACTGGTCGACCAGATCGTCGCGTACGTCGCGCCGGCGCTGCTCGGCTCCGGCTTCTCCGCGGTCGGCGACCTGGGCGCGGAATCTATCGACCACCTCCGGCGGTTCCACCTTGCGGACGTCACTCGTCTCGGCGACGACGTCCGGCTCACCCTGACTCCCCTGGGAGGGAAGTAGATGTTCACCGGAATCGTCGAGGAGCTCGGCACCGTCGAGTCGCTCGATCTGCTGGAGGGCGACGCCGCCCGGCTCACCATCCGTGGCCCGAAGGTCACCCAGGATGCCGCGCACGGCGACTCGATCTCGGTCAACGGCTGCTGCCTGACCGTCGTCGGTACCGGTGACGGCACGTTCACCGCCGATGTGATGCGGGAGACGCTGCAGCGCACCAGTCTCGGCGGCGCCACCAAGGGCGCCACGGTCAACCTCGAGCGGGCCGTCACCGCGCACGCCCGGCTGGGCGGCCACATCGTCCAGGGCCACGTCGACGGTGTCGGCACGATCGCGAGCCGCGAGCCGGCCGAGCACTGGGAGGTCGTCCGGGTGGCGGCCGGCCCGGAGATCCTCAAGTACGTCGCCGAGAAGGGCTCGATCGCCGTCGACGGCGTCTCGCTGACCGTCACCGACGTCGACGACGCGACCGGCACGTTCGGGATCAGCCTGATCCCGACCACGCTGGAACTCACCGTGCTGGGGCGCAACAAGGTCGGCGACACCGTCAACCTCGAGGTGGACGTGATCGCCAAGTACGTCGAGCGGCTGCTCACCGCCCAGAGTGTTGCTGGAGGCAACGAATGATCGACTGGCTGCTGCACGAGCAGGTCACGATCGCCGGTTCGCCGGTGCTGGTCCGCGAGATCGTCGGCAACGTCTTCGGCCTGGCCAGCGCGCTGTTCGGGATGCGCCGGCTGGTCTCGGCGTGGCCGATCGGCATCGTCGGCAACGTGCTGCTGTTCACCGTGTTCGTCGGCGGGCTGTTCGACACCCCGCAGGACAAGGACCTGTGGGGCCAGGCCGGCCGCCAGGTCTTCTTCGCGCTGGTCAGCCTCTACGGCTGGTACCGCTGGTACCAGACCCGTCACGGCGGCGCCAAGACCGGCGTCCAGCCGCGCTGGGCCTCGGCCCGGGAGCGGCTGGAGATGCTCGGCGCGGCCGTCGCGCTCTACGCGATCGCGTACTTCGTGCTCCGCGAGCTCGGTTCGTGGGGTCCGCAGTGGGACGCGTGGATCCTGACCGGGTCGATCCTGGCGACGTACGGGATGGCGCGCGGGTTCGTCGAGTTCTGGCTGGTCTGGATCGCGGTGGACGTGGTCGGCGTCCCGTTGCTGGTGCAGGCCAAGTTCTACCCGTCCGCGGCGATGTACGTCGTGTACGGACTGTTCTGCGTGGTCGGATTCGTCGCCTGGTGGCGGATCAACAAGCGGGAGACCGTCGCGGTCACCCCCGAGCCGGTGGTGGTGGGTTGATGGGCGAGGTGCTGAAGCTCGACACGATCGAGCACGCGATCGACGAGATCCGGGCCGGCCGCGCGGTGATCGTGGTCGACGACGAGGACCGGGAGAACGAAGGTGATCTGGTCTTCGCCGCCTCCAAGGCGACTCCGGAGCTGCTGGCGTTCCTGATCCGGTACAGCTCGGGCGTGGTCTGCGTGCCGATGGAGGCCGCCGAGCTGGACCGGCTCGGGATCCCGCTGATGACGCCGCACAACCGGGAGCGGCTGCGTACGGCGTACACGATCTCGGTCGACGCCCGCGACAAGATCAGCACCGGGATCTCCGCGGCCGACCGGGCCCGGACGATCCGGGTGCTGGCCGACTCGGCCTCGGAGTCGTTCGACCTGGTCCAGCCCGGCCATGTGTTCCCGCTGCGGGCGCGCGAGGGCGGCGTCCTGGTGCGGCCCGGGCACACCGAGGCGTCGATCGACCTGGCCCGGATGGCCGGGCTGCGGCCGGCCGCGGTGATCTCCGAGCTGGTCAACGACGACGGCACGATGAAGCGGGGCGCGGAACTGCGCGCGTTCGCCGACGAGCACGGCCTGGTGCTGGTCTCGATCGCGGACCTGATCGCCTACCGGCGCCGGACCGAGAGCCAGATCGAGCGGGTCGCCACCACCACCCTGCCCACCCGGTACGGCGACTTCGTTGCCCACGGCTACCGGAACACCGTCGACGGCTCGGAGCAGCTCGCGCTGGTCCGCGGCGAGATCGGCGACGGGCCGACGCTGGTCCGGCTGCACTCGGAGTGCCTGACCGGCGACGTGTTCGGCTCGCTGCGCTGCGACTGCGGTCCGCAGCTGGACGAGGCGATGCGGCAGGTGGCGGCCGAAGGCGGTGTGGTGGTCTACCTGCGCGGTCACGAGGGCCGCGGGATCGGACTGCTGCACAAGCTGCAGGCCTACGAGCTGCAGGACGCCGGCCGGGACACCGTCGACGCGAACCTGGACCTCGGGCTGCCGGCCGACGCCCGCGAGTACGGCACCGGCGCGCAGATCCTGGCCGATCTCGGCATCACCTCGGTGAAGCTGCTGACCAACAACCCGGCCAAGATGACCGGCGTCCAGGCGTACGGGATCGACGTGGTCGAGCGGCGCGGGATCTCCATCGACCCCACCGAGCACAACCTGCGGTACCTGCGCACCAAGCGCGACCGGATGGGTCACCACCTGCCCACCGGCACCGACGAGAACGGAGTTCAGTAGATGTCCGGCAGTGGAGCACCCACGATCGAGACCCCCCGCGTCGAAGGGGCCAGGGTCGCGGTGGTCGCCGCGCAGTGGCACCCGAAGGTCACCGACGCGCTGGTCGCCGGCGCGATCCGGGCACTGGACGAGTCCGGCGTCACCGACTACTCGGTGATTCGCGTCCCGGGTTCGTTCGAGCTGCCGGTCACCGCCCTGCATGCCGCGAAGTCCGGGTACGACGCGGTGGTGGCGCTGGGCGTCGTCATCCGCGGTGACACCCCGCACTTCGAGTACGTCTGCCAGGCTGCCACCGACGGCTTGATGCAGGTCGGCATGACCACCGGCGTACCGGTCGGCTTCGGGCTGCTCACCTGCGACAACGACCCGCAGGCGCTGGACCGGGCCGGTCTGCCCGACTCGCGCGAGGACAAGGGCTACGAGTCCACCCAGGCGGCGCTGTCGA
The DNA here is from genome assembly GCF_001984195.1 of Kribbella sp. ALI-6-A. GTDB lineage: Bacteria > Actinomycetota > Actinomycetes > Propionibacteriales > Kribbellaceae > Kribbella. The sequence continues at coordinate 1,066,118 of NZ_MTQN01000010.1, forward strand.
CGCTGGCCGCCATCCGCGGGCTCTGAACCACCAGGCGAGGCAGCCGGTCCCTTCGGATCGGCTGCCTCGCTTTGCTATTGCTTGACGCCGAGCAGCGCGAGCGTGTGGTTCCACAGCTGGTCGAGCTGTCCCGGGTCGTTCAGCAGCTTGGCGAACAGGACCATGCCTTCGAGCTGCGCGACCAGTGAGCGCGCGGCCTCCCGGGTGTCCGGTACGGCGATGGTGCCGTCGCGCTGCGCCTCGTCGACGACGGCGGTCACCATCGTGATCTGTTGCTCGAAGATCTCCTGCAGGCGGTGCTGGATCGCCTCGTCCTTGGAGCTCAGCTCCAGGGCCAGGTTGCCGAACAGGCAGCCGGTGACCGCGCCGGTGTCCTTCTGCGCGGCGCGCTGGACCTCGGTGGTGGCGTCGAAGAGATCGCGAAGCCGCTCCAGCGGCGGCTTGTCGCTGCCCAGGAGGGCCGCCCACTCGGCATGCTGTCCGGTCCAGTGCTCCTCGATCACCGCCTCGGCGAGCGCCTGCTTGGAGTCGAAGAAGTAGTAGAAGCTGCCCTTCGGCACGCCGGCCGCCGAGCAGATCTCGGCGACGCCGAGCGCGGTGTAACCACGCTGGGCCAGCAGGTCCTGGCCGGCCCGCAGGATCTTCGGTCGCGCATCGCTGGTCCGTCCCATGTTGAAAAGTATACGACCGGTCGTCTAGAGTCGATAGTCGACCGTTCGTCTACTAACTGGAGCAGCATCATGACCAACACTCTGATCGTCCTGACCGGCACCCAGGTCTGGCACCTGAACGACGGCACCGCGCACCCGACCGGCTTCTGGGCCGAGGAGTTCGTCGCCCCGCACCAGGTGTTCACCGAGGCCGGCCACACGATCACCATCGCCACCCCGGGCGGCGTCACCCCGGTCGCCGACGAGCTCAGCCTGGCGCCGGCGATGAACAACAACGACGAGGCCGCGATCGCCGAGCTGCGCGCCTACCTCGACAAGTCGCAGGAAGCGCTCGCCGCCGCCGTCCCGCTGGCCGACATCGACCCGGCCCGGTACGACGTCGTCTTCGTGCCCGGCGGCCACGGCCCGATGGAGGACCTGGCCACCGACCCGGACGTCGCCCGGATCCTCGAGGCCGTGCTGGACGCGCCCGGCAAGATCCTCGCGTCGGTCTGCCACGGGCCGGCCAGCTTCGTGACCGCGACCCGGAACGGCGAGTGGCTGTTCGCCGGGCGCAACCTGACCGCCTTCCTCGACGAGGAGGAGCGCCAGGCGGGCTTCGCCGATCGCGCTCCGTGGCTGCTCGAGTCGCGGCTGGCCCAGCAGGGTGCCGCGTTCAGCGCCGGTCCGGTCTGGCAGCCGCACCTCGTCACCGACGGCAACCTGATCACCGGACAGAACCCGGCGTCGGCCGAGCCCGCCGCGCACGCTGTCCTCGAGCAGCTCGCCGCCACCCGCTGAAACACTGAGGTACTGGTAGAACTCGGCCGAGACGCGCCGCCGCTGCGGCGGCGCGCCGACGCTGCTGGAGGAGGAGACGGATCATGACGAGCCCCTGGACGGCCTCGCGCCTGCCCGTGATCGCCGCGCCGATGGCTGGTGGCGCGACGACTCCCGCGCTGGTGGCGGCGGCTACAGCGGCAGGCGGCTTCGGCTTCCTGGCCGGCGGCTACAAGACCCCCGAGGCGCTGGCGGCCGAGCTTGCCCAGGTGGGAGCCGAGTTCGGCGTGAACCTGTTCGTCCCGGGTTCGTCGACGCTGACCGAGGCCGAGTTCCGCCGGTACGCCGGGGAGCTGGCGGCCGAAGGTTCGTCGTACGGGCTGGATCTCGCGAACGCCGCGATGGTGGCGGACGACGACGACCACTGGCAGGACAAGATCGACCTGCTGCTGGCGAACCCGGTGCCGTTCGTGAGCTTCACGTTCGGGTTGCCGGAGCCTGCGGTCGTGAGTGCCCTGGCCAAGGCCGGTTCGCAGGTGCTCGCGACCGTGACGTCGCCGGTGGAGGCGCGGGCCGCCGCGGAGCTCGGCGTCCACGGTTTGATTGCCCAGGGCACCGAAGCCGGTGGGCACAGCGGGACGCACACGCCGGAGCGGCCCGGGCCGGCGGTGTCGGTCGGTGACCTCGTCCGGCAGGTGGTCGCGGAGACCGAGTTGCCGGTGATCGCCGCGGGCGGGGTGAGCGAGGCCGCGCAGGTGCGGGAGTTGCTGCGCCTCGGGGCCAGCGCGGTCGCGGTCGGGACGGTGTTGCTGCGCACGGACGAGAGCGGTGCGACCGCCGTGCACAAGGATGCCATCGCGAACGCCGGGCCGGACCGGACCGTCATCACGCGGGCGTTCACCGGGCGGCCGGCACGGGGACTGCGCAACGGCTTCATTGAACGTCACGAGGCCGGAGCGCCGCTCGGGTATCCGGCCATCCATCATCTGACCCGGCCGTTGCGGGTCGCCGCGGCGGCGGCCGGCGAGCCGGATCAGGTTCACCTGTGGGCGGGGACCGGCTACCGCCGGGCGCGGACCGGTCCCGCCGCCGACGTCGTCACCGAACTCGCGGCCGAACTGTAGAAAGAGGAAAAGCATGTCTGCGCCGAAAGTTTCCCTCGGCACCTGGCCGACCCCGCTCGAACCGGCGCCGCGCCTCGCGGCCGCCCTCGGCCTGGGGCCGGACGATCTCTGGCTGAAGCGCGACGACCTCGGCGGATTGGGGGCTGGGGGCAACAAGATCCGGAAGCTGGAGTGGACGCTGGGGGCCGCGCTGGCCGACGGCGCCGAGGCCGTCGTGACGACCGGGGCGCCGCAGAGCAATCACGCGCGGCTGACGGCTGCCGCCGCGGCGCGGCTCGGGCTCGACGCCGTACTGGTGTTCCCCGGAGGGCCCGGGGCGTCGCGGTCGGGCAACCTCGCGCTGGACGGGCTGTTCGGGGCGCGCGTGGTCTGGGCCGGCGACCGGGATCGTGCGGAGGTGGCCGATGAAGTCGTGGCGGAGTTGGGGAAGGCGGCGCTGATCCCGTTCGGTGGATCGAGTGCCGTGGGAGCGCAAGGGTACGTGGAGAGCGCGCGCGAGTTGGTTGCTCAGCTCCCCGACTTCACGACCGCGGTCGTTGCCCTGGGCTCCGGCGGGACGATGGCCGGGCTCGTGGCCGAGCTCGGGCCGGACCGGGTGCTCGGCGTCGACACCGGCGCGCTGGCCGATCCGCTCCCGGTCGTCGCGCGGATGGCCGGCGAGGTCGCCGAGACGACGATCGACGCCGACCAACTCCGGGTACGCCGGGAGCAGGTCGGCCCGGGCTACCCCCACTTCACCGAGTCCTCCGCGGCGGCACTGACGCTGGTCGCCCGGACCGAAGGGGTGATCCTCGACCCGATCTACACCGGCCGCGCGATGGCCGGGCTGATCGCGGCGGTCAAGGACGGGACTCTCCGGCCCGGCGACAAGACGGTCTTCATCCACACCGGCGGCCTGCCCGGCTTCTTCGGCAACGCCGATGCGGTTGCGTACGCGGAGTCACAGCTGACCGGCTGATCTGCGGTGCGTCATCTCCCAGTTCGGGATCCAGGTGGCGCCGCCGTCGACGGAGAACGACTGCTGCCAGGTGGCTTCCTGCTCCCCGGGAGTCCAGTGGAACAGCACGTCGATCGGTTGGCCCTCCCAGACGTCCGGGCCCTCGAAGACGCCGAGGCCGTCGGTGAACGAGCCGACGACCGGCGTCTCCAGGACGCCGCGTTGGCTGTTGATCCAGTGGATCGACCAGGTCTTCGTGGTCGGGGAGTAGAGCCGGAACGTCGCGCCGCGGAAGCCCCGCGAGGGAAACCAGCCCTCGTCGACGCTGATCGCGCCGTCGAAGTACGTCGTCGCCTCGAGCCGGGACTCGGCTTCCTCCCAGACGAACGGCTCGCCGAGCATCGGCCGGCGGGCCCGGTTGTGCGTCGTCCAGGAGCCGATCAGGAAGTCGAAATCACCGGTCACCTTGGGCACGTCGAGCGGCGGCGGCTCGGTCTCGCGCCGGGTGAAGTCCATCGTCCAGTTGAGCTCCCAGGTCTCGCCGCCGTCGGTCGAGAACGACTGCTCCCAGTGCGCGGTGGTCTCGGTGACGTCGGACCAGCTGTAGCTGGCCAGGATCGGCCGGCCGTCGTACTCGTCCTCGCCGACCAGCCAGCAGGATCCGTTGTCCCACTTGCCACGGACCGGCGGGAACAGCTCGTACGTCGTGCTGTTCACCCAGTAGATCGTCCATTCCCGGCTCTGCGGGTCGAACAACCGCAGCGACAACCCGTAGTTGCCCTTTGCCGGGAACCGCATCTCGTCGATGCTGATCGCCCCGTCGAACATCGTGCGCGCGCTGCAGGTTCCCGTGTGCTCGATCCACTCGTCGCTGCCGCTCAGCGGCTTCACCAGCTGCCGGTGCACCACGTCGAAGTGCCCGGTGAGGAAGTCGAAGTCGCCGGTTTCTTTCGTCCATTCGGTCATGGGACGAGCTAACCGCTGATACCTGACAGGTCGTGGCAGTGTTTACTCGCTGGTCAGAAGCTCGCGGCGGCGCCGGAGCCGGCGGGGTGCGTGCCACTGATCGATCAAGACTCCGGCCCACGCCAGGGCCGCCAGAATGGACCACCACCTGCCGATGGCGATGTTCACCACGGCGACCGCCAAGTTGAAGCCGAACACGGCGATGACCCACTTGCGGAAGCGCTTTAGCCGGTCGAGGCGCAGGTCGACCAGCTGGAGCGCCGTGGCACGGATGTCGGGGCGGGTGGGTACCGCCCCGCGCCACGTGGCGGTGCGGGCGGCCGCCCAGTCGTCGGCGGGAAGCGCTTCGAGGACCTGCCGCATCTCACCGCGAGGCTTGCGGGAGCCGAGGGCGACGGTGGCACCGACCAGCAGCCCGCTCGCGGCGCCGAAGCCGAGCGCGGCGGGGGTCGTGTCACCGGAGACCTTCGTCACGACGAAGATCGCGATGGCGAACGGGACACCGACCAACAGTCCAACGATCCACGCGGAAGTCCTCAGCAGCCACTGCATCGCGCCATCCTTCCGCAGGTGGGGGCCATTCCCCGGGCGAACGTCGCAGTCGTTGAATACCTGACAGGCAGTGGCAGTGTTTCGGCGTAGGGTCGGGCCATGCGTTCCAGTCGGTTGCTGTCGATCTTGTTGCTGCTGCAGACGCGGCGGCAGCTGACGGCACGCGAATTGGCCGACGAGCTGGAGGTTTCACTGCGGACGATCTACCGCGACGTCGAGGCATTGGCAGCCGCGGGCGTGCCCGTGTACGCGGATCAGGGCCGGGCCGGCGGATACCGGCTCGTCGACGGGTACCGGACGCGGCTGACCGGATTGACCGAGCAGGAGGCCGCCGCGCTGTTCCTGGTGGGCATGCCCGGTCCTGCCGCAGCGCTCGGGCTGACCGCGGAGACGAGTGCGGCGGAGCTGAAGTTGCTGGCCGCGCTGGCGCCGGACCAGCGGGATCGGGCCGGGCGGCTGAAGAACCGGTTCTACCTGGACATGCCGGCCTGGTACTCCGACGCCGAGGACTCGCCGCAGCTCGCACCGGTCGCGGAGGCGGTGCTGCACGACCGCCGGATCAAGGTGCTCTACCGCCGCTGGGAGGCCCCGCGCGAGGTGGAGCGCACCCTCGATCCGTACGGCCTCGTGCTGAAGAACGGCAGCTGGTACGTCGTGGCCTCGGCCTCCGGCGCGGTCCGGACCTACCGGGTCTCCAACATCCTCGACCTGACGGTGACCGGCGAGGAGTTCACCCGCCCGCCCGGGTTCGACCTGGCGACGGTGTGGCGCGAACACCTGGAGGAGTTCGACCAGCGGCGCTTCACCGGTACGGCGGTGGTGCGGGTGTCGGCGCGACTCGTGAACCGGCGCAAGGACGTGTCGTTTCCCGTGCTGGTGAAGGCGATCGAGGCCGCCGAACCGGCCGAGGACGGCACGGTGACGGTGACCGTGCCGATCGAGTCGGTCGGCAACGCCGCGGCGCAGTTCATCCGGTACGGCGACGAGCTCGAGGTGCTCGCGCCCGACGAGGTGCGGGCCGAGATCAGGCGGTTGGCGACGACGGTGGCCGAGCTCTATCCCGCGCCGTGACCCCGGCCGCCCTGACGAGATCGTGCGGTACGGCGTACCGGGTGCGGCCCTGGAAGCCGGTCGTGGTGCGGGCGGCGACGAGCGAGTTGAGCAGGGCTTCCTCGACCGATTCCAGGGTGGCCTGGAAGACCGGGCGCAGTTCCTGGTCGGGCATCGGCGGCTGGTGCGAAGTGGCGAACGCGATCGCGTAGTCGCCGCTGCCGGGCGCGTAGTCCGAGCCGACCCGGCCGAGCGCGAAGATCGCGCGGCGGGCGATCCGGCCGAGCTGGCGGGCGTCGAGGGGCAGGTCGGTGGCGAGCACGATCATGCAGGAGTTGCCGGGCGGATCGGTCTGCCGTGGGGGAGCGGGGATCGGGGTGCCGAGGACCTGGAGGGTGCCGGAGAAGTTGGCCTGGACCAGGGCGCCGATCGTGCCGGTCGGCAGCCGGCGGGACGACGTACCGATGCCGGCTTTGAAGCCGAGAGCGGCGGTTCCGGTGCCGGCGCCGACGCAGCCCTCGGCCGGGAGATCGGCGGTGGCCGAGGTGAGGGCGTCGAGCACGTGCTGCTCGGTGATCGGACGCCGGCGGATGTCGGACAGGTAGCCGTCGTTGGTTTCGCCGACGACGGGGTTGAGGCTGGTCGCCTGCGGGTCGCGGTCGAGCAGGTAGGTGAGCAGGGCGTCGGCGGCGCGGAAGACCGAGAGGGTGCCGGTGAGCACGATCGGGGTCTCCAGCAGGCCGAGCTCGTCGAGCTGGGTGGAGCCGACCAGCTTGCCGTATCCGTTGCCGATGGCAACAGCTGCGGGGAGGCCGGAGGTGACGCCGGCGGGCACGATCGCGGTGACGCCGGTGTGCAGGTCGTTGCCGTTGCCGAGCGTGGTGTGGCCGACGAGGATGCCGGGGATGTCGGTGATCGCGTTCAGCTCACCGGTGGGAAGGGTGCCGGTCACGACGCCCAGGTCACGCGCTCTGGTCTGCATGCCGTCTATCGTCGGTCAGATGCGTGAGGAGAAGTTGCAGCGGGTGGCGGGGCGGGTGTGGGTCTATCCGCATGATCCCGATCCGGACGCGATCGGGGCCGCTGTCGGGGTGATCGCGGACGAGCGGGGCAGCGTGCTGATCGATGCGGGTAACGGCCCGGCGCATGCTCGGGAAGTACGGCGGGCGATCGAGGAAGCCGGGCTGCCTGCGCCGCGGTGGCTGGTTTACACGCATCATCACTGGGACCACACCTGGGGTGCGTCGGTGTGGGACGGGGTCGAGGTGGTGGCTCATGCCTCGGCGACGGGGATTCTGGCGGGTGAGGCCGAGCGGCCGTGGAGTCATCAGTACCTGCGCGACCAGGTGGGGGAGAACCCGAAGCTCGGGCCGAGTTTCCGGGCCCGGGCGCTCGCCGTACCGGACTTCTCCGAGCTGCGGATCGTCTTGCCACACACCACGTTCGAGGACACGCTGAGGCTGCCGACCGGGGTTCAGTTGCGGTACGTCGGCGGCCACCACGCGCCGGACTCGATCGTTGCCGTCGACCCCGAGTCGGACGTCATGCTGCTCGGGGACTGTTACTTCCCGCCGCCGTTCCACCTGCGGACCGAGGCCGACACGACCGACTTCGCGATGGCCCGCCGGTTGCTGCGCGAGCGGCACGCGTACTACGTGGACTCGCACTCCGCGCCCCGGAAGGGTCAGTCGGCAGCGACTCCCAGCGGCTGACCGGAAACCTCGGCCAAGGCGGTCGCGACCGTACGGGCGTTCAGCTGGAACTCGTCGTCCGGGACCGGCGGAAGGATGTCGCCCCAGACCGACAGCAGTGGACCGCGGAGCTGCATCATGCCGACCGGGCGGGCGAAGAACCAGACATGGAAGTGCTCACTGCCGTCGCCGAACCGACTGAAGTGGGTGCGGCCGACGCCGTCGATCCGGCGGACCGCGCCGGCCACGCGCTGAATCATCGGGCCGAGGTCGGCGAGCAGTTCGGCGGACAGGTTGTCGAGCCGGTAGTGCTCGCGCGGCAGCAGCAGCGCGACCATCGGCAGGCCGCTCGGCTCGAGGCCGGCCTTGAGCACCCACCGCTCGTCGCCCCAGATCGCCGAGGAGTCGGGGTCGGCGCAGGTGAGACACGGACTGCCGCCCGGCTCTCCGGCGCGGGGCGGTTCCGGCAGGACCGGCTCGGCCAGCGGGACGACCCGGACGTCGCCGTCGAAGGCGAAGAACGGCCCGCCGAGCAGGGGATCGGGCGACACGCGTTCGCCGTACGGGAGTCGGTGGTGGTAGGCGGTCGGTCGCTGGGGCGAGTCCATGCCCGCACTCTGCCTGCTGGCCGGCCCGGGCGTCACGGGTATTACCGTTTCCGGCATGGCGACCGAAGAGCGGCCCGAGCTGGCCGAGGCGTTGGACCTGGCGCGGCACCCGGAGGGCGGCTGGTTCCGCGAGACCTGGCGCTCGGAGGTGACGTTCGAGCCCGAGGGGTACGACGGCCCGCGGGCGAGCGCGACCGCGATCTACTTCCTGCTCGCGCCGGGCGAGGAGTCGCGCTGGCACAAGGTGCGCTCGGCCGAGATCTGGCTGTGGCACTCCGGTGGGCCGCTGACGCTCGAGCTCGGCGGCACCGGCGACGATCCCGAACTGCGCGAGTCGATCACGCTCGGCCCGGACGTGAAGGCCGGTCAGCAGCCGCAGGCCGTCGTACCGGCCGGGGCCTGGCAGGCCGCGCGACCGGTCGACGACGAAGCGGTGCTGGTGTCGTGTTTCGTGTCGCCCGGCTTCGACTTCGCGGACTTCACGCTGCGCTGAGGTCCTAGAAAAGGACGGTGGCCAAGGCCTCGTAGCCCGGCAGCAGGTCCGGGCCTTCCTTGCCGAGCTGCTGGACGACGACCTGGTCGGCGCCGGCCTCGAGATGGGCCTTCAGCCCGTCGGCGATCTCGACCGCCGTACCGTGCAGGACGAGGGCGTCGACCAGGTCGTCGCTGCCGCCGTTCTCGATGTCCTCGTCGGTGTAGCCGAGGCGCTTGAGGTTGCTCGTGTAGTTGCTCAGCTGGAGATAGCCGGCCAGGTAGTCGCGGGCGATCGAGCGGGCGATGTCCGGATCGGTCTCCAGTACGACCTTCTGCTCAGGCGCGAGCAGCGCGGTGCGGCCGAGTGTCTCGCGCGCCTGACGCGTGTGCTCGGGCGTGGTCAGGTACGGCAGGGCGCCCGCGGTCCGCTCGGCCGACAGCTGCAGCACCCGCGGTCCGAGCGCCGCCAGCGCCCGCCGGTCGACCGGGACCTTCGCCTCGTCCAGCGCGTCCAGGTAGTCGACGATCGTTGCGTAGGGCGACTTGTACGCGCCGTCCCGCTCGCGGTGACCGATCCCGACGCCGAGCAGGAAGCGGCCCGGGTGCTCCTCCTCCAGCCGGTGGTACGACGCCCCGACCGCGGCCGCGTCGTCCCGCCACATGTTGACGATGCTGGTCCCGACCGTCACGGTCTGCGTCGAGGCGAGCAGCACCTCGGCGTCGCGCAGGTCGGCGTCCGGAGAGGCACCGAGCCAGAGCGCGCCGTACCCGAGCTGCTCCAGCCCGGAGGCGAGTTCGGGACCCCATTTCTCCGCCTGGTGCCAAACCCCGAACCGTCCCAGATCGACCGCCACGTCGTGCTCCTCTCGTCAACACTGCAACCCGGTCTTCAGGGCAACTCCGGGCGGAGAGCAGCCATTCCGGCGACAGGTGCAAGTCTTGCTGCTACTCCTGGGTCACTCAACGATGGTTGCGCCGGCAACCATTCGGTGAGCCCGCCCGGTGCTTGGATTCGGGGATGCGCAGACTCACCTATTACGTCGGGGCGTCCGTGGACGGGTTCATCGCGGACCCCGACGGCGGGCTCGGCGCGTTTCCGATCTCGCCGGAAGTGGTCGACCACATCGCGGGCGAGTACCCGGAGACGCTGCCGGGACAGGCCCGCGAGCAGCTCGGACTGAGCGGACCCGGCCGGCACTTCGACACGATCGTCCAGGGGCGCGGCAGCTACGCGCTGGCACTCGACGCGGGTGTCACCAGCCCGTACCCGCACCTCAAGCAGTACGTCGTCTCGTCGACGCTGTCCGACGTCGACCCGGACGTGACGGTGATCCCGTCCGACCCGGTCGGCGCGATCCGCGCTCTGAAGCAGCAAGACGGGGGTGGGATCTACTTGGCCGGCGGAGGCAACCTCGCCGGTCAGCTGCTCGGGGAGATCGACGAGCTGATCGTGAAGATCTACCCGGTCGTGCTCGGCGGCGGCATCCCGCTGTTCGGTACCGGGTTCGCGCCCACGGGGCTCACCGCGAGCGAGCACCAGCTCCTCGGCGACGGGACCGCCGTACTGCGGTACCGGCTCACAGGAACGAGTTGAGCCGGTCGACCAAGGTCTTCGGGGACTCCTCCGGGATGAAGTGGCCGCAGCCGAGGCCTTCGCCTTGGACGGTGGGGGACCAGCGGCTCCAGATCTCGAGCGGATTGCCCCAGCGCGGGAGGCCTCCGGCGTTGCCCCACAGCACCAGGACCGGGCACTCGATCGTGCGGCCGTCAGCGAGGTCCTTCTCGTCGAGCTCGCGGTCGATCGTTGCTCCGGCGCGGTAGTCCTGGCACATCGCGTGCCGGACCGACGGTTTGTCCAGCGCGGCCAGGTAGTCCGCCAGCGCGTCGGGTGCCAGCGCGATCTCGTGCGGTGACAGCGACGGGCTACCTTCGGGGTACAGATAGTCGCCGGTGAGCAGTTCCTCCGGCTCCGGCTCCGGGCGCGCGAGCACGTTCCAGTGCCAGTCGCGCAGCTCGTCCTCCGGCTGATCGGCGGCCGCGGCCCACATGTCCGCGGTCGGAATGATGTCGAGCGTGACCAGCTTCTCCACCCGCTCCGGGTGATCGAGGGCCATCCGGTACCCGACCCGGCCGCCGCGATCGTGGCCGACGACGACGAACCGGTCGTGCCCGAGCCGGTCCATCAGCTCGATCTGGTCCGTGGCCAGCGCGCGCTTGCTGTACGCCGCGACGCTGTCCTCGCGGGCCGGCGAGGATTCGCCGTACCCGCGCAGGTCGGGCACCACGACGGTGTGGGTCTTCGCCAGCTCGGGTGCGACCTGGTGCCAGCAGGCGTGCGTCTGCGGGAAGCCGTGCAGCAGCAGCACCGGCGGCCCGTCACCGCCGACCCGGCAACGAACCGAGGTGTCGGACAGGTCGATCGTCTGGGTCTCGAAACCGGGAAACATGACCGACCGGTTCACCGCGAGCGACGACGGCAAACCTCAGCGTCGCCACCGGGTTTCCGGGCCGGGAACCGGGCGGGCAGAGCTCTCCCGAACCCAGGTGGAGAGAGTGTTAAGAATGCGCTGCCCCGGGGCCGGAAAGCCAACCTCACAGGGCGCCACGACGTCTTCGAAAGAGTGTAACCGTTCCGCAGGGAGCGCTTCCGCGCGTCGTCGCGGGACAAGACCATCCACTGCAGTGGTATGAACCCTGCGGGCTTACACTCGCAGCGACTCGGCACGGACGACCCCTCGACCGCCGGGCCGCGGACACAGCGACGTGGGCCGCATTCCCTGGAGACGGAAGAAGGGCGAGCAGTGAAGGTCGGAGTTCCGAAGGAAGTCAAGAACCACGAGTACCGGGTGGCGATCACACCGTCCGGTGTCCACGAGTTCGTGCGCAACGGGCACGAGGTTCTGATCGAGCAGGGCGCGGGCGCCGGCTCGCTGCTCACCGACGAGGAGTTCGTCGCCGCGGGGGCGCGGATCGTGCCGACCGCCGACGAGGTCTGGGGCGACGCGGAGCTGGTGCTGAAGGTCAAGGAGCCGGTCGCCGAGGAGTACCACCGGATGCGCCGCGACCAGGTGCTGTTCACCTACCTGCACCTGGCCGCGAGCCAGGAGTGCACGGAGGCGCTGATCAACTCCGGCATCACCGGCATCGCCTACGAGACCGTCCAGCTGCCCGACGGGTCGCTGCCGCTGCTGGCGCCGATGAGCGAGGTCGCGGGCCGGCTGGCGCCGCAGGCCGGGGCCTACCACCTGATGCGCAACGGCGGCGGCCGCGGCGTGCTGATGGGCGGCGTCTCCGGTGTGCACGCGGCCCGCGTGGTGGTGATCGGTGCGGGCGTGTCCGGGATGAACGCGGCCGCGATCGCGCTCGGCATGCAGGCCGAGGTGCAGCTGTTCGACCGCAACATCGCCCGGCTGCGCGAGGCCGACAAGATCTACCAGGGGCACCTGCGCACGGTCGCGTCGAACGCGTTCGAGATCGAGCGCGCGGTGCTCGAGGCCGACCTGGTCATCGGCGCGGTGCTGATCCCGGGCGCGAAGGCGCCGAAGCTGGTCAGCAACGAGCTGGTCTCGCGGATGAAGCCCGGCAGCGTGCTGGTCGACATCGCGATCGACCAGGGCGGCTGCTTCGAGGACTCCCGGCCGACGACACACGCCGACCCGGTCTACCGGGTCCACGACTCGTTGTTCTACTGCGTCGCCAACATGCCCGGCGCGGTGCCGAACACCTCGACGTACGCGCTCACCAACGTGACGCTGCCGTACGCCGTGGAGCTGGCCAACCTGGGCTGGCGCGAGGCGATGAAGTCCGACCACAGCCTCGCGCTCGGCCTGAACACGCACGACGGGCATGTCACCTACGGCCCGGTCGCCGAGGCCCACGACCTGGACCAGCTGAAGCTGGACGAGGTCCTGGTCTGACCGGGTGGAGCGGGCAGACTGCTCCGCATGAGTGACATCGGGCGGGCGGTCAGCGCCTACCTCGACCACCTGACGGTCGAGCGCGGGCTGGCCGCCAACACCCTGGCGTCGTACCGGCGGGACCTGCGCCGGTACGACGAGTACCTGGCGGGCGCGGGCATCACCGCGCTCGGGCGGATCTCCGAGGCGGTGGTCGGCGACTTCCTGATGCGGTTGCGGGAGGGCGACGCCGACCATCCGCCACTGACCGCGTCCAGCGCGGGACGCACGGTGGTCGCGGTGCGAGGGTTCCACAAGTTCTGCCTGCGGGAAGGGCTGACGGCGGTCGACCCGGCCGCGGCGGTGAAGCCGCCGGTCCCGCCGCAACGGTTGCCGAAGGCGCTGTCCGTCGACGAGGTGACGAGAATCCTGACCGCGGCGGCCGGCGCGGAGGCGGAGCCCGCCGTGCTCTCGACGCGGGATGCCGCGCTGCTGGAGTTCCTGTACGGGACGGGCGCGCGGATCTCCGAAGCGGTCGGGCTCGACGTCGACGAGGTCGACCTGGAGGCCGGCGAGGTGCTGCTGCGCGGCAAGGGCAGCAAGGAGCGGGTCGTGCCGGTCGGGTCGTATGCGCGGGACGCCTTGGCGGCGTACCAGGTGCGGGGGCGTCCTGATCTGGTCGCGCGGGGTCGGGGGACACCGGCCCTGTTCCTCAACGCGCGAGGTGGGCGGCTCTCGCGGCAGAGCGCGTGGACGGTGCTGCGGCGGGCGACCCAGCGGGCCGGGATCAGCAAGGAGATCTCGCCGCACACGCTGCGGCATTCCTTCGCGACGCACCTGCTCGACGGCGGTGCCGACGTACGAGTCGTGCAGGAGTTGCTGGGCCACGCGTCGGTGACGACCACGCAGGTCTACACGCTGGTCACCGTCGACAAGCTCCGCGAGGTCTACGCGACCAGCCATCCCCGTGCGCTGTCGAGCTGATCATGCGTGAGGTGGTTGCCGCCGCGCGCGAGGTGCTGGCTGGGACGAAGCAGGCGCCGTACGCGCACACGAGTCATCTGCAGGTGCGGGTGCGCGGTGAGGTCGTCGTGGACGAGCACCTGCGGGGCCCGGTGGTGTCCGACGTCTTCTCGGTCACCAAGTCGGTGCTCGCGACCGTACTCGGAGTGATGGCCGCGCGTGGGGTGCTGCCGGATCTCGACAGCTCGGTGGGGGTCGTGCCGCAGAGTTGGCGTCAGCTGCTGACGATGACGCGTGGTGCCGAGGTGCTCGACACCGACGAGGTGGTGGCGCTGCCGGGTGGACAGGTCGCGCACTTCGCGGCGGCTGCTCCAGTGACCGAGCCAGGCAAGGATTTCGCGTACGACGACGGCGCGGCGCACCTGCTGTCGGCGGCCGCTGGGCAAGTGCTGGGGGAGTCGGTCGGGGAGTTCGCCCGGCGTGAGTTGTTCGAGCCGCTCGGGATCGTGGACGCCGACTGGCTCACCGATCCGGACGGCGTGACCTTCGGGCACGCCCATCTGCGGATCAGCGCCGACGGGCTCGGCCGGATCGGGCAGCTCTGGCTCGACCGGGGCGCGCCGCTGCTCGACCCGGCGTACTTCGCGCAGCTGGCCACGCCGTACTCGCGGGGTGGTCCGCCGGAGGGACTGCCGTACGGGTTCCTGACCTGGATCGACGACGGGATGCTGCTGGCCGGGGGATGGGCCGGGCAGCACGTGCTGGTGATCCCGCCGGCCCGGGCCGTCGTGGTGACGACCGGGTTCCCGAACTTCCGGTTCGGTCCGCCGCCGGACGACGACCTGCCGCCCGGCTGGGCGCCGGCGCTCGACCTCGTACGGCGACATCTGGTGCCCGTCCTGCTCGGCCGCTGAGACGTCCGGCGTGCCGAACCGGACCCGATGTGCCACCGCCGCGGACGGTGTGCGATCATCCATGCACGGTCGGTCACCTTTCTCGGGTGATCGGCCTGCTGTGGAATGCCGACCGGAAACCACCCGACCCGGCTGCGGAGTGGCCGCTTGAGAGTGCTTGAATGCACGCTTACAGTCGCTGGGATCGCCCGTATCGGTTGAAAGGTTTGACGAGTCATGAACGAGTCGACATTCCCGGGCACCCAGCACCTGCAGCACCTGCACCTCCGGCCGACGACGGAACCGATGCCGCCGGCCCCAGAACCGACCACGCCGCCGGCCCCGGCCGACGACCAGGGCCAGCGCCCGATCATCCCGAACAACTATGCGGAGATGCCCCGGCCGACGGCCAAGCTCACCGCGGAGGACATCGCACCTGTGAATGACCCGCACGGCCCGCGGAACAAGATCGGGCCGACCGGACGGCCACTTCCCGATCTGCCGGAGGTGTTGCCGCCGACCCGTCGCGGGCCGGCCCAGGTGATCGCCATGTGCAACCAGAAGGGTGGCGTCGGCAAGACCACGACCACCATCAACCTGGGGGCCGCGATCGCCGAGACCGGGCGCAAGGTGCTGCTGATCGACTTCGACCCGCAGGGTTCGGCCTCGATCGGGCTCGGCGTGCAGCCGCACGACCTGGAGCTGTCGGTCTACAACCTGCTGATGCAGCGCGACATCCGTCCCGACGAGGTGATCCAGGCCACCAAGGTGGAGAACCTCGACCTGCTGCCGGCCAACATCGACCTGTCGGCCGCCGAGGTGCAGCTGGTCCAGGAGGTCGCCCGCGAGTACACGCTGTCGCGGGTGCTCGAGCCGATCATCCCGCACTACGACGTGATCCTGATCGACTGCGCGCCGTCGCTGGGCCTGCTCACCGTGAACGCGCTGACCGCGTCGCACGGCATCGTCGTACCGCTGGAGTGCGAGTTCTTCGCGCTGCGAGGCCTGGCGATGCTGACCGACACGATCGGCAAGGTGCAGGACCGGCTCAACCCGAAGCTGGAGATCGTCGGCATTCTCGGCACCATGTTCGACGGGCGCACCACGCACGCCCGGGAAGTGCTCGACCGGGTCGTCCAGGCCTTCGACGAGCGCGTCTTCCACACCGTCATCCGGCGTACGGTGAAGTTCCCCGAGACCACGGTCGTCGGCGAACCGATCACCACCTACGCCCCTTCGTCCCAAGCGGCTACCCAGTACCGCGACCTTGCCAAGGAGGTGCTGGCGCGTTGTCCCGCCGGGTGAGCCTGCCAGGTGCCAGCGAGCTGTTCGGGGGTGCGGCACCGAAACAGACCCGACCCGAGAAGCGCACCGCCACCGACGGACCGGCGCTGTCCGACCGACCGGGATCCACCGGCCGGGCCCGGACCGCCGTCGTCGAGGACCGCAAGTCCAGTGGCCGGATCCGGCACGACACGAAGATCACCGTGTACGTGACGGAGGAAGAGCTGCTCGGACTCGAACAGACCAGACTCGCGCTCCGGGCCGAGCACGGCCTGACCGCCGACCGTGGACGGATCGTCCGCGAGGCGATCGACGTACTGCTGGCCGACTTCGTCGACCACGGTCCCGACTCGGTGCTGGTGCAGCGGCTCCGGGCTGCCGCGGAGTAGGTCCGCCATGGCCGACACCTCGACGGACCTGCCGATCGACCTGCCGGACGCCGAGGCAACGGCCGGTTCCGGCAAGGGCTTCAGCGTCCACCTGGTCAACTTCGAGGGGCCGTTCGACCTGCTGCTGCAGCTGATCAGCAAGCACAAGCTGGACATCACCGAGATCTCGCTGTCGCAGGTCACCGACGAGTTCATCGCGCACATCAAGGCGCTCGGCTCGGAGTGGGACCTGGACCAGACGTCGGAGTTCCTGCTGATCGCCTCGACGCTGCTCGACCTGAAGGCGGCCCGGCTGCTGCCGCAGGGCGACGTCGAGGACGCCGAGGACCTCGCGCTGCTCGAGGCGCGGGACCTGCTGTTCGCGCGGCTGCTGCAGTACCGGGCGTTCAAGCAGATCGCGGCGCTGATCCAGCACCGGATGGCCGAGGAGGGGCGGCGCTTCCCGCGCGCGGTCGGCATGGAGCCCCGGTACGCCGAACTGCTGCCGGAGGTGCTTCTCGGCGTCAGCCCGGCGGAGTTCGCCGCGCTGGCGGCGGCCGCGATGGCGCCGAAGAACAACATTCCCGAGGGCGTCTCGCTGGCGCACCTGCACGCGCCGGCGGTGACCGTGCGCGAGCAGGCGATCATCATCGTCGACCGGTTGCGACGGCAACGCAGTACGACGTTCCGCACGCTGGTGTCGGACTCGCCGGACACGGTCACCACGGTCTGCCGGTTCCTGGCGTTGCTGGAGCTCTTCCGGGAGGCGGCCGTGGCGTTCGAGCAGGTGACGCCGCTGGGTGAGCTGACCATTCGCTGGACCGGCACCGACGAGGGCGAGATCGCCGTCGGTGACGAGTTCGACGAGGTGAAACCGCCGGAGTCCGACGAGGGCGAGGCCCCCGAGGTCACCGACGACCACATCACCGCCTTCCTCGCCGAAGGCGAACCCCTCACCGAGGACGACCCACCCGAACCCGACGAAGCCCCGACCGAGACGGCAGACCAGTGACCGATTCCCAGCACCCCACCGACACGGCCACCGCCGATGCCCTGGAGTCGGTCAGCAGCACCGAAGAGTCGATCGACCAGCACGACGGCGGGGAGCCGACGGAGCTTTCGGACGAGACGCCGACACCGGCTGACGAGGCTGGCGAGTCTGCGCCGGACGGCGAGGCGAGCGAGTCCACATCCCACATTGATGTGGATGCCGACGTGCCGAGCGACGACATCGACGACTCCACCACCGGGGACGTGGCCGAGGAGCTGATGCTCGACCTGGAGGTCGAGCCGCCGGCCGGAGAGGTCGTGCTCGACGACGTCAGCATGCGGCGGGCGCTCGAGGCGATCCTGATGGTGACCGACGAGCCGTTGCCGGCGTTGGTGCTGGCTCGGGCGGTCGGGCGGCCGGTGGGCGACGTCAGCGAGGCGCTGAGCGGGCTGGCGGAGGAGTACACCGAGCAGGGGCGTGGGTTCGACCTGCGGGAGGTCGGCGGCGGCTGGCGGTACTACACGCGGCCGGAGCAGGCGCAGTACGTGGAGAAGTTCGTGCTCGACGGGCAGCAGGCGCGGTTGACGCAGGCGGCGCTGGAGACACTGGCCGTGGTCGCGTACAAGCAGCCGGTGAGTCGCGCCCGGGTGTCGGCGATCCGCGGGGTCAACGTGGACGGCGTGATGCGGACGCTGATCAGCCGTGGGCTCGTGGAGGAAGCCGGCGCCGACACCGAGTCCCAGGCGACGCTCTACCGCACCAGCTCTTACTTTCTGGAGCGGATGGGTATGCAGAGCCTGGACGACCTGCCGGAACTCGCCCCCTACCTCCCGGAGATGGACGACGTGGAAGAAGAGCTCGCCGCCCAGAACACCCCGACCCCCGAGGACCTGCCCACCGACGGTGCCGGTACGCCGGACGGCACGCCCGAAGCCGTCGGTACGCCGGAGCCCGACGAGGCGGTCACGTCCGACGTCGGTGCCGCGGGTATCGACGGCGACCTGAGCATCGGCGACGCCCCGGATCTCGACCTCGAGCACGAGGAGGACGAGCTGGAACCGGCCGAGGAGCTGGAGGCCGGCGGCGACACCGAGCTCGCCCAGGAAGAGGCCGACCCGGCCGAGTTCCCCGAGAGCGGGGACGCCGGCGCCGGTGACTCGGAGGGCACCGACGACGAGCGCGGCGACTCCGTCGACCCGGACGGCGCAGAGCACGGGGTCAGCGACGACGACCCGCTCGGCGACAGCGACAGCGACGACGGCACCGGCGAAGACGACGGCGACGAAGACGATGAAGACGACGACCGCCTGGAGCCCGCGGAGGAGCTGACCGCCGAGTCCGGCGACGACCTCCTGGACCCTGCGGACGAGCCGGCCGACGACTCCCCGGCGGCGGACGGCGTACCGGCCGAGGGCGACGGAACGACGGGCGCCGCGGCCGGCCCGGGCGCCGCGCAGTACCGTGTCGGTAGTGATGACTGAAGAGACCGGGATCCGGTTGCAGAAGGCGCTCGCGCAGGCGGGCGTGGCGAGCCGGCGTAGTGCGGAGCTGCTGATCGAGCAGGGCCGGGTCGAGGTGGACGGCGCGGTCGTCACCGAGTTCGGCACCCGGGTCGACCCCGCGGTGTCGGTGATCCGGGTCGACGGCGAGCGCATTCCGCCGTCCAGCGCGCACGCGTACCTGGTGCTCAACAAACCGCGCGGCGTCGTGACCACGATGGCCGACCCGCAGGGCCGCCCGTGCATCGCCGACTACGTGCAGGACCGCGAGGAGCGGCTGTTCCACATCGGCCGCCTCGACACCGACACCGAGGGACTGCTGCTGCTCACCAACCACGGTGAGTTCGCGCACCGGCTCGCGCACCCGTCGTACGAGGTCTCCAAGACCTACGTCGCCGAGGTCGACGGCAACGTCAAGCCGGTCGTGCTGCGCCGGCTGCTCGACGGTGTCCACCTCGACGACGGCCCGGCCCAGGCCGACACGGTCAAGGTGATGTCGGAGATCAAGGGCCGCACGCTGATCCAGATCACCCTGCACGAGGGCCGCAACCGGATCGTGCGCCGCATGTTCGACGCGGTCGGTCACCCGGTGAAACGGCTCACCCGCACGGCGATCGGCCCGGTCCGCCGCGGCAACCTGCACACCGGCGAACTCCGCGAGCTCGACCCGAAGGAACTCGGGCAACTCCTCGACCTCGTCGACTTGTAGTACCTGGGGCCGAGTTCGCGGTGGCTCAGTGCCCGCGAAGAGCCCGGTCGAAGAAGCTCCGGACCAGCGCCCGTACGGCGGGAACGGCGTGCGGATGGTCACCGACCAGCTTCGTGCGCTCGGCGGAGGTCGTCAGTCCGGCGGCGACCAGCTGGGGAGCGAAGGCCGCGTAGTCGGTGAAGATCCAGTGGTTGGCCCGGCGCAGTTGAGTACGGCGTACCGGGCCGCCGTGGGAGAGCAAGGCTGACCAGGTGCGCTCGAAGCGGGCGTCGTGGAAGCCGTCCGTGCCGGCCAGGAGCACGGGCTTGCGGGTGCCGTGCTCGGCGATCGGGTAGAGGGTTCCGTCGGCCAGGTCGAGGTAGCCCTCGAGGTTGGCGGCGGCCTTGATCCGATGGTCCTCGTGCATTGTCCAGGCCGCGGTGGCGCCGCCGGCGGAGTGGCCGTAGACGCCGACACGGCGGAGGTCGAGGGCGCGGTCGAGACCGCGGGGGAGTGCGGCGTCGGGATGGCGCCCGGCCGCGAGCAGTTCCAGCTGGTCGAGGACGAAGTGCAGGTCGGCGAAGCGAGTCGTCATCATCGTCCGGTTGAGGACCGGATCGGTCTGGACCTCGGGCGTGATCTCGATGACGCGCGGTGGGCGGCCGGGGAAGTCGACCTCGCTGGTCTCGCCGGGGTGGTCGACGGTGACCACGACGTAGCCGTGACTGGCCAGGTCTTCCGCGACGACCGTGCCGATCATGCGCGGGTCGGCGCCGCCGGGGCTGTAGAGCAGGACCGGCCGCCGTACGGCGAGCGCGGGCGCACCGGCGTACGAGTGGGTCGTGGTGGCGGCCCAGTCGACGCCGGCGGCGGGGAGCTCGGGATGCAGGAGTCCGGCATCGAGCCCTTGGAAGACCGCGGCGGCCGCCGGCGTCAGGTGGGGCGCGAGCTGGTAGCCGCGAGTAGTCGAGGCGGGGTAGTAGATCGTGGTCATCAGCTCACGGGTCGGGGCGTTGTTCCACGGATCGGTGCGGTTACGGTCGGTCAGCTGCAGCGTCGTCGTACCGACGCGGTGTGGTCCGGTCGGAGCCGGCAGGCGCAGGACGAGGCCCGATGCGGCGAAGGCGGTGTGCGTCGGCAGGGCCCCCAGGAGGGCGGTCGACGCCGTGGCGGTGATGAAGGTTCGTCTCCTCATGAGCTCGACGCTGGCAGCCGCAACCGACGCGGTCACTACTGTCGGGACGACCTCCACCCGAAGATCCACCGACCGGTGGGCAGGGGGCTCGGCGCCGGGCCGGTTGACATCAAAGGCATAACGCCGGGAAACGCCGCGCCTGGGACAGGGCACGGATGTCGGAACCGGGCCGTAGTGTGGGTGATGTGAACCGGCGAATCTTCGGTCTGGAGAACGAGTACGGCGTCACCTGCACCTTTCGCGGTCAGCGCCGACTGACCCCCGATGAGGTGGCGCGGTACCTGTTTCGGCGCGTCGTGTCCTGGGGGCGGAGCAGCAACGTCTTCCTCCGCAACGGGGCACGCCTCTACCTCGACGTGGGCTCCCACCCGGAGTACGCCACCGGCGAGTGCGACTCGGTCACCGACCTGATCGCGCACGACAAGGCCGGTGAGCGGATCCTCGAGGGACTGCTGGTCGACGCCCAGAAGCGGCTGCACGACGAAGGCATCTTCGGCGACGTCTACCTGTTCAAGAACAACACCGACTCGGCCGGCAACAGCTACGGCTGCCACGAGAACTACCTGGTCAGCCGGCACGGCGACTTCGCGAAGCTCGCCGACGTGCTGATCCCGTTCCTGGTCACCCGGCAGCTGATCTGCGGCGCCGGCAAGGTGCTGCAGACTCCGCGCGGCGCGGTGTACTCGGTGTCGCAGCGCGCCGAGCACATCTGGGAGGGCGTCTCCAGCGCGACCACGCGGTCCCGCCCGATCATCAACACCCGCGACGAGCCGCACGCGGACGCCGAGCGGTTCCGCCGGCTGCACGTGATCGTCGGTGACTCGAACATGTCCGAGACCACGATGCTGCTCAAGGTGGCCAGCACCGACCTGGTGCTGCGGATGATCGAGGCCGGCATCGTGATGCGCGACCTGACGCTGGACAACCCGATCCGCGCGATCCGCGAGATCAGCCACGACATGACCGGCCGCCGCGAGGTCCGGCTGGCCAACGGCCGCGAGGCCAGCGCGCTGGACATCCAGGGCGAGTACCTGTCGAAGGCGCGCGACTTCGTCGACCGCCGCGAGCTCGGTACGCCGGCCGTCGAGCGGGCGCTGTCGCTGTGGGAGCGCACGCTGAAGGCGATCGAGTCCGGCGACCTGTCCGGGATCGAGCGCGAGATCGACTGGGTGATCAAGTACCGGCTGATCGAGCGCTACCGCCAGCAGAACAACCTCGGCCTGGCCAGCCCGCGAGTGGCCCAGCTCGACCTGGCCTACCACGACATCCACCGGCCGCGCGGTCTGTACTACCTGCTCGAGCGCAAGGGCGCGGTCACCCGGGTCGTCGACGACTTGCGGGTCTTCGAGGCCAAGTCTGTCCCGCCGCAGACCACCCGCGCGCGGCTGCGCGGCGAGTTCATCAAGCGGGCGCAGGAGCGGCGACGCGACTTCACCGTTGACTGGGTGCACCTGAAGCTCAACGACCAGGCCCAGCGCACGGTGCTGTGCAAGGACCCGTTCAAGTCCCACGACGAGCGCGTCGAGAAGCTGATCGCGAGCATGTGAACTCCGGCGCCCGGTACGACGAACCCCGGGCGCCGCAGCCGACTCCTCTTACTGAAGGCAGAACGTCAGTCGTCGTCGCGCTTCTTGCCGGCCTGTTCATCGGGCGCGAACTTCAGACCCAGCGCGGCGGTGATGATCAGGGCCAGGCAGGCCACGATGGCGAAATTGTCACCCATCATCCCGTGCGGTGTCTGGATCGCCGGCCGGATCAGGAGGGACATGATCAGCAGACCGATGCCGATCCGCAGCAGCACCCTGGCCGCCATCTTCACCATGGTCACTACCTACGATCGCGTGGGCTGAGGGCTTGCCTCGTCGGCTGTGAGGTGCTTCAGCGGTGGGATCTCGTCGGAGAAGAAGCAGGCGGTCCGGTGACCGGAGCCTATGTCGATGAGCGGCGGAGCCTCCTTGCGGCAGACGTCCCTGACCAGTGGACACCGGTTGGAAAAGACGCATCCCTTCGTCGAGGGATCGCCGGTCAGACGCTCGGAACCGCCGCCCTCCGCGTCCCGCTTCCGCACCAGCACCGGGTCCGGTACGGGGATCGCCTGGAGCAGCATGTGCGTGTACGGGTGGCTGGGGGTTTTGATCAGCTCCTCGACGGGGCCTTCTTCGACGATGTGGCCGTAGAACATGACCGCGATGCGCCCGCCCTGCGCGAAGTACCGGACCACCCCGAAGTCGTGGCTGATGAACACGAACCCGATGCCACGGTCGCGCTGGAACGAGAGCAACAAGTCAAGGATCGCGACTCGCATCGACACGTCGAGCATGCTGGTCACCTCGTCGGCGACGATCAGCTTCGGCTGCAGACTGATGGCCCGGGCGATCGACACCCGCTGCCGCTGGCCACCGGACAGCTGGTGGGGGTAACGCTGCAGGAACACCGGCGTGGCGTCCAGCCCGACCTGCTGCAACAGCTTGATCATCTCCGCCTGGACGGTTCGCCGGTTCGCCAGCTTGTGCCGCAGCATCCCCGGAGCCAACGTACTGCCGATGGTCAGTCCCGGATTCAGTGAACCGTACGGATCCTGATGCACCATCTGGACGCGACGCCGCCAGTCCTTGCGCCGCTTGCCCTTCAGTCCCGCGATATCGCTGCCCTCGAACGAGATGCTTCCGCTACTGGGCTCGTGCAATCCGGCGATCAGCCGGCCCAACGTGGTCTTGCCGCAGCCGGACTCGCCCACCAAGGCCACGATCTCGCCCTCCTGGGTGGACAGATCGACATTGTGCAGGACCGGCCTGCCGGTGCCCGTGTCGTAGGTGTGCGTCACATTCCGCACGTCGAGCAGGCTCATGCCTTCGACACCTCCATCGGTACGACATCGCGATTCACGACGTGGCAGGCCACCAGGTGCCCACCACCATCGCCGAGCAGTGGGGGCTCGGTGTGCCGGCAGAGGTCCTCCGCCAATCGACACCTCGGGGCGAACCGGCAGCCGGCCGGCAGGTCGGCGAGATTCGGCACCGCGCCGCCGATCGGCTGGACGGTGAGGCCGGCGTCCAGCACGCTCGGAATCGCGTTGATCAGCGCCTCGACGTAGGGATGCCGGCGTTCGGCCTTGAAGATCTCCTCGACCGTGCCCGTCTCGACCAGGCGCCCCGCATACATCACGGCGACTCGGGTGGCCACCTCGGCGACGACCGCGAGATCGTGGGTGACGAAGACGATCGTCACCCCGAGGTCGCGATGAAGATCCTTGAGGATGTCGATCACCAGCCGCTGGTTGAGGACATCCAGGGCCGTGGTCGGCTCGTCCAGGATCACCACGGACGGCCGCAGCAACAAGGCGACGGCAATCGCCACGCGCTGCTTCATCCCGCCGGACAGTTGGCTCTCGAACGACTTCCAGATCCGCTTCGGCGGGAGTTGGACCAGCTCGAGAAGGTGCTCGAAGTGCTGGCGGCCCTCCTTCGGATCGGGGAACACCTCAGGATGCGCCTGCAAGATGTGGTCCACCTGCGTGCCGATGGTCACGACCGGGTTGAACGCGTTCATCGCGCCCTGGAAGACCATCGCCAGTTCGGCACCGCGCAAGGCGTTGAGCTCGCGCTTCGACATCGTGACCAGGTCACGTCCCCGGAACCTGACGTTGCCGCCGATGACCCGGCCCGGCGGCGGCACGATCTGCAACATCGAGTACGCCAGGGTGGACTTGCCACAGCCCGACTCGCCGACCAGGGCGTAGATCTCACCGGCGGCGACCGAGAGGGCGACGTTCTCGACGGCGCGCACGGAGCCGGCGCCGTCGCCGAAGGCGACCGTCAGGTCGTCGATCTCGAGCAGGGTCCGGTCGTCGGTGGTCACGCTGTTCACGCTGTTCACTGGACACGCAGCCTTGGATTGAACACGCTGTCGAGCGCTCGGGAAAAGAACACGAACGCGACCTGCAGGATGACGATCGCGGCCATTGGAGAGAACAGATAGAACGCGCTGTCGGTGGTGTACAACGCTCCTTGGGCCATCGCCAGATTGATCATGATGCCCCAGTTGTTGCCGCTGATCGGAGCCACGCCGAGCAGGAACAGTCCCACGGACGCGTAGATGGCCCCGGTGATGGCCAGCAGGAAGTGAATCGCGACGTACGGCCCGACGTTGGGAAGCAGTTGCCGTCCGACCATGTTGCCCAAAGAGACGCCCTGGAGCTTGGCGGCTTCCACGAACTCTCTGCTCCGCAGGCTCATGGCCTGGGACCGGATCGCCCGGGCCAGCCCTGCCCAGGCGGTGATCGACAGGATGAAGGCCAGGACGACCGGGTTGGTGGTGCTGATCACGCTGGCCAGGACAATGATCAGCGGCAGGCCGGGGATGGTCAGGAAGATGTCGGTGATACGCATGATGACCGTGTCGGCCACTCCGCCGACGTACCCCGTCAGCAGTCCGACCGCCACGCCGACGAAGACCGTGATCACCGCGGACAGCACGCCGACGATCATGATCGGCCGGGTGCCCACGATGATCTGGGACAGCACACCCTGACCGAGGGCGTCGGTGCCGAGCGGGTGCTCCAGTGACGGAGGCAGGTAAGCCTGGCTCGCGTCCTGCTCGTTGCCCACCTCGACGAGCATCGGGCCGAAGATCGCCGCCAGGCAGTAGATCAGCACGATCGCGCCCCCGATCAGGGCCCCCTTGTCGTGACGCAGGATCCGCCACAGATCGCTGAGGAATCTCATGCCATCGAACCTCCTGCCGGCAGCACTTCCTGATCGGTGTCGGTGGGCTGGTCGGCCGCGCGGGCGCGGGCGGCCGGATTGGCGATCCGGGGGTCGACCAACGGGTAGAGCAGGTCGACCAGGAGGTTGGTGATGATCACCGAGACGGTGATCAGCAGGAAGCAGCCCATCATCAACGAGTAGTCGCGCTGGCCGACCGACTGGATCATGTAGAACCCGATGCCCGGGTACTGGAAGTAGGTCTCGATGAAGACCGAGCCACCGAACATGAAGCCCACGGACAGGGCCAACTGCGTCACCATCGGCAGCATCGAGTTCCGCCCGACGTAGGACTGGGTGATCCGGCGATCGCTCAGTCCGCGTGCCTCGGCCGCCCGAACGTACTCGGCGCCGAGCACCGAGACCGCGCTGCCCTTCATGCCCAGGGCCCATCCGCCGAAGGACGTGATCACCGATGCGGCAATCGGCAGGACGGCGTGGTAGAGCACGCTGATCACGTACGGGCCGTTCAACCCTGGTGTGACGTCGACTCCGTAGGCGCCACCGGACGGGAACACCTGATAAACACTGGTCAGCACGTAGAGCAGCGCGATCGCCACCAGATAGCTCGGAATGGCGCTCAGAAAGGAGACGACGAAGGTGACGGACTGGGACCACCGGCTGCTCTGAAAGGCGGCCATCATCGCCCCGACCGCGATACCGATGACGAAGCTGATGATCAGCGACACCGCCACCACCATGATCGTCCAGGGCAGGGCCTCGGCGATCACCGCCACCACGGTGGTGCCCGGATTGGTGATCGGGCGGCCGAGGTCGCCACGGACCGCGCCCCAGACGTACTGGACGTACTGCTCCCAGACCGGAGCGTCCGGCGTGACACTGTAGACGGCGTTGATCCGTTGCTGGATCTCAACTTCGCTGAGACCGCCCTGCATCCGCAACTGCGACTCCAGAGCCGCCATCGGGTTGCCCGGCATCAGCCGGATCATGAAGAACGACAACGAAATGACGATGTAGATGATCAGCAACGACATCGCCAGTCGTTTCAAGACGTAGGAAACCATCAGCGCCTTCCGGGGTCGGGGCGGTACCGGTCGACACCGCGTGAAGGTGCCGACCGGACAGTGCAGGACTTACTACTTGGGAGTGATGTAGCCCTGCTGCATCGCCAGCGAGAGGCCGCCGTTCATGTCAGCGCTGATGATGTCCCAGAGTTCACTGGTGTTCTTCTCGCCCACCGGCGGCCAGTTCGTGAACTCCTTGGTGGAGAACGGGAACTGGTAGACCTTGGTCGCGTACCAGATGTAGGGCACCTCTTCGTTGACCAGCTGCGCCCAGTTCCACACCTGCTTGTTCATCTCGTCGCCCGGTTCGACGGTGCGGACCTGCTGGTCGATGGTGCTGGCCACGTCGATCTCACCGAGGCCAGGAACGTTCTTCTGCGGTCCGAATCCGATTCCGCGCTTGCCGGCGTAGTTGCCCTGGCGGGTGAAGTTGTATCCCGGGCCGAGCAGCGAGTTGTACATCCCGAGCGGGTTGCTACCACCGACGAACGCCATGCCGGCCTGGAAGTCGCCGTTGTGCTGATCGGCGTCCTGCTGCGCCCCGGAGGTCGCCTTCACCTCGGACTTGATCCCGAACGCGGTCAGCGCCTTGGCCGCGGAGTTGAACGACGTGACGATGTCGGTGGTCTCGGCGTTGGCCGTGAAGGTGATCGTGAACGGTTTGCCGTCCGGCTTGATCCACTGGTCGCCCTTCTTGGTGAAGCCCTCGCCCTGCAGCAGTGCGGTCGCCTTGGCCGGGTCGACCGGATACTTGTTCAGCTTCTCGAGCTGCTCGGGCTTGAGGTAGATCTCCTCCAGCGACGGTGAGATGCCCGTGTTGACTTCCTTCCAGGTTCCACCGGCCGCCTCGTCGGTGCCATAGGCCGCCTCGCTGATCTGCTGTCGCGGAATCACGTACGCGAGTGCCTGGCGAACCGCTTTGGAGTCGAGCGGCTTCTGATTGCTGTTCAAGACGATGGTGAACCCGAATCCGAGCGGGAGCGCGGTGTTGGATTCGGGTGTCGTCTTCCAGCGGTTGAGGATCGGCGGCGGCATGTACACGTTGGACAGATGCACGTTGCCGCTGAACAACTGCGGATAGACGGTCTGCGTGGATCCGTTCAGATACCGGATGCCGGCGAACTTGATCTTGTCCGCGTCCCAGAACCCGTTCCACTTGACCAGCTTGGCTTCCTTGGTGGTGATGTTCTCCAGCCGGAACGGCCCGTTGCCGATCAGCTTGTCGACCTTCAGCGCGGCCAGTTCCTTGAACGCATCGGCCATCCGCTTGAACTCGGCCAGCTTCGTGGCCTTCGCCGGGTCCTCCTGCAGCGTGCGGAAGTACTTGGTCACGTCCTGCTTCAGCTCGTCGGTGACGAGCCGGCCGTACACGCTGGACGGGTACGGCCGGATCGCGTTCAGGATGTCCAGTTTCGCCAGTGACTCCGGCTGGCCCTTCTTGAGAGTGAAGGCGACCGTCTTGTCGTCCACGATGTCCACGCCGGTGATGTCGTTCCAGAATCCGTCACCGCGGAGTCCGTTCAAGATGGCGGTGTCGTGCAGGTCCTTGCTGGTGACCGGAGTGTCGTCCTGCCACTTCGCGTCGTCACGCAGGTGGACATTGAGCTTGCCGCCCTCGACCGTCCACTTGTCGGCCAGCTGCGGGATGAACTCCGTCAGGCTCGGTGATTTCGCGATCGCCAGCCGCATGGTGACGAAGTCGTTCTGGATGCCGAGCTGATTCACGTTGTACGGGTTGAAGGACCACGTCGTGTTCCAGCTGCAGCACGGGAAGAACGTGAGGAACTTGCTGGAGTCGCCTCCTGCGCCTCCGGCGGCGCCTGTGCCGCCGGAGTTCTTGGCGGAGCTTCCTCCGCCTGCCGTGCCTGCGGTGCAGGCTGCCACCAACATGATCACCAGACAGGCCGAGACCAGGGCAAGCAAGCGCCTCCTGGCGCGACAGATCACTCGCGGCAACATCATCGTCGTTCCTCTCGACCGGGGCGGGTGTCGGGGCCACGATCATGTCGAGGCGGAGAGAGTTAGTAAAGAGGATGGGGGAACTACTTTGTTCGCGAAACGGTCACACTTGTTCGCGAGACGGCCATCTCGATCGGTGGTCGGTGTCCTGACGTCGAGCGTGTGTCAGGCTCACCGGGGCTCCGGCGGACCTCGGGTGGCGGCACCGGGCGACGCTGCGTGACGTGACCGAACGGTGACGCAGGTGGCTGGTCCCGGGCTTGGTCGCGCCCGCTAGGGTGGGCGCGTTCATGGCAGTCCATCAGGCGCGGGGTCCGTGCCGGGATATTTGAGGTGCTTTGTTCGTGCGCAAGCTGCTGAGTGTCGTCGCGGTGATCGCGCTGGGGTCGTCCCTGGCCGCCTGCGGCTCGGAGTCCGACGGGAACGGCGATGGTTTCGGTGCCGCCGGAATCAAGGTCGAGTCGGAGTTCGGCAAGAAGCCGACCGTCACCCACCGCGACGGTGAGCCGGACAAGACGCTGGTCACCGAGGTCCTCAAGGAGGGCGACGGACCGGAGGTCAAGAAGGGTGAGCTGCTCACCGCGAACTACCTCGGCCAGATCTGGCGCGACGGCAAGGTGTTCGACAACTCCTACGACCGGGGCGCGCCGTCGTCGTTCCCGATCGGTGTCGGCGGTGTCATCGCCGGCTGGGACGAGGGTCTGGTCGGCAAGAAGCTGGGCAGCCGCGTGCTGCTGTCGATCCCGTCGGACAAGGGTTACAAGGAGCAGGG
Organism: Kribbella sp. ALI-6-A; assembly: GCF_001984195.1. GTDB lineage: Bacteria > Actinomycetota > Actinomycetes > Propionibacteriales > Kribbellaceae > Kribbella. The sequence continues at coordinate 1,095,246 of NZ_MTQN01000010.1, forward strand.
CAACCCGGACGCCGGAATCAAGGGTGACGACACACTGATCTTCGTCGTCGACCTGGTCGCCGCGGCCGGCAACGACACCAAGCTCGACGCCGACCCGGTGGCGGCGCCCGCCACCAAGTTCAAGGTCACCGGTGAGCTGAACGCCGAGCCCAAGGTGACCGTTCCGGCCGGCACCAAGCCGCCGGCCAAGCCCGCCAAGCCGGTCGTGATCGCGACGGGCAAGGGCAAGCCGGTCGACAAGTCCAGCACGGTGGTCGCCCGCTACGCGATCTTCGACTACACCGGCAAGAAGCAGGCCAGCACCTGGGACGGGCAGCAGGGCCGTCCCGGCGCGCCGTCCGAGCTGCAGGTCGGCCCCGGCCCGACGGGCCAGACCGGCGCTCTCGACGGCCTGGCCGGCCTCCCGGTCGGCAGCCGCGTGCTCGTCGAGCTGCCCGCGTCGAAGGACGACAAGGGCAAGACGGTCAACGCCTTCGCCGTCATCGACATCCTGAACAACTTCCCGGCAGGCAAGCAGCAGCAGTAGTACGCCGTCTCCGCAAGGGCCGACTCCCACTGGGGGTCGGCCCTTGCGCGTTGTCACCGGTCGCGGCGGAACCACGCGGTGGTGTCGGGATGAAGGGTGAGCGCGCAGGCGGCGACCACCGCGAGGACGTGGATCGTTCGGAGCAGGACTTCGGCCCCGAACAGTGGGGTGAAGGACAGGTCGCCGAGGGAGTGGTTGGTGAGCCAACTGATCGGCTCGGTCAGCAGACTCGCCATGCCGACGGTGCCCAGTAGGAGGGTGAGCAGCCAGCGGGACCAGGGGACGCCGCGGCGGAAGTAGCGGTCGATGACGACGAACAGGGCGCCGTACAGAATTGTGCGCAAGGCGACCTGGGCGACCAGACCGAGCACGGGCGCGCCGTCGTGGATCGCCAGGCTCAGGGCCAGGATCGACTCGGCGACGCCGGCGCCGACAGCCAGGAACCAGGCGCCGGTGGCGGCGCGGGCCGTCAGCGGTGTGGTGGGGGCGACCCGGAGGAGTGTGCGTTCCATACCTCCAGGGTCCGCCGCGGCGGCGTGAAGGTCAGGAGTGCTGGGACCCCGACGCGGGTGGTGGTACGTCCACCAGCCGGGCGGCGTGGCGGCCCGACGCGGCCGCGGCCTCGAAGTACGCGCGGTCGCCGTCCAGGTCCCGGCCCATCGTCGACAGCTTGACCGGCGCGTCCCGCAGGGCGTCGTACAGGCCCTCGATGCCGACCCGGACGACGCGGTGCCGCGCCTTCAACGGTTCGGCCGCGTCGCGGACGGCGTCGCCGAAGTCCCCGGCCAGATCCGGTACGACGACGTCGGCGGGCTGCAGCGCCACCCGCCCGTACGCCGTGAAGTTGTGGTGCGAGATCCCGCGGTGCCGCGGTCGCGGGTCGGCCTCGGAGATGCGCAGGGACGCGACCGCGCGCCCGCCGAGCGTGCCGACCGCGTTCACGGCCTCACCGGACTGGACGCCCGAGAAGCCCCAGCGCGTGCCGGTGCCGAGGTTGCCCGGTCCCTGGGTGATCACGACCAGCTCGGCCGCGAGCACGTGGACCGCCGTGAGCAGCCCGGTGTGGACCGTCACGGCCTCGCGGTCGCCGCCGTACGCCTGGCCGACGGTCACCGTCCCGGCCAGCCAGCCGCTGTCCCGCAGCGACGCGACCGTGCGCGAGAAGGCGAGCGGGAGCGCGCCGCCGTCGGTCATCACGTAGACGACGCGGGTGGTCGGCCGCGTCTCGTAGACGCCGGCGAGCACGGCGGGCAGTGCCGAGTGCAGATCGGCCACGACGACCGGCGTACCGAACAGGTCGTCGGCGTCGCGCAGTACGTCGTGGTCGGGGGAGTCCTGCTCGTCGGCGCCGAGCACCATCGCCTGGAGCGGGGTGTAACGGGCCTTGACCAGGTGGCCGTTCTCCGGCGGGTCGGCCGGCAGCCGGTCGGGGATCGCGACCACGAGCGCGTACCCGCCGGTGCCGAGGCCGCGGTCGAGGGCGCCGACGTTGAGCAGCACGCGATCGCCCTCGGCGGGCTGACCGACGAGGTCTGGATAGGCCAGAGCCTTGACGGTCTGCTGTCCGACGCTCACTTTCAGCTCCTGGGCACCCGTCCAGGCGCGCCCGAGCTCGGTCACCACACCCTCACGCCAACGGATCACACGCAGACCCTAAACCTGTTGCGACGAGTCAACACGCATCTCGAACGTCTGTTCGGCGCGCAGTACGCGTTTCGCCCCCGGAACCCCGTAAGGTGGTCGGGTGTCGGCGCGGAAGAGTGAGCGGCTGCTCAACCTGGTGATCTGCCTGCTGGTGGCGCGCACGTACGTGACCAAGGAGCGGATCCGCGAGGTGGTCGAGGGCTACGCCGGGCAGACCGACGACGCCTTCGAGAAGATGTTCGAGCGCGACAAGGACGAGCTGCGCGATCTCGGCATCCCGATCGAGATGGGCACCATCGACAAGTTCTTCTCCGACGACGTGGGCTACCGGATCCGCCGCGACGTCTTCGAGCTGCCCGAGGTGCACCTGGAGCCGGACGAGGCCGCCGTGCTCGGCGTCGCCGCCCGGGTCTGGCAGCACGCCAGCCTGGCCGAGGCGACCACGTCGGCGGTACTGAAGCTGAAGGCGGCCGGGATCCAGACCGACCAGTCGGCGCTGAGCGCGATCGAGCCGCATGTCGGCGCGTCCGAGCCGGCCTTCGACCCGCTGTGGTCGGCGGTGGTCAGCCGGACGGTGGTCCGGTTCGAGCACCGGCGCAGTGGCGCGTCCGAGCCGACCACGCGGACGCTGGAGCCCTGGGGCATCGTGTCCTGGCACGGCCGCTGGTACGTCGTGGGCCGCGACCGCGACCGCGAGGCGACCCGGATGTTCCGGATGTCGCGGATCGGCGGCAACGTGAAGACCGTCGGCGGCGCAGGCGCGTTCACCGTGCCGGAGGGCACCGACCTGCGCTCGCTGGTCGCCGAGCTGGCGCCGCCGCGGCCGACGTCGGAGGCGAAGGTGCGGGCCCGGACCGGGTCGTGCGTCAGCCTGCGCCGCCGGGCGAACGCGATCGAGCCGTACGAGGACGGCTGGGACCTGCTGCACGTCCCGTACGCCGACTCCGGTGTGCTGGCCGAGGAGATCGCGTCGTACGGGCCCGACGCGGTGGTCGAAGGGCCGGGCGACGTCCTGGACGGCGTACTGCGGCGGCTGCGGACGGTGGCGGGGGTCGGATGAGCAACGCGCGTGACCAGGTCCAGCGGCTGCTCGCGCTGGTGCCCTACCTGCGGGAGAACGACGGCGCCCGGGTCGACGACGTCGCCGCGGACTTCGGGGTGCGGCCGAAGCAGATCATCGCCGACCTCAAGGTGCTCTGGTTCTGCGGCCTGCCGGGCGCGCAGATGGGCGACCTGATCGAGATCGACATCGACGCCGCCGAGGGCGAAGGCGTCATCCACCTGAACAACGCCGACTACCTGGCCCGGCCGCTGCGGCTCGCGGCGGACGAGGCCCTCGCGCTGCTGACCGCGCTGCGCACGCTGCGCGAGGTGACCGCCGGTGGCGACCGTGACGCCGTCGACCGGGCGATCGGCAAGCTGGAGACGGCCGCCGGGGCGGGCGCCGCGGCCAGCGAGGGTGCCGCCGCACACGTCCACGTCGAGCCGGCCGCGCCGGAGATCGCCGAGACGGTCAACCGCGGGCTGGCCGGCAAGCGGCGGCTGCACCTGACGTACGACGTACCGTCGCGTGACGAGACGACCGAGCGGGACGTCGATCCGATGCGGCTGGTGGTCTCCGAGGGCCGCACGTATCTCGAGGCCTGGTGCCGGCTGGCTGAGGACGTGCGGCTGTTCCGCCTGGATCGGATTGCCGGGGTCAAGCTGCTCGATCTGCCCAGCGAGCCGCCGCCGGAGGCGACTCCGCGGGACCTGTCCAACGGGATGTTCCAGCCCTCCGACTGCGACCTGCTCGCCACGGTCTCACTGGCGCCGCCGGCCCGCTGGGTCGCCGAGTACTACCCGACGGAGTCGGTCGAGGAAGGCCCCGACGGCTCGCTGATCATCCAGTTGCGGGTGGCCGACACGGCGTGGCTGCAGCGTCTGGTGCTGCGCCTCGGCGGCTCGGCGACGGTCCTCGAACCAGCTGAGCTGGGCGCCCAGATCGCCGGCACCGCCCGCGAGGCCTTGTCGGCGTACGACGACCAGCTCTGACGCCGGTCAGGCGCCGAAGCGGCCTCGGGCCTCCACCGGGATCAGCGGCTTCTCGGCCCGGACCTTGAGCTGCTGGACGGCCCAGGTGTTGCCGTCGGGGTCGCTGAAGCCGAAGAAGGTGCCGCCGTCGTCGGGAGAGAAGCTGGTGATCTCCGAGCACTCGACACCGCGGCCGACCAGCTCGGCCCGGGCGGCCTCGGCATCGGCGACGCAGAGCTGGAGGCCGCGCAGCGAGCCGGGGGTCATCTCGTTCTGGGACGGCAGGCTGCCGACGACGATCGAGCAGCCGGAGCCGCGGGGCGTGAGCTGGGCGACGTGCATGTGCTCGTTGACCGTGTCGTGATCGAGGTCGAAGCCGACCTGGTCGCGGTAGAAGGCGATCGCCCGGTCGAGGTCGGAAACGGGGACGACCACGACTTCCAGGGTCCAGTCCATCGAAGTGCTCCTAGCGGGAGGGGCGCTGGATGCGCCCGGCACTCAGTACGACGTACCGGCGGCGGAAAGTCATCGCTCACCAGGTCATCGGCAGCCCGAACGCGGCGAACAGGTGCGGCTCGAAGGTGGTGATCTCCGCGATCAGGCCGTCCTCGAACCGCAGTACGTCGAGCAGCTGGGCCCGGTAGACGCTCGTGCCAGGCCGTTGCAGGTACGCCGCGACGGCGAGCTGCCCGTTGGCCTGGACCGGCACGTGCCGCCAGTGCCCGGCGAACATCGGCGACGCCGGGTCCAGGTTCGGCCGGACGAAGCCGAAGAGCGCGTCGCGCGAGGTGAACCAGAACGGGTTCGGCGGCATCGTCAGTACGGCGTCCTGGCGGACCAGCTCCACCATCGCGTCGATGTCGGCCACGGCCGCCGCGTCCATGTACCGCTGCAGCAACGCCCGGTCCTCAGCGCTCGGCTCGCGGGCCGACCAGTCCTCGCGCCGCTGCGGCAGCGCCTCCCGCAGAGCGGCCCGTCCACGCTGTACGGCGCTGTTGGCCGACGCCAGGCTGGAACCGAGCAGTTCGGCGGTCTCCTGCGCCGACCAGCGGGCGACGTCGCGCAGGATCACCGCGGCGCGCTGCCGTGGCGGCAGGTGCTGGATCGCGGTGAGGAACACCAGCTCGAGCGTCTCGCTCGCCACGGCCTGCTCGTCCGGCTCGTGCCCGGGCGCAGGTCGCTCGGGCAGCTGGTCGTCCGGGTACGGCTGGAGCCAGGCGATCCGGGGCGGTGGCGGGCCGTCGCCGGAGTCCAGGCCCGGGATCGGCTCGTACGTCGCCGGCTGCCGGTTGAGCTTGCGCAGGAAGTCGAGGCAGGCGTTGGTGGCGATCTTGTAGAGCCAGGCGCGCGGGTTGTCGATCTCGGCGAGGGTGCCGGCCGAGCGCCAGGCGCGCAGGAAGGTCTCCTGGGTGAGGTCCTCGGCTTCGTCGTACGAGCCGAGCAGGCGGTAGCAGTGCGCGCGCAGCTCGTTGCGGTGCGACTCGATCAGCGCGGTGAAGGCGTCCTCACCGGAATTCGTCACGCCGCCGGGTGTGACGTTTTCCGAAAGCGTCACGCGGTCCGGCGTGACGTTTTCCTCCCGCGCCTGACGAGCCACGCGCCGCAGCTGGGTGATTCTGGTCGACAGCGCCTCGACGTCGGCGTGCAGCGCGGTGGGAGGCGTCGGCCGGAGCCGGCGGGCCCGGTCGGCGATGTCCGAGATCAGCTCCTGGACCGGAAGCCCGGGGGACCGGCGGCGCTCCCGGTAGGCGCGCTGCCGACACGCCGGTGAGCAGTACGACGCCGTCCGCCCCGGCCCGCCGCTGCTCGCGATCGGTTTCCCGCACACCGTGCACGTCATCGCGGCCTCATCCTTGACTGAGGATCCGCTCCAGCGGCGTGCGGAACCGCGGCGTGATCCGCACCCCGGCCAGCCACGACGTCCAGCGGGCGGCATGGTCCTCGATCGCGGCCGCGGTCTCCCGGCCGACGTCCTCGAGCAACTGGTACCGGACCTCACCCGACTCCGGCTGGCCCCACGCGCCGACGATCCGGCCGTCGGCCCAGATCGTCGGGCCGATGTTGCCGGTGGTGTCGAACAGGCGGGCCTTGTGCTCGCCCAGGTACCACCCGCGGTCCTTCCAGCCCATCGGCGTCGGATCCAGCGCGGGCAGGAACGCGACCCAGGGCTCGACCTCCGCCTCGGGCGCCTCGTCACCGGGCAGCACGTAGCCCGGTGTGCCGTCCAGGTCGACCTCGACGGCGTCCACCGCGACCAGCGCCTTGCGGGTCTGGCCGAGCGTCCACCCGGTCCACCACTGCAGATCCGCCGTCGTGCCCGGCCCGAAGGATTGCAGCCACGCCCGCGCGAGCGCCGTCCGGGCGTCGTCGGCGGTGAGATCGCTGCTGAGGCCGCTCGGCAGCCACTTCTGCGCCGGGGACCACTGGTGCTGGCTGCTCAGCCACGTGCCGAGCGGGCGGCCGCGGACGATCCGCCCCTCGGCCGCGAGCTGGAACAGCACCCGGCTGGTGACGTACGGCTGAGCGGCGTACGACTTACCCTCCGCCATCGCCAGCCGGCTGCGCAGCCGCGGCTCGTCCTGGGCGAGCTCCTGCGCGGTCGCCGAGCCCCGCAGGCTGAGCGCGGTGGCCGTCGACTCCTCGACGGCTCGCAGCCACTGCCCGGCCGCGTCGGCGTCGCCGGCGATTCCGGCCTCGACCAGGTGCTTGACCAGCAACTTGCGCTGCTTCACCGCGATGTCGTCGGTGCACGCGGCCTGCACGACCGGAGCGAACGACGTCGGAACGACGAACACCGTGCGCCGCATCCCGAGCATCCGGATCAGCGTGCGGTCGTCGTACAGGGCACGCTCGGTGAGCGCGACGTCACTACCCGGCACGCGGGCGGCGGCCGACAGGTGCACCGTCGCCGGATCGGTCGCGTGCAGCACGACCATCGAGGCCGCCGCCTCGACCGGATCGGCCGCCTGGCAGGAAGTCGCCAGCCGGTGCCGCCGGCCCAGCCTCCTGCGCCGCTCCTCGATCCCGATCCGCACCACGCCGGCCCCCTCGCTCAACGGCGGAACGCGGGACTGCGCCCCGTCCGGACACCAATTCTTACCATCGCGTTCCGACATCGTTGCCCGTAGCGGACACCCGGCGGCGTGGATCGCGCCCCCGGACCGGATAGGCTCCCGCTATGTACTGGTTCCTGCTCTTCCTCGCGGTGGTGGCGGTGTGGCTCGGAGTCCTCGCCCTGCTGGCGAAGAAGCTGTGGGGCCAGACCAAGGCGCTGACGCGTGAGTTGGTCGCCGCCCAGTCCAAGCTCGAGGCGGCGCAGAGCCAGGGGTCAAGACGGACCCGGGAGTCTGCGCGTTCCTGAGCGTAGTATCGGCCCAAGTCTCACGTTGAGCCATCGTTAGTCGTGAAAGGGAGATCCTCATGCCCCCGCTTCTCGGTATGCCCCAGGGCGCAGAGTGGCTCGTCATCCTCGCGATCGTCGTGCTGCTGTTCGGTTCGGCCAAGCTGCCGGCCCTGGTCAAGCAGCTCGGCAAGTCGAAGAAGATCTGGGAGGAAGAAGTCGGCACCGGCCGGAAGAAGGACGCCGAGCTGACCGAGGGCCAGCCTCCGGTGCAGCAGCCGGTCCAGCCCGTCCAGCCGGTTCAGCAGCCCGTGCAGCCGCCGGTTCAGCAGACCCCGCAGCAGAACCAGACGAACGGCCAGGCTCCGGGCGACGGCATGCCGCCGACGCACACCGCCAACTGAGTCACGCGCACCACCTGTGACGATGGTGAGGTTCGGACGGCGCAAGGAACCACGTCCGAAGGACGAAGAGGGTCGGATGACCCTGCGCGAGCACATCGCCGAGCTGCGCAACCGGCTGCTCGTCTCGGTGCTCGCGATCGTGCTGCTGACGATCGTCGGCTATGTCTTCTACGACCAGGCGCTGGACTTCCTGGTCAAGCCGTTCAACACCGGCGTGGCCGACCTGATCGCGAGCAACAACGGCGGCAAGCGGCCCGAGCTCACCTTCAACAACGTGACCTCGCCGTTCACCTTCCAGATCAAGATCTCGCTGGTGTTCGGCCTGATCCTGGCCGCGCCGGTGTGGCTGTACGAGCTGTGGGCGTTCATCGCTCCCGGTCTGCACCGGTCCGAGCGGCGCTGGGCGGTGCTGTTCGCGGCGATCGCGACCCCGCTGTTCGCGGCCGGGCTGGCGGTGGCCTACTGGACGCTGCCGAAGGGCATCGAGATCCTGATCGGCTTCACGCCGGACTTCGCCCAGAACCTGATCACGCTGCCGGAGTACCTGGACTTCGTGCTGCGCACGATGCTGGTGTTCGGGATCGCGTTCCTGCTGCCCCTGGTCGTCGTGCTGCTGAACATCGTCGGGGTGGTTCCGTCCGCCGCGCTGGCCAAGTTCCGCCCGTACATCGTGCTGGCGATCTTCGTCTTCGGCGCGGTCGCGACGCCGTCGGGTGACCCGTTCTCGCTGATGTTCCTGGCGCTGCCGATGTGCGCGTTGTTCTTCGGCGCCGAGATCATCACCCGGATCCTGGACAAGCGGAAAGCCCGCAAGGCCGAAGCCCTCCTGGCCGAATGACCAGCCGGAGAATCGCGCTGGTGGTCAATCCCACCAGCGGTCGCGGCCTGGGCGCGCGGGTGGCTCCGGTGGTCCAGCGGCGGCTGGAGGCCGGCGGGCTGGACGTCGATCGGTACGAGACGACCTGCGCGGAGGACGTCGGCCGGATCTCCGCCGAGGTGGTCGCGTCCGGCGCGGACGGGGTCGCCCTCGTCGGCGGTGACGGCACGCTGCATCTGGGCGCACAGGTGCTGGCCGAGTCGGGCATGCCGTTCGGCGTGATCCCGGCCGGGACCGGCAACGACTTCGCCCGCGGCCTCGGCGTACCGCTGAAGGACCCGGTCGCGGCCGCCGACCTGATCGTGGCCGGCCGGACCCGGGCGGTCGACCTCGCGGTCGCCGAGGGCAGGTTCATCACCACCGTCGTGGCCGGCGGGTTCGACTCCCTGGTGAACAAACGCGCCAACGCGATGACCTGGCCGAAGGGCAACGCCCGCTACACCCTCGCGACGCTGGCCGAGCTGCGCACCTTCACGCCGCTGTCGTACGTCCTGACCGTCGACGGCGAGCGGATCGAGACCGACGCGATGCTGGTCGCGGTCGGCACCGGCCCGACGTACGGCGGGGGACTGCAGATCTGCGCGGGCGCCGAGATCGACGACGGCCGGCTCGACATCACGATCATCAGGCCGGTGTCCCGGCTGACCCTGCTGCAGATGTTCCCGAAGCTGTCCAAGGGCACCCATCTGGGCCATCCGGCGGTGCACACCCTGCGCGGCGCGACCGTCCGGCTGGAGTCGCCGACCGTCACCGCGTACGCCGACGGCGAGATCCTCGGCCCGCTGCCGGTCGACATCGGCATCGCACCCGGCGCGCTCACCGTCTACGGCTGAGCGGGAGGCGTACGGCGACAGCTTCCACATCGACTGAGCTGCTGTTCAGGAGGTCGCGTCGACGACCTCCAGGCGGGCCTCGACCGGGGCGCCGGCCTGGAGGTCTTCGGCGGTGCGGACCGCCTTCTTCACGGGCAGCACGTAGGTCCCGGTCTTGCTGTCCGGGAAGACCGACGTCTGCCAGGTGGTGCTGCCGACCGTGACGGTCACGCGCACCGATCCGAACCCACGGCGGGTCCCGGCCGTGAGGTCGGCGATGTCGTCGCTGGTCTCGGCCGGGACGGAGACGAAGTGCCAACTGCCCTCGCCCGGGTGCTCCCACAGGAGCGCTGAGAACTCGAAGATCCCGATGCCTGCCACAAGCCCGAGCGTAGAGACCTCCGCCGACAGATTCGGCCTACACGAGTGCTCGTTCGGTGTCGGCGGCCGGTGCGCCGGCGGGTTTCACCGTGGGCAGGCCCGCTTGGCCCTCGACGTCGATGACCGGCAGCAGCCGGTCGAGCCAGCGGGGGATCCACCAGTTGGCCTTGCCGAGCAGCTTCATCGTCGCCGGCACCAGGATCATCCGGACGACGGTCGCGTCGATGAAGATCGCGACGGCCAGGCCGAGCCCGAACATCTTGGCCGCCGGATCGCCACTGGCGACGAAGCCGAGGAAGACCGAGATCATGATCAGTGCGGCCGACGTGATCACCCGCCCGGTGGTGGCGATGCCGTGCACGACCGAGCCGTCGTTGTCGCCGGTGGCCAGGTACTGCTCCCGCACCCGGGAGAGCAGGAACACCTCGTAGTCCATCGACAGCCCGAACAGGATCGCGAACATGAACATCGGGATGAACGGCACGATCGGCACGGTCGACTCCAGCCCGATCAGGTCCGCGCCCCAGCCCCACTGGAAGACCATCACCATCACACCGAAGGACGCGCCGATGCTGACCAGATTCATCAGCGCGGCCTTGAGCGGCACGAGAACCGACCGGAACACCAGCGTCAGCAGTAGCACCGACAGCAGGATCACGGTGCCCACGAACAGGGGCAGCCGGTCGTTGACCCTGGCGCCGACATCGGCGAAGCTCGCCGTCTGCCCACCGACGTGAGCCTTCGCCGGACTCCCACGCAGTACGGCGGGAAAGACGTCGGCGCGCAGCCGCTCGACCGTGTCCAGCGTGGCGTCGTCCTGAGGCCCGGTGGTCGGGAACGCGACCAGCGTCGCGAGACCGGCGGCGGCGTTCACCTCGGGAGGCGCGACGGCGGCGATGCCCTGGTCGGCTTTGATCGCGTCGAGCAACGGCTGGACGACGCTCGCGTCCTTCGAGATGTCCACGGCGATCACCAGCGGACCGTTGATACCGGGACCGAATCCCTCGGCCACGAGGTCGTACGCCCGGCGCTCGGTCCGGTTCTGGGGAAGAGCTCCCTCGTCCGGAGTGCCGACCCGAAGCGCGAGGACCGGCGCGGCCAGGGCGAGCAGCGCGATGGTCGCGCCGACGGCGTAGACCACGGCGTGCCGGGACACGTGCCGGGCCCACCGTTGCCAGCCCGCGGTGTGCGCCGTGGCGTCGACGCGTCGTACCCGGAGGCGGTTGATCCAGTGCCCGGCGAGCCCCAGGAACGCCGGCAGCAAGGTGATCGAGGCAATGACCATGATCAGTACGACGACCGAGACGGCGATCCCACCGGCGGTCATGAACGGTACGCCGGCCACGGCCAGGCCGAGGATCGCGATCACCACCGTGCCGCCGGCGAAGACCACGGCCTGCCCGGCGGTGGCGACCGCGCGGCCGACCGACTCCTCGACGGTCAGGCCCTGGGCGAGGTACTCGCGGTGCCGGGTGACCAGGAACAGCGCGTAGTCGATGCCGACGCCGAGGCCGACCATGCTGCCGACCACCGGAGCCCAGCTCGGGACGTCGATCAGGTAGGTGATCAGCGACATCGAGCTGACGCCGAGCGCGAGGCCGAACAGCGCCAGCCCGATCGGCAACCCCATCGCGATCAGCGAGCCGAACGTCACGAGCAGGACCAGGACGGCAGCGACCAGACCGAGCGCCTCGCCGAGGCCCGTCGCGGGTTCCTCGAAGGCGAAGAACAGGTCGCCGCCCAGCTCGATCCGCAGGGTCGAGTCCGCTGCCGCCGCGAACTCTTTGAGATTGTCCAGGTCGGCCGGGGCCAGCTCGTCCTGCACCGGGTACTGCAGGCGAATGACGGCGATCCGGCCGTCGGGCGACACCGCTCCGGCGCCGGCTTCCGCGGCGAGCGGATCGCTCGCTCCCAGCACCTTGGGCAGCTCGGCGGCCGCCGCCCGGACCTCACTCAACCCAGCCCGCGCGGCAGCCGAGTCGCGGAACGTTGTGCCGTCGAGCGGCGTGACGACCACCTGCGCGGTCAGTCCGGCTTGGTCCGACCCGGCGTTCGACAAGAGATCGGTCGCCCGCTGCGAGTCGAGGCCCGGCGCTCCCATCGAGTCCTCGAGCTTCTGGCCGAAGGCGCTGGACGCCGCGATCACGAGCACGGCGACGACCAGCCAGCTCCCGATCACCGTCCAGGGCCGGCGGGCGGCGTACCGGCCCAGGCGGTAGAGGGCAGACGACATCATCGCGATCTCCTTCGGTGAGACTCCGGTACGGCGACGCCGCCGCGGATTCAGCGTCGCGGGATCCGGCGGCGCGCACCTCGGGCGAAGGGCCGCGGTTGCCTCGGCCGCACGGCCGATCGCGGGGCCGTACTTTGGGCCGATCCGCGGCCCGCCCGGGGTGTCTACTGTGAGCCCATGCTGAGAAACGCGGTCCGGTCGCTCTGGGCCGAACCGCGCGCCCCGCACCCACCGCGCCGCGTCTGGCGGGACTGGGTGCTCGTCGGCCTGCTGGTCCCCACGGCGATCGTCGAGGGAGTGCTGCACGATCCGCTGGTCTGGCGACCCGTCGCGACGCTGCTCGGGGTGGTGTTCGCCGTCGCGCTGCTCTGGCGGCGCACGCACCCCTTCGCGGTCGTGGCCGGCACGTTCGGTTCGCTGATCGTGCTGGATCTCGCCATCCTGCTCACCGTTCGTGAGCCGGTCGGGCTGACCACGATGATCTTCGTCGTCCTGCTGCCCTATGCGCTCTGGCGCTGGGGATCCGGCCGGGAGATCGGGATCGGGACGGTGCTCGTTCTGGTCACGTTGGCCCTCGGGCTGACCGTGGACCGGACCGGACTGGTCGATTCGGTGCTCGGCAGCATGTTCCTGCTGTTCCCGGCGACGCTCGGCGCCGCGGTCCGTTACCGCGCCTCGGCGCGGGTCCGTGAGCTGGACCAGGTCCGGTTGCGGGAGCGCGAACAGCTTGCCCGCGAACTGCACGACACGGTCGCGCACCACGTCTCGGCGATCGCCATCCGGGCCCAGGCCGGCCGGGTCGTGGCGGTGGCCGATCCGGGAGCGGCGGTGGATGCTCTGGTGGTGATCGAGGCGGAGGCCTCGCGCACCCTCACCGAGATGCGGATCATGGTCGCCGGCCTGCGCGCGGACGAGGCGGCGGCGCTGGGACCGCAGCCGGGCGTGGCCGACCTCGAGCAGCTGGCCCGGAGTACAGGACCACGGCCTCGGGTGGAGCTCGAACTGTCGGGCGACCTCGACGACCTCGGCCCCTCGGTGGACGCCGCCGTCTACCGGATCGCCCAGGAGTCGATCACGAACGCTGTCCGGCACGCCCGCGACGCGACCCGCATCGACGTCCGGGTGGCCGCCGACGCCGACTGCGTCCGGCTGACCGTCCGGGACGACGGCGAGGCAGGTTCGGCCGGGCCGGTGGGCTATGGCCTGGTCGGCATGACCGAGCGAGCCACGCTGCTCGGCGGCTCGTTCGAGGCGGGTCCCGGCCCGGACAAGGGTTGGACGGTCGAAGCCGTGCTGCCGAAGTCGGGAGCGGCCGGATGAGCATTCGCGTGCTCGTCGCCGACGACCAGGACCTGGTCCGGACCGGGTTGACGATGATCCTCGACGCACAGCCCGGCATCGAGGTGGTCGGCCAGGCCGCCGACGGCCGCGAGGCGGTCGAACTCGCCCGCCGGCTGCGGCCCGACGTGTGCCTGTTCGATATCCGGATGCCTGGCGTGGACGGGATCGCCGCCACGCGCGAACTGGCCGGGCCGCAGGTCGACGACCCGCTCGCGGTCGTGGTGATCACGACGTTCGACCTCGACGAGTACGTGCACGGCGCGCTCAAGGCAGGCGCCCGCGGCTTCCTGCTCAAGGGCGCCGGGCCCGAGCTCCTGGTCCAGGCGATCCACGCGGCCGCGCGGGGTGACGCGCTGATCGCGCCGAACATCACCGCCCGGCTGCTCGCCGCCTTCTCCGACACCCGGCTGGGCCGCCCACCGGCCCAGCCGGTCGAACCCCTGACCGACCGCGAGGAGCAGATCCTGGTCACCGTCGCCCAGGGCCGGACCAACGCCGAGATCGCCGGCGACCTGCACATCAGCCTCAGCACGGTGAAAACGCACCTGGCCAGCATCATGGGCAAACTGGGCGCCCGGAACCGCGTGGAACTGGTCATGTGGGCCTACGAGACGCAGCGCGTGCACCGCTGATCGCTGTCCGTGCCCAGGCGGGTGGGCGGGGTTCTGGGGGTGCGGGCAGCTAGCCTGGGGCCATGGGTGAGCGGAGCGAGGCCATGCAAAAGTACAGTGAGCTGTGCTCACGCACGCCCGCAGCGAAGCGAGGACGTGCGTGAGCACCCCGTCCGAGAAGTACGCCCTTTTCCGCTCGGACCAGGAGCATCCCGCCGTGAAGGAGTTCCGGGGGCTCTACGACTTCGAGCTGGACGAGTTCCAGCTGCGCGCCTGCGCCGCCCTCGAAGACGGCCACCAGGTGCTGGTCGCGGCGCCGACCGGGTCCGGCAAGACGCTGGTCGGCGAGTTCGCCGTGCACCTGGCCCTGCAGCGCGGGCAGAAGTGCTTCTACACCACCCCGATCAAGGCCCTGAGCAACCAGAAGTACGCCGACCTGGTCAGCCGCTACGGCCACGACAAGGTCGGGCTGCTGACCGGTGACAACTCGATCAACTCCGAGGCCCCGATCGTCGTGATGACGACCGAGGTGCTGCGCAACATGCTGTACGCCGGTTCGCACACCCTGCTCGGCCTGTCCTACGTCGTGATGGACGAGGTGCACTACCTGGCCGACCGGTCCCGTGGCGCGGTCTGGGAGGAAGTGATCATCCACCTGCCGGACTCGGTCGCGGTGGTCTCGCTGTCGGCGACGGTGAGCAACGCCGAGGAGTTCGGCGACTGGCTGGAGACCGTGCGCGGCAACACCGTCGTCGTGCTGGAGGAGAAGCGGCCGGTCCCGCTGTTCCAGCACGTGATGGTCGGCAAGCGGCTGCACGACCTGTTCGCGGGCGAGACGCCGACCGCGGGGGCGGCGCAGGCGCAGTTCGGCCCGTCGGCCGGGCGGCCGGCCCGGTCGGGCAACCCGGCGAAGGCCGCGGCCCAGAAGTCGGGCGGGACGCCCGACCTGCGCGACCTGGTCAACCCGCAGCTGGTCCGGATCGCCCGCGACGACAACCGGATCTTCCGCGACGACTCGCGCAAGCCGCGCCGCCGCCGCGACCTGCCGAAGACCCGGCCGAGCAAGTCCCACTTCACGCCGTACCGGTCGGACGTGGTCGAGGAGCTGGACGCGGGCGCGCTGCTGCCGGCGATCTACTTCATCTTCTCCCGCAAGGGCTGCGAGGACGCGATGCTGCAGTGCCTGCGGTCCGGGCTGCGGCTGACCAAGCCGAGCGAGCGCGACGAGATCAAGCGGGTGCTGGCCGAGCGCACCGTCGACCTGCCCGACGAGGATCTTGGCGTGCTCGGCTACCACGACTTCGCCGAGGCGCTCAGCCGTGGCATCGCGGCCCACCACGCGGGCATGCTGGCGGCGTTCAAGGAGGTCGTCGAGGAACTGTTCGCGCGCGGCCTGATCAAGGTCGTGTTCGCCACCGAGACGCTTGCCCTGGGCATCAACATGCCCGCCCGCACGGTGGTGCTGGAGAAGCTCAGCAAGTGGAACGGCGAGGCGCACGTCGACATCACCCCGGGGGAGTACACGCAGCTCACCGGCCGGGCCGGGCGGCGCGGGATCGACGTCGAGGGTCACGCCGTCGTGCTGTGGCAGCCGGGCTTCGACCCGCGCGCTGTCGCAGGTTTGGCGTCGACGCGGACGTATCCGCTGCGCTCGTCGTTCTCCCCGTCGTACAACATGGCGGTGAACCTGGTTCGCCAGGTGGGGCGCAGCCGGGCGCGGGACATGCTCGAGCTGTCGTTCGCGCAGTTCCAGTCCGACCAGGCCGTGGTCGGGCTGGCCCGGCAGGTGCAGCGCAACACCGAGGCGCTCGAGGGCTACAAGGAGTCCATCGACTGCCACCTCGGCGACTTCCTGGAGTACGCCGACCTGCGCCGCCGGATCGGCGAGCGGGAGTCGTCCGGCTCGAAGCGGCGCAAGCTGGACCGCCGGGTCGAGGCGCAGGAGTCGATCGAGAAGCTGCGGATCGGCGACATCATCCGGATCCCGGCCGGCCGCAGCGCGGGCTGGGCGCTGGTGCTCGACCCGGGCATGCGCTCGGAGCGGGAGGGGCCGCGGCCGACCGTGCTGACGCTGGACCGGCAGGTGCGCAAGCTGTCGATGGTCGACTTCCCGACCCCGGTCGAGTCGATCGGGTCGCTGCGGGTGCCGAAGAAGTTCAACGCGCGCAACCCGCAGCAGCGCCGCGAGCTGGCGCAGGTGCTGCGCAACCGCACCGACCTGCACGGCGAGGAGGGCCCGCCGTCGTCGCGCAGCCGCAGCGGCGACGTGATCACCCACGCCGACGACCCGGTGCTGCAGGAGATGCGGGCCGAGCTGCGCGCGCATCCGTGCCACGGCTGCGCCGACCGCGAGGACCACGCCCGCTGGGCCGAGCGCTACTTCCGGCTGGACCGGGAGAACCGCGAGGTCCAGCGCAAGATCGAGCAGCGGACCAACACGATCGCCCGGCAGTTCGACCGGGTCTGCCAGGTGCTCGACGCCCTGCACTACCTGGACGGCGACAAGACCACCGAGGCCGGCGACCGGCTGTCGCGGATCTACACCGAGCTCGACCTGGTCGCGGCCGAGTGCCTGCGGCAGGGCGTGTTCGACGACCTGGACGTGCCGCAGCTCGCGGCCTGCCTGGCGGCGCTGGTCTACGAGTCGCGGTCGAAGGACGAGCCGACGTCGCCGCGGCTGCCGCGCGGTGACGTGCGGATCGCGCTGGAGAAGATGGGCGCGATCTGGCGGGACCTGTCGGCGCTGGAGCGGGACATGCGGGTCGACTTCCTGCGCTCGATGGACCTCGGCTTCTGCTGGGCCGCGTTCCGGTGGGCGTCGGGGGCGTCGCTGAGCGAGGTGCTGTACGAGTCGGATCTCGCGGCCGGTGACTTCGTCCGGTGGGTGAAGCAGCTGATCGACCTCACCGAGCAGGTCGCCGACGCGGCCGGCCCGACGCCGCTGCGGGCGACGGCCCGCGCGGTGACGGAGGAGATCCGGCGCGGCGTGATCTCGTACGCGTCGGTGGTCGACGACGTCTAGGACCGCCTACTGCGCGGAATCGGGAGACAGGCCTCAGCAGCGTCTGATCGGTGCCGTGTAGGTCGTGTTGCTCCCAGTGGCGACGTAGTAGTCGGTGACGTAGCTCCCGTCGGTCAGCCGGTTCCACACCGACGTCGTACCGACCTTGCTGCCCGCGCGCTGGCAGGTGATCCACGCGAGCGAGCCGGTGGGCAAGGTGCCGACCACGCCGTACGACGTACCAGGACCGCTGCGTCGGCTGAGCGACGTGGTGGTCTGGTACGGCAGGGCGCAGCCCGGGATCGGGTAGGAGTAGGTCGTGTTCGACGGGGTGTTGACGTAGTAGTCGGTGACGTAGGCGCCTGAGGTCAGCTTGTTCCAGACGGTGGTCGTGCCGACCTTGGTGCCGTAGGTCTGGCAGACGATCCTGAGCCCGGCACCGGCGCCGTACGTCGCGACGACCGGGTGACTGGTGGACGGTCCGCTGCGCGCGCTCAGGGCGGTCTTGGTGGAGTACGCGAAGCCCACCGAAGCGACCGGCGCGTCGAAACGGTCGCTGTCGATGTTCAGCGTGACCCCGCCGTAGGTCTCGTTGTGATCCCCCCAGTACTGCTTGGCCCGCTGGCCGGAAGCCCAGTAGGCATTGGGAACGGTCGGCCAGTTGAACAGCCCGGTGTTCTTGTCCCACCGGGCGATCCACAGCGCGTCCGGTCGCGCGTACGCCGTGCTGTTGTAGACCTCGGCCAGGTGGCGCGCGCCGCTGTCCTGATGCGCGTAGACCCCCGACAGGTAGCCGTGCCGGTGCAGTTCCTTGGTCCACGCCGACAGGTAACTCAGGACGGCGGCCCGGCAGCTCGCGTTGCCCAGGTCGTAGTGCTCCATGTCGCCGTAGATCGCGCTGCCGCCGACCAGTCCGAGCGCCCGGGCCTTGGTCACCGCGTCGGACGCCGACCCGCGCGCCTGGGCCGCGGCCGTTGCCGTCGACGACGACATCTTCAGCGCTCTGGTCCGGTGCGTGCAGGTCGCCTGCCAGCCCAGGTAGATCGGGATCAATCGCCAACCCTGCTTGGTGACCGCGCTGACCCAGCTCGCGGTGAGCTGGGGTTGCGCGCAGCTCCGGTTCCCGCCGCCGATGTAGATCCCCACCGCCCGGTACGGCGAACTCTTCCACGCCGCCATCTGCGCCACGGTCGGCGCCGTACAGGTGTCGAACGCCCACCCGGTCACCCGCGTCGCGGTGGCCCCCGCGGGGTAGGCCACCCCGGTCGCCGGCTCGGCCTGCGCCGTACCGGCCGTTCCCACCACCAGCGCCCCAGCCGCCGTCCACACTGCGAGCCGCCTCATGACAACCCCTTTCCCACCAGCAGTACACGCCCGAATCGCGCGGACGGCAATGCCGAGTTTCAGCGCATCCCAGCGAGCGATCTCCAGCGTCCGGCGCCGCAGGCCGGGGGTCTCCAGCAGGCCCTGGCCCCGACGGAGTCGTAGCGTGGCAGCAGCAAGCACCTGCTGACCAGGGAGTGGCCATGCCGGAGATCGTCGAGCGAGCAGAGCAGCCGTACGTCGCTGTGCGGGGCACCGTGCAGATGAACGAGATCAGTGCCTTCGCCGAGCGTGGCGGCGAGGTCTTCAGTTGGCTGGCCGCGCGCGGGATCACGCCGGTCGACGCGCTGTTCTTCAAGTACGACGTGGTCGACATGGACAACGGCCTGGTGATCGAGATCGGGGTTCCGGTCGAGGAGCGGCACACCGGGGAAGGCGAGATCGTGACCGGCGTCCTGCCGGCCGGGCGCTATGTCAGCCACACCCACCACGGGCATCCCGACGGTTTGTACCAGGCGACCGGTGATCTGCTGGCCTGGGCCAAGCAGGAAGGTTTGGAGTGGGACGCGGACGGTGACCGCTGGACCGCGCGGCTGGAGGTCTACAAGTCCGACCCGATGGAGGTCCCCGACCTCGACCAGTGGGAGACCGAGCTGCTGTTCCGGCTGCGGGGCTGAGTGCCGACTGTTCTGGCGGGTCTCGGCAAGCTGGATCCTGAGCGGATCCGGCATGTCGCCTCGCCGCTGATCGAGCTCGGCTGTGCGCTGCACGTGCTGGCCGAGCCACGGCATCACGACCGGACCGCCTGGGCCGAAGGCGTTCAGCTGAGCAAGCCGCTGCGCAAGGAGTTGGCCGCCTGGACCTGGACGGTCCGCGCTGTTCGCGCCCGCTTCTTCGCCACCAGTGCCGCGACCGGCCTGCCGACCTGGCAGGACGAACTGGACAGCCTGCGCGCCCGTACGCCGGAAGACCTGGCCGCTGATCTCGTCCGTCCCTTGCGTGGCCGGCCGCTGAGCTCCCGGACCACCGATGCCGACGCCGTACGCCGGTGGGCGCGCAGCCGTGGCCGCGAGGTCGAGGCGTTGGTGGAGTCGCTGCTGACCGACCCGGCCGAGCCGGTCGCGCGGTTCCTGGCACTGCTCGACTCCTGCTGGCATGAGTGGTTCGGCGAGCTCTGGACCGCGTCGTGCGACCAGTTGGCCGCGCGTGGCCGGCAGGACCGGGACCTGGCGGTGCGCGACGGCGTCGCCGCGATGCTGCGATCGCTCGACGGCGCGGTCCACCCGCGCGACGCCGACAGCGTGGTCGTCCAGAAGGTGCAGAACAAGCGGATCGACCTCGCGGCGCGGTCCGTGCTGCTGGTGCCGAGCAACTTCATCGCGCCGCACGTGTTCCTCGGCGAGGTGCCGGGGGAGCCGCTGACGGTGATCTACCCGGCGGCGGCTAAGCGGACCGGCGTACCGGCTGCTCAGGTGGTGCGGACCCGGCTGGAGGCGCTGGCGGCCCCGGACCGTCTGCAGATCTGCCGTGCGGTGGCCAGCGAACCGCGGACCGCCGGAGAGATCGCCGCGCTCTGGGGACTCAACTCGACTCAGGTCACCCGGCATCTACGGGCGCTGACCCGTGCCGGGCTGGTGACGGCCGAGCGGCAGGGGCGGTTCGTCGCGTACCGGCTGGACGAGCAGGTGATGCGTGCCCTCGGCACAGATTTGCTCGACCTCGTGATGCGTTGACGGATTCGGTCAATCCACCGCCGGTCCGACAGCGACCGCGGTTGGCTGACGGCATGACTGCTTCCCTCCCGCCCGAGGTCCGCCGGCTGGTGGTCGCCACGCTCGTCAACACCTTCGGCAACGGCGTGTACGCCGCCGTCGGCGCGCTCTACCTGACCCGGGCCGCCGGCCTCTCGGTCGGCGAGGTCGGCCTCGGCCTCACCATCGCCGGACTGGTCGGCCTCGTCGCCAGTACGCCGCTCGGCATCGTCGCCGACCGCCTCGGACCGAACCGCGCGTACGTCGGCTTCCTGCTGCTGCAGGCCGTCACGATGACCGCGCTCACTCAGATCCGCTCGTTCGGTCTGTTCGTGGCGGTGGTCGGGGTGACCGCGATCGCGGACTCGGGACAGCGCGGCGCGAAGGGTGCGCTGATCGCCGGACTGGTCCCGGCCGACCAGCGGGTCCGGACGCGCGCACTGCTCCGGGTGACCACGAACATCGGGATGGGCGTCGGGATGGCGCTCGCCGGCATCGTGCTGGCGGTCGACCAGCGCGAGGTCTACCTGATCGCGCTGCTGGCCAACGCCGCGACGTACGTGGTGACGGCGGGGCTGGTGCAGTGGGGGATGACCCGGGTGCCGCCGGTGCCCTCGGCGGCCGGACCGTCGGCGCTGACCGCGCTCAAGGATCGTCCGTTCCTGGCGTTCGTCGCGCTCGACGGACTGCTCAGCATGCACAACGCGATGGCCCAGGTCGCGATCCCGCTCTGGGTGGCGACGGCAACAGATGCGCCGACCTGGCTGATCTCGGTGCTGCTGGTGGTCAACGCGGTCTCGGTGATCCTGCTGCAGCTCCGCGTTGCCCGAGGCACCGAACAGTTGGCGGGCGCGGCCCGGGCCGGACGCCGGGCGGGATTTCTGCTGGCGTTGGCCTGTGCGGTGCTGGCCCTCACCGACGTCACGTCGGGTGCTGTCACGATCGGACTACTGGTCGTTGCCGCGCTGGTCCACGTGCTGGGGGAGATGCTGCAGTCCGCGGGCGGCTGGGGAATCAGCTTCGAGCTGGCGCCGCCCGGCGGGCAGGGGCAGTACCAAGGGGCGTACGCGATGGGTACGCAGGTCGGCGATCTGGTCGCTCCGGTCGTGCTCACCGTCGTCGCGGTCAGCTGGGGCTGGCCGGGGTGGTTGCTCACGGCCACGATCTTTCTGGCGGCGGGCGCGTTGATCCCCGTCGCGGTCCGGCGGCACCGGCAGTGGGAGCCCGCGGAAGTCAGTCAGCTGGTGTGAGCACCTTCGGATGCAGCAGGTCACGCAGCTCGCGGGCCGCGGCGAAGCCGGCGCGGTTGCCGCCGATGGTGCTGGCGGACGGGCCGTAGCCGACCAGGTGGATGCGCGGATCGAGCACGGTGTGGGTGCCGTCCATCTTGATGCCGCCGGACGGCTCGCGCAGGTGCAACGGCGCCAGGTGGCCGAGGTCGGCGCGGAATCCGGTCGCCCACAGGATCGCGTCGACCTTCTGCTCGCGCCCGTCGGCCCACACCACGCCGTACGGCGTGATCCGCTCGAACATCGGCAAGCGCGTGTAAACACCCCGCTCGTACGCCGCGCGCTCCTGCTGCCGCAGCTGCAACCCGGTCACACTCACCACGCTCCGCGGCGGCAACCCGGCGCGCACCCGTTCCTCGACCTTCGCGATGATCTTCCGCCCGAGCTCCGGCCCGAACTCCTCGTCGGTGCGCCACACCGGCTCGCGCCGGGTCACCCACGTCGTCGTCGCGACCTCGGAGATCTCGGCCAGCAGCTGGACGGCGGACGCGCCGCCGCCGACGACGAGCACGTGTTGCCCGGTGAACTCCCCGGCGCCGTTGTAGTCGGCGGTGTGCAGCTGCCGTCCCTGGAAGGTCTCGATGCCCGGGTACCACGGGATGAACGGCCGGTTCCAGGTGCCGGTCGCGTTGACGATCGCGTCGGCCGTGTAGGTGTCGTGGTCGGTGGTCAGCACGAACCGCCCGTCCACCTCGCGCACGTTCTCGACGACGACCGGCCGCACGACCGGCAGCTCGAAGCGGGCCTCGTAGTCGGCGTAGTAGCGCGGCACGAACACGTTCGCCCGTTCGGCCCCGATGCTCGGCGGCACCTCCGCTCCGGGCAGGTTGGCGATGCCGTGCACGTCGTTCATGGTGAGCGAGTCCCACCGGTGCTGCCAGGCGCCGCCCGGTGCGTCGTTGCGGTCCAGGACCACCACCTCGTCGTACGGCGTGAAACCCATCCGGACCAGGTGGTACGCCGCCGACAGCCCGGCCTGGCCGGCCCCGATCACCACGACTTGGGTATCCACAACAGGTTCAACGCCACCGGCAGAGCGATGTCTTCCCGGATAACCTCCTGCCATGGACCTGACCACGGCGTACGGCTACCGGCTGGACTGGGTGGTGAGCTTCGTCGCCGTCGCCCGGTACGGCGGGTTCTCAGCGGCTGCGAAGGCCGTGTTCCGCGGGCAGTCGCGGATCAGCGAGCACGTCGCCGAGCTGGAGAAGGCGCTGGGCGTGCAACTGTTCGACCGGACCGCGCATCCGGTCGCATTGACACCGGAGGGACGGGCGCTGCTGCCGGCGGCCGAGGAGATCCTGCACCGGCTCGGCGAGTTGTCGACCGTGCGCGGGCAGGTCCGCTTCGGTACGTACCCGAGCGCGGCCGCCTGGCTGTTCCCGCAGGTCGCCGTCCGGATGCCGGAAGTCCGCCTGCTGCTCGTCGAGGGCCCGAGCATCGAGCTGGAACGCGCGCTCGTCCAGGGTGAGATCGACCTCGCGATCCGCCCGGTTCACCCGCTCGTGGTCTCCGAGTCCCTCGAACACCGCGTCCTGTGGCGCGAGCCGCTCGTCGCCGTGTTCGCGGCCCAGCACCCGTTGGCCACGCAGCCCTCGATCGGCCTCGCGGAGCTCGCCACCCTCCCGCTGATCTCGATCGGTGAGTCCTCCGGCGGCCGCCAGTTCGAGTCGCATCTGGCGTTCGCCTCGGCCGGTCTGAGCCCGGTCAGCGTCTACCGCACGAATCAGCCGCAAACCCTGCTGTCATTGGTCCGCCATGGCCTCGGCACGGGAGTCACCAACGCCCTCGCCGTCACCACGGCAAACCTGGACGGCGTCCGCCTGGTTCCGATTCACGACGCGGGCGTCGAGCGCCAGGTCGCCCTGTTCCTGCACCGCGACCGCCCCCGCACCCCGGCGCTGACCGCCGTGATCGACACCGTCACCGCGATCGACCCGCCGACCTGACGCGGCGGTCAGCGGATGAACTGGTCGACGTAGTCGGCGCCCAGGCCGTTGGCGGCGTAGTGGTCGCGGCAGAGCTGGATCTTGGTGAACGTGTCCTCGTAGCCGGTCTGGTGGCCTTCGGCGTCGACGTAGATCATCGCGCCGGAGATGTTGAAGAACGTGATCATCTCGCCGGTGTCCTCGGGCACGCGCAGGGTGTGGATCTCGCCGGGCGGCTCGTAGACGAAGGAGCCGGTCTCGGCGACCCAGTCGTGTTCGTCGTACTGCCACTTGCCCTTGATCACGTAGCCGAAGACCGCGCTGGGGTGGCGGTGGCGCGAGACGATGCCGGCGCGGGTGACCTTGAGCAGGTTGCACCACTGGCCGGTGATCGTGTTCAGCATCAGCGGACGGAACCACACGTCGGGGGCCTGCGGGACCCACAGACGGTCGTCGTCGGGAACGGCCTGGACGGCGATCTCCAGAGGGACGGCGTCGGAGATGGGGATCTGGCTCATGGGAGTTCTCCTTCAGGCGCTGAGATAGCCGCCGTCGACGGGCAGGACGGCGCCGGTGACGAAGCCCGCGTCGGGACCGGTGAGGAACGCGATCGCGCCGGCCACCTCGGCCGGCGTACCCCAGCGGGCCATCGGGGTGCGGCCGAGGATCCGTTCGGTCGCCGCCGGGTCGGCCTGCAGGGCGGCGGTCAGGTCGGTGGCGATCCAGCCGGGCGCGACGGCGTTCACCCTGATCCCGTCGGCTGCCCAGGCGACCGCGAGCGAGCGGGTCAGCTGCACGATGCCGCCCTTGCTCGCGCTGTACGCCGGGACCAGCGGGCCGCCGAAGAAGCTCAGCATCGAGGCGACGTTGACCACGCAGCCCCCGCGGACGGCGAGCGCGTCGTGCGCGGCCTCGGCAGCACGCATCGCGCCGG
Source organism: Kribbella sp. ALI-6-A (assembly GCF_001984195.1). Classification (GTDB taxonomy): domain Bacteria; phylum Actinomycetota; class Actinomycetes; order Propionibacteriales; family Kribbellaceae; genus Kribbella. The sequence continues at coordinate 1,119,654 of NZ_MTQN01000010.1, forward strand.
TGAGATTGATCGCCAGCACCTCGGCGAACACCTCCGGCCGGTGCTCGTCGCCGCGGCGGATGATCCCGGCGGCGTTGACCAGTACGTCGAGCGCGTCGTACGACGTGACGAGGTCCTCGAGCTCGGTCGGTGAGCGCAGGTCGAGCGCGCGCAACTCCGCCACCTGACGGAGCTCCGCCGGAGCCGCCTGCGGGTTCAGCCCGGCCGCGACCACGCTCGCCCCGTCGCGCGCCAGCCGCAGCGCGGCGGCGGCACCGATCCCGCTGGTGCCGCCGATCACCAAGACACTCCGATCCGGCATGCCCTCGATCCTGTCCGCCGCGACCGGCCGGCACCACCGCTACCCGAACGCCGGATCACCCCGATCCGCCCCGCCGTCCCACCGCTCCGCCCCGCCGTCCCACTGCTCCGCTCCGCCGTCCCACTGCTCCGCGATCGCGTCCGGCGAGCGCAGTTGCTCGCGTCCGAAGAAGCGTGCGCTATCGGCCTCAGTTCTTCGGACGCAACGGGAAAGAGAAAGCGGGGAAGCCGGGGGAGGGCCGGCTTCCCCGCTGCGGGGGGAGGGTGAGAGGCCGGGCGGGGGGAGGACCCGGCGTCTCGATGGATCAGTGGAAACTGTGGTCGATCCGGTGGTGGTAGCGCTGACCGGCCTTGCCGCCGATCACCGCGGCCAGCAGCGTCACGACCAGCACCGCGGCACCGAGGATCAGCCCGCCGCTGGTCAGGTCCGCCTCGGCGATCGGCACGGACGGCAGGTTGACCCGCTCCAGTACGTCGTACTGCGAACCGGCGAGCGCCCCGATCCCGGCGACGATCAGCGTCACCGCGACGCCGATGCCCCAGACGCCGAAGCCCTGGCGCGCGCCGTCGAAGCGCGCGAGCCGGCCGGCGACGTAGCCGCCGTTGTAGTAAGCGATCGCCAGGACCAGGAGCAGCAGCGCGCCGGACACGATGCCCACCGTGCCGGCCTGCTCGTCGAAGATCCCGCGGTCGATGCTGACGGCGTAGTCGACCGCCGCGGCGATCGCGCCGACGATCGCGGTCAGCAGCACGGTCAGGCCGACCGCGATCAGCCAGCCGAAGAAGGCCGAGCCGGCTTTGAACCCGCGGTAGACCGGGTTCACCTCGCCCTCGGTGGACGTCTTCACATTGGCCCGGTGCAGCGGCTTGCGGTCGTCGGCCGGTCCGTTCTCGACGACCGGCTGGGTCGCCGTACGGTCGGCGGTGAAGCGCTGCGCGGGCGGACCGACGCTCGTGTCGGTGTCGTCACGGTAGTGCTGGACCATGGCAGTTCTCCTCACAAGGACAGCCCCGTCTCTCACCACTCGTACCCTCCGTGCGCCCACCCATGCGCTGCGTCCGCACTGCGAGCTCACGCTCTCGCGCAGCGGACCCCGCGGACGCGACCGGCTCAGTCCAGCTCGCGGTCGATCTTGTCGTGGAAGCGCCGGCCGGCCCCGCCGCCGAGGATCGCGCAGACCAGCGTGAGCAGCACGATCGCGCCGGCGGTCGCCAGGGCGCCGTACCGGAGAAGATCCGGATCCAGCGTGCCCACGCGCAGCGGCAGGTCCGAACGGTCGAGGCGGCCGACCGCGTCGTACCAGACGTTCAGTGCGGCGCCGATCCCCGCGACGAACACCCCCACCAGCACCGTGATCAGCCAGACGCCGACGCCCTGCCGCTTCCCGTCGAACCGGGCCAGCCGGCCCGCGACGTAGCCGCCGCAGAAGTAGGCGAGGCTCAGTACGACGGTCACCCCGATCGCCGCGGCCAGTGCGACCTCGGTCGGGCGCCGCCGAGCGTCGGCCGCTGTGAAGTCGAGGACGTAGCCGGCCACGCCACCGAGGCCGGCGACGACCAGGACGAAAAACACCGTCATCGACAAGGCGATCAGCCAGCCGAAGAACGCGGCGCCGGCCTTGAAGCCCCGGTACGCCGGCCGCTCGGTCCCGAACTCCGGCTCGGCTTCCGGCGGGTCCGGAACGAGCCGGACGTTCGTCATCGCCCGGTGCGCCGCGGCCCGCGCCTCCTCGTAGCGCTGCGTGCTCTCGTCGGGTCGCAGGTCGGTCAGTGTGCCGGAGTCTTCGTACGGCTGGACCACAACTGTCTCCTCACAGGGGCGCCTCGTTCCGGGGCCTACCCAAGGAGTGCGTGACTCATTCCTTCGACCGGCAGACTTAACCGGCCCCTTGCGGATAGCGACGCGGAGTGAACACCAGCGACCCGGCCGGACGATCGACCGAGCGGGTCTGTGACGACCCGATCAGCAGCAGGCAGCGCATGTCGACCGTGGCCGGGTCGAGCTCGCCGAGCGTGGTGATCGTGACCGATTCGCTCGCTCCGCCGACGTCGCGGCCGACCACGACCGGCGTACCGGGGTCGCGGTGCTCGAGCAGCAGGTCGCGGGTCGCGGCGACCTGCCAGGTCCGCGACTTGGACGCCGGGTTGTAGATCGCGATCGCCAGGTCCGCCGTCGCGGCGGCGGTCAGGCGGGCGGCGATCACGTCCCACGGCTTGAGCCGGTCCGACAGCGACAGCACGCAGTAGTCGTGGCCGAGTGGAGCACCGGCGCGGCTGGCGACGGCCTGGGCGGCGGTCATGCCGGGCAGGACCCGGACGGCGATGTCGGCGTACTCGGGCTCGGCGGCGACCTCGGTGACCGCGCTGGCCATCGCGAAGACGCCGGGATCGCCGGAGGACACGACCACGACGCGCGATCCCTTGCGGGCCAGGTCGAGCGCGAAGGCGGCGCGCTCGGACTCCACCTTGTTGTCCGAGGGGTGCTTGCGCTGCCGGGCCCGGTCGGGCAGGCGGTCGACGTACGGGCCGTAGCCGATCACGTCGTCGGCGTTGGCCAGAGCGGCGCGAACTTCCGGCGTCATCCACTCGGGGCCGGCCGGTCCGAGGCCGACCACCGTGACGGAACCTTCCTCCAGCGGCCGGCCGGTGACCGGCGTCGCGAAGGTGTTGTTGATCGGGCTCGGCAGCAGGGCCAGCGAGAAGTACGGCACGGAGTCGGGGTCGACATCGGCCAGCGGCAGCGTCCGCTGCGCATCGGTGGTCGCGCGTTCGACGTACCAGGCCTCGTCGGCGCGACCGGCCAGCTCGAACGCCTCGCGCACGTTGCCGAAGGTGCGCCCGAGCTTCATCACCGCGGCCGCGTCGGTCTCCCGCAGCTTCTGCGCGAGGATGTCCGGCGGCAGCGTGCCGGGCAGCACGGTCAGGATCTCGTCGCGTTCGCACAACGGCCGGCCCAGGACGGCGGCGGCCGCGCTGACCGACGTCACACCCGGCACCACCTCGCAGTCGTAGCGGTCGGTCAGCCGCTTGTGCATGTGCATGTAGGAGCCGTAGAAGAGCGGGTCACCCTCGGCCAGTACGACGACGTCCCGGCCGGCGTCGAGGTGCGCGGCCAGCCGCGCGGCGCACTCGGCGTAGAAGTCGTCCATCGCGCCCTGGTAGCCGCCGGGGTGATCGGTCGTCTCGGTGGTCAGCGGGTAGACCAGGTGTTCCTCGAGCTGACCGTCGCGCAGGTACGGCGCCGCGACCGACCGGGCGATGCTCCGGCCGTGCCGCGCACTGTGGAACGCGATCACGTCCGCGGCGCCGATCAGTCGGGCGGCCTTCACGGTCACCAGTTCGGGGTCGCCCGGGCCGAGCCCGACACCCCACAGCCGTCCGGTCACTCTTCCTCACTAGCGATCGCGTTGATGGCGGCGGCGCTGATCGCACTGCCACCCCGGCGCCCACGGACGACCAGGTACTCCAGCCCCAGGTCGTTGGCCGCGAGCGCTTCCTTTGACTCGGCCGCACCGATGAAGCCGACCGGGATGCCCAGGACGGCGGCCGGCTTCGGCGCACCGGCCTCGATCAGCTCGAGCAGCCGGAACAACGCCGTCGGAGCGTTGCCCACGGCAACAACCGACCCTTCCAGCCGGTCGATCCAGAGGTCGAGCGCGGCGGCGCTGCGTGTGGTCCGCAACTGCTGGGCCAGCTCGGGCACGCGCGGGTCGCTGAGCGTGCAGACGACCTCGTTGTCCGCGGGCAACCGCCGCCGGGTGACCCCGGCCGCGACCATCGCCGCGTCGCAGAAGATCGGTGCCCCCTGCCGCAAGGCCTCCCGGGCGGCCTTCACCACGCCGGTCGACCAGGCCAGGTCGGCCACCAGATCTGTCATCCCGCAGGCATGGATCATCCGGACGGCGACCTGCGCCACGTCCGGCGGCAGGGCTCCGAGCGCGGCTTCGGCCCGGATCGTCGCGAACGACCGCCGGTAGATCTCGGCCCCGTCGGTCTCGTACTCGTACTGGCTCACCGCATCCTCATCACACTCTGCTCGGCGGTCACGGCGGCAGAGCCGTCGACCGAGTACCCGTCGGTCAGCGCGAGCACGTCCACGAAGTCTCCCGCAGGCTGCCCACACCGCCGCTCACAACCAGACCAGTGCACCGGCCGCCGCCCGGACGGCACCATCGCAGCCACCCGCCGCGCGTCCCGCCGTACGTCGGCCAACGCCTTTCCGCAGCCGGGACGGCCCGCGCAGGCGGTCATCCGGTTCCACGGCGACTCCTCGTCCACCACGAGGCCTGCTGCCACGAGCCGGTCGACGTCTCCGCCGACCACGACGACGGACCGCCAAGGGGTGACCCGCAGCTGTACCGCGTCGGCCAGTGCAGCAGCCTGTTCCTGGCCGAGACTTCCCAGCGGCACGGTGGCCACCAGCAACTCCGGGCCATGCATCCCAGCCCGCACAGCCTCGCCTTGTGGTGCCGACTGTCCAGCTGACTTGCTGTAGCCCAGTCTGCTCAGCACTTCGAGCACCCCGTCGGTCAGCTCGCCCAGCCGCCACGCAGCCGACTGCTGCGCCTCCCGCTCGTCCAGAAACGCCTCAGCCGCCTGCAGCATCACGCGCGGAGCATCCGCGGGGCTGAGCCGCACTCCGGTGTCCTCACCGGCCAGCAGCAGGGCCGCCTGAGCACCCGTGAACCGCACACCGACATCAGCGCCGATGGCGGCCAGGTCGCCACGCCCGTCGTCCAGCGTGAACAGGAACCGTCCCGGCAGCTCCGCCAATCGTGGAGTCGCACAGAGGTTGCGATCCAGGGCGGCCACCAGCGGCTGTACGTCGTACTGGCTGTGCTGGTCGAGCCCGGACAGGGGAGAGGCGAGGATGTTGCGGACGCGCTCGTGAGTGAGCGACGGGAGCAGACCGGCGTCGTACAGGCGGTCGGAGAGTTCCTTGGGTGCTCCGGGCCGCAGGGCGCGGATCTGGATGTTGCCCCGCGAGGTCAGCTCCAGGTTCCCGTCGCCGAGGTCAGCGGAGGCGGCGGCGAGTACGCGCAGTTGCGCAGGGCTCACCACGCCGCCCGGCAGCCGCACGCGGGCCAGCCCACCGTCAGCCGCCTGATGCACGGAGAGCACGCCAGGACAGCGGTCCGGTTCACTCCTCCCAGCGCTGGTCACAGCCGTGATGCTACGTCCCGCCCACCCCCTGTGTTCTGCGTCACGGACTCCAGCGCCAGCACTCCCACCATCAGCAAGGCGGTCAGCCCGCCGGCCACCATCACGACCGACACCGTCGTCCGGTCGAGCAACAGGCCGCCCACCAGCGCGCCGGCCGACAGCGTCGCCTGGAACGACGAGGTGAACAGCACGGTCGCCGCCTCCCGAGCCTGCGGAGCCGCCGCGGCGAACCAGCTCATCGAGGAGACCGGCACCGCGCCGTACGCGAGTCCCCACACGACCAGCAGTCCGGCCGCGCCGAGCGTCGTCCGGCCGGCCAACGGCAGCAGCAGCGTTGCCAGCGCCAGCATGCAGGCCGCGCCGCCGAAGGTGAGCCGCAGCCACCGGTCGACAGTCAGACCAGCCACCGCGTTCCCCACCAGCCCCGCGACCCCGTAGACCAGCAGCAAGGTGCTCATCAGCTCCGGCCGGACACCGGTCACGTCGCGCAGGAACGGCGTCACGTACGTGTAGGTGCCGAAGTGAGCGACCACGATCAGACAGGTCGCCACCAGCCCGACCTGCGTCTGCCTGAGCCGCAGCACCTCCCACAGCACCGCAAGTCTGGTGACCTGCTCAGCCGGCAGTGGCGGCACGAAGACCACCAACGCCATCAGCACCAGCACACTCAGCCCACCGAGCACCACGAACGGCAGCCGCCACCCACCGAGCTCGCCGAGCCACGTTCCCGCCGGTACGCCGAGCACCGACCCCAGCGGCACGGCCGAGAAGATCACCGCGGTCGCGCGTCCGACCTGATGCTCCGGCACCAGCCGCCCCGCCAGCCCGGCCCCGATCGACCAGAACCCGCCGATCACCAGCCCGACCAGCACCCGTGACACCAGCTCCAGCCAGTACACGTCGGCCACCGCCGCCAGGACGTCAGCTCCGGCCAGCACGACCATCAGCACCCCGAGCATCAGCCTGCGATCGACCCGCCCGGTCGTCACGGTCACCACCGGAGCCGCCACGGCCGCGACCAGTCCGGGCGCCGTCATCAGCCATCCCGTCCGGCCGGGCGAAAGACCGAAGTCCTGGCCGATCGGCGTCAGCAGCCCGATCGGCAGGATCTCGACGGTGACGATCGAGAAGATCCCCAGTGTCACCGCCACGACGCCGAGCCACCGGAACACCGGCGTACGTACCAATGCAGCACCAGACATGCCACCACTCCAGCTGGTTGCCAGCAGCAACTCCGGCGGTTTCGCGCCGTCCTGGTACTACGGTGGTCACTCCGACCCGTGCGAACTGGACGAAGGCCTGACCATGCCTCTGCGCGACCGCCCGTGGCCCGCCGCCGATGCCACGCTGCGCGAGTCCGTGCTCGGCTTTCTGCAGGCCGTTCACACCACCGCCGTCAACAAGCTGGACGGGCTGGACGAGCAGCAGGCCCGCGCGACGCCGCTGCCGACGTCCCCGGCGATGAGTCCGCTCGGTCTGGTCAAGCACCTGACAGCCGTCCAGCGCGAGCACGTCCAGCGCCGGATCGGCGGCCAGGAGCTGCCGTCGCTGTGGCGGTCCGACGACTACGACTTCGAGTTCCGGATCGGTCCCGACGAGACGATCGCCTCGGTGATCTCCGCGTACGACGACGAGTGGGCCCGCTCCCAGCAGACCCTGGCCACGGCCGACTGGTCAGCCTTCGTGCCGGGCGGCGACGAGCCGGTCAGGGTCGAGCGGATCCTCACCGACGTACTGCAGGAGTCGGCGCGGCATCTCGGCCACCTGGACATCCTGCGCGAGCTGATCGACGGTGCGCGCGGCGAGTGAACGCTAGCGGTGGTTGCGGCGCAGCAGGTAGGTGTCCATGATCCAGCCCTTGCGCTCGCGGGCCTCGGCGCGGACCTGCTCGATCTCGGCGGCCACCTCGGACAGCTTGCCGGACACCAGCAGCTCGTCCGGCGTCCCGAGGTAGGCGCCCCAGTAGATGTCCGCATCCTGGTCGGTGTGGGCGGTGAACGCGGTCTGGGCGTCGAGCATCACCACGACGTCGTCGACCCCGTCCGGCCAGCTCTGCGCGAGCCGCCGGCCGGTGGTCACCTGGATCGGCTTGCCCACCTGGTTCAGCCCGATCCGGTGCCGGGCGGCGAGCGCAGAGACGCTGCTGATGCCCGGGATCACCTCGACACCGAACGTCAGCTCACCCCGTGCCTGGATGTCCTCGAGGATCGCGAGCGTGCTGTCGTAGAGGGACGGATCGCCCCAGACCAGGAACGCGCCGACCTGGTCGCCGGTCAACTCGCGCTCGATCATGCCGGCGCACACGTCGGCCCGGCGCCGCCGCCAGTCGTCCACCGACTCGACGTACGCCGAACTCGTCCGGTCCCGGTCGGGGTCGCGGCCCACGACGACCTTCGCCTCCGGCGCGTGCCGCTGGAGGATCTCGGTCCGCAGGTCCACCAGCTCCTGCTTGACCTCGCCCTTGTCGAGCACGAAGAACACGTCGGCCCGCTCCACCGCCCGCACCGCCTGCAGGGTCAGGTGGTCCGGATCCCCGGCCCCGATCCCGATCACCAAGATCTCCATGCCGCGGAGCCTAGTGACCGGCTGCCGGGCGGTGGGGGAGCGGGGTTGTCGGTGGCGGCTCGTACGCTCGGTCTCAGCGGCTCGTCGAGGGCCGCCCGACCACCAGGGAGACGCGTGCCGACCGCCGAAGAAATGCTCAGCACCAGCTCGGTGGCGGCCTTGGGGTCGATCCTGCACGAGGTCGATCCGGCGCTGCGGTTGACGGCTCTGCGCGCCGCTCCGGCGGCCCTGCCCGGTACGACGTTCAGCGAGCGCGGCCGGCTGGTTCGCGACGCGCTGCTCGCCGATCTGCCGCCAGGCTTCGAGCCGGTCGACGAGCTGTTCCGGGCCGCCCTGACGCGCGAAGACTTCACCGGCTGGATGATCTGGCCGGTCACCGAAGCCGTCGCGGTCCGAGCGACCGAAGCGGTCGCCGGCGAAGCCGTCACCGCCGGCGCGACTGCCGGATCCGCGTCGGCGACCACCGCCGGATCCCCGTCCGCCTCCGCTCACCCGGCGGACTTCGAGCGCGGGCTCGAGCTGCTCGCGCTGCTCACTCCTCGCCTCACCGCCGAGTTCGCATTGCGGACCTTTCTCTCGGCCGACCTCGACCGCACCCTCGCGATCGTCACCACCTGGACCGACCACCCCGACGAACACGTCCGCCGCCTCGCCACCGAAGGCACCCGTCCACGTCTGCCCTGGGCCAAGCAGGTCCGCGATATCCTCGCCCGCCCCGCCGTCACCCGCCCGATCCTCGACGCCCTCCGTCGCGACGACTCGTCGTACGTGCGCCGCTCGGTCGCCAACCACCTCAACGACGTCAGCCGCGCCGACCCCGCTCTCGCCGTACAGGTCGCGGCCGCCTGGCTCGACGACCCCGCGCCGACGACTCCGCAGCTCGTCCGGCACGCACTCCGCACGCTGATCAAAGCCGGCGACCCCGACGCGCTCGCGCTGCTCGGCTACGCCCCACCGGCCGGCCTCACCGTCGACGGCCCGGCGCTGTCGACCGACGGCGTCACCGTGGGGGAGTCCCTCGAGTTCTCCTTCGACGCGCGCAACCACGGCGCCGACGAGGTACGCCTGGCGATCGACTACGTCGTCCACCACGTCAAGGCCAACGGCACGCTCGCGCCCAAGGTCTTCAAGCTCACCACCCGCACGCTGGCCCCCGGCGAGTCGATCCGGCTGGCCAAGCGGCATTCGTTCAAGCCGATCTCCACTCGCCGGTACTACCCCGGCGAGCACGCCCTGGAGTTGCAGATCAACGGCCGGCCGTTCGGTCGCGCCACCTTCACCCTCTCCACGGAAGGCAGCCGATGACCATCCCGACCCCGCCCGACCCGACCGTCGCCGAGACCGTCAAGCACCTGCCGCACGCGATCACGGCGTACCTGCGCGAGACCCAGCCCGGGCGCAAGGCGAACTTCCACGACCTGCTGCCGGCCTTCGCCGAGGACGCCACGGTCCTGGACGACGGCCAGACCTACACCGGCCACGACGAGATCCGGCACTGGCGCGAGACCGCCGTCTCGGAGTACACCTACACCTCCGAGCTCACCCACGCCGAGAAGCTCGACGACTCCCACTGGGTGCTCACCCACCACCTGGAAGGCGACTTCCCCGGCGGCCAGGTCGACCTCATCCACCGCTTCACGCTGGCCGACGACGTGATCATCTCGCTGGAGATCGCGCCCTGATCACCGCGCGGTCAGCTGGTCCAGCACGGCCTGCGTGAAGCTCGCCGTCGTCGCTGTCCCGCCGAGATCGGGCGTGCGGACCTCCCGGGCGGCCAGTACGCCGGCGATCGCGGTCTCCACCTCGGCGGCGGCTTCGGGATGGCCGAGGTGGTCGAGCATCATCGCGGCGGTCCAGATCGCGCCGATCGGGTTGGCGATCCCGCGCCCTGCGATGTCCGGCGCCGAGCCGTGCACGGGCTCGAACAACGACGGGAAGTCGCGTTCGGGATTGAGGTTGGCGGCCGGGGCGATCCCGATGCCGCCGGCAACGGCCGCGGCCAGGTCGCTGAGGATGTCGCCGAACAGGTTCGAGGCGACGATCACGTCGAACCGCGCGGGATCGAGCACCAGCTTCGCGCTCAGCGCGTCGATGTGCTCCTGGTCCCAGCGCACATCCGGGTGCAACTCGGTGCGCTCGGCAACGATCTCGTCCCAGAACGGCATCGTGTGCACGATCCCGTTCGACTTGGTGGCCGAGGTCACGTAGCCGGTCCGCTGCCGGGCCGCGGCCTCGCCGTACCCGCGCCGCCGCTCGGCCAGCGCCAGCCCGTAGTCGACCAGCCGGGTCACCCCGGCGCGGGTGAACACGGCCTGCTGGACCGCGAGTTCCTCGGGCAAGCCGCGGCTCATCCGCCCGCCGATCTCGCTGTACTCGCCCTCGACGTTCTCCCGGACCACGACCAGGTCGACCTCGCCCGCGACCGCGCGGCGTACCGGGCTGTCGAGGCCTTCGAAGACCCGGATCGGCCGCAGGTTCACGTACTGCTGGAACTGCCGCCGGATCGGGATCAGCAACCCCCACAACGACACGTGATCCGGTACGCCGGGAAAGCCGACCGCGCCGAGGAAAACCGCGTCGTGGCCGCGGATCCGGTCCAGGCCGTCGGCCGGCATCATCGAGCCCTCGGCCAGGTACCGCTCGCAGGACCAGTCGAACTCGTCGTACCCGAAGCTGATCGCGTGCCGCCGCCCGACGGCCTCGAGCACGCCGAGCGCGGCGGGCACCACCTCGCGGCCGATGCCGTCGCCGGGGATGAGGGCGATCCGGTGCGTCGTCATGGCTCGATCAGATCAGCGATCGGCCCGCCGCGTCCACGACCGGTCCACGTTCGGTCCGCGTCCGGTCGGCCTCCGGCGAACTCGGCGCCGCTCGCCGATTGCCGGGCCGGATCGGGAAGCATCGTGGACGCTCGGGTGTTGACCGGTGGCAGACTGCAACGAGAGGACTCACTTTTCATGGACATCGGTCTGCAGATCCCCGACTTCACCTGGCCGAACGGCGCGAGCATGCTCGGGCCGGAGCTCGCGGCCGTCGCCCGTACTGCCGACGAGGCCGGCTTCGGGTACCTCGCGGTGATGGACCACTTCTTCCAGATCAGCGTCGTGGGCCCCACCGAGAACGACATGCTCGAGGCCTACACGACGCTCGGATTCCTGGCGGCGCACAGCGAGCGCGCCAAGCTGCTGACCGTGATCAGCGGTGTGCACTACCGCGAGCCTGGGCTGCTCGCGAAGGCGGTCACCACGCTGGACGTGCTGTCCGGCGGGCGCGCGATGCTCGGCATCGGCGCCGGCTGGAACGAGGAGGAGTCGCGCGGCCTCGGGTTCCCGTTCCCGCCGCTGGCCGAGCGGTTCGAGCGGCTGGAGGAGACGGTCCGCTACATGCTGCAGATGTGGTCCGCCGACGACGGGCCGTTCGCGGGCAAGCACTACCAGGCCGACCGGCTGCTGAACGTGCCGCAGGCGCTCAGCCGGCCGCATCCGCCGATCATGATCGGCGGCGGTGGCGAGCGGAAGACGCTGCGCCTGGTCGCCCAGTACGCGCAGGCCTGCAACCTGTTCAACACGCCTGACCTGGAGCACAAGCTCGACGTCCTGCGGCAGCACTGCGACACCGTCGGCCGCGACTACGACGAGATCACCAAGACCGTGTACCAGCCGCTCGACCCCGGCGCGAACGGCGAGAAGACCCAGCAGCTGATCGACGAGCTCGGCCGCCTGCACGGCCTCGGTGTCCAGGTCGCGATCGGCTCGGTCCCGGACGTGCAGCAGCTGGACCGGTTGCAGCGCATCGGCACCGACGTCATCCCGGTCGCCGCGGCCTTCTAGCGCAGGGATCCGGACCGGGGCGACGGTAGGCTGAAACGCATGGAGCGGGTGCTGACGGCGAAGGGTGCCGCGACGCGGCAGCGGATCGTCGACGGGGCCGCGCTGCTGATCCGCGAGCAAGGTGTGGCGAACGTCGGGCTGGACGACATCCGCGCCGTGACCGCGACCAGCAAGAGCCAGTTGTTCCACTACTTTCCCGACGGCAAGGCCGACCTGATGCTGGCGGTCGCGCGCCGGGAGGCCGATCAGGTGATCGCCGAGCAACTGCCGGAGCTCGGCGATCTCACCACCTGGCGCAAGTGGCAGGCCTGGCGCCGGCGGGTCATCACGATCTACGACGAGCAGCGCGACGGGTGTGCGCTGTCGGCGTTGACCGGGCAGCTCGGGACGGGCGGTACGGCCACGCGGCAGATCGTCAAAGACCTGCTCGACCGCTGGCTGGAGTACCTGGTCCGCGGCGTCGAGGCAGCACGGGCGTCGGGTGAGATCGACGCGTCGGTCGACCCGAGCCGAGCGGCGACGGCGATCCTGACCGCGGTCACCGGCGGCGCGACGATGCTCGTCGCCACCGGCCGGATCACCTACCTGGAGACCGCGCTGACCGAGGCGATCGAGGACCTGCGCCGCCCGAGCTAGGACTTGTTCTCGCGCCACTCGCGTTCGAACGGCAACCGCCAGGCCCGCGGCGCGATCAGCTGGTGGATCGCGTTCGGTCCCCAGGTGCCGGGCGCGTACGGCTTGACCGGCGGTGGGTCCTCGAGCAGCAGCGTCGAGTTCTCCCACAGCGACTCGATGCCCTCGGCGGTGGTGAACAGCGTGTGGTCGCCGCGCATCGCGTCCAGGATCAACCGCTCGTAGGCCTCCAGTACGTCGGCCGCCGATTCCGTCTCCTGGGTGGAGAACTGCATCGACAGCTTCTCCAGCCGGAACCCCGGCCCGGGCCGCTTGCCGTAGAACGACAGCGAGACCCGCGACGAGTCGGCCAGGTCGAAGGTCAGGTGATCCGGTCCCTGCGATCCGACGCCGGAGCCGGCCGGGAACATCGTTTTCGGCGCCTCCTTGAACGCGATCGAGATGATCCGCATCCCCTCGGCCATCCGCTTGCCGGTGCGCAGGTAGAACGGCACGCCGGCCCAGCGCCAGTTGTCGATCCCGACCTTCATCGCGATGAACGTCTCGGTGTCGGAGTCCGGCGCGACACCGTCCTCGTGCCGATAGCCGCTGTACTGGCCGCGGACGACGTCGGCCGGCTGGATCGGCAGCATCGAGCGGAAGACCTTGTTCTTCTCCTCCGAGATGGCCCGCGGCTCCAGCGCCGTCGGCGGCTCCATCGCGACGAACGCGAGCACCTGCAGCACGTGCGTGACGACCATGTCCTTGAACGCACCGGTCGGCTCGTAGAAGGTGGCCCGCTGGTCCAGGCCGAGCGACTCGGGGATGTCGATCTGGACGTGGTCGATGAAGTTGCGGTTCCAGATCGGCTCGAACAGGCCGTTGGCGAACCGGAAGGCGAGGATGTTCTGCGCCGCCTCCTTGCCGAGGAAGTGGTCGATCCGGAAGATCTGCTCCTCGTCGAAGGTCTCGTGCACGAAGTTGTTCAGCTCGACCGCGCTGGCCAGGTCGTCGCCGAACGGCTTCTCCATCACCACCCGGGCCCGGTCGACCAGGTCGGCGTCGCGCAGCATCTCGATCACCGAGTGCGCGGCCTTCGGCGGCACCGACAGGTAGTGCAGGCGGCAGGTGTCCGGACCGAGCAGTGCCTCGGCCTTGTGCACCGCCTCGGCGAGTCCGGCCGGCCCGGCGTCCCGCGCCACGTACTCCAGCCGGTCGGCGAACTGCTCCCACTCCTGTTCGGTGAGCTTGTGCATCCCGTAGGTGTCGACCGCCAGCCGCGCGCGGGCCCGGAACTCCTCGTTGGTGAGCTGCTCGGTCGCCGTACCGATGATCCGTACGTCGGGCGCGAACCGGGACTGCTGCAGGTAGGCCAGCCCCGGCAGCAGCTTGCGCTTGGCCAGGTCACCGGTCGCGCCGAACAGCACGATCACGTGCGGCGCCAGCGGCTCCGGTCCCCGCCGCGACGGCCGCGATCCGGGCGCGGGATAAGCGATCGTCTGGCTACGGTCTGGCATGCGGTCCTCCTGGGGACGCGAAGCTGGTGCACCACTCGAAAGTGTAGGCAGTCGCGGGCTTCGCGTCGGAGACGTCGTCAACTCGTACGGTGGAGGTGTCCGTCACGGTGGATGCTGTTCGTCGGTGAGGTGAAGAGAGGAGTTCGGGTGAAGTACCTGTTGATGATCTGCGGGGACGAGTCGGCCGAGGCGCACGCGATGGACGGTTGTGGCGGCTGGTCGGAGGAGATGGAGGCTCGCGGCGTGGTCGAGGGCGGCGCCGGGCTGCGGCCGCCGCGGGAGGCGACGACCGTGCGGGTGCGCGACGACGAGGTGCTGCTCACCGACGGGCCGTTCGCGGAGACCAAGGAGCAGATCGGCGGGTTCGTGCTGATCGACTGCGCCGACCTGGACGAGGCGATCGAGATCGCGGCCAAGCACCCGGCGGCGACGTACGGGACGATCGAGATCCGGCCGGTGGTGGCCGGTCCGCCCCGATGACTGGTGCCCGATGAGCGTCGCCGAGCAGCTGGACCGCGTGTTCCGGGAGGAGTGGGGCCAGGTGCTGGCCACGCTGATCCGGGTCACCGGCGACTGGGAGGTCGCCGAGGAGTGCGTGCAGGAGGCGTTCGCGGCGGCGCTGCGGCGCTGGCCCGAGGACGGCGTACCGGACAAGCCGGGGGCCTGGCTGACGACCACGGCCCGGCGGCGCGCGATCGACTGGATGCGGCGTGAGGCGGTCGGGTCCGCGAAGCTGCGAGAGGTGGCGGTGATGACCGATCCCGACGGTGTCGCGGGTCCGGACGGTGCGGCGTGGCCGCAGGAGCCGGCGAGCGTCGTTCAGGACGATCTGCTGCGGCTGATGTTCACCTGCTGCCACCCGGCGCTGGCGATGGAGACGCGCGTCGCCCTGACGCTGCGCACACTGGCCGGGCTGACCACCGCGGAGATCGCGCGGGCCTTCCTGGTGGGGGAGGACGCGATGTCCAAGCGGCTCACGCGGGGCAAGCAGAAGATCAAGCATGCGGGCATTCCGTACCGGGTGCCGCCGGACCACCTGCTGCCCGAGCGGACTCCCGCCGTACTGGCTGTGCTGTATCTGCTGTTCAACGAGGGGTACGCCGCAACTGCGGGCGCTGAGCTCGTGCGCAGCGGGCTGACCGAGGAGGCGATCCGGCTGGCGCGCCTGCTGGTGCGGCTGATGCCCGACGAGCCGGAGGCGGCCGGGCTGCTCGCGCTGATGCTGCTGCACAACGCCCGGCGGGACACGCGGCTGGCGCCTGACGGCGTACTGGTGACGCTGGAGGACCAGGACCGGAGTCGCTGGCGGCTGGACGAGATCACCGAGGCCACGGACCTGCTGGACGCGGCACTGCAGCGCCGGCGGCCGGGGCCGTACCAGGTGCAGGCGGCGATCGCTGCCTGCCATGCGACTGCGCCGACCGCGGCCGATACCGACTGGCCGCAGATCGCCGCCCTGTACGGCCAGCTGAAGCAGACACCGGTCGTGCAGCTCAACCGCATCGTTGCCATCGGCATGGCCGACGGTCCGGGGGTGGGGCTGAAGCTGCTGGACCAGCTGCACGGGCTCGACGGCTACTACCTCGTCCCGGCGACCCGTGCGGACTTCCTGCGCCGACTGGGCCGTGCGACCGAGGCCGCCGCCGCTTACCGGGCTGCGCTGGAGCTGGTGAAGACCGCACCCGAGCAGGCGTTCCTGCAGCGACGCCTGGAGCAGCTGTCCGTCTAGCCCGGTCCTGTTCGTCGGTGGGGTGACAACCGTCGACGAGGAGGAACCCGATGACCGACATCCAGAGTGCCATCGCCGCCGAACGCACCGAGCTGGCCGCCGTACTGCGTGGCCTGTCCGCCGACGACTGGGACCGGATGACCCTGTGCGAGGGCTGGCGGGTCCGGGAGCTGGTGGCGCACATCGTGATGCCGTACCGCTACTCGACCGCACGCATCGTCGCCGAGCTGCTCCGGAGCCGCGGCAAGTTCCACCGGATGGCCGACCAGCTGGCCCGCGCCGACGCGGCCGCGCTCACCGCCGAGCAGCTCGTCCAGACCATCGAGGACAACATCCACCATCTCTGGAAGCCCCCGGGCAGCGGGTACGACGCGGCCCTGTCCCACGACGTCATCCACGGCCTCGACATCACCGTTGCCCTCGGCATCGACCGGCAGGTCCCGCTGGACCGCCTCGCCATCGTCCTGGCCGGCGCCGGCCCGAAGCATCTCAAGTACTTCGGCGTCGACCTGACCGGCGTCCAGCTGAAAGCCACGGACCTCGACTGGACCATGGGCACCGGCCGCCCGGTCACCGGCACCGCCCAGGACCTGCTGATGGTGATCTGCGGCCGCACCCTCCCACCCGGCCGCCTGAACGGCCCGAACGCCGAACGCTTCACCACGGCCTGACGCCTGTCCAGGCCCGGGTCAACGGGTCGTGACGAGGCAGAACGGATGGCCTTCCGGGTCGGCCATGATGCGCCACGCTGCTTGGTCCTCGTCCAGGGTGTCCGTCAACGGGCGCCGGGTGCCGGCCAGCGTCGCGGAGTCCGCGTCGGTCCTCAGCACCCGCATCCCGAACACCTGGGACCAGAATTCGGCCAGCCGGTCCGGATCCGCGCAGTCGAACACCAGGTCGGAGAGTTCGCCGATCGCATCCATGCCGTCGACCCTAGGGCCGGTCGACCGGGAACAACCATCCGCCGATGCCGGTTGTGGCAAACGTGCATGGTGAGTACAAGGTCCCCGGCGGGAAGCTCGTGGTGGCCGATCTCGAGGTTCTGGACGACACGGTGTTGCGCGCGCAGATCAGTGGGGACTTCTTCCTGGAGCCCGAGGACGCGCTGGCGCGGATCAACGACGCCCTGGCCGGTACGCCGGTCAGCGCGCCAGCGGCTCAGGTCGCCGCGCGGGTCCGGGCCGCGCTGGGGGACGGCGTGGAGATGCTCGGGTTCTCGCCCGAGGCCGTGGCGGTCGCCGTACGGCGTGCGCTGACGGGGGCGACCGGCTGGCACGACCACGCGTGGGAGTTCGTGCACGACGTACCGCGGGAGCCGGCGCTGCAGATGGCGCTCGACGAGGTGCTGACCGAGCAGGTCGGGTCGGGTCAGCGGCCGCCGACGCTGCGGGTCTGGGAGTGGGCGTCGAACGCGGTGATCATCGGCAGCTTCCAGTCGCTGCGCAACGAGGTCGACCTGGCCGGCGCGGCCGAGCACGACGTCACCGTGGTCCGGCGGATCAGCGGCGGCGGCGCGATGTTCGTCGAACCGGGCAACACGATCACCTACTCGCTCTACGTCCCCGAGTCGCTGGTCTCCGGCCTGTCGTACGTCGAGTCGTACGCGTTCCTCGACGACTGGGTGGTCGGCGCGCTGAACGAGCTCGGCATCGCCGCGACGTACCAGCCGATCAACGACATCACCTCGCCGGCCGGCAAGATCGCCGGCGCCGCGCAGAAGCGGTTCGCCGGGGGAGCGGTGCTGCACCACGTGACGATGGCCTACGACATGGACGCCGCGAAGATGCTGCAGGTCCTACGGATCGGCCGCGAGAAGCTGTCGGACAAGGGCACCAAGAGCGCCGCCAAGCGCGTCGACCCGCTGCGCAGCCAGACCGGGCTCGACCGCGCCGACGTGATCGACCGGATGGTCGGCACGTTCCGCGCCCGCTACGGCCTGGCGCCCGGCGAGATCTCGCCGGAGACCGTCGCCGAGGCCGAGGAGCGGGTCGTGAAGAAGTTCGGCACCGAGGAGTGGCTCCGCCAGGTGCCCTAGCCGATCGCTACTGCGGCTCCGCTGACCCGCACCCGCGGGTCGCCGTCGCGCAGCTCGACCTCGATCCGGCTCGGGCGGCCGAGGTCGTCGCCCTGGTGAAGCTGCAGGGTGACCGGCGGCCGCACCAGCCCGAGCTCGCGCAGGTAGGCGCCGAACGCAGCCGCGGCGGCACCGGTCGCCGGATCCTCGACGACCCCGCCGACCGGGAACGGGTCGCGCACGTGAAACACGGTCTCCGACTCCCGCCAGACGAGCTGCAGTGTGGTCAGGTCGCGCTCGAGCATGTAGGCGCGCAGCCGGTCGAAGTCGTAGTCCAGGTCCCCCAGCCGCTGCCGCGTCGCCGCCGCGAGCACCAGGTGCCGCGCCCCGGCATAGGCGACGTACGGCGGAAGCTCCGGATCCAGCTCGTCGGCCCGCCAGGCGAGGATGCTGAGCACGTCGGTCACGTCGTCGACTGCTGCGACGTGCGGCTCGACGCTGGTCAGCGTGGCCCGCAGTCCGTCCGCGCCCGGCTCGACCACCACAGGCACCAGCCCGACGGGCGTCGAGAACGTCAGCTCACCGGCACCGACCCGCTCGGCCAGCGCCACCGCGGTCGCCACCGTCGCATGCCCGCAGAACGGCACCTCCGCCTGCGGCGAGAAGTAGCGGATCGGAATCACCCCGTCGGCTCCGCGCGGCCCACTGGTCAGGAACGCGGTCTCGGAGTACCCGACCTCCGCGGCGACCGCCTGCATCGCGGCATCGTCGAGCAAACGGGCGTCCAGCACGACCCCGGCGGGGTTGCCACCGCCAGGATCGGTCGAAAAGGCGGCGTAGCGCAGCACAGTCACGCACCCATCAAAACACCCACCGCCGTCAGCGGGGGTCCGGGGGCGAAGCCCCCGGGCGGGGTGTGGGGGTTGCACCCCCACATGGCACAAAGGGCGATCCAAACTCGCGCACTCCGCGAGTATGAATCACCCAGATCGACCGCGCCCCCGGCAGGATTCGAACCTGCGCACCCGCCTCCGGAGGGCGGTGCTCTATCCCCTGAGCTACGGGGGCTCAGGAACGAGCAGAACAGTAGCAGGTGATCACGCCAGGTCCCGAATCGGGCACCGGCGTGGTGGGTACCGGGGATGCCACAGGGCCCAGGGCCGGGGTCACCCTGATCGGTCCCTGGGACCTCCGCGCGGCGGGATCTCCGCGGTCGCGCCGGCCGTCATAGTGGGCGTAACCCCCACAGCGAAAGGAAGTCCGACCTCATGGCTACCACCTTGGTCCGTCCGTCCCGCGGTCGTTGGTTCGGCGGTGTGTGTGCCGGCCTCGCGCGCCGGTTCGGCACCACGCCGAACACGATGCGGCTGATTTTCGTCGTCAGCTGCATCCTCCCCGGCCCGCAGATTCTGATCTACGCGGTGCTGTGGTTCCTGATGCCGTCGGAGAAGTGATCGCGACCACCTGTCCGGACCGCCGGCCGGCCGTGAAACCCTGCTCCTCATGAGAGCGGGCCGCCGGGTGATCGTCGCCGTCGTACTGGCGATGCTCCCGGTGGTGGCCGGCTGCCAGGTCGGCCCGGCCCCGGCCGGCCCGGCCGAGACCCGCGAGGGTCCGCCGCCGTGGGACGCGCCGCGCGACGCGGTCTCCTACATCGACCAGGCCGGGATGGAACGCCTGCCGCTCGACTTCAGCGGCCCGATGCCCTACACGGTGAACCTCTCGGTCACCGTCGACGGTACGGCGGTGAAGATCCCGGCCGGGATCGGCGTCGACCGCGTCCGCGCCGAGCAGGCCGCGATCCACACCCACACCGACGACGGCCTGGTCTACGTCGAGGCGAAGACCCAGGCCGAGCGGCCGACCCTGCGGCAGTTCTTCCAGCTCTGGGGCGTCCGGTACGACGGCAAGTGCGTCGGCGACGCCTGCGGCTCGGTCAAGGTCGAGCTGAACGGCAAGCCGGTCGCCTGGGACACGAAGCTGGTCCGGCAGAGCACGATCGAGGTCGTCGCGACGCGGTGAGTCCGCCACGCGGAACGCTGCGTGGCAGGAAGGTGGCAGACTGCCACCGGTGACCCGCCCCCTGCGCTTGGCTGACTTCATGCGAACCAGTACGCCCCTGGCCGCCGCCGTCCTGGCCATCGGGCTCACCGCCTGTGGCGGCGAGAGTGAAACCAGCGCGGGCCCGGCCGCGAGCGAAGGTTCGCCGCCGCCGGTTGAGGACTCGACCCCCGCGCAGACCACTGCGGCTGCGCTCCCGACCGGCCCGCACGCCCAGGACGGCTTCAACTACCCGGCCTGCAAGGACGCCCGCTGCGAGATCTACGTGCGCACGGGCACGAAGGTCCCGTTGAAACCGAGCGTGGCCGGCTTCGGCACGCTCCTGGTGAGCAAGGCGACCGCCAGCGGCGTCGACTTCACCGGCAAGAACCCCGACACCACCGGCAGCGACGGCCAGCAGCCCGGCTATCGGGCCCGGATCGGCAAGCTCGACGTGGTCACCGTCACGGTCAATCAGCGGCACCCCGCCGGCAACGGTGTGGAGACGCTCGCCATCCTGCGCCTCAGCCCCGCCTGACCCCGCCGTCCGGGACACGCCTGCGGTGGCGCCGGGTCCCGGCCTGTGGATGGCGGAGGTGGAGGCGCCGCCGTGGGCCATTAGGCTGAGCGGGTGACTCCGGAACAGCTCGCTGAGAAGATCCTGCAGGCCCTGACCGCGCTCGTCGACGACGGCACCATCACTGTCGACGGCGGGTTGCCGGGCGAGCTGAAGGTCGAGCGCCCCAAGAACCCCGAGCACGGGGACTACGCCACCAACGTCGCGATGCAGCTGGGCAAGCGCTCCGGGATGAACCCGCGCGCCTTCGCCGAGTTGCTGGCCGAGCGGCTGGGCAGCGACGAGGCGATCAGCGCCGTCGAGATCGCCGGCCCGGGCTTCATCAACATCCGGGTCGCGGCCGATGCCCAGGGCAAGATCGCGCAGGCGATCGTCGACGCCGGCCCGGCGTACGGGAGCAGCGACAGCCTCAAGGGGCAGGCGATCAACCTCGAGTTCATCTCGGCCAACCCGACCGGCCCGCTGCACCTGGGCCACACCCGCTGGGCCGCCGTCGGCGACGCGCTGGCGCGGGTGCTGACCAAGGCCGGCGCGGTGGTCACCCGCGAGTTCTACGTCAACGACCGCGGCGCGCAGATGGACAAGTTCGGCGCTTCGCTGAAGGCCGCCGCGCACGGTCAGCCGATCCCCGAGGACGGCTACCACGGCGCCTACATCATCGAGCTGGCCGAGCGGATCGTCCGGGAGGTCCCGGGCATCACCGAGCTGCCGGACGACGAGCAGACCGTCGCCTTCCGCGAGGCCGGGTACGAGCGCCAGCTCAAGGAGCAGCAGGACCAGCTCGACCACTTCCGGACCAAGTTCGACGTCTGGTACTCCGAGCGCAGCCTGCACGAGCAGGACGGCGTCGGCCACGCGATCGAGAAGCTGCGCGCCCAGGGTCACCTGTACGACGACGACGGCGCGCTGTGGATGCGGACCACCGACTTCACCGACGACAAGGACCGGGTGCTGATCCGGTCCAACGGCGAGCCGACCTACTTCGCCTCCGACGCGGCGTACTACGTGAACAAGCGCGAACGCGGCTTCGAGGTGGCGATCTACCTGCTCGGCGCCGACCACCACGGCTACGTGAACCGGCTGAAGGCGATCGCGGCCTGCGCCGGCGACGACCCCGAGCACAACATCGAGATCCTGATCGGCCAGCTGGTGAAGATCCTCAAGGGCGGCGAGGAGATGAAGCTGTCCAAGCGGGCCGGCACCATCGTCACGCTGGCCGAGCTGGTCGAGGAGGGCGGCGTCGACCCGCTGCGGTACACGCTGTGCCGCTACCCGGTCGACTCGCCGCTGACGCTGGACATCGAGGAGATGACCCGCCAGGTCAGCGAGAACCCGGTGTACTACGTGCAGTACGCGCACGCCCGGCTGGCCTCGATCCTGCGCAACGCCGACGACCTGGGCATCAAGCTGGACGAGTTCGACCCGGGTCTGCTCAGCCACGAGCGCGAGGGTGACCTGCTGCGCGCGCTGGCCGAGTTCCCGCGGATCGTCGCCACGGCGGCCGAGCTGCGCGAGCCGCACCGGATCGCCCGCTACCTGGAGGACACCGCGTCGGCGTTCCACAAGTTCTACGACAGCTGCCGGGTGCTCCCGCGCGGCGACGAGGAGGTGGAGCCGGTGCACACGGCTCGCCTGACCCTGGTCGGTGCGACCAGGACCGTTCTCGCCAACGGGCTGGACCTGCTCGGCGTCTCCGCTCCGGAGCGGATGTGAGGGCGCACGAGGCGGGCACGCTGCACGCCGACATCGGGCACAAGGCGCCGCCGTGGCTGCGGGCACCGCGCGACGTCAACGACCTGGTCCCGGCGTTGTGGTCGCACACCGCGAAGAAGAACGGTGACGGCGCGCTCGAGGTCGGCGGCGTCGACCTGCGCGAGCTGGTCGCCGAGCACGGCAGTCCGGCGTACGTGCTGGACGAGGACGACTTCCGCAGCCGCGCGCGGGCGTTCAAGACCGCGTTCAAGGACATCGACGTGTACTACGCCGGCAAGGCGTTCCTGTGTACGACGGTGGTCCGCTGGGTGATGGAGGAGGGGCTCAACCTCGACATCTGCAGCGGCGGCGAGCTGGCGGTCGCGCTGCGCGCCGGCGCCGACCCGAAGCGGCTCGGCTTCCACGGCAACAACAAGTCCGAGCAGGAGCTGGCCCGGGCGCTGGACGCCGGCGTCGGGCGGATCATCGTCGACTCGCTGTACGAGATCGACCGGCTGATCGCGCTGGCCGCCGAGCGCGGCGTGGTCGCGCCGGTGATGGTCCGGGTCACCGCGGGCGTCGAGGCGCACACCCACGAGTACATCGCGACCGCGCACGAGGACCAGAAGTTCGGCTTCTCGATCACCTCCGGCGCCGCCTTCGAAGCGGTTGCCAAGGTCAACGAATCCGCCGAGCTGGAGCTGCTCGGGCTGCACTCGCACATCGGCTCGCAGATCTTCGACACCTCCGGGTTCGAGCTGGCCGCGAAGCGCCTGATCGCCTTGCACGCAAGGGTTTCCGACGAGCTCGGTGTCGACATGCCCGAGCTCGACCTGGGCGGCGGTTTCGGCATCGCCTACACCACGCAGGACGACCCGGCCGACCCCGCGCAGCTGGCCACCGAGATGACCAAGATCATCGAGCACGAGTGCCGCGCGTACGACGTCGAGGTGCCGCGGGTGTCGATCGAGCCGGGCCGGGCGATCGTCGGACCGGCGGTCTGCACGGTGTACTCGGTCGGCACCGTCAAGGAGGTCGCGCTGGACGCCGGCGCGGCCCGGACATACGTCTCGGTCGACGGCGGGATGAGCGACAACATCCGCACCGCCCTGTACGACGCGGACTACTCCTGCACGCTGGCCAACCGCTACTCCGGCGCCACGCCGACGCTGGCCCGCGTGGTCGGCAAGCACTGTGAGTCCGGTGACATCGTGGTCAAGGACGAGTTCCTGCCCTCCGACGTCGTCCCGGGCGACCTGGTCGCCGTACCGGGCACCGGTGCGTACTGCCGCTCGATGGCGAGCAACTACAACCACGTGCCGCGGCCACCGGTGATCGCGGTCAAAGACGGACAGACCCGCGTCGTCGTCCGGCGGGAGACCGAGGACGACATGCTGCTGCTGGACATGGGGGCCGAATGACGCTGAACGGAACCGACAAGAAGCCCCTCAAGGTCGCACTGCTGGGCTGTGGCGTGGTCGGCACCGAGGTGGTCCGGATCCTCACCACGCGGGCCGACGACCTGGCCGCCCGGGTCGGCGCGCCGCTGGAGATCGCCGGCATCGCCGTACGCCGGGCCGGTCGCGAGCGGGACATCGCCGTCGACCCCGCGCTGATCACCACCGACGCGCAGGCGCTGGTCAGCCGCGGCGACCTGGACCTGGTGATCGAGGTGATCGGTGGTCTGGAGCCGGCCCGCGGGCTGATCCTGACCGCGCTCGAGCACGGCGCCTCCGTCGTCACGGCGAACAAGGCGCTGCTGGCCGAGGACGGCCCGACGCTGTTCGCCGCCGCGGAGAAGTACGAGCGCGACCTGTACTTCGAGGCCGCCGTGGCCGGGGCGATCCCGATCCTGCGGCCGCTGCGCGAGTCGCTGGCCGGTGACGACGTGACCCGGGTGATGGGCATCGTCAACGGCACGACGAACTACATCCTGGACAAGATGGACTCCACCGGCGCCGGGTTCGACGAGGCGCTGGCCGAGGCCCAGGCTTTGGGGTACGCCGAGGCCGACCCGACCGCCGACATCGAAGGCTTCGACGCGGCGGCGAAGGCCGCGCTGCTGGCCAGCCTGGCTTTCCACACCCGGGTCTCGATCGCCGACGTGCACCGCGAGGGCATCACCGACGTGTCCGCGACCGACATCGCCTCGGCCCGCGCGATGGGTTGTGTGGTCAAGTCGCTGGCGATCTGCGAGCTGGACGAGGCGACCGACTCGGTCAGTGCCCGGGTCTACCCGGCGATGATCCCGCAGAACCATCCGCTGGCCTCGGTCCGGGACGCCTACAACGCCGTTTTCGTGGAATCCAAAGCGGCCGGCCAGCTGATGTTCTATGGTCGTGGTGCCGGCGGCGCCCCGACGGCCAGTGCCGTCCTCGGGGATCTGGTGTCCGCCGCGCGCAACCGGCTCAAGGGAGTGCCGGGGGTCGGCGAGTCGTCGTACACCCAGCGAGCCGTGCGGCCGATGGGCGACGCGATGACCCGCTACCACGTGTCGCTGGACGTGGCCGACAAGGCCGGTGTGCTGGCGGCGGTGGCCCACGCGTTCTCCGAGCACGACGTGTCGATCCAGACCGTGCGCCAGGAGGGCCGGGGCGGTGACGCGCAGCTCGTCGTGGTCACCCACACCGCCACCGACGCCGCGCTGTCGGCCACCGTGGATTCCCTGCGCGACATGGACATCGTTCGTGAAGTCAGCAGTGTGATGCGGGTCGAAGGAGATTGAGCTATGGCTCACCAGTGGCGAGGCGTGATCGAGGAATACCGCGACCGGCTTCCGGTCTCGACGGACACTCCGGTGGTCACGCTCGGCGAGGGCGGTACGCCGCTGGTGGCCGCGCAATGGCTGTCCGAGCAGACCAACTGCGAGGTCTGGCTCAAGGTCGAGGGCAACAACCCGACCGGTTCGTTCAAGGACCGCGGGATGACCGTGGCGATCTCACTGGCCGCGCAGGCCGGTGACAAGGCGGTCGTCTGCGCCTCGACCGGCAACACGTCCGCCTCGGCCGCGGCGTACGCGGTGCGGGCCGGGATGCTGCCGCTGGTGCTGATCCCGGCCGGGCGGATCGCGCAGGGCAAGCTGGCCCAGGCGATCGTGCACGGCGCGCAGCTGGTGCAGATCGACGGTGGGTTCGACGACTGCCTGCGGATCGTGCGCGAGTTGGGCAAGCACTACCCGGTCGCGCTGGTCAACTCGGTGAACCCGGTCCGCCTGGAGGGGCAGAAGACGGCGGCGTTCGAGGTGTGCGACGCACTTGGTGACGCGCCTGACCTGCACCTGCTGCCGGTGGGCAACGCGGGCAACATCGCGGCGTACTGGAAGGGATACGGCGAGTACGCGCGGGACAAGGTGTCGTCGCGGACCCCGCGGATGTGGGGCTTCCAGGCCGAGGGCGCGGCGCCGATCGTGAACGGCGCGATCGTCGAGCAGCCGGACACCCTGGCGACCGCGATCCGCGTCGGCAACCCGGCGTCCTGGACGCTGGCCGAGGCCGCGCGCGACGAGTCCGGCGGACTGATCGAGGCCGTCAGCGACGAGCAGATCCTCGCCGCCCAGCGCGAATTGGCCGCCCGGGAAGGCGTTTTCGTCGAGCCGGCGTCGGCCGCCGGAGTCGCTGGACTGCTGGCACTGAAGGCCGCCGGGCGCGTGGACGGTGGCCAGACGATCGTCATCACGGTGACCGGTCACGGCCTCAAGGACATCGACACCGCGCTGTCGGGCGCGGCTCCCGCCGAAACGCAGGTCACTCCCGCCGACACCGACGCGGTCGCCCGAGTCGCCGGGCTGGCCTGAGTTGGGTCCCGTACGGGTCCGGGTGCCGGCCACCAGCGCCAATCTGGGGCCCGGATTCGACGCCTTCGGCCTGGCCCTCGGCCTGTACGACGAACTGACGGTTGTCCCTGGCGGCTCCGGGATTTCGGTCGAGGTGACCGGAGCCGGAGCCGGCGAAGTCGCGCTCGACGAGTCGCATCTGGTGGTGCGGGCGATCCGGGCCGGGCTCGAGTCGCTCGGGGCCACGGTGCCGGGCTTCGTGCTGCGCTGTGACAACCGGGTGCCGCACGGGCGCGGACTGGGATCGTCGTCCGCGGCGATCGTCGGCGGGATCGCGGCGGCGTACGGGCTGGCGGGGGTGGAGCTCGACCGGGAGCGGGTGGTCGAGCTGGCCAACGAGCTCGAAGGGCATCCGGACAACGTCGCGGCGGCGGCGCTGGGCGGGTTCACCACGGCGTGGGTCGACGGTGGCATCGGCCGGGCGGTGCGGGCCGAACCGGTGGCCGGGTTGCGGGCGACGGCGTACGTACCGCAGGTGCGGGTGCTGACGAAACAAGCGCGCGGGTTGCTGCCGGACGTCGTACCGCATGCGGATGCGGCGGCGAACGCGGGACGAGCCGCGTTGCTGGTGACGGCGATCACGTCTCGGCCCGAGTTGCTGATGACGGCGACCGAGGACCGGCTGCATCAGGAGTACCGGGAGCCGGTGATGCCCGAGACGTTGGCGCTGGTGCACAAGCTGCGGGGCAGTGGTCTGGCCGCCGTCGTGAGTGGTGCGGGGCCGACCGTTCTGGTGCTGGAGGCCCTTTCGGGCAAGGAGATCGCGGGAACTCCCACCGCGCCGGACGGATGGACGCGGTACGACCTGGCCGTCGATCCAGCCGGCGTACAGGTCTGGTCCGGACATGATCGAGGCGTTAGTTCGCCCAGGGCGGAATGAACAGGACCCAACACGCGTTGCACCTCCCGAGGCAGCAGAAGGACCCTGTGTGGTGCTAGTCTCGACTCACCCGATCCCCTCCAGGTGATCGGTGAACTCTCGCCGCTTCCGGGCTGTGTTCCCGGCACCCAGGTGTCCGTGGCGATCCCCAGTGAATGACTTGCGCCGCCTGCGCCGGAGAATTCCGGGGGACCGGATCCAGCGAGAACCTCTTGTACCCGCGTCGCCGTCCGCCGGCCGTGGGTGATGATTCCGGGCGATGAGCCTGTCAGGACATCGTTCATCCGTGTGGGAAGGACCTCACGTGACAGAAACTGTTGAAGCCTCCAACGGTGCTTCGGCGCCCGAAGCGAGCGCGAGCACGCGGCGCCGCAAGACCGGAGGCGGCCTCGAAGGCATGCTGCTCCCCGAGCTCAAGCAGCTCGCCGGGACGCTCGGCATCAAGGGCACCGGCGCGCTGCGCAAGGGCCAGCTGATCGAGGCGATCAAGGCCGCCCAGGGCGGCAGCTCGACCGGTGGCGCGAGCCGCGCGCGGTCGACGCAGCCGACGCTGGACGAGGCCGCGGAGCAGCCGGCGGTGACGCGCGCCAAGCGCGCGCCGGCCGAGACTCCGGTGCGCGAGGGCGGCAGTCGCCGGGCCCGCGCCGCCGCGGCCGAGACGGCCGCCGAGAACGGGGCGGCCTCGACGCCGGCCCCGGCCGTGACTTCCGGGGGGACCCCGAACGCAGACAGCGCGCCGCAGGCTGCCGCGCCGCAGGTCGCCGTCGAGAGCGCGCCGCAGGTCGCTGACCGCGGTGCCGCCGAGCCGCAGGCCGCCGACCGCGCGGCCACCCAGAACGGCGCCGCGACGGCGTCGGCCGGGACCGCTGAGCGCACCGACGAGCGCGAGGGCCGGTCCGAGGAGCGCAACCGCGACGGTGGTCGCGAGCGCAGCCGCAACCGGGACAACCAGAGCCGCGACGGCCGCGACGCCCAGCAGGGGCGCGAGGGTCAGCAGAGCCGTGAGGGTCGCGACGGCCAGCAGGGCCGCGAGGGCCGCGACGGGCAGCAGGCCCGCGATGGCGGGCGCGAGGGCCGCGAGGGCCAGAACCGCGACGGCCAGAACCGCGACGGCCAGCAGGCCCGCGACGGTGGCCGCGACCAGAACCAGCGCAACCGCGCCGACGGCCGCGACGGTCGTGCCGACGGCCGCGAGGGCCGCGACGGTCGCGACAACCGCACCGATGGTCGCGACAACCGCACCGACGGCCGGGGCGACAACCGCACCGACAGCCGGATCGACGACCAGGACGGGGACGGCCGGCGTCGTCGCCGCCGGGGCCGTGACCG
Source organism: Kribbella sp. ALI-6-A (assembly GCF_001984195.1). Classification (GTDB taxonomy): domain Bacteria; phylum Actinomycetota; class Actinomycetes; order Propionibacteriales; family Kribbellaceae; genus Kribbella. Next base: position 1,147,734 of record NZ_MTQN01000010.1, read on the forward strand.
GGACCGCAACCGCGACGGCCGCGACGGCGGGCGTGACGCCGGCCGCAGCCGGGGCCGCGGCGAGCGGTTCGACCCGGAGCCGACGATCAGCGAGGACGACGTCCTGGTCCCCGCGGCCGGCATCCTCGACGTGCTCGACAACTACGCGTTCGTCCGGACCAGCGGTTACCTGCCGGGCCCGAACGACGTGTACGTCGCGCTGTCGATGGTCAAGCGCTACGGCCTGCGCAAGGGCGACGCGATCACCGGTGCGGTGAAGCAGCCGTCCGACGGTGAGCGCAAGGAGAAGTTCAACCCGCTGGTCCGGATCGACACCGTGAACGGGTCGGACCCGGAGATCGCCAAGCAGCGGCAGGACTTCAACAAGCTGACCCCGCTGTACGCGACCGAGCGGCTGCGGCTCGAGACCGAGTCGAACATCCTGACCACCCGGATCGTCGACATCGTCAGCCCGATCGGCAAGGGTCAGCGTGGTCTGATCGTGTCGCCGCCGAAGGCCGGCAAGACGATGGTGCTGCAGGCGCTGGCGAACGCGATCACCACGAACAACCCCGAAGTGCACCTGATGGTCGTGCTGGTCGACGAGCGGCCCGAAGAGGTCACCGACATGCAGCGCACGGTCAAGGGTGAGGTGATCGCCTCGACCTTCGACCGTCCGGCCGACGACCACACCACGGTCGCCGAGCTGGCGATCGAGCGGGCCAAGCGTCTGGTCGAGCTGGGCCACGACGTGGTCGTGCTGCTGGACTCGATCACCCGCCTGGGCCGGGCGTACAACATCGCGGCACCGGCCAGCGGCCGGATCCTGTCCGGTGGTGTCGACTCCTCGGCGCTGTACCCGCCGAAGCGGTTCTTCGGCGCGGCCCGCAACATCGAGGACGGCGGTTCGCTGACGATCCTGGCCACGGCCCTGATCGAGACCGGTTCCAAGATGGACGAGGTCATCTTCGAGGAGTTCAAGGGCACCGGCAACATGGAGCTGCGGCTGCGCCGCGAGTTCGCCGACCGCCGGATCTTCCCGGCGATCGACGTCGTCGCCTCCGGCACCCGCCGCGAGGAGCTTCTGATGAGCAAGGACGAGACTCAGGTCGTCTGGAAGCTCCGCCGGGTGCTGTCCGCCCTCGACGGCCAGGCCGCCCTGGAACTGCTGATCGGCAAGCTCAAGGAGAGCAAGTCGAACATCGAGTTCCTGCTCCAGGTCAACAAGACCACCCCGTCGGCCGGCGGCCGCAGCACCGACGACGGCAACTAGCAAGAACACCAGCCGGCCCGGGACGTGCGCCAGCACTTCCCGGGCCGTTTGCCGTACCCAACAGCCCCGGTTTGTCCCGGCAAACCCCCAGATGGCAGACTTGTCCGTTGGTTCCGGTTCACGTCAGCACCGTGCGGGCGACCCGGGACGCCTGAGACCTAGGAGATCCATGAAGAGCGACATCCACCCGACCTACGTCGACACCACGGTGACCTGCACCTGTGGGGCGACGTTCCAGACGCGCTCCACGGCGGAGAACGGCTCGATCCACGCCGACGTCTGCTCGCAGTGCCACCCGTTCTACACCGGCAAGCAGAAGATCCTCGACACCGGTGGCCGGGTCGCCCGCTTCGAGAAGCGGTACGCCAAGAAGTAGCTGTCTCACCGCGCGCCGGTTCGCGACCCTCGGGGTCCGCGGACCGGCGCGCGGTTTGTGTTCCCACCCAAAAGTTCTGGAAGGAGTGACCGGTGTTCGAAGCGGTACAGACGCTCAAGGCGGAGTACGCCGAGCTGGAACGGCAGATGTCGGACCCCGACCTGCACTCCGACCAGGCCAACGCCCGCCGGGTGGGCAAGCGGTACGCCGCGCTCGCGCCGGTGGTCCGCGCCTACGACGAGTGGTTGCAGACCGCTGACGACATCGAGGCGGCCAAGGAGCTCGCGGCCGAGGACCCGGCGTTCGCCGACGAGGCGGTCAAGCTGACCGCGCGGCACGACGAGCTGACCGAGAAGCTGCGGATGCTGCTGGTGCCGCGCGACCCGAGCGACGACAAGGACGCGATCCTCGAGATCAAGGCGGGCGAGGGCGGCGACGAGTCGGCGCTGTTCGCCGGCGACCTGCTGAAGATGTACCTCAAGTTCGCCGAGTCGCAGAACTGGAAGACCGAGGTGCTCGACTCGGCCGAGTCCGATCTCGGCGGCTACAAGTCGATCACCGTCGCGGTGAAGGCCAAGGGCACGCCCGAGCCGGGCGAGGCGCCGTACGCGAAGCTGAAGTTCGAGGGTGGCGTGCACCGGGTCCAGCGGGTGCCGGTGACCGAGTCGCAGGGCCGGATCCACACCAGCGCCGCCGGGGTGCTGGTGCTGCCGGAGGCCGAGGACGTCGACGTCGAGATCGACCAGAACGACCTGCGGATCGACGTGTTCCGCTCGTCGGGCCCGGGTGGTCAGAGCGTCAACACGACCGACTCGGCGGTCCGGATCACCCACCTGCCGACCGGCATCGTGGTCTCGATGCAGAACGAGAAGTCCCAGCTGCAGAACCGCGAGCAGGCGATGCGCGTGCTGCGGTCCCGGCTGCTCGCCGCGGCCCAGGAGGCGGCCGACCAGGAGGCCTCGGACGCGCGCCGGCTGCAGATCCGCACGGTCGACCGGTCGGAGCGGATCCGCACCTACAACTTCCCGGAGAACCGCTTCTCCGACCACCGGGTCGGCTACAAGGCGCACAACCTGGACCAGGTGCTCGGCGGCGATCTCGCGCCGGTGATCCAGGCGCTGACCGACGCCGACATGTCCGCCCGGCTGGAAGCCGTCGAGTCTCACCAGTGAACGCTCGCCAGCTGATCGCCGCCGCCACCGAGCGCCTCACCGACGCCGGCGTCGCCTCACCCGAGTACGACGCCGCCGAGCTGCTCGCCTTCGTGGCCGGCGTCTCCCGGCTCCAGCTCGGCCTGGCCGACATCTCGCCCGCGCAGCGCCAGCAGTACGACGTACTGGTCGAACGCCGCGCGCAGCGGGAACCCCTCCAGCACCTCACCGGTACGGCAGCCTTCCGCTATCGGGAGTTGGCAGTGGGCCCAGGTGTGTTCGTCCCGCGGCCGGAGACCGAGGTGCTCGTCGGCTGGATGCTCGACCGGCTCAAGGACGTCGAGGCGCCGCTGGTGGTCGACCTGTGCAGCGGGTCCGGGGCCATCGCCGGGGCGGTCGCCACCGAGCGGCCGGACAGCGTCGTGCACGCGGTCGAGCTGTCCCCGGATGCCTGCGTCTGGGCCCGCCGCAATCTCGCCGGCACGGGCGCGACGCTGCACGAGGGCGACATCGACGGCTGCCTGCCCGAGCTCGACGGCCAGGTCGACGCGGTGATCGCCAACCCGCCGTACATCCCGCTGACCGCGTGGGAGTCCGTCACCGCCGAGGTCCGCGACCACGACCCGGCGCTCGCGCTGTGGTCGGGCGACGACGGCCTGGACGAGATCAAGGTGGTCGCCGCGACCGCCGCCCGGCTGCTCAAGCCCGGCGGGTGGTTCGGCTGCGAGCACGCCGACGTGCAGGGCGAGTCCGCGCCGGCCGTCTTCGCGGCGACCGGCCAGTTCACCGAGGTCCGCGACCAGCTCGACCTGGCCGGCCGCCACCGCTTCGCGACCGGCCGCCGGGTCTAGGGGTATGTCTCAGCCCTACTCGTAGACGACGAACTCGGGGCGCGGCTTGAGCGCCATCACCTGGGCCGGGGTCATCAGCGGTCCGTGCCGGGTGTCTTCCTCGTAGAACAGCTTGAAGCCGGCATGCACCCCGGGAGCCATCGTCGGCGTGAGCTTGCGCCAGGTGGCTTCCTTGTCGGCGCGGTTGCCGATGCCGTCGACAGACTTGATCGTGACGACGCCGGGCTGCTGCTTGAACGCCTTCTCGTTGCTGAGGATGCGCGAGGACAGCTGGTGGAAGACGAAGACCTTCTCCGGCAGGTTGTTGGCCTTCACCAGGCCCGACAGGTACGCCGCGATCGAGGTCAGCTCGGCGCCCGTGGTCCGGCCGAAGACGCGGCCGGGGACCTGGCCCGGACCGACCGCCCACTCGGGGTCGAAGGACAGGCCGACGTCGGGCTCCTTGAGCCACTTCTCCAGCCGCTTGATCTCGCTCAGGCTGTCGGCGCGACCGGGCTGGACGTCGAGCAGGAGCAGCATCTTGTGCTTGCGCGCGGTGTCCAGATAGGGCTGGATCTTCTCGTCACTGAGCCGGCTGCGGTACTGGCCGTCGCGGCCCGCGTGCCCGTTGGCGATCACGACGATCAGCTCCATCACCGGCAGCGGCTTGCGGCCACCGGCGTACGACGTGGCGAGCTTCTCCAGCTGGGCGGCCTTGGCGTCGATGTTCTTGTCGAGCGGGCCGAGCGCGGGGGAGCCGGGCAGTCCGACGAACCCGACGAGTTGGTGCTCGGGGAAGATCGTGCGCCCACCGCGGGGCAGCTCACCCGCGGCGGGGGCGGATGGCTCCGGGGAGTCGGTGACGGTCGCGCTCGGGGTGCCGGACGCGGTCGAGGGTGGCTTGGTCGGGGTAGGGCCGGCGTCGGCCGGATCGTCGGTGCAACCGGCCAGCAGCCCCAGGAGGACCGCCGTTGTACTCAGAACGGATAGCTTGCGCACCGGTCAAGACAACCATGCGGAACCGACAGAGCAACGTCCGGGCGTGTCATCGCCGAGTATCCGCCACGCTGAGAGTTTTGGTCTGTGAACCGGACGTCACGGAGGATGAAAGCTGGCGTACCGTGACCACGGTGTCGCCGTCCGTGACTCGCCGCCGAGGAGCGTGTTGATGTCCCTCCTGACCAAGCTCGGAGTGGCTGCCGTCCTGGCTGCGACAGCCTTCCCGGTCTCCGGCCCTGCCTCCGCGGAGCCTCCGCTGTCCGAGGCCGAGTTGTGCGCGGGGCTGCACCGCGTCGTACTGCCTGGGACCGACCAGTGCACGCGTGGTCCGGAGGCGCTGCCCGGTGCAAGCTCGCAGGCCGAGGCGAAGCCGCTGAAGGCGAGTGTCGCCGCCGCCACGATCGCCGCGAACCCCGTCGTCTGCGAGGGTGACGGCCGAAGCGGCAAGCGGGTCCAGGTGATGTACGCGCGGGAGACGCAGCAGGCGTCGCGGCTGCGGCTGTTCCTGCCGTCGTTCCGGGCCTGGTCGCACGAGATCGACGCGGCGTACAACGACAGTGCGGCTCAGACCGGGGCCAGCCGGCACGTTCGCTTCGTCACCGAGCCCGCCGGCGACGGCTGCCGGATCCAGGTCCAGGAGGTGGTGCTGCCGACCGGTGGCCTCGACAGCTGGGACTCGATGGTCAACGCTCTGCAGAAGCTCAACCACAAGGACCCGAATCGCAAGTACCTGATCTTCGCCGACAGCCGGAAGAGCTGCGGCCTCGGCACCGTCTACGGCGACGACCGGCCCGGCCTGGACAACGCCAACAACCGCAACACCGGCTATGCCCGGGTGGACGCCAAGGCGAACTGCTGGGGCTTCAACGCGGCGGCCCACGAGCTCGGGCACACGTTCGGCGCGGTCCAGAGCAGCGCACCGCACTTCAACGGCCACTGCAACGACGAGTGGGACCTGATGTGCTACGGCTCTGGCACGAAGGTCGTCTGTCCCGAGAAGGACAGCGACCGGTTGCTGGACTGCAACAAGGACGACTACTTCAGCACTGATCCGCCGGCCGGCAGCTACCTGGCCACGCACTGGAACATCGCCAACAGCGACTGGCTGATCAAGAGCGCCGTACCGGACGCCCGGCCGGGGCCACGGCACGGGCAGATCGCCGAGTTCGTCAATCCGGCGACCGGCGGTGCCCTTGGTGTCATCGATGCCTCGACCGCCGACCTCGCGTACGTCGGTCGCCTGGCGCGGACCGGTGCGACCAGTCAGCAGTGGCGGTTCCAGTACCGGACCGGCTGGCAGTTGCAGAACGTCAACAGCGACAAGTGCGCCGACAGCGCCTTCAGTGGCACCACCCCCGGTACGGCGGTCCTGCAGTACAGCTGCAACGGGCAGGACGGGATGCGCTGGACGCTGTACCCGCTCGGGGGTGAGGTCTACGGCATCCTCAACACATTGACGGGTCTGGCCGTGACCGATGCCGGGGGCAACCAACGGGTGACGCAGCAGCCCTTCACCGGTGCCGCCAACCAGCTCTGGCGGTTCCAGCCCAGCTGACCCGCAGCGTCCGAAGATCCGTGCGCTACAGGGCTCGGTCCTTCGGACGCCAGGAGCGGGTTCAGCTGACGTACGCGTCGATCTCCGCGAGCAGCTTGTCCTTGACGGGCTGGTCGGCGAACGAGACCCGGACGGCGGTGCGGGCCAGCTCGGCGGCGCCGGACTCGTCGAGGTCGAGCAGCTCCGTCGCGACGGCGTACTCGTTGGTGAGGTCGGTGCCGAACATCGGCGGGTCGTCGCTGTTGATCGTGACGACCAGGCCGGCCTCGACCATCGCGGGCAGCGGGTGTTCGGCGTACGAGCGGACGGCCTGGGTGGCCAGGTTCGAGGTCGGGCTGACCTCGAGCGGGATCCGGTGCTCGGCCAGGTACGCGACCAGCTCCGGGTCCTGCATCGCGGACGTGCCGTGGCCGATCCGCTCGGCCTTCAGCACGCGCAGCGCGTCCCAGATGGTCTCCGGCCCGGTCGTCTCGCCCGCGTGCGGCACGCTGTGCAGACCGGCCGCCCGGGCCTGGTCGAAGTACGGCGCGAACTGCGGCCGCGGGACGCCGATCTCCGGGCCGCCCAGGCCGAACGCGACCAGCCCGTCGGGACGGATCTTCGTCGCGATCCGCAGCGTCTCCTCGGCGGCCGGCAGCCCGGCCTCGCCGGGGATGTCGAAGATCCAGCGCAGCGTCACGCCGAGCTCCTTCTCGGCCGCGGTCCGGGCGTCCTCGATCGCCTCGCAGAACGCCTCCGCGGCGATCCCGCGGATCACCGATGTGTACGGCGTGACGGTCAGCTCGGAGTAGCGGATGTTCTGCGCCGCCATCTCGCGGGCGATCTCGTAGGTGAGCAGCCGGACGTCGTCCGGGCTGGAGATCAGGTCGACGACGGTCAGGTAGACCTCGACGAACTTCGCGAAGTCGGTGAAGGTGAAGTACTCCGCCAGCGCGGCCGGGTCGGCCGGAACCGGCGAGCCCGGGTGCCGCGCGGCCAGCTCGGCGACGATCCGCGGCGACGCGGACCCGACGTGGTGGACGTGCAGTTCGGCCTTCGGCAGGCCGGTGAGAAAGTCGCGGGACAGAGTCATGGCGGGGATCCTAGGAGCAATTTTAGGGCGCTTGCGGCGCATCGACCGATTCCTGACATTGGATTGTCAGCTTCTGTGGTGTGAGCCCCGATGCGGGTTCGCGACCACACCAGTGGCACGATTCACTCGTGAGCGAGCGCTTTGACTTCACCGGAGACGAACTGGCGCCGGCCTACCGCGCTGCCGTGGACGCGATCGAGGCCGGTGACCTGGTCGTACTGCCGACCGACACCGTGTACGGACTGGCCGCGGACGCCTTCAAGGCCGACGCGGTCCAGCGGCTGCTGGACGCCAAGGGCCGGGGCCGGGACATGCCGCCGCCGGTGCTGATCTCGGTGGTCGAGTCGCTGGACGCGCTGGCGACCGACGTACCGGAGGCCGGCCGGAAGCTGTGCGAGGAGTTCTGGCCGGGACCGCTGACGGTGATCTGCCACGCGCAGGGGTCGCTGATGTGGGACCTCGGCGACACCCACGGCACGGTCGCGCTGCGCGTTCCCGACCACGAGAACACCCGTGAACTGCTGTCCCGGACCGGGCCGCTCGCGGTCAGCTCGGCCAACCTCAGCGGGCAGCCGGCCGCCCTCGACGTGTACGACGCGGAGGAGCAGCTGGCCGAGTCGGTCGCGGTCTACCTGGACGGCGGCGAGGTGACCGGGGGACAGCCCTCGACGATCGTCGACCTGACCGGCGAGGTTCCGCACGTCGTCCGGATCGGCGCGCTGTCGATGCAGCAGATCCGCAAGGTCGTGCCCGAGGCGACCACCGACCTGGAGCCGAAGGACGACGACGTCCAGGACAAGCCCGCCGAGCAAGCTCCTCAGGACAAGCCCGCCGACGCGGACGTCCAGGACAAGCCCGCCGACGCGGACGTCCAGGACAAGCCCGCCGACGCCCAGGACGAGCCAACCGAAGCCGCCGTCGAGGCGTCCAAGGAAGAGCCGGGTGTTCCGGCTGACTCCAAGGCGACCGATGTGAGGCCTGCGGACTAGTGCGCGAGTACCTGCTCGTCATGTTCGTGGCGATGGCCACGACCTTCCTGCTGACCGGACTGGCCCGCAAGATCGCGCTGCGCTACGGCGCGGTCGCCAAGGTCCGGGCGCGGGACGTGCACAAGGTCCCGATCCCGTACTTCGGCGGCGTCTCGATCCTCGGCGGCCTGATCGCCGGCTACCTGGTCGCCTCCAGCCTGCCGTTCCTCGGGGACAGCCTGCAGGTCGCGCACGACGCCCGGGCGATCCTGATCGGCGGCGTGGTGATCTGCGCGGTCGGCGTGATCGACGACCTGTACGAGCTGGACCCGATCACCAAGCTGGCCGGCATGGTGCTGGCTGTCGGCGTGATGATCGTCCAGGGCATCCAGCTGTACTGGCTCCCGCTGCCCGGCGGCATCCTGTCGCCGCCGCCGGCCCAGCTCGCCGTGGTGACCGCGGGCATCCTGCTGGTCTCCTGCAACGCGGTGAACTTCGTCGACGGCCTGGACGGCCTGGCCGCCGGCGTCACCACGATCGGCGCCGGCGCCTTCTTCACCTATTCGTACCTGCTGAACGTCGAGCAGAACCTCGACCGCGCCACCACCTCGACGCTGATCACGGTCGCGCTGGCCGGTGCCTGTCTGGGGTTCCTGCCCCACAACTTCTTCCCCGCCAGGGTGTTCATGGGCGACTCGGGCTCGTTGCTGATCGGCCTGATGCTGGCCGCCTCGACGATCAGCCTGACCGGCCAGATGGACCCGAACGCCGTACCGTACGAGGTCGGCGGCTCGAGTCTGCTGCCCGCGCTGCTCCCGCTGGTCCTGCCGATCGCGGTGCTGGCGATCCCGGCCCTCGACCTCACGATGGCCTACGTACGCCGTACCAAGGCCGGCCGCTCGCCGTTCGCCGCGGACAAGCTGCACCTGCACCACCGGCTGATGCAGCGCGGCCACTCGCACCGCCGGGCCGTGCTGCTGATGTACCTGTGGACGGCCCTGATCGCCTTCGGGGTGGTCGTTCTGGGCCTGTTGCTGGACTGGTGGACGGTGCTCATCGTGGTGGCCGCCACGGTCACCGCGATCGTGCTCACCACCGGCTTGCCGGGCCGGTCCGGCCGCAAGCTCGCGAAGGTCTGAGCCGGCCGACCGGGGACCAGACCAGTGGCCGCTGTGGGCTACCGATAGGGTGTTCGTGTACAGCGGCAGGGACGCTCGTTTTGCTGACCGTTTTGCTGACCCGGCAGACTTTGTGCTAGTTTTCACAAGCACCAGCAAAACAGCGTGACCCCTGACCCCGCCCACCCGACGACCGAGGGCAACAATCCCGGTCGCCAGCAGGACGGAACCACCAGATGGCTCCCCAGGAAAGCCCCCAGCAAGCCGGACAAGCCACTCGGCACCCGGCCCTGGCGATGTTGCGCGGCGCTGCCGCCGCGGCGGTCGTCGTCGGTGTGAACGCGGCCGCGATCGCGACCGTTGCCGCCGGCCTCGAAGGCCTGTGGGGAGCGCTGCTCGGACTGCTGATGGTGATGGTGTTCTCCGGCCTCGGCCTGTACGCGTTGCACCTGTCGCGGCGGGCCAGCCCGACCGCCCAGCTCGGCATCGCGATGGCGTCCTACACCGGCCGGATCGCGATCTTCGGCGGCCTGCTGGCCGTCGCGCTGAACTCCGAGAGCCTGGCCGCCAACGTCAACCTCACCGCGCTGGGGATCAGCGCGATGGTGGTCGTGATGGGCTGGATGGCCGGCGAGATCTGGGCCTGGTCCCGGCTGCGGATCCCGATCTACGACCTCGACCACGAGGTGACGGCGTGAGCACCGTGCGTAGTGCTCAGGTAAGCCGTTTCCGAACCGTGACAACGGGTGTGGCGCACCGCACGGGTGCCGATGTGACCCGGCGTGTCGCCGACTGGTACCTTTCGGGTGCCGATGAGCCAGCAAAGCGATCCGAAGCCGACACCCGACACCTCGGGCGACGGCTGGCGGGTCCTGTCCTACCTGATCGGCGGTGTCCTGGTGTACGGGGGCATCGGCTTCGGGTTGGATCGCTGGCTGGGCACCCAGTTCCTGCTTCCGGTGGGCATCGTCCTCGGAGCCGGGCTGACGATCTTGATGCTGCACTTCCGGTACGGGCGCTCCTGAGCTCTGCCGGGTCTGACGTTGTTGACCGCCTTGCCCTGAGCCGCCCTGCCCCCAGCCACATGGCGAACGACTTGAGCACGACGCGAGAGGAGACCCGGTGATCGCCGGCGTTTCGACCGAGTTCAACCCACCCGGTCCAGAAGACTTCCAGCTGCCGCCCATCTTCTCGGGCGTGGAGTGGTTCACCAAGCCCGTCCTGGTGGCGGCGCTGTCGGTGATCGTCATCATCTGGTTCTTCTGGGGTGCTTCCCGCAAGGCCGAGGTCGTGCCGAGCAAGCTGCAGTTCGCCGGCGAGCTGGGCTACAACTTCGTCCGCAACTCGATCGCCCGCGACGCGATCGGCAGCCAGGAGCACATGAAGTACGTGCCCTTCCTGCTCGGCCTGTTCTTCTTCATCCTGCTGAACAACGTCGCCGCGTCGATCCCGTTCATCCAGTTCCCGACGTTCAGCCACATCGGCTGGGCCTACGCGGCAGCCGCGCTGAGCTGGATCATCTACAACGCGGTGGGCATCAAGAAGAAGGGCCTGCTGGGCTACTTCAAGCACCAGACGATGCCCGCCGGTGTGCCGGGCTGGCTGATGCCGCTGATGATCCCGATCGAGTTCATCTCCAACATCCTGGTCCGGCCGGTCTCGCTGAGCCTGCGGCTGTTCGCGAACATGTTCGCCGGCCACATCCTGCTGCTGGTGTTCGTGCTCGGCGGCGAGTACATGCTGCTGCACTCGGGCAGCATCGCGCTCGGCGGCGTCGGCATCCTCACCCTCCTGATGGGCCTCGCGATCGCCGGGCTGGAGCTGTTCGTCCAGTGCATCCAGGCCTACATCTTCGTCGTGCTGACCGCGCAGTACATCGGCAGCGCGATCGCCGACGAACACTGATCGGCGTCCCCCAGATCCCGTAGCAACGGAAACCCGGATAGCTCCTATCCGTACCGAAAGGAACACACTGCAATGAACGCTCTCGAGATCTCCGGCAACATCGCCGTCCTCGGTTACGGCCTTGCCGCGATCGGCCCGGGCGTCGGCGTCGGCCTGATCTTCGCCGCTGTCATCAACGGCACCGCGCGTCAGCCCGAGGCGCAGAGCAAGCTGCAGTCGATCGCCTGGATCGGCTTCGGCGTGACCGAGGTTCTGGCGATCATCGGTATCGCGCTCGCCTTCGTCTTCCGTTCAGCCTGATCCACCATCCCTGACTGACAGGATCCAGACATGATGACGTTAGTGCTACCGCTCAGCGAGGCCGGCGAAGGTCCGAGCCCGCTGATGCCGCACACGGCCGAGATCATCTTCGGCCTCGTCTTCCTGATCCTGCTGGCCATCGCCTTCGCCAAGGTCGTCGTCCCCAAGTTCGAGAAGGCTTACGCCGACCGGACCGCGGCGATCGAAGGCGGGATGAACGAGGCCAAGCAGGCCCAGGCCGAGGCGAAGGCGGCGCTCGACAAGTACAACGCGCAGCTGTCCGAGGCCCGGCAGGAAGCTGCGAAGATCCGCGAGGACGCGCGTGAGCAGGGTGCGCAGATCATCGCGGAGATGCGCGAGCAGGCCAACGTCGAGGCCGAGCGCATCGTCAGCCACGCCCGGACCCAGATCGAGGCCGAGCGGGCCCAGGCCGTGGCGTCGCTGCGCGGCGAGGTCGGCTCGATGGCCACGTCGCTGGCCGGCCGGATCGTCGGTGAGTCGCTCGAGGACGAGGCGCGTCAGCGTCGTACGGTCGAGCGCTTCCTGGCGGAGCTGGAGTCGAGCGACTCGGCCCGGCAGGCTGTCGGAACGGACGGCTGATGCGCGGCGCTTCGAAGCAGTCACTCGCCCGGGCCGAAGAGGCCCTGGCGGGTGCCGCCGTCACCGAGGGCCTCGGCGCCGAGCTGTTCTCGGTCGCGAAGGTGCTCGACACCAACGGTGCACTGCGCCGGGCGCTGACCGACCCGGCGCGGTCGGCCGAGGGCCGGACCGGCCTGGTCCGGCAGCTGTTCGACGGCAAGGTCTCCGCGCAGACGCTGGAGATCCTGACCGCCGCGGTCGTCGGCCGCTGGGTCAGCAGCCGTGACCTGGCCAACGCACTGGACGACCTGAGCGTCCAGGCCGAGGTCGCGTACGCCGACCAGCAGGGCAAGCTCGACGAGCTGGAGGACCAGCTGTTCCGGCTGGACCGCGTGGTCGCGGTCGAGCGGGTGCTGGCCGACAAGCTGAGCGACCGGAGCATTCCGCTCGCTCCGCGGCAGGAACTGATTCACGGTCTGCTGCAGGGCAAGGCCGACGCCGTCACGGTACGGCTGGCCGAGCGTGCGGTGGACGGGCGGGGACGCAACTTCGCGACCTCGCTGCGGGCCTACCAGGTCGCCGCCGCGGCCCGGCGCCAGGCCAGCATCGCCACGGTCCGGGCGGCCACCGACCTGACCGAGGCCGAACGCGACCGGCTGGCCGAGCTGCTCGGCCGGCAGTACGGACGGCAGATCCAGCTGAACGTCATCGTGGACCCCAGCGTCGTCGGCGGCGTCCGGGTGGACATCGGCGACGAAGTGATCGACGGAACGATCGCGGCCCGGCTCGACGAGGCGCAACGGCGCATCGCGGGCTGACCTTTAACGACATAGCAGGCGCTAGGGGTCGGCAAAGCCTTTAGAGCCAACAACAGGCCAAGCAAGGTCAAGGAAGCAGGGAAGCAAATGGCGGAGCTCACGATCAGGCCGGAGGAGATCCGGGACGCCCTGGATCGCTTCGTCTCCAGCTACGAGCCGGAGACGGCGACCCGCGAAGAGGTCGGCACCGTTGTCGACGCCGGAGACGGCATCGCGCACGTCGAGGGCCTGCCCTCGGCCATGACCAACGAGCTGCTCGAGTTCGAGGACGGCACCCAGGGCATCGCCCTGAACCTCGACGTCCGCGACATCGGCGTCGTCGTCCTCGGCGAGTTCAGCGGTATCGAAGAGGGCCAGCAGGTCCGCCGGACCGGTCAGGTCCTGTCGGTGCCGGTCGGTGACGGTTACCTCGGCCGGGTCGTCAACCCGATGGGCAAGCCGATCGACGGTCTGGGCGAGATCACCAACCTGGACGGCACCCGCGCGCTGGAGCTGCAGGCGGCCGGCGTGATGGACCGCCAGGAGGTCCGCGAGCCGCTGCAGACCGGGATCAAGGCGATCGACGGCATGATCCCGATCGGCCGCGGTCAGCGTCAGCTGATCATCGGCGACCGCAAGACCGGTAAGACGGCGATCGCGGTCGACACGATCATCAACCAGAAGGCCAACTGGGAGTCCGGCGACCCGGACAAGCAGGTCCGCTGCATCTACGTGGCGATCGGCCAGAAGGGCTCGACGATCGCCTCGGTGCGCGGCGCGCTCGAAGAGGCCGGCGCGATGGAGTACACCACCATCGTGGCCTCCCCGGCCTCCGACCCGGCCGGCTTCAAGTACGTCGCGCCGTACACCGGTTCGGCCATCGGCCAGCACTGGATGTACCAGGGCAAGCACGTCCTGATCGTGTTCGACGACCTGACCAAGCAGGCCGAGGCGTACCGCTCGATGTCGCTGCTGCTGCGCCGCCCGCCGGGCCGTGAGGCCTACCCGGGTGACGTCTTCTACCTGCACAGCCGGCTGCTCGAGCGCTGCGCGAAGCTGTCCGACGAGCTCGGCGGCGGTTCGATGACCGGTCTGCCGATGATCGAGACCAAGGCCAACGACGTCTCGGCCTTCATCCCGACCAACGTCATCTCGATCACCGACGGCCAGATCTTCCTGCAGTCGGACCTGTTCAACGCCAACATCCGCCCCGCGATCGACGTCGGTATCTCGGTGTCCCGGGTCGGCGGCGCCGCGCAGGTCAAGGCGATGAAGAAGGTCTCGGGCTCGCTGAAGCTGGACCTGGCGCAGTTCCGCGCGATGGAGGCGTTCGCGATGTTCGCCTCCGACCTCGATGCCACCTCGCGCCGTCAGCTGGACCGTGGTCAGCGTCTGGTCGAGCTGCTCCGCCAGCCGCAGTACTCGCCGTACCCGGTGGAGGACCAGGTCGTGTCGATCTGGGCCGGCACCACCGGCAAGTTCGACGACGTGCCGGTCGAGGACGTGCTGCGGTTCGAGCGCGAGTTCCTCGACCACCTGCGCCGCGAGACCAAGGTCCTCGACGGGATCCGTGAGTCGAACCTGTTCGACGACGACGCCCAGCAGTCGGTCATCTCGGCGCTGGACGCGTTCAAGCCCACCTTCCAGACCTCCGGCGGCGCGCTGCTGGCCGGTCGCGAGGAGGCCCAGGCGATGGACGAAGAGGACGTCGAGCAGGAGCAGATCGTCCGGCAGAAGCGGGGCTGATCAACCCATGCCAGCCAGTCTGCGGGAGCTTCGCGAACGTCGGGCCTCGGTCACGACGATCAAGAAGCTCACCCGCGCGATGGAGCTCATCGCGGCGTCCCGGATCGTCAAGGCGCAGCAACGCGCCCAGGCGGCCGGTCCGTACGCGCGTGAGCTCACCCGTGCCGTGTCGGCGGTGGCGACGTTCTCGAACGTCGACCACCCGCTGACCACCGAGAAGCCGAACCCGAAGCGGGCCGCGGTCCTGCTGATCACCTCCGACCGCGGCCAGGCCGGCGCGTACTCCTCCTCGGTCATCCGGGAAGGCGAGCGCCTGCACCAGCTGCTGCGCGAGGACGGCAAGGAGATCGTGCCGTTCCTCACCGGCCGCAAGGGGATCGCCTACTACACCTTCCGGCAGCGCGAGGTCGCGCAGTCGTGGAGCGGTGAATCCGACGCGCCGACGTTCGCCCGGGCCCGGGAGGTCGCCGACGCACTGATCGAGGCCTTCCTGACCCCGACCGAGGAGGGCGGCGTGGACGAGATCCACATCGTCTTCACCCGGTTCGTGTCGATGCTGACCCAGCGGCCGGACGTGATCCGGCTGCTGCCGCTGGAGGTCGTCGAGGGCGAGGAGGCGCCGGCGGCGGACGACGTACTGCCGCTGTACGAGTTCGAGCCGTCCGCCGAGGACGTGCTGGACGGGCTGCTGCCCAAGTACGTCGCCAGCCGGATCCACTTCTGCATGCTGCAGGCGGCCGCGTCCGAGCTGGCCAGCCGCCAGCGGGCGATGAAGTCGGCCACCGACAACGCGCAGGACCTGATCGAGCGCCTGACGCGTGAGGCCAACCAGGCGCGCCAGGCTCAAATTACCCAAGAAATCAGCGAGATCGTCGGTGGCGCCGGTGCGCTGGCCGATGCGAACGCCGGGAGCGAGTGAGAGAGATGACTGCCACGGTTACCGAGAACAACAACGAGGCGGGCGCCCCCGGCGTCGGTCGCGTCGCCCGGGTGATCGGCCCGGTCGTCGACATCGAGTTCCCCGCGGACCAGATGCCGGAGATGTACAACGCGCTCGAGGTGGACATCACCCTGGGCGACGTCACCCAGACGATCACCCTCGAGGTCGCGCTGCACGTCGGCGACAACATCATCCGGGCGATCTCGATGAAGCCCACCGACGGCCTGGTCCGCGGTACCGAGGTGCGCGACACCGGTGCGGCGATCTCCGTGCCGGTCGGCGACGTCACCAAGGGCCGGGTCTGGTCCGTGACCGGCAAGTGCCTGAACCAGGACGAGTCGGAGTTCGAGATCACCGAGCGCTGGCCGATCCACCGGCAGGCGCCGGCCTTCGACCAGCTCGAGTCCAAGACCGAGATGCTGGAGACCGGCATCAAGGTGCTGGACCTGCTCACGCCGTACGTGCAGGGTGGCAAGATCGGCCTGTTCGGCGGTGCGGGTGTCGGCAAGACCGTCATGATCCAGGAGATGATCTACCGGATCGCGCACAACTTCGGTGGCACCTCGGTGTTCGCCGGTGTGGGTGAGCGCACCCGTGAGGGCAACGACCTGATCCACGAGATGGAGGACGCCGGCGTCTTCAAGGACACCGCGCTGGTCTTCGGTCAGATGGACGAGCCGCCGGGCACCCGGCTGCGGGTCGCGCTGTCGGCGCTGACGATGGCGGAGTACTTCCGCGACGTCAAGGAGCAGGACGTGCTGCTCTTCATCGACAACATCTTCCGGTTCACCCAGGCCGGTTCGGAGGTCTCCACGCTGCTCGGCCGGATGCCGTCCGCGGTGGGTTACCAGCCGAACCTGGCCGACGAGATGGGCGTGCTGCAGGAGCGGATCACCTCGACGCGCGGTCACTCGATCACCTCGATGCAGGCGATCTACGTGCCCGCCGACGACTACACCGACCCGGCGCCGGCCACCACGTTCGCGCACCTGGACGCGACCACCGAGCTGTCGCGTGACATCGCGTCGCGTGGTCTGTACCCGGCCGTGGACCCGCTGACCTCGACGTCGCGGATCCTCGACCCGCAGTACATCGGCCAGGAGCACTACGACGTGGCCGTCCGGGTCAAGCAGATCCTGCAGAAGAACAAGGAACTGCAGGACATCATCGCCATCCTGGGTGTCGACGAGCTGTCCGAAGAGGACAAGATCACCGTCGCCCGGGCGCGCCGGATCGAGCAGTTCCTGTCGCAGAACACCTACATGGCGGAGAAGTTCACCAACACCCCGGGTTCGACGGTGCCGCTGAAGGACACCATCGAGTCGTTCAAGAAGATCACCGAGGGCGAGTGCGACCACATCGCCGAGCAGGCCTTCTTCAACGTCGGGTCGCTGGACGACGTCGAGCGGCGTTGGGCTGAGCTCCAGAAGGAACTCTGATGGCTGACGACAGCGGCAAGCACCTCGAGGTCGCGCTGGTCGCGGCCGAGCGGGTGGTCTGGGAGGGGCAGGCGAAGATCGTCATCGCCCGCACCACCGACGGCGACGTCGGTATCCTCCCGGGCCACGCCCCGCTGCTCGGACTGCTGCAGGGCGGCACCGTCCAGGTGCGGACCGTCGACGACGAGTACTTCGTCGCGGCCGCGCCGGACGGCTTCCTCTCGGTCGCGAACGACCGCGTGTCGATCCTGGCCGAGAACGCCGAGATGGGTCACGACATCGATCTCGAGGAAGCCAAGCGCGCCCTCGAGCAGGCTCAGGCCGCCGGCACCGACAGTGCCGACGAGCAGGAGCAGGTCCGGATCGCCGAGGCTCGGGTCCGGGCCGCCGAAAAGGTGTCCTGACCCGACCTGTCATAATTGAATCTCGTCAGGTCAGTACGAAGTCGTTGCAGTTCTGAGCCGTCGGGTTCGGAGTAGGTGCCGCTCAGTCGCCGGCATCAGGAATGAGGTCGGCATATGAGGACAGTCCTCGATGTGGTCGGGGTCTGTTTTCTTGCTGCCGTCCTGCTGGTCGTAGCTTTCGCGTGCCGCCGTCGCTGGTTGTCCAGGGACGGCGGCACGTTCGATTGCAGCCTGCAACTCGCCGAGAAGGACCACGGCCGCGGGTGGGCCCTCGGTCTGGCCCGCTACGTCGGCGACGACCTCCAGTGGTTCCGGGTCTTCAGCCTGGCCTGGTGGCCCAAGCTCGTGGTCAACCGCCGTCAGCTCCAGGGCGTCACCACCCGCCGCCCGGTCGGCAACGAACCCTTGGTCACCTACGCCGGCCACGTCATCGTCGACGCCGCGTTGCGCGACCGGACCGTCCACTTCGCGATGACCGAGGAAGCCCTCACCGGCGTACTCGCCTGGATGGAGTCCGCGCCACCCAGCAGCCAGACCTACCACTAGCTCCCTTCCCGTTGCGTCCGAAGAGGCGTGCGCTGTCGCGCACGGTTGTTCGGACGCAATTGTTTGAGCGGGGCGTCTAGGGTCGGTGTATGACGGGCATCTTGCTGGAACTGGATCTGACCCGGGGTGTGGTGGAGACGCCGCCCGCGTCGCCGTTGGCGGCGTTTCGGGCTCGGCATCTGCCGACCGTGCGGGAGCTGGTCTCCGGGCTGCGCAAGGCGGCGGGGGACGAGCACGTGGTGGGGCTGGTCGCGCACGTGGGCGGGCCGCCGATGTCACTGGCTCAGGTGCAGGAGTTGCGCGCGGCGGTCGCCGGCTTCCGGGCGTCGGGCAAGCGGGCGGTGGCGTGGACCGAGTCGTTCGGTGAGGTCGGCGGCGGAACCGTGCCGTACTACCTGGCGACCGCGTTCGACGAGGTCTGGGTGCAGCCGTCCGGCGAGCTCGGGATCACCGGGGTGTCGGTGCAGGCGACGTTCGTCCGGGGTGCGCTGGACAAGGCGGGCGTGATCCCGCAGTTCGGGAAGCGCCGGGAGTACAAGACGGCCGTCGACACCTTCACCGAGAAGGAGATGACCGGCCCGGCCCGCGAGATGGCGGCGCGGCTGGCCGAGTCGGCGTACGAGCAGATCGTCGCGGGCATCGCCGAGGGGCGGGAGCTGAGCGTCGAGCAGGTTCGCGAACTGGTGGATCGGGCGCCGCTGGGCGCCGAGGCGGGGCGTGAGGCCGGGCTGGTGGATCGGCTCGGGTACCGCTCCGACGTGTACGACGAGCTCGAGAAGCGGTACGGCGAAACGACCGCGCTGCTCGTCGAGCGGTACCACCGGCGTGGCCCGCGGACCGTGCACGAGGCGCTCGACCAGCTTCCGTGGCCGCCGAAGCCGGCCGTCGCGGTGATCCGGATCAGCGGCGGGATCGTCGTCGGCCGCAACTCCGGCGGCGGGCCGCTCGGCGGTCCCCGGACCGGTTCGGACACGATCACGGCCGCCCTGCGCGCGGTCGCCGCCGACGAGAAGGTCAAGGCCGTCGTCCTGCGGATCGACAGCCCCGGCGGCTCGTACGTCGCCTCCGACGCGATCCGGCACGAGGTGCTCCGGCTGCGCTCGACCGGCAAGCCGGTGATCGCGTCGATGAGCAGCGTCGCCGCGTCCGGCGGGTACTTCGTCGCGATGCCGGCCGACGTGATCGTGGCCCAGCCCGGCACGATCACCGGCTCGATCGGCGTACTGTCCGGCAAGGGCGTCGTCCGCGACGCGCTCGGCCGGATCGGCATCACCCAGCAGGCGGTGTCGGAGGGCGAGAACGCCCGGATGTACTCCGCCCAGGAGGAGTTCTCGCCGGCCCAGTGGGAGCGGCTGGAGGAGACCCTCGACCGGATCTACGCCGACTTCGTCGCCAAGGCCGCCGACGACCGCAGCCTGCCGGTCGACCAGCTGGAGTCGCTGGCCCGCGGCCGGGTCTGGACCGGGGCCGACGCCCACGGCCGCGGCCTGGTCGACGAGCTCGGCGGCTTCGAGCACGCCCTCCAGCTCGCCTGCTCGCGGGCCGGGCTGGATCGTGACGAGGTCGGGATCGTCACCGCGCCGAGCCGCTCGTTCCTCGACCGCCTCCGCCCGCCGACGTCGACCGAGGACCTGGCGGTCAGGGCCCAGCCGCTCACTGTCGACGGCCTCGCCACGTCCCTGTACGCCGCCCTCGGCCTGCCGGCGACCGGCGTACTGTCGATGCCGCTGAACTGGAGGGTCGGTTGACCGACAGCGGGACCCTCAAGGCCCTGCGCCGGCGCGAGCCGCTCTTCCACCGGCGCGATGTGGTCAGCTCGGCCGCCGACGCGGACCGGGAGATGGCGGCCGACTACTGGGAGACCGGGGCGTCCGGCCGCCGCTACTCCCGCGACTTCGTCCTGGCCACGCTGACCGAACGCTTCGCCGAGAGCCCTGCCGCGGACGCGGGGGAGTCGTGGACGGTGACGGACTTCGACGTCCGCGAGATCGCCGACCGGACGTATCTGGTCACGTACGTGCTGAACGAGCAACCCCGGCTGACCGCCCGCGTCAGCGTCTGGCAGGGCTCGGAGGTGGAGGGCTGGAAGGTCCTCTACCACCAGGGCACGGTGATCAGCCCGGAGTAATGCGGGAGGCCGGGGCGAAGGTCGCCTGGACCTCGGGCCCGGCCGGGGCGACCATCGGACGATGGGGACGCTGCGCAGGACCCTGACGTCGGCCGTGTGCCTCGCGATGCTGGCGCTGACCTGCTGCTCCGGTCCGAGCCAGGACGAGCCGGCGCCGACCATCGGTACGGCGACGCCTCCCACCGAGCGCGCACCCGATCCGGCGCCCCGGGCGCTGGGCCCGGCCGACGCGAAGAAGCTGCAGGCCGTGCTCGACAAGGTCGCCAGCCGGTACGCCGACATGCCGGACGCCGAAGTCGCCGCCAGGGGGCTCACGGCCGCGATCGTCTCCGATCGGTGGAGCTGGTCGGGTGCCGCCGGGACGGACGCGATCGGGACCAAGCTGACCCCGGCGACGAGTCTGGGGATCGCCAGCGTCACGAAGACGTTCGTCGCGGCGGAGGTCCTGCTGCTCGCCCGGGCCGGCAGGATCGCGTTGGACGCGCCGTTGGCGCTGTACGTGCGGCACAAGCTGACCGCGAACAACTCGACCGTTCGGCAACACCTCGCCATGACGTCCGGCGTACCGGATTACAAGCCGGGGGACTATGCCGCGCTGGACCCCGCGGTCGCGGCCGCGCCGAGCCGGCACTGGACTCCAGAGCAGGCGTTGGCGTACCTCTCCACACCGGTCGGCCCACCTGGGACCTACGACTACAGCAATCCGAGCTACGTGCTGCTCGGCATGTTGATCGAGAAGGTCACCGGGCAGCCGCTCGCGACCGTTCTGCGCCGCGACTTGGCCCAGCCTGCCGGACTGGCGCGGGTCGCGTTCCAGGACGGAGAGACGCCGCGACTGCCGGTCGCCCGGACGCGGAACCCCATCTGCGGATCTGCCTTCGACGGATACTTGCCCTGCCGGGCGATCGCGAGCCTGGCCGCGGCCAACGGTGGCGCGACCGCTGACGCGCCGAGCGTCGCGCGGTGGGGCTATCAGCTGTACGGCGGTCGCGTGCTGCCGGCCGAGCTGGTCGCGGCGATGACCGCGGGAGAGGGCGACTACGGGCTCGGCACGCGGCGCTTCTCGCTGCGGTTCGGCAACGCGCCGGCGTACGGGCACGACGGCAACTTCCCGGACCACTGCAGCATCGTGGTCGCGATCCCCGCGCTGCGGGTTTCGATCGCCGTACTGGTTGCCGAGGGCGGCAAGAACGCCGGCGCCATCGCCGCCGATCTGGTCACGGCCGCGCGACCCCTGCTCGGCTGACCCGAGGGAAGGTTTCGCCTTCCAGTTTGGTGCCGGGGCTGAGGTTCAACGGATCCGTGACCGGGTGAGGTGCGCCGGTGTAGGTGGTGGCTTCGTCCATGTAGATGACGACATGGGCGAAGCGTGCCTGATCGGTGGTGTTGGGCAGCGCCATGTGACCGGTGTAGCCGCTGTGGAAGGTGCAGTCGCCGGCTCTCAACGGGACGGTGACGCGCGGCGACCAGCGGAGGTCGGGAGCTCGGGTGAAGAGGTCCTCCTCGTTGCTGAGGTCCTGCGGTTCAAGGTCGGTGACGGTCTGGGTGCCGGGCAGGAAGGTCATGCAGCCGCGCTCAGGCGGTACGTCGACCAGCGCGATCCAGGCCGACAGGGGAAGCCGGTCGTTGGCATGCGGCCAGTACGGGCGGTCCTGGTGGAAGTGCGTGGCCGCGTTGCTGTTCGGCTCCTTGACGAGCATCTGGTCGTGCCAGATGCGCAGGGGGAAACCGGCGAGCTGCTCGGCGATGTCCGCGAGCTTCGGGTGGAGGGTGAGCTCCTTGAGGACGGCGTCCTGCTGCCAGACGTTGACGAGCTGGCTGAAGATCGCGTCCTGCTGGAGTCGGTCGGCGCGATGCTCTTCGAGGTATCCGGCGGCGCGGTCGCGGTAGCGCTCGACCTCTTCGGGCGTGAGCACGCCGGGGACTCGGACGAATCCGTTCTCACGGTAGGCGGTGACGATGTCTGCTGTCATGCCTCTACCGTCGCTGCTGCTGCCCTTCGCGGGCCAGGACGGTCCGGACCAGTCGTCGTACGATCCTGACATGCCCGAGACGCTGCACGAGGCGAGTCTGTTCCAGGGCGGTCCGGTGTGGGGAGGTGTCCATCGGCTGAACTCCGGCGTCGCGGCCCACGCCCACGACTTCCTGGAAATCGCCGTCATCGGCACCGGCACCGGCCGCCACCACACCAGCCAGGGCGATCACCCCGTACGCCGTGGGCAGGTCCTCGTCCTGCGCCCCGGCGCGTGGCACGCCTTCGCCGATTGCCACGACCTCGTCGTCGCCAACTGCTGCATCTCGGCCCGGGGCCTGCGCACCGAACTCTCAGCCCTGCAACAGATCCCCGTGCTCCGCGATCTCCTCTGGACCACGCCGGTCAGCGGTCTCCACGGCGTAGCCACCACCGAGGTGGACCCCGAAGCAGCCGACGTCGCGATAACCCAGATCGCGGACCTGACCACCACCCGCACCGGCAACGGTCACCTCCTGGGCCGCCTGGTCACAGTCCTCGGCATCCTCGCCGACGGCCGCCCCACCCGCCCTGCCGCACCGCCCGTCCACCCCGCGGTCGCCGCCACCATCACCCGCTTCGAGTCCGACCTCGCCACCGACTGGCGCCTGGACGACCTGGCCGCCACGGTCAACCTCGACCCGGCGTACCTCAGCCGCCTCTTCACCCGCCACACCGGCCTCAGCCCCCTCAACTACCTGGCCCGGCTGAGAGCCGAACAAGCCGCGGTGCTGCTCACCGAGTCGGCCCTACCCAACTCACGAGTAGGAGCAGCCGTCGGCTGGCCAGACCCCACGTACTTCGCCCGCCGCTTCCGCACCCTCGTCGGGCTCACCCCCAGCCAGTACCGTGAACGCGCAAGAGATCCGATGGCCTTGAGCACAACAGGCGGGAAATCCCACGGTGAGAAGAAACCGGCTCGAAGCTTGGATGCAGCAGAGCTTGGTGCGGCTCTCGCACGAGTTGGTGGTTGACGGGCATCTCGACGAGATCGACTCGGAGTGGGACAACGAGCCGCGAACTGTTCCGATCGCGGTCGAGATGTTCAGGACCGCAGCGGGTCTTCTCCCGGTGGACTGGTGCGGGAGGCTTTCGCTGGTCGTCCCGCTCGGACTCACCCCTGCGCTTCAGGCTCGGCCACCTGACCTGAGCGAGGTGCGGTTGAACCCGGACGAACCTCCGGCGCTCTACCTGTTCGACCCGCGCTTCTTCGTGACGTCGGGCAATGACCGGGAGGAATACCGGTGCCCGTACGACGCGGACGCGTGGGGGATGCGCGACCTTCCGGCCGTCATCGAGTTCGTCTCGTCCCGAGCGCGGGAGGACCGCACGAACGGCTGGGACTTCACCAATGACCTCTGGTTTCACCGGATCGATCAGGCCCAGCGATGACGTGTGTGCGAAGAGGTCGTCTCGGGGATCGCCGCTGACGATTTCTCTTGGCTACTGCCTGTCGAACTCACCGCCCCGCTCGGCAGTGCCGGAGGAGGGGCGGCGGGTCGCTACTGCATCAACTCAGGGACCTGCTCAGCACTGATCCGGCCCCGATCGGCGCCGCTCCGGAGCGCATCGCGGCGGTCCGGCGTGCGCAGGACCGCGCCGGCAGTCGGCACCGGATCGGCGGGACGGCGGTGGTGCCAGTCGGTCACCGCCTGGTACGCCGCCGCGACGGCCAGCAGGCGGTCCTCACCGAACGGCTTGCCGCCGAGGATCGTGCCGATCGGGACTCCCGCCGTGGTGAAGCCGATCGGCAGCGCCAACTCCGGCAGACCGATCGCGTCGAACGGGTTCGGGCTCGTCTGCACGACCACGTCGCACTGCTCGAACAGGTCGTCCAGCACGCGCTGCAGCAGGACGACCTTGGCGCGCTGGCCGATCAGGTACTCGTTCGCGCCGAGCATCGCGCCCTGCAGCCAGCCCATCACCGACACCCCGAAGCCGCGCAGGTCGGACCGCAGCATCGGCAGGAACGGCTCGCTGCGCTCCGGCAGCCGGACGTTGTTGAAGGCCGAGTTCGTCAGCACGTCCCACTCGTCCGGCAGGGTCACGTCGACGACCTGCAGGCCCTCGATCCCGGCCAGCGTGTCCAGCGCCGTACGCCGGGCCGCCGCGGCCTCCGACGTACCGCTGGTGTAGCCGGGGATCACGCCGATGCGGGTGCGCCAGCGCATCCTGACCTTGCGGGAGCGGACGACCGGGGTCGCCGCGGTGATCAGGTCGGGGACCGGCGGCAGGCCCTGGGTCCGCGGGTCGGCCGGGTCCTCGCCGGCCATCGCGGAGAGCATGATCGCCGCGTCCATCGCGTCCCTGGCGAGCGGGCCCGGGTGGTCGCGGGTGTAGCTCAGCGGCACGATCCCGTACAGCGACACCCGGCCCATCGTCGGCTTCAGGCCGGTCAGGTTCTGCGCGTTCGACGGTGCGGTGATCGAGCCACCGGTCTGGGTCCCGACACTCGACGTCGCCAGCCGGGCCGCGACCGCGGTGGCCGAACCGGACGACGAACCGCCCGGCTCGGTCCGCGGGTCCGCCGGGGTCCACGCGTTGACGGTGGTGATCCGGCCGTCGGGCGTGGTCGCGCGGGTCGTCGCGAGCGGTCCCATCTGGGTCTTGCCGAGTACGATCCCGCCGGCCGCGGTGAGCCGGCGTACGGCGGTGGCGTCGAACGGGGGCTCGAACTTCTGGAACAGGTACGAGTTCGCCGTCGTCGGGATGCCGCGGGTGTAGTAGTTGTCCTTGATCGCGAGCGGAATGCCGTGCAGCGCGCCCCCGCGGGTGCGGCCGAGCGCCCGGGCCCGGGCCAGCGCCTCGTCGGCGAGGACCAGGTTGAACGCCTGGTAGACGTCGTCGTACGAGGAGATCCGGTCGAGGTACGCCGCGAGCAACCGCTCGGGCGTGAGCCGGCCCTTGCGGATCAGCGTCGCGGCCTCGGCGATGGTCAACTCGCTGACGTCGGTGATCGCCTCCGGACGAGCGGGGACGTCGACGAGCGTCGGGGTGGTGCCCGACGATGGGCCGGCATGGGCGACGGCAGGGAGCGCGACGCTGCCGACCGCGGTGGCGGCGGCGAGCGCGCTGGCGCGGTACAGGAACGACCGCCGATCGACCCGGGCATCCATCGGCCCGGCATCCGGTGACGTGGTGGCGGTCAGCCCGCCGGCTCTGGACCCGGGCGCGCTCGCCCCGCGTGCCGGGGATCCGGGGGTGCTCGCCCCGCGGGTGGTCATGCGTCCTGCCGGCGGCTGTCGATGGACGGGTACAGGGCCGGCACTCCGACCTGCTGGGCGAGGGCCGGCAGGTCCTCGGCAGGGCCGGTGGTGGCGAACTGGTACGCGGCGAGCGGCAAGATCGTCGTGCGGACGAAGCTGCGCAGCCCGGCCAGGGCGGTATCCCGCCCGGGGCTGCCGGTCTCGGGATCGGCGGTCGTCCCGGCGGGCAGTTGGTCGAGGTCGATGCCGAGGGCGGCGAGCCGGGCCCGGATCATCACGTCCAGTTCGGCATCGGTGGGTTGACTGAGGCTCACAAGAGGCTCCTCGCGGTGCGTGGCGGAAGTCGCGAACTCCGACTCGGCCTCTTTGTGTCACGTCATTTATGCCCGCACGTTTCGCTGATGTCGCACCGGAGTTACGGCACGCCGCGTCGTCACCCCGCCCCGCTGCGTCACGACCACGTGGTCAGCGAGATGAGGTGGCCCGGGTGAACACTGATCTCCATGTACGAGGTCAACCTGTGGTTCTGCACAAAAGGAACGAACGCACCGATCCCCGGCCACGACGCCTTCGAGGTCACCGTGCTGGCTCGCGGCAAGCTCAGCGTGCGCGTCGACCCGTTCCTGTCGCCGGTGTCCAACGTCGTCGACGACGAAGAGTGGATGTCGGATGGCGGATGAGCTGCCGTGGGCGATGACGTCGGTGCGGGTGTTCGCGACGGGCTTGAGCGGGGACGAGATCGCCGGGCGATTGGCACTGGCGGCTACGCAGGCCGCTGCAGACCGTTGGATCCGCGACGTGCGGGGCGCGGACGACGAGTCGCTGGATGGTCAGCTCGAGGAGCTGACGAGGGTGCTGGCGGAGTTGGAGACGCGGGTTGGACAACTGCCTGATCGGGACGTCGACGTGTTGATCAGCTGGAGTCCGCAGGTCGGCCAGGACCACGCGGGGTTCGGAGTTGCTGGGGAGTTTGGGACGGTTGGGGGCGATCCTGCGGATCGACACCTGGACCGAGTAGCCCGACCGTCGACAGACGGCCGGGCTGGGCAGCGCTTACTGCTTGTCGCGGTCTCCGCCCGGGACCCACAGGACGTCGCCGCCCGATGAGAGGTTGGCGACCCGGCCGAGGATGAAGAGCAGGTCCGAGAGGCGGTTCAGGTACGTGAGGGCCAGCAGGTTCACCGACGGGCCGTGGGCCTCGACCGCCGCCCAGCCGGCGCGTTCGGCGCGGCGGACGACCGTGCGGGCGACGTTCAGGTACGCCGCTCCGGGGGTGCCGCCGGGGAGGATGAAGCTGCGGAGCTTGGTGAGCCGGCTGTTGTACTCGTCGCACCACGCCTCCAGGCGGTCGACGTACTCCTGGGTGATCCGCAAGGGCGGGTACTCGGGGTCGGGCTGGACCGGGTTGCACAGGTCCGCGCCGACGTCGAACAGGTCGTTCTGGATCCGGGTCAGCAGCACCACGATCGCCGAGTTCAGGTGGCCGGCCGCGATCGCGACCCCGATCGTGGAGTTGGCCTCGTCCACTTCGCCGTACGCCGCCAGCCGCGGGTCGGTCTTCGTCGTCGTGCTCATGTCGCCCAGGCGGGTCTCGCCGGCGTCCCCGGTCCTGGTGTAGATCCGCGTCAAGTTCACAGCCATGACCAGGCACTCTACGCAAAGCCCGCAACCGGCAGACGCTACAGTCGGCGGGTGGAACGGTTTCGGATCTCGGGTGAGGCACGGCTCGACGGGTCGGTCGAGGTGGCAGGCGCGAAGAACAGCGTGCTGAAGTTGATGGCGGCGGCGCTGCTGGCCGAGGGGACGACGACGCTGCGGCAGGTGCCGGGCATTCTCGACGTCACCTTCATGGCCCAGTTGCTGGACACGCTGGGCTGCTCGGTCAAGGTGGACGGCGAGGCCGGTACGGCGACGATCGCGGTGCCCGGCGAGATCGGGCACCAGTGCGACTACGAGCTGGTGCGCAAGCTGCGGGCCTCGATCTCGGTGCTCGGCCCGCTGCTGGGCCGCTGCGGCCAGGCCGAGGTGGCGCTGCCGGGCGGCGACAACATCGGCTCGCGCGGGCTGAACATGCACGTGGCGGGGCTGGAGTCGATGGGCGCGAAGGTGCACATCGAGCACGGTTTCGTGATCGCCGAGGCGCCGCAGGGGCTGCACGGCGCGGAGGTCTGGCTGGACTTCCCGAGCGTCGGCGCGACCGAGACGATCATGATGGCGGCCGTGCTGGCCAAGGGCACGACGGTGATCGAGAACGCGGCCCGTGAGCCGGAGATCCAGGACATCGCCGAGATGCTGGTCGAGATGGGCGCCCAGATCGAGGGCGCCGGGTCGCCGCGGATCGAGGTGACCGGGGTGGACGGATTGCTTCAGCCGGTCGACCACACCGTCGTACCGGACCGGATCGTCACCGGCAGCTGGGCGTTCGCGGCGGCGATCACCAAGGGCGACGTGACGATCACCAACGGGCACGCCGAGCACCTCGAGCTGCCGCTGGACAAGCTGCACAAGGCGGGCGCGGAGATCACCGTGCTCGACCAGGGCTTCCGGGTCCGGATGCCGGACCGGCCGAAGTCGGTCGACGTGGTGACGCTGCCGTACCCGGGCTTCCCGACCGATCTGCAGGCCTTCTGCATCGCGATGAACGCGGTCAGCGAAGGGTCGGCGATGGTGACCGAGAACCTGTTCGAGGGACGCTTCACGTTCGCGCAGGAGCTGACCCGGCTCGGGGCGCAGGTGCAGACCGACGGGCATCACGCGGTGATCCGCGGGGTGCCGCGGCTGTCGGGGGCGCCGGTGGTCGCGAGTGACATCCGGGCGGGCGCCGCGCTGGTGATCGCCGGACTGGCGGCCGAGGGGGAGACGCTGGTCTCCGCCGCGCACCACGTGCACCGGGGGTACACCGACTTCGCGGGCAACCTCCGCCGTCTGGGGGCGGACGTCATCGTCGAGCCGGACGACGCCGAGCTCTACTGGAATTGAAAGGCCCGGCTCCGGCTCCGCCGGGCGGCCTGGCGTGACCAGCGGGTAGCTGCTGAGGCAGGTTAGGGTCGGGCGCATGACTGAGCGCCTGATCAAGCCTGTCGGCCGTGGGTTCCTGTTCCTCGACTCGCACCCAGCGGGGTGTGAGCGGCTCGTGCAGGACCTGACCGCGCAGGTCGGGGCCCGTAGGCCGGACAAGCACCCGGTCGCCCTGGTGATCGGGTCGAGCTCCGGCTACGGCCTGGCGGCGACGATCGCCGGCCTGGTGCGGTACGGCATCGACGGCGTCGGAGTCAGCTTCGAGAAGGCCGCGACGGCTCGGCGCACCGCGACGGCCGGCTGGTACCGGACGGCGGCCACGGCCCAGTACGCCGAGCGGAACGGCCGGAAGTTCCACTTCCTCAACGCCGACGCCTTCGCCGACACGACCAAGGACGACGTGCTGGACCTGGTCGAACGCGAGTTCGGCGGCGTCGACTACCTGGTCTACAGCGTCGCCGCCCCGCGCCGCGTCGACCCCCGCACCGGTACGACGTACCAGTCGGCGCTGAAGACGATCGGTGCGCCGTACACGACCAAGAGCATCGCCTTCGAGGACGGCGACCCGGTGCTGACCGAGGCGAGCCTCGACGTCGCGACCGACGAGGAGATCGCCGAGACCGTCCAGGTGATGGGCGGCGAGGACTGGACCCGCTGGATCGACGCGCTGACCGAGCGCAAGCTGGTGAACGACGGGTTCAGCACGGTCGCCCTGACCTACATCGGCAGCGAGCTGACCGGCCCGATCTACCGGCAGGGCTCGATCGGCGCGGCCAAGGCCCATCTGGAGCAGACGGCGAAGACCTTGTCCGGGCGTGACGGCGTCCGCGCTTTCACCTCGGTCAACGGCGCCGCGGTCACGCAGGCCAGCTCGGCGATCCCCGGCATCGGCCTGTACGTGAGCCTGCTGCACAAGGTCCTCGGCGAGAAAATGCAGACGCCGATCCAGCAGTCGATCGCCCTGTGGGACCAGCTCACCGGTGAGACCACGCCCGACCTGGACGAGGACGGCCGCCTGCGCCTCGACCGCTGGGAGCTCGACCCGGCCGTCCAGGACGCGGTCAAGCAGCAGTGGGACGCCGTCACCCAGGACAACATCGCGACCGTCGCCGACGCCGCCTGGTTCCACTCCGAGGTACGCCGCCTCTACGGCTTCGACGTGGACGGCGTCGACTACGACCAGCCGACCGAGGTCGACGTGGAGTGGCCGACCAAGGCTTGAACTACAGCGGCTTGAACGACACGATCTCGAGGACCAGCTCGCCGGCCTCGTCCGAGGCGCCGAGGTCGACGGTCGCGGTGATGCGCCAGTCGTGGTTGCCCTCGGGGTCGTCGATGATCTGCTGGACCTCCCAGTAGCCCGGGTGCTCCTCGACCAGGAACAGCGCCGGACCGCGCGCGGCCGGGCCGGTGCCGATCACGTCGTGCTCCGCGTAGTACGCCGTACCGGCTTCGGCCCAGCGGCCCGCGTCCCAGCCGGACTCGTTGTCCAGCTGGCCCAGCTCGGCCCAGCGGTGCAGGGCGACGAGCTCGACGCGGCGGAACATCGCGTTGCGGACCAGCACGCGGAAAGCCCTGCTGTTCAGGGTGATCCGGCGCGGGCCGAGCGGAACCGGCGGCGCCTCGACCTCGAGCGTCGTCGGGTTGGTGAGTTCCTCCCACTCGTCGAGCAGGCTGGAGTCGGTCTGCCGGACGACCTCGCCGAGCCACTCGATCAGGTCGGTCAGGTCCTCGTTCACCTTGTCCGGCGGCACGGTCTGGCGCAGCGCCTTGTACGCGTCGCTGAGGTAGCGCAGCACGATGCCCTCGGAGCGCGCCAGCCCGTAGTACTGGACGAACTCGCCGAACGTCATCGCCCGCTCGAACATGTCCCGGACCACGGACTTCGGCGACAGCCCGGCCTCGGCGATCCACGGATGGGTCTGCCGGTAGATCTCCAAAGTTGCCCCGAGCAACTCTTCGAGCGGCTTGGGCCAGCTGAGCTCGTCGAGCAGCTCCATCCGCTCCTCGTACTCGATGCCGTCGGCCTTCATCGACTGCACCGCCTCGCCCTTGGCGTGGTGCAGCTGGGCCATCAGCACCGCGCGCGGGTCCTCCAGCGTCGCCTCGACGACCGAGACGACGTCCAGCGCATACAAGGGATCTGAAGGATCGAGCAGGTCGAGCGCCGCCAGCGCGAACGTGGACAGCGGCTGGTTCAGCGAGAAGTCCTTCTGCAGGTCGACGGTCAGCCGCAGCGTCCGGCCGAACTCGTCGGGCTCCTCCAACCGCTCAACCACCCCGGCGGTGAGCAGCGTGCGGTAGATCTGGATCGCCCGCCGGATCAGCCGGACCTGCGCCTTGGCGTCCTCGTGGTTGTCGCGCAGCAGGTGCCGCATGCTCGCGAACGCGTCGCCGTCGCGGGCGATCACGTTCAGCAGCATCGCGTGGCTGACCCGCATCTTCGACTGCAGCGGCTCGGGCTCGGCCGCGACCAGCCGGTCGAAGGTGTCCTCGCCCCAGGTGACAAAACCCTCCGGCGGCTTCTTGCGCTGCACCCGGCGCTGCTTCTTCGGGTCGTCGCCGGCCTTCGCGAGCGCCTTGACGTTCTCCACCACGTGGTCGGGCGCCTGGACGACGACCGTGCCCGAGGTGTCGTAGCCGGCTCTGCCCGCGCGTCCGGCGATCTGGTGGAATTCGCGGGCCTTGAGGATGCGCTGCCGGCGGCCGTCGTACTTGCTGAGCGCGGTCAGGACGACGGTGCGGATCGGCACGTTGATACCGACGCCCAGGGTGTCGGTCCCGCAGATCACCTTCAGCAGCCCGGCCTGGGCCAGCTGCTCGACCAGCCGCCGGTACTTCGGCAGCATGCCGGCGTGGTGGACGCCGATGCCGTGCATGACCAGTCGCTGCAGGGTCCGGCCGAACCCGGAGCTGAACCGGAAGTGCCCGATCAGCTCCTTGATCTTGTCCTTCTCCTCCTTCGTGCAGACGTTGATGCTGGTCAGCGCCTGCGCGCGTTCCAGCGCCGAGGCCTGGGTGAAGTGCACGACGTACACCGGCGACTGGTGCGTGACGAGCAGCTCCTGGAGCGTCTCGTGCAGGGGAGTGGTGACGTACTTGTAGACCAGCGGCACCGGGCGCTCGGCCGACGAGACGATCGCGGTCGGCCGGCCGGTCCGACGGCTCAGGTCGACCTTGAACCGCTCGACGTCGCCCAGCGTGGCCGACATCAGGATGAACTGCGCGTTCGGCAGCTCCAGCAGCGGGACCTGCCAGGCCCAGCCGCGGTCGGGCTCGGAGTAGAAGTGGAACTCGTCCATCACCACCTGGCCGACGTCGGCGACCGCGCCCTCGCGCAGCGCGACGTTGGCCAGCACCTCGGCGGTGCAGCAGATGATCGGGGCGCCGGCGTTGACCGAGGCG
Organism: Kribbella sp. ALI-6-A; assembly: GCF_001984195.1. Classification (GTDB taxonomy): domain Bacteria; phylum Actinomycetota; class Actinomycetes; order Propionibacteriales; family Kribbellaceae; genus Kribbella. The sequence goes on from NZ_MTQN01000010.1 coordinate 1,179,479, forward strand.
TCGCCGGTCAGCATGCCGACCTTGTCGGCGCCGAAGACCTCGCAGAGCGCGAAGAACTTCTCCGAGACCAGGGCCTTGATCGGGGCGGTGTAGAAGGTGCGCTTGCCGTTGGCGAGGGCGGCGAAGTGCGAGCCGGTGGCGACCAGGCTCTTGCCGGAGCCGGTCGGGGTGGACAGGATCACGTTCGACCCGGTCATCACCTCGATCAGCGCTTCCTCCTGCGCCGGGTACAACGAGATGCCCTGCGAGCCGACCCAGGTGGCGAAGGCGTCGTACAGGGCGTCGGGATCGGTGGAGTCCGGCAGCTTCTCGGTCAGCGTCATCGAGAACCATTGTCCCGCATCGCCGGAACCCACGGACTCACCGCCCGCACGAGTGCTAGAACAACGCGGAGACGAGGGTGGTGGGGTCCGCAGTGGCCGGCCAGTCGCTGACCTGGCCGTCGCCGAGTTCCACGACTCGCCACGCTCCGTCCGTACGCCGGATGACGTCGACGGTGACGAAGGGCAGGGCGAGCTCGGCGACGAGCGGCTCGATCTCGAGCAGGTCCAGTCCGGTGGGCAGGTCGTCGGGAGTGTCCGGATGCGGCGTCGTGAGCACGCAGCGACCGCCGATCCACCAGGTCCGGGCCTCGGCCCCGGTGAACTCCTCGAACCGGCGTACGACGAACCCGCCGGTGAACGCGTCGTCGCGCAGCTCCAGGAAGCGGGTGCCGATCCGCTCGACCGCCGCGTCGTCGAGCACGTCGGGCAGGTAGCAGGCCTCGGACCAGTAGTGCTTCATCGACTTCACGTAGTCCCGCAGGACTCCCGCGCCACCGCCGAGTCCACGCGCCAACTTGACCAGATCGGCCAGGTCCGGCCCCTCGGTACACACCGACTCCGGGGTGACCGGACGCAGAGCCTCGTACCAGCCCGGCAGCTCGTGGGCCGTGCGGTATTCGTCAGCCGAAGTCCGCAGCCGAACGCCACACGCCTCGAGACCGGCAGCGAAGTCGCCGTACTGGTCCGCCGAGAGCATCCAGCCGCGATACACCGCGTCGTCCGCTGCAGGCACCCGAAGGACCGCGTCACCTCTGGTCAGCGCGTCGTGGTCGACCCGCGCGACCGGGACGCCGGCCGACCGCGCGGCAGCGGCCTGCGCCGCGAAGTGTGGATCGTCGCGACGCGGATTCAGCGGGTCCCCCGGTACCAGCAGCATGCACTGCATTCTCCCGAACGACGTGCTGCTTCGCCTCTCGTTTCCGCGCGTTCGCCGGTTCTGGTGTCAATTGGGCGACTGGTCGGTCCGCACCGTGTCGAAGTTGATCGTCCAGGTCTTGGCTCCGGTGTCACCGATCTGGACCCGGCCGACCGGGGTCGTCCCGGTGTTGCTCTGCCACGGCGTACCGCGTTGGGTGCCGTCGAGGTAGAGCGTCCACGAGCCGGCCGTCCCGACGGTGCCGCACAGTTCGACGGTGTGCCACGCGTTCAGCGTGACCGCGACGCCGGACGAACGCTGCGTGCCGGTCACGTCCGACCGGAGCCAGAGCACCCGGTTCGCGTCGACGTAGACCCGGACCACCCCGGAGTCCGTTGCCGTCCGCAACCTGATCAGGTCGACGCTCGCGCCCAGCGACGACACTCGGACCTGCTGGCTGTGGCACAGGCTCGGATAGGTCCCGCCGAGACCACGATTGGCGAACGCGCGGGCCGCGACGGGATTGCCGCGGGCACTCGGCGCCGACGGCGAGCCCTGGGTCGTGTCCACGGTCAGTCCGGTGTTCGTGGTCCAGCCGGTGAAGCCGGCCGAGAAATCCGACTCGAAGATCGCCGACGACGCCTGCTGGACAGTGATCGGCGCCGACGGCCCGGCGGTCGGGCTGATGTTGCCTGCGGCATCGATCGCGCGCACCGAGTAGGTGTGCGTCGACCCGGCCGCGAGCCCGGAGCGGGTGTAGCTCACCGTCGGACCGGAACTCGTCAGCTCCGCGACCGGGGTGGCCGCCGAATCCTCGAAGACCTGGTAGCGCAACGACGTACTGGTGTTGTCCGTTGCGGCCGCCCAGCTGAGCGTGATCGTCGAACTGGAGTTGCTCTGGCCCGTCGGGACTCCCGGCGCACTCGGCGGGGTGGTGTCCGGCTCGGTCACCACGGCCGGGACGTGGGCGATCGTGTGGTCGCGGCCGGCCGAGACCTCGACGGCCCCGGTGATCCCGCCCACCGTCACGGCGCTGGTCCGGTCGGTCAGGGTTCCGTCGCCCAGTTGGCCGGCGGCGTTCGATCCCCAGGCTCGCAGGGCTCCGCCCGTGACGACCGCGACGGTGTGCTGCCGGCCCGTCGCGACGGCGGTCGCCCCGGTCACGCCGGCGACGGCGACCGACTGGGTCCGGCGCGTCGTCGTACCGTCGCCGAGTTGGCCGTTGGAGTTCTGGCCCCAGGCCCGCAGCGTCCCGGTCCCCAGCCGGGCGATCGAGTGGTAGGCGCCGGCGGCGACTTCCACCGCGCCGGTCAGGCCGGTCACCTGGACCGGAGTGAGCCGGTTGGTCAGGCTGCCGTCGCCGACCTGGCCCTGGGTGTTGTCGCCCCAGGCCCAAACCGTCCCGTCGGAGCGGACCGCGAGTCCGTGGTCACGGCCGCCGGAGATCGCGGTGATGCCGGCCAGGCTGCCGACCCGGACCGGACGGGTCCGCATCGTCGTCGTGCCGTCGCCCACCTGACCGGTCGTGTTCAGGCCCCAGCCCCACACGGTGCCGTCGGAGCGCAACGCGTAACTCATGTCGCGGCCGCCCGCGATCGCCACCACCCCGGACAACGGGCTCACCACGACGGGAGTCCGTTGCGCGCTGGTCGTGGCGCCGTTGCCGAGCTGGCCGAACGAGTTGTAGCCCCAGGCCCGGACCGTGCCGTCCGCGAGCAGCGCAAGGCTGTGATAGTGCCCGCCGGCGATGTCGACGACTCCGCTCAGCCCACCGACCTGGACGGGCGCCAACCGGTTGGTCGACGTTCCGTCGCCCAGTTGGCCCATCTCGTTGAATCCCCAGGTCCACACCGTGCCGTCGGAGCGCAAAGCGATCGAGTGCTCGCGCCCTGCTTCCACCTTGGTGACGTTCGTCAGCGACGTGACCGGCGCGGCGTTGCTCCGGCCGGTGGTCGTCCCGTTGCCCAACTGGCCGGTGCCGTTTCCGCCCCAGGCCCACGCGGAGCCCGGCTCTGCCGCCGCCGCCTCGCTCAGGTGCAGCCCGGTCGCGAGCAGGCACCCCACAGCAACAAGTCCCCAGCGCATCATCTGCGCCCCCTCCCCCTTGTGGTGTCCGTTGTACTCGCGCCCTGGTGATCCGTCCAGCGCGGAGCATCGAGGGGAGCTGCCCGGCCGCGAGGTCAGCGAATGGTGGGCGAGGGCGGGGTGGGACGCTCGTCGGTCCAGCCGGACTCGAGGACGATGCTGGCGCCGGCCTTGAGGCCGAGGTACTCCGAGCTCAGCAGGCGACCCGTCGTGGTGTCGACGACATAGCGCGTGCGGCCGTCGTTGAGCATCGTGGGATCGTCGCTCGGCCTGGTACCGGCGCGGGACCAGTCGTAGGTGAACGCCGTACCGGGTCGCCCGAGCGCGTCCTTGACGTTCGGCTCGAACTCGGTCCCGGGCAGCATCGACAGCACCCGCAGGGCCGCGCCGCGCAGCTTCGGCGGCGACGGCATCTCGAACAGCAGCCGCCCGGCGGCGCTGAACACCGTGTAGTCGATGTCGTTCTGCGAGGCACCCTTCTGCGCCCCGGCGGCGAGCAGCGCGCGCAGCTTGTCCGGATCGGTCGGCAGCGCCTGGATCTGCTGCGCGGTGACCGGCTTGATCCCACTCAGGAAGTACCCCGGCGGTACGTCGTCGAAGGTCATCTTGCGCACCACCGGCTTGCCCGGCGCCATCGTCACCGGGTCCACCTCGTGCTCCACCTGCCAGGACGTCGGGGAGCCCTGCGCCTTCCACTTGGCCGTGTCCGCCGGGCTCGCCGGCCGCGCCCCGAGATCGATCCAGCCGAACCACGACTCGACGCCCTGCTGGGCCGGCATCCAGCTCTCGGTGATGTTGCGCCGCTCGAGCTGGTACGCCGGCTTGCCGACCTGGGTGGATCTGCGCACCTGCAGGCTCCGGACCCGGAAGTACTTGCCGGAGACCTTCTCGTTCTGCTCCTGCAGCTCCGCGAGATCCAGCAGCACCTGGCTCGCCGTCACCAGGCGCGGCACCGACGTCGTACCGGGAACCGGTGCGGCGCCCGGACCTGAACCGGGCGACAGCAGGACCGGGACGGCGAGCGCGGCCAGGGCGACCGTGGCGGCGGTCGCGGTCAGGGCGATCCCGACTCGCCCGGAGCGCACGGCGGCGTGCAGACGGTGGATCCGGCGACGCGGAGCGGCCTCGGCCCGGACCAGCGCCTCCAGCTCGCGCCGGGCTCGTGCGGTGGCCTCGGGCGTCGGACCGGGCGGCTCGGGGAAGGCCGAGCGGAGCTTGTCGAGCTCGTCCATCTCAGTCCTCCTCCAGCTTGGTCGGGTCGGCGTCGCCCAGATGTTCCCGTACGACGCGGCGGGCGCGCGACAGGCGCGAACAGACCGTGCCGTAGGCGATGCCGAGCGCGGCGGCGACCTCGTCGTAGCTCAGTCCGCCGAGGGCGACCAGCATCAGCACCTCGCGGTCCTTCGCGGACACCTTGGCCAGCGCGGCGGCGAGCTGACGGCCGGCGCTCTCGGCGGTGACCTGTGCTGCGACGCGCTCCTCGTGCCCGGCGGCCGGAGCGGGCAACGGCAGCTTCGCTGTCGCCTTCCAGGCCCGGACCTCGTCGCGTCGGTGCCGCCGGATCAGGTTGGTCGCGATCCCGTACAGCCAGGCGCGGACCACGCCGCTGCGGCTGTCGAACCGGTCGCGCTGCCGGAACGCGATCAGGAACGTCTCCGACGACAGGTCGTCGGCCAGGTCCGGGCCGAGCCGGCGGGCGACGTACGCGTGCACCTGGGGGAAGTACTTGTCGAAGATCGGCGTGAACCGCTCCGGGCTACGCACCGACGACTCGAGGATCCGCCCGTCCTCGTCGGCGACGACCTGGGCCCGGTGCACGATCGGACGGCCCGGCAACGCGACGGTCGCCAGGGCGAGGTCGGGGGTCATCGGGCTCCTCGCTGGACCGGCCGGGGCAGGCCCCCGGACGGGACCTGTGGCAGCGGCGCTGCCGTTCGGCTCACCCTGTTCTTGTCCGATGTCCCCAGAACCCTTCTCGTCCCCGATCACCAGTTGCCGCGACGTTGACGCGCGACCGCGCCGTCCGGAGGACACGACGGGAGAAACCACCCGTCAGCAGGCGGTGAGAGGCGACGGCCGGACCGTCAGGAAGCGTCCAGGAAGCCGCGCGCGGCGGCCTCGTCGGAGGGCCACACGTAGACCGACCAGCCCTCCTTGGTCCGGGCGGCGGTCGCCTTGATGCCCAGATCCTTCAGCTTGGACACCGCGACCCGGGCCTCGTTGTACGACGCGGTCGTGCGGACGTCGACCAGCAGGCCGAAGGTGTCCCGGTCGGCGGGGGAGTAGTCGGTCCGGCGGACCAGCGAGCCGCCCTTGGGCCGGGAGAACGCCCAGCGGCACAGCAGCACCACCCCGCCGACGAGGGCGATGGCCACCACGGGGAAGAGGAAGTACTGGTCGGCGAACACGCACACCATTGTCGCGCGAAAAGGAAGATCTCGAGCTCTTGGCAACCTTTCGGGTCGCCATGGAGTCTTTACCAACACACGCTGCAGTGCGGCCAACTCGGGGGCTGCCGGAAGAGCGGAGGGCACGGACATGCTCGCACCGACCCCACACGCAGGTTCGAACGCCGACCTCGACCTCACCGCTGGAAACGTGGTTCGCCTGACCGGACTGCTCGACGTCCGCTCGGTGGGCGACGTTCGTGAAATCCTCAACGACCTGATCGACCGGACCGACGGCGACGTCGTGGTCGACCTGGGGGCGGTCGACGCGGTCGACGCCACCGGGCTGGGACTGCTGGTCGCCACCCACCGCCGGACCCAGTTGCTCGGGCGCCGGCTCGTCCTGCGGCACCCGGTGCCCTCGGTCGTCCGCATCCTCGCGGTCACCCGGCTGCACCGGATCCTCGCGGTCGAGCGGACCCCGCTGCCGATCTCCGCCTAGCGCTCAGGGGCGTTCCGACGCGGGTCCGCCAGAGGTCGGGGCTGTGATCCATGCCGCTGGTGACACCGGTCACGAGCTGCGGACTCACAAGCACACACAGTCCTACTCTCGGGTACATGACCGCGAAGGACCGACCCTGGGTGATGCGCACGTACGCCGGCCACTCGTCGGCGGCCGAGTCCAACGCGCTGTTCCGGCGCAACCTGGCCAAGGGCCAGACCGGGCTCTCGGTCGCCTTCGACCTGCCCACGCAGACCGGCTACGACCCCGACCACCCGCTCGCGAAGGGCGAGGTCGGCAAGGTCGGCGTACCGGTCGCGCACCTGGGCGACGTCCGGGCGCTGTTCGACCAGATCCCGCTGGCGCGGATGAACACGTCGATGACGATCAACGCGACCGCGATGTGGCTGCTCGCGCTCTACCAGGTGGCCGCGCAGGAGCAGGGCGCGACGCCGGACGAGCTGACCGGGACGACGCAGAACGACATCGTCAAGGAGTACCTGTCCCGCGGGACCTACGCGTTCCCGCCGGACGCGTCGCTGCGGCTGACGACCGACCTGATCGCCTACACGGTCACCAACGTCCCGCAGTGGAACCCGATCAACATCTGCAGCTACCACCTCCAGGAGGCCGGCGCGACGCCGGTGCAGGAGCTGGCCTTCGCCCTGTCGACCGCGATCGCCGTACTGGACCGGGTGCGGGACGGCGGGCAGGTGCCGCCGGAGCGGTTCGGCGATGTGGTGCAGCGGGTCTCGTTCTTCGTCAACGCCGGGGTCCGCTTCATCGAGGAGACCTGCAAGATGCGGGCCTTCGTGAAGCTCTGGGACGAGATCACCGAGCAGCGGTACGGCGTGACGCAGGCCAAGGCCCGCCGCCTGCGGTACGGCGTCCAGGTGAACTCGCTCGGCCTGACCGAGGCGCAGCCGGAGAACAACGTGCAGCGGATCGTGCTGGAGATGCTCGGCGTCACGCTGTCGAAGAACGCGCGGGCCCGCGCAGTCCAGCTGCCGGCCTGGAACGAGGCGCTGGGCCTGCCGCGGCCGTGGGACCAGCAGTGGTCGCTCCGGATGCAGCAGGTGCTCGCCTACGAGTCGGACCTGCTCGAGTACGACGACATCTTCGACGGCTCGCACGTGATCGAGGCCAAGGTCGCCGAGCTGGTCGCCGGTGCCCGCGAGGAAATCGACCGCGTCCAGGCGATGGGCGGCGCCGTCGCCGCGGTGGAGTCCGGCTATCTGAAGCAGGCCCTGGTCGCGTCGCACGCCGAACGACGCCAGCGGATCGAGTCCGGCGAGCACGTCGTGGTCGGGGTGAACAAGTTCGAGAACACCGAGCCGTCGCCGCTGACCGCCGACCTCGACACCGCGATCCAGACCGTCGACCCGGCCGCCGAGGCCGCCGCGCTGGAGTCGCTCGAGCGGTGGCGGGCCGAGCGCGACCCCGCGGCGGTCGAGTCGGCGCTCGCCTCGTTGCGCGAGGCCGCCAAGGGAACGGACAACCTGATGCCGGCCACCCTGACCTGTGTCCGGGCCGGGGTGACGACGGGCGAGTGGGCCGGCGTACTGCGGGAGGTGTTCGGCGAGTACCGGGCGCCGACCGGGGTGTCGGGCTCGGTCGGCGTGTCCGGCGCCGGGGACGAGATCGCCGCCGTCCGGGCCAAGGTCGCGGCGACCGCGGAGGAGCTCGGCGGACGGCTGCGGTTCCTGGTCGGCAAGCCCGGCCTGGACGGCCACTCCAACGGTGCCGAGCAGGTCGCCGTGCGCGCGCGCGACGTCGGCTTCGAGGTGATCTACCAGGGCATCCGCCTGACCCCCGAGCAGATCGTCGCCGCCGCGGTCGCCGAGGACGTGCACTGCGTCGGCCTGTCGATCCTGTCCGGCTCCCACATGGAACTCGTTCCCCAGGTGGTCGCCGGGCTGCGCGACGCCGGCCTGTCCGACGTACCGGTCGTGGTCGGCGGCATCGTGCCCGACGCCGACGCCCGCGCGCTGAAGTCAGCGGGCGTCGCCGCCGTCTACACCCCGAAGGACTACGACCTGACCGGCATGATGTCCGACGTCGTCGACGTCATCCGCCACGCCAACAGCCTCTAGCCCTGGGCCTGCTTGGCGTCGATCAGGTCCTGGACGTCCTTCGGGAGGTTGGTCTCGAAGTCGATCAGCTTGACCCAGTCCGGGGTGACGGTGATCCGGACCATCTCGTCGTACAGGTCCTTCACGCCCTGGGTCCAGCCGACGTGCTGCTCGGCGGTCATCACCTTCCGGCCGGCCAGGATGTACTGCTCCGGGACGCCCTGCTCGAGCTTCAGCTCGGCGGTGCCGCGGATCAGCAGGACCTTCGGCGGGAAGCCGTTGGTGTCCAGGGTGAGCGCGACCCGGGGGTTGTGGTGCAGAGCCTTCACCTTGGCCGACTTCGGCACGGTGAAGATCTGCAGGCGCTCGCCGTCGAAGTGGAAGCCGATCGGCACCACCCGCGGGCCGCCGTCCAGGGCGACGTAGGAGAAGCGGGCCGGGGCGGGGGCGAACAGCAGTTCCTGCGCGTACGGCTTGGCCAGGATCTCGGCGATCTCGTGCTGGTTCATCGTCATGTCCTTTGTGGTCGTCGGGGTCTGACATGAGGGGGACGAAGCCGCTCGACGGCTCTCGACATCGGTAGGTTGAGAAAATGCCGGAAATCTTCGCGGTCGGGGCCGGGCAGGTCGAGGTGGGCGGCGACGGGGCGGTCGCGGCGGTGCTGCATCCGACCCGTGGGCACTCGATGCTGCTGTCGGACAGCGCCTGGCACGACCCGACGCACTACTGGGGCAAGGGCTTCGTGATCACCTCGCGCGGCAGCCACCGCTTCGACGCACCGGCCTTCACGCGGTGGCGGTCCAGCGGGATCGACCTGCTGTACCGCTTCGGCGAGCTGGAGCTGCGGGTCGGCAGGCGGTTCGGCGAGCGGTGGACCGAGACGTACGAGCTGCGCAACACCGGCTCCGACTCGGTGGAGATCGGCTCGCTCGCGATCAGTACGCCGTGGCGCGATCTCTACAGCTCCAGCCGCGAGAGCCTGCGCAGCGCCGTACACGCTCATGTCTGGACCGGTGGCGCGGACTCCTGGGTCTGGGCGGTCCCGATGGACGGCAGTGGGCCCGGTCTGGGACTGCGACTGATCGAGGGCGAGCTGTGGGCGTACTCCGTCGAGTCGCGGGACAGCGTGACCAGCAGCAACAGCCGCGGCCACCTCTACCTGCACGTCACCGACCACGCGCGTTCCCCGCACGCACTGGGTGGCCAGTCACCTGTTGTGCTGGCGCCGGGGGAGTCCTACCGGTGGACCTGGCAGCTGGAGTGGTTCGACTCGCTGGCCGACTTCCGCGCGAGCTGGACGCCGCTGGTCGAGGCGCCGGTGCTCACTGCGCTGGTGGGCGAGTCGCTCGCGCTGGAACTGGCCGATGGCGTCACCGGCCCTTCGACAGTGACCTCCGCGGAGCCAGGCGTCCAGTACGTCGACGTGACCGACGGCAAGGTCAGCTCCCGGGTCGGTCTGCTCTTCCACGAGCCGCTGCGGGAGATCGTCGAACGCCGGGTGCGCTTCGTCCTCGACCACCAGCGCCCGGTCGAGCTGAGCGACAGCCGCCGCTTCGCGTTCGTCCCGTACGACGCTCAGACGGGCCTGCGCCTGCTGTCCGGCGGCTGGCGTGACTGGTCCGACGCGCGGGAGCGGATCGGCACGGCCCTGCTGCTCCAGGAGGCGCGCGACCGTGGCTGGTGCGACCGAGCCGAGCTGGACGAGGCACTCGCCGGCTACCAGCAGTTCGTATTGGAGCATCTGGTCGCCGCCGACGGCACGGTCGCCGACGACAGCCTGCACGAGAGCCGGACCCGGCTCTACAACTTCCCCTGGTTCGCCCGCTTCCTGCTCGGCCAGGGCGACACCGCCGGGGCGGTCCGCATCATCGACCGGTACTACGCGCTCGGCGGCGAGCACTTCCTCGCCTTCGACCTCGGCCCGCTGCTGCGCTCGCTGGCTGCCACGACCGATACCGCGACCGCGGCCCGGATGCGCGAGCACCTGGCCCGGCACGCTGCCGCGTTCATCGAGTACGGCGACGACCTGCCGCCGCACGAGGTCAACTACGAGCAGTCGATGGTCGCACCCCTGCTGGAGCTCCTGCTGGCGGCGTACGAGGAGGGGGCGGTCGAGCTCGCGGAGCTGACTCGTCGCCTGCCGTGGCTGACCGCGTTCGCAGCCGACCAGCCCGACGTACGGCTGCGGCACATCCCGATCCGGCACTGGGACGGCTACTGGTTCGGCCTGCTCCGGCTCTGGGGCGACGTGTTCCCGCACTACTGGTCCGTGCTCAGTGCGGCCGTCTACCTGTCCTGGCCGGACGAGCACCTCCGCCCCGCAGGCGAGGCGATCCTCAGGGCCAACCTGGCCAACTTCCACCAGGACGGCACTGCCACCTGCGCCTTCGTCTACCCCAGTGCCGTCAACAACCTTTCCGCCCACGTCGCCGACCCGCTCGCCAACGACCAGGACTGGGCGCTCGTCTACGCGCTGCGGCTAGGACTCGACGACGCCCGCTCGCCCGCGTCGTGGTGGGCAACGGAGGCGATCGGCCGGCTCGGGCCTCGTCAGCACCCCGGCGTGGATAGCCTGCCGCAACGAGACTCTGCGACTGTTGAGGAGATCTGATGCGAGACCACGCTGCTCTGGCCCGAGAGGTGATCGACGCGAATCTCTACCTGGCCCTCGGTACGGCGGACGCCGACGGCAAGCCCTGGGTCAGTCCGGTGTACTTCGTGCCGGACGAGTACCGGCGCTTCTACTGGGCCTCCTCGCCCACCACCCGGCACTCGCAGAACCTCGCTGTCCGCTCCGCCGTGAGCCTGGCGATCTTCGACTCGTCGGTGGCGGTCGGCAAGGCCCAGGCCGTGTACGTCGAGGCGACGGCGGCGCAGGTGCCCGATGACGAGCTGGAGCCGGCTGCCGCGATCTACAACAGCCGGCTCGACGAGGGCCGCGGGTTCGAGCTCGACGAACTGCGTGGCGACGGCCTGTTCCGGCTGTACCGCGCGACCGCGACGGAGCACTCCGTCCTGATCCGCGGTGGCGACCCGGAGTACGGGACCGGCGCCGACTCCCGCCTGGTCATCTCCCTGGACTGACGCTCAGCCCAGCTCGGGCAGGAGCTTGCGGAAGCTGTCCATCAGGTAGCGGTGCAGGCTGGTTCCGTACGAGATCCGAGTCGCGCCGGCCGCGACGAGCTCGGCGCAGGTCGGCCCGTCCGGCGTCGCATGCGCGTTGAGCGGCCCGCCGATGCCCTCCTTCAGTTCGGCGATCGACTCCACCGGCGCGAGGATCGGGTAGACGCAGTCCGCTCCGGCCCTGCGATAAGCCCGGCCGCGGGTGATCGCGTCCGCCACCGTGCCGCCCTGCACGAAGGTGTCGATGCGGGCGTTGACGACCAGATCCGCTCCAGCAGCTGCCCGCACCTCGGCCAGGTAGTCGGCCTGCCGCTCCGGCTCGGTCAGACCGTCGCTGGTCGAGTCCTCCAGGTTGCAGCCGGCCGCTCCGGTCTCCAGCAACCGCTCCACGAACTCCTGCGGGCTCAGCCCGTACCCGGCCTCCATGTCCGCGGTCACCGGTACGTCGACCGCCCGGACCACCCGGGCGACCGCGGCGAACATCTCGGCCGCCGGGGTCAGCTGGCCGTCGTCGTACCCGATGACTCGGGCGACCGCGCCACTGCTGGTCGCGACCGCCGGGAAGCCCGCCTCGGCGACGAGGCGGGCGCTGACCGGGTCCCAGGCGTTCGGCAGCACCAGTGGGGTGTCGCCGTGGTGCAGGGCACGCAGCGTCTCTGCTCGACTCATCAGGCCTCAGCTCGGGGAGTAGTGGCCGGGCTCGAGGCGTCCGGTGACGCCGATCCGGTTCCACGCGTTGATGGTGATGATCAGGCTGATCAGCTGGGCCAGTTCCTTGTCGCCGAACTGCTCGGCGGCCGCGTCGTACACCTCGTCGGGCACGTGGTCCACGCTGATCAGCGTGATCGCCTCGGTCAGCGCCAGCGCGGCCTGCTCCTGCGCGGTGAAGAACTTGCCGGCCTCCCGCCAGGCGGCGACCAGGTGGAGCCGCTGCTCGGTCTCACCCTCGTGCCGGGCGTCCAGCGTGTGCATGTCGAGGCAGTAGACGCAGCCGTTCAGCTGCGAGGCGCGGATCCGCACCAGGTGGGCCAGCAGTGGGTCCAGCCCGTGCGCGGACTCGGCGTCCAGGGCGATCATCGCCCGGTAGAACTCGGGGGCCAGCGAGGCCACCTTCACCCGTCGTCGTGTCGTTGTGCTCATGCCGACCACGCTATCCGCGCACCGGCCCAGGAGTATGGTCCACTTCTATGACAGCGCGACGGGCCAATTCCGACGAGCCGCCAGAAGCGGGGGCGGATCTGCATTTGGATCTGACCGGAAGCCGCGGCCGGGCCGACCTGGTCGCCGCGCTGCACAGCTCGATCCGGAGCGGCCGGCTGGTGCCCGGGACCAGGCTGCCGTCGTCCCGCACGCTGGCGAAGGACCTCGGCATAGCGCGGAATACCGTCGCGGACGCCTACGGGCAACTGGTCGCGGAAGGCTGGCTGACGGCCCGCCAGGGCTCCGGCACCGTGGTCGCCGGCCGTCCGAGCGCGGTACCGCCCGCGCCTGCGCCGATCACCAGGCCCAGGAGTTCGGACGTCCGCTACGACCTCAGGCCCGGTTCACCCGACCTCGCCACCTTCCCGCGCGGCGAGTGGCTCGCGGCTGCCCGCAAGGCGTTGTCGTCGGCACCCAACGACGCCTTCGGGTACGGCGACCCGCGCGGCCGCCCCGAGCTGCGCCGGATGCTCGCCGACTACCTGGCCAGAGCGCGCGGTGTGCACGCCGACCCGGAGCGCATCCTGGTCTGCTCCGGCTACGTCCAGGCGCTCAACCTGCTCAGCGAAGCCTTGCGCGACCAGGGCGCCACCACGGTCGCGGTCGAGGAGTTCGGCTACAACCTGCACTGGGACGTGATCAGGACCCGCGGGCTGACTCCGGTCCCGATCCCGGTCGACGAGTACGGCGTACGGACGGACCAGCTGACCGGTCAGGCCGTCCTGCTCACCCCCGCTCACCAGATGCCGACAGGAGTGCCTCTGGCGCCGGATCGGCGTACGGCGGCGGTGCAGTGGGCTCGGGAGACCGGTGCGGTCCTGATCGAGGATGACTACGACGGTGAGTTCCGCTACGACCGGCAGACGGTCGGCGCGCTGCAGACGCTGGACCCGGAGCGAGTCGTCTACACCGGTACGGCAAGCAAGAGCCTCGCGCCCGGGCTTCGGCTGGCTTGGATGGTCGCGCCGCAGCACCTGATGGAGCCACTGCTCGCCGCGAAGCGCACCGCCGACCTGCAGACCGCCACGCTCGATCAGCTGATCCTGGCGGAGTACATCGAGTCCGGCCACTACGACCGGCACGTACGGCGGTCCCGGCTGCACTACCGGCGTCGCCGCGACCGCCTGGTCGAGCTGCTCGACGTCCGCGCGCCCGGCGTACGGGTCGCCGGCATCTCGGCTGGTCTGCACGTTCTGCTCGACGTACCGGGGGACGCGCAGGACATGGTCGACCGGGCGGCCCGGCAGCGACTAGGGCTGGCGCATCTGAACACGTACCACTTCCACGGCGCTTCGACCCGCGAGGCCCTGGTCGTGGGCTACGGGACGCCGCCGGACCACTCGTACTCCGGCGCGCTCGACCTGCTGTGCCAAGTGCTCGGCGTCTAAGCGTTCTTGACCAAGGCAAGCACTTCGTCGGCGCAGCCCCAGGAGAGCGTGACCCCCGAGCCGCCGTGGCCGTAGCAGTGCACAACGGTCTGCTCGCCGACGCGGACGCTCTCGCAGCGGACTGCCGGTCGCGCCGGGCGCAGTCCGACCCGGTGCTTGATGATCTTGGCCTGGCGCAGTTCGGGAACGTGAACTGCCGCCCGGTCGAGGATCGCCTGGGCCGTGTCCGGCCGGATGCTCAGGTCCCAGCTGTCGGGCTGGCTGGTGCCCCCGATGACGATGTCGTTGGACCGCGGTACGACGTACGTGAGGTCGGACGGGCTCTGGTCGGCGATCAGCCAGTCGGTCAGGCCGAACTGTTCGACAGTGAGCACCTGGCCGCGGACCGGCGTGACGGTTGGGTCCCCGGCGGTGAGCCGGGCGCCGAGTCCCGCACAGTTCACGACGACGTCAGCCGAGTTCGGCAGGCCCGACAGGGCTGCGCGCGTGAGCGACCCGCCGGCTGCTTCCAGCCGCTTGACCAGGTACTGCAGGTAGAGCGGCATCTCGACCACCGGGGTGGTGAACGACCAGCCGTCCTTGAACCCCCGCGGCGGTGACCCGACCCGCGCGAAGTCGCCGAGCACGTCGGCCCAGTAGGGGACCGGCCGCGACTCGGTCAGGAACTCCCGGCCGTGCCGCAGCCGCACCGAAGGCACCGATGCGGCGAGCTCCACCAGTTCGGCGTACGTCGTGCGCGCCCAGCCGGCGATGCGGTCCGGCGGTGCGGAGAGGAACGGGTACCAGATCGCGGCCGCCACCGCCGACGTCGTTTCCAGCGGCAGGTCGCGCGCGAACACGCCCACGTCGTACCCGGCCTCGGCCAGCCGCACCGCCGCGCTCAGCCCGATCACGCCGGCACCCACCACGATCACGCGCATCCACAGATTGTCACCCGTTCACCTCCGTCCCGCCAGTCACAGCGATGTCGCCGAACCACAGCACTAATACGATTGGCTGTTGACAAAGATTCGCTAGGCCGCATCATAATCATCCGACGACGCCCCGCCGGGGTGCGACCAGTGGGGATCGAGGAGGCGCCGGGATGAACGCGGTGAGGCCGAAGCAGCGCGACGACCGGCGGACGGGGTGGCTGTTCCTGCTGCCGGTGATGCTCGGCTTCGCGGTCTTCTACGCCTATCCGACCGTGCGGGGGATCTGGTACTCGCTGACCGACTTCAGCCTGCTCAACGACCCGGCGTACGTGGGTGCGGAGAACTACCGGCACCTGATCGACGACGACCAGTTCTGGAACGCGCTGAAGGTCACGGCGTACTACGTCGTGCTGAACATCGTCTCCCAGACCGCGCTCGCGCTGGGGCTCGCGGCGTTGATGCACCGCCTGACCCGTTCGGTCGTGCTGCGGGCGGCGCTGCTGGTGCCCTGGCTGGTTCCGAACGTGACGATCGGCCTGCTGTGGGCCTGGCTGCTCGATCCGGACCTCGGCTTCGTCAACCACCTGCTGCGCGGCGTCGGCCTGGACACCACGCTGTCGTTCAACTCGCCGTTCTGGGCGATGCCATTGGTTGCCCTGGTCAACAGTTGGGCCTACACCGGCTACACCGCGCTGCTGCTGTACGCCGGGATGCTGCAGGTCCCGCAGCACCTGTACGAGAGCGCGTCGATCGACGGCGCGGGCGAGCTGCGGATGTTCCGCTCGATCACGCTGCCGCTGCTGCGGCCGGTGCTCGCGCTCGTGCTGGTGGTGTCGCTGATCGGCTCGTTCCAGATCTTCGACACCGTCGCGGTCGTCTACGGCGGCAAGGCGCCGATCCCGGAGACCCGCGTCATCTACTACTACATCTACCAGCAGGCCTTCACCTACTTCCACATGGGCTACGCCGCGGCCGTGGCGATGGTGCTCGTGGTCGTGCTCGGCCTGCTGACCGTCCTCCAGATGCGGATGCTGCGCGCGTCCCGCTCGGACCTGGCCTGAGGAGTCGCATGTTCTCCGGATCGAAGATCGGCCGAGCCGCCGCCTGGCTCGCTCTGGCCACCGCACTCGTGCTCACCGTCTTCCCGTTCTACTGGATGGTCCGTACGGCGCTCACGCCCGCCGCCGCCCTCTACGACGGAACCACCTCGCTGTGGCCGCAGGGCGCCACCTTGATCAACTTCCGCCGGGTGCTCGGACTGGTCGGTCCCGAGGAGGCCCGCGCCGCCGGCGGATCGGGTGCCCACATCAACTTCCTGCGGTACACGCTGAACTCCGTGGTCTACAGCGGGCTGATCGCGACCGTGCAGACCTTCTGCTGCGCGATGGCCGGTTACGCGTTCGCGCGGCTGCGCTTCCCCGGCCGCGACCTGGCCTTCGGCATCATCATCGCCGCGCTGATGGTGCCGCCGATCTTCACGCTGCTGCCGAACTTCGTCCTGGCCAAGCAGCTGGGCCTGCTGAACACGATTCCGGGCCTGGTGCTGCCCAGCCTGCTGATGACGCCGTTCGCGGTGTTCTTCCTGCGCCAGTTCTTCCTGTCGATCCCGCGCGAGGTGGAAGAGGCCGCGATGCTCGAGGGAGTCGGCCCGTGGGGGATGTTCTGGCGGATCGTGCTTCCGATGAGCCGCGGCCCGCTGATCACCATCGCCCTGACCACCGTCGTCTGGAGCTGGAAGGACTACCTGTGGCCGCTGCTGGTCGGCAAGGGGGAGGACACCCGGGTCCTGACCGTGGGGCTCGGCGTGTTTCTCCAGCAGTCCCCGAACCGGGCGCCTGACTGGACGGGCCTGATGGCCGGATCGGTGCTGTCCGTAGTCCCGGTGCTCCTGCTGCTGATCTTCCTCGGCAAGCGGCTGGTGGAGTCGCTGAACTTCTCCGGCCTCAAGTGAGGGTGGGGCGCCCCGGGGTCGGGGCGCCCCACTTGTCAGGTGATGGTGAGCTTGTCGATGTCGGGTGCCCACCCGGTCGGGTTGGCGATCGTGATGGTGTTGTTGCCGGCAACGAGCGGGACGGTGAGACTTCGGGTGCCGACCGTGTTCCAGTCAGCGGTGGCCGGGAAGTCGACGCTGGTCGCCGTTCCGCCGTTGACCTTGACGGTCGCCGTCCGGGCCACCGCGGACAGGTACGACAGCGTCAGCGTGCGGTTCCCCGCGGTCGCGCTGCTCACGGTGGTGAAGACCAGCGTCGCGCCGTTGCCGACGTACCCGACCTTGGCGCCGCCCGAGCAACCGGAGCAGCTCGCGACGACCGCCCCGCCGGTGAGGGTGTTGGCCGGGTTCTCGGCCTCGACCGTGGTGGCGCCGGCCGCGGAGCCGACGGTGATCGAACCGAGGCCGAGCCAGCCGTCGGCGTTCTGGGTGGCGTTGGCGAACCGCAGTTTCTTCGCGTTCGCGTTGACCGTCTCCAGCGGGTTCTTCACCCGCAGGACGAGCTGGTAGCCGGCGTTGGCGACGCCGGACAGGTTGACGGTCGTGTCGAAGTACTGCGCGTACCCGAAGTCGCGGTACGTCGGGTCGGCGCCGACGCCCCAGTCGGGAAAGGCCCGGATCTTGCGGGGCATCACGGTGCGCAGATCCCAGGGGGTGTCCCAGGTCTTGACGACCGTACCGGCGCTGTTCTTCAGGCCGAGCGTCACCGTCCACGGGTAGTAGAACGGCGCCACCCCGTCGTTGCTGATCTGTACGCCGATCTTGGCGGTGCCGGACACGGTGTTCGGGTAGTAGGCGTTGGTGACGCCGAGGTTGTAGCCCATCAGCCGGACGGCGGCCGCGACGTTCGGGTCGGTCGGGCTGTAGTTGGCGCTCTGCTCGTTCATCTTCCAGGTGGCGTGCTCCAGCTCGATGCACGCCTTCATGTTGTCCACCTGACCCGAGCCGCCCGGCCAGTAGTTGAACGCCTGGGACTGGATCTCCGGCCGGACCTCACCGCCCATCGAGTTGGTGATCCACTTGTTCTCCACGCCCTGCTCGAGGGCCCGCTGCAGCTGGGAGTAGCTCGCACCGCCGAGCGACGCCGGCAGCGTCACCCCGGCGAGCGGACTGCCTTCGCGGTAGCAGAACGAGTCGTCGTGGTAGCCGATGTTCAGGTTCTTCGCCCCGGCGCCACCAGCGCCGGGGTACCGGACCTCCAGCTTGGTGGTGTTGAACGCGTTGTCGAAGGCCTGCAGGATTTCGGTGCCGTGGGCATCGGTCGGCATGTAGTTCGGATAGCCGTCCGCGGTGTCGGTGTCGTACGGCCAGGTGTGCCACTCACCCCACAGGCCGATCAGGCCGGTGTGGATGAACCCGATCCGCGGATCCCCGTCGTACCGGGCGCCGAACGCGGCGATGAAGTTCTTGACAGCGGTCAGCAGGTAGGCGTTGTCGTAGTCGGGACTGGTGGTGTTCCAGTACGCGTTGTTGCGGTAGGCAACGTGACCGTCGAAGCAGCGCGGGATCGCGTTGGCGGGATGGGTGCCGGAGCCACCCGGGTACTCCATGTAGAACCGCATCGCGACCTGGTTGCCGTACGTCGCGCTCTCGTTCAGGGCCTGGTCGACCAGCGACCAGTCGTACGAACCGCAGTTCGAGGCGTTGGTCATGATCTCCGACAGCCCGAAGTACGTCCAGGTCAGCGAGTGCGGATAGCCCTGGTTCTGGTTGCTGCCGGGGGAGTAGAAGCGCGCGAACCCCTTCAGCGGGTTGTCGATCGGGCCCGGCGCGGCGGTGAGTGGGTGGACGGTGAGGGACGGGTCGGGGCTCGCGGGAGCCGCGGGCCTGGGCGGCGGACCTTGCGGGGCGGCGGCGACGGGTGCCGTCGACGGCAGCGTCAGCAGTGCCCCGAGGGCCAGAGCGACAGCAGCGCGGCAGGACCGCGCGAGGAGGGATGGCATGGGCGGTGACCTCCGGTGGTGAGGTGGATGAATCCCCCGCTGGGTGGACGGACCAGGTCAGGAGATCCTGGTCCGGCCGAGCGTGAGCCAGCCGGGCACGGTGGTGTCCTGGCCGGCAGTGGCGAAGCGCAGCGGCAGGCCGCCTCGCATCGGGTTGGCGGCCCGCAGCACCAACGTGTAGTCGCCCTTGCGCAGGCCGGCGGTGCGAAGGGCCGTGCTGAGCTCGACCGGTGCGCCGGGCTTGATGCCGCTCAGCTTCCACGGCGTCGTCCAGGTGCGGGCGATCCGGCCGTCGCGGCCGACGGCGGCGACCTGCAGCGGCCAGTCGTAGTAGAACGGGGCGACGCCGTCGTTCTGGATCCGGACGGAGACGTCCAGGCTGCGGCGCTGGTGGCTGGTCCGCACCGCGGCGACACGCAGCTCGTAGCCGATCGACTTGGCGGCGGCCAAGGCGTTGTCGTAGGTGGTGCCCGTGTAGCCGGGGCTGAAGGCGTAGTGGTTGAGCAGCCAGGACACGTGGGTCTGGGTGACGCCGTCGGCGAAGTTGTTGTCGCCGTCACCGCCGCACTGCATCGGTACGGCGAACAGGCAGCCCTGCAGCTCCGGGCGGAGCTCACCGCCGATCGGTGCCTTCAGCCACTTGCCGGTGGTCCCCGCCTGCTGCATCAGGTCCATGAAGTGCCAGCCGGGCCCCGGCAGGGTGGAGTAGGCGAAGGAGTCGTCGTGGTAGCCCAGGTCGAGCGCCGCGTTGTCGGTGCTCGGGTAGCGGACCATCAGCTTGGTCTTGTCGAAGGCCTGGTCGTACGCCTTCAGCACCCTGAGCTGCTGGGCCTGGGAGGCGAACCAGTTCTCCGTGCCGGGATCGCCGTTGTGCGGCCACGTGTGCCACTCACCCCAGAAGCCGAGCAGGCCGAGCTGGATGAATCCCGCCCGAGGATCGCCGTCGTACCGCTTGCCGAGCGCCGCGATGAACGTGTCGAGCGCCGCGGCCAGCCGGGGGTCGTCGTAGTCGGGTGACACGCTGAGGCCGTGGTTGTCGAAGTCGTCGTACGGGCGGGTCAGCAGTCCCTGGTCCAGCAGGAACTGCGGGATGCCGCTGGGCTTGGCCGGGTAGTCGAGGTAGAAGCGGAACGCCGCCTGGTGGCCGCGGGCGGCGATGGCGTTCAGCTGGTCCTCGAGCGGTTTCCAGTCGAAGCGGTCGGGACCGGTCATCACCGCGTTCAGCGGCAGGTAGAACCACTCCATCGAGTGCGGGAACGTCGAGTAGCTGCCCGCGTAGGGGATGAAGCCCTTCAGGGGATTGGCGTCCGGCGCCGCCGCGGCCGGCAACGCTCGCCAGCCGTCGTCGGGTGGGCCGGCGGCCGAGGACGAGGCCGGCAGCACGAGCGCGACCGCGGTCAATGCCGCGACGACAGCTGTCCGGGCCCGGCGGGAGAGCGGTGAAAGGACCATCGAAGCCTCCAGGATGTGCCAGGGTTTACGATCTGCCCTTGACAAATTTTCGATGCGCCACATCATTATTCGAGACAGCCGACCGTGGCAAGAGGTCAGCCCGGTCCCGCGCCAGATCCAGGAGAGGCACTCGATGATCAAGAGGAAGCAGGTCGGAGCGGCCTTGCTGAGCGGCTTGTTGGCGGCCACCGCACTCACCGCCTGCAGCGACTCGACGGGCGGCGACGGGGCCTCCGACGGCCCGGTCACGCTCGACTACTGGCTCTGGGACGACAACCAGCAGGCGTCGTACCAGGCCTGTGCGGACGCGTTCCACACCGCCAACCCGAACATCACGGTCAAGATCACCCAGACGGCGTGGGCGCAGTACTGGCAGAACCTGACCACGCAGCTGGCCGCTGGTGACGCGCCCGACGTGTGGACCAACCAGGTCTCGTACTACCCGCAGTTCGTCTCCAGCCAGCAGATCCTCGACATCCAGCCGAACGTCGAGGCCGACAAGGTCGACCTCGGCCAGTACCAGGACGGTCTGGCCGACCTGTGGACCAAGGACGGCAAGCGCTACGGGCTGCCGAAGGACTGGGACACCGAGGCGATCGTCTACAACAGCCAGATGCTGGCCAAGCAGGGCATCAAGCCCGCGGACCTGGCGAACCTGACCTGGAACCCCAACGACGGCGGGACGTTCGAGCAGACCATCGCGAAGCTGACCGTCGACGCGAACGGCCGCAACGGGCTCGACCCCGCCTTCGACAAGACCAAGGTCAAGGTCTACGGCTACCAGCCGGAGTGGAACGACGGCTCGCAGGGACAGAACGGCTGGGGTGAACTGGCGGCCGCCAACGGGTTCACGTACCTGGACAAGAACCCGTGGGGCACGCAGTACAAGTACGACGATCCCAAGCTGGTCGAGACGATCGGCTGGTACAAGGCGCTGACGGACAAAGGCTACGCGCCGAGGTTCGACAAGCAGTCGACGCTCGGCATCGACGCGGTGATGAACGCGGGCAAGGCGGCGCTGACGATCGCCGGCTCCTGGACGATCAACACCTACCTGGGCGCCGACGCCAAGCAGAAGTTCGCGCTCGCGCCGCTGCCGGTCGGTCCGGTCGGGCAGCGCAAGAGCGCGATCAACGGCCTCTCGGACGCGATCTGGGCCGGCACCGAGCACAAGGACGCCGCCTGGAAGTGGGTGAAGTACCTGGGCTCGGCCGACTGCCAGAATCTGGTCGCGGGCAACGCCGTGGTCTTCCCGGCGATCAAATCCGCGACCGACAAGGCGCTGGCCGCCCACAAGGCCAAGGGCCGCGACGTGCGGGTCTACGTCGACTACACCAAAACTCCCGGCGGCACGTTCCTGCTGCCGATCACTGATCACGGCACCGAGATCAGCCAGATCGTGCAGGATGCCATGCAGTCGGTCATTCTCGGCCAGGCCGAACCCGCTGTGGCGCTGACGAAGGCGAACCAGCAGGTCAACGACCTGTTCCGCTGACCGATCCGACCCCGAAACCGTTCGGCGGGCCCGCACCGGCTGTCCCGCCGAACGGTCACTGCTGCTTCAAGGAGATCCATGCCTCTGCTCGTCGACCTGGCCGACCGTGTGCTCGCGGTGGAGCTGACCGGTTCCGAGCCCCCCGAGTCCGTGCCCGGCGGTCTGGTCCTGCCGCCGGGCCGGGTCGCGATCCTGCACGGCCTCGGCGACGCGCTGTTCTACCGCCACGGCCAGAACTCCTGGAGCCCGTGCGGCTGGCGGCGGCTCAGCGAGGCCCCGCTGCGCATCGCCAGTCCCGAGCGCCGCCTCACCGCCGACGACACCACCTGGGACGACCCGGCCCGGCACCACTCGTCGGCGGTGGCCGCGCTGCAAGGCGCCGACGGCCAGGTGCTGCTGCTCGGTTCGCTCGGGCTCGGGACCCCGCGCCTGAGCGCCGACCAGGACACCCTCGCCGGCTGGTGCGAGGTCGACGGCGCGCCCTGGTTCCTTGCCTACGGCCCCGAACAGGACGTCTTCACCCAGTACGCCGAACAGCTGGCCGCCCGGCTCGGCAGCAGCGACCGGCGGGCCGGCAACGTGTGGTGCACCTGGTACGCGTACTACGAGGGCATCACCGAACAGCTGCTGAACAAGGATATCGCCGCGCTCGCCGACCTGCCGTTCGACGTACTGCAGGTCGACGACGGCTGGCAGCAGGCCGTCGGGGACTGGCAGCCCAACGACAAGTTCCCCTCCGGGATGCGAGCGTTGACCGAGCGGATCACTGGCGCCGGGATGAGTCCCGGGCTGTGGCTGGCGCCGTTCATCGTGCTGCCGACGTCTTCGATCGCGCGCGAGCATCCCGAGTTCGTGCTGCGGGACGAGGCCGGGGATCCGGTGGTGGCCGGGCACAACTGGGGGACAGGGTACTGGGCGCTGGACCTCACGCACTCCGGCGTACAGGCTCATCTGGCGGAGTTGATCCACCGGGTGGTGCACGAGTGGGGCTTCCGGTATCTCAAGCTCGACTTCATCAACGCGGGCGCCATGCCCGGCGTACGGGAGTCGGGGGTGCATCGGGAACAGGCCTACCGGGACGCGCTCGCGATGATCCGGAAGGTGGCGGGACCCGACGTCTACCTGCTGGCCAGTGGTGGTCTGCTGCTGCCTTCGCTCGGACTGGTCGACGGGATGCGCAGCGGCCCGGACGTCGCGCCGCTGTGGACCAACTACGCCAGCGAGGACCCCTCGGACGCGATGGCCTACAACGCGCTGGTGAACACGTTGCACCGGTTGTGGCAGGCGCCGCTGGTCGAGGTCGACCCCGATGTCGTGTACTTCCGCAGCCGGCTCAACCTGCTGACCGAGACCCAGATGAGCTGGTTGCAGGACCTGGCCGCGATCTGCGGGTTCAAGGCGGTGTCCGACCCGCCGTCCTGGCTGATGCCCGAGGAGCTCGAGCGCATGGTCACCTACCTGTCGAAGCGGCCCGAGATCGTCCGGAACGGCCGGTACGGGTTCAGCATCGACGGGCGACCGGTCGACTTCACCGCCGCGCTGAACCGGGGACAGCAGTATCCGATCTCGTGAGTAGCGCTAAAATTTCGCTTCAATGAAGCGTAAGGGGGAGTTCGGGGTGACCGGTACGGCCGCGTCCGGAGCCGATGTCAGCACGCTCCGCGAGCTCAACTCGATCAGTATCGTGCGGGCGATGCGTGGGCAGCCGCCGGCCACGGTCACCGAGCTGGCCAGCCGCACCGGCCTGTCCCGCCCCGGGGCGGACGTCGTCGTCCGCGGGCTGGTCACCGACGGCTGGGTGAAGATCGTCGAGCCGGACGGCAGCAGCGTCGGCCGCCCGGCCCGGCGCTACCGCTTCAACGCCGACGCCGGGCACGTGCTCGGCGTCGACGTCGGCGGCCACAAGATCCTCGTGCTGCTCGCCGACCTCGAGGGACAGGTCGTGCACAGCCACCGGCTGCCGGTCGAGCCCGACGCCGACCCGGGCGCGCGGCTGAAAGCCGTCGACACCGCCATCAGCCAGTGCCTGGCCGCCGTGAAGATGCGGCCCGAGCAGATCTGGGCCGTGACGGTCGGGGTGACCGGCCCGGTCGACGCCACCGGCCGGACCACTCTGTTCACCCCGCTGCCGGGCTGGGCCAGCGTCTCTCCGGCCGAGCACCTCGCCGCCCGGTTCAGCTGCCCGATCCTGGTCGAGAACGACTGCAAGCTCGCCGCCGTCGCCGAACGCTGGAAGGGCGCGGCGCAGGACGCCGACGACATCGTCTACATCCTGGCCGGCATGCGCACCGGAGCGGGCCTCATCCTCGACGGCACGCTGCGGCGCGGCCACGGCGGCGCCGCCGGTGAGATCGGCGCGCTCAAGGCGGTCCGCTGGTTGTCCGCTCCGTCCCACATCGAGAACTGCCCGGGCGTACCTGCCGACATCCATCCCGACGACAAGGCCGCCTGGGTCTTCAACCAGGCGCGCGAAGGCGATCGCGACGCGAAGACCGCGCTGCGCCGCTACGTGAAGGACCTCGCCGTCGGCGCCGCGGCCCTCGTGCTGACGCTCGACCCGCAGGTCGTCGTGCTCGGCGGTGGCTACTCGCGCTCCGCGGACCTGATCATCGACCCGCTCGCGCAGGAGCTGGGCCGGTTGTGCCTGCGCGTTCCGGAGATCCGGGCTTCCAGCCTGGGCGCCGACAGCGTGGCTCTCGGTGCGCTGCGCGTCGCCCTGGATCAGATCGACGCGCAGCTGTTCACCGACGGGATGCCTGCGCCGCTGACTGCCTCGTCCTGACGGCCTTCGTCAGTGCAGGTCGACGGCCAGTGAGTAGAGCCGGGTGATCTGGGTGGCGCCGTCGTTGTCGTCGGACAGCAAGTAGAGCTGGCGACGGCCGCCGGGCAGGTAGCCACCGAGCGCGAGGGCCTCGACGTTGTCCAGCAGCGGGTTGGGCTGCGGCTGCTTGGCGACCGCGCCGGACGGCGGGCAGTCGACCAGGTCGAACAGCAGCTTCTTCTGGACGAAGTCCTTCGCCGGGGCGCTCGCGATCGATTCACGCCCGCTGACGTCCGGAGCGTGCTTCGTGGAGACCGAGAAAACCCGGATGGTGTTGCCGACACCCGCGACGAAGGCGCGCTCCATCGACACGAGCCGGTCGCGGCCGACGACCGCCAGCTCGACGAGGTTCAGGCCGGGGTCGGTCTTGTAGGCGAGCTGTCCGACCGGCTTGTACGCGTGGCCCGGCAGGCCGGCGTACCGGAGGATGCGGTTGCGGCTCCGTCCGTCGGCATCGATGCCGTCAGGGGTGAGCGCGCCCTCCATGCCGGCGTACAGGGACAGGCCGTCGGGGCTGACGGCAAGCGACTCAAAGGTCTGGTTGGTGGCAGCCTGGCCCGCCGGTGCGACCAGGAAGCGCGACGGCACCGGCAGTTCGCCGATCTGCCGGCCGTCGGAGAGGCGGAAGCGGCGGATCGACGGCTCGCGCTCCGACGTGGCGAGGATGGTCCGCGCGCCGCGCTCGACGACCAGGCCCTCGCCGTCGAAGTCAGCACCCGTGTACGGCGTACCGTCGGGGCGGCGCAGGATCGTCATCCCGTCGACGGCGACCGTGGGTTTGCTGCTGATCCGCAGGTCGAAGACGCGGGCCGGGGACGTCTGGACGTTGTCGACGAGCGCGACGGCGTGGCCCGGGCGGGTCACGTTCAGCGCGGACAGGCCGGAGACCTTCTGGCCGGCGTACGTGGTCTTGTCCAGGCTGTCGGTGAAGCCGAGGAACCGCGCGTCGGGAGAGCAGTTCGCCGAGCCGCCGCCGTCGCCGGGCCGGCTGCTCGCCACCGCGGGTCCGGCGGCGGTCAGGGTTGCGGTCAGCGCGGCGACGGTGGCCGCCGCGGCGAGTGGAGCCTGCCAGCGCATGGAAATCCTTCCGAAGTCGGTCGTCTAGGGTCCTGATCGAAACCTAGACGACCGAACAACGGATGAACGGCTGCGGCTGCAGCTTCCTGCAGCCTGGCGACTACTCGACAGTGACCGACTTCGCCAGGTTGCGCGGCTTGTCGACGTCGTGGCCGAGCGCGACCGACGCGTGGTAGGCCAGCAGTTGCAGCGGGATCGTGAGCAGGATCGGGTCCAGCTCGGGCTCGTTCTTCGGCACCCGGATGACCGCGGCCGCGCCGTCCGGGATCTCGACGCCGGGGTGCGTCACGACGTACAGCGGGCCGGACCGGGCGGCGATCTCGTGCAGCGCGCCGATGTTGCGGTCCAGCAGCTCGTCGTCCGGCACGATCGCGACGGTCGGAACGTCCGGCGAGATCAGTGCCAGCGGGCCGTGCTTGAGCTCGGAGGTCTGGTACGCCTCGGCGTGCCGGTAGGAGATCTCCTTGAGCTTCTGCGCTCCCTCGCGGGCGACCGGGTAGCCGCGGGTCCGGCCGACGAAGAACAGGCTCTCGTGCTGCGACAGGCGGCCGGCGATCTCGGCCAGCTCCGGCTCGGTGTCGACGATCGCCTGGATCTGTGCCGGGATCTTCTTCAGCCCGTCGATCAGCCGCCGGCCGTCGGCGGGGGAGACGTCGCGGATCCGGCCCAGGTGGATGCCGAGCATCGCGAACCCGACCGCCATGTTGGTCAGCGCCTTGGTCGAGGCGACCGACACCTCCGGACCGGCGTGCAGGTAGACGCCGCCGTCCACCTCACGGGCGATGCTGGAGCCGACCGCGTTGACCAGGCCGATCACCCGGCCGCCCTTGCGCTTGAGCTCCTGGACGGCGACCAGGGTGTCCAGCGTCTCGCCGGACTGGCTGACCGCGACGTACAAGGTGTCCCGCTCGACGACCGGGTTGCGGTAGCGGAACTCCGAGGCCGGCTCGGCGTCGGCGGGGATCCGGGCGACCTCCTCGATGAACTGGGCGCCGAGCTGCCCGGCGTAGTACGCCGAACCGCAGCCGAGGATCTTGACCCGCTTGATCTCGCGGGCCTCCCGGGCGTCCATGTTCAGGCCGCCCAGGTGCACGGCGTGGAAGCGCTCGTCGAGCCGGCCGCGGATCACCCGCTGCACCGCCTCGGGCTGCTCGTGGATCTCCTTGACCATGAAGTGCTCGTGCGCGCCGCGCTCGAACTCCTCGGCGTCCCACTCGACCGTCTTCTCGGTCTTGGTGGTGGTCCGGGAGTCCTGGGTGAAGGTGCGGTAGCCGTCGGCGCGGACGGTGGCCAGCTCGCCGTCGTCCAGGTAGACGACCTGACGGGTGTAGCGGATCAGCGCGGCGGCGTCGGAGGCGACGTGCATCTCGCCGTCACCGACACCGAGGATCAGCGGGCTGCCGTTGCGGGCGACCACGATCCGGTCGGGGAAGTCCAGGTCGATCACGGCGATGCCGTAGGTGCCCTCGATCCGGCGCAGCGCGGCCAGCACCTTGTCCTCGAGCGTCTCGCCCTCGGACTGCTCGATCAGGTGCGCGAGCACCTCGGTGTCGGTGTCGGAGCGCAGCTTGACTCCGGCGTCCTCCAGCTGGGCGCGCAGCACGCCGGCGTTGTCGAAGATGCCGTTGTGCACGACCGCGATCCGCTGGTCGGCGCTCACGTGCGGGTGCGCGTTGTCCTTGCTCGGGCCGCCGTGGGTGGCCCAGCGGGTGTGGCCGATGCCGAGCTTGCCGCCGAACCGCTTCGGCAGCGAGGCCTCCAGCTCCCGGACGCGGCCGGCGTCCTTGTGGACCTTCAGCTCGCTGGAGCCGACCACGGCGACACCTGCCGAGTCGTAGCCGCGGTACTCCAGCCGGGCCAGACCGTCCACGAGGATGGGCGCGGCCGGCTTGCTGCCGACGTACCCGACGATTCCGCACATGGGATGGGGTTCCTTTCGCTGTTGGTCAGCCGTAGACGATCCGTCGTAGCTGCCGGGCAGAGAGTTCAGGGGAGCGGACCGGCCAGTGCCGCAGCTCGTCGGCGAGCCGGGCGAAGATCTCGTCGTTGC
The DNA here is from genome assembly GCF_001984195.1 of Kribbella sp. ALI-6-A. Classification (GTDB taxonomy): domain Bacteria; phylum Actinomycetota; class Actinomycetes; order Propionibacteriales; family Kribbellaceae; genus Kribbella. The sequence goes on from NZ_MTQN01000010.1 coordinate 1,207,157, forward strand.
GCGCGCCGTAGGTCTGCAGCTCGCGGTGCCGGCGCCGGACGTACTCCTCGGTGGTCTCGGTGAAGTACGCGAGCACGTCGGCGACCACCCGCCGGGCGTCGTCGGTGCTCAGGCCGGTGGTCCGGCTGACCTGGTCGACCAGCTCGTCGCTCGGCTGCGTCACCTCACTCATCACCCGGACTACTGTGCCGGTCCGAAGGGTGCTCAGCCAAGGATCTGCCCGAATTCGGGCAGATTATTCTGTTTACTCAGTTTCTGATTGGCTTAGAACAGGCGCAGGACGTCGGATTCCATGCCGCGCAGCGCGTCGTAGTCGACCGTCACGCACTCCAGGCCGCGGTCGGTGGCCAGGAACTGGGCCTGCGGCTTGATCAGCTGAGCGGCGAAGACGCCGCGGACCGGGGCGAGCAGGGGGTCGCGGTTGAGCAGTTCGACGTACCGGGTGAGCTGCTCGACGCCGTCGATCTCGCCGCGCCGCTTGATCTCGACCGCGACGTGCCGCCCTTCGGCGTCCCGGCAGAGCAGGTCGACCGGTCCGATCGCCGTCGGGTACTCCCGGCGGACCAGCGTCCACCCCTCGCCGAACGTGGTGACGTGCTCGGCCAGCAGTTCCTGCAGGTGCGCCTCGACACCGTCCTTGATCAGCCCCGGGTCCAGCCCCAGCTCGTACGACGTGTCGCTGACCACCTCCTCGAAGGTGATCCGCAGTTCTTCGCCGGCCTTGTTCGTGACGCTCCAGACGCCTTCTTCCTCCGTCAGCTTGCACGGCGGAGACATCCAGTTCAGCGGCTTGTACGACCCACCGTCGGCGTGAATCAGCACCGACCCGTCCGCCTTCACCATCAACAACCGCGGAGCCATCGGCAGATGAGCGGTCAACCGGCCGGAGTAGTCCACTGAGCAACGAGCAATCACCAGGCGCACGAGGAGACACCGTAGTCCAAGAGAGCGGAAAACCTCAGCAGGAGTCGGGCGTGAGCCTCGGCCGAGCACTCATTCGTCCTGGTCAGCGCCCGATGTCAGCTCTCGCTCCAGGCGATCGTGGAGGTTGTCGATCGCGGCGATCTGTTCCGCCGGCTCGCCGGTCATGGCGAGCACTTTCACGTCGCCCAGCAGCAGCTCGAAGACCTTGTGCACGACGTAGATGGACTGGGCGATCGAGTAGCCGGCGGCTCGTAGCCGAGCCAGCTCTTCGACCGGTGTGGCCGAGGACGGTCGCAGCTCCTCCGAAAGCCGATCCAGCGCCGCTTGGTCCACCGTGCACCTCCTCGTCAGGAAGACCGTAGTTCCTGGTGAGTGCATGAAGGATGCCTGGTGGGTTCCGGTTGGGTTCATGGTGGCGGCAGGCGCTCGGTGGCAGGCTGAAAGCACGTCGACTTCGGGGGAGTGCCCATGAATCTGATGTGTCCGGCGCGGTTGGTGCTGTTGCCGCTGGGAGGCGTGACCTGGGGTGACCAGCTGGCCGGTGAGCGGGTGGCGGTCGTGTACGCCGAGGTCGCGGGCGCGGGGGAGCTGGCCGAGCGGCTGGGAGCGCCGCTTCAGCTGTTGCCAGGGGCGGTCAGCGACCTGCAGGAGATCGCCGACCTGCATCGCGGCGAGACCGTTGTCGTCGTGGCGCCGGACGTCGGCGTCGCGTTGCCCGCCGTGGTCGAACACACCGGGGACGACTGGAGCGTCGTCTCCTCGCTCGACGCGAACGCCGTGACCCTGGCGGCCTACGAGCAGCGCGCCGAGAGCTTCCGGTCGACGATCCCCCGAGACCCCAACGACAACCTGATCCGCCTCGTCGACGAGGCACTGCCCGCGGGCGGCCACGTGCTGGAGCTCGGCAGTGGCACCGGCCGCGACGCCGCCGAGCTGGAACGCCGAGGCCACCGCGTACGCCGTACGGACGCGACGCTCGCCTTCGTCGAGATGATGCGCGCCGACGGCGTCGACGCCGACCAGCTGAACGCGCTCACCGACGACTACGGCGGCCCGTACGACGTGATCTTCGCCGACGCGGTCTTCCTGCACTTCACCCCCGACCAGCTCGCCACCGTGCTGCGCAAGTGCGCGAAGGCCGCTCCGCTGCTCGCCTTCACCACCCGCGAGGGCGACGGCGCCGAATGGTCCGACCGCCACCTCGAACTCCCACGCCTCTTCACGCTCTGGCAGGAGGACCCCCTCCGCGGTCTGCTCACCGAGACCGGCTGGCAGGTCCTGCAACTCCACCGCGGCCAGACCCGATCCGGCGGTTGGTTCCACATCCTCGCCAAGGCGGTCGACGGGTGATCCGCGCCGGCGTCATCCTCGTCACCGACCACGGCGTCGCCGCCATCGAACGCGTCCGCGCCGGCCGCCGCTACCACACCCTCCCCGGCGGCCGCCTCGAACCAGGCGAGACCTCCGCCGAAGCCGCCGTCCGCGAATCCCACGAGGAGCTGGGCCTGATCGTCAAGCTCCACGGCCTCGCCGCCGTCGTCAACTTCCAGCACACGACCCAGCACTACTACCTGGCCACACCCCTCAGCGGCACCTTCGGCACCGGCACCGGCCCCGAGCTGACGTCCCCACCCACCTCCGAATCCGGCACCTACCGAGCCGTCTGGCTCCCGCTGTCCGACCTCACCGCCCAGGACCTTCGCCCTCCGGCCATCGCCACCGCCCTCCAGTCCACCGCCACCCCCGACCACCTTCTGCAGACCTGGCTCACCGAGCCCCCGACCTTCGACGAGGTGTGAGGTTGACCTCCCTGGTGACACACCTCATGGGCAGACCACCTGGTGACTGGCACACTTCGAGCCATGGCGCGTGAACTGCAGACAGTCGGTGTGGTCGGGCTCGGCACGATGGGGGCCGGGATCGCGGAGGTGTTCGCCCGGCACGGGTTGACCGTGGTCGGGGTGGAGCGGGACGAGCAGGCGGTCGAGCGTGGCCGCGGGCACATCCAGCACTCCACGGACCGGGCGGTCAAGCGCGGCAAGCTGTCGGTCGAGGACCAGCAGGCGCTGTTCGACCGGGTCACCTTCGCCACCGAGCTCGAGGCGCTGGCCGACTGCGACCTGGTGATCGAGGCGGTGATCGAGCGGCTCGAGCTGAAGCGCGAGATCTTCTCCGCGCTCGACAAGGTGGTGCGCCAGGACGCGATCCTCGCCACCAACACGTCGTCGCTGTCGGTCACCGAGATCTCCGTCGCCACCGAGCGCCCGCGCCGGGTCGTCGGCATGCACTTCTTCAACCCCGCGCCGGTGCAGGAGTTCGTCGAGGTGATCAAGACCGTGGTCACCGAGCCGGACGTCGTCGACGACGTGCTCGCGCTGGCCCGCCGGCTGGACAAGGTCCCGGTCGTCGCCGCGGACCGCGCCGGCTTCATCGCCAACGCGCTGCTGTTCGGCTACCTGAACCACGCCGTCTCGATGGTCGAGTCGCACTACGCCACCCGCGAGGACGTCGACGCGGCGATGCGGCTCGGCTGCGGCTACCCGATGGGCCCGCTCGCGCTGCTCGACCTGATCGGCCTCGACACGGCGTACGAGATCCTCGACACGATGTACAAGCAGGGCCGCAACCGGCTGCACGCGCCGGCGCCGATCCTCAAGCAGATGGTCACCGCGGGCCTGCTCGGCCGCAAGACCGGCCGCGGCTTCTACACCTACGAGGCCCCGGACTCCCCGGTCGTGGTCGACGACGACCTGACCCCGCGCCCGAACGGCGACGCGTCCGCCGTCCGTCCGATCAAGCAGATCGGCATCGTCGGCTCCGGCACGATGGCCGTCGGCATCATCGAGGTCTGCGCCAAGGCCGGGTACGACGTGCTGTACGTCGCCCGCGGCACGGAGAAGGTCGACCGGGTCCGCGCCGGCCTGGAGCGCTCGCTGGAGAAGGGCGTCCAGCGCGGCAAGCTGTCGTCGGAGGAGCGGGATGCTGCTCTGACCCGGATCGTCGGCACCGCCAAGCTCGACGACCTCGCCACGGCCGACCTGGTCATCGAGGCGGTCGTCGAGGAGCTCAGCGTCAAGCAGGCCCTGTTCGAGACCTTCGACGAGATCTGCAAGCCCGGCGCGATTCTCGCCACCACCACCTCGAGCCTGCCGGTGATCGACCTGGCGATGGCCACCAAGCGCCCTGCGGACGTCGTCGGCCTGCACTTCTTCAACCCGGCGCCGGTGATGAAGCTGGTCGAGGTGGTCAGCACGGTCAGCACCAAGCCCGAGGTCGCCGACGCGGTCGCCGCCGTGGCCGTTGCCGCTGGCAAGCACCCGGTGCGCTGCGGCGACCGGGCGGGCTTCATCGTCAACGCCCTACTCTTCCCGTACCTGAACGACGCCGTCCGGATGCTCGAAGCCCACTACGCCGGCGTGGACGACATCGACGCCGCGATGAAGCTGGGCTGCCGCCTGCCGATGGGGCCGTTCGAGCTGCTCGACGTGGTCGGCCTGGACGTGTCGCTGGCGATCCAGCGGACGCTGTACCTGGAGTTCCGCGAGCCCGGGTTCGCGCCCGCGCCGCTGCTCGAGCACCTGGTCACCGCCGGGTACCTGGGCCGCAAGACGGGCCGCGGCTTCCGCGACTACACCACCGCATAATCGCGTGCGGGCCGCGCCGGTCCGCACCTACGCTCCGACCATGCAATCCCGGACGCCGCCGAAGCCGCGGTCGCTGTACAAGGACGCCGAGGGCCACTGGGTACGCCGGTGGACCGGCGCCGACTGGTTCGCCGCGGCCGACGCGTGGGTGCGGTCCCAGCTGGCGGTCGCCGGGATCGCCGTCACCGGCGACCCGGTGCCGTACAAGATCCGCTTCTGGGCGGCGGTCTGGTGCTACCCGACCGACCAGGGGTTGTACTGGTTCAAGGAGAACAACCCCGGTCAGTCGTTCGAGGCCGCCCTCGTCGACGCGATGGCGCGCGAGCTCCCGCAGCACGTGATCGCCCCACTCGCGATCGAGGCCGCCCGCGGCTGGATGCTCACCGCCGACCAAGGTGTGACGCTCGGCGAGCAGCCGGCCCAGGTCGATCCGCTGGTGCTGTGGCGTCGCCTGGCCGTCGAGTACGCCGGTTTGCAGCGCGACACGGTCCCCGCCGAACAGGCCTTGCTCGCCAGCGGGTTGACTCCGATCGGCCCGGATCAGCTCGGCAGCACGGTGCACGGCATCGCGGACTGGTTCGGGCGGTTCGACGACGGGCATCCGCTCGCGATCGGCGGCAAGGTCACCGACCTGCACCGGGCGGCCGACACCCTGGACGGCTGGAGGACGCGGTTCTGCGGCGCGATTCCGATGGCGCTCGACCAGAACGACCTGCACGCCCACAACGTGTTCGCGGCCGGTCCGACCGCGCCGTTCCGGTTCTTCGACTTCGGCGATTCGCTCTGGGGACATCCGTTCGTCACGCTGGCCTGCGTACGCGACGCGCTCGTCAACCCGGACGACCCGAACAGCTGGGCCGAGGACGATCCCCGCCTCACCGAGATCACCGACGCTTATCTGCAGCAGTGGAGCGATCTCGCACCGCTCGACGTGCTCCGCGCCGAACTGCAAGCAGCGCTGCCGGTGCACGTCGTCCACCGACTGATCTCCTGGCACCGGCTCCTGGTCCACGCCGACGAGAAGGAGGCGGCCGCGTGGGCGTTTTCGCCCCACCACTGGGTGGCCGAAGTCATTCGCCTCTTCGCCAACGGTACGAACCCGCCGACCACCGCCTGACCTGAGCCGCGTGCCACACTCCCGGCATGCCCAGCCAGTCCCTTCGATCCGACGCGGTGGACGTCGTTCGCACCGTGAGCTTCCCGCTCCTGCTCGTCGTCACCGGGATCGGCCTGCTGCTGATGCCGAGGCTCGTCGGCGCCGACTGGCCCGGCTACAGCTTGGCGATGATCCTGGTGGTGCTCGTCGCCCTGCCCGCGACCTTCACCCTGACCCTGCTCTCCCTGAAGCCGAGCCGCTTCGCCCGCTGGATCACGGTCCTCGCGATCGGCGCGTGCGTGATCCGCGTCGTCTGGAGCCTGTACGACGCGGGCGAGCGTGCGACGTACGCCGCGATCGCGCTGGCGCCGTTCCTGCTGATTCTCGGGATCGCCGTCGTCCTGCTCGCGTATTCGTGGCCGAAGGCAACCACGCGGGAGCTGGCCGAGGCCGCTCGGCGCAACGGCTGGCAGGTTTTCCGCGAGTTCCCCGATGGGCGTCGGGCGGCTGCTCGGCCGGTAGTCTCCGGCGTCTACGGCGAAGTGCCCAGATCGTCCTCGATCCCGTCCGGCGCCGAGGGATCCACGGCGCCCCAGCCTGGCGCGGGAGACACCAGGGCCCTCCAGCCTGGCGTCGACGGCACCGGAATGCTCACCCTGCCCTCCACCCCGCTCCCGCTGCCCATCGGACGGCGCCCGGTCGTGCGCAACGTCGTACTGGCTGACCAGGGCCTCGCCTTCGAAGCGCGCTGGCTGGAGTGGCACGGCATTGTGTGCCGTCGACGACGACTCGCGGTGTTCGTCGGCCGACCGTTGGAGCGGGAGCTGCCGGCACTGGAGGTCCGCCCCGGACGTGGCCTGACACGCTCGGATCTGTCACTTGAGAGCGCCGAGTTCAACCGTTCGTACGACGTGATCGGCGAGGACGCGCGGTACCTGATGGCGATGCTGCAGCCGCGAGTGATGCAAGCGTTGCTCGACAGCAACCCGATCGGTCTCGTCGTCGACGGCGACGCACTTGTCGCCTACACCGAGCGGCGCCTCGACGTCGGCACGCTGACCCGCGGCATGACCCTCATCGCACGCCTCAACGGCCTGATTCCGCAGCACGTCTACGGCCAGTGGGGCGGAAGCAAACCGTCGCCAACCTCGAAGCTGCGATTCGCCGGCCGCGGCACCGCGCTCACGATCGGCAAGGTCCTGCTGCGATGCCTGGCACTCTCGACCGGCCTCCTGGGCCTCGCCCTCGCCGCCTGCCTGGCAGCCGCAGCAGCCGAGGCCCAAGCCACCAATACGCCCTTCACCCCACCCCGATCACTCAGCTCCCTGCTGATCGCCATCGCCGTCCTCGCCGGCCTGTGCACCGCCGCAGGCCTCGCCTCAAGACCCCGATCGGCTCACGGCTCCGCATCGGCGTAGTCCCCACACGGCCCACCCCCGACCGCCGCGGCGATGGACACCGTCCGCCGATCCGGCCGCACCAGCGGGTCGTAGAACGCCGCGATCTCAGTGCTTGCCTCTGGCACGTAATGGAAGATCAGTGACCGCCGGAACCGGTCGGCGCTGGTGTTCGGCCGCGACCCGTGCACGACGCTGCCGTGGAAAAACAGCACGTCCCCTGCCGTCATCTTGGTCTGCACCTTGCGCATTCCAGCCGGCACCGGAACCTCGACGTCGGTGAACGACTCGCTCAGATCCGCCGGCTCCGGACACACCAGCTCGGTCCGATGCGACCCCGGGACGACGGCCAGGCCGCCGTTGTCCGCGTCCACGTCGTCGACCGCGATCCACGCGGCCAGGCAGGTCTCCGGGTCGGCGCGCAGGAACGTGTTGTCCTGGTGCAGCGCCTGTCCGCGGGCGCCCGGCGGCTTGAAGTAGAACATCGACTGGGCCCCGAGCGCGGGCCCGATCAAGGCGGTCACGACATCGAGGATCCGGCTGTCGAGCATCAGCTCCAGCGACAGCCGGCCGGCCTCGATATCGGTCCGCCGGTGGGGGTGCACGAAGCGCGGGTACTTCGCCAGGGGGTCCGTCACGGGCACCCCATCGTCGATCGCCAGCGAATGATCGACCGCGACCTGGTGCATGAAAACGGTTCTGATCCGCTCCACTTCAGCCGGGCTGATCAGCCCAGGGACCTGCACGACTCCTTCCCGCTGATAGACGTCGGCCAGGGTCTCGGATGCGGTGCTCGTCATGGTTCGAGTCTGCGCGTCCGCGCCGGGGGAGTGGATAACCTATCGAACTGTGAACCTTCGAGATTCTGCTAGACCTGACTCGTTCACGCCGACCGTCCGGCGGTTGATGGTCGGCGAGTTCGACGAGGGCCCGGACTACTCGACGTACCGGCGCCGTGGCACCACCGACTGGCTGCTGATCCACACCCTGGGCGGCCGCGGGCGCTTCGGTACGGCGTACGAGGACGTGGTCGCCGATCCCGAGAGCCTCACGCTGGTTCGCCCCGGCACGCTGCACGACTACGGCGTCGAGTCCGAGTTGCGGCACTGGCACTTCCTCTTCGCCCACTTCCACCCCAAGCCGGACTGGTTGCCCCTGCTCGACTGGCCCGAAGCCGCGCCGGGCATCCTGCAGCTCCACCCGAGCGAGCACGCCGCCGACCGGATTGCGAGCAACCTCGCCGCGGCCGTCCGCCACCAGTCCAGCGTGCTGGCGCAGGGAGAGCTGCTCGCGCTCAACGCACTGGAGGCCGCCCTGCTCTGGGCCGACACCCAGAACCCAAAGGCGATCCGGATCGACGACCGCCTGCTGCGCGCGATCGAGCTGGTCGACCGCGACCTCAAGGCTGACCTCGGCGTCCCGCGGCTGGCCCGGGCGGCCAGTCTGTCGCCGTCCCGCTTCGCCCACCTGTTCCGCGCCCAGCTCGGCGTGACGCCTCAGCAGTTCGTCGAACGCCGCCGGCTCGAGGCGGCGCGCCGCCTGCTCGAGCTGACCACGCGCCCGATCTCCTCGGTCGCCGCGGAGGTCGGCTTCACCAACCCGCTCTACTTCTCCACGCGCTTCCGGCACCACACCGGCGCCACTCCCACGGCGTACCGGAGGGGCTGAGCGCGGTACCGATCAGGAACTCCCGGTGCACCGGGTCGGCATTCTTCGCGCACTTCGCGTCCGAAAGGGCGAGATCGGGCGACCGTTGGGGGTGCCGGGCTCTACTCTGCTGGCATGAATCTTCGGACTGCCGTGGCGATGCTCGCCACCCTGGTCGTTGTCGGGCTCTCCGCGTGCGCGCCGGAGGACGAGTCGTCCGGTACGCCGAGCACGCCGTCCGGGCCCAATGCCTGCAGCAAGGAGAAGCTCGCGCTGAAAACGCCGGGCGCGTTCACGGTCGGCACCGACAAGCCGGCCTACGCCCCTTGGTTCGTCGACGACGACCCGAGCAACGGCAAGGGGTACGAGTCGGCGGTGACGTATGCGGTCGCCGAGCACCTCGGCTTCGCGGCGAGCGAGGTGAAGTGGCTGACCGTGCAGTTCAACGCGGCGTTCGCGCCCGGGCCGAAGAAGTTCGACCTGGACGTCAACCAGATCTCGATCTCGGAGGACCGGCGCAAGGCGGTCGACTTCTCCTCCGGGTACTACGACGTCCGGCAGACCGTGATCACGACGGCCGGCAGCAAGATCGCCGGTGCCAAGTCCGTCGCCGAGCTCGCCGACGCCAAACTCGGCGCGCAGGTCGGCACGACCAGCTACACGGCGCTGCGCGACGTGGTCAAGCCGAAGCAGACCCCGGCGGTGTTCGACACCAACGACCTGGCGGTGCAGGCGCTGAAGAACAAGCAGATCGACGGCATCGTGGTCGACCTGCCCACCGGCTTCTACATGACCGCCGCCCAGCTCGACAACGGCGAGATCGTCGGCCAGCTCCCGGCCGGCGGCCAGTCCGAGCAGTTCGGCTTCGTCCTGGAGAAGGGATCGGCCCTGACACCGTGCGTGTCCCGGGCCGTTGACGCGCTGAAGGCCGACGGCACCCTCGCGAAACTGCAGCAGCAGTACCTCACCGCCGAAGGCGCCCCGGAACTCTCGTGAGCGAGTGGCAACCGTCGGCGCTGCAACAGGAGCGCCTGGCGTACCGGCGTCGACGGACGGTTCGGTCGGGGGTGATCGCCGCCGTCAGCACCGTCGTACTGGTCGGACTGCTGGTGGTCGGGGTCGGCTCCACGCCCGGCTGGCCCCGGGTGCGTGAGACCTTCTTCGACGTCGAGCGCGGTTGGGAGGCGCTCCCGGTCGTTGCCCAGGGCCTCTGGTTGAACGTCCGGGTGATGCTGGTCTGCGCCGTCCTGATCGTCGTCCTCGGTCTGACGCTGGCGATCCTGCGGACCCTGCGCGGCCCGATCTTCTTCCCGCTGCGCATCTTCGCCGCGGCGTACACCGACATCTTCCGCGGTCTCCCGCTGCTGCTGGTGATCTTCCTACTCGGCTTCGGCGTCCCCGCTCTCCAGTTGCGCGGCCTGCCCAACCAGGCGGTGATCTGGGGTGGCGCGGCGTTGGTGCTGACCTACTCGTCGTACGTCGCCGAGGTCTTCCGCGCCGGCATCGAGTCGATCCATCCGTCCCAGCGCGCCGCCGCGCGATCGCTCGGGCTCTCGCACCGGCAGACCCTGCGCTTCGTCGTACTGCCGCAAGCCGTTCGCCGCGTCCTGCCGCCGCTGCTCAACGATTTCGTCTCCCTGCAGAAGGACTCCGGCCTGATCGCCGTGCTCGGCGTGATCGACGCGATCCGCGCCGCCCAGTTGGAGACCGCCGAGGACTTCAACTTCACCCCGTACGTCGTGGCGGGCATCCTGTTCGTCGCACTGACGATCCCGTTGACCCGCCTGACCGACTGGGTCGCGCGCCGGCAAGGCTGGTACGGCGGAGGAGGTGGTCCCGTATGACCCTGCTGTCACTGCGCGGCGTGCGCAAGACGTACGGCGCGAACGTGGTGCTCGACAACTTCGACCTGGACGTCGAAGCGGGCCAGTGCGTGGTCCTGATCGGCGCTTCCGGCTCCGGGAAATCCACCTTACTGCGCTGCGTCAACCTGCTGGAAACCGTCGACGACGGCGTGATCGAACTCGACGGCGAGGACATCACCGACCCCCGGGCCGACGCCGACCGGATCCGCTCCGGCATCGGCATCGTCTTCCAGTCCTACAACCTGTTCCCGCACCTGTCGGTCCTCGACAACGTCACGCTCGCCCCGATCCGGGTCCACGGCGTCCCGAAAGCCGAAGCCCGCAGCCGAGCCCTCGCGATGCTCGACCGAGTAGGCCTCGCCGACAAGGCCACCGCCCGCCCCGACAATCTCTCCGGCGGCCAGCAACAACGCGCCGCCATCGCCCGGGCCCTGGTCAACAACCCGAAACTGATGCTGCTCGACGAGGTCACTTCAGCCCTGGACCCCGAACTCGTCGGCGAAGTCCTCGACCTGCTGCGCGAACTCAAGTCCGACGGCATCACCATGCTCATCTGCACCCACGAAATGACCTTCGCCCGCCAGGTCGCCGACCAGGTCTGCTTCCTCGACCAGGGCAGACTCCTCGAGTCCGGCCCACCGTCCCAGGTCCTCGGCCAACCTCGCGAACCCCGCACCCAGGAGTTCCTCAGCCGAATCATCAACGCGGGCCGCCTGTAGAGCTTGGCTCGAAGTACAAAGACAGAAGTACAAAGACAGAAGTACAAAGACAGAAGTACAAAGACAGAAGTACAAAGACAGAAGTACAAAGACAGAAGTACAAAGACAGAAGTACAAAGACAGAAGTACAAAGACAGAGGTTCCTGGTTGCCGCTGCCCTGATGGTGACCGTGAGCTGCGGGGCGCGGCAACCCCCCACGGCGTGTGGGCTGCTGCGTGGTGCGGTGTCATCGCGGACATGTTGGTCGGCTGGAGAACGCGGCGCCCGCAACGTTGCGGTCAGCACCAGCTGCCGCTGCATTCGTCGCGCGTGTGCCGGTCGACGAACTGCGTGCGCGCTCGGTGCGGACCGCGTGGACTCACGGCCGCGGCATCGCCGCGGCGTCCTGGTGGTCGACCATCTGGATCTGCTGGCGGCGGATTCGGCTCGAACCCCACTGGCCGAGCGGCGTGAGTGCTGCGTTGAGGGCGCGGCCGTCGTCGGTCAACGAGTACTCGACGCGTGGCGGCACCTCGGCGTACACGGTGCGGATGACGAGGCCGTCCTCTTCCATCTCGCGCAGGTGCTGGGTCAGCATCTTCTCGCTGACGCCGGGGAGCCCGCGGCGCAGTTCGGCGAAGCGGCGGATGCCGTGTTCGTCGAGTTCCCAGAGGATCAAGCCTTTCCACTTGCCGCTCACGACGTCGAGGGCCGCGTCGATGCCGCAGATGTACGGACCCTGCCGAGCTGACTTCGCCATGGTCGTCCTCACTAACCAAAAGGTAAGTATCGCAGTAAATAGTAGGTACTTCCCAGACTTCAGGCTACAGCCCAGCATGGTGGTGACGACCTGAACCACTGAACGAGGAGCCACATGCCCCACGCCGACCGCACCCCCGTCACGCTCATCGGCCTCGGCCCGATGGGTCAGGCGATGACCCGCACGCTGCTCGCGGCCGGACACCCGGTGACCGTCTGGAACCGGACCCCCGCCCGCGCCGCCGACGTCGTGGCCGAGGGCGCCGTACTCACCGCGACCCCGGCCGAAGCCGTCGAAGCCAGCGAGCTGGTCATCCTCAGCCTCACCGACTACCAGGCGATGTACGACGTACTCGGTCCGGCGACCGGCTCGCTGAAAGGCCGGACCGTCGTCAATCTCAGCTCCGACACCCCGGATCGCACCCGCGAGGCCGCGGAGTGGGCTGCCGAGCACGGCGCGACCTTGCTGACCGGTGGCGTGATGATCCCAGCGCCGATGGTCGGCACCGAGGAGGCGTTCGTCTACTACAGCGGCCCGAGCGAGGTCCTCGAGCAGCATCGGGCGATCCTGTCCCTGATCGGTACGCCGCGGTTCCTGGGCGAGGACCCGGGCCTGGCGCAGCTGATGTACCAGGCGCAGCTCGACGTCTTCCTGACCACGCTGTCGTCACTGATGCACGCGACGGCTCTGCTCGGCACGGCGGGTGTGACCGCGTCCGAGGCGCTGCCCGAGCTGATCGGAATGGTCCGTGGCATCCCGTCGATCATGGAAGCGGGCGCCGAGAACCCCGGCGCGGACATCGACGCCGGCAAGCACCCCGGCGATCTGAGCACGATCACCATGATGGGCGCGACCGCCGATCACATCGTCGGCGCGAGCGAAGCCGCCGGCGTCGACCTCGGCCTGCCGCGGGCGGTGCAGGCGCACTACCGCCGCGCGATCGAGGACGGCTTCGGCGGGGACAACTGGACGCGGATCATCGACGGTATTCGCAACCCGCGCTGATTCCGGCGATCGACGCCGGCGGACTGCGGCGACGTCTCCCTGCGCGACCGTGGCGGCGGCCGCGCGGGAGACGGCCACGACGTACTAAGCGAAACCCCCGAGCCGCACAACGGTCGCCGCCCCGAGGTCGACCACCTGCGCGTCAGGAAACCGCAGATCCGCCCAGAACGCGCCGGGGTCGTCCAGGCCGATAGTTGCTGTCAGCCACAAGGTCATCGCCATGCCGTGCGTGGCGATGACCAACGGCTGACCACCAGCCGCCGCGAGCTGTTCCGCGACCCCGGCCCCGAAGCGCTCGACGACCTCACCCCTGGCCTCCCAGTCGGCGTGGTCCGCGCCTTGGACGTACGCCAACCGCTGCGTCCGAAAGTCGTCGTCGTACGCCTCGACCCGCGAGATCTCGTCGAACCGAGGATCCTGGACAACCTCCCCAGCCGGCTCGACCGTTCCGATCGCCTTCGGCTCCGAACTCGCGACGAGCCGCGCCCCGGTCGGAAGCAGCGAGCACAGCTCCCGCGCCGCCTCCCGTCCCTCAGGAGCCAGGACCCAGTCACGCGCAGGCGTGTCAGGACCATGAGCCGGCATCGCGTGGCGCACGAGAATCAGCATCGGCCCAGCCAACCACCGACTACGGGTGAGGCTGCAACGACCCCAGGTACGCCATCACGCGGGCCTGGATCTCCTCCTGCGAAAGCTCGTTCTCGCGCAGCTCCTCCAGCCACGACGTCAAGATGGCGTACGGCGCGCTGAACTCGAGCGCGATCCCGTCCGGGTCGCGGAAGTTCAGGTGGTAGGCGAACTCCATGTCACGGATCGGCGTGTACACCACCCCGTACTCGTCGAAGCGGCGCTCCCAGTCCTCCAGTTCCTCCCGCGTGTCAGCGGCGAAGCCGAGATGGTCGAGACCGGTGGTGAGCTCGGTGAACTGCCCACCGACGCCGGCTTCGTGCTGGACCACCGAAAGCATGAATCCGCTCGGCCGGTCCAGGAACAGCCGGGCGTACCCGAAGTCCATCAGCGGCATCAGACCCAGGACGTCGACGTAGAACCGCTCGCTGCGGTCCAGATCGGTGACCGAGAAACTGACGTGGTCGACACCCTTGAAAGCAGGCATCGCGACCCCCTTCCCCCGAAGGCAATGTAACCCCGGGGGAGTGGTCGCGGACAGCGCGAACTCAGCCCAGGGGGTTGAGTTCCTGATAATCGGCCTCGTCCATCACCCGGCGTACGCCGATCGGCTGCTGCAGCGGCACGCCCCCAGGCCCCGGGACCTGCGACACGAGCGCCGCGATCTCGATCGCCCGTTCCTCGGACTCGACGTCGATCACCTGGAAGCCGGCCAGCAGTTCCTTCGACTCCAGGAACGGCCCATCGGTCACCACCGGCGCGGCCACCCCGTCGGACGTCACCGACTTGGCCAGCTCCGGCCCGGTCAACGCCTCGCCGCCGATCAGCTCGCCGGACTCCCGCAGCTCGGCGTTGAGCTTGTCGTAGTAATCCATGTGCGCCTTCACGTCCTCCGGCGACCACTCGGTCATCGGGGTGTCGATCGCGCCGCCGTTGTAGTCCACGATCAGCAGGAACTTGGTCATCGTTGTCTCCATCTGTTCAGCACCCGTCCGGTGCTCTCACCCGGGGGACGAACCCGACGCTACGTCCTCGACATCCCCGCAGAAAGAATCTCAGCTGGCCCGGATCGGTGGGCCGAGCAGAGCGGTCAGGTCGTCCCGTACCACCGCGAGGAGGTCGGCGCCGAACACGCACAGTGTGTCCTCCCAGGGGTGACCGAAGGTGCCGAGGCGCAAATCCGGGGTGACGTTCAGGTAATAGTCGCCGTCGGGGTAGGCGACTCCCGGCCAGTCGGGATACTCGGCACGCCCGACGCGAGAAGGGTCGAACTCGAAGCCGACGTGCTGCCAGTCCAGGAAACGCAGCAGTTCGCCGGGCCGCACGGCCGCCCGCAGGCCGCGCTCGACGATCGCCTCGAGCCGGTCGTCGTCGACCACGTCGAGGTGCCAGGTCATCGAGGGACTGGGATCGACCTTGCCAGGAAACTCATGGACGCTCGGCTTGAACGAGAAGTGCTCGTAGACGGCGTCCCAGATCTCCCGGTACTCCGGGTTCGCGATCAGCATCCGTACCGGACGGGTCCGCGGTCCCGGATCGGGCGGCGACCAGTGGTAGGTCCGAACCGTCGAGACCTCCTGGAAGCCGGCCGCCACGAGTACGTCGTACGACGGCCCGTCGACCTCGGCGACGAAGAACCTCGGCTCGGGCCTGTTCCCGCCGAGGTAGCGGTAGCGACCGCGTGGTGACCACGCGATCCAGTACGGCAGGAATTCGGTCGTGTGCTCGCCGACCAAGCCGCAGATCTCGATGAACTCGGTCTGCCCGAGCTGGTGAGCCCACCCGAGCTCGACGACCTGACCGGCCCGCCGGCGAGCCAGGACACACACCTCGTACGGCGCTGTTCCGTCCGCGTCGAGCTCGTCGAGCGGCGTCCGGTGTGGACCTCCGGTTCGTGCCATGCGCCGTGCCTGCTCGTGGTCACCGTGCGGGTCGATGCCGACGTCGTGGACGTCTCCGGGAACCGGTCCACGGAAGTCGTCGACACTGGCAATCAGGAGTGGCCGTTGCCACCCCGGCGTGAACCCGTGATCCAGCAGGGCCGCCGTCAGCGCGGGGTCGTCGTGACCGTAGGCCTTCCACTCGACCGGTTCGCCATGGGCGGCGAAGGCCTCCTGCTGGCGTCGTACCGGGCCAGAAGGATCAGGCCCGAGCGGTCCGACGAGATCGACCTGTCCATGGGTCCCCGCATGGATCCGGACGACCGGCCCGTCGGTCACCACCGACTTGCCGACCCCCGGGTACGGCGCCTGCCGGCGGACCTGTTTCTCGTGCTCGGCGAGGAGCAGCATTCGATCCACGGTCAACGCGACGACAAGTACGTGAGCACCGCCATCACGCGCCGGTTGTCGTCTTCGGACGGCGGCAGATCGAGCTTCGCGAAGATGTTGTTCGTGTGCTTGCTGACAGCCTTCTCCGTGACGAACAAAGCCGCGGCGATCGCGGCGTTCGAGCGGCCTTCGGCCATCAGGCCGAGGACTTCGGACTCGCGGGGGGTGAGGCGGCTGACGGGGGAGTCGCGGGTGCTGCGGGCCAGGAGCTGGCCGATCACGTCGGGGTCCATCGCGGTGCCGCCGGTGGCGACGCGGCGGACGGAGTCGAGGAAGTCGGCGACGTTGGAGACGCGGTCCTTGAGCAGGTAGCCGACGGCGCCGCCGCCGGTGAGCAGTTCGCGGGCGTAGAGCTGCTCGACGTACTGCGACAGCACCAAGATCGGCAGGCCGGGGACCTGGCGGCGGGCCTCGATCGCGGCCTTCAGGCCCTCGTCGGTGAAGGTGGGCGGCAGCCGGACGTCGACGACGGCCACGTCCGGGCGGTGCTCGACGAGCGCCGGGACCAGCCGGGGGCCGTTGTCGACGGCTTCGACGACGGTGAAGTCGTGGGCTTCCAGCAGCCGGATCAAGCCGTCCCGGAGGAGGGCGTGATCTTCAGCGATGAGGACTCGCAAGGCAACTCCATGATCACGGTGGTCGGCCCGCCGGTCGGGCTGACCACGGTCAACGTACCGTCGAAGGCGGCCAGTCGCCGCTGGATTCCGTACAGCCCGCCGCCCGGCGTCACCGTCGCTCCACCGACCCCGTCGTCACCGACCAGGATGTGCAGCCGCTCGTCCTCATGGGTGATCTGGATCCAGGCGTTCGTCGCGGCCGAGTACTTGACCGCGTTGGCCAGCGCCTCGGCGACCGCGAAGTACGCGGCGGACTCGACCGGCGCCGGCGGCCGCCCAGGTACGTCGTACATCACGTCGACCTTGAACGGGCAGGTCAGCGCGAGCGCCTTGATCGCGCCGTCCAGTCCCCGGTCGGCGAGCACCGGCGGGTGGATGCCACGGACCAGGTCGCGCAGCTCCGACAGCGCCGTACTGGCTGATTCGCGGGCCTCGGTCAGCAGCGCCGCGGCCTGCTTCGGGTCGCGGGCCACCATCTCCTCGGCCATGCCGAGGTTCATGCTCAGCGCGGCCAGCCGGGCCTGGGCCCCGTCGTGCAGGTCGCGCTCGATCCGGCGCAGCTCGGCCGCCTGGGTGTCGACGGTCTCGGCGCGTGACTCGGCCAGCTCACGGACCCGGATCGCCAGCTGCGCGCTCTCGGTCGGGCCGAGCAGCGACTTGGCCAGGTAGGCGTTCGCCCGCAGCAGCCGCTCACCGGACGCTGACCAGATCAGGAACGCGACCAGCCCGAGCGGGACCATCGCGAACGCGGTCACCGGGTTCAGCTGGAACAGCCCGCCGAACGGCCGGTCGAACACCCCGTCCGGCGTCACCCAGACCAGGAAGGGGTAGATCAGGTAGAACAGCGACGCCAGGAACAGTACGGCGGACAGCAGATTCAGGGTGAAGCCGATCACGGCGTTCACCAGCAGCCAGGCGATGTCGCGCCAGGTGGCCGGGTCGGACAGCGTGGTCCGCAGCCACATCAGTACGCCGGGCATCGGCGGCTTGCGGTACGGGCGCTCGATCCGTACGCCGAGGAAGCCGGACAGGATCGTCCGGTGGCAGTTCGCGAACCAGCGCACGCACGGCACGAAGACCAGCAGCATCGGGATGCCGACCCAGACCGCGATCAGCGGGACCGAGACCACGTTGAGCACGAAGAAGGCGATGCCGATCTCGGCCAGAACGGCCAGCCCGAGCGCGACGAAGGGCTGCGCCACTCGCGGGAACCGCACCGGCGGCGCCTTGGCGGCGGTCTGGATGGTCGTCATCGTTTTTCTCCCGTGGTCCGGCGGCCGGCCCTCGAAGGTCCGGCCGAAGCGGGCCGTACCGGCTCGCTCCCACCATGATGACCGAGTGCCGGGTCCGGATCGGTGGTGCTAGGTCCACTCCTTGCCGGGTGGTGGATCCCACTCGATCCGGGGGTTATCACTCATGTATTCGGGCACCGGATCGACCAGAGTCAATGCCGTACGCCGGCCGCGGCCAGGACGCCTAGGCCCCCACCCCGCACATCGAGATGAGGTCCTATGGCTCAGCCCATGGTGCTCCCCCCTGCCCGCACCGCATCGAAGGGCAGCGACTTCGCACCCCTGCTGCGACAGGTCCGCGACGCCGGTCTGCTCGAACGCCGGACGGCGTCGTACGCGATCGCGATCGGGCTGAACATCGCGTTGATCGCGGCGACCTGGGCCGGTGTGGTCCTGCTGGGCAACTCCTGGCTGCAGCTGCTGCTGACGATCCCGCTCGCGATCCTGACCACCCGGGCGGCCTTCTTCGGGCACGACGCCGGGCACCAGCAGATCGGCAAGTCGCGCAAGCTGCACGACCTGATCGGGCAGTTGCACGGCAACCTGGTCTGCGGGATGAGCTACGGCTGGTGGAACGACAAGCACAACCGCCACCACGCCAACCCGAACCACACCGACAAGGACCCGGACGTCGGTGAAGGCGTCCTGGTCTGGACGCTGGAGCAGGCCGAGGGCCGGACCGGTCTGCACGGCTGGCTGAGCCGCCACCAGGCGAAGATCTTCTTCCCGCTGCTCACCCTCGAGGGCCTCAACCTCAAGGTGTCGAGCGTGCTGTTCCTCCTCGGCCGCCGGAACCGGCACGAGGCCCGGGTCGAGCTGATGCTGATGGCCGCGCACCTGGCGATCTACTTCACCGCGCTGTTCCTGATCATGTCGCCGGGCAAGGCGATCGCGTTCGCCGCGCTGCACCACGCGCTGTTCGGGCTGCACCTGGGCAGCGTGTTCGCCCCGAACCACAAGGGCATGGAGATGCCGGACGACGACAGCAACTGGGGTCACCTGGAAAAGCAGGTGCTGACTTCGCGCAACGTCAACGGCGGCCTGGTCACCGACTGGATGATGGGCGGGTTGAACTACCAGATCGAGCACCACCTGTTCCCGAGCATGCCGCGCGCCAACCTGCGGTTCGCCCAGCCGATGGTCCGCGCGTACTGCGAGAAGATCGGTATGCCGTACCTGAGTACCGGCCTGGTCGAGTCGTACCGGATGGGCCTGGGACACATGCACGCGGTCGGCAGTG
The DNA here is from genome assembly GCF_001984195.1 of Kribbella sp. ALI-6-A. Classification (GTDB taxonomy): domain Bacteria; phylum Actinomycetota; class Actinomycetes; order Propionibacteriales; family Kribbellaceae; genus Kribbella. Next base: position 1,226,300 of record NZ_MTQN01000010.1, read on the forward strand.
AACTGCGGGCCGAGCGAGCGAAGTAGGTCCGCGCTCTGTGCTTTGCCTCGCTTCGTTCGGCGGGTCGTGGGGCCTCGGCTCCCGGACTCCTTCCACGGAGGCCCTTCGTCGGTTAGGTTTCCAGGTCTCGGGGCCGACCTGTGAGGGAGACCTGTATGACCGAACGATCTGGTCTGAGTCGTCGCGGCCTGCTCGGAGCCGTCGCCGGAGCGACCGCCGCCACCGCTCTGTCCGCCGCCACTCCCGCCTGGGCCGCGGACGACCCGCGGCCCGGCGCCGTCCGCCCGCCGACGCTCGACTCGTACGACCGGCAGCTCGTCAAGAGCCTGTCCTCGGACCGCGCCTTGGAACACCTGAAGGTGCTGTCCGAGCAGATCGGGCCGCGGATCGGCGGCACGGTCAGCGAGAAGCGGGCGGCGGACTACCTGGCCGGCCAGCTCGACAAGTTCGGCTACCGCACCCGGCTCGAACCGTTCCCGGTCGCGGACAAGTTCACCGCCGAGATCGGCGACCTGCGCAACGTGCTGCCGAACGACATCTGCTGGCAGGCGGGTGCCGCGCCGGGAGGCAAGCTCAACGTGACGGTTCAGGGCCCGGCGCGCGACGTCGGGCCCGCGACCGCTCCGGTGTGGCCGGCCGACGTCGCCGGTGCGGTGGTGCTCGCCGACGACACCGCCGCGGTCCGGGCCGCGTTCGTCGCCGAGGCGGCCTCCCGCGGTGCGGTGGCAGTGATCCTGCTGCCCGCCGACCAGACGTTCCCGCGGCGGGCCTCGGCGTTCGCGCCGAGCGGTCTCACCGACGCGCCGATCCCGGTGATCGGGGTCGCCCAGGTCCAGAAGCGCTTGCTGCGCGAGGCGCTCGCCGTGGTCACCTCGTTGCCGCTGTCGATCAGTACGACGGCCCACCGCGGCCTGATCTCGAACAACGTGATCGGCGAACGGCGCGGCAAGGGCAGCAACCCGCCGATCGTGATGGTCAGCGGTCACTACGACACGGTGATCGGTGCGCCGGGCGCGAACGACGACGGCTCCGGCACGGTCCTCACGCTCGAGGTGGCCCGCGTCCTGGCGAAGTTGCCGACTGAGGCGACGCTGCGGTTCGCGCTGTGGGGATCGGAGGAGCAAGGGCTGATCGGTTCGCGGTATCACGTCGCACAGCTGGCGCAGGACCAGCGCGACCGGTACCGCGCGGTGTTCCAGAACGACATGGTCGCGACCAGTTGGGACCCGGCGATCGTGTACTGGCTGCTGTCGTTCACCGGCCTCGCGAACACCGCGACCGACGCCGTCCGGGCGTCCGGGCAGCGGCTCGGGTACGACGCGCAGATGGTCGGCCCGGTCACCCGCGGAGCCAGCGACCACCAGTCGTTCCAGGAAGTCGGCATCGCGGCCGCGAACTTCTCCTGGCGGGGCGAGTCGTCACCCGCGCTGCTCGAACCGCCGTACCACTCGCCGGAGGACACCATCGCCAAGAACATCAGCCTGGAGCGCCTGCAGGTCTCGATGGAACTGATCGGCACCGCCGCGTACGCCGTCGCCCGGCGCCGCTGAGTCATCCCGTGCGCGGAGGGCTCGGCGCCGACAGCTAGGCTCGAGGGGACATGTCACCTCGTCGGCGCAAGCCCTCCAAACACACGCGGCCGGTCAGCGACCGGCCGCTGCTCGGTGGTACCCAGGAACGGCAGAGCCGCCTGGACGGCGACTGGATCGTCCGCCGGGTCAGCGGTACGGCGTCGACGAAGGCGTACCGCTGCCCGGGCTGCGACCAGCAGATCCTGCCGCACACCCCGCACGTGGTGGTCTGGCCGGAGAACCCGAGCCTGCTCGCGGCGATCGGTGGCGCCCAGTCGCTGGACGAGCGCCGGCACTGGCACACCGCCTGCTGGCAACGCCGGCGCTGAACTCCACGAAAGGTCGCGATGAAGCTGCCCGTCACGTCGTACGGCGAATCTGGCACACCCGTCGTGGTGATGCACGGCCTGTTCGGTTCCGGCCGGAACTGGATGACCGCCGCCCGCCGCCTCGCCGCGTCGCACCAGGTCTACGCGTTCGACCTGCGCAACCACGGCAACTCCGAGCATGTGCCGACGATGAGTTACCCGGAGATGGCCGAGGACGTTCGCGAGACGATCGAGTCGCTGGGCGTCGGCCCGGTCGCCCTGGTCGGGCACTCGATGGGCGGCAAGACGGCGATGCTCACCGCGCTGCGGCATCCCGAGGTGGTCGAGCGGCTGGTCGTGGTCGACGCGGCGCCGGTGTCGTACCCGCCGCAGTTCGAGCAGTACGCCCAGGCGATGCGCACCGCCGACCTGTCGAACATCCAGCGCCGTGCGGAGGTCGACGCGCAGCTGGCCGACGCCGTACCGACGCCGGGCACCCGCGCCTTCCTGCTGCAGAACCTGATCCTCGACGACGACGGCGCGCGCTGGCGGCCGAACCTGCCGGTGATCGAGGCGTCGCTGCCGCAGATCTCCGGCTGGCCCGACGACGTCACCGGCTCGTACGACGGCCCGACGCTGTTCGTGTACGGCGGCAAGTCGGACTACGTCCAGCAGGATCACCGGGCCGCCATCGAGGCGTTGTTCCCGCAGGTCCGGTACGAGGTGATCGCCGAGGCGGGCCATTGGGTGCACGCCGAGCGGCTGGACGACTTCCTCGCCGTCCTGACGCCGTTCCTGCCGTAAGGCCAAGTCCGTGAGTCGTTGACCGTTCGCGTAGGGTCTAGGTAACTTTCTACCCAGACGCGAGCGGGAGGTGCCGGTGAACCGATCAGTGCTGGCCGTCGGTGGTCACATCGGAGACATGGACCTGGCGGCCGGGCCGACACTGGCCAAACTCGCGCTGGAAGGCGCGAACGTGACGATCGTGGCGTTGACGCCGGGGGAGCGCGGGCACCCCCGGCTGTCGCCCGCGGAGTACCAGCAGCAGAAGGTCGCCGAGGGCGAGGCGTTCGCCACCGCGATCGGCGCCGACTTCATGGTGCTCGGCTACAGCGAGGGCTTCCTGCCCGACAGCGACGACGTCGCCCTGGAGCTGGCCACGATCATCCGGGAGAAGCAGCCCGACACCGTGATCACGCACTGGCGGCACAGCAGCCAGCGCGACCACGAGCACGCCGCGCGGGTGACCGAGCGGGCGGTGTACCTGGCCGACCTGCCGATGGAGCACGAGCTGCCGCGGCACGCCGTACGGACGCTGGTGCACACCGAGCACGCCGAGGACCTGCGCGACTTCGCGCCGTCGGCGTACGTGCCGATCCCCGACGACGCGTTCTACCGCTGGGTGGGCGCGATCCGGCACCAGGCCTTCGCACGCGGCGAGACCGACGGCTTCCGGCACATCGACTACTACACGGCGCTGATGACGATGCGCGGCTGCCAGGCGGGCTATCCGCGCGCGTGCGCGTTCTTCGACCCGAGCGGCCCGGAGGTCACGAAGCTCGCGGCGTCCTAGCCTGAAACCTGGGCCGTCGTCGAGGACCCACGGGGGACCGGGTGCTGGGCCGTGGCCCAATCCGTTGCCGTCGGCACCCGGTCTCCGCGCGGGCTCAGGACGCGTCGGCCTTGCGGACCCAGACCTCGCGGATGATCAGCAGGACGGCGGCCGCGGTCGGGATCGCCAGCAGCGCGCCGACGACACCGAGCAGTGCGCCGCCGAGCAGTGCGGCGATCACCGTGACGGCGCCGGGGATGTCGACCGCGCGACGCATGATCCGCGGCGCGACGACGTAGTTCTCGACCTGCTGGTAGATCACGCCGTAGATCAGGCAGGCGACGCCGACCCAGAGCCCGTCGGTGAAGCCGATCGCGGCCACCAGCACGACACCGATCAGCCCACCGACCATCGGGATGAACGCGGTGAACATCACCACGATCGCCAGCGCCACGGCGTACTGGTTGAGGCCGACGATCTCCAGGAACACGAACATGAAGAACCCGGCGCACAGCGCGACCAGGAACTGACCGCTGACGTAGCCGCCGACCCGGCCGAGCACCTCGTCGCCGAGGATCGAGACCCGGTTGCGCCGGCTGGCCGGGACCAGGCTGTACGCCGCGCGCTTGACCGACGGCAGCGAGGCCAGGAAGTACAGCGTCAGGATGAGGACCGTGAAGCCGGAGAACAGCGCGTTCGCGACCACCTTGCCGACGCCGAGCACACCGCCGAAGGCGCGCTGGGCCAGCGCCGGGTCCTGAACGTAGTCCTTCGCCTTGTCGATGAACTGGTAGCGCTGGTCCAGCTCCTCCAGCGTCTTCGAGTTGTTCAGCAGGTCGAGCCAGTCAGGCGCGTTCTTGATCAGGCCGTTGATCTGCTCGGTGACCACCGGCACGATCGCGAACCCGACGCCGGCGACCGCGAGGATCATCAGCAGGAACACCACACCGACCGCGAGCCCACGCTTCAGCCCGCGCCGCATGAACCACTCGACCAGCGGGTTCAGCCCGACCGCGATGAACATCGACACGACCAGCAGGATCAGCACCGACCGGGCCTGGCCGAGCGCGTTCCACAGTCCCCAGGCGACCAGGACGCCGAGCGCCGCGAAGAACCCGAAAACGAACGGGTTCGACCGGTGGATCGGGGGACCGGGCCGGCCCATGCCTTCGTCCGGGTGGCGCTCGTCCATCAGCAGCTGTCCGGCGAAGTTGTCGTCCGCCTCGCTCTGCGCGGCCGCCCGGGTGCGCACGGCCAAGAGCTCCGCCTGGTCGGCCGCGTCGTCCGCGTCGTCCGCTGACTCGTCCGCCCGCTCCGCCGCTCGCTCGGCCTGCAGCGCGGCGGCCTTGGCTTCGCGAGCAGCAGCCACCGCCTCGGAGTCACTCACCTCTTCGGCAGAGGCCGGCTCCGGGGTGCCGGCCGCCTTGCTGTCTTCTGTGGAGTTGTCGTCGCCGGCTGGCGTCACTTCTGGTCCTTCGGCCTGCGCTTGGTCTCAACGGCGGACTCGTCCTGGCCGCCCTTCGGCGCGAACGGGCTCTCCGCGGTGATCCGGGTCTCCTCGTTGGCCAGGTCCTCGAGCCGGAACTCGTCGATCTTGGTCGAGTCCTTCGGCTCGTCGGCCGCCGCCGGCTTCGTCTCCTTGTCGAGCAGCTCCGGGTCAACCTTCAGCGCGGTGTCGATCCGCGTCTCGTCGACCCGCGCCGCACCGGCGTCCGGCCCCGCGAACGGGCTCCGTCCGGTGAACACCGTCTTCTCCTCCGGCGCCTCCGCCTTCGGGTCGACCGGGTAGGAGTTGTCACCCGGCGCCTTGTACGACGAGTCCACCGGGTACGCCGTGGCACCGGCCGGTGCCGCGAACGGGTTGTTCTTCGGGGCGTCGGCGAACGGATTCGCCGACGAGTTCTCCGCGGCGGAGTCGCCCGGCGCGAACGGGCCGGCCGACGCGCCCGCGGCGAACGGGCTGGACGCCTTCGAGGACGAGTTGTCCGCCGACGAGTCGGCCGGTGCGTCCGCGTCGTTGGCCGGCGCGTCGTTGCTCGGCGCGGCGTACGAGCTGGGCTGGTACGACTTCGGCGCCGCGAACGGGTTCTCGTACGCCGGTGCGGCCGTCTCGGAGTCGAGCTCGGCGGCCTGGCGGGCGATGTTGCTCGCGATGTCGTTCAGCCCGGCGATCTGCGCCAGGATTCCGTCGCGCCGCTTCGCCAGCCGCTCGGTCTCCCGGGCGACGATCGTCCGCGACCGCTCGGCCTCGTCGGCCGCGCTGGCCAGCTCCGCCTCGGCCCGCGTGCGCGCCGCCGTCAGCACCTGCTCGGCCTCACGCCGGGCGCGGGTCAGCGTACGCTCGGCCGACTCCTCGGCCTCGGCGCGAATCTTGCGCGCCTGCGCGGTCGCCTCCGCGACCCGCCGCTCGGAAGCCTCGGCGGCCTCCTTCATCTGGGTCGTCAGGTTCTCGGTGTCGGCAGCGATCTGCGCGTGCTTGTCGGCCAGCTCCTTGGCCTGCTGCTCACGCTCGTCGGCCAGCCGTGCCCGCAGCGCCGCCGACTCGCGCTGGATCGCGGTCCGGATCTTCTCGGCCTCGTGCAGCGCGCCGTTCTTCAGCGTGCTCGACTGCGACTCGGCGGTCAGCTGCAGCTGCTCGGCCTTGCGCCGGGCGGCCTGCAGCACTTCCTGCGCCTCGGTCTCCGCCGTCCGGCGGATCTCCGCCGCGTCACCCTCGGCGGTCCGGCGGATGCTGTCGGCCTCGTTCAGCGCGACGGTCCGGATGTCCTGTGCCTCACGCTCACCGGTCGCCCGGGCCGCGGCCGCCTCCTTGGCCGCGGTCGACCGCAGCTCCTGGGCCTCGCGGCGGGCCTCCTCGAGCGCTTCCTGCGCCTGGTCCTGGGCGAGCCGCAGGATCTGCGCGGCCCGGTCACCCAGACCGGCGTACGACGGGTTCGCGCTGGCCTCGAGCTGCCGCTTGGCTTCCTCGAGCTGGCGCTGCAACGGCGCGGCGTTGGTCTGCAGTTCCTCGGCCTTGCTCCGTGCCTCGGCCAGCTGCGCCTCGAGCGCACGGACGTAGTCGTCCACCGCGTGTTTGTCGTACCCACGGCGCGCGACGGGGAATCCCCCGGCCGCGGTCGCCGTACGGTCGAAGAACGGCAGGCTCGACTCGTCGCCCATCCCTGAGTGTCCCTTCTGGCGGAGCGGATGAATCCCCCAGCGTAAGCCTGTCAGAGACCGGGCCCACAAACCTAACCGGCGGACGTGCACCACTGATCAACCCACCCAGGAGCGCCCCGCGAACCCGAATCGAGCGTGGCCCGGCTCAGGAGCGGGAGGTTGGTCAGTGGTGCATGTCCGCCTGAACGCCCTCTACTTGTCGCGGAAGCGGTTGATCTTGTCCAGGTGCCGAGCTCGCAGCTCCTCGTCGCGCACCCCGAGCCCTTCGGTCGGCGCCAGCGTGAGCACGCCGACCTTGCCCTGGTGCAGGTTGCGATGCACGTCGTACGCCGCCTGGCCGGTGTCCTCCAGCGAGTAGACCCGGCTCAGCGTCGGGTGCACCATGCCCTTGGCGATCAGCCGGTTCGCCTCCCAGGCCTCGCGGTAGTTGGCGAAGTGCGAGCCGATGATGCGCTTGAGGTTCATCCACAGGTACCGGTTGTCGTACTCGTGCATGTAGCCCGACGTCGACGCGCAGGTGACGATCGTGCCGCCGCGCCGGGCGACGTACGTCGACGCGCCGAAGGTCTCCCGGCCGGGGTGCTCGAACACGATGTCCGGGTCGTCGCCGCCGGTCAGCTCGCGGATCCGCGCGCCGAACCGCTTCCACTCCTTCGGGTCCTGCGTCGCCGGGTCCGACCAGAACCGGTAGTCCTCGGCGTTGCGGTCGATGATCAGCTCGGCGCCCATCGCGCGGCAGATCTCCGCCTTCTCCGGCGACGACACGACACACACCGGGATCGCGCCGCCGTTCAGCGCGAACTGCGTGGCGTACGACCCGAGCCCGCCCGACGCGCCCCACACCAGCACGACGTCGCCCTGCTTCATGTTCGCGCCGTTGGCCGAGACCAGCTGCCGGTACGCCGTGCTGTTGACCAGCCCCGGCGACGCGGCCTCTTCCCACGTGAGGTGCGCGGGCTTCGGCATCAGCTGGTTCGACTTCACCAGCGCCAGTTCGGCCAGTCCGCCGAAGTTGGTCTCGAAACCCCAGATCCGCTGCTCCGAGTCGAGCATCGTGTCGTTGTGGCCGTCGGGGGACTCCAGCTCGACCGACAGGCAGTGCGCGACGACCTCGTCGCCGGGCTTCCACGCGTTGACGCCGGGGCCGGTCCGCAGGACGACGCCGGCCAGGTCGGAGCCGACCACGTGGTAGGGCAGGTCGTGCCGGGCGGTGAGCGGCGAGAGTTTGCCGTACCGCTTGAGGAAGGAGAACGTCGACACCGGCTCGAAGATCGACGTCCAGACGGTGTTGTAGTTGATCGCGCTGGCCATCACCGCGACCAGCGCCTCGCCGGGACCGAGCTCCGGCGTCGGCACGTCGTCCAGGTGCAGGCTCTTGCGCGGATCCTTCTCCCGGGTCTCCAGACCCTCGAACAGTTCGGTCTCGTCGGCGTGCACGGTGATCCCGCGATAGTGGTCGGGCACGTCGAGAGAGCCGACGGCGGCGCTGTCACCGGCGAGGATCGCGTCGAGGATCTGCTTCACGTCATACCTCCTGGAGCGGCGGTCGGGTGAGCGGAACTTACCGCCGAGTATGCCCGGGTCGCTGTGCTGCGTGACACAGTTCGCGGCCGGTGAGACGACCGTCACTTTTTCAGTCCACCGATGACAGTGGTCTTATCGCGGGGACTGTCCTTCGATGTCAGCGCACACGGGTGTGCAGCCGGACCTGGGTTCCCGCGCTCCCGGAGCGGACCTGGACCAGGTCGCACAGCTGGTTGGCCAGCCAGACGCCCCGGCCGCCGAGTCCTTCGGCCGGTGGAAGCACCCGTCCGACCAGCAGGTTGTCGATCCGGCCGCTGTCGGCGACGTCGCAGATCAGGTGGCCGTCGGCCGGCCACCACGACAGCGTCCCGCTGCCGCCACCGAAGCGGACGGTGTTCGTGCAGATCTCGTGCAGGGCCAGCTCGAGATCCTCGACCCGTTCCTCGGGCAGGCCGAACGCCCGAGCCGCCGCGTTCACCCGCTGCCGTACGACGTTGAGATCGCCCCGGCCGAACTCCTGCCGCTCGGCCCGTGCCGGTACGGCGGGAAGCGGGCTCCGGAAAGCGGCTTCGGCGGAGTCCCGGGCATCGCCCGTCGCGGCCAGGTGAACGTCGTCCGGGTCGAGCGGGAGCGCGGCCGAGTACGGGCAGCGCAGGTGGAACCGGCCGGGCACCTCGTCAAAGGCGACGTCGAGCAGCAGCTCGTGCAGCGCCGCCTCCTCCAGTTCGGCGGACGAGCGGCCCGGGTACGCCGGCTCGCCGAGGCCGCGCAGCGGGATGTCCGGCGCCTGCTCGAGCAGCGTGCGCCACAGCGGGATGATCCGCGCCGGGTTGCGGCCGAGCTGGGTCATGTCGAGAAAGATCACCTGGTCGGCGATGCCTTCGAGCGCCTTGCGCAGCAGGCTGTTGCGCTCCTCGGGCAGTACGGCGACCACGGTCTCGCCCGTGGCCAGACCGTCCCGCGCGTAGGCGCCGGCCTGCCGGACGAAATCGTCCTCATCGGTGTAGACGAAGGCATCGTGCCGGAACCCCGCCGGGGCGGGGTCGTGGTGGCCGAGATCGCTGCCGATCAGCACCTCAACAGATTAGCCCCGTATTCACCCGTTGTGACCGTCTGAGGTGAGTCTTCGCAAGATCTTCACGCTGTGTCAGCAACTGAATCGAGTGGGTCAGCGCGCGGGTTCGACCAGCTCGACCAGGACTCCGCCCGCGGACCGGGGGTGGAGGAAGTTGACCCGCGAGCCGGCGGTGCCGCGGCGCGGTTCGTCGTACAGGAGCTGGGCGCCGCGTTCGCGCAGGACCGCGGAGACCTCGTCGAGGTTGCCGACCCGGTAGGCGAGCTGCTGGATGCCGGGGCCGTTGCGGTCCAGGAACTTGGCGATCGGCGAGCTGTCCGACAGCGGCGCGAGCAGCTGGATCGACGAACCCGAGTCACCGACCGACAGCATCGCCTCGCGCACGCCCTGCTCCTCGTTGACCTCCTCGTGCGCGACCGTCATGCCGAAGGTCTCGGCGTAGAACCGGACGGCCTCGTCGAAGTCGGCGACCGCGACACCGACGTGGTCGATCGCCTCGAACAGGGTCTTGGTGACTGGCTCCATGCGACCAAGAGTGGCCTGGCCGGTGGTCGGATGCCAACGAGTGTGGCCGACGCGACACCGTCGTACCAGTGTTCTCGCAGGTATCGTGAAGAGCATGTCTGACACCTCCTCCAGCTCGCAGAGCGAAACCGTCATCGTCGCCGGCGCCCGGACCCCGATCGGGCGGCTGCTGGGCGGCCTCAAGGGCTTCACCGGCGCCGAGCTCGGTGGGTTCGCGATCAAGGGTGCGCTGGCCAAGGCCGGCCTCGCGCCCGAGCAGGTCGAGTACGTGATCATGGGCCAGGTGCTGCAGGCCGGCGCCGGCCAGATCGCCGCGCGCCAGGCCGCCGTCAAGGCCGGCATCCCGATGAACGTCCCGGCGATCACCATCAACAAGGTCTGCCTGTCCGGTCTGAACGCGATCGCCCTGGCCTCGCAGCTGATCCGGGCCGGCGAGTACGACGTCGTGGTGGCCGGCGGCATGGAGTCGATGACCAACGCGCCGCACCTGCTGCCGAAGTCGCGCGAGGGCTTCAAGTACGGCGACACGACGCTGGTCGACTCGATGGCCTTCGACGGCCTGTGGGACGCGTTCACCGACCAGGCGATGGGCGCGCTGACCGAGCAGCACAACACCGACGGCCTGAAGCTGTCCCGCGAGGAGCAGGACCAGTTCAGCGCCCGGTCGCACCAGTTGGCCGCCGAGGCCTGGAAGAACGGCGTGTTCGCCGACGAGGTGGTCCCGGTCGAGGTGCCACAGCGCAAGGGCGACCCGGTCGTCGTCGACACCGACGAAGGCATCCGCGGCGACACGACCGTCGACACCCTGTCGCGGCTGCGTCCGGCGTTCGGCAAGGACGGCACGATCACCGCCGGTTCGGCGTCGCAGATCTCCGACGGTGGCTGCGCCGTGGTCGTGATGAGCAAGAAGAAGGCCGAGGAGCTCGGCCTGACCTGGATCGCCGAGATCGGCGCGCACGGCTCGGTCGCCGGCCCGGACTCGTCGCTGCAGAGCCAGCCGGCCAACGCGATCGCCAAGGCCTGCGCCAAGCAGGGCATCGACCCGGCGTCGCTGGACCTGATCGAGATCAACGAGGCGTTCGCCGCGGTCGGCATCGCCAGCGCCCGCGAGCTGAACGTCGACCTCGACAAGGTCAACGTGAACGGCGGCGCGATCGCACTCGGCCACCCGATCGGCATGTCCGGCGCCCGTCTCGTCCTGCACCTGGCGCTGGAGCTTCAGCGCCGCGGCGGCGGGACCGGAGCGGCCGGGCTGTGCGGTGGTGGCGGTCAGGGCGACGCGCTGATCATCAGCGTTCCGGCCAAGGGCTGACGGCCCCGCCATCGCCAGGGCCGATACTGACCTGATGTCACGACGTACGCCGCCGGTCGCCGAACTCGTCGAACGCGCCCGGGACGGTGAGTCCCGGGCCGTCGCGCGGCTGATCTCGCTGGTCGAGGACGAGTCGCCGCTGCTGCGCGAGGTGATGGCCGCGCTCGCCCCGCACGCGGGCCGGGCGCACATCGTCGGGATCACCGGGTCGCCCGGCGTGGGCAAGTCGACGTCCACGTCGGCGCTCGTCACGGCGTACCGGGCGACCGGCAAGCGGGTCGGCGTACTGGCGGTGGATCCGTCGTCGCCCTTCTCCGGCGGGGCGTTGCTCGGCGACCGGGTGCGGATGCAGGAGCACGCGACGGACCCCGGGGTGTTCATCCGGTCGATGGCGTCGCGCGGTCACCTCGGTGGCCTGGCCTGGACGACGCCGCAGGCGCTGCGGGTGCTCGACGCGGCCGGCTTCGACGTCGTCCTGGTGGAGACGGTCGGGGTCGGGCAGTCGGAGGTGGAGATCGCCGGGATGGCCGACACGACGCTGATTCTGCTCGCGCCCGGGATGGGCGACGGGATCCAGGCGGCCAAGGCCGGCATCCTCGAGGTCGGCGACATCTACGTGGTGAACAAGGCCGACCGCGACGGCGTACAGAACGTCACCCGCGACCTGCGCGCGATGCTCGCGCTGGCCGACCGGGAACCGGACGCGTGGAAGCCGCCGATCCTGAAGACGGTCGCGAGCCGCAACGAGGGCGTCGACGAGGTGGTCGAGGCGATCGAGCAGCGGCTGGAGTGGATGCGCGGGTCCGGCGTACTGGAGGAGCGGCGGCGCAGCCGGGCCCGGGACGAGATCGAGGCGATCGCGATGACGGCGTTGCGGTCGCGATTCGGGCATCTGCACGGGGACGCGCGGCTCGATGTGCTGGCGGCGAAGGTGGCGGCGGGGTCGACCGATCCGTACTCGGCGGCGGACGAGCTGATCTCGGCGTTGTGAGTTCTGGGTCGACCGGGGGCGCGGTGCGACAGTCGAGTACGCTCTGTCACACTGTGGCCGGTAGCGGTTGGATCAGCCCGAATCCGGGCAGGCATCCGGCGCTGCCGTCCGGTGAGCGACCTCCGTCTCACGGCGGCGCGCCGGTGGCTGCCATGCCCCCCGATCCGTTACAGAATGGATCTTGTCGCCGGTGATCCCGTAGGGTGAGCTGTGTTCAGACAGTGACAGATAGTGACTATCCGTGATACAAACGCAGCGACCGAGTTGCCTGCGCACAAGGAGTGGTGACATGCCGAAGAAGCTGCTGATCTGGTCGGTCATCGCGTTTGCCGCCTTCTACCTGTTCACGCAACCGCAAGGGGCCGCTGACGCGGTCGGCGGGGCGTTCTCTGCTGTCGGCGACGCGTTCGGCAGTGTGATCACGTTCCTCACCGCGCTGTTCAACTGATCTTCGAATCGGGTGTCCCGCCACGAGCGTTCGTGCGGGACACTTGGTGTGACGATCATGGCCGGGTGGCCGACAGCGGGGTGAACAGGGGAGTGAGCGGATGGCCGCAATAGGCCTGTTCCGGGCCTTCGATCCGAAGGTCCGGCGTCACCTCATCTCGGACGAGGGCGAAGTCGTCATCGACGAGGTGCGGCACCACTGGGTGGTGTTCGTCGTACCCATGCTGGAGATCGCCCTGGCGGCCGTGCTCCTGGTGGTCATGTTGTGGAAGAACCTGGGCGACGCCGCCTACGTTCTGCTCGCACTGGTGCTGGTGCTGCTCGGACACGCGTTCTGGCAGTTCCTCACCCAGCACCGCGACCGCTTCGTGGTCACCAACATGCGAGTGATGCGGATCCGCGGCGTCTTCTCCCAGACCGTCGCGACCACCCCGATCGCCCGAATCCTCGACATCACCCTGCAGAAACCGATCGTCGGCCGGTTCCTCGGCTACGGACACTTCGTCTTCGAGTCCGCCGCGCAGGACCAGGGTTTCCGCGAGATCAGATTCGTCAGCCGGCCCGACGACCGTGACCTGACCATCCAGCGCGTCATCCAGCGCACCGGTCTGCGCGCCTCCGCCAGCGTCGACGTCGTCCAGTCCGACGACGACGACACCGACGACGACGGCACGGGCCCGATCGGGATGGACTCCGCCCAGGAGGTCACCACCACCATCCCGCGGACCGCTCCCGCCGGATCGACTCGGATGGCGAGCAGCAGCTCCAAGTCGATCTTCAACAGCGAACGAGCCAACTGGACGGACCAGGAGCACGAGGAGTAGTTCCGTACGTCGGGAAGTGCTTTTCCCCACGCGCGACTCCTACCGGGGTCCCGCCATCATCGGGGTCCGCAAGAACTACGCGTGAGGGCGGACGTGAACCGTCAAGACACCTGCTGGCTCAGGAACGCGGTGAGGGCATCCCTGGCCTCGAGGAGTCGACGAGCCTTGTCGTCCATCTCGTCGCGGATCTCTGCCACCCGGGCCAGGATCCCAGAACACTCCCCCTCGAGCGGACCGGCATCGCCCGTGCACGGCAGGACGCGTTCGATCAGTGTCATGGGGAACCCGAGCTCCAGCAGTGACTTGATGGTCGAGACCAGACCCACCGTCGCCTCGTCATAGTCACGATACCCATTGGGCTGCCGGACGGAAGTGATCAATCCGAGCTCCTCGTAGTACCGCAGGGACCTCGGACTTGCTCCGGACGCCCGACTCAGCTCACCGATCTTCAACCCGAGGCCCACTTCCAATTGACATTGACACTGATGTGAGAGTTTAGCGTGATTCCCGACAGCGACACCGCTGAGGAACGGAATCACCATGAAGGTCTTCATCACCGGCGGGACGGGTTATCTCGGCACTGTCCTCGTCGAGCATTTGGTCACGGCCGGACACCATGTCGCAGCCCTTGCCCGCTCGGACGTCAGCGCCGCCCGCCTGCAGGAGGCGGGTGCCACACCTGTGGCTGGGTCGCTCAGCGACACCGCCGTCCTCACCAGCGCTGCAGCAGCGGCCGATGCCGTCATTCATGCAGCGGTCGACTACACGATGACCGACGAATCGACGGCGACGGAGCTGGCCGCAGTCGAGGCGCTGGTTGCCGGCGCCGCGTCCGGGACTGTCCCGAAGCCGTTTGTCTTCACCAGCACCGGGCTGGTCTACGGGTTCGAGGAGGACCAGGACACGTCGGAGGACGCTGTTCTGCCGGAGGTCAGCGCGCAGCCGGTGAAGGTTGCAGCCGAACGCATCGTCCGCGGCGAGGCGGGCATCTCCGGCATCGTGGTCCGCGCCGGGCTGATCTTCGGCCGCGGTGGCTCCGCGCTCGTGACGGGGCTGATCCGGTCCACCCAGCACAGCGGCACGTCGATCTACGTTGGAGACGGGGAGAACGCATGGACCCCCATCCACGTCGACGATCTCGCCGACCTGTACGTCGCGGCGCTCGAACGCCCGGTCTCTGGTGTCTACAACGCTGTCGGCGCCGTGCCGTTCACGTTCCGAGCGCTCGCTGAAGCGATCGGAGATCTGACCGGGAATCCGGTGGCATCCGTGCCGCTCAAGGTCGCGGAGCAGAGCTTCGGGCCGGCCGCCCGCACCCTGACGACGACGAGCCGCCTCGATGCATCCAAGGCCCGCGACACCTTCGGCTGGAGTCCCGCGCCGCGATCGCTGATCGACGATGTCCGTTCCGGCTCCTACGCCGAGACCGCTACGAGATGAGTCCGAGCCTGCAGAGCCGGCTGCTCGCCGGCGCCATGACGTTCATGCGTGCTCGAGAGCAGTTCAACCCGAAGAGGTTCACCACGGAGCCGAGCACCGCGGCCCAGTATTCGCCGCCGCCGTCCTTCGAGAAGACGGTGACCATAACGCGGAGCACGTTCCGCGGCTGGCCGGTATTCACGCTCACGCCGGAGACACCGTCCGGGAAGCAAGCCCTGTACCTGCACGGCGGGGCATGGGCAGCGGAGATCCAGGCCGGGCACTGGAACCTCATTGCCGAGCTCACTGTCCGCACCTCGCGGACCTTCGTCGTACCGATCTTCCCCCTCGTTCCAGCAGTCACCCACCGGGACATCACCCCCATCCTCACGGAGCTGTGGATGGCGACCGCAGGAGAGGCGCCGACAGCACTCGTCGGCGACTCAGCGGGAGCGACAATGGCGCTGAACCTGCTCGTCGCCCTCCCCGAGGGGTCGCCCGCGCAGGATGCGACAGTGCTGCTGTCCCCGTCGTTCGATCTCACGTTCGCGAACCCAGAAAGTGCCCGCATCGCTCCCCGCGATCCGCTGCTGAAGCTCGACTACATCCGTGCTCTCGCCGCCAGCTACGCAGGCCCCGACGGGCCCGACAGTGGACTGGTCAGCCCTGTTCATGCCCGGGTCGACCACCTCGGGGCGATCACTGTCTTCACCGGCACCAGAGACCTCCTGAATCCGGACGCTCACCTCTACGCCGACCTCGCCCAGGACGCCCTCGGCACGCAGGTGACCATTTCAGAGACCGCCGGTATGGTCCACGACTGGATGTTGATGCCGATCCCCGAAGCGAAAACGGCCCGTGCCCACATCGCCTACCTCCTGCGGTAGGCAGGCGGCGGTCGAGGCACGGCCGGCGCGACTGCAGGTCATTCGGCAACGAACGCCCTGCGCTCGAACTGCGGGGCCGGCACACAGCTGCCGCCCGACGTCCTGGCCGCCTACGAAAGCAGCTTGAGCACGCGTTCGGCCTGTAGTTCGCCGGTTTCAGGTGGATTGCGATGTGCTGCAGGGCCTCCAGGGCGGAGCAGCGTCAGCCAGAAGATGGCGTGGAGCCGCCGGGCGGACAGGAGCCGGTCGGGGTCCACCGGGAAGGGGTCGAGGAACGTCGTCCAGTCGGTGGCGCGGGAGGCGATGTGTTCAACCAAGTTGGCGAGTTCGAGGGCGAGGTCGCTGCGGCCAGCGTCTTCGAAGTCGATGATCCGGACCTGCCGGCCGTCCCGGAGGTAGTTCGCGAGGTTCGGGTCGCCGTGGCCGATGACGGCGTGCGCTGGTTGCGCCAAGTCTGATGGTGCGGCCAGCCACTCGATGGCTGCTCGGTGGGCCTGGGCGATGATCCCCCCGCCGTCCCACGACGCGATCGACGATCGGATGCGCTCGACGAAGACCGCGAGATCGAGCGGCTCGACAGCGGTCGGAGGGATCGACCAGAGGTCGGTGAGGGCGCCGTGCAGCGCTTCGAGTTCTTCCGCGGACAGACAACCGGCGAGTGGCGTCCCCTGGAGTCGGCTCATCGTGATCGACGGGTACGGCGTGGGTGGCGTGAACTCGATCGGGACCGGGACCAAGTGAGGTCGCGCGGCCGAGATCGCCTGCAGGGCGGTCCATTCGCGCACGTGCTCGTTCCGGCTCCAGTCGACGTAGGTCTTGGTGACGACGTCGCCGTCCAGGTGGAGCCGATGCGTGTGGGTCATCATTTCCCTTCCGGATCCGGGTGATCGAGGTTGCCACAGGCTCGATGCTTCGTGCACCTCGCTGCCGGAACCTGCAGACCTGTCGATCCGGGTCTCTGCGCGTGCAACGATGCGCGACATGCGTATGTATCTGCTGACCGCTCCTCGGTGGGTGGTCGGCCTCGGCGGCGGGCTGCTCGTCGCGACCGTGGTTGCCGTCGTGTTCCGGCTCGACAACTCGACGCGTTCCTGGACGGCGACGGTGCTGACGGGTGTCGTGTTCGGCGTGTTGCTCGGCGGTGGCCTGGTGCTCAGCGTCACGACACAACGCGGAGAGCTGCGGGAGGCGGCAGGCGAGCTGCCGCCGGCTCAGCTGTCGGCGGCGTACCGGGCTGCGGTGTGGGGTGAGATCCCGAGCGATCCGGTGGTCCGCGCGGCCGCGGCTCGGGTGGCTCAGCGTCGGCTCGAGGCATTACGCCCGCGGATTCTGGTCGCGATCATCGCGATCGCCATGACAGTCGGCGCAGTGCTGCACGCGCTGGCCGACAACTACGGACTCGCGGGGGTGCTGGCAGTCGCGGGGCTCGGCTGGATCGTCGAGTTCTTTCAGCCGGCCCGACTCCGGCGACGCATCGAACTCTTGTCCACCGAGAACGGCGCGGCCCGGAGCGTCTGAACCCCTCGACCAACGGGGACGGCGACCGGAATTCGCGGATGACTACCGCGTCCGCGCCAGCAGTCGCAGTAATACGCGATTGGTGCAGACTCCGCGCCGGATCGAGCGCCGGCGAAGGTTTCGTCAGCCGCACGTTCTCGCCACGCGCGACACCGGCCGCCGACCGTAGCGCGGCGGGCCCTCTTCCGCGAGACTGCTGCGATGGCTGCCGAGTACGTACAGACCGACCAGTTCCGCGGTGCACGGATTCACCTCAGTGAGCTCGAAGGGCTCGAGATCCGCGACTGCGAAGTCAGCGGGTTGAAGATCGTCGACTGCTACGGGAGTGACGTCTACCTCGGCGGCGGCTTCGAGCGGGTGGTTGTCAACGACGTCGACGTCACCGCGTACGTCGAATCCGAGCTGGACCGGCGGTATCCGACCCGCGCACTGGCGCGCGAGGCCGAGTCCGCCGACGACTACCGCGCTGCTTGGGATGCCATCGAGACTCTCTGGCGAGAGACCCTCGACCGCGCCCGGAAGCTGCCAGAGGACAAGCTCCACGAGCAGGTCGCCGGCGAATGGTCGTTCGTCGAGACCCACCGCCACCTGCTCTTCGCCAGCGACGCCTGGCTCGGCAACGCCGTACTGGAAGAGGAATCGCCCTATCACCCGCTCGGCTACCCCGCCGGTGGGATGCCGGCCGAGGAGTCGGCCAAGCTCGGGCTCACCCTCGACGCCAAGCCGACCCTCGACGAGGTCCTGGAGGCCCGGCGCGCGCGGATGTCCAATATGCGCGACACCGTCGACCGCCTCACCGACGCCGAGCTCGACCGCGTCTGCGCCCGCAAGCCGGCCGACCCCTACCCCGACCAGGACTACGTCGTCCGCCGCTGCCTCAAGGTGATCCTCAAGGAAGAGGCCGAGCACAACCGCTACGCCGTCCGCGACCTCGCCGTGCTGGAAGCCGCGAACTGAGCCGCGCGGAGGCGGGGTGCCCAGATCAAGTGGTGCACTCCGCAACCCGCGCCCGGAAAGCTGTCACCACGTCGGCGTCGCCGGCGGTCTGCACAGCTGTGTCGTCGAGGCGCCCCCACAGCCACAGGAACACGTCGTGAGGCTCACCGTAGATCTCCGCGGCGACCGGAGCGTCGGCGTCTCGGGACACGGTCGCGCTGGTCGCGTCGGCCTGGATGGTCCAGGAATTGCCGTCAGTCGTGACCCGTACGGCGGCGTCGACCGGAGCTGTCGTGTCGCCTTCGGCCCACCACGGACCGCCGAGCATCACACTGAGCACCTCGTCGATCCCGTCGACCGCGAGGTCGCGGTCGACCGGGGTGGCGACGTCGTGCGCCTGTTCGGTGTCGATGCGGTGGACTGCCGTCTCGAGCGCCATCCGCCGGTACCAGAAGCCCGAGGTCTTGTCGGCGGGGTCGAACGTCCAGGTCGGCGCCGACGTCCCGGCGTTCTGCAGTGCCGCGACGATCGCGGACCGCGCTTCGTCGTACAACGCGAGCGGCTCGCGGTCGGAGAGGTCCGGCGGCCACGGGTCGGGCAGGCGGCCGAGGCGCAGGACCTCGATCTTGTGCAGGTACACGGTCGCGGTGTGCCGGACGACCGAGTCGACGGTCCAGCCGGGGCAGTGCGGCACGTCGGGGGTCAGCCCGAAGCGGGCGACCTCGGCCAGCCGGGCCGAGTCGGCGCGCAGGCAGTCGAGATAGAAGGCGGCACGTTCGGGCGGTAGTGACATTCGCCGATGATGGCAGGCCACACCGACAGCGCAGTAGTGGTCGTGGCGGTTAGTGTTTCGTGCATGGCGAGGAAGAAACCGTTGCCGTTCGACCCGATCGACGAGGCTTCGCGGCAGTGGGGGCGGCGTTGGGGTGCGGTGGAGCAGATGCGCGCGGTCACCTCGCTGATGCGGGCCCAGCAGATCGTCATCGGTGAGCTGGACGAGATCCTGCGCAAGCACAACCTGAGCTTCGCCCGGTTCGAGGCGCTGGTGCTGCTGACCTTCTCGCGCCGGGGATCGCTGCCGCTGGGCAAGATGGGGGAGCGGCTGCAGGTCCACCCGACCTCGGTGACCTCGATCGTACGGCGCCTGGAGGCGGCCGGCCTGGTCACCCGCACCCCGCACCCGGACGACGGCCGCGCGGTGCTCTGCGAAATCACCCCCGAGGGTCGCGAGCTGGTCGAACGCGCCACCGCCGATCTGGTCGCCGCCGACTTCGCCCTGCGCGGCCTGACCGACGAACAACTCAAGGTCCTGTGGTCCGTGCTCGAACCCCTCCGCCACAACGCCGGCGACTTCTGACCCGCCCTCACGAGCGCAGGTCCACTCGCCGAGTGGTATTTAGTTGGACGTCCTAGTATTTTAGGGGCGAGGACAACCCGGGAGGTTCGGATGGACGCGGAACAGATCGCCGACGGACGCAGCCGCTGGCAGCAGCGCTACGACGCCGCGCGCAAGCGGGAGGCCGACTTCACCACGCTGTCGGGCACCGAGGTCGCGCCGGTCTACGGACCGCCGGAGGGCTACGACGATCCGCGGATGGAGCGGATCGGCTGGCCGGGGGAGTTCCCGTTCACCCGCGGGCTCTACCCGACCGGCTATCGCGGCCGGACCTGGACGATCCGCCAGTTCGCCGGCTTCGGCAACGCCGAGGACACCAACGCGCGGTACAAGATGATCCTGAACGGCGGGGGCGGCGGCCTGTCGGTCGCCTTCGACATGCCGACGCTGATGGGCCGCGACTCCGACGACCCCAAGTCGCTCGGCGAGGTCGGCCACTGCGGGGTCGCGATCGACTCCGCGACCGACATGGACCGGCTGTTCAAGGACATCCCGCTGCAGGACGTCACCACCTCGATGACGATCTCCGGCCCGGCCGTGCCGGCGTTCGTGATGTACCTGGTCGCCGCCGAGCGGCAGGGCGCCGACATCACCAAGCTCAACGGCACGCTGCAGACCGACATCTTCAAGGAGTACATCGCCCAGAAGGAGTGGCTGTTCCCGCCGGAACCGCACCTGCGCCTGATCGGCGACCTGATGGAGTACTGCGCGCAGAACATCCCGGCGTACAAGCCGCTCAGCGTCTCCGGGTACCACATCCGCGAGGCCGGTTCGACGGCCGCGCAGGAGCTCGCCTACACGCTGGCCGACGGCTTCGGCTACGTCGAGCTCGGGCTGAGCCGCGGGCTCGACGTCGACGTGTTCGCGCCCGGCCTGTCGTTCTTCTTCGACAGCCACCTGGACTTCTTCGAGGAGATCGCCAAGTTCCGTGCCGCCCGCCGGATCTGGGCCCGCTGGCTGCGGGACGTGTACGGCGCGAAGACCGACAAGGCGCAGTGGCTGCGGTTCCACACCCAGACCGCGGGGGTCTCGCTGACCGCCCAGCAGCCCACGATGAACGTCGTCCGGACGGCGGTCGAGGCGCTGGCCGCGGTGCTCGGCGGGACCAACTCGCTGCACACCAACGCGCTCGACGAGACGCTGGCGCTGCCGACCGAGGAGTCGGCCGAGATCGCGCTGCGGACCCAGTCGGTGCTGATGGAGGAGATCGGCGTCACCAACGTCGCCGACCCGCTCGGCGGTTCCTGGTACGTCGAGGCGCTGACCGACGACATCGAGCGCGAGGCCGAGGAGATCTTCGCCCGGATCAAGGAGATGAGCCCGGACGGCTCGATGACCGCGGGCATCCTGCACGGCATCGAGGAGGGCTGGTTCATGGCCGAGATCGCCGACGCCGCCTTCGAGTACCAGCAGAAGCTGGAGAAGGGCGAGAAGAAGATCGTCGGCGTGAACACGCTGACCGACACCGTGTCCGGCCAGCTGGAGATCCTCCGGGTCAGCCACGAGGTCGAGGTCGAGCAGTGCCGGGTCCTCGCCGAGCGCAAGGCGCAACGCGACGAGGCCCGCGTGCGTCGTACGCTAACGGCGCTGGTCGAGGCGGCAAGGGGGACCGGCAGCCTGATCGAACCCATGCTGGAGGCGGCGCGTGCGGAGGCCACGATGGGGGAAATCTGTGACGTTCTTCGGGACGAGTGGGGCGAGTACCGAGAGCCCGCCCGATTCTGAACCGGACGTCGTAGAGGCCTCGCCGTCCACAGGACGCCGGCGGGGCCGCGCCTCCGTCCAGGCCGACCGGCAGGCGGCCCAGGCGCCGGATCTGCGCGGGGTGGTGGTCTGCGGGTCCGACCGCACGATGCTGCGGGTGGTCACCGAGCTGGTCAGTTCCGGCGAGGAGGTCACCGCGATCGTCAACCCGGCGTCGCGGCACATCGAGCGGATCGGTGAGCTCGGCGCCCAGGTGATGGGCGTGCGGGTGGTCCGCGAGTCGGTGCTGCGCCGGGCCGGGATCGACACCGACGGGACCAAACCGTCGACCGCGCGCGCCCTGGTGCTGCTCGACGCCGACGACGTGCACAACGTGCACACCGCGCTGACCGCCCGGGACATGGACGAGAACCTGCGCATCGTCGTCCAGATGGTCAACCCGCGGATCGGTGCCCAGCTGCATCAACTGCTCGGCGACTGTGTGGTGATCTCCGGCCCGTCGCTGGCCGCGCCCGCGTTCGTCGCGGACGCGCTGGAGGACGACGAGCTGACCTGGCTCGAGCTCGGCGGCCGGCGGATGGTGGCCGGGCCGGCCGAACTGATCCGCGAGCGGGTGACCGTGCTGGCCGACACCACGTCGTCGGCGACGCCCGAGCTGCTGCCCGCCTCCAGTGACGATCCGGCCGGTGACATCGTGCTCGGCACCGGCGTACGGCATCTGCGGCGCAAGCGCGACGTACGGCGGACCGGCTGGGTAATGGCGGTGCGCGACGTGCTCGACCGGCGTGTCCGCATCATCGCGGCGGTGATGGCCCTGCTGGTCCTGATCGGTACGTTGCTGACCCACTGGATCACCGGCGTGGAGTGGCTGCGGGCGCTCTATCTGGTGATGGGCGCGGTGACGTCGGCCGGGATCGAGGACGACAAGTTCGCGAACGCCGCGCCGTACGTGAAGGTCGCGGCGGTGGGGGTCCAGCTGACCGGGATCGTGCTGGTCGCGCTGCTCACCGCGGTGATCGTCGACTCGCTGATCGGGGCCCGGCTGTCGCGCGTGATCGGCGGGGTCCGGGGCAGACCGCGCAACCACGTGATCGTCTGCGGGCTCGGCACGGTCGGTGCGCGGGTGCTGGAGATCCTGTCCGAGCGAGGCGTCGCGGTGGTCGGCGTCGAGATGGACGATGAGGCGCCCGGCGTACAGACCGCGCACCGGCTGCGGATCCCGGTGGTGATGGGCGACAGCAGCCAGGAGGAGACGCTGCGGCTGGCCGGTGCGTCCCGGGCCCAGGCGGTGCTCGCGCTGACCGACGGCGACATCACGAACCTGGAGACCGCGATGGTGGTCCGGGACCTGAACGACGACGTCCGGATCACGATGCGGATGTTCGACCACGACCTGGCCCAGAAGGTCGAGCGCATGCTCGGGCTCGGGCACAGCCGGTCGGTGTCGATGCTGGTCGCGCCGGCGATCGCGGCCGCGGTCGCGAACCGGCGCAGCCAGACGACCGTGCCGGCCGGACGCCGGGTGCTGCTGCTGACCGAGGTGACCGTCGAGCGGGACTCGGTCGCGATCGGCCGCCGGCTCGGCGAGCTGGACGAGGCGGGCGGGCTGCGGGTGCTGGCGCGCGCGGACGGCGTCACCTGGGACTGGTCGCCGGCCTTCGACCAGCCGGTGCACGTGGGCACCCGGCTGGCCGTGGCGGGGACTCGCAGCGGCCTGGCCAGACTGTTGCTGGTGACCCGTGCACCACATCGACCCGGGCGGTCGGGGAGGATAGGACCATGAACCGAGACGTAGTGACCGGAGGGCAGCGGTGAGCCAGCCGAACTTCTCCCGACCTGGAGCGATCGACCTGTCGTCCTTGCGGCAGCCGCCCGCGCGTCCCGGCGGCCCGGGTGGGCCGGCCGGACCCGGCGGACCGGCTGGTCCCCGCGCCGGTGGACCCGGCGGTGGCGGACCCGGCGGTGGCGGCGGCGGTGTGACCGGCCCGTACGTGCTGAACGTGTCCGAGCCGACCTTCCAGTCGGACGTGATCGAGCGGTCGATCCAGCACCCCGTGGTGGTCGAGTTCTGGTCGTCGCGCTCCGAGGCCTCGCTGGCGCTCGGCCCGGTGCTGGCCCGGCTCTCGACCGCGTACGGCGGCAAGTTCGTGCTCGCCCGGGTCGACGTCGACGCCAACCCGCAGCTGGCCCAGGCGGTCGGCGTACAGAGCATCCCGCTGGTGATCGCGGTGCTGCGCGGGCAGGTCGTTCCGCTGTTCCAGGGCGCGCTCGGTGAGCCCGAGGCAAAGCAGTACCTCGACCAGCTGTTCACCGTCGCGGTCGCGAACGGCATCACCGGCCGCGCCGAGCCGGTCGGCCCCGCCGCTCCCGGCGACGAGGCCACCGAGCCCGAGTCGGACCCGCGGTACGAGGCGGCCGAGACCGCCCTGGCCGCCGGTGACCTGGACGGCGCGATCACGGCGTACGAGACGCTGCTCAAGGAGACGCCGAACGACGCCGAGGCGAAGGCCGGGCTGGCCCGGGTGCAGCTGGTGAAGCGGACCCGGGACGTGCCGGCCGAGGTGCGCACCCGCGCGGCCGACGACCCGAACGACATCGAGGCGCAGATGCTGGTCGCCGACGTCGACCTGATGGGCGGTCACGTCGAGGACGCGTTCGCGCGGCTGATCCGGACCATCCAGTCCACGGCCGGCGACGACCGCAACACCGTGCGGCTGCACCTGCTGGAGCTGTTCGAGGTGGTCGGCGGTGACGACGAGCGGGTGATCCGCGCCCGCCGGCAGCTGATGACCGCGCTGTTCTGAGCAAACGGGTGGCACCGGCCGGTGCCACCCGTTTTTTTGTCGTGCGGTGTGAACTATTGACACTTGTCTTCTCAGCTTCTGAGAATCATTCACATGTCCGCCGCCGAGTCCCCGCCGTCCAGCCTGGAAGCGCGCATCCGGGGACTGCTGCCGTCACTCAGCCCGGCCCAGACGCTGGTCGCCCAGGAAGTCCTGCGCGATCCCGCCGCGGTCGCGTCGTCCACGATCGGCGAACTCGCCGCCCGCTGCGGCACGTCGCTGCCGAGCGTCACCCGCTTCTGCCTCGCCCTCGGTCTCGGCGGGTACGCCGAACTCCGGCTCGCCCTCGCGGCCGAGGGCGGTCGCAGCAGCACCAGCTGGGAACGCGGCACCGGCACCGAAGTCAGCCCTGACGACTCCCTCGCCGACGTCCTGCGGACCCTTCTCCGCTCGGACACCAAAGCCCTGGAAGACACCGTCGCCCAGCTCGATGTCGGCGCGCTCGGCCAGGCGATCGACGCGATCACGGCCGCCCGCCGCATCGACCTGTACGCCGTCGGCGGCTCCGCGTCCGTCGCCGAGGACCTCCGGTTGCGCCTGCACCGCATCGGCCACGGAGCCAACAGCTGGAGCGACGTGCACAACGCTCTCACCAGCGCGGCGCTGCTCGGCCCCGGCGATGTTGCCCTCGGGATCTCCCACACCGGCGAGACCAACGAGGTTCTCGAACCGTTGCGCCGGGCCCGCGCCCAAGGCGCCACCACCGTTGCCGTCACCAACTATCCGCGGTCGCCGCTGGCCCGCGCCGCAGACCTGCTGCTGGTCACCGCCGCCCGCGACATCACCTTCCGCACCGGCGGAATGGCCGGCCGGCACGCCCAGATGATCGTGCTCGACGCCCTCTACCTGGGCGTCGCCCAGCGCGACTACCAGCAGGCCACCCAAGCCTTCGACCGCACCGCCGAAGCGGTCGCCGATCACCGAACACCCCACCGTTGAACTCCACCGCCCGGAGGAAACCATGCAGAGCCCTCACCAGAAGCTAGGCCCGAGCCGTCGCACGCTGCTGCTGGGCGCCGGAGCCGCGGCCGCCGCGACGGTCGCCGCCGGCCAGGCCCACGCGGCCCCCACAGCAGTTGCCCATAGCAATGATCTCGCGATCCCGTCGCCGGACGACCTGCCGCTGACCGGCGGCCCCGACTTCCCGATCGGCCTGTTCTGGCCGCCGCACCCCTACGCCAGTACGCCGCAGCGGTTCGCCGAGATCGCCGAGGCCGGCTTCGACTTCGTGATCTCCGGCAACTACGCCGGCGACGGCAACATCTTCCAGCACCAGCTCGGCCTGGCCCGCACCGCCGGGCTGAAGATGCTGATCTCCGACGACATCCAGATCCGCAACATGTCGCGCTGGTTCTCGATCTCCGACCAGCCCACCGACAACCTCAGCGTCACGCCCGCCGAGGCCCGCGAGCTCTACACCCGCGCCCGCGACGCGTACGGCCCGTACTCCTCGCTGGCCGGCTTCAACCTGTACGACGAACCCGGCGCGGGCTGGTTCGGCACGCTGGCGAAGGCGGTCGCGATCTCGCGCGAACTGGCGCCGCAACTGCTCCCGTACATCAACCTGTTCCCGTCCGACGACCCGGCGTACTACAACGCCTTCGTCGACGTGGTGAAACCGTCGCTGGTCTCCTTCGACCGGTATCCGCTGCTGTCGGACGGCCGGGAGGACGGCAACTACTTCCACAACTGGGCGATCGTGCGCGACGCCGCACTGCGCGCGAACGTGCCCGCCTGGATCTTCATCCAGACCCTCTCCTACCACGGCCACCGCGAGCCGACCGCCGCCGAGATGCTCTGGCAGATCAACATCAGCCTCGCGTACGGCGCCAAGGGCATCCAGTACTTCACCTACTGGACGCCGGAAGCCGCCCGCGGCGAGGGTTTCGGGCCGGCGCTGATCACCGTCGACGGCAAGCGCACCGCCCGGTACGCCGCCGCGAAGAACATCAACACGACCTGGCTGCACCCGGTCGGTCGCCGGCTCAAGCCACTGGTCTCGGAGTCCGTCGTGCACGCCAACGAGACCCCGCTGCCGAACAGCACCGTCGGCTTCACACCGACCGATCTCGTCACCGGGGTCACCGGCAATCCCACGGTGATCGGCACGTTCCGCTCCCGCGACGCCGCCGTGACCGACCGCTGGCTCCTGGTCGCCAACCGCTCGCACTCGGCCGCCGCCCGGACGACGCTCACCTTCAACTCCGACAAGGTGACCGGCGTGGACGTCTTCCATCCCGTCAGCGCCAAGTACGACGCCACCCGCGGAGCCGGTCTGCCGATCAGCCTCCCGCCCGGCGGCGCGCAGCTGCTCCACCTGCACACCCGCTGAGCCCTGGTCCGCTGCGCGAAACGCACTTTGGGCACCGTCCAGCCGCCGCGAACGCGGGAAGTTGGCCGGGCGGTGCACAAGGTCGGGCTCAGCGGACCTGCACAGAACCTTCACACGTCGTCCCCGACTCCTGACCAGTTCGGCTCCTAGGCTCGTCGCATGCCAGTCAACCCAAGCGGCGCCAGGATTCTCGTTGTCGAGGACGAGCCGGTGATCAACCAGGCCGTCACCGACCGGCTGCGCGGTTCGGGGTACGACGTCGTACAGGCCTGGGACGGGCCGGGCGCGGTGACGCAGTACGAGTCGACCGCGCCCGACCTGGTGGTGCTGGACGTGATGCTGCCCGGGTTCGACGGCCACGAGGTGTGCCGCCGGATCCAAGCGGGCCGCCCGGTCCCCGTGCTGATGCTGACCGCGCGTGACGACGAGGCCGACATCCTGGTCGGTCTCGGCGTCGGCGCCGACGACTACCTCACCAAGCCGTTCCGGATGCGCGAGCTGGTGGCGCGGGTCGGAGCGCTGCTGCGCCGGGTCGAGAGGGCGGCCGAGCTGGCGAACCGCTCGGACACCGACCTGGGTGACCTGCGCGTCGACGCCGCCGCTCGCCGGGTCTGGGCCGACGGCAACGAGGTCCACCTGACCCCGACGGAGTTCGACCTCCTGGTCTGCCTGGCCGGCAGTCCGGGCGCCGTACTGACGCGGGAGAACCTGTACGCCGAGGTCTGGGGCTGGCCCGGCGCCTCCGGGACCCGCACGGTCGACAGCCACGTGAAAGCGCTGCGCGCCAAGATCGGCGCCGACCGGATCCGTACCGTGCACGGCGTCGGCTACGCGCTCGAGCCCGGCGGTACGGCGTGACCGCCGACGCGCCGGGCGTCGTCGAGAGCGTCCCGCGCAGCGCGCCGCTGGACCAGGTGCGGTCGGTCAAGGCCAAGCTCGGACTGCTTGTTGCGGTCAGCACCATTCTCGCCTCCGTCCTGGCGGCGGTCGGTGCCGTCGGCGGTGTGCCGGTCTGGCTGAGCATTCCGGTCACCGTCGCTCTGGCTCTCGCGGTGACGCAGCTGCTGGCCGTCGGGATGACCTCGCCGTTGCGTGAGATGACCGCGGCGGCGCGCGGGATGGCGCGGGGCAACTACTCGGTCCGGGTCACGGCGACTTCGAGCGACGAGGTCGGCGAGCTGGGCCGGGCGTTCAACCGGATGGCCGAGGATCTGGCCGCGGTCGACCGCCAGCGCCGCGAGTTGGTGGCGAACGTCAGCCATGAACTCCGGACGCCGCTCGCCGCGCTGTGCGCCGTACTGGAAAACCTGGTGGACGGCGTCGCCGAGCCGGATCCCGTGGCGCTGCGGACTGCGCTCGATCAGGCCGAGCGATTGTCCGCGCTCGCCTCGGATCTGCTCGACCTGGCGCGGGTCGACGCCGGCAAGGCGAAGCTCACGACCACACAGGTGGCCGTCCAGGAGCTGCTGGATCGCGCCGTCGCCGAGGCGCGGGTGACCGGGCGAGAGGTCCGGTACGACGTCCGCGTGACACCGCCGGCTCTGACCGTCCCGGCGGATCGGGCGCGGCTGCAGCAGCTGATCGCGAACCTGCTCGACAACGCGTCCCGGCACAGCCCCGCCGGTGGCGAGGTCCGAATCGCCGCTCAGCAGACCGACGGCGGCTGGCGGC
This sequence comes from Kribbella sp. ALI-6-A, assembly GCF_001984195.1. Classification (GTDB taxonomy): domain Bacteria; phylum Actinomycetota; class Actinomycetes; order Propionibacteriales; family Kribbellaceae; genus Kribbella. The sequence goes on from NZ_MTQN01000010.1 coordinate 1,254,294, forward strand.
TGGAGGTCGCCGACGACGGGCCCGGCATTCCGGCCGCGGACCGGGACCGCGTGTTCGAGCGGTTCGGAACGCTGACCGAGACCGACGGCGGCGGCGGAACCGGCCTCGGGCTCGCGATCGCCCGCTGGGTCACCGACCTGCACGGCGGCACCATCCACTTCGTCGACCCGGAGCCGCGCCGTACCGGCGCCCGGGTGCGGGTCGACCTGCCGAACCGACCACGCCCGTTCGCCCACGCACCACGGAAGGCACAGGAAATACCGATGACAGAACCTGGGGACCAAGTCCGGCCGAGCACGGCATCCGCCGTCAAGACCACGTCCACGCCGATGACAGCCCCCACGGTGCGGGTGCCGGAGTCCGGCATGGACCTCATGTTCGGCAAGTTCTGGCCCGACGCGCGGGTGCCCGGCAACCTGCAGGTGGTGCTGTGGTGCCTGGGCGTCGGTCTGCTGGCCGGCATCGTGTTGCCGTTCCGCGATCTCGGACTGGGCACGTTCGTCGTCCTGCTGGCCGCCGGGGCAGTGATCCTCAACTTCAGCGTCAACCGCCGCTCCCGCTTCACACTGACCTGCGCCGCGCTGTGTGTGTTGCTAGCGGCAACAGTCGTCGTCCGCGACGCCGAGTGGATCGTGGTCCTCAGCCTGTTCGCCGGCGGCGCCCTGTGCGTGGCCGCCCTGGTGAACGGGCGCAGCGTGCCGGCCTTCGTCCTGGCCGGCATCGCCTGGCCGCTCGCCGGCCTGCGCGGCCTGCCGTGGCTCGGCCGCTCGGTGCGGACGGTCGGTGGCCTGCGGGCCAGCGCGGCGATGGTGCGTACGGTGGTGCTGTCCGCGGCGGCCGTTCTCGTTTTCGGCTTGCTGTTCTCCTCGGCCGACGCGGTCTTCGCCGAGTGGATGGGCGCGATCGTTCCCGATCTCGAGCTCGACTCGTTCATCCTCCGCGCGTTCCTGACGATCGCCGTCGGCGGCGTCGTGCTGGCCGCGACGTACCTCGGCATGAACCCACCCAACGTCGAGGTCGGCAGCGGTCCGGTACGCCCGGTGGCCCGCCGCTACGAGTGGCTCGCGCCGGTCCTGCTGGTCGACGGCGTCTTCCTGGTCTTCCTCGCCGCGCAGGCCACAGTGAGCTTCGGCGGCCACGACTACCTGGAACGCGTTACCGGCCTCACGTACGCCGAGTACGTGCACCAGGGCTTCGGTCAGCTCACGGTCGCGACGGCCCTGACCCTGCTCGTCGTCTGGGCCGCCGCCCGCAAGGCACCCCGTACGACGCCGGCCGACGTCGCGTGGCTGCGGGGATCGCTGGGCCTGCTCTGCCTGCTCACCTTGGTTGTCGTCGCGTCGGCGCTGTACCGGATGCACGTTTACCAGGAGGCCTACGGCTTCACCGAGCTCCGGCTGCTGGTGGATGTCTTCGAGGGCTGGCTGGGTCTGCTGGTGATCGGCGTGATGGTTGCCGGCGTCACCTTGAAGGCCGGGTGGCTCCCGCGCGCCGCTCTGCTCAGCGGCGCAGGTTTGCTGCTGATGATCGCGGCCATCAATCCCGACGCCTGGATCGCCCAGCACAACGTCGACCGCTACACCGAGACCGGCAAGGTGGACTGGTACTACCTGCGCGGCCTGTCCGACGACGCCGTACCGGTCCTGGCGAAGCTTCCGGAGAACGTCCGCGACTGCGCGTTGAGCGGCTACGAACGCAGCTCCGACGACTGGCTCGAGTGGAACCTGGGCCGCCACCGCGCCCAGTCGCTGCTCACTCCGGAGGCCACCGCTCGCGGCCTGACCGACGGTTCCTGCCCGAGCCACTAGAGCTCGACCTGCATCGAGCTGACGGTCTACGCCGTGAGTGTCGACGCCCGCGCTCCAACCGGCAGCCGATCCGGATCGGGAACCCAACGGTCCGGATCGGATGCCGAGGGCAGAGTGACCGAACGGAGCTTCCCGAGCAGCGCGGGCAGCATCGGATGGGGATTGCGACGGTGCCAGACAATCGACCACGGCAACAACGGGGTCGGTTCGACGATCGGGACTCTGCGCAGACCGCTGCCGGAGGCGTCGATGCTCATCTCACCCAGTCCGACGGCCCGCTTCTCCCGGAGGAACTGATCCACCAAGTGGCTCTGGCCGATCGCCGGAGCGGTGAAGCGCAACGGCACCTGGAATCGCTCGGCGAGCCGCTCCAGATAGCCGCGCCACTCGGCTGCGCCTGCTGGGTCCGGCATCGAGATGCCCCACGCGCGCAGGTCGGCCGGCCGCAACTCGCTCCGGTCCGCCAGTTCATGGTCCTCCGGCAGGAACGCGTGCAGCGGTTCCAGGTGAACGAGTCGCCGGGCGAGCTCGGCCGGCCACGGCCACGGCAGGTCGTGCACGCGTCCGAACGCCGCGTCGAGCTCCTGCCGCCGGACCGCCGGTACGGCGACCGCGAGGCCTTGCCGCATGCTCAGTTCGATCCGGAGCCGGGGATCGCGCTCGGTCGCCTCGCGGAGCATCCGCAACGGCGTGAACCGCTCGTCGTACACGTCGACGCGCAACGGCTGCTCGGTGCCCCGGACCGTCCCGACGGCCCGGTCGAAGGCCGCCACCGCTTCCCTGGCCAACGGCAGGAACCGGCGCCCGGCCGAGGTGAGCTCCACCGTCCGCGTGGTGCGCTCGAACAGCACGGTGCCCAGCGCCTGCTCGAGCCGGCGAACGCGCTTCGACAAGGCCTGCTGACTGAGGAACAGCCGCTCGCCCGCGCGGCCGAAGTGCAACTCCTCCGCGGTGACGACGAAGGCCCGCAGGCCGTCGATGTCGGCTGATCCCATGCGCTCCAGCCTCCGGGTGACAACCCGCGGTTGTCAATGAGGCTGTGATCGGTGTTGGACAGTGTCGGCGGCGGACCGCTTGGCTGGTGTCTTGTGGAGATCATCGAGGTCCGGCCTGAACTACACCTGCTGCTGCTCGAGTTCGGGCAGGCCTACCTGTGGAAGGACGCCGACGGACTGACTCTCGTCGACAGCGGAATCGCCACGTCGGGTGCGGAGATCGCCGAGGCCTTCGCGAGGCTGGGGCTGCGCACGGGCGACCTACGGAACCTGGTCCTGACCCACTTCCACGAGGACCACACCGGTGGCGCGGCGGAGGTCGGCACCTGGGGAGACGTCGTGGTGATGGCGCACCGGCAGGAGGCGCCGGTGATCCGGGGAGAGCTTCCGGCGCCGCCTCCAAACTTCACCGACGACGAGCGCGCCCTGCATCGCAGTCTCGGCGCGCACCTGCTGCCCGCCGCGCCACCCTGCCGCGTCGACCGCGAACTGGAGGACGGCGACGTGATCGACTTCGCCGGCGGCGCCCAGGTGATCGCCACCCCGGGTCACACCGACGGCAGCATCGCGATCCATCTGCCGGGGCCGGGCATCCTGTTCACCGGAGACACCGTGGCGCACGTCGACGGCCAGGTGATGCCTGGCGTGTTCAACCTGGATCGCGAGGAGCTGCTGCGTTCGTTCCACCGGTTGGCCGCCGTTCGGCCGCAGCTGGCTCTGGTCGGCCACGGGGAACCGATCGAGGATGCGCACCGCGGGCTGAACGCGGCCGCGAACCTGCTGGAGTCGAACGGGCCGCGTTAGTTGCTGTGGGCATCCGGTCCCGTGTAGATGCCCAGGGCCCGGAATCGGAGCGCGGGCTGGGCGTACTCCTCGATCGCGTGCGCGGTCCAGCCGATGATCCGCGCGAGGGCGAACAACGCCTCGCCGGCATCGGGCCGCAGACCGTGGGTGTGCATCATCGCGGCGACCGCGACATCGCTGTTCGGGAATCCCCGCACCTGCTCGGCCAGCGCCCGGACGGTTCTGGTCGCCGGGACGTCGCCCAGCAGTTCGAGCAGCAGTTCGGCCCTCGGGTCGCGGCGCCGGTAGAGCTTGTGGCCGAACCCAGGAATCGCCTGACCGGTGCGCAGCCGGCTGGACACCGCTGCGACCGGGTCGTCTTGTGCCTGGCGCAGAAAGTCGTAGGCGACCGACGTGGCGGCGCCGTGCAGCTGACCGTCGAGAGCGCCGAGCCCGGCCGACACCACGGCGTACAGGTTGGCCCGTGCGCTCGCAGCGACGCGGGCAGCGAGGGTGGACACCGCGAGTCCGTGGTCGGCGAGCAGGATGACCGCCGCGTCGAGCAGCTCGGGCCGCGGCGGTGCGTCGCTCCCGGTCGAGAGCTTCGGCCAGAGGTCGGCGCCGAAGGATTCCGTCTGGTGGTCGGGGCCGGGCAGAGCAGCGACCAGTACGCCGAGCAGCTTGGCCGCCGCCCGGGTGACGGCCTGCGGGGTCAGGTCGAACCGCAGCTGGTCGCCGGCTCCGAGGACCGCGACGGCGATCCGTAGTTTGTCGGTCAACCTCGCCCCGGGCGGGGCGGTCGTCATCGCTCGCCGGGCCAGCTCGACTTCGTCCGCGGGCGCCGGGAACCGAGCGGGCGACGCAAGGCGGCCGGTCCACAGCAGTGAGGCCACGGATTCGACTGTGTGGGTGCTGACGAGGTCGCGGACTCGGTGACCCCGGTAGAAGAGGTCGTCGTCGCTGATCAGCGTGAGCTGGGACTCGATGCGTTCGATGGCGCCGGGGTGGTCGACGGTCCGGCCGACGAGGCGGTCGACGTCGGCTTCGAGGAAGAGGCTGCCCCGCCGGCCGCGAGCCCGGGTGCTGGTGAGCAGACCGCGGCTGACGTACGCGTAGACGGTCTCCGGCTTCACCTTCAAACGAGCGGCCACTTCGGCGGTGGTGAGGTAATGCTCGTCACTCGAATCGGCCACGCCACGCTCCCTGCGCCACTCATGTTGACTTGATCAACATTGACAATAGTGGATTCGAAGATCAATTTGAATCCATGTCAATCAATATGGATCAACTCTTCGAGGTGCCGCCCGGGTTGCGGAACGTGGTGGTGACCGAGACCGAGCTCGGCGACGTACGCGGTGACGAGGGCTTCTACCACTACCGCCAGTACTCCGCGGTCGAACTGGCGCGGACGAAGACGGTGGAGGACGTCTGGTTCCTGATGCTCGAAGGGCGCTTGCCGACCGCGGAGGAGCGGGGGCGGTTCGTGGCCGAGGTCGCGCCCCTGCGAGTTCTCCCCGACGAAGTACGGGAGATCCTGCCGGCCGTCGCCGCAGCCGGCGTCGCGGAGAAGCCGCTGGCCGGGTTGCGCACTGCGTTGTCGGTGCTGGCCGCCGCGCGCGACCTGCCGCCGCTGTGGGACGCCGACCCCGCCCGGCGCAAGGCCGACGCGATGCTGGTTTGCGCGGTGACCCCGACAATCCTCGCCGCGCTGCACCGCTTGCGGCAGGGCGAGCAGCCGCTCGAACCGAGGGACGATCTGAGCGCGGCGGCGAACTGGTTGTATCTGGTCACTGGCAACGAACCGACGGCTGAGCAGGTCGCTGCGATCGAGGCCTACCTGATCGCGACGGTCGACCACGGGTTCAACGCGTCGACGTTCACGGCGCGGGTCATCGCGTCCACCGGAGCGGACGTGGTGTCGGCGGTGGCCGGCGCACTGGGGGCGTTCTCAGGCCCGTTGCACGGCGGCGCGCCGGACCGGGCACTGGCCAGCCTGGACGAGATCGGTACGCCGGAGCGGGCTGATGCGTGGGTACGCGCGAAGGTCGCGGCGGGAGACCGGATCATGGGCTTCGGTCACGCGGTCTACCGAACGGATGATCCGCGCTCGTTGATGCTGCGGGAGATCGCCCAAGGGCTTGGCGGGGAGCTGGTGGACTTCGCGGTCACTGTGGAACGGACAGTGGTCGACGTACTGGCTGAACTCAAGCCCGGCCGGAATCTGTACGCCAACGTGGAGTTCTACGCGGGTGTGGTGATGGAGCGCTGTGGCTTGCCGCGCTCGATGTTCACGCCGACCTTCGCGGTCAGTCGGGTGATCGGGTGGACGGCCAACATCCTGGAGCAGGCGGAGGACGGGAAGATCATTCGTCCGGCTGCGCGGTATGTCGGTCCGCCACCGCCGGCGCCGATCGATTGAGCGGAGGCGCCTCGAGGAATCCGACTACCTGCACTCGGTCGCCCACGCGCCAACGCGGCCGGGTGATCCGCCCGGCCACTCACTCGCCGATCACGTGCCTGCGGCCCGACCCCGCCTTCACGCGAAGCGGGCGCCAGCACGCGCACGAGAAGCGGGCGCCAGCACGCGCACGAGAAGCGGGCGACAGCACGCGCACCGCGGGCGCCAGCCCGCAACTGAACCAGGGGTGGGTGGGAGCAGGCACCGTAGCGAGCGCCAGCGAGCGGAGGCGCCCGCGTGGGGGGATCTTTCCCCGCCGTACGACCTAGCGGAAGTGGAGATCCGGGTTGGTGAGTTTGCCGAAGCGCAGCGCGAGCAGGTCTCGCGGATAGTTCTGCCGCAGCCGCCACGGGCCGGTGGTGCCCTGGCGGGGGAGGAGGGCGGCGGCTCGGCGGATGTAGCCGGAGGTGAGATCGACGACGGGACGAGCGGGCTTGTCATGCTCCTCAGCAGGGATCTCCGGCACACACATCCGCGTCCCAGTGCGGCTCATGTGGTTGAGCAGCCGGCACACGTACTGAGAGGTGAGGTCCGAGCGCAGCGTCCACGAGTTGTTCGTATAACCGATGCACCACGCAAGATTCGGCACCCCGCTGAGCATCATGCCCCGGTAGACGAAGGTCTCGTTGACGGCGACCGGCCGCCCGTCGACGGTCAGCGCGATCTTGCCCAGAGCAACCATCTGCAGACCCGTCGCGGTGACCACCACGTCCGCCGGCAGGTGCTCACCGGAGCGGAGACGAATGCCGTCGGCCACAAAAGACTCGATCTCGTCAGTCACGATCGACGCGGAACCACGACGAAACGCCTCGAACAGATCAGCGTCCGGCACCAAGCACAGCCGCTGATCCCAAGGCTTGTACCGCGGCACGAAATGCGGCTCAGCCGGAATCGACGGCGGCAACTCCCGCGCCGCCGCCTTGGTCAGGAACCGGGCCGCCGGCCCCGGCCAGCGCCGAAAAGCGCTGTACACCAGCGAACTGAAAGCAACGTTCTTCCCCCGAATGACATGATGCGCCAGCCGCTCCGGCAGGATCGCCCGCAGCCGATCCGAGACCGCGTCGTGCGCCGGCCGCGAGGCGATGTAGCTGGGGGAGCGCTGCAGCATCGTCACGTGCTCCGCCCGGTCGGCCATCGCCGGGACCAGCGTCACCGCGGTCGCGCCGCTGCCGATCACGACGACGCGCCGGCCGGTGTAGTCGAGGTCGGACGGCCAATGCTGCGGATGCACGACGCGACCCTCGTACGACGCGAGCCCGGGAAAGTCCACGACGTACCCGCTGTCGTAGTCGTAGTACCCGCTGCAGACGTAGAGGAAGTTGCAGGTGTACGACTCGTGCTCGGTCTCCACGGTCCACACCGCGTCGGCGGTCGACCACGACGCCGCGAGGACCTTCCGCCCGAACCGGATCTTCTGGTCGATCCCGTACTCCGCGGCCGTCTCGTGCAGGTACTCGAGGATCGACGGCCCGTCCGCGATCGCCTTCGCGGCCTTCCACGGATGGAACGGGAACCCGAGCGTGAACATGTCCGAGTCCGACCGGATCCCCGGATAGCGGAACAGGTCCCACGTCCCGCCGAGGTCCTCCCGCGCCTCCAGTACGGCGTACGAGCGCTGCGGGCTCTGCGTCTGCAGGCGGTACGCCGCGCCGATCCCGGACAGCCCGGCACCGACGATCAGGACGTCCAGGTGCTCCACGCATGCCTCCCTGTCGGCGGTCCGGGCCGCTTGTTGACTACTTCGTCAACACTACCCACCCGGGCCGAACGAGGCTGTACGCCAGGTCACGTGATCAGCACGCAAAGTCGTCGCATCGGTTTGTCGATTCCTTCGGCGGGCGTTCGTCAGCAAGATGTCAGCAGAACCCGAGACGAGGGAGCCCGTGATGGCGCAGTACATGTTCTTGCTCTTCGACAGCGAGGAGTGGTACGACCAGATCACGCCGGAGGAGTGGCAGCAGCAGATGAAGCTGCACGGCGACTTCATGGCGGCGGTGGAGGCGGCCGGGGCGTCGATCGTCAGTTCGGCCGCGTTGCTGCCGTCGTCGACGGCCAGCACGGTCAAGCAGGGCGACGGCGAGCCGCTGGTCACCGACGGCCCGTTCATCGAGACCAAGGAGGCGCTCGGCGGCTACTACCTGATCGAGGCGACCGATCTCGATCAGGCGCTCGCCCTGGCCAAGCTGGTTCCGTCGGGCAACATCGAGGTCCGCCCGGTGATGGACACCTCGGAGAACGCCGAACCGCCTGCCTAGCCATTGCGGATGGTGGGATCTCCACCTCAGGGAGATCCCACCATCCGGGCAGAAGGAGCTGAAGCCTTGGGAGTCAGCGCGAGGCTGGTCGCCGAGCGGGTCGAGGCGGCGCACCGCGAGTGCTGGTCGGTGGTGCTGGCCGCCACCGTGCGGGTGACGCGCGACCTGGACCTGGCCGAGGACTGCGCGCAGGAAGCGTTCGTCCGGGCGTTGCGCGCCTGGCCCGAGGAACTGCCCGACAACCCGGCCGGCTGGTTGACGACGGTCTCCAAGCGGCTGGCCCTGGACAAGCTGCGCCGGGAGACGACGCTCCGGCGCAAGCTGCCCCTGCTCGTCGAAGAACCAGGCGAGGTGGAGCAGCCGACCGATCCGCTTCGGCTGGTCTTCACCTGTTGCCACCCGGCGCTGGCGCGCGATTCCCAGGTCGCGCTGACGTTGCGCCTGATCTGCGGGCTCACGACGCGCGAGGTCGCGGCAGGGCTGCTGATCAGCGAGGCCACGGCGGCCGCGCGGATCACCCGCGCGAAGAAGAAGATCGCGGCGGCCGGCATCCCGTACCGGATACCCGCCGACGACGAGCTGGCGAGCCGCCTGGACGTCGTACTGACGGTGGTACAGCTGGTCTACACGGCCGGCCACATCGCGGCGGGGCCCGAGCTGACGCGCGCCGATCTGACCGGCCGGGCGCTCGAGCTGGCGCAGCTGCTGGTGCGGCTGATGCCTGACGAGCCCGAGCCGCAGGCGTTGCTCGGTCTGCTGCTGATGACGCAGGCCCGAGGGGACGCGCGGGTGAGCGAGGACGGCGAACTCGTGCTGCTCGCCGACCAGGACCGGTCGCGGTGGGACGTCAGGTTGCTCGCCGAGGGCGTCAGCCGTGCGACGGCGGCGCTGCTGAAGGCCGACCCGCCGGGGCGATTCGCATTGCAGGCGGCCGTGGCCGGGCTGCACGTGACGGCGCCGTGCTGGGAGGAGACCAACTGGGCGCAGGTCGTCCGGATGTACGACGCGATGCTGCTCGGCTGGCCGTCGCCGATCGTCGCGCTGAACCGGGCGGCGGCACAGAGCCTGGTCCCCGGCGCCGACCTGGCCGCGGTGCTCGGCGAATTAGATGCCCTGAGCAAGGAACCGGCGCTCAAGGCGTACGCCTACCTGCCGGCCACGCGAGCCGACGTACTGGCTCGCCTGCACCGCCCGGCGGAGGCCGCCGCGGCCTACGACGCGGCGATCGCCCTGACCGCGAACGGTGCCGAACAACGCTTCCTGCGCCGCCGACGGGCCTCGTTGCCGACGGCGAATCCCGGTGCTTGACTGGAGTATGAGCTATTCCGGTCAGTTCCAGGGGCAGGGTGTGCCGCTGTCGCCGTCGGAGGAGAAGACGTGGAGCATGCTCGCCCACGTCGGGGTGTTCGTCGCGGCCTGGTTCGCGATGGGGTTCCTGTGCCCGCTGGCGATCTGGCTGATCTTCCGCTACCGCTCGGACTTCGTCCGCCGGCACGCGCTGGAGTCGCTGAACTTCCAGATCTCGCTGCTGATCTACGGTGTTGTCGCGGCGATCCTGGTGCTGATCACCTTCGGGCTCGGTGTCCTGATCGTGCTGCCGCTGGTCGCGATCGGCGCGGTCGCCGCGATCGTCGTCATCGTCCGCGCCACGATGGCCGCCTCGGACGGCCGCGACTACCGGTATCCGTTCACGCTGCGCTTCGTGAAGTGATCAGTGTGAAGTGATCAGTACGGCGAACCGTCGCGCAGGTTGTGCAGCTTGGTCGGCTCGGCCAGCAGCACCGGGAGCCGCCGGGCGTTGAGCGGCGAGACCAGGCCGGCCAGGTCCTCCGGCGCGTACCAGTCCAGGCCGAGGATCTCGAAGCCGTCGGGGTGCAGGGTCGAGATCAGCGACGGGTCGTGCTCGCCGCCGTCGTACAGGATCTCGATCGCGTCGCCCCAGCCCTCCCAGCGCGGCAGCCAGTCGATCGCGAGCACGCCGTTGACCGGCAGCGCGATCCCGAGCTCCTCCTCCATCTCGCGGCGCGCACCGGTCAGCGGGTCCTCGTCCGGCTCGACCACACCGCCGGGCAGCTCGAGGTCCTTCTTGTAGCTGACCTTGCACAGCAGCACCCGCCCGGCGGGATCGCGGACGACGACGTGCGCGATCACCCGCTTCTTCGGCAGCACCGAGTCCATCAGCGCGGTCCAGCCCGACAGCGTGTCGGCCCGCGGATCGTCCCGGCGCAGGCCGTAGACCGTCACGTCCCGCCGCTCACCCTGCAGCACGGCGCCGCCCCGCAGCAGCCCTTCGCGCCGGAACCCGGAGCGGATCGCGACCCGCGCCGCGGCCCGGTTCTCCGGGTCGACCTCCACCTGCAGCCGGTCCAGGCCGAGCTCGCCGAACGCGTAGACCACCAGCAGCCGGACCGCGCGCCGCGCGACCTGCCGGCCCCGGTACGGCTTGTACGTCGTCCAGGTGACCGCGCCGACCCCGGTCGAGATCCGCCGGATCTCGACCGTGCCGACCGGTCCGGACTCACCGGCCAGCTCGACCACGAAGTTCACCGCCGACCGGTCGTCGGCGTACGCGCGACGGGACCGCTCGACCGCGTCGGCCAGGTCCGACCGCTGCGGCGTACGGGTCAGGCCGAACCAGCGGACCATCTGGTCGTCGGTCAGCCCGTGCGCCGCGTCGATGTCCTCGTCGCGCCAGGGACGCAGCGTCAGATCCCCATCGGTCAACGTCGGTTGCGGCGGCACACCAGTCACGTCGGGAACGGTACCCGACGCAACTTCTCCGCTCCCGCAAGCATCGATCCAGATACACACACTGCCGTGGGGGGAACATGCTGAAACGAACACTGGCTCTGGCTGTGCTGCTGACCGCACCGGCCGTTGTCGCCGAGCCGGCGCAGGCCGCCGGGACAGCGATCGGCCCGGTGACGCTCGCCTGGGCCGACGCAGATCACACCAAGGTCCGGATCACCTGGACCGAGACAACGCCCGTGGCCAACACCGTCGGCGTCCCGAACGTCCAGCCGCTCGGGACGACGACAGCGGCGCAGCCCAACGAGCTCGTGGTGGAAGGCAGCAGCTTTCCCAGGACCGCGGCCGACGAAAGTCAGCAGATCCAGGTTGCCGGTTCGGACGGCACCGAGGCACTCTCGGCCCCCTTCGACAGCTACGTCAGCCCGTCGAGCTCGTTCAGTCTGTCGTTCGCGGCGCACAACCAGCTCCGCTGGACGCTGCCGGCCGACAACGCCGTCGACGGTACGCCGGACGACCCGCTCGACCTTCCCGACCAGTACAGCTACCACGTCGACCAAGGCTTCGACCCAAATCCCTTCCAGTGGTTCGACGGAATGTGCACCGTGACGACGACCGTGAGCTCCACCCGGACCGGCGTCGTGCCGAATCCCGGACGCCCGTTCACCCTGAGAGTGGCAGCGCAGAACGAGTGGGGCCAAGGTGCCGTCGCGCCCCGGAAGGTGAGCATGGTCCCCGACATCCAGGTCACGGCTCCCGGCGCCACGCCGTACGGCGGCACCACCACACTGACCGGGCACGTGGACCAGAGCGCGTTGCTGATCACCGGCAAGCCACCGTTGTGCGACGAGCGCCGCTCGCCGCTCGCGCAGACGACGCTGATCGTGCACCAGCGCACCTCGCCCCAAGCACCCTGGACGGTCGTCGGCACCACCCGAACCGGCGATGACGGCAACTACCGGGCGATCTTCCGCAACCCCGGCCCCCGCGAGTACCGCGTGGTCGTCGCCAGTCACATCGACCCCGCCGGGATCCCGATGTTCGGTGCCGACAGCCAGACGCGCTCCGTCGGTTCCGTCACCCGGGTCGTCTCGGCGAAGTTCATCCAGCCTGTGGTGAACCTCGGCACGCAGCCGCAGGCCTATCTGTGGGTCGACCCGGCCGGATCGCAGAAGGCGGCGTTGCAGTTCAAGAACGCTTCCGGTGCTTGGCAGGGCGTTGCGTACAAGACCCTGTACGCCGGCCGCGGCATCCTCGCATTCCCCTGGAACAGGCGCGGCACGACCCAGTTCCGCTGGTGGGTCCCGGCCATCGGGGCGATCCGTCCGACGTACAGCGGGGTCTTCTCGCTCACGGTTCGCTGATCGGGGACCCAGATGCTGAAACGAACTCTCGTCCTCGGCCTGATCCTCACGCTGCAGGCCGTTCCCGCTCCGGCCGCTCCGGCCGCCGGGACCGCGATCGGTCCGGTGACAATCGCCTGGGCCGACGCGAATCACACCACGGTCCGGATCACCTGGACCGAGACAACGCCCGTGGCCAACACCGTGACGGTCGGCATCCAGCCGCTCGGGACGACGACCGCGGCGCAGCCCAACCAGCTCGTGGTGGATGCCACCAGCTTTCCGAGGACCGGAGCCGGCGGTAGTCAGCAGGTCCTGGTCGCCGGTTCGGACGGCACCGAGGCGCGGTCGGTCGCCTTCGACAGTTACGTCTACAGCCCCGAGGCCCTGGAGCTGTCGTCCCCGTCGTACGACCGGGTGCGTTGGACAGTTCCCGAGGACGACAGCGTCGACGGCACGCCCGGCGACCCGCTGGACCTGCCGGTCCGCTACCGCTACGAGGTCGACCACAACTTCGATCCGAATCCGGACGAGCCGGGCGACTGGTCCTGCGCCGGGGACACGATCGTCACCGACGTCCCGACCGGCACGGTCGCACGAACGGGCCGCCCGTCCATCATCTGGGTGCGGCCGATGAACGAGTGGGGGACGTCCTCAATCGGCGGCTTTGCGGGGCTGAACGCCGTCACCGGGATCAAACTCGCCGCGCCGAGTGCGACGCCGTACGGCGGAACGACGACGCTCGCCGGGCAGGTGAAGTGGAGGTCGCTGATCATCAGCGGTCAGCCGCCGACCTGCAACGAGTGGGAGCACAACGCGAGGGCGACGACTGTCGTCGTGCACCAGCGGACGTCCGCGACCGCCCCCTGGAGCGTGGTCGGTACCACCCGGACCGACGAACAGGGCAACTACCGTGCCGCCTTCCGAAACCCGGGCCACCGCCAGTACCGCGTGGTCGTCGCCAACGAGGTGCCGGCCACCCTCGAGGCCCGCTTCGGTGCCGACAGCGCGACGGTCGGCGTCCGGGCAGTCACCCGGGTCGTCTCGGCGAAGTTCATCCAGCCTGTGGTGAACCTCGGCACGCAGCCGCAGGCCTACCTGTGGGTCGATCCGGCCGGGACGCAACGGGCGGCTCTGCAGTTCAAGAACGCTTCAGGCGCCTGGCAGGGCGTTATCTACAAGACCCTGTACGCCGGCCGCGGCCTCATCGCCTTCCCGTGGAACAAGCGCGGCACGACCCAGTTCCGCTGGTGGGTGCCGGCCACGCCTACCGCCGACGCGACCTACAGCGGGATCTTCTCTCTCACCGTCCGATGACCAGGCGACCTGGGGAACACGCATGCTGAAACGAACTCTGGCTCTGACTCTGCTTTTGACCAGCCAAGCTCTTCCCGCACCCGCCGCACCCACGGCGATCGGACCGGTGACCATCGCCTGGGCCGACGCGACCCACAAGCTGATCAAGATCACCTGGACCGAGACCACACCGACCGCGAACACCCTGGCGCTGGAGTCCGACGCCGAGGAGATCCCCGAGTTCCAGTTCGGTACGACGACCGCCGCGCAGCCGAACGAGTACCTGGTCGAGGCGACCCGGTTCTCGCACATGGTCGACCCGGCTGGCCGGAGCCGGTTCGTTGTCGCCGGCGGCGGGACGCAGGCACGGTCGGCCGATTTCGACCAGTACCTGTACGACGAACGCGATCTCCGGCTCGCCTTCGCCGGTGACAAGCTGCGCTGGACGCTGCCGGCCGACAACTCCGTCGACGGCACACCGGGAGATCCGCTCGACCTGCCGAAGGCCTACACCTACACGGCGGTCCAGCGGGTGGACGCAGACCCGGTCGGCACCTACGAGTGCCGTGACCTGTCCTTCGTCAGCGCCGTACCGACCGGTGAGCTGCCGAACCGTGGTCAGGCCTACGACCTGACCGTGAAGGTCGCCAACGAGTGGGGCCAGCGCGCGAATCTGTGGGCGACGGTCGGGTCCACCAAAAACGTCACCACGTACGGCCCGGGCAGTTCGCCGTACGGCGGGACGACGACGCTGACCGGGCACGTGAACGGCACCTCGATGTTCCAGCAGGGCAGCCCGCCGGTGTGCGAGGAGTTCCACGGGCCGACCTCGAACCAGGCCGTCGTGGTGCAGCAGCGGACGTCGCTGGACGCACCGTGGACAGTTGTCGGTACGACGCGGACCAACGACCAGGGCAACTACACCGCGGTCTTCAGGAACCCCGGCCACCGCGAGTACCGGGTGGTCCGGCCGAACGTCGTCAACGGCACCGCGGCGGCGTACGGCAAGGAGGGCTATCCGGTGAGCGTCCGCGCGACGACTCGGGTGGTGTCCGCGAAGTTCATCCAGCCGACGGTCACCCTGGGCACGCAACCGCAGGCCTACCTCTGGGTCGACCCGGCGGGCCCCCAGAAGGCCGCGCTGCAGTTCAAGAACGCTGCGGGTGCTTGGCAGGGCGTCGCCTACAAGACCCTGTACGCAGGCCGGGGCATCCTCACCTTCCCGTGGAACAAGCGCGGCACGACCCAGTTCCGCTGGTGGGTACCGGCGTCCCCTTCGGCCGACGCGACCTACAGCGGGGTCTTCACGTTGACCGTTCGCTGATCGCGCAACCTTCTTCCCGCCGTCGGCATCAGGACAGGTACACACGAAAGGAAGCGGATGCTGAAGAGATCGATCGCGCTCGCCGGAGCGGCGGTGCTGGCGGGCGTGCTGGGTACGGGGACGGCTTCGGCCGGTGCGACTCGGGCTGCCGGCGTGACGGACGTTCAGGTCGCCTGGGTCGACGCCGAGCACACCAACCTCAAGATCACCTGGACGGAGACCGCGCCGGCGGCGAACACGCTGGTCCTGACCGGTCCCGCGGGCGGTGGGCTGGAGTTCGGGACCACCACGGCCGGACAGCCCAACGAGTACGTGATCGACTCGGCGAGCCTGGGCAACAGCAGCGATCCGGCCGAGAAGAACTGGATCGAGGTCTCGGACGGTTCCGGTACGCCGGGCCGATCGCCTGACTTCGACCGGTTCAACTACGCCGGCCGAACGGCGACCCTCGCGTTCACCGCCGAAGGCAGCCTGCAGTGGACCTTGCCGGCCGACACCTCCACCGACGGAACGCCGGACGACCCGCTCGACTTCGCCAAGACCTACACCTACGCGCCGCAGCAGCGGATCGACACCGTCGCCGGCAGCAGCGGCGAGTGCGAGGAAGTCAACCTCCCGCAGACCGGTTCGCCGACCGGCACGGTGCCGAGCCGGGGCACGCCGTACAACCTGTTCGTCAACGTCGACAACGAGTGGGGCGCCGCACAGGGCCCGTATGTCACCGTCACGACGACCAAGAGCATCACGATGACCGCGCCGGCCGCGACCACGTACGGCACCGCCACCACGCTGACCGGCGTCCTGTCCGGCGCGTCCCTGTACGAGTCGGGCCACCCGCCGGCCTGCGAGGAGACCACCGGCCCGGTCGCGAACCAGCCGGTGGTCATCCAGCAGCGCACGTCGCCGACCGCGGCCTGGACCACCGTCGGGACCACCAAAACCGATGCCCAGGGCAAGTACACGGCGGTGCTGACGAACCCGGGGCACCGCGAGTACCGCGTCGTCAGGGCGAACCAGGTCGCCGCCGGCAGCGCGGCGTACGGCGGCACGGGCGGTAGCGCGAGCGTCCGCGCGATCACCCGCGTCGTGTCGGCGAAGTTCATCACCCCGACGATCACCCTCGGCACCCAGCCGCAGGCCTACCTCTGGGTCGACCCGGCGGGCACTCAGCAAGCCGCCCTCCAGTTCAAGAACGCCAGCGGCGTCTGGCAGGGCCTGTCGTACAAGACCCTGTCGGCCGGCCGAGGCCTGCTCACCTTCCCGTGGAACCGGCGCGGCACTACGCAGTTCCGCTGGTGGATCCCGGCGACGGCGACCGCCGACGCCACCTACAGCGGAGTCTTCACCCTGACCGTCCGCTGACCCCCGAAGCGTTGCAGGCGGTGCCGTTCGACCCCGGCGCCGCCTGCAACTTCGTCCGGGGAGCAACGTGCCGTCCGGCCGAAATTCGTCGCAACCTTTCCGCCGCCCGCCGCATCAAGCCCACGTAGCCAACGACCTGGGGACTTGAATGCTGCAAGCTCTTCTCGCGACCACACTCGGCCTGGCGCTCGCCGGCCAGCTCTGCCCGCGACGGCCGGGCGATGGAGAAGCGACTGGCCTTCTGGCCGCCATCCGGGTCCTGCGGCATCTCCGACCAGCCGTTGTCGAACACCCGCCTGGAAGCGCGGAACCCGCCACCGGCTGGTGGATCCCCGGCAGCACCGCCGCTCCGAGGATCGACCCCGTCCACAGCCCCGTTTTCACTCTCACAGTTCGGTAGGTACCCCTGATGATGACTTCACTGCTCGCCACAACTCTGCTGTCCGCAGCCCTGACCGCGCCCGCGCCGCCGACCGTGCTCGCCGCCGATGTCCAGCTCGCCTGGACGACGGACGGCAAGATCCGGATCAGCTGGAACGAGACCACACCCGCGCCCAACACCGTGGTGCTGGAGCGACCGGGCGGCGAGGACCTGCCGCTCGCCAGCCCCTCGGTCGCCGAGCCGAACACGGTCGTGCTCGAACCGGCGAAGCTGGAGCCGTACGGCCCCACGGTCGACCGAGCGCGGATCGTGGTGTCCGAACCGGGCGGCGACCTCGCCCCCTCGGCCGACTTCGACCGCTACCGGCGCGGCGCGGCCCAGGCGCAGCTCAGTTACCGGCCGAACGGGGACATGGCCTGGTCGGTCCCGCCGGACCCGGTGGTCGACTCGACCCCGAACGATCCGCTCGACGTCACCACGCCCACGACGTACGGGCTGCGGTTGATGACGGGGGAGCAGCCCTGGACCTATGACAAGTGCCGGGTCGAGTACACGGCACGGTCCACCGCGCTCAGCGGCGTGATCACCAAGCAACGGCCGATGGACGTCACCTTCCTGGCCTGGAACGAGTGGGGCGCCGCGCAGCTCGACTGGCGGTGGGCCTTCAGCAGCGTGGTCACGTTGAACGCACCCGCCTCCACGCCGTACGGCGCGACCGCGACCCTCACCGGCAAGATCGCCACCCGCAGGATCTTCGAGAACCCGAAGCCGCCGAACGACGCCCTGCCGATCTGCCTCGAGGAGGACGCGGGGGCCCGGGCGAACACCACGGTCGTCCTGCAGGCGCGCGACTCGGCCACCGGCGGATGGTACGTCGTCGGTTCGGGCAAGACCGATGCCGCCGGCAACTACAACTTCCCGCTCCGGAACTCCGGCGCCCGTGAGTACCGCACCACCGTCGCGGGCACCACCGGCACCACCCCCGTCCAGCCCGCCACGAGCCCGGCCCGGACGGTCCGCGCGAGCACGCGCGTCGTCTCGGCCAAGTTCATCCAGCCGTCCGTCACCGTCGGCACCCGGCCCCAGGCCTACCTGTGGGTGGACCCCGCCGGCACGCAGAAGGCCGCGCTCCAGTTCAAGAACTCGGCCGGCGCCTGGCAGGGTCTCACCTACAAGACCCTGTACGCCGGCCGAGGCCTGGTCGCCTTCGCGTGGAACACCCGCGGCACCTTCCAGTTCCGCTGGTGGGTCCCCGGCAGCACCACGTCGACCCGCCTGCCCGTCGACGCTGTCTACTCCGGACCGTTCACTCTCAAGGTCTCCTGACCCGTCCACGTCGGCTGAGCCTCACCGTCCGAGGCTCAGGCGACGTGGCCCGTCCGGGAAGCTCAGCCGTCGTGGCGGAACCAGACGGCGGCCAGCGGCGGAACCGAGATCTCGGCGCTGCTGGCCATGCCGTGCCAGCTGGTGCCGTTGGCCTCGACGCCACCGAGGTTGCCGACGCCGGAGCCGCCGTACACGTGCGCGTCGGTGTTCAGGATCTCTTCCCAGTGGCCGTCGAACGGGAGGCCGAGGCGGTAGCCGTAGTGCGGAACCGCCGAGAAGTTGACCACACAAGCGACCGTCGGCTCACCCTCGGCGCCGAAGCGGACGAAGGAGAAGGTGTTGTTGCCGGCGTCGTTGGCGTCGATCCAGGCGAAGCGCTCGGGAACGTGGTCGTTGGCCCACAGCGACCGCAGCTCCTTGTACGACGTGTTCAGGTCCTTCACCAGCTGGCGCAGCCCCTCGTGGTCGGCGTGCTCGAGCAGCCACCAATCCAGCTCACCCTTCTCCGACCACTCCGACTCCTGGCCGAACTCGCCGCCCATGAACAGCAGCTGCTTGCCCGGATGGGCCCACATCATCGCCAGGTAGGCGCGCAGGTTCGCCAGTTGCTGCCAGCGGTCTCCGGGCATCTTGCGCAGCAGCGAGCCCTTGCCGTGCACGACCTCGTCGTGCGACAGCGGCAGCACGAAGTTCTCGGAGTACGCGTACATCATCGAGAACGTCAGCTCGTGGTGGTGGTACTGCCGGTGGATCGGCTCGTGCTCCAGGTAGCGCAGCGAGTCGTTCATCCAGCCCATGTTCCACTTGAACCCGAAGCCCAGGCCACCCAGGTGCGTCGGCCGGGTGACGCCCGGCCAGGACGTCGACTCCTCGGCGACCGTGATCACGCCGGGCACCCGCTTGTAGAGCGTCGCGTTCATCTCCTGCAGGAACGAGACGGCTTCCAGGTTCTCGCGGCCGCCGTACTGGTTGGGCACCCACTGGCCCTCTTGCCGGGAGTAGTCCAGGTAGAGCATCGAGGCGACCGCGTCGACGCGCAGGCCGTCGATGTGGAACTCCTCGGCCCAGTAGAGCGCGTTCGCGACCAGGAAGTTGCGCACCTGCGGCCGGCCGAAGTCGAACACCAGCGTGCCCCAGTCGGGCTGCTCGCCGCGGCGCGGGTCCGGGTGCTCGTACAGCGGGGTCCCGTCGAAGCGGGCCAGCGCCCAGGCGTCCTTCGGGAAGTGCGCCGGCACCCAGTCGACCAGGACACCGATCCCGGCCTGGTGCAGCGCGTCGACCAGGAAGCGGAAGTCGTCGGGGTCACCGAAACGCGAGGTGGGGGCGAAGTACGACGTGACCTGGTAGCCCCAGGACCCGCCGAACGGGTGCTCCATCACCGGCATGAACTCGACGTGGGTGAAGCCCATCTCGTTGACGTAGGCAACGAGCTCGTCGGCCAGTTCGCGGTAGGTCCGGCCCTTGCGCCAGGACCCGAGGTGCACCTCGTAGACGCTCATCGGCTCGGCGTGGGCCTGCGCCGCCGCGCGGCGCTGCAGCCAGTCGGCGTCCTTCCACTCGTACGTCGACTCGTGCACGACCGACGCGTTCGCCGGGGGAGTCTCGGCCAGGTTCGCCATCGGATCGGCCTTCTGCCGCCAGACGCCGTCGCGTCCGCAGATGTCGAACTTGTAGCGCGTGCCCGGACCGACGCCCGGCACGAACAGTTCCCAGACGCCGCTGGAACCCATCGTGCGCATCGGATGCGCGCGACCGTCCCAGAAGTTGAAGTCGGCGGTCAGCCGGATGCCCTGCGCGTTCGGCGCCCAGACCGCGAACGACGTACCGGTGACGGTGCCGCCCGGGCCGTCGTACCGGCGCACGTGCGCGCCGAGCACGGTCCACAGCTGCTCGTGCCGGCCCTCACCGATCAGGTGCAGGTCCATCTCGCCGAGCGACGGCAGGTAGCGGTACGGGTCGTCGAGCTCGAGCGCCGGACCGTCGGTGTAGGTCACTTCGAGCCGGTAGTCGGGCACCTTGTCGACATCCAGCTCGCCGACCCAGACACCCTCGAACTCGTGCTCCAGCTCGACCCGCTGGTCGTCGAACAGCGCGGTCACCGTGCTCGCGAACGGCCGCAGCACCCGCAACGTCACCGATCCGTCGCCCAGGTGCGGCCCGAGCACCTGATGCGGATCGTGGTAGGTCCCGGACACCAGCCGTTCGAGCACCGACCGCTCCACCTCGACCCGCCCGGTGCCGGTCGTCGTGGATTCGGGCACAACCTGCCCGCTGGTGGTCGGAACAGCCTGGTCGTCAGGCCTGATCACCGGTTCGGTCATCGGCTCCGACAGCGGCGTCCGCACCTCGGCATCGTGCTCGTCGCGCTCGTTCGATCCCATACACCCAATCCTGCCCGATGGACTCTTCGATTCCCGCATCCCGTACCCGTCCGTCGGGGACGTACACAAGACTTGGCTAGACGTGCGGCTCGGCCAGCACGTGGTTGCGAACGGTTTCCAGCATCCGGAACCGGCGTCCGCCGACGGCCTCGACGGTGAGCAGACCGCGGTCCGCGAGCTCGGTCAGCGCCGGCGCGACGTCGCGCGGATCGACCGCGACCTGCTCGGCCGCCTCCAGCGTGAACCCGTCGGCGAAATCGGCGACCCGGCGCAGGACGGCGCGGTCGGCGTCGTTCAGCAGTTCGTGCGACCAGTCGAGTACGGCGGTCACACCTGCCACGGCGGTCGGCGCGGCGGCGAGCCGTTCGGCGATGTGCGGAACGGAGACCGTGCGGGTGAGGCCGGCGGCCAGTTCGATGCCGAGCGGCAGGCGGTCGACCGCCGTACAGATCGTTGCGACCAGTTCCGGATCGGCGCCCTGGGCATCGGCAGCACATCGCTCGGTGAACAGCTGGACGGCGGCGATCGCGTCGAGCGGCTCCATCACCTGCGGCTGCTCCGCGGCCAGCTCCAGCGGTTGTTGAGAGGTGACCAGAACGGTGAGTTTGGGCGCGCGCCGGAGCAGCTCCGCAACTAGCTGAGCGACCGCCCCGGCCACGTGGTCGGCGTTGTCGAGCACCAACAGCTCGCTGCCGAGGCCGGCCACGTCGAGGTTGTTGCTGTCGGCATTCTCTCCGGCGACCGCCGCTGGTACGGCGTCCGCATGGCGCAGCGGGGCGAGCTGGACCACCCGGACCGGCCGGCCCGCGGACGCCACGACGCGTGTCGCCTCGAGCGCGAGCCGCGACTTCCCGCTGCCCGGTCCGCCCGTGAGAGTCACCAGCCCGGGCAGGTCCAGTCGCCGCACCAGCTCGGCGAGCTCGCGTCCCCGCCCGACGAACGTTGTCATAGGCAACGGAAGACCGGGATCCGCCGGGGGCGCGGCGGGGACGGCCGACTCCGGGAGCAGGAGGCCCGGATCCTGCCGCAACAGGCGGAGCTCCATCGCGGCCGTCTCCGCCGCCGGATCGACACCCAACTCGTCGGCCAGCCGCGAACGCAGCACGGCCAGGCGATTGAGCGCATCTGCCTGGCGTCCGGTCCGGTACAAGGCCAGAGCCAGCAAACACCACAGCCGCTCGTGGACCGGATGTTCGGCGGCCAGCGCCTCCAACTCCCGCCCGGCTTCCGTCGCGCCGCCGAGAGCGAGCTCCGCGTCCAGCCGCTCCACCTGGAGGTCCAGCCGCCAGGCATCAAGCTGCTCGGCTTCGGTCGCGGCGTACGGGATCGTGCGCAGGTCGGCCAGCGAAGCGCCCCGCCACAACGCCGTCGCCTCGCGCCCGAGCGCGCTCACCGTCGCGTGATCGCCCGCCCGCGCCGCGGCGTACAGGGCCTTGGTCAGGGATCGCGCGCTGACCAGGTCCGTCATCCGCGCGGACAGGGCGTACCCGTTGGAGGCCCGCGTCAGAACGTCGGGCGTACCGAGTGCGGCGCGCAGTCGCGAGGCGAGTACGCGCAAACGTTCGGTCGGCCGGGCCAGATCGACATCGCCCCACAGATCGACGGCGAGCCGCTGGTCCGGCACCGGGAGGCCGCCGGCCAACGCGAGGCGCACGAGCAACGCCCGCTCCAACGGCCGGTCGACCGCCACCGCGACGCCGTCCAGCCGCACAGCGAGAGGCCCGAGAACCAGGACCTCCAGCTGCGGCTCGGATGGCATAGCGAGAAGTATGGCAGCGCCCGGGCCACCCCTGCTGGGGTCAGTCGTCGTCGGTGGACGACTCCGTCGTGCTCAGCTGAGCGGCCGCGGCGAGCGGGATCGGCAGCCAGGACGGCCGGTTGCGCGCCTCGTACATCGTCTCGTAGATCACCTTGTCGGCCAGGAACGCGCTGAGCAGCACGCCCTGATCGCGCGGGTCGGTGCCGGCCACCTCGGCGTACCCGTCGCAGAACGCGCGACGGTTCCGGTTCGCCCACTCGGCGGCGCGGTAAGCGATCTGCTGGTCGCCCTGGTGGTCGGCCAGCAGCGACCGGGCCGCGTAGTCGAACGAGCGCAGCATCCCGGCGATGTCCTTGATCGGGGTGTCCAGCGCCCGCCGCTCGACCAGCGACTTGGCCGGCTCGCCCTCGAAGTCGATCAGCTTCCAGCCGTCGATCGTGCGCAGTACCTGACCCAGGTGGAAGTCACCGTGGATCCGCTGCACCGGCACGTCCTGGCCGTGCTCCGCGAGCGCGGTGAAGGCCCGGCTCAGGCCCTCGGCGTACGGGCGCAGCTCGGGGATCGCCGCCGCGGCCTTGTCCAGCCGGCGCTGCATCGCGGCCGCGTGCTGGATCATCTGGTCCGGCGCCCACACGTCCGTGCCGAGCGCCTTGGCCAGCTCCGAGTGCACCTCGGCGGTCGCGGCGCCGAGCCGGTGCGACTCACCGGCGAAGTCACCGCCGACCTCCTCGGCGTGCAGATCGGCTTCGGCGTACAGGTCGCGAACCGAGGTGGTCGCATACGACCAGCCGTCGGTGGAGTTCTTCGCGAACGCCGTCATCATCGCCAGGTCGCCGGAGTCGGTGCCGCCGCCGGCGCGCGGCCAGGAGCCACGCGCCGACCCGAGCACCTCGGGCACCAGTTCGGAACCCGCCTCGGTGAGCGCCGACTCGATCTCGACGCCGGGATTGCTCCCGGGCTCGAGCCGGCGGAACACCTTCAGCAGCGCGGTGTCGCCGAAGACCAGCGACGTGTTGCTCTGCTCGACCGTGAGCACCAGCGACTGCGCGTCGTCCGGGACGACGAGCGTGCGCTCCGGCGCGTGCACCGGGTGGAACTCCAGCCCGGCCAGCTGACGCCCGTGGGTGAGGGCGTCCAGCCAGTACGGCGTGGCTTCCTTGTCGTGCAGGGCGTCGTACACCCAGACCCGGGTGTCGCCCAGGTCCGGCTCGTCCCACTCGCCGACCAGTGCGTGGCCGAGGTTGTCGACCGGCGCGGTGTGGTAGCTGAGCGGCAACTGGTAGACGCGAATGGCGTTCTCCGCCCCGGGCGGACCGGAGCAGTAGACGAACCCGATCCGGACCGCGGGCCAGACGCCCTCGTCCGACAGCCACACCGAGGTGGCCATCGCTTCGACGTCGACGTCGTGTCCTTTCTCACCGAACCAGCGCTGGTGGGTGCAGAAGGACTGGACCTGGTCCAGATGGGAAGTCACGAAGAGCTCTCCTCACGATCGGCCGACTTGTTCACCGGCAGCCGGAACCAGTAGAAGCCGTGCGCGCCCAGGGTCAGCAGGTACGGCAGCTCACCGATGGTCGGGAAGTGCACGCCGCCGAGCAGCTCCACCGGCTCGACGCCCTGCCACTGCCGCAGGTCCAGCTCGATCGGCTGCGGGAACCGCGACAGGTTGTTCACGCACAGGACGACGTCGTCCCCGAACTCCCGGATGTACGAGAGCACGCTCGGGTTCGAGCCGCCCAGATCCGTGAAAGTACCCATGCCAAAACACGGGTGCTGCTTGCGGGTCTGGATCATCCGCCGGGTCCAGTGCAGCAGCGACGAGGCGTTTTCCATCTCGGCCTCGACGTTGACCGCCTGGTACCCGTAGACCGGGTCCATGATCACCGGCAGGCTGAGCTTGCCCGGCGTCGCGGTCGAGAACGACGCGTTGCGGTCCGGGGACCACTGCATCGGGGTCCGGACACCGTCGCGGTCACCGAGCCAGATGTTGTCGCCCATGCCGATCTCGTCGCCGTAGTACAGGATCGGCGAGCCGGGCAGCGACAGCAGCATCGCGGTGAACAGCTCCATCCGGTTCACGTCGTTGTCGAGCAACGGCGCGAGCCGGCGGCGGATGCCGATGTTGGCCTTCATCCGCGGGTCCTGGGCGTACTCGCCCCACATGTAGTCGCGCTCTTCGTCGGTCACCATCTCGAGCGTGAGCTCGTCGTGGTTGCGCAGGAAGATGCCCCACTGACAGGTGTCGGGGATCTGCGGGGTCTGGGCCAGGATCTCCGAGATCGGGAAGCGCGACTCGCGCCGTACCCCCATGAAGATCCGCGGCATCACCGGGAAGTGGAAGGCCATCTGGCACTCGTCGCCACCGGACTCGCGGTCGCCGAAGTACTCGACCACGTCGCCGGGCCACTGGTTGGCCTCGCAGAGCAGGACGCGGTCGGTGTAGTTCGCGTCCACCTCCTTGCGGACCCGCTTCAGGAACTCGTGCGTCCTGGGCAGGTTCTCGCAGTTGGTGCCCTCCTCCTCGAACAGGTACGGCACGGCGTCCAGCCGGAAGCCGTCCACGCCGAGGTCGAGCCAGAACTTCAGCGCCTCGATCATCGCGTCGCCGACGGCCGGGTTCTCGAAGTTCAGGTCGGGCTGGTTGGAGTAGAACCGGTGCCAGAAGTACTGCTGGCGGACCGGGTCCCAGGTCCAGTTCGAGGTCTCGGAGTCGACGAAGATGATCCGGGCGTCGGAGTAGGCCTCGTCGTTGTCGGACCAGACGTAGAAGTCGCCGTACGGGCCGTCGGGATCGGTGCGCGACGCCTGGAACCAGGGGTGCTGGTCCGAGGTGTGGTTCATCACGAAGTCGACGATGATCCGGATGCCGCGCGCGTGCGCGGCCTCCATGAACGCGGCGAAGTCGGCGATCGTGCCGACTTCCGGCATCACGTTGGTGTAGTCGGAGATGTCGTAGCCGCCGTCACGCAGAGGTGAGGGGTAGAACGGCGGTAACCACAGACAGTCCACGCCGAGCCACTCGAGATAGTCGAGCTTCTCGGTCAAGCCTTGCAGGTCGCCGATTCCGTCGGCGTTCGAGTCCTTGAATGACCGCACGAGGACTTCGTAGAAGACGGCCCGCTTGAACCACAGCGGGTCACTCTTCGTCAGTCCGTGGTGCTGCTCCGGCAGCATGTCGGTCACGCTCACCTCCATCGGGTGTATCCCCTCGGTCCAAACCTAGCGGTACTTGCGGCTGCCGCCGCCGGACGATTCCGGCGACGCGCGGGTGGACACCGGGGGCGGGCTCTGCATCCCGTACCCGGTCGTGGGCATCTCAAAAGGAAACAGTGTCCGGAGGGTGTCCGGGGTGCTGTGGATCGGCGCCGTGGGACAGCGGTCCGGACCGGCGTTGGAGTCAGTGTGACGCCGGTTTGCCAGTACAAGCAAATAGGGGCCTGATCCCCCTATTTTCCGTCCGATTCGTTATCCGTACCGCGTTGCTTCCGGCCCGCTCGCGCGTTAGTTCTGGTCACCGCGCGGCGACCGCACGAACCGCCTGGATCGCCGCGCTCTGCGACCTCACTTACCCCGGCCCCGACCACGGTCACGACCACGGCGACCGCCCTCTCGCGGCTGACTCCGGCCTTGGCGGGGTCCTTCTCGAAGTCACGGAACTTCTTCGAGGCACAAGCCCATCAGTCGACCTCGAGCGTCACAACCAGTGGTCCGGTACACCGACCTCCTCGGCCAGCAGGGCGATGGCTTCCTTGAGGTCCTCGATCGCCGCTTCCCGGGTCGGGCCCTGACCGTTGGCGAACGCGTCCGGGGTGAGTGCCGCGGCGGCGCTCCAAACCCCGTCCTCGTCCTGCTCGGCGGTGAAAGGGACAGAGATCTCGCGCTGCACTGGTCCTCCAGGTTCCCGGGGCGTTCCGCCGATGCTAGCGGCGGTGAGGCGTCACGAGCGGGGAGACCGCCGCGGCTTGGGTACGTACTTGGTGAAACCGGCGCGTTCGGCGTCGGACTCGGTGCGGAACCAGACCTCGGGCCGGGTGCGGCCGTAGTACGGCGAGTCCGGAGTGTGGAACAGCATCGACTCGGTGGTGGCCTTGATCGTGAAGCCGTCCGGCGGGCTCTGGTGCTCGACGGCGTCGGCCGACCCCGGGCCGAACTGTCCAGGGACGACGGCGCGGCCGGAGCCGTCGAACAGTGCCGGCGTGGGGGAGTCCTCGGGGTCCATGCGCTGGGAGAAGGAAGGTTGTCGTTCCGGCTCGGGCTTCGCCTCGGCTTCGGCTTCGGCTTCGGCGGCCGGGGCGCCGGCGGTGACCAGCACCTTCTCTTCCACCGGTTCTGCCGCGGGCTCTTCCTCGGCCACCGGGGACTCCCGGCGGCTGAGCAGAAGCCAGGTGATGACGGCGCCGAGCAGGAACGCGAGCAGGAGCCACGGCCAGTTGTCGCGGGCGAGCGTGCTCATCGGTGCAGGCTCCGGTGGACGAGATAGGCGGCGGCGCTGCCGAGCACGAACGAGGCCAGCAGCAGGACCCACAGCTGGGCGTACAGCGAACTCATCGACAACCCCTACGGGACTCGGATCTCGACCCGGCGGTTCGCGATCCGCCCGGCGGAGGTTCTGTTGGACGCGACCGGCTCGGACTCGCCGTACCCGCGGCTGATGATCCGCCCGGCCGGTACGCCGAGCCGGACCAGCTGGGCGGTCACGGCGTCCGCGCGGCGCTGCGACAGCGGCAGGCTCGTCGACGGGTCGCCGAGGTTGTCGGTGTGACCGGCGACCTCGATCCGGGCGGTGGCGCAGCTCTTCAGCAGCGCGGCGACCCGCTCGACCGATCCCCGCGACCGCTCGCTGACGATCGCCGTTCCGGACAGGAAGAGGATTTTGTGCTGACCGGTCAGCTGGGCGAGCCGGCTCTCGAAGGTCTGACACGCCTCGCTCACCGGCGGTTTCACGGCCGTCGGCACGCGCAGCTGGTTCGCGACGACGGCGCCCGGCACAGCTTTCGCCGCCGCCCGCGCCGCGGTCGCCTTGGTCGCCTGGTCGGCGACGTCGCCGGTCAGGGTGATCGTCGTCCCGTCGTACCGGACGGCGACGTCGCCGGTCGCCGCGCGCAGAGCTTGCAGGAGGCCGACCAGGGCGTTGGGATTCGCCAGGCCGGTCGCAGCGTCGACGGTCAGCTGGTCGCCGAAGGTCTCGTTGGTGTCGAGCAACGACTGGATTTCGTCGACCACCTTGTCGCGGGCGGCCTGGTCCTGCAGTGAGGCGGTGACGCTGAGGCCGGTGTCCTCGGTCCACGCGACCGAGAACGGCGCGGCCGTGGGCTGCGGCGGGACGACGGTGGTCGAGGCGCTCGGGGGAGTGGTCGTCGTCGGCGCGGGCGGTTGCGCCGTACCGGCTTCGTCGGCGGTCGCGTTGCTCAGGCCGTCGCCCTTGAACGCGACCAGCAGGGCGGTCAGCACCACGGGCACGACGAGGACGGCAAGCAGCCAGATCCGAGCGGGTCGCCGCGGTGATCCAGGCACGTGTTCCTCCGTCGATACGGTCATTGACCGTGCGCGAGGAGATTACTCGGTGAATCGGTTCGGCTGCACCCCGGACCACGCTCTGATCACGCCTGATGTCCACCGTTGTCCCGCCGCGACCTCGGTGGCGTTGCCGGGTGGTCAGGTGATCGCGTGGACATTTTTATTTCGGTTTCTTCTTTTCTTAACCTGCTGTGCTGAGTAGGGTGCGCACAGTGCCTCTCCCGCCCCCCTGGAGGACCACATGAGGATTCGATCCCTGCCCACCCTCGTCGCCGCGCTCGCACTGCTCGGCACCGGAGTGGTACCGGCCGCCGTCGCGGCCACCCCGTCCGAGGACGCCGCCCAGCCGCTGCCGACCCGCGTCGTCGAGCAGCAGGACGGCACGAACGCGGTCGCCGCCGGCAAACGTGTCGTCGGCTACTTCACCGAGTGGGGTGTCTACGACCGCAACTACCACGTCAAGAACATCAAGACGAGCGGATCGGCCGCGAAGCTGACCAACATCGTCTACGCCTTCGGCAACACCACCGGCGGGCGCTGCGCGATGGGCGACTCCTACGCCGCCTACGACAAGGCGTACGACGCGGCCGGCTCGGTCGACGGCGTCGCCGACACCTGGGACGCCGGCGCGCTGCGCGGCAACTTCAACCAGTTGCGCAAGCTGAAGCGCGAGTTCCCGAACATCAAGGTGGTCTGGTCGTTCGGCGGCTGGACCTGGTCGGGCGGCTTCACCGAGGCCGCCAAGAACCCGGCCGCGTTCGCCGACTCCTGCTACAAGCTGGTCGAGGACCCGCGCTGGGCCGACGTGTTCGACGGCATCGACATCGACTGGGAGTACCCGAACGCCTGCGGTCTGAGCTGCGACACCTCCGGGCCGAACGCGTTCAACAATGTGATCAGCGCGCTGCGCACCCGGT
The DNA here is from genome assembly GCF_001984195.1 of Kribbella sp. ALI-6-A. Taxonomy (GTDB): domain Bacteria; phylum Actinomycetota; class Actinomycetes; order Propionibacteriales; family Kribbellaceae; genus Kribbella. Next base: position 1,282,948 of record NZ_MTQN01000010.1, read on the forward strand.
TCGGTTCGTCCGCGCTGGTGACCGCCGCGATCACCGCCGACGGCACCAACGGCGGCAAGATCGACGCCACCGACTACGCGACCGCCGCGCAGAAGCTCGACTGGATCATGCCGATGACCTACGACTACTTCGGCGCCTTCAACGCCCAGGGCCCGACCGCGCCGCACTCGCCGCTCACGTCGTACAGCGGGATCCCGCAGGCCGGCTTCCACAGCGACGCGGCGATCCAGAAGCTGAAGAGCAAAGGCATCCCGGCCTCGAAGATCCTGCTCGGCATCGGCTTCTACGGCCGCGGCTGGACCGGCGTCACCCAGGCCGCCCCGGGCGGTCGCGCGACCGGCGCCGCGCCCGGCAAGTACGAGGCCGGTATCGAGGACTACAAGCTGATCTCCACCCGCTGCCCGTCCACCGGGACCGTCGGCGGTACGGCGTACGCGTTCTGCAACGGCCAGTGGTGGGGCTACGACACCCCCGCGACGATCCGCGGCAAGATGACGTACGCCAACCAGCAGGGTCTCGGCGGCGCGTTCTTCTGGGAGCTGTCCGGCGACACCAGCAGCGGCGCGCTGATCACCGCCGTCAGGACCATCGGCTGATCCGGCAGCCCTTCCCCGCGTCCGGTCCTTCTGCCCCGTCCCGGCAGGAGGTCCGGACGCCTTTTCCTGTGTCCCGTTGCGTCCGAAGAAGGGTGCGCTACAGGCCAATGTTCCTCGGACGCAAGGTTGGCCGGTGTCGGCCAGGGCGCAGATGTGCCACGTCGTCTCGCAGGGTTTCCCTTGACTTCACCCTCGCAGTTGAGCGTACTTGTCCCGGCAGGCGTTTGAGGAGGGGGCTCCATGGAAACCGTGCCGGACTCTTCGTTGATCATCGGCGTCGGCGCAACCAGCGCCGAACGCGTCCAGCTGGCCCGCCTCTTGAGCGGCGCCGACGCCCTGCTCCTGGTCGCCAGCGCCGACCAGGCCCGGGCGTTCCTGGACCTGACCGCCGGTACGTCGACGCCCGTCGTACTGACGCCGGGTGTCCTCCCGCCGGAACCCGCGGTTGAGACTCCTGCCCAGATCGAGGCAGCCGAGGTCGTCGACAACGTGGTAGCCCTCCCCGCCGCCCTACGCCTCGACGAGGACCGCCGCGTCGTCCGCTGGAAGGACCGCGAGGTCCCCCTCACTCGCCTGGAACACGACTTCCTCACCTGCCTGGTGCAAAAACCCGGCCAGGTCTGGACCTACCAACGCCTCCACCACGCCGTCTGGGGCAACGAACATCTCGGCCACGGCTCCCACATCCATTCGGTGGTCAAACGCCTCCGCCAAAAACTCGCCGACCTCGGCGCCACGGTCACCATTCATGCGGTCAGGGGCGTCGGCTTCCACCTGCTACCGGCGGCCTGAACAAGGCTTCGAGCAGAAGAGCAAGACCAAAGAACAAAGACACAGTGGGGTCGTAGGCCCGTCCGCCCCGCCCAAGTCCAGGCACGCTGTGGCTGGGGAAAGCGACAGACGCGCCGCCGGCGGTCCTCCGCCCCATTAGGCTGCCCAACCATGACGACTCTGATGACCTACGCCGGTCCAGTCGCCGACGACGCGCCGACGACTCGCACCGGCGGGGTTCCGTTGGCGCCGGCTGACTTCACCTGGCCGACATGCGCCATGTGCTCCGGCTCGATGCAGTTCCTCGCGCAGGTGCTGACGGGTGAGCACGCCGTAGCGATCTTCATGTGCGCGAACGACCCCGGCCTGTGCGAGGAGTGGGACCCGGCTGCCGGTGGCAATCGGGCGCTCGTGTTCCCTGCGAGCGAGCTTGCGCCTGCCCAGGTCCCAGCGGAGGGCGAGACCCGTCTGCCGGAAGCCTCTGGAATCGATCTGGTGACCGACGACGCCCCGTACGAGACCGCACGCGAGCAGTGGGCGAAGACCAATGGCCGGCCCCGCCGGGAGATCCTCGGTCAGCTGGGCGGTACTCCGTCCTGGTTGCAGGGCGACGAGACGCCGACCTGTGCGTCGTGCACGCAGCCCATGAACCTCGTGGCTCAGTTGGAGCAAGGGCTGAGCCGGACGGAGATGAACTTCGGAGGCGGCAGCGGCTACGCCTTCGCCTGCCTGCCCTGCGCCGAGGCCACATTCCTCTGGCAATCCTGAGGGCGGCCGGTAGCGCCGCTCGGTAGTCGAAGCCGGTTTTCGAGGGGGAAGCAAAGGCCAACGCCTCGATGGTAAGGACGGCTGGGACTGACTGGTCCGAGGCCGCCCCGAATTTGCGGCCGAGACCGCCACTGCCGCGCCGAGTGGCATGACGTCGTCTGTTCCACACCTTGGCATCAAATGGTGCCAAGGTGTGAGGAGCCATCCCGGGCAGTTCCTGGGCAAGACGCCTAGCTGGTCTTGGCGCCTGTCTTCTTTGCGGCACGTCCAGCGATGGTTCGTCGCTTGGTCTTGCCTTCGGTAGCCATGGTCACACCTCTTCGAGAGGCGGAGGCGCCATGATCCGGAGCTTGAGCGCGAGTTCGTGTCGATGCTTGTTTCTTCGACGCCGTCGTCTTGCCGGAGCTCTTGACCTCAACGATCACTGGCTCGTGGCCAGGCTTGAGGCGAACCATGAGATCGCTGTCGTGCTCAGCTTGAGCTGTCGCAATCAACCGCGCCAACGAAGATGCCGGCCCCGTCGTAGCGGACTGCACCAACTGCGACACTCGTTGGTGAGAGACCCCGAGAACCTTGCTCACATCGCGAACTGGAACGCTCGCGCTCGACAGCGCCGATGCGAGCTGTCGGGTGAGATCCGCGACAAGCTCTTCCACTTGCTTCGCGTGCCGTCGCAAGTCCTCAACGAGCGCCTTGGCTTCGAGGAGGTCCTGGCCCGCGACCTCGACTCCGGACACGGACACGGCCACCTGAGACATCGGAACGTCAAGAGTCACTGCGATGTACTCGCGCGCCATTTTCTCGACCTCGTCCAATCGACGAGCCTGAGTGAGCCCATCCAGTTCAGGAATCTCGATCATCCACCAGCGGCCGTCGCGAGTGACTAGCGCGTCGTAGGTCTTCATCTACTTCTCCTTGCAGCTGGTGAGTGCATCGTTCACCTTCCGCACGACGCCGGGCGAGATCGTCTTGTGGCCATCCGGCAGGCTGAAGGTGTGCTGCCCGCAGGGGCAGTCGTAGACACTGTGCGAGCCCTGCGTTCGCCCCCGCGTCCAGCCAGCATCCTTGAAGGCCTTCACGACCTTTCGTGTCGGCAGTTCGCTCACCATCACTTTAGTCTAGTGAGGTAGACACATTCAAGGCAATTCGACTAGACAGTTGTAGCGGTCGATCCGAGCTCGGACGGTTTATCGGCGGCAGATCCGTTCCCTCAGCCACAGCGTGGCTGCGCTGTTGGCACAGGGGGACGGCCTGCGGCCCACTCTTCGTGTTTCTTCATCTTTGTTCTGTCTGTTCTGTTGTTGTGTTCTCTCGCTGGTCTCGGTCCTGGCTCTCTGGTGTTGCTCGTCTTTCTGTCGTTGCCCTCCAACGCACCCGGCCCCCGCCCAAGGTTCTGAGCGGGGGCCGGGTCGTTGCTAGGTGGTCGTTACCGGATGGCCTTCAGTGCGAAGTCCTCCACGACCGGCGTGCCTGCTACCAGACGAGTGGTGCGGGTCTGGGGCTTGTAGCCGTCCTTGGCGGCGATCAGGGTGAGCGGGTTGTTCCTACGGTCCAGCCAGTACGCGTACGTGCCCTGGCTGGTGGTGGTGAAGGTGTACGACGACGCCCACGAGTCGACCTGGACGATGGCGCCGGCCAGCGGGACGGTGGTGCCGTTGGTGGCGACGCCGGTGACCGTGCCGGACAGCTTGCTCCAGGTGGTCGGCGGGGTGACGTTCATCGTGACCGCCACCGGGTCCACGCTGTACGGCGTGTTCTCGGCGATGGTGACCGAGCCGGTGTACTTGCCGGGCTGGTCGACGCTCGCGGTGAGCGTGACCTTGACCGTCGTGCTGGCGCCCGGGGCCAGGGTGGCCTCGGTCTTGTCGATGCTCAGCCAGCTGACGTCGGCCGACGACTCGGCGCAGTCCTCGAGACCCGGCAGGGCCTCGCTGTCGACGGTCGCGGTGAAGCCGCCGGACGAGCCGCCGACCTTGTAGAAGCCGCACGCCGCGCCACCGCGGTAGCGGGGGTTGTTGGCGTTCGGCAGCGCCGCCCAGGTGCCGGTGGCCGGGTCGAACGCGAAGCCCGCGTTCGTGACGGCGCCGGTCTGGACACCGCCGACGACCAGCAGCTTGCCACCGGCGACGGCGAACGACGCCGCCCAGTGGTCGGCCGGGGAGTCGGCGATCGGGGACCAGGCGTTGGTGGCCGGGTCGTAGACGTAGCTGCTCTTCTGAGCGGCCGCGCCGTCGTTACCGCCGGAGCAGTAGATCTTGCCGTCGATCGCGCCGCAGGAGGCGAAGGCCACCGACTTCGGGTAGTTCGCGATCGGCTCCCAGGCGTTGGCCGCCGCGTCGTAGCGCACCGCGGTGTTCGACATCGGGGTGCAGGAGGCCGTGGTGCAGCCACCGATCGCGTACAGCTTGCCGTCCAGGACGGCCTGGCCGGCGGCCGCGCGCGGCGCCGGGTTGTTCGCCACCGCGGTCCAGGCGTTCGCGGCCGGGTCGTAGGACCAGGTCGCGGCGTCCGGGCCGGACGTTCCCCAGCCGGAGCTGGCGATGATCTTGCCGCCGACGGCGCCGACGGTGATCGCGTTGCGGGCGCCCGGCAGCGGGGCGATCGCGGTCCAGGCCAGCGAGGCCGGGTCGTACACGTAGTTGTTCGCGCTGGACGCGGAGCCGTTCCCGCCGGCGAGCGAGTAGATCTTGCCGTCGAGGTTGACCACCCGGTTGTCCATCACGACCGCCGGGTAGTCGGCGATGTCGGCCCACGGAGCCGCGAGCGGCGCCGGTACGGCGGGCGTGCCGGCCATCTTGCCGGACAGCTTGCTGGCGAACGACGTCGGCACCTCGAGCCGCTGCAGCGGAGCGCCGGTGCCGGTCAGCACCTGGGACTTCGTGGTGGTGCTGCCGTTGGCGTTGGCGATCTCGAAGCCGCCGTCGCGCTCGCCGAACTTCACGTCCACCGGTGCGCCACCGGTGTTCTTGACCGTGAAGGACTTGGTCACCTTGCCGCTGGGCAGCCGCAGGTTGCCCTCGATCGTGCCCGGCGTGACCGACAGCCGGCCGGCCGCCAGCGTGTAGTCGGCCAGGGTGACCCAGTCGGCTTCCACGTCGACGTTCTGGCTGGCGCTGACGTAGCCGCCGGCCTTGGCGGTGTAGCCGTGCGGGCCGGAGTCGGCGGAGTACAGCCAGTAGAAGCCGTCGTTCAGGCCGGTGTCCTCCGGCGTGGCGACGGTGACGGCGGACTCGCTGGGCTTGTCGTCACGGGTGACGACGGCGCCGTTGACGAACCCACCGGTGTTGGCGTCCTTGACGTTGCCGACGACGATGCCGCCGCCGGTCGGCTCACAGGTGATCTGGGTGCCGATCAGCACGCTGTCGACCTGCCACCACCACTCGTACGAGGCGTCGTAGTAGTGGAAGCGGACCTGTACGGCGGACTGCCCGGCCGCCTGCGGGATCGCGATCTCCTTCACGCCGCGGGCGTCCGCGGTGGACTGACGGAGCACGTTGGTCCAGGTGGCGCCGCCGTCGATCGACAGGTCGACGTCGGCCTTCTCGCCGCCCAGCCAGTTGAGGTCCTGGTTGAAGCGGATCACCGGCGCGGTGACGCCGGTCAGGTCGACCGACGGGCTGACCAGCGAGGTGTCCTGCGACTGGCCGGAGCCGTACTTGTCGCTGTCCACGATCGCGAAGCCGCCGCCGCCACCGGTCAGGTTGCCCCGGTTGCCGACGTCCTCGAACTTCCAGACCTGGCCGTTGCCCTTGTTGTCCACGACGGTCCAGCCGCTCGGCGCGGTGGTGGCGTCGAAGGTCTCGTAGAGGCCGTCCGACCCGTTGCGGTAGCCCGGCGCCGTGGCGCAGGCGTCGGAGCGAACCGGTACGGCGATGTTCTTGGTGACGTTCGTCGCGCCGACCGTGACCGGCTGGCTGACGGTCTGGTAGCCCGGGTACTGCGACTCGACCTTCAGCGTGTAGTCGCTGCCGGACGGCACCTTGAAGCTGTACCGGCCGTTGGTCGGGGTGGTGTAGTCGAACACGCCACCCGGTCCCTCGACGCTGACCTTCGCGTACAGCGGCCAGCCGTGGCCGGAGCCGTCGCTGACCGTGCCGCCGATGTTGACCGTCGGCGCGGACTCCAGCACGAAGTCCTTGGTGGTGGTCGTGTTCGCGGTCACCGTGACGGTCGCGGTCTGGCTCTTGTACCCGAACGACGCGGCGGTCAGCGTGTACTCGCCGGCCGGCAGCACGGACGAGTAGCGACCGTCCGCACCGGTGGTCAGCGTCCGGTCGGGCTGACCGGCGGCCTTCGCCGTGACGGTGGCGCCGGCGAGCGCGGCACCGGCCGAGCTGACCTTGCCGGTCAGGGTGCCGGTGTCACCGATCGGGGCGGCGTTCAGCAGCGCGAGCGCGTCCAGCCGGCCCTCGCCGTACACGTTGTTGTCGTCGGTGGTGCCACCGCACTGGCTGTCGGCCTTGTCGATCGCCGCGTTGTCCAGCAGCGCGCGGGTGGCGTTGACGTCACCTTTGATCGCGGGAGCCGCCGACCACAGCAGCGCGATGACGCCCGCGAGGTGCGGGGTGGCCATCGAGGTGCCGTTGAAGCTGGCGTAGCCGCTGCCCGGGATGCTGGAGCGCACGTTCACGCCCGGCGCCGAGATGTTCGGCTTGATCTCGCCGTTCTGGCCGACACCACGGCCGGAGAACGACGCGACGTTGTTGTTGATGTCGTAGGCACCGGCGGAGTAGTTGCTCTGCAGGCTGCCCGGCGAGCCGCTGCTCTGGCAGGCCGACCCGCTGTTGCCGTTGGCGAAGGCACCGAAGATGCCGGACGCCGTCCAGGCCAGCGTGATGTCCTCCATGAACGGGTCGTTGGAGGGCAGGGTCGAGCCCCACGAGTTGTTGATGATGTGCGGCCGCTTGCTCGCGTCGGGGTTCTGCCCGGCGAGGTTGGTCGGCTCGAGCATCCACTCACCGGAGCTGATCAGCGCGGCGTCGCTCGGGCAGCACCCGTTGGCCGCGATCCACTTGACCGCCGGGGCGACACCGATCTGGTTGCCCGCGCCGTCGTCACCGACCATCGTGCCCATCGTGTGGGTGCCGTGGCCGTTGCCGTCGGACGGCTGCGCCGGCGAGGAGCCGGCCGCGTCGAACCAGTTGTAGTTGTGGTCGAACTGGCCACCGCCCAGGTTGCCCCGGTAGGAGTTCACCAGCGCCGGGTGGTCGTACTGCACGCCGGTGTCGATGTTGGCGATGACGATGCCCTGGCCTTTGTCGCCGTACTGCGACCAGACGTCGTCGGCGTTGATGTTGGCCAGACCCCACTCGAGCGCGTTGATCTGCCGCTCGTCCTTGCCTTCGGTGACCTTCGGCACCTCGATCGCGGTCGGGTTGTACAGCCCCTCGACCTCGGCGTGCTGGGCCAGCGTCTGGGCCAGCGCCAGCGAGCCGCCGTTGATCCGGATCGCGTTCGTGCCCCAGAAGGTCTGGTACTTCACGTGCTGCGCGTCGAGCTCGGCCTTGACGCTCGCCTGGCTCTCGGCCGCGGTCTTGCGCAGCGCGGCGGCGACCGCCGTACCGCGGGCGTTCCAGTCCGCGATCGTGCTGGCCTTGCTCAGGTCGGCCTTGGCGGTGAACCGGACCCAGTAGTCGGTGGCCTCCTTGGCGTCCTTGCCCTGGAGCTTGCTGAGCAGCTCGGGCTTGATCTTGGACGCCGGGTCGGCGGCCGGCGTGGCCGGTGCGGCTTGTGCGGTGCCGGTGGCGGCCAGCCCGGTGGCGACGACGGCCACCGCCGCGAGAGTGCTCACCAGTGATCTGGCGAGCCCTCGACTTCGTTGATGTGACATCTGTGCCCCTCACTGAACATCCCCGAGTCGGCCCCCGAGCCAACGTGCGGAGGTGCGGGCGGATCCGCGGCCGCCGGTGATGAACCGGTTCTGCGAACGCACCGTGCCCCCCAGGTCGCGAGCTGTGACACTGCGGACCTGACGTGGACCTTATGTGTCAGAAGTCGAGCGCAACAAGCACACTTCGTGAGCAAGATGTCACCAGGAGTACGAGCGTTCTGGGCAAGTTTCGCCAGACTTTGTCAATTCGTTGACCATTTAAGGCAGAGGTTGACATCGTGATCGGATGGTCACCGCCCGTGTCCCCGCCCCGCGCGACGACGGAACCATCGATCACCAGACCTTCCCGCTGCTGATCGCCGTCGCCGCGTCCCCCGAAGAACGTGTCCGGCTCGCCGAACTGGTCGACGACGTCGCGCCGCTGCTGCTCGTCTCCAGCCTGGACGAACTGCGCAAACTGCTCCTCCCTGCCCAGGATCCGCCCCCGTCGGCTCCTGCTGAGCAGTCCGCGCCGTCACACACCGGCGCCGCGCAGGCCGGCACGGATGCGCTGACCATCGACTCGCGGCGCTCGGTCGCTCAGTGGAGAGGACGTGAGGTGCCGCTGACCGACCTGGAGCACGATCTGCTCACCAGGTTGATGACCGAGCCGGTCCGCGTCTGGACGTACGAGGCGTTGCACCAGGCCGTCTGGCGCAACCGCCATCAGCGCGGTACGGGGGACGTGCACTCGCTGGTGAAACGCGTCCGGCGCAAGCTCGACGACCTCGGTACGACGGTCACCATCGACGCCGTGCGCGGCACGGGCTTCCGGCTGGCCGACCACCAGCGCCCGGCCATCACCGGGCTGCGCGCGGGGTGAGTCCGGACTGTAGACGGTGTACGGCGGGCAGTAACCGGGCGGAGTAGCGTCGCATCGTGCGCTTCTCCGCTCTGACTCAGCTGGAATGTCCCAAGTGCGGTCTCCGCCACGACCCGGACCAGGTGATCGGGCTGTGCTCGTGCGGCTCGCCTCTGTTGGTCCGCTACGACTTGGACGAGATCCGCGCCGGGCTGACCAAGGACGACGTCGCCGCGCGCCCGCCCGACCTGTGGCGCTACCACGAGCTGCTGCCGGTCCGCGATCCCGCGAACGTGGTCACGCTGGGGGAGGGGATGACGCCGCTGCTCCGGCTGCCGGCGTACGGGCGGGAGCTCGGGGTCGAGAACCTGCTGATGAAGGACGAAGGGCGCATTCCGACCGGCACCTTCAAGGCGCGCGGCGCGGCCGTCGGCGTCTCGCGCGCCAAGGAGGTCGGCGTGCGCAAGATCGCCATGCCGACGAACGGCAACGCCGGGTCGGCCTGGGCGGCGTACGCGGTGCGGGCCGGGATGCAGGCGCTGATCGCGATGCCCGAAGCGGCTCCGGAGATCTGCCGGCGCGAGGTGAGTGTCGTCGGCGCCGAGCTGAAACTGATCGACGGGCTGATCGGTGACGCGGGGGTGTGGATCCGCGAGCAGCTCGCGACGCGCGAGGGCTACCAGGACGTCTCGACGCTGAAGGAGCCCTACCGGATCGAGGGCAAGAAGACGATGGGGCTGGAGATCGCCGAGCAGCTCGGCTGGCAGTTGCCCGACGTGATCCTCTACCCGACCGGCGGCGGCGTCGGACTGATCGGCATCTGGAAGGCCCTGAACGAACTGCTCGAACTCGGCTGGGTCGAGGGCCCGCTGCCGCGTCTGGTCGCCGTACAGGCGTCCGGCTGTGCTCCGATCGTGCAGGCCTGGGAGCAGGGCAAACCGGAGAGCGAGCCGTGGCCCGACGCGAAGACCGTTGCCTTCGGCATCACGGTGCCGAAGGCGCTCGGCGACTTCCTGGTACTGCGGGCGATCCAGGAGACCGGCGGCTGTGCCGTGGCCGTGGACGACGAGGAGATCCTTGCCGCCCAACGGCGCTGCGCAGAGCTGGAGGGCTCCTTCGTCTGTCCCGAAGGAGCCGCCAACTTCGCCGCCGTCGCCCGGTTGCGGGAGTCCGGCTGGATCAAGGCCGGTGAGAGGGTCGTTGCCCTCAACACCGGGACCGGCCTGAAGTACCCGGAGACCGTGCCGCTCTAGGCCTGGCCGCGGCGGACGGCCAGTACGTGGGCCGGCTCGCCGTTCGGGTCGAGCTTGACGTAGTTGCTCTGGCCCCAGCGCCAGGTCGCGCCGGTGATCTCGTCGTACACGGTGAAGGTGTCGTCGGGCCGCATGCCGAGCGCGGCCATGTCCAGGTGGACCATCGACTCGCGGACCGCGTGCGGGTCGGTGTTCACCACGACGATGACGGTGTCGGTGTGCCCGTCCGGTCCGGTGGTGCGCTTGGAGTAGCACAGGATCGCGTCGTCCTCGACCGAGTGCAGGCTGAGGTTGCGCAGCTGCTGCAGTGCCGGGTGCCGGCGACGGACCGCGTTCAGCAGCGTCAGGTACGGCGCGAGCGTGCGTCCCTCGGCGGCCGCGGCGTCCCAGTCGCGCGGACGCAGCTGGAACTTCTCGGTGTCCAGGTACTCCTCGGACCCCGGCCGGAGCGCGACGTGCTCGAACAGCTCGAAGCCGGCGTACACGCCCCACGCCGGTGACGAGGTGGCGGCGATCGCGGCCCGGATCTTGAACGCACCCGGTCCGCCGTACTGCAGGTAGGCGGTCAGGATGTCCGGGGTGTTGACGAAGAAGTTCGGCCGCAGGAAGTGACCGGTCTCCTTCGTCAGCTCGGTCAGGTACTCCTCCAGCTCCCACTTCTCGTTGCGCCAGGTGAAGTAGGTGTAGGACTGGTGGAAGCCGACCTTGGCCAGCTCGCGCATCATCGGCCGGCGGGTGAACGCCTCGGACAGGAACACCACGTCCGGATCGGTCTGCCGGATCTCGCCGAGCAGCCACTGCCAGAAGTTCACCGGCTTGGTGTGCGGGTTGTCGACCCGGAACACGGTCACGCCGTGCGAGATCCACAGCTTCACGATCCGCAGCACCTCGGCGTAGATGCCTTCGGGATCGTTGTCGAAGTTGATCGGGTAGATGTCCTGGTACTTCTTCGGCGGGTTCTCCGCATAGGCGATCGAGCCGTCGGCGCGGACCGAGAACCACTTCGGGTGCTCCTTGACCCACGGGTGGTCCGGCGAGGCCTGCAGGGCCAGGTCGATCGCGACCTCGAGGCCGAGCTCACGGGCGCGGCCGACGAAGTAGTCGAAGTCCTCGAAGGTGCCGAGCTCGGGGTGGATCGCGTCGTGGCCGCCGTCCTCGGAGCCGATCGCCCACGGCGATCCCGGGTCGCCGGGCTTGGGGTCGAGGGTGTTGTTCGGGCCCTTGCGGTACGACGTACCGATGGGGTGGATCGGCGGGACGTAGAGCACGTCGAAGCCCATCGCCGCGACCGCGTCGAGCCGCTTGGCCGCGGTCCGGAAGGTGCCGGACTTCCACTGCCCGGTCTCCTCGTCGTACACCGCGCCTTCGGAGCGCGGGAAGAACTCGTACCAGCTGCCGTACAGCGCGAGCTGCCGGTCGACCCAGATCGGGTAGGTCTCCGAGGAGGTGATCAGCTCGCGCACCGGGTACCGCCCGAGCGCGGACCGGACCTGCGGCGAGATGCCGGCGGCGAGCCGGGCCTCGGGCGGCAGCGCGCCGTTGGCCAGTGCCTGCGCGGCGTCGCTCAGCGTGCTGCGGTCGAGCCGGACGGCCGGCGGTACGCCCGCGGCCGCGCGGTCGAAGAAGGCCGCGCCCTCGGCGAACATCAGGTCGACGTCGATCCCGGCCGGCACCTTGATCTCGGCGTTGTGCCGCCAGGTCCCGTACGGGTCGCTCCAGCCCTCGACGGCGAACGTCCAGGCGCCCTGCTCCTGCAGGGTGACGTCGACGGTCCACCGGTCCGTGCCCTGGCCGACCGGGGTCATCAGCATCCGTCTGGTCTGGCCCGACGGGGACGTCAGGACGACGTTGGCGTTCACCGCGTCATGGCCTTCGCGGAACACCGTGGCCGAGATGGTGAACGTCTCGCCGACCGAGGCCTTGGCCGGATACGCTCCGGCGTCGACGGTCGGGCTGACGTCGGTGATCGGGATGCGCCCAGTCATGGTGGTCGATGAACCTTCGCTTTCGAGGTCGCGGAGCCGGACAGTCGAAGTTTGTCGTCTCTGACGTTATCGGTTCCCGCGACCCGCCGGTGTCATGCGGACCCGCGGTTCGTCCACAGTGCGGACCACTTCGCACGCATTGCGTGCGCGCTCACGCCTGAAGCCTCTGCAAGATCTTGCTCGTGTTGCAAAATCGATGCATACCGAAGATGCTCCGGCGCGATCCGGCCGGTACGGTGTCCCGGTGCGAGCGATACGACGATTCTCCGTCCGCCCTGTCCTGCCCGAGCCGCTGACCGGCCTCGGCACCCTGGTGAACAACCTGCGCTGGGCTTGGCACCCCGAGACGCAGGACGTGTTCGAGGCTGTCGACCCGCGGCTGTGGCGCAGCACCGGCGGTGACCCGGTCCGGCTGCTCGGCGAGGTCCCGGCGGCCCGGCTCGACGAGCTGGCCAACGACCAGGCCTTCCTGCGCCGGCTCGAGCTGGCCGTGAGCGACCTGCACGGTTACGTGAGCGACGACCGCTGGTTCCAGGCCGAGGCCGGCTCCCCGGTCAGCTCGGTGGCCTACTTCTCCCCGGAGTTCGGCATCACCCACGTGCTGCCGCAGTACTCCGGCGGTCTCGGCATCCTGGCCGGCGACCACCTGAAGGCCGCCAGCGACCTCGGTGTCCCGCTGATCGGCGTCGGGCTGCTCTACCGGCACGGCTACTTCGGCCAGTCGCTGAACCGCGAAGGCTGGCAGCAGGAGCGCTACCCGCTGGTCGACCCGGACGGGCTGCCGATCAGCCTGCTCCGTGACGGTGACGCTCCCGCGACCGTCACCGTGGCGCTGCCGGGTGGCCGCGAGCTGCACGCCCAGATCTGGGTCGCCCAGGTCGGCCGTGTCCCGCTGCTGATGCTCGACTCCGACATGGAGGAGAACGAGCCGGCCGAGCGCGAGGTGACCGACCGCCTGTACGGCGGCACGACCGAGCACCGCCTGCTGCAGGAGCTCCTGCTCGGCGTCGGTGGTGTCCGCGCCGTCCGCGCCTACTGCCGGATCACCGGTCACGCGGCGCCGGAGGCGTTCCACACCAACGAGGGCCACGCCGGATTCCTCGGCATCGAGCGGATCCGCGAGCTCGCCTCCGACCAGGGCCTGGACTTCGACACCGCGCTCGAGGTCGCCCGCGGCGGCACCGTCTTCACCACCCACACCCCGGTCCCGGCCGGCATCGACCGGTTCCCGGTCGAGCTGATCCAGCAGCACTTCTCGCCGGACGTGTTCGGCGACGGCGTACCGATCGACCGGATCCTCGCGCTCGGCGCCGAGGACTTCGAGAACGGCGACCCGTCGGTTTTCAACATGGCGATCATGGGCCTGCGACTGGCCCAGCGCGCCAACGGCGTCTCCAAGCTGCACGGTGTCGTCAGCCGGGGCATGTTCGCCGGGCTGTGGCCGAGCTTCGACCCCTCCGACGTCCCGATCACCTCGGTCACCAACGGCGTGCACGCGCCGACCTGGGTGGCCCGCGAGATCTCCGCGCTGACCTACGCCAACGCCGACGAGGGCGACTCCGAGGGCATGTTCGAGGGTCTGGACAAGACCACCGACGCGGCGCTGTGGGAAACCAAGCGGATGCTGCGCCAGCGCTTCATCGACGACACCCGGGCCCGGGTCCGCGCGTCCTGGGTCAACCGCGGCGCCAGCGAGGCCGAGCTGGGCTGGGTCGACTCGATCCTCGACCCGGACGTGCTGACGATGGGCTTCGCCCGCCGCGTCCCGTCGTACAAGCGGCTGACGCTGATGCTGCGCGACCCCGAGCGGCTGAAGGCGCTGCTGCTGCACCCGACCCGGCCGGTCCAGATCGTGATCGCCGGCAAGGCACACCCGGCCGACGAGGGCGGCAAGAAGCTGATCCAGGAGATGGTCCGGTTCGCCGACGACCCCGAGGTCCGGCACCGGATCGTGTTCGTGCCCGACTACGACATCGCGCTCGCGCAGCCGATGTACCCGGGCTGCGACGTCTGGCTGAACAACCCGCTGCGCCCGTACGAGGCCTGCGGCACGTCCGGCATGAAGGCGGCGCTGAACGGCGCGCTCAACCTGTCCATCCGCGACGGCTGGTGGGACGAGTGGTACGACGACGAGTTCGGCTGGGCGATCCCGTCCGCGGAGGGCATCGAGGACACCGACCGCCGCGACGACCTCGAGGCGCACGCGCTCTACGACCTGATCGAGAAGCAGGTCGCGCCGCGCTTCTACGACGGTGAGGTGCCGGGCCGCTGGATCGAGATGCTGCGGCACACGATCAAGGAGCTCGGCCCGAAGGTGCTGGCCACCCGGATGGTCCGCGACTACGTCGAGCAGCTGTACGTCCCGGCGGCGCAGTCGTCGCGGCAGCTCAACTCGACGTACGACGGCGCCCGGCAGCTGGCCGCGTGGAAGAAGCAGGTCCGGGCGGCCTGGCCGCAGATCCGCGTCGACCACGTGGAGCTGCAGGGCCTCGGCGACGTGCCGCAGCTCGGTACGACGGTCGGCATCCGCGCGTTCGTCTCGCTCGGCGAGCTGACCGCGGACGACATCGACGTCGAGGCGCTGCACGGCCGGGTGGACTCGACCGACGAGATCACCGACGCGGTCCGGGTCTCGCTGTCGCTGGCCGAGACCTACGAGGGCAACCGGCACCGCTTCGAGGGTGAGCTGAAGCTCGACCGCACCGGCCCGTTCGGCTACACCGTGCGCGTGCTGCCCAAGCACGCGATGCTGGCCAGCCCGGCCGAGCTCGGCCTGGCCGCCGGCCCGTCCGACCCCGAGGACCCGGACACCCCGGATCTTCCGGTCGGCTCGGAGTTCTGAGCCTGAACTGAAAGCGCCGGGCACCCTCGTCAGGGGGCGCCCGGCGCTTTCAGCTTTTCCGGCGCAGCCGTCCCCACGGCTTGAACACCGACAGCACCACCGCGACGATCAGCAGCGTCGGGGACACGATCGGCGGGAAGATCAGGTCCGTCGCGTTCAGCACGGCACCCGGCTGCCGGGCCTGGTGGGCCATCTCCTCGACGCCCGGCCGCAACGCGATCAGCACCAGCGTGCTGAGCAACAGGTTGAGCCCCAGCTTCACGACCACCCACCAGTACTTGGTCAGCCCGTACTTGCTGCCGTAGGCCAGCAGTACGCCGGTGACCAGGCAGGCCAGGCCGGAGATCGTCATCGGCCAGATGGTCACGAGCTCCAGCGCCTGGAAACTCAGCGACTTGGTGCCCGGGTCGTCGGTACCCATCGCGGTGAAGACCAGCACGGCCATCGCCACGTCGAGCCCGAGCCACGACCCGACCGACGCCAGGTGCAGCACCAGCGTCAGCTTGCGGGCCCTCCCGCTCAGGCGCCACGGCTTGGCAGTTGTCGTCCGGGTCGCGGTCAGCGTCGCGCTCATGTCCTTCTCCGTTCTCGTCACCTTCGATGGTTCCGGAACGGGCGTGATCGCGCGTCGGCCACAGGAAGGCTCAGCGCCTACCTCCGCGGCGGTACTGACCGCTCAGTTCGCGGGCACCTTCTGACGCGTACCGAGGTCGATCCAGTACGGCGCAATGCCGGTCGGGGAGTGGACCATGATCTTCTGCCCGGGGTGCAACTCCGGGTCGGTCCTGTACCAGTCGTGCAGCTTCGTCGCCGCCGCGTCGTCCCCGGCGTCGGCCGCGATCAGCAGCGCCGCGAGCTCGTCGGTGGGCGTCAGGTCCATGTCGAGGTCGTCGGCCATCGCTCCCCAGCCGTCCCACAGCAGCAGTTCGTCGCCGTGCAGATGGGCGAGCTGGAGCCACACGTAGTCGCGGATGAACCAGCCGCCGCGAATCGGCAGCGTCGGATCCACCCCGCAGGTCTCGCCGTCGATCTCGCCGGCCCGGAAGCCGCGCCACACCTCGGCCGCCGAGCGGAACGGTCCCGCCGGTATGTCCTGTACGTCGAAACCCCAGTGCTCGCCGGGCTCGAGTTGCGCGTCCACCCGCACCCACCGGTCGCCGTTCCAGTACTCCGCGATCACGTGATCGGCGTTCCACCCGGGCTGGAAGCACGACGCGAAGCCGATCCGGGTACGGGCCGGAACTCCCTGGTGGCGCAGGGCGGAGACGAACAGCAGCGCGTAGTCGCGGCAGCAGCCGACCACCCGGTCCTCAGGCGCTCGCGGTGCGGTCAACGGGATGCCGTTGCGGCGCTGGTCAGCCGCCAGGATCGCCTCGACCCAGCGGTTGTTCACCTCGTCCAGCCGCTCGCCGGTGAACTCGATGCCGCCGCCGCGGTAGTGGATCAGCAGGTTCTGGATCGCCTTGGCCAGACCGGGGATGTCGGTCGGCAGCGCGTCCAGCAGTTCGGCGTACCGGCCGGGGTCGCTGTACGCCGTGTGGGTCGCGTAGTCCATGTCAGCGCTGTCCTTTGTTCGGTGGGGGTTTGATCGGTTGGGCGACGTCGACCGCCGGGTCGGAGTCGGTCAGGTCGCGGAAGCCGGCGTGGTAGATCTCGCGGCTCGGCCCGGTGGTCGGGTGACCGGCGTCGCGGACCCAGTCCTGGACCAGGTCGTAGGCGAGCATGATCCGCGGATAGACGCACTCCTCGCGGCTGATCGTGCAGTACGCCTCGGTGTGGGCCGGCTCGATCCGGATTCCGATCGGTCCGGCCGGGTCGACGAGCCCGTCGAACGGCAGACAGATCTCGACCGTCGCCTCGCTCTCCGGGGTGACCGCGCCGTGGAACAGCACCCAGGACTCACCGGTCAGCCCGGCCCCGGCGGCGGTCAGGTGGGCCCGGATCTCCAGCGTGGAAGCCACGATGACGCCCATCAGCCCCTGCTGGTCGACGTCCACCCGGATCGACGCGATCTTGGTCTCCGGGACGTCGCGCACCAGCACCGGCCGCGGATCCAGTCCGGGCGACCCGGCTCGCAGCAGCCGGTCGCGCAGGTACTCGACCGTCGCCCGCCGGGACTCGTTGGTGGCCTGCTCGGCGGCCCACCAGCGATCCAGCCGGATCAACGCCTCCTCGTCGGTGCCCGCGAGCACCTCGGAGATCGTCGCCAGCGGCATCTCCACCTGCCGGAGGATGCTGATCCGCCGGGCGCGTTCGAGCTGCTCCTCGTCGTACTGGCGGTAGCCGCTGACCGGGTCCACCGAGGCCGGCGGGAGCAGACCGGACACGTCGTACAGCCGAAGGGCCTTGTGCGAGAGTCCGGATCGCCGTCCGAACTCGCTGATCGTCAGCATGGCTGTACTCAACACCCTGCCCCAGGGGCAGGGTAAATACCTGGCAGGATCGCCGGGCCCGGTCGATCATGGGGTGATGTCCGTGCAGCCCGTGTGGTCGGGACTTGTCGAGATCGCGTGCGACGAGTCCGGCTTCTCGGGGACCAACCTGCTCGATCCGGACACCCGGGTGTTCACCCACGCCAGCGTCCAGGTCGGCATCGGCGAGGCCCGGCGCGCGGTCGACAGTCTGCGCGAGCAGTCCCGGTACGGCGCGGGGGAGTACAAGTCGGCGCGCTTGTTCAAGCAGCGCCCGGTGCTCACCTGGCTGCTCGGGCCGGAAGGGCCGCTCCTCGGCCGGGCGGCCGTCCAGCTGACGGACAAGTACTTCCTGCTCGCCGGTCGCCTGAGCGCGCTGTTCTCCGACGGCCTCGACTACCGCACCGGGACCAGCCTGGACACCGACGAACCGGCCCGCCGTACGGCGCTCGCCCTGCACTTGCAAGGCCCCCGGTACGGCGACCGCTGGTGGGCGCTGCTGCAGAGCTTCATCGACCTGCTCCGATCGAAGAACCGGACCATGTACGACGAACGCGTCGACGAGTTCCTGGCGGTCGCCGCACAGTTCGATCCGGTCGAGCCCGAGCTGGCGGAGTTCGCCGGGCGCATCGGTCGGCCGCCGCTCGACGCCTTACGGGACAGGCTGTTCGACGATCGCACGCTGTTGCCCCCGCTCGAGGTGCTGATCCCCGCACTGGTCGAGACCACCCTGCACTGGTACGCCGACGGCAACGCCGTGAGGATGGTCCACGACGAGCAGAGCGCCTTGACCGTGCACCGGATCGCCCAGGTGAACCTGCTGATGGACGACGCTCCGCTCGCGCTGCGGCAGACCGATTCACGCAGCGATCCCCGCGTTCAGCTCGCGGACCTCCTGGCCGGCTCGGCCCGGCAGATCGCGACGGCGGAGCTCAACGGCCACGGCGATCCCGCCCTGACCGCTTTGCTCAGGCCCTATCTGACCCCGCATCCCATCTGGGCCGACCCAACCAGCTGGGCTCAGCTGAGTCAGTAGCGAGGCAGGTGCGTCTCGGGCAGCGCCGCGCGGAGTGCGTCGGCGTGCCGGCGGTAGCCGAAGTTGTTCGGGTGGAACTTGTCGGGAGCGAGCAGGCCGCGCCACGGCGGGCGAGCGTACCGGGAGACCTCGGCGACCGGCAGACCGCGCTCGGCCGCGGTGGAACCGATCAGCTGATTGATGCCGCTGACGTACGGGCTGACCGCACCGCCGATGTGCCAGAAGCGGTCCGGGACGGTCAGGTCCATCACCACCGACGAGGTGGGCAGCCGGCCGATCACCTGGCGGAGATGCCGGCGGAACCGCTTCGGGGTCGTTCCGAGGATGTCGTTGCTGCCGATGCCGCAGGTGACCAGTGCGGGCTGCAGTCCCTCCAGCAGCGGCAACTGGTCGTCCAGCACGTGCCTGGTCTGGGCGCCGGAGCGGGACAGGTTGAGCACTCGCCACGGGGTGCCGGTCGCTCGGAGCGCCCGCAGCACCTGTCCGACGTACCCGTGCAGGGGTGACGACGCGCCGAGGCCCTGGGCGGTCGAGTCGCCGAGCACCACCCACAGCGGCCCGTCGGCGGTCAGGGCCTGCTCGTTCTGCCGGTTCCAGAACTCGGCGTACGTGCGCGCCTGGACGTCGACGTACGCGACTCCGTCGAGCCAGCGACCCAGCGCCAGGCGGGAGCTCGAGCGCTCCGCCTCACCCCAGCGCATCACCGCACGGTGCAGTGCGCCGATCGGCGTGGTTCGCTCGCGGGCCTCGCGGCGCAACAAGAACATCGATCCCCCCTCCGGTGAACAGCAGGTGTCCAGAGAAGGTACTAGGCGAAGGTTAACAACCCTCCGAGAACTTCACAGCGCGCGCAGCAGCACGACACAGCGCGGCGCCAGTGACACCCGCGCCCCGGCCTCGACCTCGGTGACTCCGGATCCGGACGTGTCCAGCACCACCTCGTAGCCGGGCGCCCAGGACGCGTCCGGTACGACGACCTCGCGCGGGTCGGCGGTCGCGTTCAGCACCAGCAGGAACGAGTTGTCGGTCAGGACGTTGCCTTCGGCATCGGTGCCGCGCAGGGCGTCGCCGGCCAGGAACATACCGATCGTCCGGAGGTTCCCGTCGTGCCAGTCGTTCTCGGTCATCTCCCCGCCGTGGGGCGCGATCCAGGACAGGTCCTTGCGCCCACCCGGGACCACCGGCTGCCCGGAGAAGTAGTGCCATTGGCGCAGCGCCGGATGCGCGGCCCGGAGCGCGAGCAGCTTCTTGGTCAGCGCGAGATGGTCCGACCAGGCCGACGGCAGCGTCCAGTCGAACCAGGAGATCTCGCTGTCCTGGCAGTAGGCGTTGTTGTTGCCGTACTGCGTGCGCCCGCACTCGTCGCCGGCGGTGATCATCGGGACGCCGGTGGACAGCACCAGTGTCGCCATCAGGTTGGCCATCTGGCGTTTGCGCAGGGCAACGATGCGCCGGTCGTCGGTCTCGCCCTCGGCGCCGCAGTTCCAGGACCGGTTGTCGTCGGTGCCGTCCCGGTTGTCCTCCCGGTTCGCCTCGTTGTGCTTGTGGTTGTACGAGACCAGGTCGCGCAGCGTGAAGCCGTCGTGCGCGGTGACGAAGTTGATCGAGGCGTACGGGTAGCGCCCGTCGTCGCCGTACAGGTCGCTGGAACCGGACAGCCGGTAGGCCAGGTCCTGCACGCCGTACGACGAGGTCCGCCAGACGTCGCGGACCGAGTCGCGGAACTTGCCGTTCCACTCCGACCACGGCGTACCGAAGTTGCCGACCTGGTAGCCGAACGGGCCGACGTCCCAGGGCTCGGAGATCAGCTTCACCCGGCCGAGCACCGGGTCGGCGGCCACCTCGGCGAGGAACGGGTGGTTGACCGTGTCGACCTCGTGCCGCTCGTTGCGGATCAGCGTGACCGCCAGGTCGAACCGGAACCCGTCGACGCCCATCTCCTCGACCCAGTAGCGCAGCGAGTCCATCACCAGGCGGCGGACCTGCGGGTGCGCGGTGT
Source organism: Kribbella sp. ALI-6-A (assembly GCF_001984195.1). Classification (GTDB taxonomy): domain Bacteria; phylum Actinomycetota; class Actinomycetes; order Propionibacteriales; family Kribbellaceae; genus Kribbella. The sequence continues at coordinate 1,303,280 of NZ_MTQN01000010.1, forward strand.
TCACCGAGTTGCCGGTGCCGGTCACGTCGTAGGTCACGCCGCCGTGGGTGAGCCGGTAGTAGGCCCGGTTGTCGATCCCGCGGAAGCTCAGCGTCGGCCCGTCGAAGCCGCCCTCGGCGGTGTGGTTGTAGACCACGTCGAGGATCACCTCGATGCCCGCGGCATGGAACGCGGCCACCATCTGCTTGAACTCCGCCACCTGCTCACCGGTCGAGCCCGCCGACGAGTACGGCGCGTGCGGAGCGAAGAAGTTCAGCGTGTTGTAGCCCCAGTAGTTCGGCAGGCCGCGGGCGGCGATGGCCGGCTCGGTGAGGAAGTGGTGGATCGGCAACAGCTCGACCGAGGTGATGCCGAGGTCCTTGAGGTAGCCGATCACCGACGGGTGCGCGAGGCCGGCGTACGTGCCGCGCTGGTGCTCGGGGACGTCGGGGTGCAGCTTGGTGAAGCCCTTGGTGTGCAGCTCGTAGATCACCGTCTCGCTCCACGGCACCGGCCGGCTGATCGGCGGCGGTGGGGCGCTGTCGGCGACCACCACGCCGACCGGGACGTGCCCGGCCGAGTCGCCGTCGGAGGAGTCGTAGATCAGCGGACTGGCGAAGTCGAGCGTGCCGTCGACGGCGCGGGCGTACGGGTCGAGCAGCAGCTTGGCCGGGTGGAAGCGCAGCCCGTGCGACGGGTTGAACGGGCCGTGCACCCGGTAGCCGTAGCGCTGGCCGTGGCCGACGCCGGGCACGACGCCGGTCCAGTACTCACCGGTGCGGACCAGATCCAAGTTGCGCTGGGCACCCTCCGGGCCGAGCAGGGCAAGCTCGACCCGCTCGGCGGCCGGGGCCCAGAGGGTGAACGTCGTGCCGTCGGTGTGCACCTGTGCGCCGAGCCGGATCTCCGGGTCGGGGGCAGGGCCGAGCTCGTTCGGGGCGGCGGTGGCTTCGGTCACCGGCACATTCTGCCCATGACGTGTCAAACACGTGCACAACGGGCAGGAGTTGTCCCTAGCGATGTTGATAGTGTTCATGAAAGGCTGTTATGGACAGGCGCGCGCAGTAACCGTAAGTTGTTGCCACTCGTGCCCGGAGCCGAGGAGAAAACCATGCGAATCACAGCCCTGCTGGCCGGCGTCGTGCTGGCCGCGACCGCCCTCACAGCGTGTGGCGGGAACTCCGACGACGCGGCCGACGCCAAGGTCCCCGACGACCCCGCCCAGGTGAAGGGCGACCTCACCTACGCGATCTGGGACGTCAACCAGCAACCTGCCATGCAGGAGATCGTCAAGGCGTTCAACGCGAAGTACCCCAACGTCAAGGTGTCGATCTCGCTGGCCGCCTTCGACCAGTACTTCACCAAGCTGAAGACCCAGGGCTCGTCGGACAGCCTGCCCGACGTGTTCTGGATGAACGGGCCGAACCTGCAGTTGTTCGCGGGCAACAAGCAGCTCGCCCCGCTGGACGGCCTGATCGAGGACAAGCAGGTCGACCCGGCCAACTACCCCAAGGCGCTGAACGAGCTCTACTCCTGGGACGGCAAGCAGTACGGCGTACCGAAGGACTTCGACACGATCGCGCTCTGGTACAACAAGAAGCTGTTCGCCGAGGCCAAGGTGGCCGAGCCGACCGCGGACTGGACCTGGGACGACTACAAGGCGGCCGCCGCCAAGCTGAAGGCCGCGCTCGGCCCGAAGGGCATCTACGCCTCCGGTGACGAACTGGGCAACCAGGGCAACTACTACCCGGCGATCATGAGCAACGGCGGGTACGTGATCAAGGACGGCAAGTCCGGCTACGGCGACCCCAAGTCGATCGAGGGGCTGCAGTTCTGGTCCGACATGGTCAAGGCCGGCTACACCCCGACCGCGGCGCAGAACGCCGAGACCCCGGGCCGCGAGCGGTTCTTCAGCGGCAAGGCCGCGATGATGTGGAACGGCAACTGGCTGGTCTCGATGGCGCTCAAGTCGCCGGTGAAGAACGACCTGGCCATCGTGCCGTTGCCCAAGGCCCCGTCCGGCGAGCGCAAGACGCCGATCCACGGGCTGGCCAACGTGATGAGCGCCAAGGCGAAGAACCCGCAGGCCGCGGCCGCGTTCCTGGCCTTCCTCGGCAGCAAGGACGCCGCGCTGATCCAGGCCAAGGCCGGTGCGGCCAACCCCGCCTTCAACGGCACCCAGACCGACTTCGTCAACTCCGCGCCGTACGCGCTGAAGACGTTCATCGACGCGGCCGCGCAGTACTCCGAGCCGTACCCGGTGAGCAAGGACACCTCGGTGTGGAACAAGCTCGAGACCGACGAGATCGCACCCGCGTTCGGTGGTGACAAGCCGATGTCCGAGGTGGGACCGGCGGTCGCGGCCAAGATGGACGAGGCGCTGGGCAAGGAGAAGTGAAGGCGCGGCGGGCCGACGGCAGCTGGCCCTGGCTGTTCGTCCTGCCGACCTTCCTCGGTGTCGTCGTCTTCTACCTGTGGCCGTTGCTGAAGACGCTGTACGACAGCTTCACCGAGACCGGCCCGTTCGGCGGCAGCACCTGGGTCGGGGCCGAGAACTACAGCACGCTGATCGCCGACGGCGAGGTCTACCGGGCCGTCGTCAACACGGTCGTCTACACGGCGATCGTGTTGCTCGGCATCCCGCTGGCCGTGCTGTTCGCCAGCCTGCTGAACCGCCCCGGCCTGCGCGGCGCGATGATCTACCGGACCCTGTTCTTCCTGCCGTACGTCGCCCTGCCGACGGCGATCTCGCTGGTCTGGCGGATCATCTACAACGGCGAGTACGGCGTACTGAACCAGGCGCTCGGGGTGCTCGGCATCGACGGCCCGTCGTGGATCACCGAGCCGTGGTTCGCGCTGATCGCGGTCGCGCTGCTCGGGCTGTGGATGTCGATCGGCTTCAACATGATCGTGCTGGCCGCCGGGCTGAAGGGCATTCCCGGCGAGCTGTACGAGGCGGCGTCCCTGGACGGCGCCTCGCGGGTGCAGCAGTTCCGGTCGATCACCGTGCCGCTGCTGACGCCGTCGATCTTCTTCCTGTCGGTGGTCACCACGATCGCCGGGTTCCAGCTGTTCGACCAGCTGTTCGCGCTGCTCGGGCCGACCAACCCGGTGATGCCGAAGACGCAGTCGCTGGTGTTCCTGTTCTACGACGCCGCCTTCGTCGGCAACGACCGCGGGTACGCCGCGGCGGTCGCCGTACTGATCCTGGCGGTGGTCGGGCTGCTGACGCTGTTCCAGTTCCGTTTCCAGCGCAGGTGGGTGAGCTATGACTAGTCGCGACCAGCGGCAGCAACGCCTGGGCAGCAACCGGGTCGCACACGTGGTGCTGATCCTGGGCAGCCTGGTGATGACGTTCCCGTTCCTGTGGCAGCTCAAGATGGCCTTCTCCAGCCAGGCCGAGATCCAGTCGGTGCCGCCGGACCTGTTCCCGTCGAAGCTGCAGTGGAGCAACTTCTCCGAGGTCTTCCAGCGGCTGCCGTTCCTGGACCAGTTCTGGGTGTCGGTCGCGGTCACGGCCGGCCGGACGATCGGCCAGCTGGTGCTCTGCTCGATGGCCGGTTACGCGTTCGCGCGGATGTCGTTCCGGTTCAAGGGCCTGATGCTGGCGCTGATCCTGTCGATCCTGATGGTGCCCAGCCAGGTCTACCTGATCCCGCAGTACCAGATCATCCAGTCCCTGGGCTGGCTCGACTCGATCCAGGGCATCATCGCGCCGGGCATCTTCAGTGCCTTCGGCACCTTCTTGATGATGCAGTTCTTCCGGACCATCCCGGCGGAGCTGGAGGAGGCCGCCCGGCTGGACGGCTGCAACCCGTGGCAGACGTTCTGGAAGGTCGTCCTGCCGGTCGCCCGGCCCGGGCTGATCTCGCTGGCGATCATCACCGTGCTCGCGTCCTGGGCTGATCTGCTCTGGCCGCTGGTGGTCACCTCCTCGCCCGAGAACATGCCGCTGTCGGTCGGCCTGGCCACGCTGAGCGGTTACCAGGGCACGATCTCGCCGGGCGTGCTGATGGCGGCGGCGTTGATGGCGATGGCGCCTGTTCTGATTCTCTTCGTCGTGCTGCAGCGTCGCGTCGTCGAGGGAATCGCCTTCTCTGGACTGAAATAGCACTGTTCCGGACTCGAGTAAGGAAATCCATGGCAGACCTCAAAGGCCTGACGGTCGGGCTGGTCGGCGCGGGCAACATCGCGCACGTCCACGTCGCGGCCTGGAAGGCGCTCGGCGCGCGCATCCTGGTTCACTCCCACGCGGGCGCCGACGAACTGGCCGAGGGCTACGGCCTGGAGGTCGCGGGCTCGCTCGACGACCTGCTGGCCGGCGTCGACTTCGTCGACATCGTGACGCCGTCGGCGACCCACCACGACGTCACGCTCGCCGCGATCAAGGCCGGCCGGGACGTGATCTGCGAGAAGCCGCTGACGCTGACCGCGGCCGCGTCGCACGAGCTGTCGACGGCCGCGGCGGCTGCCGGCGTACGGCTGTATCCGGCGCACGTGGTCCGGTTCTTCCCGGCGTACAAGGCGGCGTACGACGCGGTGCAGGCCGGGCGGATCGGTCAGGTCGCGGTAGCCCGGTTCTTCCGGCAGGCCAGCTCACCGGCCGGCGCCGGCTGGTATCGCGACGTCGCCCGCTCCGGCGGCGTGATCATGGACCTGATGGTGCACGACCTCGACCAGGCCCGCTGGATCTGCGGCGAGGTGATGAGCGTGTACGCCGTGCAGAGCCCGCCGACCGTCGACGGCATCTCGCCGGTCAACGTCGCGGCGCACGTCACGCTCACCCACGAAGGCGGCGCGATCAGCCACCTCCGGGCGACCTGGGGCGCGACCGGCACGCAGTTCAAGTCGGGCTTCGCGATCGCGGGGGCGACCGGCCAGCTGCAGTACTCGTCGGCCGAGGACACCGGCTACGCCGAGGAACTGCAGGACGGCGACTCGGGCGGCGACCTGCTGATCCCCGCGAACACGCTCGGCGAGAGCCCGTACCTGACCCAGCTGCGCGAGCTCGCCCTCGCCCTGCGCGGTGGACCCGAGCCGCGGGTCACGGCGGCCGACGGTGCCGCCGCGGTCTACCTGGCCGAGGCGGCCCGCGCCTCGATGGAGACCGGACGCGCGATCGACATGTTGAGCTTCGACCCGGCAGGAGTGGCCCGATGAGCCTCAAGGTAGCGATCGCGTCGTTCGCGCACACCCACGCCTCGTCCTATGCCTTGTTGCTGTCCGAGCTTCCGGGGATCGAGGTGCTCGCCGCCGATCCCGACGGCGCCGCGGCGCCCGACGCCGGTCCGCGGGGTGCCGAGTTCGCCGCGGCGCACGGCGTCGCGTATGTCGACTCGTACGACGAACTGTTCGCCTGGGGCCCGGACGCCGTCGTGGTGACGAGCGAGAACGCGCTGCACCGGCCGCTGGTCGAGCGGGCCGCGGCGGCCGGCGCGCACGTGCTCTGCGAGAAGCCGCTGGCCACCGAGGTCGCCGACGGCGAGGCGATGCTCGCCGCGTGCGAGGCCGCCGGGGCGATCCTGATGGTCGCGTACCCGGTGCGCTTCGCGCCGTCGTACGGGCGGCTGAGGGCTTCGGTGGAGGCCGGGCGGCTGGGCGACGTGTTCGCCGTCCTGGGCACGAACAACGGCAAGATCCCCTATGCGGCACGCCAGTGGTTCACCGACGCGAAGCTGGCCGGCGGGGGAGCGCTGGTCGACCACACCGTGCACTGCGCGGACCTGATCGACGGGCTGACCGGTGGCGTCGAGGCCGCGCGCGTGCACGCCGCGGCGAACCACGTGCTGCACCAGGACAAGGACGTCGAGGTCGAGACCGGGGGGCTGGTGACGATCACCTACGCGAACGGTCTGCTGGCCACCATCGACTGCTCGTGGAGCGTGCCGGACAACGGCCCGACCTGGGGCGGCGTCACCCTGCAGGTCACCGGGACCAACGGCTCGGTCGAGATCGCGCCGTTCCAGCCGCACGTGGGTGGCACCGACGCCTCGGGCGAGGTCTACCTGGCCGTTGGCGACAACTTGGACCGGGCGATGCTCGGCGAGTTCCTGTCCGCCGTACGGGCGTCCGGCCCGGCGGTCGCCGGACAGCCGCCGGCCGTCGTACCGCAGCCCGACGGCGCGGTCGGCCTGCGCACCCTCCGCATCGTGGACGCGGCGCGTCGCTCGGCCGCCTCTGGCCAGCCGGTGGACGTGCAGCACTGATCAACCTCCGCGATCCGGCGACGGCCACGCTCAGCGGCCGTCGCCGGACGGCGTTTGTGGGGGTTTGATCAGTGCTGCACGTCCGGGTCCGGTACGGTGCCGGGGATGTGACCGGTGGGTAGGACCTGACTGGAGGACTGAGGATGGGCGAGTTCGTCAACCTGACGGTGACCGACGGAGTCGGCACGATCCGGCTGGACCGGCCGAAGATGAACGCGCTGAACGTCCAGGTCCAGGAGGAGATCCGCGCCGCGGCCGAGGAGGCGTCGACCAACGACGACGTGCGCGCCGTGGTGATCTACGGCGGCGAGAAGGTCTTCGCGGCCGGCGCGGACATCAAGGAGATGGCCGACATGTCGTACGCCGACATGGTCCGCCGTTCCGGCCCGCTGCAGTCGTCGCTGTCCGCGGTCGCCGCCATCCCGAAGCCGACCGTCGCCGCGATCACCGGCTACGCGCTCGGCGGCGGCTGTGAGCTCGCGCTGTGCGCCGACTACCGGATCGCGGCCGAGGACGCCAAGCTCGGCCAGCCGGAGATCCTGCTCGGCATCATCCCCGGTGCCGGCGGCACCCAGCGGCTGTCCCGCCTGATCGGCCCGTCCAAGGCCAAGGACCTGATCTACACCGGTCGTTTCGTCGACGCGGAGGAGTCGCTGCGGATCGGGCTGGTCGACAAGGTCGTCCCGGCCGCCGAGGTGTACACCGCCGCCGTGGCCTGGGCCTCGCAGTTCTCCGGTGCCGCCGCGCTGGCGCTGCGCGCGGCCAAGGAGTCGATCGACGCCGGCCTCGGCGTCGACCTGCACACCGGGCTCGAGATCGAGCGTCAGCAGTTCGCCGCGCTGTTCGCCACCGAGGACCGCGCGACCGGAATGAAGTCCTTCGTCGAGAACGGCCCGGGCAAGGCCGCCTTCTCGGGCAAATAGAGTAAGGGAATCCGAATGACCACCTCCGCTGAGGAGCCGGCCGCGCAGGCGAAGCCCGCGGTTTCCGCCGAACAGGTCGAGGCGGCCTGGAACGACAACAAGCTCGCCCAGGTCCTCTACCACGACTGGGAAGCCTCGACCTACGACGAGAAGTGGTCGATCTCGTACGACGAGCGCTGCGTCACCTACGCCCGCGACCGGTTCACCGCGATCGCCGGCTCGGACGGTTGGCCGTACGGCAAGTCGCTGGAGATCGGCGCCGGGACCGGCTTCTTCACGCTGAACCTGAAGCTGGCCGGCGTACTGGCCGAGGCGCACGTCACCGACCTGTCGCCGGGCATGGTCGAGGCCGCCAAGCGCAACGCCGACACGCTCGGCTTCGCGGTCGAGGGCAAGGTCGCCGACGCGGAGAAGCTGCCGTACGACGACAACACCTTCGACCTGGTGATCGGGCACGCGGTGATCCACCACATCCCCGACGTCGAGCTGGCCTTTCGCGAGATGCTGCGCGTGCTCAAGCCGGGCGGCCGGTTCGTGATCTGCGGCGAACCGACCCGGTACGGCGATTTCGTGGCCCGGCGGCTGTCGCGGTTCACCTGGTGGGCGACCACGAACCTGACGAAGATCCCGGCGCTGGGCGACTGGCGACGGCCGCAGGAGGAGCTGGACGAGTCGTCCCGCGCGGCCGCGCTGGAGGCCGTGGTCGACCTGCACACCTTCGACCCCGACACGCTGGCGCGGATGGCCACGCGGGCCGGTGCCGCCGAGGTGAAGACGGTGACCGAGGAGCTGCTGGCGGCGTGGGTCGGCTGGCCGATCCGGACGTTCGAGGCGGCCGTACCGGAGGAGAAGCTCGGGTTCGGCTGGCGGATGTTCGCGTACAAGTCGTGGCTGCAGCTGTCGAAGGTGGACAAGGTGCTGTCACAGGTCGTGCCGGACGAGCTCTACTACAACGTCTCCATCACCGGCGTCGCGAGGTAGATACTGGTCTGATGCGGTTGCTGTCGGTCGAGAACCTGCGTTGGGTGGTCCGCCACCGGGCGTGGACGCCGTACTACCTGAAGCGCTACTGGCGGTTCGCCTGGTTCAAGCTGCGGCATCCCCAGGTGGTCACGCAGGGGTTCGTCTTCCTCGGCAAGAAGCTGGAGATCGTCGCGCGGCCGGGCCACGGCCGGATCGTGCTCGGCAAGTGGGTGCATCTGGGCGACGAGACCCGGCTGCGCGCACACGAGGGCACGCTGCGGATCGGCGACAAGGTCGTCTTCGCTCGCGACGTCACGGTGAACTGCTACCTGGACGTCGAGATCGGCGCGTCCACGCTGATCGCCGACTGGACCTACATCTGCGACTTCGACCACAAGACCGACGACCTCGGGCTGCCGATCAAGGACCAGGGCCTGGTGAAGTCGCCGGTCCGGATCGGTCCGGACTGCTGGCTGGCCACCAAGGTGACCGTGACCCGCGGTACCGACATCGGCCGCGGCGCGGTGATCGGCGCGAACAGTGTTGCCCGTGGCAACATTCCGGAGTACGCCGTGGCGGTCGGAGTGCCGGCCGTCGTGGTCCGCGACCGGGTCAGCCGGTACGCCGCGGACGCCGAGCGCCGGGAGTACCTGGCCGGACTCGCGCGGGAGAACGAGCGGACGGCCGCCCGGTTGCGGGCCGGCCTCGACGGAACGGGTGATGCCGCGGTGAGTCCGGACGATGGCGCCACGACCACGCCCGTCGCTGACGAACCTGGCTCCGGGGTGGAAATCCCGGCGGCACCCGGCGTGGCGGGTGGTGTGGACACCACTGCGGTGGGTAACCGTACTGCTACGGCTGATGATCCGGCGAGCGCCGAGGGGTTCTCAAGTTACTCACCAGTCGGGCAGTATGTCCCCGAAGTCGTCGGAGAGGAGTCCCCGCGTGGTCGACACCGCTGACTCCGCACGCCTGTCCGGACCGGTCCCGGACCCCGCGACGGCGTCGTCGCTCGACCAGGCGGCGGCCGACGGCTCGATCACGCAGGCCCGGCACCGGGTGGTCGATCCGGTGCCGATCGTGACGGAAGGTCCCGGCCTAGCTACGTTGGACAGTGTGGACAACCGCCCGCTGGGCATCCGGCGCCGGTTGTCGCCGCGCCCGGTCCCGGGCAACCGGCGCAAGCGGCCACCGGCGCAGGTGGCGGACGAGGAACCGACCCCGGCTGAGGAGATGGACGACGTGGGTACTCACGACGACAAGGCGGCCAAGGCCACCGAGTCCGACCGGACGGCGAAGCCGGCGGACGGCGCCGAGCCGGAATCCGGTACGAGTGCTGGGTCCAAGGCCGGCTCGGCCTCGGAGGTGAGCGCCGCTTCGGCGACAGCTGCTGCGGGCGGTCGCACGGCGACGAAGTCCAAGCCGCAGACGGCGGCCGAGATCGTCGCGGCCCAGAAGGCGCGCGAGGCGGCCGCGGCCTCCGGGGCGGCCGACAGTGCGAAGGCCGCGGCGGACGACACCGCTGCGACCAGGGCGGTCACCCGGCAGCCGGCCGCATCAGGTGCCTCAGGCAACAAATCGGGCAATCCGCTGGTCGCGGCGAAGACGGCGCGGGAGACCACCGTCACGACGTCGGCCGGCGGCAAGGGCCGGGCGGCGATGTCGACGGTCGGCTCGGGCGTGAAGCAGTTGCGCAACCTGATCGCCTCGCTGGTGTGGCTGATCGCCGTACTGGTTGCGGCGGTGCTGGCTCTGGGTGCGCTGTTCACCGCGCTCGACCAGACCAACCAGAGCAACGAGATCGTCCGGTGGGTGCTCGAGCGCGGCCACGAGCTGGTCGGCCCGTTCGAGGACCTGTTCCGCCTGGAGACCGCGAAGAACACCCTGCTGGTCAACTGGGGAATCGCGGCGCTGGTCTACCTGATCGCCGGCAAGATCGTCGAGCGCTTCGTCCGGCCCTGATCGATGGCACCGCGAAGGCGGTCCCGTCCGGTGACGGAACCGCCTCGCGGGCTCAGGGCAGCGGCAGGAACGCGAGGCGTTCGTGCACCTCGCCGCCGATCCGGGTGGTGTCGGAGCCGACCCACAGGCCGGCGGAGGTGAGCAGGAGGTCGTACCCGCCGATGCCCCGGTCCTTGGTGGGGTTCCACGAGTACGCCAGGCCGTGGTTCGGGTTGAGCGAGGCGATGCCTGGCCGGGAGACCGCGCCGGGGCCGGCGAAGTCCCGGCCGGCCGGGTTGTTCATCCAGCGCTGGTGCCCCTGGACGTACACGGCCGCGCGGGTGACCTGGACCGAGAGCAGCGTGTCGCCGCCGGTGTAGTTCGCCCAGACCGGGTACGTCGTCCGCGAGTCGTTGGCATTCCAGCGCGAGGCGGAGTCGCAGAGCTTGGTCCGGTCGTTGGGGAAGCCGCCGCCGGTGGTGACGATGACGAAGAACGTGCCGTCGGGGGAGAAGTCGACGTCGCGGGTCCAGGTCGGGTGCGCGCTGTTGCAGGAGTTGTCGAACAGCGGCGAGTACCACCCGCTCACGGTCGCCCGGGTGCTGCCGAGGTTGATCAGGGCCGCGCGCTGCCGGGCCTGGCCCCCGATCGAGGTGAACGTACCGACGATCGCGAGCCGGGTGCCGGCCGGGTTGGGGGCGAACCGGAAGACCTTCGTCGGGCCGGCCACCTCGCTCTGCGGCTGGCCGGTGATGGCGAGGTTGATGTAGCCGGTGTCGCCGCCGGTGGCCGGGTTGACCGCGGCCAGCTTCTTGCCGAACGTGCCGCCCATGATCAGCCGGCCGTTGACGAGCGCCAGGTCGGTGACCGAGCCGGTGAGCCGTGCGTTGAAGGCCTGGTCGACGGCGCCGGTGTACGGGTTCAGCTTGACCACGCCGCTGCGCGCGATCCCGTTGACGGAGCTGAAGTACCCGCCGACCCACAGCGACTTGCCGTCGGTGGCCATCGCCCAGACCTCGGAGTTGAAGCTGGCCTGGAACGCCGTCAGGCCACCGGTCAGCGGGTTGAACCCGAACAGCCGGTTCCGCGCGATCGTGGCGCTGTTGTTGTACGGCTTGACGCTGCTGAACTGCCCACCGGCGAACATGATCCCGCCGAGCTGGAGCATCTTGTAGACCGCCCCGTCCTGCACCCGCGGGGTGAGGTCGGAGGGGTTCGGCGAGACGACGACCGTGTGCACGATCGGCGAACCGGAGGCGGCGCCGCCGGTGAACACGGTGGCGAGCGTGGTCGCCACGGCAGCCACCACGGCGCCGCCGGCCAGCAAGATCTTCTTCATGCTCGGGTCCCCCCACGGGATCTGCGCGGCGCTTCGAAGGCGCCGCGCGAAAAAACAGACTGTGACACAAGGAGAGATGCGGCGGGAAGACCTGTGGTTGCGAGTGGGCCGAAGGCCTTTCAGATCGTGATGTTCCAGCGGAGAACGGTCACCGTACGTCGCCGGGCCGTGCCCGGGCGACGACCACGAGGTCGAGGCTGTCGTCCAGCGCGCCTTGGCGGATCTCGAAGTCCTCGTACGAAGTCTGGGTGACCAGCTCCGTCAGGTCCTCGCTCCACTCCAGGTGATCGCCCTCCAGCTGGGCCGTGACGCAGGATCCGTTGACTGCCTCCCAGGCCGTCAGCCGGGGACCGTGCCACAGCCCGAGGACGTCGACGATCTCCAGGTCGGCCCGGACCAGCTCGGTCAGCTCGGCGGCTGTGAGTTCCTTGGTGTGGTACCAGTTGCCGGGCGGGAAGGTCAGCGTGTTCGGGGTGGTCAGGACCAGCGTCGCGCCCGGCGCGAGGATCCGGGCGCACTCGGCGACGAACCGCGGCTGCTCCCACAGGTGCTCGATCGTCTGCAGCGACACGACGGTGTCGAAGCTGGCGCCGGCGAACCCGGTCTGGACGAGGTTGCCCTGCACCAAATTGACCTGTGGATAAGCCTTGGCGGCGTGCCTGAGCGTCGTACCTTCGTAGTCGAGACCGAACACCTGCTGCGCGCCGCCGGCGCGCAGCAGTTCCGCGCCGTACCCCTCGCCGCAGCCGGCGTCGAGGACGCGGCCGTCCGGTCGCAGGGTGTCCGCGATCCAGCGATAGGCGGCCTCGTGGCGTGCGAACCAGTAGTTCTCGTGCCAGATCCCCGGGGCAGTGCGCTCGCCGGTAAGCGGTAACGTCTCGGTCACCCGGTCAGCCTAACTGTGATGGGACTCGCACCCGACTTATGTTTCTCGTGAGTAACATCCGTGGCAGGCTGGGAGAGACCGTTAACCAGAAGGGGTCCCACACGCTATGAAGATCGTCGTCTGCGCGAAGTTCGTGCCGGATGCCACGGCGGACCGCCGCTTCCGCTCCGAGGACAACACGGTGGACCGCGCCGGTGTCGACGGGCTGCTGTCCGAGCTGGACGAGTACGCCGTCGAGGCCGCGCTCACCGTCAAGGAGAACGGCGATGCCGAGGTGACCGTGCTCACCGTCGGCCCGGAGCAGGCCGCCGACGCCGTCAAGAAGGGCCTGCAGATGGGCGCCGACGCCGGCGTTCACGTGATCGACGACGCGATCCACGGCTCGGACGCCGTGGCCACCTCGCTGATCCTGGCCAAGGCGCTGAGCAAGCTCGAGGCCGACCTGGTCGTGTTCGGGATGGGTTCCACCGACGGTGGCATGGGCGTCGTCCCGGCGATGGTCGCCGAGCGGCTCGGCCTGCCGGCCGTCACGCTGGGTTCGGAGGTGACCGTCGACGGGACCACGGTGAAGATCCGCCGGGACGGCGATCTGGCCAGCGACACCGTCGAGGGCACGCTGCCCTTGGTGCTGAGCGTCAGCGACCAGGCCAACGAGCCGCGCTACCCGTCGTTCAAGGGCATCATGGCGGCGAAGAAGAAGCCGGTCGAGACGTGGTCGCTGGCCGACCTCGAGCTGTCGGGCGACCAGGTGGGCCAGGCCGCGGCCTGGACCGAGGTCGTCGAGGTGACCGCCCGTCCGCCGCGCACCGCCGGCACGATCGTCGCGGACGAGGACGGCAGCGGTGCTGCCCAGCTCGTCGAGTTCCTGTCCACCAACAAGTTCCTCTGAGGAGCGACCCGAATATGTCGAACGTTCTCGTTCTCGTCGACCACACCGGCGGCACGGTCCGCAAGACCACCGCGGAGCTCCTCACGATCGCGCGCCGGCTCGGCGAGCCGGTCGCGGTCTACATCGGCGACGGCGTCCAGGACGCCCTGCCAGCCCTGGGCCAGTACGGCGCGACCAAGGTGATCGCGCTGACCAACCCGGAGCTGTCGCAGTACCTGGTGGCCCCGAAGGCCGAGGCGCTGCAGCAGGTCGCGGCCAAGGTGGAGCCGTCGGCGATCCTGATCTCGTCCAGCGCGGAGGGCAAGGAGATCGCCGCCCGGCTGGCGGTGAAGCTGGACTCCGGGCTGATCACCGACGCCGTGGACGTGCAGGAGGGGCCGGTGACCACCCAGTCGGTGTTCGCGGGCAACTACACCGTCCAGGCCAAGGTCACTCACGGCACGCCGATCATCACGGTCAAGCCGAACTCCGCCACTCCGGAGGCGGCCGAGACGTCGCCGGAGGTGGAGGAGTTCGACGTGACGATCTCCGACGCCGCGAAGACGGCACGCATCACCGACTCCAAGCCGCGGGAGGCCACTGGTCGTCCCGAGCTCACGGAGGCCGCCATCATCGTCTCCGGCGGTCGTGGCACCGGCGGTGACTTCGGCCCTGTCGAAGCCTTCGCCGACTCCTTGGGCGCTGCTGTGGGCGCCTCGCGGGCCGCCGTGGACTCGGGTTGGTACCCGCACGCCTACCAGGTGGGCCAGACGGGTAAGACCGTCTCCCCGCAGTTGTACGTGGCCGCGGGCATCTCCGGGGCCATCCAGCACCGGGCGGGCATGCAGACCTCGAAGACCATCGTCGCCGTCAACAAGGACGAGGAAGCCCCCATCTTCGAGCTGGTCGACTTCGGCGTCGTGGGGGACCTGCACAAGGTCCTGCCGGCCGCCACCGAAGAGGTCACCAAGCGCAAGTCCTGACCCGGTCGGGGCCCGTCGGTACCCCTCGACGACGGGCCCCAACCCTCGATTTGCATCTTCACCGTGAATGTCAGTAATGTTCTTCTTGTTGGAGCGAGTGCGGGACGCGGAAGCGGCCGGTCGCTCCGAACTCCCTGAAGGTCACTGAAGCCGAGACACGCCTTGTGCGGGTTTGGGCCACTGAGACACGCAGGGGGACTGGTTCGAAAGGCCGGATTTGACCGGGCTTAAGCGAATCGGTAAGGTTGGTCGAGTTGCCCCGGAGTCCTGGCTGAGAGGCTGAGGACGCGGTGTGCGCCCGATTCTTGAGAACTCAACAGCGTGCCGAAAGTCAATGCCGAAATTTAGCATTAACCCCCTTTCACGGGTCATCTTTT